>NC_020291.1:3283750-5762500 GCF_000340885.1 Clostridium saccharoperbutylacetonicum N1-4(HMT) | reverse complement strand
ACTGGAAAGTTGGACCATAGGGGGTAATAGTCCTGTAGGTGAAAATAATAATGAACAGTTCTGCACCAGAGTACCACGAGACACGTGAAACCTTGTGGGAAGCAGGGAGGACCACCTCCCAAGGCTAAATACTACCTGATGACCGATAGTGAAGCAGTACCGTGAGGGAAAGGTGAAAAGAACCCCGGGAGGGGAGTGAAATAGAACCTGAAACCATATGCCTACAACCGATCAGAGCACCTTACGTGTGTGATGATGTGCTTTTTGTAGAACGAGCCAACGAGTTACGGTATGTAGCGAGGTTAAGTACTTAAGGTACGGAGCCGAAGGGAAACCGAGTCTTAATAGGGCGATTAGTTGCATGCTGTAGACCCGAAACCGGGTGACCTATCCATGGCCAGGTTGAAGCGAGGGTAAAACCTCGTGGAGGACCGAACCACGTTGCTGTTGAAAAAGCATGGGATGAGCTGTGGATAGCGGAGAAATTCCAATCGAACTCGGATATAGCTGGTTCTCCTCGAAATAGCTTTAGGGCTAGCGTCGGAAAATGTGAGTAGTGGAGGTAGAGCACTGAATAGGCTAGGGGGCATAGCGCTTACCGAACCTTATCAAACTCCGAATGCCATATACTATCAGTCCGGCAGTCAGACTGTGAAAGATAAGTTCCATGGTCAAAAGGGAAACAGCCCAGATCGTCAGCTAAGGTCCCAAAGTGTAAGTTAAGTGGAAAAGGATGTGGGATTTCTAAGACAACTAGGATGTTGGCTTAGAAGCAGCCACTCATTAAAAGAGTGCGTAATAGCTCACTAGTCAAGAGATCCTGCGCCGAAAATGTCCGGGGCTCAAACTTACCACCGAAGCTACGGGTTCACGTTTATACGTGAGCGGTAGAGGAGCGTCGTAATCGGGCTGAAGTCGTACCGAAAGGAGCGGTGGACTGATTACGAGTGAGAATGTTGGCATTAGTAGCGAGATGTAGGTGAGAATCCTACAGGCCGAATATCTAAGGTTTCCTGAGTAAAGTTTGTCTTCTCAGGGTTAGTCGGGACCTAAGGCGAGGCCGAAAGGCGTAGTCGATGGACAATTGGTTGATATTCCAATACCACTATCATCGTTAATATCGAGGGTGTGACGGAGAAGGATAGGATGTGCTAGCTATTGGATGCTAGTCTAAGCGTTTAGGGAGTTGGAATTGGCAAATCCGTTCCAACAATTCTGAGGCGTGATGGGGAAGGTTCCACGGAACCGAAGTATCTGATTCCATGCTTCCAAGAAAAGCATCTAGAGAGAGAAGTAGTGCCCGTACCGCAAACCGACACAGGTAGATGAGGAGAGAATCCTAAGGCCGACGGAAGAATTGCAGTTAAGGAACTAGGCAAATTGACCCCGTAACTTCGGGAGAAGGGGTGCCTGCGAAAGCAGGTCGCAGAGAATAGGCACAAGCAACTGTTTAACAAAAACACAGGTCTCTGCTAAAGCGAAAGCTGATGTATAGGGGCTGACGCCTGCCCGGTGCTGGAAGGTTAAGGGGAATACTTAGCAGTAATGCGAAGGTATGAACTTAAGCCCCAGTAAACGGCGGCCGTAACTATAACGGTCCTAAGGTAGCGAAATTCCTTGTCAGGTAAGTTCTGACCCGCACGAATGGCGTAATGACTTGTGCACTGTCTCAACTGCAAATCCGGCGAAGTTGTAGTGCGAGTGAAGATGCTCGCTACCCGCGATTGGACGGAAAGACCCCGTAGAGCTTTACTGTAGCTTAGCATTGAATTTCGGTATTGTCTGTACAGGATAGGTGGGAGACTGGGAAACTAGGGCGTCAGCTTTAGTGGAGTCGTTGTTGGGATACCACCCTGATAGTATTGAAGTTCTAACTGGATGCCATGAAACTGGTGACAGGACATTGTTAGGTGGGCAGTTTGACTGGGGCGGTCGCCTCCTAAAATGTAACGGAGGCGCCCAAAGGTTCCCTCAGAACGGTCGGAAATCGTTCGAAGAGTGCAAAGGCAGAAGGGAGCCTGACTGCGACACCTACAAGTGGAGCAGGGACGAAAGTCGGGCTTAGTGATCCGGTGGTACCTCGTGGGAGGGCCATCGCTCAACGGATAAAAGCTACCTCGGGGATAACAGGCTGATCTCCCCCAAGAGTTCACATCGACGGGGAGGTTTGGCACCTCGATGTCGGCTCGTCGCATCCTGGGGCTGAAGTAGGTCCCAAGGGTTGGGCTGTTCGCCCATTAAAGCGGCACGCGAGCTGGGTTCAGAACGTCGTGAGACAGTTCGGTCCCTATCCGTCGCGGGCGTAGGAAATTTGAGAGGAGCTGTCCTTAGTACGAGAGGACCGGGATGGACTGACCTATGGTGTACCAGTTGTTTCGCCAGAAGCATAGCTGGGTAGCTAAGTCGGGAAGGGATAAACGCTGAAAGCATCTAAGTGTGAAGCCCCCCTCAAGATGAGATTTCCCATAGCATAAGCTAGTAAGACCCCTTGAAGACTACAAGGTTGATAGGTCAGAGGTGTAAGTGTGGTAACATATTTAGCTGACTGATACTAATAGGTCGAGGGCTTGACCAATAAGTTAAGTTGTAAAACAATACATTAAAAAACTATGTGCAATTTTGAAAGAACAATCTCTTTCAAAAACTGTTAACTGTGAATTGTAAACTGTTAACTGTATAAGATCTCGTGGTGATGGCATAGAGGTAACACTCCTTCCCATTCCGAACAGGAAAGTTAAGGTCTATAGCGCCGATGGTACTGCATGGGAGACTGTGTGGCAGAGTAGGACGTTGCGAGGTAAGATAAAAAGATAGTCGTTTAGGCTATCTTTTTTTGTGTTAAAAAAGGTATAATTATATGAGTTATGAGTTATGAGTTATGAGTTATGAGTTATGAGTTATGAGTTATGAGTTATGAGTTATGAGTTATGAGGAAAGTATAGATATAATACTTACATATAAGAGCAAAAAATGTAGGGTAATATGATTTATATTTTGATATCCTTATATTAAAAGGGAGGGAGATAAATGGATTGGCTTCAAAGAATAAATGGTGCTATGAACTATATTGAAGATAATCTCACAGAGGATATTGATTATAGCAAAATAGCAAAAATTGCCTGCTGTTCATCCTATCATTTTCAGAGAATGTTTTCTTTTATTACTGATGTTACAATGGCAGAATATGTGAGACGAAGAAGGTTGACTTTGGCTGCTTTTGAGCTTCAGAATAGTAAAATAAAAGTGATTGATCTAGCTGTAAAGTATGGATATGAATCTCCAGAATCTTTTAGTAGAGCTTTTCAAAATATGCATGGAGTTACTCCTAGTTTAGCACGAGAAAAAGGAATTCAACTAAAAGCTTATCCAAGAATGTCCTTTCATATTTCAATAAAAGGAGATGTAGAAATGAATTATAAAATTGAAGAAAAGGATTCGTTTAAGGTATTTGGAGTAGAAGAGATAATTGATACTACAGGAGGAAATAATCTTGTTAGAATACCTAGGATGTGGAGTGAATCTTTTGAAAATGGGACATACAAGCGTTTAGAGGATGCAGCTCCAAAAGGACAAATTCAAGGATTATGCAGTGTGAATGCAATAATGTGCTATCGTTGTACTGATACAGATACTTTTCCTTATATGATAGGTGCAATTGATTTTAAGGGAGATGCAGAAGTTCCAGAAGAGTTCACTTCAATTTCTGTACCTGCATTAACTTGGGCTATATTTAAAACTGAAGAGCATAAAGAAGAAGAAACTACTGAAAAGATTCAAGATATATGGAAGCGTATTTTTCCAGAATGGTTTCCCAATTCAGGATATGAGCATGCAGAAGGTCCAGAACTTGAATTATATTATTCTTTAGGTAAAGATAGATGCTATTCAGAAGTGTGGATACCAGTAGTAAAAAAATAGAAAATTGATTTAGGTAAGACTCAGGCAAAAGCTTGGGTCTTATTTTAGGCATACAGAAAAGTAATCGAAAATTGATTTTTTAAATGTAATGTGGTTAAATTGATAGAGATAAGTCACATTCACCAAATTAAGCGTGTATTGTGGAGTATAAGATATATTTAAAAATACTTTTAAGTAAAAGGAGATTAGTACAAATGTTGACATCAATTTTTTTGTTGATATTTCAAGGGATTTCAGGTGGAGTCTCAGGATATATTACAAATAAATATGCAGTAGATATGCTTTTTAAGGAATATACACCATTAAAGTTAGGTGGAGTAATTAAAAAGAAAAAAGAAAAATTTATAGAAGAGATGAGTGAATTAGTTGAAAGAGATGTGATAAATTCTCAGACATTAAAAGCACAAATCTCAAGCAAAAATTTTAATACATATATTGAAAAGATAGCAGAAACTGTTTTTGAAAAAGGGTTAAAAAGTAATCTTGAAAACATTAAAATTAGTGAAATACCTGGTTTTAGTACTACTGTAGCTAAAAGTGAAGAGTTTGCTATAAAAAATCTTAATTTATTCATACCAGAGATACTTGATAATATTGCTAACAACATTAAGTTAGACAATATTATAACTGATGAGCAAGTTTCTAAAATAGCAGAAGCTTGTTATGATTTATTAACAGAGGAAATTGAAACTAATAGTTCTGTAGATGACTTTCTATATAGTCTTTATAAAGAAAATGAAGACATAACACTTTCTAATGTTTTTTCAGATGATATGCAGGAAAAACTTACTACAAATATTATTAATGAAGTTAAGTCTATTATAAAAGAGAATATTTTAAACAATGAAGAAAAATGTAAAATGTTTGTTGATAAGCTTCTTTTAAGTGCAAATGTTGATTTAACTCTTATAAAAGTACAGGGATTAATAGGAGATTATGAACTCAATCAAATTTTTAATAAATCTGATGAAAAGGAGTTTTCAGTAAGTTTATTTAAGAAAATTAATGAATTTATTAAATCTGAGAATGGGAAAAACTTATTAGAAAGTTTAACAAATGACATAATACTAATTGGTAAAGATATAGAATTTACTTTATATGAAATACTTCCAAGTGAAATTGAAGAATCTCTTACAGAATTCATAAGAATAATAATTCCTAAAGTTATGCCATACATTTCAGAATGGATTTCTAGCAATAAGGATAATCTAGATGAAATGATTGAAGAAGCTATTGATGAAGCTATTCAAGGTGTTGATGAGAATATAAAGAAACTCATTATATCAAAAGTTAGAACTGCACTTATGGGGGATATCTCGTCAAAGAATAATATTGTAAGTAAAGTTATTGATTATCTTAATAATAATTTTAATGAGGAATCCTATAGTAAATTAGCTGATTACATAATAGCATATTTAAAGGAAACAAAAGTTAAAGATATTATTATTAATCTTGAAAATAAAAATTTAATTGATTTAGATAAATTAGTGAAGTTTATTATAAAGGAATTTGAATTACATGGTGAAAAGTTAATAGGTAAAATAATAAAATTGCAATTTACTAAAAAGATACATAAAGTTTTCAATGTAGATTTAGTGAAATTATTTAATGAAAAGTTTAAACCAACATTATACAAAAACATATTTGATAATAAAAACAATATAGCAGAAAAATTAAATTATTTAATTGATAATTTCGTTAATTCAAAAATAGATAAAATCTTTAATACTAAGTTGAGTAATCTAATATCAGAGGATTCTGTTAAAAACTATTCTAAAGACATTGGGAAATTAACTCACAAATACATAAATACTGATAATAGTATTATTGAAAGACAAATTAGTGATTATATAAGGTCTGAAGTTAAAAAAGTAGATTTATCATTAAAGCTTAAGGAGTATAAAGTGGATATCTCTGGGTTTATTGTGGATAAGTCTATAGGGCTTATGAGCAAAACTGTGGATAATTATAAAAACTATGAATTAAAACAATTTGTTAATATGAATTTCACTAAAAAACAATTATCAGATATATTAATCAATGAAGGTTATCCACTATTGATTAATAAGTTGCCAGGATTAGTTGATGGAAAGATTAAAGAATTTGTTAAGAATAATTTAAATAAATACAATGAAGATGAAATTTGTGATATAGTTCAAGATTTTATGGGAAATCAGCTAAAACCTCTTTCTGTTTTTGGAGCATTTTTAGGGGTAATAGTAGGAGTAGTGTGGCAATTAATATATCCTATAAGTACATTAGGAAACTTTGGATTCCCTAATAATATTGTAGATGGATTAATATCTTGTGGGGTTATGGCCTTTATTGGTATTATTACAAATGTTATTGCTTTGTGGATGATATTCCATCCATATAAAGAAAACAAGATAGCAGCTAAAATGCCATTTATAAAGAATTTTGCTACAGGATATATTCCAGCACATAAAAATGAATTTGCACTTGGTATGGCAAAATTGATAGATGAGCAATTATTAAATAAAGAAGAGATCAATAAGACTTTTGAATTACAAAAGCATAAGATCCAAACTTCATTAATGCATTTGGTTAAAAACAATGGTTACCAAATATTAATTGAGTATGTTAGAAATAAAAAATCATCTATAACAAATTATGTTTACAAAAAAATATTAAAATATAGTGATGAAAATTCAGATTTATCAAGAAAACTATCGAAATTATTGGGTGAGGTTAAAGTTAATAAAATCTTAAAAGAAGAAAGTGTTTTTGATTTATCAGAGAAGGTAATTAATAATATAATTAAGTTGAAAGATGATTTAGTTAAGTTAGTACAAAATAAAATATCTTCTAATAATAAAGTAAATATTCTTATACCAAAGGCACTTGTTTCTCAATTAGATGAATATGTTGAAGGTGAAACTTCAAAAGTTATTAATGAGAAAATTGAAGCTGTTGGAAATCTAAGTTTTGTAAAACAATATATTTATGAACAATATGAAGATAAATATAATACAACTATTGAAAAATCCTGTGAAGAAATTTTTGATAAAGAATTATTAGTTAATATTAAAAATCAGATGTCTGAAAAAGTTTGTAACTACTTTTATAATGATTTTAAATATCAAGCAGCTAGTTCAGTAAAAGAATTTTTATCTAACGAATTAGATGGAAATAAGGATATTGGATCAATGTTTGATGGGAAAATAAAAACTTTAATCGAGGACAATTTATATCCATTAACTAATTTAGCTTCCAATAAAGTATTAACTTATTTACAAAAATATAAATTTGAAATCACACTAGAGGTTCAAGAAACAATTAAAGATGGATTAAATTTCTTTGAAAAGATAGCTTATGCAAGTTTTGGTGGAGATGAAATAGCAGGAAGAGTTGTAGAAATAATATTGAGTGAAAAACTACCAATAATGTTTAAGTATGAAACTGATAGTATGGTAGAGGTAGCAAAGGCTGCATTTAAAAACAGTATATATCTTGTGAAAATGAGTAGTTTAAAAATTAAAGCGGATGATTTTAATATAGCTATAATAATGGATAATATTTCTGATAAGCTAAATAGAAATATTGAATCAAAAGAATATATTAGTAGGGGTGTAAAACTAATACTAGAGTCTATAAGTTCAACACCTATTGTTGATTACCTTAAGCCATGCAATTTAAATAGTTTAGAATTAATATATAATAAATTTAATAATGAATTTAGAATTATCGAAGAGGATATTTACAATAATATTAAAAATAATAATACAGTATTATCGAAAGAATTAAGTGGATTTTTAAAGGAAGAAATTATTGTACCATTATTAAACTGTGATAATTCCATAATTTTTAATGAAATAAAAGCAATAGAAATTGAAAAAAGTATGGGTAACATTTTAAATTTAGTTACTTTAAGTAAAGAAACTAAGAAGTATCTAAATAGACTTCTAGAAAATATTCATAAAAATACAATTTCAAAATTATCAATTGAAGAGTTCGTTAATATGGATTTATTAAATAAGGATATTAATAATGTTATTAAAAATATTTTTGGCAATAATGAAATTAAGGAAAGAAATATGCTTATTATTAATCAAATTATCAATAATGCAGTAGATGATGGCTTTGATTTTATTTCAGATGAAACTAAGGATTATTTATTAAATAAGACAATAGAAATAGGTTTATATTCAACAAATGAACACATTATACCAGTAGTGCAGGAAGTTGATCTAAGGGATATAACACTTAGACAAATGGATTTACTTAACCCAAAAGAAATTGATGTATTGTTTAATTCTTTTGCTGGAGATCTTTTCTATAAACTTAAGCTTTATGGAGTATTCGGTTTTGTATTTGGAATTAATGTATGGCTTTCAATAATTTTATTGGCGCTTGATATTAAGCACAGCAGTGTGAAGGAGTTAGGAGTTAAGAGCTGAGGATGAAAAGCCTCTGGCTTTTCTTGAATTAAGTTAGTGTAGATATTCTTAAAGGAATTTCTACACTAACTGTAAACTGACTAAAATAACTAAGAATTTCAACGAAGAAATTCACAATAACAATTAATTGTGTTAGAATAGTGAGAGTAAATAAGGAAGTATAACAATTAGTTTTATACTTCCTTTATTATTAAGGAGGAAATTTACTGATGAACAAAATTTCAGACGATATCTTATTTAAGGTTGAAAAGCCAAGTAGATATACAGGTGGGGAATTAAATGAAGTTGTTAAAGACCCAAAAGAAGTTGACATAAGATTTGCATTTTGCTTTCCAGACGTTTATGAAGTTGGAATGTCTCATTTAGGGAGCAGAATACTTTATCATACTATAAATCAAAGACAAGATACATATTGTGAAAGAGCATTTGCACCATGGCCAGATATGGAAGAGCAAATGAGAAAAAATAATATCCCATTATTTACATTGGAGACTAAAGATTCTTTAAAAGAATTTGATATTTTAGGGTTCACTCTTCAATATGAAATGAGCTATACAAACATTTTAAATATGCTTGACTTATCAGGGGTTACCTTAAGAGCATCAGAAAGAGGAGAAGATGAACCTTTAGTTATGGCTGGAGGACCTTGTGCATATAATCCAGAGCCACTTTATGACATCGTTGATTTCTTTGAAATTGGTGAAGGTGAAGAAATGATGGACGATGTTTTAGAGGTTTATAAGAATTATAAAGATAAATGGAATAAGAAAGAATTCTTAAGAGAAATATCTAAAATTCAAGGGATATATGTGCCTTCATTATATGATGTTATTTATAATGAAGATAATACAATAAAAGAATTTAAGCCAAAGTATGAAGATGTTCCGAAGACTGTAAGAAAGAGAATTATTAATAACTATACTAAGGTAGATTTTCCTACAGAAATAATAGTTCCTTATACTGAAATTGTACATGATAGAGTAGTATTAGAATTATTTAGAGGATGTACAAATGGATGTAGATTCTGCCAAGCAGGTATGATTTATAGACCAGTTAGAGAAAAATCCAGAGAAGATTTAAAAGAACTTGCAAGAAAATTAGTTAAGAGCACTGGATATGAAGAAATTTCTCTTTCATCTTTAAGTACTTGTGACTATTCAGATATAAAAGGTTTAATAACAGATTTAATAAATGAACATGAAGATAATAGGGTTGGTATAGCACTTCCTTCAATTAGAGTTGATGCTTTTTCAGTTGACTTACTTAAAGATATTCAAAAGGTAAGAAAAACTGGATTAACTTTTGCTCCAGAAGCTGGATCTCAAAGAATGAGAGACATAATAAATAAAGGGCTTACAGAAGAAAAAATTTTAGAAGCGGCTTCAAGTGCATTTGAAGCAGGTTGGAAGACTTTAAAGCTTTACTTTATGGTTGGTCTTCCATATGAAGAGTTAGAAGACTGCAAAGGCATTGGAGAATTAGCAGAAAAAATTGTATATACATATAAGCAAGTTCCTAATAAGGTAAATAATAATAAAGGGCTAAGACTTACAGTTAGTACATCAATACTAATACCTAAACCATTTACTCCATTCCAATGGGCACCAATGGCTAAGTTTGAAGATGTTACTGAAAAGATTAAGGCGGTTAAAGCTTCAATTAAGTCTAAGTGTATAGTTTATAATTATCATGAGCAAAAGACATCAGTAATGGAATCTGTCTTCGCAAGAGGAGACAGAAGATTATGTGATGTATTAATAAAAGCATTTGAAAAAGGTGCAAGATTTGATGGTTGGAATCAATATTTCAAATTCGATATATGGATGGAATCAATGGAAGAATGTAATTTAAGTCCTGATTTCTATGCATATAGAGAAAGAAGCTATGATGAAGTATTGCCTTGGGATTTCATTGATATTGGAGTTAATAGAAAATATTTAGAAATAGAAAATGAAAAGGCTAAAAAAGTTGAATTAACACAAAACTGTAGAGAAGGCTGTACAGGTTGTGGATTCGATGTAAACTTTAAAGATGGGAAGTGTTTTGAAGGTGCGATACTTAACTAAATTTACTAAAGAAGAAAATATTAAGTTCATATCACATTTAGATGTGCTTAAAACTATTCAAAAAAATATTAGAAGAGCAGGACTACCCATAGAATATTCACAAGGTTTTAATCCACATATGAATACTTCAATAGCACAACCATTATCTGTAGGAGTATATTCAAATGGTGAATATATGGATATGGTGCTTACAACTGAAGTGGATGAAAAAGAAATTATAGATAAATTAAATGAAACAGCACCAAGTGGAATAAAGTATATAAGTGCTACTGCAATTTCTTACAAAGAAGGAGAAAAGAAAGTGCCACAAGCTATGGCATTAATTGATGCAGCTAGATATATTATAAAAGTTAAGTATTCGGATAATACTAAATTAGAAGAAGAAATGAATAAGTTATTAGAAGTTAAAGAATGGATAACAATAAAGAAAACTAAAAAAGGCGAAAAAGAAGTTGATATAAGAGCTTTTGTTAAGGAAATAAGCTTTTGGATAAAAGATGAGTATTTAGTTTTAAATGTAGTATTAAGCACAGGAAGTAGAGAACACTTAAGTGCAGATTTACTAGTAAGTTATATTCAAGAAAAAACATCAAATGCTATGTTAGATTCTTTTATTAATATAAAAAGAGAAGAAATGTATTTCTATAAAAATGATAAACTTGCTCCACTTAGTTCAGTTAAGAGCTCACTGTAAACTGAAAGGCTGGTGTTTAAGAGTGAAAGAAATTTTTATTGAGAGAAGAGAAAAGATTTTAAGAATAGCTATTAAATCTAATAATGAATTGATTGAAAGTATTGTTGAGGAAAATAATAATGAGCCAATAATTGGTGAGATTTATAAAGGAAAAATAAAAAATATTCTCCCAGCTATAAATTCTATTTTTGTGGATATTGGATTAGATAAAGAAGGTTACATGTATTATAGTGAAGAATTAAAAGCTAAAGGTATCAAGAAAGGTGAAGAAATATTAGTTGAAGTAATTAAAGAACCTATTAATGATAAAGGTGCTAAATTAACTTCGAAAGTTTCAATTCCCGGGAAATATGTTGTATTAAATTGCTATGAAAAAGGAATAAATTTTTCTAAAAGAATAGAAGATAATGAAAAAAAGAATATTATTTTAAACAACATTAAACCTTTAGAAAATGCTAGTATAACAATAAGAACTGAAGGCATAAATGTAGATTTAGTAGAGCTTAATGATGAAATAAATAAGCTTTATAAGGAATTTGAAAATATAGATAATAAAATGAAGCATTCTCTAGGTCAGAAAAAACTTTATGGAGAAGACTTAAGTTTAATAAAGATATTAAACAATTCAGATAAAAATGAGACTACTAAAATTTATGTAGATACTGATATTGACTTTGAAAAAATAGAAATGTTTGTAAGAGGGAAAGAAAATATCAAATTAGAAAAACATGATAATTTTAGAAATCTTTTTGACTTCTATGGATTAGAAAAGGAATTATTAAAATTAAGACACAATAAAGTGAATCTACCTTGTGGAGGATACATAGTAATAGATAAAACAGAAGCTATGTATGTAATTGACATTAATACAGGAAAGAATATAAAGGAAAGAAATTTTAATAAAACAATTTTAGAAACTAATTTAGAAGCGGCTAAAGAAATAGGAAAGCAAATACGACTTAGAAATTTAAGTGGAATTATAGTTATAGATTTTATTGATATGAGGGATAAAAGTCAAAAAGATATTGTAATGGATGCGCTTAAGGAAAGTTTAAAATCAGATAAGGGTAATATAAAGATATTTCCTTTTACCCAATTGGATCTAGTTCAAATCGCAAGAAAAAGACAAGGAAAAAGTGTATATGAGTATATGGAAGAAAAGTGTACCTTGTGTAAGGGAAGAGGAATGATTTTAAAGTTATCGTATATTGCTGGTTTAATTAAAAATGACATAGTAAGAATGAAAGAAGAAAATTCTATAGGCTGCTTTCATATAGAATTAGATAATCTTTATAAAGATAGAGTTAATGAAGATATGTTTAATTTTATTAAAGAAATAGAAGCTTTAGATAAAGAAATATATTTAACTTATGTAGATAATATAGAAGGATATAAGATTGAACCGTTAATCTTCCAAGGTCAAAAAGATAATTTAAAAGATTATAAAGTTTCTGTTATTGAAAAATACACACATTAAAAAAGAGCAGCTATGCTGCAATTAAGATCATTTCTTAAAAAAGAGCAGCTATGCACATATAAAAAGAGCAGCTATGCTGCGATACAGAACTATTCTGCAATTAGGATCATTTATAAAAAGGAGTTGTTAATACAGCTCCAATTTTTTTGCAAAAATTTTTAAAAAAAGATACACACCTTTAAAAAGAGCAGCTCTGCTGCAATTAGGATCATCTCTTTAAAAAGAGCAGCTATGCTGCAATTAGGATCATTTATAAAAAGGAGTTATTAATACAGCTCCAAATTTTTTTTGCAAAATTTTTTAAAAAAGATACAACGTTTACATCAACGGTGTTATAATATATATATAAACAAGTATATAATTAAGGGAGGAATAAATATGTTAGGTATAGTTATTCTTTTATGTCTTGTATTAGTTGCTTGTAATGCTTTCTACGATACAGATACAACTCAGCAAAATATGACTGAGATTAAATCAAAATCAAACAAATGATATTAAATAATTTAAATTTTAATTATATTTATAATATAGATTTTTAGCACATAATTTGTAAGCAATTACCAACTTACAAAAATATGTGCTACTTTTTTGTAAGTTGGTAATTGCTTAATATCTGTTAATATTGAATGCTCTAATTTTTAATTATTTCATATATCTATATACCAATTCATAACATCTGCTTTGAGTTGAATGCGACAAAGATGCTTGGTATTCTATTTTTCCTAGTTGGCTTCCAACGCCTTGTAATTCTTCAGATTTTTTAGCCCTATTTTCTTTTTGTGCTATCCATAGAGTTTCTTCTTTGTTTAATCTTTTCATTTCATCAGATGATAATTCTTGTCTTAATAAATCATAGATTTCATTTAATTCTTTATCCCATTCATTATATTCCTTATCTGTTAGGACTAACATATCATGAGTTACACCAGACTCTGCATTTTTATATTCTTGAGATGACTGTATTTCTTTTTCTATGCTATCTAATTTATTCTTATAGTCTTGCTTATTAGCATTTATTTTAATCTTTGAATCTGTCATGTAATTATTCACTAATTCGTAACATCTATCTTTGGTTGACTGGTATAAAGATGAATTGTATGCAACAAGTTCAAATGTTCCACCTTTATAATCTGATGCTGATTTATTTGCTGAAGCTTCTTTTTGATTTATCCACTTAGTTTCTTCGCCTTGTAGATTTTTCATTGTGTTTTGAGGTAATTGCTCTTTTAATAAATTATAAATTTCATTTAATGCTTCATCATACTTTTCATAGGCTTCACCATAATAACTTCGCATAGCATTTGTTATTCCTTCATCTGAAGCTTTCTTTTCTGGTAAATTATCTAATTGCTTTTGTATGAAATCTAATCTTCCTAGAAATTCTTCACGTCTACCATCTATTTTATCTGCTGTTGTTGGTAATGATGACTCAGTATTACTTGTGCTGCCAGTTACTTGCTCATTTTGTTCTACTTTATCTGAATTATTTTGAGCTATTTTAGTATTATTACTAGTGCATCCAACTAATGTATTAAGTGATAATACTATTGAGACAATAATTACAGTTTTTTTATATTTCATTATTATTATTCTCCTTCAGAATACTCTGTTTATTTATAATTCATATAAGTATAATTAAAAAAGTAAAATATTATCAAGGATTTTTCTTCTTTATTAAACGCATTACTTTTTATTGCCTCTAAATCCTCATATGTTATATTATAACTCATATATGAAAGAATTAACTCGTGTATGATGTTAGATATATCATCTAAATTTAATATAGCGCTTATGAGGTTTCTCTTTTTTGTTTTTTCACGACGATAATATGTTAATTATAAAAAATAAATCTGCAGGATAAAGGATTTCTTATTGTAACGCTATTAATTGGCTAAAAAATAATATATGATTTCTTCTTTACACAATGAAAGAAATGTGGTAAACTGGATTTTGTGAACCGCACACGTAAGGTTTTTTTAGAGAACAAAGTTAAATCTTTGTACCAAAAGTGGCGAGACCGTTATGAGGAGGTGTTTTAATGTACGCAGTATTAGCAACAGGAGGAAAACAATACAGAGTTCAAGAAGGAGACGTAATATACGTTGAAAAATTAAGCGCTGATGTTGACTCAACAGTAGAATTAAATGAAGTTTTAGCTGTAGGAACTGAAGAAGGTATCAAAGTTGGTACACCAGTTGTTGAAGGAGCTAAAGTTGTAGCTAAGGTTGCAGCACAAGGTAAGGCAAAGAAGGTTATAGTTTTCAAGTATAAGTCTAAAAAAGACTATAGAAGAAAAAATGGACATAGACAACCTTACACTAAGCTAGTAATCGAAAAAATCGAAGCTTAATATTATGATTAGTGTCAAAATTAATCAACACAAAGATAATATTGTTGGTTTTATAATAGATAATCATGCTATGCCAGCTGATCGTGACTTTCAAAATGATGTTGCATTAGTAGGTGAGGCGTTTGATATGGTATGCAATTCTGTATCAGTACTTTCTCAAAGTGTGGTTATTGGTTTGGATGAAGTTTTAATGCTTAATTCAACATATGAAATCAGTGATGGATACTTAAAACTAGATCTTCAAGATTTTAATCAAGAAGAAATAGAACAAGCGCAAGTTTTACTAAAAACTTTTGAAAAAAGCTTGGAAAGTGTTATTTTAAGTTTGGATGAAACTTTTGGATGCAAAAGACGTAGAGAATATATAACTTTAATGAAAGAGGAGGTGTAGTCACATGCTAATTATGAACCTTCAATTATTCGCTCATAAAAAAGGGGTTGGTAGTTCTAAGAATGGTAGAGACTCTGAATCTAAGAGATTAGGAGCTAAATCTGCTGATGGAGAATTTGTTCTAGCTGGAAACATTCTTTATAGACAAAGAGGAACTAAGATCCACCCAGGTGAAAATGTTGGAAGAGGTAAAGATGATACTTTATTTGCTAAGATCGATGGAATTGTTAAATTCGAAAGACTTGGTAGAGATAAGAAGAAAGCAAGTGTTTACCCAGTAGACGTTGAAGCAATAGCTGAATAATTATTAAGAAATAAAGCACTCTTAATTTAAGAGTGCTTTTTTATATGATATGATATAATGAGATATAATATTATACATATAAAAAAGTTATACAATGATTATTAGAAGCGTATTTACATAATAATTAATTTTTTGATATATAAGTTCTAATTAAGATTATACATCTCAATTCAAGAAATCCTGAAGGGGTTCTTTATTGATTGATAATTGAACAATGATAATTGGAATATATATTACGTTGTAGAGAGAATATATTATATTGTGATTAGGAAGACTTTAATTATTGTAGTAATTATTAATAGGAAAAATATATAAAGAAAGGTGATTATATATGTTTATAGATAAAGCCAAGGTTTTTGTTAAATCAGGAAAAGGCGGCGATGGTGCTATTTCATTTAGAAGAGAAAAATATGTACCATTAGGCGGTCCTGATGGTGGTGATGGAGGAAAAGGCGGAAGCATAATTTTCCAAGTTGAGACAGGTATAACTACATTGATGGATTTTAAATATAAAAAGAGATTTATTGCAGAACCAGGTGAAAATGGTGGAGGCCAAAAGTGCTATGGTAAAGATGGTCAAAGTCTTTACATTAAAGTACCAATGGGAACTATCATAAGAGAAGCTGAAAGCAATAAAATAATTGCAGACCTTTCTCATAAAGGTCAAGAATTAGTTCTACTTAGAGGTGGAAAAGGTGGAAAGGGTAATGTTAAATTTGCTACACCTACAAAGCAAGCACCTCATTATGCTGAACCAGGAATGCCAGGAGACGAATTAAACATAGTATTAGAATTAAAGTTACTTGCTGACGTTGGACTTTTAGGCTTCCCTAACGTTGGAAAATCAACATTTCTTTCTATGACAACAAAGGCAAAACCAAAGATTGCAAATTACCACTTCACAACATTAAATCCTAATTTAGGAGTAGTTGCTGTAAATGGCATTGAACCATTTGTAATGGCAGATATTCCAGGAATAATAGAAGGAGCAGCAGAAGGTGTTGGTCTTGGAATACAATTTTTAAGACATATTGAAAGAACAAGACTTTTAATTCATGTAGTTGATATTTCAGGAATTGAAGGAAGAGAACCTTTTGAAGACTTTGTAAAGATCAATGAAGAATTGAAAAAGTACTCTGTTAAGCTTTGGGATAGACCACAAATAGTAGTAGCTAATAAGAGTGATATGCTTTATGATGAAAGCGTATTTGAAGACTTTAAAAAGAAAGTTCAAGAAATGGGCTTTGATAAAGTGTTTAAAATGTCAGCAGCTACAAATGAAGGTGTTGAAGCTGTAATGAAAGAAGCAGCAAGAATGCTTAAAGAAATTCCAGTTAAAGAATTAGAAATTGCAGAAGATGAAATGTATATCCCAGAAGAAAAGAGATTTACTTATGAGATTACCGTTGAAAACAATGCAGAAGAAGGTTATGATGTTTACGTAGTTGAAGGTACATTTGTAGACAGATTATTAAGCGCTGTTAATGTAAATGATGCTGACTCATTAAGATATTTCCATAAAGTTCTTAGAAATAAAGGTATCTTTGATGAACTTAGAGAAATGGGAATTAAAGATGGAGATATGGTAAGATTAAACGACTTTGAATTTGAATACGTACTTTAGTCAGTTAAGAGTTAAGAGTTAGGAGTCATGGTAGAAACGCCTAAGGCGTTTCAAAAATATAATTTAGAAATTACGAAGTAATTTCATCCACAACTCTGAACTCATAACTCAAAACTCATAACTGTCTCAAACCCCCTGGGATAATTAAATTAATACAACATAATATGTTGAGAAAGAATTTAGGAGGAACATAAAAATGATAACAGGAAAACAAAGAGCTTATTTAAGAGGCTTGGCTAATAATTTAACACCTATATTTCAAATTGGTAAAAATGGTGTTGAAGAAAACTTTTTAATACAACTTAAGCAGGCATTAGAAGCTAGAGAATTAATAAAAATAAAAGTTCTAGAAAATAGTGGCTTAGATACTAGAGAAACTTCAGATATGATTTGTAAAGCAATTAAATGTGAAGGAATTCAAGCAATTGGAAATAAAATAGTTTTATATAAGCAATCAAGTAATCTTAAAAAAAGAAAAATTGAATTACCAACTAAATAAATTTAATATTGTTGGGAACAACTAATAAAAGAAGCTAGATAAAAATAGCTTCTTTTTTAAAATTTAAGATAATATAAATAATATTTTAAGTCCTTCATGATATAATGAAAAAGGAAATTTAATCTAAAAATGAATTAACTTTTGGAGGAAAGCTTATGAAACGTTATGGTATAATAGGTGGGACATTTGATCCTATTCATTATGCACATTTATATATAGCTTATGAAGCTAAAGAACAATTAGATTTAGATGAAGTTATTTTTATGCCAGCAGGAAAACAACCATTTAAACTTAATAATATAGTTACAGATTCAGAATTGAGATATGATATGGTTAAAGCTGCTATAGAGCCTTTTGATAATTTTTCTGTTTCTAAATATGAAATAGATAAAGGTGGAATTAGTTTTACTTATGAAACCCTAGAATATTTTAAGAAAAAAAGTATTAATGAAGATGAAGAAAGTGAATTGTTTTTTATAACAGGAGCTGATTGTCTGCTTAATATTGAGGAATGGAAAGAGGTTGAAAAAATATTTTCATTGGCAACTCTTGTTGTATTTTCAAGGGAAAGCATGAGTCAAACAGAAATAGTAAATAGAAAAAAAATAATAGAAGATAAATTTAATAAAAAGATAATTTATTTGGAGCTTAATAAATTAGAAATATCTTCAACAGAAATAAGAGAAAGAGTAAGTCAAAATAAGAGAATTGATTTTTTTGTACCTAAAAAGGTAATGGATATTATTTCAGAAAATAGTTTATATACCAAATAAGAATATTTTAATGGCGTAAATAACAGTGAGAAAGAAATTATTAAGATATTTATATTGTAAAAATGTTAAAGACTTAAGGATTTCTGAAGGAAATCGCCAATCATTTATAATTGGAATATATATTTAATTAAATTACTAGATATAGGAGGAGAGGCATTTGTTATCTATAGAAGAAATGAAAATATATCTTAAGGAAAATTTAATGGAGAAACGTTATATTCATACTTTAGGAGTAGCAGAGACAGCAAAAAAATTAGCAAAATTAAATGGCGTTTCTGAAGAAAAAGCTGAAATTGCAGGTCTTGCACATGATGTTGCAAAAAATTTATCTATAGAAAAAATGAAAAATATAATAGAACAGAATGGAATTATTTTATCAAAAATAGAAGAGAATAATCCTAGCTTATGGCATAGTATAATAGCTCACATAGAAGCAAAAGATAAGTTGAAAATTGAAGATGAAGAAATTTTAGATGCAATAAGATGGCATACTACAGGAAAAGAAAATATGTCAACCTTAACTAAAATTATATACATAGCAGATATGATTGAACCAGGCAGGAAGTTTGAAGGAGTAGAAGAACTTAGAAAAGTTACTTTTGAAGATTTAGATAAAGGCGTTTATGCTGGATTAAATGGAAGTTTAAAGGTTTTGTTAGTAAGTAACCTATTAATAGATGACAATACTATAAAGGCAAGAAATTATTTCTTATTTAATAGCAATGTCAAAGCATAGAGTGAAATACTATATTATGTTAGTCATAATGTGTTTCAAGAGGTGAAAATATGAGGAGAAGACAGAAAAGTAAAAATAAAATTTTATGGTTTTTAAATATATTTAGAAAAGACAATGATTCTGTGTCAGTAAAAGAAAAAATAGCTCTTGGAGTAATATCACTTATAATAACATTTATTATATTCTCAATGCTGTCAGGTGCATATGCACTAATGAAGATTGGTAGTAAATCAATGCCAAGCAGTACAAAGGCAGCATCAGATAAACCAGTAAATATTTTGATTTTAGGAACAGATATAGGAAACGTAAAGCAGGTTGATAATCAAGGAGACAAGCGGACAGATACTATAATGGTTGCTAATTATAATCCACAAAATAAAACCTTACATATTGTATCAATTCCAAGAGATACTTTAATAAATGTAAATGGCAAAAATGCTAAAATAAATGCGGCTTATGAAATTGGAGGGTATCAAAAGATTAAATCAGAAGTCGAAAACATATTGAATGTAAATATAAATTATATGGTTAAAATTGATTACAATGCCTTTGATGAAATTATTGATGCCATTGGAGGGGTTGATATGGAAATTGATAGAAATATGATTTATGATGATGAAGCTCAAAATTTACATATTAATTTTAAAGCAGGAGAAACAGCTCATTTAGATGGAAAGAAAGCAGAAGAATTCTTTAGGTGGAGAAAGAATAATGATGGAAGTGGATTTGCCAATGGTGATTTAGATAGAATAGAAAATCAGCATAAATTTATATCAAGCGTTGTTAGTAAGTGTACAAGTCCTCTAATAATATTCAGAATGCCAGGCATAATGTCAGCGATAGGTAATAATGTAGAAACTAATATGTCATCTTTTGAGGTGTTAAGCTATGGTACTAAATTTATGGGGTTAAAAAAAGATAATGTGATAATGAGTACAATTGCAGGAACACCAAAGACTCTAAATGGACAATCATATTTGATTTTTGATAAGAATGCAAATAAAAGTTTATTATCATCACTTGCATCATCAGAAGTACCATCATCTTTAAAGAATTTAACTTCAAGTGAATCAAAGAGTGATATTAAGATAAAAATAATAAATGGAACTAAAACTAGTGGTTTAGCTGCTAAGGCGGCAGAAAAGTTAAAGAATGCTGGATATACAAAGGTTGATACTGGAAATGGCGAAGCAAGTGAAAAAAGCGTTGTACTTTCAAATGATAGCGAAAATGTAAATGAAATAAAGCAAGTTTTAAACATTAATGAAGTTGATAAGAAGGAAAACAAGGCTGAATATAATGATTACGATGTGATTATAGTTTTAGGAAAGAAAAATAATTAAGTAAAAATTATGCAAGGAGCAGATAAGCTGAATGAGTATTTTAGAAAAGCATGTTGATAAAATAGAACAAGGAACTAAAATAAGAGAATATTTAAAAACAGAACTTGGATTATCTACAAGATTAATTAGAAGTGCATCTATTAATCAAAAGATATTTGTTAATGATAAAGTTGTAAAGATGAATAGAGTGCTAAATCCTGGAGAAATAATAAAAATTGATTTAGCAAAAGATGAAAGTCAAGATATAGCTCCAGAAAAAATGGATATAGATATAGTGTATGAAGATGAAGATATATTGGTGGTTAATAAGAAGCCTTTTATGGTGGTTCATCCTACAAAAAGCTATCAAAGTGGAACGCTTGCTAATGGAGTTATTAATTATTTTATGGAAAGTGGCCAAAACTATATAGTTCGACTAGTTTCTAGATTAGATATGAATACTTCAGGTCTTATAATTATTGCAAAAAATCAATTTTCTCATGGAATGTTATCAAAAGAGATGACTGAAAATAAAGTGGAGAAAAGATATTTAGCAATAGTCCATGGAATAATGAAAGAAAAGCAAGGGACAATTGATCTCCCTATATATAAACCAGAAGGAATTGAAATGGGGACTCGCAGGGTTATAGATGAAAGAGGTCAAAGAAGCATAACTCACTATAAAGTTGTAGAAGAATTTAAAGCTGCAAGCTTAGTGGAATGCAAGCTTGAAACTGGAAGAACTCATCAGATAAGAGTTCATTTAGGCCATTTAGGACACTCTATATATGGGGATGTGTTATATGGAGATGGAGATAATGAAGGAGATTTAATTAAGAGGCAGGCATTACATGCATATGGCTTAAACTTCAAATCACCAAGAAGTGGAGAAGAACTGGCACTTAGAGCAGAACTTCCAGAGGATATGAAAGAATTGATTAGCAAATTAAGATAGATAATATAATAGTTCTATGTTAGTTATTATCTATGAAAGATACAAAATTTTTAATATTAAACATTAGGCACAATTGCCTTATTTTTAAATTGTAAAGAATCAAAAGTCACATTGTTCAAATGAATAATGTGATTTTTTTATAGAGGACAGAAAAAATACACATAGCACTATTATCATGTAAGAGGAAGGGGGAAACAAATTGGCTTATAAGATTCTATTGGTGGAAGATGAAAAAAGGATGCAAGAGATAATCAAAGACTATTTTGAAATAAAAGAATGTGAGGTGGTTTGTGCAAATGATGGAATTGAAGCTTTGGAAGTAATGGAAAGTGAGAGTTTTGATTTAGTGTTACTAGATATTATGATGCCTAAGCTAGATGGTTTTTCAGTTTGTGAAAGAATTCGAAAAGAGAAGTTGGAAGGTTCTTTAAATAGCAGTGATATACCTATTATTTTTATCACAGCAAAAAGTGATGAAGATGACAATCTTTATGGCTATAAACTAGGAGCTGATGATTATATTACTAAACCATTCTCATTAAAGGTATTGTATGCTAAATGCATTTCTTTGATTAAAAGATCAAAAGGAATAATGTTAGAGGACAAGCTTTATGCAGATGAGATTTGTTTGGAATGCAAAACTCATAGAGTTTATGTAGATAACGAAGAAATCTCGCTTCCTAAGATGGAATATGATTTACTTTATTATTTCATTGTGAATAAAAATAGGATTATAGAAAGGGAACAGCTATTAATTAAGTTTTGGGGATATGATTTTGATGGAAATGATAGAGTACTGGATACACATATTAAAAAGCTAAGAAGGGCATTGGGAGAAAGTGCACATCATTTACATACGATCATAAAAGTTGGATATAAATTTGAGGTGAGGAAGGATGAAAACTAAAAAGGCATTTAAAAGTATATTTTTAAAGACAGCTCTTATGTTTTTTACGTTTTACTTTATTGTTGCAATCGTGTTTACTGGAATATACTATAAATCGAAAGTAGATGAAAATAATACAAAATTTGCGTATATGCAAAGTGTTTTGCAAGATAGAATATCTGATAATATAAATAATATTGAATATGAAAGATTATCAGAAAATAGAAATGGACTTTGGTGGAATGATGGAAAAAGTGAAAATGCTTTAAATAAAGATATAAATAATCTAGCTATAATAAATGGAGAAGTATCACATTTTACATCAGGTTTTAGTAAGGAGATGTTTTCTAGAACGGATTTATATAATGAAGATTTTAATATAATAGCTGATTCAAGAAATTTGTTGTGGATAGGAAGAGAAGAAATTGAAAAATCTAAGAGCGATCATTGTTATGTAAGTAGATATATTGATTTAGATAAGTATTTTTCAGAGGATGAAGAAATAGAATTATTCAAATATCAAAACCCAAATAATTCTCAAGGATATTTTATTAAAGGTCAGGGGTATATTAATGGGACTGAAATTATACCAGAAGTGTTAGAGATTTATAAAGGAAGCAATGATGGTCCAGTAACTGCAGATGAAGGGATAGAAAATGGAGAAAAAATTAAAACATATAATTTTAATGTAGAAGGAGTACAGGGATTAAAAAAAGTAGATATAAGTGATTATTTTAATCCTAATTGGGAGATTCATTATAATAGTGATATTTATAATACAGCAAATAGCAGTGATTTATATAAGAAAATTTTTCAAAGATATAACAATTTAAAAGAGCCAAAAGGAGCGGAAATAAAAGCTCTAGTTGATGAGAATGGACATCTTAATGTTAGGAATAATATTAATAAAACATTCTGGAAAGTTAATTACGATTATATTAATAACTTAAACATTAATAATCATAATTATTATTTGGGATTAAAGGCAGACTATTACCCATGGGAGGATATAATTCCAAAAGCTATACCATTGTATTTAGTTTCATTTATAATGGTTCTCGCTATGACAATAATTTTAACAAAGGCTTTATACAAGACATATGAAAAGCAGGAAATGATAGAGAAAAATAGACGAGAACTTACAAGTGCTATAGCTCATGAATTAAAAACTCCTCTGGGAATTATAAGGACTTATGGAGAAGGTCTTAAAGAAAAGATAGCAGAAGATAAAAGGGACAAGTATTTAGATGTAATAATAGATGAAACCTATAAGATGGATAAGATAGTTTTAGAAATGCTGGATTTATCTAAAATGGAAGCTAAAGCATATGAGCTAAAAATAGAAGAGTTTTGTATAAATAAGCTGATAGAAGAAATTTTAAAAAAGCATGAAAAGATATTTGATGAGAAGAACATTCATATAAATTATTCGGCAGATAAAGTATATAATTTAAGTGCTGACTATATGCTTATAGAGAGAGTTGTAAATAATCTGATTTCTAATGCTGTATATCATACGGAAGAAAACAAAACAATAAGTATAATATTAAATAATAATACTTTTAATATTGAAAATGAAGGTCAGCATATTCCAAAAGATAAAATAAATTTAATATGGGATACTTTTTATAGAGCTGATAGCTCAAGGGATAGAAGTGAAAGAAGAACAGGTATTGGATTAGCTATAGTTAAAAATATTTTACAGCTTCATAGTTTAAGTTATGGTTTAGAAAACTCAGAGATTGGAGTAAAGTTTTGGTTCAAATTTTCTAGTGTTTAGTTAAGAAAACATTATTGAAGCAAAATAAATCAAGAAGATAGTAGTTTGAAATTGAATTGATCTACTATTTTCTTGATCGTTTTTATTTAAAATAAGATTCCATAAAATTTTTTGATAACTTAAGAAATTCGCTTAAGGCAGGAGAAATCCATTTATCCTTATGGTAAAGAACTTGAGAAATTATTTGGAAATCTGGACCTGACCAATTTAATGGAATAAGCTTTCCACTATTTATTTCATCTTCAACTGCAACCTTTGGAAGGAGTGTTATGCCAAGGCCACTCATTGTAAATTGTTTAATAGCTTGCACACTGCCAGTTTCTAATGCTACGTTTGGTTTCACATTGCAGTTAGTTAGGATATTTTCTAAAGCAGCTCTATAACTACAACCTGTTTCTGTTAAGATAAGAGGTTCATTTTCAATATCCGCTGGTAATATTGCTTTCTTATTTATAAGTGGATGTCCTGGATAAGCTAATAAAAGCATGGGTTCAGGAATTTCAACTTCTGATATAAACTCATCTGAATCTATTTTTATCCCTAAAGAAAATGCCACATCAATGATATTGTCAGTTAAAAAATACCTGAAATCTGAGCAACTTCCGAATTTTAAGGAAACTTCGACTTCCGGATAAAGTCTTTTATATTCTTTAAGTATTTCAGGCAGTCTCAATACACATAAAGATTCAGCAGCTCCAATAGTTAAAGTTCCACTTGGAGTTTCTTTGTTGAAAACAGTATTTTTTACATCATTTGATAATTTTAACATTTGCTTTGCATAAGGCAAAAGTTTTTTGCCTTCATGTGTTAGAGTTACGTTTTTACCTATTCTTTCAAAAAGTTTTACTTCAAGTTCATTTTCTAGAAGTTTAATTTGAGTAGTTACACTAGATTGAGCATAACCTAAGGATTCAGCAGCTTTAGTGAAACTTTGAAACTTGCTTATTGCCAAGAAGGCATTAAGTTGTTTAAAATCCATATAATCATCTCCATCAAAAAAATTGATTATAATAATAGAAATTATCAATTTTACTAATATATGTATAAATGATATCATATCTATAAGTGATAAGCAAAATTAATTTTGAGGGGTGTTTTTAATGAACAAGAAATTAAAGGTTGGAATAATAGGAGCAACAGGTATGGTTGGACAGAGATTTGCGTGTCTATTGGAAAATCATCCTTGGTTTGAAGTAACTGTACTTGCTGCAAGTAAAAATTCAGCAGGGATAACTTATGAAAAAGCGGTTGAAAACAGATGGAAGATGAATATTGCTTTGCCTGAAAAATATAAAAACATGATAGTAAAGGATGCCTTTGAAGTTGAAGAAATCAGTAATATGGTTGATTTTGTTTTTTGTGCAATTTCATTAGATAAAGAGCATACAAAATTACTTGAAGAAGACTATGCAAAGTATGAAACTCCTGTTATTTCTAATAATTCAGCTAATAGAAATGTTGAAGATGTGCCAGTGTTGATTCCAGAAATTAATGGTGACCATGCACGAATTATTGAAAGCCAGAAGAAGCGTTTGGGTACTAAGAGAGGATTTATAGCAGTAAAGCCTAATTGTTCAATACAAAGTTATGTGCCTCCAATAAACGCTCTTATAGAATATGAACCACAAACAATTCTTGCCTGCACCTATCAAGCAATTTCCGGTGCTGGAAAGACATTTAAAGAATGTCCAGAAATTTTGGACAATGTTATTCCTTTCATTGGTGGTGAAGAAGAAAAAAGTGAAAATGAACCATTAAAAATATGGGGACAAATAGAAAATGGAAAAGTTGTAAATGCTAAAAATCCTATTATTACAACTCAATGCATAAGAGTACCAGTAACAAATGGGCATTTAGCAGCAGTTTATGTAAGCTTTAAGAAAAAGCCTTCAAAAGATAAAATAATAGAGTTATGGGAAAATTTTAAAGCACCAGAAGTAGTTTTAAATCTACCAAGTGCTCCTAAAAAGTTTTTGAAATATTTTACTGAGGAAAATAGACCTCAAACTAATTTAGATAGAGATTATGAAAATGGAATGGGAATATGTATGGGAAGATTAAGAGAAGATAAGATATTTGATTACAAGTTTGTATGTCTTTCTCATAATACCTTAAGAGGAGCAGCAGGTGGAGGAGTTTTATCTGCTGAATATTTAACAGCTTGTGGATATTTGACTTCAAAATAAAGTGATTAGTTGTCAATTAATGAAGCGGGTTCATGTTTCAAAATATAAAAGCTGGGTATATGAACTTTTTGATTCTCGCATATTGGATATTCACTTTTCCTTCAGAGAATCTTCACTAATTGAGATGTACCATATTAATTAGATCTTATATATAAATTAAGGGAAGCATAAATTTGCTTCCCTTGATTTATATATAATTAACTATTTTTTAGATTTAATATCTACGAGTTTTTTTATTCCAAATAATCCTGCTAAAATGACTGCTGCACTGCCGATATATACAGTAGGAGAAGCGTTTTCAGTTAAAGCCTTCACAGATAAATCATAATGATGTGAAGCTCCTGCCTGCAAATCAACAGTCATATAGTTTTTCCCATTAACCAATACAGTTCCCTTTAAAATATTATCATTTTTTTCAAAGGATTCTTTACTCAAATCTTTATCATCAATTTTCATTTCAGAAGTTACTGAATTTTCTTTTCCTTTAGGAACAACATAATCTATATTTTTTGAACTCAAAACTGGTATAGTGAGATTATTTGTTATTTTATATTGAGAAACTTCATCACCCTGTTTATAAAGATGAACTAAAGAATAATTATTAAATCCATAATTAAAAACAGATTGCATGTCATGGAAATTTTGATCTTTGTCAAGTGCATTTAAAAAAGCAGCTACAAGTACATGCCCATCTTTTTCAGCAGCGGCTACATAAGTGTGGTTTGACTTTGTAGTATACCCATCTTTTCCGCAGATAGCAAATTGATAAAAATATCTAGAATTTTTATTAATCAAGTAATTCTTATTATTTACTGGATATGTTCTAGTTGGAGCATTTTTTAATGTTAGGGTGTAAGAAGGAGTCTGAGAGATTTCCATATATATTTTATTATTCATAGCTTCTCTTAAAAATAGAGCTAAATCATGTGCTGTAGTTATGTGTTCAGGATCAGGCATACCACTAGGATTCTTAAAGTTTGTATGTGTAGCACCAAGTTCTTTAGCTTTTTCATTCATAAGTTTAGCAAATTCATCTACATTTCCTGAAATATGATCAGCCAAAGCATTTGCACAAGTATTATCAGAATGCAAAATAAGACCATAAAGTAAATCACGAACAGTTAATACATCGCCTTTTAATAAACCTACACCTGTTCCGCCTACCTTTAGATAATCCTCTTGAACAGTGACTTCGTCATCAAGCTTACACTTTTGTAAAGCAATTAGAGCAGTCATTACCTTAGTTGTTGAGGCAGGTTCAAAAGTAGACTCTTCATTTTTACCAAATAGTACTTGACCAGTAGATGCGTCAAGTAAGGCACAACCTTGAGCATTTATTTCAGGTGGAGTAGTTTCCGCTTGTGCAGTTGTATAGACGAAGCAAAATAAAAATAAAAATAATATATTAATTCTTTTTAAAATTCGTTTCATAAAATTCTCCGCATTTAATTAAAATATTTAAATTACATTCAAATGTTATTTTACCAAAAAAAATAAAATTACGCTATATAAATTTTAAGGCTTATACAATAATAGTATAAATTGTGAAAAAATAGGGGAGAATAATTATAAAGTAAGTTTGGAAGTGAGAAATGCAATGATAGAAGAATTACTAAAAGATAAGAAAAAGGTTGGAATACTAATATTGCTAGTTATTACTATTGTCATAATAGGAATTGTATACATTAATTCAGGATATAAAGAATTAAGAAAAAATGATACAGAAAGTATTTTTACAGAAGATACTGCAGCTAATTCAAATATGAATGATAATAAGCAAGGAAGCAATAAAAATAGTAGTTCAAAGAATAATATAAAGCAAAGTAAAGCAGAATCAGTTTCAAATGTGGATAAAAATAATGAAGACAAAAATATAGTAGTGGAAATCAAAGGAGAAGTCAGAAAACCTGATGTTTATACATTGCATGAAGATGCTATAGTAAGAGATCTTATTGAAATGGCAGGTGGACTTACAGAAAATGCTGATTTAACTAATATAAATAGAGCTAAGAAATTACAAAATCATGATTTGATTTATATAGAAAACAAAAGTGGAGCAAAAAGAGATTTACAAAATACAAATACTAGTATTGGAAATGTAGTTAATTCCAATGGAAAGGTAAATATAAATACTGCTACAGCTGAGGAATTAAAGAAATTAAGTGGTATTGGAGAGGTTAAAGCAAAGAATATACTTGATTATAGGCAGAAAAATGGCAATTTTAATTCAATAGAAGATATAAAAAATGTCACTGGAATTACGGAAAAAATATTTGAAAAAATAAAAGAACAATTAGAAGTTTAAAAGTATCAAGGTTATTTTAATGTGTCACTCCTGTGATAATAATTGCAAGGGAGAGCAAAAAAATATATAATAAACATGCACGTTTAATTAATGTTAATAAATTAAAACAATTATAATATAGAAGATTAACAAAAAAAGTATAATATTGACACAGAATTGTAATACAAAAGTTATAAAATTGTATTATTGATTTGCCAGGCATTAGACATAAAAGTAACAGCTATCAAATTTAAGGGGGAAATTTCATGTCTAAAAAATTAATAAGTATATTCATGAGTATAGTAGTAGCAGCATCATTGGCAGCATGTACAAATACAACTAGTAATACAGAAAAGAAAGCTGAGACAACAACAGAAAGCCAGTCTGATGAGAAGGATAAAGCTTTAGAAGGAACATGGGCAAAGAATTATTCTTTAGAGCAGACACAAAAGCTTTATAAAGATAGATTAGCTAAAATTGAAAGCATAACTAAGGAATCAGGATTAAAATATTCAAAGGATGAAAAAGTAAAAAAGGATAACGGTCAGTCAGTAAATGATAATTCAATATATTTTGATAATCCTAAACCAGAAGCTAATAAGATTGAAAGTATGTACTTTGGTATGAAGACTTATGGAGATGATTTAGCGACAGGAGACATAACCTTAAAGTTGAGTTTGAAATTTGATGGTGAAAATGCTATAAAAAATAATGATTTTGATTTAGGTAAGACCTCTTTCAAAAAATACATAGAAGCTTTTACAGGTCAAAAAGATAAAGATTATTCAGACATAAACAAGCAAATAATTGAGAAATTAAAAAATGGAGACAAACAAGTCGAGATAAATAACACTGTTGATGGTTTAAAAGAACAAGTTTTGGCCACTAAAGAGTGTATTATATATATATTATCTACTAAAAAATACAAATTTGCTGACAGCAATGTAAGTGATGCAAGTATGGAGTAGAAATGAGGGGGAAACTTTGTTGGAAAAAGATGAAATAAAAGAAAATCAAATTGTAAACAATGAAGAAGGAACAGAAGAAACTTCATTAAATGTTGAGGAAACGAATATAACTTCAGTTATAGAAGATCAACAAGATATAGAAGTTAATGCAGAAGATAAAAGTAATGAAAAAAATTCAATTGGAGCATTGTTTGCTGCAAATTTACTAGATCAATTAATAATGACTGCCGCGTCTGCTGTTTTAGTATATTTAATTGATTTAATAATGAGAACTGCTTCTGGATATATGTTTGTTAGAGATAATGGAGCGCTAATTTTGGCAGGCGGAATAATATATTTTGTTTTAAACTGTATATATGCTCCAATATTAGAAAGAACAAAGCTAGAAAACACTTTTGCAAAGAAAATATTAAATTTAAATTAATTAAGAATTTTTAATAAAACTATAGAATATAAAATACTATTTTATATTCTATAGTTTTATTAAGAGAAAAAATAGTATATAAGTTTAAAGTAAAACTTTTCAATCCAATTGACAATTGATAGTTGAGCATTGATAATTGAAATATACATTAAAGAATATATATTATAGGAGTAGATGATGAAAAAAGGAAGCGAATTAAGCGTTAAAATAGAAAAAACACAATTTCCATCGACAGGAATGGGATATGCTGAGGATAAAATAATATATGTTAAGAATGCTTTCCCAGGTCAAACTATTACTGGAAGAGTTAAAAAGAAAAAAGAAGAGTATGCAGAACTTAAATTATTAAGTGTTGAAGAAAAGGCTGATTATGAAGTTGAATCAGTATGCTCTCATTTTGGACTTTGTGGAGGGTGTTCTTCACAAACTATACCTTATGAAAAGCAATTAGAATTTTTAGGTGAAGAAGTTAAGAGCTTATTCAAAGAAGCTGATGTTGATATGGGCGAATATTTAGGAATAATGGGAAGTCCTGATCAATGGGAATACAGAAACAAGATGGAATTCACTTTTGGAGATGAAGCTAAAGGTGCACCACTTTCTCTTGGAATGCATATGAGAGGAAAATCTTTTGGAATAGTAACAGTTGATGATTGCAAACTTGTTGATGAAGATTATAGAAAAATAATAAAATTAACAGTAGAATATTTCAGAGGAACAGATTTGCCTTATTATAGAGTAATGAAGGCAGAAGGATATTTAAGGCATTTAGTAATAAGAAAAGCACAAAATACAGGTGAAATCTTAGTTAATCTTGTTACGACAACTCAAATAGATTTTGATTTGGGTGAATATGTTAAATTACTAAAGGATCAAAGTTATAAAGGAAATTTAGTATCAATATTACATACAGAAAATGATTCAAGATCTGATGCTGTAATCCCAGAAAAGGTTAATGTATTGCACGGAAAAGATTACATTAGAGAAACCTTATTAGGATTACAATTTAATATATCACCATTTTCTTTTTTTCAAACAAACACAAAAGGAGCAGAAAGTCTTTATTCAATAGTTAAAGATTTTATGGGAGATAGCCAAGATAAAGTTGTATTTGATCTTTATTGTGGTACTGGAACTATCGGCCAAATAGTAGCCCCAAATGCTAAAAAAGTGGTAGGAATAGAACTTATAGAAGAAGCAGTTGAGGCTGCAAAAGAAAATGCTAAGTTAAATGGACTAAATAATTGTGAATTCTTAGCAGGAGATGTAGCTGAAATAATTAAAACAATAAAAGATAAACCAGAAATAATAATTCTAGACCCACCAAGAACAGGAGTGCATCCTAAGGCTTTAGATTATGTAATTAAATTCAATGCACCTGAAATAATTTACGTTTCTTGTAATCCAAAGACATTAGTTACTGATTTAAAGGTATTAACTGAGAGAGGATATAAGGTGATTCAGACTAAGGTGAAAGACATGTTCCCAAATACACCTCACGTTGAGACAGTTGTTAAGCTGGCATTGAACACTTAATGAAATCAAGCAAGCGCAGATTGAATTTAGTGTGAAAGCCCGCATACCGAAGCTTGCCTGAGGTATGTGTTCCTTGTAACAATTGCTGATATCAAAGGGTTTCAAGGTTTTTAAGAAAATTTCATAGTGTGTTTTATGTTCTCCAAGACTTCGGCGTTGGGGAATTTTTGCTTTAGGGGGTCTAACTTTTACGCAGAATTAATGGTTTTGAGTATTTGTATGAGTTTTGCGAAATTGTTTAATATAAATAATGTATTGTTAAACTCCTAAGTAGCTGTGTAGTTTCAATAAGTATAATATAGTTAGATGGTACTGGTGTTGGCCAGAAAATAGATTTAGAACATTGAAAGGTCACTTAAAGGCTAAAAAAATTTGGTGATGGTATTAAAGATCTGGTTTCCAAGAAATGATCTTTGATAGTTATGAAAATTATTTTGATATTATTCTAGTCAAGTCAATTAGCCGCTTTAGCAGAAATACTGTTGATTTAATAGATACAGTTAATAAGCTCAGATCTTTAGGAATTGAAGTGATATTTAATCAGGAAAATGTAAGTAGCAAAGATAGAGATAGTGACTTAGTTATGGCACTATCAGCTTCACTTGCTCAATCAGAAAGTGAGTCATTAAGTGTAGCAATTAAATGGGGATTAAAGTGTGGATTTGAATCTGGAGAATCAAAGCTTTATACTCGAAAGTGTATGGCTATGGCCAGTCAGAAATAGGTGAATTAGTTATTAATGAGGAACAGGCTGAGGTGGTAAGAAAAGTTTTTGATTTGTATTTAAGTGGATATAGTATAAACATGATTATGAAGGAATTAGCATTTAACAATATAAAGTCTTCTACAGGAAAAGATATATGGTCCAAACGTACTATTCAGAAAATGCTTACAAATGAAAAGTACATAGGTAATGTAATTTTAGGAAAAACATATACTGGACAGTTTCCTAATACCCAGCAAAAAATAAATTATGGAGAACAGGAACAATATTTAATGAAAGATTCTCATGAACCCATTATTATTAACGAGGTATTTCAGAAGGTTCAAGAAGAGATGAAATCTAGGAGTAATATTGAAGTAGTGAATGGGAAAACAAAAAGAAAGGGTACGCATTACAGTTCAAAGGATATAGAGAGGCAGGATACTAATTAGGTATAGAAATAAGTGCGTAGAATAGATTAACTGTTCTAAGGTAAGAATTATTATGTGAAAGATTTAAATAATAATTAGTTTAGTGTAAAATGAGATAAATATTAAGCATAGATGAGAGGAAATCGAAATGAACGGAACAAAGAGAAGTAATATTAAAATAGGAGCGACAGTTCTAGTTGTTCAAAAGCAAGATCAACGTACAGGAAAATTAACAGAAGGAATAGTGGCAAAGATACTTACCAATTCATCAGAGCATCATCATGGTATAAAAGTGATGCTTGATAATGGTATTGTTGGTAGAGTGAAAGAGATAAAGTAACAGTTATTATATATAAAAGTATGGAATATTGCTAAAAAATATAGAGAGTACAACTAGGAATTGGTACAATTTTGCGGATTTATTTAGAGTACCTATTACACGTTGAAACAGTGGTAAAGATAGTGAAGAAATAGGTTGGTATGAAAGACTTTCAAGGATTTTAGATAAATATTGAAGTGCGTTTTATGTTCCCTCAGACTGATGGTTTGGGGGGATTTTTATTTGAGTTAGTTATGTATTTTTATGTTCGTTAAGTATACACTTGGAGTTAGTCAATATGCTAGCTCAGAAAACTTGATTTTAAAGGAGTTGAGTTGTTTCAAAAGTGAATACAAAAAGTGGAAGGGAGCATTTCTCCAATAATATGCTCCGCTACTCCATTTAACTTATTTTTGAATTTTTGATACTGAGATTCGCCCCTTTTTAGGTTGCTTTTTACTATGAATGTAAGCTTCTTCAATTCCTTGAGGAGATAAAGGAAAAATTTTATCTATATGAATGTGCAGTTCTTTCATTTCAATCCAATTCATGATTTTTTCAAAGTCTGAGTGGTTTGGTTTAGATTGGAAAAAGTGTGCATCAATATTACGTTTCATCGGATAGCTATTTAATCCAAAAGAAACAATTGATACATATTTCCCATTATCTTTAATAACCGAGAGGCTTTTCTTTCCAACTTCACCTAACGCACCATTATTTTTAATAATGGATGTCTCCATAACAGTATCAATTACCAGATCAACTTTTTCGTGGATTATATCTGCAATATCAAATTCAGTATAATCGTATACTTCATCTGCTCCTAAAGCTTTTACAAAATCATAATTGTTTTTTCTTGCAGTCGTTATAACATAAGCACCATGATTTTTTGCTAATTGTATAGCTACATGACCGACACCGCCGGCACCACCTTGAATTAAAACTCTTTGTCCTTTTAAAAGGTTCCCGTGATCAAATAATGCTTGCTTTGCTGTTAACGCAATTGTTGGCGCAGCACCTGCAATCTCATATGATATATTTTCTGAAAATTTTGTAAGATGATCCTCATCTACTGCAACGAAATCCTGATATACTCCTGAATGGATGGCTAATCCCATAACACGGTCATGGACTTTAAACCGAGTAACCTTTTTTCCAACAGCTTTTATAATACCAGCGACTTCACTTCCAAGAAATATTGGTAATTTCTCAGACCATTGTCCTCCAACAGAGCTTTTAAATATTTCTCCAGTACGTAAAGGTTCGTCGCCGGGATTAATTGATGAGGCCTTCACTTCAACAAGTACTTGGTTGTCTTTTAAATCTGGTAAATTCACATCTATTTCTTCAAATGTACCTGGGTTACCGAAAACTGTTAAACCGATTGCTTTCATAATTTATCTCCTTCTTAACATTGTTTTTTATTCAACGTGTGTTGAATAATTTTATATTATCAGATACAATTAGGTGGTTCAATAAGTAATAGTATGGGATTTGTTGAAAAATCAACAATTACGTTTAATATGTTAATTATTATGGTGAAAGGAAGTATTAAGATGGATAGACGAATTGAAAAATCTAAACAGGCAATCATGGATGCTTTTATGATACTTATTTTAAAAAAAGATTTGGAAAGTATTACCATTGGCGAAATCGCAGAAAAAGCTAATGTTAATAGAGGAACAGTTTACCTCCATTTTACTGATAAATATGATTTAAGGGACAAGTGTTTGGACAATTATTTAACGCAATTAACAAAGGCGTGTATCCAAGACCATAAAGTAGAAAAAATAACATCTAAGTCTAGCCTTATACGTGTTTTTGAACATCTTGAAGTCAATTATGAAATTTATTCCGCTATGTTATCAAATAAAGAAAGTTCTGTCTTTCGAAAGCGTATGAAAGAAATATTTAAAGACGGATTGATCAACCGTATAGATTTATCTGAACAAAAAGTCAATAAAGAGATTTCTGTAGAATTTTTAGTATCAGCTGGTGTTGGCGTATTAGAATGGTGGATATATAACTCTAAGCCATACCCTGCACCAATAATTGCGGAACAACTTTGGCAACTTTTTAGCAGCATAGAATGTGATAGCTTGTAAAGATAACTTAGTTCAGTTGACATTTTCTTTGATATATTTCTTAAAAATAATAATTAGAAGGATATTCACTATGAATGGTAAAAAACAGAAACATAGGATTAATTTATTCTCACACTAATTGAAACTTTGTTGCGTACTAATTACATACTTTATGTCCTTGATTCTAAGAATGCAGACCTTGCAGATTTAGAAGTAGTCATGACTAATGTTTATTATAAAAGAGATGATATAAATATATAGCAAATAAAGAGTTAAAGGTTACATTTATCTAGGTTTAAACGCTTTTTATAAATTTTATGAAAGTTCCTTTATAAATGATAAATTTAAATAATACTTACGTTTTGCTTCCTTTCTCAAAATCCTCGTTATATTTTGAAAACAAAGGCATTTTAGCAATTTTGTAGAATAAGGAGATAATTATATTTTGCATGTCGTGCTACAGTTGAACAGTTCTGCAACAGAGTATTTTTTAGAGTATAGGAATTTATATAGAGTTAATCAAGATTAATTTAAAATGTTTTTGTATAGAAAAACCATGAAATTGCTCAGGTTCATGGTTTTTTCAATAGGCTAGATTCACGTATAAGTAATTTAGGTGATATTAGGGTTATTTCATTCTGAGAATTTGGATTTTGAATTTTTTTCATTAAAATTTCAGCTGCCACTTCACCAAGTTTAAATGTATCTACATCTAGACAAGTTAAGGATGGAGTGGTGTAAGCAGAAAATGGTTCATTGTCAAAAGTCACAATTCCAATATCTGTGGGGCTATTTAAGCCCTTTTCTTTAAGTGCTTTAAGTACACCAAATGCAACATAATTATTTATGCATAGTATGGCATCTATTTCAGGAAAATCTGATAATAATTGAAGTGTAAGTTCATAACCACTTTCCTTGTCTGAGTTGCCTTCTTTTATGTATAAATTATTTTTAGTAAAATTTAATTTAGAAAGTATGTTTTTATAACCAAGAAGCCGATTGAAAGATATTATTTCATTTGATTTGCCACCAATAAAGGCTATATTTTTATAACCTTGTTCTATTAAATGACATGTGGCCAGTTCTCCTCCTACAGTATTATTAACATCAACCCAGCTGGTACTATTCTTAAATTCCTTTGGCTGACCAATAAGGACATAAGGAAAGTTTAAACCGTTGAGCTTACTAATAATTTCCGAATTGACTATTGAGGTAGGTATTATGATTCCATCTACTTTTTTACTATATATCAATCGATTTAGAAATTCTGCTTTGCATTCTAGTGAATTTATGTTTGATAGGGTTAACTCATAGTTATTGATTCCAACTATACTTTCAACTCCACCAATAATATTATAGAAAAAGAAATCAAGAAAATATTCCTTTCTGCTAATATCTACTAGAAGACCTATATTAAAACTATTCTGGCGAGCTAGCTGCCTTGCCGAATTATTTGGAATATAGTTAAGCTCTTTCATAATGTTTCTTACTTTGAGCTTTGTACTTTCAGAAATAGATTTATGATTATTTATAACTTTGGATACCGTTGATTTAGATACATTTGCTGCGTGAGCTATATCATTTATAGTAACTTTCATTTTTAACTCCTTATGTGTGAAATTGATTATTTAAATATTATAAAACATTATTTGATTTTTTTCGATATGTACATTGTTATTAATAATATTACTATTTATTGTAAAGTATTTTAGAAATTTTTTATACTTCTATAAGTTTAGCATAATAATCTAAAAATACATATATAGTTGCACATTTCAGTGCTAAAGATTAAATTTATTTATATCATCTAAATCCTCTTAAACTCATTTAAAGTTCCTTCTCTAAATTGAAAAATGAATTTCCAATTGTACTCATTGCATAATTTATAGATTTGTTCACAAGCATAAAGACTATTACCTAAAATGTAGGTATTAAGTGTTATAAACTTATATTTTAATTTTTTCATAAGTCTTTTAGCATATGCCTTAATAAAACAATATATCTGGTGGAAGTTAATACAATATATTGAAATTGATTCAATATTGCAGTATACTAAAATGAGTAAACCGGTTTCTTAAATTTTCAATGTATTTAAAGAATTTGTAAGACAGAAGAATATAATTTTCAACTTTATAATATGCTTATTTGAATGAATTAATAAAAAGATGATTTTTAGTATTTTGTTTATAAGCCTAGTAGTTACAAGAAGTAAATATTTTCTGTAAAAGATTATAAATTAGGAGGGAGAATTGAAAAATGGTAAAAAAAAATAAAGTATTAGCATCAATCGTGGCAGCAACTTTAGTTGCAGGAACATTTGTAGGATGTGGAGGAACAACAGCTACAAGTAATAATGCTAAAGAAATTACAGTTTGGTCACATTTGAAAGAAAAAGAGATTACAGAGCTTACTAAAGTAGCGGAAAAATGGGGAAGTGAAAAGGGAGTTAAGGTTAATGTTGTAGATGATAAAGGGGAGATGCAAGCATATATACAAGCCGCTAATAGTTCTAAAGGTCCAGATATACTTTTTGGTGTACCTAATGATAACTTAGGAACATTTCAAAAAGCTGGTTTACTTTCAGAAGTGCCAAGTGGTTTTATAGATGAGAGTAAATATACATCTAAACAAGTAATAGATTCAGTGACTATAGAAGGAAAAAAATATGCAGTTCCATTAGCAGCTGAAACTAGTGCTCTATTTTATAATAAAGATAAAGTTTCAGAAGTACCAAAAACTATGGAAGAAGTTGTTGAATTAGGCAAAAAAGTAGGATTTGAATACGATGTAACTGATTTATACAGAAGTTATGGATTTTTAGCATCGCAAGGTAGCTATATTTTTAAAAATAATAATGGAACTGTTGATTCAAACGATATTGGATTAGGCAATGAAGGTGCGATAAAAGGATATCAATTCATTCAAGATTTAATTGTTAAAGACAAATTAATGTCTCAAGATATTACTGATGATATAGCTAAAGCAGATTTCCAATCAGGTAAATCAGCATTTTATATTTCAGGACCATGGGATATAGAAGCATTTAAAGATTCAGGAATTAATTTTGGTATAGCTCCAATGCCAACATTAGGTGGGAAAACTGTTTCAACATTGATGGGAGTTCAAACTGCATTTGTAAGTTCAAAGTCACCTAATCAAGACTTATCATGGGAGTTAATGAAGTATCTTATGGAAAATAGTGATGACCTAATGATTAAGCAAGGAAATAGAATTCCAGTTTCAAAAGCAGGTATAGAAAGTGATGCGTTTAAAGCGGCCGGAAACATGGATGTATTTGCTAAACAATTAGAAGTTGCTACAGCAATGCCTAATATTCCAGAAATTCAAACTACTTGGACTCCGGTAAAAAATAATATAATATCTTTAATAAGCGGATCAATGGATTCGAAAGAAACTGCAAAACAAATAGTAGATCAAATTAAAGAAGGTATAAAGCAACAAAAATAAAAAAGTAAATTAAGAAAATAACATGTAGTGCTAAAGTGATTGAAAACAATTAACTTTAGCATCTTTTTAATATTAATATTTTCAAAATACACAAGCCAAAAGAAGTTCTCTAGCTATATAGTGGAGTTTAGTGTACATTCTATGTAATTATATTGGTAAATGTTTTCAGAAATGTATTGAAATCCATTTAAGATGGTAGTATACTAAATAGGGAAACCGGTTTACCTAATGTAATACATTTAAAGAAATAAAGGAATGCGAAGACGACGATATTTTTGATTTTTATGTGCTTATTTTGATGAAATTATGACAAGGTAATTTTATAAAATCATTTATTAGTTTTTCATAATTATGTGAATGACTAATAAAAATATATAATAGTGGGGGAAAGTTATGTTTAGAAGAAAATTTAACAAGGTAATATTATCTATCTTAGTTGCAACAATTGTTTCAAGCACTAACATGTTTATGAGTGGAAGCAAGGCACAAGCGGCAATTGGAAATCTAAGTGAAAACGATACTATTTATCAAATTATGGTAGACAGATTTTATGATGGAGATAAAACAAATAATGCTACAGGAGATGCATTTCGTAATACAGAAAATCTTGAAGATGATTTTAGATATATGCACGGCGGAGATTGGCAAGGTGTTATTGATAAGTTAGATTATATTAAGGGCATGGGATACTCAGCCATTTGGATATCACCGGTTGCGGAACCACAAATGTGGTCTAGAGCTGATGGCACAGGAAAAGTATGGCCTACAGCTTATCATGGATATAATGTGAAAGATCCCAATAAGGCAAATCCTTATTTTGGAACAAAAGAAAAGCTAAAGGAGTTAGTAGATAAAGCTCACGAAAAGGGGATTAAAGTAATAATAGATATAGTTCCAAATCATGTTGGGGATTATATGTTAGGAAAACAAGCTTATTATGACATCAAGGGGTTTGAGCCGGCAGCACCTTTTAATAATCCAAATTGGTATCATCATAATGGCGATATTGATTGGTCAAGAGAACACTCTGATCCCCAAATGTTAGATGATCATGATTTGGGCGGTTTAGATGATTTAAATCAAGATAATTCTGATGCTAAGGCAGCTATGAATAATGCTATTAAGTCATGGTTTGATTATACTGGAGCTGATGCAGCAAGGGTTGACGCAGCAAAATGTATGAAACCATCTTATATTAACGAGTTACAAAAGTATATAGGAGTTAATACTTTTGGAGAAAATTTTGATATGAATGTAGATTTTGTGAAGAAGTGGGTTGGATCCGATGCAGAATGGGGAATGCTAGATTTTCCATTATATCAAGCAATAAATAATGATTTTGCATCAGGACAATCTTTTGATGACATGTCATCATCAGGTACTTGCTCTATTAAAAATATTTTAGCACAAGACAATAAATATAATGGTTATGCAAATCATATGGTGACTTTTATAGATAATCATGATCGTAATAGATTTTTAACAGTAGCAAATGGTAATGTAAAAAAACTTCAAAATGCACTTGTTTTCATGTTTACTGTAAGAGGGGTACCAACAGTATTTCAAGGTACAGAACAAAACAAAGGTAATGCAAATGGAGCAAGTATAAATGGTATTGCAGATACATGGAATCGTTGGTCAATGGTTAAAAAGGATTACAATGGAAATGTAATTACAGATTATTTTAATGAGAATACAGATACTTATAAACTAATTAACAAATTGAATTCATTTAGGCAAAAATATGAAGCCTTAAGAGAAGGTACTCAAAGAGAAATGTGGTCTTCACCACATTTATATGCATTCTCAAGAAGGATGGATTCAGGAGAAAATGTTGGACAAGAAGTTGTAAATGTATTTAATAATTCAGATGGAGATCAAAGTGCGACCATTCCAATTAGAGCTGAAAGTACTATAAAAGTTGGAGATAAATTTGTAAATCTTTTTGATGTAAATGATTCGATCACAGTTCAACAAGGAGGTGTTACAGGAAAACAAATATCAGTGAATTTAGGAGAAAATAGTGGGAAGATTTATGTTGTTAATAATGAAACACCAAATCCAGATCAAAAGAACGTACAATATAAAGTTTCATATAAGAATACTAATGCACAAAAAGTAACACTTCATTATGGAACTAATGGATGGAAAAACATTCAAGATGTAAATATGACTAAGAATTCCAATGGAGAATTTGAAGCAACTATTACAGTAAATAATAATGATATTCTAAATTACTGTATTCATATTATTTCACCAACAGACTATTGGGATAATAATGGTGGACAGAATTGGAATGTAAAAGTGACTAAGGCAGAAGATTATATAAATGATGGTGTAAAGAGTAATTTGAAGAGCGTTAATACAACTACATCAGCAGCTATAGACTCTGGGATTGATAGTACTGTAAATCGTTAAATATAAATGTTAATTTAAAGAAAAATTTCATCATGCATATTATATTTGGCACACAAAAATATTAAATATCTACTTTTCGCTTCTAAATGGAAAAACCGCATGGTTAGATCCTAAAGCCTTATAAAATCCATGTTTCCATAATTGAAGCGAAATATAGGTAGATAATAATGTATAAATTAGGAGGAATAATTGATGAAAGGTGAAATAATATATCAAATTTTTCCAGACAGATTTAATAAATCAAGACAAAATAATAATGTTGAAGGTTTAAAAGAATGGGAAAGTGAAGTTGATGGACAATGTGTTATGGGAGGTGATTTAATTGGAATTAAAGAGAAACTTGATTATCTATCAAAACTCGGTGTTAGTGCAATTTATTTAAATCCAATTTTTCAGGCAAATTCTAATCATAAGTATGATACTGTTAACTATTATAATATAGATAGTTCTTTTGGAACTTTAGATGATTTTAGAGAATTAGTAGATTCATGTCATAAAAAAAATATAAAAGTTATTATTGATGGAGTTTTTAACCATACTAGCCCAGATTTTTTTGCTTTCAAAGATATATTAGAAAATCAAGAAAGATCAAAATATAAGGATTGGTATACTATTTTTAGTTATCCAGTTAAAGTGGAAAGTCCACCTAATTATAGAAATTTTGGAGGATGTATAGATATGCCGCGTCTTAATACTGAAAATGTTGAAGTTCAAAAGTATATAGTTGATGTTATTAAGTATTGGGAAGGGATGAAAATAGATGGATTAAGACTAGATGTACCATATTATATTGAAGACTCTATGTTAGAAAAAATAAGAAAATCTACTAGCTTATATATAGTAGGTGAAATATGGGGGTGTGGCAAGAAATTTGTGCCTCAATATTTTGATGGAGTAATGAATTATTCATTTAGAGATTTAGTGCAAAAAGCAGTTATAAGACAAAGCATTGATGCATCAATATTCATAGATGAATGGAATTTCATAGAAGAAACATACGGGCAGAATATACATTGCTGCTTTAATATGTCTGGAAGTCATGATACAGAAAGGATTTTTAATTTCTGCAGAGGAGATATAAAGAGAGAAAAATTATTCTATGCATTTTTATTTTTATTCCCAGGAATGCCTCTTGTATATTATGGAGATGAAATAGGTATGAAAGGAGAAAATGACCCTTATTGTAGAGGAACTATGGAATGGAATGAAAGTAAATGGAATTATGATATATATAATCATGTAAAAGGTTTAATAGAACTTAGAAATAGTAGTGAAGCATTGCAAAAAGGGACTATACAATTTGTTGGACATAAAGAAATGATGTTTGCATTTGAAAGAGTGTATGCAGAAAAAAGAGTTAAAGTATTTATGAATTTTGGACATAGCAAACAGTCTATTGATGGATTTGAACTAGATGGTCTTAGTTATAAAGTTATAGTTTAGCATTCAAGGATAACTTTGCAAGTTATAAAATAGCAACTTTAAACAATCAATGTTCTTTAATTGGACATTGGTTATCACAATATGTTTATCTGTTTGGATAAATATATGAATAAATTTCATTAATTTTATTTTTTTCCATGATAAAAATCATAGAGAAAAAGGCATATATTTAAATTTGGCTTTATTAGTAAATTCAATTAGTATAATATATTTTAGTGATATTGACATAAGAGATTAAATAAATTATTTATATAAAAAAAGTAAGATTAAGAAATACTAGATTTAAATTTTTTTATATCAAAGAGGTGGGCAATTATGAAACAAGCCAAAACAAAAAAAATAACACATACTTTGAAATCAGTGCCGTATTTATTACCAGCCATTATTTCAATAATTATATTTTCAATATTACCAATACTTAATACAATATATTTGGCATTTACAGACTATACTATGTATTCACAAGGAAAAATTAATTTTGTAGGAATTGCAAATTTTAAAGAAGTATTTGCTGGTCCATTTAAAGAAGTATTTTTTCCGGTATTTATATGGACATGTGTCTTTGCTACATTGGCAACTGCAGGAACATTTTTGTTAGGACTAATTATGGCAATTCTTGTAAATAATGAAAATATAAAAGAACGAGGGCTTTATAAAGCAATTTTAATTATTCCATGGGCATTACCAGCTACTGTTGCAATACTTTCATGGCAAGGTTTATTAAATGGAAGTTATGGGGCAATTAATAATTTACTTATAAGTGTACATGCTATTTCAGCGCCTATTCCATGGTTAACTAATCCATTATGGGCAAGAATTGCAATAATCATAGTAACTATATGGCTAGGATTTCCATATGCCATGAATATTTGTTTGGGTTCACTTCAATCGATACCTAAAACATATTATGAAGCAGCTGACGTTGATGGAGCCAGCAAGTTTGTAAAATTTATTAAAATAACTTTACCTTCGCTTGCACAAACAGCATATCCATTAGTTATTTCATCCTTTGCATTTAACTTTAATAATTTTGGTCAAGCATATTTAATTACTAATGGTAATCCGGCAAGACCTGGAACACAATTTGCAGGTTTCACAGATATATTGGCTTCAGTAAATTATAAATTGTCAATAACATTTGGAAGATATGAAATTGCTTCCACTATAAGCATTATTATATTTATAATTTTAGCTACAATTTCATACATACAAATGAAAGCATCAGGACAATTTGAGGAGGTTGATTAAAATGACATCAAATGCAGGGAATTTGAAATTAAATAATACAGAAGGACAAAGTGAAGAAATACAAAACATAAAATTAAAATATGTAAAAAAATTAAGACCAGCAGAAATAAGAACTGCATGGATTTCAAGGATAGTACTTTGGATTATGATTGTAATAGTTCTTATTCCAATCATGGCAGTTGTTTCAGCATCTATGGCTAAAGGTAATTCATTTACGCAAACCTCTATTTTTCCTAAATCATTTACTTTAGAGAATTATGTAAAAGTAATAACTCAAACTAAGTTTTTAATATGGGCAAGAAATTCATTAGTTGTTTGTTTTAGCGTTGCTATGATGCAGCTAATCATGACAATTCCAGCAGCTTTTGCGTTTTCTAAGCTTAGGTTTAAAGGTAGAAAATTTGGACTTATGACACTTTTGATATTACAGATGTTTCCAAATACAATGGCATTACCAGCAATTTTAAGTGTTGCATATAATATTCGGGGTGGAATGGATAATTTATTACCATTAATATTAATTATATCAGTAGGTAGTGCATATAACATCTGGCTTATGAAGGGATACATGGATGGAATTCCAAAAGAATTAACTGAAACTGCATATATAGATGGAGCAACAACTTTTCAAGCTTTCATTAAGGTAGTATTGCCACTAATAAAGAATATGATAATAGTAATATTTATATTTGCTTTTGTTGGAGCTTATAGCGAATTTTTATTTACATCAGCTCTTATAAAAGATCAATATACAGAAACTCTAGCAACAGGTATGCAAGGATTCATTAAAGATCATTTTTCAGCTAACTGGACTCAATATTCAGCGGCTGCAATAATGGCATCATTACCAGTTGTTTTGATATCAGTATTTTCACAAAAATTCTTTGCAAAAGGATTAACTGCTGGATCAGTAAAAGGCTAAAGTGGGGACGTGAGTATATAATGAAGCCAACTAAGGATTAGAAAATAAGTAGCAATTTTAATAAAATTAAAAAGTTTTTCTATAAAAATCTTTCAACTAAAGAAAATTCAAAAAACAATGATGTAACTATTAAAAAATCTAAAAGTTTGCATTTTAAATTATTGGAAAGTATGTTCTGTATTTCAATTATTCCAATAATAATTATTTGCAGCGTTACTTTTATTAAAATTAATTTTATTAAGTAATGTTAATTCATAAGCTGAAGATGTGAATTCAGAATCATTGATTTTAAATGATAAAAGTAAGGAATTATCGTTAGCTATATCTAATGTAAATGAGACTTTAGGCAAGATTGATCTTGGAACTATAGATTCTACAAATAATTTGGAATCTTTAGTGTTAAATATGGAGGAGGTATCAAATCCAATGATCAAAGTAGCGTAATAGTTATATATAAGTGAAAAGGGGAAGGAATTCTTATGAGATTCGAAGCTGTATATCATAGAGCCTCAGATAACTTATGTTATTCAATTGATAAAGACAATTTAATTGTAAATATAAAGACTGGTTATGATGTAGAAAAAGTGTTTATATATTATGGTGATCCATTTGATGGAGGAATTTTAGGTGGCGAATGGAAATGGAAAGGAAAAAGAGAAGAAATTCCATTTAAAAAGAGATTAAAGCACCAAATATGGTGGACAACTACTTTGAAACTGAAGTATAAAAGATGTAAATACTATTTTGAATTAACGGGGAATGAAGAAACCTGGTTTTATTTTGAAGATTGTTTTTTAAGTGAAAAACAAATGCAATTGGACGGAAAAATGTTGCAATGTTTTACATTTCCATGGATGAATGAAGCTGATATAAATAAAACACCAGCATGGGTAAATGATATGGTTTGGTATCAGATATTCCCAGAGCGTTTTTGTAATGGAAATCCTTCAATTAATCCCAAAGGGGTCCAGCCTTGGCATAAAGGAGGCGTTACAAATGAAGAGTTTTATGGTGGGGATTTGCAGGGGATAATAAATAAATTAAATTATTTAAAAGAAATAGGAATTACAGGCATATATTTAAATCCAATATTCGAATCTCCGTCAGCACATAAATATGATACAACTGATTATATGAAAATAGATCCTAATTTTGGAGATGAAAATGTATTTAGAAAGCTTGTAAATAAAGCACATGAAAAAGGGATTAGGATTATGCTTGATGGAGTGTTTAATCATTGTGGAGCTAAGTTTGGACCATGGTTAGATGTACTTGAAAATGGTCCTAGTTCCAAATATTATAGTTGGTTTATGGTAAATAAGTGGCCTTTTGATGATAATAATCACGATACAAAGGATGGACGATTTTATTCTTTTGCCTTTAATCAGAAAATGCCAAAATTAAATACAAATAATCCAGAAGTAATTGATTATTTAATTAAGGTATGTGAGTATTGGGTAAAAAATTATAAGATTGATGGATTAAGATTAGATGTTGCAAATGAAATTTCGCATAAGTTCTGTAAGAAGCTTAGAGAAAAAATGAAATCGTTAAATCCAGACTTCTATATTTTAGGTGAAATATGGCATGATTCTATTCCTTGGCTTAGAGGTGATGAATTTGATGCTATTATGAATTATTCACTAACTAGTAGTATATCAGACTTCTGGATAGATAAGAGTTTAACTAAGGATGATTTTGAGTACACAATAAATAGATGCTATACAATATATATGCAGCAAAATAATGATGTGTTATTTAATTTGTTGGATTCTCATGATACAGAACGCTTAATTTCAAGAGTAAAAGACATTAACGTATTTTATCAACAGCTAGCTGTACTATTTACGATGCCAGGAAGTCCATGCATATTTTATGGTACAGAAGTTGCACTTGAAGGAAAGTATGATCCCGATTGCCGAAGATGTATGCCATGGGATGAAATAAAAAGTGGAATTTATGATGATAAGATTAATATAATGAAGGCGTTGATTAATTTAAGAAAAGAGCAAAAATTATTTAGAAGCCGTAATTTTCATTTTCCAAATACAATTAAAAATAGCAGGGTAATAGAATATATTAAAATAGATGAAAATGGGAATAGGTTAGAAATTTTACTAAATTGTTCAAATATAGATGTTTTAATAGAGAATAATGGTAGTGTTTTGTTTAGTAATTTATATTCTAATAATAGACTGCTTAAAAAAGGTGTATTAATTAGGAAGGTTGATTCTATATAAGGTTCAATCAAATAAATAACAAGTCCGTTTACATCATGGGCTGATAAAAAATATCCATTTTGCGATTTGATTTTATTTATAAATGAAAAAGATATTTAATTAAATCAGCAATATGTACTTATTAATTATAAATGAAAAAATAATTTTGAAGAGGAGTAGTCATGGAATTAACATATAGGTTCGGAAGAGGATACTGGAGAAATATAAAGGAAGGAAACGAGAGAGAATGGATGATAGGCAATGGTATTGGCGGGTATAGCAGTCAAACTATCATTAATAGTGGATTTAGATGTCATAATGGGTATTTAATAGCAGCAATGAATCCGCCAGTAGAACGTTATTCAATATTATATAGAACTCAGGAAAAAATCGTCACAGATGGAAGAACATATGATTTGACTTGTCAGGAATATAAGGATTATACGAAGAATGGTTATGAGTATCTCAAAAGTTTTATATTTGATTCAGTGCCTCAATATATTTATCAAATAGAAGATATAAATGTAAAAAAAACTATAGCTATGGAATATGGATATAATACTGTAGCTATATGTTATGAGATTGAAAATGGAAGTTCTAAGGCTAAAATTGATATTACACCACTGTTTAATTTTAAGGAAGCTGGTACATTTAAGGCTTCTGAGCAGCTGGATTTTAAAACTGAATTACAAGACGATATATTAAAATTGTATCCTAATGAAGATGATAAGAAGATAATAAGTTTTATGTCATCAGCAGGCATATTTAAGGACAGAAGTCTTATAAAAGTACAGAATGATTTTAATTATAATCCATTAATTGAAGAGAATCATTACTATGAATTTGAAAATAGAAATGGATTTATTGGGTTAAATAATCATTATACGCCATATGATATTGAAATTGAATTAGAGCCTTTTGAAACTAAAAAGTTTTATTTAAAATGTACAGTAGAAGAGTTAGGTGATAAAGACGGATTTGATATTGTTAAAGAATATAAGGAAAGAACAAATGAATTATTGAATAGATCAGGCTATAAAGATTTTTTTGCATTAAATTTAGTAAAAGCAGCTGACCATTTTATTGTAGATAGAAAAAGTACTGGATTGAAAACAATACTTGCAGGATTTCCTTGGTTTGTTGATTGGGGGAGAGACACTATGATAGCTTTTGAAGGTTTAACGCTGTGTACAAAGAGATTTGAGGATGCAAGAGAAATATTAAAGTCTTTTGCAGAATATATAAAAGATGGACTTGTTCCAAATGTTTTTGCGGATAAAGGAACACAAGCGTTTTACAATACTGCAGATGCATCATTATGGTATATACAAGCTGTATATAAGTATTTAAAATATACTGGAAAGAAAAGTGATTTTAAGTTTGTTAATGATAAATTATTCGACAAGTTAATTGAAATTATTGATGCTTATTCAAATGGCACACATTTTTCAATAGGTATGGATGATGATTGTCTTATTCATGCTGGCAGCGGATTGGATCAAGTAACGTGGATGGATGTAAGAGTAGACGAAATGGTTGTTACTCCAAGGCATGGTAAACCAGTAGAAATAAATGCTCTTTGGTATAATGCCCTTTGCATAATGGATTGGTTATGTAGAAAGTATGAAATGAATGGATCAAAATATGAAAGTTTAGCGAGAAAAGTTAAAAACTCCTTTAACAAAAAATTCTGGAATGAAAAAGAACAGTGTTTATTTGATGTTGTTGATGATTATGATGGGAAAGTTAGGCCAAATCAAATATGGGCAGTATCATTGCCATTTACTATGTTAGAAAAAGAAAAGGAAGCGAAAGTTGTGAATAAAGTATATAAAGAATTATATTCGACTTATGGATTGAGATCGCTGTCATACTTAGATAAAGATTTTAAGAGCGAATATATAGGACCACTTATGAAAAGGGATTTAGCATATCATATGGGGACAACATGGGCATTCTTAATAGGGAGCTTTATATCAGCATATTGTAAGGTAAATAATCACTCTAAAGAAGCAGTAAGTAGAGCAAAAGAAATGTGTGAAGTATTTCAGGATCATATGAAAGATGGATGCATAAATGGAATAGCTGAAGTATTTGATGGAAAATTTTCAGCTACAGGCAGGGGATGCTATAGTCAAGCCTGGAGTGTAGGCGAAGTTTTAAGAGCATATACTAACGATGTACTGCCATTTATTTGATCTACTTTGCATAGTATTAGAAAAATAATTTTATAAGAAAAATAAATCGTTAAAGAAGTTCAATTATTTAAATATAAAAATTAGATAAATGAAGAAACTTTTGAAAAGGCACAAGTGATTTTAGAAAGAAGGAATCAAAACAGGGTTAAAATTAGTGATGGAAATATTAAAAGAGAAGAATATTGAAAATATTATCTAAAGAATTATAGAATGAACTTGATAAGGGTTTTTCGCGTTCAAATCTTCAGAATATGAGAAATTTATATTTGTGTTATCTAAATTGCCAGACACTGTCTGGGGAATTAAGTTGGCTGAATTACTAAAAGAATTTTTAAAATTTCATGTGATTTCCTTCAATTATTCATATATATTAAATAGACACCTATAAAAAGAGCAGCTATGCTGCAATCCGGAACTATTTGCAATATCGATCATTTGAGTATGGATTTATTTAATATATAAAGTTGAAGGAGAATGATTAAGATGAGAGAAAGAAAGTTTGTAAAATTCAGAGTAGACATGCCAGATGATACTAAATTAAAAATAATAGATATGAAACCAGAAAGAGATCTTATTCATTATATATGGTATAGACTTGTGCTTTTATGCGGTAAAGTTAATTTAGATGGAGAATTATATATGTCAAAAAATATTCCATACACTACAGAAACTTTAGCAATAGAGTTTAATAGAGAGATTAACCAGGTTGAATTGGCATTAGATGTATTAATTGGGTTAGAAATGGTTGAACTTACTGAACATAAGGTTTATTGTGTAAAAAACTTCGCTAAGCATCAAAATATAAAAGTTAAGGAAAAAACTGAAACAGGGAATAATGAAGTCATTGTAAATAACAATGTACAAGCAGTTGATAATATAAAAGACGAAATTAAGGAGAATGATAATAACAAATATCCAAATCGAGTTAATACAAATGAAACTCCAATCGTTCCAGTTAACAATGAAAAAGATAACGTGGAAACTGTAAAAGATAATAAAAGCAATGAACCTAAAAATCAAGTTAATACAGCTGAAACTCAAATTATCCAAGTTTACAACGATAAAGATAACGTCGAGACTATAAAAGACAATGAAATTAATGAGCCTAAAAATCAAGTTAGTGCTGATGAAGTTGCAATTACTACAGTTAATAATTTAAAAGATAATATTGTAATACCTTTAGATAGAGAGACTAATAAGAAAACCAGGAAAAAGAAGAAAGATAGTATCTATAATATTATAGATGAAGAAAATGATGATAGAGAAATATGTACACTGACAAGTGGTGAATTTGTCCTGGGTAAAGGTGAGAAAATTATCTCTACATGGACGTTTTGAGTAAGATTTTACATCTCACATCACTAAATCATGGATGGATTTAGTGACTAATGAGAAGTGATAATTGAATGGGGATGATTGGAACATATAGATATCCAATTTAATAATCAAACTTATAAATGGAATATACATGTATCTGATTTCGGTAAGTTTTGCATAAGTATAATTCTTGCTTTGGATATCTATATATAATATGAAAATAGACATTTATTTATCTTTAAAGTTCAATAGTAATGCTGAATTTATTATAACTGCAACTGAACCTAAGTTATGTACTAATGCTCCAAGTATTGGATTTAATATACCTGTCATTGCAAGTATTATAGCTACAAAGTTTAATAACATAGAAAGAGATAAATTCCATTTTATTGTATTCATAGTCTTTTGTGCTAGACTAAGCAAATGAGGAATAGATTTTATATCATCACTAACTAGGGCAATATCTGCTGCATCAACAGCAATATCACTTCCAATGCCCCCCATTGCGATACCTACGTATGCTTTCTTTAGTGCAGGGGCATCATTAATTCCATCTCCAATCATGCATATCATTTCATTATTGTTTTGATACGCTTCAATTGCAGACATTTTATCTTCTGGCAAGCATTCAGCATGAACATTTGTAATACCAACGTTTTTAGCAATATGAGAAGCAGCTTGTGGATTATCGCCAGTTAATAAGATACTTTCAACATTGATAGAATTTAGTTTTTTTATCATGGATTTAGAATCTTCACGTAAGGTATCAGATAAAACTATAAAACCTGAAGTTTGAGAATTAACAGCTATGTAGATAACTGTACAACCTTCTTTTATAAAGGTTGATGATTTGTCCAATATTTCTTTAGAAATTTCTATAGAATTTTCAGTCAATAATTCAGTATTTCCTGCAAGAATTGTATTACCGCTAACTATAGATTTAACACCACGGCCGGCAATAAGTTCAAATTCTTGAGGATCCTCAAGAGTGTGGCTTGATATAGTTTTAAAATGTGAAACTATAGATTTGCCTAGAGGATGCTCAGAACGAAGTTCTGCAGAAGCTGTTATTGCTAATAATTTTTCTGAACTTATGCTAGTATCAAAACTTTCAATTGCAACTACATCAGGTTTCCCATATGTTAAAGTACCAGTTTTATCAAATGCAATTCTTCTTACTTTTGCTAATCTTTCAAGTGTGTCACCTTCATGAACAAGAATACCATGTTTCGTAGCATTTCCAATACCAGCCATAATAGCTGTAGGTGTTGCAAGAACTAAAGAACATGGGCAGAATACAACAAGTATTGTAACAGCACGAATAATTTCACCTGTAACAAACCAAGTGCCAGCAGCGGATACAAGGGCTATTACAACTATCCAAGTAGCCCATTTATCAGCCATTCCAACAATTTTAGCTTTACTTGCATCAGCAGATTCAACAAGTTTAATCATTCTCTTAAGAGAACTATCTTCATCAACCTTTGTAGCTTTCATATCAAAGGCACCAAATTGATTAACTGTTCCACTAAAAACTTCATCACCTACACCTTTATCAACTGGCATAGATTCACCTGTCATTACAGATTGATTAATAGATGTTTGACCAGATGTAATAATACCATCTACAGCAATAGTTTCACCAGGAAGTACACGTAGAATATCAGAAATTTTAACTTCTTCAGCTGGTATTATACTTTCAATTCCATCACGTACAATTCTAGCAGTTCTAGGAGTAAGCGTTACTAATTTTTCAATTCCCTCACGTGCTTTAGCAACAGTTCGTTCTTCTAATAATGCTCCTAATGTCATAATAAATGCAACTTCACCAGCTGCAAAAGTTTCACCAATTAGAACAGATGCAACAAGTGCAACGGCAACTAAAACATCTGCCTTAATATCAAATTCAGTTACAAGTCCTACAATTGCGCCTTTTACAATAGGTGCACCGCATAATATAATTGCCAGCCAAGCTATATCAATTTTAAAATTCCATATATGTAAGAAACTAATAAGTAGTGAGAAAGCAGATAGTATCAAAAATATAACAGTACGCTTATCTTCATCTTCAAGAAATTCTTTCATTTTATCCATTTTGTCACCTATACCATTCTTGAAAAAAGATCTACTGCTTTTGCAAAGTCAGCAATTGTCTTATCAGCATCACCATGTTCTATACCATCACGAACACAGTGTTGTAAATGTCCTTCTAATACGACTTGACCAACTTTGTGTAAGGCACTTTTAGCAGCATTAATTTGTATTAAAACATCTTCGCAGGGCACATCTTTGTTTATCATTTCTGATATAGCTCTGAGTTGACCTTCAATTTTTTTTATTCTAGTTTGAATTTTTGGAACATCCATACATTGACGCATATTCACAGCCTCCTAATAATTTTTTATTATATACATATACCCATAGGGGGTATAGGTATATAATACTGATGGAAATTATTTTTGTCAATTACTTATGACAAACAATTTTTTAACTTTGGAATTTATGATGAGAGAGTAACAGTTAGCAGAGAAAATTAATATAATGGAATTGTTATTGAATCATTGTATTGGGAGAAATTAACATGTTATCTAGTAATAAATTTATACGACAATCATTAGAATTACATCTTTTCTTTGCAAGAATTATGAAGGAACATTCATTTTTTTTGGAAATAGGGTTTACACCAAAGAATTCAAATTATATAGATGAAGCAGATGCTTTTAGAATGGGCTTCGATAACCTTTTATATGATGTAATTACTATGTCTGAAGGCGTTGTAAGCAGTGATGTATTACAGTCTGGTGAAGTAGTAACTCCTTTTACCCTTGAAGCTGAAAAGGCATCAGCATATTTTACAGGAGTGAAAATTGCGACTGATCTTACTAAGGTAGAAGCTGAATTAATGAGTAGTTCTTTTAGCAGACATAATCATGAAGAGCTTGAGAAAAAAGTATTTGCCATTAACAACAGGGCAATGGAATTAACTAGAGGCTTAATAAGATTTAAGACTGTATTATTATCAGAAGTTTTATCTTGCAGGATATTTACGGTTAATTATCCATTGCTTATAGATCATATTTTAAGAGAAGCAAAGTTTTATTTTATGCTAGTTCAAAGACTTCAAAATCGTGAAGAAATTCATATAGAGAGAGAAGCTTATGAACAAGAAACTTTCTGGAATAGAATTATGGCTGAACATTCAAAATTTATACGAGGATTACTAGATCCAACTGAAGATGAACTAATAAATACTGCAAATAACTTCGGGCATCAGTTTGATATATTAACTAGAGAAGCAAAAGAAGCTATGAATCAATCAATACCAATTTCTAAAGTTACAGATGAAAGTTTGGAGGCAACCAAGTCGATAAGAAGTTTTAAGGCACAAGGGACTCAAGGGTTAGTGGAATGTAAGATTAAGTCTATAATAATACCATTGTTAGGAGATCATACATTACGTGAAGCAAGTCACTATTTAAGATTATTAAAAATATTTAGAAAAGCTGAAGATTGATTGTAAATTCTAATAGATTTAGAAGGTATAGCTTAAGGTGAGAATTTTATATAATAGAGAAGAATGGGTGTATATGATTAGCATATGCACTTATTTTAAATTATATATTTCACTTTTTAAAATTCAATGAATAGTATATAGTATTGAAATTATTTGGAGGATATTTTAATGGAAAATAATTATAACAACTACGGGAGTTATAATGATCAAAATCAGAATCAAAACAGTAAAAGAGAAACTCATAATCATGAATTCCAGTCAAGTGTAGATTATGTAAAGGATGATGAGGGAATAGAACATAGTCATCACATTGCAGGTATTACTGGGCCATCAATTAGGTATGGTCAATCTCATGTTCACAAAGTAAATGTATTTATAGATACATCTGCTCATCATTATCATGAAATAAGTGAAACTACTGGTCCAGCCCTTTATCTTAATGGAAGAAAACATGTTCATTTATTGAGAGGAACAACAACTTATGATGATGGGCATGAGCATAATTATTATCTTATAACTCAAGTGGAAGATCCTACAAGCATGCCAAAGGAAAATAATTACTAAAGATGTTATATTTAATCATATTGATTTAAGATTAAATACATTTGTATTTGGGGCAATTAACACTGAATTTATATTAAATAATAGGAGATGTAAGCCAAGTACAAAGCATTATGTATGCTATAAGGGATGTATATGAAGTTGCTAGAAATAAATAATAAATGAACTTTTTAATATGTAAATGGTATAGATGTCCAAATTAATAATCAAACTTATAAATGAAATATACATGCATTATTGAGAAATTATAATCATAACACTACACTAGAAATCAGATACATTTTTCTGGAAGCAGGCATGTGAAATTGAGCTGTTGAAGGTTGTTAATGGGGGCTTGTTTCATTTCAGCTTGTCCAGATTTTACATCTGGAACACGCTGAAATTACTACAAGCCGCCATTTAGAACCTTCCAGCGAAAATTTCACTAGTCCTGTGGAAGATAAATGTATCTGATTTCGGTAATTTTTCGCATAAATCTAATTCTCGCGTTGGATACCTATATGGTAAGGACTAAACTAATATATAAATAATTATATAATGAATAGAAGAAATACTTTGAGTAAAAAGAGCTTAAAGCATTTCTTTTATTATTTTTTGTTATATAAACTATATTTGGTTATAATAGAAGTGTAAGAAAAATATGTAAATTAATTTATGTTAGTAAGGGGATTGGATTATGGAGATAAAAAAAGGGACAAATAAATTTTATATTGGAGATTCAGAAGAAAAGCCTTTAGCTCAGATAATATTAACTGATATGGAAAAGGAAATAATAAAAATAGAGCATACTTATGTTTACGAAGAGTTAAAAGGTAAAGGCGTAGGAAAAATATTAGTAAAGAAAGTTGTAGATTTTGCGCTTTTAAATAATAAAAAGATAATACCAGTATGCGACTATGCCAAAAAAGAATTTGATAAGAATGAGGAATATACTAGTGTTTTATATAACTCATTAGAACAATAATTATTTTTTTGGAGGTGTTATTAAATGCTTGAAAAAGCTATAGCATTAGCTGCAAATGCGCATAAAGGCCAAGTAGATAAAGCCGGTGAACCATATATATTACATCCACTAAGACTAATGCTTTCAAGGAAAAATGAACCAGAAAGAATATGTGCAGTACTTCATGATGTAATTGAAGACACAGATATTACATTAGATAACTTAAGAAATCAAGGGTTTTCAGAAGAAGTGATAACTGCCATAGATGCATTATCAAGGAGAGAAAATGAAAGCTATGATGATTTTATAAGTAGAATTCTTGATAATAAGTTAGCCTGTTATATAAAATTAGCTGATTTAAAAGATAATATGGATTTATCAAGAATTGAAGTTCCAACAGAAAGGGATTATCGAAGGGCAGAAAAATATCGGAAAGCGGCAGATAGAATAAGTAATGTTCTTGAGAAAGAGTAAAATAAAATTTCTAAATTTTAGCAATTATGAATAAATGACATTTGGCTAATAGGAGGAAAAGCTTATGAAACAAAATGCCAAAATTGCAATTATTAATTCATTTAAAGAGTTATTATCTAAGCAATTCATAGACAAAATAACCATTAAGGAAATTTGCAATCACTGTAATGTAAATAGACAGACTTTTTATTATTATTTTACTGATATAATGGATATTTTTAAATCTATAGTTTTAGAAGAAGTAACTAAAGAAATAGCACAAAATAGAACCTTTGAAAATTGGGAGGGAGGCTTTCTTGCTACCCTTAATTATTTAAAGAACAATTCAAAAATGATTCTTCATGTTTATCACTCTTCATATTGGTCAGAAGCTAATATTTATTTTACTGATTTTACTAATAAGTTGCTTGGTGATGTTATTACAGAGTGTGTAAATAAAATGAAAGTGAAATTACCTAAGGATGATAGGATTTTTATTATCAATTTTTATAGACATATATTTAATGGTCTAATTATAGATTGGATAGATAAAGATATGGTGGTAGAACCACAAATTATACTTAAGAAGTTATTAATAATGATAACAGGAAGTATTCCTCGATCTGTAGCTTCCTTTGCTAAAGAAGCATAGAAAAGATAATTTAATAGTTAATACATGCAATTCATACAGATTAGCTGATTTGTCTATTGAATGAAACGTTTTCGAGAACCTATAATTAATATGTAGATGGTAAAAATTTCATAATAAGGGGGATCTTAAATGTTTACTTTCAATTATGCAGAAGGAGCATCCGTATTGAGTGTATGGGGTGTTTGGGTATTAGTTTTTGTTGCACTGTTTGGGTTAAATGAGGTTACTCGTAGATCGAAATATGTTGGATTTTTTTGTTTTGTTATTTTACCAATAGGTCTTTCGATTTTGTGGTTTACAGTGTTAAAAGATACAACGTATACGGATTGGTTTCATTTAGCAAAAGTATATTCTTCAACAGCGGGATGTATAGGTTTTTGGTGTATTAGACATGTTAAAGGCAAAAATAAATTAACTGGTAAGGAATGGAAATTGGCTGATATGAAATGGGCATTAATCTTTCCTCCACTAATTCTTGCCATTAATATTGTTGAAGCTGTAAGTCGTGACTTTCAAGTTGGGATGCAATATGCTGGAGGCGGAATCTTAGCAGATGAGGCAATGTATGTGCTTGGAGGCCCTTGGAATTTCATGAATGGAATTGCAGGAATTTTGAATATTATTACTATAACTGGATGGTTTGGAATTTGCATTAGAAAAAAGACTTCAAAGGATGGAAGTATGGATATGTTATGGCCAGACATGTTATGGTTTTGGATCGTAGCCTATGATCTTTGGAATTTTGCATACACTTATAATTGTTTACCAGGTCATGCTTGGTATTGTGGGTTTGCATTATTATTAGCACCTACAGTTTGCGCTTTTACAATAGGAAAAGGAGCGTGGCTACAACATCGTGCACAAACTTTAGCCTTATGGTGTATGTTTGCACAAACTTTCCCAGCATTTATGGATAAAGGAACCTTTGCAGTTTCTTCCACATATAATGCAGTTCCACTTTTTGCATTTAGTTTTGCAGCATTAATTTCTAATGTAGCAGTATTTGTATATATGATTTGGAAAATAGTTAAGACAAGAAGAAATCCGTATCTTGGTGAATTATATACAGATTTAGTTAAATATAGAGAAGTGGAAACTCTTGCACAATAAAAATTAAAAGAGTATATCAACTAAGCTCATTTGGTTAAAAATACTTGGTTGATATACTCAAAGATAAATTGTAAAAAATACTTAAGAAATCTTAAATTTAGATACTAATAAGGATAAAGTATTAATACTTTCCTTCATTGAATTAGTTTGCTTTGTGATATCTGAAATCATTTCTACTACAGTAGTAGTTTTCTCAGCTATACTAATAGTTCCTTCAGCTCCTTCATTTGTAGCCATATTTATGCCTTCAAGAGAAGCTGCAATATTTTGCATTAACTTACTTATCTGTGTAGTTGCAGTACTAAAATCATTAGATAAACTATAAATATTTTCAGCATCTTTGTTATATGTTTCACCTGTTTTGACCATAGAACTATAATCTTGTTTAACACTTTTATCAACAAATTCTAATAGTTCATTAGAACTAGCAGCAAGATTTTCTACAGAAGTTAATACTGTTTGGGTTACATTTTGTATTTCATTTACAACACTTTCAGAATCTTCAGCAAGCTTTCCTATTTCGGCAGCTACAACTGCAAAGCCTTTTCCAGCTTCACCAGCTCTTGCAGCCTCAATTGATGCGTTAAGTGCAAGTAGATTTGTTTGTGAAGTAATTTCTAATATAGAATTAGATAACGTTCTAATTTGTTCAACAGCTTTAGATTGTTCTATAGCTTCTCTTAAATTTTTATTAGTTGAAGCATAGATTTCATCTGCACTCTTTTGAGAAGAAATAGCATCTGTTTTTACCTTATTAGCTCTATTACTTATATCTGTTGATACATTTGAGCTTTCAGTTGCCTTTGTAGCAATTATTTTGACAGTAGCCTGTATTTCTGTTGAAACAGAATTCATTTTTTCAGTTGAAGCAGCGGTTTCCTGCATTCCTGCAGAAAGCTCTTCAGTAGTTGATGAGACATCTTGCATTTCATTTGATAATCTTTCTATATTACTATTAGTAGTACCAATCATATTTACAATATTTGAGGATTCATTAATTACTGAGCTTAACAATTCTTTGATGGATTTTTGCATCTTGTCAACGGCTCTTAGCATTTGTCCAATTTCATCTTTAACATTCAATAATTTTGGTGAAATATTGCTGGTAAAATCACCAGTTGCAAGTATTCCAAGATAATTTGTTGCTATACTTAGTGCAGAAGTAATTGGTTTTACTATCAGATAAGTAATTATTATTCCTAGAATTATTGATAGTATAATAATAATTGAAAGTGTTTTTATAGATTGAGCATTAGCACTTTGTGTTTTTGTATATATATCGTCAGCGTTTTGAATATTAGATTTTAAAAGTGCATTAGCGCTACTACGAAAAACATCTAGAAGGTCTTTATTTTCAGCCATAAAACTAGTTATTTCTTGAGTTTTTATATTTTCAGAATAAGCCATATCTTTTATTTTATAACATAGACTTTTATATTGAGGCAGATTGCTTTCAAGTTTGTTTATATCATCTTTTTCATCATCAGTTAAATCCAAAGCTTTATATTTGGCTATAGCATTTGTTATGCCATCAATTTTTTCATTCATTTCTTTTAAATAGGCAGCTTGATTGTCAGTATCACCTTTGTACATAATAAGGTTAACTAAATCATATTGACAGGTTCTTGCCTGAATTCTAATATCATCAAGTATATTTATAGCTTTCATATCGCTATTATACATTGTTGATAAATTTTCATTAGAATTTTTAGTGAAGGAATAACCTGTAAATCCAACAATACAGGTGAAAATTAAAAGTATCACAGATAAAAGTGTTACTTTATGAAAAATTTTTAGATTTTTTAACATTTATTATTAGCTCCTCTCATATACAATAATTACTTATGAATGTGTATTTTAGCCATATGTTCTAAGAAAATATGGTAATTAATTATAAGAATAGAATAATTGGTTATACCATACTATAATCGAATAAGAAAGTTTTATCTTTAGACTTGCAAGTTAAGCTTATACTTCTAAAATAGGCTATGGATATTTATATAAATAATTTTTATTTGATAAATAAAAATTATTTTAAAGGATATAATTATTAATGGTAATTTTATATTTAAATAGATAATTTTAATTAAATTAGACGGTTGAAGAGATTTCTGATATTATATAGTAATGAAAAACTAAGATGATCTTGAGAAATTAAAAAATAAATAAGGTGGAAAAAGTATGAAAACAAAAAGATATTTAAGTTTATTTTTCATAACAATATTAACAAGCTTATTTATGTTAATGGGTTGTGGAAATAATGTGTCCATTGCGAAAGAAAAGTCTAATACTGAATCAAAAGCTAGTGAAACTAGTGAGAAAAGTTCTATAGAAGAAAATAAAAATTTGCCAATAGCAACTATAACAGTAAATGGATATGGTGTTATTAAAGCAGAATTATATCCTGAGATTGCTCCAAATACAGTTAATAATTTTATAGATCTAGCTAATAAGAATTTTTATAACAATTTAAAATTTCATAGAGTGATAAAGAATTTTATGATTCAAGGTGGAGATCCGAAGGGTGACGGAACTGGGGGACCTGGATACTCAATTGAAGGCGAATTTACTTCTAATGGATTTGCAAACAGTTTAAAACATACAAAAGGAGTCCTTTCAATGGCAAGGACTAGTGATCCTAATAGTGCTGGAAGCCAATTTTTTATAATGTCAGGAGATGCAGCAAATCTTGATGGTGAGTATGCAGCTTTTGGTAAAGTGATTTCAGGCTTGGATGTAGTAGATAAAATACAAAATGTATCAACTAATTCAGCTGATGCACCTAAAGAAGATGTAGTTATTACATCAATTACTGTAGACACAAGAGGCGTGCAATATAGTGAGCCAAAGAAAAAATAACTTAAGATAGTAATTAATGAAAATTATGTGGATTTAGATTAGGATATTATTTTATAAAGATATTAATAAAACCATGTAGGTAACGTGAATTGATAAATTCATATTACTTACATGGTTTTATATTTTATAAATTTATGTTTAATATTTGTAAATTAGAAATTGCTAAACTTAAAGTAATCCAGATACTAGAAGTTTTAAAGCACCAAAAGTCTCCATAAGGTATTGGGGACTACAATCTTCATTATTTTCCATGTACCATTGAAGTGAAATCATTGCAGTTGAGGCATATATCCTGCAAAAGTATTCTTTAGGAAGAGTAAATTTTGTGTCGATATTCATATTATCCCAATAATAAGAACAACCTTCCTTTAGGATATTTTGTAAGCTATTATATAAATCAATAGCTTCAGTATGAACGTTAAGCAATGCCAAAAATACATTCCGTTTTTTAGAATAGTATTCCAAAACGCTTGAAAAAAAGTTTATAAAATCCTCATGGGAATTTAGATTAAACCTATCTTTAATGAATAAATTAAATTCATTTAGAATTTCATTTACAAGGTGTTCAAGTAAATCATATTTATCATAATAATGATCATAAAAAGTTGACCTGCCTATTAATGCTTCATCTATGATGTTTTGAACAGTGATGTCTTTAAAATTTTTAACCAATAATAAATTTATAAAAGAAGTTCTTATATTTTCACGTGTTTTTAATATTCGTAAATCAGTTTTTTTATTCATAAGTCACCTCAGACCTTTTCTTAAACGTGTAGTGAAGAAATTTCCATTAATACCAATATACAATAATATCCTAATAGTAGCAATTAATATGCATAAAATTGTATGTTATCAAACAAATAGAGTATGGATTGTAGGATAACTAACGATAATGATTATCATTGTGTATTGAATAAGAAGGCTAAAGAAATTAATATATAGAATGAAGAAATTCAAAAGCCTTGGACTGTGTTTTCAAAATAATGAGGGAAATTTAGAAATACAAATTATTAATTTAATTAAGGGAGTAAAGTCTTATGAAGAAGAATGTATTGTGGATAATGATTATTTTACTATTAACTAATGCTACATTATTTGGATGTTCAAATAATAAAGATGAGAATATTAATACAGATGAAACTGTTAGTGTTCAGGATAATAAGATTAACTATTGTATATCTGGTAAGGTACAAGCAGATGAAAGTGTAGTCATAACATCAAAAATTAATGCAAGAATTGCAAATTTAGATATAGATGTTGGTTCAACTGTAAACAAAGGTGATTATATAATTACTTTAGATTCAAAGGATCTTCAGGCTCAAGTAGCGCAAGCTCAAGCAGGTGTCGATGCGGCGCAAGCAAGTTTAAACAAAATAAAAAGTGGGTCAAGGCCTGAACAAATAGAGCAAGCTACAGCAGCTCTTTATGCAGCTAAAGCAAATTATGAAAATACTAAAGTTAATAATGAAAGAAATAAAAGTCTTTATGAAGCTGGTGAAATTCCTAAATCTCAACTTGAGCAAAGTGAGACAGCTTATGTATCAGCAGAATCAACAGTAAAATCTGCCCAGGCAGCTCTAGATATGCTAAACAAAGGAGAAACAGATGAAACTATAGCAGTAGCAGAAGCACAAGTGAAAAGTGCAGAAGCAGCGTTAAATACAGCTCAGGTTCAGTTACAGAATGAGAAAATTATATCTCCGATTTCAGGAATTGTAACTTCAAGGAATATTAATTCTGGTGAATTAGCTTCAGCAGGTGCACCACTACTTACAATTGTTAATTTGGATACTATTAGCATAAATGCTTATATTCCATCAACATATATCAATAAAGTATATGTTGATCAGGAAGTCGTAATTAAGGTTTCAGAAATACAAGGAAAAGAGTTCAAAGGAAAGGTATCAGTAATAGATTCTACAATAGATTCAAAAAATAAGAATATCCTTGTGAAGATTAAGTTTGACGATAAAGATCCACTTCTAAAACCTGGAATGTTTGCTGAAATAGGAATAAGTGAAGGATAGTGTAAAGCTGGGTATGAAAAACGACATGAATGAAGGGAGAAAATAATATGAATAGAAAACGTAAAATGTTAATGGGGATTGTATTTACAGTTATGATTGGAGCACTTGTAAGTGTTGGGTTCTATTATTGGTATGATAGTAATCACTTTGTTTCAACAGAAGATGCAAAGATCACAGGAGATCTCATTAAGGTAAGTCCTCAGATTTCAGGAAAGCTTCTTGAATTTAATGTTGAGGAAGGAGAAAGTGTAAAACAAGATCAAATAATTGGTAGACAGGATATGGGGAGCTTACCAGATGCTAATATTGATCAATCTGTAATAAGAGCACCAATTAGTGGAATTATACTCAAAAAGGTTGGAAATGTCGGAGAAATTGAGGCAGCAGGTCAATCTGTGGCTATGATTGTTGATCCTAATAAATTATATATTACTGCAAATATAGAGGAAACTAAGCTTGGAAAAGTGAAACAAGGACAAAGTGTTGACATAAAAGTAGATCAAATTGATGGGAAAGTTTTCACAGGGAAAGTAAAGTATGTAGGAAAAGCTTCAAATTCAACTTTTTCAATTCTTCCAACCTCAACAGGAGGTACATTTACAAAAGTTGTGCAAAAAATACCTGTTAAAATTGAATTTGATAAAATTAATGATCAGTTTTTACCAGGAACAAATGCAGTTATTAAAATTCATATAAAATAGTGGAGGGCAAAGAAATGAAGAAGAATATGAGTACTTCATCAAAATGGTCAATGCTATTTGTACTTGTAATTGGATCTTTTATGTCTGCATTAGATAGTAGTATTGTTAATATTGCAATTCCCAAAATAATGTCAGTCTTTGGGGCTTCACTAGATGATGTTAAATGGGTATTAACAGCATATACTCTTACTTTAGGTGCTATAGTTCCTGTTACAGGATATCTTAGTGACGTTGCTGGAACGAAAAAAATGTTTATTTTTGCTATTGCAACTTTTACAATTGGATCATTTCTATGTGGGATTTCTTGGAGCAATGGAACTATGATATTCTTCCGAATTATACAGGCAATAGGTGGTGGAATGATAATGCCTATTAGCATGACTATGATGATGCAAAGAATTCCTAAAAATGAGCGTGGTACTGCTATTGGAATTTGGGGGATTGCAGCATTATCAGCTCCAGCAATAGGACCAACTCTTGGTGGATATATCATAGAAAAATTAGATTGGAGAATAATATTTTATATAAATGTGCCAATAGGAATATTGGGCACACTTCTAGCTATAATTTTGCTTGAAAATGATGAGACAAATGTGGCTTCAAAATTTGATTATATTGGATTGATAACTTCAACACTAGCAATAGTAAGTTTATTATATGTTTTGGGAGAAGGAACAAACTTAAATTTTGAAGATATAAAAAATCCTATTTTAATAATACTCAGTTTATTTTGTTTTATATTATTTATTATTAATGAATTAAGTATTGAGAATCCGTTAATGGAATTGCGCGTATTGAATAATTTCACTTTTACCATAAGTCAAATAATACAATCAATATTGATGTTTGCCTTCATGGGAGGAATGTATGTAATGCCATTGTTTTTAGAGAATATAAGAGGGTACTCAGCAATGGAGACAGGGGAAATTTTATTTATACCAGCAATAGCACAAGCATTTGTAATGCCTATTAGTGGTAAGCTCTTTGATAAGATTGGAGCTAAAATTCCATGTGTTATTGGTTTATGTTTGTTAATTCTAAGTTCATATAAATTAGCATTTATAAATATAGATACAAGTAAGTTTTATATACAGTTAGTGATGATTATTCGTGGAATAGGACTTGGGCTTTCTTTTATGCCTATAACAACTGCAGGACTTAATGCTGTTTCTTATAAATTAGCAGGACAAGGTTCTTCAATAAACAATACAATTAAGCAAATTGCAGGATCATTAGGCGTAACAATTATGACAAATATGATACAAAGCAAATGTGATTTAAATTATGCAAGGTTATCTGAGCAGGTAACATCCTTTAATACAACTACAAGTTCTATTATCAGTCAGCTCCAAGCCTTATATATGCAGAATGGATATTCACAAAGTGATTCAAATAATGTAGTAACATATACAATTACTCAACTAATTTATAGGCAGTCGTATATTGAAGGAATTGAATATGCATTAGCTGGAGCTGCTGTTGCAGCAGTTATAGCACTAATTTTAGTATTCCTTATTACAGATAAGAAAAAGTATAAAGCGGAACCAGCTTTGCAAGAATAAATGACTAGGAAGGTTTTTTGAAATATTAAAATTTGTAGACTACAATAAGCATAAAGTAAAACTCCTCAGTAATATATAAAATATATTGTGAGGAGTTTTATTATGATGTATAGTTGTAAAAATAATTGTTCAAAATTTAATGATTTCCAAAGAAAGTCATCAATCAATGTTCAATGATAATTGAGTATTGCTCATTGACAATTGAAATATATTAATTACTTTTAACTATATTAAATTTTCCGTTATCTTTCATATTTGAACTACCTTCAACTACTACTTGATCATCAGCTGATACGCCATCTTTAACTTCAATATATTGATTTTTTGCTTGTCCAAGCGTTACAGCTCGTTTAGTTAATTTATCACCATTAATAACATATATATAGGAGCTGCCATCTTCATTAATTACAGATTCATTTGGAACTAATAAAGAATTATCTGACTTTGAATCTACAAGTGAAATATTAGTTACCATACCTATTTTTATTTTATCGTCTGGATTAGTAATATTTATCTTAACATCAAACATACCTGTTTTTTGATCTGCTGAAGGTGAAATTGTAGTTATGGCTCCATCGTAAGATATTCCAGTAGATGGTACAGATATTTTTGCAGCCATTCCTACAGCTATTGAATTTATATTGGTTTCAGTAACTTTAATGAGAACATTAAGGGCAGCTTCATTTTCTAAAACAAGTGAAGGGGTTTGTGTAGGAGCTAATTCCCCAACTGAAATATTTTTTGCACTTATTTTCCCATCAATAGGAGCAGTTACAGTTGCATTTTCAAGCTGATGATTTGCTATATCTAAGGCAGCTTTAGCACTATCCACTTGAGCTTTTGCAGCAGCAATATTATCAGGATTTAAAACTGAACTTGTAATTGAAGCATTTTGGCTTGCAGCAGCAAAACTAGTCTTTGCATTATTTAGCCTTGTTTCAGCAGTAGCTTTTGCTATATCTAAAGCAGCTGAAGCAGTATCCAATTTACTTTTTGCAGTATCTAAATCAACCTTTGTAGCTGCGGCAGCTTGATAAAGGGTATTAGTACGGTCATAATTTGCTTTTGCATCATTATAAGCAGTTTGAGCAGAAGCAATGGCAGTATTATTTTGGTATTGATTTTGTGCATCCTTTAACTCATTCTTTGCTTTTTCTAAAGCAGTTGCAGCATCATTTTGAGCTTGTTTAGCTGAACCACCAGCAGTTTTGTCATATGCTATATTAGCAGCATCATAGTTTGCTTGCGCTTGATTTACTTTATAGGTTAATTCTGTATTATCAATAGTAAAAAGAGTATCGCCTTTTTTTACAGATTGTCCAACATCAACATTTATTGTTTGAATCTTACCTGCGGCACTTGGAATTATAGAAATTTTATCTCCAGATTCAACATTTGCAGTATAAGTATTATCACTTATTGAATTAGACATTTTTACTTTAGTGATAGTTACATTGGCTATATCTGAATTATTATTGCAGCTTATTAATAATGTACTTGTACATATTAAACATAAAGCACCTAAAATTACTTTCTTCATATCTATCCAATCCTTTCGTATTATTTAGAATTAGTTATCTGAGTTTTATTGAAACTACTGCATTCATCCCTAAGGTCATAGGCAGTTTTTCATTATTATCGATAGTTATTTTAATTGGTATAAGCTGAGTAACTTTTGTGTAGGTTCCACTAGTTGTAAGACTTGTAGCTGAAGCTGAAAAGTAAGTTTGTGTTGTATCGTCTATGTCAGTTACTTTGCCTTTAAAAGTTTTACCAGGGTAGGCATCTATTTCAACTTCTGTTTGTTGTCCAACCTTGATTTTCATTATATCTGTTTCCTCAACATTAACGCCTATATACATGTTAGCTGTATCAGCAACCACAGCAAGCTGGTTTGTTGCAGCAACAGTTTGGTTTTTGATAGCATCACTTTTTACTACAGTGCCGTCTATAGGAGACGTAATGTATGGTAAGACTTCCTGTCTCCCCAATACTTCATCTTTCTTTACTAAATCACCAGCACTTACATTCCATTCTAAAATTTTTCCAGAAGTCACTGGAGTAATTGGATACATTTTTGCTGTAACTTTAGCATTATCAGTAGTGAAATAATTAATACTTTTACTATAAAAATAATAGCCTACGCTACCAGCAAGGATTACAAGTACAATAATAATTGAATAAAGTGTTTTTTTAGAAAAAACTTTTTTTAATTTAGCTTTCTTTGATTGTTCCATAACTCACTTCTCCTTTATATTAGAAATGTTAAATGATCATTGATTAACTATTTTCAAACTGACTCTTATAAAGTCCAGAATAGAAGCCATTGGCTTTAAGTAAAGTTTCATGATTACCTTGCTCTATAATATCGCCATCCTTCATTACTAGAATTACATCGGCATTTTTTATAGTCGATAATCTATGAGCAATTACAAAGCTTGTTCTATTAGACATAAGATTATCCATTGCTTTTTGAATAAGGACTTCTGTTCTAGTGTCTACAGAACTTGTTGCTTCATCTAAAATAAGTATTTTAGGATCTGCTAGAATTGTACGAGCAATAGTTAAAAGCTGTTTTTGTCCCTGAGATATATTGCTTGCTTCTTCATTTAGGATTAAGTCATATCCATCAGGTAGAGCTCGTATAAATTCATCACAATGAGCAGCCTTTGAAGCCTTAATTATCTGCTCATGAGTAGCATCAAAATTTCCATACTTAATATTATCTAAAATGCTTGCATTGTACAGCCAAGTATCTTGAAGTACCATACCAAACATACTTCGCAGATCATTTCTGGTAAAATCATTAATATTATGATTATCAACTAAAATTGCGCCAGAATTAATATCATAGAAACGCATTAATAGTTTTATTATTGTAGATTTTCCAGCACCAGTAGGACCAACTATGGCAACCTTTTGTCCTGCTTTTATTATAGAAGAAAAATTATTAATAATGATTTTATCATCGTTATAACCAAATTTTACATTTTTAAATTCAACATTCCCAATTACTTTATCAAGTTTTATAGGACTTTCAGCTTCAGGAGTTTGTTCTTCTTCACCTAAAAATTCAAATACACGTTCAGCAGCAGCAGCCGTTGATTGTAAAGTATTGGAGATATTAGCTAATTGAGCAATTGGCTGATTAAAAGAACGTATATATTGAATAAAGGCTTGAACATCACCAACATCTATGGTTTTTTTAGCAGCCAAATATCCACCTAAGATACAGACTAAAACATAACCAATATTACCTACAAAGGTCATAATTGGCATCATCATTCCTGAAAGAAATTGAGATTTCCAAGCTGAATCATATACTTCCTCATTTAATTTTTCGAATTTAGATATAGCCTCTTCTTCACCATTGAATACTTGAACCACATTGTGACCAGAATATATTTCTTCAATATGTCCATTCATATGTCCAATATATTCTTGTTGAGTTTTGAAATACTTTTGTGATTTCTTTGCAACAGATACAATGAGACCACCTGATAATGGTATTGTCAAAAATGCAACAAGGGTTAATAGAGGGCTTATGCTAAGCATCATTACTAGTACACCAATAACAGTTGTTGTAGAAGTTATTAATTGAGTTAAACTTTGATTTAAAGTTTGACTTAAGGTATCAACATCATTAGTTATTCTAGATAATACTTCTCCATGAGTTCTTGTATCAAAATATTTTAATGGAAGCTTATTTATTTTTTCTGAAATATCTTTTCTGAATCTGTAAGTTATTTTCATGGATACTCCAGACATTATATAAGCTTGAACATATGCAAAAACTGAAGAAATAATATATAAAAATACAAGTAATAAAATGCAATTTCTTATATAATCGAAATCTGTTAAAAGATTTAAACCCATACTCCAGGCAATTAAACCTTCAAAAAGTTTTGTTGTTGCTTTACCTAGAATTTTAGGTCCTACAATGGAAAAAATAGATGAAAATATAGCAAAAATTATAACTACAATTATTCTTCCTTTGAATTCTGACATATATGAAAATAAAGTAAGCATTGTACTTTTAAAGTTTTTTGCTTTTTCTCCTCCAGCCATTGCTCCCATACCGCCGCCCATGCCCATAGGACCTCTTCCACGTGAAGCTGGCTTTTTTTCACTCATTATAATTCCTCCTTGCTAAGCTGAGATAAAGCAATTTCCTTATAGACTTCACAAGTTTCCATAAGTTCATTGTGTGTACCTTTCCCAACAATATGACCTTTATCTAAAACTATTATTTGGTCTGCAGTCATTATTGTGCTTATTCTTTGGGCTACTAGTAAAACTGTACTTGAACCAGTTTCATTCTTTATTGCTCTTCTAAGGGCAGCATCTGTTTTAAAATCTAAGGCTGAAAAACTGTCATCAAAAATACATATTTGAGGTTTTTTAACCAAGGCACGAGCAATTGACAAACGTTGCTTTTGACCACCGGAAACATTATTACCACCTTGTGCTATTGAAGTTTCAAATCGATCTTCTTTTGAATCTATAAATTCCATTGCTTGAGCTATTTCAGCTGCTTTTAAAATATCAGCTTCAGTTGAGTTTTTGCCACCATAAGCAATGTTGCTGTTTATAGTTCCAGAAAATAAAATTCCTTTTTGTGGTACATAGCCTAAGTTATTTCTTAAATCATAAAGAGATAAGTCATTTACATTAATACCATCTATTAAAACTTCACCTTTGGTTGCATCATAAAATCTTGGAATTAAATTAACCAAAGAGGATTTACCACTTCCTGTTGAACCTATAAAAGCAGTTGTTTCACCTGGTTTTGCAATAAAATTAATATCATGAAGAACATCTTCTTCTGCACCAGGATAACTAAAGCAGACATTTTTAAATTCTATAAGCCCTTTTAAGGAAGCTTTAATATTTACTGGAGAAATAGGATCTTTTATTGATGGGTCTGTTTCAAGAACATCTGCAATACGAGCTGCAGAAACAGAAGCTCTTGGAATCATGATAAACATCATTGCCATCATTAAAAATGCCATTATTATTTGCATAACATATTGCATATATGCCATCATTTCTCCAACATCCATCTTAAAAGCGGATACCTGCTTAGCTCCAACCCAAACAATTAAAACTGTAACTAAATTCATTAATAACATCATAGCAGGCATCATCCCCGAGGTGACTCTATTAATAAAAAGATTAGTATCTGTTAAATTTTTATTAGCTTTATCAAATCTATTTTCTTCGAATTTTTGAGTATTAAAAGCTCTAATTACAAGCATACCATCTAGATTTTCACGAACTACTAAATTAAGCTTATCAATTAAGCTTTGAACTATTTTGAATTTTGGCATTACTAAAACGAACATAGTTAAAATGATACATAAAAGCACCACTATAGAAAGCACAACAATCCACGACATGGATTTACTATTTGCTAGTGCGTGTATAACACCACCAATACCTAGAATTGGTGCATAAAAAACAATTCTTATAACCATAACAATAAGGGTTTGTATTTGGGTAATATCATTGGTTGTTCTGGTTATAAGAGAAGATGTTGAAAATTTATCGAATTCGGCACTGGAAAAGCTTTCTACTTTTTTGAATAAATCAATTCTTAAAGTTTGAGACAGTCCAGCAGCAACTTTAGCAGCAAAAAAACCTACAGCAACACTGAAGATTGCACTTACAAGAGATATTCCAATCATTTTAAAGCCTGTTTTTATTATATAAAGTGAATTATTATTAGCTATTCCTTTATTAACAATGTCAGACATATAGTCAGGCAAGGAAAGATCACAAATTGCTTGTCCAAATAACAACATAACTGCAAGTAGAATAAATAGAATATAGGGTTCAAAGTATTTCATTAATCTGGTCATATAAAATCATCACCTCTTTAAACTACTGTATAGATTTTATGATACTACGGTATAATAGGTTTGTAAATACGGTTGTTAAAGTATATAATGTTAGTATAATTCAAGGTTGACATATTAAAAAGTAGTTGATACTATTGACCTGAATTGTAATGACTTGGAGATGGAGGTGAAATATTGTGGAATATGAAAATTCAACTAAGAAGCGAATAAGAGAAGTTGCCCTTAATTTATTTAATGAGAAGACTTTTGAAACAGTTACTTTAAATGAAATTTGTGCTGCAAGCGGTATTAACAAGCATACCTTTTATTATTACTTTAAATCTAAGGATGAACTTTTAAGGGACTATTATAAGATTCCAAGTAAAGTAACTCCTTATGATCTTACTACAATTTTGACTGCCGATTCTTATGTTGAACAATTATGGCTTTTAAATAAGAATTTTTTAGATTTTGTTGAAAATTCAGGTGTAAATATTGTGAAACAATTAATTATAAAAAATTTAAAAGATGATGTGGGAACTTTTAAAATAAGTGAAGAGAGAAAAGAAATGATTAAAGTTGAATGTGAGATAATAAGAAAAGGACAAGAAAGTGGAGAGTTTTTAAATAAAGCAGAACCAGAAGTATTGGCTATATTACTGAAACAAATAACTCATTCAACAGCTGTTACCTGGAGTCTTAAAAATGGCGGTTTTGATTTTAAGACAGCAGCAAGATATATGTATGAATCGATGTTTAATGTTGCACCAGAATTAAGAAGCGTTAAAGAATATGATATATTAGGAATATTTTAGATTAATAAAGCTTCAAAAGTATTGGGGATTGGTAGGAGGAACAAGATGAAAAAAATTAAAGCCGTATTATTTGATATGGATGGAGTAATATTTGATACTGAAAGAATTTATTTAGAACACTGGATAGAGATATTTCAAAAGCATGGATATACAATGACACAAGAAGTTTATGCATCTGTAATGGGGCGTGGCCGAGAAAATGTAATGAAAATATTTAAAGAAGTGTATGGTCAAGATTTGCCTATACTAGAAATGTATAAGGAAAAAGATAAAATGTTAAAACAGGCAGTAGAAGAAGGCAAGGTTCCTATGAAGCCTGGCGCAAAAGAAATATTGGGATTTCTTAAAAATAATAATTTTAAAATAGCACTTGCGACTTCAGCTAAAAGAGATAGAATGATTATGCAGTTAAAGATGGCTAACATAGAAGCTGAATTTGATGCTGTTATTTGCGGAGATGATATAACAAAGTCTAAACCAAATCCAGAAATATTTTTAAAGGCAGCGCAAAGCATTGGTATTGCTCCAGAAAATTGTGCTGTTGTGGAGGATTCCTCTGCAGGCATTGACGCTGCATATAAGGCTGAAATGTTGGCATTACATGTTGAAGATTTAAAAAAGCCAGATGAGGAAATATTGAAATATTGCAAAAAGAGTTTTAAGGATTTATTTGAAATTAAAGAATACATCGCCCAAATATCAAATATCAATATTCAATGATTATTGATATTTGGAAGAGACATACATAAAGCATTTAATAAAGTAATAAAAAGAATAAAATTAATTCAAAATGTACACCCTAACATATGAGGTGATACAAGTGGATAATAATAAAAATAGAAAAAAAGATAGACCTAAATCTAATGCAGAGTGGAGAAAAGTTGATCCGAAAGGAAATGCAGATCTAGGAATTATTGATGGTAAAAAAATAGGAGCGCCTCCACACAAAGAAAAGGATCATCTATAGTAATATGGAGAATATATTAAGAAAAGTTTGTCTTAGTTTAATATATTCTCTTTTATAAATTAAAAAAAATTTTATAATAATTGACGAATGAACGTGAATATTAAAAAATGAAATTGAGCATTGAGCATTGAGCATTGAGCATTGAGCATTGAAAATTGGAATGTGAGGAGAGAAAGAAGATGTCATTAGAGTTAAATATATGTGAATTAGGAGAAGCATTAAGAAAAATAGAAGAAAAATATAAATTAGAGGTATTAATAAAGTCAAATCTAAGTGGTGGTTGGATGACAATTACAGGAGAAGCTATAATAGAAAAAGTTCCAAAAGATAAAAAGACAAGTTGTGGTGGAGGAAACGGGGACAATATTATAGATATAAAAATTAAAACTGAAAATAATGAAGATGGACTTATTGTGAAAATAACAGGGGCTAAAAATAAAAAATTTATAATTGATGTAGCAAGTGCTAGGTATAAAGAAATACGTCCTAATAATTTATCAATAAATCAAACAAAAATCAATGAAAATGAAAGTAAGTTAAGGATAGACGAAAACATAATATTTTCAATAAAAGCACCTGCAGATGAAGTCATACAAATTATAGAGGGGGATGAACAGTCTTAAAATAAATACTAGAATATATTGAATATTATTAGCTTTATGTTGTCATAATATGTATAACGAGGTGATAGCATGAAGTATTATACAATTGGTCAATTATCAAAATTAGTAGGGAAAAGTATTCAAACTTTAAGATTGTGGGATAATGAAGGAAAATTAAAACCAGATCATATAACAGAAGGTAGACACTGATATTATTCTGAATAACAAATTAATAAAATTTTGCAAGTGCCACTTGTTAAGAGAACTAAAAAAGTAATTGGATATTGTAGAGTATCAAGTAATAAACAAAAAGACGATTACAGTTTTTAGTTGTAGATTACAAGGAAAAAGAGCCAATAAGGCAAAGAAAATAATTAAGGAGTTGCTTAAGAATGATACTTGCGAAGAAAGTTAGAATTATTCCAAATGTAGAACAAGAGCAAAGATTATGGCAATCTGTTGGAACTGCAAGATTTATATATAATTGGACTTTAGCAAGACAAGAAGAAAACTATAAAAATGGTGGTAAGTTTATAAAAGATGGAGGGTTGAGAAAAGAGTTAACTATTCTAAAGAAATCAGAACTTAATTGGCTTAATGAAGTATCTAATAATGTGGCAAAACAGGCTGTAAAAGATGCTTGTGAAGCTTTTGAAAGATTTTTTAAAGGATTCTCAGATAAGCCAAAATTTAAGAGCCGAAGAAAATCTAAACCATCATTTTACAATGACAATATAAAATTAAAAGTTAAATTTAAAATGGTTTTAATTGAAAAGGTAGGATGGATTAAAACAGCCGAGCAAATACCAATTAGTGTTAAATACACAAATCCAAGAATAAGCTTTGACGGTAAGTATTGGTATATATCTGTTGGTATAGAAAAAGAGGAGCCTATATCAAAAAATACAGAGATATCAATAGGTATAGATTTGGGATTGAAAAATTTAGCAATAGTTTCAAATATAGATAAACCATTTAAAAATATCAATAAAACTAAAGAAGTCAAAAGATTAAAAAAGAAGTTAAAAAGAAAGCAGAAACAAGTTTCAAGGAAATATGAAGATTCAAAAATTGAAATAGGAAAGGAAGGTGAAAACAGTTATAAATTTACTAAGACTAATAATATAAAAAAAATGGAAAGAGAAATAAAACTTATTCAAAGAAGGCTTTCAAATATACGCTTAAATCATATTCATCAAACAACAACTGCAATAGTGAAAACCAAGCCTAGTAGAATAGTTGTTGAAGATTTAAATGTAAAAGGTATGCTTAAAAATAAACACTTATCAAAGGCTATACAAGAACAATGTTTCCATAAGTTTATTAGTATTTTAGAATACAAAAGTAAATTTAATGGCATTGAGTTTTTAAAAGCAGATAGGTTTTATCCTTCAAGAAAAACTTGTTCTTGCTGTGGAGAAATAAAGAAAGATTTAAAACTTAAAGATAGGATTTTTATCTGCCCATCATGCAATAGTAGTATTGATAGAGATAAAAATGCATCAATAAATCTTTCAAGATACAAACAATCAGCATAGTATCACATTCAAGATAATGCTGATGTGTACTGTTCGTTACGCAGGAATTTAAGCCTTTGGAGCAACATATCAAACTGGAGTAGTCTTCTGACAAAACAGGTTGCATTGAATAAGGAATAAATCTCTAAATATTAGATTTTAATAGATTTTATGTAACGGTTAAAATAATAACTGAATAAAACAATAGCAATTACAAATACTATTATAGAAACTATGATAGTAGGAGTGTGATGAAAATGGACAATAGTATGAAAAGAAAACATACAAATAAACATAAGAGTTTAAATCATAATCCGCAAGCAGAAAGCGTAAATGCAGTTTTTGGTGAACCAAAAGCTAAGGATTCTGAATTTGTTCCGAAGACTTTTGAGTAGTAAATTTGAAATTTTATACTTTAATATCATATAGTAGATGATTAGTAATAAAAACTTATATAAGTTTTTATGGCTAAAATTTATAGTAGTTAAAAAATAAAAGAATTCTCTTAATAGCTGAGAATTCTTTTATTTTTTTGAAGAATATATAGATATCCAAATTAATAATATTAATGTATATAAAAATGTTGAATTTAGAAGTATTCATGTATAAAATTAATATTAGGGAATAGTTGCAGCAGCATGGTGATTATGAGAGGGGGAAAGACGTATATGCATGTTTTTATGGCGAGACAACCAATATTCGATAAAAAGAATAATGTTATTGGTTATGAATTATTATTTAGAAATGGTTATGAAAATGCTTATAATAGTGTTGATGGGAATGAAGCAACACTGCAAGTAATAGCAAATTCGTTTTATGAATTCGATTTCAAGGCTGTTACAGATAATAAAAAAGCTTATATAAATTTTACTGAAAAATTAATAAAGGAAGAAATAGCAACAATCCTTCCCACTGAGAACGTTGTAATAGAAATTTTAGAAACTGTCGAACCAACTGAAGAGATTATAGATGCATGTAAGAAGCTTAAGGAAAAAGGATTTACTTTAGCATTAGATGATTTTGTATATGATAAGAAATATAGAAAATTAGTAGAAATAGTTGATATAATAAAAGTAGATTTCCTAATTACTAAAGGTTTTGAAAGAAAAAAAATATTTGATTTATTAGAAGTAAATAAAAATATTAAGTTTTTGGCTGAAAAAGTTGAAAATGTAGAGGAATATAATGAAGCAATCTATTTCGGATACACATATTTTCAAGGATATTATTTTAGTAAACCAGTTATTTTATCTACTCAAACAGTTTCACCAAACAAAAATACAGCATTAAAAATTATGAAATTAATAAATGATAAAGATTTTAATTATGCAGATTTAGAAACTCTGATTTTACAAGATGTAAGTTTATCATATAAATTAACTAAACTTATTAATTCTTCTGCATACTATATAAAAAATAAAATAACATCGATTAAATATGCCATAGCATTTCTTGGAGAAAAAGAAATTGTAAAATGGCTGTATGTTGTTTTATTGCATGACCTAAAAGAAAGAAATCCAGAGGAATTGATTAGAGTTTCTCTGCAGAGAGCAAGATTTTGTGAACTTATATGCAACATGAGCAAGTATAAACAAAAAGCTTTTCTAGCATATATGACTGGTATGTTTTCTGTTATGGATGCTATTTTAAATTGTTCTATGGATAAAGTTATACAAGATTTAAATGTATTTGATGAAGTGAAAGATGCATTACTTGGTGAGGAAAATGAACTAAATACAATACTGAAACTAGCTGTTAGTTTTGGAAGAGGAGAGTGGGAAGATTCTGAGGCTTATGCTGAGAAGATTGAGGCAGATATAAATCAGATTTCAGGAGTATATTTTGATGTTATCGCATGGGTAGATAACATACAGTATGAATAAAATTATATTTAAATTTATATTAATTAAAAAGAGACTATTGAAAAAACTCTGTTGTTAAACGAGTAACTATTTCAATAGTCTTATTTTATTTTCTAGTTTAATTCATATATTAAATGTTGAAAAAGTAAGTATTTAAAAAAAGTAGTCATAATGTCTTTGATTAATTGAATATATTTTAGGTATAAGGGAGGAGGAGTGTTTATGAGTATAAATTTTAAGGAATTTATAGAGACAGATAGAGATAAGTATAACACCCAAAGATTTGAAGGTAATTTCTTAAATTATTTAAATATAGTTAAGGAAAATCCAGAGGTGGTTAGGCTTGCACATAAAAGAATTTATGAAATGATAGTTGAGAAAGGTGTAGAAGAATTAAAAGCTGATGAAAATCCAAGAGTAAGAAAAATTTATGGGAATGATTTAATAAGAAGGTATGGTTTCTTTAAAGAGGACTTTTTTGGTATTGATAAAGTCATTATGAAACTTGTTAGTTATTTTAAATCTGCTGCTATGAAGGGAGAAGAAGCCAGACAGGTTTTATATCTTGTTGGTCCAGTTGGAGCCGGTAAATCTTCAATAGTTGAAAGCTTAAAATCTGCATTAGAAGATTGTGAACCAGTATATTCACTTAAGGGATGCCCTATGCATGAGGAACCTCTTCATTTGATTCCAAAACACTTAAGACCAAAATTTCAAGAAATGTTAGGAGTTCAAATTGAAGGTGATCTTTGTCCTATATGTAAGTATAGGCTTATTAATGAACTTAAAGGCATGTATGAAGATTTCCCAGTTGAAAGAACAGAATTTTCTATAAGATCAAGAAAAGGGGTAGGCGTGGTTCCACCAGTAGATCCTAATAATCAAGATACTTCAATTTTAACAGGGGCCGTTGATATTTCCAAAATGGATTTATATTCAGAAGATGATCCAAGAATATTTTCTTTAAATGGAGCTTTTAATGTTGGTAATCGTGGACTTGTAGAATTTATAGAGGTATTTAAAAATGATGTTGAATATCTTCATACAATAATAACTGCGACTCAAGAAAAATCCATACCTTCACCTGGTAAGGGCTCTATGATTTATTTTGATGGAGTCATAGTTGCACATTCTAATGAAGCTGAATGGAATAAGTTTAAATCTGATCATACCAATGAGGCAATATTAGATAGAATAGTTAAGGTTGAAGTACCATATTGTTTAGAACTTGATGAAGAAGTAAAAATTTATGAGAAGATTTTAAAGAAGAGTAATTTTAAAGCGCATATTGCACCGCATACTATTGAAATGGCAGCAATGTTTGCAATACTTTCAAGATTAACACCTTCAGCGAAGGTGGATTCTATGACAAAGCTTAAAATATATAACGGAGAAGAAATTGTTGAAAAGGGAACTACAAAGAAAATTGATATTGGAGAGCTTAGAGAGGAAGCAGGACAATATGAAGGAATGAAGGGAATAAGTACAAGATTCATTATAAAGGCAATAGATAACGCACTTTCAGAATCAGAGCATGATTGTATAAATCCACTTAGTATAATGGAAAGCATGATAAAGTCTGTCAAAGAACTTGATATTGCAACAGATGATAAGAAAAAGTACTTAGGATTTATTCAAGATAATATAAGAAAAGAATATAATAAAATTCTTGAGAAAGAAATTACAAAAGCATTTATTCATTCTTTTAGAGAACAAGCTGAAAGTTTATTCAATAATTATATAGATAATGCAGAAGCCTTTGTTAATAAGAGTAAGATAAAAGATCTTTCAACTGGAGAAGAACTCAATCCAGATGAAGAATTTATGAGGAGTATAGAGGAGCAAATAGGTGTGTATGCTGCATCTTCTAAAGGGTTTAGATCAGATGTAACTTCGTATATGTTTTATATAGTTAGAAAAGGTGGAAAATTAGATTATACATCTTATGAACCATTAAAAGAAGCAATAGAAAAGAAATTAACTGCCTCAGTTAAAGATTTATCAAGAATTATTACCAAGTCAAAAGTAAGAGATAAGGAACAAGCAGAAAAATATGGTTCTATGGTTGAAGAAATGAAAAGAAATGGATATTGTCTTCATTGTTGTGATGTAATCTTGAAGTATGCTGCTAATAATTTATGGAGAGATTAAGCTAAGTTATGGCAATATTTAGAGATTATACTAACAATCAAATTGATCACGACAGATCCATAGAAGATAGAAGAAGACATAGGCAACTAGTAGAAAAATCTATAAAAGAAAATTTAGGGGATATATTATCGGAAGAAAGTATTGTTGGTGAGAGCAAAAATAAAAAATTTAAAATACCTATTAAAGGAATTAAGGAATATCAATTTGTCTATGGGAAAAACTCTAAAGGCGTTGCAAGTGGAGTTGGAGATGAAAAAAGAGGTGATAAATTAGGAACTGGTAGTAAAAAATTAGCTAAAGGAAATCAAGGTGCAGGAAATGAAGAGGGTGATGATGTTTATGAAACAGAAATCACTCTCGAAGAGTTGATGGATTATATATCAGAGGATTTAAATCTACCAAATTTAGATCAAAAAAAGTACTCTGAAATAATTACTGAAACTAGTGGTAAAAAGAGAGGATATCAAACGCATGGAATAAGACCAAGACTTGCAAAAAAGAAAACTGTAATGTCAAAAATTGCACGAAAGCAAGGAAAGAAAAGAGCACTTCATGAACTAGAATCTGACGAAGAAATTGAGAGATTTCCATTTAGGGAAGAAGATTTAAGATATTATAGAGTTAAATTAAAACCTAAAAAAGATAGTAATGCGGTTATGATATTTATTATGGATGCATCAGGTTCAATGGATGTAACTAAAAAATATTTAGCTAGATCATATTTTTTTGTATTAGCTGCTTTTTTGAAGAGAAAGTATAACAATATAGCTTTTGAATTTATATATCATACTACTGTTGCAAAAAGAGTTGATGAATATGAATTTTTTCATAAATCAGAATCGGGAGGAACTTATATTTCAAGTGGAATTAATGAAGCATTAAAGGTTATTGAAGAAAAATATCCTCCAGCAGCATGGAATATATATAGTATATATGCAAGTGATGGAGATAATTGGTCAGAAGACAATGAAAGAGCCATTGTTGCAGTTAAAAGCATATGTGAAGTCAGCAATATGTTTGGATATGCAGAACTTTTACCATCAACATATACAACAACCATGTATCATAAGTTCACAAAAGATATAACCAATGCGAATTTTGTGTCTGTAATTATTAAAGAAAAGAAGGATTTATGGGATGCACTTAAGATTATGCTTAGGAAGGAGTTAAAGGAGGAATAAGAAAGTGGAGTATAGTTTTAGAGATCTTGAAATTTGGAATGAAAAAATTGAGAAAAAAGTTAAAGAATATGGATTGGATTTTTATCCTCAGGAATTTGAAATGATAAATTTTAATGAGATGATAGGATATGAGGCTTATGTTGGAATGCCGTCAAGATATCCTCATTGGAGTTTTGGAAAGTCATATGAAAAAAATAAAACACTATATTCTTTCAATCTTACTGGTCTTCCTTATGAAATGGTTATTAATTCAGATCCTTGCTTAGCATACTTAATGAAAGATAATACCTTGCTACTGCAAATATTGACAATGGCCCATGTGTATGGACATAATGATTTCTTTAAAAATAATAGATTATTTAAGCAAGGTACTAATGCAAAATATACCTTAGAAATGTTTAATTTAGATTCTAAGATTATAAGAGAATATATTGATGATCCAAGTATAGGATACTCAGAGGTAGAGAGAATATTAGATGCAGCTCATGCTATAAGATATCAAGCTAAAAGGAATATAGGTGTGAGGGAATTATCTAATGACGAAATAAAAGATAATATATTAAAGGATTATGAAAATAAAAGAGAAAATAGAGGCATTCTAGATTCTAATAACAAAATAAGTTTGCCGGATTTGGATAAAATCCCTTTAGAACCTGTTGATGATATTATGGGATTTATACTAGAATATGGTCCCTTAGAAGATTGGCAGAAAACTATCATGAGAATCGTCAAAAGGGAAACGGAATATTTTATGCCTCAAATTGAAACTAAAGTAATGAATGAAGGATGGGCAAGCTATACACATTATAATATTTTAAAGGATTTAGAACTTCCTCAAGAACTACATCTTGAATTTTTAAAGAGGCATAATGATGTAATAGCGCCTGCTATTGGTGGATTAAATCCATATTATATAGGATTCAAAATATTTGAAGATATTGAAAAGAGATATGGAAAGGAAAAAATATTTGAGGTAAGAGAAGTTGAGAGAGATTCTTCTTTCTTAAGGCGCTATTTAACAAAGGAATTGTGTGAAGAACTAAATTTATTCCAGTATAATGAAAGGACTTTTGATGTTGTTATTGAAGAAATATCAGATGATATTGGATGGAAAACAATAAGAGATACCTTGAGTTATACAGCTGGCATGGGGAATATACCTTACATTAGAGTTGTGGATCTAAATAAGAAAAATCACATGTTAACCTTAGAAAATGTCTTTGATGGAAGGGCCCTAGAACTTTCTTATGCAAAGGAAACATTAAAATATATACAAGAATTATGGGGGCATGATGTTACATTAATTACAAAATCGACTGATAAGCAGGAAGTGATTTTAACCTGTAATCAAGAAAAGAAAATAAGCATTTCTTAGGAGAGAAAGAGGAACCTAACTAGAAAACAAAATTGTAATAAATTTATAAGGAATTAATTATGAAATTTGATGATTTAGTAAAAAAGCAATATGAAGATATAGATAATATAAGTGGATTATTGAAGAACTATGTAGACTCCTATAGATTGCTTATAGCCAGTGCGTCAGAACTATATGGTATTAATTTGGCAAAAAAAAGTGATGTCAAAAAAGCGTTGGATAGAGTTGAAGAAGTTGGAGAATTAATAGATAAATTAATAGATACATTAGATAAGTGTGAGGTATCTTATTTGAAATACTGTAATATTAAAAATGATTATATTATCAGTAGCACAGAAAAGGATAAGATATTTACTGAGATAGATAATGAATTGAATTTTCAAAATTCTCAAAGAGAAGAGTAGAATAATTAGAAAATAAAAAACTCTGCCTGGTTAAGGACAGAGTTTTTTTGAAGAAAAAATCTAATATTTAGAATTTCTTCAATTTAAGTTTAGATACCATTAAATACGAACCTATTAACATTAAAATTACAACAAGATAAACTGGTGCTTTTGTATTTAAGTTAAGTAATGAAAAAAGTGCCATAAAACACCCTACAATTGTTATAGGAACGCCTGTAAAAGAACCATCAAAATCAGTAGTATTAAATCTTGCCAACCTATATGCACCACAGATTGGGAATAATAGTAAAACTATATAACCTAATAATCCATTAGGACCAAAGGTATTAAGATTAAATAATATATATACTAATATAGATGGTGCTACACCAAAAGAAACCAAGTCAGCCAATGAATCCAATTCTTTTCCCAAATCACTAGATACATCTAAAAAACGAGCTATTCTTCCATCATATCTATCAACTAATCCAGCTAATAAGATAAAAGCACCTGCTAATGGATAGTTATCATTCATTGCTGATAATATAGATATAATTCCGCAAGACAAATTAATAAAGGTAAATACATTAGGAATACAACTTTTCCTCATAATATCACTCCTAAAATTATAAAAAATACTTACAAATATTTATTATAGCATAAAAATATAAATAATATAAGACATAAATTAATTTTAGCAAATTTTAGTGTGTTTTGTATCGACATTAAATTAGTAGAATGCTATAATCAAATTTAGCACATAAGTAGTATATGTGTAATTTTTTTGAAATAATATTATAACTCGATTTATAAGATAATTATTAATAAACTAATTTTATTATATATGCTGCAATAGTAATTCCACATTATTAATTCAAGAAATCCTGTAAGGATTTCAACCATAACTGTAAATTGTAAACTGTAAATTGTTAATTGCAATATATATAATATTAATTAAGAAATTTAGTGGAGGTAGGTTTATTTATGAAAAAGGTAAGATTCATATACAACCCATACTCAGGAGAAAATAGCATAATAGGTGAACTGGATAATGTTATTAGATTACATCAGGAAGCAGGCTTAACAATTGTTCCATATAGAATTCAAAAAGGGAGAGATTTAGAAGAAGCCCTAGATATAATTGATGAAACTTATAACTATGTTTTAGTTGCTGGTGGTGATGGAACTGTTGATTCTGTAGTAAATGCTATGAAGAACAAAGATATAAATATACCAATAGGAATATTACCAGTTGGAACAGCTAATGACTTTGGAAAATTTATAAACATGCCTAAAGATATTGAAGAAGCATGTAAACAAATATTAGAATCAAAACCAGTTGCTGTAGATATTGGTAAGATAAATGATAAGTATTTCATAAATGTAGCAAGTTCAGGACTTTTTACTGATATATCTCAAAAAATAGATGAAAACTTGAAAAACACAATGGGGAAAATAGCATATTATTTAAAGGGAATAGAGGAACTTCCTAACTTTAGAAAATTAAAAGTAAAAGTATCTTCAAAAGAATGTGAATATGATGGTGAAATGTATTTGCTGTTAGTTTTTAATGGAAAAACTGCTGGAAATCTTAATTTGGCTACAGAAGCTGAGATTACAGATGGAAAGCTAGATGTAATAGTATTTAAGGCAATACAAGTAATAGAAATTTTACCTCTATTTATAAAGCTTTTAAGAGGAGAACATTTAGATTCAGATAAGGTTGTTTACTTTAGAACAGATGATGTATACATTGAATCATCTGAAGATATTGTTACAGATATAGATGGAGAAAGAGGACCAGATTTCCCTGTAAGAATTCAATGTATTAAAGGTGGAATTAAACTTTTAGGTATAAAATAGGATAAATTATAATAAATATAAGTAACAGAACTGTGGATTGGAGAGGGCGTTGTGAACTTTGCATATTATTTGTTTTTGTTACTTATAATTTTTTTAGCAATTTCAATTATTAAAAAGAATTTAGAAGTTTCACCAAAGAAAATAAAAATTTACTTAACTATAGTAGTTACATTATTTTTGTTAAGACATATAGCATTATTTCTTTTATGCATACTTAAGAACAGTAATATAACATATTATTTAAAATCAATAATATTTTTAAATCATTTAACAATTCCACTTATTGTACTTGCAATAACCTATGTATATCTGAGATCAGAAACTTTAAATTTTGGAGGCAGTTATGTTATTGCAGCATTAGTTAGTGTTATTTATGGAGTAATAATTTATATATCAAAGGTAACTGTACAAGTAAGTTATTCCTATGGTTTTATATTGGAAATAGATAAAAGTACAAATTTATTTTTATTTTCTTTAATTTTACTTGGAATATTACTTATTTTAAATGTAATCTTGTTAGATAGGCCTTACGCTAACAAAAAAGGTATATGGTTTATAATTATTGCAATTTCAATAGTTATGATTGAAGATATTATTATTCTAGGTGGAGTTAAAATTTTCCCATATTCGGTTATAGGGGAAATGTTGTTTTTAATGATTATGAATTTTGTATTGAGTAGCTTTAAACCTACGGCTTTAAAAAAATAACTTATTATTATTTTTAGTCACCATATTGTAAAAAGTGAATGGTAAAATAAGACTGTAATTTTATTTATAGTCTTATTTTTTTGATTCAATAAAAATATGAATAAATTTAGAAAAGCTATTGAGTTTGTTAGTTGAAAATTGATAATGTGATATTTACAAATTATGTTACAATCTATTTATGGTGTTAAATTAAGACTTGATACCCAAAAAGGAGAAAATATAAATGAATCTATGTGTAAAAGAAATTAAAGAAGATAAAATCGAAATATTACTGGAATTATTACGTGAGAAAGCAAATTGGCTTATTAAAATTGGAAAACCAATGTGGAATCCTAAATATTTATCTAAGGATGAGTTTTTAAAGAAGTATACCAACTGCGAAATGTTTATAGTACAGGAAAATAAAGAGGTAGTAGGTGGATTTGTATTAGTAGATAATGACTATTTATTTTGGAATAGTAATGAAAATAGTGATCCGGCATATTATATACATAAACTTGTAATCAAAGATAGATATACGGGAAAAGGGTACGCTAAAGATGTAATAGAATGGATTAAAAAGTACTCAATATCAAAGTGTAAAAACTACCTTAGACTTGATTGTTATGGTGATAGAGAATATTTAAAGCAATTATATAGTGAATGTGGATTTAATTTAATGCGAGAAATTAATATAGAAAATGATCTAAATGCCTGTTTGTATGAATTATCATCATTAAGTAGTGCGAAGATGGGACAACAATTTTAAGAATGAACACATATCATTGATATATTATGAATCAATAAAAATAAACAGAAAATTGTAAAATAGCCCTTTATAAATACTAATTACTAAGAGGGCTATTTTAGTTTTAGAGTTAAATCAAAATCTTTGAACTAATGGACTCTTTTTTTGCCATTTCCATTTTTATGCGAAGAATTTTGGCTCTTTGTAGTTCTATCATTTCTATTCAAATTACTCTTTGAATTGCTTGTTTGAATACTTGATGCATTTTTAGATTTACTATTTTTAATACTATCTGATTTTTTATTTGAAGTTCTAGTACTATTTTTATCAGAATTATTATTTGTTTTACTAGTATTTTTATTCTTCCCTTGATAGCCAAGCTTACCAGGAGTAAGACCTATCAAACAATCTTTTCCATTACCTATTAAATCTTCTCTATGAGCTTTAACTAAAGCTTTTTTTACTTTTTGGTGATTTTTTGGTACAGCAAATTGAATTAAAGCTCTTTGCATTTCTTTTTCTTCTGGAGTTTTTGGCACATAAACTTCTTCTCCAGTTAGAGGATTAACTCCAGTATAATAAATTGTAGTTGAAAGACTTCCAGGAGTAGGATAGAAATCTTGTACCTGCTCTGGAGTATATCCCATTTGCTTTATATACTGTGCAAGTTCTATTGCAGCATTTAAATCTGAACCAGGATGAGAAGACATTAAATAAGGAACTAAAAATTGTTTCTTATCAAGCTTTTCATTTATTTGAAAATACTTATTAACAAATCTATCATAAACATCTCTTGTAGGTTTACCCATTTGATTTAATACTCTTGGAACAACATGCTCAGGAGCAACTTTTAATTGACCACTAATGTGATGTTCGCATAGTTCTTTGAAGAAAGAATCATTTTTATCATGTATAAGATAATCATATCTAATTCCGGAACGGACAAAAACTTTTTTTATTCCAGGAAGTTTTCTTACTTTCTTTAATAATGAAAGATATTCAGTATGATCTATTATTAAATTTTTACAAGGACTAGGGAACATACATTGCTTATTTTTACAGGTACCATGCTCTATTTGCTTTTTGCAGGCTCTATGCCTAAAGTTTGCAGTAGGTCCCCCAACATCATGTATATATCCTTTAAAGTTGGGCAGAGTTGTTAATAGTTTTGCTTCTTCAATAATTGATTCCTGTCCTCTGTTTTGAATAACTCTTCCTTGGTGAAAGGTTAAGGCACAGAAAGAACAGGAACCAAAGCAGCCTCTATGGCTTGTTATTGAAAATTCAACTTCTGTTATTGCCGGAATCCCACCTTTTGCTTCATATATTGGATGATAGGTTCTTGTATACGGTAAATCGTAGGTCATATCCATTTCAGCTTGAGTTAAATCCTCTTGAGGTGGGTTTTGAACTAAGTATCTATCTCCATATTGTTGAATTATAGTTCTACCATTTATAGAATCTTGTTCATAGTATTCTAACTTATAAGCTTTTCCATAAGCTTTTTTATCAGTAGACACTTCTTCAAAAGAAGGAACTGTAACTGCATCTTTAATATTAGAAATGTCTTTAGTTAAGTAACAGGTACCACGCACAGTAGTGACATTTTTAATATTAGCTCCATATCTTAATAAATCAGCAATTTGAATTATAGTTTTTTCACCCATACCATACATTAATAAATCAGATTTTGCATCTACAAGAATACTTCTCCTAACTTTGTTATCCCAGTAGTCATAGTGAGCAAAACGTCTAAGACTTGCTTCTATACCACCAATTGCTATAGCAGTGTCTTTGTAGGCTTCTCTTATTCTATTACAATAAACAATAAGTGCTCTATCGGGTCTATGGCCAGCTTCACCACCAGGAGAGTATAAATCTTCGTGTCTTATTCTCTTTGCAGCAGTGTAGTGATTAACCATTGAATCTATATTTCCTGAATTAACTAAAAAGCCATACTTGGGCTTACCTAGTCTCTTAAAATCTTCACAGTCATGCCAATTTGGCTGAGCTATAATACCAACAGTAAAACCTTGGGCTTCAAGGGTTCTACCTATTATAGCAGTACCAAAAGAGGGATGATCCACATAAGCATCACCGGAAACAATAATAAAATCCAACTGTTCAATTTTTCTTTTTTCTAAGTCCTCTCTACTAATAGGTAAAAATTCCTTGCAAAGTTTCATATATTAATAACTCCAATTCTACAAATTTTATTCTTAATGTATATTATCATAACCATAGATACATTACAAATTAATAATAAATAATTTAAGGATAAAATTCTGGAGAAATTTCTAATAAAAAATTAATCATTTTATTGATAAGCAATCAAAAAATGTTGACTTTTTTTTTATATAGACTATAATTATTATATAAACCCTATCAAAACAGTAAGAATTAAAAACTATGAAAAAGGAAAGTAGCATAAAGGAAGTTTACAGAGAGAAAAGAGAGATGAGAACTTTTTAGCAGTAATTTGTGTGAAGTGCCCTTTGGAGTTGAAGTCTGAATATAGTAAGATTCTCCGGATTCACCCGTTATAGTGATATAGCATATTTAAGTGCTTGAATTGAGTGGGATTAGTAAAAATCCAATTAGAGTGGAACCGCGAATGTTACTTCGTCTCTATATGTTTATAGAAGATGGAGTTTTTTTATATTTTTTTACTAAATGAACAATATGGATTATGTAAATTTGAGGAGGATATTAATATGATTTATGATGGAGTATTACAATTGATTGGAAATACACCTATTTTGAAGCTTAGTAATTTGATTAAGGATGAAAATATTGCAGATATATATGTAAAGCTTGAAAAATTCAATCCAGGTGGAAGTGTTAAAGATAGAGCAGCTCTTGGAATGATTGAAAAAGCTGAAAAAGAAGGAGTATTGAAGCCAGGAGCAACAATAGTAGAGCCTACAAGTGGAAATACTGGAATAGCACTTGCTCTTATTGGTAAATTAAAAGGTTATAATGTAACAATTGTAATGCCAGAAACAATGAGTAAAGAGAGAAGAGATTTAATCAAAGCGTATGGTGCAAACCTTGTATTAACAGAAGGAGCAAAAGGAATGAAGGGTGCCATAGAAAAGGCGATAGAAATAGGAAGTGAAGATGGATTCTTTATTCCACAACAATTTGAAAATATTGCAAATCCAGAAAAACATTTTGCAACAACAGCTGAAGAAATATTTAAGGATATACCAGATCTAGATGTATTTATAGCAGGAGTTGGAAGTGGTGGAACAATTGTTGGTGTTGGGAAGAATTTAAAGAAGAAAAATTCTAACATTAAAATAATTGCAGTTGAACCGGCTAATTCACCAGTTTTAAGTGGGGGAAATCCAGGTGGCCACAAAATTCAAGGAATTGGTGCAGGGTTTGTTCCAGGTGTTTATGAAAATGATTATACCGATGAAATAATTCCCGTAAAAGATGAAGATGCATTTACCACTGCAAAGGCAGTAGCTGAAAAAGAAGGAATATTGGTAGGAATATCTTCAGGAGCAGCAATATACGCAGCTATAGAAGTAGCAAAGAAACTTGGAAAAGGTAAAAAAGTATTAGCTGTTGCTCCAGATGGTGGAGAAAAATATATATCAATGGGATTATATGATTAATTAACTCACATATAATAGAATATTCTCTATAATAAATATGAGAGTCGTGAGTAGAAGTTTAGTTAGGGTTTTAGAAGAATTTATCAATCAATGATTTTAGATTGTGAAAGACTTTATTAAAAACTACTAAAAAGGAGAATAAGCTGTGTTTAAGAAACTAAATTATGATTTAGAAAGAGTATTAAAGGAAGATCCAGCAGCTAAAAGTAAATTAGAAGTACTGTTATTATATCCATGCATTCATGCATTAATATCATATAGGATGGCTCATTTCCTTTATTTGAAAAAAAGATACTTTTTAGCTAGATTGCTTTCTCAATTATCAAGATTTACAACTGGAATAGAAATTCATCCAGGAGCCCAAATAGGAAAGGGGCTATTTATAGATCATGGAATGGGAGTAGTAATCGGTGAAACAGCTGAGATTGGAGATAATGTTACTATTTATCATGGAGTAACATTAGGTGGGACTGGAAAAGATAAAGGTAAAAGGCATCCAACGGTTGAAGATGATGTGTTAATAGGAACAGGAGCCAAAGTTCTTGGACCTATTACTATAGGAAAAGGAGCCAAAATAGGAGCTAATGCGGTTGTAGTAAAAAATGTTCCTCCTAAAGCTACAGCAATAGGAAATGCAGCTAAAAATATAGAGAGATTTCCAACTTCAACTATAATTGAAATTAATGATATAAAAGGACGTAAGAAGAAGATTTTTAATGAAATGGTTATTTAAATAATGGAGAAGATTGAGGTGTGAAAGGAGAAACTATAAAGGTTTATTTTCACACCTTTTCTTTTGAAAAATATAAATATTTATTGGCATTTGCATAGATATATTAAAAAATATATAATGTATATTGATAATAATTGAAAGTTGACAATTGATCATTGACAATTGATCATTAAATATTTGCACTTGAAGAGAGGTCGAAAAGATGTTATCACCAATTACAGTTGCTATAATTAAGATGTTACCAGAAAGTTTTGTAATAAAAATTGCCAATATAATAGTTGATAATTATATAAAGAAATATGCGAATATAAAAATAAATGGAATGGAAAAGATTGATAAGGTTAATAAGCCAAGAATATTTGTATGTAATCACTTAAGCAATTCAGATGGATTAGTTTTAGAGCGTGTATTAAAAGAAAAAAGTGATCCTTATTTTGTTGCAGGTGTAAAATTATCAGATGATCCAATAACACAATTAGGAACTAAGATAGTTAAAAATATACCAATTAAGCCTAACTCAGCTGATAAAGAAGCAATAACTAAGGTTGTTAAAGCACTTAAAGCTGGAAATGATATTTTGATATTTCCAGAAGGAACTAGGAGTAGGACAGGTGCTATGATTGAAGGAAGAAAAGGAATTTTACTTTTTGCAAGAATGGCGAAAGCAGAAATAATTCCAATTGGCATGTCGGGTACAGATATATTACTTCCTATTAGTGAAAATGGAAATATGGGTTCTGAAAAGTGGCATGAAGCAGATATTGTTATAAATATAGGTGATAAAATAGTATTTCCTGAAAAAGAAAAAGAAGAAGATAAACATGAATATGATAATAGATGTATGGATATCTTAATGAGAGGTATAGCAAATCTTCTACCAGAAAGATATAGAGGAGTTTATAAATAAGGAGACTATAAATGGTTATGAAGGCAAGGACGAAAAAAATTGTAGATATTTTAAAAAAAGCATATCCTGATGCAAAATGTGAATTGAACTATGAAACACCACTCCAATTACTTGTAGCTACAATATTGTCTGCTCAAACTACTGATAAAAAAGTAAATGAAGTTACAAAGGATTTATTTAAGGATTATCCAGATTTAGATGCTTTTTTAACTATTACAAATGATGAACTTGAAGAACGTATAAAACAAATAGGATTATATAGAAATAAGTCCAAGAATTTAATATTAATGTTTAATCAATTAAAAGAAAAATTTAATGGAGAAGTTCCAAAAACTATGGAAGAAATCACATCTCTTGCAGGTGCAGGAAGAAAGACAGCAAATGTTGTACTTTCAAATGCATTTAATGTGCCCTCTATAGCAGTAGATACTCATGTATTTCGAGTATCTAATAGATTAGATTTGGCTAATTCAAATAATGTTTTAGAGGTGGAAAAACAACTACAAAAAGAGCTACCTAAAAAAGAATGGACTTTAATGCATCATCTTTTAATTTTTCATGGAAGAAGATGTTGCGTTGCTAGAAACCCGAAATGTAGTGAATGTCCGTTAAATACATTATGTAAGTATAGATATCCAAATTAATACTCAAACTTATAAATGAAATATGTATGCATTATCGAGAAATTATAATTGTAACACTACACTAGAAATTAGATACATTTTTCTGGAAGCAGGCATGTGAAATTGAGCTGATGATGGTTATTAGTGGAAGGTTGTTTCATTTCTGCTTGTCATAAATTTACTTTAGGAACATGCAGAAATGGGTGCAACCTTCCACTTAGAACCTTCCAGCGAAAATTTCACTAGTCCTGTGGAAGATAAATGTATCTGATTTAGTAATTGTTGCATAAGTCTAATTCTCGCTTTGGATATCTATATGAAGGTAAATAATTATGTATTAAAGTGAACCACATAGAGTGAAATTAAAAGGCTTTGTGGTTCTTTTATTTTGAAAATTAATTTATTAAAATTAAAGTATAAGTTAGCAAGTAAGCTAAATAATCTTATTATAAATTAGAATTAATTATTTTTGGAGGGAATCAATGAAAATTGGAGTTATAATGGGTGGTATATCATCAGAAAGAGAAATATCATTAAAAAGTGGAAATTCTATAATAGAAAATATAGATAAGAATAAATATGAGGTATTACCTATTGTCATAGATAAAAAAGAAGATATTATAAACAAAACTAAAGAAATTGATTTTGCACTTTTAGCATTACATGGTCAATTTGGTGAGGATGGAACTGTTCAATCAGTACTTCAAACTTTGGGAATACCATATTCAGGATGTGGACCATTAAGCAGTGCTATGTGTATGGATAAGGATGTATCTAAGTCTATTTTAGTGGCTGCTGGAATTAGAACTGCACCATGGATTAATTTGAGGAAAAATGATTCTATAGATTATAATCAAATAAATAAATTAGGGTATCCTGTTGTGGTTAAGCCAACTCATGGGGGATCAAGTGTAGCTACATTTATTGTAAAAGAAGAGAAAGATATAGAAAAAAGTGTAGAAGAAGCCTTTAAATGGGACAATGAAGTTATGATAGAAAAATTCATTAAAGGTGATGAAATAACTTGTCCTGTGTATGGGGATAAGATGTTTCCGGTAATTGCTATAAGGCCAAATGCAGAATTTTTTGATTTTACATCAAAATATGAGGATGGCGGAGCACAGGAAGTTGTAGTCGAGTTAGAAAGAAAACTACATGAAGAAGTTGAGAAGATGGCACTAGCAACCTATAAAGCATCGAAATGCGAGGTTTATTCTAGAGTAGATATGATAGTTACAGAAGAAGGAGTTCCATATATACTAGAAGTAAATACACTTCCAGGAATGACTAAAAATAGTTTGATTCCTAAAAGTGCAGCTGCACTAAATATAGATTTTTCTAAGCTTATTGATATGATTATACAAGATTCGATGAAAATAGTAAGATAATAGGATAAAATTTAAAGTAAAAGGTGATCTTTTATGTTACTGCAACATAAAAGATCACCTTTAAGTTTTATTTAATCAGAGTTTCTTTTTACAATCTTTACAAACACCTTTCATAACTAAATCATGATCTGTTAAAGTAAAGCCTGTTGAATTTTGAACCATTTCCTGTATTTGAAGCATTGGGCATGGAATTTCAACTTCTTTATGGCATATATCACATTGCAAATGATGTCTATGGGTTTCTTTTTTTAATTTATATGAAAATACTCCATCATTAAGAGTTATCTTTTCTGTAAGTCCTTTTTCTTCGAATAATTCTAATGTTCGGTAGACCGTGCTTAAATTAATATTTATGTTATTGTTTCTGTAAATATGATATATTTTTTCAGCAGACAAGCTATTTTCAGAATTTGTTAGAATATTTAAAATTTCAACTCTTCCTTGGGTGATTTTAATCCCATTCCTTTTTAGAATTTCATTTGGTTCCATTTTTATATCTCCTAACAAGTAAATATTAATTACATTATATCACATATAAATATAGCTGTTCAAAAATATAAAACTAAAAAAATATCATTTTAAAACCAAAAAATATAAGAACAATTCCTGCGAAAAAATTAGCATATGTAGTTATAAATTTCAACTTTTTAATATATCTGCAGATAAAAAATCCTAAGGTGCAAATAAATAAGGTTATTAATCCAATTAAAATGGAATCAACGCAAAGCAATAAATTACTTGCAATTTCATGAAATGCTGTAAAACCAATAACTAAAGCATCTATACTAACAGATAATCCAAGAATTACACAAGTGCTATTTTTCGTTAAAATTTCATTTTCCTTTGCTTTAAAGCTATCTACGATAATAAGTATACCTACAATACCCATTATTATACCACCAGCAATGGAAGGAATAGTGGCAATATAAGTATCGAATAAATAGCCTAAGCTTCCACCTAGATATGTAAGTAAAAATTGAAAAAATGCAAAAGATAATATAAATTTCAATTTATGCTTTTTGTTAATTAATGAATTTAAACCAATTCCTAGAGTTATGCCAAAAGCATCCATAGCAAGTGCAATTCCTATTAAAGTAACATCAAATAAATTCATTTAACCTTCTCCTTAAAATAATAGACTATTTTATATAGATATCCAAAGCGAGAACTAGACATATGCGGAACTAACCGAAATTAAACACATATTTATTACAGCGGACTAATGAAATTTTCGCTGGATGGGTTCTAAGTGGAAGGTTGCGCCCATTTCTGCATGTTCCTAAAGTAAATTTATGACAAGCAGAAAGTGGAACAACCTTCCACTAATAACCATCACAGCTTAATTTCATATGCCGCTTGCACAAATATGTATCTAATTTCTAGTGTAGTGTTACGATTATAATTTCTTAATGATGCATGTATATTCCATTTATAAGTTAAACTTTTAAATTGGACATCTATATTGCAATTATAAATGATCATTAAATATTGATTTCCAATGGAAATCTTTAAGTGTTGAACAATTCTTTTTGCAATATATATAGTTAACTTTTTTTAAATATATGCAAAAAAATAAAAAAAAGTCTTTATTTAATACATTTTTTATTGTATATTATTAAATAGTGTATAACGATAGTTAAATAGTATATCACAATTAAAACATTTGGTGTAGCAAATAAGGAGGAACATTTATGTCAAATTGTATAATAGCCCAATCAGGAGGTCCAACTGCAGTAATTAATTCAAGTGTAGTGGGACTTTTACATGCTAATAAGGAATCAAAAGCTTTTGAAAAAGTATATGGTGGATTAAATGGTATTGAAGGGATATTAAATAGAAACATAATTGATTTGTCAGCAGTTTCAGATGAAGAGATAAATCATTTTAGATTTACTCCATCTTCTGGTCTTGGGTCTTGCAGATATAAATTAAAAGATTTAGAGAATTCTAGTGAAGAATATGAAAGATTAATAGAAATTCTTAAAGAATATAATATAACATCATTTTTTTATGTTGGTGGAAATGATTCAATGGATACCATTGCTAAACTTTCAAAATATGCAAAGAAAAATAATGTCGGAATAACATTTATGGGAATTCCTAAAACTATTGATAATGATTTGATGTTTACAGATCATACCCCAGGTTTTGGAAGTGCTGCAAAGTTTATTGGTACAACAGCAATTGAGACATATTTAGATGCCTCTGTATATATTAATAATGGGATATTTATATTAGAAACAATGGGAAGAGATACTGGATGGCTTGCAGCTTCAACATGTATTGCAAGATTACATGATAAACCTGTTGCAGATTTCATTTATCTTCCAGAAGCTTCTTTTGATAGATATAAATTTTTAAAGGATGTTAGAAAGAAATTTGAAGAGCAGAATAAGGTATATATAGTAGTATCAGAGGGGATTAAAGATAAAGACGGTAAGTTTATTTCAGAATTAAATTGTTCAGCACAGGATAATTTTGGTCATGCTCAATTGGGAGGAGTTTCAGATTATTTGAAAAGATTAATTCTTGAAGCAGGAATCACTAAGAGAGTTAAATCACTAGAATTAAGTGTATTACAGCGATGTGCAATGCATTGTGCCTCAGATACAGATATAACAGAAGCATTTAATGCAGGAAAAATAGCTTTAAAATTTGCAGTTCAAGGTGAAACAGGAAAAATGGTGAGCATTAATAGAGAAGATAACGAATTATATAATGCATATTATTCCTTAGTTGAAGCTGAAAAGGTAGCAAATAATGTAAGATACTTCCCAACAGAGTGGATTAATAAGGAAGGAAATTTTATAAATGAAGAGGCATGTGCTTATTTTGAACCATTAATAAATAAGTCTCCTAAATTAACATTTGAGGGTAATCTTCCAAAGTATAAAGTGTTTAATCAATAATATAAAAAGCTTCCTATATAATATAACTATAGTGGGATGTAATAATTAAAAAAATTTATTATTGCATCCCGGATAAAAAACTAATAATATTTTTAAAGTAAGGGTTAACTTAAAGCTGTTAGTCATATTCTTAGTTTTCATGATATTAGTTAATAGATGACAATTAGTTATTTGATTTTTCTTAGGGAAATGTCTTCTAACACATTTAAAAATAAATCAACTTCACCTATTGAATTATATAGTGCGAAGCTTACCCTTACCATTCCTAGCATTTTTTTTGCAGGATTTTCTAGGAATTCCTTAGCTTCATCTTCCCCTACGTTCATAAGCCTTCTACAATAAGGATGAGCGCAAAACCATCCATGTCTTACGGAAATTCCTTTCTTCTTTGCTAAAATATTTGCCACATCATGATGATACATATTATTAATGTTAAAAGTTGCAATACCAAGTCTATCAGATATATTTTCTGTATCTCCGTAGTTTATTATATTAGGAATTCTTTTAAACCCTTCAATTGTATGCTGTAGAAGTTGTTTTTCATGTTCCTCAATATAATCATATCCAATATTATCTATAAATTTTAAGGAATTAATTAAACTCATTACTCCTATAAAATTTGGAGTGCCAGCTTCATTTTTATCAGGTGGAAGAAGAAAGTTGATTTTATTATCTAGGACTAATTCAACAGTTCCACCACCTAAATAATCTGGATCAGAATTTATAAAATCTTCTTTTAAGCCTATAATTACACCAACGCCAAAAGGAGAATAAATTTTGTGAGAGGAAAAAACTAAAAAATCTATTTGTTCATCATCTGAATCTCCACTGATATTAACTTTTTTGTGAGGTACAAGCTGTGCTCCATCAACTATTAGCTTAGCATTGTATTTATGAACTATTTTAGCTATAAAATGAATATCATTTATATAGCCTGTAACATTAGAAGCTCCTGTGAGAGATACATATTTTATTTTTCCACAGTGTACCTTTAGTTTTTCTTCTAACTCTTCAAGCTTAAGTCTTCCTTTTTTATCAACTTCAATATAATCTACTTTTCCTCTTTTTCTCCAGGGTAAATCATTTGAGTGATGTTCCATTCTAGAGGTTAATACAATTTCATCTTCTTTTGTTTTTAAAGTATTTGCAAGTTTGTTTATTCCTTCAGTTGAATTATTAACATAAATAACTACATATTTTTCTATAGATTTTATATTAAAAAATTTCATTAAAAAATTTTTTGATTCCTTATATAAGTTAGTTGTTATTTCTGCTTTTTGTCCTGTTCCTCTTCCGATAGAAGCATAATTCTTGCTTAATTCTTCTATATATTTAATACTTGATTTAAGAGGCGGAGTTGTAGCAGCATTATCAAAGTTTATACCATCTATACAATCACCATTTGAATCACATACTTTTTCATCTAATCCAATAAATAAATCTTGAATGTTGTTCTCATAATTTATCTTCATATGCATCTCCTCCAATATATATTATTCTAAGAATATATTTATTGTTCACAGAACAATGGAGTAAAATTCATATCTTTCTCTATTAAATTATGTACTATATGTATTTAGGATGCATATTATTTAAAAGGATAAATAATATTTTTAAGGGGGAATTATAAATGAATCCAGATAAGAAATATATGTCTCAAGTAAGCTCAGATGACAGTGAAATTAGATTTGTTCCACCAGCATTTATTTATGATAAATCACTTTCGAATGATTATAATAGAAGTTTAGACTTATTCTCGTCAAGAGATGGTTTACCAGAATTATGTACTTACTCAGATGATCCAGAAGATTCTCTTAAAAAAGATTTTGGTATAAATGTTGCAGAAAATTCAGTACCAACTACTTTTGATATATTAAGAAATATTGATCTTGATTTGGATGAATCAGAAGATTTGGAAAGAGTAAACTCTGAAAATGATATAAATAAAATATATTTAAAAATTGAGCAAAAGCATCCAGGAATATTTGCAACGCTTTATGCTTATAGAATTCCACGTCCAATAGCTAGGGTAATTATTAAGAGATTAATTAGATTAACATTATCATACTGTAATAATAAATGATACTTGAAATTAGCTTATATTGAACATAAATAGTTAAATTTGTTTTAGTAGTGAATATTAGGAATTAGTTAAAAGTGAAAGAAGAGAAGTTCTGAAAAGAAAAATCCAAAGCTTTTCACTTATCACTTTTAACTGATGTCTACTTTTAGCATAGCCAGAATCTTTTTGAATAATACTGGCTTTATACTTTCAATATCTGTTGGTTCCTTTAGGATGATAGTTGTAAAGCATACGCTGCCAACTAATTCAAAAATCATGAATAATGTCATTTCAGCTTCTTCTATTTCCATTCCTTCATTTACAAGGTTTTTGGTAAAAGTATCAAGGACCATTTTTACTTCATTGTATGCTTCTGGTTTCATTATTGCTTTCCTATATAATCCCCAGGAAATATTTTTGTTTATGAGTTTTAGCAAAGATTCATTATGCTTTAAATAATTTATTATGTAATCTATAAAAAATAAGGTTCTTTCCCTAAAATCATTACTCCCGAAGGAATTAGTCTTATCCAATGCGCATTTTATGATTTCATTGCTTTTTTGTAGAATTATTTTATTTAAAATATCATATTTATCAGTAAAATATAAATAAAAAGTTCCTTTTGCAACTCCAGCATTTTTGGCTATATCATCTATTGAAGTTTTCTCTATGCTGTTTTTTGTAAATAAATCATAAGCTGATGAAAGTAATTCCTTTTCCTTTAATAGCTTTTTCTTTTGAATGAAATTTATTCCATCATTTTTTAAAGTCATGTTTTCCCTCCAAATAATAGTTTCATTTTATTATAAAACAAATTGAGGAATAATCCAAATTTTATAGATACACAACGTAAGAATTAGACTTACGCGAAAATTACCGAAATCCAATACATTTGTCTTCCACAGGACTAGTGAAATTTTCACTGGAAGGTTCTAAATGTGGGCTTGCCATCATTTCAGCGTGTTCCAGATGTAAAATCCCCAAGGAGAAAGTTCATGTTTCCAAATATAAAATTTGGACATTCACTTTTGGACAAGCTGAAATGAAACAAGCCCCCATTAAGAACCATCAGCAGCTCAATTTCACATGCCTGCTTCCAGAAAAATGTATCTGATTTCTAGTGTAGTGTTATGATTATAATTTCTCAATAATACATATATATTCAATTTATAAGTTTGATTATTAAATTGGATATATATATAGGTTCTAAGTGGAAGGTTGCACCCATTTCTGCATGTTCCTAAAGTAAATTTATGACAAGCAGAAAATGGAATAATATTCCACTAATAACCATCATAGCTTAATTTCATATGCCGCTTACCCAAATATGTATCTAATTTCTAGTGTAGTGTTACGATTATAATTTCTCAATGATGTATGTATATTCCATTTATAAGCTTGATTATTAATTTGGATATCTATATTTATCAAAATTGCTATACTAATGATTAAATAGTATAATATATCTGTTCTAATTATCAATTAATGATGAATGATTCAATGAGAAAGTTTGGGGAACGAAAAATAAAAGTTCCACAGGTGAAAATTTATGTAACAAAATATAAGATTTGCACTTTACTTTTTCAGAATATCTAAAATTGAAGAATAAAATATTAATTAGAACGTATAGAATTAAAGAAAATTTACTAAATAAGATTAGATAGGTTTGTGGATTTTCAGTTAAATTACTGGAGGATAAATAATGATTGTATTAAGTTGTAAGAATATAGGTAAAAGTTACGGAATAAGCACAATTTTAAAAGATGTAACATTTTCAATAAATGAAGGAGATAAAGTTGGTATAATAGGTTCAAATGGAGAAGGAAAAACAACTTTATTTAAAATACTTTCTAAAGAATTAGCCCAAGATGATGGAGAAATTTTTATAGATAAAAACAAGTCTTTAGGTTATCTAGCTCAACATTTAGCATTAGATTCAAGTAATACAATTTATGATGAAATGCTTCTTGTTTTTGAAGATCTAATAAGGTTAGAGAAAAAAATTATAGATTTAGAAGTAAAAATGAATGAACCATATGATGAAAAAAATGCTTCATATCATGAAAAAATTATTAAAGATTATGGAACAGCTCAGGACTTATATCAAAATAGAGGTGGGTATACTTATAAAGGAGAAATATCACGTGTAGTTAAAGGTCTTGGATTTGTAGAAGATGATTTTGAAAAAATAATTTCAACTTTAAGTGGAGGTCAAAAAACTAGAGTAGCCCTTTGTAAACTATTGTTATTGAATCCAGATATTTTATTACTTGATGAGCCTACTAACCATTTAGATTTAGAAGCTATTGAGTGGTTAGAAGAATATTTAAAAACATATAAAGGAACTGTAATAGTAATTTCCCATGATAGATTTTTCTTGGATTCTGTAACAACGGCTACATATCAAGTGATAAATGGACATGTAAATTGCTATAATGCACCTTATACTAAGGCTTTAGAATTAATGAAAAAGGATCATGAAGCAAAACTAAAAGCATATAATTTACAACAAGCAGAAATTAAAAGACAGGAAGCAATAATAGAAAAATTTAGATCTTTTAATAGAGAAAAAAGTATTAAAGCTGCTGAAAGTAGAGAAAAAGCTCTTGATAAAATGGAGCTTGTAGATGCACCTGACAAGGAAAAAGCTGCATCTAAAATCAAATTTGAAGCATCCGTTAAAAGTGGATATGATGTTCTTCATATTGAAAAGTTAGCAAAAAGTTATGGTGATAAAAAATTATTCTCAGATTTGTCTTTTGATTTAAAAAGAGGAGAAAAGATTGCACTAATTGGAGAAAATGGACGTGGAAAAACTACTTTATTTAAGATAATAATGGATCAAATAAAAAGTGATTCAGGGGTTAAGGTATTAGGCGTAAATGTTAATGTCGGCTATTATGATCAAGAACAATCTAATTTAAATATGGATAAGACAATTTTAGATGAAGTATGGGATGATTTTCCTGAATTAACTACAAGTGAACTTAGAGGATATCTTGGTTCGTTCCTTTTTAGAGGAGATGACGTATTTAAGGAAATAAATAAGTTAAGTGGTGGAGAGAAGTGTAGGATAAACTTGTTAAAATTAATGTTATCTAAATCCAATTTACTTCTTTTAGATGAGCCCACTAACCATTTAGATATACCATCTAGGGAAGCCCTTGAAGATTCAATATTGAGCTATGATGGAACATTGATTGTAATTTCTCATGATAGATATTTCTTAAATAAAGTAATACACAGGATTTTAGAATTACAAGAGAATGGTGTTAATGAATACCTAGGAAATTATAGTTACTATATAGAAAAGAAAAAAAATCCACAAAGATTTGAAGCTTATGAAGGTATATCAGCAGGGAAAACAAAAACTCAAATAAATGAAGAAAAGAAAAAGAAGAAAGCATTAGATAAGGAAGCTAAAGCAAAGCAAAATGAAATTAAAACTATAGAAAATGACATAAGTGTAAATGAAGAGAAGCTTGGAAAGCTACAAGAGGAGCTTTGTAAGGAAGAGATTTATTCTAATCCCGCAGAAAGTGAAAGAGTAAATAAAGAAATAAAAGTTCTTGAAGAAACTATAGAGAAACTATATGAAAAATGGGAAGAACTTTCAGAGGAATAAAGATAATATTATATATTAAGATTAAGGTAAAAGTTATTTATAACCTATTGCCTTAATTTTTATTACCAAATATATCTAAAATGAGAATTAGAATTATGCAACAATTACCGAAATCAGATACATTTATCTTCCACAGGACTAGTGAAATTTTCGCTGGAAGGTTCTAAATGACGGCTTGTCGTCATTTCAGCGTGCTCCAGATGTAAAAGCTCCAAGGAGAAAGTTCATGTTTCCAAATATAAAATTTGGACACTTACTTTTTGGAAAAGCTTAAAATGAAACAAGCCATAGAGGAAACTCGACTCACGTTCGTTCGCTGAGTAAGCGATTCACACCAAATCACAGATTTGGGTTCTCTGCTTAAGAACCATCATCAGCTCAATTTCACATGCCTGCTTCCAGAAAAATGTATCTGATTTTTACTGTAGTGTTACGGTTATAATTTCTCAATAATACATATATATTACATTCTAAGTTTAGTTTTCAACTTGGATATCTATAAAAAATAGCACTTATGAGTAACGATGTATGTTTTTTATGGAAATGTTTATATTAAATATAAATATTAAAATCGAAGGTTGCTCGAAAGGATGATTTTTGTGAAAATTACTATACTTAAAAATGGTGTTTTGTATGATTTAGAACAAGATAAATACAATATGAAAGATGTTGCTATTAAAGATGGTAAAATAATAGAACTAGGTGAAAAATTAGAGAATAACTATGAAGAGGCAGAGATTATTAATTTAAATGAAAAATTAGTATTGCCAGGATGTATTGATTGCCATACGCATCTTGGAATTATTGAAGAATGTACTGGTAAAATCGGAATTGATAATAATGAGACTTCAAATCCAGTTACGCCTCATCTAAATGGAATTGATGGGATTAATCCCTTTGATATTGCATTTAAAGATGCTGTAAGAGCAGGAGTAACTTGTGTTATGAGTGGCCCTGGAAGTAATAATGTGGTTGGAGGGCGAAATGTTGTTTTGAAAACATATGGAACAATTATAGATAAAATGACAATTAAAAATCCGGCTGGTTTTAAAATATCATTGGGGGAAAATCCATTAAGTACCTATGGTATAAATGATAAATGCCCAGTAACAAGAATGGGAGCAGCAGCTTTAATACGAGAATTATTTATGAGAACGGAAGACTATATAATACGCAAAGAAAATAATAAACTTAAGGAAAGAGACATAAGATTAGAAGCAGTAATCCCTGTGTTAAAAGGACGAATACCGTTGCGAGTACATGCTCATAGAGCAGATGATATTGTTACAGCTATAAGAATTGCAGAAGAATTTAATATTTGCAAAATGGTAATTGAACATGGTACAGAAGCACACTTGGTGAAATCTTATTTAAAAGAAAAAAAGGTTCCAGTAGCTTATGGACCATTACTTACTCCAAGAATAAAAATGGAATTAAAGTCTAGGAATTATAGTTCTATTGTAGAATTGGTGGAAGCAGGTGTAAAGACTGCATTAATAACAGATCATCCTTATAATTCAATTGATTGTTTAAGGACAGTTGCTGCTATAACTTTAGCAAGAGGGCTATCCTTTAAGGATGCAATAAAAGCAATCACAATAAATGCCGCAGAAATATTAAATTGTGAAGATAGAATTGGAAAAATAGAAGTGGGTTATGATGCAGATCTTGCTGTATATGATGGTGATCCTCTTGATATAAAATCAAAGGTTACAAATACAATAATAAATGGGAAAGTTGTATATACAGCAAATGAATACTAGCATATTTTTATAATAAATAAAATAGTGATAAATAATTAATAATAGTGGTTGAAATTCCTAGCGAATTTCTTCCATAATCATTTAATGAAAAATAATAACAAGATAGGTACTTTTTTATATATGAATTAATATTTATATTAAGGAAGTATTTTTTTTGGAGGAAATATGCAAGACAAGAATCCTAAAAGTCTTTTTGGAATAGACATAAATGAGTATAGCCAAAATGTTCAATTTAATGTACTAGCCACAACTATAGATTTTTTATATTTGAGAGCTTCTGGATCTGCAACTGGAAGATTTAGAGTAGATAGGAGATTTATTGAGTATGCAAAGGCGAGTAGAAGTTATGGGATACCAGTTGGAGCATATCATTTTTCATTACCATCCTATGATTTGACTGATGCAGATAGACAGTGTGACGATTTTATAAACACATTACAACAGGGGTTCGGAAATAAAGATTACGGAGATTTATTTCCAGTAATAGACGTTGAAGCACCATTAGATAAATCTATATCTACAAAAACATTAATTAACTGGATTGATAGATTTAGAAAGAGATTTGAACAAAAAACTAGGCGTAGACTTATGATTTATACAGGAACAAATTTCATAGAATTGTATGATAATTTTTATATACCTGGGCGTGGATATCCTTTGAAAAATATGCCACTATGGATTGCTATGTATACAGCAATACCTATTAATCCTAAGTTTCCACCAAATGTTGGGGGATGGACAAGATGGAGAATATGGCAATATAGTGAAAGTCAAAAAGTACAAGGGGTTGATAATCCATTAGATGCAAATTGGGGACCAGATAATATAGATTTATTGATTCAACCAGATGCTGTAGCAGGATTAAAAGCAAGCTTTGAAGGAAGAAACATAAGAGTATCATGGAATAGAAACAATGATATAGATTTGTTAGGATATAATTTATTTGTTAATAGAGAATGGGTTGGAACTGTTGATGAAAAAGCTACAAGCTATACAATACCTGCAAATAAAATAAAAGTTCAAAAGAATGTGCCTATAGAGGTTTCGATAGAAGCTTTTGATTATGACGGAGAGACCTCAAAGACGCGATCAAAAGTAAATTTGTAAAGAAAAAATTATATCATAAATCCAACTGTACCGTGATAATATTACTATCATATGACAGTTGGTGTATGATATAATAATGAAGTTAGTAACAAATTGATATTAATGTAAATTAATATTATAGTTTTTAAAAGTATTTTAAAATGAATTAATGCTTAAAACTTAATTCCTCGAAAGGAGAATAGAGAGTGGAAAAACGGACTGGAAAAAGAGCAAAATCTTCTAGAAGAAAATCTAATGCAAAGAAGAAGGTAATGCTAGCTATATCAGCTCTTGCAGTTATAGGGATTGCTGCACTGGTTGGGTTTAACTTAGTTGCAAAGGGGACAGTTAAGGAATGGGAAAATAAGATATATCCAGGAGTGATGGTGCAAGGGACAGATCTTGGAGGCATGACAAAAGAAGAAGCAAAAAATAAGCTTATTGAAACTTTTGAAACTGCTATAGGTAAGAAAAAGTTAAATATAGAAATAGGGGACAAACATTACGAACTTATTTATTCTGATATTATTCCTAAATATGATATAGACGGAACAGTAGAGCAAGCTTATAGCATTGGAAAAGAAAATGGGCTTTTCAAAAAGTATATGACTATAAAAAATGGTGAAAATTCAAAAAATGAAATTTCACTAGGATTTTCTTATGATGAAGAGAAATTAAAAACTTATGAGAAAAAATTACAAAATGAGGTTGGTCAAGCACCTAAAGATGCTACGGTTAGTATTGATAAAAATAATATTGTTGTAAAACCGGAAACAGAAGGAAAAACAATAAATTTAGAGAACTTAGATTCTAAATTAAAGGAAAATATTAATGGTAAATTAGACGCTGGAGACCCTGTTAATGTGGATGTGGAAATAACTAAACCAAAGATAACTAAAGAAGATTTATCTAAAATAAAGAATTTAATGGGGACTTTTTCTACAAATTATGGTTCATCAGCACCTGGTAGAAGTAATAACATAGAAATAGCAACTTCAGCCATAAATGGGACAGTAGTTATGCCAGGAGAAGTATTCAGTTTTAATGATGTTGTCGGACCTAGAACGGTTGAAAGAGGCTATCAAGAAGCTGGAACTTATGTTGGAAATAAAGTTGAACCAGGAATTGGTGGAGGAATATGTCAAGTTTCTACTACACTTTATAGAGCTGTAATGAAAGCTAATTTAAGATCAGTTGAAAGAACAAATCATTCGATGACAGTAGGGTATGCACAACCTGGGCTTGATGCAACAGTTTCCTATGGATATTTGGATTACAAGTTTAAAAATGTTTATGATTTCCCAATTTATATTCAAGGTACTACTGTAGGTAAAGTTGTTACATATAGTATATATGGAGATTCTAGTGCATTAAATGGAAAAACATATGACATGGCTAATGAAATTTTGGCAACAATACCGCCAGAAACAAAGGTCGTTCCAGATAATACTCTTCCAGAAGGAAAAGAAGTTAAGGATGGGGTAGGGATGACTGGATATCAAGCAAGATCTTACCAAATTACTTATGAAAATGGAGTGGAAGTTAATCGTGAAATTGTTGCAACAGATACTTATGCAAGTGTAGGGATTGTGGTTAGAAAAGGAACCCAGCCAGCAGCAAATTCAGCTGCAGCGACTCCGCCACCAGCAGACGTTCAGCCAATAGCTCCACCACCAGTAGCACAACCAGCTCAATAAAGTTTGAGTCTTAATAAATTTAAAGCATATTTTCTAAGAAAATCAATTTGATATATTAGTGGAGTATGCTTTAAATAGTTTTGACTTGTTTTAAACCATATAGTATAATTTTCTAATATGAAACGATGAAATTATTTGTACAAAATAGGAGAAGGTGAAATTTTGAATTTAAATATAGTTTTATACCAGCCTGAAATACCTCAAAATACAGGAAATATTGCAAGAACTTGCGTTCTTACAAACAGTAAGTTGCATTTGATAAAGCCATTAGGGTTTGAAATAAATGAGAAGCAGGTTAAAAGGGCAGGCTTGGATTATTGGAAGGATCTAGATCTAGAAATACATGAAAGTTATGATGACTTTATGAAGAAGTATGGGGATAAAAAAATTTATTTATCAACTACTCATGCAGAAGCTCATTTTGATGAGATATGCTTTCAAGAAGGCGATTTTATAATGTTTGGAAGAGAAACATGTGGTGTTCCTGAAGAAGTTCATAAAGAAAACATTGGATTTAGAATTCCTATGATAAAATCAAGTACTAGAAGTTTGAATTTATCCAATACAGTAGCTATAGTTGCTTATGAAGCATTAAGGCAGATAGGATTTCCTAATATGAAATAATTGAAGAGGAATGGAGAAATATGGAAAAGATAAAAATCATAACGGATAGTACAGCTGATTTGTCAAAGGGTGTCTATGAAAAATATGATATAGAAGTTTTACCATTACTAATAAACTTTGGTGAAGAGAGTTACTTAGATGGTGTTGAAATAAATCCAGATAAGGTATTTGAAAAAATAGAAAAAAGTAATGTATTACCTACTACAGCTCAAGTGACTCCAAATAGATTCATTGAAGCTTATAAAAAATATTTGGAAGAAGGCTATAAAATTATTTCAATTCATATGTCTTCTGTGATGAGTGGAACTTATCAATCAGCATGTATTGCAAGAGATACATTAGAGAGTAAAGACATATTTGTTGTGGATTCTCAAAATGTTACAGCAGCACTTGGGATTTTGGTTTTAAAAGCAGCTAAACTCAGAGAAAAAGGTTTTAATATTGTTGAAATTGAGAAAGAATTAAATGATGTTAAATCAAAAGTTATGCTGTCAGTATACTTTGATTCTTTAGAATATCTTGTAAGAGGTGGAAGGATTTCTAAAACTACTGGTGTAGTTGGTGGAGTACTTGGGATTAAATTAATTCTTGAGATTAAAGATGGTATTATGTCGGTAAAAGATAAAATTAGAGGAAATAAAAAGGCAATTAAAAAGATTATTAGTGATTTGGAAAATGCAACCTTAGATGATGATGTGCCAGTTATATTAATAGATGTAAATAATATTGAAGTTAAGGAAGCACTAAAAGAGTATATGGATAGCAATAAGGTAAATTATATCGAATGCCCAGTGGGATCAACGGTATCTATACATTCGGGTCCGGGTTGTTGTGGATTGGTATTGTTAACTAAATAATGGAATTATATATATTATATTAAAATAACATGTTTTTATTTTTTTATTATGCTAATTTTAGTTTGTATGATTAAATTGAAATTAGCATAAATAAATAATATTTAACATGTTTTTTATTATAAAAAATTCAATAAACACAAAAGATAGACTTAGGAAAGTGATTAATTTAATAAAATATACCTATAAAATACAAAGTTTATGGTATAATACAGTTGTTAATGAAATTATATCATAAAATTCAAATATTAATGATATTGATGAGGTGTATAATAATATAGATTTAATTGCAATGAATACGTTTAATCGAAGGATTACACAGAATTTATAAGGAGGCAAAATATGAATTTGGATTATGGCATGAAGATGACTCAAGAACAGAGAATGATATTAACTCAAAATATGCAGCAATCTATAAAGCTTTTGCAGATGTCCCTTCATGATTTAAGAGAATATATAGATAATGAGTATTCAGAAAATCCAGTTATAGAAATAAATGAAGAAGTAAATTCGCAGGATGATGTAATAAACGATGAAATGAGTACACGGAATGAATATGATGCAAAAAAAATAACAGAAGAGTTGTATTCAGATAATTATAGAGATAGATCAGAGACAAATTATTCTAATGAAGATGTTTCGCCACTTAATTTTATTGAAAAAAAGATGTCATTAAAGGAATATTTACAAGAGCAATTGGTCGGAACAGATATAGATCAATATACTCTAAGCATATGTAAGTATATTATTGAATCTCTAGATTATAGGGGATATCTAGAAATATCTACAAAAGAGTTAGCAGAGGAATTAACTATATCTGAAGAGATAGTTGAAAAGGCATTAACAGTAGTTCAAGGTCTGGAGCCTTATGGAATAGGAGCTAGAAACATTCAGGAATGTCTTCTTATTCAAAGTATAAAACTTAATGTTTTTGATAATATAATAGAGAAAATGATTTTAAATCATTTAGAGAATATTGCAGAAAATAAATATGAAGCAGTTGGAAAGGCACTTAATATATCACCAAGAGAAGCTCAAAGATATGGTGACTTGATTAAGAGACTTGAACCTAAACCTTCAAGAGGATTTTATACAGGAGAAGAAGTAAATTATATAATTCCCGATGCAGAAGTGAAAAATGTTGATGGTGAATTCTTCATATTAATGAATGAAAGTGTGTTACCTCGCCTTATGGTGAATAAGACTTACAAAGATGTATTACAAAACAATAAAGACTCAGAAACAAACGCATATGTAAAGGAAAAAATTAATCAAGCATTGTTTTTAATTAAGTCTATAGAACAAAGAAAAAATACTTTATATAAAGTATTAGAATGCCTTGTTGATAAGCAAAAAGAATTTTTCATTCATGGAAAACAGCACATAAAACCTTTAACATTAAAAGAAGTTGCTGAAAAAATCAATGTTCATGAATCGACAGTGAGTAGAGCTGTTAGAGATAAGTACGTATTGACAAGTTATGGAACAATTAAAATAAAAGATTTGTTCCAAAGTGGTATGTCTTCAAATAATAATGAGGATATGGCAACAATAAAAATAAAAAATGAAATAAAAGAAATTATAAACGAGGAGAATAAGAGCAAACCTCTTTCTGATCAAGCAATAAGTTCTATGTTAGCAGAAAAAAATATGAATATTTCACGTAGAACAGTTGCAAAATATAGAGAAGAGTTAGGAATTAAATCTTCATCTATGAGAAAAAGATTATAGAAGTAAAGTTTTGACGTTATAATGAAATAATATTAAGCAACCATAATAGCTAATTTTCAATTATTATGGTTGTAAATTTTAAGCTTTATGAAATTTACAGATAATAATGGATATAAAATATTATTATTAGCCTAAGAAAAACGTTTATTTAATGATAGATTAGTGTATTTATGAAATATTGTAGAAAGCTACAAAAAAACTTTCTAGTTATTAAATTTGTTAGAGTTTTTTTGCTTTTTTTGAAATATTATAAAAAAAATTTACTTAAAGGCTTTAAAAATTTGAAAAGGTGTTTTATAATAATATATGTGGGACACAATGAAATAATATGGGACACGTAGTGACCAAGGGAGTGTTTGAGTTGCAGGAAATATTAGAATTACAAAAAAAGATAGTTCCTGAGCTTGTAAATACATTAGAGAAAAGGTATAACGTACTCAGAACGATCTGTCATAATCAACCTATAGGAAGAAGAGTTCTTGCTGACATTTTAAATGTTGGAGAGAGAATAGTCAGAACCGAAATAGGTTTTTTAAAGGAACAAGGATTAATTGAGATAAATACTTCTGGAATGACAGTTACAAGTGAAGGCGTAGATATTATTTATAAATTAAATGATTTTATTCATGAAATAAAAGGACTTTCAGAAGTTGAAAAGAAAATTGAAACTTTTCTTAAACTAAAAAAAGTAATCATTGTCCCTGGAAATGTAGATGAAAATCCACTAGTTCTAAAAGATTTAGGGAAGGCCTGTGCTAATTATGTGAAAGATGTCTTAAAAGATGATTCTATAATAGCGTTAACAGGAGGAAGTACTTTAAAAGAAGTGGTAGAAGCATTTCCTAAAATTACAAATTTGTCAAAAATTCAAGTAGTACCAGCAAGAGGTGGCATGGGCAAGAAAGTTGAAACCCAAGCAAGTACTTTGGCTGCTACCTTAGCCAAAAAATTAAATGGTACTTATAAGATGCTTCATATCTCAGATAACTTAAGTTTAGATATAATAGATACTGTTCTTAAGGAAGAAGCCGTAAAAGCTGTAATAGATACAATTCATAAAGCAGATGTATTGATTTATGGAATTGGTAATGCTGTACAAATGGCAAGAAAAAGAGGAGTTCCGCAGCAAGAAATTGATAATTTAATTAACAATGGTGCTGTTGGGGAAGCGTTTGGATGTTATTTCAATAAGGATTCTCAAATTATATCGGAAACCACTGCAATTGGCATAAAAATTAACGAGGCAAGAAAAATTAAAACACATATTGCCGTTGCTGGAGGTAAAGATAAAATAGAATCTATTATTGCAACTGAATATAACGATGTTGATGGTGTATTAGTCACAGATGAAGCAGTCGCTGAAGGAATAATAAATATACTAGAAGGTTAAATTCAGTTATTAAATTAGTTTGTAAAAATTTATTTTTATAAAAATAAAAAAAGCATTATATTAGGAGGTAATTGTATATGGTAAACGTAGCAATTAATGGTTTTGGAAGAATAGGAAGATTAGCTTTAAGATTAATGATTAACAACCCTGAATTTAACGTGGTTGCAATCAATGACTTAACAGATGCTAAAATGTTAGCACACTTATTCAAATATGATTCAGCTCAAGGAAGATTCGATGGAGAAATCGAAGTTAAAGAAGGCGCTTTCGTAGTAAACGGAAAAGAAATCAAAGTTACTGCTGATGCTAAGCCAGAAAACTTACCATGGGGAGAATTAAAAGTAGATATCGTTTTAGAATGTACAGGATTCTTTGCATCAAAGAAATCAGCTTCAGCTCATATTGCAGCAGGTGCTAAGAGAGTTGTTATTTCAGCTCCAGCAGGAAATGATCTACCAACAGTAGTTTACAATGTAAACCACGACATCTTAAAGGCAGAAGATACAGTTATTTCAGGTGCTTCATGTACTACTAACTGTTTAGCTCCAATGGCTAAAGTATTAAGTGATAAATTTGGATTAACTAAAGGTTTCATGACTACAATTCACTCATACACTAACGATCAAAATACTTTAGATGCTCCACACAGAAAAGGTGATTTAAGAAGAGCTAGAGCTGCTGCAGCTTCTATCATTCCTAACTCAACTGGTGCTGCTAAAGCAATCGGATTAGTTATCCCAGAATTAGCTGGAAAATTAGATGGAGGAGCTCAAAGAGTTCCAACAATCACTGGTTCATTAACTGAATTAGTTTGTACTTTATCTAAGAAAGTTACTGCAGATGAAATTAATGCTGCTATGGCAGCTGCTGCAACTGAATCTTTCGGATACACTGAAGACGAAATAGTTTCTTGCGATATCATCGGAAGCAGCTTCGGATCATTATTCGATGGAACTCAAACTAAGGTTATGGAAGTTAATGGAGAACAATTAGTTAAAGTAGCTGCTTGGTACGATAACGAAATGTCATACACTAACCAATTAATCAGAACTTTAGGATACTTCGCTAACTTAAAGTAATTTGAATTGATCTAATTTAAACATAACGCGCAAATTTATGTTGAAATGAATAAGTCTGGTTTTGTAGTATAAGGCTATAAAGCCAGACTATTTTAAAATACTCAGAAAATATTTTTTAAGAGGTGAAAATCATGAATTTTAATAAGAAGACAATTGAAGATATCGATGTTAACGGTAAAAAAGTATTAGTAAGATGTGATTTTAACGTACCATTAAAAGATGGTGTTATAACAGATGAAAATAGATTAGTTGGAGCACTTCCAACAATTAAATATTTAGTTGAACACAATGCAAAGGTTATCCTTTGCTCACATTTAGGAAAAGATGCTTCTAAATCATTAGCACCAGTTGCTACAAGATTAACTGAAATGCTAGGAAAAGAAGTTGTTTTTGCTAGAGATGAAGAAGTTGTTGGTGAAAACGCTAAAAAAGCAGTTGCAGAAATGAAAGATGGAGACATCGTTTTATTAGAAAACACTAGATGCAGAAAAGAAGAAACTAAGAACATTGAAACATTCTCTAAGGAATTAGCTTCATTAGCTGATGTATTTGTAAATGATGCATTTGGTACTGCTCACAGAGCTCACTGCTCAACTGTTGGAGTAACTGAATACTTAGATACTGCTGTATGTGGATATTTAATTCAAAAAGAATTAAAATTCTTAGGAGATGCAGTTGAAAGTCCAGTAAGACCTTTCGTAGCTATTTTAGGTGGAGCTAAGGTTTCTGATAAGATTGCTGTTATAAACAATCTTTTAGACAAAGTTAACACAATCATCATTGGTGGTGGAATGGCTTACACATTCTTAAAAGCTCAAGGATATGAAATCGGAACTTCTTTAGTTGAAGCAGATAGACTTGATTATGCTAAAGAAATGGTTGCTAAGGCAGCAGAAAAGGGTGTTAAATTCTTATTGCCAGTAGACCATAGAGTTGCTGCAGAATTCAAAGATGTTGAAGCTACAGTTACAGGTGATCAAAACATTCCAGCTGGAAACATGGGATTAGATATCGGACCAAAGACAGAAGCTATATATGCTGATGCTATTAAGGATGCTAAAACTGTAATTTGGAACGGACCTATGGGAGTATTTGAATTCGAAAACTATAACAAGGGAACAATTGCAGTAGCTAAAGCTATGGCGGATGCAGATGCAACTACTATAATCGGTGGTGGAGATTCAGCTGCAGCTGTTAATATCTTAGGCTTTGGAGATAAGATGACTCACATCTCAACTGGTGGTGGAGCATCATTAGAATTCTTAGAAGGTAAAGTATTACCAGGAATTGCTGCATTAAATGACTAATTTTAAATAGTTTGTTAGTAATAGAACAAATAAGTATATCTTATTTAAAGATTAGAATTTAGTAATTACTAAAAATATCATAAAGAAAAAGTTATATTTGAAGAAGCTTTTGGCCAAAGCTTCTTCTAAAAATTTTGACTATGAGGTGGATATGATGAGAAAAGCAATTATCGCAGGTAACTGGAAAATGAATAAAACTGTTGAAGAAGCAGTTAAAATGGTTGAAGAATTAAAACCATTAGTAAAAGATGCTTCATGTGATGTAGTAGTATGCCCTACTTTTGTATGCTTAGATGCTGTAAAGAAAGCAGCAGCTGGATCAAACATAAAGGTAGCTGCACAAAATATGCACTTTGAAGAAAGTGGAGCTTTCACAGGAGAAGTTTCTCCAAGCATGTTAGAAACTTTAGGTGTTGAATATGTTGTTTTAGGACACAGTGAAAGAAGAGAATACTTTAATGAAACTGATGAAGCTTTAAACAAGAAAGTTAAAAAAGCTTTCGAACATAACATAACTCCAATTCTTTGTTGTGGAGAATCATTAGAACAAAGAGAAAATGGAACTACAAATCAAGTTATTGAAGCTCAAATTAAAGTTGATATAGCTGGATTAACTAATGACCAAGTTGAAAGACTTGTTATAGCTTATGAACCAATCTGGGCAATTGGAACAGGAAAAACTGCTACAGATGAACAAGCAAATGAAACAATTAAAGCTATAAGAGCTATGGTTGCTGAAATGTATGGAACAGAAGCTGCTGAAAAGACAAGAATTCAATATGGTGGATCAGTTAAACCAAATACAATAAAAGCACAAATGGCTATGTCTGATATAGATGGAGCATTAGTTGGTGGAGCTAGTTTAGTACCAGCTGATTTCTCTGCTATTGTTAACTATTAATATATTAGTGTAATATATGGACTATGAACAACAATGGGTTCATAGTCCTTTTAATGCTATAAATAATAGGTATTATTTGTTATTGCTTTTAAGCGTGTTATAAGTTGCAATAAGCATGAAAAAATAATATAATTTAAGTGGTAAAAGGTATTAAAAGCACGACAAATTATATTTTTTGTATATATGAATTATGAAAAAATCCATCTATATATTAAATTTATAAATTTAAATTAAATATAGAGAAATTGATTATTAATACGTATATGATACTAATTTAGATTAAAGTATTTGGAGGTATGAAAATGTCAAAGAAACCAGTTATGTTAATGATATTAGATGGTTATGGTATTGCACCACAATCAGAAGGAAATGCTGTTAGTTTAGCAAAAAAGCCAAATTTAGATAAATTATTTGAAAAATATCCTGTTTCACAATTGCAAGCTAGTGGTTTAGCAGTTGGATTACCAGAAGGGCAAATGGGAAATTCAGAAGTTGGACACTTAAATATAGGTTCTGGTAGAATAGTATATCAAGAATTAACTAGAATTACTAAAGCAATATTAGATGGAGACTTTTTTGAAAATGAAGCTCTTAAGTTAGCAATGGAAAATGCTAAAAAGACAGGAGCTGCGCTTCATTTAATGGGACTTTTATCAGACGGGGGAGTTCATTCTCATATAGAACACTTAAAAGGGCTTTTAGAATTTGCTAAAAAAGAAGGCGTTCAAAATGTGTATATTCATGCATTCATGGATGGAAGAGATGTACCACCTTCATCAGGAAAAGAATTTATTGAAACTACTGAAAAGATGTTAGCTGAAGTAGGAGTAGGTAAGATTGCAACTGTAAGTGGTAGATATTATGCAATGGATAGAGATAATAGATGGGAAAGAGTTGAACTTGCATATAATGCTTTAGTTTTAGGAAAAGGTGAAACTGCTAATAGCGCAGTAGAAGCAATAGAAAAATCATATCACGATAATAAAACAGATGAATTTGTGTTACCAACAGTAGTAACAGAAAATGGTAACCCAACTGCACAAATTAAGAATGGAGATTCAGTTATATTCTTTAACTTTAGACCAGATAGAGCAAGAGAAATTACAAGAGCAATCAATGATAAAGAATTTGCTGGATTTAATAGAGAAACATTAAATCTTACTTTTGTAACAATGACTCAATATGATAAAACTTTAGAAAGAGTACATGTTGCATATAGTCCTCAAACATTAACTAATACTCTTGGTGAATATATAAGCAGCAAGGGATTAAATCAATTAAGAATTGCAGAAACTGAAAAATATGCTCACGTTACTTTCTTCTTTAATGGTGGAGTAGAAAAAGAAAATCCAGGTGAAGATAGAAAAGTTATACCATCGCCAAAGGTTGCAACTTATGATTTAAAACCAGAAATGAGCGCTTATGAAGTAACTGAAGAATTATTAAGTAGATTAGATAGCGATAAATACGACATGGTAATTTTAAATTTTGCTAATCCAGATATGGTTGGACACACAGGTGTTGTTGAAGCTGCTGTTAAAGCAATTGAAGCAGTTGATGAATGTGTAGGAAAAATTGCTGATAAGATTCTTCAAATGGATGGATGCTTATTTATTACAGCAGATCATGGTAATGCAGAAACTATGATAGATTTCTCAACAGGAACTCCATACACAGCTCATACTACTCATGAGGTTCCATTTGTATGGGTATCAAATCATACTGAAGGTAAAAAAGTAAACAATGGAAAATTAGCTGATATAGCACCAACTATGTTAACTCAATTAGGAGTTGAAGTTCCAAAAGAAATGACTGGAGAAAATCTAGTAGTATCTAAATAGTAGATATATAACTGCCTTAAGATAATGTGTCTTAGGGCAGTATTTTTTGTGTGCCCAGCATGGGTACGTACTAATCGGTGAAAGTCCGTAATGGGGGCTGATAGTGCCAACCATTAGCCTAAGACAAGGGTGTCCATCGTGAGATGGAATCTGAAGGAAGTCGGCGGCAAAGCCTTGGTCTGAGGTACACGAATTACATTTGAGGCTCAAAGCTACGGGTAAACTTGCAAAACAAAGTAAAGCCCTATAACTATCCGAAGTAGCTTGAGTAAATGTAGCAGATGGATGAGGTGAAAGTGCGTGTTCTTACCTGGGGAGATCTGATAGATACGTACCATAAGAATTAAATTTCTAGGTCACAACCTATATAGTGATATATAGCTGAACTATCAGAAGTCAGCAGAAGTCATAGTAACTCCGCTAATCGCGATAGCGGATGAAGGACTGAACGTTAGGAGGTTTACAACTTTGGATAAATCAAAGAAAGCAGAAAACTCAATATAGAGACCAATTGATGGAAGTAGAAGTGGAACTTCAAGGTAAATCAAAGGTGCCGAGTAATTCTAGGGTTTTACCAAATAGAGAAAGCGTAAACGATGGAGCATTTGATACTAGTAGATTACTTGAAGAAGTTCTAGAAAGAAATAATATGCTTTTAGCACTTAAAAGAGTAATTAGCAATAAAGGTAGTCATGGTGTTGATGGAATGAAGACCGATGAACTTCGTGAGCATATCAAGAAACACTGGGAAACAATTAAAGTTAAACTACTAGAAAGTAAATATAATCCGTCACCTGTAAGGAGAAAAGAAATATCTAAACCAGATGGTGGAGTTAGACTTTTGGGAATACCAACTGTACAAGATAGATTAATTCAACAAGCAATTGCTCAAGTATTATCTAAAATATATGAACCTCTATTCTCCGAAAATAGTTTCGGTTTCCGACCTCATAGAGGAGCAAAGGACGCTATAACGAAATCAAAACAGTATATAACTCAAGGAAATAGATGGGTTATAGATATGGATTTAGAGAAATTCTTTGATAAAGTTAATCATGATATTCTCATGAACAAACTTGAAAAGAAGATACAAGACAAAAGGTTATTATCTCTAATAAGAAAATATCTTAAAAGCGGAATTCTCATAAATGGGGTCTCGGTAGCAAGTGAAGAAGGGACACCACAAGGTGGTCCGTTAAGTCCGCTATTAGCTAATATAATGTTAGATGAATTGGATAAAGAACTTGAAAGACGAGGTCACAAATTTTGTAGATATGCAGATGATAATAACATATATGTTAAAAGCAAAAGAGCAGGGTTTAGAGTAATGAAATCTATAACCAATATAATTGAAAATAATTTGAAACTTAAAGTAAACAAGGATAAAAGTGCAGTAGACTTTGTATCAAAACGAAAGTTTTTAGGATTTTCGTTTTACTTCTCGAAAAGCGGAGCAGAAATAAGAATCCATGAGAAATCTATAAAGAAATTCAAGGAAAAGGTCAAATTCTATACTAACAGAAATAAAGGAATTAGTATGGAATACAGGCTACACAAATTAAATCAAATCACAAAAGGATGGATTAATTACTATGGAATTGCTAACGCACGCGGAAAGCTAATTGAACTAGATAAATGGATTAGAAGAAGACTAAGAGCTTGCATATGGAAACAATGGAAGAAGATCAGCACTAAACAAAGAAATCTGGCTAAATTAGGAATCGATAAATACAAAGCATGGGAATATGCAAATACAAGAAAAGGCTATTGGAGAATATCCAAAAGCCCAATTTTGAGCAAGTCTTTAAACAATAAATACCTAGAATCTCTAGGATTTATTAGTCTAACACAAACATATCAAATGAGACATTAAATTCTGATGAACCGCCGTATACCGAACGGTACGTACGGTGGTGTGAGAGGTCGGAAAACAAAATAATTGTTTTCCTCCTACTCGATTGTTTATAATTACATAATAAATTAAAATGTATAAAGATTTTGAGATTTTAAAGAAAATTGTTGTATTGAAATATTATGAAAAAATTAGATTTATGGAAGTTTAGAGGATTGTTTAAGTGAATTTGCATAAACTAAATTCCTAATTAATATATTTATAAAAAAGATTTAGGGTTGATAATATGAAGAAAAATTTTGCATACTCTGCTGATTTTGATGAGGTTACAGAAAAACTATTTAGAGAAGCTGTTTACTTAGGTGAAGGGAATAATGGTGTTGTATATGAATTACCCAATAGAAAAGCTATCAAAATATTTTTAAAGAAAAAAGTATGTAATGATGAAGGTAGTATCCTTGCTAAAACAAATGGGTCTAAATATTTTCCACGGTTATACAAGAGAGGTAATCTATATGTAATAAGAGATTTGGTAGATGGTAAGAGATTAGATAAGTATATTAGACAAAATGGGTTAAGTGAAAAGCTAATTAAAAATATTTACGAATTGCTGCTTGAATTCAAAAAATTAAAATTCAAAAAATTAGATGTTAGATGTAAGGATGTTTATGTTTCAGATAGTGAGAAGTTAATGATAATAGATCCTAAAAAAGCATATAGTAGAAATGTTGATTATCCAAGGCATCTGATGAAGGGATTATATAAAGTTGGAGTATTGGATGAATTTTTGACTGAAATAAGAAAAATAAATTTAAAGAAAGCAACACTATGGGAATTAAAATTTCTAAGATATTGTGAAAATGAAAATACACACATCTAAAAAGAGCAGCTATGCTGCAACAACGGAACTTAATATAGTAATTTTTGACTTGCTATTTATTATCATGTGCCTAAAAATAAAATGAATATACACATCTAAAAAGAGCAGCTATGCTGCAATACGGATCAATTATAAAAAGAGCAGCTATGCTGCAATAAGGATCAATCTTAAATTTTAGATCTATTATGTATAGATATCCAAAGCGAGAGTTAGACTTATGCAACAATTACCGAAATCAGATACATTTATCTTCCACAGGACTAGTGAAATTTTCGCTGGAAGGTTCTAAGTGGAAGGTTGCACCCATTTCTGCATGTTCCTAAAGTAAATTTATGACAAGCAGAAAATGAAACAACCTTCCACTAATAACCATCATCAGCTCAATTTCACATGCCTGCTTCCAGAAAAATGTATCTAATTTTTAGTGTAGTGTTACGATTATAATTTCTCGATAATGCATACATATTCCATTTATAAGTTTGAGCATTAATTTGGATATCTATATTCTTATGTTCATAAAAATAAAATGAATATACACATCTAAAAAGAGCAGCTATGCTGCAACAACGGAACTTAATATAGAAATTTTTGACTTGCTATTTATTATCAGGTGCCTAGAATAAAATGAATATACACCTTAAAAAAGAGCAGCTATGCTGTAATTAGGATCAATTCTTTAAAAAGAGCAGCTTTGCTGCAATACGGATCAATTTTAATTTTGGACTTGTTATTTATTATCATGTACCTAAAAATAAAATGAATATACACATCTAAAAAGAGCAGCTATGCTGCAACATCGGAACTTAATATAGCAATTTTTTACTTGTTATTTATTATTATGTGTATATAAATAAAATGCATATAAAAAAAATAATTTCAAATAATATTATGGTAGGTTAAAAATTATTAAATAACCAAGTATAAGCTAGGTTATTTAATAATTTACCTCGATTTTGTATAAAAATGAGGAGGTAATATTAAATGAAAGATTATTTAGAAATTGTAGATGTAGTTGCAAGACAAATTATTGACTCTAGATGTTTCCCAACGGTGGAAGTAGAGATATATTTAGAAGATGGAACTATAGGAAGAGCGGCTGTTCCATCAGGTGCGTCAACAGGAATGTATGAAGCAGTAGAATTAAGAGATGGGGATAAGGATAATTATTTAGGTAAAAGTGTGTTAAAGGCAGTAAAAAATGTTAATGAAACTATTGCTGAAGAGTTAATAGGCTGCAATGTATTTGAGCAAACATATATTGATAAAATGCTTATTGATTTAGATGGAACTGAAAATAAAGGCAAGTTAGGTGCAAATGCAATTTTAGGTGTATCATTGGCAGTTGCAAATGCAGCTGCTAATGCATTGGAAATGCCACTATATAGATATATAGGAGGAGTTAATGCAAAAGTATTACCAGTACCTATGATGAATATTTTAAATGGAGGGTCTCATGCAGACAATTCTGTGGATTTACAAGAATTTATGATTATGCCAGCTGGAGCAAAAAGCTTTAGTGAAGCTCTAAAAATGTGTGCAGAAGTATACCATATATTGAAGAAAATTTTAAATGATAAAGGGTATGCAACAGGCATTGGTGATGAAGGTGGATTTGCTCCAAACTTAAAATCAAATCAAGAAGCTCTTGATGTTATAATTGAAGCAATAGAAAAAGCAGGATATAAACCAGGAGAAGAAATCTTCATAGCTATTGATGCTGCCTCATCAGAATATTATAAGGATGGAAAATATGTATTAGAACATGAAGGAAGAACACTTACAGCTGCAGAAATGGTAGATTTCTTTGAAGATTGGGTTAATAAATATCCAATTATATCTATTGAAGATGGAATGGCAGAAGAAGATTGGGAAGGTTGGAAACTCATAACTGAAAGGTTAGGGAAGAAAGTTCAATTGGTTGGTGATGATTTATTTGTTACTAATACTGAAAGGTTAGAAAAAGGTATTGAACTTGGTGTAGCTAACTCAATATTGATTAAATTAAATCAAATTGGTACATTAACAGAAACTTTAAATGCTATAGAAATGGCTAATAGAGCAGGATATACTGCAGTAGTATCACATAGATCTGGAGAAACAGAAGATACAACTATTGCTGACTTAGTTGTTGCTGTTAATGCAGGTCAAATAAAAACAGGAGCTCCAGCAAGATCCGAAAGAGTAGCCAAATATAATCAATTGTTGAGAATAGAGGAAGAATTGTTTGAGGTGGCTGAATATAGAGGAAAAAAGGCATTCTTTAATGTAAAATAATGCTTGAATTATTGTAATCAATAACGTAAAACAAAAATTTATGTTATTGATTATTTTTTTTTGTATTACTAAAAAAAGATTGGGTAAAATATTAAAAAAGATAGAAAAGTTGACAACTGTCAAAGAAAATAACTAAGGAGTTGTTGGAGGGATGAATGGAAATTGTAATCAAGATGAAAATACATCTGAAAGTTTCTTAAATAATCCAAAAACAGTTACACCCAGAGGTATTGCAATTAAATTAAAATTAACAGATTTAATAGTTAATGTGTTTAAGAAACATACATTAGAGGAGAGAGAAAATACTTTTATTTGTGGAACGGCCTTAACATCACCTAAGGAAAATGAAATATGTTCTAAATGGCCAAAACCATGGTTATATTCAAGAGTATTTATTTTATTTGCAATAACTTTTATAGGACTTGTAGCATTATTGAGAGTCTTTAGAAATGTATTGGCTTATCCAGGAATTGTATTTATAGGTGCATTAATAGTTCCGTTCTCATTACTTGTGTTTTTTTGGGAAGTAAATGCACCAAGAAATATTAATATTTTTGATGTGGTTAAGATATTTTTTCTTGGAGGAATTTCTTCTTTGCTTATTACTATGATATTAAATAGTGCAATAACTGTAGGTGAAGTGGATTTCTATGGTGCAATATTAATTGGAGTTACAGAAGAATTAGCTAAACTTATTGTAGTTGCATATTTTGCGAGAGGAAGCAAGAGGAAATATATATTAAATGGCTTATTATTAGGAGCAGCAGTAGGAGCGGGTTTTGCAGTTTTTGAGACGGCAGGATATGTATTTGCTTATGGATTTGAAGTTCATACTATGATGAAAATAATATATACTAGAGGAGCATTAGCTTTTGGTGGTCATATTGCTTGGGCTGCTATGTCTGGAGCAGCATTAGTAATGGTAAAAGAAGATGATAGATTAAAAGTTAAACATTTTTTAAATATTAAATTCCTTAAATACTTTATTATTGCAATAATATTACATTCAATTTGGGATATGCCTATATATATTGAAAGCAGCATACCCTATATTCAAGTTATGCTTACATTAGTTGCATGGATTATTATATTAATATTAATTAATGCTGGACTTAAGCAAATATCAAGCTTGAGTTTTAATGGAAAAGCAAAAGCTGAGAGTAATTGCTAATGAATTTTTTTGACATAAAGTTGTAATAAGTTAACAAGTATGTTATTATAAAATGTAGATGTTATCGATAATTATGGAGGTGTTACCTATGCAAAACATATTTATGGCTTTTGAAGTGTTATTAGGATTAGGTATTATTATATCAGTATATATGCAGCCTAGTAAAGCAGATGCGTTAAGTGGATTAATACAAGGAACTGCAAAAGATACATTCTTTGCAAAAAACAAATCAAGAACTAAGGAAGTAATCCTTGTAAGATTAACAGTTATTTTTTCAATATTATTTGCAATAAATACAATTGTATTAAATTTAATAAAATAATAAATTTAGGCTACTTTTTATTAAGTAGCTTTTTTATTTTATATTTAAAGATATCCAAAGCGAGAATTAGACTTATGTGGTAATTTACCGAAATCCAATACATTTGTCTTCTGCAGGACTAGTGAAATTTTCGCTGGAAGGTTCTAAATGGCGGCTTGTCGTAATTTCAGCGTGTTCCAGATGTAAAAGCTCCAAGGAGAAAGTTCGTGTTTCCAAATATAAAATTTGGACACTTACTTTTTGGACAAGTTTTAAATGAAACAAGCCATAGAGGAAACTCGACTCACATTCGTTCGCTAAGCACAAGATTCACACCAAATCAGTTTCTTGAACTTAGTTAACTCATGAATGAGTTAACTAAGTTCAAGAAACCAAATCATAGATTTGGACTTTCACTTATCTGCTTAACACTATTCATCAGCTCAATTTCACATGCCTGCTTCCAGAAAAATGTATCTAATTTCTAGCGTAGTGTTACGATTATAATTTCTCGATAATGCATATATATTCCATTTATAAGTTTGAGTATTAATTTGGATATCTATATATCCAAAGTGAGAATTAGACTTATGCAACAATTACCGAAATCAGATTAATTTATCGTCCACAGGACTTAAATCTGTTTACAGTTATCAGTTGAGGAAAAAAAGCTAATAGCTTTTCTTAAATTATACATTTTCGAAATCTTTAAAGAGATTTCATACGTAACTCATAACTCATAACCGATTCCAAGCCTGCTTCCAGAAAAATGTATCTGATTTCTAGTGTAGTGTTACAATTATAATTTCTCAAGAATGTATGCATATTCTTAATTATTAATTTGGATATCTAATAAGATATTTGCATCTAAAAATGTAAACGTTTGTGAAATATTATTTTTTATAGAAAATAATATTTAGGTCAGAAATTATAAATTTTAACGTCAATTATAATATATAAGAAAATTTGAATTTATGTTATAGAGAATGATGTATTAGGAGGATATATGAAAGACGACGAATTAGTAAAAGGGCTAATATTGAGAGATGTAGATAGCTTTAATGAACTTATTAATGTATATTCGAAGGATATTTTGAAGGGAATATCTTATGTTTTAAGAGACTCTCAAGATAAAGAATATATTGAAGAATGTTTTGATGATGTTGTAATGCAGATTATGGAGAAAAGTAATACCTTTAAATTTGAATGTTCTTTTAAAGGTTGGATTATGTGTATATCTAAAAATAAGGCATTAGATTATAAGCGGAGAATAAAAAAATATTATAGCACTATTGAACTTAATGAGAATATTAGAGAAGATAGTTGCCTAGAAGATGAATACATACAGAAGGAATCTATAAGCGAATTTAATAAAATTGTAAATAAATTAGGAGCTGTTGATAAGACATTATTTGTTAAAAAATATGTGTTAGAAAATTCAACAAAAGAGTTATGTGAATATTACTTTATAAGTGAAGAGGTACTATATAAGCGACTGAGCAGGCTTCGAAAAAAGTTAAGAGAATTATTTAAAAATATGAAGTTTGGAGGGGAAAATATATATGAGTGATAATCAATTTCTTTCAGAAAATGAGATAAAAGCAATAGAAGAAGTAAAAGTTGAGGATGAATTATTAGAAAGGGTAAAAGAAAGAAAAAATAATATACTTTGGGAAGTTCTAATGAAAGAATTATTAAAGACTATAAAAGAAAAGTTAGATGAAGATGAAGAAATAGACTTTTATATTTCAGGAAGAGATTATACAAGTGATTCTGTACGACTTGCATTTGCCGCAACAATTGGATTATCAGCTGTAGCACATCCTGTAGTTGGATGGAGTTTCAATTGTATTTTAGTGAAAACTAATAGAAGATTACTATTAATAGAGGTAACTGGATATCTGCAATATTCAAAGCATTATGAAATACAGAAAGAATTAGGGGTGGTCAAAGAAAAAGAATATTTCTATTTGATAATTGAAGATAAGAATAAAAATAAGAAAACAATTCAATATCATATGAATAGATTTGAAATGATTATGGATTTATTAAAAGATTGTTCAACTATCGTAAAAGGGAAAAGAATAAAATCCAAAGCTGAAAAAATAATTAGACTTATCATAATTGCATGGATTATATACTTAGTATATGTAATGTACTTCATGATTAAAAATTGGGGGATAATTTATAAAGCATAATTTTAAGGTAAATAAATTAATGAATTAATGTCAATACTAATATTAAATAAGATAAAATCTATATTGTCTGAAGTTATTGTGGTAGTATATAGATATATAGGAATATTATATAATGATAACACAATGGAGGAAAACATTATGGGAATAAAACAAACATTAGCAAGTTTTATGAGTGAACCAGCTTATAGACCAATGGACATTGAAGAATTAATAGCTATATTTGATATAAAGAAAAATGAATATAATGCATTTAAAAAGACTTTAAGAATGATGGAAGAAGAAGGTATTATTACTAGGACGAAGAAAGATAGATATATGATTGCAGATGAAAACAATAAAGAAGAAGGGCTGATTTCAGGAACACTTCAGCTACATTCAAAAGGTTTTGGATTTTTGCTTCCAGATGAAGAGGGGCAAAAAGATGTATTTATTCCAAGCAACTGCATGAAAGGTGCAATGAATGGAGATAAAATAGCTGTTAAGGTAACCAGAGAAGACACAAATACTAAAAAAAGAGAAGGCGAAGTTGTTGAGATTATTGAAAGAAATACAACCAAAATAGTAGGTATCTATGAAGATTCTCAAAATTTTGGATTTGTAGTTTCAGAAGATCCTAGAATCTCAAAGGATATATTTATATCTAAAAAGGATAGAAATTCTGCTAAGAATGGAGATGTTGTTACTGTAAAGATAACAAAATGGCCAGAAGGAAATAGAAAAGCAGAAGGTGTTGTAACAGAAATTTTAGGAAGAAAAGGCGATAGAGGGATTGATATCTTAATTATAATCAAAAAACTTGGACTTCCAGAAGAGTTTACTGAAAAAGTATTAAAATATGCTGAAGGTATTTCCGAGGAAATTAATGAAGAAGAGATTAAGGGCAGAAGAGATCTTAGAGATTTAAGAATGGTAACAATAGATGGAGAAGATGCAAAAGACTTAGATGATGCAGTATCTATTGAAAAATTAAGTAATGGAAATTACAAATTAGGAGTGCATATTGCTGATGTAAGTCATTATGTAAGAGAAAATAATCCATTAGATAAAGAGGCCCTAAAAAGAGCAACTTCAGTTTATTTAATAGATAGAGTTATACCAATGTTACCAAGAAAATTATCAAATGGTATATGTTCTTTAAATCCAAGAGTAGATAGATTAGCACTTACTTGTTTTATGGAAATAAATAATAGTGGTAAAGTTGTAAATCATGAAATAGTAGAATCTATAATTAAAACTAATGAAAGAATGACATATACAGATGTTACTAAGATTCTAAAGGATCATGATGAAGAACTAATAAAGAGATACGATTATCTTTATGAAGACTTTAAATTAATGGAAGAGCTTTGTAATATTTTAAGAGAAAAGAGAACTAGAAGAGGTGCTATTGATTTTGAAATAGCAGAAGCAAAAATAACGTTAAATGACCTTGGAAAACCAATTGAGATAAAACCTTATGATCGTGAAATTGCAAATAGAGTTATAGAAGAATTCATGTTGGTTGCAAATGAAACAGTTGCTGAGCATATGTTCTGGACTCACTTACCTTTTGTGTATAGAATTCATGAAAATCCAGATGAAGAAAAGTTAGCAAAATTCAAGGAATTTGTTTATAACCTAGGATATAATGTTCACTGGACAGAAGAAATTATCCCAAAGAGTTTTCAAGAAATATTAGAAAAGGTTAAGGGCAAAAATGAAGAAACTGTTGTAAGTACTTTATTATTGAGATCTATGATGCAAGCGAGATATGCACCAGAATGCACTGGACATTTTGGCCTTGCAGCACAGTACTACTGCCACTTTACTTCACCAATTAGAAGATATCCAGATTTACAAATTCATAGAATTATTAAAGAATATCTTCATGGAGAATTGGATGAAAAGAGAATAAATAAATTGAAAAATACTGTTGGATATGCAGCTAAACAGTCTTCAGAAATGGAAAGAAAAGCACAAGATGCTGAAAGAGAAGTTGATGATCTTAAAAAAGCTGAATATATGCAAGAAAGAATTGGTGAAGAATTTGATGGAATCATATCTTCAGTTACTTCCTTTGGAGTATTTGTGGAACTTCCAAATACAGTTGAAGGCTTAGTTCATATTACAGACTTAGATGATGATTATTATATATTTAATGAATCACATCTTAGCTTGATGGGTGAAAGAACTAAGAAGATATATAAACTTGGAGATAAAGTAAAAGTTGAATGTGTTCATGTAGATATTACAAATAGGGAAGTATTCTTTAAAATTACACAAGAACCAAAAAGAGAAGAAGCCGAAGAGGCAGCGAATGAAACACTACAACCAGTATAGTGGGAGAGTTTTTAACTAGTTGATTTACAAAGATATGTATAATATAATGCTAGTATATAAGGCTTAAGAAACAATGAGGGAAATAAAAGGTCAGTATGGTGTGATTGTATATATATTTTCTTCATTGTAGTCTATAAATCATAATCCAAAATGAAAATGAATCTAAAAATATAGAAATTCCAAAGGAATTTCCTCAACAACTGTTAACTGATAACTGCCCACAGGGTACCCTAAAGGGCATAAACTGTTAACTGACAAAAGTGGGTGATAAAATGGCAAGAAAAAAGAATGAAAATTCATTAGCAGAAAATAGAAAAGCAAGACATGATTATTTTGTAGAAGAAGCAATGGAAGCAGGATTAGTTTTAGTAGGAACTGAAGTTAAGTCCATAAGAAATGGAAGAGTTAATCTTAAAGATTGTTATGCAGATGTATACAATGGAGAAATATTTATTAAAAATATGCATATTTCACCATATGAACAAGGTAATATTTTCAATGTAGATCCATTAAGAGAAAGAAAATTATTACTTCATAGAGATCAAATAAGAAGGCTTGATGCTTTAGTATCGCAAGATGGATATACCTTAGTACCATTATCTCTATATTTAAAAGAAGGTAAAGTAAAAGTTGCTCTTGGAGTTTGTAAAGGTAAAAAGAATTATGATAAGAGAGATGCTATGCTTGAAAAAGCACATAAGAGAGACATAGATAGAGCAATAAAAGAAAAATATAAATAGTAAATTATAAGGAACGAACTTAGCAATAAATATATTTGAGAAGTTTGTAATTAATGGCTGCCAAGAAAATTATATAAATAATTTTTAGGCAGCTTTTAAATTTTAAGGGTGATTTTTTAGTTAATAAAATGTTAAGAGTAGACTTGAAGATAAAATGCAAGAGTAAATATGATAAATACTTGTTAAATAAAGATTAATGTTTATATCGGTATGAATATTAGGCAACAAAGTTAATAAAAATGTATGGAAAAACAACCTTAACTGGTATATAATTCATATTATGAATATAATATACTAATGCATTTAGGGGGAGTTAAAATGAGAAAAACATTAATAACTAAAAAAAGTATAGCTTTTATAACTAGTTTATTTTTGGCAATTACATTGTTCAGTGCTTTTCCAATTATAGGTTATGCTGCGGATAATGGAAAAACATTTGATATTATTGAAGTAACAGATTTTCACGGAACCTTAAAGGATTCTTCTGGAAATCCAGTTGCAGGAGTTTTAGCTGATAGAATAGAAAATGTAAAAAAATCAAATCCTGATAGAACTTTAATCATAGGTGGTGGAGACTTATACCAAGGTTCTGCTGTATCGAACATTATGAAAGGGGTTCCAGTCCAACAAGTTATGTCAAAGGTTGGAATGGAAGTAACAGCCCTTGGAAACCATGAATTTGATTGGGGATTAGATACAACTATTGATACAACTATGAAGGGGGCAGCTTATTCGATAGTTTGTAGTAATTTATATGATAAAACTGGTAAGAGAGTATTTGAACCTTATAAAATCATAACTAAAGATGGGGTTAAAATAGCAATTATTGGAGGAATAACACTTGAAACAGAAACAAGTGTATCACCTAAATATGTAAAAGATTATGAATTCAAAGATCTTGCAAATGAAATTAATTCAGTTGCAGCACAAATTAAAAAAGATAAATTAGCAGATGTAACAATTGCATTAGTTCATGAAGGAGATAAAGGGGATAATGCAACAGGACCAGTATTTGACTTGGCTAATAAGCTTCAAAATGTAGATGCAGTATTTGGTGGACATAGTCATACAAAAACTGCAGCGATAGCTACAACTACTAAAATTCCAGTATATATTGGAGCATCTAATGGTAAAGGATATATTGATGCTAAATTTAATATAACTAGTGATAAAAAAATTGCATTTGAAGCACCAAAGCTTGATACAAGTTACGTAGCTTTAGATAATGAAAAAGGATATAAAGCTGTTGTAAAACAAACAGATATTAATGTTGATAAAATTGTAAATGATGCTAATAAACTAATAGATCCAATTACAAGTGAAGTTATTGGATACAATACAGATAAAGAATTAACAAGAAAATTAAACAATACTCCATATGGGTCATCAGTTTTAGGAAATTGGGCATCTGATGTTACAAAAGATGCAGTTAGAGCTGATGTAGGCTTTCAAAATAATGGAGGTCTTAGAATTGACATACCTCAAGGAAATATAACAGTAGGAACAATGTGGCAATTTATGCCTTTTGATAATACACTTTATAAATTAAAAATGACAAAGGCTCAAATAAAAGAAGTTTTAGAGCAGGCTGTAGCAGATAATAGCAAGGGATTGCAAGTATCTGGTATTAATTTTACTTATGATTCAAAACTTCCAACAGGTCAAAGAGTGAAAGATATTACAAGAGAAAATGGAAGAACAATTAAAGATAATGAGATGTTAACTGTAGCAGTTCCAGATTTCGTAGCGCAAGGTGGAGATTCCTTTACTGCATTCACAAAGTATGGTGGATTAGATGTTAAAAATGATACTCATGTTGTAGTTAGAGATGCACTAATTGATTGGTGTAAATATAATAAGAACAGAAATGGTAACAATACAATAACTAATAAAGATGTTCCAAGAATGGTTAATTTATCTGGAGCAGTAAGTAATCTTATTCAAAAAGCAGCTTAAAATATTATTATTAAAATAAAAGTGTTAGAATGATTTTTCTGACACTTTTATTGTTGTTAATTACTTAAAAATATTAATAAGATATTGCAATAGAAATGAAAATTGTTTATAATAATACTAATCCGATTAATATACTATGGATTAAAATGATTTGAAGGTTATTATTTAGAAGTTGACAAAAAGAAAGAATACTTATATAATCAGATAAGTAACTAAATAAAATAATCTGATATCTTATCAAGAGTGGTGGAGGGACTGGCCCTTTGAAACCCGGCAACCGAAATATTGGTTTATAATCAATATTTATATGGTGCTAATTCCAGCAGCAATTTAGCTGATAGATGAGAGGATAAATTTAAGTGATGTTTATGCGCTGGAGATTTATTCTCTGGCGCTTTTGTTTTGAGGTATTTAAATATTTGTTGATTTAAATACCTTAGTTATCCGGATACTAACAAAACAAAGTCAAAGGAGGAAAATGTGTTTTGATAGAAATTAAAAACGTAGTTAAAAATTATGGACAAACACAAGTTATAAAAGATGTAACATTAGATATTAAAGAAGGCGAAATATATGGAATAATAGGGCATAGTGGTGCAGGAAAATCAACTTTGCTTAGATGTATAAATGGACTTGAATCTTATGATGGAGGATCAGTAAATGTAATGGGGAAAGAAGTTTCTTCATTAGAAGGTAAAAGTCTTAGAGAGTTTAGAAAAGATTTAGGTATGATCTTTCAAAATTTCAATCTTATGCAAAGAAAAAATGTATTTGATAATGTTGCGCTTCCTCTGGAAGTCTGGGGATACAGTAAGAATGAAATTATGGACAAGGTATCGAGATTACTAGATTTAGTTGGCTTAAAAGATAAAAAAGATAGTAAACCATCAGAGCTTAGTGGTGGGCAAAAGCAAAGAGTAGCAATAGCAAGAGCATTAGCACTAGATCCAAAAATATTACTTTGTGATGAAGCAACTTCAGCTTTAGATCCGAAAATCACAAAAGACATTTTAGCATTACTTTCTAAAATAAATAAAGAATTGGGAATAACTATAGTAGTAGTTACTCACCAAATGGAAGTTATAAAGGAAATTTGTGAAAAAGTTGCATTATTAGATGGCGGTAAAATAAAAGCTGAAGGAAGAGCAGAAGATTTATTCTTAAAACCAGGAAAATCATTGAAGAAATTCTTGGGTGAGGATGATGAAGATGAAGAAATATTGCCAAACGAAGGAGTTAACATTAAATTATTTTTCCCAAGTGATTCTTCAGAAAATGCACTAATTACAAAGATGGCACGGGAATTGGAAATAGATTTTTCAATTGTTTGGGGCAAACTTGAAAAATTTAGAAGTGAAGTATTAGGTGGGCTTGTAATAAATATAAATGAAAAAGATAAAGATAAGGTTATGGAATACCTTAAAAATAAAGATATTCTATTGGAGGTGATTGAATAATGAGTGATGTAATAGGAAAAGCTTTGATTGAGACGTTAGAAATGGTTTTTGCATCAACTCTTGGTTCATTAATCTTAGGGTTTATACCTGCAATAATATTGACGGTTACTGCAAAAGATGGATTAAAACCTAACAAAATTGTTTATTCAGTTTTAGATTTAATAATTAACATATTAAGAAGTTTCCCAGTTATTATACTCATGGTAGCTATTATACCTTTAACTAGGTTTATTGCTGGTAAATCAATAGGTACAGAAGCAGCTATTGTTCCACTTACAATTGCAGCAGCTCCTTTTGTAGCAAGAATTATTGAATCAGCTCTTAGAGAAGTTGATAAAGGAATAATTGAGGCAGCTAAGTCTTTTGGAGCATCAAATACTCAAATTATTTTTAAGGTTATGCTTAAGGAAGCAATTCCTTCAATAGCCTCAGGAATTACTCTTACAATAATAAGTATTGTTGGGTATTCTGCAATGGCAGGAACAATTGGTGGTGGAGGACTTGGTCAAGTAGCTATAAGCTATGGATATCAAAGATTCCAAACAGATTATATGGTAGTAACATGTATTGTTTTAATTATAGTAGTACAAGGACTACAAGTTTTAGGCAATTATTTTTATAATAAATTATCAAAATAGGGGGAAAGAAATATGAAAAAAAAATCAATTATATCAGTAGTATTAGCAGGAGTTGTCGCATTAGGATTGGTAGGATGTGGGGGCGCATCTACATCAGCAAGTAAAGATTCTAAGAATGATAAGGTAATAAAAATTGGAGTTACTCCAAAGCCACATGAAGAAATAGTAAATATAGCAAAACCATTGCTTGAAAAAGAAGGATATACTGTTGAAGTAACAGAATTTAATGACTATAATCAACCAAATACTGCAGTTGAAGAAGGTTCATTAGATGCAAACTTCTTCCAACATACACCTTATTTAAATACACAAAATAAAGAAAAAGGATATCACTTAGTTTCAGTTGGAGCTATTCATTTAGAACCAATGGGCTTATATTCTAAGAAAATAAAAAGCTTAGATGATCTTAAAGAAGGTGCTACAATAGCAGTTCCTAACGATCCTTCAAATGAAGCTAGAGCATTAAAGTTATTAGCAGGAAAAGGATTAATAAAAATCAAAGATGGTGAATTAGTTACACCAAAAGATATTACAGAAAATCCTAAAAAATTAAAATTTAATGAATTAGAAGCAGCAGCAGTTCCAAGAGCTATAGATGATATTGATGCAGCTGTAATTAACGGAAACTATGCTATAGAAGCTAAATTCAATCCTGCAAAAGATGCAATAATAATTGAAGATAAGAATTCAGATGCTGCTAAACCTTATGCAAATATTGTTGTTGTAAAAGACGGAAATCAAGATAAAGATAAGATAAAAGCTTTAGTAAAAGCAATGACTTCACCTGAAGTTAAAGCCTTTATAGAAAAAGAATACAATGGTTCAGTAATACCAGTATTTTAGTATAAGATTTTAAGTTATTTTTGATGGCAGATTATTTTAATTGATACGTACTTATAGATTATATCTAGAGTTAGTTGAAATTATTATAATCTGCTAATTTTATTGCTTTGGATTATAAGTATTATTTGGAGAATATCTTTAATAATCTATAAAAATAAGGTATACTTTTTAATAGGATTAGAAAAATTATGATGAATAATTTAAATTCGGATTAATTTGAAATATCAGGAAATAATTTTTGGCGTAAATAAAAGGAGACAAAAATATCATGAACATATCTGAAGTAAAAGTTAAATTACTTGGAAATGACATATTGAGTATTATTAACGAGTTTGTTAAAATAAATGGATTAGATTTGAAAAAAGTATCTATTGATGATGGAATAATATTAGAAGGAACCTTTAAAAAAGGCATAACAATGGATTTTTATGTAAAAGCTGAATTGATAGAATGTGTTCATAATAAAATTACTGCAAGAATATCAAAAATGAAAATTATTAATTGTGGAGTTTTTAGAATTTTTAGAAGTCTTGCATTAAAGCAATTAGTAAAAGCATTTAAAGAATATGGAATAAGTAGCAATAAGGATAAAGTAACAATAAATATAAGTACCATCCTTAAGGATGTACCATTTGTAGATTTAATTGTTGAGGATATATTTATTAAAAAAACAGAAGTATTTGTCGAAGCAAAGGATCTTAATATTTCAATAGCGGGAACATTAGTAAAAAAAGTTGAAGCAGAAGTTGTAGAAAAAAGTCAAGAACAAGAAGATTTTGATTTAAAACTTGTGAGTAAAGTTGAGGATAATTATTCTAAAGGCAGAGAAATTTTATTGGACAAGTTGCCTGATGAAACAAAAATATATAAAGATTATATTTTTATATTACCAGATATAATTTCTCTTATTTATAGATTGATGAAAGATAAGCGAGTGCCTATAAAGACGAAGTTAATAATGTCGATATCAATTGGATATATAACACTTCCGACGGACATAATACCTAATAAAATACCATTTATAGGTGCAATTGATGAAATTGGAGCTGCATTTTTTGCATTAGATAAAGTTTTTAATGATGTTCCTATAAATGTTATCGTAGAAAATTGGCAAGGAAAGAATGAGTTGATTTTAGTAATAAAAAGTGGTGTTGATTATTTAGCTAATTTTACAAAGGCAAAAAATGTAGATAAATTATGTCAAGTGGTGTCAGAATTATCTACATTATAAATATATATTATAAAATACAGAAAGTTTATGTATAAGAAAATCGGATATACTTGTAGATAAAGTATTTTTGTGAATTAAAAGAGGAAGTGAAAGGGAGAAGGGAATGGCAAAGAAAGTTTATGCAATACAATATGGCTTTGATGCAAAAAATAATAAAAAGATAGAAAATATTATAGTTAACACCTGGGATGAGTGTTTAAAATATGTAAAAGGGGTAAAGGGAGCGAAATATAAGAGCTTTGAAAGTATTGATGATGCAAAGTTATATTTAAATGAAGGCAATAGAATGTTAAAAAAGAGTGATGAAAATTATCCTAAAGATTGTCTTCATGCTTATGTAGATGGTAGTTATAACTCTTCAGATGGAAGATATTCATATGGAATAGTTTGCGTCAATAATGATGTTGTGGAATATATAGAAAGTAATGCAGAAAATGATACATCAGAAAGGAATATAAGGCAGATTGCAGGGGAACTTAAAGGAGCTGTTAGAGCAGTGGAATATGCTTTAAGTCAAGGCCAAACTAAAATTGTGTTATTTCATGACTATGAGGGGATTGCTCATCATGCAACTGGTGCATGGGAACGAAAGGAAGAATCCTCAGTTGGATATTATGAGAAAATGCAGACCTTAATGAAATCTGGAATTGATATTATTTTCGTAAAGGTAGATAGTCATACTGGTGATTTATTTAATGAACTAGTTGATGAAAAGTGCAAAGAATGTTTAGGGATAACTTCTGATAGGGTTGTTGAAAAATGGTTGAAGAAAAATACAATAAAAGTATCTAATGCCAATGCAAAAACTGAAATTTTAAGCTTAGCGCCAAATTGTACAGATAATATTATTCTTATTGGTAATAATGAAGATAGTGATTTAAATCAAGATATTAGTGTACAAAAAAATAATGAAGAACTTGATCGTGAAATTAAGTTCAATCAAATTATAGATTTATATAAAAATAACTGTAAGGATGGGAAAAAGGCGATCTCAAAACTTTTAAGTAAGGAAAAAGAAGCTTTAATTTTATATTTATTAAATAATTATAATTAAAGTTATTGGATATAAATATATTTGGGAAAAATTAACTTGAATAACTTCATAATTAATACACAACCTACTTGTAGAAAATGAATTAATTTTATTAAAGAGGTGTTATTTATGGAAAGATTTTCAAAGGGAATGGTAGCAGGGATTTTAATAGGAGTTGCTGTTGATATGGCCATGATGCCATATCATGATAGAAGAACTCAACGAACAATGAAAAGAGCAGGAAGAAGAATGAGAGATGTGGCTGAGTCAACTTATCATGGGATTCAAGGTTGGATGAAATAAAAAGTTGAAAAATAAAAAAGCAAAATATAAGGGATGAAATAATTTCATACCCTTTTATTTTGCTTTTTTATAAATAAAACATTAGGAATATAGGAGATATTATAAAATTTATGGTATGTTTATATTTTTATGCAATTTTTTATAAATTTATGATATAATAAGAAAAAAGCAAAAAAATATTTAAATAATTTGTTGAATAGAGAAGGATTAAAAAATGGAAATTCTATCATTAGGAGAAAAAATTAAAAGAAGAAGAAAAGAATTAAATATGACATTAAAGGATTTGGCTAAGGACAGAATAACTCCAGGACAGATAAGCTTGGTAGAATCAAGTCGTTCAAATCCATCGGTTGATTTATTAGAATATTTAGCTAATTCATTAAATACTACTGTTGAGTATTTAATGGAATCAGAAGAAAGCCAAGCTGAAAAGATAAGTTTATATTATGAGCAGGTAGGGGAATCCTGCATATTACAAGGAGATTATGAAAAGGGACAAAGATATATTGATAATGCGTTATATTATTGCGAAAAATACAATTTAGAGTATAGAAAAGCAATTATATATTTTATAACAGCAAAGTCGTATATGTATAAAAAAGATTTCCCAATGGCTCAGAAGTTTTTTTTATCAGCGAACGTAATATTTGTTAAAAATAACAATTATGAGCAAATAATTAAAGCCTTTCTAAATTTAGCTAACATAGCATTAGAATCTAAAGCATACCATTCTTCTAGTAGTTATTTAAAGCAAGCAGAAAAAGTATATTTAGACAATAATATTGTAGATGAGTTCTTATTAGGGGAAATATATTATAATATGGCTAGAACTTATTTTAATATAGAAGACTTGGAATCTGCATTAGAGTATTCATACTTGTCAAAAAAGCGTTTTCAACAAATATATAATGATGAGGACTACGCAAGAAATTTATTTGAATTAGCAGAAGAGTTTAATAAAAAGGGAGATTTAATAAATGCATTAAAGTATTCCCAAAAAACATTGGAAGTATATAAAAAAATACAATACAATAAGAGTATTGTAAATATAGAACAAAATTTGGGTAAATTGTTCTATGAATTAGGAGATCTAGAAGAATCTATTAAGCATTATGAGATATCTAGAAATGTAAGTATTTATAATAAAGTTGGACATGTTAATGATATATTAATGGATATTTGTAAAAGTTATTTAAAACTAAAAAATACAGGTGAATGTAGCAAAATATTAAAAGATATTGAAAGTAGTATAAAAAATGAAGATGTTGATAGGATTATTAACTGTAAGCTAATTGAATATACTATGTGTAATATTGATGAAAATTTTGAGCAGGCAGAAAATGTATTAATTGATACATATATACTGGCAAAAAATAGTGGAAGATTAACTAAGGCAGGAGAATTATCCATGAGACTTGGAAAATACTTTATATCTAAGAAGGACGTAGAAAAGGCTTCGTATTATTTAGATCAGGGAGTAAAATTGTTTGACGAAGCAGAACAACTAGAAAATTAAAAAATTTTTAAGTAAATGGGTGATATTTTTGGAAATACTATCAACTGGAGAAAAGATAAAAAGAGCTCGAATATTTAAAGGTATTACATTAAAAGAATTGTGTGGACACAAAATTTCAATTGCTAAAATGAGTTGCATAGAAAATGGGAAAATTAAGGCAGATAAAGAGTTACTTAAATATATAGCTGAAAAAATAGAAATAGATTTAGACTATTTAACAGAAGATGTTTATGAGCAAATATTAAATAACTTAAAAATTATAAGAAAAAATATTGCCTGTGATGATGATTCAGAAAATAAATTAAAAGATAATTTAAGTTATGCGATTAAATATAAATTTTATGATTTAGCATTTGAGTTAATTCATATATTATTTTCTTATTATGTAGAAGAAAATAAAGTTGAAAATATTCAATTAATAGTTTCACAATATTATGATTTATATCAAAGAAATAATAAACATAAAAATACTGTTATATATTTTAAAGATATGGCAAGATATCTTTCTCAAAATGGAGAATATATTGAAGCAATTTCATATTACAGTAAGCTTAGAGAAATGTTTCAGCAGCAAAAAGAAAAAATGGATAAGACGGAGTATTGCCTAATAGGTTATAATGAAGCTTTGTGTTATCAAAATATAGGAAAATCAGAGGAAGCGTATAGTATTTTATCTGAAATTATAGAATACGTTAATAGCCTTAAAACTGATGAAAGTAAAGGTAAGGTTTATCATATATACGCAACAGTATGCATCAAACTAAAAAAGGACTGTGTTGATGAATATAAAAAGAAAGCCTTTGAATATCAAAAACATAATCCTATTTCATTAGCACTATCTCATGGAAATTATGGAAAATACTATTTTGAAGCTGATGAAAGAAAAAAAGCAATTGCTGAAATACAAGAAGGAATTAAAATATTCCCACGAGATAATGTAGAAAAGAACGTTCAATTTTTAAATGATTGTACTGGAATACTAATTGATAATAAGGAATATGAAATCGCTGATAAAATGGCAGAAGAAGCTTTAAATGCAGCTATTATTACCAATAACATAAAGTTGATTGAAAAATCATATTATCTGAAGGGAACAATTCTTCAAAATATGAATTTATATAGTGAAGCAGAAAAATATATGAATTTATCTTTGGATTCACTTTATAAATTTGGATCAAGGGAGCAAAGGAAAGCTCGATATGTAGATATGGGAAAATTGTATTATAAACTTGGAGATATAGAGGATTCTATAAAGTATTACAATTTAGCATTGGCTGTAGATAAAAAAATTTAATAAAGTACAATTCTGTGTATATTAAAAGCACTTTAAGCTAGTTTTTCTACTTTAACTTGCCAAACTGAAGAGGTGAGCCAAGTAAAGTATGAGTCATCTAACTCAAAGTGCTTTATGCATTAAGAAATATTTATACAATTCTAAAAAATAAAAGATACACTATATTTAACTAATCATCATTATCTTCATTTTTACCTAGAAAATAATCTAATATATCATCAATAGTAATAACACCAACAATTTTATCATTATTTACTACAGGCATTGCGACAATATCATTTTTTCTCAAACGTTTAGCGACTGTTATAATATCTTCATCAGATTGCGAAAGTATTACAGACTTTGACATAACCCATTCAACAGGGCAGCTAACATAATGTCCAGGATGTATCATAAATCTATATATGTCAGCTTTAACTATCATTCCAACCAATGTTTCACTATCATCTACTACAGGCATACCGTTAATATTAAGGTCATGCATTAATTCTAAAGCTTTATCAATAGTATCGTTTACATTTATAATATGAAAATTTTTGTTGATAATAGAATCTACTCTCATAAAATCACCTCTTTTATAAATTTAACAGCAAAATATTTATTAACCAAAATTTTTGATAATTTATATATATAATAATATTTTACTACAAAATAGTAAATTTTAAAATAAAAGTTTATAATAAAAAATTAAAGAAAATTTAAAAACAAACTTTGACTTTCTTTGACCTATATATTATTATATAAGTAAAGAATAGTTATTTATATTGCAATCGTAAAGTATGATTTAAAAAAATACTTATGGAAATTAATAAAGGTATGGATATAAGAAATAAGGAGGAATATATATGAATATTGATAAAATGACATTAAGGGTTCAACAAGCATTAAATGATGCAAATGTTGCAGCAGTTAAGTATAATCATCAGCAAATAGATTTAATACATCTTTTTTCTGCTCTTATAGAGCAAGAAGATGGATTAGTGCCAAACATTTTTACTAAAATGGGAGTTCCGTTAAAGAATTTAAAAGATACTGTAAATAATGAATTGAATTCAATGCCAAAGGTATTAGGAGAAGGCGTTGGAAATGTATATATTACTAGAAAAGTTGAAGAGGTTTTGATTAAAGCAGAAGAGATTTCAAAGAAATTTGAAGATTCTTATGTTAGTGTTGAACACTTAATGTTAGCTATTATGGAAATCAAAAATAATAGTGAAATTTCAAAAATATTAAATAAATACAATATAACTAAAGATAATTTTTTGAAAGTTCTTTCAGAAGTTAGAGGAAGCCAAAGAGTTGAAACTCAAGATCCAGAGGGAACATATGATGCGTTAGCTAAGTATGGAACAAATTTAGTTGATCTTGCTAAAAAGCATAAACTTGATCCGGTAATAGGAAGAGATGAGGAAATAAGAAGAACTATAAGAATTCTTTCAAGAAGAACAAAAAATAATCCTGTCCTAATAGGAGAACCAGGTGTTGGTAAAACTGCTATTATTGAAGGATTAGCTGAGAGAATAGTTAGAGGAGATGTTCCAGAAGGATTAAAAGATAAAATTATATTTTCCCTTGATATGGGAGCTTTAATAGCTGGAGCTAAGTACAGGGGTGAATTTGAAGAAAGATTAAAGGCTGTTTTAAAAGAAGTTCAAAGCAGTGATGGAAGAATATTATTATTTATAGATGAAATTCATACTATAGTTGGTGCAGGAAAAACTGATGGTGCAATGGATGCAGGAAACCTAATAAAGCCATTATTAGCTAGAGGAGAATTACATTGCATTGGTGCTACTACTTTTGATGAATATAGAAAGTATATTGAAAAAGACAAGGCCTTAGAAAGAAGATTCCAACCTGTAATTATTGATGAGCCTTCGGTTGATGATACAATTGCTATTTTAAGAGGCTTAAAGGAAAGATTTGAAATTCATCATGGAATCAGAATTCATGATTCGGCTATAGTAGCTGCTGCAAAGCTTTCAGATAGATATATTCAAGATAGATTTATGCCAGATAAAGCTATTGATTTGATTGATGAAGCTGGAGCCATGATAAGATCAGAAATTGACTCTCTTCCAACAGAATTAGATGTTATAAGAAGAAAAATATTTAAATTAGAAATAGAAAAAGAAGCTCTTGCTAAAGAAAAGGATGATAATTCAAGAAATAGATTAGAGGATCTTGAAAAGGAATTAGCAGAATTAAAAGAGAAAAATGATGAAATGACTGCTAAATATACAAAAGAAAAGGAACAAATTACAGCTATAAAAACCTTAAAAAGTCAATTGGATGATGCAAGAGGAGAAATAGAAGCTGCTCAAAGAAATTTTGACTATAATAAAGTAGCTGAAATCCAATATAGTAAAATCCCAGCATTGGAAGAAGAAATAAAGCAAAAAGAAATTGAACTAAGAGATAACTATGAAGGTGCATTATTGAAAGAAGAAGTTACAGAACAAGAAGTATCAGCTGTACTTTCAAAATGGACTGGAATTCCTGTGACTAATTTGCTTGAAGGAGAAAGAGAAAAACTTTTAAGATTAGAAGATGATATGAGTAAAAGAGTTATAGGCCAAGGGGAAGCAATTGAAGCTGTAACTAATGCAATTCTTAGAGCAAGAGCTGGCCTAAAAGATATTAATAGACCAATAGGATCATTTATCTTTTTAGGACCAACAGGAGTTGGTAAGACAGAGTTAGCTAAGACTTTGGCTAGAAACCTTTTTGATTCAGAAGAAAGTATTATTCGTATAGATATGTCAGAATATATGGAAAAGCATTCTGTATCTAGATTAGTTGGAGCGCCTCCAGGATACGTAGGCTATGATGAAGGTGGTCAATTAACTGAAGCAGTAAGAAGAAGTCCTTATAGTGTAATTTTATTTGATGAAATCGAAAAGGCCCATGAGGATGTATTTAATATATTCCTTCAAATTTTAGATGATGGTAGATTAACAGATAATAAAGGTAAGACCGTTGATTTTAAAAATACTATAATAATAATGACTTCAAATATAGGAAGTGAATATTTACTAGAAAATAAAAATGATGAACATGTTGAAGAAGACATTAAAGCTAAAGTGATGAGTGTTTTAAAATCAAGATTTAAGCCAGAGTTTTTAAATAGAGTAGATGATACAATAATGTTTAAGCCATTAGCAGAATCAGGCATCAAGAAAATTATTGATATATTCTTAAGAGATGTAGGCTTAAGATTAAAAGATAAAAATATAGAAATAGAAGTCACAGAAGAAGCTAAGACAATAATGGCAAGAGAAGGATATGATGTAGTTTACGGAGCAAGACCTCTTAAGAGATATATCCAAAATATATTAGAAAACAGACTTGCAAGAATGATAATAAAAGGTGATTTGATTTATGGTTCTAAGGTTAGAATTGATGGGAATGGTGAAGAAATTACTATAGAACCTGTCTTATTACCAGATAAGCAATAGTTTGAGTATGTGAAAATGAGATATAGTTTTGAAAGTTCTGTTAGAATAAATTATTAATATATAAACACAACAGTCAGTCCAAATTGGGCCGCCTGTTGTGTTTGTTTTTTAAATTAATAAATAAACATTGATAATTATAGTATATGTCTGGATTATTTGATTGGAATTTCAACATTAGCAGTCATTCCAGATTTCAATGTACCATCACTATCAGTGATAGAAACTTTAATTTTAGTAGCTATATGCTTGCTATCAGAAGTTGACTGCTTGTCCTTAGGCGTATATTCATGTTTTAATGCTATATAGTTAACTGTTCCTGTTTGATTTCCTATTGCAGTTGTTACGTTTAGAGATTGATTATAAGAAATTTTATCTAGATATTGATCAGGTATATAGCATAGTACATATAAATCGTTCGAAATTGCTATATCAGCCACATCACTTCCTATATTTACAACATCTCCAAGCTCATAGTTTTTGCTTATTATTATTCCATCATTTAAAGCAACAAGATTACAGTTGTTTAAGTTGTTTTGAGCTTGATTTAATTGAGCAAGAACTTGATCCAAGTCACCTTGAGCAGCAGCAATAGCTTGTTTAGTAGAACCATTTTTTAATAAGGTCAATTGAGAATTTGCAGCATCATAATTTGCTTTTGCAGTATCGATTGCTTGAGAGGTAGCACCTTCTTGTAATAAACTTAGCTGCTCATTAGCGCTTTCAAATTTAAGTTTAGCTGATGAAAGCTGTGTAGAAGCAGTATCTAATTTATACTTTGCATCATCTAAGGTGCTTTTTGCTACTGCTCCACTTTGATATAACTGAGTTGTATTGTTATACTGAGTGTTTATGTAATCATAAGAAGTTTGAGCTGAATTAACAGCATCTTGAGCAATTGATACCTCATTTTTTGCTTGTTCAATTTGTTGATTTCTATTACCAGAAGTTAAAAGCTCTACTTGCGCTTTAGCAGCACGAACTTGTGCTTCAGCTTGATCAATCTGCTCTTGACGAGTTCCGATTTGAAGTTCTTCAAGTTTTGCTTTTTTCATATTCACAAGAGCCTGCATTTGATCAACATTGAATTTTTGATTAGTATTATCTATAACTGCTATGATATCACCTTTTTTTACAGTCTCACCTTGATTTTTTTTCATTTCTATAATTTTTCCTGAAACAGTACTTGTAGCAGGAGAAATGTTATTTTGAATATCGCCTTTTAATGTTAATATATTTGAATTAGAAGAACATCCAGTAGTAATAGCAAGGAAAAAAATAATTGATCCAAACATAAATAATTTTCTCATAAAATCACCCTTTGCAATTTATTTTTGTAATTTTACAGAAGTAGGTTAATTTGTAGTTGTGCTAGTTTTTGAAATTCCATTCATAATATAATGAACTAGATAATCTATATCCTCTTCACAATTGGGTAATTCAGGCAAAGCAATATAATGTAAGAATAGATACCCAAAAACAGAAGTAGCTATTAGATTTGCAATAGAATTGCTTGGAATATCAATAAGTTTACCTTGAGCTTTAAACTTATCAATAATAATCTTAATTCTTTTAACAGATGGCAGAATTACTGTATTTAATATCTTTTGTCTTAGTTCTGGATGAAAGGGAACTTCTTGAATAACAACTTTTATAATAGGTGCTGTTTCACAAATAAATTTCTGCCTATTTAAAATAAGTTTCTTTAAAAAGATTTCAAAATCAGCAGGATCATCATCTAAAATCTCTTTAAAATCATTAAGGAAGACTTCAAACAATGAATTATTTGATAATGCATAAGGAATAGCAAATAAAAGGTCTTTTTTAGTTTTGTAATAACGGAAAATAGTGCCTTCTGCAACTTTTGCATTTTTAGCAATTTCGCTAGTAGAAGTTGCTTCATAACCTTTTTCTGAAAATAGTTCTATAGCTGAAACAAGAATGTTAAGTTGTCTTTCAGTCATAGAATTTTCAGGATTGCATAGATTTATAAGTTCTTTTAAGGATTTTTTTTCTGTCAATTTAATCACCTCATATTTTACGGTATTTTTTAAGAGCAACTATATTTGCAAATATAAATAATACGCAAATAAAAATTAGAATTATTACATCAAACACTATATCATTCCAACCTTTGCCTCTAATCATAACATTTCTAAGAGCATCAGCAGAATACCACAGAGGCATAAATCGTCCAAAAGATTGAAGCCAAGGTGCCATTGTGCTCAAATCAAAAAGACCTGAGAAAAAAACTTGTGGTACTACAATTATTGGAATAAATTGAATCATTTGCAGTTCATTATTAGCAAAGGCAGATATAAAGGTTCCTATAGAAAGAGCCACTAGTGCGGTTAATATTGTAATTAGAATTACAAGTGTGAAGGAACCAATCATCATAATATTAAGAATATTAATTGAAAACCATGCGATAAGTGTAGATTGAATTATAGTAAAAACACCAAAGCCAAGTATGTATCCTATAACTATTTCCCATCTTCGTAAAGGAGTAGCAAGTATTCTTTCAAGGGTTCCGGATTTTCTTTCACCAAGAAAGGCAACCCCAGCTACTAGAAAAACAAAAAAGAATACAAAAAAGCCAATAAGTATAGGGCCAAAGTTATCAAAGGAAGACATATTTTCATAACCATACAAATACGTTATATCAGGTTTTGCAGAAGAACCTGTTGTAGAAAGTGCATTTTGAGTAAGTTTAAGAACAGCCTGACTTTTACTTGGGTCACTACCTTCCAAGGTTATTTTTGGAATTCCATTTTCAAAATTAATTAAAGCATCAATTTCTGAAGCTTCGAGAACAGCATGAGCAGAGCTTTCATCATATCTTATAACATTTGCGTCATTATCCTCTAACTTATTTACAAATTTAAGAGGAGCATTAATTATTCCGATTTTTGGATGATAATCAGACCCATCAAAAATAAATGACATTAATGTTAGTACTAATATTGGTGCAAGAATCATTAAAGCTATAGTACGTTTATCATGGGCTAGCTGAAGCAAAATTCTAATCATAATTGCTTTTATTCTCAATTTGAAGCACCTCCATAATATAAGAATGCATCTTCAATTGTACTTGAATTGGAAGCTTGTTTTATTTCATTAGGTGAACCTACAGCAATTAATTTACCATCACGAATCATTCCTAGATTGTCACACTTTTCAACTTCGTCCATTACATGTGTAGTAATTATTATGGTTGTCCCATTTTCTTTTAATTTGTATAATTCGGCCCAAATAGATTTACGAAGAACTGGATCGATTCCAACTGTAGGTTCATCTAATATTAGAACAGGTGGTTCGTGTACAAGGGCGATTGCAAGGGATAATCGCCTTTTCATGCCTCCTGAATAATTTTTAACTTGTTTTTTTAGATGTTCAGATAAATTTACAAGCTCCATTACTTCTGCAATTCTTTGCTTTTGTTTTGACTTACCGATTTTATACATGGAAGAAAAGAACTTTATATTTTCTTCGGCAGTAAGTTCGTCATATAAAGCATCAGATTGAGCCATGTAACCAATCTTATTCATAACTGAAAGCTGAGGCATTTTTGTATCTAATAAAAACACAGAGCCATTTGTTGCATTGTCTATTCCAGCTATCATTTTTACAAGAGTTGATTTTCCTGAACCTGAAGGACCTAGCAAGCCTAAGATTTGAGAATATGGTATATCTATACTAATATCAAATAGAACTTGTTTCTTTCCAAAAGATTTATTAACATGTTCAATTTTAATGCATATAGGAGAAGACATAGTTGAAATTTTTGATTCTTCCATAGGAAAACTCCTCTCTAATGAAATTAAGTGAGTAATCACTCATTTATCTATTGTAAACATTATACTAAAATTTAAATAAGGATTCAAGATATATATTACACTTATCGATGCGTAATGATCATTGAACATTAATAACAGATAGTTGAGTATTAATAAATAATAAAAGGCAGCATAATTACTTAAGCTACCTTTTTACAATTTATTAATTTATAATTTCTATTTGTTTATATCTGAGCAACTAGGAATGTTAAATAATCCTTGTGCAGATTTAACACCACGTATAATAGCTTTTTCCATAACAGTTGCAGCCAACATTCCTACAGTTGTAACATCTGCAATAACTTTATTTGTAGACATTGTGAAGATTGTATCTCCATCAAACATTGTATGAGCTGGTCGCATAGTTCTTCCATAGCCATTGTGAGCCATAGAAGCTACTTTGTTTGCTTCAGCTTTTGTAAAATCTGCATTAGTTACTATAATGCCTATTGTTGTATTTCCTTTAAAAGGATTTTTAGGATTTTCGAGATTTTCTATTATTAATCTTTCAGTATTTAGAAATTCATTATTTTCATGATCATATGCGCCAGCAATTATATTTAAGTTTGAAGGATCAATTACATCACCAAGACAATTTACAGCAACGATGGCACCAACTTCAAGGTTACCAACTTTTATTGCATAGGTGCCTAGTCCACCCTTCATGGAATAGTCTGTACCAAGAAATTTACCAATTGTAGCACCATATCCAGCACCAATATTTCCATTTATATTATCCTTATAATTTTCTGAGTTTAAGCATGCTTTGAAGCCCATTTCTTTATCTGGTCTTACTTTAGGATCACCAAAACTTAAATCAAATAATACCGCTTGACATACAATTGGAACTTTGGCAACTGTTACATCAAATCCGATATCATTACCTTCTAAATATTGCATTACTCCACCTGAGGCATCTAGTCCAAAAGCACTTCCGCCAGATAAGACTACGGCATGGATTTTATCGACCATTTCCATTGGATTTAATAAATCAGTTTCTCGAGTACCAGGGGCTCCTCCACGAACGTCAACACCTCCTGTTGCTCCTTGTTCACATATAACTACTGAGCAGCCAGTTCCGCCTTCTTTATTTTCAGCATGACCAAGTTTTATTCCATCTATATCACAAAATTTAATTTCTTTCATAAGTATAAAACTCCTTTAATTATCAAAATATAAACTATAGCAACATATATTTAATTACAAATTTTCAATACGCAAGGATCAATGAAGGTTGAGTTCCTTTGAAACTCTTTCAATTTTGGACAATTTTTTTGCAACATATAAATATAAAAATATATAAATAAATGACCAAGGATAATAAAATGCTTTATAATCACTGGCCATTATCATAATAATAAATTTTATTACATTATTTTTTTATTTTTAAAACCGTAAGTATAATAGGAATACATAATAACATACTTACTATAGCTTCTGGTATTCCGTTTGGAATTCCAATTGTAAATAAAATCACATAACCTATTGTACTAGGATCAACTCCAATAACATTCGCAAATCTCTCAGCATATATAATGTAAGTGAAGCCTAAAACACCAATCGTATTAACTAAAGTTGCACATAAAGATGCTATTCCAATACTAATACCAGGTTTATTAAATTTATTTTTAAAGAAAACGTAAATATAATATGCTGAAATTCCAATTAAAATTCTTGGTACTATTGCAATTATGGGATTTAAAAACATAAATCCTGTTGGTAGCATTGTAGTGAGTTCTTGATACATTGAAAATAATCCGAAAACTAATCCAACAAAGGCACCTACAATTGGGCCTTCAACAATTGCACCAATTATCACTGGAATGTGCATAATTGTAGCTTTTACAGGTGGGATAGGAATAAAACCTAAGCCTGTTACTCCTAAGAAAATAGAAATTGCAGATAACATACCAATCATAGTTATCTGTCTAACCGATAGTTTGGGTTTTACATTAATTCTTTCCATAAAAAATACCTCCGTTCTTATTCCGTTCTGTGGATATAATTCGGAAAAATCAAATACGAATTTCCGTTCAGTTTCAAATAGAATACCGACAAATAGTATTTTACCACTTTTAAAAAAAAGTTCAATAAAAGTTTTCTTTTATAGAGCTAAAATTATTAAAATATCCATGGATAATATTATTAATAGTGTTAATAATATCAATTACATAGATAATATCTGGATAAAAATATAAAAAAGATTTCTAAAAAGTAAAATTAATAGCAAAAGTACTTGTAAATTATAAATGTTCATTATAAACTCATTAAAGAAAGATAAATATACATAAATAGTATATACTATTGTAATACTATTTATATAATAAGGAGAACTAAAATAATGAGTACAATTGCAGGGGAAGGCTGTCCAAGAATTATCCCAGAAGGAGAAAAAAAGCCATTAAAAGATATTGAAAGAAGTATCCTTAAAACTTATAGAAAACACATATGGGCAAAATTTATTCGAGCAGTTAAAGATTATAAATTAATTGAAGAAGGAGATAAAATTGCTATAGGTATATCTGGTGGTAAAGATAGTATGTTAATGGCAAAATTATTTCAGGAACTACAGAGGCATGGTCAGGTGAATTTTGAAATTGTCTTTTTGGCTATGGATCCAGGATATCATCCTGATATAAAGAAATTATTAATAGAAAATTGTGAACACTTAAATATTCCTATACATATATATGAGTCAGGTATTTTTGATGTGGTTGATAAAATGGCGAAGGATTATCCATGCTATTTATGCGCAAGAATGAGACGAGGATCACTTTATGCAAAGGCACAAGAATTTGGATGTAATAAACTTGCTTTAGGTCACCATTATAATGATGTGATTGAAACAACAATGTTAAATATACTTTATTCAGGAAATTTTAAAACAATGCTACCAAAATTGAAAGCAAAGAATTTTGAAAATTTAGAATTAATTAGACCTATGTATTATATAGAGGAAGATTACATAAAGAAATTTATAAACAATAGTGGTATATGGCCATTGAATTGTGCGTGTATGGTTGCAGCTGAAAGAATAGGTAATAAAAGATATGAGATAAAAGATTTGATTAAAGAACTGAAGAAAAATTTTGATGGAGTAGAAAAATCAATATTTAGGGCCGCAGAAAATGTTAGTATGGATTCAATTTTAGGATGGCAAAAGGGTGAAAATAAATACTCTTATTTAGACTTTTATGATGAAGAATAAATTAAATGTATACCAGTGTATTTATTAATATGGGAAAATATGTTATGATATTTTTAACAATTATGTAAAAAGGATGAAGGAAAAATGACAAGAGATTCTATAGCCAGTATGGATTCTAATATACTATTAAGTATAATAAATATGAAGTTACGAGATCAATATTCTTCTTTGAATTTACTTTGCGATGATTTAGACATTATTGAGGAAGATATAAAAAGAAAATTAGGAAATATTGGATACTTTTATGTTGAAGGCGAAAATCAGTTTAAATAGTTTGGATTTTTAGTACATATTTAGGAGGAGCATGCTATATGAATTTAAAAAAGACAGGAAAATTAATAACTGTTGTGGCAGCAACAGCAGCATTTATTGCATCAATGGTAAATGATAAAAAAGACAAAAACACAAAGGAAAAATAATAGTTTAAATTAATGATAGTGTGAAGGATTGTATTGATATGATTATGACAGAACTTGAGTTAAATTATAGTAATATTATTAATCTTGATAGCGATTCGGGGATAAATATCATTTGGGATCCATCAGAAGCTAAGTTAATAGTTGATGAGAAAATAGTTGATATTATATATGAATTTGATATTGAGAATTATGAATTAGAGCAGCTATTAAAGTATATTAATGAAGATGATAAAGAAAATGTTTTAAATTTCTTTACTCAAGATCTAGAGAAAACTTATGAAAACAGAGAACAAATTCAACAAGTACACAAATATAAAAGTTGTGAAGGAAATGTTGAATTTATTATTATCGGTAGAATAATTAAAAATAACTTCAAATATTATTTGATAGGGACAATCTATTATTCAAAGGATAAAAACAATTGGTTTAATGACGTAAATTCATTTATGGAATGTTGGAAGGAATCTGTTTTAAATAATAGAATAAGTTCAATTATTCAAGCTGATAGAATAACGGGCTTACCTAACAGATATTTATTTAAAGATATTGTGTCAGGTATATTGGAAAAGAGTATTGAAAATAATACAAGAACAGCAATGATAGTTGTCAATTTAGATAACTTTAAATATGTAAATGATTCTTTTGGACATGATTTTGGGGATTTGCTTTTAAAAGAAGTTAGTTATAATTTATTGGCAGCAATTGATGGAGAAATATTGATGTCAAGATATAGTGGAGATACATTTTTAATTTTTAAATCAAATATAGTAGACATTCAAGAAGTATTAGAGCTATGTGATGTTATAGCCAAATCCTTGGAAAATCCTAATGTTGTGCAAGAAAAGAAGATTTATTTAACTGCAAGTATTGGAGTCTCTCTATCACCAGATCATGGTATAGATTATAATACATTGCTTAAAAATGCTGATGCAGCGATGTATGAAGCTAAAAAGAATGGAAAAAATGAATGCAATTTTTTTGATCATAATATTTCAATTGAATTAAATAGAATATATAGCTTACAAAAGGGTTTGAGAACCGCATTACAAAATAATGAGTTTTATGTTATGTTCCAACCTAAGGTGGCCTTGGACGATTCTAAAGTAAATGGCTTCGAGGCATTAGCAAGATGGGAGAGTGCAGAATTTGGATTGGTAAGTCCAGTAGAATTTATTCCTATTGCAGAAAATTCAAAAATGATAATTCCTATTGGAAGTTTTGTTTTGGAGGAAGTCTTTAAAAAAATCAAATATCTTTTGAATGAAGGTAATGATAATTTCAAAATTGCAGTTAATTTATCAGAAATGCAGCTTAGAGAAGATGTAGTTGTGTCAGAGTTTAAAAATTTAATTAAGAAATATAGAATTAACCCAAAATACATTGAAGTAGAAATTACAGAAAGTGTACTTATGAAATCTTTTAATAAAAATGTAGAAATCTTGGAAGAGATTAGAAAGCTAGGCGTAAGTATAGCACTAGATGATTTTGGAACTGGATATTCTTCTTTGAATTACTTAACTAAGTTACCGATAGATGTGCTGAAAATTGATAGAAGTTTTGTAATTGATCTTATGGATAATCCTAAAAGTAAATGTATAGTTGAAAATATAATTAACTTGTCACATCAATTAGGTATAGAAGTTGTGGCAGAAGGTGTTGAAGATAAAGGACAGGTTGAATATTTAAGAGCAATATTATGTGATGTTGTTCAAGGATATTATTTTAGTAAACCCAGAATGTTTAATCAGATAATAAATATAATTGGGAAAGAAATTTCATAAATGTATTGACAAAATTATAATATGAATATATTATATAAGAAAGTATTAAATCCGAAGAAAAGGGATAGTAATCATAAAGCAATGTTAAAGAGAGCTGAAGATGGTGAGATTTCAGTACGGTAGTTTGTGATGAATGGGCCTTTGAGGAGCGAGATGAAATCAATTTGAGAGTAGTTAAGTCGTGTGTCGCACGTTATAGCGAATAGGATATGTTTGTATCTGAATTGAGAGGCATTTTTATGCAATCTAGGTGGCAACGCGGATAATCTCCGTCCTATTAATTATAGGACGGAGTTTTTTTATATTCATTTATATGTGGGGTGTGATTAGTATGTTGTGAAAGGAAATAATTTTAATAGAATAATTATATAGATGAAATTCTGAAATAAGCAAAATATAATGAAAAGGGGATTTTTAAAATGAATACAAGAAAAATGGTTACAAATGCAATTTTAATAGCAGTAGGTGCAATCTTACATCAACTTACTCCTTTATTAGGAGTACCAATGCAACCTGATTTATCTTTAGCTATGTTATTTATTATAATAGTATATAATAAGGATTATAAAACTACTTTAGTATGTGGTATTATAGTTGGGGTATTTGCTGCATTAACTACTAAAACGCCAGGTGGACAGTTACCAAATATATTAGATAAATTAATAACTTCTAATATTGTGTACCTAATGTTAATTCCATTAAGAGAAAGATTTAATAAGTTAACTCAAATAAGCATATTATTACCGGTTGGTACTTTGATTAGTGGTACAGTATTTTTATCATTATTAATGGTTCTTGGAGGATTACCAATGAGCCAGTTTGGAACTTTATTTATAACTGTTGTTGTTACTACAGCAGTATTGAATGTAATAATTGGTGTTGTATTGTTTAAGATTGTTGATAGAACTGTTGGAGTTACTGGAGCTTATGCTATTAAATAGAAAAGAATATAGAATAAATATTTATGTGATTTAGATGAAAAGGTGAATTGGGTAATAATAACTCGATTCACCTTTTTAATTTTAAGTGCAAGTTAAAATAGATTATAGTAATAAGTTACTTTTTCATGATATGATACACTTCTGGTGTGTTTTCATCAATTTTCTTAAATTCATAACCATTATCTTTATAGTATTTAATTATAGTTGGCAATGCTTTTACAGAATTTTTACTCATATAGGCACAATGCATTAATAATACTACAGTGTCTTTATCACTTTTAGAATTTTTAATAAACAAATTAGGATTAGCACTTGGATGTGCTCCATCACCACTATCAGTATTCCAATCATATATCTTTAAATTATTTTTATGTAATAAATCAACCATAGATTGTGAAATTTTATAACAATTGTTGTTACAACCAAAAGGAAATCTCACTATTTGAGGTTTTAATCCAACTATAGAATTTATTACATCTTGAGTATCAAGCATTTCCTTTAGAAATAAATCATTTGATCTATAAAGGTGGTTACGGTTATGGCTCATACTGTGAAGCCCTAGCGCATGGCCTTCAGAATAAATTCTTTTGATTAAATCTTCTTGACCTTTAATTTGTTCTCCTATTAGAAAGAAGGTTGCAGGTACAGACTCTTCTTTTAATATATCTAAAGTGTCTTTTGTTACTTTTCCAGCAGGGCCATCATCAAAAGTTAAATAAATTACTTTTTTCTCAGTAGCATAAACCTTTGAAACAGTTATGTTTTGATAACTGATTATAAATATTAGAATTAGAGTAAATGAAATAAATTTTTTTAGATAATTTGATAAATTCATGTGATCATCACTTTCCTATAAATGTTTTTTCTATTAGTAGTGTTCCCGAAAATTAAATTAATATTATACTGATAGAATATACTTTAGTGCTATGTAAAAATATGGTATACTATGTTTGGTTATGCATAGTTGATAGTTATTAAGAAAAGGGATGGGAATATAATGAGAACGATAAACAATAAGTATCTAATTGAAGATGAATTGCCTTCAGAGGAGAACTTTTCTAATTATATAGTAAGTCATTTAGAGAAGAATGAAAACTATGTTTTATGTGTTTTGAAAAATGACTTTACATATGAAAAGACAAGAGACTATTTATTAAGTAAATTTGAAACTATAAAAAAATTGAATTTTGAAAATGTTACCAATGTTATTAAAGTTGAAATAATTTATGGTATGAATGGTATAAAATTAGATAAACCTCAATATGGATATTTAATGGAGAATATACGAACAAAAATAGATACACAAAATTATATTAGAAAATGTAATACTAGAGAAAAGTTAAATATATTCATGGAAATATGTTCGGCTATTAATACGTTGAATATGAAAGGTTATATATTTGATGATATTACATTAAAAGATATAAAATTAATCCCTATTCCAAATAATAACGTTAAAATTAAGATTAAAAATTTATTGCAAAATGAATTGAAAAAATTTAATTTAATTAATTATTTTCCCTATAAATATAATGTTGATAAAAATAATAAGAAAAGTTTAGAGAAAAATAATACTATACAAGTTATAAATTTGTTCAATGCTATATTTTCAGAAGAGGATTTTGAAAACGAATTGAGGGAGTTAAGATATATACAAACCCTTAATAATCAAATAAATATAGCCTTTGATATAAAATATATAATGAATGATATTAACAATAAAATGAAGACAAATTACAGCTTCTTTGTAAAAGATGCTTTAAATACTATTAATACTAATTTAGATTTAATAGGAATGGAAGAAGAAATCAAGATTATAGAAAAAAATCTACAAAGAGTATTAATGAGAAAAGAAAATAATAAAATTATATCTTTTAATGGTGAAGATGGAAGTGGAAAAAGTAGATTTTTAAGGGAAATTAAGTATAGGATTGAAAACAAATATTTTATTGATGCAGTATATATTGAAAATATAAATAATTCAAGTATAAGTAAAGAAGAATTATATAATAATCTGTTAAATAATTTATTAAGTAAAAGTGATACTAATTTAAAGGATAAATATGAAGTTTACATTAAAAAATTTATATCAATTTTATCAGAAACAGAAACAACAAATAAAGAAAATAGGCAGACGTTGCAATTAATAAATAGAATTGGAAGATTTATTTATGAATATACAATGACAAAGCCTCTTATAGTATTGATAGATGATTTAGATCAAAAAGATGATGTTTTTAAATTACTTATTAGGTATATTACTTTATTAGAAAATAATTTGCAAAATGTTATTATACTTTTTTCTATGAATGAGAGTAGAAGTGATAAAAAGTTTTTAGATTATATTAAAGAATTAAGAGAATTGGGAGAATATGAAGAATATAAAATAAACTATTTTAATCAATATGACACAACTAAAATGATTAAAGGAATGTTGAATACTAATCAGGAATTTAGTAAATTGGAGACAAAGGTATACTCAGAAACACTTGGTAATCCACAATACATTAGTGGAGTAATAAAAGAACTTTATGATAATCATAATTTGTATTTTGATGAAACACTTGGGAGATGGGAAATTAATGTAAGTGTTAATGATATACTAATACCAAAGTATTTAGAACAAAAACTAGAAGAGAATATTTCAATACTGAATGAAGCGGAAATTGATATTTTGAAGAAATTATCAATATTTGAAAATCCTTTATCTGAAAAGATAATACTTGAAAATATAATTACAGAGCAAAATCAAATAAATATATATAGATTTCTAAAATTTAAAAGATTTTTTATAGATAAGATAAGCGATCAAGGGATACTTGTGGGGTTTTCAAATAATTTGTTAAGGAATATATTATATTTAAAATTAGAAGAAGATCAGAAAGTAGAAATGCATAAAAATGCATCTGTATTTCTTGAAAAGATTTTATTCAATACAGATTATTATATTGAAGAACTTTTAATACACTTAGAAAGAAGTAATAATTTTGAAAAAGCATACTTTTATGCAGTAAAATATGCTAAAGCATTAGAGGTATCAGGAGATCATTTGAAGGCTATTTCATACTATAAAAAAATTTTAAAATATCCTAATTCTATCAATAATACTAAGATAGCAATAAATATTGCAATGATTTATGAAAAAAATTCAGACCATATAAAAAGTTTCGAGTATTTAGATAAAGCAAATCAGTTTGCAATAGAAAATGATGAAATGGAAGATCAAATCTATACATTACTTGAAATGATAATCATAAAAATAAATAATATTACTGATATGGATACAAGTATAGATTATTCTTTAAAATGTATAAGAAGGTTACTTAATTTAAAGTTCTATGCAAAAGGAGAAGTATATTACTATTTTGCACTTGCTTTAAAATATAGGTTGGAAAATAACACTCTAAAAGTAGTAAGTAATGTAGAAAAAGCCTTATTTATATGTAAGGAAAACAAAATAAAAGAAGATGTATATGGATGGATCACACTTACTCTTGTGACAGTTAAAATTAGAGAAGGAGATTTTGCTAAGGCAAAAGAAATTTGTATACAAGCAAATGAAATATTTATTTATAATAGTAATATTAATGGTCAATTGTATAGTAAATTGTATTATGCCACTATTTGCAAGGAAGAAGGATATCCTAATGAAGAGGTTTTTAAGCAATACTTGGAGATATCAAAATTAAGTAATAAATTTAAAAGTTATAAGAAGGAAATATTAAGTTTAATTTATATTTCTGAAATATATGCGGAAGAAAAGAAATATGAGCAGGCAGAGGAATATTTATTAAAAGCATTAAGGAGAGAAAGAGAAGAGGAAATTTATTCATATTCGTTTAGCATTTGTAATAGGCTTTGCTTAGTATATATAAAATCAGGAAAAATAAATTTAGCTGTAAAATACTATAGGCTAACAAGGCAAATGCAGAAGGGATTGAAACTTTTAGGAGAAGATATTATAAGAGCTAATTATACTTATGCATTGTATAATTCTATGATTTGTAATTATGATGCTTCATATAAATATTTAAAAGAAATATATAAACAAATATATAATCTTAAAAATCAGCAGAATAAAGTTATGATCTGTGAATGCTATGAAATTATGTTGTACAAGTGCAAAAATGAAAGAAGTATCAAATTTTTGTATGAGAAATTAAATGATAAAATTAATAATTTAGGGAATTCGGAATTAGAAATTGAAATAAGGGTAAGAACAATAAAACGAATTTTTTCCTTAGGATATATAGAGTTTGCCAAAAAGTTATTTTTTGAAATAGATAATTACCCTAAAGATTATAATATAGAAGGGCTATATATATTTTTAGAACTTAATTTTAAAAATAAGAATTTTTATAATTATTTGATAAATAAAGGTCTAAGGATATGTTCATATATTAACAATGAAGAAATAAAAGCAGATTTATTTTCTGTAATTGGAGAAAAATATAATGAACTTAATTGTTATCTATTAGCAATGAATTACTATTATGAAGCTATAACAGGATATATTAACTCAATTAATTCTTTACCTAAAAGTGATAAATTATCATATATAAATAAAAGTAATTTTCTAAAGACTCGTCGCTTATTTTTAGAATGCCTGAATATGAATTTGGGTTTGAAAAATAAGTTTAAGGAGTTTAAGGAAGTTAACAAAGGCAAAGCAGCAGTTGAAATATTAAATGAATTAGAAATAAGTAATATATTAAGTAATGAAGCAGTATTTAAGTTAGCTGAAGAACTATATGAAAAAAGTTATTATAATGATCTAAATGACGTATTTAAAGTATTTCAGCAATTTTCAAGTGATACTATTAGTAATATAAAAAATGTACTTAAATATATGGCAAGAGTAACATTAGCTGATAAGGCAATGATTGTGACAGAAAATAATGAAAATATGAATAATGTTATTTGCACATATAGAGTTAATGAGGAAGATGAGATAAATAGATATATTTCTGTAAATATTGATTCAGAAGATGATATTTTTATAATTTCTAATAATGATATTAGGCTTTATCAATTTGACAATGAAATTTTGAAGAGTAGAATAAAAGCTTTTCTTTATATGAAAATTAGAAATACTGAGAAGCATATTAATAGTAATTCAGAAATTAATGCAAGGTTAATTTTGACTACTAATAATGCAATTAATAATATTAACCCTAGATCTGTAGAAATTATTCAAGAACTAAAACCATTTTTGATTTATTTATTAGAAAAACATAATCTTACTATAACTTCAACTTTAGATAAGCTCACAGGCACATATAACAGAAAGTACTTTGAGGAAGCATTGATTTTTTTATTAGAAGATGCTAGAAGTGAGAAAAGTGAACTAGCTGTTATTATGTTTGATATTGATGATTTTAAGGGAATAAATGATAAGTATGGTCATCAAACAGGTGATGAGGTATTAATTAAATTAATAAAAGAAGTTAAAAAGTGCATGGATAAAAAAGATGTAATTGGAAGATATGGAGGGGAAGAATTTATATTATTATTACCGAATGTTAATAAAGAAAAAGCTATTAGCATTGCAGAAAAAATTAGAAATACTGTGGAAGTTGCAAAGATTTTAGGAGATAAAAGAAATGTCACAATAAGTATTGGAATAGCAATGAGCGCAAATGAAGATATAAATTGCGAAGAGATTATAGAAAGAGCTGATCAAGCATTATATCAAGCAAAACACGAAGGGAAAAATAGAGTTATTCTTTGGAAAAAAAATTATGGAGTAAAGAATAATATTAATAATGAATTAACAGGTGTTATGTCAGGTAATGCAGCAAAAGATTACCATTTAGCAGTGATTCTTAAGGATATAGCAAACATAGTTAAAGCTAAAGAAGATAAAGAAGTTAAAATAAATAAATTTATTTCAAAAGTTATGGAAATTATTGAATGTGATTCAGCTACAGTATTTTGTATCAACCATAATAAAATAACAAATATGTATAGTAAATCAAGAAATGATGAAAATGTTGATGCAGACGAAAAATTTAATTTTAAACTCATATACAAAGTTATTGAGGATGGAAATGGAGTATTCTTAATAGACTGGGTTAATATGGATAATTATACTTACCATGGTATTCCAGATTGGAAATCTGTCTGTGTAGTTCCAGTTATATGTAACGGAGAAATTCTTTCAGTAATATATCTTTCGGTATCTGTAAACAAAAAAGAATTTAGTTGTAGTGATTATAATTTGTTAACTTTCCTATCTGAAGTTGGTGTTTCAATTTTTTAAGTGAAGAATAAAGATATGTAATGATAATCACACATAAATAGCTAAAAACATATTATAGAATATAGAAGGAATAGTTTGAGGAGCTTTTTATGGAGGATATAGTTTCTAATGATAGCGAGATTGTAGTAGTAGCAACTTTGGATTATGAAGAACAGAATTATTTGGAAGGTGTAAAAATCAATTTATACAGGATTAATGGTTTGTCTCCAATTTTAATTAAATCCATGGTAACAGATAAAAATGGCCAAGTTGTTTTTTCAGAAGTTGAAGATGGGTGCTATAGGGTGATAGAGATTATAGACAAAAATCATTACGAGAAACCTAAGTATATAAATTGGAATGAAATAATAATTGATAGTACTAATAAAAGTCAAAAAATAATGATAGTTAATAAAATTAAGAGTAATTCCGCAAAGTAAAGATTATATATAAGTTCAAGCATTAATTGATAATTGTTGACTGATACTGAACATTGATAATTGGCAAATGAAAATTGAACATATATATTTATTAAAAGTAGTAGATTTTTATATTTAATTTAAGCTATAATCATAAATATTATCAGTTTAAACAATAATTAAAATAGAATGGAAGACAGTTTATATGAAAATTAGAATTAAATATTTTAAAGGTGCAACTAAATTAATAAAAATACAAAAAGGTAATTGGATAGATGTTTATGCCAATAAGGATGTATTTGTTAGGGTTGGAGAAAGAGCTATGATTCCGCTTGGCTTTGCATTAGAATTACCAAAGGGATGGGAAGCACACATTGCTCCTAGAAGTTCGACGTTTAAAACTTGGGGAATTATTCAAACAAATTCTGTAGGTGTAGTAGATGATACATATATAGGAGATAATGATGAATGGCATATGCCTATATATTGTCTACAAGGTAAAGCTTCAGAAAAATGTTTGGATGAATCTTCAAGCGAAGTAGAGTGTGATGGAACTTGGATAAAAAAAGGAGATAAGATAGGACAATTTAGAATAGTGGAAGTGATGCCAGAAATAGAATTTGAAGAAGTAGATGCCTTTGGAAATTCTGATCGTGGTGGCTTTGGTACTACAGGAGTAAAATAGCATATTAAAATTTTTGAGCTTTTTGGAGTTTAAAAATAAACATTTGATGGAAGGTGGCTAGACTTTAACATCTCCAAATAAAATTTGGAGAAAGTGAAAAGCTTCCTTCCATCTGTGTTTTCTTGTAATAATATTTTTAAAATATGTGTATATACTTTGAATAATATTTTGCTTAGTTATAATTTTAGAGAAACGTTAAATCTGCATGGATTATAATATCCATCTGTGATGTTCCAATCTTTAAAATCTTTTTTATTATAAAGTAGATGCTCCTCTCTATGAGAAGTTACAGGCAAATCGCCAATAAATACAGCTTCTTTTGCAATTCTTTTTAATTCATTAATTGCCTGCATTGCATATTCTTGATTTGGAAAATAGTGAAATGCACCAAAGCAGAATACTTTATCAAAAGTTTTGTCCTTGAAAATCAAGTCATTTGCTTCTCCATGTAAAACAGAATTATTTAGAAATTGGATATGTTTTTTTACAAGGGAAGTAGAATAATCTACACCAACATATTCACCACAATTTATATATTGGGCTAGTCCACCAGCACCACAAGCTACTTCTAGTACCCTGTCAGTTTCTTTTATATCCAATTCTTTAACAATTTGAGCAGCAATTTCTTTTACATTAGCTGTAGTATCTTCATAACCATCTAATTCTTCTAAACAACTAGTATTGCTGTTACCTTTTCTTTCCCAAACTTCTTTCCAGTAAGTCATATCTTCCATAATTTTTCCCTCCTAAATTTAAAAAATAATTTATAAGTATTGAAAACTCAGTAATAATTTTGAAATTTAAGTTCAATTATTGAACGATGTTATGATATCATTGTTCAACGTTCATGACAATAAGTTCATACTATAAATAATTAATTTTATAATTTATCTCTATCATTGAAAAGAGTTTAATAATTTACATACATTTTTGAAAAATAAAACGTAATTTTTGTTGAAAAATATTATATATAAATATAATTTGAAATTAATTTCAAATATATTTTGGATTTTTTAATTGTAAAAAAAATCGGGCTAAAAAATACTGAATAGTAAAAAAAATGTTGAAAATTAACAAATTGAAGATTAGAATATAATATGTAAGTTGACAAATATATATAAAAGAGAGAGAAAAATGGTAAAATATATTTCGCCAAAAAGCAATAAGAGTATGTTAGCTAATAGAAAAAAATAACAATTAATAAAAATGGAATATATACTAAGAAAAATTGATAGAAGAGTATATTTATAACCAAGTTAGGAGGGGGCAAATTGACATTGGTTATTATAAATATGATTACAGAGGTATTACAAGCAATTATATTGTCTTATGCAGTATTCCATTGTATGGAGAAATCAAAAAATTATATAAAAATAATTTTTTTGGTGATATTGTATTTTATTATAGGACAAGTCATTAATAAATTCGTTGTCTTAGATTCAGCATTAAATATACTTATAATTCACACGCTAACATTACTTACGACTATTGGGGTTTATAAAAATAATATAAAAAAGGCTGTGGCAGCACATAGCATGATCTATATTATATTTGGAATATATACTATTATATTTAGCAATTTGATTTTTGAAGATATGATAGGGAGTTTACCTATAAAATATATTTATTATGAGAAGATACTAGTTCAGATTATTCCACTAATATTAATGATATTTGGAATAAAGAAGTATAAAGATAACTTAAAACAAATTCATAACTATATTTTGCATGAAAAATTCTCCAATATATTTTTAATAATAAGTTATTTTATGGATTGTATATTAATGTCTTATGTATTATCAATGAATGTCGAGAACTTGTTTTTACAAAACATTGTATACATATTATTTTCAATATTTTGTATGGTCATTATAGCTTATTTTGGAAGAATTAAAAAAAAGTCAGAGCAAATATATCAGTTAAATGAACATTTAGAAATTAAAAATAATGAACTTAGGAAAATTAAGCATGATTATGGTGCACAAATCTCATACTTATATGGACTTTGTCTTATGAAGCGTTTTGATGATTTGAAAAAATCTTTAAAAGATATTATAAGTAATAATGATGCTACACCTACGGCTGTAACTGTGACTAATAATGAAAAGTCTTTGTTAGCAGCTGCGTTAAGACCTGCTATAGATAAAGGAATACATGTAATAATAGAAGATAAGTGTGATTTTTCATTAATAAATATGAATGAGTTAGATCTTTTTAGGGTTGTATCTAATATAGTGAACAATGCAGTTAAAGCTTTGAATGGGAAAGGGCTTATAATTGCAAAAAGCTATGAATATTTAGGAAATGTGATAATAAAAATTGAAAACAATGGACCTAAAATACCAGAGCATCATTTGAGAAATATTTTTAATATTGGTTTTACAACCAAAGAAAATAGTGATAAAAACCATGGATATGGGTTAAGTATAGCAAGCGATTTAGTTAAAAAGAATAATGGAAAAATAAAAGTTAGAAGTAATGAAACGGTTACTGAGTTTAAAATAATTTTGCCAATTCAATAAAGATATCCAAATCGAAAATTAGACTTATGTGGTAACTTACCGAAATCCAATGCATTTGCCTTCTGCAGGACTAGTGAAATTTTCGCTGGAAGGTTCTAAATGGGAGCTTATCACCATTTTAGCGTGTTCCAGATGTAAAATCTGGACATGCTAAAATGGAACAAGCCATAGAGGAAACTCGACTCACGTTCGCTCGCTGAGTAAGCGATTCACACCAAATCAGTTTTTTAAAGGAGGTTAACTCATGAATGAGTTAACTAAGTTCAAGAAACCAAATCATAGATTTGGACTTTCACTTATCTGCTTAACAACCATCATCATCTCAATTTCACATGCCTGCTTCCAGAAAAATGTATCTAATTTCTAGTGTAGTATTACGATTATAATTTCTCAATAATACATATATATTACATTTATAAGTTGAATTATTAATTTGGATATCTATAATTAAAAGCCATAGTAGGGTAGTAATATATGTATATTACTACCCTATTGTTGTATTAAAAATTATAAAATCCTAAAAACATCTTAAAAAACCATAAAAAGTATTTTAAAAATTCAGAATAATGGTGTAAACTATTAAGTAGGTAAATTACTTAAGATATTATAAAGGGGTGCTATGGCATGTATAAAATAGTTAATAAGAGAGAGCTTACAAACAACATATTCTTAATGGATATTGAAGCTCCAAGAGTTGCGAAATCTGCAAAACCAGGACAATTTATAATTATTAAAAATGATGAAAAAGGTGAAAGAATTCCTTTGACAATTGCAGATTATGATGAAAAAAAAGGAACAATAAGTATAGTTTTTCAAACAGTAGGTAAAGGAACTAAACAGTTAGCTACTTTTAATGAAGGTGATTTTGTAGCTGATTTTGTTGGACCATTAGGACAACCAAGTGAATTTATTCATGAAAATTTAGAAGAATTAAAGAAAAAGAAACTTATCTTTATTGCAGGTGGAGTTGGTGCAGCACCAGTATATCCACAAGTTAAATGGATGCATGAGCATGGAGTGAATGTAGACGTTATATTAGGAAGTAGAAATAAAGATTTATTAATTTATGAAGAAGAATTAAAAAAAGTTTCTGGAAACCTATATGTAACAACTGATGATGGTTCATATGGATTTAAAGGAACAGGTTCAGATATGTTAAAAGATTTAGTTAATAATCAAGGAAAGAAATATGATCATGCTGTTATTATTGGACCAATGATAATGATGAAATTTACATCTATGTTAACAAAGGAATTAAATATTCCAACAACAGTAAGTTTAAATCCAATAATGGTTGATGGTACAGGTATGTGTGGTGCTTGCAGAGTAACTGTTGGAGGAGAAGTTAAATTTGCATGTGTTGATGGTCCAGAATTTGATGGTCATTTAGTAAATTATGATGAATCAATGAGAAGACAAGCTATGTACAAAACTGAAGAAGGAAAAGCTCAATTAGAAGTTGAAGAAGGAAATACTCATAGCCATGGGGGCTGTGGTTGCAGAGGTGATAAATAATGGATATGAAAGAAAGAATGATTAGAATACCAGTAAGAGAACAAGATCCAAAGGTTAGAGCTACAAACTTTGAAGAAGTGTGCCTTGGATATAATGAAGAAGAAGCAACAAAAGAAGCTGCAAGATGCTTAAATTGTAAAATTCCTAAATGTGTTGAAGGATGTCCAGTTTCAATTAATATTCCTGGTTTCATCTCACATATTAAAGATGGAAAATTTGAAGATGCAGCAATTGAAATTTCAAAATATAGCTCACTTCCAGCTGTATGTGGAAGAGTATGTCCACAAGAAAAACAATGTGAAGGAAAATGCGTTGTAGGAATTAAAGGGGATTCTGTTTCTATAGGTAAACTTGAAAGATTTACAGCAGATTGGGCAGCAGAGCATGATGTTGATTTAAGTCAAACAGAGCCTAAGAATGGAATTAAAGTTGCAGTTGTTGGAAGTGGTCCAGCAGGTTTAACTTGTGCTGGAGATTTAGCTAAAAAGGGATATGAGGTTACAATCTTTGAAGCTTTACATAAAGCTGGAGGAGTATTGGAATATGGTATTCCAGAATTCAGACTTCCAAAAGAAAAAGTAGTTAAGCATGAAGTCGAAAATATTAAAAAACTTGGTGTTAAAATAGAAACTAATGTTATTATAGGAAGAACAATAACAATAGATGAATTATTTGAACAAGAAGGCTTTAAAGCTGTATTTATAGGTTCAGGAGCTGGACTTCCTAAGTTTATGGGAATACCAGGGGAAAATGCAAATGGTGTTTCTTCAGCAAATGAATTCTTAACAAGAGTAAACTTAATGAAAGCTGCTGTTGAAGGTTATGATACACCAGTTAGAGCTGGAAATAAAGTAGCAGTAGTTGGGGGCGGAAATGTTGCTATGGATGCTGCAAGAACTGCATTAAGACTTGGAGCAGAAAGCCATATCGTTTATAGAAGAGGAGAATCTGAGCTTCCAGCAAGAGTTGAAGAAGTACATCATGCTAAGGAAGAAGGAGTAATCTTTGATGTATTAACTAATCCAAATGAAATCTTAGTTGATGAAAAGGGCTGGGTTAAAGGTATGAGATGTGTAAAAATGGAACTTGGAGAACCAGATGCATCTGGAAGAAGAAGTCCAGTTGAAATCCCAGGTTCAGAATTTGTAATGGACGTAGATACAGTAATAATGTCTCTTGGAACATCTCCAAATCCATTAATTTCTTCAACAACTAAAGGCTTAGAAATTAATAAGAGAAGATGTATAGTAGCTGAAGAAGAAACTGGTCTTACTACTAAAGAAGCAGTTTATGCTGGTGGAGATGCAGTAACAGGAGCAGCAACAGTTATCTTAGCTATGGGAGCAGGAAAGAAAGCTGCAAAAGCTATAGATGAATATTTACAAGCAAAATAGAAGCTTAATTATAAAATATAAATTACTAATTGTGGGTTATAATATTTAATTAAGAAAATTATTGGTTTATAAAAATTTAAAGGATATTTATTCTAGTAAGAGTTTAAATAAGTATAAGAAAGTCGCTTATTTCAAACCACTTGAATAAATATCCTTTTTTAATACTTTGGATGAAAATGAATAATTTTGAATGAAATTGAATGATTTTTTTGACAAAATTCAAATTATAATATAAAATACCTATTAGAAATTATTTAAGGTGAAATTTTATTATTTTATAACCTTTAGAGTTAAAGTTAGCGAAATATGTTTGAAGTAAGATTTGCAGAAATAAATGTAGTAAGGGATGATGAAAAATGAACAAAGCATTTGATTTAATTAAAAGATTAATTTTGTTTTTTGTAGGTATGAGTATTATTCAATTTGGAGTGGCATTATTTTTAAAGACAAGCATAGGTTCAGACACTTTTACTGTTTTTACTCAAGGCTTAGCAGCAACTTTAGATAAGACAAGTTTAAAAGATTTTTTCTTAGTTAAATGGATAGCAGGCTCAGCTCAAGTAACTCCAGGAGTTGCTAATATGATTCTTTTGATAACATTATTTGTTATAATACTTGTAGTTGACAGAAAGAAAATAAATATTGGAACTTTAATTTGTGTTGTTGGAGTAGGACCAATAATAGATCTTGGAGTAAGATTAGTTTCATATTTTCCTGTTGAATCTTATAATTATGTTTTAAAAGCAGTATTAATTTTAGTTGGATGCTTTATAATTGCTATTGGTTTTTCAATACAATCAGCAGCTAATTTAGGCGTTGCTCCTAATGATATAATTCCATTTATTATTCAAGATAAGACAAAAATACAATATCGTTGGATTAGAATTGGACTTGATGCAGGATATTTAATAATAGGATTTATTTTAGGCGGAACAATTGGGCTAGGAACAATCTTAGCGCTTTTATCAACAGGACCATTCATTCAAGTTTGTCTTCCTTATGGAGAAAAGTTTGTAAAGTTATTGGTAAGTGAAAATAATAATGAAGAAAATGATGGGGCTACTGTTATTGCATAATTTAGTTAATAAAATTTAATTTTTACTCGATTTTTTTATAAGCTGCTTAGAGATGATTATTTATCTTTAAGTAGCTATTTTATTTTAAGTTTATGCATTAAATTTTCGTTATATGGAGGATGCACATGTTGAAAAAGAGAGGAAAAAATGCAATAATGTAAAAGTAATTATTTGCATATTAATATGATGGCTTCCATTATTGCGACTAATTTCACAACAAAGGGGGAATTTTGATTATGCAAAATACCAAAGGGGAAGTGGTATTCTATGGAGTGGACGATATAAATAGCAAATTAGAAAATATTCTAAAAGATTTAAATTTAAAAGAGCAATCTTTTGAAACAAAATTAATTCTATCTGAAGCTATTAATAATGCATTTATTCATGGAAATAAAGGTGATAAGGAGAAGTCTATTTATGTCCAGTGGAATCTAAGTAAAGAGATATTAACGTTAACGGTAACAGATTGCGGAGAAGGAATTGCTGGGGAAGACATTTTCAGAGAAGTTGATGAGGATAATCTTTTAGAAGAAAGTGGACGAGGTTTATATATTATAAGATCTTATACTGATGAAGTAATAATAGAAGGAAATTCTATAATTATGAAAAAAACATTTAATAGGATAAAGAGGGATAATAAAGTTTAAAAACTACAGGAGGACAGATTATGAAATTTTCTTTAAAAATAAAATTAATGATTACTTTCTTTTGTGTGATTTCAATACCAATGAGTGTTTTAGGAGCAATTTCATACACAATGTCTAGCAGAGCAATACAAAGTTCTGTTGAACAACAATTGAAAGAACAGTCTTTTGCAGCAGCTAATTTAATTGATGCTAGAATCAAATCGTTGAAAAGCACTTTAGAAGTAGCAAGTTTAAATGGCGATATTAAAGATGCAATTGCAAATTCTAATACTGAAAATATGAATAAAGCATTTGATTATATAATGAAGGTTCAAAACAAGAATCAAGATTATATGGAAGTTTTAATTGTAACTGATATGACTGGTAAGGAGCTTATAAATAATCAAACTAAAACCCCTGATATAGATTTGAGTGATAGAAATTATGTTAAAACTGCTATTAGTGGAAGCGAATGTGTTAGTGAAGCTCTGGTTTCTAGAACTACAGGAAATCTTGGAATTTCTATAGCTTATCCAATTAAAGATGGAACTAAGGTTATTGGTACTTTAATTGGAAGTATAAAATTTGCTGGTATTTCATCTTATGCAGCACAAATTAAACTTGGTACAAGTGGATATGCTTATATGATTGATAGAAAAACTGGATTATTTGTTTACCATCCAGATAATTCGAAAATATTAAAGGATAATGCTGGAGATACAACAAATGAAGAACTTAAGAATATAATTGAAAATATGAAAGCAGGAAAAGCTTCAGAAGGATTTTATACTTATGACAATGTGAAGAAATATGTAGTTTATCAACCCGTTGGTGATTGGGCAATTGCAGCAACTGCAGATTATAATGATTATATGTCACCAGCAATAAGTATAAGAAATTATACAATGGTCATAGTATTAATATCAATTATAATTGCAATGGTATGTGCATTTATATATTCGACAAAGGGAATTAGTAATCCAATTAAGAAATTAGAAAAATTAATGAAACGTGCTGGAGATGGAGACTTAACAGTTAGATTTGAACTAAAGAGAAAAGATGAAATTGGTGAACTTGGAAAATCTTTTAATAATATGATAGAACATCAAGATGAAATAGTTAGAAAAGTACTAAGTGCTTCTGGACAATTAACAGCGGCTTCAGAAGAAATGGCAGCTTCGTCAGAAGAAATTAGTGCAACTACAGAGGAAATCAGTGCAACTATAAATCAAGTGGCTGTAGATGCAGAAAGGCAAAATGAATCTATAGTCGATATTTCAAAGGTATTAGTGCAATTATCAAGCCTTGTGCAGTTAGCACAAAACAGAGCTAATGCAACAAGTACAAATGCAGGAAATACAATGAGTGCAGCTGAATTCGGAAGAAAAAAAGTAGAAGAAACAGTAAAAGTTATTAATGTGATCAGCAGTGGAAGTGATGAGACTGCAGAAGCGCTAGATGCTTTAAATGCATTGTCTGGAAAAGTAGATGGAATTGTAAGCACCATAAATGAAATTGCAGAACAAACAAATCTTTTAGCATTAAATGCTTCAATAGAAGCAGCTAGAGCAGGGGAACATGGAAAAGGCTTTAGTGTAGTTGCTGAGGAAGTAAGAGTATTAGCAGAAGAAACTAATGAAAGATCAAAGGAAATTGCTGAATTAGTTAGTGAAATGGTTAAACAGACACAAAATGCAGTAAAATCAATGGATAAGTCAAAATCTGAAGTTAATAATGGAGTTAAGATAGTATCAGAAACAGATAAAGCTTTCGTTGATATTATGAAGGCAATAGAAAATATAGTTAAGCATGTTAATGAAATACTTGATATTACTGGAGATGAAGTTGCATCATCAGATAAGGTTGTTAAGCTAATTAATGAAATAGCAACAATAACTGAATCTAATACTGCAAGTAGTGAAAATGTATCTGCTGCATCGGAAGAGCAAGCAAATGTAATAAACAACTTCACAGCAACAGCACAAGAAACAAGTGCTATGGCAGAAGAATTAACTAGACTTGTTGAAAAGTTTAAAGTATGAGGTGATGAGGATGGAAAATAACACGACTATTAGCATAGCAAAAGATTTTACAGTAGATGAAGTAGCAGTTTTTAGGCTAGAGATAAACAAATTAATAGAAAAAGGTCAAAGGAACTTTACTTTTGATTTTAGCAAATGCGATTTTATTGATAGTACAGGCCTTGGGGCATTAGTTGCCATTTACAAAAAATGTGTTGAAAAAAGTGGAACTATAAAATTAAAAGCCTTAAAACCAGAAGTGGAAAAGTTATTTAAATTAACACGATTAGATAAGGTTTTTGAAATAAATCCATAAGTGGCTCATAAATATAGTTTTTAATTTTTGAATATATATAGATATCCAAAGCGAGAATTAGACTTATGTGGTAACTTACCGAAATCCAATGCATTTGTCTTCTGCAGGACTAGTGAAATTTTCGCTGGAAGGTTCTAGATGGGAGCTTATCACTATTTTAGCGTGTTCCAGATGTAAAATCCCCAAGGAGAAAGTTCATGTTTCCAAATATAAAATTTGGACATTCACTTTTGGACAAACTTAAATGAAACAAGCTCCCATTAAGAACCTTCATCAGCTCAATTTCACATGCCTGCTCCAGAAAAATGTATCGGATTTCTAGTGTGGTGTGGTGTTGTGATTATAATTTCTTAATGATGCATGTATATTCCATTTATAAGTTTGATTCTTAAATTTGATATCTATAAGATTTAATTATAAATTTTTAATTAATGGGGGAATACCTTCGGGATTTCTTCAATTGAGATTTAGAATTTAAATTAGAACTTATATAAATAGTTATTAAAAATGAATGGAAGTTTCAGTTTATGTATAAAGAGGAAGAAGTAGTAGAAATGTTGCAAAATAATATGATTTTAAACAAAGTTACAATAGATAAACCAGAACATAAACTATTAGAAAAAGAGCTTAATGGAATATTAAATGGAATTCCTGATGTAATAAAAGTATATAATTTGGATTATTCGATATGCTTTTTTAATGAAGCTGGATATAATTTTTATAGAAAAGAAGCAAAAGAAGTCAAAGGTAAAATGTGTTATGAAGTTCTGGGTAGAAATGAAAAATGCCCAGAATGTGCCTTTGATGAAGTTATTAAGACAAAAAAGATGATATGCCAGGAAAAATATGTGGCTGAATTAAATAAGTTTATGGATGTTTGTTATAATCCTGTCTTTGATGATAATGGTAAAATGATATATATTGTTGAAAGACTAAGTGATATTACGGAAAAAAGAATCCTTCATAAAATACTTGAAGAAAATGAAGACAGATATAAACAAGTTATCAACAGTATACCAGATGCAGTAGTAATAATTGTGGATAATATTATAGTTTTAGGAAACCGAGAAGCATGTAATTTGCTTGATTTAAGCTATGATAAACTTATTGGAAGCAATATATATAAGCATTTTCAAGAGAAATATGTAAAGATGCTGCATAAAAGATTTAGAAATATAATAGCTAATAAAAAAGTTAAAGATATTTCTGAATATGAATTTATTCTTTCTGATAGGAAAGCAGCTACATTACAAATTTCAAATAGTTATATATCTTACAGAGGAAAGCCAGCAATTATATCAGTGCTTAGGGACATAACTGATATTAAGCAGGAGTTAAATAAGGCAGCAGAATTTCAAAGAAAAACTCTTCAAAAGGATTTCCCTGCAGGAGAGTTTATTAATATTGAAACAGTATATGTGCCTGCAAATACAATCAGTGGGGATTTTTATCGTATATATAAAATAAATGAACATTTAATTGTTGGTATGATTGTTGATGTTAGAGGAAAAGGAATATCAGCAGCCTTAAGTATATCTGCCTTTGATGTATTATGTTTTCAAGAAATAGCTATTACCCATGAGCCAATGGAAATAGTGAAAAATTTAAATAAGAAATTAGTAAATTATTATGAAGAAAATTATATTGCAGTATGCTGTTTTAGTATGGATTTTAAAAAGAAAGAACTTAAGGTAGTTGGAGCAGGAATAAATCAGTTTGTTTTTGAAAGAGAAAAAGCAGAAGAAAAAATTGCAGAAGGAACTTTCTTGGGAATGTTTGAAGACAGTGAATTCTCTGAACAGGTAATTTCCTTTGATAAAGGCGATAAAATTTACTTTTTTACAGATGGCTTAGATTTTATATTAGATGAAGATAAGGTTGTAGAGAAGTATATGGAAGACGTTGGAATAAAAGAATTTAAAAATTATATTAATGAATTTTTAGAAGACACTATATTAGAAGTTGGTAAACTAAAGGATGATTCAACAATGATCGCAATTGAAGTATTATAATGCGTTTAGTGATTTCATATAGAGTTACAATGTTCCAGTTGACAGTCTAAGCTGATTGAGATAGAATAGACTATGCAAGATGAACATTCTTTGAAAATAGAATATGTTATTAAACCATCTTAAACTATGGGGGCGTTTTGGCTTCGACGGGGGTGGGATGAGTTTATTAAGCGAGTCGAGGGAAGCATGGTGCCTCGTTAATAAAGTATGCATTAAATGTAAACGCAGAAGATAATTTTGCAATAGCAGCTTAGTTTAAAGCTGTTCATCAGCCCAGGTTGCCTACGGCCTGGATCACTGGTGTCATTAAGTAGGAAACGAAGCCTAGCAAAGCTTTGAGCTAGAGGGGTATTTATGAAGCTACCGAGAAGTATAGCCTGTCTAAGGGCGATACTTTGGGGGAATCTTAAAACTTAGACTGCACTCGGAGAAAGATAAATTCAGCTGCTTTCGGACACGGGTTCGACACCCGTCGCCTCCACCATGAAACCCACGAAAATCTAAAATTTGGATTTTTGTGGGTTATTTTAATTTTTTATGTAATACAAGTTAAAAAATGGATAGGTTTTGAAACTGTGTTGAAAATTGATATGTATTAAAGAAATAGATTATAATATAGATGGAATAGGTTTTAGGATGTTGCATTATTCCAAGCGTGGATTCTATATTAGAAGATATTAAAAAGTTACCATTACATCAAAAAGAACAAATACTTTTAACTTTAGAAGAAATTCTTATCTTAGCTTCACAAGTAAGTCAAGTAGAACAAGGGGTTAAATTTGATTGAGAAAAGAAATTTTCAATATAACATAACATATTAATATACAAAGTAAGCAGAATGTGATGCTCAGGTAAGGTTGGTTTCAAGCTTAACGGGCAATAACAGTATGTTTTGCAGGAGAAATACAGCAGTAAACTTTGCTAAAGTTCCATTAAAACTATTTTAGCATTAGGATAACCTTTCAGAAAGTTTAAGTTAAATATGTATAGATTTAGAAAGCAGAAAAGAATCAGCAATTAAGAAATTATATTTTCGGGAGAATACAAAGTATATACTATGGACACTTTCTCAATCTATAATATAAATAAAAATAATAAAAAAACAAATAAGTCTAAATGTATTCATGGATTAACTATTGGCTACGGCGGCGGAGCTAGTATAAAAATTAATGAAGAACAAGAAAGTATAATATTAGAATTATTATCATAAAAACTCTTGATGGGATATTGAATTAGTAAGACAATGGGGTATAAAAATGCCATAATGGCTTAATTGATACTATTTTATTTGAAGATGAGTCAATGATTAGAGATTATCAAGCAATACAAAAAAATTGATTTATAAAAGGTCATCAAAGAAAAATACCTACATACGGTAAAATTGTAGGTATGAAACTTATATGTATATTGGACTATGCTACTGGTAAAGTTTATTGTGAAGAGCGCGAGAGATATGATGAACAAGTATTTCAGAACTTTTTAAATAACATATTATAAGAACATCCTAGCTGGAAATTTATTGTAATTCTAGATACTGTTGAAATTCATTATGCAAAGCTTATATAACCGTTTTTAGATGAAGTTAATGAGGATAGATTTGAATTAATTTACCATGATATAATCCAGAAATTAATTTAATAGAGGGGTATGAGAATGGTTAAAACCCTCTGTGATCAATAATGTGTTTTATGATTCTTTGGTAAGTGTTAGAATTGAAGTTCAAAAGTTTATCAAAACGATAAATATGGTTCTTACTCAAACAATAGAAAGTCTACGCGTTCGAATGTGGAAATCAATTTGTGACATATATGCTATCTATTGATTCTATTATGTTTATTTCTAATAAATTGAATTAAGATATAAAAAGCAAGTATATTAAAATGGATTTATAATTGTGGAGGTATAATATGAAGTTTGATATTTATAAAATAGCTGATAATTATAAGCTCTCAGAGACAGAGAGACAGGTTTTGCAATACATATTGACTAATATTGATTCTGTTTTAACTAAAGGTGTAAGAGATGTTGCAACAATTAACTATACATCGGCGGCAACAATAATAAAGCTATCAAAGAAGCTAGGTTATACAGGCTATGTAGATATGATATATCGCCTAAACTTCATAGTAAAAAATCATAAAAACAATCAAGAACATACCTCTGATATTACTAGCTTCATATCAGAAATTGAAAATAAGAAAATAGAAGATTTCATTTCTATGCTAATTAAACATAGAGAAGATATAATTTTTATAACAGCCACTGGATTCTCTGATTCGATTGCAGATTTCTTTTGGAGAAAGATGTTAGTGCTTGGATTTAAATGCATTAAAACAAATTCGTATGGAGTATATGACAGCAATCAAATAGGAGGTGCCTTAGTTATTGGAATATCTAAAAGTGGAGAAACGGAAAGTATAACAAAAGTGATTGATTATGCATCAAAAAATGAATTGGATATCATAACTTTTACTGGCAAGTCAGAGAATCATATGGCTAAAAAGGCAACCTTAAATTTTATGATATTAGATGATAAAGAATTAGATGATAGAAATCTTACTGCGAACTATTTTTATTCTAGGGTAATGATTGTAATGGAATATTTGCTAGACAAGGTAATGAGTAATTTATAAAATATATAGAAAGCTATCTCGAGGTTAACTAATGAGATAGCTTTTTTTTGGTGTAAAGGTAAACATGTTTACTTTTGAGTCAACATGTTGCTGAAACGTTTAAAACTATTAACAATATCTATTAATAATGATATCCTATTCTCACAGGTAATTACCCAAAGAAAATTATAAAATAGTGAAGGGGAATATTTAAATGAAAGATAAGATTTTAAATAGTATGCAGAAATTTGCCAAAGCTATGATTGGACCGGTCTTATTCTTACCTATTGTAGGTATGTTGATTGCATTAACAGCAGTTTTCACTAATACAACATTTGTAAAAGAAGGCGGAGCAATTTGGGTAACAGGAAAATTCTTTAATGGAATGTTATCACCGATTATGGGGAACTTGAGTATTTTGTTTTGTGTCGGAATAGCTATGGGGATGTCAAAGAAGAAAAAAGCGGAAGCAGCATTCATTTCTATTATGTCATATATTCTATTTTTAGGTGCGAATAGTAAGTGGTTAGAGCTATCTGGAAAAATAATTAAAGGTGATACAGCATCAGCTTTATATGGAACAGGGCAGACAATCCAACTAGGATTCCATGTGACAGATATGGGAGTGTTTCTAGGAATGATTCTAGGAGTACTAGTTGCTATAGTTCATAACAAATATATAGATAAAGAATTTAGTGGCGCTATGGCTCCATATGGTAATAGTAAATTTGTATTCGTTATCATGATTCCTGTAGTAGCTATATTAAGTATTGGTACTACATATGTATGGCCTACAATAGCAGCTGGAATCACAGCTCTTACTGGATTTATGAGTTCTGCAGGGGCAGCTGGCGTGTTTGTTTATGGATTTTTAAATAGATTCTTAGTTCCAACAGGCTTACATCATTTAATTTGGTCTCCATTCCTATATTCAGCAGTTGGTGATCAGATGATAATAAATGGCCAAAATGTAATTGGAGCAAAACCAGTTTTCTTAGCATTGCTTAATGATTCAACAATCTCTATTATGCCTGATTCAGCAAGATTTTTAACATATGGATTAGTTAAAACTTTTGGTGTAATTGGAGTTGCCTTAGCATTTTACTTCACTGCTAAAAAAGCAAAGCGCAGTAATTTAAAGGCACAATTAATACCATCAACATTAACAGCCGTAATCGCAGGTATTACAGAACCATTAGAATTTACATTTATTTTTGCAGCACCATTATTATGGTTTGTTTATTCAGTGATTGATGGATTATTCCAAATGTTTGTATACCTATTAAATGTAAGAGTGTGTGCAACTAATGGAATATTAGATTTTCTAGTAATAAACTTGCCAGCGGGTATAGGCAAAACTCATTGGCCTGTGTATATACTAGTAGGATTAGTTGAAATAGTTGTGATTTTCTTAGTATTCAAATTTATGATTGAGAAGATGAATTTAAGAACACCTGGAAGAGAAGAGAATGATGCAGATGCTGTAATTGATTTAAATGAGAATGCAGCAAAAGTTAAGCAAGATATGAAATCAGCAAATAAAAATAATAGCAAAGCTAATAACGATGATGAAAAGGCGTTAACAATAATTAAAGCATTAGGTGGAAAAGCAAATATAGTTACAGTAGAAAATTGTTTTTCAAGACTTAGAGTGGATGTTGTAGATAATAGCTTAATTGATGAAGAAGCTTTAAAAGGAACAGGTGCAGCAGGTGTTGTGAAAAAAGGAAATAATATACAAGTTGTATATGGCCTTTCAATTAATAAAATTAGAACAATAGTAGATGAAGCATTAGACAGAGTAGAATAAAATTAAGGAGGAATTATTAAAATGAAAAAATTTAAATTAGTAATAGTAGGCGGAGGAAGCACATATACACCAGGGATTGTAAAGAGTTTACTTTCAAAGAAAGAGGATTTTAAAATATCAGAATTAAGATTATATGATATAAATGCGGAACGTCAAAATAAAGTAGGAGTGATAGTAAAGAAAGTAGTAGAAATGTTTGATCCAGAGGTAAAACTTGTTCTTACAACTGATCCAGAAGAAGGATTTAAAGATGCAGATTTTGTTTTTGCTCAAATGCGTGTTGGATTATATAAAATGAGAGAACAAGACGAAAAAATTCCACTAAAATATGATGTGGTTGGTCAAGAGACATGTGGTCCTGGAGGATTAGCATATGGATTAAGAACAATATATCCTATGGTTGAAATGATAGATTTTTGCGAAAAATATGCAAATAAAAATTATTGGATTGTTAATTATTCTAATCCAGCAGCTATTGTAGCAAAAGCTATGTATAAGTTAAGACCAAATGCAAGGATTTTAAATATATGTGATATGCCAGTTGCAATTATGAGAAATATGGCTAATATCTTAGATTGTGATAGACATGATATAGAAGCAGATTATTTTGGATTAAATCACTTTGGGTGGTTTACAAAAATTAGAGTTAGTGGTGAAGATAAAACTGAGGAGTTAAAAGCATATGTAAAGGAACATGGTTATATTCCACCTGATTCAAGAAGTGAAGTAAGACATAATGATGCATCATGGCTTCATACATTTGATAATGCTAAACATATAGTGCAAATGTTCCCTAAATATCTTCCAAATACGTATATGCAATATTATCTTTTAGGAGATAGAATTGTAAAAGAAGCAGATAAAAATCATACTAGAGCTAATGAAGTAATGGAAGGAAGAGAGAAGAAGATATTTGATGCTGTAGATCAATATAATGCTACAGGGCAAATTGATCTTACACAATTCTTTACTGGAGTGCATGGAGAATTTATTGTTGAAGTTGCTATGAGCTTAGCTTTTGATTTAAGAAAGAGACACTTAGTTATGGTAGAAAATAATGGAGCAATAAAAAACTTACCTGACGATGCCATGGTAGAAGTGCCTGCATATATAACTAAAGATGGGCCAGAACCAGTGCGTGTAGGAGAAATCCCAACTTTCTATAAAGGAATAATTGAACAACAAGAAGCATCAGAAAAACTGGTAGTTGAGGCTGCTATTGAAGGCTCATATGAAAAAGCACTTATGGCATTTACTATGAATAAAACAATTCCATCTGCATTTGTAGCAAAACAGATTTTAGATGATATGATTGAGGCTAATAAAGAATATTGGCCAGATTTAAAATAGGTGAATCTATGTTTAATATATTTAATAAAAAAAAGAATAAAAGGTTGTATGCATTTGCTACTGGTGTAAGTGTAGATTTAAAAGATGTACAGGATGAAGTATTTTCACAGAAGATGATGGGGGAAGGAATTGCAATTAAGCCAAGTGAAGGAAAAATATACTCTCCTTGTGATGGAACTATCGTTGTAGTTATGAAAGAAAGTAAGCATGCAGTTGGTATTAAAACAAAAGATGGAGTAGAATCTCTTATTCATGTAGGTATTGATACTGTAACTTTAAATGGAGAAGGTTTTGAACTGCATTGTGAAGAAGGAAAAGCTGTAAAAAAAGGTGATCTTCTCATAAGCTTTGACAGGAACTTTATTAAAGAAAAAGGATTGGATGATATTACTATGCTTATAATATCAAATGCCAATGATAATAAAATAACGAACTTCAATGTTGGAAAAGATATGAAAGCAAAGGAAAGTCCTTTAATAGAATTTAAATAGAATCTAGCTAAGTTTAAGGTATTTAGAAAACTTAAAATAAACATAGTGAACTCTTATAAAATCTTTTAAGGAATATGGAGAAGAAAGCTATGCTTTAGTGGATTTTAAAGGTCATGCTTCGCCTCCACCATGAAACCCACGAGAATCTAAAATTGATTTTCGTGGGTTGTTTTGTTATAAAAAATTATAGTTTGATTTTAATTTATTAAATATATTTTAGTAGATTGTATTTTATGGTATAATTTTGTGTAATATGTATAATTAGGATGTAAAAGAGAGGGCTCAATGAATTATATTATGCAATTTCTAGTGTTTTTAATATTGTCTATTTTTATGGATTATGTGCATATGAGAATGAAGATATATTCTTATTATAAGGTGATTTATAGTATTAAGACTTTCAATTATAACACTGTACAAAGAGCACTAAAAATTTTAAATATTTTTTTGATAATATTAGAAAAAACACCGTATTTGTTTTTTAATAATAAAAATATATGTGATAATTACGAACTTTTAGGAGATATAATTAGTGAGTATTCAAATCAATTTAAATGTTCTCCAAATATAAGAGAAAAAGTGTGGATGATTATTAATGGAATTATTTCAATAGTAAAATATATATTAAAAATAAGAATTATTTACATACTGTTTTGTATATATATGGTTATATGTTTTTATAAAGATTTAATAATTAATTATATTATGCTTAATTTAGTAAATATAAAAGATGTGGTTTACTCCATGAAAGATAATTTTGTAGCTTTTATGGAATTTTTACAAAAATATGAAAACTTAATTCTAATAATAATAATTATTACCGTATTGCTATATGGAATTAATTTAAATAAAAGGAAAAAAGAATTGACTATTGAAGAGGTTTGGGAAAATAAGGAAAAGGAAAATGTAAATAAAGTAGCTGAAAAGTTAAATGACATTCAAAATATAATTAGTGAAATTGCTGTGATAGTTTACAACAATAATGAGGTTTTGAGAAGAATGGTAAGGGGGTTAGAATTTGATAAAAAGTTATATAAACATAATGACTTTAAGATTAGAAGTGACATTTATGGATATTTAGATGGATTGAAATCTTATAAAGATAAAATGGAATTAATAAAAAGAAAAATTGAGGTAATAGAAGACTTAGGCGGAAGAAATGCTTATATAGAATATCATAAAAATATATGGAGAGATTTTATTGAACTATATATAGCAAACAGCAGTATGAAATTTAATTCATTACAACAAATTTATTGCGTAGATAAAACAGAGGTAGTTGAATCCATTAATAGAGAATTTGAAAGTTATAAAGGTAGTGAACTTATAGAAAATGTTCAAAATGTAATTAGGGTTAGATGGATAGAAGGATTAAATTATTTGAATTCAATTGATAGATATTTAAACTATGTACATAAACGTAAAATTAAATTTAAGAAGCTAGAAAGAAAAATAAATTCAGTATTAACTTTGAATGAAATTGCGAATGAACTAAAAAAGAGATTAAAATGAAAAGTATAAGATACAATTGTAGATATTAAAATAAGTTTCATTTAATTAAATGAAAGAGGCTTTAAGACTAAAGCTGGTACAATGTTTAAAGTGAATAGCATCCATAGCATATTAACTAATGAAAAATATACTGGAGTGTATACTTACAATAAAACAGCGAAGAAGTATGCTTTCGGGAAAAAAATCGCACGCCTATAAAGATGAAAGTGAAATAATAAGAATAGAAGGTGGCATACCAGCAATAGTTTCTAAGGAAGACTTTGAAGAAATTCTAAAAATGCGTAGAAAGAAACCAGGAACTAATAAGGCAAAGGAAAATTATTTACTCACCGGATTAATACGCTGTGGATGCTTATTAAGGAAATCGTGGACATGCTAAAAATAAGCCTATGTATGTGTCTTATAGATGCTCATTTAGACAAAAGACAAGCTCTAAGGTTTGTGACAATAAAGAAATATGTAAGGAGTATATTGAAGAATATGTATTGTCTGAATTAGAAAGAAAAACATTTAATGATAGGGCAATAATTTATATAGCAGAAGGTATTAATAAGAACCTTCAAAAGCAAAATAAAGTTGATGATGAAAAGAAGTTAGTATTAGTAAAACAAATAGATGAAGTTGAAGGGCAAATTAGTAATATAGTAACTGCTATAACAAACGGATTTGTTCAAGAAGAATTTAAAGCTAAAATGGATGAGCTTAAGAATTGTAAGAGTGAATTAGAAGCTAAGCTGTCAGAAATTGAAGCTAAGGATATTAATCAATTAGTAACAGAAACAGATGTAAGAAGTCTGTTAAGCAATTTTAGTGGCTATGTAATTAGCAGGAATGTTCCTGAATGCAAAAAGTTCATAAGAGACTTTGTAAAAGAAGTTATAGTGTATAAAGAACACATTGAAGTTATCTTCAATGTGTCTTTTTCTTTGCTCAAAAACAGCCAAGGAGTTAAAGTTGTAAGTGAAATCAGCAGGTATGATTTGTATGATAGATATAGTCAGAGCTTTTATATAAGAGTGTCATAATAAAAATGAAATTTATCAATTAATACAAAATAGTTTTTTTAAAAATAGTATTTTGCTGTATAATTATTATATAAGATGGAATATAAGGGAAGGTGAGATTGGGTGAAATTATCATATTATTTATTTAAGAATACAGTAGAAGATTTTAAAGAGATTATAATTGATAAAAAAGTTAATAGTGAGAATAATTATGAAGAATTAAATATACTAAATGAAAATTTAAATTTTGAAACTAAAGTGTATATTCAAAGAAATAAAACTAGAGAACAAAAATGGCTAAAATTTCTTGAGAATGATGTTGAAATTGTAGATAAAGAAAAATTAAAAAATACAGTTAATTCATTTATAATTTTAATAAAGATTTATAAAGATAATGATGCATATTTCTTTGGGATTACTGGAGGCATGGGGTTTACAGGAATTAATAAGGATAAATTAGAAAATGATTTTGGATTAAAGGTAACGTTAAACTGTGTCAATCCATTGGAATTAAAAGCTTTAGATGTAAGAAACATTGACACTAAGACTAGACAAAAAAGAATTCATATTAATAAGGGGAGTAGAATAGGGGAATTTGATTTTGACTTTCAACAAGATATTATTAATTTAGTGTCAGGAAAAAGTAAGATAGAGGAGATTGGTAAAAACTTAAGGGGAACATCATCATTAAGTTTAGACAGCGATACTACATTTGTACAGTTAGGTGAGAAATGTAGTAGTTTATTAGATCTATATTTTAGTAAAGATTATAAAGATGAATTTGATTTTGTTGATAATATGACATTAATAAAGAATAAAGAAATAAAAAATACATTATTCCAAACGATATGGAAAAAAATAGAGAAAAGAGAAGAGGATATAGTGTTAACATATCCAGATATGATTGAATATGAAAGATGCAATAGTTTTAGAATAGTATATAACTCTAAAATAAAAGAAATTGAAGAATTAGATATACTAAAATTATATGATTTTCTGGACAATTTCCATATTAATAATTATGAAAAGATAAAGGTAATAGGCTTGGATGAATTCGGAAATCCTATTACCACGTCTGTAAGTATAAAAGAATTTATCGTGTGTGAAATCAATTATGATGGTAAATTATATATATTTACATTGAACAATTGGTATTACATTGAGGATAATTACTACAATATGATCCAGGAAAGTGTAAATCAAATAAAATTAATAGAAGGGAGCTTTTTAGAACCTATTAAAGAAGGTGAGAGTGAGGGAGTTTATAATGAAAGGCAGCGTAATGATTTTTTTATACTAATGGATAAAAAGAATTTTCAAGTGCCAAATTCTAGAAGTAAGATAGAAATTTGTGATTTATTTTCGAGAGAAAATCATTTTGTTTGTGTAAAAAAAGATACTTCATCTGCTACTTTAAGTCATCTTTTTTCACAAGGGTCAGTTTCAATGGATTTACTAAAAAATATTCCAGAGTATAGGGGAGAGCTTATAAAGCATATTAAGAATAAATTTAGTGATAAATCTTATAGTATTGATAATTTCCCATTTGATAAATCAATTGTAGTTTATGCAATTTCTACTAGTAAAGAGGGAGACATTAGAAACATTATTCCTTTTTTTAGTAAGGTAAACTTATTACAACATGTCAAAAGAATTAGAGAATTGGGAATGGATGTAAGACTATTTAAAATTCCTGTGATTAAAGAAGTGTAGAATTGAGTGATTTTAAAATATTTAGAGGATTTTCAAGATGGTATAAATAACTAAACATTTTAAAGTATAAGTATTAAAGGTTTCTTATATTAAAAATAAATTTAGAAAATCAATAATAAATAATATAGTATAAGACTTTTTAGTAGAGGAGTATAGTTTTGAATAATTTTTTTAAAAATATCGAGTATTGCGGTTTTGAATTAAAAAATGCAGTGAAATACCTTGAACAAGAATTAAAAAATGTTATAAAAGAAAGTAGAAATAAACAGGACATAGATATAATTCTTGGTTATGTTGAGGAATTTTATATTATGTTTGAATTAGAAAATAATATTACCGATGACTTTATAGAGGAAGTTAAAAAGATGGATGCATATAATATTACATGGTTATTTGAGGATTCTCATAAGTTGTATTATCTAAGTAAAATGGGATTAGGAAGATATGAATTTTTCCAAGATGCTTTCGATGAATTCATAAAGAATGAACAAAGACTAAGTGGATATATTCATAGTAATAATTATGATCATGTTGGACCGATGAGAGTTTTAATAGAGATAGAACCAAAATCAGAATATACAAAACTTGCAGTTAAATATTTTATTGAAAATTATAATCCAAAAGAGTATGTAGAAAATGCAATAGGTATATTATCATTATTTGAATATAATTATTATGATTATGAAGAGTTACTACAAAGATATGCGAATGATCTAAAAGAGGGATTTGGAATAAATGGATGTATAAAATGCGATTATAAGCAAGAAATAAATACAGCTTTAGCAGTACAAGCAATAGGTGCTGTATGTGGAAGGGAAGATCCAATTGTTGAAAGTGGAATACAATGGATAAAAACGAGATTATCAAGTGATAATTATACTGAATTAAAATGGTATATGGGAGAATGTTTACTTTCTTTAATTAGTGCAGGAGATGGAATAAAAATACCATTAGTTGATTTGAAAAAAAATAAATTGTTAAATAATCAAAAAAATAATAATTCAGAAATAAAAAATATAGATACCAATAAGATCTATTCGTATAATGAAGTTGATTTAACATTAGATAGAATAATGTCTAGATTTCATATTGCAGCAAATCAAATGAAAAATAGATATTCTTCAAGAGATAAATTTAATATTAGGGATGAATATGATGTACAAGACTTATTACATGCATTTTTAAAATTGGCTTATGATGATATTAGAGTAGAGGAATATACTCCAAGTTACGCTGGAAAAAGTTCAAGAGTTGATTTTTTACTTAAGAGGGAAAGTACAGTAATAGAGGTTAAAAAAACAAGAATAGGTCTTGGAGCAAAAGAAATTGGAGATCAATTGATAATAGATATTGAGAGATATAAAACTCATCCTGACTGTAAGAAATTATATTGTTTTATATATGATCCAGAATATATTATAGAAAATCCTAATGGGTTAGAAAATGATTTGAGTTTTAATAACAATTATTTGGAGATTATTACCAAAGTAATTCCTAAAGGATTATAATTATCTCAATTTTCTGAAGTATATGTGAGGATAATATTAGGGATATTACACTTAGCAATATATTAACGAATAAAAAATATAACGATTTATACTAACTTATTTGATAACAGCATTGATTACTAGAATAATAAAAATTTAGAAGTTCATCGAAAGAACAAAATTGCTAATTCTATTAAGAGTACATAAAATAAAAGATATCAGTAATATGTGGCTTAAATAGCTGCTTACAGGTGGTCGTGTTTTTTTGTTGTTACGGGGTAGCGCCACCAATAATGAATTTAAATTAGATGATAATGCACAATATACATAAAATAACAATTACTGTTTTTAAAATTCTGAAGTTCCTGGAGTTCTTGGATTTGAATTTTAACATATATTATAGTGCTTTTGAAGGCTTTATTTTACTAGGTATGAAGGTTTCTTAATTTTATTTGATTGTGTATTATTATATAAAATTTTACCCATGTTGTGTTATGGTTGTGTTATATATTAATAAGGGAATTGATATATTAAAATAGAGTAATAAAGACTGATCATTTATTACAAGATAGCATATATGAAATGATAATGAATTATTTAAGAAGTCGTAAAAAAGAAACGATTGTTCCAGCTGGAGATTATAGACTGGCGAATGATATTTCAGGATTATGGAAACCATTAAAAATCACTATTTCAAATAGAGAATATTTTAATGCATTAATACAATGGGATGATGGATGGTTATTATCAATAATGAAACAATATTTTTATTTAGAAGGTTATAAAACTGAAAATAAGTTAAAATATGAATTAGAAGAGTTACTTTCTAATAAAAAACAATTTTATTCAATAGTTAAAGATGCAAATCATTTTATAAGAATGGATAAAAAGATAGTAGAAAACATACATATTGATTTTAAAAAATTAAAAGAATATGGTATAGGTTTGAATAGTTATTTTAATCATTTAGTATGTAACATAGAAGAAAAATGTAAAGATAAAGACAACATGAAAAAAGGTTCTTTTTTGTTTAATGTTAAGATGTTAATAGAAGCATTTTTTGCTGATGTGTGCGATTTTAATAGTATAATGCAAGAAATTATAAATGACTTTTTTACCACGGAGTGCAAAGATAAAGTAGAACATTATTTTATAGAGTTCAAATCACCCAATTATGGGTTAGCAAATATGCCATATATAGTTATAGATGGGGATGTGAAAATATTAGATGAAGTCTCTAATATTCATAGTATGTTACAAAGCGATGGATTAAATTTCCCAGTAGTACATATATATATAAAGAAGAAAGAGGAATTTAAATATAGTGAATTTATAGATAGGTTAGCAAGATATATTGCAGTTGAATTAAACAATTTTTTTGAAAATGTGACTAATTAAAATATAATATAATAAAACAAATATAATATAATGGGGAGGATTTACATGTGTAAATTTGAAAAAATTTCGAAAGAAAAATTAATAGAAAGTCCAAGTTATATAATATTTACTGCTATTTTAAATAGAGAAAGTGATTTTACAATAGAAGATATTTGCAAAGAAGTTTATAAAAAATTAAATTCGAAACTCGAGGAAATTCAAATTCAAAATTATGCAATGAAAAAATTATCTATGTTTAGAGATAATGGAGTAATTATTGAACATGGTTCTTACTTTTTAGTGAAAAGAGGTTAATGGCAGAGAATAAGAGTATTTTTTTGAATAAACATTAAATTAAGAAGAAGTCAAAAATTTATTTTAATATTAAAAAAGAAATTGCATAACTTTTGCAATTTCTTTTTTTATATATGTTTCTAGTAAATTATCTTATAGAATAAGCTAACTCTATTTCGTTAATTATTGTTGAAATAGTTCTAACAAGGAATTTAGGTTCTGTAGTAGAACTTGTGGTAGTAGGAAATTCACTATTATTAAATCCCTTTGAAATAACTGCTTTTAATTTAAGTTTATCAGATTCAGAAAAATATGATATATTATTTTCTAAAATCCAATTAAAAACAGATGTCATAATCATCAATATGCTTGTCTGCATTTTATAATTTCTAGTTTTCTCAATTTGAAATATTTCTTTTGATAAAGGATAATACAATCCAGTATCATAATATACACTTTTAAGAAATGCCGAGAATTTATTAATAAAAGATTCACATTCAGATATTAGTGATTGGCTTTCAATTTCATCAAGCTTTCTAGCATAACTCATAAATTCTATTACATAAGAAGTAGAGCTATAATAATCTTGATTAATGCCAACTTGTAGTACATGGGTTTTTTTATTTTTAGATAGCTTAATTCCGTAATTAGGCTCAGTTAAGTTTTTATATATACCTAGTAGAACATAGAATTCTTGGTGAGTACTCTTATCATTAAATCTTTTAGAAGATAAATTAAAAATTTCTCGCATATACTTGAGGTCTTTCCAATTATCAAGTTTATTAACCAGCCAATCATTGAATATAGAGGTAAAGACAACATGGCGTATTTCCTGCGGAGTTAATGGATTAGTGCCTTGATTATATCTTGTAAATATTTCAAGTTCTAATTCAGGATCATCCTGAACGTGTATAAATTCAAGAGTTAGACTAATTTGATATAAAAGTTTATTTTGAATTGTAGGATGCAATTGTTTAAAAAAGAGACCATCTAATTGGGTAAATTTATTTAATCCTGTAAGAGCAAATTCATTGTTCAGAAATCTATATACAGCCATTAATCGATGTTGCCCATCTATTACATTGCTAACATGAGGTATTTTACTTGTATCAGAGGCTAAGTATATAACAGGTATAGGTATACCACCTAGTAGAGATTCAATCAATAATGATTCGTCTTTTTTTGTGAATTTATATTCTCTTTGATAAAAGGGCTTTAAGTTTATACCGCCTTGACTTTTATTGCCTAGTTCAATTTCGTAGCGTATTCTATCTAAATTATAGTCACTAGTATTAGAATTAACTTCCCAATTTTTTATTAAACTAACATCTATATCAGATGTTAATAAACTTTCTTGATACATAAATATTACCTCCTTATACTTCTCGTTTTTTAAAACGAGAACGTCTCGTTATGAAAATGATAATATAAATTTGCACAGAAGTCAATAGAAATTAGGGATAAAATAGTAAAAGGTGAAATTTTATGAATTAATTATTATGTGATAGTGACTGGTATTTAAGTGTACACAAATAAAGGAGTAGAAAATGTAAAAAGTATATATTTGAATACTTGGACGATAAATGTATGATTCACATAAGGTTCGCATAAAAGAGTGGAATTATGTAAATAAAAATAAAATATATTAAAGAAGTAGATAGTATAAAAAATGATAGATGAGAAGAATGTTTATTTAGAGTACACTCTAAAATTATAATTTAATTACATGTAAAGAGTATTTGTTAAGAGTTAGAATTTAAATTTATAAATAAGTGTTCTAAATAGCCTAAAGTATAGAAAAACATTTAGGCTATTTTTATATGTTTGTAGAAGAGTTGACAAATTAAAGGATAGAACTAATAGTGGATTTGAAAGGTCACGCTTCGCCTCCACCATGAAACCCACAAAAATCTAAAAATTAGATTTTTGTGGGTTATTTTTAATTTATGTATAAAATGTACAATTTTAATTAGATCTTAAATAAATATTTGCAAACTATATTGTAAACTTGATGAAAAAAATAAGGTTGACAATTCTAGAATGAAGGTATATATTGGATTTTAAAGGAAGGGAAAACAATGGAAAATGAAAAAATAAGCATAGTGGGAAATAAAAAAAAGATGACAACAAAACAGTTAATTTTATGTGGGCTCTTTACAGCATTAATTGCAGTGGGAGCATTTATTAAGATTCCAATACCAGTATTGCCATTTACGCTTCAGTTTTTATTTACTATGATGGCAGGTCTTCTACTTGGGGGGGAAATGGGTGCATACAGTGTTTTAATATATATTCTGCTTGGGTTTATAGGATTGCCTATATTTACTGAAGGGGGAGGATTAGGTTATATATTTAAACCAACGTTTGGTTATATAATTGGATTTTGGATTGCAAGCTATGTTACTGGAAAAATTGCAAATGAAAAATCTAATCCAACATATAAAAGGATCTTAACAGCTAATTTTATTGGACTAGCCATTGTTTATAGTCTGGGAATGATTTATTATTATATAATTTGCAATTTTGTAATTAACACTCCAATAGGTGTATGGCCACTGTTTTTATATTGTTTTATTTTAGCAGTTCCAGGAGATATTTTACTTTGTATATTAAGTGCACTTCTTTATAAGCGTCTTATTCCTACAATTAAATTTATTAGATAGAATTTTTATGATGAAAGGAAAATTGTATTATGGATACATTAAAAGAAATAAAAAATAAAGTATTAAGTGGACAAATGATAGGAAAAGATGAAGCATTACTTTTAGTTAATGAGCCATTAGAAAATTTATGCAGTACAGCAAATGAAATAAGAAAGCATTACTGCGGTAATATTTTTGATATATGTACAATTATAAATGGGAAAAGTGGTCAGTGTTCAGAAAACTGTAAGTTTTGTGCACAATCTTCGTTTTATAATACAAACATTGAGAAATATTCTTTGCTAGATGGGGAGGAAATTTTAAAACAGGCAAAATATAACGATGATAGAGGAGTACTTAGATATTCAATTGTAACTTCAGGAAAAAAATTAAATGATGATGAAGTGGATAATGTATGTAAAAGCGTAAGAAAGATAAGAAAAGAAACCAATATAGCTGTCTGTGGATCATTTGGACTTTTAAACAAGGAACAATACAAAAAACTTAAAGAAGTAGGATTAACAAGAGTGCATAACAATTTAGAGACTTCAAGAAATAATTTTAAAAATGTATGTACAACTCACACATATGATGAAAAAATAAATGCAATTAATGACGCAAAAAGTGCTGGGTTAAATATCTGCAGTGGTGGAATTATGGGACTTGGAGAAACTATGGAAGACAGAATTGAAATGGTTATTGACATAAGAAATTTAGGTATACATTCAATTCCTGTAAATATGTTAAATCCAATTAAAGGTACACCATATGAAAATAATAAAAAACTCACTAATGATGAGATGTGTAGGATAGTTGCAATATTTAGGTTTTTAGTACCTAATGCATCAATTAGACTTGCAGGTGGAAGAGGACTATTGTCTGATAAAGGTAGAAAATGTTTTTTGTCAGGTGCTAATGCAGCAATTTCAGGAGATATGCTAACTACATCTGGAATATCAATAGAAACAGATATGAAAATGATTAATGAGCTTGGATATGAGGTGGAACTTTGGAATGAGTAAGAAGATTTTTATTACTGCAACAGGAACCGATATAGGAAAAACTTTTGTAACAGCACTTATAGTAAAAAAATTAAGAGATGCAGGATATAATGCAGGTTATTATAAAGCAGCATTAAGCGGGGCAGAAATTTCAGAAAATGGACTTATACCAGGTGATGCTTATTATGTAAATAAAATAGCTAATATTAATGAAACTATGGACAATCTTGTATCATACGTATATAAAGAATCTGTATCACCACATTTAGCTTCAAAAATAGAAGGAAATCCTGTTGATATGAATAAAGTTATAGAAGCTTTTAATAACTCTTTATTAAAGTATGATTATTTAACTATGGAGGGCAGTGGTGGAATAGTATGTCCTATAAGGTATGATGATAAAAAAATCATGCTTGAAGATATTATAAAAGAATTAGGACTTTCAACATTAATTATTGCGGATGCAGGCCTTGGAACAATTAATCATGTGGTTCTTACTGCAGAATATTTAAAGAATAGAAATATATCAGTAAAAGGAATTATATTAAATTATTATAATGAAGGTAATCTGCTGCATGAAGATAATAAAAAAATGATAGAGGCAATTACAAAAATCCCGGTAATAGGAGTAGTAAAAGAAAATGATAAAGAATTAAATATTGATATTAATAAATTATTAGAAATATATGAGTAAACTTTTAGGCATATTAAAGAAAATAATAAGCCATGATGAAATAATATATGATTTTGTGTGGATCACTTACTCAGGGAGTGTATACGAGTCGAGCTTCCTTATACGGAAAATAGACTAGAATACTGACTTATTATTTTTTGAATATGCGTTAAATAAAAGAGAGAAGAGAATGAATATGAGTTTAGTTGAAAAAGATTTAAAATATATATGGCATCCATGCTCTCAGATGAAAGATTATGAAGATTTGAAGCCTATCATAATTGATCATGGAAAAGGTATTTATTTATATGATAAAGATGGTAAAGAATATATAGATATAGTAAGTTCGTGGTGGTGCAATTTGCTTGGACATTGTAATCCGACAATAAATGAGTATATAAAAAATCAGCTTAATAATTTAGAACATGTTATTTTTGCTAATTTTTCTCATGAACCAGCAATAAAACTTTGTGAAGAGTTAAGCAAAATCATTCCAAAAGGTCTTACAAAATTTAATTTTTCTGATAATGGTTCTGCGTCTGTTGAATGTGCTTTAAAAATGAGTTTTCAGTATCAATATCAAACAGGAAATAAGAAGAAAACAAAGTTTATGTGTTTAAGTGAAGGTTATCATGGAGAGACTATTGGAGCATTATCTGTTGGAAGTATGGATCTATATGCAAAAATTTATAAACCAATGTTAATGGATACAATTCATGTGGAAGTTCCCGATTGTTATAGGTGTCCTTATGGTAAAGCCAGAGAATGTTGCAATGCAGAATGCTTTGAGAATGCAGAAAAGTCTTTTGAAAAGTATGGTGAAGAGACCTGTGCAATAATTGTTGAACCGCTATTGCAGGGTAGTGCAGGAATGAGAATTTATCCTCCTGTATATTTAAAAAAATTGAGAAAACTATGTGATGAATATAATGTTCTTCTTATTGCAGATGAAATTGCCACTGGCTTTGGAAGGACAGGAAAAATGTTTGCTTTTGAACATGCAGGTGTCAGTCCTGATATTATGTGTGTATCAAAAGGATTAACAGGAGGCTATATGCCTATGGCAATAACAATTACAACAGATAAAATCTATAATGCATTTTATGATGATTACAATAAAGGAAAAGCATTTATGCATAGTCATACTTATAGCGGAAATCCTCTTGGCTGTTCTGCAGCTGTAGCAGTTCAAAAGGTTTTAAAGGAAGAAGCAATTTTAGAAAATGCAAAAGTAAGAGCAGAATATTTAAATAATAAATTAAATAATGCTTTAATAGAAAATCCACATATAGGTGAAATCAGACACATTGGATTAATTAATGCAATGGAACTTGTAACTAATAAAAAAGACAAAAAAAGTTATGATTCTAAGATTAGGATTGGGTATGAAGTGTATAAAAAGGCATTAAATAAAGGGTTAATACTAAGACCGCTTGGCAATGTGCTATATTTTAATCCTCCATTAATCATTAATGAGGAAGAAATAGATAAAGCAGTTTCAATATGTAAGGAAGCAATAGAAGAAGTAATATTTTAGTGGATTTTAAAGGTTACGCATCGCCTCCACCATGAAACCCAAGACAATTATGTTTAATTGTCTTGGGTTATTTTTATTATATACAAGGTGTTATAAGAAATACTCTAGGTCTATTTATAAGGAGATGATGGAGTATTTTTTATTAAATGTGTCGAATCTTTAATAAAAGTCAAGTGTATTATCGTAAAAAGTAAGTTTTTGGGAATAAAAGTATATACTGTATATAATTTTGTCTTTATGACTGATTGTATACATTTAGTGAAATATGTATTTACTTTATTTAACTATTGAAATAAAATAAGGTAAAATTGGGTCATGTTATTAGAGATGACATAAATATCATATAAATTACAAATTAATTTAATTTTAAAATTCATTATTATTAAACATTTATGGGTAAATGTAATGCTAATGCATATGAAGTAAAAAGAGGTGAGTGCAATAAATAAAGAAAATGGAATTATGAAAAATATAATTATTTTATTAAGTTCACATAAATTATCTATAATATTCTCTTTTGCTTGTACCTTTATATTAGCATTGGCTAGCATATGTGCGCCTATTTTAACTCAAAATTTGATGGATAAAGGAGTCATGCTATTAAATATAAAAGTAACAACACAATATGTTGTTTACATAATAATACTATTTTTAATTCAAGAAGGATTAAGTTTCATTCAAGGTATTATACATATAAATATGCAAAATAAAGTTCATCTTGATTTAGAGGTGGAATCCTTTTCCAAAATACTTAGAATGAAAGTTCAGTATCTAAAAAATGAAGGATTTGCATCAATTTTTAGTACTATATCATGTGATATTGACACAATTGCTCAAGTAGCTAACAAGAGTTTTTTAATTTTAGCAATGCAAATTTTTAAGGTTATAGGTGGAATTATTGGATTGATGCTAATTAGCTATAAATTGACATTGTTCATTTTGATAATAGTTCCAGTAAAGTATTTAATAATAAACAAGTTAACTGAGATTAAGACTAATGTATTTAATAAGTTTTTGTTAGTTACTGAAAAAATAGGTATGTGGTATGGGGATATAATGAATGGAGTAGAGGAAATAAAGTTATGGAACCTATATCAAATTAAGAAAAATGAATATAGAAAATTGCAAAGTGAAAGATTTAAACTTAGTAATAAATTTCAAGTTTTAGATCAAATAAGTGAAAATAGTGGAAGCCTTTTACAAAATATAATATTTAATTATTTATATATATTAGGAATCGCTTTAATTATTAAGGAAGAAATTACAATTGGCGTTTTGATTACGTTTGTAACCTATAGTGAATTTGTAATTACACCTATTTCATTATTTATGACAATTAAATATGAGATAGCTAATATAAAACCTGCTTTTGAAAATTACTTTAAGTTTATAAGTGGCATAGAAGAAAATCAAGATATCAAAGAGTTAAAAAATTTACAAGAACCGAAGGTAATACGATTTAATGAGGTTAGCTTAACTTATGACTCAAAAAAAGTTCTATCACATATTAATTTAGAGTTAACTGCAGGTGAAAAAGTGGCATTTGTAGGTGCAAATGGAAGTGGTAAAAGTTCATTGTTTAATTTATTGTTAAGATTTTATGATCCAACAGAGGGTGCAATTTACATAGATGATTTAGATATTCAAAAAATAGATATTGATAAATATAGAGATTTATTTGCTGTAATGAGTCAAGATAGTTATTTATTTAATACTACAATTAAGAACAACATATCACTTCAAAATACGTTGAGTGTTGAAGAAATTCAAAAGCAATGTATTGATAAAAAGATTGAATCCTTTTTGAAATTTATAGAAGAGCTGCCTAAGGAATTTCAAACAGATGCAGGAATTAGGGGCAGCAAATTATCTGGTGGTGAAAAGCAAAAGGTTGCACTCATAAGAACGTTACTTAAAAAAAATAGTCCAATACTAGTGCTAGATGAGGCTACTTCCAATTATGATATGGAATCTGAGCAATTATTTAATAGATTAGTTAGTGATTATGATACATATCCATTTGTATTTATTATTACGCATAGACCAGAAATTTTAGAACATATGGATAAGATTGTTGTATTAGATCAAGGGCATATTATTTGCGTAGATAGTTATAAGAATTTATTAAAAAGTGATCAGATAATGCCAGAGATATTGCAAAACAATTGTCTACAAAGGAGTTAATATTAGATGAATAGAGTATATAAATGTTTTCAAGTTAATAAAAAGTATTATGTATATGATAGAGAAGAAAATACAATATTTGAAGTAAGTAGGTGCGACCATGATTTGTTAGCTACAATAAGAAATGATGAATCATTTGAACAAAATATTGATAAGCTTGATAAATATATTAAACAAGGATTTTTTAAAAGGACAAAATTATTTGAAATTGAACATCCTCTAACTGATAGTATAGAAGAACTTATAGATAATAGAGCAGAACAATTAATTCTTCAAGTGACACAAAATTGTAACTTAAGATGTAGTTATTGTTTTTATGGACAAGGTAATTATAATAATCGGACACATAGTAGCAAAAGAATGAGTTTTGAAACAGCTAAAAAAGGAATAGATTATATATTAAATCATTCAAGTAATTTAGAAAATGTATACATATCATTTTATGGAGGAGAACCACTATTAGAGATTGACTTAATAAAAAAATGTATTGAGTACGCAGAAGAAAAAGTAGAGGGAAAGAAGATTACATATAGTATGACTACTAATGGCACTTTATTTAATCGAGAAGTAGTTGAATTATTTGATAAATACGATTTTCAGATAGTAATTAGTCTAGATGGAACGAAGGAAATGCATGATTTAAACAGGAAATTTGTAAATGGTAAAGGTTCTTTTGATATGATAATGGATAATATTAAAGACATTAAAAACTGGTATCCTGAGTTTGCAAATAGAATAATGTTTAATACAGTAATAGCTCCTAAAAGTGATTTTAGCTGTGTAAAAAACTTTTTAGAGCATGATGAGGTTATAGGAAATAGTTTTGTAAGTGCAAATACTGTTAATGATTTATATACTTCAAATGATTACAGCAATTATGATGAAAAATTTTATATTGCAAATAGTTATGGTGAATTTAAATTGTTGCTGGCTGTTTTAGGAAGATTAGATAAAAAATTTGCGTCTAAAATATTTCAAGAGCGATTTAACCATACTCTAAAAACTTATCAAGGGTTAGTTGATAAGGGGGAGATGCCTAGAAGAGCTCACCCAGGAGGTCCATGTATACCAGGGGTTCATCGCATATTTGTTAATGTTAATGAAGATATTTATCCATGCGAGCGTGTCAGCGAAAGTTCTAAACCAATGAATATAGGTAATTTAGAAAAAGGAATAGATATAGAAAAAGCTGTTAAGTTGATTAATATAGGAAAATTAACTGAAAATGAATGCAAGAGTTGCTGGGCTTTTCATTATTGCGATATGTGCGCTGCATTTGCTGATGATATTGATGAAATATCAAAGAGTAAGAGATTATCTAAATGTAAAGACAGCAGAAATAGTATATTAGAAGATTTTAAAGATATTTGTATGTTAAAGAATTTTAAATTTGATTTTAATGGAGATGTTTTTGATGAAAAAATTAATGATATATCCTTTTGATAAAGAAGTAACAGATATTGCAAGATATAGAGAAAATCTAAAAAATTATCAGCTTATAAATGTAGTATCACCTAAGGGATGGGGACTTAATGGCAAGGATTCAAATAAATTGGATGGTGGTAAAGAAACAGGAATGATAATTTCAGAAGAATTTGAAGATGCACTAAAAAAGTGTGATGCTGTATTTTTTTCTGATACTAAAAAACAATCTCTTTTTGATACATATTTAAATAAAATAAATATGGCAAATGGACAGAATAAGGAAATTGTAATGACTAAGGAGTTATATAAAAAATTGTCTTTACAAGAAAATATAAATGTGGATGTAAATTTTATAAATACAACAATGATTGATTTTAGTGAATTTGTAATTAGAGAATTTAAACATAAATTATATAAGATTGATACACCAATTTTAGGTGTTTTTGGGGTAGGGGATTATTGTAATAAATTTGATATTCAATTAGGACTTAGAAGTAAATTTGAAAAAGATGGTTATAAAGTAAGTCAGCTGGGTACAAAGCAGTATAGTGAATTATTTGGAATTTACAACCTGCCAGAATTTCTATTTGCCTCTGATATGAGCATGGAAAATAAAATATTAAATTTTAATCATTATATTCATAATATTGAAATAAATGAAGAGCCAGACATTATAATACTAGGAATACCAGGTGGGATTATGCCATTGTCAAATGAGTATACGAATTATTTTGGTGAGTTGGCACTTATAATGAGTAAGGCTGTACCAATTGATATTGGCATTCTCAGTATATATTATACAAAAGAAATTGAAATAAAAACATTGAATGATATTAAACAATATTGTAAATATGCGTTGCAATGTGATGTAGATTATTTTAATTTAGCCAATATAAAATATGAAAGAGAGTCTTCATCAGGAGAGGTTTACTTTACAACTATATCTAATCGTAAAGTAATGGAATTTATTTCTGAAAAAAAGGATATATATAAGGCACATAATTTAAATTTGTTCAGCATATTAGATGAAAATTCGTTTGTTGGTGGTTATGAGTGCATAATTTCAGACTTAACAGAAGGAATTGTACAAATTTAAAAGGAGTGTAAATGCAATGGAAAAAAAGCAAATTGAGAATATTATAATTAATGTTATTGAAGATATAGTAGATATAAATATTACTGATAGAAATTTAAATTTATTTGGTGATGAATACCACATTACACCAAGAGATATGACATATATTGTTTTTGATATAGAAAAGAAGTTAGGAAAAGAGATTGTATCTGTATTTGAAACAGAAGATATTGGTATCATGACAATTAGTAATTTAGCGGATGGGATAAAAAAGCATATGGCAGTATGAAGCACATATAGGTAAACTATATTTATTTATAAAATATTTTCAAAAATTATGGGGGGATTAAGAATGAAGAAATTAGTTAAAAAAAATCAAGTATCAAAAAATACAATTGAAATGTATGGCTTATTCTGTAGCTGTAGCTGCGGAAGTAATGCTATGCTATCATTAAGAAGAGGTATTAGTGCTTCACATTTAGGCAACGGTAGATAAAATTAAATTTACATTAATTAAGTTAAGAAATTAATTTGGTAATTTAATACACAGTTACTTATATGTGTTAGGCTCCCTTTAATTTAAATTAAAGGGAGTTTTAATTATATAATTTAGGTGGAAATATGAAAAGAATAAAAGTTGTTATAATTGATGACGGAATAGATAGGGTAGATTTTAATAAAGATAGGATTATAGAGTGCTACAACGTAAAAAACAAAAAAATTAGTTATTTAGGAAAACATGGAGAAGAAATAAGTGGAAGTTCAACAGGTTTTAGGCATGGAACGCTGTGCGAGGAAGTGTTTGCACATTTTGTACATACATATGAATATGATTTATATAGTATAAATATTTTTGAGTGCGAAGGTGAAATAAATATTATAGACAATTTATTAGAGGCAATTAGATGGTGCATAGAGAACAAAGTAGAGGTAATTAATATGAGTATAGGTACTACTAATTTTGCCTATTTTAAGATAATAGAGGAAGCTATAGAATTACTCGTAAAACAAGGAGCAATTATTGTAGCAGCAGAGAGTAATGAGAACAGATTAACATATCCAGCATGCTTGCCTAAAGTAATTGGTGTTAGATGTTCAAGAGGCGTTGGCTTAAGACCAAATGAATATATATATAATGTAAAAGCTATAGATGGTATTGAAGTTATAGCTTTTAGTTCTTATGGTGGAAAAGAATTAGAGCATAAACTAACAGATGGGAGTTTATTAGTGAGTGAGATGACTAAGTGTAATAGCTTTACAGCACCATTTATTACAGCAAAGGTATGTGAACTTATCAAAAGAGGAATAAGAGGAGTAGAAGATATTAAACATGAATTGTTGGTTAATGCTAATTATATAAATGATTCTATAGATAAGTTTATAATTTTAGGGGAAGATTATTGTTTGGACAGTGATGAGGAAATACAAATGCCTAATATAGTCATATATAATGAAGCAGAGATAAATATAAATATAATAATAGAATCATTGCGTACTTATTTTATAGAAGATAACTATAATAGTATTGCTATATCAAGGATTGGAGAAAGTTCTATTGAAAATGGTATTTATGTGCTAGAAAGAAATGATTCAGATATATACATACTAGACAAAGTAAAAATGCTATATAAATTTACAAATCCAGATATTCTAATAACAGAGGTATTACATATAAATGAAATACAACAGTTGAAAGAAAATGGGTTAGTAGATATAGTAATATATTTTTATAAAAATGAAATAAATAAGGATTTATTAAACAGTTATGAGAATTTGATATCAATGAATTTAATTGAAAGGAATAACTTGAGTGATCAAGAAAGAACAAGATTAATATATAATCGGTGTATAGATTTATTTGAATCTATAAATTAATTTTATAATCCACAAAATTGGTGTATGTAATTTGTGGAAAAATAAGTGGATTTTAAAGGTCATGCTTCGCCTCCACCATAAAATCCACGACCATTTGTATGTGGCTTAAATAGCTGCTTACATGTGGTCGTGTTTTTTTTATTGCTACGGGTATCCAAATTAGCTCTTCAGATACAAAAATATGTGGGTGGTAATATAATTTACATACCTCAAAAGGATAATAATAAAAAATCATGGGGAACTTCTACAGATAGTAGAAGTGAAATTATTGAAAGAAACAACGAAATAGAAGGAAAGCAGTAAATATAGGTGATTTAATAATTTGTTAAATATATAACAAATTATTTTTTATGACCATAATACATTTTTTAAGTCCATAAGATTTAATTTATAAAATTGGATGCTATTATAAAAATTGAGGAAATCAGTACAAATATATCTAATAATGAAGGGAAGTCATGAAAATGAATTATTTTGAGGAAAGCTTAAAATTACATGAAGAAAATATAGGAAAAATCGAAGTAGTATCAAAAGTGAAAGTTGAAACAAGAGATGATTTAAGTTTAGCTTATACTCCAGGAGTTGCCGAACCATGCAGGAAGATTTATGAAAATGAGGAAAATGTATATAAGTATACTTCAAAAGGAAATTTAGTTGCAGTTGTGACTGACGGAACAGCAGTATTAGGATTGGGAGATATAGGACCAAAGGCAGGACTTCCAGTTATGGAGGGAAAGGCAGTATTATTTAAGGAATTCGCAAATGTTGATGCATTTCCAATATGTTTAGACACAAAAGATGTTGATGAGATAGTAAAAACTGTAAAGCTTATAGCACCAGGATTTGGTGGAATTAATCTTGAAGATATAGGAGCACCAAGATGCTTTGAAATTGAAGAAAGGTTAAAGAAAGAACTTGATATACCTGTATTCCACGATGATCAACATGGAACAGCAATAGTTGTACTTGCAGGTGTTATAAATGCTTTGAAAGTAGTTGATAAGAAAATAGAAGATTTAAAGGTAGTTGTAAATGGGGCAGGGGCAGCAGGAACAGCTATAGCTAAATTATTACTTTCTTCAGGAGTAAAGAATTTAATTGCATGTGATAAAGTGGGGATTCTTTACAGAGGGATTGAAGGGGTAGATGATGCTAAAAAGGAACTTGCAAAGGTAACTAACCCGGATAATATTAAAGGAAATTTAGCGCATGCACTAGTTGGTGCAGATGTGTTTATAGGGGTTTCAGCGCCTGGAATAGTAAGCCAAGATATGGTTAGATCTATGAATAGAGATGCCATATTATTTGCAATGGCAAATCCAACTCCAGAAATAATGCCAGATGAAGCTAAAGCAGCTGGAGCAAAAGTCATAGGTACAGGAAGATCAGATTTTCCTAACCAAGTTAACAATGTTCTTGCATTCCCAGGAATATTCAGAGGTGCTTTAGATGTTAGAGCAAAAGAAGTTAATGAAGAAATGAAAATTGCAGCAGCTTATGCTATAGCTTCTATGATAAAAGATGAAGATTTAAATGAAGACAATGTAATTCCTTACGCATTAGATAGAACTGTTGCAGCTAATGTAGCTGAAGCAATAAAAAAAGCAGCAAGAGAAAGCGGAGCAGCAAGAATATAAAAATTGTGCTAAATGTTCTCAAGGATTAATACATAATAAGAGAAAATAATACACCATTAGGATTAGGTATTTTCTTCTTTCATGCACATAAAAAGAAATGGAGGTATAAAAATGCAAATTCCAATTAAGAAGACACTTGATAAAATTCCAGGAGGAATGATGGTTGTTCCACTTTTCTTAGGGGTTTTAGTTAATACCTTTTGCCCACAATTTTTACAGATTGGCGGATTTACAACAGCGTTATTTGGACCGAAAGCATCATCAACAATATTGGCTTGTTTCATGTTTTTAATTGGTTCACAGATTAATTTCAAATTAGCACCAAAGGCAATAAAAAAAGGTGTGTTATTAGTATTAGGACAATTTATAGTAGGTGCTGGTATTGGTATATTTGTAGGTAAAGTTTTTGGACCTGCCGGAGTATTAGGGTTGTCACCACTTGCCATTCTTGCAGCATTAACAAATTGCAATGGTGGACTGTATGCATCACTTGCTTCACAATATGGTGACGAAACTGATGTAGGGGCGTATGCTATTTTGTCCATAAAAGATGGCCCATTTTTTACATTAGTTGCATTAGGTGCATCAGGGCTTGCCCAGATTCCTTTTATGGCACTTGTGGCGGTATTAGTTCCAATATTGATAGGCATGATACTTGGAAATCTTGATGCTGACATGAGAAAATTTCTTGGCGGAAGTAAATTATTATTAATACCATTCTTTTCATTTCCATTAGGTGCAGGAATGAATCTTGAAAATATTGTGACTGCTGGAGGTCCTGGTATATTATTAGGAGTGATAGCAGCATTTACCGGAATAGGTTCTTTTGTTCTCATGAAGTTATTCAAAGAGGATCCAGTACTTGGACTTGCAACAGGGTCGACTGCGGGAAATGCAGTAGCGACACCGCTTGCAGTTGCAGCGACTGACCCAACGCTAGTTGCTATTGCTACAGCAGCTACAGCACAAGTGGCAGCATCTTGTGTAATATCAGCTATTGTTTGTCCGTTTGTTGTTACTTATGCATTTAGATTTCTTAAAAAGAGTAAAATTAAACAGTTAAACAAAGAGGCTGTAGCGTAATAAAAGGGACTATCGATTAAGAGGAGCTTATACATTTATTAATAACAGAGATTGAATTAAATACAAAAAAATGAAAGACAATAATCAAGGAGTGATATATAATAGCTTAAGATGTATCATTCCCACATTATTGTTTCTATATTTATAGAGGTTATTCTAAAGGTTTTGGTATTATAGTTTTTTATTATAAGATGAACATAAAAATTTTTATCATAATTTTTATGAGTAATTAGCTAGAATTACATTATTTAAAACTTAAATTTAGATATATTAAGGTTGAGATGAAGAATATGGAAAAAGCAATGAAACTTCAAACAAAAATTACTTTATTAGTTATCACAGTAGTTTTTATTTCTATCTTTATAATCGTTTCTTTCGTTGTTCCTTGGATGACTGGAAATATTGAAAGTAAAGCTAGGACTAATATTATGAATGTAGCTGAGATGGAAGCGCATTCTACTGAGATAGTAAAGGCTCTAGAGAGTAGAGATACGAGTGGAGAGATTCAAAGTTATGTTAATATGCAGCTTAAGGAGTTAGAACAAGTTGAATATATAATTGTAGCAGATAACGAAGAAATTAGATATGCTCATCCAAATCCTGAAATGATTGGAGAAAAGTTTGAGGGCGGAGATGAGTATAGAGTAGTCGAAAATGGAGGAACATATATTTCTGAGGCGGCTGGGACACTAGGGAAATCTTTGAGAGCTTTTACACCAATATATGATTCAGAAAATGGTAAAAGAATAGGCTTTGTTTGTGTGGGCACACTTACACAAAGCATTGAGACATCTAAGAAAACAGCTGTTTTATATATAGCTTTAATTGCTCTTGGAGGGCTTATGGCAGGTGTAATAGGAGCTTTTTTATTAGCCTGCAACATAAAGAACACTTTACTTGGACTTGAGCCTGATGAAATTTCGAAGCTCTATAATGAAAAAATTGGAATGTTAGATGCTATTCATGAAGGATTAGTAGCTGTTGATGATGAAGCTAGAATAACTCTTATAAATGATTCTGCCTTAAATATACTACGTTTTGAAAATAATATTAATAAGGAAGAGATTATAGGGCAGAACGCAGAAGTTGTTATTCCCAATACCCGCTTAATTAATGTTTTAGAAACTGGGAAATCAGAGTTTGAGGAAGAGCAAAGAATTAATAATACTATTATAGTGACCAATAGAGTTCCTATAATAAGTAGAGGAAGAATTGTAGGAGCTATTGCCAGCTTTAGAGATAAAACCGAGGTTACAAGAATGGCAGAAGAACTTACTGGAGCTCAAAAGATGGCTTGGTCATTAAGAGCTCAAAATCATGAATTTATGAATAAGCTTCATACTATAGCAGGACTTATACAGCTAGAAGAGTATGAAGAAGCATTACAGTTTATATCACATGTGGCAAAGGTAAGAAACAATATAAATAATATATTAACAGAGAATATAAAAGATGCTTCTTTGTCAGCACTGTTATTGTCAAAATATAATAAAGCTGAGGAGTTTAGGGTTAAGCTCAAAATAGATGAAAATTCAACACTTACAAAACTTCCACAGCATATGACCTCTGAAGAAATTGTATCAGTTGTAGGAAATTTAATAGAAAATTCTATAGATGCAGTTGAAAATGATGGAAACGGATATATATTTATAAAAATAGTTGAAAATAATGATTTTTTAAATATAAAAGTGAAAAATAACGGTGGTAAAATTCCAGAAGAATATAAAGAAAAAATATATGAGCAAGGGTTTTCGACGAAGGAAGGCCAACGTGGTCAAGGTATGTATATTATAAAAAAAATAATTGATGAGTTTAATGGTACAATATATTTTGAGGAAAATGATGGTGTTCTTTGGAATATAACAATACCAATGATTGGGAGTGAGAAGGTTGATTCAAGTAATCATTGCTGAAGATGATCCTATGGTTAGGGAAATAAATTCTAGGTTTTTAGAAAGAGTTGAAGGATTTGTTTTATATAAAGCTGTTTCAAATCTTAATGAAGCAAAAAAACTCATATCAATTAATAAGCCAGATTTAATACTACTTGATGTATATCTCCCTAAAGAAAACGGAATTGACTTATTAAAATGGATAAGGGCACAAGAGATTGATACCGATATTATCTTAATTACAGCAGACAAGTCTATTAAAAGAATAGAAGAAGCTTTTAGATATGGGGTTGTGGATTATCTAATAAAACCTTTTAGTTTCAAACGATTTAAAGAAGCACTTATTCAATTTAAAAATAGGTATTATGAGTTTGAAAGAAATTATGAAATTGAACAAAAGGATTTAGATAAAATGATATCTAGCGCTAATATTTCTCAAGAGGAAGATGATTTTGTTAAGGGGCTTAATAAATATACATATGGAGCTATATGGGGAGAAATAGAAAAAAGTAGGTGCAAGGATTTTACAGCGGAGAATCTAGCAGAAAAATTAGGGATAGCAAGAGTAACAGTAAGAAGATATCTTGAATATATGGGAAAGGAACATAAAGTTGAAAGGTTGGTGGAATACGGTAAAGTGGGTAGACCACAGCACAAATATCATAAAATTTAATGATAGTGGATTTTAAAGGTCACGCTTCGCCTCCACCATGAAACCCACGAAAATCTAAAATTGATTTTCGTGGGTCTTTTATTTTGCAGAAATATAATTAGTCTTAGATGTATTAATGGAATTAAAAATGGTTGAGCTTTTTGAACATAATATTTATAGCGTGAACAACTTTGCAAAGCACCAAAATATAAAGGCTAATGGGAAAAATAAAACCGAAGATAAAGAGATTAATATAAGAAAACTAGAAGTTCAAGTAAATGAAAATTAAAAGATGAAATCAATGATAATAAGATAAAGGAATTTCAAAATAAAATCAGTGAAAATGAGACGGAAAATATTGAAGAAGCATGATAAGTATTGTATATTAAAATACCTTTCATGCTTCTTCCTTGCATATTTAAATATATTCTAAACCAAATTCTTTTTTAAAATAGAAATAAATTCTTCTGCCATATGAGAAATATATCTATTTTTTCTATACACTACAATAATATTTCTAACAGATGATTTTTCGGGCAAAGCATAGTAAATAGGGTGCTCTTTTAAAGCTGCATGACGAATCAAAGTATCAGAAACAATTGTAGAACCTAATCCTTTTTGTGCAACAGAATAGGCAGTTTCTAGTTTGTTGGTCTGCAAAACAACATTTGGTTCAAATCCTGAATTGTTACACAAATCTAACATGAGAGTATGAATACGCTGGCTTGGTTGTAATACAATAAAAGGGTCATTAGAAAAGATAGAAAAATCAACAGGAGTTCTTGCAGTGTATTTGTTATTAATAATTTCTTGTAAAGGTACTTGATATTGCTCTAAGAATTTATTATTTGGATTATTTTTTGGTACAGCCAAAAAAAGATGTTCTGTTCCGATAGTGGTCGTAGTTAACAGGTTATTTTGAATGGGAGCATTACCAATAAAAAAGTCAATACTACCATCCAATACTGAATCCTGTAACTTTGACATTTCATATTCAATCATATTTATTTTAATGCCAGGATATTTTTGATTATATAGAGCAAGGGCATCTGCAATCAGATAGGAGCCTCTTATAGGAGTAACTCCAACGGATAACAAGCCTTGTTTCAATTGTAAAATATCAGATATTTTATTGTTTAATTCTGCTTCTAAATCTAATATTTTTTGAGCTGTTTTAATATATTCTTCTCCTACACTAGTTAGCTTAATTGGGGAAGAGCTTCGATCAAATAAGTTTACGCCTAACTGCACCTCTAAATTCATAATGTAAAGACTAAGGGCAGGTTGTGTAATATATAGTCTTTTTGCTGCCATAGAAAAACTTTTTGTTTCTGCTAGTGTTAGTACGTATTTTAATTGCTGTGTTGTCATAGCTTTTTCTTCCTTTCGACTTTATAAAGAAAATAATTATATAAGTAAAAGCTAATACTATATATATAAATATATAAATTAGATTATTATGTATTGGAATGATATACTAATTTCGAAGACTAGTCAAGTAGGAGGAGCAGAGAAAAAATGAAATTATTAAAGCAAATAAAGAAAATTCCAAGAGAAAAAATGATAGTACCATTATTACTTGCATATTTTGTTATTTTGGGTATAATGGATTATTTGATTTTAGCTGCTTGGCATTTTTTTGAGCATTAACAAATAGTAGTGGTAGCTTGTATATGTGGGGAATGGTTTGAAAAACGATTTGGATGTACAAGATATGAGCAAAACTTTGGTGAAAATTTAAAAGAATTAGTGGGGTGAAAAGATATATGAATTGTGCGGTGTTATATCAAATTAAAGAACCACCTGAAAGAGATGGTCTTCGCAAACCAATGAAAAAAGGTGGTTATAGTGACAGTGGAGCAGATATTGCTTTTACATTAAAAAAAGCTGAAATAAACGTAATTACTCCATCAGATGCTCCGAGAGAAACAGAAGATTTAGAGTGGGTTTTTCCAGATGATAGGGAAGGTATTTTATCAGCAATTGCAAAAGGCGCAGATACTTTTTGGTTAAATACTGTTATTTATGATGGACATCCAATTGAAGAATTTCTTTCTAAGGGATATAAAGTGATTGGACAAGATCCAAAAGCTGTTAGCTTATATGATAACAAATATTTCGTAAATCAGATATTAAGAGAAGGTGGTTTAGATGTGGTAAAAGAAGGTTTAACCTCTTCACTTAAAAATGATTTACCAAGTTTTCCTATTGTTATTAAGCCAATTTTAGGACGAGGAAGTCAAGGTGTCTTTATTGCTAAACATAAAGAGGAATATAATAAAAAAATACAAGAGCTAACTAATGCAAAGGTATATGGTACAAGTTTTATGTTAGAACCATATCTAACAGGTACAGAAGTAACAATTGCTGTTATGTTACCTGGCACATATGATATTAATGGAGTAGCTGTGAAAAAAGAGGCTTATTGGTGCTTGCCAGTTGTAGAACGATTTGATCATATTAATGGAATAGCTCCATATAATGGTACAGTACCAGTAGTAAAAAATAGTAGGGTTATGAAGCAAAATGAAATTCTAGATAACCTTTGTGAACAGTGTGCTAAAGCAGCTCAAATATTAAATGTGAAATCTTTAATTAGAATTGATTGTAGGGCAGATGAAGCTGGTAAGTTCTATTTGTTTGATGTTAATTTAAAGCCAAATATGACAGGAGCAAGTCGCAGTCATCGTAGAGATCAAGATAGCTTAGTGATGATTGCAGCAAGAGAGTTAGGTTGGGAATTTAAAGACCTATTAGTATATATGAGGAATACCAAGTGGACTTACAAAAATTGAAGTTCTTAAGCTTATACAGGAGGACGCTTCGAATTTTGAGATATCTGAAGAATTATTTATCTCCATAAATACGGTTAAAACTCATATCTTAAACATATATGCAAAGCTTGATGTTCATAGTAGACAAAAGCAGTCGTTAAGGCAAAAGAATTAAATTTAATAGAGTAATCATTTAAAGGATGTGAAATTATCATCTTCGAGAGAAATAATGAAATATAACTCTTAAAAATAATGCGCCAAGGTATGTTTTAATAGATTATAGGAGCCAACTTTAAATTCTCCATTTCAGTCATTTGCAGGCGAAGAATTATATCCATATATACAGTCTAAAGCTGTAACATTAGGGTTTATTATTAATAACCATCATTTCTTAGATGGAAACAAGAGAATAAGAATTTTCGTAATGATGGTGTTTCTAGATGTAAACGGAATTGAACTAGTATCTAGTTATGAAGATATTATAGACCTTGGATTAGTAGTTGTATATTTGGTAATAAATAGAAATGGATTAGTGGATTTGAAAGATCACGCTTCGCCTCCACCATTCAAATCCTTGACAATACTAATGTAGTATTGTCGAGGATTTTTCATTTTATAAGGATTTAGAATAAGTAATGATAAATAAAGTGAAAAATCAGTGTTATAAATGGATAGTGTAAGTAAATATGATAGCATGAATGATACCTTTATTGTTAACCTGTGTTTTTAAGTCTGGTTGACAATTATTAAGATAAAGCTTATTATATAAAATATGTTTGATTATATGGTAAAAGATTTTGCGAGATCTTTAACAAAAATAGACGATGAGAAATATAGAAAATGCTATATGGTAAAAGTAAAATTACAAATATTTAATAAATGTAATGGAAAATATGATTACAAAGTGTATGTTGAGAAATCTAATTATAGGTTTTCAAAAATTATAAGTGAAGCATATTCCAATAATATTCTTATAGCAAGTTTAACTATTAATTTAGTTAATTTTAAAGATAATAATGGCAAATTTATAACTAGGAAGGAGGAAAGAATAGATTCGTTAGAATTTTGCAGAACTGTTTCTAAAGAAGAAATAGTTGAATTTAGTAAATATACTAATGATAAAAATTTGATTCACTTAAATGATAAACCTATTGTTCAAGGTCTTATTATTTTAATGCATTTATCTAGATTAGTAGAAGGATCAAGTGAGATTACAATAAAATTTATTAATCCTATTTATTCAGATGAAGATATTTATATAAAAAAAGAACATGATACTATTTTAGGATATGTTGATAATGCATTATGTTTTAAATGTAATTTTACAAAATATATGGAAAGGTGAGAATTAAAATGAAAACAAGAGAATTAACAAAGATGTCTCTTTGTATAACGCTGAGTTGTATATCAGCATATATTTCTTTTCCACTACCTTTTACGCCTGCAATGATAACTGCACAAACAATTATAATTAATCTAACAGCACTAATACTTACACCTAAAAAATCATTTATAGTTGTTTTAGGCTATATTTTATTAGGGGCATTTGGATTACCTGTTTTTTCAGGAGGGGGATCTGGATTTGGTAAAATATTTGGACCAACAGGTGGTTTTATATTAGGATTTTTAGCTATTGCCCCAATAATGAGCTATTTAAAAGGAAAAAACAATAGCTTTAAAAGATATTTAGCTATAACAATATTTGTTGGAATACCTATATTATATATTTTTGGAGCAGTTTTTATGTGCTTAGTATTAAAAATTACTCTTATATCTGCATTAGGTTTAGCAGTGGTTCCATTTGTATTTGGTGATATTTGTAAGTGTTTTGTGGGTTCTTATTTAGCAGTAAAATTAAATAATGTTTTATATACATCTGTAAAATCACAGCAATTTTAAGGAGAGTTTTATAAGTGGAAAGTGTATATATTTTAGGTGGACTTAGAAGTCATATAGGAATTAAAAATGGCGTTTTTAAAAATATATTACCAGAAAAATTAGGAGCAGAAGTTTTAAAAGAGTTAATTTTTAAATATAACCTTCATAATATTGATGAAATAATATGTGGAAATGCAGTAGGTACAGGAGGAAATATTGCTAGACTGATGAGTTTATATGCAGGAGTTTCAGAGGAAGTTCCAGCATATACTGTTGATATGCAATGTGGATCTGGAAGTATGAGTATAGACATGGCATTTGCTAAAATAAGAAGTGGTATGTGTGATTTAATTATTGCAGGTGGATTTGAAAGTAGTTCATTACAACCATTAAGATATTATAATAAAAATGATCCACGATATAGTGATGAAAAACCATATTTTCAAGTAGCACAGTTTTCACCTTATGAAGATCAAGAAAATGTGATGTTAATGGGAGCAGAAAGAGTTGCACAAAAGTACAATATGAAAAAGGAAGAACTTGATTTTTGGGTTTTAGAAAGTCATAAAAGAGCAGCTAAGGCAAGAAATAAAAGAATTCTAAATGACATTATTTGTTCTATAGGTGAAAGTGATTATGATGAAGGTATAAGAAATAGGATTAACCAAAGACTTATTGACAGATTAAAACCTCTAGTAAGTGAAAATGGATTTATTACTGCAGCAAATTCCAGTTTGACTAATGATGGTGCAGCATTTGTAATTTTATGTTCAGAAAGATACATAAAAAATAATAAAATAACGCAGAAAGCACAAATAGTACAAACTGCATTAAAGGGAGCCAATCCTTTATATAGTCCAGAAAGTTCAATAATAGTGACAGATGAATTGCTAAAATCACGAAAAATGAAGTATAGTGATATTTCAGCATTTGAATTTAATGAAGCCTTTGCTGTTATTGATGTCATGTTTCAAAGAAAAAATCCTACATTAATAGATAGATATAATACTTTAGGAGGAGCTTTAGCATACGGCCATCCATATAGCGCATCTGGAGCAATAATAATGCTACATCTTCTAAAAAGTTTAGAATATGTAGATGGAGAATATGGAATTACAACAGTAGCAGCAGCGGGTGGAATAGGATCTTCAATATTAATTAAAAGGAGCTAAGGATGAACTATTTTAATTTATTATGTGATATTAGAGAAAATAACAGAAATAAAAATTTTTTAATCATAGATGAAAGGGTATATAACTATAATTACATCTATAAAGAAATTGACAACATACAAAGAATATTAAAAAATAGTATTAAATTTGATGGCTATAATATATTGATTTTTTCTAAGAGTTTTTATTTTCAGGTAATAAGTTTTTTTGTTTCTAATGCACTTAATAATATTCCTATTATATGCCACCACAGTTTATCTTATAAATTACTTAAGGAGATAATATCAAAAAATAATATAAACTACGTTATTAGTGATGAAAAATTAGAATTCGATGAGGAAGAAATTGTAAAAGATTTATCTGAAGAAATTAAACACATATATGTATATAAATTCAATTCAAAAGATAAAATATTAAATCATAAAAATATATGTTTTGGAGCTTTTACATCAGGTTCAACTAATACACCTAAAGTATTGTATAGATCATATGAAAGTTGGACAGATTATTTTTATACACAAAACAATATATTTAAGATAGATTTAAAGTCCATATTATTTATGAATGGAAGTCTAAGTTTTACAGGAAATTTAAACACATTATTGTCAGTATTATATGAAGGAGGAACAATAGTCACAATTGAGAGTTTATCACCAAGAAGATGGATAAAATCAATGAAAGATAACTTTGTAACTAATATATATCTTATTCCTTCTAAATTAAAACTGTTATCTCAAGTGGCAGAAGAAGAAATAAGTAATATTAAAAGTATATTCACAGGGTCAGAATTACTTTTTAATGATATAGCACATAATTTAAAAAATAATTTCCCTAAATCTGAAATAATACTTTATTATGGTGCGAGTGAGTTGAGTTTTATTACATATATAACATATGAAGAAATGAATTTAAAGCCACTAAGTGTCGGAAGGCCATTCCCAGGAATCAAAGTATTTATCAAAAAGGATTGTATTTATGTCGATACAAAATACCATGTTTTTGGAGTAGAAGTTCCGTGCACTGTTAATGATATGGGATATATTGATAAGGATGGATATTTGTTTCTTCAAGGGAGAAAAGAAGATATAATAAATAAGAATGGGATAAAGATTAGCCTTTTAAAAATAGAACAAGAAATAAAAAAAATAAAAGAAATAATAGAATGTGTAGCTGCTTCTTATGATAATTCTTTGAAGGGGAATGAAATAGCTGTATTTATAATTATCGATGAAGATATTAATAAAGAAGATATTCTTAATAAGTTAAAAAATAAGCTTATGCCAGTAGAGATTCCTAAAAAGGTGTTTTTTGTAAAAAGCCTTCCTTTAAATGATTCTGGAAAAATAGATAAGAAAAAATTAAAGGATATATAATTGGGTATAATTACCCCATTTTTTATTTTAGAAGATGGAACAAAAACTTTAGACATATTTGATCATTTGGATATAGAAAACCCTAAGAAGGTTGTAAATAGCTGTTCTATTGATGGTAGTTGTAAATGTTAATTTATAGTGGATTTCAAAGGTCACGCTTCGTCCCCACCATGAAACCCACGAAAATCTAATTTTTGGATTTTCGTGGGTTCTTTTATTTTTAATGAAAGTAGTCTTTATTAAAACAATTTATTAGGAGTGATATGGCAAGTAACACATTAAATTTTCTTTTATAGTAGTTCATTAAACAATTATTCAAAAGTTTTATCAATTAACTATTAATTTTATGAAATTAATGAAATGTGAAGCTATACTTTAATGATGAGAAATATATAACATAAAATATATTAAGATAGCTAAATCTAATGAATAGAAGTTGGACATTTATAATTGTTGCAGTAATTATAGAAGTATTTTGAGCTACAGGATTCAAACACTCAAATAGTTTCATCAGATGGATTGGTGTTGGAGCTCTTATCTGCTTGACATTTTTATTGTTGTTTGAAGCTACAAAAAATTGCTAGTTTCAACGTTTATGCTATTTTTACAGGAATAGGAACAGTGGGAGAAATACTTGTTTTTATGATATCGCACGGTAAATCAAAGGATTTTATTTATAGTATCTGTATTGAAACTAAATCTAATTAGAGCTAATACGGAATGGAAACAAGAGATTTATTGTTGCTGGTAGCTTCACTAATATGTATTATTATAAAGTCAAAAAGTATAATATTTGTACAGTTATTATGAAAAGTGTCAAGATTAATAAAATTTATAATGAGTTTCCCAATTGACAGTCTTTTAAATCATTAAAATACTTAATAAGAAATTCCTTAAACTGATGCGATGCTCTAGATATATATCGATTTTTTTTCCAATATAAATTAATTGTTCCTTCGCAAATTGCATCTTCAACTTGAATAAGACGCATTTTTAAATTTGAATTTATTTCTAATACTAATGGAGAAATAAAAGCGAGTCCTAATCCATATTCTACATAACTAATAATTGAGTGAGGTTAATTACTTTCAATAACAATATTGGGTTTAAAACCAGCTTGATTGCAAAAATTATCAGTCATTTCACGAAGGCCATATCCTACTGGCATACTAACAAAAGGTTCATTTACTACATCGTAAAGAGAGATATGTTTATGCTTAAGCAAATGATGTTGAGGAGGAAGAGCTAAGAATGTTTCTGCTGTAATTATAGGAATACCTTGAATATTAGTATATTCAGAAGAAATAATAGAAGTTACAGATATTCCGAAATCTACTTGTTCAGTTTCTAGTAAATGCTGAATATTTAAAGTAGTAGCAAATGTTTGATGAACTTTAATATGTGGATATTGATAAAGGAATTTTTTTAGCAAATCTGGCATAAAAATAGTTGTATTAACAGCCAATGAAAGTGTGCTTTCTCTAATATCAGATAAGTCTGAAAGTTCGCGTTTTGCTTCAGATAATTCACTGAATATTTTATCAACATGGGATAGAAAGTTTTCTCCAAAACTATTTAATTTGTCTGCCTACTCTATCAAAGAGAGTGACACCTAGTTCTTTTTCTAATTTAGATATTGTGCGGCTTAATGCTGGCTGTGCAACATGCAATTCTTCTGCAGTATGTGTCATGTGCCCTAATCTAGCGACAGTCTTGAAATATTGTAACTGTAACAAATCCATTACAATCCTCCTAGCAATCATAACAATTTTGATATTAATTTATATTAAATTATATATTTTTTATTATTTATAATCAAGAATATAATAGAAATATACATAATTTATAAGATTATTATAATTAATTAATATTGAAGGAGAGATAATTTATGAGTATTAAAAAATCGACTCAAAGTCCAACTTATGCAGATATGATTTTATGTAATGGAAAAATAGTTACAGTTGATGATGAATTTAAAATAGCTGAAGCTGTTGCTATTATAGGAGATACTATATTGGCTGTTGGAGAAAATGAGGAAATGAAATTATTTGAAGGTCCTCAAACTGAAATAATTAATTTGCAAGGAAAAACTGTGATTCCTGGACTGATTGATAGTCATCTCCACGCGAGCATGTGTGCAAAAGAAATTAATAATCTTAATATTTCAGAAGTTTGAACTATCAATGAATTATTAAAAGCAGTTGGAAATCGTGTCAAAGCGGTTGAAGCAGGACAATGGGTTGTTTCTTCAAGTGCATGGCATGAAAGCCAATTAGTTGAAAACCGCATCCCAACTCGATGGGAATTGGATACTGTATCTCCAAGCAATCCTGTAATGATACCTCGTGGTGGCCATGTGGTAGTTGCAAATTCAAAGGCTTTAGAATTAGCTAATATTACTAAAGATACAATAAATCCAGAGGGGGGAGTTATTATAAAAGATGCAGAGACAAACGAACCCATAGGAGCTATATTAGAAAATGCTGCATTTTTAGTTAAATCTTTAATACCTAATTATACAGAAACAGAAATAGTTAAAAATTCTATAGATTTTATGGAGCAAATGAATTCATATGGAATTACAGGAATAACTGATGCTTGGGCGGATGATAGTGATATTGATGTATACTTTAAATTGAATGCAGATAAAAAAATGACAGTACGTACCCAAGCATTATATCCAGTAATGAATTTAGAGCAGACATTACATGCAGTTTCAAAATACAAGCCGTTAGAAGGAGATGACTATTTCTGTATTGGTGGAATTAAGACTATGGCAGATGGTGGTGTGGAAGCAGCTTGGATGAAAGAACCATATAAAATAGTTCCAGGTATGCAGCTAGACCCTGAATATCGTGGAGTTTCAATTTATAAAGGATCAGCAAGAGAAAAAGAATTTATTGATATATTGAAGTTAGCAGCAGAAAATAAGTTTCAGATTCAAGTACATGTTGCAGGAGATGCTGCAATAGAATTTGTAGTGAATAGCTATGAAGAAATTAATAAAGTAACATCAATTAAAGACTTAAGATGGACTGCCATGCATGTTATGTACCCAACAGAAGAAAGTTTAAATAAGATTAAGAAATTAGGGATTTTCACAACTGTTCAGAATCATCCATACCTTTTAGGGAAAAATATGAATAGCTTTTGGGGTGAGAAACGTGCAAATGCTGCCATTCCTATGCGTACAATGCTTGATAAAGGAATAATTATGGGTGGAGGAACAGATGCTCCTATAGTTCCATGGAATCCATTTATCTCAATTTGGTGGATGATAACTAGGGCTACTGTAAATGGAGAAGTACAAGGCATAGAGGAGGCTATATCTCGTGAAGAAGCTTTATATCTTTGGACAATGGGAAGTGCTTATACTCAAGGTAATGAGAAAAAATTAGGATCTATAGAGAAAGGCAAGCTTGCAGATTTGGTTGTCTTATCAAAAGATTTGTTAACAATTTCTTCTGAGGAAATACCATCGATTAAAGCAATTACAACTATTGTTGGAGGAAAGATTGTATATCAAGGTGATAAGTAAAAACAGATAAAAGTAATTGTTAAGTAAGTAGTAGTATATAAACTACAGTAAAGCACATGAAAATAAATAACAAGTCAAAAGTTGCCATGATTATTTTTCAGTAGGTAATAAGAATTTTGTGCATTGCTTTTTCGATAAAAAGGGGTATCACTTAATACTGATACGGAGAAGCATACCATAGGTAATAAAGGAATTCTAGTAAAAATAATAAAGAATCAAAACAGAAGTTAAATATATATTATATTTGTGTAACAAAGAAAAGGAATATTTAGAGCAATATAAGGCTTTAGATATTCCTTTTTTATTTTAAAGGAGGAGTTAATCATAAAAAAATTATGGGAATTAGAGCAGTTAGAAGAAGTGAAATCAAAATATGAAAAAGAGGTGTTACAAAGTATTGAAGAGGTTATTACAGTACTTAATGAAAATTACGGAGGGGAGTTTGGAAATGTAGATGAAGATTTAGGTGGCTATGTGATACTAATTGATAATGAAGAGGAAGTAAAATCAATTCAAAGTGAGATTTTGAAGGACATTATTCCAGAATTCACAGATGAAATTAAGAGTGATGAAAGTGGTGATATAAATTAGTTTTGAATTTTATGGAATAACTCAAGAATTATTGCAGAATTTAAGCTATGAAAGTAAGCTAGGTAAAAGTTTAAAGATTACATTACGAAAATTTGAAAAAGATGACATTATTAATGAAATATTAGATTTAAAAGAATTTTACGAAAGTACTGATTTGCTTAAAGGTGTTAAATTTAGTTATAGAATAAAGTCACTACATTCATGTACTTTAAAATATAATAAATATTATCCAAGCATAGAAGTTAATAAGTGCTATAATGATTTATTGGGAATTAGGATAATTATTTCAAACTATAAAGAAATTTTAGATCAGGACTTAGAAATCTTTAAAGTTGCGGATATGAGAAATGGAAAAGTTAATGATGATGGATATAGGGGAGTACATCTATATTATCAAAATAGTAATAAGCATTATCCGATTTAAATACAAGTAAATACTAAAAGCGATAGAATAATAAATGATTGGCTTCACATACATTTATATAAACATATTAAAGATAATAATATTGGAAAATTATTAAGAGAAAAATATGATAATGGCGAGATTAAAGATGAAGAAGATTTTAAGGAGGTACTAGAACATGTGTTATCTAATAGCAAAGAAATTTAATGAAGAAGGTAGTTTAGTATTAGAAGCTTAGCAAGGACAAAGATTAGCTTCAATATCTAAATATTTAACATTAACAACATTAGAACGTGGTGTTCAAATAGTAACATTAAATGACTTAGAAAGTTATAATGAGTATTCTCCATATACATTGATAAATAATGAGGTTGATTTTATAAGTAAAGTTGTTAATATGTAATCTATTTTGAATTAAAATATGATAAGATTTTTGGTGGATTTAAAAGGTCATGCTTCGCCTCCACCATATAAATCCTAGATGTTACATTTAAAGTAATATCAAGGATTCTTTACTTTTAAATTATCCAATGTCATGGAAAGCTAAGATATTGAAAAAAATAAGTCTATATATTGAAATAGTGAGTGTATTAGAAATAGACATAAAAAGAAGGATATTAAAACCAGGAGATAAATTACCACCACAAAGAGAATTAGAAGATTTTCTTGATGTTAATTTAAGTACTATCAAAAAGTTAGAAATGTAAATTGCTCTACATTTCTAACTTTTTGATATTGCTATTAATGTTGACACTCTCTCTTTTTCTTAAACAAAATAGCCTGATCCCAAATGATATCATAAGGTGCTGGACCAACTAATATTTTTTGATTTACATATGATCTAAATACTCTTGCCCAATCTCCTTATTCTCCCATATTGATGCTCTCATGAGTATGACAAAGGTGTCTTTACCTCTTTCGAGTCCTAGGTTTACAAGATACTTTGGTATATTATCATTATTCATGATATCAGAGCTAAATCCTGCATTAATTAAAGCCTTTCGCACTTGGTGATTAATATATTGATCAGCAGTTGTAATAATAATTGTAGAACTATCATATAGATATCCTAGTATCCCGTCAGGTGTATTTTCGGTATTAATACTATAGTCGTTAATAGTATCACCTAGACTGGAAAATATCATATGGTATTTTCCAGTTTGTTTATTACCTACGGTAGAATTATCACTATAATATTTTCTGATTTTGTTATTTATTAGTATATGCTGAATGTTTAGTGAAGGTGCCATAACAAATAGGAGTGTAATAGACTAAAGAACAAGAGTTTTTTGAATTAGGGATGTATATTTTAGTTGGGGTGTGCACCTTTTAGCAGAAATAATATAATAAAAATAGAGAATAGTATAGAATAAATGCTGATGAAATGGTTATATTGATAGAAGAAAAGTTTTGAAAATGATATAATTATAGTACAAAATTAGAGAAAGTAAGGTGAGTATTTTATGTTGTATCATGCATCAGGAGAAGTTGTAGAATTTCCAGAGATAAGAAAAAGTAAATATACTAAAGATTTTTCATGGGGATTTTATTGTACAAATGATTTTGAACAAGCTAAAAAATGGGCTAAAAGAAATAGAGAGCATGCTACAGTTAATCATTATACTTACACAGAAAATAAAAATTTAAATATATTAAGATTTGAAAATATGACAGATGAATGGTTGGATTTTATTGCAGCTTGTAGAAAAGGACTTATTCATGATTATGATATAGTAGAAGGGCCTATGGCTGATGATACTGTTTGGAATTATGTAAATGACTTTTTAGCTGGTGAAATTACTAGAAGTATTTTTTGGGAGTTAGCAAAATTTAAATATCCTACCCATCAAATTAGTTTTCATACTTTAAAGGCGTTAGATTGTCTTAAGTTTGAGAGGAGTGAAATTATAAATGAATGAAATTCAAAAAAATGATTTATTTTATGTTTGCTCACTTATAGAGTTTATGGGGAGGAAAACTAAAAATAGACGATCAACTATAGTGAAAATAATAGGAAAGAAGGAACTAAAAAGACAGCTAGAACTTGCAGAAGTTAATCATTGCTTATCATTTGAAGAGGTGTCAGATGAGATAATAAAAGAGTTTAATATTAAGGAAGGCAGTTTTGATTCGGTAGGTTTGTGTAAATATGCTGTTCCTAGTGTTCAAGCTATAGGTAAAGAATATCAGAGATTAATAATTGATGTTCTTTCAGAAGAAAATAATGTAATAGATGTACTATATTCAGTATTTGAGTCATTTATTAGTGATGAAATCTCAGATTTTAATTCATCAGTATATTACAGTAGTCCAGAATATTTAAAGTATTCGTATTTAGAAGGTAAGTTATTAGCATAATCCAAATGATAGCTTTAATGGTACTGCATATGAAGAAAATGAAACAGATATAATATCTAATATTGATAAATAAGAAAATACGAAATGTACAAATAATTATTGGTGGATTTCAAAGGTAATGCTTCGCTTCCACCATGAAACCCACGAAAATATAATCATTATTTTCGTGGGTCTTTTATTTTGGAAAATAATTTTTACATTATTTTAATTTAGTTAAGATTATAGATAACATCTCTTTTAAGTCCAGTTTCAAAACTTATATCTTTTTCTTCTATATACAATTTGTAAAACAATTCTCTATCCTTCTCTTTTAAGATACTTAACATTTCATTAATTTCTGATTATAACTCTTTTTTTCATAATATTCTCAAGTGTATTATCTTTGTAAAAGAAGCTAGGAATATACTGATATATTTAGTAAGTTAAACAACAACCTAGTTGTTCAGGCCCAATTATAAAATTAAACTTATTCAAGAAGAAAAAGACATACTACGAGGGAAATTTGCATAAATTAAATTATGTAGTTATTAAGTAATTGATTCATAATCATTACTTATCTTCAGAAAACATATCTGCAAAATTATTTCAGTTGTAGAAAAGATTTAAACAATTTTATGTAAATGATTGAACAAAACAAAATAAAAGGGGGGGAATTTATGAAACATCTTAGTAAATGCCTTAAAAGATATGGAAGTGCCTTTTTAGCTATATTGCTTACATTTACTTTAGTGGTAGCTTCTAATATAAAAGTAAGTGCATCAACAATAAAGTCTGATTATAAATCATTTGTAATGGCACCATTAGAAAAAATAACGGATTGGAATAGTTTTAAAAATAGATTAATAACTTTAAAGAATAGTGGAGTTTATGGAATTACAACAGATGTATGGTGGGGAGATGTTGAGAGTAAAGGGGATAACCAGTTTGATTGGAGTTATTATAAGACTTATGCAGATGTAGTACGAGCATCAGGGTTAAAGTGGGTACCTATAATATCTACCCATCAATGTGGTGGTAATGCAGGTGATACAGTAAATATACCTTTACCTTCATGGTTATGGAGCAAAGATACAGCAGAGAATATGCAATACAAAAATGAATCAGGAAGGTTTGATAAGGAAGCTTTAAGCCCATGGTGGTCTAGTGCTGATAAACAATATGATGAACTTTATGATTCATTTACTTCAAATTTTAGTTCGTATAAGGATATTATATTATAAGTATTTCTATATATCTAGATTTAAAACTTATGTTTACATATTATGGATTAATTATTATTGTCGCTAGATAGTTATTTATAAATCAAAAGGGCGTTGTTAAAGAACTAATTAATTAGTTTTTTAACAACGCTTGTTCAATAATGGCATATTATATCTAGTTACCTTCTACAGGAAAGAATTTTAAAATATGTGTTGCAGCAACTACTATTTCTTTATTTTGATTGTATACTTCAACAGTTGCATAAGATTTTAAGTTTTCATTATCAATGTCTTTAATTGTGTATACAGCTGTTACAGTATCTCCCATGTAAACAGGTTTGATAAAACGAAGCTTGTCATATCCGTAAGATACACTTGGAATCTCAGCTTTTGCTTGTGTTTGAATTAATGTAGATGCTGTAGAACCAAGAGCAAAAGTTAATACTCCGTGTACTATTCTTGTTTTATACATTGTAGTCTTCATGAATTCTTCATTCATATGCATTTGTGAAAAATCACCAGTGATACCAGCAAAAAGATATACATCTGATTCACTGATTGTTTTTGTATAAGATATTGTGTCTCCAATTTCGAAAGGTACTTTTAAATTATTCATAGCTATTCTCCTCATCCTTTTTATATTAAAATTTTAATTGTTAGCGATTTATAAATTCATCACGTATATTCATAGGTGTATCTATAAATATTCTTTTATCCATTTCTTTTAAATTTTCAGAGATAATTGGTTTAAAGCCCATTTGTTCAATGATGTCTTTTTCCATATCTATACCAGGTGCTACTTCTGCTAATACTAAACCGTGTTCTTCCAGGTGGAAAATAGCACGTTCAGTAATAAACACAACTTCTTGTCCACGTTTTACAGCATCGAGACCATTAAACGTAATATCTGTTAACTTAGCTAACATCTTTTCGAACTTACCTTCTTGTTCAATAATCATTTTGCCTTCTCCAATGGAAGTTTTTAATCCTCCTGCTCTTAATGTTCCACAGAATACTACTTTTTTAGAGTTCTGACAAATGTCAATGAATCCACCTGTACCTACAATTTGGCCATTAAATTTATGAACATTTACATTACCATTCATATCCACTTCAGCAAAGCTTAAGAAGGCAACGTCTAATCCACCACCACCATAGAAATCAAATTGTGCTGGCATATCCATTACTGCTTGAGCATTGATACTAGCTCCAAAGAAAATACCTTGAGCAGTTGTTCCACCTACAGGTCCTGTCTCAACGGTTAGTGTAAATTCTTTATCTATACCTTCTTCTTTAGCTACAACTCCAATTCCATCAGCAATTCCTACTCCAACATTACCTACATTACCAGGCAATATTTCCATTAAAGCTCTTCTTGCAACAACTTTTCTTTGATCAAGCTTTATTGGCTCTGATTCTCCAGTAACGGCAATATAATCACCTGATAAGAAACGGTCAGAACCGTTATACATTTGATTCTGATCTGATACAACGACTAATGCATCAACTAAATATCCTGGTATTTTAACTTTCTTTGGATGAATTGTTCCTTCTTTTACCACTCTTTTAACTTGTGCTATTACAATTCCACCAGAATTATGAACTGCTTGAGCGGTTGAAAGTACATCCATGTAACATATTTCATCTTCTAATGAAATATAGCCTTCTGCATCAGCTGTTGTTCCACGAATGAAACAAACATCTAGCGGAATAGATGGATAAAATAAATATTCTCTTCCGTTAATTTCCATTAATTTAATTAAATTCTCTGTGGTTCTTTCATTTAATTTTCCACCATCTTGTCTAGGATCAATGAAAGTTCCAAGACCTACATGAGTAAGAATTCCAGGATGACCTGAAGCAATACTTCTAGAAAGCTGACTCATAACTCCTTGTGGAAAGTTATAAGCTTCAATTAAGTTGTTTTGAGCCATATCAGCTAATCTAGGAGATTGTGCCCAATGTCCACCAATAGCACGTTTTACCATTCCTTCAATTGCAAGAGGTGACATTCCACGTTCTCCTCTATCGCCTAATCCACTAGAATGCCAAAGAGTTAAATTTTTTGGTGATTCAGTTTCTAAAAAACGTTTTCTTAATGCTGATATTAGTTCTGTAGCTTCAATAATACCACCACCAGCACCACATATTGCTAATGTATTTCCATCATTAATATATGAAACAGCTTCTTCGGCAGTTAAAATTGGAACCTTTTTTTCTATCTTAGTTGGTTTTTTCATGGCTCTAATTCCTCCTTGATAAGTTTTTTTAATCTATTAAATAATTTGTTTTGATTTAGTTGTTGGATAATCTAAAAAAATTAATTTTTGGATTGTTATATATAATTATAAATTTATTTAATATATTAACCACAAGGTGACTTGTTAACTTTATTAATTATCTTGCTATTTCTTTTTGCTTCATATATTATTTAAGCTATAGAATTCATTTATCTAGTAAATTATCTTGCTATTTTTACTAATTATATTGTTATTTATGATAGGAGGAAGTATGTTTTTATATAATTTTGATAAAGAAATTGTTAATATTTTCGAAGACAATTCATCTCCAAAAGCAATTTGGTTATCACACAGTCATGACAATCCTAACTGGACTTATAACTATCATCTTCATAAATGTGAAACGGAATTAGTATATATTCTAAATGGAATGGGAATTTATTCAATCAATAATGAAATTTACACTGTGAAAAAAGGAGATGTGCTTGTAATTGATCGTGGATGCATTCATTCAATTGCTTCTAATAATGAATTTCCAATTGATGCATGGACATGCGGTGTTACTGACTATACAATTAAAGACATAAATGAAGTTAATCAACTTTTACATATGGATACTCATCCAGTTGCTCAAGCAGGTAAACATGGGGAATTTATTCATAGATCCATGGTGGAAATGAATTTGGCACGAATTCAAAAATCACCTTACACTTCATGTGTATGTAACATGATTGCCTCTACCTTAATTACTATATACTATGATATATTTAAAGACTCATCTAAAATTAAAGCTCAGAAAAAATCATCTTTTATTAGGGACATTATTATTTATATCAATGAAAATTACTCAAAACATATTTCTTTAAAGAAACTGTCAGAGCAATTTCATATAAGTAGTTATCATATCAGCCATGAATTCAAAAAGGTTTATGGAATTTCTCCAATTAACTATGTTATTGAACGTCGTTTAAGTGATGCAAAATGGCTCCTTATTAATACAGAAGATTCTCTTATTTCAATAGCAAATAAAGTAGGATATGAAAATCCTAATCATTTTACAAATCTTTTCATGGAACGAACGAATTATTCACCATTACAATATCGAGAAAATTTTGCAAAATCTACTGATTTACCAGAATAAGTCATATTTGAATTGTTCTTTATCTAATATTATTTTTGTAAATGAAAAAGGTTACTTTTAATAAAATGAGTAACCCTTTTCATTTACAAGTTTTTTAATATTATATTTTAAATTTCACTAAATATTTATACATTACAATAAGATTCGCTTATTGCATTTTGTGATGAAAATAGTTTTCTATATTCCAAAGGTGAATAATTAAGCCGCTTTATAAACATATTAGTAAAATGAGTAGCATTATCGTAACCAATTTTTTCAGATATAGAAGTGAGGGATTCTGTTGTATTAATTAATAACCACTTGGCTTCACACATTTTAAGATCAATTGAGTAATTAATAGGGGAAATTCCATACTCCTTTGCAAATGAGTGGCTTATGTGTCCTGGGCTCATATGAAAAATTTCTGATAATTGCTTTATTGTGATAGTCTCTCTGTAATGTTCACCAATATATATAAGGATATCTCTTACAAAAGAAGATTCTAATTTTCTATCAGATTTTTTTTCTTTTGGCAATAGCTCAAAGACTACAGAGGCTAATGAAGTCGCAAGAAGATTGCATATAAAATTAGCAGAAGGAGTTTTTTGTAAACATAAAAAACTTATTTCTTCCATTACACTTTTTATAAAGTTCTCATTTGAACCAGCTGAAATAATTTGGTGCATATCTGAAAATAACATTCGTGTATCATCTGTAAAAGCTTTTAATTTATAGTTATTTATAATACATGTCCAGGCATCAATAGGTTCTTTTTTATCAGAAGCAATTGAATGCAATATACCTTTTTCAAGAATAAGTAATTGTCCTTTTTCTAAAGTATATTTTGTCATATCTATTGTATATTCTGCTTTTCCGTCAGCAATATAAACAATTTCCGTTGCATCTTTATGAATGTGATAGTTATAAGTCCAGCCAGGATTATTATAATTATGACATAGTCTTACCATTTGAGGATATTTATTATCTTCAAAAATATCTTCAAACTTCTGGTCAAAGTTATATGAAAACATATGATAACCTCCTGCTTTATTTGATTAGGTAACTTAATTATAACAAGATACTTTTATTAAACAACAATATAATTTGAGGAAAAAGCAATATAATTATGGTGTCTTATAAAGAATGCTCAAAAAAGCCCATAAACCTATTAATAAAATAGCAAGATAATTTGAATACAAATCAATTTGTTTTATGTTAAAACATTAACGTAATAAGTATAATATAAATTGATAACGGGAGTGTGATTTTAGTTATCAGAATAAGAAAGAGCATAACTATATTTGTGAAAAAAACGTAAAATAACTAATGGAAAATAAATAATAATAGCTTTATTAAACAATTTTTCATTTCACTTAAGTTTACATTATTGTAATAGTTATCTAAATCTTAAAATATAAGATTTAATTAGTGAAAACGTTATCTGGAGATTTATTTAAATAATGTAGATTTTGATAGGATAAACATGTATTAAAAAGATTAAAAGTATAGAGAGGAGAATAAATAAATGAAAATTTGTATGTTAGGTGCAGGAGCCTTAGGTAGCACAATAGGAGGTACTTTAGCAAAAGGTGGTTCAGAAGTTTATTTTATTGATCAATGGGAAGAACACATTAATAAGATTAATGAAAATGGATTGAAATTAACTGACGGAAAAGAAGATTATTTTGTAAATGTAAAAGGTAAGACAAGTCCTGAGGGAATCGGGTATGCAGATTTAGTTATTGTATTAGTAAAATCTTTTGCAACAAAAACAGCGATTGAAAATGCTTCCTCAATTATAGGACCAAATACACTTGTTATGTCTTTACAGAATGGGCTTGGTAATGAAGAAGTTATTGCTGAAGTAGTAGGAAAAGAAAGAGTATTAGGGGGGAAAACTTATGTAGGCGGCGTTCTACTAGAAGCTGGATATGTAAGTGCAGGAGTGAAAGGAAAATACACTTATATCGGTGAATTAGATGGTAAGATGACAGAGCGTGTAAAAGCAGTTGCAGATGAATTTAATAAAGCAGGACTTTTATGTGAAGTTAGTGATAATATTACAGGTATGATTTGGGATAAGCTTCTTATAAATGTAGCAACAGGAGCTTTAAGTGGTATAACAAGGTTGCCATATGGTGGTCTTTATGATGAACCTAGAATAAAAGCTTGTGCAGTTGCAGCAGTACAGGAAGGCATAAATGTGGCAAAGGCAGCAGGAGTAAAACTAAAAAGTGAAGATCCAGAATATGCATGGAATGCAGCAAGTGAAGGATTACCACCTACATTTAAAGCATCTATTTTACAAAGTATTGAAATGGGACGTCCTACAGAAGTTACTTTTATAAATGGATCAGTAGTTGAATGGGGTAAAAAATATGGAATTCCAACACCTGTAAATGAAACTCTTGTAGCTTGTGTAACAGGAATTGAACGTTGGTTAAAAGATTATGCTAATAAGCAATAAGGAGGATTTTTATGGCATCTTATTTAGAACATATGGCTTTACGTGTTAAAGATCTAGACTGGCATTTAGAATTTTTTAAGGAAGTGTTAGGAATGGATGTACGTATGACAAATCAGAAGGAAGCACCTAATAGACAAGTGTGGTTATATGGAGGGCTTCAGCTTATTGAAGATTTATCTTTTGATGGACCAGAAGGAAGATGTGCTCATTTAGGAATTATGACAGAAAATCAAAAAGAAGTTTTAGATAAAGCTTATGCAAGAAATGTAAAAGAATTACCTCAAGGGCATAATTGGTTTCAGGTATCAGACGGATTATGTATTGAAGTAATTCAAGTAAAAGAAAATGGAGTACAAGAATATTTGGATATTGATCCATGGTTATAAAAGAAAGGATGGTTAAAATGAAAAAAGTAATGTTATTACACGGTGTTAATCATAATATGTTTGGAAAGAGAGATCCTAAGCAATATGGAACTATTACTTTAGATGAAATTAATCAAGGTGTAGATACTTTAGCAAAAGAATTAGGTATTGAAGTAACTAATTTTCAAACAAATAGTGAAAGAGAATTTGTAGATAAAATTCATGAAGCATATTTTGAAGGTTATGATGGTTTAATGCTAAATGCAGGTGCTTGGACACATTATAGTTATGGTATGGCTGATGCTCTTGCAATTTTAGAAGTGCCAGTTATTGAATTGCATATGTCAAATGTACATGCAAGAGAAGAATTCCGTCACCATTCAGTTATTTCGCCTCTAGCTACAGGAATCATTGTAGGTCTTGGATCACAAGTTTATACATTAGGATTACAAGCATTTGCAAATATTTTTGAACAACAAGGTAAGTAGGAGGCAAGGATTATGGCAGAAAGAATTATGGGATATACGGACTTATAGGGATTATGGATTACCCAATTCGTCATTAAAACAATGCATAATGCAACATTTCCCAAATTAGGGTTAGACTATGCATACCTTACATTTGAAGTTGATAATAACACATTAGAAGATGCTGTTAAAGGACTTAGATCATTAAAATTAAAAGGTACTTATGATAATTCTTGTTTAGCTACTTTATATAATTTTTTAGATACTATTAAGTTAACTGCAGAAGAAATAAACATTAGCGGGTCTATCTGATATTCTTATAGTAAAAAATGCTATTATAGCCGCTAGCAAATCCATAGTTGAATGTATAGTTTCTTATATTATACTTACTGAACCAGTAACAAGTCCAACAAATAATTTAAGAATTATTAGAGTACTATTTGATAATAAAGATAGTCTAGCAACTTTAGATTTTGTATTCATAAAATACACCTCCATAATTAATAGACTTATTATCAATTGATAATAAGTCTATTAATTATGCTTTTAATTGATAAGAATTAGAACCAAATTTATAAAGTACTCAAATTGTTGATTTAGATATAGTTGTTAAAAATACGATTAACTGAATGAAAAAAGAAGTTAATTATTTTTTATTCATTAGAATTAATCCAACTATACTTAAACATATTCCTAGAGTATTCATAGGGGATATTTTTGTTTTATAAATAAAAATACCAACGACAATTAGCACTATTGTTGAAATTATACTTACAAAAAGAGGAGCAACAGCTATATTCCATCCACTTCTATAGATATATAAATATCCTATCTCCAAGCCTAATGCAGATAGCCCTAATACATAACTTGCCCAATTTAATTGTTTTAGAGAGCTTATAATATTTCGGTCTATTGGTAAAATAATTAATGCCAATATAGAGAATATTATTGCGGTAATATACGTGACTATCATTGATATAAATGGATTTATTGATTGATTAATAGATTTTTGGCTAATATTATATATTACAGTTGCTAAAACTGTGATTATCATAGATATATAGTACATATAATAATACATCCTTTCTTATATGTTTTGAAGTAGTAATCATTAGAATAAAAGCTTCAAAATCCCTTATACTAATGATTATAAATATTGAAATTACATCATAATAGTGTTTTTTATTTGTAAGATTACTAAGTTTTTATCTCCATTATTTGTGAATCCATGACTTTCTTCATGTGGAGATAGCATTACATCCTTCTCTTTAATTAAAAAATCCTTTCCGTTTATATTTATTATTCCCTTTCCACTAATCACATAAAATATTTCATCTAAATCTGGATGTTTGTGAGGAACCATTGTTTCACCAGGTTCGTAGAATAAAATGCCTGAGTCCATTGTGCCCTCTGTAAATAGTGCTTTCCTTTTGATTTTTTCTGTAATAGCGTTAATGTTTAAAATTTTCATAGTCATACGTCTCCTTAATTTATGATATTTATTTTAAGTTAATTATTAAAGTTCTACTTTATGGTAAAGACACATTTAAAATTTTCATAAAAACTTTCCTCCTATGTTTTGATGAATTATAGTATTATAATATAAGCACTATTAATTTTTTACAAGAAGGCACTATTTTGTATTGTACTAACTAAATAGTAAGTATTAATATATATATGATAGGAGTGAATGCTAATGACTTGCGGTAAGTTATGTCCAATTGAAGAGACTGTTAAACTTATTGGTCACAAGTGGAAAGTTCTTATTTTAAGAAATCTACATGATGATGGAACACAAAGGTTTAACCAACTCGAAAGAGGAATTAATGGGATAAGCCAAAAAATGTTAACTCAACAACTTCGACAAATGGAAGCTGATGGATTAATTATTAGAAAGGTGTACCCAGAAGTGCCACTTAGGGTTGAATACTCACTTTCAGAGCTAGGGAAGAGCCTAAAGCCAGTTTTAGATTCTATGAATATTTGGGGAGAGAATTATATAAAATCTAATAAACAACCTTGATAAAGATTAAATTTGAATATATACATTTTTGCAATATAAGTTGTAATGATAATTCAACAAAGATATGATTGTTGCCTTGCTTAATTAAAATAAGCAAGGCTTTAATTTTAAAATAAAGTTTCCTGTTAGTTAACTTTTTCTACAAATATCAACTAGGAATCCATTTACACAGAGTAGGTCGCATCATAAAATGTAATTAGAGGTAGGTGATAGATATGAAAAAATTAAATATAGGCAAATGCATTATTGAGAAGAGAAAAGCAAAGGGAATAACACAGGAACAGCTGGCAGACTACATTGGAGTTTCTAAAGCATCTGTTTCAAAATGGGAATCAGGAGTAAGCTTCCCTGATATTTTACTTCTTCCAGAGCTTGCAACATATTTCAACATTTCAGTAGATGAATTATTGGGTTATTCTCCTCAGCTTACAAAGGAATATATTAAAAAAATCTATAATGAACTTTCATATGAATTTGCTGTAAAGCCATTTGATGAAGTAGTTAATCAGTGTAAAGAATTAATAAAAAAATACTATTCCTGCTTTCCATTTTTGCTTTCTATGATTCAATTGTTATTAAATTATTCAATCTTAGAAAAAGATTGTGAAATAAGAAAAGAAATCCTTAAGCAATGTATTGTGTTGAGTAAAAGAATAAAGGAAGAATCGGATAGCATTTCTGACATAAAAAATGCAAATACTATGGAAGCATTGGCAGAGATGACACTTGGAAATAACGAGAAAGTTATTCAACTATTAGATAATAAATTATTACCGTATAGTGGCGATGATGTCATTTTGATTAATGCTTATCAAATGAAGGGAGAAACCTCTAAGGCAAATGAAGTGAATCAAATACTGATTTTCAATAAGGTAATAAATATATTGACGCTGCTAAACAATTATCTTTATTTAAATATAAAGGAACTAGATTTGTTTGAAAAAATTTATTCTCAAGGCATTCAAATTATTGATTCTTTTATGCTTAATAAGATTTTTACAAATGATGTTTTAGGAATTCATATTGTTGCTGCCCAAGGATATTTAATTCAAGAAAAGAAAGAAAAGGCCATAGATGCACTAAAGCAATATGTAAATGCTGTTTGTAATATTAAGTTCCCATTAACGTTTAAAGGAAATGAATACTTTACTAAGGTTAATCAATGGCTTGAGGAAAGTAATTTTATTGGAGCAAATACTCCAGTTGACGAGAAAACCATTAAGGAAAAACTTGTTAGTTCTATTACTGAAAATCCTGCATTTATATCATTAAAAGAAGATGAACGATATAACTTGCTTGTTAAAAAATTGAAAGGGAAGTTAGATGGAGAAGATGAATGCAATAAATATTGAGAATCTTAAAAAATCTTATGATGGACAGATTGATGCTTTGAACAATATAAGTCTTAGTATACCAAAAGGTGAGGTATTTGGCTTTCTGGGCCCAAATGGTTCAGGTAAGACCACAACCGTTAGAATTCTTAATGGAATTCTTTTAGCAACATCAGGTCATGCTGATATTTTAGGGATACCTATTGGAAAAAATAATCTTGAGATTCATAGATTATGTGGAGTTGTGACTGAAAGTTCCTCCTGTTATGAGAACCTTACTGTGAAACAAAACCTAATATTTTTTGGGAAAATGCATGGAATGGATGAAAATCAACTTGGTGAACGTGCTGATTTTATTTTGAAAAGACTTGAGTTACTAGAGGTAAAGAATAAAAAGGTGAAAGCTTTAAGTACAGGAATGAAAAAGAGAGTATCACTAGGAGTGGCATTAATCCATAATCCTAAAGTGTTATTCCTCGATGAACCAACTTCAGGTTTAGATCCAGAGAATGCTCTGAATGTTACAAAACTTATAAAAGAACTTGCAGAGGAAAATGAGGTTACAATTTTTCTTTGTACTCATCAATTAAAATATGCTGAAGATATCTGTACTTTATACGGTTTTATTAATAATGGCAATATCCTTGGTTTAGGTACCTTTGATGAACTGGCTTCAAGGAAAAATGCAACTCTTAAATTAAAAATTAGAGGCAATAATATTTCAGAGAAATTTAATTTTATCCATGAAGGTAATGATGTATATGTTAAATCTATTTCAGGAGATGAAGAGGTAAATTATCTAATACAAAGCATACTAAAAAGTGGTGGGGAGATCTTTGAGGCAACTCAGCAGAAATGGTCTTTGGAACAACTGTACTTTAAATATATAAAAGGTCAGTCCAATGATATAACATTATAAGTTTGGAGGGGGTTGAATATGAATAGAAGTGAAAAAGCATTGATATATAAAGATATAAATGAAATAACAAGTTCCAAACGTGTTATTTTACCTATGACTATAGTACCAATAATTTTAATTATAATTATGCCAATTGCGCTTTTTATAGGTGTAAGTTTTATTGGAAATGATTCAAGTATGATTACAAAGATGGCACCTCTTATAAAAAAATTGCCTTCTGAATATGGATCATATTCTCAAGCTCAACTTTTAATAAAAGTAATGATAAATTTTATGTTTCCATCATATTTTCTTATAATTCCTATAATGTGTTCAGGAGTAATTGGAGCCAGCAGTTTTGTAGGAGAAAAGGAGCATAAAACTCTAGAATCTCTTCTTTACACTCCAATATCCATGGAACAATTACTTAGAGCTAAGATTTTAGGCGTGCTTATACCATCTTATATCATAACTTTGATTTCATTCGCAGTCTTTGGAGTTATATGTAATATAGGTGGCTTTATGTATTTTGGAGGACTCATTTTTCCAGATGTAGAATGGCTTATAATTATATTTTGGATTTCACCTGCAATCAATTTATTATCCTTAGTATTTACTGTGAGGGTATCAGCAAAGTCAGAAACTTTCCAAGAGGCACAGCAGGTAAGCGGTCTTCTTGTACTTCCAGTGATTATTGTATTAATAGGTCAAATGACAGGTGTGCTTTTGCTCAGTAATCTTGTAATGTTTATAGCTGGTGGTGTTCTCTTGATACTTGATTATATATCAATAAAGAGAATTTCATCTAAATTTATTAATGAGAAGTTGATTTAGATATCTATTACAATTAACGTACTTGGTGGATTTTAAGGGTCACGCTTCGCCTCCACCATGAAAACCACGAAAATCATTTTTTTGGATTTTCGTGGTTTTTTTCACTTATAAAAAATTTTAGAGTGGCGAATATTTAAAATAAGACAAACCTATTTGTAAGAGGAGATTTTATTTGGAGAAGACTATCATTTAAATAAAAGAAAAAAGTATAATTACCTATCTAAAAAAGTAAATTGCTACCTATTTTCTTACAAATTACATAGAGTTTATATATATATTATATAAAAAAATATTTACAAATACATGCTGTTTGATTATAATGAAAACATAAACATGCAAATAGCGAATTTGGTTCGTATATACGAATATATCTAACGATATAAATACTAGTATAGTATTCAAAAGTAAGTCAAATTAGAAAACATCTAGTAATTAAAAAATAAAAATGTATAATAAAATTAGCCTATATTTTAATATTATGCTTAGGAAATATATTATTTCAATATTAAAAATGTGTAGGCAGATAATTAAATTTAATTAAAGATGTGAATTATGTTCGCGTATATGAACTGGAGGCGGTTAAATGGCTATTTCAAAAGAAAATAAATCAGCTGCAAGAGTTGTGGATTTACTAATACTAATGGCTCGCAGCAACAATCATTTGACATTAAATGAGATATGTCAAGCTCATTCGTGGCCTAAAAGCAGTACATTTGAGTTAATTCAAACTCTTATAAATAAGGGATTAATTGAAATGAAAGATGAGCGACTAAAAACTTACGGATTAAGTTTGCTTGCATTTGAAATAGGTAGTGCCTATATATCTAGTCTAGGTGTTACTGATCAGGCAAGACCGTATATTCAAGAACTTAATAAACAAACAGGAAGTACAGTATTTTTAGGAATAGAAGATAATGGAGAAATTGTTTATCTTGATAAGGCTGAAAATCATTCATTTATGAGGCCGACTGCTAAACTTGGATCAAGAAGATATATATATACGACTGGTTTAGGGAAGGCACTACTAGCTGCTTATCCAGATGAAAAAATTAGTAACATACTTAGCAAAAAAGAGTTGCTCAGAAAAACTGAATTTTCTAAAACTACTATTGAAGAAGTATTAGAGGATATGCGAGAAATTAGAATGCGTGGATATTCTATTGATAACCGTGAAGATAACAAAGAAATGTACTGTATTGGTGCTGCAATTTATGATCAGTGGAGTAATCCAGTTGCGTCAATTAGTGTTACCAGTTTATATAACACGATGACTGAAGATAGAAAAATAGTTGTTTCAAAGGCAGTTGTAGATACTGCAATGCAAATTTCAAGAAAACTTGGATATACAGGTAGTAAGTTATATATGATTGATTAGGTCATAATAAGTATTGGATTATTTTGGGGAGGTGATTCATATTTAGAAATGATTTATACTTTAACCAAACAAAATGAATGGAGGAAGAGTTATATGTGGAAAAAATTAGAGAATTTAAAAAAAATAGATGAAACAGGAATAGTTTTAATTATACGTTTAGATGATGAACAAGAAGTAATTAAAGTAGCTGATGCTGCTATAGAAGGCGGAATTAAGGTACTAGAAATACCGATGGCTGTGCCCAATGCATTAGGTGTTATTAAGGAATTATCAAAAAAATATAAAGATGAAGGTATTGTAATAGGAGCTGGAACTGTATGCGAAGCTGAAACTGCACGTGCAGCAATTTTAGCAGGTGCAAGTTTGTTAGTAAGTCCACAACTAAATACTGAGATGATTAAAATGGCAAATTCTTATCAAGTTATTACAGCAAGTGGGGCATATACACCAACAGAATTTTTTGCAACAATGGAAGCTGGTGCCGATATTATAAAATTATTCCCAACTGATTATGTAGGTCCAGCGTATGTAAAATCCATTAAAGCTCCATTGGAACAAGCACCAATTATGCCTTCAGGCGGAGTTACCCCTGAAAATGTTAAAGAATGGTTTGAAGCAGGAGTAGCTTGCGTTGCAGTTGGTAGTTTTATTACTAAGGCTGCGCAAAAAGATGGTAATTATACAAAAGTAACTGAGGCAGCTAAACAATTTCTTCAAATAGTTAAGGAGTGCCGCTAAAGTATATTTATTATCATCGTTCCGACCAATGTTAATGGTATTTTTTGCAAAGATTCTCAAATATGTGCCTTTGCAAAAAATATTTATTACCCATAGATCACATATAGAAACACTTAGATGAATGATTGGAGGTGCTTATGATAAAACTAATAGAGAAATTACCAGTTTTTCTACTAGTTTTAATATATAGAGTTCATTTTTGTAAAGGCATTTGACCGTGTAACTTTACAAAAATATTCATTACCAAAACATACAAGAAAACGTTTATATTTATGATTGGAGGTATTATTATGAATCAAATAGAAAATTCACAAAACATTGCTGAGGCAAAAGAAGTAAACGTTCCTAAAAAGCTTAATAAATTACGCTGGACTTTTGTTATTTTACTACTTATAGGTGCAATTGTCAATTATCTTGATAGAGCAAATCTAAGTGTTGCCAATACCACAATTGCATCAGAATTTGGATTATCTTCTACTCAAATGGGTCTGTTACTTTCTGCATTTTTATGGCCATATGCTATAGCCAATTTACCATCTGGCTGGCTAGTGGATAAATTTGGACCTAAGAAGATGTTTTCTTGGGCTTCTGGGTTGTGGTCAACAGCAACTATTCTATGTTCATTCGCAACTTCATATTCTATCTTTTACATGGCGCGTGTATTTTTAGGAATAGCTGAATCACCATTTTTTACTGCTGGATTAAAAGTAAATCAAAGATGGTTTTCTGATGAAGAAAGAGGAGTACCAGTTTCAGTAATTAATACAGGTTCACAAATTGCTAATGCACTAGCACCACCACTTTTAACTTTATTAATGCTTACTTTAGGATGGAAAGGTATGTTTGTTTTAATAGGTGTATTGGGCTATGTAGTATTAATAGTATGGGCAAAATTATACAGAGATCCTACATCAGAAGAAACACTTACAATTAAAGGTGCACTAGAATTAGCGGCAGAGGACAAAAGGGCAAAGTCTTCTGAAAAACAAGCTTCTTGGGGGGAATTATTCAAATTCAAAAATACATGGTTTATGATTATAGGAAACTTTGGAATAATGTTTACAATATGGGTTTACTTGACTTGGTTACCAGCATATTTGGTAAAAGCTCGTGGATTTAGCTTAAAAGAAATGGGGGCTGTTGCTTCATTACCATATATATGTGGTATAGTTGGGGTACTTTTAGGCGGATTCATATCAGATCGTTTAATAAAAAAAGGTGTACAAAATATAACTGCACGTAAAGTTCCGATTGTAGGTGGTGCAATTCTAGCAGCAGCATCAGTAGCACCACTACCATTTATTAGCAGCACAGTTGTAAGCATTGTATTATTATCCCTTGGTTATTTCGCATCTCAATTACCTTCAGGTGTTATTTGGACACTTGCTTCAGATGTTGCACCTAGTAATCAAGTTGCCTCTTTAGGAGCTATTCAAAATTTTGGAGGATTTTTAGGAGCAGCATTAGCACCAATAGTTGCAGGTTATATTATAGATACAACCGGAAATTTCAATTATGTATTTTTAGTAGGCGCTGGATTACTAATACTTGGAGCTATTTCATATGGGGTATTTTTAAAGAAAGCAAAATAAATTATAAGGAGAACAATATATATGACGCCTAAGGTTATATTTTTGGTTGGAGCAGCAGGCTCTGGAAAATCAACAGTTGGAAAATTAATCTCATCACATTTAAAATTCAGTTATTTGGATAAAGATGTTATTTGTAATAGATTTACTGGAAAACTATTAGAAACTCAAGGGATTTCACCTAATGAAAGAGATGGTTGTGAATTTTACCAAACGGAAGTTATGCCTTTAGAATATGAAACATTACTTGAAATTGCTGCTGACAATGTAAGAAATGGTATCTCGGTGATATTAGATGCACCATTTTTAGGATATTTTTCAGATGAGAAATATATACAAAAACTCAAAGAAAAGTATAGTTGGGAAGATTCTACACCATTAGTTTTAGAAGTAACTGTTAATTCAGAAGTTTTACTTAAAAGAATTAAAAACCGTAATATTAAAAGAGACGATTGGAAAATTGCAAATTGGGATACATTTTTAGAAAGTCTTAAATCTAGGAAATGCTTATGGAGTAATGTGGAAATTAAACAGTTTGATAATAGTGAAGAAGAAATTGATGAGGATAAATTGTTTGAGATAATATCAATAAATAGCAGATAACTAATTATTGAATTTAAATCTAAAGAAAATATTATTATATCATATATAAGAAAAAGGAATACGTAAAGTGTATCACTTTTTCGTTATTTAGAACTAAAATAGTTTTTATGAGTTGTTTTATGTAGATTTGAGGCGGTGGATTTCAAAGGTCACGTTTCGCCGCAACCATAAAATCCACGACCATTTGCATGTGGCTTGAATAGCTACTTACAGGTGGTCGTTTTTTTTTGTCACCGGTGGAACTACAATAAAAAACCACGCTCAAAAATCTAAAATTTGGATTTCCTGGTTTTCTTTAATTTGTAAGGAATTAAAGAAAAATTGTATATAGTGTAATGATAATACGTTAGTATCCCTACATATTCTTAAGTCTGCGCCATAGGGTTGTGTAGCTCATTCCAAGTTCTCTTGCCACCTTGGTTTTATTGCCATTATATTTTTTTAAAGCATCTTTTATAAGTTGATTTTCTATTTTTCCAATTTCTGAAATAGTATTATTCTGATCTTCAGAGAATTCTTGTATAAATTTTTTTTCTAAATCGTTAGGATTTAAATCTAAAACCTCATAAATTAAGTTTTCGTCAATAATATTGTTTTCACACATTACAATAAGTCTTTCTACAGTATTCTGAAGGTGTCGTATATTTCCAGCATAAGGGAAACTACCAAGAAGTTGAAGGGCCTCATTGGTGATTTTAGTGCCTGGAGCATTGTTAGAAATAAAATGTTTAATTAACAGTGGAATGTCATCTTTTCGTTGATCTAATGAAGGAAGCCTTAATTCTAGAACACATAAACGGTAATATAAATCCTCTCTAAATTCATTTTTTTCAATTCTTTCTAACAGGTTTTTATTAGTAGCACTAATTATTCTTACATTAACAGGTATAACCTTGTCATCACCTATTCTGATAACTTCCTTTTCTTGAATAACTCTTAGTAGTTTTACTTGTATATCCTGTGAAGTTTCTCCAATCTCGTCTAAAAAAACAGTACCATTGTGTGCCAATTCAAATATTCCGGTTTTTCCTTCAGGTCTTGCTCCAGTAAATGCTCCTTTGACATAACCAAAGAGTTCACTTTCTAATACACTTTTAGGAAGAGCTGCACAGTTTATAGCAACAAAGGGTTCGTTATGTCTATTACTATAGTTATGTATACTTTGAGCAAAAATTTCTTTTCCAGCTCCAGAAGGACCAGTTATTAAAATAGTACTATCGGATTTTGCAAATTTTTTTGCTTTGTCTATTGCTTTTGTTAGAATTTTACTTTTACCTATTATATCGTTAAAATTTTTTTTGGCAATATGACCTTTTGTATTTAAATTTTTACGTATCTCTTTCTCAGCACTTTGAACATAATCTGATTTTTGTATGCTTGCAACTGCTCCAAAAATATTGTTATCTATTTTTAATGGACGACTGTTTAGTATCAATGAAGTATTCCCTATTTTAAGTAATTCATTGTATTTAGCAGTGCCGTGTTTTATTGTATTCTTAACTACTGGCAGGTTAACTATTTCATCTACTAAAACATTGTTATTTTCATCAGTTATGAATTTTTTAGCTCTGTCATTTATATATCTAATTCGAGAATATTGATCAATTCCAATAATACCTTCAGTTGTGGAATTCAAAATTTGGGTAATTGTTTCATAATTTTTTCTTCGTTCTAGTTCAAAGTTAAGCAAAGATATAGCTTCATTCAAAGCTATATCAAGAGAAATTTCATCGACATCTATCATTATGCTTTTAACTCCGTATTTTTTAGCAGAATTTGCTACAGTAATACCTCCAATAAATACCTCAATACCGTTATCTGAATATTTTTTAACAACTTCATCAACATGAGATACTGAGTCGGGCTGTATAAGTAAAAAATCCTCTTTTGAAATAGCTTTAAATTTTGCTGCTACATCATAAGCTAAGTCAAAGCCTATATAGGCTATTTTATTTGAGTAATTTTTTGCCTCTTTTAATGAAAAATATATGTCTTCGTAGGTATAACGGACATCTATTAAAATAGTATTTATATTTTGACGCAAAAGAGATAGGTTCTTACCTCGAGTAATAATTATTTTAGCACCTTCAGTAACAAATTGATTTGCTATTTCTATAGTCCTATTTCCGGTAGATTCAATAATGGGATAACTTAGCTTCTTCTTTTTTAATAGTTTATTAAATTTTTTAGTAAAGCTTGTAGATGAAGACATAATAATAATATCCTTGTTCATTTTGATATCACCTCTAATTAATTTATTTCATTATATTTCAAGATGAAATATAATGAAATGAAAAAGTATTTCGTTTTGAAAGTATACATTATAGTTTAGTTAAATGCAAGATATTTAGATAGATAAATTTTGAGTATATTAAGATGATTCTATGTAAACGAATACTGGAATTTTAGAGGGCTTGGTCAGAAAAGTAAAAAAAATTTTAAATTTTATAAAAAGTTTGGCACACACTTTGCTATATAAATTGATATAGAGTTAATTAATAAGTTTTAAGATACCAAAATCAAGTAAACGATTTGAAAGGGGATAGTGAAAAAATCTTATGTCTAACTAAGGAGGTAAATATTATTGTAGTGAGATTCAGTACATATTAAGTGGAACGATGAAAATAAAATATAAAGGAGAGAAAATCAATGGATAAGAAAACTTTATTAAAGCTATGTCCGGTTATTCTGATACCGTTAGCACTTTGGGTGATGCCAGTACCAGAGGGGTTAAAGCCAGAAACATGGCATGTTGTGGCATTATATATAGCATTGTTATTAGGTATAGTAATTAAGCCGTTTTCAGAACCAGTTGTTACACTGATTATTATAGGAATTATGTCAATGTTTATTGATCCTAAGATAACCTATGCAGGCTATGGAACAGATATGGCATGGTTTATTTTAGCAGTTTGTATTGTATGTACAGCATTTGTTAAAACAGGTCTCGGGAAAAGAATTGCATATAATTTACTTACTAGGTTTGGAAAAACTTCATTAGGATTAGGATATATGTTAATGATAGTAGATTTAATATTAAGTCCTGCTACTGGTTCAAATACGTCTCGTACATCAATTGATTACCCAATTTTTAGAAATATTGCAGAGGGGGTAGGATCAACACCTGAAAAAGAGCCACGTAAGCTTGGTGCATATTTAACAATGCTAATGTATGTAATATCTATGTCAACAGCAGTGCTTTTTTTAACAGGTATGGCAACAAATGCGATTACAGCTTCTCTTGCACAAAAAATGCTTAATGTTAATTTGGACTGGATGACATGGTTTAAGGCAGCTGTTGTTCCAGCAGGATTGGTTTTGATACTTAGCCCTTTCGTAGTATATAAGGTTTATAAACCAGAATTAAAGGATCTCGGTGATATAAAACCAATGATGAAAAAGGGTCTTGAAGAGATGGGGCCAATGAAAAAAGAAGAAAAAATACTATCTGTTTTATTTGTATTAGCTATTATTGGATGGATGTTTGGACCACAAATACCGTTTGTAAGTTTAACAATGCAGATTGTAGCATTTGTATTTTTAGCACTTACCTTATTGTTTGGGATTCTTAATTGGAATGATGTTATTGGAGAAAAAGGTGCATGGAATACGTTTATTTGGTATGGTTCATTTTATGGAGTTGCATCAGCATTAGCATCACAAGGATTTTATACTTGGCTTGCAAAAGTGCTGGAAGGATATTTGAAGCTGTCACAGCTAAATGGATTAGTGGCTACGATTATTTTACTTTTAATCAGTTTAGCAGTTAGATATTTCTTTGTGTCAAATAGTGCCTTTGTTGCATCTTTCTATCCTGTGCTATTTGCATTAGCTTTAACTACACAAGCACCAATTACGGTAGTAGCATTATTACTTGCTTTCTTTGCTGGTTATGGTTCACTGTTAACACATTATGGAAATGGGGCAAGAATTTATACATTCGCAACAGGATATTGCACTCAAAAAGATTTTTGGAGAGTAGGAACAATAATGGTTGGTGTAGCATTAGTTATATTCTTATGCATAGGCTTACCTTATTGGAAAGTAATTGGACTTTGGTAAATTCTCCAATAGATAAAAAGACATATGTTTTTTATCATAATGCATAAATAAAATTAATGTTTTTGAAATTCTACAAAGTATTAAAAATTTAAGGAGAGGAAGAAAAGAAATGTTAGATTTATTAATTATAAATGGACATGTGATTGATCCTAAAAATAATGTGGACGAAGTCAGGCCAATTGCTATTTATGGTGGCAAAATAACCAAGTATGAAGAGGGCGAAGAAGCAAAGCATGTAATTGATGCAAAGGGTAAATATGTATTTCCAGGACTTATTGATTCCCACGCTCATATGTTTCAGGATGGAACAGATATAGGTCTTTATCCAGATACAGCATATATACCAACAGGTGTTACAAGTGCGATAGATTTTACAGCGGGTGTTTCAAATTACAATATATTTAGGCAGGCTGTTATTGCTCGTAGTAAAGTCAGAATAAAAAGCTTTTTACAAGTTTGTTCTGCTGGACTTGTTACTACAAGTTATCATGAATGCATTAATCCAAAATATTTTAATCCTGAAAAGATGGATAGGATATTTAAAGAAAATAAGGATAACATTTTAGGATTGAAAATTAGACAAAGCGAGGAATTAGCAGAAGGACTCGGAATTCAACCATTAATTGCAACTATTGATATTGCAAATAAAATTGGATGTCCAGTTGAAGTACATTGTACAAATATTCCAGTTCCAACTTCAGAAGTATTAGAATTACTTAGACCAGGAGATATATTTCAACATGTTTATCAGGGAGTAAAAAATACAATCATAGATGAAAATGGAAAACTATATGATTGTGTACTAGAATCTCGAAAAAGAGGAATCATATTTGATACTGCTGAAGGTAGAAAACATGGTGATTTTGAAGTAATGACAAAGGCTATGGAACAAGGGTTTATAGCAGATATGTGCAGTACAGATCTAGTTTTGGGCAGCATGTATAGAAGACCTATATTTTCACTTCCCAATTTAATGTCTAGATATTTATGTATGGGAATTAGTTTAAATGAAGTGGTTAAGATGACAACGGAAAGACCAGCAAAACTTATGAATATGGAGAATGAAATTGGTTGTCTATCAGAAGGCGCATATGCAGATGTTTCAATTTTTGACATTATGGATAAACAACAATTATATAGAGACTGGAAAGGCTCAACTTTCTTAGCTGATAAATTGCTTAAACCAGAAATGACTATTAAAGATGGTTATATCATGTACTGTGCACCAGATTATATTTATGAAAATTAAAAATACAAAATAAAATAAATAATTTAAAGATTAGTAGGAGGATATTATAATGGGATACAAAATTTTATTACCACAAGAAATTATGGAAGAAGGCAGAGAATATCTAGAAAGCAAAGGCCATGAACTTATTACAGGAAGTGGAATGGAAACAGAAGATATAATTAGAGATATTAAAGGTATAGATGCTATGATAGTTCGTCTTTCTAAGATTACTAGAGAAGTATTTGAGACAGCTGATAAACTAAAAGTTATTGTGAGACATGGAGCAGGTTTTGATACTGTTGATTTACAAGCAGCAAAGGATCATGGTGTACAAGTTCTTTATTGCCCAACAGCCAATAGTATGTCTGTTGCAGAAGTAACAATGATGTATATGCTTTATTGTTCAAGAAACTACACAGTGGTTAGAAGAGACTTTATTGAGGATTACTATAAAGCTAAACTAAAAACAACTAAGAGCGAACTTGATGGAAAGACTGTTGGTATTATTGGATGTGGTAATATCGGTTCAATTGTAGCTAAGAAATGTATGCATGGTTTTAATATGAAAGTTCTTGCATATGATCCATATAAGAAGAGAGCTGATTTCCCTGAAGGTGTAGAAGTAGTAAGAGATATTGAAAGAATTTACAAAGAAAGTGATTTTGTTTCTCTTCATTGTCCAACTACTAAAATTACTAAAGGATTTGTTGGAAAGAAACAATTTGAAATGATGAAACCAACAGCATTCCTTATAAATGCTGCTAGAGGTGCTATTGTAAATGAAGTTGAACTTTATGAAGCATGTAAAGATAAAGTAATTGCTGGTGCAGGATTAGATGTTCTTCAACAAGAACCAGTAGATCCTAAAAATCCTATATTATATTTAGAAAATGTTGTTGTATCACCACACATTGGTGCAGCTACAAAGGAAGCAACTGATAGAGCATCACTTCATTCTGCTATTGGTATTCATGAAGTGTATGAAGGAAAACAACCAACATGGCCTGTTAAAGCAATAGATTGGGATACAGCTGAAACTTTTGAAGATTAATTTAAAAATAGTATAGATATGTTCTATCTAATTAATATTTTACATTTAATTAATCTATATTAGCTTAAATAGTGCAGTATATTTATTGTACCATGTATAAATTAATATATTAATATTTATGAAAAATATTAGCAGTAGGGAGAATTATATGGAAACATTAGAAGAAATAGATATGTTTATTTATAAAATTAGACAAGAACTAAATACTTTAATAGAATTAAATACTTATATAGAGGATAGATATAAGTTAATAGATGCAGATGTAATTGATATAAGTAAAAAATTAGATGCAGAAGTAATTGACCTAAATAAAAAATTAGATATAGCCTTAAATAAATATAACAACTTATTTAAAGAAAAAACAATTGAATAAATCTGTAAATACTCAATTCTGATAATAATATTTATATATAATAATTATAGATGAAAAGGAGAAGATTAATATGCCAGTAGGAAATAGAATATTTTTAAAGAGAGAACTTCCAGATAAAGAATTAGTGAAAGCATTTAGTGAAATTCCAGCAGCTAATGTTGCAGATGCTATGGGGCGTTTATGTGCACTTCACTCAGATATAAAATTAATGTCAAGTCCAACAAAGAGCATGTGTGGAGTAGCTTTAACTGTAAAAGCTCGTCCTGGTGATAACCTTGCATTACATAAAGCACTTAATATGGCCGAAGAAGGAGATGTAATTGTATTCTCAAATGAAGGGGATAGAAGCCAGTCAATAATGGGCGAAATTATGTATAAATATCTTTCAGATTTTAAAAAGATTGAAGGAATAGTAATAGACGGACCTATACGTGATATTGATACAATATCAAAATATACAATGCCAATTTACGCAACAGGGACAACTCCTGGTGGCCCTTACAAAGAAGGTCCTGGTGAAGTAAATGTGACAATAGCATGTGGGCGTATAGCTGTTAATCCAGGAGATATAATCCTTGGGGATGCTGATGGAGTGATAGTAATTCCTAAAAATGATGCAGCGCAAATATTAGAGAAAGCGAAAACTATTGCAGCAGGGGATGCAGCAAAGGTTGCAGCTTCAGCATCAGGAACAGTTAATAGGCAATGGGTAGATAAGCTACTTGAAGAAAAAGGGTTTGAAATTATAGATGAGGTATATAGAGCTTAATAAAGTCTTTATACATCTAAATAGATGATAATAGTGAGGAACTAGGTGTATTAGAAAAAATATAGGAGATAATGCCACTTTATATCAGTTAAAGTGGCATTATTTTAAAATTTGATTCTAAATATACTTTAATGAAGTTTAGGAGGTAGAAAAATGAAAGATCCAATTCAAAAGTATTTTCTAGTAGGAACTATTCAATGGATGTCACATCCACCAGCAAATTATCCTTTACTTGAATCCATTAAATCACTTGCATGTGATCCTTATTTTACATCTTTAGAGGTAACTAAAGTAGCAGATGATGAAACACGTGCAGCCAAAAAATATTAGAACAATCACATATTAAAGTTTGTTATGGAGCACAGCCTAGATTATTAGGATCTGGTTTAAATCCAAATGATATTAATGAAAAAGGAAGAAAAAAAGCAGAAGCTACACTAATTAAAGCAATAGATGAAGCAGAATATTTAGGTGCAAAAGGTATTGCATTTTTAGCAGGAAAATGGGAATCAGAAACAAAAAATCAAGCATATTCTCAATTATTAAAAACAACAAGAAATTTATGTGATTATGCAGCTAAAAAAGATATGATGATTGAGCTGGAAGCATTTGATTTTGATATGGATAAAGCAGCATTAATTGGACCAGCACCTTATGCAGCACAATTTGCGGCTGATATGAGAATGACAAATAATAATTTTGGTTTATTGGTTGATTTATCTCATTTTCCAACAACTTATGAAACATCAAAGTTTGTTATACAAACGTTAAGACCTTATATCACACATTTCCACATTGGAAATGCAGTAGTAGAAAAGGGATGTGAAGCTTATGGTGATCAACATCCAAGATTTGGATTTCCTAATAGTGCAAATGATGTTGAAGAATTAGTAGACTTTTTTACAGTATTAAAAGAAGAAGGTTTTTTCAATGCGAAGAATCCTTATGTATTGTCATTAGAGGTAAAACCTTGGGGTGATGAAGATGGGGACATTGTTTTAGCAAATACAAAGAGAGTTATTAATAGAGCATGGGCTCTTGTAGAAGACTAATAATTTGGAGGTAATTAATATTATGAATATTGTAGTATTAGATGGTTATACATTAAATCCTGGTGATATCACATGGGATGGTATAGAGCGGTTAGGAAATCTAACGGTATATGATAGAACACCTGGGGATAAGATTGTTGAAAGAATAGGCAGTGCAGAGGTTGTTTTTACAAACAAGGCACCAATATTAAAAGAGACTTTTGAACAATGTCCTAATATTAAATTCGTTGGTGTGTTAGCTACTGGATACAATGTTGTTGATGTTGTAGCGGCTAAGGAAAAAGGTATTTCAGTTACTAATATCCCAACGTATGGGACGGATGCAGTTGGTCAGTTTGTAATTGGACTTTTGCTTGAGATCTGCCATCATATTGCTCACCATGATAAAGCAGTACATGATGGACGTTGGGAAAACAATAATGATTGGTGTTTCTGGGATTATCCTTTAATCGAATTAGCAGGCAAGACAATGGGGATTATCGGTTTTGGTCGTATTGGGCAGACTACAGGAAGAATTGCAAAAGCACTTGGCATGAAAGTTATAGTATTTGATGAATATCCAAAGGATGCATGTAAGGAACTTGCTGAGTATGTATCTCTTGATACATTATTTTCTGAATCAGATGTTATTGCACTACATTGTCCTTTATTTCCATCTACAGAAGGAATTATAAATAGAGACAACATTTCAAAAATGAAGGATGGGGTAATTATCCTTAATAATTTAAGAGGTCCTTTAATTGTAGAACAAGATCTTGCAGATGCATTAAATAGTGGAAAAGTATACGCAGCAGGTGTTGATGTTGTATCAACAGAACCAATAAAAGGAGACAATCCATTACTTACTGCAAAAAATTGTATTATTACTCCCCATATTTCATGGGCTCCAAAAGAAAGCAGACAAAGACTTATGAATATAGCAGTAGACAATTTAGATGCATTTATAAAGGGTGAACCAAAGAATGTTGTTAATAAATAATCATTAAAAATAATTTTATAATATGTTAGAATATATCCAACTATGGTAAAGTGTTCAATTTGATATAATAGATGCATTAGTAGACAATGGGTAGATAAGCTACTTGAGGAAAAAGGGTTTGAAATTATAGATGAGGTATATAGACCTTAATAAAATATTTTAGTACAAGTTCACTTTATTCTGGTAGACTACAAAAAATAGATTATGATAAATATAAACAAGGATTATGTATGTGAATTTATGGTGGATTTTAAAGGTCACGCTTCGCCCCCACCAATGAAACCCACGAAAATCTAAAATTTGGATTTTCGTGGGTTATTTTAAATTTTATAGATTTGGAGAAGGTTTTATATACATAATCTTATAAGAGAATATTATTAAGATAAACAGGCAATCACTTAGATAGTACTCTAAGTGATTGCCTGTTCATTTCTATTTTTATTATTTAAGATAATTTTTTCAATAAGCATTTTATTTGGATTATGCCAGGTATGAAGAGAATGGTTATAGAGATAAAAAAGCGATTTTTAACTTAAAAATATGCAAGTGTATTTTAATAACATTCATCTGATTCAGGAGCGTCTTTGGTATTAAATAATCGTTATGTGTTTTCGAGCAGGAGTGGATTGCATAAGCGGAAAGATAACAGATTTAACGGCTTATTCAATGTGATATACAGTTCACAAAATCCCATTAATAAAATGCTTGACTTCTATAAAACTCTAAGTGCTATCATTTATATAAAGTACAAATTAATAGCTTTTAAAACACATTATTAATTTAGTAAGCAAGAAAAAATATACTTGAAATTATTCAAGTATTTTCAGAAGTAAGATATATTATATGAAAAGAAGACCTAAGTGAAATTTATGATTTTAGTTATGAAAGGCATGCGATGTAAATAAGGACTATATTATAAAACAAATAAAATCAATCAGTATACAAGCTAGTACAGAATAAATTAAAAGGAGTGTTTATTATGGCAGAAAATATCAAACGTAACTGGACCTCGGCAGATATAACATCACAAAAAGATCGCTCGGTTGTTATTACAGGTACTGGAGGAATTGGATATGAAACAGCATTGGAGATGACTCGCACAGGAGCCGAGGTTATAATGGCTGGTCGAAATAAGGATAAAGGAGAAGAAGCTATAAGAAAGATTAAGAAAATAAATCCTTCTGGGAATATACGTTTCGAAGAACTTGATCTAGCAGATCTTGCATCTATAGAAGCATTTGGTGAACGAATGAGATCGCAATGCAAAAGCTTAGATATTCTTATAAACAATGCAGCGGTAATGGCCCCGCCTAAGCGTTTGGTTACAAAAGATGGATTTGAACTGCAAATGGGTACAAATTATTTTGGACATTTTGCATTAACAGCACAAATGCTTTCTCTTCTTAAAAAAGGAAATAAGCCTAGAGTAATTACCTTGAGTAGTTTAGCTCATCTTACAGGAGTTATAGATTTCGATGATCTTCAAGCAGAACACAATTATAAACCAATGGTAACCTATTCTCAGTCAAAACTTGCATGCCTTATGTTTGCGTTTGAATTGCAACGACGAAGTGATGCAGCTGGCTGGGGGATTACTAGTATGAGTGCACATCCAGGAATATCCAGAACGGAACTAATTCCTAATGGAGCTGGAAAGAATAGCGTAAATGGAATTATACGACGTTTAATGGGTCCGTTTTTATTTCAGCCAGCAGCTCATGGAGCGTGGCCATCACTTTATGCTGCGACAGCAGAAAATGCAACAGGCGGAACCTATTATGGACCTTCAAAAATGAAAGAGATGAGGGGGTATCCTACTATAGCTACAATTGCACCTCAGGCAATGGATATTAAGGTTGCTTCAAAGCTTTGGGAAGAATCAGAAAAGCTGACAAACGTAAAATTTATTTAATTAAAACTTGAGAATTTGAAACATAATAGGTAAGTATCTATACTAGGCTAAATGAATAAAAGCAAAGTCTTCTACTTTAAAATACCGCAGAATGCCTTGCTTTTTTTAGTTATCTTATTGTTCTGAAAATATATGAGAAAGAGACGACTTGTCATCGGAATCATAAAGAGCAATTTTTAAATCGATGATATTTAAATTTTTCTTTAAATCATCTATTTGCTTTATAACCTCTTTCCGATGATCAATCATAATCTGCTTTCGCTGTCCATTGGTTTCAACGCCTTGCATAACTAAATCAATATATCTTCTGATCTCTTTAACTTGCATTCCAGTGTTCTTTAAACAGCAAATAAGTTTAACAACGTTTAAATCTGAATCACTAAACTGTCTATTTCCAGTACTATTTCTAGAGACAAAAGGTAAAAGCCCTTCTTTGTCATAGAACCGAATTGTATAAGGTGAAATATTACAAATATTAGCCACTTCGTTTATTGTATACATTAAGCTATTCTCCTTAAATAAGATTTTATAAACAATTAAAAAGGTTTTTAAAGCTGATTAGACTTAGATAGAACTCTAATTGGTACTGTTAGTATAAACGCAATTTCAAGAATTTTCAAGGCTTTAATGCCTTAAAAGATTAAATATTGGTGAGTATATAACATTTGGGAAATAATGTAATTGATAAATATAAGTTTAAAAAAATTGGAGATTGGTGGATTTTAAAGATCGTGCTTCGCCTCCACCATATAAATCCTTTATACTACTATATAAAGTAATATCAGGGATTTTTTATTTTATCGAAATAAATTCATTATAAAAATCATATTTTGCTTGTAGAAGTTCTTCAGAATATCTACCATTCCTAGGAGTTAGAGTTTTATATTTATTTTATATAAGTTCGGCTCTTTTTCTTTTTGAATTAATAACTAAATAAGGATAAATTTCTTCCAGTAATTTAATTGCAGCATTATATTTTAGAATATAACTGTAACAATCTTTAAGTTTAGATTTATTATAATTTTTCTTTTGTTTAATAAAACCTCTTCCAATGACAGACTTTATCTAATCTAATAATTCATATGTAGTGGAAGCTATAGAAATACAAGGAGATTGAAATTCATTTAAGTAATTATATCTTATATTTGAGTCTTGGTAAGTAGTATGGCAGCATATACCAATTTCTAAGCGAAATAGACCTTCCTACATTAACTTTTTGAAGATAATTTAGGAAGGTAGTAATTTCTTGTTTTAGTATTAAATATACTAATTATTATTTTTGAAAGAAGTAGTTGTGTTACTATTTATAAGTTATAACATACGGATGCTTGTGTATCTAAGACACTGGCTATATATTTAGCAACTTCTAAGTGTTTAGGATGAATAAGATATTTATCCAAATCCTCCAATGATGCAAATTTTGTAATCAAAATTATATCATAATTGCTTTCACCAGGACGTATATTTATTTCAGCTTGTATATCTATTAGAGCTTCTATTTTTCCTCTCATACTTAGAAGAATTTCTTGAGTTTTTTTAATAGTATCAGCATCTATATTTCTTAATTTTAATAATAAATTATTTACGATCATATTCTTTTACCTCCTAAAATATTTAATGTAGTTTCTGGGATTACCTGACCATCGATTAGAAGACAATTTTATGGCATAGATATCCTTTAATAAAGTACCCATAAAGTCTCTGCTCTACTAGTAATTAATATATAGTTTAATAATTTCATATTGCATTATTTTGTAAACCATCCTTTGGTGCTATATGGTTCTAATTATGCCACCATCAATAATATGCTCACTACCAGTAATGTAGGAAGCTCTGTCTGATACAAGAAAAGCAACAAGTTCAGCTACTTCTTCAGGTTTTGCCGGACGACCAAGTGGTATGCCACCGAGGTTATCCATTAATTCTTGACGTGCGCTATTATAGTCAATTCCAGAATTTTCTGCCATTCTTTCAATAAGACGCTCAGCAGCTTTTGTTTCTGTAAAACCTGGGGCAACTGTATTTATTCGTATTCCGTCTCCGCCAAACTGCGTAGCTAGATTTTTGTTGTAATTGGTTATAGCTGCTTTGGCAGCAGAGTATGACATAGTCATTATGCCTGGAAGCTTTCGCTGAATAGATGATATGTGAATTATTACACCTTTCTGTTGTTTAATCATAGATGGTAGAAAACCACGATCTAAACGTACAGATGAAAATAGGTTTTGGTTAAATGTTTGTAACCAGTCATCATCACTTAAGCTTAATGCTCCAGCAGTGGAGGAGGAAGAACCTCCTACATTATTTATTAAAATATCCAATCCTCCAAGTTTTTCAAGGGTTTCTTTAATAATTTTTTCAGCACCCTCTGGTGTGCTAACATTTGCTTGAATAAAGCCTACAGAAGCTGGTAAATCATTGGGCATAGTTCGTGCAGTTGTTATTATTGTTGCACCCGCATTAAACAAACGATCAACAATAGATCTACCAATACCTTTAGTTCCGCCTGTCACAAGTACGCGTTTACCATCTAGTTCTTTGTTGATATCAAGTGATAAAGTATTTTCCATAATTAAAAATACCTCCTTATAAATAAATTTGTTTTCTTAGTCAGTATAATCAAGTAAACTTGACGACATTATGTCAAGTTTAGGAATGATATTTATTTGCCATACTCTCTAGACGATTTGCAAATTCATTGAGTCGATGACTTGAAGAGTTGTGCCAAAGGAAAGGATGTAGCTATAGAGCCATTCATCCTCTGGAAGAGAAACAATTATATAAAAAATATAGACAATTAAGTACAACTATGATAAGATTTAATTACTTAAACGTTTACTGAAAAAGAGGAATATGTTATGAATAGTAATATTAAAAGACCCACAATTAAAGATGTCGCTAAAAAATCTAATGTTTCTGTAGCTACAGTTTCTAGGATAATAAATAATCTAGATGGTTATTCTGAAGAAACTAGAAAAAAGGTAATTGAAGTTATGGATGAACTTGGTTATCAAAGAAATGCCATTGCAAGAAATCTCAAGGTCAAGGAAACACGAACTATTGGGGTGTTACGTCCTAAAATAAGCACTACATATTATGTGGAAATTTTAAATGGAATAGAAGATTTTGCACAACGAAATAATTATAGCGTTATAATTTGTAATGGTGGAGATAAGTGGGAGAGGATGTCAGAATATCTTCAGGTATTATCTGAAAGACAGGTAGATGGATTAATTGTTTGCAGCATACCACCAGATGATACTTTATGTAAAAGAATAATAGATTCACATATTCCAACGGTTCTTGTTTCAGGATTATCGTATAAGTATTCATTACCTTATGTTAAGGTTGATGATTATCAAGCTTCTTATTCAGCAACCACATATTTAATTGAAAATGGCCATAAAGAAATAGCAATTATATCTGGACCGACTGAAGACCCTATAGCAGGAGTACCGCGATTAAATGGATTTTTGCAAGCATTAAGAGATAATAACATACCTATAAAGAAAAATCTTATTAAAGAAAAAGGTTTTAGCTTTATAGATGGAGTTGAAGGAATGAATGAACTTCTAAAGACAGGTGAGAAATTTACAGCTATTTTTGCAGTATCTGATGATTGTGCTGTTGGAGCATTATCTGTAGCACATAAGAATGGTTTAAAAGTACCAGAGGATATTTCTATAATAGGTTATGATAACACAAATATAGCTGAAATGTCATATCCACCTTTAACAACAGTAGCACAACCTTTATATGATATGGGTAAAAAATCTGTTGAAATGTTAATAAAAAGAATTTCTTACAACGAAAAAGTTGAAAGCATAATAATGCCATTTGAAATCATAGAAAGAGAAACAGTGAAAAAGATTAAAGATATATAAGTTGCGCTAATAAATTTAAATTTACAGTTCTAGTATTGTAAGTGCTCAATTGCAGCTGAAATGTAGAAAATTAATAGCAATATATATAACCGATTATAGGAAAATAAGATATTTCAATGATTATTTATAAAATGGCATTAAGCTATATTACAAGTTTTATATACAATTCTAAGTTTTAAACTTTGTAATATAGTTTCATATAAGATTTGCAAAAAATTATTACGTAAATGTTTATGGTTTACGTAAACGATTAAGTATTAATAAGTAAAAATAGATATTAAAATGTACTTTTTAGGGTTAATATACCTAAAATAGTATGATTAATATAATATTAAACCTACGTAATCGTATACTCAAATTACAAAATAGGAGGAATAGAAATGAATAAAAAATTAAAATTACTAATGTCAATTACTATTAGTTCAGTAATTGGAATTTCATTGTTAGCAGGATGTGGTTCCAAGGGAGGTAACACAGAAAATGGAAAAGTAAAATTAGAGTTATTTTCAACTAAGGCAGAAAACAAAACAATATTGCAATCATTAGCTAATGAATTTCAAGAGAAGAATCCTAATATTGAGATTTCAATTAATTCACCTGCAAATGCTGGTACTGTTTTAAAAACAAGACTTGCAAAAAATGATATGCCAGATTTAGTAGCTTTAGGTGCAGATGTAAACTATGGTGCGCTAGTAGATGCAAATGCTCTTGTTGATCTTACTAATGATAGCATCATTGAAAATATACAAAAACCATATTTAGATATGCTTCATGGCATAGCAAGTAATGATAACGGAAAGATATATGGAGTTCCATATGCTACTAATGCTGATGGCATTTTATACAATAAAGATATATTTTCGAAGCTAGGATTGCAAATTCCTAAAACTTGGGATGAATTCATGGCTGTATCGAAAAAAATTAAAGATTCAGGTCAATTACCACTTTATTTGACACTTAAAGATGCATGGACTGGAATGTGTTTCTGGAATGTTATAGCTAGTGACTTGGAGCCTAGTAATTTCTTAGCTGATAAAAAAGCAGGAAAAACAACTTTTGAAGCTACACATGGAGAAATAGTGGACAAGATGGAGACTATAGGAACCCTTGGGCAAGAAGATATTTTAGGAGTATCATACAATGATGGTAATGCAGCCTTTGCACAAGGTAAATCAGCAATGTATTTACAAGGTAACTGGGCTATTAGTGAAATAAAAAAAGCAAATCCTAATATTAATATAGGTATGTTCCCATTACCTGCAAGTAACGATCCATCTAAAAATAATATAGTATCTGGTATAGATGTGTTATTTGGAATAACAAGTAAGTCAAAACATTCTGATGAAGCAAAAAAATTCATAGAATTTATGACTCAAAAGGAGAATGCTAAAAAATATATAAAAGATCAATTCGCATTTTCTGCAGTTAAAGATGTGACACAAGATGATCAAAGTGTAACGGATGTACAAGAAAGCTTTAAAAATGGAAAAATAGGTGTTTTCCCTGATCACTACTATCCAAGCTCATTTGATGCAGCAAGTTTAGTTCAAGGGTTCTATAGTAAAAAGGATAAGGCAGAATTCTTAAAACAACTTGATACTGAATATGATAAAGCTAATAGTAAGCAATAAATAGGAGAAAATAAAAGGCATAAGGATGTCCTAAAAGATGGCTGTAGCTAGATATTTATTGATAATCATGAAAAATAATATTTCTAGGAAAATAGACTGAATTCAGGACAACCTATGCTATATGCTAATAATATTTATTTGTCAAATGAAAAAATAATAGGGGGCTGAAGGTTTTGAAAAAGAAAAAAGCTTTTTATATTATGACTATACCAGCAGTTTTGTTATTCTTTATATTTCATACATTATCTCTTTTAGAAGGTGTATTTTATAGTTTTACCAATTCAAAAGGGTATGGCGATTGGAGTTTTGTTGGATTAAAAAACTATATTGCAGTATTTCAAGATAGTAATGTTATGCATGCGTACATTTTTACTTTCAAATTTGCAATTATAACTACAATTATAGTAAACATATTAAGTCTTTTAATTGCTGTAGGTTTAAACTCAAAAATTAAATTTCAAAATACTTTAAAGTCAATATATTTTATTCCTAACATATTAGGAACTTTAATAGTAGCATTTATATTCAATTTTGTATTTGCTCATGTTATACCAAACATTGGAGAGACTATGAACATTTCTATGCTTAGTAAAAACATCTTAGGTGATGAAAAGCTTGCATGGCTTGGAATAGTGTTCGTAGCAGCATGGCAATCCATAGCCTTTAATACAATCATATATTTATCTGGACTTCAGACAATTGATACTGATGTTTATGAAGCCTGTGATATTGATGGCGCTAGCTCATGGCAAAGATTTAAAAGCATAACATTTCCATTAATAGCACCATTTTTCACAATTAACATGGTTTTATGTATGAAAGGATTTTTAATGGTATTTGATCAGGTTGTAGCTATGACAGGAGGAGGACCTGGAACTGTTACTCAATCAATTTCTTATGTAATTTATAACGGAGGATTTAACCAAGGAAGCTTTGCATATCAGTCTGCGAATGCTGTTATTTATTTCATAGTAATTGTAGCAATATCATTATTTCAGCTTAGAGTCCTTGAAAAGAGGGAGGAAAAAGTACTATGAGGAGAAATAAAACCAATTGGATAGTAACTACGCTTATGATAGCAGGAGCTTTGGTGGCTATAATATTTCCATTGTATCTAACAATATTAATAGCTGTAAAATCTCCACAAGATATGGTACCTAGTGCTTTATCATTTCCAAAGTCATTGCGTTTTGAAAATTTTACTGAAGCTATTGAAATGACAAATTTCTTTGATGCTCTAAAAAATAGTTTAACAATAACAATTTCGGTATTAATTCTTACAATACTTTCAAATTCTTTAGTTTCATATGCTATAGCTAGAAATAGAAAGAAAAAATTTTTTAATGCATTGTACTATTACTTTTTGAGTGCTATGTTTGTACCATTTCCAATAATTATGCTGCCTCTTGTAAAGCAAGTAAATATGCTAAGTATGGATAATATCATTGGAATAATATGTTTATATGTTGTATTTGGATTACCTTTTAACATATTTTTATATTCAGGTTACATTAAATCAATTCCAGTTTCACTTGAAGAAGCAGCTACAATAGATGGCGCATCAACATTTCAAGTATTTTGGAGAATAATATTCCCTTTACTAAAGCCTATTAATGCTACAGTTGCAATTACCACTTGTTTGTGGACATGGAATGACTTTATGTTGCCACTTATCATTTTGGGCAAGCCAGAAATGGCTACATTGCCTTTAGTTCAATATGTATTCCAGTCTCAATTTACCACAAATTATAATCTGGCTTTTGCATCATATTTGATGGCATTATTACCAATTTTTATTGTATACATCTTTGCACAAAAATGGATAAGAAATGGTATTGTCACTGGAGCTGTAAAATAATAAAAATACATTTAAACGAAATAAAATAAGTAATATTAAAAGGAGAATAAGTCATGGATAAAAAATGGTGGAAAGAAAGTGTTGTTTATCAGGTATATCCTAGGAGTTTTAATGATTCCAATGGAGATGGAATTGGAGATTTAAGAGGAATTATAGAGAAGTTAGATTACTTGAAAGAACTGGGGATAGATGTAATATGGTTATCTCCAGTATATAAGTCGCCAAACGATGATAATGGATATGATATAAGCGACTATGAAGATATAATGGATGAATTTGGAACAATGGAAGATATGGATGATCTTATTAAGGAGGGAAATAAAAGAGGAATAAAAATTCTTATGGATTTAGTTGTAAACCATACTTCCGACGAACATAAATGGTTCATGGAAGCTAAGAAATCAAAAGATAATCCTTATAGAGATTATTATATATGGAGAGATCCAGTAAATGTAGAAGAACCAAATGATTTAAGATCAACATTTAGCGGTAGTGCATGGCAATATGATGAAACTACAGGGCAGTATTATTTACATTTATTTAGTAAAAAACAGCCAGATTTGAACTGGGAAAATGAAGAGGTGCGCAATAGAATTTATAAAATGATGAACTTTTGGATTGATAAAGGTATTGGTGGATTTAGGATGGACGTTATTGACCTTATAGGAAAGATTCCTGATGAAAAAATCACAGCTAATGGTCCAAAACTTCATGAATATATTAGAGAAATGAATAAGAAAACATTCAGCGGTAAAGATTTACTAACAGTTGGAGAGACTTGGGGATGCACTACAGAAATAGCTAAGAAATATTCAAATCCAGATGATAGTGAACTTAGCATGATATTTCAATTTGAACACATTTTATTAGATCAACAGCCAGGTAAAGAAAAATGGGATTTGAAGTCGTTAGAATTATTGGACTTAAAGAGAGCATTATCTAGATGGCAAGTAGATCTAGAAGGCACAGGCTGGAATAGTTTATTCTGGAATAATCATGATGTACCAAGAATAGTTTCAAGGTGGGGAAATGATAAAGAATATAGGGTAGAAAGTGCAAAAATGCTGGCTACATTATTACATGGAATGAAGGGGACTCCATATATATATCAAGGTGAAGAGCTTGGTATGACAAATGTAAGATTTAAAGAGTTAGAGGATTATAAGGACATAGAAACTATAAACATGTATAATGAAAGAAAAAAACAAGGGTATTCTCATGAGGAAATAATGCAATCTATATATACAAAAGGCAGAGATAATGCTCGTACTCCAATGCAATGGGATGATAGTGAAAATGCAGGTTTTACAAGTGGACAGCCTTGGATAAAAGTAAATCCTAATTATAAGGAAATAAACGTTAAATCGCAATTAAAAGACGAAAATTCTATATTTAATTACTATAAGAAATTAATAAAAATAAGAAAATCAAATCCAGTAGTAGTTCATGGAAAATATGAATTGATTTTAGAAGAAAACAAAGAAATTTTTGCATATACAAGAACCTTAGAAAATGAAATGTTACTAGTAATGTGTAATTTTACAGGAAATGAGACACAGTTTGCAATTGAAAGAAAAATTGAATTTAAATTTAAAGAGCTTTTAATTTCAAATTATAGTGTTAATGAAAATGACTTGGTTGACAGGATAAAGCTTAAACCATACGAATCTAGAATTTATAAGTTTATATTATAGAAATCTTTTTATAAGTTGGTATAAACTGTTCTTCTTTAGCTTATTTGGAATAATTTTATATAGTGAATATGTATATTTTTTAATGATTAAATATATTTATAGTAAAGTTAGTAGAAGTAAAGGAATGGGATTGTATTTATGTGAAAATTTATTTGGTGGATTTTAAAGGTCGTACCTTTCCTCCACCAAAACCATCGATTATATAAAAGTAGAGTCTTATGTCTTGATTTAAATTAGTGTTAGAAAAGAGGGAACTATGGTATTATTAATATAATCGAAGAAACAATTTAAAGACATAGTATACAATAGAATATAATTATTGTATATTTTTATAGCAGCATTTACATTAGCAAACGGAATTAAATTGGATATCAACTTTTGCATAATGGATGGATGAAAAGCTGGTGAAGCGGCTAAACAGCTAATATTGTTTGTATTAAAATTATTTGGAATTTTGTTTTGGGCAAGATAAATTTTGGTTTAATAGGAGGCAATTATGAGAAAATTAATTAGCTTTATGCACATTTCACTTGATGGATTTGTTGCAGGTGAAAATGGGGAAATGGAATGGATATTAGTGGACAATGAATTGTTTGATTTTGTTGCAAAAATGACAGATCAGGCTGATTCAGCCCTTTATGGTAGAGTGACTTATGAAATGATGCAGAATTATTGGCCAACAGCAGGGGAACAAGCTAATGCTACGAAACATGATATTGAACATTCTGAATGGTATAATAAAGTTTCAAAAATTGTTTTATCGAGAACTATTAAAACTACAGAATTTAGTAATGTAAAATTTATTAATGACAATTTATCAGAAAACATAAATGAAATAAAAAAACAAGAGGATAGAAATATTTTAATATTTGGAAGTCCACGGGCAACGCAGTCATTATTGAACGAAGGATTAATTGATGAATTTTGGCTTTTTGTTAATCCAATAATATTGAATGAAGGGATGCCAATGTTCAAGGATATAAAAAAGATAACTAATCTAAAATTTATAGAAAATAGAAATTTCTCAAATGGGGTAATTGCACTTCACTATGGAATAGTCAATAATTAATATGGATACTAATTTAGAAAGCCATTATATTATATGTTAACCAGGAAGCTACATTAAATGGGAAGAGCATTGTTTTATGAAACTCACGACTAAGAATGTCGTGGGTTTTTACCATTTTTTGATGTTTTATATTCAACAGAAATAACATTTGTAACAGTTTCTTTTATTAAGGATCTATTCTATTATTAAAGAACTTTAAATTTTATATATTATCTATTAAGTGATAAATTTTGCTTTTAAAGTTAAACTTTAGATGATATTATTAATATTAGGAATTATAAACATTATGTAGATATGATACGTCATGCATATAAATATGTGTACTAATGGAAGGATGTAATATTATGGAATATGTTGTTTTGCAAGTTGTACTAAAAGAAAAGTTTATTGGGACAGGCTCAGGTAACTTGACAGAATTAGAAAAAGTTATAAATACACAAGCTAGTAAAGGCTATAAATTACATACTATCACAACTGCTTCGTCAGGTAGTAAAGGTTTTATGGGTGGAGACAGAATTCAAGCTACACTAGTTTTTGAGAAATTGTAATCAGTCTTATCGAAGAATTTAATTAATTATTTTCTTTAAAGATACATAGTTGATGCTGGTAAACGTGCTTCATCTCAACAATAAAATCTACGACCATTTGTATGTGGAACAAATAGTTACAGAAGCACGTGTAAGAAGCCTGTTAAGCAATTTTAGAGAATATGTAATTAGCAGGAATGTTACTAAATAAAAAAAGTTCATAAGAGACTTTGTAAAAGAAGTCATAGTGTATAAAGAACACATTGAAGCTATCTTCAATGTGTCTTTCTCTTGCTCAAAAATAATAAAGGAGTTAAAGGGTTTAGTTATAAGATCTATTGGGTAAATCATTCGCGTAATTTCTGTGAAAAATTTTTTATCATGGATTGCTTATTTTGCACCTTCCTCTTCAATAAATATTATTAACTTGTATAGAATTATTAAATTAGCTAGTAAAACAATTTATAAATGATTTGAATTTTCCTAATTAGCTTGAATTATGTAAACTCCTAAAATTAATAAAAAAACTCCTATAGCTCTTAGCGGAGTTAATAGATGAATTTGATTTCCCAATAATCCAAAATGATCAAATAGTACTGAAAGGATTATCTGACCGCATATTACAAGACTAAACATATTAGCAAATCCAATTTTAGGAGCTGAAAATATGGTTGAAAATATATAGAAGGCTCCAAACAATCCTCCAGTTAACATCCACCAACTAGTATTTCTGATGTTTGCTGCAGTTGGTAAAGTACTGGAGCCATTTAATAAAGCGATAAAAAATACCAAAGCAAGCCCTAAAGTTCCAACAGCAAAGCTGACAAGAGATGAAAGTATAGGATTTCCTATTTTAGAACGAAAAGCTCCATTTATACCAACTTGCAGAGTCAAAGCAAAGCCTGATATTAATGAGAGTAAATAATACAGGAATGTCATAGTATAACCTCCATTAAATTTAAGATTATAAAGCTTTCTATGAAATTAAATTAAACATAGAAAGCTTTATTAAAAAACCAATTACAATTAATTTGAGTTTTAGTCTAAATAATTTTCAAATATCTCATCTAGCCAATCAAACATAACTTGATGGAATAGTGCATGATTACCTTCCTGACAATGTTCTTCTGCTCCTTCATTTATAGTAAAGACACGAACTGTCTTTGGTGCTTTTATTGAATCTAAAAGGGCATTTAATTGATCATTAGAAACAAAGTGATCTGTTTCTCCCATAGTAAGCAATATAGGGCATTTAATCTTTTCAGCAACTCCTTTTAAAGAAGCTTTCTTCATTTCATCAAAAACTTCATATCTGTGTTTTAAGCCAAATACCCATTTACCATTGTTTAGCATCCAACGAAGATTTGAATTATTTTCTTCAGCTTTTGCAAGCATTGCTTCTTTTTGTTCTGTTGGTAGGCTTAATACTTTTTCAAGTTGAGGATTTTGATTTATAGTGGATTCATAAGTGTCATAGAATACGTTGAAAGCAATACATGCTTTTATACGTTCATCAAAAGCTGCTGCTCTTGGTGCAAAGTAACCACCTAAGCTCATACCAAGTAAGGATATTTTATTAATATCGATATCGTTTCTTGTTTCAAGGTAATCTATTGCAGCACCTACTGGAACTTCCGCATCATGACGCATATAAAGGCTATTCTTTCTTAAAGCTTCTCCTTGTCCTGGGCATTCAAAGATCAAGCAATTATAACCACGTTTTATTGCTGGAGCGGCCCCACAGAAATAAAGTTCTTGAAGTGTGGAGTCATATCCACCGATAAATAATAAAGTTGGTATTGTTGAGGCGTTAGCTTTATCATAGTTTGACGCTCCATAGAAATAGCCTTTTAAATATGTACCTTCATATGGGATTTCAACTATTTCAAAATGTGAATCTATAAGCTTCATTGCTTTTTCGAAAGTCTCAACACTTTTTTCAAAGTTTTCACTACGTCTTGGATCAGTTCCTTGTAAAAAGAATTCAGCAGTTCTATAATAATTATGAGCTCTAAGGAAAGCTTCTCTGGCACTTATTTTATGTCTCTTATTTAAGCAGTCAATACCTATATGTTCAACTCTTTCAGCAGTATCTTTCCATTCTTCATACCAGCTGTCAAAGTCTCCTTCTTTAATTTTAGCAGCTGTTGCTAAGGCTTCACCTATTTCTGCTCCTTGGTATCCTGCATAAGTTACAGCTCTTAATAATTCAAATGAAAATGCTTGGTCTTGAAAATGTAGTTTCATAGTTAAATCCTCCTCTATATAATAATTTTTAGTTTTGTTGTTAGTTTGAATTTTTTAATTGAACATTCAGTGAACGAAAAGTATAAAATTCCATAAAGGAATTTTTATTTTTTCCAAGTTGTTTGAGTATAATTTATAATCTGCTCTAAATACTCATCTTTACTTATTGAATACAAATTTTTTTCTCCAAAAAGTATATTTTGTAATATATACGTGTATATAGCACTCCAAAACTGATTTGCCATCATGAAGAAGTCAAAAGCTTTTATTTCATTTTTTTCAGCTTTCTCTTTTAAAATAAGCTCTGTTTTATGAATTACTTTTTTTATATGGTTATTAAAAGTATTAATATATTCATCGGATAATATATTTTGTTCCCTTAATAATATAATTACTATATTTTTATCATTGCCAATATACTTAAATATTATGTTTCCCAATTTTAGAAGGATTTCTTTAAGTGGTGTGTCAGAGTTAACTTCAGATATATCTTCTTCAAATTTAATCCATTTTTGATCAATAAATTCTTTAATAATTATATCTAAAATTTGTTTTTTTCCATCTGGGAAATAGTGATAAATAAGTCCGTCAGCCATGCCAATATTCTTTGTTATCTGTCTAGTTGTAGTTGCATGGTAACCATTAGAGGCAAATAGTTCCTTTGCTGAGTCTAAAAGCTGACTACGTCTTTCTATTGCTTGAAGATCTCGGTTCGTAAGTTTAGTGTTATTATTATTCAAGTTATTCACCGCCTGTTCAATGAAATTATAAAACATATTTAAATAGAATGCAATAGTATAAAAATAATTTTTTCTATCCAATTATTAAAGCTTACATAAATGTTACAGTCATGTAAGCTTTTCAAATGGTACATTATAGATCTTTGATATAAACTAAGCTTAGAAGCGGAGCAGTAAGCTAGTTTGAATAATTTATAATTAAAAAACTAAATTTAGTTTATACTGTATTTAAATTCATATTGTATACTTATAAGAGGGAGGTGGTAGCATTGAATAAAGTTTTAGTTATTGATGATGACGACTATATCAGAGAGCTTATTTGTGAAGTATTGAAAAATGACGGATTCACTGTGTATGAAGCTGTAAATGGAAGGGATGCATTTCAAAAACTTGGAGAGAAAAAAATAGACCTTTGTGTGCTTGATATTATGATGCCTCAAATGGACGGCTATGAATTTTGTAAGCAAGTACGCAGATATTATGAGGATATGCCAATTTTAATGTTAACAGCCAAAAGCGAGCTTTCCCAAAAAGTAAAGGGCTTTGAGCTTGGTGCAGACGATTATTTAACAAAACCCTTTGAAGTCGATGAGTTGCTTGTTAGAATAAAAGCACTTTTGAGGAGGTATAAGGTAGCTGCTTCACAGACTATTAGCATTGGTAATTTAGTTATAGATAAAAGTAGTTATACTATTGTTAAAAACAATGAGAAATGCGATATACCAATGAAGGAATTTGAACTTTTATTTACGCTTGGAAGTTATTCTGGTAAAACTCTTTCTCGTGATAGGTTAATCGAAGAAGTGTGGGGGCTTGATTTTGAAGGGAACGAGCGAACTCTTGATGTGCATATAAACCGTCTTAGGGAGAGATTTCCATCTGATATTTATAAATTCAAAATTACAACTATTAGAGGACTTGGCTATAGATTGGAGGAAGTGGTGTGAGAGGTAACAGGGATTTTTTCTTGTTAATACTTATTTTTATTACAACATTACTTGGACTTACAAGTGGATATTATATTTGTATATTTATTTTCGGGAAAACAGAAAATATTCCTTCATATCTAATATTTATTATTCAAAGTTTAGCTTCTGCTGTGATATATTTTTTAGCTTGGAAAGTAAATTTCTATTTGCACTGGAAATTTGCTAATAAACATAAAAGATTTGATCTTTCACATTTTCCAATATTAAGAGGAGCTATTGAAGCCATGAACACAATTGCTTCTGGTGATTTCAATGTACTTGTTAAAACAAATGAACTAGATCCTTTTAATGAAATTGCAGACAATGTCAACAGAATGGCGAAGGATCTAGAAGCTTTGGAAAAACTGCGACAAGATTTTATATCAGATGTATCCCATGAAATACAGTCGCCATTAACCTCTATATCGGGATTTGCTACGTTATTGAAAAAGGGGAATTTAAGTGAAAAACAAATATCACACTATGCAAATATAATAGAAACTGAAAGTAAACGATTATCAAAATTAAGCGAAAATCTATTGAGATTATCTAATTTGGAAGCGAAAGATAATAATTTAAACTTAAAGAAGTATCAAATTAACAAGCAAATTGAAAGTATTTTACTTATGCTAGAGCCACAGTGGTCAGTAAAGAATATAACACTTGATCTTTCTCTTGATGAAACTACAATATGTGGAGATGAGGATTTATTAAGTCAGGTATTTATAAATTTGCTTAATAATGCTATTAAATTTACACCAGAAAACGGCAGTATAGGAGTTAGCCTATCAAGCAATGAAAACACAATTGAATGTAAAATATCCGATACAGGTATAGGTATTTCACAAGAAGATCAACCGCGAATTTTTGAGAGGTTTTACAAAGCAGATAAATCCCGTGATCGTTCTTTAGGTGGCAACGGGCTTGGACTTTCAATAGTAAAAAAGATTATTGATTTACATGGGGGGGAAATATCTCTTAAAAGTGAAATTGGAAATGGTGCAGAATTTACTGTTTGCTTACCAAAATAAAATCTAATATGTTTAAAGCCACAGTCCGAATTAATGGAATGTGGTTTTTCTTTTTGTTTACATTGCGTTTAAATTCCATTTAAATTGAGTTTAAATTGTAACAATATACTATATTTGTAGCATTCAAACAGGTTTTATAAATAATATTATTGTTAATAAAAAATATTATTACTCATATAATGGAAGGAGTTTTTATAATGGAAAACATGGAAAATATGGATCAAAAATCACTATACTATTTGGAAAAGGCACCTGTTACAAAAGCAATAATACACATGGTTATTCCTATGATGTTAAGTAGTATAGCGTCAGTTGTTTATAATATAATAGATGCTTTTTTTGTTGGCAAGCTTAATAATACTGCAATGATGGCCGCAGTTATGTTGGCATTGCCATTTTCATTGGTATTAATGGCACTTGGACAAATGTTTGGAGTAGGTTCAGGAACATATATTTCGAGACTTTTAGGTGAAGGAAATACAGACAGTACCAAAAAAGTTAGTTCTATTAACTTTTGGTCATCAATAATTATAGGTGTTATTTTTACGATTATATGTCTACCTTTTTTATCCTTCATTTTACCGCTCTTAGGAGCAAGTGGTGAGACTCTACAATATACAAGAAATTTTGTTATGATACTTGTAATTGGTGCTCCAGTTATTATTGTTAATATGGCGCTTGAAGCAGCAGTACGTGCTGAAGGAGCATCAACCGTTTCTATGACTGGTACTATAGCAGGTATTATAATTAATATAATACTTAATCCGTTCTTCATTTTTATTCTTAATATGAATGTTATGGGATCAGCACTAGCTTCTCTTTGTGGTAATATAGTTTCAGTTTTGTATTTTATATATTATCTGCAAAAGAAAAGTACTGTTCAGAGTTTATCAATTAAGTATTTTAAGCCAAGTAAAGAGGTTTATGGTGAAATTTTAAAGGTTGGAGTTTCAGCTTTGTTGCTTAGTGGATTTTTCGTAATTATAAGTCTGCTTTTTAATAATTATTCCATGATTTATGGGGATAGTGTTGTAGCTGGATTTGGAATTGCACAAAGAGTTGTTCAAATTGTAGATTGTATTGGGATGGGCTTTGCAATGGGAGTTGTACCACTAATTGCATTTGCTTACTCTTCCAATAATCAAAAACGTCTTATGGAGATTATTAGAAAAACAATATTGTATATTCTAGGTTTAACATTAGCTATAGGAGCAGTTATATTTATACTCAGGTTACAGATTATTGGAGTTTTCAGTATTGATCCTAAGGTTATCACCATAGGGCAAATAACTCTCATAGCTCAACTTTCTTCAACTATATTTGCTGCACTATGTGAATTTTTCACTGGAATCTTCCAAGCTCAAGGAGATGGAGTTCAATCAACTGTTATGGCTTCTGTGAGGGGTGTTTTATTTATTCCTATTTTGATTGTAGGAAACTTACTATTTGCTGTTAATGGTGTTATTTGGGCAATGACAGCTACAGAGGGATTATCATGTTTGATAGGAATTGCTCTATGGCTTAGGATTAGAGGGAAAGGCTTACTAGAAGTCCCTGAGAATGCATAAACAGGTTAAATTAATGTGAAATAAATAATTAAATCCGTCCAAATTTTAAATTTGGACGGATTTAATTATTTTAATTTTAAGAGTTTAAATTATTAATAACAAAGGAAGCCACAAATGAAATGATAAAACAAACTAAACAGAAATTTATATATTCTACATTTTTATAAACTTAAGATTTCGTAAGGTTTATTTATAATTCTTGTAAAGTCTATCTTCTACAATTAAATTATGATATTTGAAAGGAAGTAGAAGATATGAGAAAAGTATATAAGAAGGTATCAGGATTTATAATAATAGTGTTAATAATTTGTGGATTTCGGTATATTGATGGAAACACAAGCATTTATAGTTTAAATGACAAAGATAAGTTGGTTGAAGTAACCAATGCCAATGGGAATGAAAAAATATTATTAGTAAATGAGAAGTATGGATTAAGTGGAAATTATGTACCAGAAGAATTAAGTATACCTAATATACTATTTTCAAATGGATCAAGTGATGAAGAAAAACACGTAGCAAGAACTGTTGTAAATCCATTAGAAGAATTAGTAAAGGCAGGTAAAAAAGACGGGATAATATTACTTGGTAATTCGGGTTATAGATCTTATAAGTCACAAGAAGATATTTATAAGAATAGAGTGATATCTCAAGGAAAAAAGCTTGCAGATGCATATGTAGCTAAACCAGGATTTAGTGAACATCAAACAGGTCTGTGCATTGATATAACTAATAAAAATGGATATTTTGCAAAGGGAAGTAAGGAAGCAGATTGGCTTGCAGATAATTGCTATAGATTTGGTTTTATTATAAGATATCCTTATGGAAAGAAAAATATAACAGGAATTGAATATGAACCTTGGCATATCAGATATGTAGGAAAGGAAGTTGCTAAGTATATTCATGATAACAGAATCACATTAGAAGAGTATTTACAAAGATAGTTATAAAAATGGAGGAGTAAATGAATAATATTCTAGTAGTAGATGATGAAAAAGAAATAAGAAATTTGTTGGAGATAAGTCTTAGAAATGAAGGGTATAACATTTTTAAGGCAAGCTGCGGAGAGGAAGCCTTAGATATTTTGGAAAAGGAAGAAATTCATTTGATAGTTTTAGATATAATGATGCCACGTATTGATGGGCTAGAGGTTTGCAGAAGAGTACGGGAAAAGAATAATATACCAATTCTTATGCTAAGTGCAAAATCAGAGGATATGGATAAGATTCAAGGGATTATGACTGGTGCAGATGACTACGTGTGCAAGCCATTTAATCAATTAGAACTTATAGTTAGAGTAAAGGCATTACTGAGAAGAGCATATTTCCTAAATACTAAAATGCAGGTTTCAGTAGATTCGATAAGAATTGAATCAATGGTTATAGATAAGAGTAAACATAAGGTAACTATAGATGATAAAGAAGTGGAGCTAACAGCTAGAGAGTTTGAAATATTATATCTGTTAGCTACAAATAGAGGAAGAGTTTTTAGTGCAGAGGAAATTTTTGAAAAGGTGTGGAAGGAAAGATATTATCAATCTAATAATACTGTTATGGTACATATGAGTAGATTGAGGGATAAAATAGAACACCACATGGAAGGAAATAAGATAATTCATACTATATGGGGAGTTGGATATAAAATTGAAAAATAAAAGATTCTATAAATATTGGCTATCATCATTAGGTGAGGTTGCAGCTACTGTGATAATAAGTTATATAAACTTATTAGTAATTTATAAAATACTAACATATTTATATATAAATACTAAAATTCAACTTGTTAATTATATTTTTAAATTGCGTAGAATTATTGACTCTGAAGTGTTTGAAGGTGCGAGCTATGTAATTACTGGAATTTTATTATTTATAGGAGTATATTTACTTATTACTTATAGAAAAACTAAAAGTTTGGTAGCTATTATAGATCAAACTGAAATAATGGCTAATGGTGACTTGGATAGATTAATAGAAGTTAATGGTGAAAATGATATTAAGAATTTAGCAGAAAATATTAATAATATATCAAAACAGCTTAAAGAAATAACTATAGTAGAAAGAAAAGCTCAACAAACTAAAAATGATTTGATAACTAATGTTTCTCACGATTTAAGGACTCCATTAACTTCTATAATAGGTTATTTGGAAATAATTGATGCTGATAAGTATAAAGATGAAGTAAGACTAAGATATTATATTAATATAGCATTTGAAAAAGCAAAAGCATTAAATTTACTTATTAATGACTTGTTTGAGCTTACTAAAATGCAAAATAACACCATTAATTTAAATAAAGTTGATATTAATTTAGTAGAATTATTAGGTCAGGTTGTTGCTTACTTTGAATATCAATTTAAAAATGCAGAAATGCAATCAAGAATCAACTTTTCTGAGGATAAGCTAATAGTAAATGCAGATGGAGCAAAACTGGTTAGAGCATTTGAAAATTTACTGTCCAATGCAATTAAGTATGGAAGAGATGGTTTTTATGTTGATGTAACATCAAAAGTGGAGGAGAATATGGCAGTAGTTCAAGTTATAAACTATGGTCAATCAATATCAGCTATAGATTTGCCATATATATTTGATAGATTCTATAGAGTGGAAAAATCAAGAAATAGTGATATAGGTGGTTCTGGATTAGGGCTAGCTATCACAAAAAATATTATAGAGTTGCATCAAGGAACGATAACAGCATACAGTGATGATGTGAGAACTATCTTTGAAGTAAGATTACCAGTTAAATAAAGGAATTTACTTAAAAGTCTATAGCGGTTTATAAGAATTAAAGAAAATATTGTAGATTTTAAAGGTTGTGCTTCGCTTCCACTATACTATACATATCCACGACCGCCTGTAGGTGGCTTAAATAGCTACTTACAGGCGGTTGTATAATTTATAATTCACACAGAATTTTTAACATTCTTGGTCACAAAAATGAATATTACCTTATTATTTGGAATATTACATTGTCAATGGATGTATTCTTCCTATAAGATTATTTGTATGGGCTAACCTTCCATCCACAGTTATTACAATAGCACCCATACCTTCAATTTTATTAACTCTATGAATAATTGAAGCAGCATCTAATCCAAACAATTTTGTAGTATATATATCGCAGTCCAGGGATTTATCAGCAATAATAGTTAAAGAAGCTATATTACTTTCTATTGGATAGCCTGTTTTACTATCAAATATATGATGGTATTTACTTCCATCTTTTTCGAAAACCCTTTCATATATTCCTGAGGTTACAACGGATTGATCTCTTATTTTGACAAGTGCCACCGAATTTCCTCTTGGTAGAAAAGGATTTTGTATTCCAACATTCCAGTCACCACCTTTAGATGGTGATTCTCCAAATACAAGAACATTACCTCCCATATCTACCATAGCTGAAACAGCCCCATTTTCCTTAAAGAATTCCATAACTTTATCAGCAAAATAGCCTTTAGCTATAGCTCCAAGGTCTATTTCAATGCCTTTTTCTAAGAAATACACGGTCTTTTTTTCATCATCTAGTTGGATATTTTCAGGCTTTAAAAGCTCCAGGATTTTTACAATGGATTCTTTCACTGGCACTTGTGCCTCCTCAAAACCTATTCTCCATAACTTTATTAATGGCCCTATTGCAATATTTAAATATGTATTCTCACATAAACTATGTTTTTTTCCTATTTTTATCAGCTCATATAGTTCTGCATCTACTTCTTGCGGAGCCAATGAAGCTGTTTTTTTTAGCATTGCAAGCTGTGAGCTATCACTGTTGGCACTAAAGACTTCTTCATAATGAATCAGCATAGACTCAGCCTTTTCTGCAAGCTTTTCAGCAGCTTCTCCCTTTATATATAGAGAGATTTTTGTTCCCATAAGATATATTATCTTCTTATATTCATTCATTTTGCTCTCCTATATTTAAGGCACTATTAAATTAATAACAAGTCTTCTTTCCAGCCCATTTTGGACTTGTTATTTATTATCATGTGCCTAATTATTTTGCCCATGAATTAGAAATGCATCTATAAGGTCTTTATCAATATTAGTTAGTTTTCTTTCATTGTGATATGCTATAAAATAATCTAAATTCAACTCATCAATTGGAATTTGATATATATTGTACTCGGATGGACACTCTTTTACATAGATGCTCTCTGGTATAAAGGTCACTCCTAAATTACTCGTTGCAAGTTTGCGTGCAGTATGGATTTCAGTGCTTTCAATTATAATTTTTGGTTCCACCTTATAAATGCTTAATAATTGATCAATCTGCTTTCTTATAGCAGAACCTTTGGAAGTAAGTATCAGCTTTTGACACAATAGTTTGTTTATGTCGATAGTTCCTTCTGGAATAATGGCGACATCTTTTTGATATAGATCACAGCAGTGAGGAATAATAGCACGGTAACTGTCTTTCCCCCAACTAATTGAGTTTAAGTTCGGAGAAATATTTCTTGAATTTTGTCCAATCCAAAAATCCAATTCACCATTCTGAGTGAGTTTCTCATTTTTTTCTGGTAAAGTCTCTGAAAGTTCTATTCTACAGTTTGGATGCATATCCAAAAACTTTGGTAAAAAAAGAGGTAAAAGGTAGGTTCCAAGGCTAGGAAGCACTCCTATCTTTATAACCTTGTTATCTATATCTGATACAGCTGATATTTCCCTAAGCAGCTTAGCATAATTATTTTCTATTGAAGTTAAGTACTGGTAGTATATCTTCCCTTGTTCGGTTAAACGATATGGCAGCTTGCTACGACTTATAAGCTCGCAGTTTAGCTGACTTTCTATCCTTTTAATAACCTGTGTTAAGTGAGGTTGAGAAATATAAAGTGATTTGGCAGCTTTGCCATAATTGCTGTATTTTAAAATGGCATCAATATAATACAAAATATCTTGAGAGTAGTATTTTGACATTTAATTCATCCTTTTGTTAAATAATTAACTTATTTATTCTTGTGTTTGATTATAACAAATATGTTATCAAACTTCAATAAATAACTATTAGATATAATATATTTAATATGTTAAAATTATATCAAGAAATTACTAAAATTATGAAATTTTTTGAATGAAGAAAGGGGATTACCATGAAATATTTGGCAATTGTAGGCACTAACTCAGACGTGTCAACTAATCGTATGCTGCTTCAATTTATGCAAAAGCATTTTTCGAATGAAGCAGAGATAGAATTATATGAAATTAAGGATTTACCTGCTTTTAATGAACCAGAGGATTCTGATATTCCTGAAAAGGTAGCAGAATTATCTGATAAAATTCTAAAAGCAGATGGAGTAATAATAGCAACTCCAGAGTATGATCATGCTATACCTGCGGTTTTAAAGAGTGCTCTTGAATGGATTAGTTATACTAGTCAGGCACTTACTGACAAGCCTGTTTTAATAGTAGGAGCTTCGCTTGGTATACTTGGTTCTTCTCGTGCACAAGCACATCTTAGACAAATACTTGATTCACCTGAGCTTGCTGCCAGAATCATGCCAAGTAGTGAATTCCTTTTAGGAAAATCACAGGGTGCATTTGATAATGCAGGAAATCTTATCTATTCAGATAAGCTATCAGAACTTGATGAAGTTTTCAGAGAGTTTCTTCTATTTACGGATATTACATCAAAACTTTTAGCAGAAAAAGCTTTAAATAAAAAAGATAAAAAATACACTTGGCAAGAGTAGGAGGATTAATATCAATGAAATTTATAGCAATTACTGGAACTAATGCAAAGAGTTCATATAATCGTAAACTACTTCAGTTTATGAAAAGATACTTTGAGTCAAAGACAGAAATAGAAATACTTGAGATTAAAGATGTTCCTATGTTTAATCAATCTGATAATCAATCTTCTAGTGAAGTGATACAGATGTTTAATGATAAGATTACAGCAAGTGATGGTGTTATTATAGCTACTCCTGAGTATAATCACTCAATTCCATCGAGTCTTAAAAGCTTAATTGAATGGCTAAGCTTTGATCTTCATCCACTTGCTGGTAAACCAGTGATGATACTTGGAGCTTCTCTTGATGTTCAAGGTTCTTCTCGTGCACAGTTACATCTTCGTCAAATCTTAGATGCACCAGGTGTTGATGCAAATGTAATGCCAGGATATGAATTTTTACTTGGAAGCGCACATAAAGCATTTGATGAGGAAGGTAATCTAAAAGATGAAAGAACTATAGACTTCCTAGAAATATGTTTACTACGCTTTATGCGTTTTGCAAAGATTTCAAATCAGCTTAACGAAGAAGAAGAGTTTACCTTTAACCCAGGAGAATATGAAGTAAGTGCAATAGGTCACAGCGGAAGTCTTCCAATGAAAGTATCCTTTAGTGAAAACAGAATAGAAAGTATAGATATAACTACAGATGGAGAGACAGAAGGACTTGCAGATGTTGCGTTTATAAGAATACCAGATAAAATAATTGAAGGACAGACATTAAATGTTGATGCTCTTTCTGGTGCTTCTGAAACTAGTAATGCTGTACTAGACGGTGTAGCTAAAGCAGTTAAGCTTGCAGGAGTTAATCCTGACATACTTAAGAGACGTCCAAAGCCTGCTAGCAGCCTAATCAAAGTGGATGAAGAATATACTTGTGATGTAGTAGTTGTAGGTGGAGGTGGTGCTGGATTAAGTGCAGCTGCAACAGCGCTTCAAAATGGTTCAAGTGCTATTGTTCTTGAGAAATATCCAGCAGTAGGTGGAAATACTATACGTTCAGGTGGCCCTGTAAATGCTGCAGATCCAGAATGGCAGATAAAGTTTGAAGAAAATCCAGGAGAAAGACATACTATTGAAGAATTACTAGCTACAGATGAGAGCTTAATTCATCCAGAATATATAGATGATTTCCGTGCACTTAAAGAGGAGTTTTCTGCTTACAAGGAAAAGTTTGACACACAAAAGGGACATCTATTTGACTCTCCACTACTTCATAGAATGCAAACATATTTTGGTGGTAAAAGAACTGACCTTAATGGCAACACCATATACGGACAATATGACCTAGTAAAGATACTTACAGACAGAGCTTTAGAAAGTGTGAAATGGCTAGAAGAAATAGGGGTTGAGTATGATAAGAGCATAGTATTTGCTCCTGTTGGTGCATTATGGCGTCGTGGTCATAAGCCTACTAAAAGCTATGGTACAGCATTTATACTTGCATTATCAAAATATGTGCAAGATAATTCAGGAAAAATCATTACTGATAGCCCTGTAAAAGAATTTATCATAGAAGATGGTGAAATAAAAGGAGTAATAGCAACAGGTGTAAATGGCCAAAAGATAACTGTTCATGCTAAAGCAGTAGTGCTTGCAAGTGGTGGTTTTGGTGCAAACACAAAGATGTTAAAAGAATATAACACTTACTGGAGTGACATTGATGATAATATAAGAACTACCAATTCCTATGCTATGACTGGTGACGGAATATTGCTTGGTAAAACAGTAGGTGCAGCACTTACAGGAATGGGCTTTACTCAAATGATGCCTGTAGCTGATCCAGAAACTGGTGAATTATTCAGTGGAGTTCAAGTACCTCCTGAAAACTTTGTAATGGTAAATAAAGAAGGAAAAAGATTTATTAATGAATTCTCTGGTAGAGATGTATTAACAAAAGCTGCTATTGAACAGGGTGGGTTATTCTACCTTATAGCTGATGATGAAATAAAGAAAACAGCAGCTAATACAAGTCAAGAAAAGCTAGACCGTCAAGTAGAAGCTGGTACTCTATTTAGAGCGGATACCCTAGAAGAACTAGCAGTAAAAGTTGGTATGGATCCTGCAGTTCTTGTAGACACAATTAATAAATATAATTCATATGTTGATGCAGGTTTTGATCCTGAATTCCATAAGGATACATTTAGCTTAAAAGTTGAAAAGGGACCGTTTTATGCGACGCCTAGAAAGCCAGCAGTTCATCATACGATGGGTGGACTTAAGATAGACACTAAGGCCCATGTATTAGACGAAAATGATAAACCAATTAAAAATCTTTATGCTGCTGGAGAAGTTGCTGGAGGTATCCATGCAGGTAATCGTCTTGGCGGTAACGCATTAACGGATATATTTACCTTTGGAAGAATTGCTGGTGAAACTGCAATTGATGAAATGAAATAGTTAATGTTTAGATAATTAATATACGATATAGTCGCCTACACCATTAAACCCCCCGAAAATCTAGCTTTTGGATTTTCGGGGGTTATTTTAAGTTTTTAGAGAGTTTTAGAATATATAAAGTATTGTTATTGGTTTATTTTATTATTATAGATTTTAAAGTCTTTTATATGAGGTATTTTGTTCAACTATTTCTATAAATTTTGAAAGGGAACTAGTCATTAGAGAATCCTTTCGTCTTATAAAAAATGTTCTTGTAGTATTATATTTCTCAGATATAGAAAATGATTTGATAAGACCTCTTTTTTCATAATCATCAATAGTTGATTTAGGCACGAGTGATGTACCTAAATCAGCCATCACGCCTTCAATAATAGAATTCAAATTATTAAATTCTATATATCTAATATTATAAATTCCTTGCGATTTAAGCCAGTTTTCAAGTTGTATTCTATTAGGGCACCCTGCGGTACTCATTATTAAGGGCTTGCAATATAGATCTTCAATATTAGTATATTTAGGATTAGAGATAAGTACTAAAGTTTCTTCAAATTCAAGTTCCTTTACAAAATTGTCATCAATAAGAGGAGTGTTTTTGACAAAAGCACCATCTAACTGGAAGTGATTTACCTTATAAATAAGTTCATCTGATTGACTTGTTGTAAGAGATAAATCAACTTTAGGATAAGCTCTATGATACTTAGCTAAGAGCTGAGGGAGGCGAATAGCAGATACGGTATGGACAGCACCAATTGATAAGCTTCCCGATGGTTCGCAAGAATCTTTTATAGATTTGTCAGCTTCATCTAATAAATAAATTATTTTATCAGCATAAGTGAGTAATTTTTCACCAGTAGGAGTTAAAATCATACCACGTTGTCTATAAAAAAGTTGTGTGTTTAAATCAGATTCTAATTGCTGAATTCTAGCTGTGACATTAGATTGTACATAGCCTAAGGCTTTAGCAGCCTTTGTTATGCTGCCTGTTTGGGCAACAGTTCTGAAAATTCTTAATTCATTACTTTCCATTTTTGTACCTCAATTCATGAATCACTAAAAGTGATTTATTGTATCTAATATAATCATTTTACATGATATATAATTCATTGTAAACTATACGTAGAAAATAAAATTAAATGGCTTCGATGGGATAAATCATATAAAGTTTTATTTGTAGTCGAAAATTTATTCCATTTATAGATAAGGAGATTATATGACAAATTTAAAAACACACAAATGGAGTATTTTACTTGTTGTAACATTGGTTTCATTTATTACAAATTTAGATTCAACTATAGTGATAATAGGATTACCTAAGATGATGGAGGGGTTAAATATTTCGATGATATCAGGCTTATGGATAATTACAGGTTATATTATTGCAAGTACAGTACTAATATTACCTGCTGGAAAGTGGGCAGATACATTTGGAACAAAGCGTATTTTTGTGATAGGACTTATAATTTTTGCAGTTGGTACAATTCTTTGTGGAATTGCAAATACAGGATTAACTTTAAATATATTTAGGTTAATTCAGGGAAGTGGAGCTGCCTTGGCTACGGCAACTGCAACTCCGACTATAGTTAAGAATTTTCCTAGCAGTCAACTTGGGCTTGCTTTAAGTATCAATGCTACTTCATGGGTTATTGGAGCAATAGTTGGACCTGTAGTTGGAGGTGTTTTAATTACCAAGTTAGGATGGCGTTCAATATTTTTTATCACAGTACCTTTTGTACTTCTTTGCATAATCGGAGCGCTTTTAGTAATGAAAGAAACTGAACTTAATATGAAACAAAAAAATGATTTCACTGGGATAATAACGTTTAGCTTAGGATTAGTATTAACAATGGTAGTGCTTTCAGAAGGACAATCATTAGGATGGTTATCTTATGAAACTTTAGGGTTATTAATAACTGCAATTTTATTATGGATTGCATTTATAATTACAGAATTGCATGTGGAGAATCCACTATTTAATTTCAATTTGCTTTTATACAGAAATTATTCAATTGGACTTGTAATTACACTATGTTATTGTATTGCATATTTTTCATTGCCTTTATTGTTAAGTATATATTTGCAAAGTGCATTACATTTAAGTCCTACTATGTCAGGCCTGTTAATGATCTCGCTATCTGTACCACAGCTTGTAATTGGTCCTTTTGCAGGGAAACTTGTAGATCATATTGGATCATTAAAGACTCTCACCTTTGGAATTATATTTCTTATTATAGGAATATTCTTTCTTGGAAATCTTGAAGATGAATTATCAATTTCAGCTATAGTTACTCCACTAATATTATTATCAATAGCAAATGGTTTGGCTTGGCCTTCATTAGCAAAAACTATATTATCAGCAGTTCCTAAGGAGCAATCTGGTTCAGCATCAGGTATGCATTACACTATTATGAATGTTGGCAAAGCATTAAGCCAGACATTAGCGATATTAACAATAGAAGTTGTTATACCTGCTGATGTAGTTTCAAAAGCCATCATAGGAATAGGAAATTTAAACAGCATAAATATTAATGGCAATCTAGTTACTTCAATAGATTCTAGTTTCAAGTTTTTTACTATCTTCTTTGTAATTGCACTAATATTAAGTTTATTTCTTTTATACTCAAAATGGAATGATAATCATAATGAAAAAGAAAATATGGTATAATTTATAAATTTATTACTAAATCACAATTTCTAATAGTTAGTGGATTTCAAATTTCACGCTTCGCTTCCTCTATAAAATCCACGAAAATCTAAAATTTTGATTTTTGTAGGTTATTTAATTTTTCTTCGTAATTTTGCTTTTTATGTTCAATAAAAGACAGTTGTTTTTTGATTTCTTCTTTTTTTGCTAAAAGTATTTCTTCTTGCTCTAGAACAATTGAATAGCGTTCTTTAAGGTCTGTTTCATCTTCATTTGAAAGGCCTATATAGTGGCGAATCATATCAATTCCCATTCCTGTACTTCGCATACATTGGATCATTCGCAATCTCATAACTTGATTATCCGAAAATAAACGGATATTATTCTTATCTCGAGTTATATTTTGTAGTAATCCAATGTCCTCATAATAACGAATAGTAGGCTTAGAAAGGTTAGTTATTTTTGAAACTTCATTAATTGTATATTTTGCTTCGGATCCATAAATAAAATTTTCCATAAAAAATCTCCTAAAATTTCTTGACTTAAAGTTACTTGAATGTATTAAAGTGAGTATATCACATAAAAATATCAAATTCAATTTGGAGGTAAAGAAATGGAAGATAATAAAAAGTTTAAGTTAATTGACAAGATTTATATTAATGGAGAATTTATTAAACCTAATGGAACAGAAGCAATGAATATTATAAATCCTTCAACAAAAGAAATAATTGGAAATGTAATTTTAGGAAATGAAGTTGATACACAAAATGCTATTGCAGCTGCTAAAAAAGCATTTAAAACATTCTCAAAAACAACAATAGAAGAGCGAAGCAATATGCTTAAAAGGATACATGAGGCTGTAATCTCGAGGGCTGATGATTTAACCAAAGCATGTGTAGAAGAATATGGTGCTGCGGTTAAGGCAGCAGTAGGTCGTACTCAACTTACTGCTAATAGTTTTCTTTGGGCAAAGGAAGTGATAGAAGATTTTGAGTTCACTAAATATATTGGTAAAGCAAAGGTTGTCCTAGAACCTTTAGGAGTAATTGCTTTGATTACTCCTTGGAATGCAAATAATTCTCAAATTGCTATAAAAGTAGCTACAGCTATTTCAGCAGGATGTACAGTAGTTATAAAACCTAGCGAATTTTGTACCATCCAAACTCAAATTTTGGCTGAATGTTTTCATGAGGCAGGAATTCCAGCTGGCGTAATTAATATAGTAAATGGTCTAGGAGGTTCAGTTGGTGCTGAATTAACTCGTAATCCAGATGTTGCAATGATCTCTTTTACTGGTTCCACTAAAACCGCTAAAATTATCCATCATGGTGCTGTTGATAGCATGAAAAGAGTTATTCTTGAACTAGGAGGTAAATCACCGAATATAATTCTTGATGATGCTGATTTTACAAAAGCTATTCCTCGCGCAGTTACGAGTTGTTTTGGAAATAATGGACAAATGTGCATTGCTGGAAGTCGACTATTAGTTCCGAAACATCGTCTTGAGGAAGTAAAAGAGCTTATTAAAATAGCTGTTGAAAATACAAAAGTAGGCTATCCTTGGGAAAGTGATACGTTTATAGGACCTATGATAAATGAAAATCACTATAATAATGTCCAGAGATACATTAAGATTGGTATAGAAGAAGGGGCAGAATTGGTAGTTGGAGGAGAAGGACATCCTAAAGGATTGGATAATGGTTATTTTGTAAGGCCAACAGTATTTGCAAATGTAACTAGAAATATGACCATTGCTAGAGAGGAGATATTTGGTCCAGTGTTATCTATTTTGACATATAGGACTGAAGAAGAGGCTATAGAAATTGCAAATGATACAGAGTATGGCTTAGGAGCATATATAAGTTCTTCTAACATTGAAAAGGCAAATAAGATTGCATCTCAAATTGTGGCAGGTACAGTATATATAAATGATGTTATGCTTGAGATGAAAGCTCCTTTTGGTGGATTTAAGCAATCTGGAATAGGAAGAGAATGTGGAATATATGGACTTGAAGAGCATCTAGAGCCTAAAACTATATTGATTTCCAATGAAAATATTTAATAAAGAGATATTTTAAAAAGTAAGTTTCTATTTAGTGAGTTACTAGTTTAAAGAATGGTAAAAAACTAGAAATTTAGTAGTAGAATTTAATAGTAACGTATCGTCTTAAACATGAAACCCACGAAAATGTAAATATTGGATTTTTGTGGGTTATTTTATATTCTATCCTAGTAATATAAGCGATGCATTGATGTTTACGGAAAACGTTTCAAATGCTATAATGTAGAGAAATATTTGTTTAAAGATAGGGAGTAAATATGAAATTAGAAGAACTGGTTAATAATAATTATGATAAGCTAAACGAAAATGACCGCCATATATGGAAGTATATATGTAAAAATAAACGTGAATGTTGTAGAATGTCTATTGATGAACTAGCAAAGAAATGTAATATTTCAAGAACAACAATTTCTAGATTTACTCAGAAACTATCTTTAGAAGGGTTTGGAGAGTTTAAAGTAAGGCTGAAATTAGAATTTAATGAGAATGATAATATTAAAGATAGTAGTGTAGAAGAAGTGTATCAAGATTACTACAGAACAATAAATGAAATGAAAGAGAAGGATGTCTTGGAAATATGTCGTATGATTTATCGTGCAAAAAATCTTTTTGTTTATGGAACTGGAACTGTGCAAATTGCAGCAGCAAACGAACTTAAAAGACACTTTCTTAGTGTAAATAAGTTCTTCGTTACATTGCATGGTGAAGCTGAAATGGATACAGTGCTAGAAACAGCTACAGAAGAAGATTTAATTGTAATTATATCGCTATCTGGTGAAAAAAAGTCAGCAGTGGAGCATGTAAAAAAAGTGAAGGCTAAAAATATACCTTCTATTTCTATTACAAAGTTAACAGATAATCCAGTAGCAAGATTATGTGAACAGAATTTATACATAATTACAAAGCATATAAGGATAAAAGATGTGGTTACTTTTGAAAATGTAGGTCAGTACTTCATCTTAATAGAAATGTTATTCTTAAAATATATCACGTATTTAGGGCACTTAAAAGAAGATGGTACAATATTATAAAGTGTATATATGAATAAAAAGTTGACACAATATTTAAGTGTCAACTTTTTTGGTTTGTATAAAGAAAATTGAAGAAATATAACCTGTGCGAATGCACAAATTTTGTGCAAATAACTTAAAAATGCACATAGGAAGTAAGTGGATTAAAAGCATTGAAAAGGGTTTAAGTAATTGTTAATATTAGCTCATACAAGATATCTTGATAAAAAAATTTAAATTATAAACACAATTAATTTTTGTTAAATTGTAAATAAAAAATTTAATAGAACTTAAAGAAAGCTAAGGCTGTAAGAAAATTGCTTTTTTGAAATTATTACAATAATTATTGATAAAAAATTCTTAAGGGGGTCATAAAAATGATGCAAAAAATTCAACGCTTTGGAGCTGCGATGTTTGTTCCAGTTTTATTCTTTGCCTTTTATGGTATGGTTGTTGGATTTTCTATTTTGTTTACAAATCCAGATATTATGGGATCAATAGCAACCAAAGGTACAGCATGGTATAGCTTTTGGTATGTGGTCCAACAAGGTGGATGGACAGTATTTAATCAATTACCATTATTGTTTGTAGTTGGATTACCAATTGCCTTAGCTAAAAAAGCGCAAGCACGTGCTTGTCTAGAAGCTTTATTAATCTATTTAACATTTAATTATTTTATTAATGCTATCCTTACCCTTTCAGGTTCAAGCTTTGGTGTTAACTTTGATTTACCACCTGGGGTTACTGATGGGGTATCAAGTGGACTTGCAATGATTGCAGGTATAAAGACTCTTGATACTGGAATGATAGGTGCAATTTTAATTGCAGGTATAGCTGTATATCTACATGGTAAGTTCTTTGAAAAGAGATTGCCAGCTTATTTAGGAATATTCCAAGGTTCAGTTTTTGTAGCAATGATAGGATTTTTCGTAATGATTCCAACTGCTTTATTGATGTGTTTGGTTTGGCCAAAGGTTCAAGGCGGAATAGGGGCATTACAAGGATTTTTAGCTTCATCTGGAGTTATTGGTGTATGGATTTATACATTTTTAGAACGTATTTTGATTCCAACAGGATTACATCACTTCATTTATGGACCATTTATTTTTGGACCAGCAGTAGTTCCAGATGGTATTGCTTCATACTGGCCAAAGCATTTAGCAGACTTTGCAACAAGTGCACATTCATTAAAAGAAATGTTCCCAGCTGGTGGGTTTGCACTTCATGGGTCATCTAAAATATTTGGATGTACAGGTATAGCATTAGCTATCTACACAACTGCTAAACCTGAGAAGAAAAAAATTGTAGCTGGTTTGCTTATACCTGCAGCAATAACAGCTATTGTGGCTGGTATTACTGAGCCACTTGAATTTACATTTTTATTTATAGCTCCGGCATTGTTTGCAGTGCATGCTGTGTTAGCAGCAACTTTAGCAGCAACAGAGTATGCATTTGGTGTTGTAGGTAATTTTGGAGGTGGACTAATTGATTGGTTTGCACAGAACTGGCTACCATTATTCAAATATCATCCAGGTACTTATATAACTCAAATAGTAATAGGATTATGTTTTACAGTCGTATATTTCTTGGTATTCCGTTTCTTGATAATAAAGTTCAACTTTGCTACTCCAGGGCGTGAACCAGATGACGAAGAAGCAAAACTTTATACTAAAGCTGATTATAAAGCAAAAAAAGGTGAATCAGGAGAAATTAAGAATGATACATCAGATGGAAGTCAAGCTTTGCAATTCTTGCAAGCTTTAGGTGGAAGTGAGAATATTGAGGATGTTACTAATTGTGCTACAAGATTGCGTGTATCCATAAAAGATGAAAGCAAATTGTCACCAGATAGTATATTCAAAAAAGCTGGAGCTCATGGAGTGGTAAGGAATGGAAAAGCTATTCAAGTTATAGTTGGATTATCAGTTCCCCAAGTGAGGGAAGAGTTTGAAGGTTTACTTAAAAAGCTATAAGTTAATATAAAAAAATTAATCTACTATATATATTAAAGTAAAGTGATTAACTTAAAAATATTTGTATTTCTTAATTAAAGTTAATAAATAAAAAATATATTTCAATTTAAGGAGGAAAAAAATATGAAAAAATTTTCAATAGTAGTAGCAGGAGGAGGAAGTACTTTTACTCCAGGAATAGTATTAATGCTATTAGACAATCTAGATAAGTTTCCTTTAAGAAAACTCAAATTTTACGATAATGACAAGGAAAGGCAAGCAGTAGTAGCTGGAGCTTGTGAGATAATTTTAAAAGAAAAGGCACCTGAAATAGAATTCCTTGCAACAACAGATCCAGAAGAAGCCTTTACAGATGTTGATTTCGTTATGGCTCATATAAGAGTTGGTAAATATGCAATGCGTGAGCTAGATGAAAAAATTCCATTAAAATATGGAGTTGTTGGACAAGAAACTTGTGGGCCAGGAGGAATGGCTTATGGAATGAGATCTATAGGTGGAGTTATAGAAATCCTTGACTATATGGAAAAATATTCACCAAATGCATGGATGCTAAATTACTCGAATCCAGCAGCAATAGTTGCAGAGGCAACAAGAAGACTAAGGCCGAACTCAAAGATATTAAACATCTGTGATATGCCAATAGGAATAGAAACAAGAATGGCAGAAATATTAGGCTTAGAGTCAAGAAAAGAAATGACAGTTAAGTACTATGGACTTAACCACTTTGGGTGGTGGTCAGATATACGTGATAAAGATGGTAAAGACTTGATGCCAAAATTAAAAGAACACGTTGCAAAATATGGTTATGTAGCAGATAAGGGAGATACTCAACACACTGATGCTAGTTGGAATGATACTTTTGCCAAAGCTAAAGATGTATATGCAATAGATCCGAGCACATTACCAAACACTTATTTAAAATATTATTTGTTCCCAGACTATGTAGTTGAGCATTCTGATAAAGAATATACAAGAGCAAATGAAGTAATGGATGGACGTGAAAAATTTGTATTTGGAGAATGTAGAAAGGTTATTAAAAATAAATCCACAGAAGGTTGTGAATTGGAAATAGATGAACATGCTTCTTATATAGTGGATTTAGCTAGAGCCATTGCATATAACACTCATGCAAGAATGTTATTAATAATACCTAATGATGGAGCTATAGAAAATTTTGATTCTACAGCAATGGTTGAAATACCATGTATTGTAGGAAGTAATGGACCAGAACCATTAGCATTAGGAAAGATTCCACAATTCCAAAAAGGATTAATGGAGCAACAAGTGTCAGTAGAAAAGCTAGTTGTTGAAGCTTGGATAGAAAAATCCTACCAAAAATTGTGGCAAGCTATAACGCTTTCTAAGACAGTCCCTAGTGCAACAGTTGCTAAACAAATATTAGATGAATTAATAGAAGCAAATAAAGAGTACTGGCCAGTATTAAATTAATTAAGCTTTACTTTGAATAAGGATAAAGATAGACAGCAATATCTTTATCCTTATTATAAATTATTCTAAGAGGTGAAGAAATTGTGTTTGAAAGCAACAATATTTTAGGTTAAGATATGAATTATGAAGGCAGGTAATATAGATAAATAGTATTAAGTCTAAAATTAGAGCAGATATAGAAAATATATTGTCTTCATAATTTATTAAATTAAGAAGAAATTCTAGTTCAAATTCATTTAAAATATTCAACAAGGAGGATAAAATGAAGTTACAAGTTGCTATAGATAGAGTCTCTTTTGAAAAGGCAAAAAACTTAACCGAAATATTTGATGGATTAGCAGAGGTTATTGAAATTGGAACCTCGTTAATTAAAGATTATGGACTCTTGAAGTTAAAAGAGTTGACTAGTAAAAAAAATACATCAAAATTATTAGGTGATATTAAGACTAGTGATGAAGGTGCTTACGAGTTTAAACAAGGCTTTAAACAAGGGTTTGATATTTTAACTGTAATGGGAAGTGCAGCATTAGAAACTATAGATAAATGTTATGAAGCTTCTGAACAAAATAATGGGACAATGATGATAGATTTATTGGAATGTTCAGATGAAAAGATTAAAGAAATATCACATTTTAAAAATGCTATTTACTGTATACATGCGTCTATTGATAGAGAGAAATTATTAAATCCAGCTAAAACAGTAAAAGAATTTAAAGAAAGATTTCCACAAGTCAATAGAATTGCTGTTGCAGGGGGGATTACTTTAGATTGTATCCCTGAGTTAAGCAAACATAATATAGAATTGGTTATAGTAGGTTCTGCAATTACCGATGCAGAGAATCCAGTACAAAAAGCAAAACAATTTAAGGAGGCAATGGGGAAATGAGAACAATAGATAAAATATTAGAAGAAATTAAGGAGGTAATAGCAAAAGTAGATGAAGAAGAAATAAAAAAAATAGTAAGTGTTTTTAAAAAGGAAATACGAATTTTTGTCGATGGAGAAGGCAGGAGTGGATTCCAAGCAAAGGGATTTGCAATGCGTTTAATGCATATTGGTTATAATTCATATGTAATGGGAGAAACAATAACACCTGCATTAAAAAAAAGTGATATATATGTTGCAATATCTGGTTCTGGAAAAACAAAAAATACATTAAGCAATGCAAAAGCAGCAAAAGACATTGGACTAACTGTAATTGGAATTACAAGTAAGAAGGATTCACCTCTTGCAAAAATATCAAATTTTGTACTCGAAGTTCCAGGAAAAACAAAAAATGATACTGGTGTTGCCTCAATTCAGTTATTAAGTTCTCTATTTGATCAATCTGTCCATATAGTACTAGATGATTTATGTTTATTACTGAGCAAAAAAGATAATTTATCAGATAGTGAAGTCTTAAAGAATCACGTAAATGTAGAATAATATTATTAGAAAGTAAAAAAAATTTATTAGTAAAGCAATAAATGCAAAATACATATTTATTATTGATAAATTAGATTAAATCCAATAAACTTGGTGATTAGATTAACAGTTGAACTTGGGTTGAATAAAAATGATTAAGGCAGGGATGGATTTGGGTACACTATTAAATAGATTATTAATAATTTTGAATAATGGGAAGGAAGACTCAACATATTATCATATAGCAAATATTTTATTGTGTAATTTTGCATCTATAAAAGATATGACAATATCAGAAGTTGCAGATTTGTGTTTTGTTTCAAAATCAACGATTTCTAAATTTACGAGATATATAGGATTTGATGATTTCCTAGAATTAAAGTTGGCATCTTCTTATAAAAGCGATAAATATTCTAATTATTTAAATTATAGTGATAATATTTTAAGTTATATGGAAAATCACACTAAAGAGGAATATATAGATGTGATTATAGATGATTTAAAATTAGCAAAGTCTAGTGTTGATATGAATAAGATAGATGAATTAGTTGAAGATTTAATAAAATATGATAAAGTGGCAGCTTTTGGACTTTTATATTCAGAATCTGCAGCAATGGATTTACAAATAAAACTTGCTTATAATGAAAAATACATTATTACACATATAAATGATGTAGAGCAAAATGAGTATATTAAGAATTCAGCTGAAGGCACTTTAGTTATTATATTTACTAATTCAGGAGACTATATAAAAAAGTACCAGTTGATGGCAGGAAATGTTGATAAAAATATTTTTAAACAAACTAAGGCTAAAATTGTTGTAATTACAGCTAATAAGGAAATGGAAAAACATCCCTATGTAGACCTATGTATTACTTTTCAGCATGCATCAAGTGTGCAGACTCATTCCATATTATTTCAAGTGATTACTGATTTTATTGCAATTAGATATAGAAAAAGAAAGAAAGAGATAGATCAAGTGTGAGTAAATATTTAATTTTACCACACTTTTTTTTATTTGTCATAAAGTTTCTTAAAATCGAAATTAAAAGTTATAGTAATTGTGAATGCTATAATTATGTTACATCGATGTAACCGGTATCAAAAATATAGTTATTATAGGAGGAAGAACTATGGCAAAGAAGAATTATGAGCAACTTGTAAGAGAAGTAGTTGATAAGGTTGGAGGCGTGGATAATATTAATAGCCTGTTCCATTGTGTAACTAGATTAAGATTTAAGTTAAAGGATACGTCAAAAGTAGATAAAGAAGCAATTAAAAATATAAAAGGTGTATTAACAGTAGTTGAAGGAAATGGTCAATTTCAAGTTGTTATTGGAAATGAAGTAGCAGATGTGTTTGATGCAGTATTAAAAATGTATCCTCAAATTAAAAGTGAAATTAAAACAAGTGATATAGAAGAAAAGCCATCTGGAAATATATTAACTCGTGCATTTAATACAATGGCATCTATTTTTACTCCAATAATAATAGCTCTTGCTGGATCTGGTATGATTAAGGCGGTTCTTGTAATTTTAACAACATATGGACTTATGGATAAAGTAGGAAGTACATATAAAATATTAAGTGCTGCTGGAAATAGTGTATTCTATTTCTTACCACTATTTTTAGCGTTTAGTGCAGCAAAAACTTTTAAGGTTAATCCATTTATTTCAGTTGCAATAATTGGAGCATTAATGGAACCTAATTTTACGGGATTAATGAAAGCAAATGGAGATATGGCATATTTTGCTGGTATTCCAGTTGTACTGATGGGATATTCAGGGACTGTTATTCCTGCAATTTTAACTATTTGGGCATATTCATATTTAGAAAAATTCTTAAAGAAATTTATTCCTAAAAGCATAGAAATATTTGCATTATCAATGGTTGCCTTATTAATTATGGTACCACTAGCTGTAATAGTAATTGGACCAATTGGAGTAACACTAGGTAATGGATTGGGATATGTAATTAATACCTTAAGCAGTAGTAGTGGATTGTTAGCAGGACTTATTGTAGGTGCAGGATGGACATATTTAGTTATGTTGGGTATCCATTGGGGAGTTGTTCCAATAATGATCAACAATCTTTCAAATCTTGGGTATGATGTTATAAGACCAATGATTGCAGCTGCAACATTTGCTAGTGCAGGTGTTGCTTTAGGAGTGTTTCTTCGTTCTAAAAATAAGGAAACAAGAGGTCTTGCAGCATCATCTTTAGTTCCGGCATTGTTGGGTGGAATTACAGAACCTATTGTATATGGTTTATCAGTAAAATATAAAAAGCCTTTAATTGCACAGACAATAGCAGGGGGAATTGCAGGAGCATTTATGGGAATGTTTCAAACTAAGGCAATTGTATATGTATTTCCTGCATTAACAACATTACCAGCTTTCTTCGGAGAAACTTTTACAATTTATATAATTGGTATAGCTATGGCGTTTACAATTTCAGCAGCATTAACATACTTTTTTGGTTTTGATGAAGGAAAAACGACTTCAGAATCTAAAAAGAATCATGATAATGATTTAGAATTAGTTTCATGTGTTCAAGGAGAAATGATTAATATAGAAGAAGTTAAGGATGCAGTTTTTGCAGGTAAGGCAATGGGAGAAGGAGTTGCTTTTATACCTGAAAATGGTGTGATAACAGCACCAATTGATGGAACAATTGAAGTGGCATTTCCAACAGGTCATGCAATTGGAATTAAATCAAGTGATGGTGTAGAGATATTAATCCACGTTGGTATAAACACAGTTGAATTAAAAGGGGAGCATTTTAAAATGCTTGTTAATCAAGGCGAAAGTGTAAAATGTGGACAAAAATTAATTGAATTTGATTTAGAAGCAATAAAGGAAAAAGATTATGACATAACAACCATGATGATTATAACTAATAGTGAAATATTTAATGATATAAATATAGATGAATATCGTCATGTAACTAATGAAGAGAGAGTTATGAAGTTGAAAATTAAGGAGGCATAAATATGGGATTCCCAAAAGGATTTTTATGGGGTGGAGCAATTGCAGCTAACCAGGCAGAAGGAGCTTATAATGAAGATGGGAAAGGGTTAAGCATTGCAGACGTACTTCCTGTTGGAAAGGATCGTTTCAAGGATGTATCTTTAAACATAGAAGAGGATAGATATTATCCGAGTCATAGGGCAATTGATTTTTATCATACTTATAAAGAAGATTTAAAGGAACTATCAGAATTAGGCATGAAGTGCTTTAGAACATCAATAGCATGGAGCCGTATTTTCCCAAATGGAGATGAAGCAGAGCCAAATGAAAAGGGATTAGAATTTTACGATAATTTGTTTGATGAATTGTTAAAGTATAATATGGAACCTGTTATTACAATTTCACATTTTGAAACACCACTTAACTTAATAAAAAAATATGGTGGTTGGAAAAATAGAAAGTTAATAGATTTCTATACAAATTTCTGTGAGGTTATATTTAATAGATATAAACACAAAGTAAAGTATTGGATGACATTTAATGAAATAAATCATGCTCATACATTACCACTTATTGCAGCTGCAATTGAAGTAAAGGAAGATGAAAGCAAGCTTCAAGATATTTATAAGGCCAGTCACAATATGTTAGTAGCAAGTGCCAAAGCTGTTATAATGGGTCATGATATTAACGAAGAATTCAAAATTGGATGTATGCTTTCTTTATCTCCAATTTATCCAGCCAGCTGTAAGCCAGAAGATGTTTTTGAATCCTATGAGTTGCGTCGTCGTTCACTATTTTATAGTGATATTCAGCTTCTTGGAGAGTATCCAGCATACTTTAATCGTATAGCAAAGGAACATAATATTTCTATAGAAATGGAAGCAGAAGATAAAGAAATTTTGAAAAAAGGTGTTTGTGATTACTTAGGATTTAGTTATTACCGTTCATCTTTACATGAAGCAGGAATGAAGATTCTTGGTAATACTGGAGGATTATTGGGAAAGAAAAATCCATATTTAAAAGAAAGTAAGTGGGGATGGCCAATAGATCCATTAGGATTACGTTATGTATGTAATGAACTTACAGATCGTTATCATAAGCCATTATTCATTGTAGAAAATGGTTTGGGTACTAGTGATGAAATTGCTGAGGATGGAAAGATTCATGATGATGAGAGAATGGAGTATTTAAAAGAGCATGTAATTATGATGAAAGAAGCAATAGAAGATGGAGCAAACATATTAGGTTATACCTGGTGGGGACCTATAGATATTGTTTCAGCAGGTACTGGAGAAATGAAAAAACGCTATGGATTTGTATATGTAGACAGAAATAATGATGGCAGTGGAACATTAAATCGTAGGAGAAAAGAAAGTTATAATTATTATAAACAAATTATAGAGAGTAATGGTGAAAATTTAGTCAGATAAAATGGAGGAATTATTATATTCTCAAATGAGCAAATGCTATGGATTTATATACGTATATGCAGATGATTTAGGAAATGGAACCTATAAAAGATCAAAAAAGAAAAGTTCTTTATTGCTGGATTTTATATTCCGTGTTTAGCCTTCACCATGAAACCCACGAAAATCTGAAATTTCGATTTTCGTGGGTCTTTTGTTTTGCAATGAAATAGATTTATTCAGTATCTCTATTTAGTTTTTATAGAATAAGTAGGCTGTAATTTACAATTATCTAATGTGCATATTAATTGATCTTTTGTATTAATAAAAATTTTCTATTACTAATAGAAATTTTTAATTTCAGTTTCGAACATAAAGGTGTTAATATTTTAACAAGTAATCTATTACTTAATGTAAATGTTTAAGCTTTGCTAGCAGCTTATTATATTATTCTATCAATATTTTAATTAAAAATAAATGGAGGGAAAAATATGCGTTATATTGTTACAGGAGCAGATGGGCAATTAGGTGGAAGAGTAGCTACTAATATGTTAAATGAGGTGTTTGGAGATCAATTAATCTTTACATGTCCAGATAAAAGTCGTTTAAGAGAAGAACGCTTAAAGGTTTGGGAAGAAAAGGGGGTTACAGTAAGAGAAGCAAATTATGACAATAAGGAACAAATGATAGAAGCATTTAAAGGTGGAGATCGTCTTTATATGGTATCTGGTGTAGTAATAGGACCAGAGCGCGTACAGCAACATAAAAATGTAATAGATGCTGCTATTGCAGCAGGTGTAAAGCACATTACATATACTTCATTCTTTGGTGCTAACCGCGAAGGGTACAAGCAATATGTATTACCAGATCATACAGCAACAGAAGAATATTTAAAAGCATCTGGTGTAGATTATAATATTATGAGAAATAATCTTTACTTAGAAAATTACTTACTTAATTCTGTTATGATGGCAAATTTAGATAACAATAGATGGGTTACTACAGCAGGAGAAGGAAAAGCTACATTTATTGCAAAAGATGATAGTGGACGTGTTGCTACGGCACTATTATTAGGTAAAGGTGAACACAATAAAGATTACGATGTAACAGGTCAATTAATTGACCAAAATGAAATCTGCAATATGATTCGTGAAATATCAGGTATTGATTATGAATATATAACTATAAATGAAGAAGAATATTATGATTATTTAGATTCAATATATATACCACGTACATCAAAAGGAAATTACTCAAAATCACCAGTGCCATGGTGTGCTAATGATATGGTAACAAATGAATCTGGTATTAGAGATGGGTTAATGGCAATTGAAACAGATACAGTTGAAAAATTGACAGGAAGAAAACCAATAGATCCTAAAGACTTGCTAGAAAAATATAGCTTTGTATGGAAAGAAAAAATAACTACTTATTGGGAATTAGGGAAAGTTCAATAATTCTACTTTACTAAATTATAGTAAGAAAAATACTTCATAGATAATTTAATTAATTTTGAAAGGGGTTTATCCGTGATTAAAAAGAAGTATTTTAGTTTTATAATGGGATTATGGATTATGTTTGCTTTAGCTATAACTATGTCTGTAGTAGTCTTACTTTTAAATACAGGAAAGTTGGCATTAATTCCTATAATTATTTCAACATTAGAAGCATTTATCATTAATTTAATTTCTAGTTTAATCATACCAGCTAATAAGCTTGGTGAAATTTTTGCAAAAAAATTTAATGCGAAAGAAAACAGTTTTCTTTTTTCAGCATTAAGTAATTTTATAGTGAGTGGAATTTATGTCACAATTGTAAGTTTTTTTATGACGGTGATTAATGTAGGGGTTTCTTCTATATTATTTGTGGCCTGGATATCTATTTATCCAATAGTATTTATTGTTGGTTATATTGTCTCCCTAATATTTGCTCCATTTGCATTAAAACTTACGACTAAAATTGTGGAACGTTAAAGTTAGTATGATCAAATTATACCTGGTTTTGAGGTAAGTGGTGAAAAATATAAATGGTTATCCATGGTATTTTTTATTTAACTAAAAAGAGACCAATAACAATTTAAATTTAGATTGTTATTGGTCATAATCTATAAATTTTTATATATTTGCCTTGTAATGTTAACAAAGCCCTTTATATGACTCTGTTTATTGTTTTTGTGCCATGCAATGCCATAAGAAACTATATCATTTATATCTATAGGAATGATGGAAAGCTCAGGATCGTTTGGACATACAAAGTCTGGCATTACTGCAATTCCAAGTTTTCCTTTAATCATCGTATATGCGATCTGTGGTCCATCGCTGAAATAAATAGTAGACATTGGACATTGCATTTGAATATCTTTTTGTACGCGTGTCATTTCAGATGGAGATTTTAAAGGATCTAACAAAATCAGAGACTGATTTTTCAAGCAATCTATTCTAATTATACTGTTACAAGCAAGTGGGTGGTCTTTAGGTAATGCACAAACAAATTTGCTAGTAAAAAGTTCTTCGTAGTCAACATCTGGTAAGTCATCAATACTTTCCTTCACAGTAAAAATTAAATCGAAATTATGATTAGTAAAGAGATTTCTTTTCTCTTTAAAATCAGAAATTTTCAAATATATATGCACATGTGGAAAATTTTCTTTAAATGAACTTAATATATAGGGAAGATACTTTACCTCTGTATTGCCTTCATAACCAATAGATAAATTAGACTCAAAGTCTTTTGCATAATTCTTTGCCTTTGCTATAGCTATGTTTGTTCTTGTTAGAATATCTTTCATATCATTATAAAAGGAAACACCTGCTGGAGTAAGCTCAACTTTTCTCTTTGTTCTAATAAATAACTTTAATCTAAGTTCGTCTTCTAGAGTATTAATCTGATGGGTAACAGTAGGCTGTGTGATGTATAAAAGTTCTGCAGTTCTAGAATAACTGAGAGTTTCAGCTAAATGAACAAAACATTCAAGTTGCTTAATGTGCATATTGATTCGCCTCCTATAATTAATAGATTTTCTCTATTAATGATAACATATCTCAATTTCAGTTAAAAGAATATAAATGTTAGTATATTAATATTCTAGTAATCTATTAAACACTCGTCTTTTATTGGCTTGTGTTAAAAATCATTATCAAATTGTATAAATTGTAAGATATTATTTATATTAAATTTACAGGGGGGAAACAAAAATTATAAGGTCTTGTTCAGGTACAAAATAAACTAAATTTTAAATTATAATTTTCAATATACGTTATTTTGATGATATAATTAGCTTTAGGCACAATCAAGAAAATATTAAAAGGCAAGGAAGGTAAAAATGCAAAAGAATGTTAAGATGATATATCCATCCTATATAGATAAGTTTCAGTGTATTGGAGGAAAATGTGAAGATAGCTGTTGCATTGGATGGGATATAGATATTGATAAAGAAACATTTAAAAAATATCACAAAGTCACAGATGAAGCAATGAAAAAGATGTTCCAAAAAAATGTTCATAACAATCAATATTGTACTAATAAAGATTTAGATTATGGAAGAATTAAGTTGGGAAAAACAAAAAGATGTCCGTTTCTAGATGATGAGAATTACTGTTTGATTCAAGGGAAATTTGGAGAAGATTATCTTTCTAGTGTTTGTACTCAATTTCCTAGAGTACTAAATAAAATAGATGATCATTATGAAATATCTCTTGATGCAGCATGTCCAGAGGCAGCAAGAATTATTCTTGGAAGTAAAGAGAAGATAGAATTTAAGGAAAGTGAAAAGAGTTTAGGTAAGTATATTATGTCAGGTGTACTTGATACTAGATCATCTGAATTCAAAGATACACCTATAAGGTATTTCAAGGAGATTCGAGACTTTTCAATAAAAATAATACAAAATAGAAATTTGAATTTCAGTTGTAGATTATATGTTCTGGGTGATTTCTTAAATGAACTAGAAGATATAGAAAGTAATGAAATAAAAGAATTTATAAGAGAATATGATATAGAAAGCGAAGCTAAATCTTATAAAAGAGAGAGTATGAATTATGTACTTCAGGTTTCATTTTTGAAGAATGTACTTGATTCTTTAGATATATTAAATGAAAATGATAGCCATAAATTTAAAAAGTATACTAAAGAAATTATGGAAGGATATAATATTAAAGATAATGAACCTGTAATAGAAAATAAGGATGAATATATAAATGCATTTGAAAAATATACAGAGGAGTATATAGAAAGCAATAGTTATATATTTGAAAGTTATATTGTTAATTTTATATATAATAATTTATTCCCTTTTTCAGAAAGTGATTGCATGTTTGATGGATATATTCTACTTTTATTTAGATATTCATTAATGAGATTTTATCTAGTTGGAAAATACATATATAATGGAAAAGATTCTGTAGAAGATATGGTAGAATTTATACAAGTATTTGCAAAAGCAGTAGAGCACGATAAGAACTATAGAAGTGATATCTTAGAATATATTAAAGAAAATAGCTACGACAATATGGAATTTGCAAAAATGCTTTTGTAGTAAATCAAAGGTTTTATCTAGGATTTTTTTATTTTATACTTTATCGTTCAGAAAACCATCTGTTAACTGTTGGTATTGAAGTTAGAAAAGCTTTTATTATGTGAAATCTGCACCATAAAATCTACGACCATTTGCATATGGCTTAAATAGCTACTTGCAGATGGTCGTTTTTTATTATTAAGGGTATTATTACTAATAATGAATTTTATTAGAAGATTTACTTAACTTTCATAGAAAGGATATTACTGATTTATAAAAGTAAATTCTAATGGATTCCTGTCAACTAATCTTTGATAAGTATATTTAGGATATCCAACCATAACAGCACCAGTGATTTTTTTATTACTTTTGATATTAAATAATTTAATTAGTGGGGAATTTTCCTTCATTGCAACTCTTTCAAACATTCCAGCCCAACATGAGCCTAAGCCTAGTGTTGGTGCATATAACTCCAAATATGTAAATGAAAGAATTGAATTTTCTCTTCCGCGTGGGAAGCTTGAATCAGCAGTTGCTAGTATAAGACTGGAGGCTCCTCGCAAAATTGTATCAGTTCCTTTTTCGAGATATGGCTTTGTGAAGTTATTTGACACATTAGCTTTTTCAAATTCTTCAATTACAATTTTAACAGCTTTATCAATGAGTTTTCTATCATCGATGATAACATACGATATACCTTGAAGATTATGTCCACTTGGAGCAAAATGTGCAATATTTACAAGTTTTTTTAATTTTTCTCTTGGAACAGGAGTTTCTTTATAGGATCGGATTGAACGCCTTGAACGAAGAAAGTTTTCGGCATCTTCAGGACTTAGTTTTGGAAATTTTTTTGAGCTTATTTGAGTGGATAAGGGCGTTTTTATATTATCAATTGCTTCTCTTGGACATATAGCTACACAATGGCCACAGGAAATACACTCTTCACTACAGACTTCTTTAGGCCTATTTTTACTGAGTTCTAATACTCGTTCTGGGCACTCTTTTACGCATAAACCACATTTAATACATTTCTCTTGATTTACAGTTATCAAATTCATTTTAATTTTCTCCTTTATTTTAAATATATTTAACTTAAGTAATTTTAGAAATTACTGATGTACAGTTTCATTTTTAGTGCTAATTATATTTGAGGATTTAATACTGTTTTTTCGATTAAAAATATTATTAGTAATTAAATAATAAATATAGGCTAGTAAAAGTATGGTGCAGCTTGCCATTGTAATCCCTTTAACACCAAATGAATGATATACATAGGTACTTATCCATGAACCAAGAGATCCACCTAAGTAATATCCAACCATGTAAAGGGAATTTAATCTGCTATGATTTTGGAGACTAAGTTTATAAATCCTTCCTTGATTTAGGGACATATTCATTCTTGAACCAACATCTAAAATAAAAGTTATAAAAATTATAATTATAAGTTTAGACCAACCCATACCTAAGATCAAAAAAGAGATAAACATTATAGCTAAAGCTAAAAGATTCCACAAGCTTACATTTTTGCTGTTTGTAAGTTTTCCTGAAAATCCAGCTGCAAGAGCGCCTGCAATACCTAAGAAACCAAAAAGTCCAACTATGGCACTTCCATAATTATAAGGAGAACCCTCTAAAATAAAGGATAAGGAGACCCAAAAGATATTGAAGGCACAAAATGCAGCAGCGCCAAAAACTATTGTTTCTCTTAATACCTTCTCTTTTTTTAGTAATGGAGGTAAGGATAATATAATATTTTTATATGAACTTTCTTTTTTAACATTATCACTTGGAAGAGAATAATATAAGTACACTGCAAAAATTAATAAAATTATTGCTGCAAATTCATGAACTCCTCTCCATCCAAATAATTGACCAACAACTCCGCCTAATACTCTGCCGAGTAGAACTCCAAGAAACACTCCAGTTAATAAGTGCCCAACTATTACACCACGTTTTTCTGACGAAATATTTGATGAAACAAATGGAATTATAAGCTGTGCTGAAACGCTTGAAAGTCCCATAAAAAATCCTATAATTACTATTAAATTAAAGGTTGAGGCTAAAGTCATTAAATATAATAATACAGCTGAACAAATAATACTTAATATGATTAAGTGTTTTCTGCTATATCTATCCCCCAATGGTACAATAAATAATAATCCAATTGTATAACCTATCTGTATAGCAGTTATAAGCTTACCAGATGATGAAGCAGGTACAAAAAAATCATTAGAAATATTGGTTAATAAAACTTGGTCGTAGTATAAATTGGCTACTATAATTGCACAAATAACTGATAAAATTAATAATAATTTGTTTGAAAAATTTTTGTTTTTTAAATCTCTGTTCATTTTTACATCTTCCTCTCTATATTTCATGAGAATAGTGTATAATGAAAGTATTATTTTAAATAGAAGCTAAGTTATCATATGATTAAAAATACCATGTTTAATTTATTTGGAATTATTTGAAAAATAATTTTGCAAATTACACGTATTATCATTAATAATTAAATATAAATAGGAGAGCTGGTAATGATGTCTAAAAATAAAGAACTTGGATTATTTTTAAAAAAGAAAAGATCCACATTAAGGCCAGAGCAATTTGGACTCAAATTTGATAAAAAAAGAAGAGTAAAAGGTCTAAAGAGAGAAGAAGTCGCTGATTTAGCAGGAGTAAGTATTGATTGGTATGTGCGTATTGAACAAGGACAAAATGTTAATCCATCAATAGATGTATTAATATCTTTGAGTAGAGTGTTGCAATTAAATAATGAAGAAAAACGATATTTATTTAATTTGACAGATAAAAAATTACCTATGGAAGACATTACTACCGCTATCATTTCGAATACATTACAAAAATTTTTGGACAATCAAAATCCTAACATAGCATACGTTACTGATAGCAAATTAACAATGATTGGATGGAATACGGCAGCACTAAAAGTTTATGGTAATTATGAAGAAATGAATGAAAAAGAAAGAAATTCTGTTTGGAGAGCTTTTAATGATGATTATCTAAAGGGATTATTAGATAATTGGGAGGGGCATTCTAAACTACGTGTTGAACAATTAAGAGCAAATTATAGCTATTATGAGAATGATAATACAATAAATGAGATTATAAATGAATTAAATGAAAAAAATTGTTTATTTAATAAATGGTGGAGTAATCAAGGTATTATGGGCACACCAGAGGGGCAAAAACTTTTACATCATCCGTTAGTAGGAGACTTATACTTAAGCTATATTTCATTTATGTCTACAGAAATAGAGGGAGCGTATATAACCATTCAAATGCCAATAGATGATTATACAAAAAATAAATTAGAACAACTTATGTTAGTATAAATCAAATATATTATGACTGAAACTAAAAAGATCTATTTTAAGTTTGTTCACTTATAGTGTTTATTAACTTACCTTGTCTTAGATTTATAATGATTTTAGGAATGGAGGATATTAAAATGAACAAAAATAATGTTAGTAAATTTGAAGGTTTTTCACCAGAATCTTTAACGTTTCTTAATGATGTAAGAGTAAATAATAGTAAGGAATGGTTCGAAAGCCATAGAGATGACTATAACAAATATTTATTAAAACCATTTCAAAATTTAGTGATAGATTTAAGTGAGCAAATGCTTAATATTGATGATCTTATTGATGTTGCCCCTGTAATTAATAAAACAATATCAAGAATTTTTAGAGATATAAGATTTTCAAAGGACAAGTCTTTATATAAAAATACCATGTTCTTAACCTTTAAAAGAGGCAAAAAAGAATGGAGAGATGCTCCAGCCTTTTTCTTTGAAATTTCTCCACAATCTTATCGTTATGGGATGGGATATTATAGTGCATCTAAAGAGTCTATGGATGTATTCCGTAAGATGATAGATGAGAATCAAAAATCTTTTGAAAAAGCTATCTCATTTTTTGATAAACAAAATGTATTTACAATTGAGGGGGAAGAATATAAAAGAATTTTAGATTCTACTAAACCAACAAATATAAACAAATGGTATAACAGGAAAAGTATCCACTTAGTTCACAACAATGTTGAAGTTGAGAGACTTTTTACAAAGGATATATTAAAAGATTTGACAACAGCTTTTACTATGCTCAAACCTATTTATGATTATTTATGTAGTGTGGAAGTTAGAAAAAGTAAGGAGATAAATAAATAGAAAAATAAAATTTCAGAATAGTATTTATTATAATTGCTCCTTTTGTTTTATTGTGATAAAATTATCGCAAATATTGATAACAATTTATTACAAATATTTTTATAAGTACGATTATTATTAATATATACTATCTTAAAAGATACAGAGGAGTGTAGGCATGGAAGAAAACTTAAGCTTAGAGAATTTAAGTGCAGAAGAAATATGGCAAAAGTTATATAACAAAGAATTAAATTGTAAGAAGAACATTTTAGAATATATAGATGTTGCAAGGATATTAAAAAAAGGCGAAGCTGATCCAGAGAAAATTCAAGATACTTATAATTTTATCTATGATAATATTGAGAAGATGTCAGATAAAGTTAAGCCAAATACTATTATGTATCTTCAAAATGAATTAAAAAATCAGTTTGGTAAATATGTAGTTGAAAAGGAGCCTAAAGAAGAAAATGCCTTTATAAAATTCTTTAGAGAGGCATATCCTGTAAAAGATAGAAGAAAAGATTTTACATGGGTTATGATGAATATTAACAATATAGTAGAAGAACAAATTTGGACTACATTAATTCATATTAACAGGGAATATATATGTAAAAGAATTAAGTTAGATGCTGAAGAAAAAGAAGCTATAATTAAAATGATAGAAAAGGTAATTGAAAAAAATAATAAAAAATATATTAATCAAATAAAAAGTTTGGATAAATTATTAAATAATTTAAATATTAAAATAGTAAATAATAGTGATAAATTCAAGGTTAAAAAATTATAATTATGTAAAAAGAATTTTAATAATGCATAAAAGCATTTTTGAGATTCTTTTTATTGTTGATATCTAAGTGGATTAATAATCTATTTAATACTTAAAAGGATTATAGTAATCACAATAATAATTGCTAGGATGATTTTTAAAAAATTATAAAATATTTGCTTGACATTGTAAACGGTTATGATAAAATAAAAATATCTACCATACAAGTATGGTAATGATAATTATTTTAATATATGTTCAAAAAATATAGTTTATTATGCAGTAGAAATCAAATAGTTTTATAAGAATAAATTATTCAATTTACTTTACATGATAAAAATAGTAAGATTAAGTATAGAGTTAACTACCATACAAGTATGGCAAGTAAAAAGGTAAAGGAGAATAATATAATGGCATTAGATATAAAGAAAAATACTACGAGCAAAACTATATATTATAAACTAAGAGAAGAAATTATAAATTTATACCTTGAACCGGGCACTAGTATTTCTGAAAAAGAGCTTTCAGAAAGATATAGTGTGAGTAGAACTCCAGTAAGAGAAGCGCTTGTTCGTTTAGCTCAAGAAGGATTAGTTAACATCTATCCTCAAAAAGGAACGGTTGTTTCTTTAGTTGATTTATATGCTGTTGAAGATGGAAGATTTTTGCGTGAACATCTAGAAAGAGCTGTGGTGAAAGAAGCATGCAAGGAATTTTGTCCTGAAAAAACATTAGCACTAGAAATGAATTTGAAACTGCAGAAAATGTATATTGAAAATCATGATTATAAAAAATTATTTGAAGCAGATGAAGAATTTCATAAGATAATTTTTGAAGGAAGTAATAAGAAAAGAATATGGGATAGCATAAATGATGGTAGTATAGAGTTTCAAAGAATTCGTATGCTTAGACTAGAAGTTAACCCAAACTGGGATAATATCTATTCACAACATGAAGAAATATTCAATGCTATAAAAAATAGAGATGCAGAAAAAGCAGAAGAAGTTATGAAGGAACATTTAAATATGGTTACCTTTGATAAAAATGAAGTAAGAAAAATATATCCAGATTATTTTAAATAATAAAGTGATTTTGAATTACTTTATTAGTAATTAAGGGAGGTGAGGCTTATATAAAATATGAAATTAGAACGTTTATGTTCTTATGGAAATTATATAGCTAAGCTAAAGTTAAGAAAACTCAAGAAAAAGCAGGAGGAACATAACTATGAAAATGGGGTTTAGATGGTACGGTGAAGGAAATGATACCGTAACACTTGATCAAATCAAACAAATTCCAGGCGTGGAATCGATTGTCTGGGCTCTTCATGATATGGCAGCTGGTGAAGAATGGCCAATGGAAAAAATTCTTAAGGTAAAAGAAGCAACTGATAAATATGGATTTAACTTAGACGTTGTTGAAAGTGTTAATGTTCATGAGGATATTAAGCTAGGATTACCAACAAGAGATAAATACATTGAAAATTACAAAAAAACAATAGAGAAGTTAGCTAAGGTTGGAGTAAAGGTTATTTGTTATAACTTTATGCCTGTGTTTGACTGGCTTAGAACAGATCTATACAAAGAGGCAGAAGATGGCTCAACAGCTCTTTTCTATGAAAAAGCAAAGATTAATGATATAGATCCAATGGAATTAGTTAATAAAATAGCATCAAATCCAGACCTTACAATGCCAGGTTGGGAGCCAGAAAGACTTAAAAATTTATCACAGCTTTTTGAAGCATATAAGAATGTAACAGAAGAAGATTTATGGAATAACTTAAAATATTTCTTAGAACAAATTATACCTGTTGCAGAAATAAATGATATTAAGATGGCAGTACATCCGGATGATCCACCTTGGTCAATCTTCGGACTACCAAGAATAGTAAAAGACAGAAATGATTTAGCAAGATTACTAAAGCTTGTAGATAATCCTTATAACTGTCTAACTCTTTGTAGTGGAGCAATAGGTTCAAATCCAAATAATGATGTACCAGCTATGATAAGAGAATTTGGAAATAGAATTGCTTTTGCACATATTAGAAATGTAAAGATTTATGAAAATGGTGATTTTATTGAAACATCTCATAGAACATGTGATGGTTCTCTAGATATATGTGACATAGTTAAAGCATATCATGAAGTTGGATTTACTGGATATGCAAGACCAGATCATGGAAGACATATTTGGAATGAACAATGCAGACCAGGTTATGGACTTTATGATAGAGCACTTGGAATTATGTACATATGGGGAATATGGGATTCATTACAAAGAAATAAATAGAATTTAGAGAGAAAATGAAATTAATATTTAAAAGAAAATTCTTTCTTTTAGTATACTAAGATGCTAGAAATAATTAACGTTAACAATAGTTTTGAAGAGGTGAAAATAAGAATGAGTAATTCAAAATTGGTACTAAGTAAAGAAAGTATTAAAAAGAGCGAATTATGGGAAAAGGCTGGAATAGAGCTTCCAAAATTTGATTACGACAAAATGTCAGCTTTAACTAAGGAAAATCCTACATGGGTTCACTTTGGAGCAGGAAATATATTTAGAGGTTTTATAGCAATGCTGCAGCAAGAACTTTTAAATACTGGAAAAGCAGAGTCAGGTATTGTTGCCGTAGAAGGATATGATTATGAAATTATAGATAAAATTTATTCCCCTCATGATGATTTAAGCTTATTAGTAATTATGAAACCAGATGGAACCTTGGAAAAGAAAATAGTAGGAAGTATAGGTGAAAGTCTAGCTGGTGACTATTCAAGAAAAGAAGAATGGAATAGATTAAAAGAAATATTTTCAAATCCGTCTTTGCAAATAGCAAGCTTTACAATAACAGAAAAAGGTTATAGTGTGAAGAATTTATTAAAGGAAGATATAACAGATGGATTAGAACACCCTGTAAGTATTATTGCTAAAGTTGCATCCTTAGCATATGCAAGATATCAAAATGGACAACATCCAATAGCATTTGTAAGTATGGATAACTGCTCAAAAAATGGTGAGAAACTTCATAATGCAATGGAAACAATGATAAAGAAATGGATTGAAAATGGACTTGTAGAAGAAGATTTTCTTAAGTATATCAATAATAAGAAGAAGGTATCATTCCCTTGGAGTATGATTGATAAAATTACACCTAGACCATCACAAAGCGTTAAGGATACATTAGAAAAAGATGGCTTCGAAAGTACTCAGATTGTAACAACTAACAAAAATACTTATATAGCACCATTTGTAAATGCAGAAGGTCCACAATATCTTGTAATAGAAGATGATTTTCCAAATGGCCGTATGCCTTTAGAAGCTGCAGGTGTATTTTTAACAAGCAGAGAAACTGTAGAAAGAATTGAAACAATGAAGGTTTGTACTTGTTTAAATCCGCTACACACGTCTCTAGCAGTATTTGGATGTCTTCTTGGATTTAACTTAATAGCAGATGAAATGAAAGATCCAGCTTTAAAGAAATTAGTTGAAAAGATTGGATATGAAGAAGGAATGCCTGTTGTTGTAAATCCTGGAATAATAAATCCTGAAGACTTTATTAAAGAGGTAGTTGAAGTTAGACTTCCAAATCCATATATACCTGATACACCTCAAAGAATTGCTTCAGATACATCTCAAAAAGTTGGTATAAGATTTGGAGAAACAATTAAAGCTTATAGTAACAGAGAAGATTTAGATCCTAAACAACTTAAATATATTCCACTTGTTATTGCAGGTTGGTGCAGATATTTAATGGCAATAGATGATAATGGTAATGCAATGGAGTTAAGCCCAGATCCATTATTAGATGAATTAAAGAAATATGTAGCTAATGTAAAATTAGGTACTAAAGAATTAGTTGAAGAAGATTTAAAACCTATATTAACAAACGAAGAAATTTTTGGTGTAAATCTTTATGAAATAGGTTTAGGAGAAAAGGTTGTTGGCTATTTCAATGAAATGATTTCAGGAGTTGGTTCTGTCAGATCAACTTTAGAAAAGTATTTAGAGTGCAAATAATTTAAGATAATTACATGCATAAAAAATAAACATTTTTATCATTCTCCATTTATTTTACTCTGTCAAATAAGATAAACAAAGAATGATAGAAATGTTTAAGAAAAATAATGTGAAGCAAATTATAACATAAATCAAGCTAATTTACAACTTTCCTTATCGGTACAGTGGTGTATTAAAACAATAAGAAGAGTTTTGGAAATTACTACGTTAAGGAAAGTAAATTAGCTTAATTAAAAAATTATCGATATCTAAAGGTCGACATATCAAATCTAAGAAAACGTTATGGTAAAGTGTTGGATAGATACAGATTGCAATAATGTACTTATACTAATATAGTGTGGGTTATTAACTTGTTAAGTTCAATACTATACAAATATGAAATATTTATTTGAAAGTAGGATGATGAATTTGAAAAATTTCATGGATGAAAATTTCTTATTATCTAGCGAAACCGCTATAGAGTTATATCATAATTATGCAAAGGATTTACCCATTATCGATTATCACTGTCATATTGATCCAAAGGAAATATATGATAATAAAAAGTTCAATAATATAACAGAAGCATGGTTGTATGGAGATCATTACAAATGGAGAGCAATGAGGAGCAATGGCATAGATGAAAAATATATCACAGGAGATGGAAGTGATTATGACAAATTCTTAGCTTGGTCACAAACTATACCAATGTCTATAGGAAATCCTCTTTACCATTGGACTCATTTAGAGCTTCAAAGATTCTTTGGAATATATGAGCCTCTTGATGAAGATACTGCTCCAATGATTTGGAAAAAAGCTAATGAACTACTTAGTGGAGATGGATTTGCAGTAAGAGATTTAATCTTAAAATCAAATGTAGAAACTATATGTACAACTGATGATCCAATAGATACACTAGAATATCACATAAAACTTAAAGAAGATACTAGCTTTAATGTAAATGTTTTACCTACATTTAGACCTGATAAAGGTGTAGAAATAAATGCAGATGGCTATGTTGAATGGGTAAAAGCTTTAGAAGATATATCTGAAATAAAAATAAGTGATTACGATAAGTTTTTACAAGCTTTAGATTCAAGAATAAGATTTTTCCATTCAGTTGGATGCAAAGTTGCAGATCATGGTATTGATGGTGTAGTTGTTTATGCAGAAACAACAAAAGAAGAAGCGGCAGCAATATTTGCTAAAGCGCTTGAAGGCAAAGCAATAAGTACAGAAGAAGAAAAGAAATATAAAACATATACTTTAAGACATGTATTTAAACTTTATCATGAACTTGGATGGGTATTGCAGCTTCATATTGCAGCACTTAGAGCCAATAATACAAGAATGCATAAAAAAATAGGACCTAATACAGGCTTTGACTCAATTAATGACGAAAGTATAGCTTATCCACTTTCAAGGCTTTTAGATTCTGTAGATAAGGAAAATTCTCTTCCTAAAACAATTCTATATACATTGAATCCAAAGGATAATTACGTTCTTGGAACTATGATAGGAAATTTTCAAGGAGATGGAATCCCAGGAAAAATGCAATTTGGAGCAGCTTGGTGGTTTAATGATAATAAAGATGGAATGATAGAACAAATGAAAGCATTAGCCAATCTTGGATTATTAGGTCGTTTTGTTGGAATGCTTACTGATTCTAGAAGTTTCTTATCATATACAAGACATGAATATTTTAGGAGAATTGCTTGTAATTTAATTGGGGAATGGGTAGAAAATGGAGAAGTTCCAAAGAATATGAAATTACTTAAAAAGATTGTTCAAGGTATATGTTACGAAAATGCAAAAACACATTTTGCATTTAATGAAAGATAATAATACAAGTGCTTAGAAGAAGAAAGTGAGGAAAAACATATGTCAAATAATAATAGAAAGATTACAATTGCCAGAGGCGTTGGTTATGGATTAGTTGATTTAATGGGTGGTGGAGCTTTCACCATTATAGGAGCCTTTTTACTATTTTTCTATACAACATTTGCAGGATTAACACCAATTGAGGGGGCTTCTATCATTGCTATTGCCCGTGTTGTTGATGCAGTTGCCAGCTTATTCATAGGAAGTATATCTGATAATTTCTATAAAACTAAGCTTGGAAAACTTTTTGGAAGACGTCGTTTCTTCCTATTAATTGGAGCACCTTTAATGGCAGATTATGTGCTATTATGGGTAACAGGAAGAAGTTATGTATTCTATTTAGTTACTTACTTACTATTTGAAATAATTGCAGCAATGGTATTAATTCCTTGGGAAACATTACCTGCTGAAATGACAAAAGATTTTAATGATAGAACTAAGTTATCAGCCTCAAGAATGTTTATATCAGCAACAGGAACATTTTTAGCTACCTTTGTTCCTGGAAGATTAATAGCTTTCTTTGGAGAAAAGAGTGCACAAGCATATTTTATTAATGGATTAATTTTTGCTATTATTTATGCAATCTGTATATTAATATCACATAGAGTAACTTGGGAAAGAGATCTTACACCTGAAATGGAAGAAGAATTATTAAATGGGTCTCAAAGTAAAGGGTTAGGTGAACAAATAGTAGGAATTATAAAAGTTGCAGGAGATTATATATCTACCTTTAAAATTAAAGCATTTAGAAAGCATTTAGCAATTTATATATGTTCATTTACCGCTAAAGACTTATTTAATTCAGTATTTATATATTTCTGTGTATTTAATTTAGGTGTTTCATCTACTACTGCAGCTAATGTACTTTCACTTAGTATCATTGGTATACCTGTAACAATTTTAGGTGGATTTTTAATGATTAAAGTTGGACCAAGTAATTTGTATAAGATGTCTTACTCAATAATGATAGTATGTATATTAGCATTCTATGGACTTTACGTAGGTCAGTTAGGAACAAACCTTGTTTTATTATTTGTAATTGGTACTATTTATCAAGTAGGAAGAAGTTTATTAGAATTTACTCCATGGAATGTATTCCCATTCATCCCTGATGTTGATGAAATGGTTACAAGACAAAGAAGAGAAGGTCTTTATGCAGCAGTTATGACTTTCACTAGAAAGAGTAGCGTTGCTATAGCTACATTTATTATTGGTGTTGTATTAGAAGAAAGTGGATTTGTAAAAGGACAAGCAACTCAGTCACCACAAGTAGTAGCAACTATAGCAGGTCTATTAACTGTTGGATGTATAGTATTACTTGGCATAGCTTTAGTTTGTGCTGTAACTTTCAAACTTAACAAGAGAACACATGGTATATTAGTAGATGAAGTTGAACGTCTAAAGAATAATGGAGCAAAACAAGATGTAACTCCAGAAACAAAAGCAATTGTTGAAAATCTTACTGGTTATAAATATGAAAATGTTTGGAAGGAAAATGTAGTTTAAGATAATTTTTACTTAATAAAAAATAGTTTATAGTTTGAATTGTGAAAATTATAACCAGATATCTAAAAATATTTTAATTTAATTCTTGTGGCTGTCTTAAGATAGGAAATGTATTACTATTTTAAGGCAGCTAATTATAAATAAAATTACTATAATAAGTTAGGAGATTTTAATATGAATAATAAAATTAATTGCCTATATTGTGATAAGGATGAAAAACTTGATAATCTAATGATTGAAATATGCAAGCTTAATGTATCTACTCTTTATTTGTTTAAGGAACAAAGTCATAAAGGAAGATGTATTGTTGCTTATAATAAGCATGTAAATGAATTATTTGAACTAGATGAAAAAGAATTAGAATTGTTTATGAAAGATGTTACAAGAGCAGCTTCTGCAATTAAAAAGACTTTTTCGCCTGATAAAGTAAATTATGGAGCATATTCAGATACACTTCCTCATCTTCATTTTCATTTAGTACCTAAATATAAAGATGAATATGAATGGGGCGGAGTGTTTGAAATGAATCCTCAAAAAACTTATTTAAGCGATGAAGAATATATTGAAAGAATTAAACTTATAAAAGAAAATTTATAAGTTTAGGATATTATAATTAACAGAGAATATACATGTAAAAAGAATTTTAATGATGCACAAGAGCATTTTTAAGATTCTTTTTTTATTTAGGAGATATCCATGAGTCGCAAAAATCAGACATAAAAATTTTCTATATAATTGATACAATGCATATGAATAGAAAATAGTATGAATCAATATATTATAGTAGTTTATATGATTTAAATTAACGTTATTAATAATCTGGATTGTAAATACATATTTGATTAATGGAAATTAAAAGACATAAGTCAATGTAATTATATGAAAAGGAGATATATTGATAATGAAAGAAATACTTGAAGGTAAATATAATAAATGGATGATTTTTGCAGTTACAAGTATGGCAAACTTAGTTGTATCATTTTCTATAAATAGTTTAAATCTTGCTCTTCCAACATTAACAAAAGAATTTGGTGTTAATCAGAGTAATGTCAGCTGGTTAGCATTAGTATACTCGCTTATACCATGCTGTACTTTGCTGATTTTTGGGAGGACTGCGGAATTACATGGTTATAAACGACAATTTAAAATTGGTTTCTTGTTTTTTGGTTTTGTATGTGTTGTAGCACCATTATTATCAGTAAATTTAGAAATATTGATTTTTTTTAGATGTATGCAGGGACTAGGTTATAGTATTATGGTTTCTATTACACAAGCAATTGTTAGTAGAACTTTTGATTTAGAAGAGCGTGGCAAGGCACTTGGGGTTAGTTCAATATTTATTTCTGTAGGATTAGCAGCAGGACCTACTATTGGAGGTTTTTTATTAACTCATTTTTCATGGCATGCAATTTTCTACTTTAATGTGCCTTTCTGTCTTTTAGGTTTTATTTCAACTTGTTTTGTTATGCCAAGTGACAATACAAATGTTTCAAAAAATAGAAGCATGGACTGGTTTGGAGCTGCTTTATTTTCAATGTCAATTGGTGCTTTTTCAATAGGGGTTAATTTTATTAATAAATGGGGATGGAAGTCAACTTATTTTATTGGATGTATGCTTTTAAGTATATTTGTCTTATATATATTCGTCATACGTGAAAAACATATAGAATCACCATTGATGTCGTTACAATTATTTAAGAATAAAACATTTTCCATGGCGAATGTGATATGTTTGCTTTCATATCTTGTACAGCAATTAATTATCTATTTGGTACCATTTTATTTGATTGATATACTTTTATTACCATCAGATCAGTCAGGACTTGTAATGCTGGCATGGCCAATTATGATGATGATAATGTCTCCTGTTGGAGGGAGCATGACTGATAAACATGGAACAAGATTACCATCAGCCATAGGATTAATTTGTATTTGTATAAGCTGCTTACTTATGAGTTGCTTAAAAGATTCCTCGAGTTATATTGTGGTTATAGTCACTTTGATTGCCATGGGAGCGGGAAATGGCTTGAGTGTGTCTTCAATCAATACTGCTATTTTAAATTCGGCCCCTAGGAATAAGGCTGGTGTTGCTTCTGGAATGTTAGCCACTATGCGCAATCTTGGACAAACATTGGGGACTGCTTTTAGTAGTGTTATGCTTACTTCTCGTCAATTGTTTTATAATCGGAATACAAACTTAAGTGTAAATGATATTTATATTCTTGCACAAAGAGATATTTATTATTTTGGCATCCTAGTTTTAGTAGTAGCACTTATTATTGTGTTTTTACTTCCTCATTCAATCATATTAAATAAAATAGAAAATGTTACCCATAGAGAAAGCATTAAGTCATAATCCAATAAATAAATTTTAAACTTCTGATAAATTCATTTATATGAATTTATCAGAAGTTTTTTCTTTTCGGGGTAAGCTGAAATTAGTGGATTTTAAATGACACGCTTCGCCTCCACCAATGAAACCCTCGACAGGAATGCTGAGGGTTTTCTTTTATAAATGACCATCATATAGGTTCTATTAGTTCGTAAGCTTCTTTTAAATTAAAGCTTATTCACTTTTGTTGATTAAGCCTATCTTTGCAAATCAAAGATTTGGAGGATTACTTGAAAAATTCTGACTGCATTATATTATTTAAATGATCAACTTTAGAAGTTCTAACTAAAGCAACACTGCCACCAAATTGAGTATTTATATAATTAAGAACATATAAATTAGGATCACTTTGTTCATTTAATAATTTTTTTAATTTAATTTCATTAAAGTATGTTTTATACTCATCTTTTTTTATTTTATCTGTATTATATTGCCCACCTAATAAAGGTGAATATGCCATGAGTGTTAAATCTTTATGATAATCTATATAACTTTCTAGCTCTCTGTTAGCTGGTACTTGTGGAAAAAAATCTGAATCTATTGTAGGTGATAAATAACTAAATCTCTGCTGTACAGCACAAAAAAATTTATAGTTATTTTTCAAGCATATATTTCTGGCACTTTCTATGCGCCATGTTCTAAAATTACTACAACCAATTTCTTTTATTAAACCTTTATTTATAAGTTCATTTAATGCACCAAGAGTTTCTTCCTGTGGTGTATTAAAATCATCAACATGTAAATATAATAAATCAATATAGTCGACATTCAGGTTATCTAAAGATTTATTAACACTGTCGATAATAACAGAACTACTTAATCCCTGCATATCTGAAAAATCTCTTTTTCCAGCCTCTTTTGGCAAAGCACCAAGTTTTGTTGCAATAAAAAGATCTTTATTTTTACCATTTCTTTTTATCCATTTACCTATTGTTTTTTCACTTTCACTTCCATCTCCGCCATTCCACACTGCATAATTGTTTGCTGTATCTATTAAATTTCCTCCATTTAAAACATAATGGTCCATTAGTTTAAATGCAGTATCCTCACTAATAGCTGTACCAAAATTTATAGCGCCTAGCCCTATAACAGATGCATTAATACTTGATTTTCCAAGTTGAATTTTTTTCATTTTATCATACCTCCAATATAATAAGAATTTATAATCGGTTGGAGAATTTTGTTAGAATTGATTCGTATAACTTTCCAACAGTTAGAGTTTTATATTTTCTTCCATTGATAGATAATGATTTTACATGATATAAAACAAAATATATCAATTTTTGGAAATAATTAAAGCTTATTATAATTTTAGCTTTAATATTTTTAATTAGTTAACTAATTTATATTTAGTATAAGGGAATAATAAGAATATTGAAATTAGGTACTTTTTTGTGGTATAGTTACTAAAAAGTAATTTAGAAGGTGATTTATGTGATAGTTAATGATTGGGAAAAGGGATGTCCATTACTATTAACTCAAAGAATAATATTAGGTAAGTGGAAACTTTCAATAATATGGTTTTTAGCTCACAATGAAGTAATGAGATTTTCAGAGTTAAAAAGAGCATTTAATGATTCTGTTCTTACTCAAAAAATGCTAACTCAGCATTTAAGAGAACTTGAAGACGATAATCTTGTATTTAGAAAATCATATAATGAAGTCCCTCCAAGAGTTGAATATAGTCTTACTGAAATGGGCAAAAAGTTTATACCTGTTATGGAAATGATGGAGGATTGGGGAAAACATTATATGAAGGGAATTAACTGGATTTAATATAAAAGATAGTATTGAGGTGTGGTTAATATACTTGGTATAGATGATGAGAGGGTAAATTATGATTATTTGTGTTAATCAGGTTAAATCAAATAGAAGTAATAAATTTGAGATAGAAGTAGATGGAAATCTAAAATATTGTGTACAAGTGCCTTGGTCTTCAGTGAGACTTGGATTTGGAATCAGAAATATAAAAAAAATTAAGGTTATTAATATGGAGGAGGAAGTAAGTTATACAGCTGATTATAATGTTGTAGAAAATGCTCCAGAATTAATGATTCTGTGTGGAGATTTATTTGATAATGAGCAAAAAGTTATGAAAATAAATATCTTAGATAAATATAGTGCAAATTGTGGATCAATATATACTAAAACTAATGGTTTCTTTGATTCTAAGATTTGTGTTACATCTAATGATGAGATGTTCTTAGGTTATGATGTATCAAAGGGGAATATTCAAACTATCTCATTTTATAAGGAAGATGTAGAAATTGCTCAAATCACTAAACCGTTAAGTGTAAGAGAGAATTTAGACTGTTATTATATTCATATTCTTGATGAATATTCTTATATAGCAGATATTCTTTCATTTTTTGTAATATATTTCGATTATGTGTATTATGGACATGTTGATGAATCAGTTGTAATGGGTAAAAGGGAAGTTTCCTTTGAATATACATTTGACAAAAGAAAGAAATTTTACAATGAATCATGGATTAGAGAAAAATTTGGAGAGGAAGAGTACAAAAGGTTTACCGATTTACTTGAATATAAATACAATGTAGTTAAAGGAGACATTAAGAATAGATTCATAATTGTACTGTTCTTATTTGGAGTTTTAGCTATTAAGTTAATTAGTGATTATTTTAGTTAAATATAGTTGCTTTGAATGGTTACATTGAATTTCCTATGTTTAATAATTCTCCTATTTGGAATATAATATTAGAATGTACAATTTTTTGCCGGATGGAGGATGAAAAATGAAAAAATTATTTATAAAGAAAATTTCTACTGTTTTTATACTTTTACTTATGTTCATAAGTTTATTTGGATGTGCGGCGACAAATGAAACTGCTGCAAATAAGCAACAGGACAACCATGTGGAGAATACAAAATCAGAAGATAAAAAGGCAGACTCTGGCCAAAATGGAGATTCAAAAGATAAAAAAATAATTAATGATTTTCAAGGTGTTGCAGATTATATACATAAAAATGGAACGTTGCCTGAAAATTTTATAACAAAAGCACAAGCGGATAAGCTTGGATGGAAGCCAGGAGATGATCTTAGCAAAGTTGCACCTGGTAAAAGTATAGGTGGAGATATTTTTAAAAATGCTGAAAAATCTCTACCAGATGCGCCTAATAGAATTTGGCATGAATGCGATATTAACTATAATGGAGGACATCGTGGAGATGATAGGATCCTTTATTCCAATGATGGATTAATTTATTCTACATCAGATCATTACAAAACATTTAAAGTATTATATAAAGGAAAATAATTTTTTATTTAAAAGGATGTGAATAGCTTGAATAAAGTAGTAATACAAGGTAGTAAGCTTTTGGATAAAAATATTTTGCACCAAATTTTAAAACAGGAATTAAAGCTTCCTAATCATTATGGTGAAAATTTAGATGCACTATGGGATTGTCTAACTACTGATATTCAATTGCCACTTACAATTGAATGGGTTGACTTTCAAAAAAGTAAAGGCCTCTTAGGTGATTATGCTGAAAATACCTTAGAAATTTTTAAAGAAGCTGAAAAATTTACTGGGGGAAGATTTAATATAATTTTTTCTTAGATAAAACAAGAGGAATAATAGAATTTGTTTTCTTTGCAAGTTTAGGAGATTTAGTTTACTTGATTAGATTTATAATAAATCTTAAAAAATAATTATAACCAATAGCATAGTAGAAAAAATAGAAATGATACTGACACTTTGTTTCACAATGAAATAACACGAATGTATAAGACCGTATTGGAAAAATCCAATACGGTTTTTGATTTATCGTGAGAGCAGACAAGAATTATCTTCCATAGTGAAACGCATAAAGATCTAAAATTAGATTTTTGCAGGTATTTTATTGTTCTAAGGAATAGTTGAAGAATATATAAAACAATTAAAAATTTCTTTTTATGCACTATTTTGTACGTTTAGAGAAAAGTATATTTATTTAATGTAAATATTATGAGAAAATGTAATTGTTTAGATGCATAATTATGCTTGATATTTACTTTTAATAATATATATACCATAATTGGATTTTATTATGCGCAGATAAATTTTATTTTTTAGTGGTATAAATTCTTAAAGACAATCTATTTGCTAAATCGTAGAAAGTCTATGATTTTTACGTTTTACAACAAATATTATTATAATATAAGGGGGAAACAAGAATGTTAAAAAACAAGTTATACAAAAAAAGAAACTACCTCAATAAGATAATTTCTATGTCTGTACTATCTTTTGTGTTACTAGCATCACCAATTCTTCCAGCCAATGCATATACTTCAGATTTAGGAAATGGAACTTATCAGAATCCTGTTATGTATGCTGATTATCCAGATAACAGCGTTATTAAAGTTGGATCAACATACTATATGGGATGCTCTAGCATTAGTTATATGCCAGGTCTTCCTATTTTAAAATCACAAGATCTTGTAAATTGGGAAATTTGTTCTTATGCATATGATCGAATTGATGTAGGAATGAATGGTATTGATAAAGCTCATGCTGATGCGTATAATTTAGTAGGTGGAAAAAACGTATACAGTAAGGGATGTTGGGCTCCAAGTTTAAAGTATAATAATGGTAAGTTTTATGCTACTTTTTCTTCTCTTGATCTAGGTAAAACTTTTGTATGTACAAGAAATGCTCCAATGGACTTTGGTGGCTGGGATTTTACAGAAATTAAAGGTATAGGATATGCACATGATGCAGATTTATTCTTTGATACTGATGGAAGAGTGTATCTTGTTAATGGAGGGTGTACTATAACAGAGTTAAATACAGATTGTAAATCTGTCAAGGCTGGAGGTATAAATAAGAAAATTTTTGATGGCGGTAGTACTCATGATGGTAATAGGATTTTTAAGAAAAATGGTTATTACTATATACTTTCAACACCTGTAAAGGATGGTGGAGGGTACCAACGTATAGAGAAAGCCTGGAGATCTAAAACTCTTACAGGTACTTATGAACAAAAGGTAATTTTAGATGATGGTGCAAATCATCAGGTTTGTGTGGTTGAAGATGGTAGTTATAATTGGGCAGCACTGTTTGAAGATAAGGGTGCAGTTGGACGAATTCCAAAGATTGCTCCTGTTACATGGATTAATGACTGGCCAATGATAGGTGTAAATGGAAGTGGTAAAGTACCAGCAACATATAACAAGCCTGCATCAGGAAATGGAATAAAATCACCTGATACAAGTGATGACTTTACAAAAGCAACAGCCATATCTTCGCAGTGGCAGTGGAATCATAATCCAGACAACTCAAAATGGAGCTTGTCTGAACATCCAGGTTGGTTAAGATTAAAAACAAGTTACGCAGCTAACATTCTTGAAGCAAGGAACACTCTAGCCCAGAGAATACAAGGGCCAAAATCTTCAGGATGGGTTAAATTAGACGCAACTAATATCAAACCTGGTCAGATTTCAGGATTATCAGCTTTCCATAGTAAATATGGCTATATAGCAGTAAGGAATGATAATGGAACTAAGAAACTAGTTCAATATAATGTAGATGGGACAGAAACTTCTATTAACCTTGATAACAACACTGTGTACTTGAAGGTTGATGCTGATTGTGATACACAAATAGCTAAATTTTATTATAGTTATGATGCTAATAGCTGGACAAAGCTTGGTAATAATTTAAAAATGGACTTTTTCTATAAATTATGGTTTATAGGATACAGGTTTGCTCTCTTTAATTATACAACTGGTTCTGATACTAGTGGATATGCTGACTTTGATTACTTTAAGTTTAGCCCTACTGCAACAGGTGTGGGCAAATAATTATTCCGTAGGAAATAGATAATAGATAAAAGTTAGAAAGCGACGCAATAAGTGTCGCTTTTTAAATAGAAAAAATATGTTATAACCTAAGTAGAGTAGTGATATTTATAGTGGAAGATTGAAATATTATTTAAGAAAATTAGGAGAGAAGAATCTTTTTAAGTATAGATTTAGGAGTTTTAGTCAACAAGTATTTACTTTCCTTGGAAATTATGCTAAGTTAAGTGGGAAAATTTTATTGCTAAAATAATACATAATATTAATAAAAAGGAGAAAAATTTATGGGAAAGTTTATTAAAAAAATTTGTTTATGTATAGGAGCAGTGGTTATAGGTTTAGCTTCAGCATTAACTATGGCAGCTACTAAAGCTTATGCAGCAGATTACTACATTTCTACAACCGGTAATGATAGTAATTCAGGAAATTTAAAAGCTCCATTTGCGAGTATAGCAAAAGCTCAAGCAGTAGCTTCTTCTGGAGATACTGTATACATTATGGGAGGAACCTATAAAAAATTTAATATAGCAAAATCAGATAATGTGTATAACTATGTAGTTGATATAACAAAGAGTGGAATTACATATGAAGCATACTCTATGAGCGATATGCCAACTTTTGATTTTTCTAACATAACTACTTCTAAGCGTGTAGCGGCTTTTAGAATAGCAAGAGGTGTTACAGACGTTACTATTACAGGAATTAATGTTACTGGAGTTCCAGTAGGAACTCAAAAACAGTCTGAATGTTTCAGAGTAGAAGGAAATGTTACATTAAATAGAGTAACTTGTCATGATAATGCAGCAAATGGATTTTATTTTGTAAATCATGGAACAGGTACATGCTATAGATGTGATTCTTATAATAATATTGGAGTAAAGGGGATATCAATGGGAAATACAGATGGTTTCGGTGCACATGGAGAAGGTGTTACTTTTAAAGAATGTCGTGCTTGGAATTGTAGTGATGATGGATATGATTGCCTTACATCTACAGGAACAAATACTTTTGATACATGCTGGGCATATAATATGAACGCTGGTGGAGATTCTAATGGGTTTAAAATAGGTGGATATGCAATGGGTACACCACCAGCTGTAGCACCTGTTCACACAGTTAAAAATTGTCTTTCTGCGAGCAATGGTGCACATGGTTTTTATGCAAATCATCAACCAGGAAAATCAGCCACTTGGACAAATAATACTGCATATAATAATAAATTTGGAAACTTTGATATGCTTGAGAGAGTAAGCACAAGTGATGCTACCGATATTCCAGGAACAAGGGAAGTTTTACATAATAATATTTCCTTTGGAGGAGTAGCTTTAAAAGATGCTAATTTACCTAATGAAAATGTAACTGATAATTCTTGGAATAAAAGCGGAGTTTCTGTAACAGCAGATGATTTCCAAAGTTTAGATGCAAGTCAAATGACAAGGCCACGTGGAAAAGATGGTGAGTTACCTGATATTACATTTATGCATCTTAATAGTAATAGTGATCTAAACGGACTAGGCTGTTTTTAGATAACTGATAACATTAAGCCTACAAAAATCTAGAATTTTGATTTTTGTAGGCTATTTGAATAAACTTCTAAAGTTAATTAAGGATATAAACAAATTAATTAGCTTGATTTAAAAATTTAATGCAAACAGGATTTGGTATATGTTCAGATATATTTAAATAAGTAAGTTCTCCAGTTAATTGATTTATAGAATATAATTCTACATTACTTGTAGTTTGATTTGCTGCAAGTAAAAATTTACCTGATGGAGATATTGAAAAATCACGTGGAGATTGTCCTTGAAGTTTTGTATTTGATACAAAAGTTAATTTACCAGAAACTGAATCCACCTTAAAAACTGTTATACTATCATGTCCACGATTGGAAGCATATAGATAATCTCCATTAGAAGATATGTGAATTGCAGCACCAGTGCTTTCTACTGAACAATCTGCTGGTAGCATAGAGATATATTCTACTTCTTCAAAAGAAGGTTTATCTTTATAGTATTTTAAAACAGTAATCTTTGAACTTAGTTCATTAAGTAAATATGAAAAGGCTCCATTAGGATGGAATTCCATATGTCTTGATCCTGAACCAGGAGTTATATTTAAATCAGCTACTTCTTTAAAATAACCATCTTTTAATTTATATAAGGATACTTTATCTAGTCCTAAATCAATAGTGTATATGTATTTATTATCAGGAGTAAGATCAGCAAAATGAATATGTGCACTATCTTGCCTAGGTTTATTTGGCCCATCTCCACTATGAATTACAGTATCAACAGCTTTTTCAATGCTACCATCAGATGCTATTTTATATGAAATAAGTTCAGCTTCATGATAATTGGAAGTAAAAAGATAGTTGTCGTTTTTATCTAGAATTATATGACAAGGAGATTTTCCTTCTTTAAAATTATGATTTAAAGCTTTTAAACTGTAATCTATTGGGTTTATTTCAAAGGCGTAAGCACCACCTTCGACTCCATTTTTTGCAACGGAGTAAAGATGAGTATTATTTTTATTAATAGTTAAATAAGTAGGATAAGCAAGTTCACTGACAGGTTCAATATTTTCAATGGTAGAGTTATTTTCATTGAGAGTTAGTTTATAAATACCTTTGCTATCACCATATGTATAGGTTCCAACATATGCGATATATTTGCCATTTTCCATAATATTTCCTCCTAAATTTAAAGTTCTGTTATATTCATAGAAATTAAATAGTTTATTAGATAATAAGTTATGATTAATAATCAATAATGATATTTTAAATTAGAGTGTATATGGGTAGTCTATTAGAAAAATAACAAAATTTCAAGAGAAATATAATTATTACTTATGAGAAGGATAGATTAAAGAAAGATAATAGCTATATTAAAAAAATATTGACAGAAAATTATTTTAATGATACAGTATACGTATACATGATGTATGGACTGTTACTGATTCGATCAGGCATGACCAATTTGTAGATAATTTAATCTATAGATTGGCTTTTTTTGTTTAATAATATAATTATTATATTAGAGTTGGAATGGTGATGATGAAAGATGAAGGTTATTAAAAAATTAAATAATAATGTGGTTTTAGCCTTAAATAAGGACAATGAAGAAATTATTGTTGTTGGCAAAGGTCTCGGATTTCAAAAGATACCATATGAAATCACAGATGAAACAGTTATAGAAAAGATATATGTTATTCCAAAGAACACAAGAGCATCAGAAATTCTAGATTCCATGCCAACAGAAATTATTGCAGTAACAGAGAAAGTAATCAGTTGTGGAATTAAAGTATTAAAGAAAGAATTAAATTCAATTATATTTCTAACCTTATGTGATCATATAAATTTTGCAATTCAAAGAAGTAAAGAGGGTATGGAAATAAAAAGTCCACTTTATTGGGAGATAAAGCATTTATATTCAAATGAATATAAGGTAGGGCTTGAAGCTGTAAATATAATTAATGATGAATTGAAAATGAAAATGAGTACAGAAGAAGCTCCATTTATAGCCTTACATTTTATAAATGCTCAAATGGATACAAAAGATATAGCAGAAACCACAAAAGTAACGTCAATTACAGGCGAGCTTTTAAATATTGTAAAATATTATTTTAAAATAGAATTTAATGAAGAATCTTTTAATTTTACAAGGTTTGTAACTCATATTAGGTACTTTATTCTAAGACAAATCAATAAAGAAAATTTAGAAGATGACAATGAATTTATGTATGAAATAATGAAGAAAAAATATAATGAAGAATATAAATGCGTCAAGAAAATTGAAGAATATTTATATAAAAATTACAATTGGTATTGTTCAGCAGATGAAAAATTATATTTGATGATGCATATTCAAAGAGTGAAATCCAGAGAAGTTAATAATAAATAAATTAATAATATGGACTGTTACTGATTAGATCAGGCATGACCAAAATATCGCTACTTATATTTAGGTACGTTTATTTTGGTCTTTTTTATTCTTTAGAAATTTATAATGCAATAAAATCTGTGGATAATATATGAAAAAGGCTATTTAACTTAGTTGTGTATAAAAAAAGAATAAAAAACAAATCATATTCGCCTGCCAGATTTTTCTCACATACGTTCGAAAAGGCAGATGCGTAAAAAAAATCTCCGGCTCCACAGTCGCCTGCGATTTTTTTATTTGTTAAATTATCAAATTTGAATACTAGTTAAAATTTGATTAATTATAACTATAGAAAAAAATATTTGTTTTTCAAAAATTATAAGTTAGGAGAGGATACTATGACAAATAAGGATATAGCATTAAAAGTCTTAGAATTTGTCGGTGGAGAAAAAAATATCTCTAATGCAACTCACTGTGCAACAAGACTAAGATTAGTATTAAAAGATGATTCAAAAGCAAATTTACAAGAAATAAGTAAAATAGAAGGTGTATTAAAGGCACAAAATAGTGGAGGACAACTTCAAGTAGTACTTGGAGGTAAGGTTGAAAAAGTTTATGATGAGTTCGTTAAGATAAGTAATATAGACACTACTGATATTTCAGATGAAAAATTTAGTGAACAAAAAAAGAATCCAATAAACAAAGCTATAGAAACCATAGCTGGAATATTTACACCGGTTTTACCAGCACTTGTTGGTTGCGGAATGATGAAATGTTTGTCTGCAATAATAACAGCAACAGGAATGATCGATAGTAAATCAGGATTTATAACTATATTTAATATGATAGCAGATGTTATTTTTTATTTTATGCCATTTTTCTTAGCAGTAAGTTCAGCTAGAAAGTTTAAAACAAATGAGTATTTAGCTGTAGCTTTAGCAGGATGTTTAATTCATCCAACTATATTGACAGCAGCATCAAATATTGTTACTACAGGTGTGAGCACAATTGATTTTATAGGAATGCCTATTTTACTTGTTAAATATACATCAACAGTTATTCCAATCATATTAACTGTATGGATAATGAGTTATGTGTATAAATTTATAAGTAAGATAATACCAGATATGTTACAAGTAATTTTAGTACCTATGTTGACATTATTAGTAATGGTACCACTTGAATTAATTGTTATAGGACCTTTTGGTTCATATGTGGGGACTTGGTTATCAAATGTTATTGCATTCTTATTTGCGACAAATGGAATTATTGCAGGATTTATTTTAGGATTCTTTAGACCAATATTGGTTATGTTTGGAATGCATTATTCAATTATGCCGATGCAAATTCAACAAGTAGCAGAACTAGGATATACTCCAATGCTTCCAAGTGCTATTGCAGCAAATATATCACAAGCAGGAGCAGTTTTTGCAGTATTTATTTTGACGAAGAATAAGACAATGAAAGCAGCAGCTGGCTCTAGTTCAATTACTGCATTATTTGGTGTAACTGAACCTGCAATATATGGAGTTAATTTAAAATATAAAAGACCATTCTTTGCCGCATGTTTATCAGGAGGAATTGTTGGTGGCTTCTTTGGAATGGTAAATGCTAGTAGTACTGCAGTAACTATACCAGGTGTATTAAGTTTAGGAACATATCAAGCTAGTAAATATATTTACATTATTATAGGAACAATTGCAGCATTTGTTTTAGCAGCAGTATTTACTTTTATTGCAGGAATAAAAGAAGAAACTATTGAAGAAAAAATGACAGATGAAAATAAATATAAGAATGATAATAAAGCTTCAGAAATTTTTATAAAAAGTCCAATAGAAGGTGAAGCGAAGGATTTAGCTGAAGTTAATGATAAGGTGTTTTCAGAAGGAATAATGGGAAAAGGTGTTGCTATTGTACCAAGTTTTGGAAAGGTTGTAGCTCCTTTTGATGGAACTGTTGAAGCATTATTTAATACTAAACATGCAATTGGATTAATATCAAATGATGGAGTGGAAGTACTTATTCATATTGGTTTAGATACAGTGAATTTAGAAGGAAAATATTTTACTGCACATATTGAAAAAGGGCAAAGGGTAAAAGCTGGAGATTTATTAGTTGAATTCGATATAGCAGGTATAAAGAGTGAAGGATATGATGTTATTACACCAGTATTAATTACTAATGTTGAGGAATACAAAGATATACTTCCCAACAAAGTTGGGTTAATAGCTATAGGAGAAGAGGCTATTAAAGTGATTAAGTAAAATAATACCAAGAGAATTCAATAGAAGATAATTCAGTCAAAACTATTATTAAAGCATAGTAAGAAGGAGAAAAGAAGCATATGAATAAAGAATTTCCAAAGGATTTCTTATGGGGAGGAGCATTGTCTGCTTGTCAAGCAGAAGGTGCTTATAATGAAGATGGAAAAACATTAACAATACCAGAAGTAATGAAATTTAATCCTAAAAATGATAGAAAAATTACAAAGCAAATCCAGATAAATATGGAGATGATAAATGAAGCAAAAAATGACAATGATATTATAAAGTATCCAAAGCGTAGAGGGATAGATTTTTATCATACATATAAGTCAGACATAGCTTTATTTGCAGAAATGGGATTTAAGGTTTTTAGATATTCTATATCTTGGGCACGTGTATTTCCAAATGGAGATGATAAAACACCAAATGAAAAAGCTTTAAAGTTTTATGATAATGTAATTGATGAATGCATTAAATATGATATGAAGCCATTAATAACAATTTCTCATTTCGATATGCCAATAGTTTTAATAGAAAAGTTTGGTGGCTGGTATAATAGAGCATTAATAGATTTATATTTACGATATTGTGAAGTTATATTTAATAGATATAAAGGAAAAGTGCAATATTGGGTTACTTTTAATGAAATAAATATGAGTGTTAAAGCTGGTGCTAAAACATTAGGGATATTGAATGAAGGACAACCTAATTATGAAGAAATGTTATTCCAAGGCTTACATCACCAATTTGTTGCAGCTTCAAAGGCAAAAAAGTTAGCCAATGAAATAGGTAGTAAAAATAAGATAGGAAGTATGGTAGCATATTTCACAACTTATCCATATACGTGTAAACCAACAGATGCACTTGCAATGCAAAGTGATGATCAAATGAAAAATTTATTTTTTTTAGATATTTTAAATAAAGGTAAATATCCATATTATTCGAAAACTTATTTTGAAAAGAACAATATTAAACTTCATATTGAAGAAGGAGATTTGGAGAGCATAAGAAATTATACAGCAGATTTTGTTGGAATGTCTTATTATAATTCAATGATTTCAAGTAATGATGGCGAACAGCTAGAACTTACAGCGGGAAATGTTCATAGTGTATTTAAAAATCCTCATTTACCAGCAAATGAATGGGGATGGCAGATTGACCCAGTTGGACTCAGATATACTTTAAACCATATTTATGACAGATATAATTTGCCAATATTTATATTAGAAAATAGTTCTGGATTTATAGACAAATTGAATGACGATTTTACTATAAATGATCCATATCGTATAGAGTTTTTAAGGAAACACATAGAGCAAATGAAACTTGCGATTGGAGATGGTGTGAAGGTTATTGGCTATACTATGTGGGGACCCATTGATATGATTTCATCAAGTACATCTGAAATGACAAAACGTTACGGCTTTATATATGTGGATCAAGATGATTATGGAAATGGAAGTATGAAACGTTATAAAAAGGATTCTTTCTATTGGTATAAAAATTTAATTAAAACAAATGGAGAAGAATTGTAAGTTTATCATGAAGTGTTAGAAAAGGCGGGAATTTTATCGTCCATAATGTATAAAAGTTTTGGGCTAAAGCATTAATTATTTAGTGTTTTAGCTCATTTTGGCGTATATTTGGATAATAATATTTTTTATCTATAAAATTATATTGAATCATACTATAATTTAATTAAGGCAGATAAATTAGAAAAATTAGTAGGAGACAAGTATAAAACTTGTCAGATGAAGTCATATTTCTAATGGATTGGAGTAAGGATATTATGTTGGAAAAAAATCAAATGAAAGATGAAAAATTAGATTATTTAATAGCTAATAAAATGGCTAATGTCGCTCAATTTATAAGTTTCGAACCAAATCTAAATTTAAAAACCAGATTCATTCATATTAATAATTTTGGTAATAATGAAGAAACTTCAACTAAAAATCTAATCGAAAAATTAATTCTTTCTGCACCATCTAAAGCTGTAAATATAAGAAGTTTTAGTGAAAAGGCTATGAAAGGAAACAAGTTAGTTTATAATAAAGGAATTAAGGATATAGAAGAAATTTTAGAGCTTATTAATGAAAACTCATTAAATAATAAATATTCAATTATTAATGAAAATATAGATATAAATGATTGTGGAGTTTCAGGAGTTGCATTAGGTGATGTAATAGAGTTTTCACCTGAAGATACACCTAAATGTGTTGAAAAGGAAGGTGTGTGTTCCTTACCAAGAGAAATAGGATTAAATTTATTAAAGAATGTATATGGTTTTTCGCCTGATATTAACTTTGATACAAATTATAGAATTGAGTTTAGCATTCATCCTAATAGACAAGGGGTTAGGAAGCAGCATACTATCATTTGGGAATATGAGTATTATGAAAAAGTAGATTATGAAAGAAAAATATCTTGGCCAAATAATTTTTCGAGATTTATTGGGGATAAAGTCTTTGGATTATTAATTGCTGATTCCTTAGGAATTATGGTTCCTAAGACTACTGTTATATCGAGAAAGATAGCACCTTTTACCTTTGGTATTGATACTGGCTTGAATGAAAAATGGATTAGAACATGTCCTATTAAAAAAGAACCAGGGAAATTTTTCACAGGAGCAAGTTGGATTGATCCATTTAAATTAATGGAGGAAGAAGAAGCCAAAGGCTCAAATGAAATAAATATTGCTTCAATTTTATCTCAAGCTGCTGTAGATGCGTTATATTCTGGAGCTTCTTTTGTTACAGAATATGAAGATGGCGATTTAATAGAAGGGGTTTATGGTAATGGAGATAAATTTATGGTTGGCGAGCAGGATAAATTAGAATTACCAGCAGAAGTTATTAAAGCAGTAAAAACATTAAATAATAAGATAAGAAGTTATCATAAAGAATTGGGTGATGTCTCTCTTGAATGGGTATATGATGGAAAGAATGTATGGCTGGTTCAATTAAATCAGTTAAAAGGTGAAAATAAATACAAAAATTCAGAGAGAAATATTATTGTCTATGGAAGTCCATCACATTATGAAAAAGTTTTTGTTAAAGATGGTTTGGACTCATTAAGAAATAAGATTAATTTAATAAAAGATAAAAATATTGGAGTAGAGTTAATTGGGAATATTGGAGTAACAAGTCATTTTGGTGATTTACTGAGATTGTCTAATATACCAGCAATACTTAAAAGTGAAGATTAATTACCTTGTGTTATTCAAATAGCCATACAGTGTCTAGGGAATGAATAGTTTAAAATTTATTGAAGAATATATAATATATGATAAAATAATATTAGGAGATGATAATAGTTTTTGAAAAAGAAATTAAATTATATAATAAAGACTATTAAGTATTAAAAAACAGGAGGATAATAAAATGAAAATAACAATGTATGGTGCAGCAATTTGCCCAAATTGCGTTGAAGCAAAAGCCATTTTAGAAGAACATAAGGATATTGAATTAAATTATAAGAATATTATCGAGAGCACTACGATGTTAAAGCAGTTTTTATCTTATCGTGATAATGATGAAATGTTTGCCAATATTATTAAAGAGGGCAAAATAGGTATTCCATTTTTTATTTTAGAAGATGGAACAAAAACTTTAGACATATTTGACTATTTGGATATAGAAAAAACTAAGAATGTAGTAAATAGCTGCTCTATTGATGGTAGTGGTAAATGTTAATATTTGTTCGTTTTATTTTTCCCAAAACTGCGGTTTTGGGAATTTTTTTTAAAGAGGTCTAAATATGCACCTTAAAAAAGAGCAGCTTTGCTGCAACAACGGAACTTATATTGGGAATTTTGGATTTGTTATTTATTATCATGTGAGTTAAAAAATATGCACCTATAAAAAGAGCAGCTATGCTGCAATTAGAATCAATTTAAAAAGAGCAGCTTTGCTGCAACATCGGAACTTATATTGTCAATTTTAGACTTGTTATTTATTATCATATGCGTTAAAAAATATGTAAAAATATAATAATAAGGAGTATAATAATTGTAATGATTTGATTAATAATGCGGTTACCGTTTAACATACCTAATTGGAAAATCTACTGAATTCATATAAAAATCTTCATTATATTAGACATGAATATCTCTCTGCATAAAATATTACAGTATTAAGTAACAAGAAAATATTAAGTGAATTGAAAAGTTTATTTAATAAAGAAGGGAGTTAACTTATGAACTGGGAAGTATTTGAAAAGGCTCTGATTAATTACGATAAATTAGAAGTTAATAAAATTCTTCAACATTTTTTAGCTAAAAAAAACGGGATAGATTTTATTGATGAGTATATAGTTAAGTCTTTAAATTCAATTGGTGATAAGTGGGAAAAAGGGGAAGTGGCTTTGTCCCAAGTATATATGAGCAGCAGGCTGTGTGAAGAAATTGCTATTACTATTTTGGCTGAAAAAAATTTCCCGATTAAGAATGCAAAGCCAATTGCAATAGTGACACTTGAGGATTATCACACTCTTGGAAAGAAAATTGTATGTGCTGTTGTTAGGTCAAGTGGTTTTGATCTTATAGACTACGGTACTATAAGTGAACCGGAGGAGATATTAAAGAAAGTCACTGAAGATAAAATAAAAATACTTATGATATCAGTATTAATGTATAATTCTGCTTTAAAAATTAAGAAAATATCTCAAATGCTTCATGAAAAGGATCCTTCAGTCAGGATATTAGTTGGAGGTGCACCTTTTTTGATGGATAACGCACTTTGGAAGGAAGTTGGTGCAGATGAAATGGGGAAAAGTGCAGCTGATAATATTGCTATTTTAGATAGGTGGATTAAGGAGGATTCTTAATGGAAAAAAGGTATACTTCTATGGAAAGAGTATTGACAGCTATGAGCATGCAGGAACCGGACAAAGTACCATTATTTATAATGTGTACACATTACTGTGCAAAATTTTTAGACATGTCGATTAAAAACTATTTTAGTAAGCCTGAAAATGTAGTAAAGGGGCAAATGATGCTTCTTGAAAAATTCCACAATGATTGTTTGAATCCATTTTATTCTGTTGCTCATGAGTATGCAGCTTTTGGAAGTGAAGTTATTTTCAAGGAGGATGGTCCTCCTAATGCTGGCGAACCAATAATAAAGAAATTTGATGATATTTTAAAATTACAACCACCGGAGGTTAAAAAATCAAAAATTCTTATGAATTGTCTTGAGACAATATCAATGCTTAAGCGTGAAGTAGGGACATCGGTACCTATTGGTGGTGGTGTTATGTCACCATTTTCACTTCCCATTCTTCAAATGGGGTTTAATAAATATATTGAACTAATTTATGAGAAACCAGAGTTATTGGAGCATCTTATAAAAATTAACGAAAAATTTTGCACCGAATGGGCTAATATGCAATTGATGGCAGGTGCTACCTTTATAACCTTCATAGATTCTATGTCTGTATCTTCAATTATTCCTAAAAGTGTATATTTAAAGACAGGATTTCTTTCCGCAAAGAGAACCATACCAACTATTAAAAGAGATGTAGCAATTGCTACTTCTTCAGCAAGCTCTACATCAATACTTGAGGAAATCCTTGAAGCTGGGATTAAAGCTATTTTGGTAAGCCATACTGACGATTTAACTGAAATAAAAAAGAAAGTCGGTAAAAGAGCTACATTGCTTGGAAATTTAAATGGTATTGAAATGTGCAAATGGAACAGATCTGATGCTGAATTTAATGTTAAGGAAGCAATAAGAAAAGCTGGGGCTGGTGGTGGCTTTATTCTATGTGACAGTATAGGAGATATTCCTTATCAGGTTAATGAGGATATTCTTCATGAAATCTCAGAAAGTGTAAATAAGTGGGGCAGATATCCATTAAATTGGAGGTAATGGTATGGATGATAAACTATGTATTTTGATTTGTGAAAGTTTTAAAATTGAGGCGGAGAGTGTACGGAATATCTTGAATAATGAAGAAATTAAATTTAAATACCATTCAATGGACTGTATAAATTGCAAGAATCGAAGGCAAGAATTCTATGATCGTATTATTTTGTCAGGTTATAGCAGGGACGAAGTTATTTTGCTGCCAATTCAAAAGGAAACTGGAAAAGACGAGACGTTTACTGGCGAAAATATTTTCGACTCATGTCTATCATTATTGTCTGGAGATAATCTACTAAAATATCTTTCTTCAAAAGGATATTATTTGACTACACCAGGCTGGTTAAGAAGATGGAAGCATATTATTATAGACATATATGGATTTAATAAAGAAAATGCGCGTGAATTTTTTTCAGAATACTGTAAAAAGGTCGTTCTTATCAACAGTGATGTATATAGCAATATACTACCTGATTTGATAGAGTTTTCAGAATATATAGGAATGGAATATGAAATTATAGATGTGGGTCTCAATTGCTTTTCAAGCACTATAAACAATCTATATAAAAACTGGAAAGCTAATCGATTAGAGAATATTTTAAATTCAAAAAATAAGCAAGTCACGGATTATGCTCTTGTATTTGATTTTTTTGAAAAAAAAGCAACGCTTTTAAAGCAGGAAGAACTAATTAAAAATATTTTCACATTATTTGAAATGTTGACAGGTGCTAAATATATTGCATTTCTTCCAGTAATTGAAGACAAAAAAGAAGAGATGTTTTTCTATCAAGAAAAATCATATAAAAGTGAATTGTATAATATTGACAATATAGAATTTAAGCAAAACTATTTTCTCACTTCCTCAGGGGCAGGATTTGTTTTTAGGATAACTTTTGACAATGAACTAATGGGATATATGGAAGTGGAAAATATTATGTTTCCGAATTATTTGGAAAGCTATTTAGATTTATCTAAAACAATTATGATACTTCTAGGAATAATGCTTTTCAATTCGAAGATTTATGAGAAATTAGTCAATACAAATGAAGAACTTCTTTCACTAAATACTAAGCTTGAGATGCTTGTTGATAGACGAACTTCTCAATTATTAGAAGTTAATGGTCATCTAGAAGAGACAAACTGTATGTTAGAAGAAGAAATTGAAGAGCATAAGTTAACTGAGAGTAAGCTTAAGGAAGCAAAAGAAGAAGCAGAAAGAGCTAATTCGGCAAAAAGTCAGTTTTTAGCAAATATGAGTCATGAGATAAGAACACCTATGAATGGGATTATGGGAATGACTAGCTTATTGAAATTTTCAGAATTAACATATGAACAAATGGATATATTAAAAACTATTGAAACTTCTTCAAAACATCTGCTCCAAATTATTAATGATATACTTGATCTTTCAGCAATTGACGTAGGTAAGGTCGAATTGCAGCCTGAATGTGTAAATATATTTGATCTAGTGAAGGAAAGTAGAAACTTATTTACATACTTAGCGGAGAATAAAGGCTTGAATCTTTATATTACTATTGACGATAATCTACCAAATGAAATTATAATAGATAAGGGGAGATTAATGCAAATATTAACCAATCTAATAGGAAATGCAATTAAGTTTACTGAAAAAGGGTCAATCCATGTATTCGTAGATAAAGTTGAAGCTACGGATAATAAAGTGAAGTTAATGTTTTCTGTAAAAGATACTGGGATTGGAATTAAGGAAGAAGACATTCCTAGATTATTTAATTATTTTTCACAGTTGGATATTTCAACGACAAAAAGATTTCAAGGAACAGGCTTGGGACTTGCAATTTCTAAAAATCTAATCGAACTCATGGGGGGAGAAATATCTGTTGAAAGCCAGTATGGTAAGGGAAGCAATTTTTACTTTACTTGTTTAGCTGATATTAATAATGATAATAATGAAGCATCAAATATTCAAAAAATGCTTAAAGATGATAAAAATTACCCAGAAGTTAGGATATTGCAAGTTGAAGATGATATGATTAGTCAGCGATTTATGAAGCAATTATGTAAATATACGGGATGGAAAATAAAAATAGTTTCAAATGGTTTAAAAGCGCTGGAGATACTTGAAAACGAGGATTTTGATATAATTCTTATGGACATTCAAATGCCAGATATGAGCGGAATTGAAGTTACAAAAATAATTAGAGAAAAAGAAAAGTTAACTGGTAAGCATATTACTATAATTGCAACTACAGCATATGCAATGGGAGGGGATAGAGATATATGTATTAATATAGGCATGGATGATTATATTAGTAAACCAATTGACGTTATGGAACTTAAAGAGATTATTAATAAGTACCGAAATATATAAATAGAGTCTATATAAACATTGGAAAAATAGAAAATGGGAAAAATGCTATAATATATACATTTATAGTGAAAATTTATGATCATGAATTCACGAGCATTTGTATGTGGCTTGAATACCTACTTACAGGTGGTCGTGTTTTTTAGGTTAACTTTATAAATTGGCACACCATTAAATTTTCCATTTTCTTCTTTGCTAGCCATTAAAGTTATTGCTTTTACTGGAATTGAAAATTTCTCAAATTGAATTAAGCTATTCAAGTCTTCGGAATCTTCATTAAACATTACTCTACGACCTAAAGTTATATGTGGCATAAAAAGTTTATCATAAAAGGGAATCTTTGCTTCTATTAATAGATTGGTAATTTCTTTATGAAGTTTAGAAAGAACAGAATTTTGTTCTACACCAATCCATAAAATATTAGTCTTTTTTCTTTTAAAAATGCCTAAGTTAGCTATTAATAATTCGAAAGGACTTAACTCTAAAACTGATTTGTCTAGTATTTCTTTTATTTTTGTAATTTGAAGATCATCAGCTTCACCTATGAAGCGAATCGTCATATGAAAGTTATTTTTTCTTGTAAAGCTGCCACTAGTACAATGTGCTTTTATATTAGTGGTTATTTTATCAAAATAATCCTCAATCTTATCTTCAAAATCTATAGTAATATATACTCTCAATATATTTTCATCCTTTCTTTTAAATTATAATAATTATAATTCATATTTAGAAAATTATGAAGTTAATTTGTATACTAATTATTATATAAATTAAATACCTGGTTGCTTAAGTGCATTTCTTTGGATTTCAAAGAGTATGCTTAACATCCATAAATTGAAGTGATAAAATACCCCAACAGATTTATATTATAAACTGTTGGGGTAAAATGTATATAGATATCCAAATTAATAATTCAACTTATAAATGTAATATATGTGTATTATTAAGAAATTATAATCGTAACACTACACTAGAAATTAGATACATTTTTCTGGAAGCAGGCATGTGAAATTTAGCTGATGATTGTTCTTAATGGTGGCTTGTTTCATTTTCAGCTTGTCCAGATTTTACATCTGGAACACGCTGAAATGACGATAAGCCGCCATTTAGAACCTTCCAGCGAAAATTTCACTAGTCCTGTGGAAGATAAATGTATCTGATTTTGGTAATTGTTGCATATGTCTAATTCTCGCTTTGGATATCTATATTTATGTTTACTCTAATTCAATTCTAGTTATAGAATGAGCTGGAAAAGTATAATTGAAATCACCTTTACCTACATTAACATCACTATTACTAATAGTAACATTATTTGGTTGATCCAATGTATTCATAGAATATATACTTGAACCATTCATTGTAAATATTTTAGCTTTTTTTGCATGAGTATATTGATCTAAAACTATTTGTGTTGTTACATCGATATCTGGACTTTGATTAACAACTAGTAACTCAACATTTCCATGATTATCCTTAGCAGCAATTGTAGATAATGTATCTACATTTGGAGAACTAGCGCTTTTTGCAAGTTCAATTTTAGGATTATTTTTTACTTCTGTGCTAATTTGAGTCATTCCACCTAATTTAGACATCATTTCAATGGATAAACCTGATGGTGTTGCAACGAAATTGTCATCTTTTCCATTGCTTATAATAGCAGCATTAAATCTTCGAGCTGTTGGGGCATCAGTTTCATCTGGATTAAATGGAGTATCGTTAAGTAAAAATCTATGTGCAAGAGGAATTCCTAGGTTCTGATATTGGATAAGTTCACTTGCATTCAAAAGACCGTCTGATAAATTCAAATGGAAGGCTTTATCCCCATCCTTTGGTATATTTCCTTGACCATGCCCATATGCTGATGGAATAAGTGGAACATGCTTTCCAGCATAACTATCTATTTCATTTTGCATATTTCCTAATTTAGTTTTTTGGAAGCCTGGTGCTAGAAATAACTGTTTTGTAAATTCATCTACAGGAAGATTAGTTTTTGGAAAACCATCTGTAAGTGGATGATAAGCAACACCATCATATGGATAAGTTGAACCCATTGCCTCAAAAAATCCAGTTTCGCCATCTTGTGCAGCAACCTTAATATTTGGATTAACAGCCTTTAGGGCTTTGTAATAATCAACAAATCCGCCATGAGGTCCAGATTTATATGTAATTGTAACCTTGCTTCCCTTAGCTGGAATTTTACCGTGGATGCCATCACCAAATGTAATTTTACCACTTTTATTTTCAATTGTATAAACTTCATCAGTTGGTAAAGCCGTCTTCAAATTATCTGTTTGTTTCCATTCAGCACCATTTACATAAACTGTTTGGCTTTTCGGTGCAACTGGTGGATAACTTGCATAGAAATCTTGATTTCCTGTTCCTTTACTAATTGATGAATCAGGAGTTAAATCAGCATAACCAATAGTATCTTGATTTTCAAATAAGGTAGTACCACCAAAGGCATATAATGCAGATTTTACATTTGTAGCATTAGTAGTATGTGCTCCAATTTCAACTGGTTTTCCATCACGCCAATGAGTAGCTACAGCTAAATCATCTTCATTTCCAACGTCCCACCAATTAAAATCATAAGGTTTAGGGTGACCATTTTTTGCTCTAAGAGCAGCCCAATAACTTGGATCATTAGGATCAGAAGAAGGATGTTCACTTACTGGTGCTGTCATATAAGCTAAATATTGAGCAGCACTTTGTACGTCATCTCTATTTATGTTTAGAATCATAACACCTTTAGCACCAGTTTTGTCAAGTAAATCACCAATTTCATCTGGACCAAAAGTTGAAGGTTGACCAGGGCCACCATCTCTTGCACGGTTCATAGGTCTTTGATCCATTGGACCAATAGCACGCTTCCAATCAAAACAAGTTGCACTTATAGTACCACCTCCATACCTAATTGAGGTAATTCCTAATTGCTTCACCATTTTCTCAAATGAATGATAGGCTTTTCCCGTTTTTGGATCTGCAGCACCTTCTCCGTTCTTAGTCCAATTGATTATGGCTCCAAACAGTTCAGGATTTATTACTTTACCATTCTCAGATACATTTACTGTAATTTGTGTTGAAGGTTGTTGTTCTGCTGCATAGCTTGCAGTTTGAAATGGAATAATTACTATCAATGAGAGAGCTAGTAGTAATGCTTTTATTTTTATTTTGTTCATTATGATATTCCTCCTTTAATGTAATTATTTAGCTATATTTCGATATATAATATATTAAAGATATAATTTTCCAACAACAATATGCACAAGCACAAATAATAATATAAAATATTTTTGCATATGCACAAAGGCTTATTGTTTTTATCTATAGAAATATATAATTTATGGAGGGTATCTGTGAATGTTTATTAGCACTATTATAGAAAAGTTAAAGATGTATGATCCACAAAGCTATATTAACAATAAAAATATAACTTTTATCCAATCTGTAAAATATGTAGAAACTGCGCCTACAGATTTTGCTCCTAATATACTATATGTGGCGGATGTATTAAAGCTTCCAATTGAGCATATTCACTTACATGAAGCTAATTTTTTAATTATATCTAAAGATAAAGTGTATAATTCTATTGGGAAAGAAATAAAGAGTAACATAGTAATTATTTCTTACAGTAGTATTGAATCAATTTTTAATTTGATTTTAGATATTTTTTCTGAATACGAAAGGTTAAGTTATAGCTCTTTAAGATTGCTAGAGGCTCTTTCACAAGATGATGGGCTTCAGAATATTGTTAACATTGGCTTTGAACTTATTGGCAATCCTATTTTTGTTAGAAATGCTAATTTGAATATACTTGCCTTTACAGAAAATATCGAAGTTGACATTCCTGTATGGGATAATATTAAATCGCGAGGTTATCAGATATATAGTAAATTGCACACATTCTTAACCAATGAAGTATTAAATTCATCAATGCCTATATATCTAAAAGCGCCTAATAGTAGATTTAAGAATAGAGTGAAAAATGGAAATGAATTAAATGAAAATTCTAAGTCTATTCTATGTCTTAACTCGTCTAAAAATACTAAGTTTGCCGAATCAAGAATATGGGCCAATATTTATTCTGGAAATAAATTTTTAGGGCAAGCTGTAATACTTGAAGTATTTAAGCCATTTAGTGAAAGTGATATAACATTAATCAATCAGTTAAGTGAGACACTTTCTATAGAACTTCAGAAACACAAATATTATGAAACAACAAATGCAGACAATAGAGATTTATTAATTTTAGATTTACTTAATGAAAAAATTAAAAATCAAGAAGCTATTAATGAAAATCTTAAATTCGCAAATTGGAATTTAAAAGAATGGCTACGTATTATCAGTATTACTATGGAGCAAGAAAAAATATCATTAATTCAATTTAAATTTATTCGAAATTTTTTGAAAAAGCTTTTCCCAGATGCTGTATGTGTTTTATACAATGGAAATATTGTAACAGTGATTAATTATATTAGTGATAAGACGTTCATTGAAATTAATTCAGAAAAACTAAATACTTTTTTAGGGGAGCAGAATATATTTTGTGGAATTAGCAGGCCATTTTCAAACTTAATTGACATTGATAAATACTATAAACAGTCACTTAAAGCAATAGAATTAGGGAAGTGCTTAAATAGTGACAAACTTATTTTTTTCTATGATTCATATATTTTGCAACATATTTTTTCTTTATGTTCTGGTCATGAATCACTTAAGGAATTCTGTCATCCTTCACTTTTGAAACTTATTGATTATGATAAAAAATATAATACAGATTATTTAGAAACTCTTTATTCATACATAGCAAATTTTAAAAATCAGACTGAACTTGCAAAAGTAATGAATATACATAGAAATACTTTATATTATAGAATCTCTAAGATAGAAGAAATCATCAATATTGATTTAAATAATATTGATGATTTCGTAAGTATTTACTTATCGTTTAAAATATTAGAATATACTGGCGAAAAATTTTGGGGTTATAATTAAAAGTTATAATATTTAACTACACATTAGGGAGGAAAATTGTTTATGAACTATTTTAAAAATTTAAAAATTTCTCAAAAATTGATATCAGCTTTTATTATTGTAGCAATATTAGTTGGGGTTGTAGGCTTTGTCGGATTAAATAATATGAACAAAATTAATAATAATGCAATAAAAATGCATGATGAAAATTTAAATTCAATACAATGTCTATATGATTTAAGACTTAACTTTGCTGAAATACGTACCGATATTATAAGAATCATATTTCAAAGTAAAGGTCCACAAAATGCTACTTTAAATAAAGATATTAACTCTTTATTTGATGAGAGTAATCAACTTATGGAAACATATGAAAAGACATTAACTTCTGCTGATGATAAGAAAATTCTTTCTGATTTGAAAAAAAGTGCAAGTACATATAAAGAAGAGATGAATTCAATATCAAAGTTGGTAGATGAAAATAATTATGATGCTGCTAATGAAAGATTTAAAGGAAATGTTGTTAATGTTAGAAGATCTATAGAATCGACTTTAGATCAATTAATAGATAATAATATATCTGATGCTGATAACTCTAATGCTTCAAACAAATTAACATATAGAAATTCTTCCTATATTACAACTGCTTTAGTAATGCTAAGTTTTATTATAGCAATTATTCTTGGTTTATCCATATCAATTGCAATTTCAAAACAGCTTAAAAAAGTGTTGATTTTTGCTAATGCTCTTGGTGAAGGGGATTTAACTAAATCAATAGAAATACAATCTAAAGATGAGATAGGAAACCTTGCAGGTGCATTAAATAACGCAAAAAGTAATATACATAATTTAATTGGTGAATTAGTTAATAGTATTAGTGAAATCAGTGCTACAAGTGAAGAACTTTCAGCGAATACAGAAGAGATTTATTCTAAAATGGAGCTTGTAAATAAATCTACAGAACATATATCTAAGGGCTCTCAAGATTTAAGTGCTACGACAGAAGAAGTAAATGCTTCAACTGAGGAAGTCACTGCTACCACTAATATTCTTGCAAAAAGTGCTACTGATACAATGATTTCGGCAAATGAAATAAAAGAACGTGCTATAAATATAAAGAATACTGCATCCAAAAACATAGAAGAAGGTAATTTAATTTACGAAGAAAATTGTTCTAATATTGAAAGAGCTATTGAGGAAGCAAGAGTTGTTGAGCAAGTTAAAATAATGGCAGATTCTATTGCAGAGATATCAGAACAAACTAATTTACTTGCTTTAAATGCTGCTATTGAAGCTGCCAGAGCTGGTGAACAAGGAAAAGGCTTTGCTGTAGTCGCTGATGAAGTTAGACAGCTAGCTGAGCAGTCGTCTCAAGCTGTGGAGAATATCAGAAATATGGTTTCGAAAATTCAAAATTCAGTTGACAATCTTTCTAAAAGTGGACAAGATGTTCTTGAGTTTATATCTAATAATGTAAAACCTAATTACGAATTCTTAATGAATACAGGTCTTCAATATGAAAAAGATGCTGAGTTTATGACAAATGTAGTAAATAACTTTGCAGCTTCATCTAAGCAAATTGATGAGGTAATAATTCAAGTAAGTAGTGCAATTGAAAATGTGTCGGCAGTCGCACAGGAATCTGCAACAGGATCTGAGGAAATACTAGGAAGTGTTGAGGAAATCACTTGTGCTATTAATGAGGTGGCAAAAGCTTCACAAGTTCAAGCAGAGCTTTCTCAGAAACTTAATCAAATGATACAAAAATTCAAGATATAATGGACAAATTAAAATAAACATAAGGTCTAGGAATCAAAATGTAGCGATGATATAGCTTAATTTCAATATAAACCAAATAGAAAAATTTCTAATCTAAAAAATTCCCCAAAGTTAATTTGGGGAATTTTTTAGATTAAGAATTTATGACGTTGTACTAACAATTTATATTGCTAATTCAGTTTTAGCTTTATTTAATTCCCGTTCATTTTTTTTATTAAAAGGTACTGCGATTATCCCTAATAGTGCAATGATTGCTGTTATTAAGAAGCACTTATTGTAAACCTTAATACTTTCATCATTTTTTATTTCATTTGCTTGATCTAGGATAGTATATATTTCTTTTGTTTGAACTTTAAAGTTTTCTTCAACAGTTGCTTTCATATTATCAGGAACTGAGGCTAATACTACTTTTTTCTTGTCTGTAATTAATTTATCAGCCATTTGTCTTGAAAAGGTAGTACTTTTGCTAGTGTCTGAAATTTTAATTTTATCACATATTGTTGATTTAACTTGATCTTCAAGGACTAAATTGTTATTTACTATATCAATTATTCTGTTTTTTGAATTATCAATAGCTTGAGTAGTGTAGGCACTGCTCAAAGTTGAAACTAAAGCTATAGCTAAACAAGCAGTCAATTGTCTAAAACTATTTAGTATTCCTGAAGCAATACCGTTCTTATCTTTTGAAATTTCCTCAAAAGCGCTTTGATATAATGGGGAAGTTGCACCAATTCCAAGTCCTACTATGATGAAAGCAATATAAATTATTTTTACATTGTTTGAAGTATTCATAAATACAAACATAAGGTCACCAATAGATACAAAAATTATAGCTAATAGAGAAATAATTCTAGAACCATATCTTTTATAGATTATAGAGAAAATTGGTGACATAATAAAGGAAACACCACTTACTATACCTAACATCAATCCGGATTTTAATACTGTGTATCCTAATTGGTTTTCTAGATAGAAATTCATTAAATAAGATATAGGCATATATGCAAAGAATATTATTCCAATTATTATTATGGAAGAAGTAAAGCTTTTTGTTTTAAATAGCTTAAATTCTATCATTGGATTTTTAGATTTAATTTCATATATTAAAAAAGCAGTAATTGATACAGCTGAAGTTATAATTAAAGTAATTATTTTTGAACTTCCCCAGCCATAGGAACTTCCTTTAACAAGTAAAAAAGTTAGTGCTCCTATGCCATAAGCTAATAATAATGAACCAATAAAATCAATTTTCCTTTCAATTGTTTTATCATAGCATTCTCTAAGATGCTGTGTGCCAAATACTATAGAAATGATGATAAAAGGAATATTTACATAGAAGATTGCCTTAAAACCAAAGACTTCATTTAAGATTCCACCCACAACAGGACCAGAAGCAGCAGCTAAAGAAATTGTCATGCCTATTATAATTGCAAGCTTTGACATAGCATCTTTGCCAAATAATTCAATAGCTAACGGAATAGATAATGGTGCTAGAATTGCAGCACCTATACCTTGTAAGATTCTAAAAATTATAATCATAGAAAGGGAAGTGGCAAGTCCACAAAGCATTGAGGAAGTACCAAAGATTAAAAGACCAATTAAAAATAGTTTCTTTCTTCCATAAATATCTGCAATTTTAGAAAAGTTTATTAGAAGAGCAGAGAAAGGAATTAAGTAAGCTGTGCTAACCCAAGATATTCCTGATATATCTGTTTTGAAATAATCAGCCATAGATGGCAAAGATACATTTACTATGGTTGAATCTAATACTGTTAAGAAACAAGCTATTACTAGTGAGATAAATGCTAATATTTTTTGTTTTTTATTCATAATATCCTCCAAGAATTTTATTTTTTAAAATGTGAAATTAACTTCATGTTCATATAATACGCTGGAAAATTTTAAATGTCAATACATGAAATGAATTTCATATTTTGTTGACTTTTATTTTTTTATCTCTTATTATTAAAATAGGTGATAAAAGATGGAAAGAAAAACAAGAATACCAAGCCAAAAAAGAGCTTTAGAGAAATATGATAGGATATTAGATGCAGCTTATAAATTATTCAATGAAAAAGGTTATTATAATACAACTACAGCAGATATATCAAAGGAAGCAAATGTTGCTACGGGTTCTGTATATGCTTATTTCGAAGATAAAAAAGAAATTTACATTAGAGTAATTGAGAAGTTTAATAAAAAGTTTGAATATCCAACTCATAATTTTTGGATAGAAAATAAAGATAAAAAATTTAATAATGTTAAAGTGGTAAAAGAACTATTTAAAATGTTTATAAAAATGATGGTGGATTATCATGACTTTTCTAAAACATTCCATGATGAGATGGAGGCACTAACACTTTTAGATGAGGATATAGCTCAAGTAAGAGAGGAACAGGATAAGCTTAGGAGAGATAAGATAAAAGAAATTTTTAACACCTTATCTTTGCCTTTTAATAGCGAAGAGGAAGAAAAAATATTTTATCATTATTCGTTCTACCTAGTAGATGATTTGTGCCATAAAATTGTGTTTGATGGTGAGTTTAAAGATGTTGATTTATGCATTGATAAATGTGTTAATATGCTAGGAGGCTTATTTGAAGACTGCACAAGTTATAAGAAAAAAATAAAAGAATAGTCTGGGTAGAATTGGCGGATTTAAGAAGTAATATAATAAAATTCATATAAAAGGACAAGACGAAGAAAAGGGGAATTGGCAGATGAGGAGAATTGATTTAGTGCTTATAAAACTTAAAGAGTTGAAGGATTCAAATTCTAATGGAGCCTCAGCAATTGATATTGCTCAAATGCTAAATTTAGATAGAGCAAATGTAAGTAAAGATTTAAATAAATTAGCAACACAAGAAAAGGTCATAAAAACAAAAGGGAAACCTACATTATTTAAAATAAATGATGGGTACAATAAGAATCAAACTAATAATGGTGAATCAAAAGAGATAAAAGAACATAATGTAAATGACACATCTATTATGGATATATTTCTTGAAAAAAATCCGAGTTTATATGTTGCAGTTGAACAGGCAAAAGCTGCTATACTATATCCACCAAACGGAATGAATATCTTATTGCTTGGGGAAACTGGCGTTGGTAAATCAACTTTTGCAGGGTTAATATATAGATATGCAATTGAGATGAAGGTGAAATCAAAAAATAGTCCTTTTATAACTTTTAATTGTGCGGATTATGCTAATAATCCACAATTACTGCTTGGACAAATATTTGGAGTAAAAAAGGGAGCATATACTGGGGCAGATTTAGATAAGGCAGGCCTTATTGAAAAGTCAGACGGAGGAATTTTGTTTTTAGATGAAGTTCATAGGCTTCCAGCAGAAGGTCAGGAAATGTTTTTTACCTTTATGGATAAAGGGGTATATAGAAGACTTGGAGAAACCGATAGTGAAAGAAGTGCAAGTGTACTTATAATAACAGCAACTACTGAAGATCCAAACACGACTCTATTGAAAACATTTACAAGAAGAATTCCAATGGTAATAACCATACCTGCATTAAAAGATAGAGGGATGGAAGAAAGGTTTAATCTTATAAAACAATTTATGATTGAAGAGTCAGGAAGACTTGGCAAAAGTATTAAAGTATCTATCAATTCAATCAAAGCATTTTTATCTTATAATTGTGAAAATAATGTTGGGCAATTAAAATCAGATATACAGCTTGCTTGTGCAAAAGCATATGCAGATTATTTGTCAAATAGAAAAGATGATATCAAAATAAATAGTGTGGATTTACTATCTTATATAAGGGAAGGATTATATAAAGAAATAGAACACAGGCAATTGTGGAATAAACTTATCGATATAAATAAAAGATATTGTATCTTTGATAAAAATGAAGAAAAAATTATTTTTGAAGAAAATACAACTGATGAAAATATCTATGAAATGCTGGACCTAAGAACTAGAGAACTTAAAAGTAGGGGAATAAGAGGAATAGAACTTGAAGAAGAAATGGAAAAAAACATAGAAGATTATTTCAAAAAATATATGAATAAGGTTTATGGTAAAATTGATACTACAAATTTAAATAATATTGTAGATAAAGATATAATGGAGGTTATAGAAGATGTTATTGAATTCTGCGAAGATCAATTAAAAAGAAAACTTGATAAAAAGATTTATTATGGTTTGGCTGTACACATTAATAATTCAATAGATAGGATTAGAAGAAATAAGAAGATTTCAAATCCTAAATTAAATTCTATAAGAAAAGAATATGAAAATGAATTTGAAATAGCTTTAAATGCAATAAAAATTATTGATAGAGACATTGATATACATATGCCTATAGATGAGGCCGGATTTATTACCATGTTTTTAATATATGATGATCAAAATATTAAAGTAGTAAGAAGTGACGTTAAAATAATAATAATTGCTCATGGAGTTAGTACAGCTACCTCCATGGCAGATGCAGTTAATAGCTTACTTGGAAGCAAATATGCTATAGGAATAAATGCACCAATAGAAGAAAGACCGAAGAATATTTTGGAAAAGGTTAAAGAATATATAAGAGAAAATCAAATTAAAACAGATATACTTTTTCTTGTAGACATGGGTTCATTAACAACCTTTGGGAAAGAAGTTGAAAGTGAATTTAAGATAAAAACAAGAACTGTACCATTAGCATGTACATTACATGCAATAGAAGCAACAAGAAAAGCAATAATAGGTTATTCATTGGATGAAATTTATAAAGAAACCCTAGAAGTAAACAATTTATATGACAATAATGTTTTGGATTATGAGCCAGAAGAAAGTGAAGAAAAAAAATTAGCTATTATAACAATTTGTACGACTGGTGAAGGTGGTGCAAAGACTATTAAAACTCTTATTGAAGATTCTGTTAAGTTTGACCATAATTTTATTGAGATAGTTCCACTTAATTTTATAGGCAAGGAAAATATTTATGATAGAATAGAAAAAATAAAAAAAGCATATGATATATTATGTTTTGTAGGACCATTTGAATTAGATTTAGATTATCCTCAATTTATGCTAGATGATATTATTGAAGGAAATTGCATTGATAATATTCAAAAGTTAATTGATATAGAAAAAACCTATGTAAAAATGCAGGAAACCTTGGAGAATAAATTAAAAAATGTTGATGGAAAAGCAGTTCTTAAGGATGTTAAAAGATTCAGCAAAACCGTTTCTGAAGCTTTAAATATTAAAATTACAACTAACGTACTTATAGGAATAGCTCTTCATATGTCTTGTATGATAGATAGGCTTTTAGAAGGGAAAAATATAGATGACTTTCAAGGTAAGGATACTTATATAAAAGAAAACCTTAATTTATATAGAATTATAAAAAGTGCATGTACTTCATTAAATACTAAATATTCAATTATTATTTCTGATGAAGAGATATGTTGCTTAATGAATTTTTTTAATCCTAAGGTGTATTTAAAAAATAACCCACATAAGTGATGTGGGTTGCGAAAAGCAAGAAAAAACAACACACATTGAATATGTGTGTTGTTTTTTCTTGAAAAGCTTCTTTTTCTCAAAGTATTGAAAACAGTGAACTAGGAGTAAAACTAGTTTTTTAAAAAAAGGATAAAACATGGCATGATTATTGCTTAATATATTAGTGTAGGAACAATAGAGTTGGAGAGAGAATTGGAGGCAAAGCTATGGAAACTATAATAATGGAGTTGATAGTTAATTCTGGAAATGCAAGAAGTAGAGCAATGGAAGCAATAAGAATCGCTAAAAATGGAAATATAGAAAAAGCTAGAGAAAAGTTAGAAGAATGTGAAACAGAATTAGGAAAAGCTCATAGTGTGCAAACGAATTTAATTCATAATGAAGCAAAAGGTAATAAAACAGAAGTTGATTTACTATTAGTGCATGCTCAAGATCATTTAATGAATGCTATGACAATTAAAGATATGGCAAAAGAATTTGTAGACATGTATGAAAAGTTTAGTAAATAAAGATAGTTTTGCTTTTAAAATAAAAGTATTTTATATTACTTTTAATTAAATTTATATATACTTAATTACCATCTTAGGAGGAATTTATCATGAAAAATATCACATTAATTTGTGCAGGGGGATTTTCAACAAGTATGTTAGTTTCTAATATGGAAGAAGCAGCCAAAGATAAAGGGGTAGATGTAGTAATAAGGGCTATCGCTGAATCAAAATTTGTAGAATATGAAAACGATACAGATATTTTGTTATTAGGACCACAAGTAGGATATTTATTAGAGGAAATTAAAGAAAGATATGTTTCGAAAAAAATGAAAATAGCAGTGATTGATAGCATTGATTATGGAATGATGAATGGTGAAAAAGTATTAAATGATGCTTTAAATATGTAAAAATAAATTTTTAATATATATTTTAATAAGGGGGAACAACAATGAAAGAGTATATACAAACAAATTTAATACCAAAGGTTAATAAAATAGCAGCTAACAAGTATTTGAAAGCTGTAAGTGATGGGTTTATGACTATTATGCCAGTTATAATAGTAGGTGCTATATTTTCATTATTTAATTCATTATCAATACCAGCATATCAAGAATTTATTACCAATACAGGATTAAAGTCTATATTAACAATACCTAATATGGTAACTAATGATATGCTTGCAGTATATGCAGTATTTTTTATAGCCTTTAGCCTTGCAAAACAATTTGATAAAGATGCAGGTGTAGCAGGAATGATTTCATTATTTACATTCTTAGCTATAACACCAATTTCAAATACTTCAGGTATAATTAATAATTTCTTAAAAGCTAATAAAGTTGTATTGCCAGATGGTGTAAAAGCTCCAGCAGCTAATGTTTTCACTTTTGATTATTTAGGTGCAAAAGGATTATTTGTTGCAATTATAGTAGCATTAATATCAACAGTTATTTATAATAAATTAATAGATAGTGGATTAGCTATTAAAATGCCTAAAGGGGTGCCACCAACAATTACAAAATCTTTCTTAGGTTTAATTCCTGGATTTGTTATCATAATATTATTTATGCTTTTAAATAAAGCTACTACATTATTACCAATACAAGGAATAGACGGATTACATTCTTTAATATATACCTTGATTCAAAAACCATTAGAAGCATTTATTGGAAATAATATATTCTCATTCCTATTTGCTATATTACTTGCACAAATATTATGGTTTTTTGGAGTACATGGTGTATCAGCAGTTATATTACCAATATTTTATCCATTATGGACATCGTTAACTGCAGCTAACATTGAAGCAATGAACGCAGGCGTATCATTATATGAATTACCTAATATTATAAATAGAAGTTTCTTTAGCGTATATGCTTTATGCGGAGGTTCTGGGGCAACTCTTGGACTTTGTATATATATGGCTTTGAGAGCTAAGAGTAAGCAATATAAAACTCTTGGAAAATTAGCAGTATTATCTAATATCTGTGGAATAAATGAACCAATTGTATTTGCGACCCCTATGGTGCTTAATCCTTACATGGCAATTCCATGGATATGTACACCATTAATAGCAAGTGTAATAGGATATATATTAACATACATTAAAGTAGTACCAAGGTTAACAACAATAGTTCCTCTTGGAACTCCAGTATTAATGTCAGGATTCTTAGCAGGTGGTGTAGATGGCTGGAGAGTTGCGTTAGTGCAAGTGTTAATAATTGCTTTAAGTGCTTTAATATACTTACCATTCTTTAGTGTAATAGATAAGAAGAGTTATCTGAATGAATTAGAAGCTGAGAATTCAGAAAAATAGTAAAAATTAAAGTTATAATATTTAGGCAAATGTAAGTTTTAAATAATTGCTTATATAAATGAGTTTAGCAAATTAAATTTAGTGCACAATTTAAGAGAAGCTCTTAAGTTGTGCATTTTTCAATATTGTTGAAAATGGGCTTGGAGCTGTAGATACTCCAGATGAAAATGGATACGTTGATGATGATTATCGTATTGAATATTTAAGAGAACATATTATTTATAAGTTTTACTTACTCTATAAGTTATGTTATATAGTATAATAGTATAGATTACTTATTGAGGAGGAAAATAATATGTTTTTATTCGGTAGAAACAAGTTAAAGGTAAGAAGCGAAGAAGATGAAGATAGATTAAAGATTTTTGTAGGGTATTATGGAATAAAACAAAAGGATGCTTTTAAAGAAAAGGTTTTAAGAGAGTTAATTGGAGATAATTTATGTCTTGGAGTTATAGATTCTAAATTATTTTATTGTGGACCTCAGGAAGAATCAAAAAGTACATTTATAGAAATGGTAAAACACTTAGAATTTACAAGAATACCATATAAAAAAATTGAGATAAAGAAAATACCTGAAGTATCAATGTTTGGCTTAACTGTAAAAAAAGGTTCTAAGAAAACCGATAAAGACTACGTTTATGGATTTGTTGTTGATAAAGATAATTTTAAGCTAATAGAGGAACATGTAAAAGTGAATAAGCTTAATATATATTACTTTATAGATAGAACTGGCCTTGGTGAGGAAGCACTGTTTAAAAAGTTAGAGGAAAACTATGAAGATATAGATGAAATGGGAAAAGACTTTTACTATCAAATCTTTAACAATAATTTTATGAATCAATTAGTTATTTCATCATCAATTGAACTATCAGAAGAAATTAAAGAAATAGTTGATAAATGCTATTCTGAATTATAATGTTGTAGACTTTAAATCATAACTTAAGTTTTTTATATTAATAGTCCATGATTGTAATTGAAAAACTTTGAAACTCTGTTCCGATTTTTACAATTTTATTTTAAATACTTAAAGTAATATTAAATACAAGAAAGACAATGAGGTCTAGGTTCGAAGAAGAACCTAGACCTTTTTCTATAAAATTTATAGTTAAGTTTGGAGGAGTATTAATATGAAAGATACAAAGATAGATTTTCTTTATTTAAATGAAGAAGACATGATTAAAGCTGGAGTAAAAGAAATGGCTGGATGCGTAGAAGCCATGGAAGAAATGTTCAAGTTATTAAAAATAGGAGACTACCGTATGGGTGGACCTAATGGAAATTCACATGGAGTTATGATGGTCTTCCCAGAAGAGCCTATATTCCCTAATATGCCTAAGGATGGGCCAGATAGAAGATTTATGGCAATGCCTGCTTATTTAGGTGGAAAGTTTGATATGGCTGGAATGAAGTGGTATGGATCAAATGTAGAAAATAGAACTAAGGGACTACCAAGATCAATACTTATGCTTACCTTAAATGATAAGGACACTGGAGCTCCTATTGCATATATGTCAGCTAATATCTTAAGTGCTTATAGAACAGGAGCAGTTCCAGGAGTTGGAGTAAAATATTTTGCAAAGGAAGATTCTAAAGTAGTTGGAATTATCGGACCTGGTGTTATGAGTAAGACAGCCTTTGCAGCAACTATGGCGGTTAGATCAGGAATCGAAACAGTTAAGATTAAGGGGAGAAGTAAAAAATCAATTGATGGATTCATTCAATATCTTAATGAGGAATATCCACAAATTAAAGATATCATAGTGGTGGATACAATAGAAGATGCTGTTAGAGATTGCGATATTGTACATATTGCTACATCAAGCCCAACTGGTGATATAAACGAATATCCTTATATAAGTGAAGAATGGATTAAACCAGGTGCAATACTATGTTGTCCAGCAGCAGCAAGATTTGATGATGATTTTATTTTAAATAGAGCAAGAACTGTTACAGATAATATTCAATTATATGAAGCATGGGCAGAAGAAATGGATTTCCCAGCATATAATTCTATTCCAATTCCTGCGGTGCACTGCATGGATTTAATTGCTGAAGGAAAGATGAGTAAAGATAAAATTGATGATTTAGGAGATGTGTTAACTGGTAAGATACCGGCACATCGCAAGGAAGATGAAATTGTTATTTATTCAGTTGGAGGAATGCCAATAGAAGATGTTGCATGGGGAACTATAGTTTACAGAAGTGCAATTGAAAAAGGGATTGGGACTAAGTTAAATCTTTGGGATGAACCACAATTAGCTTAAGTTTAATTAGCAGAGTTGAAAGGAGTGCTTTATATGAGAATTGAAAATCATCCGATTTTAGGGAAACCTAATAAAGGACGTTTAGTTAATTTTGAATTTGATGGGAAAACATTTAAAGGATATGAAGGAGAACCAATAGCAACAGCTTTAAGAGCTGCTGGAGTATTAGTTCATAGACATACTAAAAAAGGATCACCGAGAGGGATATTTTGTGCTATTGGGAGATGTACAGACTGTGTAATGGTAGTTGATGGCAAACCAAATGTAAGAACTTGTGTAACACCACTTGCAGAAGGTATGAAGGTTCAAACACAATATGGTGTTTCAGCTAAAAAAGAAGCATAGAAATTTTTATGAAAGGAAGTGTTAGTTGAATGAAAAGATATGATGTGATAGTAGTTGGAGCAGGGCCAGCAGGACTTTCGGCTGCTATAGAGGCTGCAAAAAGAGGACTTAAGGTTGTTGTGTTTGATGAAAACTCTAAGCCAGGTGGACAACTATTTAAGCAAATACACAAGTTTTTTGGTTCAAAGGAGCATAGAGCTAAAATTAGGGGCTTTAAGATAGGAGAAGAATTATTACAAGAAGCAAATGATGTTGGGGTAGAAGTTATTTTAAATGCTATAGTAATTGGACTTTATTTAGATAAAGAAGTTACTGTAAATATAGATGATGAAGTTATTCATTTCAAAGGAGATGCAGTAATAATTGCAACAGGAGCATCTGAAAATATGGTTACCTTTGATGGATGGACACTTCCAGGAGTAATTGGAGCAGGTGCTGCACAAACTATGATGAATATTCATGGAGTAAAACCAGGTAATAAAATTCTTATGCTTGGAAGTGGAAATGTTGGAGTAGTTGTAGGGTATCAACTTATACAAGCTGGTTGTGAAGTTGTTGCAATTGTAGATGCAGCACCTAGAATTGGTGGTTATGGTGTTCATGCTGCAAAGGTAGCTAGATGTGGGGTTCCTTTTTATTTATCTCATACAATAATTAAAGCCGAAGGCGAGGAATGCGTGACAGGAGTTACTATTGGGGAAGTAGATAGTAATTGGCAGATAATCTCTGGAACAGAAAGGCACTTTGATGTTGATACTATATGCCTTGCCGTAGGACTTTCACCCATGTCACAGCTTACTAAAATGTCTGGTTGTGAAATGGAGGAGAATCCTAAAAAGGGTGGATATGTTCCTATATGTGATGAATATGGTGAAACTTCAATTAAGGGGATTTTTGCTGCAGGAGATGTTTCGGGAATTGAAGAAGCAAGTTCAGCTATGATAGAGGGAAGAATTGCGGGAGTAGCAGCTTCCTATAGATTAGGGTTTGTTGAGAAAGAAGAATTAGAAGAAAAGGCAGGAGAATTGGAAAAGGCCTTATCAAGTTTGAGACAAGGTATGTTTGGTCCAGAAAATAAAGGAAAAGATATTGAAAAAACAGATGAAGGCTTTGAGGTTTCAAAGAATCTTCTTAAGAAAGGATATTTAACTGACGAAGAAGTTATAAAATATCCAGGCGTTAAAACTATGAAAGGAATTCATCCAGTTATAGAATGTTCGCAAAATATTCCTTGTAATCCATGTCAAGATGCGTGTCCAAAAAACTGTATTAAGATAGGAGCTAATATTACTTCTCTTCCGGTTGTTGATGAAGAATCAACTTGTATTGGCTGTGGAATGTGCGTTGCATCATGTTCTGGACAATCAATTTTTCTTGTGAATGAAGATTATGAAGAAGGTTATACTTCAGTGACACTTCCTTATGAATTCTTACCACTACCAGAAAAAGGTGCAAAAGGTATTGGTTTAGATAGAAGTGGAAAAGAAGCATGTGAGGTGGAAGTATTAGAGGTGAAGGCTGTTAAAGCTTTTGATAATACAAATTTAGTAACAATAAAGGTTCCAAGTGAAATGGGAATGAAAGTAAGATTCTTTAAGCAGGCATAGGAGGTAAGATTATGAGTAAAGTAAATGATAGATCAAGAGATATAGGTGAATTTATTTCGCAACCTGATGATGATATGATAATCTGCCGCTGCGAAGAAATTACAAAGGGTGAAATACGAAAAGCAGTACATGATGGTATGTTTACCATAACAGAAATTAGAAGATATTTAAGAACAGGTATGGGGCTTTGCCAGGGACAAACCTGCGGTAAATTAGTTAAGGGGATTGTGGCAAGAGAGCTTAAAATATCACCTTTAGAATTGGAACCAGCAGTATCACGTGCACCTATGAGGCCTATAGAAATGGAAGTCTTCGGAAATGAACAAGTAGGAGGTAAATAACATGAAAAATAGTGCAGATGTAATTATCATTGGAAGTGGTGTAATTGGAAATGCAGCAGCATACTACTTATCAAAAAAAGGTCATTCTGTTATTGTCCTCGATAAAGGTGACAGTATTGGAGATGGAGGTTCAACAAGAAATGGTGGAGGTGTTCGTCAATCAGGACGTGATAAAAGAGAACTTCCACTTGCTATGTATGGTATAAAAAATCTTTGGCCAAAGCTATCTGAAGAATTAGGGGTAGATGTGGAATATTATCAAGAAGGTAATTTAAGATTAGGTAAAACAGTAGAGCATATGAAGATCTTGACTAATCTTGCTAAGAATGCTCAGGATTGTGGACTTGAGGTAAACATAATTTCTGGAGATGAAGTACGAGAAATTAATCCATATCTTTCAGAGGAAGTTATAGGTGCAAGCTGGTGTCCTACTGATGGACATGCCAATCCTTTAACTACAACCTTGGGTTTTTATCGAAAAGCAAGGGAATTAGGTGCTCATTTTATCACAGGAGAAGAAGTTATTGAAATTAGAAAAATAGGTGGTAAAGCAAGGCAAGTAATAACTAAAAATAATGTGTATGAAGGGGAACATATAATTCTTGCAGCAGGCTATGAAAGTCGAAAGTTGGCTGCTACAGTTGGGATAGATATTCCAATGAATCAAGTACTTTTAGAAGTTCTCGTTACAGAAGCTCAAAAGCCAATGTTTTATCAAATGCTTGGTACTGCTGAAGCCGATTTCTATGGACATCAAAGTAAGCATGGTTCTTTTGTCTTTGGAGGTGCATCAGGTTTTGAAACGCTTAATAAAGACAATGGAACACCAACTACAGCAAGTATTACAGCTTCATGTATATGCAGAGGAATAATGAAGTATTTTCCAGATTTAAAAGAGGCCAAAATAGTTCGTACTTGGGCAGGCTGGATAGATGAGTGTAAAGATCACGTACCTGTAATAAGTCATGTAGAAGAAGTACCAGGACTTATACTTGCCTGTGCCTTCACTGGTCATGGTTTTGGAATATCACCTACAGTAGGTATGCTTTTATCAGAAATGGTTGAAGGAAAAGAGATGACTCTTGATATAAGTGCTTTTCGTTATGATAGGTTTAAAGCTAAAATTTAAATATTCAACTCGAGAATTTGAATTATATTATAACTTACAAAAATTATATGCAGCAATTTCTAGTTTTTAGATTCTAGCAAGTTTCGGGATTGGAAATTAACTTAAAACTGACCAGAAAAATTATTATACGAAAAAATATTAAATTATTGAGTTAGGAGAATTGATATGGATTTAACAAGAATAAATTATTCATCAGGGGCTCCCTTAGAAGAAAAAACAGGATATTCTAGAATGGTAAAGGTAGGACCTTTTATATATATTGGAGGTACTACAGCTGTACAGCCTGATGGTACAGTTTTTAGTGAAGAAAGTGCCTATGAGCAAGCAAAGTATATTTTTGAAAAGCTGGTGAAATTATTAGAGAAAGCTGGTTCTAAAAAAGAAGAAGTAATTAGAATAAAAGGTTATACAACTGATATGAAATATGGAGCTGAAATTGCAAGAGCTTACTCAGAGATTTTTTTTGAGGTTAAGCCACTTTTTACAATGATTGGTACTCCTATGCTCAACAGACCAACTCAGTTAGTTGAAATAGAAATGGATGCAGCTATTGGATGCAAGGTAGAATAAAATATAATTTTAAATAATTAAAATAAATTTATTATGGATAATCTTTAAAAATATATTTTCAAGCTCAAGTAAATGATATATAGTGGATATAAATATTTATTTTAAGTGAGTAAATAAGTTGAAGGGAGTATATATGATGGGAGAAATAAAAGAGAATATTATTAGTCCTAAGCAGCCGTATTTTGTAATGACTACGTCTCATTATTATAAAGCAGTTATAATGAATTATGGAATTTCTCATTTCTATTGCTTTACAAAGGAAGATATTATAGAAAGGCAATTTATTGCAGTACCAGATGGCTGTGTTGATATTCTATTTTGTTGTGATGATAAGGCGCCATATGCACATATATGTGGAACAGTTCTTCGTCCTACTTTAACTCATAATAATGAAAATAAATATTTCTTTGGAGTGAGATTTTTACCAGGGAGTCCATTCAAATTTGAAAATATAACCATGTCAGAGTTGGTTGAGAATGAAATTCCATTTTTAGAGGTGATAAAAGATAACGAGTTATTTGAAAAAATAACTTCAAGTAGAGATTTCAATTATCAGATACAGGTGTTTTTAGAAAGATATATAAAGCTATATGCTAATTTAAATGAGGTTAATAAATACAAGGATTTGAAAAAATATATGCTGAATAGTATCACACAGACAGCAGGGAAGATTAAAATTAATGAACTTGCAGAAGCAACAGGATATTCAGTTAGATATATAAATAAAACATTTTCTAAGGAGTTTGGATTATCTCCAAAAGTATTTTGCAAACTTATGAGGTTTCAATATTTATTGAGTATTTTAAATGAGTTAGATAAAGATATGCTTGAATCTAATTTGGCACAGATTTCTATGGAATTAGGCTATTATGATCAGTCTCATATGATTAAGGATTTTCATGAATTTACAAATACAACACCTAAAATGTATATAAAGGCACTAAAAGAGGCGGAATATAAAAAGCGAATAATTATTATATAAAGCATAAAAGTTTTGTTAGGGACACTTTAAAGTGTCTCTTTTTGTTAAAAATTTTATTATACTCTTGGAAAAAGATATTAGGGGAGTGGTATTTAGATTAAAATGATATTTATTGAAAATATTTGTTAGAGAAAAGTATTTGTTAGATGATAATTATTATAATATAATAATTTCTAATAGGAGGTGTTAGTGTGGAAAATAAAGATATAAAAATTGTTGTATCAGGAGACGTATGTGTAAATACATTACAGTGGATGACATACCCACAGAATAACAAGGGATTAAACTGGCAGAGTCAGTTAAATATGCATAGAACTTTAAAAAATGGTGAAGCTTTATTCCTATCAAAGCTTGTTGAATTAGCAACAGGGAAATCAGTAATATCACCTAAATTACAAGATATTGAATTGATTTTATCAGAAGAATTTCTTAATTCAACTGTAGAATTAGAACTTTTCCCAAAGTTTAATAAAAATGATAAAAATAAAGTTTATAGGGTTAGTAGATTTATGGGATTTACAGGACCTAGTCATGGAATTCCCAAGCTCCTTCCAATTATAGAGGATGATCCTTATGCAGAGCTAATTATATTAGATGATGAAAATAATAGTTTTAACGCAAATAAAGAGTTTTGGCCTTTGGCTTTGAAAGAAAATAATACATCACCAATAATCTTATATCAAATGAGTAATCCTATAGATTCTAGTGAACTATGGAAACAGCTGCAAGAGTTCCATAATGAAAATACGATTGTTATTATAAATGCTGAGGATTTACGTTCAAAAGGAGTAAATATAAGTAAAAGTTTATCTTGGGAAAGGACTGCTCAAGACTTCATTTGGCAGATTCATAATAATCCAAATCTTTCTTTTTTAGAAAATTGTAGTCATTTAATAATTCCTTTTGGTCTTGAAGGCGCAATTTATTATAGAAATAGTGATGTAAAGGAAACTAAATTATATTTTTTACCTTATGAATTTGAAGGTGGTTTTATTAAGGATTATCAAGGTAAAATGTATGGCCTTACTTCCTGTTTTGTAGCAGGACTTTCAAGTTCTATTGTTTCTGGAATACCAGAAAATGAAGATTTACATGAATTAATAAGTGGTGGAATACGCAAAGGTATTGTTGCCGCACAAAAGTTCTTTATAGATGGTTTCGGAGAAGAACCGCCAACCTATAGCGCTGATGCTTCTATATTTATTGAAGCCGATGATGATTTCGTGAAGGAAGAATATGTTCAAGATGTAGTTGTTCCTACAAGGACAGATCCAAATTGCCGTGCTTGTTGGTATATATTAAAGGATAAGAGTTCTACAAATTTAGCAGAAATAGCATATGACATAGTAAAAAATGGAGTTGAAAGTGCTCTTAACTCAATGCCAATAGCTAAATTTGGTAACTTGACTACTGTTGATAAGGCAGAAATAGAGAGTTATAGGAGTATAAAAAATCTTATGTTAGAATACATTTCTACTAAAAATACAGTTAGACCGCTTTCTATAGCTGTATTCGGAACACCTGGTTCTGGAAAATCCTTTGGTATAGTTGAAATTGCGAATAGTATTGCTTCTAATTTAATTAAAAAGTTAGATTTTAATTTATCTCAATTTAGTTCGCCTTTAGATTTAGCAAATGCTTTTCACAAGGTAAGAGATGTTGTTTTGGAAGGTAGTATACCATTGGTATTTTTTGATGAATTTGATTCTAACCTTGATGGTAAATTAGGTTGGTTAAAATATTTCTTAGCTCCTATGCAAGATGGAGTATTTAGACAAGGAGATTCCACTCATCCAATAGGGAAAGCTATATTTGTATTTGCAGGTGGAACAAGCATTACCTTTAGTAGATTTTCTGGTGAAGATATTGAAAGTGAAGAGGAGCAAAAGAAATTTTTAGCTGAATTTAAAGGAGCAAAGGGACCAGATTTTATAAGCCGCTTAAGAGGTTATGTAAATATTTTAGGACCAAATCAAACTGATGATAATTATGATCAATTATTTATAATAAGAAGAGCTATGTTACTTCGTTCTTTGATAGAACGTAAAGTACCTCATTTAATAAATGAAAATAGAGAAGCACAAATTGATAATGGTGTTCTTAGAGCGTTACTTAAAATTAGAAGATATAAGCACGAATCAAGATCAATGGAAGCCATACTAGAAATGAGTATATTAACCAATGCAAAAAAATGGGAGCAGTCATCGCTGCCGTCTAAGGAGCAATTAAAATTACATGTAGATGAAGAACAATTTTTACGTCATTTAATGCATGATGCTTTTTACAGTGAAAAAATAGAAGAACTTTCAATTGCGATTCATAATAATTATTTGTCTTTAAATAAGGAAAAAGGTGATAATAGTGAATTATTAGTACCATGGAATAAGTTAAATGAAGATGTAAAAAATTATTATCGAGAGCAAGTAAAAAGTATCCCAAATTCATTGCTTAAAATAAATTATGATTTGGTTTCAGTTAATGAAAAGCTGGAAGCTATAGAATTTACACAAAGAGAAGTTGAGATATTAGCAAAAACCAAACATGATCAGTGGTACAATTATAAGAAAAAATTGAATTTTAAAGCTGGAGAGACTAAGTATAAGAAAGATGATCCTAACTTAGTATGCTTTGAAAAACTATCTGAGGAAAAGAAAGAAGAAACTTATGAAATGATTAAGATTTGGCCAGAAATACTTGCAAAGTCAAACTTCAAATTAGAAAAATTGAAATTTTTATGTTATTGCGAAAATAAGGTTTAGAGATATTAAAGTATAGTGACCACGAAAATTTATATTGATTTTCGTGGTCTATTATTTTCATTAATTTAATTCTAACTGTGGAACTGGGTTTTTAAAGAATTTTGTAACACTAGCTAAATATAAACCGCCTATTAATAGCCAAATTGCTCCAATTAGATGCGCATTTGCATCTAGATTAATAAAAATCCACATGGTTACTGCAAAACCAATTATAGGGCATATTGCGTAATTTACTATTTTCTTTTTTAAGCTTATTGATTCATCATTATGTAGTAAAAATCTACTGACTACAGCAAGATTTAATAAAATGAAGCCAAATAATGCACCAAAACTTACAATGGAACTAATAAAGTTAAGAGAACAAAAAAGTGAAATAGGTGTTATTATGATTCCTACCAATACAGTGGCAAATACAGGACTATGTGTTTTTTTACTAACATATGCTAGCTGTTTTGGCAATACTCCATCACGTCCCATTGCAAAAAGTACTCTTGCAACTGCTACTTGTGAAGCTTGTGTTGTAGCTATTCCAAAGGAAAGAATCAATGTAATTGTTGTTATGACATTTAGCCATGTTCCCCCTACAAAGGTAACAACATCTGTGAAGGCTGTATCAGGATTTAAATCTTGATAATTTGGATAAGCCATTCCTGCAAAAAAAGTTGTTGCAATAAAGATTAATCCAATAATTAAAATTGAAAGTATAATTGCTTTCCCTACAGCTTTTTCTGGATTAATAGTTTCCTCTGCTAAGGTACTAATGGCATCGTAGCCTAAATAGCTAAGAATAACGATACCTGTTGCTTTAAGAATACTGGATAAATCAAATTGCTCAGGATTATAAAATGAAATCATGCTAAAATGAATTGTTCCATTTAGTAAAAGCCTAATAATGCATCCTATAAAAGCTATAATTACAATAATCTGCAATGTAAATAGAACCCAACTGCATTTAGACATTAAATCTACACCTAAAACATTAATTATTGTACTAAATACGATAAAGCCTAATATCCAAACCCAAGCTGGAATTGAAGGTATAAGTGAATTACCATAAATGCTTCCAATGATAACAACAGTTGCTGGCATTAAAAAATAATCTAATAATATAGCCCAGCCTGTTAGAAAACCTAATGCAGGTGATACACCTTTCTGAACATATACATATACAGAGCCTGCTGTTGGAAACTTTTGTGCCATTACCTTGTAACTCATTCCAGTAAAGAACATAGCTACCATTCCTATTAAATAACACAATGCAACCATTCCGCCAGATGGTTCTAAATATACACCATACATTCCAGCTGGCCCTAAGGGAATCATAAATACTAAACCAAAAATTACTAGATCGCTTGTTTTCAAAGTTCGTTTCAATTGTCCATGTTCCATAATAAACGCCTCCATTATATTCCAAATTATAAAAGGCAAGAGTGTTCTGCTTAGCAGAGCACCCTTGCCCTAAATCCAATAAAAATTATTTTTAAATATATGTTTATGAGAAGCTTCTTTTTTCTATAATAACAGCTTACAATCTTTAATGATTGTAAATTTCGGAACAAAAGATTTATTAGTTAGAATATATTATATATTGACAGTCTATAATTATGTTAGTATTATTTATTATAGAGTGATGATTAAGGTCACACGAAGGGGTACACCACCATGGGTGTAAGTCTTCGTGTGGCCTTTTTTATTATATCCAAATTTTAGGAGGGTGGCTATGATATACGTTAATGGCAATAAAATAAGCAATGCGGATAATCTGAGTTTATCTGATTATTTAGTACGAGAAGGGTATAAAATTTCCTTCGTTGCAGTTGAGTGTAATGGTTCTATTATACCTAAAACTCAATATAAAGAAAAAATATTAGCTGATGGAGATGTTATTGAAGTTGTGAGCTTTGTAGGAGGTGGCTGATTTGAATATAAAGATTAATGGGAAAAAAGTAACAACTAATTGTTTGAAGCTTCATGATTTGCGTAAAAATAGTTATGGTAATCAAGAGAATATAATAACTATTTTTAACGGATTCCAAACTTTTGATGATTATGAACTTAGTGAAAATGATGAAGTGAACTTTATTGAAAAAGGTAAAATGCCGCCAAAAGATGAATTTGAAAGCTTGATGTGTGCTAGGCATACTCCACATGTATTTGAAAAAGTTAAAGCTGCCAAAGTAGCAATTGCAGGTCTTGGTGGACTTGGCTCAAATATAGCAGTAAGTTTGGCAAGAACTGGAGTAGGGCATTTACATTTAATTGATTTTGATATAGTAGAGCCTAGTAACTTAAATCGTCAGCAATATAAAATTAAACATCTTGGTTTATATAAAACAGAAGCATTAAAAAATGAAATTGAAGAAATAAATCCATTTATTGAAGTAACTATTGATACGATACAAGTCACAGAGGAAAACATTCAATCATTATTTGAAGGGGATGATATTATTTGTGAAGCTTTTGATAATCCACAAGCTAAAGCGCTGCTTGTAAATAATATTATTGAATGTTATCCACAAAAGAAAATTGTGTCAGCTTCAGGAATGGCAGGATATGAGAGTAGTAATACAATAGTTACAAAAAAAATAACAGATAATTTTTATTTATGTGGCGATAGGGAAACAGGTGCTATGGTAGGGAGAGGTCTAATGGCTCCAAGGGTATCTATTTGTGCGGGCCATCAATCAAATATGATTTTAAGGTTAATACTTGGGATAGAAGAAGTATAAAATTAAAGATAACTTTAAAGAGAGAGTTATTCAATTGTAAGAAATTAAAGGAGAAAAAATTATGGAAAATAATACTGATAAACTTATTATAGGTGGACATGAATTTAATTCGCGATTTATATTAGGATCTGGAAAATATTCACTTGATTTAATAAAGGCAGCTGTTGAAAATGCTGGTGCAGAGATTATTACTTTAGCATTACGTCGCGCTAATTTAGATGGTAATGCGAATATTTTAGATTATATACCTAAAAATGTTACTTTACTTCCAAATACATCAGGGGCTCGTAATGCTGAAGAAGCTGCTCGTATTGCACGTTTAGCTCGTGAAGTTGGATGCGGAGATTTTGTTAAAATCGAAGTTATTCGTGATTCGAAGTATCTGTTGCCAGATAATTATGAGACAATTAAAGCTACAGAAATTCTTGCAAAAGAGGGATTTGTAGTGATGCCTTATATGTATCCAGATTTAAATGCTGCACGGGATATGGTAAGTGCTGGAGCTTCGGCAATTATGCCACTAGCTGCACCTATTGGATCAAATAAAGGATTAAGTACACGTGATTTTATCAAAATTTTAGTTGATGAAATTGAACTTCCAATAATTGTGGATGCTGGAATTGGACGACCTTCTCAGGCTTGCGAAGCTATGGAAATGGGAGTTGCTGCTATTATGGCTAACACAGCAATTGCTACAGCAGGTAATGTACCAGCTATGGCAAAAGCATTCAAAAATGCTATAGAAGCAGGAAGAAGTGCATATCTTTCAGGACTTGGTAGAGTACTTGATAATAGAGCATCAGCTTCATCACCATTGACTGGATTTCTTGAAGATTAAGGAGGGGATTTAAATGGAACAACGTGTTAATCATATGGAATATATGCAAGGGATGGAGGTCATTGAATCTAATGTTATGGATCAGGTTATCTCAAAAATGGAAGCCTATGATTATGAAACACATACAGGTAATGATGTGCTTAGGGCTCTAAATAAAGATGTATTAGATATTGAGGATTTTGCAGCTTTATTATCACCTGCAGCCCTTCCTTTTCTTGAGGAAATGGCTAAGCGTGCTAAATTGGAAACGCGTAAGCATTTTGGAAATTCAGTTTATATGTTTACACCTCTTTATATTGCAAATTATTGTGAAAATTATTGTGTTTATTGTGGATTTAACTGTCATAACAAAATTAAGCGTGCGAGGCTTAATGCTGGAGAAATAGAAAAAGAAATGCAAAGTATTGCAAAGACTGGACTAAAAGAAATATTACTTCTTACTGGTGAAAGTCGTAGTATGTCTGATGTTTCGTACATTGGTGAAGCCTGTAAGATAGCTAGAAAATATTTCAATGTGGTTGGTGTTGAAGTATATCCAATGAACTCAGATGAATATTCATATTTACATGAATGTGGTGTGGATTTTGTCACTGTATTCCAAGAAACTTATAATTCAGATAAATATGAAACATTACATTTGGCTGGACACAAACGTATTTTTCCTTATCGCTTCAATGCACAGGAAAGAGCCTTAAAAGGTGGAATGAGGGGCGTTGGATTTGCGGCACTTCTTGGATTAGATGATTTCCGAAAGGATGCTTTTGCAACAGGCTTTCATGCATACCTTCTCCAACGGAAATACCCACATGCGGAAATTGCTCTTTCATGTCCAAGATTACGTCCAATAATCAATAATGATAAAATTAATCCAAAAGACGTACATGAAAAGCAGCTTTTACAGATAATTACTGCATATAGAATATTCTTGCCTTTTGCAAACATTACGATATCAACTCGTGAATGCGCTCATTTTCGTGATAATGTTATTGGAATTGCAGCAACTAAAATTTCAGCAGGAGTTTCAGTTGGAATAGGTGGGCATAGTGATGAAGAAGAGGCTAAAGGTGATGAACAATTTGAGATTTCAGATGGACGAACAGTAGAAGAAATAGCTGAAGCAATTACAAAGTCAGGGCTTCAAGTAGTTATGAGTGATTATATATATGTATAAATTATTAGCAATTACTAATCGCAAGCTTTGTAATAAGGATTTTTCAGAGAAGATACAAGATATATGTGGATTAAATGAAAAAAAGATTAAGTTTGTAAGCATAGTACTTAGAGAAAAAGATCTATCTGAAAATGAATATAAAGATTTAGCTACTAAAGTATTAGAAGTTTGTAAAAATAACAATACAGAGTGCATATTGCATACCTACTTTAATGTAGCAAAAGAACTTGAATGTAAAAAAATCCATTTGCCATTACATTTATTAAAATCTAATCCGAATGTTTGTAATGATTTTGACGAAGTGGGAGTTTCCATCCATTCAGTAAGTGAAGCAGTAGAAGCTATGAATTTAGGCGCAACTTATATCATAGCAGGGCATATATTTGCTACTGACTGCAAAAAAGGTATTCCATCAAGAGGACTAAATTTCTTGGAAGCAGTCTGTAATTCAGTGAATATTCCAGTTTATGCAATTGGTGGTATTTTGCCTAAAAATGCTGAAAAAGTTATTAATGCAGGTGCAGAAGGTATTTGTATCATGTCAGGGCTGATGACTTGCAAAAATCCAAGGCTATTTATATCTAAATAAAAATATGATAAGTAATATAGAAGAGCTGTTTTACCATGTAACTCACGAAAATCTAATTTGAGATTTTCGTGGGTTATTTTATGCTTTTCTAGAATTGGCACATTAGCTTATTGTATATATTAAAAACTGTAACTTATTTGTAACCACTTTTATATAGAAAACTCTTATACTTTAGATAAGTTATCAAATAACAAGACATAAGTATTTATACTTAAAGAAGAGAAAGTTAATTATTGCTTGTTAATAAAATAATAGTTAGGAGAGTTATTATGATGAATAAATTTGAAAAGAAATTCAAGAATTTGTTAGTTGTAACTATGGTAAGTTTTATTACGATAAGTTTGATTGGGTTAATTGGCTGTGAATCTAAGGAATTAACTAAAGCAGATGCTGAAAATAAGAAAGTAGTAGTTGATAAAAATTCTGAAGATAATAATGAAGGAAATAGCAAAGATGCAAAGGTAGCAACAACTTCTAAAATTCTAGAGGACGAAAAACAAATCGATTCTAAGAAGAGTATAGATAAATCAAAAATTGATGCTGATGAAATGAATTTCAAAGACTATATAAGCCTATTAGGAACAAATAAAGAAAAACTTTTGAGTACCTTGAATGAAAAACCAAGTTCTGTAGATGAAGGTGGAGTGGAGTTTAAAAAAGCAGCTATAAGAGTTTGGTTTGATAAAAAAAGTAATACTCAGGTGGACCAGGTTCTTATTATGGGAAAGGAGGCTAATTTAAATGGCGTGAAAATTGGTGAAAATATAAGTAGATTTAAAGAAGTATTTGGAAAGTCCATAAGTGACAAAAATGGTGATGCTCATTTTAAATACAATGGTGTATTTTTATCAATCAATTATGATACAAATACAGGAGAAACTTATGCAGTTTATATTTTAAAGAACGATTTTTAAAAATAAAGTATTTACAAGAATGTGAATTAGATAGTATATATAAAGAAAGAAGGTGAGGAAATGATGAGGAAATGTGGAATATTGATAGCTATAGAACTATCTATAGTGGGTATTTTAACTGGCTGTGGAAATGTAGGAAATACTATTGAGATGATTCAAACTCCCATGCTTTCAAATTTGGAACAAGATGAGGTTAGTAAAGTTTTAAAGGAAATTTTACCTCATAGTGCTGAATATTTAGTACCTAAGAAAGCAGAACAAAAGCAATCTATTTTTATGGAAGATATAGATGGAGACGATAAAGATGAAGCCTTCATATTATATAGGGATACTAGAGAAAATCAACAAGTTCATTTACTAATGTTAAAAGAAGATGAAGGAAGGTGGACTAAAGAATCAGATATAGCTACTAGCTATAATACTCTTGATTATTTTAAGATTGATGATCTTTATGGAAATGGAAAAAAAGAAGTGATTCTTGGCGTTTCTATGTCAGATTCTGAGGTGAATAAGCAGCTTTACATTTATGAATTAGAGAGCAAATCTTTGGTTAAAAAAGTGGATAGAGCATATGAGGAAATAGACATAGCTGACTATAATGAAGATAAAAAACCAGAGGTTATATTATTAGAGGGTGAAAGAAATAAATTACAAACTGCAGAAATGTTTAGTTATGTAAATGGACAGCTAAAATCTGTCTATTTAGTTGAATTAAACCCAGATGGTATACATGAAAATATTGTTAGTGGAAAACTAGCAGATGGGGAAAAAGCTTTATTTATAGATAGCTCTTTGGGAGCACACTCCATGCTGACAGAGATTATTGCATACAATAATGGAAAGCTTGTTAAAGTTGGAAATGAAGAAGATGGTGTTTTGTTCAAAGCATATCCATTATATAGTAGAGATATTAATAAGGACGGTATCACGGAAGTCGGAGGAATGTATATTCCTAAAGGTTTTGAAGATGCAGCAATGGCTGAAATTCCTTTTATTTATACTTATTCTACATACAGTGTTGATGGAACAAAACAAACTGTTGAAGAACGATACAATGATACTGGACAGAATTTTTATATTACAATTCCATCTGAATGGTATGATAAGGTAACAGTTCAAAAGTTTGATAAAGCAGTTAAGTTAATAGACAATGAAAATCAGAAAACTTTGTTTGAGGTAAAATGGATAAATAAAGAGGCCTATATAGATTCTAAAATTAAGTTGGGAGAAACGTTGGGAGAAACGGAGAATACAATATTTTATACTGATATGAAAGAAGAATTATCGATCTCAAATGCAAATTTTCATTTGAGTGAAGATGAATTCTAATGGTGGCAAAATATGAAAACAATTCTTGTTGTTGAGGATGAACTTTCAATTCGAAGTTTTGTCTCTCTAAATTTGAAAAAGAAAAAATATGAGGTTTGGGAGGCTGAGACTGGAGAAGAGGCCTTGATTATTTTTAAAAATAGAAAAATTGATATCGTATTATTAGATATAATGCTTCCAGGTATTGATGGATTTGAGGTTTGCCAAAAAATTAGAGAAATAAGCCAACTTGTTGGAATTATTATGCTTACAGCGAGAACACAGCAGGAAGATAAAGTTAAAGGCCTTATTAATGGTGCCGATGATTATTTATCTAAACCCTTTAGCATGGATGAGCTAGAAGCAAGGATAATCTCACTAATTCGAAGACTAGATTATATAGTTTCAAAGGAGGAGGGTTCAATTCTTAAATCAGGTCCTTTTGAGCTTGATGTGAAAAACAAAAAAGTTTTCCGTTCAGGACAAGAGGTAAAAGTAACTCCTACCGAATATTGTTTGCTCCAATTTTTAATTAGTAATAGAAATCAAGTGTTTACAAGGGATAATATTTTAGATGAAGTTTGGGGAATAAATTATATAGGTGATGTAAAAGTGGTTGACGTTAATATAAGGCGTATTCGTAGAAAAATTGAAGGTGATCCAGCAAATCCAAAGTATTTATGTACAGATTGGGGATATGGCTACCTTTGGAGGGAGCAAACCTATGAAGCGTAAGGTCATTTTTTATTTTATGATTATTATTCTGCTCACCCTAGGACTTGTGATGTTAGGTTTTGTTACTGGGATAAGACAATATTATTATCAAGGAATAGTTAATACCTTTCAAAATCATGTGGAGTCAGTACCATCTGTATTTGAAAAGCAAACTAATTTATCTAATACTGATTTAAGAGCTTTTAGTGATGAAATTATTAAAATTTATCAGCTTAAAGGATCGGAATTACAATTATTAAAAAGAGATGGGCAATTGATTCAATCATCAACAGGCTTTTATGGAGATAAAAACTATTCGTTAGATCCTTCTGTACTAGCACTGAAAACTATTAATAAAATTGAGGAAAATGAATATTCTGGTGAGAAAATCATGTGTGTATATACGCCTCTTACCTTTGATGGTCAAGTAATTGGAATTTTACGATATTCTACAGCTTTAACAAAAGTGAATTCTTTAATTATGAGTTTATTGGGTTATGGAATGATTATTTGCGCAGTTGTTGCACTTATTGTATTTATGTTAAGCTTACATTTAGGGAAGATCATAGTGACTCCATTAAATGATATTATTAGTTTTACAAATAAAATAGCTGCTGGTCAGTATAAGGAGAAAATTGAAAAGGTATATCCACATGAGTTTGGAGAAATAGCAAAAACACTTAATTATATGGGAGATGAAATATTAAAAACAGATCGTTTAAAAAATGAATTCATCTCATCAATTTCACATGAACTCCGGACGCCTTTGACAGGAATTAAGGGATGGATTGAGACAATGCAATCTCCAAATGAAATGACTGACGAAGAACTAAGATTTGGATTAAAAATTATTAATGGAGAATCAGAACGTCTTATAAATTTAGTGGAGAATCTTTTGGACTTTTCAAGGTATCAAGCTGATAGAATAAATCTCAATATCTCAAAGTTTAATTTAGATGAACTTATTCGTGAGGGTGCCTTTCAACTTCAAAAAAAAGCAGAAAAAAAAGAAATCAGAGTTATTGTTGAAGCAATACCATTTATTTTTAAGGCAGATAGAGATAAGTTAAAGCAAGTTATACTTAATGTATTAGATAATGCTATTAAGTTTTCTTATAAAGATAGTTCAATTTATGTCACTCAAGCAGTTAATAATAATTCTGTTATTATTCAAATAAGTGATAGCGGCATTGGTATTAAAGAAGAGGAGCTTGAATATGTAATGAGGTCATTTTATAAGATTGATCCTAAATCAATAGGTGCAGGACTTGGATTAGTAATTTCTCGAAATATAGTAGAAATGCATAAAGGGACTATTCAAATTGAAAGTGAGTATGGAAAAGGCACATCAGTGATAATTACACTGCCTTTAATAGAATGAAGAATATGATGAGAAAAAGCATGAGATTTAGAAATAGAAGATTTGTGTCACATCATTTAAAAAATTATCAAATGATGTGACACAGATCATTTTAAGTTTTCAAATTCACAAACTTTTATTTACCATATACTTTCCATTCAAGAATTCCAGTTGAGCTAGATCCGTTTGATTCCATTTGAATTGCTATTGCATTTGTTGATACTGGAGTAAAAGTAGTAGTATTATATTTATTGATTTCAGTACCAAAGCCTGTTGCATTCTTTACATCCTGCCAAGCTTGTCCATCCCAATATAATATTCTATATGAAGCTGGTACATCTACACCTTGGCCGTCTTTAAACCAATACACATCGCAACCTGATAGAGTAAAGTTTTTATTAAATTGATATTGTACCCATTGTGATCCAGTTTTTGGCCAATTTCCATATGCTCCGTTGCTTTTGTCATTTGAATTCTTAGGGTCTTTTCCATCATTTAATGCCTTTATTGTTTCCCAATCAGACACATAAGAAGTAGTAACAATAGCTTGTCTGGCTATATTTGAATCTTTATTAGTATCTGGATTTGTTGGATCGGGATTGTTTCCAGGATTCGAATTACCTATTCCTTTAACAAATGTCATCTTATTTCCTGAAGCACTTACTTGTGAAATATTTAAACCGGAAGATGTTCCATTCCACCATTTAGAATTAGGAGAAGTGGAATCATTGAATGAATCTTTATAGCCACTTTTAAACAAATCTCCCACATTTCCGGCATTTCTATTTTTTTCTAAATCGAATTTACCATCAGCTTGTTCAATAGATACAAGGAAATGATTACTTGAGGTCATTTGGTTTCTAGAGTTATCACCATTTTCATCTACATGCCAAATTCCAAGACCAGAATCTGGCAAGGTAGCATATCTACCTTTTTTTTGTAGATTTTCAACAAGAAAGTATTCTTTAGAATTATTTCCTGTCCATTTATATGAATATTGATTTCCGTTTGGATCAGCAACAGCTTCTAATTTTGTTCCATCACTGTAAGAATTCATAGTGGTTGGAGTATTCCAACCTGATATGATATTTCTGCAATAAGGGTCAGGTGGAATAGGATTTTTTTGATCAGAATTTCCACTCATTAAACTATATGCACCAGTACCATTTGAATCTCCATCATAATCATATAAATCTGGATATCCATAAATCATATGTCCACTTTCGTGGCAGATTGTATATATTGATAAATCATCACCTATGTTAGACATTTCGTACTTTTGGATTTTCATGCCATTTATATTGACATTTTTTCCATACCAAGCTTGATGTGGCCATAATCCCTTTGCCCAACCTGCTACTGGTTTACCTGCATAAAGGATATTTACAGCTTTGGCATAGCCGTTAGCATCCTTTGTGATTTTTGAAGAATCAAAATTTTGAGTTTTTAGCCATTGAAAAACTTCTTCTGTAAGTTCGTTTGCTTTAGTATATGTACCAGTTTCTTCATCTAAATCATCATAATATGATTTTGGTTGTTTAGCTGTATAAAATCCTATTACATTGTTAGTATATGTTAGTTTACCACCAGAGACATCATAATAAAAATCACGTACAGAACCATTATTCCCATAGCCTGTATATCCAACTCCATTCAAGAAATCATTGATATCTGATTTTGATATGTCACTGTTTTGATCAGTAAAATTAACTAAAATTGTTAACCCTTGTACATTACTTAGGGAAGAAGCTTGAGCCTTAGAATCAAGTAAGTTATCTATATTATTATCAATTTTACTTTTAGCTAATGAAGAAGAAAGATAATCATCAGTATGTAAATTTTTTCTTACCTTGTTTACTTTTGTCTTAATGGCTTCTTTTTTTATTTTTAAATGTTTTTGAAGATTAGTTTTTTCACTTTTATTGTTAGCGTTAACAGCAAATTTTGAATCACTTAATTCACTAGAATTTTTATAAATTTCTCCAGTTGAAACATAATCGGTGCTATCGTCATTTAACTTTGCATAGCATATCCAACCATCTTTGTCACGGCAAAGTGTATATCCATCCAAGCTTTCAACTTGTTGAAAATATTCATCCCCCGTAATTTTAACCTGAACTTTACTTCCATCTGGTTGTGATAATTCATATTTTAGATTAGTATATGGTGCAGCAGATGCACCTATACTCATACCACCCAATATAGTTGCTACAATAGCTGTAGTCGTTAAACATCTCATTATTTTTCTCATTATAAATACCTCTCCTTATATTCGTTTAAAGTAAAAGAATTTCTTTAATTTAGTTGGCCAACTATTATATAATCTCAGAAATTCATAAAAATGTAAATACTTTTTGTGTAAAAATGTCTAATTTATAATAATATTGGAATATAAGGGAAGATGTTAAATGTGTAGAATTGGTGATTTATAGATATTTTTGGAAATTTGTGATTATTTGTGAGTATAACATAAAAAAAGAAAAAAATGAAAAAGCGACATGAAATATGCTGTTGTAAGCTGGGGCTTTTTTTACAACAGCATATTTTATGAAGGTAAGGGTATATTTATATTTTAGTCTTGGCGTGCAAATTCATTTAATTGAGTAGCATTAGATGTGAGTTCTTCAATAGTTGCAGTAATTTCTTCAAGGCCTGCTGTTTGATTTCCTAATAAATTATTGGATTTTTCAAACCTTTCATAAATTTCATTTATTGAATTTTGTATATTATTTAAAATTTCATTAATTTGCATTATTGATTCTTTTGTTGAGTTGGAAAGATTTCTAATTTCAGAAGATACTACCCCAAATCCTTTTCCGTATTCTCCAGCTCTTGCTGATTCAATAGCTGCATTTAGCCCAAGTAAATTGGTTTGTTTTGCAATACCTTCAATGAATGTTAAAACCTCATCAGTTTTTTTAGAACTTTCTTTTGTCTCGAGAATAAAATTCTTAATGCTTTCATTAGTTTCACCTATTTGTTGAAAAGTAGAAGCCATTTCTACTGCATTTTTACTCATTTGCGTTAAGGCTCCTGATAATATATTTGCAAGATTTGATATTTTTTCTTTCTTTACCGTATTGTCAACGCTCATACTTGTTATCAATGTACCTTCAACGTTATCATCAACAATAACTGGGATGCCTATTGTTTCTACAGGAAACCCAAAAACTTCTTTTGGTACAGTAATATGTATAATTTCTTTTCTTTTTAAACAGGTATCAGCAGCAGATCCAGGTGGAATTTTATCGCCTGCTTTAAAATTAATTTTTAGATGCTCGCTATTTTGCACTAGAAGGAATTCTTCGGAGTTAGAAATAGTAAAACCTAATTCTGTTCCAAAGTAATATTTGAAGTATGGCATCATAGTGTAAAAGGATTCCATTAATTTGTTATCAGATATTTTTTTTATCATTTTCATCTCTCCCCTTTTTACCATTTATTTATTATTTTATAGAGTGTATACTAAGCCTCCTTTTCTTAAATATTAGTTCCAATTTCCTTATAATTAACGTAAAAGCCAGTATATTCATCCAATGAGTTATCATTTGTTTATCTGGAAAATTTATCTTAGATATATTTTACCATATAATTAAATAGTATTGGATACATTGTAATTGTTTTAAGTTGATATTTTTCTAAAAATATAATTGTCATATTAAGAATTATGAAAAAAATGTATGCTTTTATTGAGAAGTGTATGATATACACACTGTTTTGTTTATAAATGATAATTTGCATCTGAAATATGAACAATATCAATGATAAAATTTAAATAATATGTTATATTATATATAATACCATAATTAACATATAAAGGAGGCGGGTTAACTATATTTTTAATACTATAATAAAATATAGTTAAAAATAATATGGAAAATGTTAAAGTGAGAGATATTGAAGTGTATCATGGAAGAAATATTGTTAGTAATGACTACTACATAGAACATTTCAAGAAACAAGGAAAAGATGTAAAAAAATTTTTTGAGGAAACCTTAGGAAGAAAATACAGATATGAAATTAATCGTGAGAGTGAAAATGCATTGACTATGGCAATAGAAGTTTCTCATAAGGTACTAAAAAAATCTAATTGCACAGGAAAAGATATAGATATGATTGTATATTCAGGTATGCTTTCAGAGTATGTTTCTCCAACGTCAGCACTAATTATTCATAGTGCCATTAACGGGAAAAAGGAATGCTTTTGTCATGATATGAATGTAAACTGTATTGGAATGACCTATGCCCTAGACTTGGTTAATAGGTATATATCAACAAATCCACAAATAAATAGAGTGCTTTTGGTAGGGAGTGATTATCTAACACCACAAGTGAGTCCAGAAAATGAAGAGTGTTATGGACAATATGGGGATGTTTCATGTGCTGTCATATTAGAAAGAACTGAAGAAGATTGTAAGCTAATTGATACTAAGGTAAGTGTTAATAATGATTTTATTGATTATGTTAGGTTTCCTAAATGTGGATTTGCACATATTTATGATGCTCCCAAGGAAGAAATGTATGTAAAATGGAAATCCTTTGGAACATGGTGGATAGATGGAGCTATAGAAAACATAAATTCAATATTAGATAATAGTAAATTGTCTATTGAGGATATTTCTATGTTTTGCTTTTCTCAAATAGCTTACAAAAATATAGTTACATTACGTGAGAAAATAGGTATTTCAGAAGAAAAAAGCCTTTATGTTGGTGATACATATGGATATACAGGAACTACAAGTCCATTCCTAGTATTCTATGAAGGAATAAAAACAGGGCGTATCAAACGTGGAAATTATGTAGTATTTTGTACTGTTGCAGCTGGATCAACCCATATAACCTCATTAATAAAATATTAATTTAATCTTTATACTATTTTCTATTTTGAATGAGAGGTGTATTAATTATGGAATTAATTAATGAAACTATAGGGACATATATAACCAGGGTATTTAATAAATTTGCTGATAAGGAAGCATTAGTTTATGTTGAAGATGGTAGAAGATTTACATATGAAAAACTTAGTAAAGAAATAGATTTAATTTCAAAAAGTTTGATATCAATTGGAATAAAAAAAGGAGATCATGTAGCTTTATTGGCATGCAATTCCCCAGAATGGATAATAGTGTTTTTGGCAATATTAAAAATAGGAGCAGTTTGTGTATGCTTAAATTATTCTTCTACTGAAGAGGAAATAGATTATATGTTAAAACAATCTCAATCCACAATATTAATAGTAAGCGATAAGGATATGATTGAGAAAGTTGACTTAAAAAAATTTGATTATTTAAAAATTACGTTAAAAATGAAAACGTTGTTTAATTTAGGTCTTATCATGTCGCAAATGAAGAAAGCTCTAGAAGATGAACTGATTGCTGTATATAATAATGTTTCGGTAAATGATATGGCTACAATTCTTTATACTTCAGGAACTACTGGAAATCCGAAAGGGATCATGTTTACCCATAGTGCAGTATTAAATGGCCCCCTTTCTTTTCTTGAGAATTTTAAGTATACTTCTGAAGATACTATATTAGTTACTCTTCCATTAAATCATATCTTAGGTGGTAAATATTCTGCAATTTTAGGTCTTTTAGCTGGTAGTAAAATTGTTTTAATGAAAAAATTTAAAACCTCTGTTGCATTAAAAGCAATTGAAAGTGAAAGATGTACTGGCTTTCATGGAGTACCAACAATGTATCAATATTTATTAACAAATTGTGACTCATACGATATTTCAAGTTTAAGAGTTGGAATGATTGCAGGGGCAGTTTCTGCTAAAACCCTCATGAAAGACATAATGGAGAAACTTTCTATTTCTGAATTAAACAATACTTTTGGACAAACTGAAACTTTAGGAGTAACGCAAACTACGGTTTATGATAAAAATGATCCTAAAATAAATACAGTTGGTAAACCAGTTAAGCATGTGGAGATAAAAATATGCAATCCAGAAACTAAAGAAATACTGCCTAAAAATTCTGAAGGTGAATTATATGTAAAAAGTCCTTATAGCATGGTTGGATATTATAATAATCCAATAGCTACAAATGCTACTATTGTTGATGACTGGATACGTACAGGTGATTTGGCATTTATAGATGAAGACGGTTATTTATCTATAAAAGGACGGCTTAAGGATGTAATAATTCGGGGGGGAGAAAATATTTCGCCTGTAGATATTGAAAATCATCTTATAAAGCACCCAGAAATTGAAAATGCAATTATAGTTGGAGTTCCAGATGAAATTTTAGGAGAAGAAATATTTGCTTTTATTAAAATTAATAAAACTTCTTCATTAACTAAAGAAGATATAATAAAATTTTTATGTGGAAAAATATCAAAGTGTAAGATTCCAAAGTATATAGAATCTATTGATTCATTTCCATTAACATCAACTGGGAAAATTAGGCGCAATTTATTAAAGCAAATTGCATGTGAAAAAATTAATTCTAGTGAATTAGTTGAAATTGCGGTCAATTAAATTAAGAAAAGTAATATATATTTTAATCATAATTTTAAGCATCTTAAAGAAACTAGAGATAATTTAGTTATTTTAAGATGCTTAATTTTTTTATTCTTTAGAAATTTATAATACAGTAAAATCTGTGGATAATATATGAAAAAGACTATTTAACTGAGTTGTGTATAAGAAAAGAATAAAAAACAAATCATATTTCCGAATCAGATTTAACCATAAGTTTATAAAACTGTTTAGGTGAAATACCATACTCATTTTTAAAAGCTCTAAAAAAGTTTGTGTAATCTCCAAATCCAGATTGTTTATATACAACATTTATTGGATGATGATTTAGAATCAACTCTTTTGCAGCAATTAACTTTTTTTGCATACAGTATCTATGAATTGAAGTACCAGTGTATTTTTTAAATTCCCTAGCTAGGTGAAATTTACTAAGATAGAATTCTTTAGAAAGTTCGTCAATAGTAATTTCTTCATTGATATGATTATTGATATATTCAACTATTCCATCAATCAAATTACTCTTTGTTATTTCAATATCTAAATCAGATTTATCGTTTAGTACAAGATTGTTTAATTGAATTATAAGTTCTAGCATATAAGCTTTATATAGTAAATCTTTGCCTATACCTTTATAATTTTCAAGATCAAGAAGTTTACTCAGCTGAGCTCTTATATTTTGTTGAATTTGAAAATCAGGTCTTAATACATTCTTCTTTTCTATATTTTCAAAGCATTGCGTAAGGTCAGTTTCTGTTGTTGACAACTCATGTAAAAAAGACTTATTTATCCATAGCACGATGCGTTCATAAGGAGCCTTCATACTATTAATAACTGCACGATGAAGCTCATTTGTATTAATCAATATGATATCACCAGATTTAAGATTATAGGATTTTCCTTCAATTAAATAAGTAACATCTCCAGAGAGATATAGATAAAGTTCATAGAAATCATGATTATGTAAATATTGAAATGGAAGATCAGTATTTAAGAAGTGAAAAATTTCATAATCGCTGGAAATCATATGCTTACGAGTAAAAAAATCGTGTATTTTCTTTTTCATTTGTACCTCCTATGATATTTTTAAATTTTGTAGAAATTGCAATAAATTTACTGAATTATTAGACAATTAAACGTTTTAAAAATTAGAAATAATCATGTAAAGTCACATTTTTTAATAAAACTTAGGTATATTATATTTTACTATAGCAACATTTACAAGTTATTAAGCAATAGAAGCATATTTTTTTTTATACCTTTCAACTATAATTTAAGCATGGAAAGTGCCTGAGAAAAAAAGCGGCATTTATTTTTACAATAGCTGTAAACGGTTTTTGGATATAGCTGCACTCATAAGTACCATACAAGTATGGTTATTCTAAACAAGGGAGAAAATATATAATGGCTTTAGAAGTGAATAAGAACACAACAAGTAAAACAATATATTACAAACTTAGAGAAGAAATAATTAATATATATCTTGAGCCAGGCACTATGATTTCTGAAAATGAGCTTTCGGAAAAGTATGGCGTAAGTAGAACACCAGTAAGAGAAGCACTTGTCCGTTTGGCTCAAGAAGGCTTAGTGAATATTTATCCTCAAAAAGGAACTAAAGTTTCGTTAATAGATTTATCTGCTGTAGAAGAAGGAAGATTTTTGCGTGAACATTTGGAAAGGGCCGTAGTAAAAGAAGCATGCAATAAATTTTCAAATGAAAATTTATTGGCCTTGGAAATGAATTTAAAACTTCAAGAAATGTATATGGAAAATCATGATTATAAAAAATTATTTGCCGCAGATGAAGAATATCATAAGATAATTTTTGATGGCTGTAATAGAAAAAGAATATGGAAAAGTATAAGTGACGATAGTACTGAATTTCAAAGAATACGTGTACTTAGACTTGTATCAAATCAAAGTTGGGATAATATTTATGAACAGCATAAGGAGATTTTTAATGCAATAAAAAACAAGAATGAAAATGAAGCAGAAGAGTCAATGAGAAAGCATTTGAATATGGTTGTATTAGATAAAAATCAAGTGAGAGAAATGTATCCAAACTATTTCAAATAATTAAGTGATTTTTATGAATTATAGAAATTAAAAATAATAAGGCACTTACTTGTATTCTTAATTTAAAGGAGGTGATGCTTGAAAGAGGTATGGAATCAATAATTTTACATATTATTTTATACGAACTAATGCATTAAAAACCAAGTAGAGTAATAGGAGGAACATAACTATGAAAATGGGGTTTAGATGGTACGGTGAAGGAAATGATACCGTAACACTTGATCAAATCAAACAAATTCCAGGCGTGGAATCGATTGTCTGGGCTCTTCATGATATGGCAGCTGGTGAAGAATGGCCAATGGAAAAAATTCTTAAGGTAAAAGAAGCAACTGATAAATATGGATTTAACTTAGACGTTGTTGAAAGTGTTAATGTTCATGAGGATATTAAGCTAGGATTACCAACAAGAGATAAATACATTGAAAATTACAAAAAAACAATAGAGAAGTTAGCTAAGGTTGGAGTAAAGGTTATTTGTTATAACTTTATGCCTGTGTTTGACTGGCTTAGAACAGATCTATACAAAGAGGCAGAAGATGGCTCAACAGCTCTTTTCTATGAAAAAGCAAAGATTAATGATATAGATCCAATGGAATTAGTTAATAAAATAGCATCAAATCCAGACCTTACAATGCCAGGGTGGGAGCCAGAAAGACTTAAAAATCTATCACAGCTTTTTGAAGCATATAAGAATGTAACAGAAGAAGATTTATGGAATAACTTAAAATATTTCTTAGAACAAATTATACCTGTTGCAGAAATAAATGATATTAAGATGGCAGTACATCCGGATGATCCACCTTGGTCAATCTTCGGACTACCAAGAATAGTAAAAGACAGAAATGATTTAGCAAGATTACTAAAGCTTGTAGATAATCCTTATAACTGTTTAACTCTTTGTAGTGGAGCAATAGGTTCAAATCCAAATAATGATGTACCAGCTATGATAAGAAAATTTGGAAATAGAATTGCTTTTGCACATATTAGAAATGTAAAGATTTATGAAAATGGTGATTTTATTGAAACATCTCATAGAACATGTGATGGTTCTCTAGATATATGTGACATAGTTAAAGCATATCATGAAGTTGGATTTACTGGATATGCAAGACCAGATCATGGAAGACATATTTGGAATGAACAATGCAGACCAGGTTATGGACTTTATGATAGAGCACTTGGAATTATGTACATATGGGGAATATGGGATTCATTACAAAGAAATAAATAGATATTAAAATTTAAACTCAATTTATAATAATTAAATTTTTATTAGTTATTATTTTAAAATGAGGACAATCTTTTTAATAAGATTATTAAGAGGTGAAAAGAAAAATGAGTAATACCAAAATAGTATTAAGCAAAGACAGTATCAAAGATAAAACTTTATGGGAAAAGGCTGGAATAAAACTCCCAAAATTTGATTACGACAAAATGTCGGCTTTAACTAAGGAAAATCCTACATGGGTTCACTTTGGAGCAGGAAATATATTTAGAGGTTTTATAGCAATGCTACAGCAAGAACTTTTAAATACTGGAAAAGCAGAGTCAGGTATTGTTGCCGTAGAAGGATATGATTATGAAATTATAGATAAAATTTATTCCCCTCATGATGATTTAAGCTTATTAGTAATTATGAAACCAGATGGAACCTTGGAAAAGAAAATAGTAGGAAGTATAGGTGAAAGTCTAGCTGGTGACTATTCAAGAAAAGAAGAATGGAATAGATTAAAAGAAATATTTTCAAATCCGTCTTTGCAAATAGCAAGCTTTACAATAACAGAAAAAGGTTATAGTGTGAAGAATTTATTAAAGGAAGATATAACAGATGGATTAGAACACCCTGTAAGTATTATTGCTAAAGTTGCATCCTTAGCATATGTAAGATATCAAAATGGACAACATCCAATAGCATTTGTAAGTATGGATAACTGCTCAAAAAATGGTGAGAAACTTCATAATGCAATGGAAACAATGATAAAGAAATGGATTGAAAATGGACTTGTAGAAGAAGATTTTCTTAAGTATATCAATAATAAGAAGAAGGTATCATTCCCTTGGAGTATGATTGATAAAATTACACCTAGACCATCACAAAGCGTTAAGGATACATTAGAAAAAGATGGCTTCGAAAGTACTCAGATTGTAACAACTAACAAAAATACTTATATAGCACCATTTGTAAATGCAGAAGGCCCACAATATCTTGTAATAGAAGATGATTTTCCAAATGGCCGTATGCCTTTAGAAGATGCAGGTGTATTTTTAACAAGCAGAGAAACTGTAGAAAGAATTGAAACAATGAAGGTTTGTACTTGTTTAAATCCGCTACACACGTCTCTAGCAGTATTTGGATGCCTTCTTGGATTTAACTTAATAGCAGATGAAATGAAAGATCCAGCTTTAAAGAAATTAGTTGAAAAGATTGGATATGAAGAAGGGATGCCTGTTGTTGTAAATCCTGGAATAATAAATCCTGAAGACTTTATTAAAGAGGTAGTTGAAGTTAGACTTCCAAATCCATATATACCTGATACACCTCAAAGAATTGCTTCAGATACATCTCAAAAAGTTGGTATAAGATTTGGAGAAACAATTAAAGCTTATAGTAACAGAGAAGATTTAGATCCTAAACAACTTAAATACATTCCACTTGTTATTGCAGGTTGGTGCAGATATTTAATGGCAATAGATGATAATGGTAATGCAATGGAGTTAAGCCCAGATCCATTATTAGATGAGCTGAAAAAATATGTGGCTAATGTTAAATTAAATGAAAAAACAGCCTCAGGTAACATCTTAAAACCAATACTAATAAATGAAGAAATTTTTGGAATAGACCTTTATGAAATAGGTTTAGGAGAGAAAATTGAAGGTTATTTTGATGAAATGATTTCAGGTGTTGGAGCAGTAAGGTTAACTTTAGAAAAATATCTAGAATGTTAACACTAGGTTACATAATTAATATTTATGTAGAAAAAAATAAACATTTTCCCATTCTGCACTTGTTATATTCTGCCAAATAGTACAAGCAAAGAATGGTAAAAATGTCTAAAAAATTTTTGTGGATTACATTATATCATAAATTACATAAAGTAACAATGTTACATTAAATGTAAATGAAAACATTATAGTAAAGTATCGAATAGGTATAGATTATATTATATGGTAACTTTATTATTTGCTAATAAACCTAACTATTTCAATACTTTACAAATATATATTTGAAAGTAGGATGATGAATTTTGAAAGATTTCATGGATGATAATTTTTTACTATCAAATGAAACAGCTATAGATTTATATCATAATTATGCAAAGAATATGCCTATTATTGATTATCACTGCCATATTGATCCAAAGGAAATATATGAAAATAAAAAGTTTGAAAATATAACTGAAGTATGGCTGTATGGAGATCATTATAAATGGAGAGCAATGAGATGTAATGGTATAGAAGAAAAATATATAACAGGAGATGCTAATGATTACGATAAATTTTTAGCATGGTCTAGAACTATACCAATGTCTATCGGTAATCCCCTTTATCATTGGACTCATTTAGAACTTCAAAGATTCTTTGGAATATATGAACCTCTTGATGAAGACACTGCTCCAATGATTTGGGAAAAAGCAAATAAATTATTAAGAGAAAACGGTTTTAGAGCAAGAGATTTAATAAGAAAATCTAACGTGGAAGCCATATGTACGACTGATGATCCCACTGATACCTTGGAATATCATATAAAACTTAAGGAAGAGAAGGACTTTAATGTAAATGTTTTACCTACTTTTAGGCCGGATAAGGGAATTGAGATAGGTCAAGAAGGCTTTGTTCACTGGGTAAAAAAACTAGAAGAAGTATCAGAAGTTAATATAGATAATTACGATGAATTTTTAAAAGCACTTGATTCAAGAGTAAGGTTCTTTCATTCAGTAGGATGTAGGATTGCAGATCATGGTATAGATGGAGTGGTAGTATATTCAGATACATCGAAGGAAGAAGCAGCAGCTATATTTATTAAGGCTTTGCGTGGAGAAGCAGTAAGTATAGATGAAGAAAAGAAATATAAAACTTATACATTAATACATATATTTAAGCTTTATCATGAACTTGGATGGGTTATGCAGCTTCATATTGCAGCTCTTAGAAATAATAACACTAAGATGTTTGAAAAAATTGGGGCTAATGCAGGCTTTGATTCTATTAATGATGAGAGTATAGCATATCCACTATCAAGGCTTTTAGACTCTGTAGATAAAGAAAACTCACTTCCAAAAACAATTTTGTATTCATTAAATCCAAAGGATAACTATATTCTTGGAACAATGATAGGAAATTTTCAAGGTGATGGAATACCAGGGAAAATACAATTTGGAGCTGCTTGGTGGTTTAATGATAACAAAGATGGAATGATTGAACAAATGAAAGCACTAGCTAATCTTGGAACCTTTGGTCGTTTTATTGGAATGTTAACAGATTCAAGAAGCTTTCTATCATATACCAGACATGAATATTTTAGAAGAATAGCTTGTAATTTGATTGGAGAATGGGTTGAAAATGGTGAAATTCCAAGAAATATGAAATTATTAAAAACAATTGTTGAAGGTATATGTTACAACAATGCGAAAGAATATTTCAGTATTTAGGTTAAAAATTTGCTATTAAGAATATTAATGAAGAAAGAGGTAGAAATTATGTCTAGAAAAGATAAAAAGATTACTTTGCCTGTATGTATTGGTTATGGATTAGTAGATTTAATGGGTGGTGGAGCATTTACAATAATTGGAGCATTCTTATTGTTCTTTTATACAACTTTCTGTGGACTTACACCTATAGAGGGGGCTTCAATTGTTGCAATAGCACGTTTTGTAGATGCAGTTGCTAGCTTATTTATTGGTAGTATTTCTGATAACTTTTATAAAACTAAGCTTGGAAAGATGTTTGGAAGACGTCGTTTCTTCTTACTAATTGGTGCGCCATTAATGGCAGTTTATGTATTAATTTGGACAATTGGAATGGGATATTGGTTCTATTTAAGCTGCTATTTATTGTTTGAAATAATTGCAGCAATGATATTAATACCATGGGAAACATTACCTACTGAAATGACAACTGATTTTGGGGATAGAACAAAAATTTCAACTTGTAGACTTGTTATTTCTTCTTTAGGTCAATTTTTAGGAACTTTTGTTCCAGCTCAATTAATTGGTCACTTTGGTCAAAAGAACCCTTATGCATATTTCTATAATGGATTATTTTTTGCAGTATTATACGCAATTTGTATTTTTATAACTTATAAAGTAACTTGGGAAAGAGAAATTACACCAGCTATGGAACAAGAACTGTTAGAAAGAGAAAATTCTAAAGGTGGTAGAAGCTTTGGTGATTACCTAAAGGTGCTTGGAGAATATGTTTCTACATTTAAGCTTAAATGCTTTAGAAAACACTTAGGACTTTATTTATTATCTTTCACTGCGGGTGATATATTTAATGCCGTATTCTTATTCTTCTGTGTATATAATTTAAAAGTTTCATCATCTGTTGGTGCATATTTACTTTCTTTTAGTATCATTGGTATACCAGGAACAATTATTGGTGGAGTTTTATTTTTAAAGCTAGGACCTACAAAGTTATATAAAATTACTTATACATTTATGATTTTAAGTGTATTAGCTTATTATGGTGTTTATTTATTTAATCCTGAAGGAAAGACTGCTATTTTACTTGGAATTTCTATAGTTTATTTCGCATTTAGATCATTGGCGGTTTTAACTCCTTGGACAGTATTCCCATTTATCCCAGATGTAGATGAAATTGTTTCAATGAAAAGAAGAGAAGGTCTTTTTGCTGCAGTTATGACATTTACTAGAAAAAGTACAGTAGCTCTTGCAACATTCTTAATTGGTGTTGTGTTACAAGAAGGAGGATTTGTTAAAGGACAAGATGTCCAATCTCCTCAAACAGTACAAATTATTGGATATGTTTTACTTATTGGATGTGTAGGTTTATTTGCACTTTCTTTAATTCTTGCATTTACTTTCAAATTAAATAAGGAAACACATAAGATATTAATAGATGAAGTTGAAAGACTAAAAAATGGTGGATCTAAAAATGATGTTGATCAAGAAACAAAACAAGTTGTTGAAGATCTTACAGGCTATAAATATGAAAGTGTTTGGAAAGAGAATGCTATATAAGTTAAGTTAGTTAGTAATGTAAATTAAGTAACAAATGACTTTAGGTGAAATCAAATAATTAACAAGTCCATTTATGGTTGGATAATGAAAAAATGGACTTGTTATTTAATTTAATGTTTCATAAGGCACATTAAAAATATAGGAGGAATTTATATGTTATTAAAAAGATTTTTATCTATGGACAAAATTGAAAATGGCTATTTAGTAAAAGGTGATACGGCAGATATAAAAATTATCTTTATGTCAGATGATATTATACGTATTAGAACTTCTTTTGATAAAAAGTGGTCAGAAGAGTCGTATGCATTGGTTATGACTGCTTGGGAAGATAGATTAGATTCATTGTTTAAGGATGAGCGTAAAAGAATAACAGCTTTAGATATCTCTTTTGAAGAAACAGAAAAAGAAATTATATTTAATACAAAAACATTGAAATTAGTTATGTCTAAAGAACCATTATATTTCTCTATATATAAATTAAATGGTGAGAAAATATATAGTGATTTAGCAGATAGAGCTTTTGAATGCGATCAGTTAGGAAGAATCTCACATTATAATGAAGTAGACTTAGAAAATGATCATTTCTATGGATTTGGTGAAAAGACAGGGAAAGTAGATAAAATGGGTAGAAGAATGCGTATGTCACCTAAGGATGCAATTGGACATGATCCGGAATTTGGTGATCCTTTATATAAGCATATACCATTTTACATAAAGTTGAATAACAATAAGCGTCATGCTTTAGGATTATTCTATCATAATTCTTATGATTCAGTATTTGATATGGGAAATGAAATTAGTGGATATTGGCCACGCTATAGTTATTATCAAGCTGATGGAGGAGATATTGATTTGTTCTTCATCAATGGACCAAAAGTTGAAGATGTTTTAGATAATTACACAAAGTTAACAGGAAGGCAGGCAATGCCTCCAAAGCAAAGTTTAGGATATACGGCTTCTACAATGTATTATGCTGAACTAGAAAAAGATTGCGATAAGGAAATATATGAAGTAATAAAAAAACATTTTGATGAAAAAATGTATATAGATAACTTTAAATTGGCATCTGGTTATTCTTCTGGAGAAGAAGACAATTTAAGATATATTTTTAATTGGAATAGAAAGAGATTCCCGAATCCAGATGAATTCCTTGAAAAAATGAATGAAATGGGACTTAATGTTATACCTAATTTAAAACCAGGAATATTACCTAAGCATCCTTATAAAAAAGAATTCGAAGAAAATGATGTATTTATTAAAAATCCAGACGGAGAAGGAGATTATCATGGCCGCTGGTGGGGTGGTACTGGAAGATTTGTAGACTTTACTAAGGTTTCTGGTAGAGAAACATGGAAGAAACTACTTAAAGAAAATATTCTAAGCAAAGGAACAATAACAGTTTGGAATGATAACTGCGAATATGATGGTATAGAAGATAGAAATGCCTTATGTGATTTTGATGGAAAACCAGGTACTATGGCTGAATTAAAAATCATGCATTCAAATATGATGGCTTATGTTGGGAAAGAGGCAATTGCTGAACTTTATCCAAATCGTCGTCCATATATTATAAATCGTGCTGGATTTGCAGGAATTCAAAGATATGCACAAACTTGGGCAGGAGATAATTTAACAGACTGGAGAACATTAAAATTTAATATAGCAACTATAATTGGAATGGGGCTTTCAGGAGTAGCAAACACAGGTTGTGATATTGGAGGATTTGCAGGAGGTGCTCCAGAAGGAGAGCTTTTATTAAGATGGATACAAAATGGTATATTCCAACCAAGATTCTGTATTAATTCAGCAAATAATGATAACACTGTTACGCAGCCATGGATGTATGAAGAAAATAATGAATTTGTTCGCCATGCTTATAGACAGCGTTATAGAATGTTACCATATTTATATTCATTAATGTATGAAGCTCATACTACAGGTAGATCAATAATGCGTCCGCTATTTATGGAATTCCAAGATGATATTAACTGCTATGACGATAAATATATGACATTTATGTTTGGACCATCAGTTTTAGTTGCAAATGTTCTAGAAAAGGGAGCAGTATCAAGAGAAATTTATTTACCAGAAGGTTGTACTTGGTATGATATGAATAATAATATGATGGCATATAATGGTGGACAAGTAATTCAAATTCCAGTTTCACTTGATAGCATACCTATGTTTTTAAGAGGTGATGGAATATTCATAACAAATGAAGAAGTAACTCATATAACTACAGATAAAATGAAGAGCTTGGACATTTTAATTGGAGGAGAAGCAGAAAGAAGCTTCAAGTTCTATGATGATGATGGTATAAGCAAGGATTTTGAAAAAGGTGTATATGAAAATACAGAAATTAGTGTAAGCGGTGGAGCACGTAAGAAGATTTCATTTAAAACAACAGGAAGCTATGAAAATGAAATATCTGAACTTAGAATTAAATTAGTGAGCAAAGAAAAGGGAGCATACTGGGTATCTGTTGATAATGAAAGAATACCACGTTTCCTTAACAAGACGTCTTGGGAAAAATCAGAACAAGGATGGTATTATGAGCTATCAGACAGAACAGTTTTAGTTAAATGCAAGAAACCAGAAAAGAAGGAGTTTGATATCATAGTTTCTTGTGAAAGATTTGATTTAATTGGAATGGGAGATGAATAGTACTATGCTATAAATTACCGAAATATGATACAGTTATCTTCCGCAGGACTAGTGAAATCTTCGCTGGAAGGTTCTAAATGTGGGCTAGTCGTCATTTCAGCGTGTTCCAGATGTAAAATCTCCAAGGAGAAAGTTCATGTTTCCAAATATAAAATTTGGACATTCACTTTTTGGACACTTACTTTTTGGACAAGCTTAAAATGAAACAAGCCCCCATTAATAACCTTCATCAGCTCAATTTCACATGCCTGCTCCAGAAAAAATGTATCATATTTCTAGAGTAGTTTAGTAATTTTAATTTCTCAAGAGAGTATATATATTCCATTTATAAGTTTGATTATTAATTGGGATATCTATAATTGAAAAGATAGTTTTAGAATTTATATAAGTAAGGAGATTTATTATGGCATTTCAAGAAATAAGTTTTGAATCATTTAACAAAAAAGATAAAGTGCAAGCTTGGATTTATAATCCAATTAAAAAACCGATAGGAATAATTCAGCTTTTACATGGTTATCATGAACATTCGCGTAGATATATACATATGATATTAAAATTAAATGAAGCAGGTTTTATAGTTGCAGCTGATGATCATGTTGGACATGGAAAAACAGCTTATGTTTCGAATAATTGGAGTGACTGGGGAGATAAAGGATATATTACAATGGTAGAAGATGAGCATACTCTTCGTCAAATTGTTCAAGAAAAGAATCCAGGATTACCTTATTTCATGTTTGGTCATAGTATGGGATCAATGATTGCTAGATGCTATGCTGCTACTTATGGAGAAGGAATTGATGGTCTAATTGTATGTGGAACTTCAGGAGTATTTAAGTCAGCAAGCACAGTTATGCCTATTTTTAAGCAACTAATAGATGATGGGAAAGGTGAAGAAGTTGATCCAGCTTGCCTAGAACAACTTATGGGGTGGATGTGGAAAACTGAACGATATCAAGAAAATCCAGTTACTGCAAATAACTGGGCATGTGGTGAACAAGCCGTAAATGAAGATCATGCAAGAGATATATATAGTGACTTATTAATGCCACCTAATATACGTTCACTATATTACTTCGTTAATATGATGAATGATATAGTTGGAACTAAGTGGGCAGAGAAAGTACCAAAAGAAATTCCAGTTTACAACATTGCTGGAGATCAAGATCCAGTTGGACAGTATGGAGAAGGCGTTTATGCAGTATCAAACTGGCTTGCAGAAACAGGACATAAGGTTAAAACAAAAGTTTATTCAGGATATAGTCACGAAATACAATATTACACTGATATTATGGATGAAGTTGAAAATGGAATTATAGATTTTATGAATTCTGTTATTGCTAAATAATTAAAGGGAATAATACAGTAAATATAAGCTTTTTTAGAAAAAGGCCTATATAGATGACTGATTGTATATATAGATATAATTGAGGAGGATAATATTATGATGATAAGTAATAAAATAATAAGATTAGATAATTTTGAGGATTATCTAGAAATTGCTACAAACGCAGCCAAATATAGAATTATACTCTTAAATGATGATATAGTGAGGATTCGCTGCACTTTTGATGAAGAGTTTAAAGATGAAGCTTCATATGCTTTAGTTATGACAGCATGGGAAGATAAGATGGATGAGTTATTAAAAAATGAAAGAACAAGAGTTAAAGCAATTAGTACTAAATATGAGGATTTAGGAAATTATATTGTATTAGCAACAAAAAATATTAATGTAAATATTTATAAAGAGCCATTTGGTATAGAAATTACTGATAAGCAAGGAAATGTATTACATTCAGATTTAAAAGAAAAGGCATATGTTAAGGATACATTAGGAAGATTATATCATTACTCATGTTTGGAGGATGAAGATTATTTTTATGGATTTGGGGAAAAAGCTGGATATTTAAATAAGAAAAGAAGAAGAATGAGAATGCATAATGTGGATACTATAGGTTATGATTCAGAATGCACAGATCCACTTTATAAGCATATTCCTTTTTACATAAAGCTTAATAGTAAAAATAATCTAGCAAGTGGAATATTCTATAATAATTCTTATGATTCTACCTTCGATATGGGATGTGAGAGAAGTGGATACTGGAATAAATATAGTTATTTTTGTGCTGATGGCGGTGAATTAGATACATTTTTCATAAATGGACCACAAATAAAAGATGTAGTAAAGAATTACACAGATTTAACAGGAAAAACAGCAATGCCAACAAAGTATTCCTTAGGATATATGGGGTCAACTATGTACTACACAGAGCTTGAGGAAGATTCAGATAAAGCTATTTTACAATTCATAGATAGATGTAAAGAAGAAGGGATTCCTTGTGATGGTTTCTTTATGTCATCAGGATATACAACTGGTGAAGATGGGAAAAGATATGTATTCAATTGGAACCATGATAGATTTAAAAATCCAGGGGAGTTTGTAAGCAAGTTAAAGGAAAAAGGGGCAGCTCTAGCACCTAATATAAAACCAGGTATGCTAATTTCTCATCCTTTATACAAAGAATTTGATGAAGCAGGCGCTTATATAAAAGATGAAAAAGAAGAAAACTCACAAACTGATAGATATTGGGGAGGTCAAGCTTCCTTTGTAGATTTCACTAATCCTAAAGGAAGAGAATTGTGGAAAAAGCATCTAAAAGAATCGCTAGTTTCTCTTGGAATAACATCTATATGGAATGATAATAACGAATATGAAATAAATAATACAGAAGCTGTTTGCCATTTTGAGGGTATGAAGAAAGAAGTAAGTGGATTAAGGCCAATAATGCCAAACTTAATGGCACTTATGGCAAAAGAAACTGTGGAAGAAGTTTATCCAAATACAAGACCATATATAACAAATAGAGCAGGATTTGCTGGAATTCAGCGTTATGCACAAACTTGGGCTGGAGACAATAATACAAGCTGGAAGAGTTTGAAATTTAATATTCCTGTAATATTAGGATTAGGGCTTTCAGGTGTAGCAAATCAAGGTTGTGATATAGGAGGATTCTTTGGACCAGTACCTGAACCAGAATTATTTGTAAGATGGGTTCAAAATGGAATATTCCAACCAAGATTTTCAATTCATTCTTGTAACAATGATAATACGGTTACTGAACCTTGGATGTGTCCATCTTATACTAAGTATATAAGAAATGCTATACAATTAAGATATAAATTAGTTCCTTACTACTACTCACTATTATTTGAGGCAGCTACAGAAGGAGCACCAGTTATGCGACCTTTAATATATGAATTCCCACAGGATAAAAAATTGCTTGAAGAAAGTTTTGATTTTATGATTGGAAATTCAATTTTAGTTGCTAATGTTCTTGAAAAAGGTGCAAAAACTAGAAAGGTATATTTACCAGAAGGAGCAACTTGGTTTGATTGGTATACAAAACAAGCTTATCAAGGAGGCCAAACAATTGAAGTTGAAGTTACACTTGGATCAATTCCAATGTTCTTTAGAAGTGGTGCAATTGTTCCAATATGTGAAGAGTTAATGAATATTCATAAAGATTCAATGGATAAGCTTAATATTTTAATAGAGACATCACAAGAATCAAGTTTTGTATTGTATGAAGATGATGGTACTACAAACAATTATAAGAATGGAGAATATTTAAAGACAACTATAAGCATTAACAATGAAGCTGGAATAAAGGTTGTCTTTGACAAAGAAGGTAATTATAAAACAACAGTTAATGAAATGTTAGTAAATGCATTCTGTAAAGATATAGCACCAATGCAAGTAAGACTAGAAAATAAAAAACTTAAAATGTTCCTAGATAAAAAAGAATGGGAAGCAAGTGAAGAAGGCTGGTACTATGATATGGAACAAAAGACAGCTAAAATAAAATATAAAAATATTGAAGAAAACTATGTATTATATATTGACTCTGATGTTAAGGATCTGATTTCTATATAATATGAGTTCCTTGTAGATTATACTAAAACATATATTTATCCATAATATCTGTAGTAAATCAGATATTATGGATATTGTTTATTCAAAGATTAATATAAGATTAAAAAAAATTAAAAATATATTGCGCAATAGAGAAAAACGTGTTAGTATGTAAAGGTAGTCATAAGGGGAACCTTTAATAAAGGGATCTAAATGGGCTATATTGAAATAAAAATATCTAGCGTGTTACTGATTCGATCAGGCATGAGCATAGGTAATAAAATAATTTAATATTTGTTTGGCACATCACATAATTTGTATGGTTTTATACGGTATTATCATATATTTTATGATCTAATTTGGAGTACAAGTAGTGTGATGAAAAGCTTACATATATTGTTTTATTTTATTTCTAATGCTCATGCCTTTTGTTTTTGTAACAAATAAAAAATAGGAGGTAAAAAAATGGTAGGAATTATTCTTGCTAGTCATGGCGAATTCGCTGAAGGTATCATGCAATCTGGTAAAATGATTTTTGGAGAACAAGAAAACGTAAAAGCTGTTACGTTGATGCCTAGTGAAGGACCTGATGATCTTAGAGCAAAATTGAAAGAAGCAATTGCATCCTTTGACAACCAAGATGAGGTTTTATTCTTAGTTGATCTTTGGGGTGGTACACCATTCAATCAAGCAAATGCTCTATTTGAAGAACATAAAGATAAATGGGCAATTGTAGCTGGTATGAATTTACCAATGCTTATTGAAGCTTATGGTGCACGTCTTTCAATGGAATCTGCACATGAAATTGCAGCGTTTATCTTAAATTCAGGTAAAGAAGGAGTTAAAGTTAAACCAGAAGAATTAGAACCAGCAGATACTGCTAAATCTAATGGAGCTGGAGCAGGGCAATCTAATGCAGGTGCACCAGGATCGTTTGAATATGTTTTAGCTCGTATTGATTCTCGTTTGCTTCATGGTCAAGTTGCAACTGCTTGGACAAAAACTGTAAATCCTACAAGAATTATTGTAGTTTCAGATGCAGTAGCAAAAGATGAGCTTCGTAAGAATTTAATAACACAAGCTTCTCCTCCAGGAGTTAAAGCACATGTTGTTCCAGTTGATCATATGATTAAACTTGCAAAGGATGATAAGCATTTTGGTGGTCAACGTGCAATGCTTCTTTTTGAAAATCCACAAGATGTTCTTAGAGCAGTAGAAGGTGGAATACCACTAAAGACAATCAATGTTGGTTCAATGGCTCACTCTATAGGAAAGGTTCAACCAAGCAAGGTTCTTGCGTTCAACCAAGGAGACATTGATACATTCAATAAGTTAAAACAATCTGGACTTAATTTTGATGTTCGTAAAGTACCAAATGACTCAAAAGGAAATATGGACGAAATACTTAAAAGAGCACAAGAAGAATTAAATAAATTAAAATAATCTAGTTAATTAGATAAAAAAGGAGGATTCATAACCATGACTTTAAATATAGTTCAAATTATATTAGTCATTTTTATAGCATTTTTAGCTGGTGTAGAAGGTATCTTAGATGAATTCCAATTTCATCAACCATTAGTTGCTTGTACGTTAATCGGCTTAGTTACAGGGCATTTAGTACCATGTTTAATATTAGGTGGTAGTCTTCAAATGATGGCCTTAGGTTGGGCAAACATTGGTGCTGCCGTAGCACCAGATGCAGCGCTTGCATCTGTTGCATCTGCAATTATTTTAGTTCTTGGAGGTCAAGGCGAAGCAGGAGTTGCTTCAGCAATAGCTATTGCTGTTCCTCTAGCAGTTGCAGGGTTATTATTAACAATTATTTGTCGTACAATAGCTACAGCATTTGTTCATTTTATGGATGCTGCTGCTAAAGAAGGAAATATCAAAGCTATTGAAATGTGGCAAGTTGCTGCTATTTGTTTACAAGGTGTACGTATTGCAATTCCAGCAGGATTGATTTTAGCAATTGGTGCTGGCCCAATCAGTACATTACTTGCTGCAATGCCTGCTTGGTTAACAGGTGGTTTAGCTGTTGGTGGTGGAATGGTTGTAGCTGTTGGTTATGCAATGGTAATAAATATGATGGCTACAAAAGAAGTATGGCCATTCTTTGCAATTGGTTTTGTATTAGCAACTATTTCACAAATCACACTTATAGGACTTGGTGCTATCGGTGTTGCTATAGCTCTTATTTACTTAGCACTTAGCAAACAAGGTGGTTCAAGTAATGGTGGAAGTTCAAATACTGGTGATCCTTTAGGGGATCTTATCGATAGATACTAAGAAGGGGGAGGAAACGAAAATGTCAAAAGAATTAAAATTAAGTAAAAGAGATCGTATTTCTGTTTGGTTCCGTTCATTTTTCCTTCAAGGTTCTTGGAACTATGAAAGAATGCAAAATGGTGGTTGGGCATTTGCAATGATCCCAGCAATCAAAAGATTATATAAGAGTAAAGAAGATAGAGCAGCTGCATTAGAACGTCACTTAGAGTTCTTTAATACTCATCCATATGTAGCTTCACCAATTATAGGTGTAACATTAGCATTAGAAGAAGAACGTGCAAATGGTATGGCAATTGATGATGTAACTATTCAAGGTGTAAAGGTTGGTATGATGGGACCTTTAGCTGGTATCGGAGATCCAGTTTTCTGGTTTACTGTAAGACCTATTTTAGGAGCATTAGGTGCTTCACTTGCTTTAAGTGGTAACATTCTTGGACCAATTATCTTTTTCCTTGCTTGGAATATCATTCGTATGGCATTTACATGGTACACACAAGAGTTTGGTTTCAAAGCTGGATCTCGTATTAGTGATGACTTATCAGGTAATATGCTTCAAGATATTACAAAAGGATCATCTATCCTTGGTATGTTCATTTTAGGATCATTAGTTAACAGATGGGTATCTGTTAAATTTGCTCCAGTAGTATCATCTGTTAAGTTAAGTGAAGGTGCTTTCATTGATTGGAGCAAACTTCCTCAAGGAGCAGAAGGTATAAAGCAAGCTCTATTACAACAAGGATCTGGTATGTCATTAACTGATACTAAGGTTACAACATTACAAAATAACTTAGATTCATTAATTCCTGGTCTTGTAGGATTATTAATTACATTACTTTGTATGTGGTTACTTAAGAAGAAAGTATCTCCAATTGTTATCATTCTTGGATTATTTGCAATTGGTATAGTATTCCACTTGATCGGTTTAATGTAACATTTTTCACTTAGCCTAGGCTTTTAGCCTGGGCTTTTCTTAACATAATAAAGTAGTTAAGTTTAATATGCTTTGGAATAATTAAAAGAGGTGTAAATAAAATATATATGCTATAATTATCAAAGTTCAACTATCAATTGTCAGGTGATGAGGAAAATTTTGCAGAGAAAGTTAGAAAAATGAAGTATGAAAATATAGAGATAGTACAATGTTGATTGAAATTTATATATAATTAAAATAGATATCTGTATAATTAGAAAGGAGGTAGATTAGATGGTTCAATCAATCAATACAAAAGTAGACCTAGTGATTGAAGCAACAGCTTTTACAGGCCTTGCAGATTATGGAAAGATAATGATTGGTGACAACGGTTTTGAATTTTATAATTCTCGTGATTTTCGTAAATTTATTCAAATTCCTTGGGAAGAGGTTGACTATGTCATAGCATCCGTAATGTTTAAGGGAAAGTGGATTCCCCGATATGCAATTAGAACGAAGAAAAATGGTACATATACTTTTTCATCTAAAGATGCAAAAAAGGTACTTCGTACTATTCGAAATTATGTTGATCCAGAGCACATGGTTTCTTCGTTAAGTTTTTTTGATGTTGTGAAACGTGCAGTGAAGTCAATGTTTAAAAAGAGTTAATTAACATATATAAAAAAGCTTCACAAAATTTTGTGAAGCTTTTTTATATATGTTAATTTTATTGTAAATTCCTTTAGAAATTATTTTTATATATAAGATCTATACCAATAGCGTTAATATTAAAAGACGTAACATTAGTCTCTTTTCTTAAATAAAATCGAGATACCTATAATAATCAATGCTATAGGAATGAAGTATTGTGATGCGTAAGATCGAATATATTTATAAATATCATTATCGATAAAAATTTGATTTAAGATAGATAAGGCCCCAAGAATAATTAAAAAAGATCCCAAAATTACCCAACCTTGTTTGTTAATTCGTTCATTCCATGAAGGATTTTCGTTGTAGAGATTTTCTGTGTTAACATAGTTCTTAAAAATGAATTCAGAATCAGGAACATATTCTCCACGTTTGATTTTATTTGAAATAGAAAAGGTATCAAAGAAGGTATAAAACCATATACAAATTTTAATTAAATGAGACAAGAAACCAAGTCCAATAAAAGATAAAATTGGGCCAATAAGCATATATAAGAATAGAACCTGGACTCCTTTTTTTATTAATCCATGATACATATATCCAACACCAGGGATGCAGGCGGTTATAAATGTAAGAAAACTATTTCTATTGTTCATATTTTCACTCTCCTAATTGTTTGATAAAATTAATAATAGAATGTTGGTTAAGTTCAGTAACTATAGCTTTATCAAGGAAGCGAGATTCGAATTTTGTAATGTGTACTTGAATACTAGTAATATTAATAAAAATACTAAATAAACCAGCAGCTATTAAAGCATAGGAAGGGATTAGGGTATTTCTCTCAGAATTAGGAAGCTGCTTTTTATGAAGTTTTTTCATTAGTTTTTCATTATAATCATCAGGCACATGAACATTTTCAAAAGAATTAATAATTATACTATCAAGATCATCTCTTCTGTTTTGCATAAAAGTGAACCTCCGTTTCAATAATATTTTTTAATTTATTTTTAGCTCTATAAATTCTTCCCTCAACTGTTTTTAAAGGTAAATTTAATACATTTGCAATTTCCTTTTGAGTTAATCCAATATAATAATATAGTACAAGAGGTGTTTTTAAATTTAGTGGTAGAGATTGAATACTTTGCCGTATAAAATTTTGCTCATCTATATCCTGCTCGGATTCTTTAGAAAAGGTAAAGAGGCCGGTTAAAAAATTTTTAATACTTCTCTTTCTTGTATAATCTATACACTTAGAAGTTGTAATTTTATATAAATAAGTGGAAAAGGAACAATCTTCTCTAAATTTATCAATATTATTAAATACACTTATAAAAACTTCTTGAGACAAATCTTCTGCCTCATAGTAATCAGTAGTATAGGAACAACATAAGGAGAGAATTCTTTTTTTATAAAGGTCTACCATGTAAATAAAAGCATTTTCATCTTTTGTTTTAAGTTTTTTAATGAATTCTTGCTCCTCCATTTTTTCACTCTCCACTATTTATTTTAATAGTTCCATTATTTAATTTAGCTTTTATTATGTCTTCACCAGTACCTAGCTTTTTAGAAATTCCAGAGTTAACTCTTTTTTCATCATTTATTTTGCAAGTACCATGATTTATATCTGTATTGACTGATAAATTTTTATCCTTTGTATCTAAAGATATCGAACCATTATTCATAGAAATATCAATGTTTTTACATAAATTATTGTTTAAATCTATCTTACCATTTTCTAATTTTAGGGATGAATTTGGAATATCACCTTGTAAATCATATTTTCCATTATCAGCAGTTAAATTTAAAGTTGTAAGCTTTAAAGCACTATCACTATATACATTAAGGTTAGAACCTTTTATAGATGCATCATATCCTTCGGGCAAATAGATTGTGGCTTTAATTGAATCTATATTATCATCTATAATTTTTATAGTATACCCATTTGAATCATTTATAGGATTCAATTCATAATCATTCAAAGTTCTGTTTTGTTTTATAAATAATTCAGTATCTATAGTTATTTTATTGTCGGCAGCTTTTTCTATATTAAGTTTACCATTTAATGTTTCAAAATTTAATTTGTTACCAATAGGCTCTAAAGTAATTTTTTTATCAATTGATTGTAAATTTTTACTTTCAAAGACATTGTCAAAGAAACTTCTATTAAAATCAAATGAAACATTATTTTGTTTTATATTGTTAAAAATGTCTGTAGATATATTGGCTAAAAATGAAACTATTATTATAGCAAAAACAAGACCACTGATTCTTATTCTTTCATTTTCTTTTTTTACTAAAGTGTAATACAAAATTTCTATGCCTATTAAAATAATTACTATTGGCCAAAATTTTATGATTTTTTTCCCTAAATCTGGATTGTTGGAATTAATCATAATCCAAATACCAAGAAGTATAAAACATATAGCAGAAGTGGTTGTACCTATTTTTCTCATATAAAAATCCTCCGTGAATTTTATTTTCATATATTTAGACGTAATGGAAATAGGTAATCCCACGTTTAAAATAAAAAAATTTAAGTTTTATTATAAATTGTCACATTAATAATGAAACCCATGAAAATCAAAACTTGGTTTTCATGGGACATTTAAGTTAGCAGAATTTATAGTGTTGTCAGCTACTTATGTATGTTATTTTATGCATGATTTAAATAAAAAAATTGCAGGCGACTTTGGAGCCGGAGATTTTTTTTACGCATCTGCCTTTTCGAACGTATGTGAGAAAAATGTGCACATTAGAAAAGGCAGCTATGCTGCATATAAGAACATTTTATGCAGGCGAATAAGATTTATTTTTTATTCTTTTTGACACACAAAACCTATTTAATTGGCCTTTTCAATAAGTTGTCCACAGATTTAACTTTATTATAAATTCCTAAAGAATAAAAAATCTAGAATTTATGTAAAACTTAGTTTAGAATTTCTATAATTTTTAGGAGTGGTATTTGTAATGCTAAAGAAATTTCTATTAAATGAACGTATACTTGAATAGCCACATTTATAAGCTATATCAGTAATTGTATCGTCACTATTTGTTAATAGATATGAAGCATAGCTAATTCGATTTTGATTAATAAAATCTACAAAGGAGATTCCTAAAACTTTATTCAAGTATTTAGAAAGATAATTATAGCTATAATTAAATTCATCAGCAATACTTTTTAAGGAAATATCCTTGGTAAAATTATTTTGAATATAATTTAGAACTTTATGAATTAATTCGTAATCATTTTTTTCACTTATAAGTAATTGTGTATGTTCCATAACTTCGGAGCATATTAAGTACAGACATGACTTCATTTGAAGTAGGTTAGCATTATCATTGAAAATTCTATCTAGTATTAATGATTGGGAGGCATTGGATAGATTAAACACAGGATTTTCGAGATATTTACCATATGCTATATTTTCAAATGTTTTGATATATTTTGGAGAAAATACACAAATGCATAATTCAGAGTAATCTTTGGTTGAAAGGGAATGAATTTCATATGGTAAAATCAGCATACAGTTATTTTTCTTTAGAGTGAAATTTTTATTGTTAACAAAAACTTCTATATTGCCATCCTTTACAAAAATAAACTCAAAACTGCGATGTAGATGAATTTGATAATTAAGACTTATTGGATAGTAATTTGAAAAAAGAGTGTCTTCACCAAAATGATATGCTTCATATTTTAACATAATAAGCCTCCAAAAGGATAAATTATGTCTATAATTATATAAGTAATTTCTTGTTAGGTCAACATAAGGTTAGTTATAATTAATTAAAATGTAAATTTAGGAATAATTATAGTTTGGAGGGAATCATATGCAATTTACTGAAAGAATAACTCATGAATATGCATTAGAAAAGGCAAAAGAATTAGTATCTAAAATGACGTTACAAGAAAGAGCTGAGCAATTAACGTATAAGGCCCCAGCTATAAAACATTTAAATATATCAAGATATAATTGGTGGAATGAAGGGCTTCATGGCGTGGCTAGAGCAGGTACAGCAACAGTATTTCCTCAAGCAATTGGATTAGCTGCTATATTTGATGATGAGCTTTTAGAAAAAATTGCAGGGATTATTGCAACAGAAGGTCGTGCAAAGTACAATGAAAATTCAAAGAAAGAAGATAAAGATATATATAAGGGCTTAACTTTTTGGTCTCCAAATGTAAACATATTCAGAGATCCGAGATGGGGAAGAGGTCATGAAACTTATGGAGAGGATCCTTATTTAACTTCAAGATTAGGAGTTGCTTTTGTTAAAGGTTTACAAGGTGATGAAAAATATTTAAAAATAGCAGCTTGTGCTAAACATTTTGCAGTGCATAGTGGACCAGAAGGTTTAAGACATGAATTTAATGCAGTTGTAAGTAAAAAGGATTTATATGAAACTTATCTACCAGCTTTTGAAGCTTGTGTAAAAGAAGCTGATGTTGAGGCTGTAATGGGTGCATATAATCGTACTAATGATGAGCCTTGTTGTGGAAGTTCGCTTTTATTAAAGGATATCTTAAGAGGAAAATGGCAATTTAAAGGACATGTAGTATCTGATTGCTGGGCTATTGCAGATTTCCATTTATACCATGGTGTAACAAGTACTGCTACTGAATCAGCTGCCCTAGCAATAAAAAATGGTTGTGATTTAAACTGTGGAAATGTATATCTTCAAATGTTATTAGCATATAAGGAAGGTTTAGTAACAGAAGAAGATATAACAAGAGCAGCTGAAAGATTGATGGCAACTAGGATTAGATTAGGTATGTTCGATGAAGAATGTGAATTTAACAAAATACCTTATACAATGAATGACTGTAAAGAACATCACGAAGTTTCATTAATGGCTTCACGAAAGTCTATTGTAATGCTTAGAAACAATGGATTACTTCCATTAGATAAATCAAAATTAAAATCAATTGGAATTATTGGGCCAAATGCAGATAGTGAATTAATGCTAAAGGGAAATTATTTTGGAACAGCTTCTAAGTATATCACAGTTCTAGAAGGAATACATGAAGCTGTAGATTCAGAGAATATAAGAATCTTTTATTCTGAAGGATGTCACTTATATAAAGATAGAGTTCAAGATTTAGCTGAGCCAGATGATAGAATGGCTGAAGCTGTGACTGTAGCAGAACACAGTGATGTCGTTATTCTTTGCCTAGGTTTAGATTCTTCAATTGAAGGCGAACAAGGAGATGCAGGTAATAGTGATGGAGCTGGTGATAAATTAAATTTAAATTTACCAGGTAAACAACAGGAGTTACTTGAAAAAGTAATTGCTACAGGTAAGCCTGTAATAGTAGTTCTTGGTGCTGGAAGTGCATTAACGTTGCAAGGGCAAGAAGAAAATTGTGCAGCAATTTTAAATGCATGGTATCCAGGAAGCTTTGGAGGAAGAGCAATAGCAGATTTAATATTTGGAAAATGCTCACCAAGTGGCAAACTGCCTGTAACTTTTTATAAAACTACTGAGGAATTACCAGAATTCACTGATTATTCTATGAAGAATAGAACTTATCGTTACATGAAAAATGAAAGTTTATATCCATTTGGTTTTGGATTAACTTATTCTAAGGTGCAATTGTCAGATTTATCTGTATCAGATATTAGTAAAGATTTTGAAGGTGTAGAAGTAAGTATTAAAATTTCTAATGTTGGAAATTTTGACATTGAAGAAGTTCTACAATGTTATATAAAGGATCTTGAATCAAAATATGCAGTTGACAATCATAGTTTATCAGCATTTAAGAGAGTTGCTTTAAATAAAGGCGAAAGTAAAGTTGTAAAAATGACAATAAATAAAAGAGCTTTTGAAGTTGTAAATGATGAAGGGGATAGAATCCTTGACAGTAAAAAATTTAAATTATTTGTTGGAATAGCACAACCTGATGGCAGAAGTAAGGAACTAACAGGAATAACTCCTTTAGAAGCAGATATTGAATTAATATAAACAATTATTTAAGTAAAAAATGATAGGAGAGAATTATATGAATAATATTGTAAAACAAAAGGAACCATTAGTAACTCACATTTATACAGCAGATCCTTCTGCTCACGTATTTGATGGAAAAATCTATATATATCCTTCTCATGATCTTGATCAAGTTCAAATTTCAAATGATAATGGTGACCAATACAACATGGAAGATTATCATATTTTATCACTAGATGATACTAACTCACCTTGTATTGACCATGGAGAAGCACTTCATTTAAAGGATATTCCATGGGCAAGTAAGCAATTATGGGCTCCAGATGCTGTATATAAAAATGGAACTTATTATTTGTTTTTCCCAGCAAGAGATAAAGATGAAATTTTTAGAATTGGTGTAGCTACTAGTTCAAATCCTGCTGGACCATTTAAAGCTGAGGAAAATTATATACCAGGAAGTTTTAGTATTGATCCTGCTGTTTTAATGGATGATGACAATAGATCCTATGTTTACTTTGGAGGTCTTTGGGGTGGACAATTAGAAAAATGGCAAACTGGTACTTTTAAGGCAGATGCTGAAGGCCCAGCAGTTACAGCTCCAGCTTTAGGACCAAGAGTAGCTGAATTAAATGAGGACATGCTTACATTTAAAGAAAGTCCAGAAGAAATATCAATAGTTGATGAAGATGGAAATCCACTACTTGCTGGAGATGAAGATAGAAGATATTTTGAAGGTCCATGGGTTCATAAATATAATGGAAATTATTATCTTTCATATTCTACTGGTTCTACTCATTACATTGTATATGCTATGAGTAAAAATCCAAAAGGACCTTATACTTTTAAAGGAAAAATACTTGACCCAGTAATAGGATGGACAACACATCACTCAATTGTTCAATTCCAAGATAAATGGTATTTATTCTATCATGATAGTTCATTATCAGGTGGATCAGATAACAAGCGTTGCGTAAAATTCACAGAATTAAAATATAATGAAGATGGTACTATACAAAAAATTGAACTATAAAAATAATTTAGAATTAATATATGAGTTCTAATTATCAATGTAAATTATCAATTGCCATTAGTCACGAAATCCTTTTGGGATTTTGTGAAAATAGCTTCCAAAATCTTAATTAGAACTTATAACAAATAGACGTAAGGGGATATTAAAGTGTAATTTAATATCCCTATTTTTTTTAGACTTTTTTGATATAAATATTATAATTATTAATTTTTAATGAGTGTTGATTTTCAGTGTTGAACAATTTATTTTGTAATAAATTTTATATTTGGAAAAATGAATTTTTCCGTAGGCTGTTATCATTATTTGAAAATTGGAACATATACATCAAAAAATAATTTTAAAAGATACTATAATTTTTGATACAAAAACTATAATTACATGGGTTTTAAATTTGTCAGTAAAGTTGTAATATTATGTAAACAGTTTCGAGTTTAGATGAAATAATATCTTTTATATAATGAATAGGTTGATTACAGTGATTATGAAAGCTAAGTTTAAATGAAAGAGAAGATAATAATGATAAGCTTAATAAGAATACGTAAAAGATACATGGATCTAAAGATAAGTTCAAAAATAGTATTTATATATCTAATATTGATGATTTTTTCAGTAACTGTAAGTAGTTTGATTTATGAAAAAATATATGATGATATTACATCAAAAAAGGTTAGTGAATTGTCTGTTCAAACCCTTTATACCATAAAATCCAATATAAATTCTATGATACAAAACATAAATAATAATTCAAGAATAATAATATCTAATAAAGACATACAAGCAATATTGAAAAATTCAAATAATAGAAATGGTATCGATGTTCAGATTGATATGTATGGTTATTTAAGTAGTATGATTGATTCTATGAATAACGTATCTTCAATTTATATTTATGACAACTTTGGAAATAAATATTATATAGACAAGCAGTCTAGAAAGAGTTTTAAACTTAATAAAGTTGAAAGTGCAAATTGGTATAAGGCTGCTATTAATGAAAAGGGATACTATATATTAAGATTAAATGCTGGAGAAAAAGCAGACCTTAATCCAAATGAAAACTATGTATCCTTTATTAGGGTAATAAATGACATGGAATCGCAGAAGCCAATAGGAACACTAATTATTAATATAAATGAAAGTAATTTTGTTAACTGTTACAAAGATATCATAAGTAAAAATGGTACTAATATTTTACTTATGGATGAAAATAATGATTTTATAGTAAATCCTAAGGATGTATCAGATTTTAATCAAATAAATGAATTGATAAGAAAAGAATTAATTAAATCTGATGTTGAAGAGGAGAAGAATTCAATAATAGAAAAAATAAAAGGAGAGGAATATATTTTTTCTTCATTAAAAATTGAAGAATATAACTGGATTATTGTCAGTAAAATCCCTTTTAAGGAGCTTTCAAAGGAATCAAGCACAGTATATCTTATGGCATTTGTTTTTACTATAATAAATGGAATATTGTTGTTTATTGGTGCCATTTCGATATCTAGATTAATTACTAAACCTATAAAGAAGCTTTTAAAATCCATGAAGGGAATAGAAAATGGAGAATTTAAAAAAGTAAATATTGAAGTTGGTAATGATGAAATTGGTAAACTCAGAGATGGATATAATATTATGGTTTATGAAATTGAAAAGCTTATCAATAGAATTATTGAAGAACAAAAGGTGAAAAGGAAGGCAGAATTAAGCGTGCTTCAAGCACAAGTAAAACCACATTTTCTATATAATACTCTGGATGCTATGGGATATCTTGCTCTATCTGGAAAGTGTGATGAAGTCTATGATGCTTTAGAAGCTTTAGGTGAATACTATAGGACTAGCCTTAGCAAGGGAAGAGAAGTAATTACTGTAGGAGAAGAAATTGAAATAGTAAAAAACTATTTTTTATTACAAAAGCTAAGATATGGTGATATTTTTACAGACACTTATGAAATTGATGAAAGGGTTCTTAATTTTAAAATATTAAAGCTTGTCTTGCAACCAATTGCAGAAAATGCATTATATCATGGGATAAAGCCAAAAGGGGAGCATGGAATAATAAAACTTACAGTTGAGCTAATAGAAAACTTAATAAATATATCCATAGAAGATGATGGTGTTGGGATGACGGAGGAAGAGCTTGATAAAGTTGTAAGTGATAAAATTGATAATAATAATTTGAGTTTTGGTCTAAGAGGAACTATAGAAAGATTAAGAATTTTTTATGGTACTTCAGATGTATATGAAATTAAAAGTAGAAAAAGATATGGGACTAAGGTTAATATTACAATTCCTATAGAAGAGGGTTGGGAAAATGAATAATACTTTTATAAGAATACTAATTGTAGATGATGAAGAAAATACCAGAAATTTAATTAGGAGGTGCATAGATTGGGATGAAATTGGAATAGAAATTGCAGGAGAAGCATCAAGTGGTCAAGAAGCTCTTGATATGTTGGAAAAAATTAATATTGATATTGTAATTACAGACATACGTATGCAATTTATGGATGGCTTGGAGTTTAGCAAAAGAACTATAAAAAGATTTCCGTATATAAAAATTATTGTTTTGACAGCTTATGAAGAGTTTGAGTATGCACAGGAAGGAATAAAGATAGGGATAAGTGACTTTTTGTTAAAACCAATTAAAAGAGCAAAGCTTAAGGAATCAGTTTCAAGTTTAAAAAGTAAGATTGAAACTGAAAGAATGAGCAGAGCAGAATATATAAAACTTAAAGAACGATTATCAGAAAACTTTTTATATTTAAAAGAAAAGTTTCTAAATGATTTAATTCAAAGAAGTTACTCTTCAGAGAATATTATAGATAAGATTTTATATTTTTCAGTGGAAAGCATTACCAAGTATATACAAGTTGCCTTGATTGGAATTTCTCATATTGATAATGAAGAGTTTAAAAGTGAAGAAGACTCTGTTTTATTGGATTTGGCTTGCGCAGAAATAGTTAAAAAATATTTTCAAGATTATGAAGATGTACATGTAATTATTGATAATAGCCGTAAGATAGTTATTTTAAATAGTAATCCCAAAATAGATATTATATTTAGCTGTGAAAAGATTAAAGAACTATTGATAAATAGACTCAATTGTTATGTAAGTGTAGGGATAGGAAATGCGTATAAAGATTTAAAAAATATAAAGAAATCTTATAGGGAGGCTTTTGAAGCATTAAATTATAAGGTGGTTTATGGAAAAAATCAGGTGATTTGCTTTAATGATATAAGTATTGATAATCACGGTTTAGATGTAAAGAATGAAGAAACTAATGAATTGGGATTTTATATTAAAGCAGGAATTGATGAGAAGAGTAGAGCTATTATTGATAAAATCTTTAAAGATATCGATACAACTAAAAATTATAATATTGGGCAAGTAAGAGTATTATCAATTAATATTGTAACTATGGTTTTTAATTCAATAACAGAATTAGGACTGGATTATGAGCAAATGCTTGAAAATAAAGATTTCCCTTATAATTCTATACTAAAAATTGATAAAATTACTGAAATGAGAGAATATTTGATTTGGTTTATTTTAAATGCAACTAAGTTTATTAAAGGAGCTAGAGCAAAAAAAGTTAACAAAGTTTTTGTTGAAATTGCAGAATATATTAAAAAAAATATTTCAGATCCAGAACTTTCACTTTCAAGTATAGCAAATAAATTTTATTTAAATCCCAGTTACTTGTCCAGAGTTTTTAAACAGGAAATAGGATATAGTTTTATTGAATATTTAACAAAGATTAGAATTGAGAAAGCTATAGAATTACTTAAAGAAACAGATTTAAGAAATTATGAAGTATGCGAAAAAATTGGAGTACCTGACCCTAATTATTTTGGAAAGTGCTTTAAGAAATATACTGGCATATCTGTAAGTGATTTCAAGAAGGCTCAAATTATTTGAAGGGGATTACAAAAGTAGAATAAATTATATGTGTTATTAATGAAAACGATTTAAAGATGTAAAAAAACTACCCATTTAAGTAAATATTTTACGTTCTAACTAAGCTAAGAGTGAACTAAAATAAATACTGTAAAATAAAAAAATAATGATTAATTTCAGGGGGTAAAAAAATGAAAAATGTCTTAAAAAAACTTGCAACTATTTCTATGTCTTTATTATTAGTAACTAGTGCAGTTGGCTGTGGATCAAGCTCTTCAGGCGATAGTAAAAGTGCTAATGCGTCTGGTGATTCAAAACAAGTTACTTTAAAATTATGGCATGTATGGGCTGCTGATAGTGAGTCGAACAGAAAACCTTTTCTTAAGGTATTAGATGACTTTCAAAAAGAAAACCCTAACATTAAGCTAGATATTGATGAAACAGAAGCTAAAGCTTATGATACTAAAATTAAGACAGCAGCAGCTGGGGATGAACTTCCAGATGTTTTCTACTCACAGGCTGGAGGGTCTGTCAAAGGTTATGTGGATGCTGGAAAAATTTTACCTATAGACGATTATTTAAATGATGGAACTAAAGATAGATTACTTCCAGGAGTTTTATCTAATATGACTTTTGATGGAAAAGTATATGGTTTACCTTATACACAAGCAACCGCAGTATTCTTTGTAAATAAAGAATTGTTTGATCAAAATGGAATTAAGATTCCTGAAACTTATAATGAATTAGTAACTGCAGTTAAAGCTTTCAGAGCTAAGGGAATTACACCTATGACTGTAGGTGCCAAGGATGAATGGCCTACAACACAGTATTTTGATATTATGTCTATTCGTGATGCAGGTGCTAAGGTAGTTAATGATGCACTTGAGAAAAAAGGTTCTTATGAAGATCCAGGTTTTATAGATGCTGCTGCAAAATTTCAAGAATTAGTAAAACTACAAGCATTTAATGATGGTGCTCTTGGTGTAACAAGAGATGAATCAGAAATAGGGTTTTACGAAGGTAAAATTCCAATGTATGTAAATGGTAGCTGGACTGTTGGTAATATCGATAAAGATGGATCTAAGATTAAAGGTAAAGTCCTTGCATTGAAATTCCCAACTATTGAAGGTGGAAAAGGCGACATTAATGATTTTACAGGTGGAGCTGCTGAAGGATTCTTTGTAAGTGCTAAAACACAACATAAAGAAGAAGCAGTTAAACTTCAAAAATATATTACTGAACACCACTCAAAAGAAGCATATTTAGCAGGTGCTGGAATACCAACTTGGAAAATGGATGTAGATGAATCTAAAATTGACCCTTTAAATTTACAAATAGCTAAAAATCTTAAGGAAGCAAAGACAACCACTTTATGGTTTAATTCTAAATTGTCAACTAAAGATGGTGACGATTATCAAAAAGAATTAACACAATTGTTCTCATTACAAGTTACACCAGAACAATTTGCCAAAGATATGCAAAAAATGAATGCCAAGTAATGTTTTAAATTTGAAGAGGAACAGAAGTTAATACTTCATTTTAACTTGATCCTTGTCAATAAGTTCTTAAATACAATTGGATTTGTGGAATTTATAGATTTCTACAAATCCAATCTAATATATACAGTTTATGAATCCTTTGATTGGATTTATACTACTTTGTTTTTCTACGGGTAATATAGGAAAGATATTATTCGGTAAATTGAATATGATAATTATTTCAAAATGACTTATTTTTAAGGAGGTTAACAATGGATAAGGTTCTTTCGGATAAAAAAGCTATAATGTTTTTTTTATTTCCTGCACTGATTTTTTTTATTCTAATAGTATTTCTACCTATATTTATTTCAGGTTATTACAGCACTCTTGATTGGGATGGCTTAAAAAATCCAGTATTTGTTGGGTTACAAAATTATAAAGAGCTTTTTGCTAATACTACAGGTGGTTTTACTTTATCAATTAAAAATTCATTATATTTTGTTCTTGTATCAGTGTTTATTCAATTACCAATTAGTTTATTTTTAGCATTAGTACTTGCTAATGGAGTTAAAGGAGAAAAGTTTTTTTTAAACGTTTATTTTATACCTGTAATAATTTCTACTGTTGTTATTGGACAACTTTGGATGAAGATTTATAATCCGGATTATGGATTACTCAACAGTTTTTTGAAATCAATAGGTCTTGGAAATATGGCAAAAGCGTGGTTAGCAGATCCAACTACAGCGCTTGGAGCATCCTTTGTGCCTACATTATGGCAATACGTAGGATACCATATGTTACTAATGTATGCAGCCATAAAATCAATTCCTACAGATATATATGAAGCCGCAAAACTTGATGGAGCATCAGGTATTCAAATGGCTTTTAGAATTACTATACCACTAATAAAACCTATGCTTAAAGTATGTGTGACTTTTTCTGTTATAGGTGCTTTGAAGATTTTTGATCTTGTATATGTATTGACTAATGGTGGGCCTAACCATGCAAGTGAGGTACCAAGTACATTGCTTGTTAATAATATATTTGTACGAAGCATGTATGGATATGGAAGTGCCATAGCAATTTTTATAATAATAGAATGTCTTGTATTTACAGGAATTATACAGAAGTTTTTCAAAACTGATGATGTGGAATAAATGAGTAGAGGAGTATGAAAAATGAGTAGCGATTATATTTCAAAAATGTTTGGAGGGAAAATTGTAAACAAGCTATTATACATAGTGCTCATTATATGGGCAGTTATACAAATATTCCCACTATATTGGCTAATAACATTCTCCCTTAAAAATAATAGTGAAATATTTGGAGGTAACTTAATTGGTTTGCCTGAAAAGTTTTTATGGGAAAACTATGGGAAGGCATTAGTTAATGCAAATGTTGGGGTATACTTTATGAACAGTGTAATAATTACAGCTGTTACTATATTCTTAACAGTAATAGTTTCACTAATGGCTTCTTATGCATTGGTTAGGATGAAATGGAAATTTAGAAATACAACAATGTTGCTTTTTATGGCAGGGTTAATGATACCAATTCATGCAGCACTTCTTCCAATATTTTTAATATTACGTAAAGTTAAGTTATTGGACACTTATTGGGCATTAATTATACCTTATGTGGCGTTTGCTATTCCTATGGCTATTCTTATTCTTACAAGCTTTATGAAATCTATTCCTAGAGAAATTGAGGAAGCAGCTTGTATTGATGGATGCAGTATTTATAGAATATTTTTCAGTATTATTGTGCCTATATTAAGGCCAGCTGTAGCAACAATTTCCATATTTACATTCTTGCAAGCTTGGAATGAATTAATGTTTGCAACTGTATTTATTAGTAAGGCTGCCTATAAACCATTGACAGTAGGAATTCAGTCTATGGCTGGGAAATATTCAACAGAATGGGGGCCAATAGGTGCAGCTTTGGTTATTGCTACTATTCCTACGGTTATTATTTATCTTCTAATGAGCAGTCAAGTTCATAAGAGCTTAACAGCTGGTGCTTTAAAAGGTTAGTAGCATATTTAAAACCTTACATTTGAATCCCATGAAAATCTAAAAGTTTGATTTTCATGGGTACTTTATTTTATAAGAAAATAACATTATGTGCAATATATGTCTATAATTAATTAATTTATTGCCAGTTTAGTTTTTGAAATTAATTTAAAATGATATAAAGAGACTTTAAAATTTGGATAATAATATTATAGATATACAATGCAAGAATTATACTTATGTAACAATTACCGAAATCAGATACATTTATCTTCCACAGGACTAGTGAAATTTTCACTGGAAGGTTCTAAATGGCAGCTTGTCGTCATTTCAGCGTGTTCCAGATGTAAAATCTGGACAAGCTGAAAATGAAACAAGCCCCCATTAAGAACCATCATCAGCTAAATTTCACATGCCTGCTTCCAGAAAAATGTATCTAATTTCTAGTGTAGTGTTACGATTATAATTTCTCAATGATGCATGTATAGTCCATTTATAAGTTTGATTATTCATTTGGATATCTATAGTTCTATTGAAATTATCAATTTTAAATACTCAATGATCAATTAATGTTGATTTACCTCGGAGCTCTTTGAATTGTGAATAATTTTTTTGCAAAATAGACATAGAATTATTAAGTTTTTAAGGGATTATTTGATCATAGGATGATGAGAGAAATATTGATAGAGAAAATTAAAGGATGGAGGATAAGAATATGATAAATAATATAGAATCAGGGCCTAAAGCACCTAAAGATCCACAGAAAAAGCGTAGTGGTTTTTATATAATGATAAATAAACTTATAGAAGCTACTGCACGATTTGAAGGTAAACCTTCTCAAGAAGTTTATTTAGATGAAGGAAGATTTGCGTTTGATGCTAATTTTGTAGGAGGGGTTGAGGATGAAAATATTCTAACTGCACTAAAAAGTTGCGAAGGTGTTCATAAATTGGTTCACAGCATTGGAGTTTGTGTAAAAGCCTCAAAAGATGTAGGAAATATCGACTTTGTACTTCATAATTACGGAAAATTAGACAGGTATAAAAGTGGAACACTTATTAAAATTCCTTGTACTAAGGATGGATCAGAAGTAATTATTACGCTTAAAGATTATGAGTGGTCAAAAGATGATGATGTTGTTGGAAAGATGGCTTTTGAGTTTGAAAAGCCAGAACTAACAGCAGAGGTAACGGTTAAGGTTTATCTCAATGATGGCTATGAAGTGCCTGAAATTTCAATAGATCCACCAGTAGAATTTGGAAGTGACAAGTATAATTCGATGATTAAGAAATCTCTATTAAATATAGGGAATAACAAAAGACTTAAAGCTGCTATAGATAAGGCTGAAAGAGGAGAAGATGTAACTGTTGCTTATATAGGTGGGTCAATTACCCAAGGGGCTGGGGCAAAACCAACAAATACAAACTGTTATGCTTATAGATCATACTTAAAGTTTAAAGAAATGTTTGGAAAAGGTGATGGAGAAAATGTTCATTTTGTAAAAGCTGGAGTGGGAGGAACGCCTTCAGAACTGGGTCTTATAAGATATGACAGAGAGGTTTTAAGAGATGGAAGAGTAACCTCTGATATTGTAGTTGTTGAATTTGCAGTAAATGATGAAGGAGATGAGACAAAAGGTATATGTTATGAAAGCTTGGTTTTAAATATACTTTCTGCTAAAAATAAGCCAGCAGTGATATTATTATTCAGTGTATTTGCTAATGACTGGAATCTTCAAGAAAGACTTTCTCCAGTTGGAAGGTTATATAATTTGCCAATGGTAAGTATATCTGATGCTGTGGTTGAGCAATTTAAGCTTACTAGAGAAGAGGGAAATATAATAACCAAGAGACAGTTCTTTTATGATATATATCATCCTACAAACGATGGACATACTATAATGACAGACTCTCTTGCATATTTATTCGAACAGACTTCAAAGAATGCTTGCGATGAAATGGATATTGAATTGGATATAGCTCCAGCTATAGGTAATTCATTTTTAGATGTACATCTAATTGATAAAAAGGATAATTCATGTGGAGCAGTAATAGAGCAAGGAAGTTTTAAAGAAACAGATAAAGATCTTCAATTTGTGGAAGTGGATTGTGAGTCTCAAGGAACGCCTGAATTTCCATATAATTGGATGCATGCACCTGAATCTGGAAGGGAAAGTTTCCGTTTAAAAGTTAAAAGTCGAAGTTTACTGTTAGTCTTTAAAGATACTGCAAGTATTGATTTTGGTAAGGCTGATATCTATGTTGATGGTACTTATATTTTAACAGCAGATCCTCAAGCAGTAGGCTGGACACATTGCAATGCTGTAATTTTATATCAAGAGGAGATTAGTAAGGAACATAATATTGAAATTAAGATGTCAGATGATAGTTTTGATAAGTACTTTACAATTCTTGGATTTGGATATAACTAGAAAGTTCCAAATTCAACATCAAGTTATAGGTGGATAATACCACCTATAATTTTATTGCTATGCATACCTATATTATAAAAAATGCTTTTATAGTATGGCAAAGGAGGTTTTTCAATGGAAGTACTGAAATTTGGGTTTAAATATTGGAAGAGGAACTTACCATTGGCAATTACAGCTCAGATTATAAGTTTTGCTGCCATAATTGCAGATTTGATGATTCCACTGCTTTCAGAAATGTTTATAGATTATGTTATTTGTGATAATAAACCTACAAATGATGGTATATTTTCATTTATGCTCAATGAAAAATATGGTCAGATTCATTCAATGAAGCTTTTTTTTAGCTTAGTAGTTATTTTTATGATTTTTCTACTTACAAGGATAATTTTTATTTATGTTAAAAATGTTATTAATCAGCATCTTGGTCTTAATTTAGAGACAGACTTAAGAGCAGTAACCTTTCGTAAACTTATGGAGTTAGATAGTGAGACTGTTGCTGAGTATAATACGGGAGAACTTCTAACAACCCTGAATTCAGATACAATTATGTATAAGGAACTTTTTTGTAGAATGATTCCTAATATATTTGATAGTTTATTTGTACTTATAATATGTGGATTTTTATTATGTCGTATTAATATTAGTCTGCTTGCTATCCCATTAATTATTATGCCATTTTTTGTTGTGGCCTTGATGAAATTTAGAAAAGCAGCAAGGATCAATTATAAAAATATAAGAAAAGGCAACAGTGAGGTGAGTTTAAATGTTCAAGAGAATATTGAAGCAGTACGTTTGGTTCGCTCGTTCACAAATGAAGATATTGAAAAGAAAAAATTCGATAAAGCTAATGAAAAATTAAAAGATTCATATATCAATCAAGTTAAGCTATCGTCTAAGTTTGAAGTTGTATTTAGCTCAATTAAGCAGATAGCATATATTGGAACCATTGCTGTTAGTACAATTCTTGTTATCAAAGGATATATGCTTATAGGATTTCTTTTTGCTTGTTCTAACTATGTGCTTAAGATGATGGACAATATTTCACAAATTAATAACATGTTGTTTCAAATGCAGCAACAGTTTGTATCCGGACAAAAAATGATGAATTTTATGAATTGTAAGTCTAAGATAATTGAAACAGTAGAAAATGTGAAAATAACAGGTGTTCCTAATATCCGCATTAATAATGCATATCTTGTTATGGAAGGTAATGAGGTGCTTAAAGACATAAGTATTGAGGTTCCTTATGGCAAAAAGATTGGTATAGTAGGAGGCACAGGAAGTGGAAAGAGTGTACTTTTGGAATCTTTGGTACGTATCCATGATTTAACTAGTGGGAAAATTGAAATAAATGGAAAAGATATTAGGGAGTATTCATTAACAGCACTAAGAAGCAGTTTTTCATATGTATTTCAGGATGTGTTTCTTTTCTCTAACACAATAGACTCTAATATAGCATATGCAAAGCCTGATATTGAAAAGGAAGAAGTTATTAAGGCAGCAAAACATGCTCAAGCACATAATTTTGTTAAAAAACTTCCAGTAGGATATGACACTATTGTTGGAGAGAAGGGTATTGGTATTTCAGGAGGACAGAAACAAAGAGTTTCTATAGCTAGAGCACTGCTTAAAGATGCACCTATACTTATATTGGATGATTCAACTAGTGCTTTAGATGTTGATACTGAGAAGAAACTTCTAACAGATATTAAAAAGCATTATCCTGATAAAACTATTTTTATTTCAGCTCACAGAATGTCATCAGTAATAGATTGCGATGAAATAATATATATGCAGGATGGAAAGATTTTAGAAAAAGGAACCTTTGCGGAATTGATGAAACTTAAAGGACACTTTGCTAATGTATATGAAATTCAAGAAGCACAGAGAAAATCTGTTATTGACTTTGATGCTTTAGCAGAAGGTGAGGTGTAAGGAAAATGGCCCAGAGAAATACTTATTTTCAGGACGAGATTATTCAAAAGGAAATAGATATTAAACAACTTGGAAGAACTATAAAATATGTACTTCCATATAAAAAAGTTTTTATGCTTATATGTTTTTTGATGTTGATTGCAGCTACGGCTTCTATGACCGCACCACTATTACTTAGATATATAATTAACCATACAGTTATAGCTAAAGATTATGGTGAATTACTACTTATAATTATTGGATTTGTTACCTTAGCTGGTATTGAGATTGGTATCAATTTTGCTCATCAAAGACTTATGGGTAAGATGGGACATAATATAATTGCACAAATAAGAAAGGATATATTCTATAAGCTGCAGGAACTGCCTTTTGATTACTTTGATTCAAGACCAGATGGTAAGATTGTTGTGCGTGTTACAGATTATATTAACGATTTAGCCAACTTTTTCACAAATAATTTGCTGCTATTTCTTGTTTATATAGTAAAGATAGTAGCTGTAACAGTATTTATGCTGGCGATAAGTGTGCAGCTTACAGCTATAGTTTTGGGAGCAGTTATTCCAATGATGGTTTGTGTTTTTGGGTTAAGATATGTAATAAGAAAATTATTTGCATATCTCAGAGCTAGGAATTCAAATAGAACAGCATTTCTTGTGGAATCAATTATGGGTGAAAAAATAGTTAAAAATAATAATAGAAGTGCTATTAATGAAAAAGTGTATATGGAGATTCAAGAAACTTGTGCTAAAACTTGGATGAAAATATTTATGAGAAATGAATTAAATACACCTACAGTTGAAGTATTTTGGAATATCGGAACCCTTTGTCTTTTTGGAATATCCTTATATATGATGCTTCACGGCAATAATAGTATAGATGCAGGTACAGTTATTGCTTTCATAAGCTATATGAGTCTTTTTAGTGGACCTATCACGCAGGTTGCTGTTATTATCCAGCAGCTAGCTCAGGTAAGTTCAAATTTAGAGCAAATATTTGATACTATTGACTATCCTGTTGATATTGAAAGTAAGGATAGTGGAGTAGAGCTTAAGGATGTTAAGGGACAGATTGATTTTGAAAACATCACCTTCGCATATGAAGATGATATAAATGTTTTAGAAAATTTTACTTTGAATGTAAAGCCAGGAGAAACTATTGCCTTAGTGGGACCAACAGGTGCAGGTAAAACTACAGTAATAAATACTATTACAAGATTTTATGATGTAAAGAATGGTAAGGTTAAGATAGATGGTATTGATGTAAAAGATGCGACTCTTGCTTCTCTTCGTAGAGAGGTTGGTGTATTAATGCAAGATCCATTTATATTCAAAGGAACTGTTATTGACAATATAAGATATGGAAGACCAGAGGCTACAGATGATGAATGTATTGAAGCTGCTAAAACTATTTTTGCAGATAAATGTATAAATAAAATGAAGGATGGCTTTTATCAAGAGTTAGAAGAACGTGGAGCAGGACTATCAGCAGGTGAAAAACAGCTTATAAGTTTTGCTCGTATAATTCTTAAGAATCCGTCAGTTATTATACTAGATGAAGCAACAAGTTCAATAGATACAGAAACAGAAAATTTAATTAAAAAGGCAATGGATGTAATCCTTAAAGATAAAACTGCATTTATAGTTGCTCATAGATTATCCACCATAAGGGATGCAGATAGGATTTTATATATTGCTAATAAGGGAATTGCAGAGGAAGGGACTCATGAGGAACTTATGAAACTTAGAGGATTGTATTATAGTTTGAATTAAGCGGAGGAAAATATGTATTATGAAAAATGTAATGATTGCTAAATTAGGAAAAGCAGCAGCAATATATATAGATCCAAAAGGAAAAGATTATAAGGGCTTAAAGCTTGTAGCAAATTCTTTTGTAGAAGACATCAATATGGTTACTGGAGTAACTCCAAAAGTGGTAAATGTTATAGAAGAATTAAAAGAAACCATAGTAATTGCAGGTTCTATAGGAAATAATGACTTAATAGATTCATTAATTTTAAAAGGCATATTAGATGTATCCTCTATAAAGGACAAGCGTGAATGTTATAAGATACAGGTTGTTGAAAAGCCGATTGAAGGTATAGAGAAGGCTGTTGTTATAGTTGGAAGTGAAAAGAGAGGAACAATTTATGGTATTTACCGTGTATCCGAATTAATTGGAGTAAGTCCTTGGGTTTACTTTGGTGATGTTGTACCAGTAAAAAAATCTGAACTTGTTTTTTCAGAAGAAGATTTAAATATTACTTCCAAGGAACCATCTGTAAAATATAGAGGATTCTTTTTAAACGATGAATGGCCATCCTTAGGCTCTTGGGTAACTAATACCTTTGGAGACTTTAATGAAGAATTTTATGATAAAGTATTCCAATTGATTCTTAGATTAAAAGGGAACTTTATGTGGCCAGCTATGTGGAGTGCTGTATTTAGTGAAAATGGAAAAAGTTATCCTTTAGCTAATGCTGAGCTTGCTGATACATATGGTATTGTAATGGGAACCTCTCATCATGAGCCTATGTTTCGTGCAGGTGAGGAATGGAAACAAATTCACCATAAGTATGGTGAAAATGAAGCATGGGATTTTTCAAGTAATGCTGATGCTATTACAAAGTTTTGGGAAGATGGTCTTAAGCGAAACAAAAAACTTGAAAGCTTAATCACAATAGGCATGAGAGGAGAGCAGGATTCTGCTTTAAAAGGTTCTGAAGAAGAGAATATTGAACTATTAAAGAATATTATTAGAACGCAAAAACGTTTATTAATAGAGCAAGGTTTAAATAATGTACCTAAGGTTCTTACTATATATAAAGAAGTTGAGAAATATTGGTATGGAACAGATAAAGCAGAAGGTTTAAGAACTTGGAATGAATTGGACGATGTAACAATTATGCTGGCAGATGATAACTTTGCAAGTGTACGTACACTACCAACAGAAAAAGAGCGAAATCGTAAAGCTGGTTGGGGAATGTATTACCATTTTGATTATCATGGAGGTCCACGTTCTTATGAATGGGTAAATACAACTCCTCTTGAAAAAGTATGGGAACAAATGTCTATGGCTTATGATTATGGTGTAAGAGATATATGGATCGTTAATATCGGAGATTTAAAGCCAATGGAATTCCCTGTATCATACTTCTTAGATTTAGCATATGACTTTGAAACTTGGGGAATCAATGGAAGGAATAAGACCAAAGAATACACAAAGAAGTGGGCTCTACAACAATTTGGAAATGCTGTTAAAGAGGATTTAATAGATGGAATTGAAAGTGTATTAACAGACTATACGAAAATGAGTGGAAGCAGAAAACCAGAGGTTACGTATGCTTCGACATACAGCTGTATAAATTATAATGAAGCTAAAAGAGTTCTTGAAAAGGTAATCGATATAGAGGGGAAAGCCCAAAAATATTACGAGCAGATTCCAGAAGTTTATAAGGATGCATACTATCAGTTAGTTTACTATCCTTCCGTGGCATCAGCAAATGTTATTAAAATGCAGATATGTGCAGGATTAAACAATTTGTATTATAGACGAAAGAGTATTCTTGCTAATAATTATGCTTTATTGGTTGAAGAATGTAAGGAAAAAGATATTGATATGCAGAAGTATTACAATGAAAGTATGTCAGCTGGTAAGTGGAAGGGAATGATGAGCTCTCCTCATATTGGATATAAAGAATGGAGCCCTGATGGTTGGACATATCCAGAAATTTATAGCGTTATTCCAGAAAAAAGAAGTATTATGATTGTAGATATTCAGGGAACTGAAGAGGCATATAATGAAGGTATAGCAGAACTACCAGTATTCACAAACCTGGGGAAAGAAAGCTATTTTATCACGATCAGTAATGGTGGAAGTACAGAATTTGATTATAAAGTGGAAACGAGTTCAGATTTTATAAAGGTAAATAGTATGCATGGAAGTATTTCTACTGGAAAGGATATTATTGTTTCAATAGATTGGGACAAAGTATCAAAATCATTAGATGGCTTTATAACTATTTCTGGCTCAGGGAAAATAGTAAAGGTAAAGATTATAGTTGAAGTTATAGATATTACAGATCTACCTAATAGGACATTTATTGAAACACATGATGTAGTTTCTATTGAAGCAGAGCATACAGCAAATAATATTGCAAAATCAAATGTGGAATGGAAAGTACTTGAAAACTATGGACGTACTTTGTCATCAATGAAGATGTTTCCTACAACTGTGTCCTTTGAAAAACCGGAGCAGGCACCATATTTAGAATACTTATTAAGAGTAAATAATGATGAAGAGTATACATTAACAACCTATGTTGCACCTACAAATAATCTTTATGAAAATAGTAGATTAAAATATGCTGTAGCTTTTGATGATGAAAGTCCAATTATAGCAGATACTTTACCAAAAGATTTTATTACTGGTAGCTATGATAATGATATTTGGTGTGATGGAGTACTGGAAAATATTCATATAACTACGACTAAACACAGGTTGAGTAAGGGAATGCATAGATTAAAGTTTTATGGGTTAGATGCAGGAGTAGTATTACAAAAGCTTGTTTTATCAAAAGGAAAACTTAAAGATTCATTTTTGGGACCAGAAGAAAGTCTTTATTATAAAGAATAATAGTGGTAAAGGTAGAATTATTATAAATTATCAAGGAGGAAGAAATATATGATAACTAAAATTAAAAAGGATTTAAACTATGTACTTTGTTATACAAGAAAACCACAGGAAAATTTAATTTATTCAGAGAAATTGGCATATAGTATGCATATTGCCTACAGTGAAGATGGAGTGGAATTTCAGGAATTAAATCACAATTCAGGAGTTTTGTTTGCTAAGGCTACAGAAAATGATAATGGATCTCTTAATGCAAAGAGCTTGAAAAATCCTTATTTATTTTATTTGGCAGATGGTACTTTTGGTGTTATTGCTATACGTACAGAGGCAGAAGGTGAAAATGATGAGCAGGGCAAAGGTCGAGTGCTTTTATTTACTTCAGAAGATCTTTTACAGTATAAAGAAATTGGTTTGATTGATTTAAAAGGAGATACTTATGTAAGTGATATTAAATGTCATTATGATGAGGATAAAAAAGTTTATGTAATTTGTTGGAGTGACGAGAATGGGAACTATTATAAGAATTTTACTGCTGATATATTGAATATAAACAGTGCTTCCATGCCTGAAAATACAGAAGCGTTTATTATAGAAACTGTTAATACAGAAATAGAGGGAATAGTGCCAAGGAATGTTATAGGTGTTTCATCAGAGGTAGCACATCGCCTTATTTGCAAGCTTATAGTACCTACTAATGTGGAAATAAAAGTACCTGAAAGTGTAAATGTTGCATCAGAAAATGAACTGAAAGCTGTAAAAGTTACTGCTATTTATAGTGATGGCACAACAGCTATGAAGAATGTAGATTGGAATTTATCTGAGATAGATTGGAATAAGCCAGGAAACTATAGAATTACAGGTAAAGTACATCAAGATCATTATGAATTTCCTATTGCTACTGATCGTGCAGACCCATGTATAGGTAAATGGAAGGGAAAATATTATTTTATTGCAACAAATGATGCTGATGGAAATCACAGCTTATATATGAGAGAAGCAGATAATATACCAGATTTATTAAAGGCTGAAGAAAAATTAATAATTGATTCTAATATGTATGAGGATATTAAAGGTCTTTTATGGGCACCAGAATTTCACATAGTTGAAGGAGATTTATATATCTTCCATGGGGCGACTTCGGGAGAGTTTTTTTATGAAGAATCACATGTTATGAAGTTAAAAAAAGATGGAAATCCAATGAATGCAGCAGACTGGTCTAGACCACACCGTGTATTAAAGAAAGATGGGACTTATTTATGTGAAGCAGGGAAGAATATTTCTCTAGACATGACAAATTTTGAAATAAAGGGAGAGTATTATGTAGTTTGGTCACAACGTGAATTTTTACCAGAGGATCTTGGAGCATGGCTTTATATTGCTAAGGTTGATCCAAAAGAACCGTGGAAACTTATAAGTGATCCAGTAGTTCTATCTAAACCAGATTATGGCTGGGCAAATAACAATGTTTTTGTTGATGAAGGACCATTTGCCTTGATAAGAGATGAAAAGTTATTTTTAACCTTTGCTAGTGCAATGATAGATGCTACTTATGTTGTAGGATTACTCTGTGCAGACAAAAATGCAGATTTATTAGACCCTTCTAGCTGGGAAAAGGGAAATTATCCTTTACTTACTTCCAGAAGTGCACCTGGAGAATATGGACCTGGTCATAATTCTTATGTTATAGATGATGAGGGAAACGTATGGAATGCTTATCATGCAAGACCAGGGGTTGATGGACCTAGATCTTCTGGACTTCGTCGTGTTCATTTTGATATTGATGATTATCCAGTATTGGATTTAATAGAGGAAAAGGATTTGAATCCAGAGTTAAGAAATGTAACTATGGATATCATTGTAAAGTAATATAGCAATTAATTTATTAAGGAGGCCTTACGTATGTTAAAGGAAGTTAAGGTGCCTGTTTCAGGCAATTTATTTAAGAATAATGCGTCATATTGTGTTGGCACTGGAAGAATGGGACTAGCACTTCAAAAGGAATACATTGACCATTTAAAAATAGCTCAACAGTCAATACATTTCAAGTATATCCGTGGTCATGGATTGTTTTGTGATGATGTAGGAATATATCGTGAATGTGAAATGGATGGGCAAATATATCCTTTTTATAATTTTACGTATTTAGATAGAATTATGGATACTTATCTGGAAAATGGAATTAAGCCATTTCTAGAACTTGGATTTATGCCGGAAAAACTTAAAACTGGTGATAATACAGTATTTTATTGGAAGGGAAATGTAACGCCTCCTGTATCCTTTGAAAAATGGGCCGAGTTAATTACAGCTACTTTAACTCATTTAATAGATAGATATGGTAGAGAAGAAGTAGTAACATGGCCTATAGAAGTATGGAATGAACCCAATATTGTATTTTGGGCTGGAACCATGGAGGAATATTTCAAGCTTTATGATTATTCAGCAGAAGCTGTTAAGAAAATAGATCCAAGAATCAAGATAGGAGGCCCTGCAATTTGTGGTGTTGAAACAGAAAAATGGCTACGAGCATTCTTTGAGCACTGTATTGAAAATGACTCACCGTTAGATTTTATTACTCGCCATTGCTATACTGCTGATCAGCAAACTGACCGAGGACATTATATATATCATACTTTGAATGATCCAACTTACATGATTGAAGAGCTTAAAGAAACTAGAAGGATTATGAAGGATTATTCGCGTATAGCTAATATGCCGCTTCATATAACAGAATTTAATAGTTCTTATGTTCCAATTTGTCCAGTGCATGATATGGATTTTCATGCAGCATATATTGCTCGTATTCTTAGTGAGGCTGGAGAATATGCTGATTCTTATTCTTACTGGACCTTTAGTGATGTATTTGAGGAATTGGACGTTCCTAAATCAGTATTCCATGGAGGCTTTGGGTTAATTGCTTTAAATTCTATAAAAAAACCGACATTTTATGCTTTTGAGTTTTTCTCTAAAGCTGGTAAGGAACTGCTTTACAGGGATGAACATTTAGTTATTACTAAAAATGATGATAGGTATGTAATTATTGGCTGGAACTACAAAGATGTGAAAGGCGATAAAGAATATTCTGATGAAGTTTATGAATTATTGCTACCTGCTATAGGAGAACAAGCCATTGCAGTAAAAAAAGAAGTTGGTGGACAGCACGCAAATCCAATGAAAACATGGAGTAATCTTGGAAAGCCGCGAAGCTTAAATAAAGAACAATTAGATATATTAAAAAATTCTGCAGAACCGCTTCAAACAGATGATAGATTAATTGAACAAGAAGGAATTTATAAAATGGAATTAAAAATTCCTTGCAATCACTTATGTATGGTAGAAATTTTACCAGTTACGGATAACACAGATACGTACCTTGGATACAATAAAGAAGAATTTTATGGAATGTAATAATGATTTTTTATGGCATGGAAATTAGTCTTCTTTCATCATTATTTATTCATTAATTGGCAACTACAATTATGTGACGAAGGCACTAAAATTTAGCTTATGGAAAGGATTAAATTAATATGTTAAGAAGAGTAAAAGTCGAAAATGGTATTGTTCAGGGATTGCCAGCAGCAGATCCACGTATAACAAGTTTTAAAGGTATTCCATTTGCTGCTCCACCAGTAGGTGAAAACCGCTGGCGTGCTCCAAAGCCTGCAAAGGACTGGGAAGGTGTTTTAAAAGCATTTGAATTTGCCCCAATATCAATGCAAGCACAGACAGTTATAGATGATAATAACATTTATACAAGGGAATGGGCTGTAGATCCAGACATTCCTATGGATGAAGATTGTTTATACTTAAATGTATGGACGCCAGCATGTAATCCTAATGAAAAATTACCTGTATTTGTATGGTACTTTGGAGGAGCGCTTCAGTTTGGGAATACAGCAGAAATGGAATTTGATGGTGAGCGTATTGCACGAAGAGGTGTAGTTGTTGTAACAGTAAATTATCGTTTGAATGTTTTAGGATTTTTATGCCATCCTGAAATAACAGCAGAAGCTCCAGAAGCACCAGCTAATTTTGGAAACCTAGATCAAAGGGCAGGTACACTATGGGTTAAACGTAATATTGAAGCTTTTGGTGGTGATCCTAATAATATTACAATTGGGGGGCAGTCTGCTGGAGGTGGAAGTGTAATGACTCAAATAACTTCACCTCAAAATGAAGGCTTTTGTCAAAAGGCTATTATAGAAAGTGGTATTATCACTACACTTTATAAAGGAAATCCTATGCCTTTAGATAAGTACAATCTAGCAGAAGCTGAGCAGGAAGGAATAAAATTCTTTGAATTTTTAGGAGTGTCTTCACTTAGTGAAGCACGTAAGCTTGATGCAAAATATATTAGAGATAAATCTGTTGAATATAAGAAATATTGGGGAACTGTTCATGATAATGTGTTTTGTGTAGGGGATGCACTTGAGCTTTTTATTAAAAATAAGAGATTGATGGTTCCTGTGCTTTTTGGCCACACTTCTTCTGAATTTTTTAATGTTCCAAAAGTTAAGAATATAGATGAATTTAAAGAAATGGCTTTTGAAATGTTTGGAGATGCTGCAGAGGAATATCTTAAGCTTTGCAAAGCTGATCAATCAGCTAATATCGAAGAAGTAATAGAAAAGGCATCAGTGAGTAGTATTGAATATGGCATTCATATTATTGGGCAGGCTAATGGTGATACAAATGCTAATAGTCCTTTATATTATTATAATTTTGATGCAAAAATACCAGGATGGGATAATCCAGGAACATTCCATTCTGTAGACCTTTGGTTCTTTTTTGAGACCCTTGCTAAATGTTGGAGGCCATTTACTGGCAAGCATTATGATCTTGCTCGTCAAATGTGCAACTATTGGACAAATTTTATCTGTTCTGGAAATCCAAATGGTAAAGATGCAACTGGAGAGGATATGCCACATTGGGAAAGCTACACTACTGAAATGCCATATGGAATGGTATTTGGTGAAAAGGCTGAATTTATAAAGGAACAGCCTAGTGATCTGATGAAATTTCTAGTAAAAGAGTATTTCAAAAAAGAAAAGAATCTATAGTATATAGATATCCAATTTAAGAATCAAACTTATAAATGGAATATACATGCATCATTGAGAAATTATAATCGTAACACTACACTAGAAACCAGATACATTTTTTTGGAAGCAGGCATGTGAAATTGAGCTGATGAAGGTTCATAATGGGGGCTTGTTTCATTTATAGCTTGTCCAAAAGTGAATGTCCAAAAAGTAAGTGTCCAAATTTTATATTTGGAAACACGAACTTTCTCCCTGGAGCTTTTATATTTGGAAACATGAACTTTCTCCTTGGGGATTTTACATCTGGAACACGCTGAAATGACGACAAGCTGCCATTTAGAACCTTCCAGCGAAAATTTCACTAGTCCTGTGGAAGATAAATGTATTTGATTTCGGTAATTGTTGCATAAGTCTAATTCTCGCTTTGGATATCTTTATAAAAAATAGATTTTTTGAAAATGGGTTTGTCCGTAGATAATTGATTTTCAAAGGAAATCAATAGTAATTGACCAGTGATCATTGATAAATGATAATTGCTATATTTATACAAATATATAATTTTTAATGTTTTTTATATAATTTGTTAGGTTGTTGGATGTATGTACAAGTGATAAACTTTATTTCGTAGACAAAAACGTTTACAGCATAAAGCTCATAATTATTAAAATATAAATATATAAATATGTAAATATTAAGATAGGGGGAAAGGTAATGAAAAAAACAAAATTGATTACTAGTATGCTCCTAACAGGAGTCGTGTCATTAAGTCTTCTTGCAGGTTGTGGTAATCAAACAAAGGAGACAAGCAGTGCTAGTAATGGAAAGATTAAAGAGTTTACAGCATTCTTTGCTGTTGCAGGAAAGGAAATTCCTGATAACGATAGAGTAAAGAATGTAATTGCTGAAAAAATTGGAGCTAAAGTTAATGAACAATGGCTTACAGGGCAAACAGCAAAAGAAAGAATAGGGGTAATGATTGCTGGTGGTGAATATCCAGATTTTATTGAAGGAGGAGAAGGAACACAGGCATTGGTGGATGCAGGTGCACTTATTCCATTGGAAGATAAAATAGATAAATATCCTAACATTAAAAATTATTTAACACCTAATGAATGGGAACAGTTAAGAAAGCCAGACGGGCATATTTATTATATACAACAATTTGGAAAGACAAGAGGAAAAGATTCACAAGTACAACACAATGATGAAGCTTTTTGGATTCAAAAAGCAGTTTTAGAATGGGCTAATTATCCACAAATAAAAACTGTTGATCAATATTTTGATTTAATCGAAAAATATAAAGCAGCTAATCCAACTATAAATGGACAACCAACTATAGGATTTGATATTTTATGTGATGATTGGAGATATTTCTGTTTAGAAAATCCACCTCAATTTGTAGCTGGATATCCAAACGATGGAAAGGCAATTATAGATAAAGCTACACTTACTGCGAAAAACTATAACACAATTCCAGAAGCACAAAAGTATTTCAAGAAACTAAATGAAGAATATAATAAGGGAATTATAGATCCTGAAACATTTACATTATCTTATGATCAATATAAATCAAAGCTTTCAACAGGAAGAGTACTTGGAATGGTTGATCAACATTGGGAATTTAATGATTCAGAAAAAGCATTATTGCAACAACACATGGATGAAAGAACTTGGGTACCATTAGGTTTAACCCTTGATCCTAATGTAAAATCACAATATAGAACTCAACCAGCCTTTAATACTGGTAGTGGACTTGGAATTACAACTAGTTGCAAAGATGTAGATGGAGCATTAAAAGTTATAAATGATTTATTATCTAATGATCTATTAGCATTAAGATGGTGGGGAGAAAAAGATAAGGATTATAAAGTTGATGATAAAGGTGTATTTTATATGACAGATGAGCAGAGAGAACATTATAAAAATCAAGATTGGATGCAAGCTAATCAATGCAGATACTCTTATTTTCCTCAATATGGTACAGGTTATTTAGATGATGGTATCAATTGCATATGGCCAGAACAACAACAAGTTGAATTTGAAGCTACTTTATCAGATACTGATAAGAAGGTTTTAAAGGGATATGGGTATAAGAAATGGACTGACTTCCTAAATGTTCCAGCAGAAAAGAACGAACCTTGGTTCCCAATTTACTCAGCAACTGGTGCTTGGTCTGCTGATGATCCACAAAATATGGCAATGTTAAAGATGGATGAAATTAAAAAGAAATGGCTTCCAAAGGTTGTTATGTCTAGCACAAATGACTTTGATTCAACATGGAACCAATATCAAACTACATTAACGACTCAAGCAGATATAAAGGCATATGAAGATGCTCTTACTAAAGAAGTAAAGAGAAGAGTAGAAAAGTTCAAGAACTAAATATTAGATAACAAATAGGGTATCTTTTTAGATACCCTATTATTAAAAAAATATAAGAAAAATATGTAAGGGAGAATTGTGATGGAACTAGGAGTAAAAGATCAAAAATTACCTGTAAAAACAAAAGCAAAAAAGAATCTATTCGAGCAAATGAAGAAGCAGAAAACTCTAATTATTATGTCTATTCCATTTATAATCTGGGTTGCAATTTTTTGTTATGCACCTCTTATTGGGTGGGTAATGGCATTTCAAAAGTTTAAGCCAGCAAAAGGCTTATTTGATCAGGTTTGGTGTGGTTTAGATCAATTTAAAATTTTATTTTCTGATTCTAATTTTTTTAACGTATTAAGAAATACTTTGTGTATGGCTATAATTAATTTAACCTTAAGCTTTGTTTGCTCTATTGGTTTTGCATTATTACTAAATGAAGTAAGAAGAGTTTTGGCTAAGAAATTTATACAAACAGTATCTTATCTTCCACATTTTCTTTCGTGGATAATTGTAACAGGTCTTGTACAAATGATTCTTTCACCAGATCCAGGGATTATTAATCAAATATTACTGGGATTACATATAATAAGTAGCCCTATAAATTTCTTTGCAGATCCTAAATACTTTTGGGGGATAGTGGGAGTAGCAAATGTTTGGAAAGAAGTTGGTTGGGGAAGTATAATTTATCTTTCAGCAATTACTTCTATTAATCCAGATTTGTATGAAGCTGCTGAAATAGATGGAGCTGGAAGATTTAAAAAAATGTTACATGTTACATTACCAGGTATTAAGCCAACAATAATTATATTACTTATTATGAATCTTGGAAATATTGTAAATGCTGGTTTTGAAATTCAATATATACTTGGAAATGGTCTTATTCAAGATGTATCTCAAACAATAGATATTTTTGTTTTGAGATATGGTATTAGTTTAAGTAATTATTCCTTAGCTACAGCAGCAGGTATATTTAAAAGTGTAATAAGTATAATATTGATATTTATAGCAAATCGTTTTGCAAGATCAGTTGGAGAAGAAAGGTTATTCTAAAAGGAGGCGTATTTAAATGGTAGGAAGTAGAAAAAGAAGCAGACATGATAAGATATGGGATACTATTATAGGAGTATTTATGGCAATATTTGTAGTTGTAACTCTGTATCCAATATTAAATACATTAGCTATTTCATTTAATGATGGTGTTGATTCAGTAAGAGGTGGTATTTATATATGGCCAAGAGTATTTTCTCTTCAAAACTATAAAACAGTATTTCACAATCCTAACTTAACTCAAGCAGCATTTATATCAGTTTCAAGAACTGTAATTGCTACAGTTGTACAAGTGTTTTTAACAGCAATGCTTGCATATGTTTTAAGTAGAAAAGAATTTATATTCAAAAAGCAGCTTTCAATAATATATGTATTAACAATGTATGTTAATGGTGGAATGATTCCAACCTATGTATTAATGAAAGATTTACATCTAACAAACAACTTTTTGGTATATATCTTACCAGGCTTAGTTGCTGCCTTTAATATGATTGTTTTAAGAACTTATATGAATGGCTTGCCAGATGGCTTAGTTGAGTCAGCAAAAATTGATGGTGCAGGAGATTTTAGGATTTTTATTCAAATTATATTACCATTATGTAAACCTGCCCTTGCAACAGTTGCATTATTTATAGCAGTTGGACAATGGAATTCTTGGTTTGATTCCATGCTTTATTGTTCACAGAGTCCATCTCTAACAACCCTTCAATATGAACTTATGAAAGTTTTATCTGCTGCAACACAACAGGGTGGTGCTGGTACTGCTGACATAGTTAAAAATTCTGGAAGTATTGTAACCTCTCAATCTATTCGTTCAGCTATTACAATTGTAACAGCGTTACCAATTGTGTTCATTTATCCTTTCTTACAAAAATACTTTATTTCAGGACTTACTATTGGAGGAGTTAAAGAATAATGAATGCTTATAAAACAAATTCATATAGCAATGTATTTGAGGAATATGGATACGCTGCCTGTGATATTGAAAAAAGATTAGAAAATATCTACAATACCATATTTTATGGAAATGATGATGAAAGACTATATCATCCCTTTGGGGATGATATGGCATATTTCGTGGATACGGGTAATAATGATGCAAGGACAGAAGGTATGTCATATGCCATGATGATGTGTGTTCAAAGAAATATGAAAGAGGAATTTGATAGGTTATGGAAGTGGACAAAAACCTATATGTTCATGGAAGAAGGCTGGAACAAAGGTTATTTTGCTTGGTCCGTAAAGTTAAATGGAGAAAAAAATTCAATGGGGCCAGCGCCTGATGGAGAAGAATACTTTGCTATGGCATTATTTTTTGCTTCAAACAGATGGGGAGATGGGGAAGGCATCTTCAACTATTCGAAAGAGGGGAAACAGCTGCTTCATGAATGTGTTCATAAAGGAGAAAAGGAACCAGGGGATCCTATGTGGGAGCCTAAAAATAAACTCATAAAGTTTGTGCCGAATTTGGATTTCACTGATCCTTCTTATCATCTTCCACATTTTTATGAATTATTCTCACTTTGGTGTAATGAAGAGGATCAAGAATTTTGGAAGGAAGCTGCTAAATGCAGTAGAGAATATCTAAAAAAAGCTTGTCATCCTGTTACAGGATTAGCACCAGAGTTTTCAAGGTATGATGGAATTCCTTGCGATTCACCATGTGAGAGAGGCTATCATGAGAGATTTTATAGTGATTCTTATAGAGTAGCAGCTAATTTGGGATTATCTTATGAATGGTTTCAAGCTTCGGAATGGGAATGTGAGTGTACAGATAAAATTCAAACTTTTTTTTGTGAGACAGTTAAAGGAAAAGCAGATTTAATATATGAAGTGGATGGAACAATTATAGAACAAAAAGCTCTACATCCAGTAGCTATTATTGCAACCAATGCAATGGCATCTCTAGCAAGCAAGGGAAAATACAGAAAAGAATGTGTTGATATATTTTGGAATATGCCTTTAAGAACTGGTGAAAGAAGGTATTATGATAATTGTTTATATTTATTTGCTTTCTTAGCGTTGAGTGGAAATTACAAAATTTGGAAGTAGAGGTAAGTGAAAATGAGTAAAATAAAAAATCCAATTATATCTGGATTCTATCCAGACCCATCAATATGTGCAGTGGGAGAAGATTTTTATTTAGCAACATCTACCTTTGCATATTTTCCTGGAGTCCCAATATTTCATAGTAGGGATTTGATTAATTGGGAACAAATTGGAAATATATTGAATAGAAAATCGCAACTAAATTTAGAAGGAGTAGGTCATTCTCGAGGAATATTTGCTCCAACATTACGTTATCACAATGGAACATATTATTTAATTACTACAAATGTATCGCATGGAGATAATTTTATTGTAACTGCAGAAAAACCAGAAGGACCATGGTCTGATCCATATTGGCTAGAAGGAGCAGAAGGTATTGATCCAAGCTTATTCTTTGATGATGATGGAAAGGCTTATTATGTAGGGACAAGACCAAATCCAGATGGCGTACGTTATAATGGGGATTGGGAAGACTGGGTTCAAGAATTAGACTTAAATACTATGTGTCTTATAGGTGAAAGTCATAAAATATGGAAAGGTGCGATGAGGGATGTAATTTGGCCTGAAGGACCTCATCTTTATAAAAAAGACGGTTATTATTATTTGATGATTGCAGAAGGAGGGACAGGCCCTGAGCACTGTGTTACTATTGCAAGAAGTAAATCTATATTTGGAAAGTATGAAGGCTGTCCACGTAATCCTATTATTACTCATAGACATTTAGGAAAAAATTATCCAATAAAGCATGTTGGACATGGAGACTTAGTGAAAACACAAGGTGATAAATGGTTTATGGTAATGCTAGCAAGTAGAACCTGTGAGGGCTATTGTAATACTGGAAGAGAACCCTTTTTAGCTAAAGTAATATGGGAAGAGGGTTGGCCAGTAGTAAATCCTGGTGTTGGAATATTAGAACTTGAGCAGGAACATGAACTTTTAGAATATAAAGTAGAACCAAAAGAAGCCTGTTATCATTTCTATGGAAAGGCGTTAGATACTTCTTTTGTATTTTTGAGAAATCCAAGTGAAAGTTTATATTCCTTAACAGACAAGGAAGGCTGCTTAAGACTGTACCTAAAAGAACAATCATTAAAAGACTTAGACAATCCAGCCTATATAGGAATTAGACAAAAAGATTATTATTACATGGTGTCTACTATGATGGAATTTAATCCGGTCAAGGAGAAAGAGAGTGCTGGAATTGCAGTAGTTCAAAGTAATGAATATCATATGAGATATGAATGTATTAAGGATAAAGGAAAAAATATACTTCAAATTGTTGAATGTATTAAGGGAGAAGACGTTTTAATTTCAAAAGAAGAAATTTGTCCTGGCAAATTGTATTTAAAAATAGTTAGCAATGGTCAGAATTTAACTTTTTATTATGGAAATGATGGAATTAATTTTAAGGTATTACAAGAAAATGTTAACAGTAAAAATTTGAGTACAGAAGTAGCTGGAGGCTTTGTAGGCTGTACAATAGGAATGTATGCAAGCAGCAATGGTAATCCTACTAATAATTATGCAGATTTCTATTGGTTTGAATATAAAAATACAAGATAAAATATTTAGGGAGACTTTAATATGATTAATAATCCTATTCTTTGGGCTGATTATCCAGATCCAGATGTTATAAGAGTTAATGATACTTATTATATGATTACTACGACAATGCATTTTATGCCAGGTGGCGTTATATTGCGTTCCTATGATCTAATAAATTGGGAAATAGCCTCCTATGTTTATGAAGCTTTAGAGGATACACCAGCTCAAAAGCTAGAAGGTGAAAAACAAATTTATGGAAAGGGTATGTGGGCAGCTTCCCTCCGTCATCATAAGGGAAAATTCTATGTATGCTTTGTGGCTAATGACACACAAAAAACTTATTTATTTATAGCTGATAATATTGATGGCCCTTGGATAAAGAGTGAAATTGATGGCTTTTATCATGATTGTTCACTACTATTCGATGATGATGATAGAATTTATATTGTTTATGGAAATACTGAAATTCATCTTACAGAATTGGAAGAGGATCTTTCGAGGCCAAAAGCAGGTGGTATAAATAGAATTATAGTTAGTGAGACACAAGAATATATACTTGGCTATGAAGGGGCTCATTTCTATAAAATTAATGGTAGGTATTACGTATTTTTTATTCATATATTAAAGTCTGGTCATCAGCGTAGAACCCAAGCTTGCTTTGTAGCAGATTCATTAGAAGGTGAATTTGTTGGGGGAGAGGTTTTTGATGATGATATGGGATACTACAATTCGGGAATTGCTCAAGGAGGAATCGTAGAGTCTCCAGAAGGAAAATGGTATGGAATCTTATTTCAAGATCATGGTGCTGTTGGCCGTATACCTGTTATTGTTCCAATGCATTTTGAAAATGATTTTCCAGTATTCGATAAAAAAGCACCACAATATATTGAAATTCCAAGTACAAGACCAGAATATAAGTACAAGCAACTTGTTGGAAATGATGATTTTGTTTATGAAGCAGATGTAAACGGAAATGTTAGTTTGAAAAATATATGGCAATGGAATCACATTCCTTCAAGTGATTTGTGGTCAGTAACAGAAAAAACAGGAACATATCGAATCCATTCAGGGAAAATAAGTCAAAATATAAATTATGCAGTAAATACACTTACACAGCGTGCTATGGGACCAGCCTGTGAAGCAATTGTAACTTTAAATGGAGAAGAACTTAAAGATGGTGATTATGCAGGGCTTTGCTTTTTGATTAGTTCATATGGCTTAATTGCTTTAACGAAAGAAGGAGATAAATATTATTTGGTAATGTTAGCAAGAGCAACTGATGACAAATCTATATTTGGAAATTTGGTAAATAATGAGCCTGGAACTGAATATGCAAGAATTACCATAAGTAAACCGATGGTTACAATTAAAGCATTTGGTTATTTTATAGATAATCAAGATAAGTGCGAATTTTATTATGAAGATGCAGGAACATGGAAGAAACTAGGTATTACACATAATATGGTATGGAAGATGGATCAGTTTGTAGGATGCCGCTTTGGATTGTTTTTATTTTCTACAAAAGAAATAGGAGGGGCTGCTGAATTTTCAGAGTTCAAATATAATATTTTAAAATAAACCACAGGATCAATGATCAATTGTCATTTAATTAGGAGCAAATATAGGGAGAAGTTGCTACATAAGTTTAATTCTCGCATTAGATTTTTATATATAGATATCCAATTTAAGAATCAAACTTATAAATGGAATATACATGCATCATTGAGAAATTATAATCGTAACACTATACTAGAAATCAGATACATTTTTCTGGAAGCAGGCATGTGAAATTGAGCTGATGATGGTTATTAATGGGGGCTTGTTCCATTTCAGCTTGTCCATATTTTACATCTGGAACACGCTGAAATGACGACAAGCCCACATTTAGAACCCTCCAGCGAAAATTTCACTAGTCCTGTGGAAGATAAATGTATCATATTTCGGTAATTATTGCTTTGATATCTATATATCAAAAACTTATGGATATTTTAGTATAAGGAGTTAAATTATTGCTTAACTTAAGATAGTATTATATTATAGAATTATGGACAAGTGCTTTTAGAAAAAGAGGTAATGGAATGAAGAAATTAGATATAATAAATAATTATAGCATTAGAACAAAATTATTAATAATATATTTATTTTGTGTTCTGATTCCTATCATAGTTACTAATTCTATTGTATATATAACTATAAAGAATAATGGCGTAAGAGAACAAAAGACAAATATGGAGCATGCAGTAGAGAGGGTTAAGTATGATTTGGGTTCTGTTTTAGATGATTGTGTATTAGTATCTGATCATCTACATAATGATATAACTTTAAACGATTTTATTACAAAAAGATATGGCAGCTTACTTGATTACTATGAGAGTTATAATTATTTATTGCAGAATAATGTAATCAATTACTACTACAATTCACAACACGTATATCAAGTTACAATTTATACTGATAACCAAACAATTAGCGATAGTGGTAATTTCATAAAGTTAACACCAGAAATACGTCAAAGTGAGTGGTATAGGCAATTTCATAAAAATAAAGAAGCTATGAATATATCTGTATATTATGATAATAATAGAAAAAATTTTGAATTCAACAATACAGCAAGAACAATTAGTATCACAAGAAAACTAGATAATTTTGATAAATCACATGAGAATATTTTAAAAATTGATGTGGATTATAACGTTATACTAAATGATATTTTAAATGAAAAAATGGACGCAAACTTATATGTATGTAATAAAAATTATATATTGTTCTCTAATAAAAAATCTAATGTTGGTAAAGAGATGTTTGATACTATAGATTCTATAGAAGCAAAAGATATTAAATTTAGCGATTTCTTTAGGTTTAAGGTAGCAAATGAAACTTGGGATATCATTATTACAGCAGATGAAGTTAGTCCATTATCAAAAATTGTAGAGAAAAAAGAAATATTATTTGGCTTAGCAATATTTAATTTATTATTACCGACAATAATTATTGGTTTGGTATCGCATTCAATTGGATATAGAGTAACATTGCTTGGAATCTATTTAGGAAAAGTAGAAAAAGAAGAATTTTCCACAATAGAAAGCAATGAAGGACAAGATGAGATAGGGAAACTGATTCGAAGCTATAATTTAATGGTACTGAGAATTAAGGAATTAATAGAAGTAGTATTTAAGAGAGATGCTGAGAAGCAGCGGCTTGAGTTAGCAAAAAAACAAGCTGAGTTAAAGGCACTCCAAAGTCAAGTTAATCCACACTTTATGTTTAATACTCTTGAAAGTATTCGAATGAGAAGTTTAATTAAAGGTGAGAGTGAAACAGCAGATATAATTGAAAATTTATCAGTGCTACTGAGGAAAACAATAAATTGGGGAGAAGATCATATTACCATTGAAGATGAGATGACCTTTGTAGAAAATTATCTTCAAATACAAAAGTACCGATTTGGTGAAAAATTATCTTTCAGCTTTTATATTATGGAAGAATGTAAAAATATAAAAATTCCCAAATTATCAATTGTGAGTTTTGTTGAAAATGCTTGTGTTCATGGTATTGAAGAAGTATCTCATAATGCCAGTGTTAACGTTTCTATAGTTAGGTCAGATAATAGTTTAATTATAGAGATTTCAGATACAGGAAGTGGGATGGATAAAGAACAGTTAGATTTGCTTAGAAATAAATTAAGAAATGCTGAAATAGATATGCTTAGTAACAGTAAAAGTACAGGAGTACTTAATACTTATATGCGCTTACAAATGTATTGTAATAATAATATGAAATTTGAAATTGACAGTAAACCAAGAGAAGGAACAGATGTTACAATACAAATTTATCTTGATGAATCAAATTTTACTAATTCTTTATTTAAAAATAATCAAAATAATGATTTCTAATATAGGAGGATATTATGATAAAGGTATTGATTGTAGATGATGAACCATTTATTAGACAAGGGTTAAAGATTCTAATTAATTGGGAACAATATGGTTATGAAATTGTTGGAGAAGCTGCTAATGGACTTGAAGCAATAAAGGAATTGGAAAAGAAAGATATTGATTTAATAATTGCAGACATAAAAATGCCAGAAATGAATGGAATTGAATTAATTGAATATGTGCGTAAAAATATATCAGAAGAAGTTAAAATAATTGTGTTAAGTGGATATTATGAGTTTGAATATGCAAAGAAAGCAATAAAATGTAATGTGAATGATTATATTTTAAAACCAATCCAAAAAGAGGAACTGATTAAGGTATTGAGCTCTTTTAAAGAAGAATTTATAAAGCAGGAACAACAACAAACAATGCAAAAAATTAAAGATAAGGTTGTGTATGATAGATTTTTTAATGAAATTATACATGGTAAATGTAATAATGCAAATTTAGAATACATTAAAAAATATCAAGACTTTTCTTCTGATTTGAGATATTTGATTATTGAAATTAATTATAATAATCATGATGAAATAACTATATCAGAAAATGAAAAAATGGAACAACAGCAGATTTTTTATCAAAACATTATTGGATGGCTTGGGGAAAATTATTACAATGTCATTATTGATATGGGACAAACTAAGGATTGTTATGATATTGGATTTATTTATGATAAAAGGTTTGCGAAAGAAAAAGGAATGGCTGAGCATGAATATATTTTAAATTTTAAAACAAATATGCAACAAATTCAAAAATATGATTTTTTTATTTATGTAGGTGAGAAAGTAGATAATATTGAAACAATAGCATTATCATACAAATCTGCAACTGTAGCTAAATTATTTTCTGATTTTTCAATTGAAAATAATATTGCATATTATGATGAAATGGCAAAAAGAAAAGAATTAAACTGTAGTGAAGAAAAAAAATATATGGACTATTTAATTCATGAAATTGAGGATAACAATAAGGAAGAAATAGTAAAGTGTGTAGAGAAAATTTACAAGAGTTTCGGAGAACATAAGATAAACTTAGATATTATAAAAATAAATATTAATTATCTATTGTGTAATCTTATTAATATTGCAAAGGAACTAGATTCAGAAATTGACCAAGAGGAAGTAATGCAATATATTACTTCGATTTCTTTTGAACAAATGATAAGTCGAGGAAGTGTAAATCATTTGAAAACATTTTCTTTGGAATTTGCAGAATATTTAAATCAATTAAGGCAGCACTCGTTTCAAGGAATCTTAAGTCAAATTAACAAAGAGATTTCAGAACATTATATGGAAAAGTTAAGTTTAAAATATTTAAGTGAAAAGTACTATATCAATAGCGCTTATTTAGGTCAAATATTTAAAAAGCAATATAACGTATCCTTTAAAGACTACTTAAACGCATATAGAATTGAAAAAGCAGCAGAATTACTAAAACGAAGTGACGATAAAATTTATAAAATTTCAGAGAAGGTTGGATATAGTAATACAGATTATTTTATAAATAAATTTGTTCAATTGAAAGAAAAGACACCATTACAATATAGAAAACAATTTTGTTGCAGATAGGATTAATTGACAATGATCAAGGACCATTGCTCATTGTAAATAGAATATAGATAAAATTTGAGTTAAGAGGTGTAATATGTCAAAGATAGTTGTAAATACAGATATTAAAAAAGGAAAAATAAACAAGAATATTTATGGAAATTTTGCTGAACATTTAGGAAGATGCATTTATGGCGGTTTTTGGGTAGGAAAGGATTCTGAAATTCCTAATATAAATGGAATTAGAAAAGATGTAGTGGAAGCCTTAAAAGAGTTAAAGCTACCAGTTTTAAGATGGCCAGGAGGATGCTTTGCCGATGAATATCACTGGAAGGATGGTATAGGTAATCCAGAAGCGAGACCTAAGATGGTTAATGTACATTGGGGAGGAGTAACAGAAAACAATCATTTTGGTACACATGAATTTTTTGAATTATGTGAGCTTTTAGGTGCAGAACCATATGTATGTGGTAATGTAGGAAGTGGAACTGTTCAAGAGATGAGAGAATGGGTTGAATATATGACTTTTGATGGAGAATCACCAATGGCAAATTTAAGAGCAGAAAATGGTAATAAGGAGCCTTGGAAACTTACATACTTTGGAGTGGGAAATGAAAATTGGGGTTGTGGCGGTAATATGCGTCCAGAATATTATGCTGATTTATATAGAAGATATTCAAGTTATGTAAGAAATTTTGGTGATAATAAAATTTTTAAAATAGCTTGTGGGGCTAATGGTGATGATTATAACTGGACTGAAGTGCTTATGAGAGAAGCAGGTAAATTTATGGATGGATTAAGCTTGCATTATTACACAGTTCCAGGAGATTTTTGGTTAGGTAAAGGCTCTGCTACAGAGTTTAGTGAAGAAGAATGGTTTATGACTATGAAAAAATCAATGTTTATGGAGGAGCTTATTTCGAAACATTCAACAATTATGGATAGATATGACCCTGATAAGAAAGTAGCTTTAATTGTTGATGAATGGGGGACTTGGTTTGATGTTGAACCAGGAACAAATCCAGGCTTCTTATATCAGCAAAATACAATTAGAGATGCTTTAATTGCTGGAATTAATTTTAATATTTTTCATGAGCATTGTGATAGAGTTCAAATGGCTAATATAGCTCAAGCAATAAACGTGCTTCAAGCAGTTATACTTACAGAGGGAAGTAAGATGATTTTAACTCCAACATACCATGCTTTTAATATGTACAAGGTTCATCAAGATGCTGAATTAATTGACTTAAATATTGAAGCACCTGATTATGTTTGTGGCGATGATAAGATTTCACAGGTAAGCGCAACTGCTTCAGTGGATGTAAAAGGAAAAATTCATATATCTATATGCAATCTAAGTCCTACAAAATCAGCTGATATTCAATGTGAATTAAGAGGAAATGTTATGACTAAAGTGACAGGCACTATACTTACCGCTGATGTAATGAACGCTCATAATACTTTTGAAGAACCAGAAAAAGTATCACCAAAAGTATTTAATGGTGCTAGCATAGCAGAAGGCAAGTTTACAGCAGAATTACCTGCTATGTCATTAGTTACATTAGAATTAGAATAAGCGCTTATGTCATATATAGATAACTGTAAAGGGTGCTCAGCAAGTGTTAAAGTTGCATCAGAAGACATAAAAGCAATGGTAATTAGTATTGTTAATAGCGGAAATTTTAAATTAGTATCTGAAGAAACCTACAGTAAAAGGCTTCAAAAGTGTGGGGGATGTAAGTATCTAGAGTATAGTACAACCTGCATGCAATGTGGATGCATTGTTCAGATAAGAGCCTTACAGCGGGAAAAAGATTGTCCATATTCTGCATGGTAATTATATTGTGTTAAATTTGTTTGCAAGAACTCTTTTTGTTAAGACTTGTATAGCAACTGATAATAGACAATTGAGCTTTGATAATTGGACCATATATTAATTTTGAGGTGAGAATTATGAATATAAATTTTGATCTGTTTCCAGAAGGAAGAACAAAAGCATTGACTATGAGTTATGATGACTGTCAGATTTTTGATAGAAGGTTGATAAGCATATTTAATAAGTATGGAGTAAAAGGTACGTTTCATTTAAATTCTGGAATGTTAGATAAGGAAAATTTTATTACAAAAGCTGAAGTTGCAGAACTTTATAAAGGTCACGAGGTTTCAGTGCATGCAAAAACTCATCCGTTTTTAGATTGCATACCTGTTGAAGCAATTATAGAAGAAATAATTGAAGACAGAAAATGCTTAGAATCTTTAGTTGGTTATCCAATAAAAGGAATGTCTTATCCATATGGAGCTTTTAATGGGAAACTAATAAAAATTCTTGATAGCATTGGAATGCAGTATTCAAGAACTGTAATCTCGCATCATGATTTTTATATACCAGAAGATTTTTTAGCTTGGAATGCAACTTGTCATCATGATGACAATCTTATGGAACTTGGACAAAAGTTTTTAGATTATGAGTTTAAAGGAAAACTAAAGCTTATGTACGTTTGGGGACATAGTTTTGAGTTTGAAAGAAATAATAATTGGAATCTAATTGAAGATTTTTGTAAGTTAGTTTCTAAAAGTGATGAAATTTGGTTTGCAACAAATGTTGATGTAATGAGATATATAAAGGCATTAAAGCAGCTTGAATTTTCAGCTAAAGGAGATATAGTTTATAATCCGACTGCAATAACAGTATGGATTAGCGTAGATGATAAAGCTGTAAGAATTGAAGGTGGAGAAACAAGAAGTCTGTAATAGATATGAATCACTGCAACTAAATTAATATTGAAATATTAGTATAGTGATGTTAAGTACTTAAATTGTGAGTAATTAACATCACTTTTATATTATTTCAATAATTTTAATATTATTGTCATGAGTTATATTTATGGCGAAATTCATTAGGAGTAACTCCAAAGTAATCTTTAAATTTCTTATAGAAGAAGTTTAGATTTTGGTATCCAACTTCAGTAGCAATTTCATAAATTGGCATATTGCTGTTAGAAAGTAAGATCGAGCATCTTGTTAGCTTTTGTGCTTGAATAAGCTCTTTAAAGGACTTATTTGTACTTTTTTTAATTAATGAGCTTAAATAATTTGGATGGAAATTAAAGTGATTAGCAGTTGAAGCTAAAGTGCAGGTCATATAATTTTCTTCAAGATAATTAAGGATATCAATAACTGTCGCAGTTCCTTTAGAATTTGAAAGAGATTTATTTGTATCATATTGAAAAGTTTTTAGTAGTTCTGTAAATATTAATATCATATAGCAATCTATAATTTCATTAAAAAACAAAGATTTATCATAATATTCGCATAGAAGTTCTTTTATAAGATTAGGCATTTTTTCATTATTATCTGAATTGAAAATAATATAATTATCGTGATTAGTTTTATCTGAAATTGCATTGACTAAAAATTGGGATATGATACCTTTAGTTGATAATCTGCTTAGAAAAGATGTTGTAAAATACTCCTTACGCATTAACATATTAATAATTATATCCTTTTCAGTTGTTGGTAAAATAGAATGGGGTATTCCAGTGTCAATTATAGAAACTTGCCCTTCTTTTAAAGTTATAGTTTTATCTTTAATTATTTCTGTAACTTTTCCAGAATATACATAGCTTAGTTCTATATAATCATGTATATGCATTGGTACTTCAGCAAAACGCGTATGCCTCGAAAGAGTAATATTTTCTCCAGATAGTAAATTTGCTAAGTTAAACAAATATATTTTTTTACCTTCATAATCAATTTGACTAAGTTGATTATAAAAACTTGATATATTGCCGTGATTTTTATGATAAATTTCGCGATCTGTAAGAGGCATAAGCATTTCATCTAGTTCTCTATGATTCATATTAAAAACCTTCTTCCCTAGTTTGATTACAATTCCTGCTATATTAAAATATTATAAATTTGTAAAGTTCTGAGTTGATCCACTAAACTAAAAATATTGATTATATTGATAATTTATAACAAAATTTAAGATTATATTATAATATTAAGTTTGGTCAGTCAACTTCTTTTGTTTTGATATTTTTGCATAATGATTAAGATGATATCATTTACATATAGCAATAATAAATATTAAATTTATAAACTTAAGGAGGAAAATTTATGGATTATAAAGATTTAGCAAAGCAAGTAGTAATTCTAATTGGTGGAAAAGATAACATAGAAAATCTAACACATTGTGTAACGAGATTACGTTTTGTTTTAAAGGATGAAAAGATTGCAAAAACAGATGAAATTAAAAACACTAAAGGGGTTTTATCTGTAATTCAGCAAGGTGGACAATATCAAGTTGTTATTGGAACAGAGGTTAAAAAAGCCTATGCTGCTGTTTGTGAAGAGATTGGTATGACAGATGGTACTACAGAAATAAAAAAAGAAGACAGTGAAAAGAAAGATAATTTATTTAATGCATTTTTTAAAACAATTATAGCTGTTATAGGACCAATTCTTGGAGTATTAGGTGCAAGTGGTATATTAAAGGGTGCATTATCATTATGTACGACTTTTAATCTATTAGCTCCTACTGATGGAACGTATCAAATTCTCTATGCATTTGCAGATGGCTTTTTTTACTTTTTACCAATTATGTTGGGATTCTCTGCATCTTTGAAATTTAAAAGTAATCCTTATTTAGGAGCTGCTATCGGGGCAGCACTTGTGTACCCTAACATAGTAACTGCATACACTCAGCATAATGGGTTAACTTTTTTAGGAATTCCAGTAATATTAATGAGCTACACAAGTTCCGTATTTCCAATTATTATAGCAGCTTATATAGCATCAAAAATAGAAAGATTCTTTACAGAAAAATTGCCAACAGCATTTAAATCAATGTTTTCGCCTTGTCTTACTGCAATAATAGTAGTACCACTTACATTTATAGTAATTGGACCAATTGCTACATATATGAGTAATGGATTAGCAGCGTTAACTAGTGGTCTTTATAACTTAAGTCCATTATTTACTGGTATTTTCTTAGGAGCATTTTGGCAACTAATTGTAATTTTTGGATTACATTATGCATTTATTCCAATCTTAATAAATAACATAGCAACTATGCATCAGGACCCAATAAATGCTATACTTTCAGTAACTGTTTATGCTTTAGCTGGTGTGGCGTTAGGTTTTGGATTAAAGGTTAAAGATAAAGAAAAGAAGGCCTTTGGATTTTCAAATTGTTTAACAGGATTGTTAGGAGTAACAGAGCCAATTATCTATGGTATTGCACTGCCATATAAAAGAACCTTTGTATGTGCATTTATAGGTGGTGGTATTGGAGGGGCTATTACAGCAGCTGCAGGATTAATGATGTATGGATTTGGTGGTGGAGGAGTTCTAGGAGCTCCAATGTTCTTAAACCCAACAGGAAATAATGGGCATTTTATTATTTACTTAGCAGCTTCAGCAGCATCATTTGTAGTTTCAGGTGTTTTAGCATATTTATTTGGGGTAAAAGGTGACGAAAAATAACCTAATAAATATTTGATTTTTAATTAATTAAGAGGAGAAGAAACATGAAAAAAGTAAAAGAAGTATTATCAGGAAAATATTCAAATCACATTTTTCCTCTATTTTGGCAGCACGGTGAAGAAGAGCAGGTATTACGTGATTATATGGATAAGATCTATAATTCAGGAATCAAATCGGTTTGCGTAGAGGCTAGACCACATCCTGATTTTTTAGGGGATAAGTGGTGGATGGATATAGACGCCATAATAGATGAAGCTAAAAAAAGAGATATGAAGGTTTGGATTTTAGATGATTCTCACTTTCCAACAGGCTTTGCAAATGGTCGCATAAAAAATGAATTTCCTCATCTTCGTAAGCGATTTTTAGGGCTAAAAGTATTAGATTTTGTTGGCCCTATGAAAAATGCAGAGGCGATTATTAAGTATGCATTATCAGACAAGGAAGATGAAATAATTGGAGTTATTCTTGGTAGAAAATTAGATTATGAAAATGTAGACCCAGATACTCTAATGGATATTACAGAAGGAGTAAAGGAAAATAAGACAGTTTCCTTCGATTTGCCAGAAGGTCAGTGGAGTGTTATGATTCTGTATACCAGTTTTAATGGTGGAGAAAAGCAGACAGAGGGATATTTAAATCCAATAGATCCAGAAGCAACAGATATTTTAATTAATACTGTATATGAGTCTCATTATGAAAAATATAAAGAAGAGTTTGGACAAACTATAGTTGGCTTTTTCTCAGATGAACCACGCTTTGGAAATATGCATGGGCCATTAGGTTCTATAGGGCGTTTTGACATGGTACTACCTTGGCGTAAAGATATGTTAGAGCTTATGGATAAAAGGCTAGGAATTTCTTCACTTATGTATTTGCCACTTTTATTTATAGAAGGTGGAGAGAAAGCTCATCACATTAGATATGTATATATGGATTTAGTGAGTAGATTATATTCAGAAAATTTTAATCAAAGAATAGGAAATTGGTGTGAAGAACATAACGTTATGTATATTGGACATACTATAGAGGACAATAATGCTCATGGAAGACTTGGATATGGAGCAGGACATTTTTATCGTGCTATGGCAGGTCAGCATATGGCAGGTATTGATGAGGTACTTCATCAACTAATGCCAGGGCAGGATTACTGCGTAAATAAGGCTATGACCAGCAATGGATGGGATGGAGAATTTTTTCACTATGCATTAGCCAAGCTTGGAACATCACTTGGACATATGGATCCTAAGAAAAAAGGAAGGACTATGTGTGAAGTTTTTGGCGCATATGGCTGGGCAGAAGGTAATAAAAAAATGAAGTGGACTGTTGATCATATGTTAGTTCGTGGAGTAAATGAATTTGTGCCTCATGCGTTTGATCCAAAGCAATATCCTGACTTTGACTGTCCTCCGCATTTTTATGCTCATGGAAAAAATCCACAATTTGAAGGCTTTAAACTATTGATGGATTATACAAATCGTATGAGTCATTTACTTTCTGATGGTATTCATAGAGCACCTTTAGCTATTGTGTATCATGGAGAAGCAGAGTGGGCTGGAGAATATATGCTTCTTCAAAAGCCAGCAGCAGAACTCACAAGAAATCAAATAGATTTTGATATTTTACCAATAGATGAATTAGTAAAAGCAGAAAGTAATTATGATGGCATAAAAGTGAATAAAGAAATTTTTAAAGGGTTAGTAGTACCTTATGCAGAAGCTTTACCAAAAGCATTTTTAGAAAAAATCTTAGTATTTGCTAAAAAACAAATGCCTATTTATTTCTTAGAAGCACTACCTGTACGTGAAAGTGAAGGAAATTATATTGAATCTGTTTTAAAAGAAATGAAAGCAGAAAAAAATATTCATGTGATTAATTTAGATGATTTAGTAGACGATTTAAAGAAAGCTGGGTTATATGAGATATCTACAAGCTCTTACGAGCCTTATTTGAGATATTATCATTATGAACAGGAAGATGGTCATATATTTATGTTTGTAAATGAACATCCATATAATATTATATCTACAAAGTTGAAAATACCATTTTCAAGTACAGCATATACTTATAATGCAATGGAGAATATACTTAAAGAAGATGAAAATGCTTTAAAATTAAATCTCTATCCTTATGAATCAAAGATAGTTATTTTTCCTCATACTCAACTAGAGTATGAAGGTGGAAAGGAACAAATTCTTACAAAAGTAGAAGAAAAAGCAGTAGAGGGAATATATAAAGTATCTTTTGCAACTAGCAAAGATTTTAACGTATTCGAGGATGCAATAACCTTAGACTCTTTAATTCAGTTACAGGAATTAGATGGAAAAGAGGATTTTGCAGGGATTATTCGCTATGAAATGAGTTTCAACGTTGATTCAAAAAAAGCTAAATCCTATTTAGTATTAAAAGGAGTTTCAGAAAGTGCAAAAGTTATCTTAAATAACAAAGAAATAGGTATGAAAATAGTTCCACCATATAGATTTGATATTTCTGATTACATTTTTGAAGGTGAAAATAAGTTAGTAATAGACGTGAGTACAACACTAGTTAGAGAACAATATGACTGGTTATCCCAATACATGTTATTAGAACCAATTGGCATTACAGAAAGCATTATAATAGAAAGTTATGAATAATAAATAGCCTCACTAGTTATAGTGAGGCTATTTATTTAAGGGATTAATACTAATTAGTTTTATTGGCTGCATAATTTTAATTAGGCTTAGGATGTGGGAATTATGATGTAAATTACAGTTCCAAAGCCTGATTTACTATTTATTTTAAGACCATAATCATTTCCGTAAGTTAATTTGAGGCGTTTGTTTGTATTAAACAAACCAATATGATCTGTGTGATTGCCATCAAAATTCAACTTATTTTTTATTGCTTCAAGATTTTGTTTATCAATTCCAATTCCATTATCAATAATTGAGAGCATTAATGAATCATTTTTTAATGTTATTTTTATTTTAATGCTACCTTTCCCTTCCTTATTTTTTATTCCGTGGTAAATACAATTTTCAACTAAGGGCTGTATTAATAACTTAATTGTTGAAATAGATTTTACCATATTGTCGTAAACCCATATTACATCAAATTTATCCGCATATCTAATCATTTGAATATCTAGATAGGCTTTAGTATATAAAATTTCCTCCTCAAGAATAACCTTGTTACAAGGTTTTCTTAAAGAATAGTCTAATATGCTAGATAAGTTTTCTATCATCTTAATTGGCTTACTATTACTCCCAGTTTCCTTTATTACTTCCCAATATATTGTATGTAATGTATTATACAAAAAATGAGGGTTTATTTGAGATTGTAGTGCAATAAGCTCCATATTTTCTAGTTTATATTTTCTTTCAGATAATTGCACTTTTAAATAATGTTGTTCAATAAAGGTTGTAAGTAAATTTTCTATAATATAACTGTATTCATTTTTTGTACTGCTATTTATCACTGGCAGAGTCTGATTATTCTTAGCTGAATCAATTATAGATATAATATTTGAAATTTGATTATAGTTTTTTCGAGTAAGATAGAAAGTTAGAATTAACCCTAAAATAAACGAAACTATCAATAATGCAATAGTGTTTTTAAACAATCTCATAGAAACATTATATAAAATGTCTTCAGGAATTATAGATATGTAGTTCCAAGAAAATTTATCAGAATGAATGATTGATTTACTTAGAAATTTTTTTTCTGATGGAGAGTATAAAATATTATTATCTAATTTTAAGAGTTCATTTGTATCAAAATTAGCTATATTAGTAGAAGTATTGTTGCTAATAAGTTCATTGGCATTATCATCTAGTATAAAGATTTTTTGTTCAGGTGCAGTAGCTGCTTTATTAAGTAAGTTTTGTATATAATCAGCTTTAATATTCAAAACTATAACACCATTATTTAGAGCCATTCTTTTATAAACGGTTATAAGTTTGGTTTCATTTTCTTCAAAATTATATTGTTTTATGTTACGAGCTTCTATCCACATTTTTTCATCTGATTTATGATTCAAATAGTTTTTGTACCAAGAGGTATCAAAGTAATTATTTAAATTTGTTATACCATTATTAGTGGTATAAAACCTGCCATTCTCATTTTGGTAATAGATATGAATAGAATAAATATACGGCTTCGAATTAGCAAATGAATTCAAAAAGAAGCAAATTTTATCTGTATTTGTTAAATCTGATGAAAGTAAAGTTTCTTCTTTTGAAACATTCTTTAGAGTTAAAGCAATGCTTGGTGTGTAATCGAATTGTATATTAAGCGGATCTAATTCATTAAAAATCAAGTCAATGTTAGACTTGGTTTGATTTAGAAGATCTGCATTATTTACTGTTATCTGATTTTTAATATATCTTTGAGTAATAATTATAGATAAAGAACCTAATACAAATGTTGGGATTAGGATAGGAAGCAAAAATATAATTAAATTCTTTATGAAAAAGTTCTTGTTCAAAAAAATTCATCACCTTTCAAAAGCGCCAGTATCAATTATCTCTCTTTGATTTCTATATTCTTTAGGACTTTTTCCATAGAAGTTCTTAAAGGTTCTAGTAAAATTTTTTGTATTACTATAGCCAACCATTTCACTGACTTCATAGGTTTTATATCTTATGTCGTCTAAGAGTTTAGCAGCATGATTCATTTTTGTTTTTATTAAATAATTAGAAAAGCATTCTCCAGTTTTTTGCTTGAAAAATTGACTTAAGTAGTTAGGATTCATGTGAACAGATTCAGCAATATCTTCAAGTTTAGCACTTTTATAGTGTTCATTCACATAAGTTTTAACAAAGGATATGATTTTTGAGTCATAATTTGATAAATCTTTAAAATCATTTACAGGTATATCTAAAGAATCATTTTTGTTAGCTAAACCTTCATTGTCCAAAATTTTTTTCAAAGAGGAAAATACTTCGAAAATTTCATTATATTTTGAAGGCTTTACAATATAATGACTGACACCGTAAATTAGAGCATTACGAGCATAGTCAAAGTCTTTATAGGCACTTAAAAAAATAATTTTTGTTTTTATGTGGCGATTAAATATTTCTTTAGCAAGTCCAATACCGTCTAAAAAAGGCATTTTTATATCGCAAAGGATTACATCAACTGGATTATTTAAAATATATTCTAAAGCAACTTTTCCATTTTCTAATTGATCAACAATTTCAAATTCCAAATCACCCCATGGGAAATAGCTACATAATAAATTTCTGGATTCCTTTTCATCATCTACGACGAGTAGTTTATACATTATAATATTCCTCCTATCAAGGTATCTTTATTAATTTTATGATTTAGTTTCATATTAATAATCATTGTAAGTATAGCTTTTTTGGCAAGAGTATCTTATATTGTATGATTACGTATACATAAAGATTTTATCATATAATAATTAAAATTGCATACATAAAACATTAAGTATGTTAATAATGGTGAGAAAGTGACTCTAATAATAAGAAAATGATGAATTATATGATAAAAAGATACCTTTTCTATTAGTTATTTATGAAGTTATGATAAAAGGATACCATTTATAATAATAGATATCTTATGTAAATAATTACATTTATGCTAGAATAGCATTATTATGAACTAAAAATATCCAAAGCGAGAATTAGACATATGCGGAACTTACCGAAATTAAACACATATTTATTACAGCGGACTTATGAAATTTTCGCTGGATGGGCTCTAAGTGGAAGGATGCACCCATTTCTGCATGTTCCTAAAGTAAATTTATGACAAGCAGAAAGTGGAACAACCTTCCACTAATAACCATCACAGCTTAATTTCATATGCCGCTTGCACAAATATGTATCTAATTTCTAGTGTAGTGTTATGATTATAATTTCTCAAGAGTGTATGCATATTACATTTATAAGTTTGATTATTCATTTGGATATCTATAATAAAGTGCATAGTTTAAGTACTTGTGTAAAAAATAAGCAATTTATTAAGTTGCAGGCTAATAATAAAGTGATTTTAAGAATTGGAGTGATTGATATGTATAATGAATATTATTCAATTAGGAAGGTAATGGATGGAGTATATCATATAAGTGATCCTAATAAAATATGCTGTACGCTAGTGGTGGGAAATGAAAAGGCATTGTTATTTGATACAGGTTATGGTATTGGAAAGCTAAAACAAGCAATTAGCTCTATAACTGTTTTACCTATTATTGTTGTAAACAGCCATGGTCATCTTGACCATATGGGAGGAAACTATGAGTTTGATGATATATATATTCATGAAGCTGATATAACATTAGCAAAGCAGATTCTTTTATCAGATAAGAGAAAATGGACTGTGAATAATTATAAAAAAAATATAGGAATTCCGAAAGATTTTAGTGAAGAAGAATATATAAGTAGAGATTATAATATGAATTTTACTTCTATAAAAGAAGGTGAAATATTTGACTTAGGAGGATATGAGCTTGAAGTAATTTATTGTAAGGGGCATACAGCTGGGTGTATTTCATTAATTGAAAGAAAAAGGAAACTTTTACTTTCTGGAGACACGGTATTACAACACGTATGGATGTTTTTAAAGGAAAGTGAGAAAATGAGTGACTATATAGACAGCCTTAATAAATTAAACAAATTAGAGGTTGATATTATTCTTACATCTCATTCTAATGAACCTTATAACAAAGAGCTATTACATAATTTGATTCGCTGTGTTGATAATATTGATATTTCTAAAAGCACTCCTTATTTTAATGAAGCATATCCATATGAAGCATTTATGTATTCTGAAGGTGGCGAACCCTTTGCCAGTAAGGAATATGTTTCTATTGTTTTTAGTGAAGATAAATTGTAATACCAAAAATTACGAGAGAAAATTTGGAGGGATATTTTGTGAAGTGGTTTAAAAATCTAAAAACTATACAAAAACTAATTTCTGCATTTGTTTTAGTAGCATTATTTATTGTTTTAGCAGGAGGTGTTGGAATAATGAATATGAAACTAATCAAAGTTAATGCAGATAAAATGCATAATGATAATCTTGAGTCCATAAAACAATTAACAACTATAAGGCAGAATATAGCAGATATTCGATTTGATATTTTAAAAATTGATGCTCAGCGAAATATAAATAATCAAAATGAAGCTGCTGAAAAGGAAGTTAAGAGATTATATGAAGAAAATGAAGAAATTATAGCTACCTATGAAAAAACAGCATTATCTGATGAAGAAAAAAACGCATTAGCTTTAATAAAAGAGGATATAAAATTGTATAAAGATTCAAGTGAATTAATTATGAAATTAGCAAAGGAAAATAATTATAGTGAAGCTGATGACAAATATCTTAATTTAGGACCTGTTAAGACAGCCTTATATAATCACTTAGGCAATTTAATTAGAATTAATACAAATCAAGCTGATGATTTATATAAAGAAAATAATTTTACATATCAGAGTGCTATTTATAAAATAATTATGATAGGAACTGTAAATTTAGTTATAGCTATTATGTTAGGGACGTTAATAGCTATATGGATATCTAAACAAATAAAAAAAGTTTTGAATTTTGCAGAAGCAATTGGTAATGGTGATTTAACCAAATCAATAAAAATCAGTTCAAAAGATGAGTTTGGAAATCTTTCTAATGCATTAAATAAAGCTAATAATAATATAAAGAGTCTAATAAATGAAATAATGCATAATGCAAGTGATATGGGGGCAACAAGTGAGGAATTATCAGCTACAGTAGAAGAAGTCTCAGCTAAAATGGAATCTATAAATGAGTCAATAGAAGAAATATCTGCAGGGGTGCAGGACTTGAGTTCTACAACTGAAGAAGTTAGTGCATCAACAGAAGAGATAACAGCAAACACAAATAGTCTTGCCAATAGAGCAAATGATGCAGCAGGTTCTGTAAATGATATTAAAAAGCGTGCATTGTACATAAAAGATAAAGCAGCAAATGAAATAAAGGAAAGCAATTCAATATATATGGAAAATAGATCTCACATATTAAATGCTATTGAAGAAGCAAAAGTAGTGAATGAAGTTAGGATGATGGCAGATTCTATTGGAAGTATTGCAGAACAGACTAATTTATTAGCATTAAATGCAGCAATTGAAGCTGCTAGAGCTGGAGAACAAGGTAAAGGGTTTGCAGTTGTTGCTAATGAAGTGAGGAATTTAGCGGAGCAATCTTCTGAGGTAGTAATGAATATACAAGCCATGGTAACTAAAGTACAGCTAGCGGTGACGAAATTATCAAAAAGTAGTCAAGATGTACTTGTGTTTATAGATAATAATGTAAAATCTAATTATGAGTTTCTTAATAAAACAGGTATTCAGTATGAAGATGATGCAAAATTTATGGATGGTATAATAAATGAAATCTCAGCATCTTCAAAGCAAATGAATGAATTAGTTGAACAAATATCATATGCATTTCAAAATGTCTCTGGGACAGCAGAAAAATCAGCTACAAGTTCGGAGGATATATCAAATAGTGTTAATGAAGTGACTTTTGCTATTAATGATGTTGCTAAATCTGCAGAAGGTCAAGCAGAACTTGCACAAAAGTTGACAAATATGATACAGAAATTTAAAGTGTGAAGATGTTTACAATTATGAGATATTGACACTAATCATAAGAAAACGATACCTTTTAGTATTTATTATAAAAAAAGTCCTGTTAAAACGATACCATTTCTAATAATAGATCACTTATGTAAAGAATTACATATGTGATAGAATAACATTAAAGCTGCAGCAATTAGTGAAATTTTAGTGTGTTTACCACTATATAAGATTTAGGAGGATATTTATGAAAAATAGAAAAAGAATCATTGGTATTTTATGTGCCCTCTCAATAACGGCATCTATGTTTGTGGGGTGTGGCAGCTCTTCAAAAGATGCTGCTAAAGATAGTAGCAAAGGAGAACAAGTTACTCTAAGATTTTCTTGGTGGGGAAGCGATGTACGTCATAAGGCAACTTTAGATGCAATAGATTTGTATATGAAACAAAATCCTAATGTTAAGATAGAAGCAGAATATGGTGGTGTTGATGGATATCAAGATAAATTATCAACTCAATTAGGTGGTGGTACTGCACCAGATCTTATCCAAGTAGATAATCCTTGGATTTATGATTATGCAAAACAGGGGGAAATGTTTTACGACTTAAATGAATTTAAAGACACAATTGACATGAGTGGGTTTGATAAAAAATTCTTAGATGGTTATTGTACACTTAATGGAAAAATTCAAGGATTGCCAATGGGATTAAATGCATTAACTGTAATTTACAATAAGGATATTTTAAAAGTTGCTAATGCAGATATAACTAAAGATTTAGATTGGGATAAATTAATTGAAGAAGGAAAGAAAGTTCATGCACAAAATAGTAACAATTACTTAATAAATGCTGAACAAAATAATTTTATTGACTTTATTATTATGCCATATGTTATCCAAAAAACTGGACAACAATGGATAAAAGATGATTATACAATTGGATTTGACAAAGCTACACTTACTCAAGCTTTTGAACTTGAAAAGAAGTTATTTGATGAAGGAATTGTACAACCAGCAGAGCAAAGCTTCACTTTTAAATCTAAACCAGAGCAAAATACTGCATGGATAAATAAGCAATTTGGTGGTGCATTTACTTGGGCAGCTGGTATAGGAGTGCTTACTGGTACTTTAGGAGATAGTGCAGATGTTACATTATATCCAGTGCCTAAAGATGCAAAAAGTTCAGGAATAGTAGTAAGACCAGCGACTTTACTTTGTATTAATAAAAAATCTGCTAATGCAAAAGAAGCAGCAAAGTTTATGAACTTTTTCTTTAATGATAAGGAAGCAGCTAAAATTTTAGGAGATGTTAGATCTATACCTCCTGTAGAAGCTTCAAGAAAAGCTGCATTAGATGCAAATAAAGTAAACCCATTAGCAGTTAAAGCTGTTGAAGCAGCAACAAAAAATCCAGGATTAATATATAATGGTGTTTCTAGTAATTCAGAAATAAGAAATATTTTATTGACTGAAATTGAAAATGTTGCATATAAAAAGTTTACACCTGAACAAGCAGCGGATGACTTGATTAAGCTTTATGAAAATAAATTAAAAGAATTGAAGAGCGCTGCAAACTAGAATTAATCAACACATGGCAATGTTATTTTTAGAAAGCTCCAGCAAATAAGCTTAATTTCCATTGAGTATATTAACTTTTCTAAGGAAAGAGTTATATATTAAGCTGGAGCTTTTACTGTATAAATAATTAGCTATTTCAAGCTATTGATTTGAAGTAAAGGTAGGAGGTTTTTACGTGGAACAAAATACAGCAATTAATTTAAAGAGTAGTGTTACCCGCAAGAAAAGTAAGGTATTAAAAAAATATACTGGATTATTATATATAGCTCCATGGTTATTGGGATTTATTGGCTTTCAATTATACCCTTTGATTTCATCATTTTATTATTCATTTACAAATTTAAGTTTAGGTGGAACACCTAAATTTGTTGGTTTAGATAATTATATTCGTATATTTACAATAGATCCAGAATTCTGGAAATCTCTAAGTGTGACAATAATATATGTATTTACATCTGTCCCTGCAAAATTAGCTTTTGCGTTACTTATTGCAATGATTTTAAATTCAAAATTAAAATTTATAAATGCTTTTAGAACTATATATTATATTCCATCTATACTTGGAGGAAGTGTTGCAGTATCAGTATTATGGCGTTTCTTATTTATGAAGGATGGGACAATAAATCAGATTTTATCTATATTTTCAATACCACCTTTAGATTGGATAGGGAGTCCTAGTTTAGCATTATTTACATTAGATATTCTAACTGTATGGCAATTTGGTTCTTCAATGGTATTATTTCTTGCTGGATTAAAACAGATACCAGCGGAATTATATGAGGCTGGAATAATGGATGGTGCATCAAAGTTTAGAATGTTCTTCACTATTACTATACCAATGTTGACACCAATAGTATTTTTTAACGTTATTATGCAATTAGTTGGGTCATTCCAAGAATTTACATCAGCCTTTGTAATCACAGGCGGTGGACCTATGCAATCAACTTATTTATATGGAATGAAGTTGTACTTAGAAGCTTTTAGATATTTTAAAATGGGATATGCATCTGCTTTATCTTGGGTTCTATTTTTAATAATATTGTTCTTCACAGTTATAATATTTAAAAGTTCAAAGAAATGGGTTTATTATGATGATGGAGGCGATTTCTAATGAAAAAAAAATCAAGAAGCACAATTCTTAGATATGCAATTTTAATAATAGTTGGAATAGTTATGATTTACCCTGTTGTGTGGCTTTTCTTCGCTTCCTTTAAAGGTAATGATGAATTATTTGGTTCCGCAGCACTACTTCCTAAAGCTTTTACGTTTGATTCCTATATTCAAGGTTGGAAAGGAACTGGACAATATGGGTATAGCACATTTTTCCTTAATACAATAAAGCTTGTTATACCAACTGTACTATTTACAGTTATGTCAAGTGCTGTGGTGGCTTATGGTTTTGCAAGATTTAAATTTCCATTTAAAAAGATATTATTTGCGCTTATGATATCTACACTTATGCTTCCAAATGCTGTTGTTATAATCCCTAAATATATGCTATTTAGAGATTTAGGTTGGATTGATAGCTATAATCCATTTATTGTACCTGCAATTTTTGCTGGATATCCATTTTTCATCTTTATGTTAGTTCAATTTTTTAGAGGCGTACCAAGAGAATTGGACGAGGCAGCAACAATTGATGGCTGTAATTCCTTTACTATATTTTTAAGAATTATGTTGCCATTAAGTAAACCAGCATTATTCTCAGCAGGAATATTTCAATTTATGTGGACATGGAATGATTTCTTTAATTCTTTAGTTTACATTAATAGTGTTAATAAGTTGACTTTACCTCTAGCACTTAGGATATCACTTGATGCATCAGCCTCAGTTAACTGGAGTCAGATAATGGCTATGGCATTAGTAAGTATATTACCTTGTATTTTAATATTCTTCTTTGCCCAGAAGCATTTTGTAGAAGGAATCGCGACAACAGGAATGAAGGGGTAAAATAGTTAAATGGCAAAAGTATAGTTAATTTATCATAGCTATGCTTTTGTTTTTTAAGCATAAAGTATTGTTTAGTAAGCTAATAAAATGCGAAATTATAATTATAAAATGCAAGGAATTAAGATTGCATGAATGATTGTTAGGTGGTGATTAACATGGAATTTATTATGACAGCAAGAAATAAAGAACAAGAGAACATAGATTATCTTCCATTGAAGGAGCATGGATTAAAAGCATCTATAGATGTAGTAGGCGGAAATGGAAGTATAAAGAATCCATTTCAAGTAAAAGTAGTCATTAACAATGAAAATAAAATAAATTGGTCAGGAGTTATTCATTTAGAGTTAAAATTTAATAAAGTAAGTCCGCGCTATTTTATGCCTGCATTTATGTACGGAAGGAATCGTGGTGAGTGTCCACAGAATGTTCCTAATGAATTTCCAAGATTTAGGGAGGAGATAAAGCGTCCATCATCTCCTTCATGGATGGTAAGAAGTGATAGACTATCTCATCCAGTAGCTTTGGTGTATGATAGCAATAAAATATACGGATTTTGTGCAAGTCCATATTTTATTAATAAAAATGGGATGAAACAGCAATGGAAACCAGAAGTAGACAGTGAATTTTATCAATATGCAGGATATACTTGCTCATTAGAGAAAGGGACTATAGGCTATACGTTAGGGTATGAAAATGCACCATGGTTATTTATAAAATCACATGATGTTAGAGAGAGAACTTCTTTAAGCGAAAATTGCTTCGAATTGGAACCAGGAGAAATTATTGAAGTAGCAATGGAGGTATATGAGTTTGATGCAAAAAGTGAGCTGGATATAAATCCTGTAATTGAAGAAGTTTATTATAGATATCATCAAAAGCCAAGAAAGGCAAGTGATATAAAGACAACAGTTGAAGATTTATCACTGGCAGTTTACCAAGATGCATGGCTTCCTGAAGATAGTAGTTATTCAGGACAAGTTTTTGAGAATGAAAATAGTGGAGATTATAGGTATAACAAAATCATATCTATAACTTGGACCAATGGATTATCAGTTGCAACCCCTATATTGATGGCGGCACTAAGGCTTGAGAATGAGTCTATGCGTGAACAAGCACTAGCTTGTATAACAAACATTGTGAATAATTCATTGAATTCTGTCACCGGATTGCCTTTTGGAGCTTATGACAATGGAAAATGGAGCAATTATGGCTGGTGGTTTGATGGAATGCATACACCAGGACACAGTTCCTACTTGATAGGGCAGGCGCTTTTTTATATTTTAAAGGCTTATGACTATGAAATTAAAATTAAGAACTGCCATCATGAGGAGTGGCTGGCCTTTGTAAATTCTATTCTTATGAAAATTGAGAAGACTAAAAATACAGATAATGAATATCCTTTCATATTATCAGAAAAAACTGGTGCAGGAATTGAATATGATTCCTTTAGTGGTACATGGTGTATGGCAGCTTTAGCATATTATTGCTATCTTACAGGTGATAAATCACACTTAGATAGTTTGATGAAAAGCGAAAGGCATTATTATGAAACCTATATTAAGCATATGGAATGTTATGGAGGGCCTCTTGATACAGATAAAGCTACTGATTCTGAGGGGATCTTAGCTTATATAAAAGCTATCAGATTTATACATGCATTAACAGGTGAAAAAATTTATTTGCAACATATGAAAGATGCAATGGATTATGAATTTTCTTTTAAGTTCTGCTATAATTCTCCAATTAAAGTTCCGCCACTTAGTAAAAATAGGTGGTCAAGCTGTGGAGGGAGTGTAACGTCTATTGCTAATCCACATATTCATCCAATGTCAAGTAATATTGTGGATGAATTATTGTACCTAGTGAAAAATACTGAAGACAAATATGTGAAAGCTCGTATGTTGGATACTATTGGCTGGGGATGTCAAACCTATAACACCTATGATAAAGAATTTGATTATGGAAAAAAAGGTTGGATGTCTGAGAGGTTCTGTCATTCTCAAGGGCTGCTATCAGAAAGATATAGTGACGGTTCTCTCGCTAGTACATGGTTTTGTTTGATGCCATGGGCGAGTGGATCTATTATAGAAGGCTTAGCTGGAGACTTTTGGGAAGTAAATTAAAAAGTCAAAATGGACTAAGTAAAAAATATTTATTTTAATTATCAATTTATGAAATTTTTACCTAATTTCGTAAATTGAGATGTATAATTCTAATTAGAACTTTTATAATCAAATTATAAATTGAGAAGGTAAAATAAGGGTGAATTAAATGCGTTTATTGCATTTATGGCTTAAGAAAGGAAAGAAAATAATTATGGAAATGACACTAAGATGGTTTGGAAAAGAAGCAGATTCAGTAACATTAGAACAAATTAGACAAATTCCAGGAGTAACAGGAGTAGTTACTACCTTATATGACACAATGCCTGGAGAAGTGTGGCCATTAGAGAGAATTAAAGAGATGAAGGCAGAAGTTGAAGCGGCAGGCTTAAGAGTTGCAGGAATAGAAAGCGTTAATATACATGATTCGATTAAGGTTGGTGCACCTGATAGAGATAAATATATTGCTAATTATATTACTACTTTAGAAAGACTTGGGCAAGAAGGGATAGATGTTGTTTGTTATAATTTCATGCCTGTATTTGATTGGACAAGATCTGATCTTGCTAAAGTAAGACCTGATGGTTCAACAGTGTTATCTTACGATCAAGAACTTGTAGATAAAATCAATCCTGAAAACTTATTATCTTCTATGGATTCAAAAGCCAATGGATTTATGCTTCCAGGTTGGGAGCCAGAACGTATGGCTAAAATTAAAGAATTATTTGAACTTTATAAAGATGTAGATAATGAAAAATTATTTAACAACTTAAAGTACTTCTTAGAAGCAATAATGCCAACCTGTGAAAAATATAATATAAAAATGGCAATACATCCAGATGATCCATCTTGGCCAGTATTTGGACTTCCAAGAATTATGACTTGTAAGGAAAATTTATTAAGATTAGTAACTATGGTGGACAGTCCTTGTAATGGAGTTACCTTGTGTACAGGGTCATTAGGTTCTAATATGAATAACGATATTCCAGATATCATAAGAGCATTAAAGGGAAAAATTCATTTTGCCCATGTTAGAAACATTAAGCATATTGCTCCAGGAAAATTTGATGAAGCTGCACATTTATCTTCTGATGGATCTTTAGATATGTATGAAATTATGAAAGCCTTATATGAAATCGGATTTAAAGGAATTGTAAGACCAGATCATGGACGTATGATTTGGGGAGAAGTAGCTATGCCTGGATATGGACTTTATGATAGAGCCCTTGGAGTGGCATACTTAAATGGAATTTTGGAAAGTCTTAGAAAACAGTTATAAGTAGGAGTTAAGAGTTAGTCACATATAAAAAGAGCAGCTATGCTGCAATACGGAACAATTATGAAATACGGAGCAATTATGCAATACAGATTAATTAGCAGTGTAGTAAAAAAGTGGAGGTAATTAAGATGATAGACAAAGAGAGTAAATTATATTCTTGTTGGTTAAATCATGATGGAATAAAAAATAGTAAGTATAAAGAATACCTTGAAGAGATTTATGTTTCTTGCAAAAGTGAAATCATAGATTCAGCATTATCAGAACTAAAGAGAGCACTTAAAGGAAGTGATAATGATGAAAAAACTCAAGTAATTCATGAAAATGAAAAAGATGTTACTGGTTTTAAGTATATAAGTTTAGTTAAAAAAGAAGACAATAGCTTAGTTAATGATGGGTATAAAATAAAATATACTGTAACTGATGAAAAAACTGAATGTATAAGTGTTTCTGCTAGGAACGATACTGGTATCCTTTATGGAGTATTTGCATTATTGCGTTTATTTGAACAAAATAAGCAGCTTAAAGGCATGGAAATCATAGATAATCCAAAGAAAGATCTCAGATTAATAAACCATTGGGACAACCTTGACGGAACTATAGAACGTGGATTTGCAGGTACATCTATACTTTTTGAAAGCAACCGCAATAAAGAGATTATGAAAGAAGTTATGAAGGAAATAGGAGGCATAACAGCAACTAGTAGAGCTTTAAGAAAAGCATTTAATGATGACTATCAAGTAGCAACAGATTTAGATAGGATTAATGATTATGCTAGAATGCTTTCTTCAGTTGGAATCAACGGAGCAATCATAAATAATACTAATGTTCATGAAGCTGAAACATATTTAATAGATAAGAAAATAAATATTGTAAAAACTATCAGTGACATATTTAATAAATGGGGAATTAAAACTTATTTAAGTATTAATTTTGCAGCACCAATTACCTTGAAGGATTTAGAGACTGCTGATCCTTTAGATGAAGAGGTGAAAGAATGGTGGAAGAAAAAAGTTCAATATGTATATAGTGTAATTCCAAACTTAGGTGGGTTTATGGTAAAGGCTGATTCAGAGGGAAGACCGGGACCATTTACTTATGGACGTAATCATGCAGATGGAGCCAATATGCTTGGAGAAGCACTGGCACTATATGGAGGAATATTAATATGGAGATGCTTTGTATATAACTGCAGACAAGATTGGAGAGATCATTCAATAGATAGAGCTAAGGCAGCATATGATTGTTTTGAGCCATTAGATGGAGAATTTTTAGATAATGTATATCTTCAAATTAAAAATGGTCCATTAGATTTCCAAGTTAGAGAACCAATATCACCGTTATTTGGAGCTATGGATAAAACTAATAAATTATTGGAACTTCAAATAACTCAAGAATACACAGGACAGCAGAAACACGTTTGCTATTTAATCCCTTTGTGGAAAGAAGCATTAAATATTATAACTTATGCAAATGGGGATAGTGAAAGTAACATAGCTAAAAGAGTCGGTGGTATAAATGCAATAGTTAATGTAGGTAGCGATGAAACTTGGACAGGTCATTTCTTAGCTCAAGCAAATCTTTATGGATATGGAAGACTTGCTTGGAATAGTGAGCTTACAAGTGAAGAAATCTCAGAAGAATGGATTAACATTACTTTTGGAGATAACGAATTAGTAATGAAAAATGTAAGGAAAATATTATTGAATTCTTGGAGAGCTTATGAAAATTATACAGCACCACTTGGAATAGGCTGGATGGTATCACCAGGACATCACTATGGACCAGATGTAGATGGATATGAATTTTCTCCATGGGGAACTTATCATAGAGCAGACTGCAAAGGAATTGGAATTGACCGTACTCTAGAAAGTGGTACAGGCTATGCGGGTCAATATAATGAACCACTTAGAAGTAAGTATAATAATTTAGAAACTTGTCCAGATGATTTGCTATTATTTTTCCACCATGTTCCTTATACACATGTATTGAAATCAGGAAAAACTGTTATCCAACATATTTATGACACACATTTTGAAGGTTACAAAGTTGTAGAAGAATTTATAAGCAAGTGGAAAGAGCTAGCGAATATAATAGATAAGACTTTATATGAGCAAGTTCTTGAACGACTTAATATACAATTGGATAGTGCTAGAGATTGGAGAGACCAAGTTAATACTTATTTTTATAGAATGTCTGGAATAGAAGACGAAAAGGGTAGAACAATATACTAGCATGAAAGTTAATAAATTTTAATAGTTAATATTTGAGGATAAATAATGTAGATATCTAAAGCGAGAATTAGACTTATGCAACAATTACGGAAATCAGATACATTTATCTTCCACAGGACTAGTGAAATTTTCGCTGGAAGGTTCTAAATGGCGGCTTATCGTCATTTCAGCGTGTTCCAAATGTAAAATTTGGACAAGCTGAAAATGAAACAAGCCACCATTAAGAACAATCATCAGCTAAATTTCACATGCCTGCTTCCAGAAAAATGTATCTGATTTCTACTATAGTGTTACGATTATAATTTCTCAGTGATGAATGTATATTCTATTTATAAGTTTGGTTTTTAAATTGGATATCTATATAAGTTGATTCTATCATTAGGCCTGCGAAAATCTAGAAATTGGATTTTCGTAGGTTTTTCTATTTATTAGAGAGAAACTGATTTTCATCCATGAAGGAATTATTAATTAGATTCATATTTTGTATTTAGATTAATTAACTAAATTTTTTTAGTTAATTTTTAAATTTTATTTATTGATGAAAATAAGAGTTATTTAAAAATGCTTGCTTATAGAGTTTGTATTAAAAAGATATTTAGACAAATAAAGTGATTTTCGGTCTTTAAATAAAAGATAAATAAATATTTAGTTAATTTAATAAAAATATTTACTAAAATAATTAGTGATGGTATAATTAAAATTACAAAATAAAACTAAATTAGTAAGTTGAAAATTTATATAAACTAAATATTTAGGAGGAGAGTTATGGAAAGAGAAGTGATAGACTTAGAACTAAAAGCAAGACAAATAAGAAAAGGTGTTCTTGATATGGTTTATTCATCTAAAGCAGGTCATGTTGGAGGATCTATGTCTAGTATTGATATTTTAACAACACTTTATTATAAAGTACTAAATATTAACCCTAAAAATTTTAGTGATCCTGACAGGGATAGATTTATATTAAGTAAAGGGCATGTTGCAGAATCTCTTTATTATATTTTGGGGGATAAAGGATTCTTTGATAAAGAAAAATTGAAAACTTACAGTCAATATGGTTCTACATTAATTGGCCATCCTAATAATAAAAATAATGGTGTTGAAGTAAACACAGGATCTTTGGGACATGGATTATCAATAGCTGTAGGAATGGCATTGGCAGGTAAACGTGATCATAAGAATTATAGAGTTTTTACACTTATGGGAGATGGAGAACAAGCTGAAGGTTCTGTTTGGGAAGGGGCTATGGCAGCTGCTAATTACAAATTAGACAATTTAGTAGGAATAGTTGATCGAAATGGCCTTCAAATATCAGGAACGACTGAAGAAGTAATGGCCTTAAAAGATTTAAGTAGTAAATGGACAAGTTTTGGCTGGAAAGTAGTAGAGGTAGATGGAAACAACATCGAAGAATTATTAAAAGTATTCTATAAGATTCCTGCTAAAGAAGGAAAACCAACAATGGTTATTGCAAAAACAATTAAAGGTAAAGGAATTTCTTATATGGAAGACAATGTAAAATGGCATCATGGAGTTCCAACAGAAGAGGAATATAATCAAGCTGTCAAAGAATTAGAAGGAGGAACTATATAATGAATAAAATTTCTAATCGTCAGGTAATATGTGATACATTAATGGAACTTGCAAAAGAAGATAAAGATATTATGGTTTTAACTTGTGATTCTAGAGGATCAGCATCAATGGGAGCCTTTGCCGCTGAATTTCCAGAACAATTTGTTGAAGTGGGAATTGCAGAACAAGATTCAGTAGGAATTGCAGCAGGACTTGCAACTTGTGGTAAAAAGCCTTATGTTGCTTCGCCAGCTTGTTTTTTATCTATGAGAGGTGTTGAACAAATAAAAGTTGATGTTGCATATTCAAAAACTAATGTTAAGTTAATCGGAATTAGTGGTGGTGTAAGCTATGGCGCACTAGGGATGACACATCATTCACTTCAAGATATTGCTGTTATTAGAGCTATTCCAGATATTGCAGTATTGCTTCCAGCAGATAGATTTGAAACAAAAAAGATGATTGAAGCCTTTCAAAAATATAATAAGCCTGCATACATTCGAATTGGAAGAAATCCAGTAGAAGATGTTTATGAAAATGAAAACTTTGAATTTGAAATCGGAAAATCAAATATGCTTCATGAAGGCAATGACATTACAATAATTGCTGCAGGAGAAACAGTCAAAGTCGCATTAGATGCAAGTAAAGAATTATACGCTAAAGGCATAGGCTGCAGAGTTCTTAGCATGCACACTATAAAACCTTTAGATAATGAAGCAATCATAAAAGCAGCTAAAGAAACAAAAGGAATTATTACAATAGAGGAACACAGTATTTACGGTGGTCTTGGGGCAGCAGTATCTGAAGTTGTTTGTCAAATGGCTCCTACAAAAATGAAAATACTTGGAATAGCAGATGAAGCACCTATAACAGGAAATACTAAAGAAGTATTTAATTACTATGGATTAACAGCAGAAAATTTAGTTAAGGTAGCAGAAGAACTTCTAAATTAAGTAGATTTAATTCATAAGAAATAGGGAATGTAACAATGGAGTGATGTAAATGGCAAAATATATTATAGGAATAGACCAAAGTACTCAAGGAACAAAGGCACTTTTGTTTAATGAAGAAGGAACTCTTGTACAAAGAACAGATTTACCACATGAACAAATTGTTAATGACAAAGGCTGGGTATCTCATAATCCCATGGAAATATATCATAATACAATTGAAGTGGTTAAGAATTTGATCAAAAAGGCCAAAGTTAATAGAAATGAGATTGTAGGTGTAGGAATAAGTAATCAAAGGGAAACTACAATTGTATGGGATAAAGAAACAGGAAGATCAATTGATAATGCTATTGTATGGCAATGTTCTAGAGCAACGGAGATATGTGAACGTTTAGAAAAAATAGAGAAAGCAGAACTTGTTCGTCAAAAGACGGGCATGAATTTATCACCTTATTTTCCAGCAGCAAAGATATGGTGGTTACTTGAACATGTTGAAGGAGCAAAATTAAAGGCTGAAGCTGATAAGTTGTATTTTGGTACAATGGATAGTTGGTTAATTTATAAGCTTACAAAAGGAGCTGTTTATAAAACAGATTATTCAAATGCCTCTAGAACTCAGCTGTTCAATATAATGGAACTGAAATGGGACGAAGAAGTATGTGAATTATTTGGAATAAACCCAAATAATCTAGCAGAAGTATGTGACTCTAATTCAAACTTTGGAGAAACAGATTTTGAAGGATTTTTAGATAAGGCAATACCGATTCATAGTGTATTAGGTGATTCGCATGGAGCACTTTTTGGACAAGGATGTTTAGAACCAGGAAGGATTAAAACTACATATGGGACAGGCTCTTCAATTATGATGAATATTGGTGAAAAACCAGTTTTAAGTACTCATGGGGTAGTAACATCACTAGCATGGGGGATGAATGGAAAAGTTAATTATGTGTTAGAAGGAAATATAAACTATACAGGTGCAGTTATTACATGGCTTAAGGATGATCTGAAATTAATTGCGTCACCAACGGAAACTGAACAAGTTGCATTTGAAGCGAATTCAGATGATCAGTTATATTTAATACCTGCATTTACAGGGCTTGGAGCACCTTATTGGGATAGTAAAGCAACGGGAACAATTTTAGGAATTACTAGAACCACAGGCAGAGCTGAAATAGTGAGGGCTGGATTAGAATCCATAGCGTATCAAATCACAGATGTAGTAAAAGCCATGAGTAAAGATTCTGGTATTGTGATTGAAGAACTTTGTGTAGATGGAGGCCCAACTGGAAATAAATATTTGATGCAGTTTCAAAGTGATATACTCCAAATGGCGGTTCAGGTTCCAGATTCAGAAGAATTATCAGGAATTGGAGTAGCATATGCAGCAGGTATGGCGCTTGGAGTGTATGATAAAACAATTTTTAATAAGATAAAGAAAATTAAATTTGAATCTAAAATGGACACTAATCTTAGAAAAAAAAAATATCAGGGTTGGCTTGCGGCTGTACAGAATATTTTAGTTAAAAAGTAGAAGGTGCTTGCTGCTCAAATGTAAATTTCAGATATATTTCATTACTTATTTAGATTGAATAGCGAATATGAAAAAATAAAAAAAGATGTTTATAGAATATTAAAGTTAGTAAAAACGTTTAGATTAAAAAATATATTGGAGGAATCAAAATGAAAGAATTTAAAATTAAATTAGGAGTTGCTGCAACTCGTAGATCAATATTTAGTAAGGAAGATGCTATAAGATATAAAGATTTAACTTGTGAAAGATTAAAGGAATTAGAAGTGGATTTTGTAAATATAGATGATATAAATGAAGAAGGCTTGTTGTTTGCAGAAGCACATTTAGAAGCAGTAATAGAAAAATTCAAAAAAGAAAAGGTTGATGCTTTATTCTTTCCACATTGTAATTTTGGGACAGAGGATTTAGTTGCTAAAGTAGCTGCAAAGATGCAATTACCAGTATTATTATGGGGACCTCGTGATGACGCACCTTTAACAGATGGAACAAGACTTAGAGACAGCCAATGTGGATTATTTGCAACTGGTAAAATATTAAGACGTTTTAAAGTACCATTTACTTATATTCCAAATTCATCATTAGAGGATGAAGCTTTTGAAAGAGGAATTAGAAATTTCATAGCGGCTACTAATGTGGTTAAAGAACTTGGTAGTTTAAGAATACTTCAAATTTCCACACGTCCATCATCTTTCTGGACAATGATGTGTAATGAAGGTGAATTGTTAGAAAAGTTTGGAATTCAAATTTATCCGATTTCAATGACAGAATTTGTAGCAAAAGTAAAAAAGGTTAAAGCAGAAGAAACTGAGAAAGTACAAGATACTATTAAATATATGAAAGAAGTATTAGACATTACTGTTTCAGAAGAAATAGTCGAAAATGTTGCAGCATTAAAAGTTGCATATACTGAATTAACAGGCGAATATGGATGTAGTGCAGTTGCTATCCAGTGTTGGACAGCTCTTCAGGATGAATTGAAAATTATGCCATGTATGGCTAATGCCTTGATGACTGATGAAGGAATTCCAGTTGTATGTGAAACCGATATTCATGGAGCAATAACTTCGGTAATAGCTCAAGCGGCAACTATGGGACAAGCTTCACCATTCTTTGCAGATTGGACTGTAGTACATCCAACTAATAAAAATGGAGAGCTTCTTCAACACTGTGGATGTTTTCCAATATCTTTAACTAAGAAGAATCAAAAAGCAAAAATTGCAACACCATTTGCTTTGGAAAGTGGATGTAGTGGAGCTTCTTATGCTGAAATAGAAGGTGGAGATATATCATTATTAAGATTTGATGGAGATAATGGAGAATATTCAATGTTATTAGGAAAAGCTAAAGGCATTGAAGGACCATATATTCAAGGAGCCTATTTATGGGTAGAAGTAGAAAATCTATCAAGACTTGAAGATAAGCTTGTAACTGGTCCATACGTTCATCATTGTACAGGAATTCATAAGGATGTATTACCAGTTATATATGAAGCTTGCAAGTATATACCTAATTTAAAACCTGACTTTTATGATGATGTTGAAGAAGAAGTAAAAGCTTGGATTCGTGGAGAGTAAAATATTAAATTTATAGGTTAGTTAAGAGTTGAGAATTATAAGTTAAGGGTTAAGGAAGAAAAGCCGCAGGCTTTTTAGGTAAGTTCCGTATTGCAGGAAAGATCCTTATTATGGAATAGCTACTCTTTATAGGGGTGCATAGCTTCTCCTTTTAGAAGTGTATATTTCAGAAATGATAGATTAGGTATAATATTAATATGGCTTAATTTATAATTTTCACCATGTTGCTTTTAGTAAAAAGAATTAATAGTTATTTATAAAAATGTTTGAGGTGAGATAAATGTCACAAATTATAGTTGAAAAGAATAGTCGTATATTTAAAAAAGATAACAAACAATTTTTTTATTTAGCAGATACCTGTTGGAGTGCATTTACTAATATTACATTAGAAGAATGGGAATATTATTTAAATTTAAGAAAAACTCAAGGCTTCAACGTGATTCAAATAAATATACTTCCTCAATGGGATGCGAGTGGAACAGAGCTTAACTATTATCCGTTACCATGTGATGATAGTTTCCCTAAAATTTTTAAATTTACTGAATTCAATCAAGAGTATTTTGACCGTGCTAGACATATGTGTGAAATGGCTAAGGAAAAAGGATTTGAATTAGCACTTGTAGTACTATGGTGTAATTATGTTCCTAATACTTGGGCTAGCAAGATGTTTAGCAAGATGTCCAGTAATAATATTATGCCCTATGAATTTATAGATAAATATATTGAAAAAGTAAATGAAACTTTTTCGGATTTAAATCCAATTTATGTAATTAGTGGAGACACAGATTTTGATGGTGAAGATACTAAAGAGTATTATTTAAAAGCAGCTAATAAATTGAGAAAATTAGCACCTGACTTATTGCAGACTTTACATATAAGGGGAAGGCTGGAGGTTATTCCGGAAGAATTCATTGAACTTATTGATTTTTATATGTATCAATCAGGACACAATGCTGAAAATCCAGCTATGCCTTACTTGCTTGCTAAAAACTTTTATGAAAAATATCCAGCTAAACCTATAATAAATTCAGAACCATGTTACGAGCAAATGGGTTATAGTAGAAATATGTATGGTAGGTTTTATCAATTTGATGTTAGAAGAGCAGCTTGGATGAGTTTACTTTCAGGAGCTTGTGCAGGAGTAACCTATGGAGCACACGGTATTTATAGTTGGCATAAGATAGGAAAAAGATTTGGTTTAGGAATAGGAGAAGGCTTTGATAGTCCTAATCCTTGGAATGATGCTGTTAAATATCCAGGTGCATGGGATTATGGATATATAAAATATATGTTAGATTTATATGGAATTCATGAATTAATTCCTATAGATAAAATCATGAATTCAACTGATGATATTAGAATGGCATCAACTAGAGGTGAAGATAAAATATTAATTTATGTACCTGCAAATACAAATGTTAGAATAGACAAGAATTTATCGTCATATGATATTAAAATTATTGATATGGTAAGTAAAAATGTATTTATTCCAAGTGTTGAAGTTAAAGATGAAAAAACAACAATTTATATGCATAGTTTTGAAAAAGATGTTGTTATTGTTATGAGAAAAAAATAAGCCGAAAAGTTTTTGGCTAAAAGTATTTAATGAGAACTTGTTTGAAATTAGCTTGTCTAACATATAGTAGGGAAAGTTAATTTTGATTAAAGTTCTCATTAGTGCGCTTTAGAGAATTTTTGTGATAATTAGAAATAAAAGTGTGTGTGATTCATACTGACTATATAATTTGTAGTATATTATATAAATGATTAAATAAATATTTAGTTATAAATATTTTATTTTTAGTAATAATGGTTTATACTATATTTAAGTAAGTATGAAAATAATATTAGTTAAAGAAATAGGTAGGAGAGTAATAATGAAAACTATAATGCAGGATATAGCTAAATTAGCTGGTGTTTCTCCAGGAACAGTATCAAATGCACTTAATGATAGAAAAGGTGTTGGGAAAGAAACTAAATCTAAAATTATTAAAATTGCAGAAGAATTAGGATATTTCCGCAATCATAAAAAGAATGAAGAAAAAGTAGTGAAATTACTTCTTTTTAAAAAGCACGGATATGTAGTATCTGATACACAATTTTTCTCGGCACTAATAGATGCGTGTGAGAAGGAATGCAGGGAAAGTGGATATGAATTATTAATATCTCAGGTTATTCATGGAGAACATGATAAAGAAAATGTCTTGAAAATTATAAATCAAGGTAAAATAGATGGAATATTGCTTTTAGCAACAGAAATGAATGATGCTGATTTCTCTTATTTTGAAGGTTTGGATACTCCAATTGTTGTGCTAGATAGTTATTTTGAACTTAAGAGTCAGGATTATATTGTGATTAATAATATTAGTGGAGCCTATAGAGCAACTAAATATTTTATTGATAATGGGCATAAAAGAATAGGTATGTTAGGAAGTTCAATAAATATCAGTAATTTTGAATATCGCCATAAAGGCTTTAAAAAAGCTATTGAAGAAGCTGGTTTAGAATTTAGAGAAGAAGATGATATATTGCTTGAACCTACTTTGGATGGTTCTTATAAAGATATGAAGGAATATTTAGAAAAAAATAAAGGAAAAGAGCTGCCAACGGCTTTATTTGCATTTAATGATATTATTGCACTTGGCGCTATGAGGGCTATGCAGGAGAAAGGTATTAGTATACCAAAAGATATATCTATTATTGGATTTGATGATATACCATTTTCTTCATTAAGCAACCCTAATATGACAACAGTTAAGGTTTATACGGAAGAAATGGGAAGTATAGCAGTGAGAAGGCTTATAGATAAAATAAACGATGAAGGAGAAAATGTTCCGTTGAAAATAGAAATTGATACAAAGCTTATAGAAAGAAGTAGTGTAGCTAAACTAATTAAATAATTATTGTGAATTTTAAATTTATATGAAGATGATTAAGATAAAAGTTATTTAATCATCTTCTTTTTTTTATCAAAAAATAACTAAAAATTTATAAAAATATAACAAAAAATTTATTTAAAATATTGAAATATTTATGAAAACGATATATAATAAATACATACTTAATTAAGAGTTATTTAAACATTAATAAAAAATATTTGATGAAATTCAGGAATTTCAAATTTTTAAGAGGTACTTGTAGTTAATAAAATAGAGGCATTTGGAAGTTTTTGATGTAATATAATGATTGTATATCTTGGAGTTTGTAGTAGATAAATTGCTAAAAAAAGATATAAATTATTAGAGATAAGTGAAAAATAAACAAGCATTTTTAAGTGAAAAATAGAAATGATAATTCTAGTTGGTTTTATAATTTTAAGTAAATATTTATAAGATATTTAATAAGTAATGGTTGTAAGTAATATTGTTATTAATTAAAATCCACCAGGAAAAGGATTACAGTGATTGTGCCTTAGAAGGAACAGGAGGAAAGCTATGATAAATAAAATTAAACAGCTATCAATAACAGATACCAATTATCCATTTGCTACTGCTGAAAAGTATTGCGAGCTATCTCAAAAAGGATATGAAGAGACAGAATATTTTATGTATGGTACAGCTAATGTGTATCGTTCTATTGATAAAAATGAAAAAGTAGAAGTAGCAACAGAAGATGCTCCGTATATTAATAGATTTGTCGTTCGTGGTCCAAAGAATCCAGAGGCTTGCAGTGGAAATGTTGTAATAGAAATAATTAATCCAACATCATTTATGGAAATAGATCGTATGTGGATCTTAGGTCATAAGGAATTTATACGAAATGGAGATATTTATATCGGTATAACTAGTAAGCCAAATACTATAAAGAAAATGTTGGAATTTAATGAAGAGAGATATGAAAGCTTATCCTGGAAAAATCCAACGCCTGAAATTCCATTTTCTTTTGAAATAGAAGAAGCCTTAAAAAGAAAAAACATATTGCCAGATATTGATCTTACATATGAGACAGGATTATTTTGGGACATGTTAACAGATTTAGCATGGTTAATACGTTCAGATGAAGAAAAAAACCCATTGCTTAAGTATCCGAGAAAACACCTTTATTTAACAGGATGGTCCCAATCAGCATGTTATCTTTTTAGATATGTAAATAGTTTTGCATATCGTCCAGAAGTTTCTAAGGGGAGTGCAGTATTTGATGGCTATTTAACAGGTGGTGGTGTACGTAATCTAATTATACCAGTAAATCAATATGAATTACTTAAAGAGTATGATTATAAATTATCAAGAATAGAAAAAGTCAGTGAACCTTTTATAGCAGTACAAACAGAAAGTGAAAATGGTAGATTTGAAAGCTGGCGTACAATGAGGCAGGATAGCGATAGTCCAGATTTTAAATATAGATTATATGAAGTTACTGGAGCTAGTCATGATACCATGTATAGTTATGTTAATTATTATCAAAATGATCCTGATTTAAAAAGAATAAATCATCTTCCTAAATATATAGGAAAACATGAAGAAGGTAATGATTATCCATCCCAGATTTTTTTTGCTGCAGCCTTTCGAAACTTGTTTCATTGGGTTAGAACTGGAGTTGCTCCCAATCATTGTAAACGTATTAAGGTTGATGCAGACGGAGAAAACTGCAAGGATGCTTTTGGAAATGCATTAGGGGGTTTAAGATCTTGCTTGCTTAATTATCCAACAGGACGTTATAACAGTACAAGTAATATAGAGGTTGGAATGAGTTTTGTAGATCTAGATTCAGATAAAGATGGTTTGTTTGGATATCAAGAAGCATTTTCTTCAGGAATGCTTAAAGAATTATATGGTGATATTGAGAATTATAGAAAATTAATCACATTAGATACTGAAGAACAAATATCAAAAGGCTTTATTTGTAAAGAAGATGCAGAGGAATTAATAGAAATAGCAATAGGGTTAGCAAGAAAAAGGGGATTAAAATAATGAATTATGCAAATCAGAAAGTAGAAAAATGGCGTCAGATAATTTTAGCGTTTAGTAGTAATTGCAGTTATGAAAATCCTTTTATAGATGTAAGCATAATAGCTGTTTTTACATCCCCATCAGGGTTGAAGCTTAAAAGAGAGGCGTATTGGGATGGGGAGAATACCTATAAAATCTCTTTTGCACCTATAGAATTGGGCTTTTGGAATTATAAAATTATTGCAGATGAAGAATCTGGACTAAATAACCTAGCTGGTGAAATAGAATGCATTGAATATACTGGTGATTTAGAAATTTATCGACATGGATTTTTAAATGTTCATTCATCTGGAAGATATTTAATATATGCTGATGGGACTCCATTCTTTTGGTTAGGTGATACTCATTGGGAATTTGCTTATAAAGAACGTTGGGATGAGTCCAATCACGCGGAAATGGATAGCATGTTCAAAGGTATGGTTAAAAAGCGTGTAGATCAAGGCTATAATGTCTACCAAACTAATCTTAGAAGCGATTCCATTATGAAAGGTGATAAAAATTATTGGATTAAAAGTGAAAATGGGAAACTTCCTAATATTGAATTTTATCAGAATGAACTTGATAAGCGTATGCATTATATAGCGGATTTAGGGATTGTAAATGCATTAGGTTTAGCTTGGTTCATGTCAATAATCAATGATGTAGAAGGTCAAAAGAATTTAGCAAGATACATAGTAGCAAGATACGGTGCATTACCTATAGTTTGGACACTAGCAGGAGAAGTTGCTGGGTATAATGGTGGTGAAGAAAGAGAAATATTAATAAATGGTTGGAGGGAAGTTGCTTTATACATAGAAAAATTAGATTGTTATGGAACATTGCAGACTGCTCATTATACAAATGAGAGACCATTTGCAGATTATTATCAAGATGAAAGCTGGTTTGATTTTACTTTAAATCAGGCAGGACATGGAGATTTGCCAATAAGTCCTAATCATTATAGAGAATTTAATAAAAAATATTCTAAAAAGCCGTTTATAGAAGCAGAGTGTTTTTATGAGTTCTGCTCTACATTAGAGGAAAATGGAACTCGAATGTGTACAGCAGATATGCTGAGAAGAGTAGCATATATGTCAATACAGTTAGGTGGATGTGGTTATACTTATGGTGCACAGGGAATTTGGGACAATGTATGGGAAAAAGGTGAACCGAATCCTATGAATATTTTTAATCGCTTTGATATAACTTGGTATGAGGCTATTGATGGAATAGGAGCCAAACAGATGGGATATATGAAAGCTTTTTATGAAAAAACACGCTTCTGGGAATTTATGCCTTATGAAGATGCAGGCAATGTAAATGATAACAATCTTTTTGGTAAAAAAGTTCCTTTAGCATCTATTAATGAAAGTAAAGATAAAATGATTATTTATTATGGAGATACAGCAAGAAAGACTATGAAAATTCACGGATTAGTAAATGGTGAATATGCAGGAACGTGGTTTGATCCTCGAAGCGGAGAATATACAACAGCATTTGAAGCTTTGAATATAAAAGATGGGTCATTTGAATTTCCATTAAAAAAGGAACAGGGAGACTGGTTATTAGTAGTTGAAAAAACAATAATTTAATTAATATATAATTTGGAGGTAAAATTTATGACAATGAATAGTGAAAAAGTACAAAAAATTGCGTATACTATACAAACTAATAAATACTTGCAGGCAATTTCTAATGGCTTGATGTCAGCACTCCCAGTGTTGATGATTGGATCCTTTGCAATTATGTTCGTTGGAATTCCAATTGCACCTTGGCAAGCTTTTTTGGGAACAAGTGGATTAATTAAAATTCTTTTGATTCCATATAACTTATCTATTGGATGTTTAGGATTATATGCATCATTTTTAATAGCATATAAGTTAGCTGCAAGTTTTCAAAAAGATCCTATTATACCGGCATTACTTAGTGTATTTTGCTTCTTAATAGTAACACCTATGGATAATATATCTGGTGCAAACATGTTTTCACTTACTTGGTTTGGTGTACAAGGTTTGTTTACAGGTATGATAGTTGCTTTGGTAGCGACTCGTTTGTATGTGTTTCTTTTAGATAAGAAAATAGTAATAAAAATGCCAGATTCAGTTCCTGGTACTATATCAAATACCTTCTCAGGATTAATACCTGCGGTTATAGTAGGAATAGTGTTTATAACAATTACAGGAATATTTATGTCTACTGGATATGGATCATTCACTAAATTTATTTATTCAATTATACAAGTGCCATTATCTAAATTAGGTAATAATTTCTTTTCATTTTTAATTATTGGTTTAATTCAAATGATTTTATGGTTCTTTGGAATGCATGGATCATTGGTAGTAAGTAGCTTTATAACTGCGTTATATCTTCCTATGGATATAGAAAATTTAGCAGCCTATACGGCAGGAACTCAAGTACCACATATAATAACACAACAATTCTATAATCTATTTTTCGGAATTGGTGGAGCAGGAGGAACTTTAGGACTTTGTATTCTTATGGTTTTTCTAGCTAAGAGTGAAAAGTTGAAAATGTTAGGTAAACTTTCTATTATACCTGGATTATTTTGTATAAATGAACCAATTGTTTTCGGACTTCCAATGGTATTCAATCCAATTATGGCTATACCATTTATAGGGGTTCCAATAGTTCAAGCTATTGTAGCTTATTTAGCAATATATATAGGTTTAATTCCTCATGTTGCAGGCTTTCAGCTTCCTTTTGGAATACCAGTAGTATTTAGTGCTTTCATGCAGGGTGGTTTTATGATGGCGTTATTGCAATTAGCACTTATTGTCTTTTCAGCGGTTATTTATTTCCCATTTTTCAAAAAGCTTGATAATAAAAGTTTATTAGAAGAGCAAGAAAGTGGGGTAGTTGAGTAAATGAAACAAGCCTCATTAATAACCATCATCAGCTCAATTTCACATGCCTGCTTCCAGAAAAATGTATCTAATTTCTAATGTAGTGTTACAATTATAATTTCTCAATGATGCATGTATATTCCATTTATAAGTTTGATTATTAATTTGGATATCTATATGAAATAACAAATAAGAGGAATACTTGAAGCAACATAAAGTTTCGAGGATTCCTTCTTATAATTTAAGAAGGATTTTGTAATTAAAAAAGTTCTATTATTGATTGTATTCCCAAAGTATAACTTGATTTTACATCTATGCCCTCTTTATCCTAACCTTGACAATTATATTTAATTAAGTTATCATATAAGCATAAACAAGTACATTCTCTATAACGATTTGAATACGTTTACTTAAAGAAAATTATGTAATGAGGAGGGATTATTAGCAGTCAAAAAATTATTTGAGGTGTGTATTCATTAGGAAAATTTTAACTCAAAATTAAACGAGATCTTTTGTATTTTTGTTTTGTAAACGTTTGTACAAACTGCGGTTACTACATCCTATAATTATTTAGGTTGTCATGAATATATATGGAGCTACAAAGGTATCGAAAACATATTATTAAAAAATACAGAAATATAATGAATTAATTATTAAATTTATTACATATCTGAAGAGAATGAATTATAAACGACTAGAAATAATGCACATAATTAGAAAACATCAAGATTTAGTTTAATGATATCAATTAGTGAAAGTATTATCTTTATATAAAGATAAAGGATTTATGGAAGGGGGGAAGGTGATTTATTCACCTAATATTATGATGAAAACAGAGATGCTAGCTATGATACTAGCAGGTGGTCAAGGAACTCGCTTGGGTGCATTAACTAAACATATTGCTAAACCAGCAGTACCATTTGGGGGGAGATACAGAATTATAGACTTTACTTTAAGTAATTGTACAAACTCAGGAATAAAAGAGGTAGGAGTTGTAACACAATATCAACCTTTAGCTTTAAATAGCCATTTGGGAAATGGCTCTAGTTGGGGGTTTGATGGTATTGATTCAGGCTTGACAATTTTGCAACCTTTTTCTAGTTCTGATGGAGAAAAGTGGTTTCAAGGGACTGCACATGCTATATACCAAAATATTGCTTATATTGATCAAGTAAATCCTGAATACATTTTGATTTTATCAGGTGATCACATATATAAAATGAATTACGAAGAAATGTTAGAATTCCACAAAGAAAAAAATGCATCTCTAACTGTTGCAGTAATAGAAGTGCCAATTGATGAAGCCTCTCGTTTTGGAATTATGAATACTGATGAAAATTCTCGTATTATAGAGTTTGAAGAAAAACCAGAAGAACCAAAAAACAATTTGGCTTCAATGGGAATATACATTTTTAATTGGCAAAGGCTTAGAGCAGTTTTAATTAATAGTTATTCTAAAGATGGTCAAATGATTGATTTTGGAAAACATGTAATTCCATCATATCTAGAGTCGGGAGAAAATGTATATGCTTTTCGTTTTGATGGGTATTGGAAAGATGTTGGAACAATTGATTCTCTTTGGGAAGCCAATATGGAGTTTATTAATATTGAAAATGATTTAGATATGCGTAATCATAATTGGAGAATTTATTCTAAAAATACAATTTCACCACCTCATTTTTTCACTGAAACAGCAGTTATTAAAAATTCTTTAATTGTAGATGGATGCTATATTGCAGGAGAAATTAAAGACTCGATTTTATCTACTGATGTACGTGTTAAGGAAGGAAGCAAAATAGAAAAAAGTGTTATTATGCCTGGTGCAACAATTGGAAAGAATGTTTTCATTAAGAATGCAATCATAGGGGAAAATGCTGTAGTAGGTGACAATGCAACAGTATATTCAGAAGGAGAAATATATGTTGTTGGTAATTCAGAAGTGATAGGGGTGGTTTCAAATGAATACTAATAGAGTAAGTGGGATAATTGATAATTTAAATTGTCATGGAGATTTAAATGATTTGATAGCTCATCGTCCATTGGCAATGCTACCATTTGATTGTAAATACCGTTTGCTTGATTTTCAATTATCAAATGTTATAAATGCAAATATTCAGGCACTATTTCTATTAATGAACCAAGACGATATGCAGTCAGTATTTGATCATATTAATGGTGGAAAAGAATGGGGATTAGATTCTCTAAGAAACAAGTTTATTATGCATTTTAATAAGAAAAATCAAGAAGGTGAATATGAGCAAGGCTTTATTTCACATATTGTGGATTATTTACGAAAATCGAGTTCAGAAATAACCGTAATTATGGGAAGTAAAATGCTATGCAACATAGATTTAAAGGCAATTATTAAAATTCATAAACATAGTAATCGTGACATGACTGTAGTTTATAAACGTGTTACTTCTGAAAATATTTCTTGTGACAATTTATTAATTGATTTACAATCAGATGGAAATATTTCACTTAGTGATAATTGCAAGGAGAAATTAGAACCTAATGAAAAATACAACTTATGTATGGATATTTTTATCGTAAGAACGGAATGGCTTATAAAAGTATTAGAAAATTATGATGAAAAAGCAGAAAGCATAATCAAAATTCTTAGAGAAAAAATAAATACAATATCTTGCATGAATTATGAGTATACAGGATATTTAAGTAATATTTATGATATACAATCATATTATCGTGCTAATATGGACATGCTTAAATCAAGTAAATTTAATTCATTGCTATACTCAAATCAAAAAATATATACAAAATTGGCAAATGAAGTTCCTACTTATTATGCACAAAATTCTATTGTAAATAATAGTCACTTTGCTTCAGGATCTATAGTAGATGGAACAGTCGTAGATTCACTGATTGCTAGAAGATGTAAAATTTCTGAATCTGCCATAATTGAACAATCTATTATTATGGCAAGCGCGAATATTAAGAAGAATGCATACATAAAAAATGCTATTTTAGATAAGAATGTAATTGTAGATGAAGGTGTGCGTATAATTGGAGCTGATACTAATCCAATTATTATAAAAAAAGATAGCCATGTAAAAAATGATATTGTTAATAGGAGAAATCTATAAAGCTATTAATGGTAAGAGAAAATATTTTAAAGAAATAAAAATTTAGAAGACCACTTTGGAGCAATAGAATGCTCTCAGTGGTCTTTATTTTTAAAAAATATAATGTGTCAAGTTTGAGATAATATTACAATTGATAGTATTTGAATATAGTGGTATTATATTTATTAATGAATTAATATAGAATTAGAATAGTATCATATATTAACTGATTGGGGAATACATATGGAATGCATGAAAGAGAAAATATTAAATCAAGCAATAAAAATGTTTAAAGAAAAGGATTTTGGAAAAGTGTCAATAGATGAGATATGTGATGAATGTGGAGTGACAAAAGGTTCATTTTATCATCATTATAAATCTAAAAATGATTTACTTATAAGTTACTATAACACATTAATAAAAAAAGATACTTATACCATTATGAATGAGATTATTACTATAGATTCAACTTATGAGCAATTATGGAAAGCTATAGAACTATACTTTATAGAAAGTATGTTAGAAATTGGACCTAACTTGTTTAAAAATGTAATAATAACTGATATACTTGAAAGAAATGAATTGATTCATTTATATATGGGTAGTAATGAGAGGTTGAAAGAATATTTTGAATTATTAATAAAGTTAATTGTAAAAGGTCAACATAATGGTGAAATAAGAAATAGTTTTAGTTCAGATGAATTATTATCTAGCTATTTTGCAGGTGTATTGGGCATATTTGTAAAATGGAGTTCTTCTGGAGGTACTTTTGATGAAAAAGCTGAATTGAGAAAATTATTTGAGATTATATTTAAACCATAACTTTTTATAAAATTAAAAAAAATAAATTTTAATATAGAAGTTGTCTGAATAGCGTAAGTTGTTGCTATTCGGGCAACTTTTTTTATTTAAAAGCAAACTATGAAGTTTAAATAAGTAAAAAAATAATTAAAAACTATTGACTAATTACTATTTGATGATAAAATTAAAACATAACATACTTGAGTATGATTTTAATCAATATATTAATACTGAGGTTTGTAAAAAGTTATAAAAAGATACTTGAGTGTTTTAAAGTGTTATTTACTTTCAGCATAAAATATTTTGTAATTAAAATAGAAAGTGCTGGATGAAAATATAAAGATCTAACTTAAAAGTTAGAAAAATAAATATTTGTGGGAGTTCACAATAAATTAGAATTTTTAGGAGGAAAAATATGTTTAGAAGAACAAAAAAAATAGCTTCATTATTATTAGCATCAGCGTCTGTTGTATCTTTAATGCCAACAGCTGCTTTTGCTGCAGATGTAAAAAAGGTAGACTCACAGGATGGTACTGTTTATAATGCAGTAGCTTATAAAGATGGTAAGGTTTATATTGATGCAGAAATCAATGATAAAGATGAAGCCTCTTATTATTTAGTTGGTGGAAAATACAATGAATTATCAGATATTGATGCTGGATCTGATACAGCAACTTATGGAACTAAATATGTAAATCTTAGTGATGGAGATAACTTTGTTGATTTAACAAATGGTAAAGTTACAGATGAATCTATTGATGAGAATACAAGAGATGATGCTGCAACTAATTTGAAAAAGAAAGTTAAAGCTGATACAGATGGAAGATATCTTAAAGATGGAAATAAATATGCAGCAGATTATGTACAAACAATAGATGAAACAAATGATATTCCAAATGCTAAATTCGGAGAATCATGGTATTATGTTAAATTGGCCAATAAAGATGCAACAAATGGATTTGCTGCTCAATCATCTAATGGTGTTGCTACTTTAAATGTATTTACTGATGATAATGGAAATTATATTGATGCTGATTACAATTTAGGAAAAATAAAAGTTACAACAACTACAGCATCAGTTGTTAAATCAGAATATATAGAAAATACAAATGACACATATGATACAGCATCATCAAAAGATTCACTTTCTGCAACTGTAGCACAAGATAAAGTAATTGGACAAGATAAGGATTATATATATAGAATAGTTACAGTAACTGTTAAAAATACGGATAATCACTCTACAATTTATGAAATAGGTGGAAAATCAATCTCTGATTCCAATGTATATAGACCTGTAACTAATGGATATGAGTTCACAGCAGTTCAAAAAATATCTAAGGCTCAAAACTCTGATGAGATTGGTGGAGCTAAATATGCTAAAACAGTTACAACTTATATAATTTGTGATGAAGATGGGAAAAAGGCTAGTGATGATTTTGCTAGTTATACAAATTTTGCTATAGCTAATGGAAAAGTAACTGGGTATACAATTTCAGGTAGCAAAGTTAAAATACAAACAGCAGAATTAAAATCAGATAATGGTTTATATTACACTGATTTAAATGATTCATCAGATGAGGATATTGAAGACAGTTCAAACTGTGTTGAAGTTGATGCTAATGGAAATGTTTGGAGATTAGATAGCGGAAATATTTATCAATGGGATAATGATTCTGATTGGAATAAAGTATATAAAGTAGACGGATCATTTAATAAAATGTCTGTTTATGATGCAGATAATATAGTTGCTTGGAATGAAGATGATGAAGTTTATGCAGTAATCGGAGGAAAAACTGATACTAAAGATGCAGATACAACTACTTCAGCAGCAGTTACAACTACTACTGCTACAGGATGGGCTAAAGCTGCAGATGGAACTTGGCACTACGTTAAGGCAGATGGAACTAATGCTACAGATTGGTTACAAGATGGAGCTAATTGGTATTATTTAAATACAGCAGGAGTTATGCAAACTAGTTGGGTTAGTGACAACGGAAATTGGTATTATTTAAATGCATCAGGAGTTATGCAAACAGGTTGGGTTAATGATAATGGAACTTGGTACTACTTAAATGCATCAGGTGCAATGCTTTCTAATACAACTGTTGATGGTTATGTATTAGGAGCTAATGGAGCTTGGATTAATTAATAATATACAAAATAAGAATGTATTAGATCATAACTTAGTGAACCTTAATTAATAGTGATGTTTTGCAAAATTTATATTTGCTCTTTTATAAATTTAAGCAAAAATTTTCTACTAAATTTTAAAAATAGGAAGATTGCTGGAACATTTGATTCTGGCAATCTTTTTATTTTTATGTATTTTTGGATGTTCTTGGCTTAACATTATATTTTGAAAAATACTTATAAATTACAAGCTCGAAAGTTTCAATGCAGTATCCAAAGAAAGGATTAGGATAATAGTTGTCATTATCTAATTTTTCGCAGTCTGGAATTATGAAAGTGATATCAGAGTTTTTGGCTAGTGTACTTTGGGCATTTCCAGTAAATGAAATTACTTTTAAATTTCTTTCTTTTGCAAGCATACAGGTTTTTACACAATGACCACCTTCACCTGATTTTGAAATAAGCATAACTGAATATATTGTTTCTACATGGTTATCAAAAAGAATATCAAAATCTATAAAAGTTGATAGTACGCTCTTTTTACCAAGAACTAAGAGTTTCATATACATATACTTTGAAACAAGTTCTGAAAAACCTTCTCCAGATATTAATATATTTCCTTTTTCTATATAATCAATAAAATCATCAACAGCATTTTCATAATTAGTCGCAAAAATTTGTTTATTTTCTATAGCATTAATAAATTCGCTGCTATCTTCGGTGGATAATTTTAGTTTAAGTGAATATACTAATTCTACAAAACCATTATAGCCAAGTTTTTTTGATAGTCGCATTATTGTTGAAGTAGAAGTATATGTTTTTTTTGCTATTCCTCTTATACCTTCTTCCATGCAACTATCAAGATTAGTTAATATATATGTAATTACGCTTTCTTCGAGAGTCGTGAGTTTTATATCTCCAAACAATTTTGTTATATCAAGCATCTTATAGCACCTCTTATTTTAGAATTTTCTCTACTTCTATGATAACATGTTCCATTCCATGACAACAGGTTTCTAAAGCTTTCTAAAGTATTTAATTTATAAATATTATATAGTAATATGCAATTAACAGGAACAATAATTATGAAATATTTAGAAATGAATAGGAATGTGGCAATGATAAACAATGTTCAATGATTGAGGATCAAAGATCAGCGTAGGTTGGTTTCCTTTGGAAATCAAAAAAGGACAATTGATCACTGATCATTGACAATTAATATACAGATGAAGGAAGGTAATTGATATGAAACTAATTGTCGTTGAAAATTATGAAGAAATGAGCAGAGTTGCAGCAGATAAAATAAAGGCTGTAGTTAATGAAAACCCAAATGCAATCCTTGGACTAGCAACTGGAAGCACTCCAGTGGGAACTTACAAAGAACTTATTGAAATGAATAAAAATAATGAAATAGATTTTTCTCAAATTAAGACTGTTAATTTAGATGAATATATAGGATTAGGTGAAAAAGATCCTCAAAGTTATAGATATTTTATGAATGAAAATTTATTTAATCATATAAACATAAAAAAGGAAAATACTTTTGTACCTAATGGATTAGCAAAAGATATTGAGGAAGAGGCTAAAAATTACGATATGAAAATTGACGAGTTAGGTGGAATAGATATACAAATTTTAGGAATAGGAAGCAATGGACATATAGCATTTAATGAACCTGCTGATGCATTGACTTCTGGCACACATTTGACTCAATTAACTGAAAGTACAATTGCTGCCAACTCAAGATTTTTTAACTCAATCGATGAAGTACCAAAAACAGCATTGACAATGGGAGTAGGTCAAATTATGAAATCAAAGAGAATCTTATTGCTTGCCAATGGTGATAGTAAAGCTGATGCAGTAAAAGAAATCTTTTCTGGAAAGATAACTAGCAAAAATCCAGCAACTATGCTTCAAATGCATAAAGATGTTACTGTAATAGTAGATAAAAAAGTAGGAGAATTAATTAAAAATAACTAATAAAAATTTTTAATGAACTTGTTATCTCTCTCATTTAACGTAATACCCATGAAAATCTAAAGTCTTAGATTTTCATGGGTTCTTTTAGTAATAAATCAAAAGGATATCAATTACTATGTTATAATATTACCTATGGAAATTATGATTGTTTTTATTAAAAGAGTGAAAGGGGTGATTCTTTGAAACTAAATGAATTAAAAGCAATAATATTTAAGTCTGCATCTAATGCTATGAAAAATGAAGGGGAAGAGCTTTTTAATAGAGGCTTAGTGACATATTTTAAAGGTAAGAAGATAGGAGATATTTACCATGTATATGGTAAAGTAACAGATAAAAATAAAATTAAAGAGTTTAATACTCACATTAAAATTGATCTTCAAAAGAAAAAGCTAGAGGGAGCAAAATGTTCATGCGATGAATTCAAAGAATTTGCTTCAAATGGATATACCTTAATGTGTAGTCATATAACTGCTACTAGCAACAAACTTTTCAGTCTATTATCAAAGAGTCATAATGAAACTAGAGAAGATTCAGAAAAAAGCATTGTAGATAAGTATAAAATATGGGGGAATACTGAAACTACTAAGCTTATTCGAAAAACAGAAAAAGAGTCTGAGTATTATGAAGTGCTTACAGCTTCAAGAAATGAAAAGCTTATACTTAAGCCTAATGAACTCAGAATATTTTTAGAAGGAATAGAAAATAGAAAAATCAAATTTAAGTTTGAGCATATAGAATTTACTGTACCGATCCTTCATAAGGATATGCCAATAACTTTTAATTTAAAGGATGATAAAGAGCGGATAATTTTATCGACTCATAAGCAGCTGCCTGTATCGCTAAATTCAAGCAACGAAGTTTATTACTTTAAAAATGAACTTTACCTTCCTTCAAAAAGTCAAAGTGATAATTATGTAAAATTACATGAAAAACTCAAGGCTTACGGAGAAATTGTTTATAGTAAAAATATAAAAACTTATATTGAACTAATTTCAATCTTAAGCAGTATAACTGAAAATATTAATATTTCAGAAAGCCTAAGAAACCTTGTAGCTAACTCATTAAAAGTTGAATTTTTGGTATTTGAGGATGAGGGGAGAATATATTGTGATTCAATCCTAAATTATGGTGGTAAAAGAGTTAATATATTAAATAAAAATAGCAGAGAAGATAATTTTATAAGAGATAATATAAAAGAAGAGAAAGTACTCTTAGAAATGGAAAAAAGAAATTTTATAAAAATGAAAAATAAATTCATGTTCACAGGTGGAGATGAGGAATTATTTGATTTATTAAAAGGTGTAGGAGATAGCATTGAAGGGTTAGGAAAGATCACTTTAGGAAATGGAATAAGTGATAGAAAAATTTACACTTCAGAATTCATTAAAGCTAATTTATTTGAGAATTCTGGAGAATATAATTTTTCTTATAATATTGGAAATCTAGAATTAAAGGAGCTAAACAGGGCCTTTGAAGCTTATAGAAGCAAGAATAGGTTCTATAAAACAAGAAATAATGATTTTTTAGATTTTGAAGATGATAATGTACGTGGATTTTTTAAGCTTTTGGAAGCTTTAAACATTGATCAGAACCTAGTAGATGGAAGTGTTAAAGTAGAAAAAAGTAAAGCATTATATTTATATGAAAATATAGTGAATAAGGGATTAGGCAGCATTAAAGGAACTAATGAGTTAAATGATATAGAAAAAAAATTAGCCAATATAAATAGCAGGAAAATATTTTTACCAGATGACTTTGTAGGAGAACTTAGAGAATATCAGATGAGGGGCTTTAAATGGTTTAAAACCATAAGTGAATTAGGCTTTGGTGGAATATTAGCAGATGAAATGGGGCTAGGAAAAACAATTCAAACAATTGCATTTTTGCTTTCAGAAAAAAGTAAAAGAAGCCTTATAGTTTGTCCTACTTCTCTAATCTATAATTGGAAAGAAGAATTTCAAAAATTTGCTCCGAGTCTAAACATACTAATTGTACATGGAGCACAAAGAATTGAAGAAATAAGTAATAGTAGTAATTATGACGTAATCTTAACAACTTATGGAACTTTGAGATCAGATATAAATTACTATGAAGATATTAGCTTTGACTATTGTATCATTGATGAAGGCCAAAACATAAAGAATGCTTCTGCTCAAAATACAAAGGTTATAAAAGAGATCAAAGCTAAAATAAAGTTTGCATTAACCGGGACACCTATTGAAAATAACTTGACTGAGCTTTGGTCTATATTTGATTTTGTAATGCCTGGATACTTATATTCTAAGGAAGTATTTCAAGAAAAATTTATTTCAAAAGGAGAAGAGAATTTAGAAAGTCTTAAACTTTTAATAAAACCATTTATTTTGAGAAGGACTAAAAATGAAGTAATGAAGGAACTGCCAGATAAGGTAGAAAAGAAGCTTTTAGTTGAAATGACGGCAGCTCAAAAAGGTTTATATAGTAATTATGTCAAAAGAGTTAAGGCAAAAATGAAGGATAATAACGATAAAAGAATTGAGATTCTTTCATATTTAACTAAGCTTAGGCAGATATGTTTAGATCCTTCACTTATATTAGAGGATTATGATGGTGGAAGTGGAAAATTAGAAGTGGTCATTGAACTTATCAAAGAACATATTGAGACTGGAAGTAAAGTTCTTTTATTTTCACAGTTTACTTCAGCTTTAGATAAAATTGGAGAACGCTTAAATAAAGAAGAAATTAACTTTTTTCATTTACAAGGAAAGACAAAACCAAAGGATAGAATTAAACTAGTTAAGGAATTTAATAGCAGTGAAGTGGTTAAAGTGTTTTTAATTTCTTTAAAAGCTGGAGGTACTGGACTTAATTTAACTTCAGCAAATCTAGTCATACATTTTGATCCCTGGTGGAATCCAGCAGTTGAAGATCAAGCAACGGATAGAGCTCATAGAATTGGCCAAGAAAAGGAAGTAGAAGTAATTAGATTAGTTGCCAAAGGTACAATAGAAGAAAAAATTATTTTGCTTCAGGAAGATAAGAAAGAGCTTATTAATGATATTTTGACTGGAGGGCTTCAAAACAGCAGCTTACTTAGCAGTCTGTCAAAGGACGATTTAATGCAGTTGTTTGATAGATAGTAAATAGTACAATGTATATGAATTTGATTTTATTTTAATTAATTGTTAATATCAATTTATGACTAAAACTTATGGGGGTAGAAATGATTCAATATATTATAGTATGTCCGCTTGTATTTCTTGCAGGCTTTATTGATGCAATAGCAGGAGGAGGGGGACTTATATCGCTTCCAGCATACATGCTTGCTGGAGTTCCAGTTCATTTTGCAATTGGAACAAATAAAATGAGTTCTAGCATGGGAACTGTTATAGCTACATATCGTTTTGCTAGAAATGGATACATAAAATTAAAATTGGCAGCATGCAGTGTAATCTGCGCTTTACTAGGATCACCATTAGGGGCAATGCTTTCTCTAAAAATAAATGATTCATATTTAAAATTATTAATGTTAGTAATTTTACCTGTTACTGCATTTTATGTGCTGCGTAAACGTGATTTCAATCAAAAGCAAAATATTGAAAATGATGTGGATATTCAGACATATTTTAAGTGTATGTTAATAGCTTTTTTAATTGGAGCCTATGATGGGTTTTATGGACCAGGGACTGGAACTTTTTTGATTTTATTATTGACTGGAATTGCTAATTTAAGTTTAAATAATGCGGCAGGAACAACAAAAGCTATTAATTTATCATCAAATATAGCTGGATTGGCAACTTTCATTATAAATGCGAAAGTATTGTTTCCTTTAGGTATAGCAGCAGGTTTATTTAGTATTGCAGGAAATTATTTTGGTGCAGGTTATTTTACTAAAAGTGGAGCAAAAATAGCACGTCCTATAATTATAACTGTACTTTCAATTTTTTTGATTAAAGTATTAATTGAAATGTTATAAGAGAGTTACAGTATCTAATCAAATTCTTAATGAAGTTTTTATAATTATATGATATCAAAAAATGAATATTACAAATATGAGCTTATATAATTTTAAGGATAATTTTATTTTAAAATCATAAAGTGATATTGAATTTAAAATATGTATTAATACTACCTCATGATAATGCTAATGCGTTGTCGTGAGGTATTTTTGTTTGCGACAATTTTATTCAATATTATAAAAAATATGTTAAAATATAGTTATATTGGAGGTAATTTATGGGGAATTTGAATAACACATTGAAAATGCTATTTATACTAAAGTCAGGTGGAACAATTAAGGCAAAGGATATCGCCAGCAGATTAGAGGTAGATGAGAAACAGGTGAGGAGATATAAAGAAAATTTAGATGAATTTTTTGATATAGAATCCATATCTGGAAAAAATGGAGGATATAAATTAAATGCAGCATATTTTCCGTTTAAAGAAGTATTGACGGAGGAAGAAGTTATTTTATTGAAAGAAGCAATTTCATCTTTAGATGCTAACTATATTGAAAATAATCCTAAATTAATTAAGGCAATAGAAAAAATAAATTATACTATTTTTAATAGTGAAGATGAAGAAGATTCCTGTGAACAGATTATACCCTATTCAAGAGTAAATAGAATGGATAGGGATCTAAAAAAAGTATCTGAAGACATTTATAAAAATATTCTGGATAATCAAGAACTTATAATAGAGTATAAAGATAATAAAGGTGAGAGTACGGAAAGAAGAGTACAACCATATCAATTTATCACATATAAAGGTGAAAAATACTTAGTGGCTTTTTGTCTTTTGAGGGATGAGATACGCTTTTTTAAGCTTAGGAGAATTATGGATTACAAGATCACTTCTGAAAAATTTCAAAAAGTTGTCGATGTAAAAAAATTGTTAGAAGATTATAAGAAAAACAGTATTGGTATATTTGGAGGTGAAAAATATAATTTGAAGTTAGAAATCAAATATCCAATGGCTAATACAATTAAAGAAAGAATATGGGTTGAAAATCAAGAAATAGATGATACTGTATTTCAAGATAAGATTATATTTAAAGCAACCATGACTGGCGGTCCAGAAATAATATCATGGATTCTTAGCATGGGAACTTGCGTCAAGGTAATTGAGCCAGAAGAATTAAAGCAGGATATTCATAAAAAATTAAAAGAAATGATAAAAAATATTTGAAATTAATTATCTTGACAACATATGTCTAGGAAAGGTTGTAATATGTTTTTAAAAGATAAAATAACTAAAGATTGAAGGGAGGTGAGATTATATGAGGATTAAAGTGATATTTAAAGCGGAAGAAAACAAGTTTCCATTGAGCTACCGAATGATGATTTCTAGTGTAATAAAAAAATCCTTAGAGATATCTGATGAAGAGTATTTCAAAAATATGTATTACTATGAGGAAAAGAAAAATAAAAGAATAAAGCCATTTACTTTTTCTGTATTTTTTAAAGATTACAAAATTGAAAAAGAAGAAGTGAATTTAAATGGACAAGGTTCAATAATTATATCAACACCAGATTATAATTTTGGAATAATTCTTTACAATGGCTTATTAAGATTAAGGAAGCATGAGTATAAAAAATATAAAATAAACATTGAAAAAGTACTTTTGGAGAAAGAAAAATTGATTAGCGAAGGTGAAATTTTATGTAAGACCCTTTCACCAATAAATATTAAGAGTAAAGATAATAGGGCTGTAGCTATTGAGGATTTAGAACAATTTAATGCTGAATTAAACTATATATCTAATATTGCTTTAGAAACTTATAATGGAAAAGGTTTAAAAGAAGAGTTAAAGTTTACTCCAGTAAAAATGAAAAAAGTAGTTGCAAAAGAGAAAATAACAGATTTCAAATTATTAAATGGTAAGGAATTTATATATATAGAAGGCTATGCTGGCATATTTAAATTGCAAGGGAGCATAGAAGATTTAAACTTATTAAAGCAATTGGGGGTTGGATTTAGAAGAAGCGAAGGGTTTGGATTATTTGATTTGGTGTAGAGGAGGTGTGAGACGTGAAAATATATAATTCTGAGCAGTGGTTTTATAAGCTAGGAATTGTAGGATTTAATAGAATCATTAATTATAACAAGGATTACTATGGTTTGGATGTAGATAAATATAATTATAATGTTTCAAGTGACTTTATAGAATTTGATTCAGAGCTCTTAGAAGATTTTCCTACTTATTATTATAACTATTTTATAAATGAATATAATGTTTCTGAGTCAATGAATGAAAAACTAAATAAGCTGTTAGGAGCTGCAAAGGATAAAGACAAATTTCAAGAGAGATTAAATGATATCAAAAAAGTTATAGGAGAGAGAAATAAAAAGATAGAAAAATTACAAGTTGCTGAATTTGATAAATGTAAAGATATACATTCCAAGATTGGAAAGGTCAAATTTGAACAGTTAGCAGAAGTTGAAGAATTAGTTAAAAAATACGAAGATATTGTTCAATTAGAACATTTAAATCATCCTATGACTGTAATAAATTTTAAGTCAATTTTATATAATAGTTTCTTTGGACAAATTAGTTTTTTAAATCTTACACATAACAATAAAAGTATTGATTATCAAAAAGAAATGTTTTTTAAAGATTATATAAAACCAGTATTAGATGGAGAAAAGTTTTCAAAAATTATTAAGGCAAATGATGAAGTTGAATTAAAAAAATATATTGAAATAAAAAAAGAAGACGCAGCAAAGTGTCCTAAAAATGAATTGAATAATATAGATAGAGTCGTATCCATTATAAATACAGCATTATTTGGGAAAAAGAGAAAAGCTGAATCTGTTAATGATGTATTAGAGAATTATAATATATGCAGAATCTGCGATGATAATATTTCCTTTGGTGATGACTACACTGATGGAAACTTCATTCCTTTAGCAATAAGTAATGCTAATAGTAAAAATCTTTTTTGGATGTTTGATAGCAGATATCCCATATGTCCATTGTGTAAACTTGTTTTATTTTGTACTGCTGCTGGGTGTACTAAGATATTTAAAAGCTATTTAAATGACAAATATGATTATAATGATAAATTGTATTATGGATTTGTAAGTATAGAGGGAGATCTATTAGAATTGATTCAGGGAAATGATAATTTTAGAAATGTTACTAAGAAAGATGGAACATTTGAAGAATTTATTTTAGATAGTGTAAAGCAAAATAGAAAGATAAGTTCTTGGCAACTTGAAAATATTCTTTATGTAGAGTTTAATGCAGATTATAGATCAAGGAATTCTAAATTAAATTATTTTAATATACCAACATATCTAGCAAGGTTTTTAAGAGATAAAGATACTTATACAGAACTAGATAATATGAAAAATTCAAGAGAAAAAATGAAGATTTTTGATTTGATGATTCAAAGAAAAGATTTAAAGCATGTTATAGATTTAGAACTTAGAGCGTTAGTTAATGAAGAAGCATATGCTAATAGAGATATTTTAAGGACAATTAGAATAAGAAATTACTTAAAACAATATAAAGGAGGTTGCAAAAAGGTGGATGAATTGGCAAAGAAAAATTTAAATTACTTGTATTTTCAAGGTGTTGATATATCTAAAATTTATAGATCAAATAATAGTGAAAATAAAATAACTGGATTGAGCTATCGATTATTAAATTCTGCTAAAGCAGAAAACAAGAAAGATTTTATGGACACAATTATAAGAATATATATGTCTGTAGATAAGGAAATACCAATGATATTTTTAGAAGTTATGAAGGAATCGAAGTTAGATTTTGAAGAAATAGCTCATAGTTTTATTGCTGGATTAAATTCAAAGGGAAAAGAAAATGATGATAGAGTAGAGGGGGAAAATTAATATGGGTAAGTCAATTACATGCAGTATTATATTTCAAGGTCAAAGTTTAAATTATGGTGAGGGAATAGGTAATATTTCAGAATTAAAAAAATTAACTAGAAATGATGGGAATTTTTATACATTAGCTACTAGACAAGCCTTAACTTATGATGTAAGAAGACTTGGTGAAGAGATTTTTGGATGGAATTTGCAAACCGTGGATAAGAGTAAAGGAACAATTCAATTTAAGAATCAGTATACAATAAAAGATTCAGAAGAAATGGATTTGTTTGGATATATGAAAACTGCCAAAAAAGAAGGAGATGAAAAAGGTGGTTCAGCAATTAGACCTGCTGTAGCAAGAGTATCTACAGCTATTTCATTAGAACCATATAAAAGTGATATGGATTTTTTAAGTAACAAAGGATTTGCTGATAGAATAGGTGAACATCCCAATTTAGCAAATAGTGAACAGCACTTAAGCTATTATACGTATACACTCACTATTGATTTAGATAAAGTTGGAGTAGATGGAGATTTAAATTTAGATAATAGTGAAAAGGCAAAGAGAGTTAATCAGTTATTAGATTTAGTAAAAATTCTTAATAGAAATATAAGAGGAAGACAAGAAAATCTATCTCCATTATTTATAATTGGTGGAACATATGATATAGCTAATCCATTTTTTATGGGCAGAATCGAGTTAGAAATTAATAAAGGAAAATTCAATATAAAAACTAAGCCATTAGAAGATGCTTTAGATATGACTATACTTGAATGTAATGTTAAAGACAATACAAATATTGGAGTAGTTTCTGGAGTTTTTGGAAATGAAGAAGAACTAGATAAATTAGTTAAAGAAGGAGTTTCTAATATAGAAAGTTTCTTTAAACAATTAAAGAACAAAGTTAATGCTTATTATGGGGTGTGATTTTAGATGAAGGCTTTAAAATTGAAATTATACCAGGAAACTGTTTGTTACAAGAAACCATATGCATTTAAAGTTACAGAAACATATCCACTGCCACCATATTCAACAGTAATTGGAATGCTCCATGGAATTATAGGTGCAGGGAAAGATGATTATCATGAAATGGAAGTATCTGTTCAAGGAAAATATGAAGGGATTTTTACAGCATATAATACAACTAGATTTTATAATGGAGATGACATAACTTCTATGCCATTAAATGTTCATATGCTTTATGGTGTATCTTTAGTAATTCATGTGGTTTCAGATGAAGATACTTTGAATAAAATTTATGAAGGATTTAGAACCACTGATACAGCTTTCACACTTGGAAGGCGTGAAGATTTAGCAAGACTGGATGATATTAAATTTGTAGAATTGAATAAATTGTTAAAAGAAGATGAATTTGATGATGAAAAGGATATTAAATTAAAGTATTCAATGTATGTTCCAGATAAATACCAAACATCTTTAAGAGGTATTGGATACAAAATTAATAAAGTATATAGAATTGTAAATGATCTTAGACAATGGGGAAAGATAAATGTTAAATATGTTGAATGTGATGAATCATTAGATAATGGTGAGTATTATATAGATGATGATTCAATAGAAAAAGATATTGCATTTTTAGCTTAAATAAATTCATGGACTAGTGGCAATATTTAAGTCATATTCAAAAATAACAGGTAAGCATGTAAGTATATTTTGGTGCATGCCCCTGTTATTTCATATGCTTATTAATAAGATTAAATTAATAAAGAGCAGGTGAAACAAATTGATATATTATGCAAAAACTAAACCTATGGAAACAATAAAAGAGCACACAGATAATGTTTTAAAAGAATATGAAAATCTTAAGAATACTTATGAAATTGAAATTAATAATGTGGTTAGAAATTTTATGGAACCAGAATATTTTTGGAAGCTGCTGGAGTTTTGCTGTGAATATCATGACTATGGTAAATGCAATGTGCAATTTCAAAATAAGCTTAGAAAAAAGATAATAGAAATGAAAGATATTGACCCAAAAAGTGAGGAGTTTAATGAGATTCCATGTGATAAACATGAAGAAATTCCACATAACTATCTTTCACCAGCATTTCTTCCAACAGAGGAGTTAAAACAAATTTCAGAACCTCTAAGGAATATTATATATCAAGCTATAGCATATCATCATGAGCGAAAAAGTATTCCAGATCAAAATGAGATAAAAGAATATATAAAAAATACTTTGGACAAAGAATTAGATGGTATGAATAAGCATATGGGCAATAATATAAGCAAGGTATTTGGGGGATATGCAGGAAAGATAGAAAATGTAGTAAGAATTAAAGAGAGAGATGAAAATTATAAATTTTACATTATGCTTAAAGGATTGATTCATAGGTTAGATCATTCTGCATCAGCCCATGTTAAGGTTGAAGAAAAGTTACAGAAAACTGTTGGTAAGTGCACAGAAGATTTTTTTAAGAATAAGGATTGGGATTTTAGAGCTCCACAAGAATTTGCAATGAAAAATAGGGAAGATAATCTTTTAATTATAGCTTCAACAGGTATAGGGAAAACAGAAAGTGCATTGTTATGGATAAATGATAAAAAAGGTTTTTTTACATTGCCATTAAGAGTAAGTTTAAATGCACTATATTCTAGGGTAAAAGATGATATTGGGTATGACAGTGTAGGACTTCTTCATTCAAGTGCTCTAGAATATATGGAAAAGCAAGGAGATGATGAAGCTTACAAAACATATGAAGAGGCTTCACTTTTAAACAAAAAGCTAAGTTTTTCAACTATAGATCAGATATTTAAATATCCTTTTAAATATTTGGGGTATGAAAAGGTATTAGCAACTTTGGCATATTCTAGAGTGGTAATAGATGAAATCCAAGCTTATTCACCAGAGATAGCAGCAGTAATTTTATATTCTGTGAAGCAGTTAATTGAAATGGGTGGAAAGTTTATGATAATGACTGCAACTTTGCCTAGAATTTATAAAGATAAACTTAAAGAGTTTAATATTGAGTTTAAGGAAGAAAAATTTATATCAGATAATGATCGGCACAAAATAAAATTAGTAGAGGATGAGATAATTAATTCTGTTGAGAAAGTTTCTGAACTTGGAAGGAAAAACAAAGTATTAGTTATAGTTAATACAGTTGATAAGGCTATTGAATATTATAAACTGTTAGAAGATAAAAAAGTTAATGTAAACTTATTACACTCGTTATTTAATAACAATGATAGGAGCAAGAAGGAAGAGGAAATTAAGAAGTTTACTAAAGAAGGTAACAAAGAATGTGGAATTTGGGTAACTACTCAAATAGTAGAAGCTTCATTAGATGTTGATTTCGATTATTTAATAAGTGAAATGAGTACCTTAGATAGTCAGTTTCAAAGATATGGAAGATGTTTTAGAAAAAGAACTTTTAAAGGAGCAGATCCGAATATATTTATTTATACTAGTAATGCTTCTGGAGTTGGAGGTGTTTATGATGAGGAGATATTTAATAAAAGCATAGAATTATTAATGCCTTATGATAATCAAATATTAAAAGAAGCAATTAAAGTAGATTTAGTAGATAAATTATATTCAAAAGAAATGTTAAAAGGAACAAAATTTTTAAAGAAGTTTATTGAAGCTTGTAATGTTTTAGAAAATATAATTCCATATGAAAATACAAGCAGAGAAGCTCAAAAAGTATTAAGAGATATAGATTCAGTTAGAGTAATCCCAAATGATTTATATAATAAAAATATGAATTTGTTTGATGAAGTTATTGAAGATAGAAATTCAGATAGACATAAGTTATTCAGAGAAATTAATAACTTAACTATAAGTATTCCAAGACAAAAATTAAAGAAATTTAGTAAGCTAAATAATGAACTTAGGGTTGATCCTGTAGCTAAAATAGATAATATTTTGTTAATTAATGCTAAGTATACAAAGGAAGAAGGATTATGCTTGGGAGAGTTATATGATAATATTTTCTAGTTGATTGTAAGCTTGGCAATATTTTATTTTAGAAGGTGATATGTTGAATATTGATTTTGAAAATCTAAAGGTTAGTGGTTTAAAAGTTGATTACTATTTTATCTGCAAACGGAAATTGTGGCTTTTTGATAAAGGAATTTCTATGGAATCTGCCAATGATAGAGTAATGCAAGGCACAGTAGTTCATAAGGAATCATATAAAAAAGCTAAGACAAAAGAACTTTTAATAGATAATTTAATACGTTTGGATATTATTGATGATAATTATGTAAGAGAAGTTAAGATAACTAGCAGAATGAGACATGCTGATGAAATGCAATTATTATACTATTTATATTATTTAAAGCGGCTTGGTATAGAACGAAAGGGAACTTTAAATTATGTAAAGGAAAAGAAAGTTGAAGAAGTGATATTAACAAAAGAAAATGAAGCTTTAGTAGAAGAAGCATTGATAGGAATAAGTGAACTTTTGCAAGAAAAATATCCACCAAAAGTAGAAGCATATCCTCATTGCAGTAAGTGTGCATATTATGAATATTGTTTTGTAAAGGAGGAAGAGTAGGGCTATGGGACGAGATTATTATATTTTTAGTAATGGAAGAATCAAGAGGAAAGAAAATACTATTTATTTTGTAGATTCGGAAGAAAATAAAAAAGCAATTCCTGTAGAAGAAGTAGAAAGACTTCATTTATTTGGGGAAGTAGATTTAAATACAAAATTCTTGAATCATATTTCAAAATATAGTATTTTAATTAATATTTATAATTATTATGGTTTCTATAGTGGAACTTATTATTCTAAGAAAAAGAATGTATCTGGATTAGTATTAGTTAATCAATCAAGAATGTATTTAGAATTTTCACTTAGATTGAAATTAGCAAAAGCATTTATTGATTCGGCTAATCATCATATGCTTAGAAATTTAAGAAGACATAAGATAACTACACAAGAATATATTGATAAAATAGAAAAAGAAAGACAAGTAATGAATAATTCAAATACAATTCAAGAAGTAATGGGAGCAGAAGGTAGAGCTAGAAAAGCCTATTATGAAGCATTCAATACTTTTATTAAAGAAGATTTTTATATGGAAAAGAGAGAAAAAAGACCACCAACAGACCCTATAAATGCACTTATTTCTTTTGGAAATAGTTTGATGTATACAACAGTACTTGGAGAAATTTATAAAACTCAGTTAGATCCAACCATTAGCTATCTTCATGAACCATCAACAAAACGTTTTTCTCTAAGCTTAGATATAGCAGAAATATTTAAACCGCTTATAGTAGATAGTATTATTTTTACAATGATAAATAAGGGTATGATTAAAAAAGATGATTTTCAAATTGAAAATGAAGTCTGCTTATTAAATGAAAATGGGAAAAAGAAGTTCATTAGAGAACTTGAAAATAAATTATCAACAACAGTAAAACATAGGAGTCTTCATAGAAATGTATCGTATAGGAATCTTATTAAATTAGAATGTTATAAAATAATAAAAATGGCAATTGAAAATGAAGAATATAAGCCATTAAAGGCGTGGTGGTAAGATGTTTATAATATTAACATATGATGTTGGAGAAAAGCGGGTAAATAGAGTGCGGAAATGTTTAAAAAAATACTTAACTTGGACTCAAAACTCAGTATTTGAAGGAGAAATAACAGAAGGAAAATTACATAAATGTCTAGCTGATGTTAATAAATTTATAGAAAGAGATGAAGATTCACTCTATATTTATATGGTTAAAAATATTCACAATATAAAGAAAGAAGTAATAGGACAGCAAAAGAATTATGATGAGCTATTTTTGTAGTTGCAGTAAATCAATTTTGGGTAAAAGATGTTTTAAATCAGCATAAATTCTAGCTTTAGAGTAATAATATCTATAAACACTATTTCCATACTAAAGGTTTACCGCAAGAATATAAAAATTAAATCAAATTTATCAGCGATAAATGGCTAATTTACTAGAGTTATGGTATACTTTTTTTAGGGTTTTATATTAACTATGAGGAATGTAAATAATGAATGGAGACAAGTTCTTAATTTACCGCCTAAAGGTTTTATATTAACTATGAGGAATGTAAATTTTACCTAATGCCATTGCAATCAACCTCACTTTCTTCGTTTTATATTAACTATGAGGAATGTAAATTTGGTATTTTCATGTAAAACTTTCCTGCATCACTTGGTTTTATATTAACTATGAGGAATGTAAATCATGGATATTATTCATATCAATTTTATGTTCATCAAGTTTTATATTAACTATGAGGAATGTAAATTTTTTCTTCATGTTTTTAAACCAGTTAACTATTTCAGGTTTTATATTAACTATGAGGAATGTAAATATAGGCTACTCTCTGATTGTTCTTTTTTGGCGTTACGTTTTATATTAACTATGAGGAATGTAAATTATTAAAAATAAATAATGTATCTGTTGTATTTTTAAGTTTTATATTAACTATGAGGAATGTAAATCTGCTTTATATGGAACTTATTACAATGCTTATAGAGGTTTTATATTAACTATGAGGAATGTAAATTTTAATTATTTTAATCTTCCATTTGAATCTATTAAAGTTTTATATTAACTATGAGGAATGTAAATAAATAAGATTTCATAAGAGTTAACTTATTACCTCTAAGTTTTATATTAACTATGAGGAATGTAAATACAACTAAGATACCATCCCCATCAATTATATATTCAGTTTTATATTAACTATGAGGAATGTAAATCCAAATTTCACGTTCCAGCCTCTTTTTTTCTTTAAAGTTTTATATTAACTATGAGGAATGTAAATCTTGCTGCTTTTCTTCTTTTCTTCAATTTCATAAAGGTTTTATATTAACTATGAGGAATGTAAATTTTGAATTTGTTTTTGTTCATCAAGTTTCTTGTCTTCGTTTTATATTAACTATGAGGAATGTAAATTTTTCAAATGCCATAGACATTAATTGTTTTGTTAAGGTTTTATATTAACTATGAGGAATGTAAATTCAAATTAATTGTTTCATTAACATGGTCACTAATCAAGTTTTATATTAACTATGAGGAATGTAAATCTAATCATAATTTCTGAATTTTGAAGCTTTCCACATTGTTTTATATTAACTATGAGGAATGTAAATTATTTTTATTGCTTTTTTCTTGCAATAAATGTATAAGTTTTATATTAACTATGAGGAATGTAAATTGGTTTACATTTGTTATTGTAGATATTAACACATCATGTTTTATATTAACTATGAGGAATGTAAATAAAGAAATAATGATAGAGTACATTAAGGATAATGTTAGTTTTATATTAACTATGAGGAATGTAAATTCGTTTTTTACATAGTTGTATGTTCTTTGAATTCCATGTTTTATATTAACTATGAGGAATGTAAATAAAGATTGGAGTGTGCCAGTTCCAATAACTTTTAGAACGTTTTATATTAACTATGAGGAATGTAAATATTGAAGAAATTAAAGAATTGAAAGAATTATAATCAGTTTTATATTAACTATGAGGAATGTAAATAAAGGAGATATACACATGAATAAAAGAGAAAGAATAGTTTTATATTAACTATGAGGAATGTAAATCTGGACCATATGTTTAATAATGAATCAGTTCAGTTTGTTTTATATTAACTATGAGGAATGTAAATAAATTTTTATATTTCATAATGAAGTCAATCGCATCACGTTTTATATTAACTATGAGGAATGTAAATGATAGAATGGCTAATATTATAAAAAAATTTCTTAATGCGTTTTATATTAACTATGAGGAATGTAAATTGGAGTAATATTCCCTTTATGTTCTATATAAATTTTGTTTTATATTAACTATGAGGAATGTAAATCATATATAATTTAACAGATTTATAAATTTTGTCAATGTTTTATATTAACTATGAGGAATGTAAATCCTTTTAATATTGTCTAAAACTATCAGATTTCCAAAGTTTTATATTAACTATGAGGAATGTAAATTCAATATATTCCATGTTATAAACGTCATAATGTTCTAGTTTTATATTAACTATGAGGAATGTAAATATAGGATAAAAGTTAGAGTAGATTTACTAGTAAAGGGTTTTATATTAACTATGAGGAATGTAAATTAGCTCCACCGCTTGTAGCTACAACACCAACCATAGGTTTTATATTAACTATGAGGAATGTAAATTATTATTATCGTATTTATCAGCTTTCAATAAGATAAATGCAACTACATTTAAACAGAATGTAAATTATTATTATCGTATTTATCCCAAAGCCAATAGTCTAAGTTTTATATTAACTATGAGGAATGTAAATTAAGATGGTTGATAAGACTATACGTGAATATTATGAGTTTTATATTAACTATGAGGAATGTAAATAATGCTTCTAAATCACTTATGACGCGTTGTTGCATAGGTTTTATATTAACTATGAGGAATGTAAATCAATGAGTTTAGATGATGAAAGTTTAACATTAATTGGTTTTATATTAACTATGAGGAATGTAAATTTAGATCATCTATTCAATAATGAATCAGTTCAATTTGTTTTATATTAACTATGAGGAATGTAAATATTAAATGGTTGCTTAAGAATAATAAAAGATATCACGTTTTATATTAACTATGAGGAATGTAAATCATTCTCCTATCTCAATAAATGAATTATTATTTTAAGTTTTATATTAACTATGAGGAATGTAAATACGCAATCACCATTTAATATTAAAATTCTGAAATCTGTTTTATATTAACTATGAGGAATGTAAATGTGGAATGTTGCCATCCACGTTACAATCTTGTGTTTTGTTTTATATTAACTATGAGGAATGTAAATCTTTATGAATTTAAAAATACTGATATATCAAAAGTAAGTTTTATATTAACTATGAGGAATGTAAATACCATATTAGCCATTTTAGCTTCAAATGATAAATTTGGTTTTATATTAACTATGAGGAATGTAAATTTTTCCTCAAAAGAAAGCTTATCCTTATCGATTGAAGGTTTTATATTAACTATGAGGAATGTAAATGCTTACGTGGCAACATACAAAAAGTTTCTTTATACGTTTTATATTAACTATGAGGAATGTAAATAACTTTGTTATAGCTTCTAAAGAAAATATTATTACTAGTTTTATATTAACTATGAGGAATGTAAATTGATTATAACATTATCATTGATGATATTTTTGTACAAGTTTTATATTAACTATGAGGAATGTAAATGGCATATATTTTGTTGTTGTATACTCAAAAATGTGAAGTTTTATATTAACTATGAGGAATGTAAATTGCATTAATACCATCATGCCCGACATTGCTTCTTGCGTTTTATATTAACTATGAGGAATGTAAATAAAGGTACAATAGATAGATTTACAAGTGATATTTATGTTTTATATTAACTATGAGGAATGTAAATTTGGTATCAAGACTAGTTTCAATAATTATTTTTCCATGTTTTATATTAACTATGAGGAATGTAAATATTACTAGAATGGGAGGAAAAAGCAAATTAAGAAACGTTTTATATTAACTATGAGGAATGTAAATTTTACTGGCTCCTTTGTAGCCCCTTCTAGTGTAAATTGTTTTATATTAACTATGAGGAATGTAAATCTGTTCTGCCTTCTTTTTGTGCTTTGGATATTTCGGAGTTTTATATTAACTATGAGGAATGTAAATTATATTTATTACATCAGTTAAATTTATTTCTCCTTTGTTTTATATTAACTATGAGGAATGTAAATAAATTATTATATGTTTAGAGAAATTGGGTGGGCTAAGTTTTATATTAACTATGAGGAATGTAAATGAATGATGTGAACCACCACTACTTCCACCAGTTGTTGGTTTTATATTAACTATGAGGAATGTAAATATTTTAATCTTTGACCATACTACTATTTCTCTTTTAGTTTTATATTGACTATGAGGAATGTAAATTATGATGAAAAATGAACAATAAAAGATTCAGCTATTGTTTTATATATTGTAATTCAATAAAATTATAATAAGTATGTTATAGAAAAAAATATATGACATAGTGATGCAGCACATCAAAAATTATTTAAATATATATAGAATGACTAGCAATGGATATCTCTTATTATTTAATTTTAATAAAAATAAATAATAAGAGTGAAAAATATTTTATATAATAAACAAAATATTTGAAGATAGAGTATAGTTGATACGTTGACAAGGAGATAAGGAATAATGACTTTACAACAATTAAAATATGTAGTAACCGTTGCAGACAAAGGAACAATTAGTGATGCAGCTAAGGAATTATTCATTTCTCAGCCTACAATTACTAATGCTATTAAAGATTTAGAAAAGGAAATGCATATTACTATATTTAATAGAACTAACAAGGGAATTGTAGTTTCAAATATAGGAAATGAATTTCTTGCATATGCAAGGCAAGTACTTGAACAAGCTAATTTATTGGAAGAAAAGTTTTTGAATGCAAAGGAACAAAGCCCGAGATTTTCGGTTTCTACTCAGCACTATTCTTTTGCAGTAAATGCTTTTGTAGATGTAATTCGTGAATTTGGTGGGAATCAATATGATTTTACTTTAAGAGAAACTCAGACATATGAGATCATTGAAGATGTAAGTAGAATGAAAAGTGAAATAGGAATTTTATATACTTCATCTAAAAATGAAGAAGTGATTATGAAGTTTATTAAACAAAACGATTTAGAGTTTGAAGAACTTTTTGAAGCAAAACCTCATGTATTTATTAGTTCTAAACATCCACTAGCTGAAAGAAAAGAAATTACATTGGAGGAACTTGAGGATTATCCATATCTCTCTTTTGAGCAGGGGGATTATAATTCATTTTATTTTTCTGAGGAAATCTTAAGTACCCTTGATCGTAATAAAAATATTAAAGTTAGAGACAGAGCAACCTTATTTAATCTTGCAGTTGGATTAAATGGTTATACGGTAAGTACAGGTGTAATCAGCAAAGAGTTGAATGGAGAAAATATCATAGCAAGACCTCTTATGGTAGAGGAATATATGCGAATAGGAGTAATTAGGCAAAGGAAGATGCCACTTAGCAGATATGGGGAGGCTTATATGGCTGCATTAAAAAAGCATGTATTAGAATATGTTTAGAATAAAGGATTTGTTATAATGATTTAGATAGAATGTGTGTTGGATATAGTTAAAAGCTATAACTAATACACATTTTTTTGTATTTTTAAAGAAAGTAAAAGTAGTTTATACTAGACAATAATAAAGGATTTAGATAAATAATAAGAGTGATAGGAGAGGAAGAAGATGAAAGATAATGCACCTTTTAAATATGATATTGTAGGAAGTTTTTTAAGACCAGAACATTTAAAACATGCAAGAGAAGAGTTTGCAAAAGGAAAAATTAATGCAGATGAGTTGAAAAAAATTGAAGATGAAGCAATTACTGATTTAATTGCAAAGCAAAAAGCAGTTGGGCTTCAAGTTATAACAGACGGTGAATTTAGAAGAAGTTCATGGCATCTTGATTTTATGTGGGCATTTAATGATGTTGGGCATGAAAAGACAAAGAAAGGAATTCCATTTCATGGAGAGCCAGCATTAATCGATGATACATTTTTGGTAGGAAAAGTATCTATTGATAATCATCCTTTTGTTGAACACTTTAAATTTGTAAAACAATTTGAGGATGAAAATACAGTTGCACGTCAGACAATACCTGCACCAGCACAATTTTTCTTTCAAATGATTATACCAGACAATTTAGAAAGAACAAAATCAATATATCAAAATGAGGAAGAATTGATTCAAGATATAGCTAAAGGCTACAAAAAAGTGATACAAGAGTTATATGAAGCAGGCTGTAGAAATATTCAATTTGACGATTGTACCTGGGGCGTATGTGTTGATCCAAATGCTTGTTTTATTTTGGGAACTGATGAAGAAGGATTACAACAAATTATTGAAAAACTAATAAGAATTAATAATCTTGCTATAGAAGATAAACCAGAGGACTTGGTTATTAACACTCATATATGCAGAGGGAATTTCCATTCTACATGGGCTTGCCAAGGTGGCTATGATCGTGTAGCAAAGGATCTTTTTGCAAATGAAAATGTGAATGCCTTTTATTTAGAATTTGATGATGAACGCTCTGGAGATTTCAAACCTCTCCAATATGTAAGTGAAGATAAGAAAGTTGTATTGGGACTAATTACTACTAAGTCCTCAACATTAGAAGATAAGAAGAATATAATTGAGCGAATTCATGAAGCAGAAAAATATATTCCTTTAGAACGTTTAGCTCTTAGTCCTCAATGTGGATTTGCGTCTACAGAGGAAGGAAACAAGCTTACAGAAGAAGAACAATGGGAGAAATTAAGACTTATACAAGAGATTTCAAAAGAGGTATGGAAATAAAAATAAAATAATGTTATTTAAAAAATTTCACTGAAATATAAGTATCCAGTGAAATTTTTTGTGTACGAAAATAGAAGAAGAATTTAATTATAATTAATGTTAAAATTGATATACAAGTTCTGATTAAGATTGTACATTTCAATTCAAGAAATACTGAAAGAAAAGTAAGTGTCCAAAAAGTAAGTGTCCAAATTTTACATTTGGTTACACGAACTTTCTCCTTGGAGCTTTCATCATTAACTGATAATTGATAATTGAACATTGATAATTGGAAGATATATATTATAGAAAATTGGAGTTATTTTATGGATAAAACGATAGATATTTTAAAAACTACAAATTATGATAAGTTTAAGTGTACAGCAGATAAATGTAAATTCACCTGTTGTGAGGGATGGGACGTAAGCGTAGATGGTGATACTTATAACAAATGGGAAAAAGGCAAATGCAGTGAAATATTAAAGAATATAAAAGTGGAAAAGTCAGGAGATAGTGTTAGTTATTCTATAGCTAAGGAAAATCATGAAACGTGTCCATTTTTAGATATGAAAGGATTATGTGAAATAGTAAAAAAACATGGAGAAGAGTATATATCATCGATATGTCATACATTTCCAAGGGTAGAAAATAAATTTGAAGATAGAAGAGAACTTTCATTATCTTGTGCTTGTCCAGAAGTAGTTGAAATTATAAGTGGCTTATCTGGGAAGATAAATATATTCTCAGATAATAAGAAAGCTACAAAAAATAATTTATTAGAACTTAAAGTTAGAGATACTTTGGTTAATATTGTTCAGCAGGACGATTTTTTGTTAGAAGAAAAGCTGCTGGTTTGTTTTCAAATGTTATTAGATATATTGGAAGATGAAGAACTTAGTGAAGAGGGCTTAGAAGAGGAATTAGAAAAATATGAGGATAGTAAGTATTTACAAGAAGTTATAGGTAAGTGCAAGGAAATAGATTCAGATATAAATGAGTCAGTTGAAGAAATTAATTATCTATTATTAGATATTACAAAGAATTATAAGGAAGTTTCTAGTTTTGAATTTCTATTAAAAGATATCTCTGATTTTGCGGAAGCTGTGAAGGTTGGAAATCTTTCAGTTAAGTGGCAGGAATATAAAATTTTATTCGAACAACATAGTGAGTTTGCTGAAAATTGGATAGTTTCTGATATTATAAGCAGTTGCATAAGCGATGATATTGAAGAACTTATAATTTCTTTTGAACTTATTATATTAGAATATCTAATGGTTAGGTATGCTGTATTTTTGAAATATTGTATAAATAATAATAAGGAAATAGAAATTCAAGATATAAAAGATTATATAGTAACTCTTTCTAGAATTATCGGCAATAATTCAGAAGCAGTTACTGAATTTTTGAGAGATGGATTTGAAGATCCGATTTTAGAAATTGGATACTTGTGTTTTATAAGTTTATTTTAATTTGTCTGTTAAAAACAACATTAATAAAATATGAATGGATAATTGGAAAGATACATTAATACTGAGTTTATTCCCTCAAACTATATATGTTGCAAAAAGAATTGTTCTAAACTTAAGGATTTCCAAATGAAATCAACCTTCAATGATAATCGATCCTTGAGTAAGGAACATTTATAATTGCAATATATACTTAGTTTGAGGGAATTTTTCATGTAAAGTAACAGCATAATTCATTTAATTTAAAACAATATCTTCTAATTTTTGAGAATCGATAATTTCAATTAAGTTAGTTTTGTCCATAGAGATTATTGAGTCTGCACATAATTCCTCTAAAGCTTTATATAAGGAGGCCCTAGAAACATTTAAATTGTCTGCCCACATTTTTTTGCTAAAAGGAAGTTTTATAAGTAAATTTTTTTCAATATGAAAATCATTAAGCAATGAAAAGGCGACTTTTTGTTTTGTTGATACAAATGAAAGGGCTTCAACTCTTGAATTTAATTGAAAAGCCTTGTTAGATATAATTTTTAAGAAATTTTCTAGGATAATATTATCTAAAGTCAGCAATTTAAAAAATTCATCCTTTGAAATAAGGAGAATTGAACTATCCTCTTTAGCGACAACATTACATGGATAATGGTTAGCTTCTGAAAAAACAGCAACCTCACCAAACATGTCACCACTTTTTTTTGTATACATAAGTATTAATTTACCATAAGGTAAAATTCTCTCAACATTAACTTTTCCAGATAAAACAATGCCTATAAATTTTGTTGAAGTTAAGGAATTAAATACATATTCATTCTTAGCTGCATTAATAAATTTATATTCTATTTTAGTAATTAAATTTTGCAATTCCTCTTTTGTCTTATTAGTAAAAAGATCAGCTTTTTCTAATTCTAAAATTAAATTCTTCATAAATTTCTCCTTAAAGTGTCTTATATAAGACATATTTTATGATTAAAGTATAATATAATATCCTTAAGAAGTAAATGAAAATCATTTTCAATAAAGGGGGAGTATTGTGAATAAATTAGGAATAGATATCGGTTATTCAACATTTAAATATGTTTACTTAGATAGTAAAAATAATTTAATTGAAAGTGACTATATATTTCACAAAGGAAATATAACTAAATATTACAAGGAATTACTAGAAAAAATTAAGGCTTCAAATAAAGAAAAAAGTATAAAAATAGGAATAACAGGAAGCTTAGCGTCAAGAATAAATTTAAGTAAAGAATACCATATCAATAATAGTATTTCTCTTATTGAAGGAACTTTATTAAAAAATAAGAGCGTAAAAGCTATTATTGAACTTGGAGCTCAGGAAACGAAATATATTACAGATATAGAACATAACAATATGAAATTTTTTATGAATACAAGCTGCGCAGCAGGTACAGGTTCCTTTCTTGAAGAACAAGCTTTAAGGTTGAGCATTGACATAAAAGATATATCTGCATACATAGATAAAGCCACAGAAGTTCCAAGAATAGCAGGAAGATGCAGTGTTTTTTCAAAAACTGATATGATACACCATATGCAGGATGGAGTGAAAATAGAAGACATATTGCAAGGTTTATGTTATGCATTAGTTAGAAATTATAAAGCAAATGTATTGCAGAAAAATGAGCTTAAAAAACCTGTGATGCTTTCTGGTGGCGTAATAAATAACAAAGGTGTGGTAAAGGCATTAAAGGATATATTAAAGCTGAAGGAAGAAGATATAGTAATTAATGAGAATTTTGAATTACTTACATGCTTTGGTGCATGTAAAATAGCTGAAGAAAAAGGATTAATAATAGACGTTAATAAGCTTGAAAGTCTAGGGGAAGCAATTATAGAAAAGCCTAAAAACAATGTATATGAACAATTAAATAAATTTGGTATGGATGATAGCTTAGATAAACATAACTGTATAAGTACAAATACTAAAGAAGGATATCTAGGGGTTGATATTGGTTCAACAAGCATTAATTTTGTTGTAATTGATGAAGATAAAAATGTTATTGATTATATTTATACAAAAACAAATGGAAAACCTAAAGAGGTTGTTTATGAGTATCTTGAAAAATTAAAAGAAAGATTAGGTAAGGAATTCAAGTTTAAAGGAATAGGAACTACAGGTTCTGGAAGAGAGTATATTGGAAAATTAATAAATGCAGATTTAATTGTAAATGAAATTACAGCACAGGCTGAAGGTGCAGTAAATGTATGCAGTGATGTTGATACAATTTTTGAAATTGGTGGGCAGGATTCAAAATACATATGTATAGAAAATAAGTTAGTAAAAGATTTTGAAATGAATAAAATATGTGCTGCAGGAACTGGGGCCTTTATAGAAGAACAAATAAAAAAGCTTGGAATAAGTCTTGAGGAATTTGGAAAGATAGCGTTGAAGGGTGATGATCCTTGTAATCTAGGAGATAGGTGCACTGTTTTTATTGAAGGTAATATAGGGAAAGCAATTGGCGAAGGAGAAAGTATTGAAAATATTTCAGCTGGTCTTGCTTATTCTATAGTAAAAAATTATTTAAACAGAGTTGTTGGAGCTAGACCAATTGGAAATAAAATATTTCTTCAAGGTGGGATAGCTCATAATCAAGCGGTTGTAAATGCATTTAGAGCATTACTTAAAAAAGAGATAATGGTACCAGAATTCTTCAGTGTAACAGGTGCTTTAGGAACAGCTGTTTTAACAAAAGAAAGTATGAGAAATAAAGATAAAATTAATAAGCAAGCAGAATTCATAAGTTATTTAGATGAAAATGAAAAATATTTCTTAGATGGATATGTTAATAATAAAGAGCTAACTAAAAAAACAATAGGAATACCAAGAGTATTATTTCTTAACAAAATGTTTCCAATGTTCAATGAGATATTTAAAAAATTAGGCTATAATGTACTGATTTCAGATGCAACTAATGAAGATATAATTGCGCTTAGTCAGGAATACTCTTTTGAAGAAACTTGTTTCCCAGTTAAATTGATAAATGGGCATGTGGCTTGGCTTTTAGAAAGAAAGGTTGATTACATATTCCTTCCGCACTTATACACCATGAAGCATGCGGGGTCAAAGGTTAGAGAAGATTATGCATGTGTGTATATACAAACTTCACCTAAGATAATTGAAAGTGTCTTTAATTTAGAAGCAAGAAATATTAAATTAATATCACCAGTACTATCTTTTAATTTTGGAAAACAATATATGATTAAGACTTTATTAGGAATAGGAAAAGTCCTTGGAAAAAATAAAATAGAAACAACAGCAGCAGTAATGTCTGGAATGAAGAAATTCATGAATTATGAGAAAAAGATGGAAGCTATAGGAAATAAGGTTTTAAAAGATATAGACAAAGATGAAAAAGTATTTGTAATAGTAAGCAGAGTCTACAATATAGTTGATCCAGCATTAAATATGGGAATTGAAAAGGAATTGATAAAAAGAGGATATAGAGTACTTCATTTATCTCACCTTGAAGCTTCAGAAATGAATATTGGTGAAGAATATTCAAATATGTATTGGCCATTTGGACAACATATAATAATGGGTGCAAAAATTATAAAAAATCACAAAAACTTATATCCTATATATATTACAAATCATGGCTGTGGACCAGATACAATATTAATGCATTACTTTAAAAAGGAAATGGAGAATAAACCTTACTTGCATATAGAAGTAGATGAGCATTCGTCAAAAGTTGGAGTAATTACAAGGGTTGAGGCATTTATAAATTCTCTCAAAAATTGTGAAAATAACGATAGTTTAGAAGCTGAAAATATAATAAAAGCTCAGAATAAAAGGCAGACTAAAAATAAAATAGATTTTGAAGAGGAAATATTAATTCCATATATGTATCCATTCAGTAATATTCTAAAAGCTTTCTTAGAAAGAAAAAATAAGAAGGTAACGATATTAGAACCAGTAAGTGAAAAAACAATTGAATTAGGAAAGAATTTTTCAAGAGGGAAGGAATATTTTTCGTTAACTGGTATGCTTGCAGAAGTTACAAATAAGATTAAGAATGATGAAAAAGAATATACTTTGTATTTTCCAACAACTGAAGGAAGTGAAACCTTTGGTCAGTATGGAAAGCTAATACAATATAAAGCTTTAGAATGTGGCAAAAATTTAAAACTTGAAGCTCCATTTATTGAAGATTATTTAGGAAATAAGGATTTTGGCTTAGAATTCTTTAAAGCATTGGTAATTGGAGACTTAATCAATTTAAGCTCTGAGAATAAGAGAGAACTATGTTTAAAGGATTTAATAGAAACAATAAAAAATAATGAAATATCAAATGAATATTTTGATAAAACTTTAAAAAATATAAGAAACTATATATCTAAAAAAGAAGGATTAAAAAAATTATTGATAATAGGAGAAGCTATTGTAGTAAATAAAGATTACTTAAACAGCAATATGATAAAAAGTTTGCAAAATGATTATGAAGTTATAAAGCAGCCTTTAAGTGAAGAGCTATACATGTTGTTTAGTGATTTTTGTAATAAGAGAAATAAGGTTAATAAACCTTTAATTAGGATATTAAATGAAGCTAAAACAATTATTGAGAAGGTTAACTTAAGCTTAGAGATAAGGTCACCCTTTAATAGAAATAGTGAAAGTCTAAATGAAGTTTTAATAGATAAACTGCCTCAATATGCGGGTGGAAGTGGAAGATACAGGCTTGCTAAGCTTGTTACAGCTGAAAATGTTGATGGAATTATAATTGTAAGTTCAATGTATGAAAATACTGCTACAATACTAAAAATCTTAAGGGAAAAATACAAAGAACTTTTAAATATTCCTATATTAGACTTATATTTTGATAGTAATATAAGTAAGAATAATGAAGAATTAATAGAAACTTTCATAGCATATTTATAGGAAATTTCAAAGTAATTAAGAGTAGTAGATAGAAATACTACAAAAAGAAGAAATATAGATTCTGATGAATTTATAAAACATAGAAAAGAAACAATAAGGTTATTAAGTTCAAAGTTATTAAAAAAGTATATAAATTTTAAAATAATAAATTCTATATAAAAAAAGGAGAAGATAAGAATGGAAGAATTAATTAAAAATATAGTAAAATCAAAGGCAATAGATTTTGACAGCTTAGTAAGTTGCAAGGAAGGACAAATAGAAACTGTTACAATGGCTCAAAAGAAAGGTGTAGGACTTACAGCATTAGCTTTTGGAAAAGGTGAAGGAGTAGGACCTCATGCAGCCAAAGGAGATGCTATGATTTATATTCATCAGGGAATAGCAACTGTAAAAATAGGTGATGAAGAGATGGAAGCTCATAAGGGGCAGGTAGTGGTTATGCCAGCAAATATTCAACATCAAGTAACAGCAAAAGAAGATATGAAAATGCTTTTAATAGTAGTAAAAGAGGGTTAAAATTATGAAGTATTTAAGAAATATTAACCCTTTTGAACCAATAAAAATGAAAGATATGGTGAACCACTCAGGAAACAAAATAGCAAGTAAAGCTTTAGTAGATAATGATAAGCATGAAGTGAGATTCTTTTCCTTTGCAAAAGGTGAAAGTATTGATAAAGAGTATTATGAAATGGAATCCTTGTTTATTGTTATAGAAGGTGAAGCTAAAGTTGTCTACAAGGAAAACAGTGAAGCTGTAATAAAAGAAGGTGAGATTTTTGCACTAGAAGCAGATATCCAATATGGAATTGAAGCGGTAAGTGATGTAAAGTTACTAAACATATTAATAAGAGGATAATATATCTTCACAGCTATTATGCCCCACAAAATCTTAATAAATTAGATTTTGTGGGGTGTTTAAGTTGGTTAATTTGTCCAAGCTCCATCTATGCCTAATTTATATCCATCAATTACAGTGTCATGCAGCATAGCGCCTGATGGATTACAATAATACCAAGAACTATTATAATTAATCCATCCAGTTTTCATTAAACCTGAAGTGTCTAAGAAATACCAAATATCATTGTCCTTAATCCATCCTGTAGACATTATTCCATCAGCATTAAAATAATACCAGCTTCCATTAGTATTAAACCATCCAGTTTTCTTTGTTCCATCCTGTAATGTGTAAGTCCAAGTATTATCTTGATTTAATACCCAACCGTTAGAGGAATTATTTAGTGTAATAGCAGCATTAGTCGTTGTCTGAGGATTTATTGTGTCACTTCCTGAAATAGCATTTTTATCTTTTGTTGAAGTTATATTATGTACAATTGAATACACTCCAGTATCTGTATTCCAAGCAATCATATTATCTTTACTAGTTATAGATACACTATCCATAGATCCATCTATTCTATATAACTTATTAAAATTTTTACCATCCCATGCTTTAACATATGCGTTATTTACAAACCATGGAAAACCACCAGGTGTATTTAAGCTATCTATTGAATCTACATCTGAACTATAATAATCATCATAATCTATATAATTAAATCCATTCTTTGATTTTAGTTTTAGCTTTTCTACATATAATTTTTTTTGTGCAGTATCTTGATACATACTATAAAGTCCTTGTGAATTAGCTGTTAGCTTTACTTTTCCTGCTCCTTTAGATAAGCCAATTTTTTTGATTGCATCAGCAACTGATTTTCCTAATAAATACTCATTATTTCCATCCTCATCTGCTATAAAATAAATAGTAGAATCTTTAGGAGATTTAATTCCATCAATAGTATCTATAGCTGGAGTCATAGAAAATTTCTGTAATACTGTGACGGAATTTCCATCAGTTACTTGATAGCAGTCCTTTCCGAATTTTAACTCATTTGTTGCAGACTTATAAGTAGAATCGGAAGCACCCTTTTCTTTTTTATAGATAGTAAGATCAGCTAGCCTATATATTGTATCAGAATCACTTGTTACATATTTATTTTCTTTAATCACGGCTTTTAACTCATAAGTTATTCCATCTTGTTTTATTTCATAAGTGTCTTTAGTATTTTTTATTGTGACAGCAGAACTAGTTGTACTCATAGAAACTTTTAGGTTACCTAAGTCATAATCTACATCAACATAATTACCTTGTAAATTTGCATATATAGTAGAATAATAATCTCCATTAATTTGAGGTTCTTTTAGTTTATATTTATAAATGGCAAGTCCATTGCTAGAACTTAGAAATTTATTTTTTCCTTCAATGGTAGCACTAATTAGATTTGAGCTGCTATAATAGCTTTCGTCGAATCTTCCAGCATTATCATGTTTAATTTTGCTTTTTAGAAGTATTGCTTCAGCATCTTCCAAGTCTTCTCTAACATCGTAATCTAACAATTTACAATTATCTGTTATATCTATATAAGAATAATCACTTGAGCCATCATCAATTTCAAGATATTTATTTAATAATAAATCACTAAAAGTAGCTCCAGTATTTATTCCATTTAGTTTATTATATTTTCCATCCTCAGATACCCAATATACAGCCTCTTCTTCACCATTTATTTCTCCATCAAGAAAAATACCTTTTCCTTTTGCAGTTGCACTATAGATAGTTCCTTCTTGTGCATCTAATACCTTATAGTCCGCGGCATGAGCTGGTGCAATTGATATAATTGAAGCTATACAGATTAATATACTTGTAGATTTTGTAATTCTTTTAATCATAATTTTTAACTTTCCTCCTATTATTTTGATAATGCCTAATAGGCTAATATAAAATTGTTTATAGATACAAATTTAATAATCAAACTTATAAATGGAATATACATGTATCATTGAGAAATTATAATCATAACACTAGAAATCAGATACATATTTGTGCAAGCGGCATATGAAATTAAGTTGTGATGGTTATTAGTGGAAGGTTGTTCCATTTTCTGCTTGTCATAAATTTACTTTAGGAACATGCAGAAATGGGTGCAACCTTCCACTTAGAACCCATCCAGCGAAAATTTCATTAGTCCGCTGTAATAAATATGTATCTGATCTAGGTATGTTTTGCATAAGTATAATTCTTGCATCGTATATCTATAACTTTGAAATTTAACTTTTAAAGTTTTCTGGATAAAATGCAGAAGCAAGTTTTTCTAAGCAATCAAAGGTTCTGATTCCATATCCCATAAGTTCAGTATAGTCAACTGAAATAATATTTTTATTTTTTATAGCATTAACATTTTGAATTGTAGACTCAGTTAAAATTCTATCTACGGCATCATTATCGGTAGCAGAATTTTTGTTAGCTGTTACATAGACAATATAATCTGGATTAGCTGAAATTACATTTTCGAAAGAAACAGAACCACCTTTTTTTACTACATTATCAGCATTTAAAACATTCAACATTTCTTTTTGTAGTGAAGCGTTAGCACCATAAACAGTAAAAGCTCCACCGCTATAATTAACTACCAATAAAACTTTTTTCCTTTCGCCCTTATTTGGAACCTTTGATTTAACTTTGTCCAAAGTTTTTTGTAGTGAATCAGCTAATTTATTAGCTTTATCTTGGACATTAAATATAACTCCTACATTTTTAACATCTTGAATTATTGTAGTTAAATTAATATCAGCATTCATTTTACTTGCTAATTGAACATAAGTATTTATTCCGACCTGATTTAAACTTGAGATTGAACCATATCTGCTATCTTCAAATGAAGCACTTCGTCCAATTACTAAATCTGTTCCAGAGCCTATAACAACTTCTTTAGCAACATCACCTTTTTTTGCTACTGAAGGAATAGAGTTATAATCGTTTAGAAGATTTTCTGGTATAGGTGTATCTAAATCCCCAGTTCCAATTAAGGAATCTTTTAGACCTAAGGTTAATAGCAGTTCAGTAGAAGACTGATTATTTGTTATTGCTTTCTTAGGTGCTTCATTGAAAGTTTGTTTGTAAATATTCCCTTTTGAATCAAAGGCATCAAAATTCACAGGATACGAGGTTTTAGTAGATGAATTTTCAGATGATGAATAAGAGTCTTTGGGTTTTGGGATATTATTATTTGTTGTAGTGTTTCCACAAGAAGTAAATATTGTAGTCATTAAGGTTACAGACATAATTAATAATAAAATTTTTCTTTTCATTTAAAATTCTCCTTATATTGAATAATTTTTATAAATCTTCTGTAAAATAATCAATTGAAATTCTTTTAGTTGTTGGATTTACAAACACATTTGAATTTACATCATAGACTTCTTTAATCATTTCTTTTGTTATCACATCTTTTGGAATACCTTGGCATACAATTTGTCCATCTTTTAGTACATAGATTTCATCGCAAAATTGGGATGCTAAGGTTAAATCGTGTAAAGCTGCTAATACACAAATATTCAGCTTCTTTACAATATTCATAACTTCCAATTGATATTTAATATCAAGGTGGTTAGTAGGCTCGTCTAATATTAATATCTTTGGTTCTTGTGTTATAGCTCTAGCAAGTAGAACTCTTTGCTTTTCTCCGCCAGACAAAAGATTGAAACTTTTTTGAGCAGATTCTAACATCCCAACTAAAGATAGAGCATTAAGTGCTATATCGTAATCAACTTTTGTATCTTTTTCAAGTAGGTTTTTATGAGGAGATCTGCTCATTAAAACAATATCAATAACATTAAAATCAAAATTTATATTATTGAATTGGCTAACTACTCCAAGAATTTTAGCTGAAGATTTTTTACTATAACTTTCTATATTTTTTCCATAAATATAAATATCACCATATGTGGGTTTCAATACTCTATACAGAGCTTTTAATAAAGTAGATTTACCGCTACCATTAGGGCCTATTAGCCCAACAAACTTATTACCAGTAACAGTTAGATGAATTCCTTTAATTATTTCTTTTTTTGATAAAGTTATATTTAAATTCTTAATTTCAACATCCATTAAATCACCTTTTATCTCCATAACCGAAGCTCTTTCTAAGTAAGATATAAACAAAAAATGGCGAGCCGACTAAACCTGTAATGATTCCAATAGATAATTCTGCATTAGGAATTATTATTCTAGCGAAGGTATCAGCCCAAACAAGAAAAATACTGCCTAGTAGGATAGATACAATCATCAATTTTTTATGATCTGGCCCAACTATAGATCTTGAGATATGAGGAATTATGAGACCAACAAAGCCAATTATTCCACAATTTGCAACTAGTACACCTGTTAAAAGCGATGTAATTACCATATAAATTCGTCTGTATATATTTAAATTGAGGCCCATGGTAATGGAAGCTTCATCACCCATTAACATCAGATTTAAAAGTCTTCCTTGAGTTAAGAAAAATATGCAACAGATACAGACAATAATAGTAATGAAACCTATATTTCCCCATTTGGCTGCTGCTAATGATCCCATGGTCCAGAATTTCACACTTTGCATACCCTCAGCATCACTTGCTATAGATATGATGAAATTGGATAGGGAATTACATAAGGCACTAAGCACTGTTCCAGAAAGAACTAATTTAGAAGAAGACATCCTCCCACCTATGGAAGCAAGCAACAGCACTAAAACAGAAGCACCCAATGCACCTAAAAAGGCCCAAAAAGCAACACCGTTAACAGAAAATAAACTAAAGGAGCCAATTCCGAGCATCAATGAAAAAGTAGCACCTAAAGAAGCTCCAGAAGAAATTCCAAGTATATACGGTTCAGCTAAAGGATTTTGTACAGTAGCTTGCATAACTGTTCCACATAAACTGAGTCCAGCTCCAACAGCAATTGCAAGAAGTATTCTTGGTACACGAATGAGCCATACAACATTATATGTTGGGAGATTTGCATCATTAAATTCGTTTAAAGACAATCCCCAAATTTTATTTAAAATCACTCCATAGGATATAGAGGGTTTTATTCTGTAAGAACCAAATGATATTGATAATATGGCAGAAATAATTAACAATCCTATCAAAATTACAACAAATAGTTTGAAGGAATGCTTATTTTTTTGATTCTGTTTATAAGAAGCGTTTATAATATCTTTCATTTGAATATCCTTTCTTGATTAGATGAAAAAAATAAAGTATACTTGTTATAAAACTAATGATAATGATTATCATTTATGTGGAAATTATAAGTTATATAGAATATTAATAGAATAAACAAAAATTAAAACATGGATAATTATTTAATCATCGAGAAGTACTGAAAGGAGATGATATATTATGAAAAGCATAATAAAAAATGATTTGATAAAAGAGTTTAGGGAAAATTCTTTTGAAATAGTACGAGTTGATAAATTCACTAAAGACTCAATAGCAACGAGAAATACATATAAAACCAATCTTTCAGCTTTCATTTTTCCTATAAAAGGAAAAGCTAAAATAGAATTTGATAATGAAATATTTACTGGCGAGAGAGGAAGGGTTATCCATGGATGCAAGAATAAAAATTTATCATTTAAAGTTTTAGGAGGAGAAGAATTTGAGCATATTAATATCTATTATGTGGCAGGTAAATACAATAATTCAAATTCTTACATGAGATCAGTTTTTGAATTTACAATAAATGATTATGATAATGTAATAGAATCTTTAAATAAGCTTATAAAAATATCAGCAAGGCAAGAAATAACTTCTAAGATAATGCTTCAAATACAGACCGGTCTATTTTTAAAAGAACTTCTTAGAGAACAAAATCATAAAAAGCAGTTGAATGAAGAAGAGCTTACAAAGGATATAAGTAAATATATTTCAGAACATTATATGGAAGAAATTTCATTAAGTAAACTGGCTGATAGATATGGGCAAAAAGTTAATAGAGTATCTTATTTGTTTAACAAACATTTAAAAATGAGGCCTATAGATTATTTGATTCAATATAGGATGACTGTTGCTTATACATTATTGAATAAAGGCTTAAAGGTTAAAGAGGTTTCTAAAAGAGTTGGTTATAATGATGAGTTTTATTTTAGTAGATTATTCAAAAAAAAATTTGGAATATCTCCAAATAAATTAAAGCGAGGATAGATAAATGAAAGGGACAATTTCTATAAGAGAAGTATTTGATAGACAAATATTTATATATTTACCCAGTGGATATGATCTTCCTAATAAAAAATATCCAGTGATTTATATTCAAGATGGCGATGAATTTAAAAAAATACTAACAAAGTTAGTAGACTATATAGAGGAAAAATTTTTTGACGGATCTCTAGAGGAGCATATCTTGGTTGGAGTCACTCCAATTGATAGATTAGATGAATACACACCTTGGTTTTCAAAAGCATTAAACAAGAAATTTCATGATTTTCAAGGACAAGCTGATAATTATTTAGAATTTTTATTGAATGATTTACAAAGTTATCTTGAAAGTGAGTTTAAAATAAGCAAAAGTAAAGAGGATCGGAAAATTATGGGGTATTCTCTTGGTGCTTTAGTGTCCGTATATTCAGTTTATAAAAACAACAATTATGGTAAAATTGCGAGTATATGTGCATCTCAGTGGTATGAAAATTGGATTAATTTCATTGAAGCAGAAGATATGATAAATAATGAGTTTAAACTTTTAATGATTTCAGGTAAAAAGGAAGGGCAAAATAAAAGTACTATACATAGGTATGCTCCAAAGTTTTCTGAGAAATCCTATGAAATATTTAACAGAAGGATAGGGGAAAACAATGTAAAGATGATTTGGGATGATTATGAGCATCATGAAAATGTGCTAAATAGATACAAAATGGCATTAGAGTTTTTGATGAGTAAAAAATAAAGAAATTATCATATTGGAAAGGAGATTTAGAATGAGTACAAAGAATTATTTAACACCGCCAGAAATTACAGAAGCAACAATCCAGACTGGGATTAAGAAATCAAAAACAACTATTGTAAATATGCTTATACTTGGAATTTTAGCGGGTGCATTTATTGCTTTTGCGGCAGAGGGCTCAAATATGGCAGCGTTTAACCTTTTTGCAAAGGCAGAGACTTATGGACTAGGAAAAGTTCTTGCGGGGGCTGTCTTTGGAACTGGACTTATGTTGGTTTTAATTGCTGGAGGAGAACTATTTACAGGAAATACTATGATACTTGTAGGTGTTTTAGATAAAAAAGTAAGCATAAAAGCAATGCTTAAAAATTGGTTTTTTGTTTATGTTGGAAACTTTATAGGGTCAATATTTATAGCATATATGATGAACGAGTCGGGGCTTTTTAGTAGTGGTGATAGTATGCTTGGTGCAGTTACAATAAAAATTGCAGCGTATAAAGTTGGATTGACATTTACACAAGGTTTATTTCTTGGGATTATGTGTAACTGGCTTGTATGTTTAGCTGTATGGATGGCATATGGAGCGAAAGATATGACTGGGAAAATCCTTGCTATATTTTTTCCTATATGGCTCTTCATCACATCTGGCTTTGAACATTGTGTAGCAAATATGTATTATATTCCAGCAGGTATCTTGGCTAAAAATAATGAGTCATTAACAGATGTGGCAGCTGTGTTAGGGGTAACACCAGAAAAATTGAATCATTTGAACTGGGAGACATTTTTTACTGGAAATTTAATTCCTGTAACATTAGGAAACATAATTGGAGGAGGCATTTTTGTCGGTGTAGCTTACTGGTATGTATATATTAGAAATAGTAAAAGTTTGGATAAGAAAATAGACATATAGTGTTAAAGATTACGTATAGTAGTGTCATGAAAATTAGATCTATCTAAAATGGAGAATTTCAAAGTAAGGTTGACAAATTATAATGACAACTATAAAATAATACTGGAATTCAAATGATAATTATTTTCATTATCATTTGAATTTGAAGAAATATTTAATAGAATTGATACAATACTTAGGAGGAAGACTATGAAACTAAAAGGAATAACTACGATCATTCTTGCTTGTACTTTACTCATAACTGGATGTTCAAGTGAGACTGGAAAAAATCAAAATAAAACTAATGCAACACAAAGTTCTTCAGTTTCTTATCCAATGACAATTAAACATGCCTTTGGGGAGACTGTAATTGAAAAACAACCAGAAAAAGTGGTTACAATTTCTTGGGGAAATCAAGATGTACCTTTAGCATTAGGTATTGTTCCAGCTGGTATATCTAAGGCTAACTATGGAAAAACAGATAAAAATGGTTTATTACCATGGACAGCAGAAAAATATAAGGAATTAGGAGTTGAAAAACCTGTAACTTTTGACGATATAGATGGATTAGATTATGAAGCTATTAGTAATGCTAAACCAGATGTAATATTAGCTGCATATTCAGGAATTACACAAGAAGAATATGATTTATTAAGTAAAATTGCTCCTGTTGTAGCATATCCTAAACTTCCTTGGCAAACTTATTGGCGTGACCAAATAACAATTAATGCTAATGCAATTGGGAAAAAAGATGAAGGAAATAAATTAGTTTCAGACTTAGAAAAGAAAATAACAGAAAAAACTAGTGAGTATCCTAAGCTTAAAGGTAAAAAAGCTGCTTTTTGTTACTTTAATCCTGCTGACTTAGGTAAGTTTTATATATATCTTCCAACTGATCCTAGGGCAGCATATCTTACTGATTTATGCTTAGAATTACCCGACAGTGTTAAAAAACTTGCTCAATCTTCAAATAGCTTTGCCATTGAAATTAGTTCAGAAAATATTGATAAATTAGCAGATGTAGATGTTATAGTAACATATGGAAACGATGAACTATTAAAACAATTAAAAGCAGATGCAATATTAGGAACTGTTCCGGCTGTAAAAAGAGGTTCTGTTGCACTTATAGAAGAAGGTTCGGCATTAGCAGCATCGTGCACTCCAAGTGCCTTATCAATTCCAGCAACAATAGATGAATATTTAAAAATAATTGGAGAGGCAGAAGAGAAAGCATAATGAGAAATACGAAAACAATAGGAATTTATTTAATGAGTATTTTTCTTCTTATAATATGTTTGATGTTATCATTAGCATTTGGATCAAAAAATGTAGGATTTAGTCAAGCGATAAATGCTTTGATAAATAGTGATGATATGTCTTTTTCAGCAATAGTTGTAAGAGAACGTATACCAAGAACAATTTTTAGTGTTATGGCAGGAGCTTCTCTTGGAATATCAGGAGCGTTAATGCAGTCAATAACTAGAAATCCAATAGCTGATCCAAGCATTTTAGGAGTTAATACGGGTGCATCGTTATTTGTTGTAATTGGAATAGCATTTTTTAATATAAATTCAGCTAATGAATATATTTGGATAGCGTTAGCTGGAGCTGGAATAACCTCAATATTTGTTTATGGAATAGCATCTATGGGAAGCGGAGGAATGACTCCAATAAAACTTGCGTTGGCAGGCTCCGCTACTAGTGCAGTTTTAACCTCTTTAGTAAGTGTAATTATACTTCCTAGAAGTGAGGTAATGAATGCATATAGATTTTGGCAGGTGGGAAGTGTGAGTGGTGCAACTTGGGATAGTATTAATTTAATTTTACCATATTTAATAATTGGATTGATAATAAGTATAATATCAACACCAGCACTAGATGTATTAGCTTTAGGTGATGAGGTGGCAACTGGTTTAGGAGTTAATATTGGTATTATTAGAATAATATGTGCAATTGCTGGGGTTATACTATGTGGTGCAATCACGGCAATTGCTGGACCAATTGGTTTTGTAGGATTAATGATTCCTCACAGTATACGGCTTATTCTTGGGGCAAATTTAAGAGGATTGGTTCCTATGTCAGCAATTGGTGGTGCAGTACTTTTAACAATTTCAGATGTTTTGGGAAGAGTAATTGGAAGTCCAGGTGAGCTTCAGGTAGGAATTATTACAGCATTTTTTGGAGCACCAATCCTTATTATAATTGCTAGGAAAGCGAAGGTGAGAGCTATATGATTCAAACTACTCACTCCATGCTAAAAGATGGGTATACTAAAAGGAAAATTCGTAGGCTTAGTGTTAATATATTGCTACTTGTTTTAACTGTAGGCCTTTGCTTAATTATGCTTTTATATGGTAAAACTAATTATTCGTTAACTACAGTTACAAGAGTGCTATTAGGAGAACAAATTCAAGGTGCAACCTTTACTATAGAAACCTTACGTTTACCGAGAATGCTTTGTGGACTTTTAGTAGGGATAGCCTTTGGAATAGCAGGAAATACCTTTCAAACAATGCTTAGAAATCCGTTAGCTAGTCCTGATATTATTGGTATTAGTTCAGGTGCTAGTGTTGCAGCAGTATTTAGTATATTAGTTCTTCATATGAGCGGAAGTATTGTTTCTATAGCAGCGGTGATTTCTGGAATTTCCCTTTCGATCCTTATATATCTACTATCTAAAAGTTCAGGGTTTTCAAGCAGTAGATTAATACTTATAGGAATTGGAATACAAGCAATGGCAAATGCATTGATCTCTTTTTTATTAATTAAAGCGTCAGAATATGAAGTTTCAAATGCACTCACATGGTTGAGTGGAAGTTTAAATGGAATTAGTATTAAAGAGATTCCAACTTTATTTGTAGTTGTAGCTATATTTGGATTTATTATTTTATGTTTAACAAATCAACTTCAAATACTAGAATTAGGAGATGAATTTGCAATAACATTAGGTATTAAAATAAATTTAATACGAATATCATTAATCTTAAGTTCAGTATTTTTAATTGCATTTGCAACAGCTGTTACTGGCCCTATAGCCTTTGTTGCATTTTTAGCAGGACCAATTTCAGCAAGACTTGTTGGATTTGGAGCATCAAATGTTTTTGCATCAGGTTTAGTTGGAGCAATATTAGTACTTGGAGCAGATATGATTGGACAGTATGTATTTAGTACAAGATTTCCAGTAGGAATAATTACTGGAATTTTAGGAGCTCCGTATATGCTATTGCTTCTAATAACTATGAATAGGAGAGGACGAGCGTAATGAATGAAAATGAGCAATTACTTGAAGCAAAAGATATTGTAACTGGATACGACAAAAAGATAATAGTTGATGGAATTGATATAGTTATTCCTAGCAATAAAATTAGTGTTATACTTGGAGCAAATGCATGCGGGAAATCAACATTACTTAAAACACTGGCTAGGCTTATTAAGCCTATCTCAGGAAAAGTTCTAATTGATGGCAAAAAAATAACTTCAATGCCTTCTAAAAAGTTAGCACAGATCTTAGGATTACTTCCACAATCACCGGTAGTTCCAGAAGGCATAACTGTTTGGGATTTAGTTTCAAGAGGAAGGTTCCCGTATCAATCTTTTTTAAAAAGCATGAGTCAAAAGGATTTTGAAGCAATAGAGGAAGCACTTGAAATAATGGGAATAACAGAACTTGCAAATAGATGTGTTGATGAATTATCAGGGGGACAGCGTCAAAGAGTTTGGATTGCTATGGCTCTTGCGCAACAAACAGATATACTTCTTTTAGATGAACCGACTACATATCTTGATATTGCTTATCAAGTAGAAATTCTTGATTTATTAACAGATTTAAATAAAAAAAGAGGAACTACTATTGTAATGGTGCTTCATGATATAAATTTATCTGCTAGATATGCAGATTATATATTTGCTCTTCGTGAAGGGAAATTAATTGATAAAGGTGAACCAGAAAAAGTTATAACTTCAGAATTAATTTGGACAGTATTTGGATTGAATTGTGTCGTTATACAAGATCCAGTATCAAATTCACCATTTATTGTGCCAAAGGGAAGGCATTATTCTGATAATTAATTTAGGTCAATTTATTTTTAAAATGAAATATATGAAGATATAAAATTTAGATTTTCTTAAAATAATTGAGTTAATTAATCTTATATTTGACAAGTAATTTTGAAAAAATAAAAATTACTTGCCTTTTATTTAATATACAATAAAATTATAATTATAAAGAAAAAAACATATATGGGGCTAATCATATTTAAAAGGTCTTTAATGATATTAGGAGAGAAAAAATGAAATTTTCATACTTAAAGAATATACCATTAAGTGTTTATAATTGTAGCATTAAAAAAGCAGCATACAATTATAGTAAGAATTTGAAACTCATATTTGCTTTAAGAGGGAATATAATTATTGAAGTAATTGGAAAGAAAGATGTGGTTGGGGAAGGGGGCGTAATTCTTTTAAATAGTAGTAGTATTTATTCATTAGAGGGTTCTCCAGAAAATGAAGTATGTATCTTAGAAATAGATACAAATTTTTTTAATACTGATTTTGAAGGCCTTTCAAATCTGAAATTTTCTCTAAATTATAATCAATATATTCACAATCAAAGAGAAGAGATAAGATTGTTGTGGAGTTATTTGTATAAAATAATTGATATTTTGTACAAAGCAGAGAAGGGACATGAACTTAAAATAAAAGGTATAATAATTGAATTGATTTTATTACTTGTAAATAAATATAAGGATCGTAATTTTGACAGGAAAACTAGTATAAATTCAGAAGAAAAAAGATTAAAAAGTATAATAGAATTTATTAATTGTCATTATAAAGAAAAGATTTCTTTAACTAAAATTGCAGATATGGTGGAGCTTAATCCACAATATTTATCTAGATATTTTCCAAAGTACGTGGGAATAACACTAAATGAATACATAACAAAGATTAGACTTAGAGAGTCTTTAGCAGATTTAAGAAATTGTAATAATACTATAACTTATGTAGCTTTGGAAAATGGATTTTCCAATATTAAATCTTATTTTAAAGCTTTTAAGAAAAATTATAATACAACTCCAGCAGTATTTAGAAAAAACGATTTAATTAATCCGGAAATTAAAATAGAAAAATCTAATATTAAAGATGTAGAACTAATAAATTTAGTAAAAATTTATAGTAATATTGATAACAAAAGAATCAAAGCGTTTCCAGAAGAACGAGAAGCGTATGAGATATATTTTAAGGGAACTAAGGAGACGATAAAGAAATCCTGGAGAAAACTTGCTGCTTTTGGTAGAGCGGCAGAGGGCTTAAGAGGTGAATGGAGAAATCAGCTTAGAAATATTCAAAATGATATTCCTTTTGAATATATAAGATTCCATGGAATATTTTCTGATGATATGATGGTATACGGTGAAGATTCTGATGGGAATCCAGAATATAATTTTAGCTATGTTGATGAATTGATTGATTTTTTTATGGAGGTAAAAATAAAGCCTTTTATTGAATTAGGGTTTATGCCTGAAAAGTTAGCTGCTGAGAAAAGGCTAGTATTTAACTGGAATGCAAATATGAGTTTCCCTAAGGATATGAATAAGTGGAAAGAGCTTATTGAAAACTTCTTATTACATTTACTTCAAAGATATGGAATTAAAGAAGTGAATACTTGGTATTTTGAAATATGGGATGGATTCATACATGGAGAAACAAATCTTGAGAAGAGTTTAGAATTTTTTAAAGAAACTTATTTCTCTGTTAAAAAAATTAATAATAATCTTAAAGTTGGTGGAGTAAATTCACATTTAGAGGAGATGATAAATACAAATTTACTTGAAGTTTATGATATTTTTTGCACAAAAGAAAATATAGTTTTAGATTTTATTTCAGGTAAGGCATATGCTGTGGAGCCAGAAGATAAAAATGAAAGTATAAGTTCGCTTATGGCAAAAATAAATAATAATGCAAAAGATAAAGCTATCTTTCAAGATTCTTTAAAGTACAGTATATACTCTAATCAAAATTATATATCAAATAATATTGATATGATTTTGGAAAAATTAAATAAGTCTGGGGCATTAAATAAACCACTATTTCTTACTGAATGGAATAATATTCCTGATCCAAGAGATCTTCTTCATGATACTTGCTATAAAAGTGCTTTTTTAGTTAAAAATATAATTGAAAATTTTAACAAGGTGGAGGGGCTTGGTTATTGGACTTTTACGGATATATTTGAAGAGGTAAAAAATACAAACAAGACTACTTTTCATGGAGGAGTAGGATTTGTTACAATAAATGGACTAAGAAAGCCCATATATCATGCGTATAGTTTTTTAAATAAACTGGGAGAGAGAATAATTGAAAAAGGTGAAAATTATATAATAACGCAAAAAGCAGATGAGTCTATTCAGATATTAGTTAGCAATTATTGTCACTTTAAAAGTGATAGGACAAAGTGTATTCCAAAAGAAGTAACATTAACTGAAAGGGAAGCCGTATTTAATAATACAATAAAAGATATTGTCTTTATACTCAGTGATTTAAAAGGTGAATTTATTAAAAAGACTTATAAATTAAACAGTGAAAATGGATCAGTTTATGATGAATGGGTAAAAATGGGCGCCACAGAGAAATTATATACTGAGGAAATAAGATATTTAAAGGAAAAGTCAATTTTTGCATATAAAAGAGAAGTGATATATTCAGATAATAATTTGTTTATTAATGAAAAAATGGCACCTCAAGAGGTTATGTTAATAGAATTAGAATATCCCCTTTTTTGACTTTTATAAGTTAAAATTATAATCCTAGTTCGATAAAAGTAACTTTAATACAATAAAAAGTATATTTAGTATCTAAAAATGGAATGCTTTACAATAACTTTAGCAATATAATTTATATGTAAAGGATTTAAAAAAATATATTTTAAATTTAAATAAGGGGGATAAACAATGATTAAAAGAATAAAAAGAGGTAGGAAGGGTATTATGGCAATTATTTTAGCAACTTCAATGGTACTTTCTTCTAGTATTACAGCATTAGCAGCAGATACAAGTTCGACTTCACCATCATATAGTACTGTTACAGAAGTATATGATTGGGGTGTAGCAGTTCCAAGATTAATTGTTAATTTAGGTAAAACAGTAAATCAAGGATCTGTAAACAAAGATACTTTTAAGGCTCACGTTGTTAGAACCGAAAATAGAGCAGGAACTGAGTTATTAGGAGGTGCTGAAGGAGACCGTAAAATTACTAGAGTTTATGTTTCTGATAAGGAAGGTAACTATGTAGCTAGTGGGAATTATGTAACTATTGAAATGGAAGTTGGTCCAACAATAGCTTTGGGTTCTCCTATTAATTACAATATAAAAACTAATCTTAATGGATGGGTTAATTGTAAATATACAATTACTCAACAGAAAGATATCACTTCTAGTGCAGGAAATGTATCAGGGCTAGTTATTAACAGTTTTGCAGGGGATACTAAAAAAATTGTTGATAATTTCAAAGTAGAAAGTGGAACTTATGATAATGTCACAATGAAATATGCAAGTTATGCACCAGATCAAGATGGAGGCAAGAAACCATTAGTGATATGGTTACATGGAATGGGTGAAGGTGGATTAGATGGGCTCCTTCCTATAACAGGTAATAAGGCAGATAATTTTGCATCAAGGGAAATGCAATCATATTTTGGAGGAGCATATGTATTAGCCCCTCAAGCACCTACATTTTGGATGGATGGCTTCAAGGGCTTTGGAGATGGAACTTCAAAATATGAAAAAGCTCTTATGGCTCTAATTGAAGATTATGTGTCAAAGAATAATAATATAGACAAGAAAAGAATTTATATTGGCGGAGATTCTAATGGTGGGTATATGACAATGCTTATGGCAAGAGATTATACAGATTACTTTGCAGCAGCATTCCCAACATGTGAAGCTTTAAAGGATACATTAATTTCAGATAAAGATATTAATAAATTAAAGAACCTTCCAATATGGTTCACAGCAGCTAAAACTGATACAACAGTACCAGTAAAAGATTATGTAGTTCCAACTTATAATCGTTTAATTGCAGCTGGTGCAAAGAATGCTCATCTTTCACTATTTGATGCTGTAGTAGATACTACAGGATTATATAATAAGGAAGATGGAACACCATATGAATATGCAGGACATTGGTCTTGGATTTATGTTTATAATAATCAATGTAAAACAAACATAGGTAATAAGACTATAACAATTATGGAATGGTTGGCTGACCAAAAATTAAGTTAATATTTGATGGCATAAAGAAAAAGGAACTCTCATCTGTCTATTTAACGGATGGAGTTCTTTTTCTTTTTATATTATTTTGAGATTTTGGATTTATTTTTAGAATTGCTTTTAAAAACTAACGCAGCCATTGCGAAGACTGTAATAGGAACAGTCCAAACAAGTCCGAGACTACCAGCAAAGGCTGTTATTATTTCTGTAGATATCATTTCCATATTAATGATAGTTGTATAAGTCATTTTTTGAGCAGCGAGTAGGAATATTAAACTAAAAGCTCCTCCAGCATAAGCTAAAATTAAAGTGTTAGACATGGCTCCTATAATATCTTTTCCAATATTCATACCACTTTGTATAAAATCTTTTTTGCTTATATTATTTTTTATTTGTAATACTTCATCCATAGCAGACGTAATTGAAACACTGACATCCATAATAGCACCTAAAGAACCAATTATTATTGCAGCAAACAATATTGACTTAAAATCAAGTCCTAAACTTGAATTATTATAGGCAATAAGTTGTGATTCAGTTTCAGCAAGACCTGTTATTTTACATAGGTTTCCTATTATTATAGCTGTAATACTTGAAATTAAAATTCCACCAACTGTACCTAGGATTGAAATTATTGTCTTTTTATTAATTCCTGTTATAAAAAATAGAGATGAAGCTACAGTCACAATACATACTACAATTGTTGCAATTACCGGATTAAAACCACTAATTAAGATTGGAATTAATACTTTTATTATCATAAAGCTTGTGAAAATTAAAGTTAATATTGATTTGATCCCTTTTTTTCCACAAATTAAAACAACAGAAAACATAAATATTCCTATTAGTAGATATAAATAATTTTCTCTAGAAATTTCATATAAATGTATTGAGTTTATTTTTCCATCGTCATTTGAAAGAGTGTAATTTATTATTATTTCATCATTTTCACTAACTACAATTTTATGTATATCTAAAGATTCGATGGTATTTCGAATTTTATATTTTTCACCTTGGTGTTCACCATCAAGTATTGTAATTTCAAATTCTTGTTTAGCTTCTAATACTTCTTTACTTTTATCCTCTAATTCATAAAGATTATCAAAAGTAATCTTATCAACTTTGGCTTTTGCAAAAGAATAACTGCTATTATTAAGTTTTTGCTTGTTGCTTTCTATATTAGAAAAAGTGAATAAGCCTAATATAATTATTGCCAGTATAGCTATGCATATATAAGTATTTCTATTAAAATTTTTCATAATTACTCCTATGTTTATAATTCTGCGTAATATAGGTATTTCCATTTTGTTAGATCAGTAGTTAAATATACATATTTCAAAAAAGAACTTTTAAAAAAATACAGATTTTCAAAGGAAATCGACATTGATTAATCATTGCAATATATATAGATATCCAATTTAAGAGTTTTACTTATAAATGTAATAAGCATGAATAATTGAGAAATTATAATTATAATACTAAACTAGAAATTAGATACATATTTGTGCAAGCGGCATATGAAATTAAGCTGTGATGGTTGTTAGTGGAAGGTTGTTCCACTTTCTGCTTGTCATAAATTTACTTTAGGAACATGCAGAAATGGGTGCAACCTTCCACTTAGAACCCATCCAGCGAAAATTTCATTAGTCCGCTGTAATAAATATGTGTTTAATTTCGGTAAGTTCCGCATATGTCTAATTCTTGCTTTGGATATCTATAAGTAAAGTCATAGAGATAAATTCATTAGTCCCTATGACTTTACATTTTGTTTAAATTATTTGTATTTATAATTTAGTTATTACTTATTTTTTATATCATCTGAAGTTACTGCTTTTGAATTAGCAGAAGTTTGTTCACCTGAAACTCCAGCAAGACTTATTTTTCCATCATTAATCAATTGAACTGCTGTTTTTCTTTGAGTAGCATCCCAGTTGTTACCTACAATGCTCCAGTTATTATCAACAACAGGAGTTATAGTTCCGCCTTTAACATCTTTTATATATTGTCCAATTAAATCTCTGATTCTTCCATCGCCTAATCCTGCTGTTTGTTCTGATTTACCTACAAGTGTTGGAAGTGTTTCACCTGCTTTGAAGATAACCCCAGCAGTTAATAATTGAGTTGAAGCTCTGTAGTTATTAACTGTTACATAAAGTACATCTGAATCATTTATTTTACTGTTATCACTCTTAGTTAAATTAACTATTCTATTTCCAACAGGTTTTGATATATCTATATTATATTTTATTCCTGCAAACATATCATAGTTATAACCAGGTATAGAGGGATTAAATGAAATAGTTAAGTCTCCAGGTTTATATGTGTTGTAATAAGAAGCAGACCATTCCATATATTTCTTAAGTTGACTTCCTGTCATTTTAAGAACATATAATGTATTATCAAATTGATATATATTAGCAGTATCACATTTTTTAATTTGTCCTTCTAATATATTTTGCCCATTTTTAAATACAGCTGCAGATGATACATCTATTTTATGATTTGCTATTTTTTCACCATAATACATTTGAACTGCATTAATTAAACTAACCATTGGTGTAGGTTGAAGTTTTGCTTGATCTACTCCTTTGATTTCATTAGCAGGAGCTAAATTTCCACCCTTTAATGCACCTATTGGAGTATTGGCATCATTAATTGCTCTTTGATTATAGCTTGCTAATGAATTTACAAGATCTGTATCAGCTTGTACAGGAGCTACATTTTTAGGAGCTATATCAAAAAGTGCTGTAGTAATATCTGTTGCTTTATTTGCAACTGTATATTCACCCTTAGAATTTTTAGTTAATGTAAGATTAATTTGTCCTAGAGTTTTAGCCCATTTGTTAGCTTCAACGATTACTGTACCATTAGCTTTTGCTTTATTGTAATCATCTATTGTAGCATCAGTAGTAGTTCCATCTTTAGCTATTGCTGTTACTTTATTTTGAGCAGCATTTAATGAATATATTTTATGATCATAATAATAGTCGTTAGCTATTTTCACATGGAAATGAGCAGCTACAAAAGCTGTTATTTCTGGACATTGATCTAGTACGTCTATAGCGCCTGATCCTTCAGCTCCGTATTCTTCAGTTTCTCCCATGTGTTGAACAGCTATTATTGTATTTACATTTTGCTTTTTAAGTTCTGCAATTGCAGCCTTAGTTTCATCAACTGGATTTGTAACTGTATATCCTTTTAAGTTAGCAGAATCCCATTTTGTAATATTAGGTGTAACCATACCTATTATTCCAACTTTAACTCCAGCTCTTTCAACTATTGCATATGGTGCTGCAAGTTTTGTTTTACCGTCAGTATCATATACATTTCCACCTAGTACCTTACCTTTAAATTGTTTCATTACATTTTTTAAAGCTGGTATTCCATAATTGAATTCATGATTTCCTAAAGTAAGAGTATCATAACCTATTTTATTCATTGCTAATATCATTGGGTTAGTTGAATCATTTATAAATAATGATTCTGAATTGTCTTGAATAATATCTCCTGCATCAACAAGAATTGTGTTTGGGTTTTTAGTTCTTAATTGATTAACAAGGGTTGATATTTGTGCAAGACTTCCTGAAGTGTCAGCATTATTTATTGCATAATCGTATGGTAAAAATCTACCATGAGAATCTGTAGTTGTTAAAATTTGCAAGGTAACGCTTCCATTTTGTGATGAAAGAGTGTTGCTATTTCCACTAGTAGCTTTAGATTCGGTTAAATCAACTACTTTAGTGCTAGTTTCTGCCTTGACAGTTTTTACTGTTATTGGTGAAAATAAAGTAAATAACATCATTGACGCAACTATTGATGATAATAATTTCTTGTTTTTAAAACGTTTAAACATTAAAATTACCCCTCCTGCTTTCTTTTAATTATTAATTTTGTTATATTATGTTTGATTATGCTATTTTATTATACTGCGCTAATTTATGCCAATCAAGTTAAAAACATATTAATAATGAACATTTTACATAATTATAATAATTGGCTTAAAATTTTAATATTATATATTTATAGATGTAAGTTAAATTTTAGAATACTAGAATTATATAGGTAAATTTATGAGTGTGTTAAAACGAAAATATGTTATAGATATTCAAATGAATAATCAAACTTATAAATGGAATATGTATACACTCTTGAGAAATTAAAATTACTAAACTACACTAGAAATATGATACATTTTTTCTGGAGCAGGCATGTGAAATTGAGCTGTTGAAGGGTATTAATGTGGGCTTATTTCATTTTCAGCTTGTCCAGATTTTACATCTGGAACACGCTGAAATGACTACAAGCCCATATTTAGAGCCTTCCAGCGAAAATTTCACTAGTCCTGCGGAAGATAACTGTATCATATTTCGGTAATTGTTGTGTTTCTTGGTTTGGATATCTATACTTGTAATACTTAGAGGTATTTGATATAATCAGAAGGATGAAAATTAGCATTTAGTCAGTTCGAAAGCCTCCTGACTTAAAACAAAACTACGGTTAAATAATTTAGAGTAATAAAGGTTTAATTAATTTTTTATTAATGAAAGCTTTTATTGTTGTCGAGTTTATTTATCGTAGGATGATTCCTACGATTTTTTTGTTTGGAGATTTTTGATAATTATATTTGCAATGTTAATTTCGAGAATATTATCTATATACATGGAGGAATTTTTGTGAATAATAATAATAAAACAGTACAGAGAGTAGTAAAAACAGCTATAATAGCTGCACTTTATGCAGCAATAACAGTTGCATTGGCTCCAATTAGTTATGGACCTATACAATTTAGAGTATCAGAGATAATGGTATTATTAGCAATATTTGACCCATTCTACATCGGAGGGCTTACAATTGGATGCTTTATTGCAAATATGCTAGGACCAAATGGCGTAATGGATATAGTATTTGGTACTTTAGCAACATTTATTAGTGTTTATGCTATTTCGCTTACAGGAAAGTTTGTTAAGAATACAAAAGTATCATTATTAGTGGCATCACTTTGGCCAACAGTGTTTAATGGTTTAATAGTTGGTTGGATGCTTTACTATGTTTATGAGTTTCCCCTTTTACTATCGATTGGAGAAGTTGCAGTTGGTGAATTTGTAATTGTAACAATAGTTGGAGTACCAGTTATAAAGTTGATACAAAATAAATATCATGGATTATCTGTAAAATATAATTAATATTAGTTAAGTTAGAAAATTACGTTTTACTTATATAATGAAAACTATAAAATACACTGCCCTTACTTAATTGTAGGAGACAGTGTATTTTTATGGTTTATTTAAATTTGTATATTACACGTTTTTTTACTTTTAGCTATTAATTCTATTTTCATTTTAAGTAAGATACATTATTGTTTAAGAAATTAATTTTCTTTGACAGCGTATTTTTTTGAACAATTAATTAGTGAAACTGTGTTATAATATAAAAAAATTTAACAGAAGATTATGTAGTTAATTTTTAAACGGATTTACTAATATTCAGATTTTGAGGGAAATAATTTATGATAAAAAAATTTATAATATATATTGTAGCGCTAACAATCGTGATAGTGCTACTGCTTAATGGGTGTTCAAGCAATGAACCTAATGAGGCAAAAGCGCTAAGAGAAAGTTCTAACGGAATTAATAAGTATACTCAGTCAAAGATAATAGAATATATTGATAATTATTCTAAAGACTATGAATTTAGTGGTTCAATTCTTATTACAGAAGGAAGTACTATATTATTTGATAAAGCCTTTGGAATGGCAGATTATGATAATAATATTGAAAATACTACGCAGACTCAGTTTGAAATTGCTTCTATAACAAAACAATTTACAGCAACAGCAATTTTAATGCTTCAAGAAAAGAATTTATTAAGTGTTCAAGATCCTATTAGCAAATACATTCCAGATTACCCAAAAGGAGATGAAATAAAGATTTGCAATCTTCTTGATCATACTTCTGGAATTCCAGATTATGTTGATTCAATTGGGAATGTTGAAAGTGGAGAGCAGGTATACACTTTAGAAGAACTTATAAGTCTATTTAAAGATGAACCTCTTGAGTTTGAGGTTGGAACGGATTTTAAGTATAGTAATTCTAATTACATATTACTCGGATATATAATAGAAAAAGTATCCCAAAAAAATTATAAAGAATATATAGAAGAAAACATACTTAAGCCTTTGAGTTTGAATAGTACAGGATTTTTAAGTAATGGAAATGATATGAAAAACAAGGCTATTGGTTACGCTGAAATAATTAATAGCCAAAATCAATATGAAAAGTCAATTGATACTGAGGGATCTTTTATAGCATCAGCTGGGGAAATGTACTCAACTGTTGAAGATTTGTACAGGTGGGAAGAAGCATTATATTCAGAAAAAATAATTAATAAACAATCCCTAAATGAAATGTTTACTCCTAATTTATCAGATTATGGATATGGATGGTTTATCGATGAAAGTACTTTAGGAAATAAAAGTATTTCTCATGGTGGAGATTTACCAGGATATACTTCATATGTAAAGAGAAACCTTGATAAAAGGTATTTAGTTATTATATTAAGTAATAGAGATGATGATCCTTATGTAAATTATATAGCTACAGGAGTAACAAAAATTTTAGAAAATAAATAAGAGGTATTATTTTGGAAAAAGAAGAAGTTGAATTATTACCAGCAGGTCTCATAAGTTGTCTATTAGATAATATAGAAGTGCGTATTTTAAAGATATCTCCACAAAAATTAACGGTACGTGTTTCAGAAGAAATAGAAAATATAGATAGTATAAAAGTAATGTTTTATATATTTAATGAAAATAAATATGAAGAAGTTAAAATAAGCAGTCATGTTCTTATTGAAAAGACAAAATTTGAATTTTATCTAAGTTATACTTTTGCTATTGATTCACAAGAATATTCCTATAATGTTAGAAATAGTTTTAGAAATTATTCAAAATATATTATGTCAAAAACCTTTGGTGAAGAAAGTGAATTTTCAAAGGAAATGGTTGGATACCCAGCGGAAAAGGATACTGAATTTTATAAGGATTATTTAGAGCAAAAAGAAGAATGGCTATCTAATTTGAATTATTTAGAATGGGATAATACTATTCTAAATTCAATAGAATTCGCTATTGCTTTAGATAACGATACATTGTATAAAAAATATATGCACAAAGACATTAAAGCTTTTACTAAGGAGTATTTAAAAGAAAATTTTATAAATACACATAAACTATTTCAAATGGATGTTACAAGACTTTATATTGGAAATGAATTTTGTCATAATTTATTTCCAGAAGTGAAACTTTTAAAGAAGCTGTTAGATAAAGCTTATAGGGAAAATCTTCATATCACATTGTGTTTTACATATTTAAGAGATTGCTATATAGAAAAAACTAAAGATATAATAGAAAAAGTATATGCTTGGTGTAAGGATAAAAGTGAAAAAATAGAAATTATAATAAATGATTTTGGTATGTTGAAACTAGTTGAAAAGAAATTAGATTTTTTTATGCTGTCCCTAGGAGTTTTATTGAATAAGAGAAAAAAAGATCCAAGGTACATTTATAAAAAAGGTTATGCTGAAAATAAGGAACTTATGGCGAAAAACAATCTTAATAGTGCGCTCTTTAATAAATTTTTGAAAGATTGTAACATAGAACGATATGAATATGAAAATTGTGGTTATAGAATATCAATTGCAGAAGGAAAACATAGCATTCATATTCCTTTTTACCAAACAAATACCTCACAATATTGTCCGCTATATGCTAAATGTACAACCATGGATAGAGGAAAGCAGAAACTTATTACTAGCTGTGAAAAATATTGTAAAGATTATATATTTGCTTATCCAAAGCATTTAAATATGGTTGGAAGGTATAATTCCTTGTTTGCTTTTGATGACACTTTGCTTAAAAATCCAAAGGAATTAGAATATTATGTTAGCAGTGGCATAGATAGAATTGTTTTAAATTTTATATGAAGATAAGAGGAAAAGCTAATGAAGATAGTAGCAGGCTTAGGATGTATTGACGATTATTTAACTTTGGTAAAAGCAGGAGTGGATGAAGTATTTTGTGGATATGTTCCATACGAGTGGAATAAAAAATATGGTAGTTTATTTCCTTTAAATAGGAGAGAAGTACTTTACTATAATGTTCAAATAAATTCTTTTGAGGATATGAAAATACTTAAAAAAATGATGGATAGATACAAAGTTCCAGTAAATATAACATTTAATTATTTGTATTACCTAGAAGAACAATATGAAATGATAGCTAAAATGATAAAAGCTTTGATAGATATTGGATTCTATGAGTTTATTATAGCAGACCTTGCACTTATATTATATTTAAAAGAAAACGGGATAAAATGTTCAATTCATTTAAGTGGGGAATGTGTTGAACTTAATCGTCTTTCTGTTGATTTTTTTAATAAATTTGATATATCACGTTATATATTTCATAGGAAAAATTCCATTGAAGATATGAAAGCATGTATAGAAGATAATAAAGATAAAAATATTGAGTATGAGGCATTTATTTTAAATGAGAGATGTCATTATACAGGAGCTTTTTGCAACTCTCTACATTGTGATGAGATGATTCATTTATGCAAAATGCCATATAAGTTAACTAAAGAAAATAAATTTGCTAATAATTTTAAGGAAGTTGATCAAAAACTTGAAGCTTATATGGAAAGTGATTATGACATAGTAGATGAAATGGAAGATTCAGATGTACTTGGTGGTACTGGTTGTGGATTATGTTCTTTACAAAAAATGAAAATTGCTGGTGTTACACATTTAAAAGTTGTTGGAAGAGGGAATTCTGTTGATAATATGAAAAGAGATGTGGAAGATTTAAGAAAAGCATTAAGCATACTTGAAGATCTTGAAGAGTGTGAAGCTTTTGAAGAAAAAATGAAAGATAAACTATTTTGTAATAAGTGTAGTGGTTCATGTTATTATTAAATTAAAAAATTTAATAATATACATAATATAGTAGGTGGTTTGATGAAAAAATAGGATCATCTACTATTTTTTTATACAATTCATGGTTAATTTGGAATTGTGATAAAAATATATTTTAATTCTAATTAAAATGAAAAAAATATTGCAAGTTTGATGAAAATATATTAATATATAACAGTAAAATTTAATATTTTATTTATAAAATTTAAAAAAGTTCAGATGAAGATAGCGGGAGAGTAATGGCAATGCTGTTCACCGAAGAAGTAAATCTTTCAGGTACCTATTAAGTTAGAGATGACCGTTATTGGATGAACCCTTGGAGAGACTCGAAATAGAGCACCGAAGGAGCAAGTTATATGAGAAATCATATGGTGAAACTCTCAGGTAAAAGGACAGGGGACAGATACATATCTTATCAAAGTGATATATTATTATTTTATAGATAACTATTTAATAGTATTATTGCTTCATTTAGATCTTATCTATTCCCATTTGTATCTCCAACCACAAAATACTTATAGGAAAAGGCATTATAAAATAACAGCCTTTTAACTAAGATGGAGGGATAAAATGGAACAATCAAAATCAAACAATCAAAATTTATCAAGAGGTCTTAAAAATCGTCACGTGCAACTACTTGCAATCGGTGGAGCAATAGGAACAGGACTTTTTCTTGGTTCTGGAAGGTCCATTCACTTAGCTGGACCATCTATTTTATTTGCTTATATGATAACTGGAATAATTTGTTTCTTTGTTATGCGTGCCCTTGGGGAATTGCTACTTTCTAATTTAAATTACCATTCTTTTGTTGACTTTGTATATGATTATTTAGGTGAAAGAGCAGCCTTTATTACAGGATGGACTTATTGGTTCTGTTGGATTTCACTCGCTATGGCAGATGTAACAGCTGCTGGACTTTATATACAATATTGGTTTCCAAATGTGGCACAATGGGTTCCAAGTCTTATGATTCTTGTAATATTATTAATTATGAATCTTACAGCTGTAAAATTATTTGGTGAAATGGAATTTTGGTTTGCACTAATTAAAGTTATTGCAATTTTAGCATTAATTGTAATTGGTACCTTTATGATTATTAAGGGCTTTTCTACAGATGCTGGTGCATCAAGCTTTGCAAATCTTTGGAGTAATGGAGGCTTGTTTCCAAATGGAATAAATGGATTTATACTTTCATTTCAAATGGTGGTATTTGCTTTTACTGGAATAGAATTAGTTGGTTTAACAGCTGGAGAAACTGAAGACCCAGAACGTGTTATTCCTAAAGCTATTAACAATATTCCAATTAGAATAATTATTTTCTATGTTGGAGCACTTTTTGTTATTATGAGCATATACCCTTGGAATTCAATCAATCCAGAAAAAAGTCCATTTGTACAAGTGTTTTCAGCAGTAGGAATAGCAGCAGCAGCAAGTATTGTAAATTTTGTTGTATTAACTTCAGCAGCTTCTGCATGTAACAGTGGAATTTTTAGTACAAGCAGAATGGTATACTCTCTTGCTAAAGAAGGGAATGCTCCTGAATCTATGAAAAAATTAACTTCTACTCAAGTACCTTCTAATGCTACAGTATTTTCTGCAATTGTTATTTTAATTTCAGTTGTTTTGAATTATATTATGCCTGAAGGCGTGTTTGTATTAATAACAAGTATATCAACATTTTGTTTTATATTTATTTGGGCAATTATCGTGATTTGCCATATTAAATATCGCAAAACTAAACCTGAACTTGCAGCTAAGAATAAATTTAAAATGCCGTTTTATCCAGTTATTAACTATATAATTTTAGTATTTTTTGCTTTTGTCCTTGTTACATTAGCACTTAATAATGAAACGCGCGTAGCATTATTTGTAACGCCCGCATGGTTTATAATGCTTGCATTAATATATAATGTAGCTAAATCAAAAAAGAAAAATGAAGAAGTAGTTATGTCAAAACAAATATAAATAGAAGCATAATATATTCTAATTATCAATGTTCAACTCAATGGCAAATTATAGATAAACAAATTAATAATTCAACTTATAAGTGTAATAATATGTATTATTGAGAAATAATAATTGTAAAACTACACTAGAAATTAGATACATTTTTCTGGAATCAGGCATGTGAAATTGAGCTGATGAAGGTTTTTAATGGGGGCTTGTTTCATTTACAGCTTGTCTAGATTTTACATCTGGAACACGCTGAAATGACGACAAGCCCCCATTTAGAACCTTCCAGTGAAAATTTCACTAGTTCTGTGGAAGATAAATGTATCTAATTTCGGTAATTGTTGCATAAGTCTAATTATTAAAAGCACTAATATTTTAACCACTCGCTAATTTTTTGAGAAAAATATAATTTGAAAATATTTATCCCATTTGTTAAATCTAGGTCTGTAATTTCACTGATTTTATTGAGGCGATAGGCCATGGTGTTCCTATGAATAAATAATTTATCTGCTGCTGCAGAGATGTTATTTGCACATAAAATATATTCATAAATAGTTTTGCAATATTCTGTTCCATTTAATTTATCATGTTTTAATAATTTATTATACGAAGGATGGCAAAATATTTTTAGTTCATCTTTATCTTTAAGTTTAGAAAATAAATGAAATAAATCAACATTTTCATAAGGATATATACAAATAGAAGCTTTATTAGTACGAGTACCAATTTCATAGGCTATGGAAGCTTGGTGATAATAAGAACTTAAATTTTCAAATTTAGATTTAGAAAAAATTCTACTAATACCACCTTTAATATTGTTTTTGTTTAAAATATCTTTGACGTTATTGAGCTCTATATCATATTCAGTTTGCTTATTATAATTGATTATTACTACTAGAGAATCATGGTATCGTGCAATCTTAGAAATAGTAGATCTTTCTATTAATCTAGTATATAAATAGTCCAAAAAACTTATGCTCTGATCTGATTTAAATAATGGAATTTTTACAAGGCAGAAGTATTTTTTTAAAGACCAATTAGCATTATGTAAGCGATCTGAAAGAATAATTGTGGCAGGAATTTCTCCATTTAACAGGTCTATTATTATATCCTCATGGACTGTAGGGGTAATTGCCTCTTCATAAATATCCGTTCGTATTGCAACTGTAAGAATATCAGAAAGCATTTTAACTGTATCAATATCACTTGGAGAGAATTCTTTATTTATTGCATGTACTCCAATATAGCCTAAAATTTGATTTCCCATAGTTAATTTATTTGACATTATGTTAATTTTTTTCGCTACTCCATCGGTAAATAATACTGGAATATCGCTTTCAATAACTTTTTTAGTAATACCTTCATTTTTATAGCAATTAATGGAATCCTGACAACAGTACCCATGAGTCCTAGCAAATTCCCAAAAAGGTTCATCTATATGGAAATTTGACATAGCTAGTACCTTATATGCAGAATTTGTGACAATAATAGGATTCCCTAATATTTTTGTTCCAATATCAATTAATTCTCTTAAGCTATGTCCCTTGATTAATGCAGAAAAAATTGATGACATATTTGAAGCTAATTCTACTTTTTTACGAAATTCAATTTGAATAATGTCATAAAGAACTTCTAGTGAAATGGTCTCATCCCAAATAGCAAATTCACCTGATATATGTATATCTTCTTTTAAAGGAATATCTGGTATTAAAATAAAACCAACATAAGATTGATTTAGACACATATTATCTAAATCTGAAATAAAACCAACATATAAAGTATTATCGTGCAAAGATGATGCGTTAATGAGCAGAGTAACCATAGTATATTGAATGGCGTTCTTTTTATTACTATGAATTGTTAAGTTGGTTTTATCTATTCTTTTTAATAAGCTATGGAACGTTAACATTTAATCAACCTTTCGACAATGATTGTGCTTTTTGCACTTTTATTAGTAATAATGTTTTTAGTTCTGCACAATGAATTATAAATGATAAAATATTATAATATTAAATGGACTAAATTGCTGTATATATTTTTATTAATTAGCTGATTAATGAAAAATAATAAATTAATGCTGATTTCAGATAGAAATAGTTGAGTTTTTAACAATTTTTTGCAACATATATATTATTATGATTACAATTATTTAATATTATATCATAATAGATAAATCAACATTATGAATTATTAAATTGTAAATTATTACATTTAAATAATTTTATGGTAGGAATGTTTTTAGTATTTTAAATTCGCAAAAATAAAGGAGAGGGATAATTAATGGGGTTTTTAGGAAATGTAAAAGTTAGGGTCAAGTTAATAGCAGCATTTTTAATAGTAACAGTTCTAATTGGAATTGTAGGTGTGGTTGGTATTATATCATTTAAGAATATAGGAGAAAAATCAGAATTAATGTATTCAATTAATTTGCGTAGTGTCTATATTTTAACTGATATGAAGGAAAATCTTTCGGAAATCAGAACTGATATTTTATCACTAGTATTCAAAAAAAAATCTTCAGAAAAATCAGATTTGATGAATGATATTTTGGAAAATCAAAAACAAAATGATGAATATATTAATGAGTATGAAAATCTCATTGTAAGTGATAAAGAAAAGAAAGAATATGAGATATTTATAAGTTGCTTTAAGCAATATGGGGAGATAAGAACAGAAATTACTAAGTATGTAGATTCAGATGATTATGTAAAGGCAGAAGAGAAATATGCTGATATCCCTAAAGTTAGAAAGGCGATGTTTGACAGTTTAGATAAATTGATAGAGATAAACTTACACGATGCTAACGTAGCTAATGAAAATATTCAAGCAATTAATGCTAAATCAACTACGGCTATGATTGCAATAACAGTGTTAGGCTTTATAATTGCAATTACTTTAGGATTTCTTATGGCACAAAATATAAATAAGCCACTTCAAAAAATAGTTGAATTTGCTAAAAGATTATCGTCTTACGATTTTTCAACGGCAATGACAATTACAAGAAAAGATGAATTTGGCCAAACTGGTGTTGAATTAAATAAAGCACAGGAAAATGTAAGCAATCTGGTTAAGGTTATTCAAGAAAAATCTCAGGATATAGGTGCATATAGTGAGGAACTATCAGCAACTGTTGAGGAACTAGCATCAAAAGCAGTAAGTATAGATGAGGCAGTAAATAATATTAATGATAATATGCATGATTCTAGTGCAGGAGCAGAAGAAATAAGTGCATCTATCCAAGAAGTGGATTCAAGTATAAATATACTTTCACAAAAAGCAATGGATGGAAGTACTAATGCAAATAAGTCTAAGGAAAGAGCAAATAAGGTTAAAATTGAAAGTCAAAAAACAATCGAAGATGCTAGACTTATATATGTTGAAAAACAACAAAGAATGTTAGATGTTATTGAAGACGGAAAAGTGGTTAATGATATTAGAGTTATGGCCGATACAATAGCTGATATAGCAGATCAAACAAATTTACTTGCATTAAATGCAGCTATAGAAGCTGCAAGAGCTGGAGAGATGGGAAAAGGTTTTGCAGTTGTAGCTGAAGAGGTTAGAACTCTTGCAGAAGAATCAGGAGAAGCAGTAAAAAATATTAAAGATACTATAGTTAAAGTAGAAGCAGCTTTTAAAAAGAGTTTGGATACAGGGAATGAGATCTTAGAATTTATAAATAATGATATAGATGATCAATTTAGAGAATATAAAAAAACAGGTGAACAATATTATGATGATTCTGAGTTTGTAAGTAATATGTCAGAAGAGATAGCAGCAATGTCAGAAGAAGTCACAGCTACAGTTGGACAAGTAAGTGGAGCAATTCAAAATATGGCAGAATCAACCCAGAAATCTACAGAACAGGCAGAAACAATAAAAGAAAGTATGAACGAAACAACTCAAGCAATAGAACAGGTTGCAGTAACAGCTCAAAGTCAAGCAGAATTAGCTCAAAATCTTAATGAAATAATTCATAAATTTAAAATTTAAAATCTTGTTTAAAAATCCACGATGGAAATATCGTGGATTTTTATTTATAATAGAAAAGAATATTTAAAACATTATAATTAAGAGGAGTTTTTAAATGAAATATTACTTTGCCCCAATGGAAGGTATTACTGGATTTATTTATAGAAATTCATATGAAAAGTTTTTTGGAAATATTGATAAATATTTTGCACCTTTTATTGTTCCAAATAAAAGTAGGAGTCTTAAAACTAAAGAATTAAGAGATATCTTACCTGAAAATAATATTGGGATGAATTTAGTTCCACAAATTCTAACTAATGATTCAGAGGGATTTATATATACTACTAAGAAATTACAAGAATTAGGTTATGAAGAAGTCAACTTGAATCTAGGTTGTCCTGCTGGAACAGTAGTTTCTAAAAACAGAGGTTCAGGATTTTTGGCCAAAAGAGAAGAATTAGATATTTTTTTAGACGAAATATTTAAGATAAATAATATGAAAATATCAATAAAGACTAGAATAGGGAAGGATAATCCAGAAGAATTTTACGAGCTAATAAAAATTTACAATAAATATCCTATAGAGGAATTAATAATTCATCCTAGAACACAAAAAGATTTTTATGGTAATAAACCTAATTTAGAGGTATTTAGTGATGCCTTAAGGTTAAGTACTAATCCATTGTGTTATAATGGAGATATTTTTACTGCTCAAAATTATGAAGGATTAACAAAAGCTTTTCCAGAAGTGCAAGCAGTAATGCTAGGAAGAGGTATATTAGCTAATCCAGGTTTAATGAATTTAATAAAAAGCAATATTAATCTAAATAAAAAAATATTAAAAGATTTTCATGATGAAATTTTAAATAAATATATTGAATTATTCAATGAAGAAAAAAATGCAATTTTTAGAATGAAAGAATTATGGGGATATATGATCTACATATTTTCTGATAATAAAAAATATGCTAAAAAAATAAAGAAGTCACAAAAATTATTTGATTATAATGAAGCAGTTTCAAGTTTATTTGAAGAGCAGAATATTATAGTAGGAGCAGGATTATTCTATAAGGAAGATTTATGATTTTTATATATTTTTAGAGTTTTGTTATAATAATGTGATGAAAATGTGACATAAATGTAACAAAACATGGTTAATATAATAATTGAAAGCTATTATAGGAATTAATTTCCTAAAAAGAAATATTTCAAAGCTAGAATTAATATACTTTTTTATTTGGAAATAAGGGAGGATAATTTATGAACAAAAATCTTAAGCGTATTATAGCACTTGTCCTAGCAATAGGAGCATTTTCGGTATCAACGCCAGCAACCCGCTTAAACTTGTTGACGACAAAAGTTTATGCTGCAGATAATTCTACAGATACATTGAGTAGTTTGAGATTAGAAAAATCAAGTGGAAGTGATATACAACTTTATAGTGATAGTGATTATGAAAGTGATAACAAAGTAGATGATAATGATGTGACAAAAGGTGATACCTATTATGCAAAAACTTCAACTAGTAAGGTTAAAATTGAAGCTGATGGACCTGATGAAAAATATGTTAGAGTATTTAAAGGAACTTCAGGGTCAACTAAAGGTAAAGAACTAGGAGATAATATTTCATTATCCTCGGATACTACAAAATTAATTGTAAGGATATACAGTTCAGAACCAGATGATGATGTAAGATATGGTGATGATGATAATGTAATAGGAACATACACAATTAAAGTTGAGTGTACATCTACTAGCACCAGTGATGACGAAGATAATTCTGATAGTTATGATGACATTTATTTGGACAAACTTTCTGTAAATGGTGATAGTATTTCATTATCAGATTCGAAGACTACATATACATATAGTGTAGATAATGATGTGACAGAAGCAACCATTAAAGCTGTACCACCAGATGAAGATGATGACACTTATTCAGTTACAATTGATGGATCTGATGTAAATAGCGATGATAAGTTTAAGAAAACAGTAGATTTAAGCGAAGGTGAAAATGAATTTAAAATAAAACTTGAAGATGACAGTGATAATGAAAGGGAGTATACTTTAAAGATAACAAGAGAAAGTGGTAAGTCTGCAGTAGCAGCAACGAATGATAGTGATTCAAGTAAGCCTAATGGTATTACTAATCCTCAAGCAGGCCCTGCACCTCTGGATCAGAAAAAATCAAATGATGTAGCTACTAAAATTGGATGGGTTCAAGTAAATGGCGGGTGGCAATTTTATGATTCTACAGGAAATTTATTGAAGAAAACATGGTATTTTGATAGAGGTTACGGAAAGTGGTATTTCTTAGGTACAGATGGAATGATGTCAGTGAATTCTTGGATATTGACAGAAGGTAAATATTATTATGTTGGTACTGATGGAGCGATGGCAACTAATACTATGATTGGTCAATATAAAGTCGGTACTGATGGAGCTTGGATACAATAATATATATTAAGATATAATTTTAATAAGGAAACTCACAAAAGTCATATATGAGATTTTTGTGAGTTTATTTTTATTCTTTACGAGGAATTTATAATTCAGTAAAATCTGTGGATAATATATAAAAAAGACTATTTAACTGAGTTGTGTATAAGAAAAGAATAAAAAACAAATCATATTCGCATGCATAAAAGGTTATTTTATTATACAGATTTACGATAAGTTTGTGGTGTAATACCAAATTGATTTTTAAAGGCTCTTTGAAAGTGACTTTGGCTAGAGAAACAAAGAAAATTGCTTATTTCACTTATACTCTTATTTGAATAGGCTAATAGATCTTTTGCATTTTCTAATTTACATTGTCTAATAAAATTGCTTAAATCAAAGCCTAATTGTTTTTTGACTTTATGAGAGAGATAAGAACGATTAAAACCAAAATATTCAGCTATATCAGCAACTGTAATATTTTTATTTGTATTTTCGCGTACATATTGAATAACACGATGAAGTACTGTATCAGAATTTAATGGAATTATTGAATTGGCAGTACGATTAGTATAATCATACAAAACATTATTTAAAAGAGAATTAATAGCATTAATATCCGTTAATCGCTCCATTTGTTGGATATAAATATCTGACAGGTTATAGGCAATATTAGGCGAGAGGCCTCCTTTTATTGCTGCTCGGGTTGCTAAAGTAACTGCCACAATAAATATATTTTTTGATTGCCTTAAGTTATTATCAGCTATTTTTCCTACCTTCATATTTTGGGTTTGAATACGAAAATTTGATAATCCTTCAATGTCACCATTTTCAATATATCTGAAAAATTCATTTTCAATAGAATAATTGTTATTTAAAATATTTTCTTCCATTGATTCAGCGGTATGTTTAGAATAATTTTGGTTAATTATATTATGTAATTTGGAATCTAAATTAATATTTAAATCTTTATGTGACATCTCCTCATTATTTAAGGTGTAATTTATAAGTATAAGAGTATTTATAAAGATATCAAGGTTTTGAGTAGGAATATTATAGAAAAAATTGCAAAAGGATTCCCAACTAGATTCATCAATGGAAAAATCGTTTCTCATACTAAATAGAGTTTCTTTTGAATATGGTAAGGCACTTATTGGACCTATAACAATACAAGTATTGCTATCTTTAATTTGAATGCATCCATAATAAGAATAGAACTTTGTAATGGTATAGTTTAAATTATTTCTCATTTCCAATAATTTTATAAGATAAGTCGTTGGTGGCAAAGTATATTTTTTTTGAATAGGATAACAAAGTGTCAGTTCCTTATTTTCGTATATATAAATTGGAATAAAGAAAGAACTGTATATATACTCACAATACTTTTTTACATCAATCATGACTTAATTTACCTCCAATATATAACAATAATATAATATAGCTAATAAAAATGCAATACATAGAAGTAAACGTATACTAAAATAATATTTGGGTGATAAATATAATAATGATGTTATTAAAAATGATTATTTTATTAAATGTATGGAGGGGATATAATGAAAAGAAGATTCTTATTAAGTAAAATTACTGCTAGTATAGTAACTTGCGTCATGCTCATGACACCTTGTATTTCAGCATATGCAGCAACAACTTCTAATGCAGTTAGTGAAAGAGAAAAAAGAAATGCAGAACTTTCTATGAATGCCGCAACAGAGGGAATGGTGTTATTAGAAAACAAAAATAATTCATTACCAATAGCTTCAAAAGGTAAAATAGCGTTATTTGGAGGAGGAGCCTATGGCACTATTAAAGGTGGTACAGGTTCGGGAGATGTAAATGAGAGATATAAAGTATCTGTATGGGACGCTTTTAAGAATGCAGGATATAACATAACAACTTCTGGGTGGTTAGAGGGTTATAAAGAAAAATATGATAAGGGACTTGCTGAATATAATAAAAAATATGCAGGAAATCTTCTGGTTTCAGCCTACAGTCTTCCGGATTATAAATTGACGGATGAAGATATAAAAGCAGCAGCAGGTACAGATACAGCAATTTATGTTATAAGTAGAAGTTCTGGTGAAGGAAAGGATAGAACGGCTTCAAAAGGTGATTATTATTTATCAGATGAGGAATATGGAAATATCAAAAAAATGGCTGAATCTTTTAAAAATAGCATCGTAGTATTGAATGTTGGAGGTGTAATTGATACAAATTTTGTTAAGGAAATTCAAGAATTAGATTCAGTCCTGCTTATATCTCAAGCTGGAATGGAAGGCGGAACAGCGGTTGTAAAAATGTTAGATGGAGAAGTAACTCCTTCTGGAAAGCTTACAGATACTTGGGCTGCAAACTATAGTGATTATCCATCTTCAGCTACATTTAGCAGTAATGATGGAAATAACACTCAAGAAGATTATAAAGAAGGCATTTATGTAGGCTACAGATATTTTGATAGTTTTAACAAAAAACCTAATTATGAATTTGGATATGGATTATCATATACAACTTTCGATATGAATGTTGTTTCGGTTGAAGCTAATGAAAAGCAAGTAACAGTAAAGGTAAAAGTTAAAAATACTGGGAAGTATTCAGGTAAGGAAGTTGCAGAAGTTTATTTTTCAGCACCTGATGGAAAATTAGATAAGCCATATCAAGAATTAGCTGGATGTGGAAAGACAGATTTATTAGCGCCAGGAGAAAGTCAAACTCTTACTATTGGCTATGATACTTCTGAAATGTCTTCCTACAATGAGTCAGATGCTTCATATATAATGGAAAAAGGAAATTATATTGTTCGCGTAGGTAATAGTTCTAGGAATACCCATGTTGCTGCTGTCTTAACATTGGATTCTGATGTTGCTACAGAAAAACTTAGCAACCAAATGAAACTTGATAAAAATATAGATGTTTTATCTGATAAAGGAGCTACACATTATTCATATTCAGGTGAAGCAGATGAAATAGGAAAGGCTCAAAAAATTAATTTATCTGCACAAGCATTAAATTTGATAGATGGAAATAATGCATCAAAATACGATAATGAAGAAACTACTACTTATATTCCAAAAGATTCAAATGAAGCTATAAAAAACATATCACCTTATAAACAAAATATTGAAAAAGTTGATGTGAAAAAGGATGCTAAATTAATTGATGTTTATAATAATAAAATAAGCATGGAGCAATTTGTTGCTGGATTACCAAATGAAAAATTGGCTGATATTGTCGAAGGTGTTGGTATGGGAGGAAGTTCATCAATTGTTGGAGCACAGGCAAATTCAGTAAAAGGTGCAGCTGGGGAAACGACAGGAAATTATTATGACACAGATGGAATTCCAAACATAGTATTATCAGATGGGCCAGCAGGAATTAGAATCACACAATCTTATGAAGAGAACAATAAAACTTATTATCAATATGCTACTGCATGGCCAATTGGAAGCTTATTGGCTCAAACTTGGAATCCTAAAATGGTAGAGGAAGTTAGCAATGGAATAGGACAGGAAATGTTAGAGTTTGGCGTTACTCTATGGCTTGCTCCAGGTATGAATATTCATAGAAATCCACTTTGTGGGCGTAATTTTGAATATTATTCGGAAGATCCATTTATAACAGGAACAATGGGAGCAGCTGCTACAAGAGGTGTGCAAGCTAACCCTGGTATAGGAGTGACAATAAAGCATTTTGCTGTAAACAACCAAGAGGATAGTAGATTTTTTGAAAATAACACAGTTTCAGAAAGGACTCTAAGAGAAATTTACTTAAAAGGCTTTGAAATGGCAGTTAAAAATGCACAGCCTATGGCAATTATGTCATCGTATAATAAAATAAATGGAAAATATTCAGGAGCTAATTATGATTTGTTAACAGATATTGCCCGTGGTGAATGGAAGTTTGATGGACTTGTAATGACAGACTGGTTTTCACAGGCAAAGCCCGTTGAATCTATGCATGCAGGAAATGATTTAATTATGCCAGGAGGTTCTCAATTAGAAATATTACAAGGTATAGAAGATTGCCCTCCTACATTTGCTAAAGATGGTTATGTTGATACAAAAACAACCTTTAATTTTACTGGAACTGGGGTTGATATAAAAAAAGTTGAATTATGGAATGATTTTATTCCAAGTTCAGATGGAAAAGCAACAGTAGCAGCAAAAGTCACAGCTGGGACAGCTTTAAATGCTAAGGCGATAGAAATGATAAAAGCAGGTAAAGCAAGCATATCCTTTGATAAAAAGGATGCTCAAAATTCAACTTCAAAAGTAAATGATTCAGACGTAATGTCAGTAACTTCGAGTTATGATAGAACTGTAACTTACAAGGGCAACTATTTAGATAATAATACACTTTCTTTAGGGGACGTTCAAAGATCTGCAAGTCGTGTGTTAAATACTATAATGCAATCAACACAATTTGCAAAAATGAATTCAGATAAAGGTGTTACTGCTAAATCATATACAAAAAAATATAATAATCTTAAAGATTATTTAGAACTTGCAAAGGACAATGTTGTAGCTGGAAATAAATAAATTTTTAGTTAGGAAAACAAGTTGTTTTTTCACAAAAATATTTCTAGTGGAATATATTAAGAATATAAAATATAAAGAAACTATATTTTATATAAGCTCGAAGAATCCAAAAGCATAAATTTGTAATGAAAGAGTAATCTGATTTAGGAGAACATATATCAACTTATAAGCTTTATTTTAAGAATATATTTTGATGATATATGTAGTTATGAGAACTTCGAATGACCGAATCAGGTTGAATAATTCTTGTCTCATTACTAATTTAATGTAAAAAGGAGTTGGATTAAATGGGCAAATATGGTAGTTTTTCTAGGTGCACTGAAAGTTCATGTGAATTATGTAGTTATCTTAATTCTCGTCCAATAGATTTGGAAAGACATGGCGCTAAATTGGTATCAGTAAATGTAAAAGTAAATGATGTATGTATTGGCAAAAAAGTAGCTGTTGCATGCATTATATACGACCAATATAATAGAATACTTGCGTTTAAAGGTTTTATTACAATGGCAGATAAACACGATGAATGTGTTAAAGATGCATGTGGAACAATTGAACGTAAAATAGTGTTTGTACTTCCAGAAGATGAGGATTGTGAACCACATCACTTAAAAGCTCGTACCATAGCAAATTATATATATCCATGTGAGCCAAATAAATAAATCATTATAAAAGCATTTGCAGGGTAGTAAATATATCCTGCAGATGCTTTTAGATTTAGGCTTTATTTTCAATATATTAATTTTTACTTATGGATAAGATGAAATTTTTATTATTCATCTTCAGTCTCATAATTTAGTAGAAAATCTTTCATCTATGTTTTTAGAAATATCAGCTTTATACTTTAGATTATAATCATAATTCATTTTAAAAACACAAGAATATAAAATATCTAAAATTAAATGAATGGAATTATTACTAGAGTAGGTTGCTATTTTAGAATATAACTTTTCTCTAGTTGATATAGAAAAAATACAATCAGCAAAGGCTGTTAATGAGTTTTCACCAATACTTGTTAATACAATCATTTGGGTGTTTTTGGCTTTTAATATTTCAGCAATTCTTAAAATTTCCTGGGATTCACCGGAATAAGAAATTAATATGGCACAATTAGCAGGGGAAGAATTTGAAGCTACTAATAGCTGTTCACCTGGTAAACTCATAATTTCAACCTGTTTATTGATTCGCAGCATTTTGTGCTTGAAATCATAAGCCATAAGTAATGAATTGCTAACACCATATACATTAATTATTTGAGATTTGCATAATAAATGAACAGCCTTTTTGAGAGTGTCATTTTTTATTAAAGATAAAGTATCTTCAATGCTGTTTGAAGCAAGATGACCTACTTTTGATGCAATATTCATAAAGGTATCGTGGGCTTCAAAGGGAAAATCAGCATCAACAGAAGAGAAATGAGTATTTAGATATTTAAGCTCTTGAAGATACTTTTCTTTAAATTCATTCCAGCCACTAAACCCTAATTTTTGAGATAAACGGACTACAGTTGAAGGAGATGTAAAGGTTGCATTTGCTAAATCTTTAGTAGATAAATTCTCAATATTTTCTTTTTCCTTAAGAATATAATTAGCAAGAACTTCTTCAGATTTAGATAAAGAGCTCATTGATTCTAGTTTATTTGAAATTAGCATAATTGTACTCCTTTTACTAATAGATTAATCAAATTAGAATTGCATTTCATAATTTACTACAAAATAAGTGGAAAAAATGAAATACCCTTCTAAAATATAATTAAAAGCTTTAAATTCAAGTATAGATTATATATGATTATACCATAGAAAAAAAACGTTAATATTCATTGATAATTGTAATATATATGGTTCAGTTATTTTTGAATAGTTTTTATCAAAATTTAAGTAATGAGAGGAGATCATAAAAATGGCATTTAGAAAAGATTTTTTATGGGGCGGTGCTACAGCTGCCAATCAATTTGAAGGAGCATATTTAGAAGATGGTAAAGGGTTAAGTACTGCTGATATTATGACTAATGGAAGTCATAAATCTTCAAGAAGAATTACTTATACTATGCCGGATGGAACTAAAAAATCACAAGGAGTATTTCCGTTTGAATCGATTCCTGATGGAGCAAAATTAGAATGCCATGAAGGAGAATATTATCCAAGTCATCAAGCTATTGACTTTTATCATCATTATAAAGAAGATATAGCTTTATTTGCTGAGATGGGATTTAAGTGTTTTAGATTATCTATTAACTGGGCAAGAATTTTCCCAAATGGTGACGATGCAGCACCAAATGAAAAAGGATTAGAATTTTATGATAATGTATTTGATGAATTGTTAAAATATGGAATTGAGCCAGTAGTTACAATTTCTCACTATGAAACTCCACTTGCATTAGCAAATAATTATGGTGGATGGTTAAATAGAAAAGTTATTGATTTTTATGCAAGATATTGTGAGACAATATTTAATAGATATAAAGATAAGGTTAAATATTGGATGACTTTCAATGAAATAAATATTATGGACTTCATGCCTGTTTTTGCAGGAGGAGTTACTAAAAATGATGATCAGTCTAAAGCTCAAAGTGTTTATCATCAATTTTTAGCAAGCGCAAAAGTAGTACAATTAGGACATAAAATCAATCCTGATTTTAAGATAGGTATGATGACTGCTTATGGTTCTACATATGCATTAACATGTAATCCAGAAGATGAATTATTATTAATGAAGAGTGACCAACAAAAACATTTCTTCTCAGATGTTCAATGTCGTGGGGTCTATCCTGAATATAAGTTAAAGGAATATGAAAGATTAGGAGTAAAATTAGTTAAAGAAGAAGGCGACGATGAGTTACTTAAAAATGGCACTGTAGATTATATTGGTTTCTCTTATTATTCAAGTTCAGTTGTAACAGCAGATAAATCTAAAAAAGTAACAGATGGGAATATGTCTACTTCAGTTTTAAATCCTTACTTAAAAGCTACAGATTGGGGATGGCAAATTGACCCAGTTGGTTTAAGATTAGCATTAAACAGATTACAAGAAAGATATAACTTACCACTATTCATTGTTGAAAATGGAATGGGAGCTATTGACAAGGTAGAAGCAGATGGTTCAATTCACGATGATTATCGTATAGAATATTTAGCTAAACATATTGAAGCAATGAAGCTCGCAGTAGAGGAAGATGGAGTGGATTTAATGGGATTCACACCTTGGGGATGTATTGATCTCGTATCAGCAGGTACTGGTGAAATGAGAAAGCGCTATGGTTTCATTTATGTAGATAAAAATGATGATGGAAATGGACCTCTTACAAGAAGTAAAAAAGATTCCTTTGAATGGTATAAGAAAGTGATTAATTCAAATGGAGAAGATATCCACATATAAAAAGAGTGGCTATGCCACAATTCGGATCATTCCACCTATAAAAAAAGCAGCTATGCTGCATATAAGATCATTTCACATATAAAAAGAGTGGCTATGCCACAATTCGGATCATTCCACCTATAAAAAGAGCAGCTATGCTGCAACAACGGATCTTATATGCGACTTGAAACTTATTAAGATGAGGATATTCCAAAGGAATATCCTCATTAATCATTCATTATTTATCATTAATTAAACGTGTCGCATACACTTTGTACTTATAAGGAAATGAGGGAGTATTATGACAGATAGAAAAATTATTTTTATAGATGTAGATGGAACATTGTGTAATGATGAGGGATTTGTCCCTGAATCAGCTGCAATAGCAGTTAAGGAAGCTAGAAAAAATGGACATTTGGTTTATTTATGCACTGGACGATCAAAAGCAGAAATATACGATTATATAATGGAAATTGGCTTTGATGGGATAATTGGTGCGGGAGGGGGATTTGTAGAAGTTGGAAATAAGATGCTCTATCATAAAAAGGTTAGTGAAGAAAATGTTAGGCATTTAGTAGAGTTTTTTAACAAACATAATGTGGATTTCTATATTGAATCTAATGGTGGATTATATGCAAGTAAAAATTTAATCCCAAAATTAGAAAAAATTCTTTATGGAGATATAGAAAATGATCCAGTTGCAAAAAATAAGAAAGAAAATAATCCTAACCACTTTATTGAAGCATTAATTACAGGGCAAGACTTATATAGAGATGATGTTAATAAAGCTTGCTTTCTAGAACCTAAAGAAATTTCTTTTGAACAAATAAAAGAAGAATTTAAAAATGAATTTGAAGTTATACATTGTACAGTTCCAGCTTTCGGTGAGGATAGTGGTGAACTTGGTGTGCCAGAAGTTCATAAAGCAACTGCAATCGAAGTTCTTTTAAAACATCTAAGCATAGATGTTAAAGATACAATTGCATTTGGTGATGGATTGAATGATATTGAAATGTTTGAGTTTTGTGAATTAGGAATTGCTATGGGAAATGCCAAGGAAGGGTTAAAGGAAATAGCAGATGAAATTACTGATACTCACGATGAAGGTGGTATTTATAATAGTTTGAAAAAGCATGGATTAATATAGTAATATAAATAGGAATGTTGTAAAAAAGCAACATTCCTATTTATATTTAAAAAAGTTAATTAAAAAATCAATATGTATAAAATATACAAAGTTATGCATTTCATTTAACTACATTATTACAATGATTAAGGCATAGTTTTAACCATTTTATACTAGACTCTTCTCTTATTATTGCTCCATTTAAAACAAGAAAATCTCCAAAAGCATCACTATTTGGATCAGGAACACCCTTATATGGTTCTAATTGTGTATGTAAAAATGTAAGCCTGTCTTGATGTTGTTCTAGTTGTTGAGTTAGCAGATGGATTCTAGTCTCTAACTCTAAATTATTAGAGAAATACATTCTAAGGCGAAAAATGTTTTTTGGAGTCGGCTCCATAGGCTCATCTTTTTTTAACCATTTTAAAAAATCTTTCTTTCCCTTTTCAGTGATAGTATAAACTTTTTTTTCTAGAACATCTCCTGTGATTTCAATATCATAAACTATAAGTTTTTCGTCTACTAATTTTTTTAATTCTGGATATATTTGACTATGTTTTGCATTCCAAAATTCAGCTAATTGAAAGTTAAATTCTTTTCCTATATCATAACCAGTCATAGGTCTTCTATTTAATAATCCTAAAATTGCATATTTAAGTGTTCTCATAAACACACCTCTTTCTTCGACATTTATTATAACATTGTTTTCTAAAATTACAATTCTATAAAATTAGTACATTCGGAAATATGGAATGCATAAGCATTATTAAGTATATCTTACTTAATAGAGCCTAAACAATATATAATGAAAAATATATACAATAAAACATGTAAATATTTATATGTTTGTATTTACAGCTTTGTCTAATTGTGATATTATTAACATGAAATTGTGATAATATTAACAAAAATAAATAAGGGGGATCTTTTATGGAATTAACAAAAAAAAGATGGATTATTTTAATCTCAAGCTGTTTTATCAACTTATGTATTGGTTCTATGTATGCTTGGAGTGTTTTCGCAGGTCCTATGGCAAAGTACCTGAGTCAAGTTACAGGTGCAACCTTGACAGCTGGTACACTGGCGATAGTTTTTACTGTTACTAATTCTGTTGGACCTATTACTATGATTACTGGAGGAAGAATAAATGATACTTTTGGTCCTCAAAAAGTTATCTTCTTTGGAGGAATACTTTTTGGTGGAGGGATGATTTTATCAGGGTTTGCTAACGGATTAGGAATGTTAGTAATTGGTTATGGTATACTAACTGGTCTTGGTATTGGAATGGTTTACGGATGTACAATCAATAATTCAATTAAATTTTTCCCAGATAAACGTGGATTTGTTGGAGGTATTACAACTGCATGCTATGGTTTTAGTACGGTAATAATATCACCAGTTGCAAATATATTAATAAATAATTTTGGAGTAACCGTAGCATTTAAGATAATAGGTGCTACTTTCCTAATCATTGTATGTGGCTGCTCAGTTTTAATAGAAAAGTGCCCAGCAGGGTTTGTACCTGAAGGTTGGACACCACCAGTTTCTCAAGGAAACAAATTAAATAAGAACGATAAAAACTGGAAAGAAATGATTTCAACTCCGATTTTCTATGTAATGATGTTAGTATTCTTATGTGGTGCTTTTTATGGATTGATGTGTTCATCAATGGCGTCTCCTTTAGCACAAGGAATGATTGGGATGTCAGTTACTGCTGCTACTACTGTAGTTTCTGTGTTAGCATTATTTAGTACTTGTGGTCGTATAATTGCAGGTTATCTTTCAGATAAAATAGGTAGAAATAATACACTTTCTGCTGGTTTTGTTCTTGCTGTTGTTGGGCTTACATGCTTGTATTTTTCAGGGCAAGGAGATGTGATGAAATTTTATGCAGGAATCATAGTTGTAGGTTTATCTTTTGGAGCATTTATGAGTGTTTTACCAGGATTTGTAGCGGATCAGTTTGGTACTACGCATAATAGTGTTAACTATGGAATAATGTTTATTGGTTTTGCAATATCAGGTTATTTTGGACCAACAGTAATGAAAAATGTATATGCAGCTGATCAGAGTTATCAAAGAGCCTTTTTAATAGCAGCTATACTTTGCGTTATTGGTTTTGGATTAACTTTTATTTATCGCTATATGCACAAAAAGGAAATTGCGGGAAATAAGTAAAAATAGATGAATATGTAAACAATTGCCTGTTAATTGTTAGACAAGGATTTAAAGTGAATTAAGTTAATTAAATAACAAAATATAAATTTGAATTTATATTATTAAGGAGAATGAAAAGATGGAAAGAAAATATCCAAACTTAAGTAAACCAATTAAAATTGGAAATGTAACTTTTAGAAACAGAATGTTTTCTGCTCCTATGGGTGGAACAGATATTACAGCGGACTGTACTATTGGACCAGCATCTACAGCTTTTTATGAATTAAGAGCTAAAGGAGGAGCTGCATCTGTTACTGTAAGTGAAGTTGTGGTTCATCCAAAAACAGAAGCATCACATATGTATCATTTAGATTTACAAACCGTTGGATCTTTATCAAGTTTTACATATACAGCAGACGCTATTCGTCGTCATGGTGCAATTGCAAGTGTTGAATTATCTCACTCAGGACAATATGCTGGAACATATTTAACTGATAAAGATAAAAAAGAAGGAATGGCTCAATGGGGACCAAGTGAAGGGGTTCGCCCAGATGGAAGACTTGTAAAAGAACTTACTCAAGAATTAATAGATGATATAGTAAAATCTTATGGAGATACTGCTGCATTAGCTAAAAGAGCAGGCTTTGAAATGGTCATGATTCATGGTGGACATGGATGGTTAATTAATCAATTCTTATCTCCTTACTTCAATAAAAGAACAGATAAATATGGGGGTTCTTTAGAAAATAGAGTTCGTTTTGCACAAGAAGTTCTTGATAGTGTTAGAACAGCAGTTGGACCAGGCTTCCCAATAGAATTTAGATTTAGTGGATCTGAATTATTTGATGGGGGATATGATCTAGCAGAAGGTGTTGAAATAGCTAAGCTAATTGAATCAAGAGTAGATTTACTTCATGTATCAGCAGGAACATACCAAAGAGGATTTGGTTTAACACATCCTTCTATGTTCTTACCACATGGTTCAAATGTTCATCTTGCAGCTGAAATTAAGAAACATGTAAGTGTTCCTGTTGCAACTCTTGGTGGATTAAATGATCCAGAAATGATGGAAGAAATAATAGATAGTGGAAAAGCTGATGTGGTTGAAATGGCTCGTGCACTTTTAGCTGACCATGAACTTCCTCAAAAGGTTGTTAGCAATCGTGATAAGGATATTGTAAAATGTTTAAGATGTTTCACATGTATGGCTGAACGTGCTATGACATCTACAAGACGTTGTACTGTTAACCCATTAATTGGTCGTGAACTAGGTGGAATGGAAATTATTCCAGCAGCAACTTCTCGTAAAGTTCTTGTAGCAGGTGGTGGACCAGGTGGACTTGAAGCTGCAATAACTGCTGCGAAACGTGGACATAAAGTTATACTTTGTGAAAAGACTAATGAGTTAGGTGGAATACTTAAAGGAGAACAAGCTCTTCCATTTAAATATGAAATGTATGAGTTAGGTGTTACTCTAGGAAAATTAGCAGAAGATGCAGGTGTTGAAATTAGATTAAATACAACTGTTACTAAGGAATACGTTGAAAAAGAAAATGTTGATGCATTAATTATAGCAGTTGGCTCTGATCCACTTGTCCCACCAATTCCAGGTTTAGATGGAGATAATGTAGTGGTTGTTAATAACTATTACTTAGAAAAGGATAAAGTTAGTGATGAAGTTGTAGTTCTTGGTGGAGGTCTTGCAGGTTGTGAAGCAGCAATTCATCTTGCACAAGAAGGAAAGAAAGTACACTTAGTAGAAATGAGGCCTGAACTTGCTCCAGATGCGAATATAAGACATCGTCCAATTTTATTAGCTGAAATTGAAAAGAATGGTATTCAAGTTCACACAGAATATAAAGGATTAAAGGTTACAAAAGAAGGAGTACTATGTGCAGACTCAGAAGGTTCTGAACATTTAGTGCCAGGTACTTCAGTAATCTGTGCACTTGGACAAAGAGCAAGTAGAAATACTGTAGATGAATTAGTTGATTCTGCACTTTGGATTAGAGAAATTGGAGATTGTGTTCGTCCATCAACTATAACAACTGCAGTATATCAAGGATATCATGCAGCTCTTGATATTTAGTATGGACATTTAATAATTAAAAAACTGAAGAAATATTTTTCTTGTAAAAGGACAACCTTAAACTGTTTTTTGAAAATAGTTTAAGGTTTGTTTTGGTTATAAAATAAATGTAATTCTAAGCTTTACTTAGAATTAACGATAAAATGTATTTACATTTTAAAAAAAATTAATTATAATGAGTTACATGGAGTAAACTATTTACTGCGTGTAATCCAAGGAGGTTAAAATGACAAATTCAAAAAATAAAAATATGTTCCCTTTATTTATATTAATGCTAAACTTATTTATTGCATTATTAGGGCAAGGAATGGTTATTCCTATATTACCAGATTATTTAAAACAATTTAATGCAGGTGGAACAGCAGCAGGATACTTAGTAGCTGCTTTTGGTACAACGCAATTCATCTTTTCACCTATAGGTGGAAAGCTTTCAGATAAATATGGAAGAAGAATAATGATATTATGTGGTTTGTTTTTAACTGTTATTTCAGATTTTATATTTGCAATTTCTCATACGCTAATACTTTTATATTTGGCTAGAGTAATTGGTGGAATAGGTATTGGAATTATGGTTCCTTCTGTTCTCGCATATGTGGCAGATATTACGACTAGAGAGACTCGTGGAAAAGGCATGGGATATTTAAGTGCTGCTATGAATTTAGGTATTGTATTAGGTCCCGGACTAGGTGGGCTTATTGCTCAATTTGGTATAAGAATTCCTTATTTTTTTGCATCAGGGTTAGGACTTATTGCAACCATATTAACTTTTATATTACCAGAAACTTTACCTTTAGAAAAAAGAAATGAATTAAAAGCATCAGGAGCTGAGGAATCTATTGTTAAGCAGCTTACACAATCATTTCATAAACCTTATTTCAAGTATTTGTTACTTATTTTAGTTATGACTTTTGGTTTAGTTGGCTTTGAAACAGTTTATTCTTTATTTGTTCAAGATAAATATGGCTTCACATCAAAGGATATATCGATATTGATAACTTTAGGAGCTGCTATTGGAATTGTGGTGCAGATGTGGCTTCTTGATAAAGCAATAAGATTAGTTGGTGAATATAATTTGATTAAAATTTCTATTTTTATATTAGCTGTTTCTCTTTTACTAATGATAATAAAAGTTAACTTTGCTTATCTTATTGTTATTTCGTCAATATTTTTTGCATTCAATTCTTTTTTAAGACCAACAGTAAACACCTTGCTTTCAAATGCAGCTGGAAGTAATGAACAAGGATTTGTTTCGGGATTGAATACAACATATATGAGTATGGGGAATATAGTTGGTCCAATTATAGCAGGAACACTATTTGATAAACAAATTAATCTTCCGTACATATTTAGTGCATTAATTCTTTTAGGAAGTATATTTTTAGTTAAGAATAAAAAAATTACACTTAAGAATGAGAGGATGGACAATGAGTGATTCTTGGCATAAAAATATAAAAAATAAAAATCGTGAAGATATTATTGCAGCAGGAAGAGAGTTATTTTTAAAAAATAATTTCACTAATGTTAATGTCAAAGATATTTGCGTGTTAGCATGTGTTAGCAGAGTTACATTTTATAAGCATTTTAAATCTATTGACGAGTTGATATTTCAAGTTCAAATAGATGTTTTGGATAATATGGTAGAGTTTATAACAGCTAGGGATGATGTTAATGCCAGTGCAATTGATAGACTTAAATTAGTACTTGGTGCATGGATAGATTTTGCAAAGGAATTTGGAAATCAAATGAAATTTATGGTTTTGTTTGATCTATATTATGATAGAAATGAAAAATCAAATGAAATGTTTGAAAATTTTATTAATGAAGAAAATGATAAAGATTTTTTAAATTCAATAATTAATAAAGGTATTAAAGAAAAAACTTTTAGGCAGGATTTAGATCCTGTAAAAACAGAATACTATATATATCAAACAATAACAGGAGTTTTGCAGAGAATGTGCTATGCAAAACTACCTTGTAAATATGGACTTGTATCTTATGAAGAAATCGCATTTTCAGTAGTAGATATGATTATAAAATACATTTGTTAATGTATATATTATTAGATTTTGTAAAGCAGATAGAAGTTTTATATTTATTTTTCAGAAATAAATTGCGATAATATACGTAAAAAAATTGAAAAAATTAGAAAGAAGAAGGAAATAGAAAGTTAATATTTATACAAATAATAAAGGTTTCATAAGCTCTAAAAAGTTTATGAAGCCTTTTTATATAAAAAAACTATAAGTTACTATAAAATTTGTGGATATAAAAGAAAGCTAAGGGACATGCATCAATACTTTTTCTGAAATTAAATATGAAAAAAGATGTAAAAAATAAAGAAAATAAAAAAATTACAGAAAAAAAGTATTGCAAAGGAAATGAAAACGTTATATACTTGCTTTATACATTACAGAAAACAGCTGTTAAAAATTTAATGTCCTTGATCAAGATATAGTTTTGTATGTTCATAGGATAAAAATGTAATATTTAAATGGAGTTTTCAGAATAAAATTCCTAAAAATTACATAAAAAATCATATGAAGAATGAGAGTTTTTATATTTTAATATGAGTTGAGGTGATATAACAATACTTGTAATTAGTGATTCAATGCAATAGTTATGAAAACGTATATATAATATATAAAAATTTAACTATTGGAATTGTTTAGACTTAAGATGAGTGTAGAGTGATGCACATAAAATATAAAAAGAAACAAGGGGGATCTTTATGTCAAGTAATGAAAAAAATGTAAATAGTAATGAAAAACCATTATCATTTGCTAGTATATTTGCTTATGGTTCTGGAAATTTTGCTTCTCAATTATCTTGGACAATGGTAAGTACTTATTTAATTTTGTTTTATACAAATGCAGCTGGAATTGCTGCAGGTGCAGTTGCATTAATTATGTTAATTGTAAGAATATGGGATGCTATATTTGATCCGATTATTGGAGGAATAATGGAACGTACACATACAAAATGGGGACGTTTTAGGCCTTATATTTTATTTGGTGCACCATTTCTTGTAGTACTAACAATTTTAACTTTTACAGTTCCTGATTTTAGTTCTACTGGCAAAATAATATATGCATTTGTTACTTATTTACTTTTAAGCATGTGTTATTCAGTAGTTAATGTTCCATATCTTTCATTACCAGGAGTTATGTCAAGAGACGGTAATGAAATTAATCGTTTATATGCAGCTCAAATGCTTGGTATGACAATAGGTATGATTGCTCTTAATTTATGTACATTACCACTTGTTCAGTACTTTGGTAATGGTGTTGAATCTGTTGGGTATCAAAGAACTGCAGGTATCTTTGCGTTAGTATCTTTGCCTATATTCTTCCTTGTATTTAAAACTTCAAGAGAAGTAGTTACAGTTAAGAAAGAAAATGCACTTCCTGTAAAAGAAGCTGCAAAGCTTATAGTAAAAAATAAACCATTAATTCTTGCAACAATATATACTATTGTTTCAATGATTGGAATGTTTGGTCGTCTTGGTGTTGCAGTATTCTATTACATGTTTGTAGTTGGAAGATTTGATCTTATTACACTTTTTATGATGATGCAAGTTATAGTTGGAACAATTATAATGCCTTTTTCTCCAAAAGTTATCAGAAAGATTGGTAAGAAAAATACTGCTATTTTAGCGATGGTACTTCAAACATTAGCAATGTTAATGATATTCTTTGGTGATCCTACAAATATACCATTCTTAATTGCATCGCACGTTGTATATGGATTAGGATATATATCAGGACCATGTGGAAGCAGTATGACAGTAGATTCAATTGATTTTGGTGAATGGAAATATGGTGGACGTCCAGATGGTACAGCTTTTGCAATGCAAGTTTTAGGAACAAAAGTTGCTTCAGCAGTTGGTGCTTCATTAGGTATATTTATCATTGGTCTTTTCGGATTTGTAGCAGGGCAACCAGTTACTCCTGAAATAGCTAGAGGTATTAATATCTCTGTTAATTTAGTGCCAGCAGCTTGCTTTATATTAGCACTTATTCCATTATTAATGTATAACTTACCTGAGTCAAAGGTAGAAGAGATACGTAAAGAATTAAAAATTCGTCATGGAGAACATGCTGAATAAAATAATATTTGAATTAGAATAGCTAAAATTTTGAATATTTGATCATATAGCTCTAACATATATACTATGTTTATTAATTACTTACTTAAATGTTTTTAATAGAATTAGGTATATTATGTTAGAGTTATTGTATTATTTCAAGAAAAGTTAAAACTAAATAATTCCTTTATACAGCGGAAAATAACGGTTTGTTTTAATGCTGAAATTTTATTAATATGAGTACATGGAAATGAATGTTTTCAGATATTGATAAAAAGAAAAGAATGCTTTGAGAGTTTTTAGATTCTGGCAGAGAAAGTTCGTATTTAAAATTAATCATAGAACTATAAAATTGAGAGGAAGATAAGATGGAAAAAAGAAAAATAATAATTGCAGTATTATGTATGTCAACATTGGCGCTTTGCTATATGTTAATTGCACCACTATTAGCGGAGATAAATAAATCCTTTCCAAATGCAACAGCCACTCAAATACAATTGATTTATACGATTCCCTCTATAATTGCAGTTCCAGCTATGTTGATTTCGGGAAAAATGGTTTGTTATTTTAGTAAAAAAAATATGGTACTGATAAGTATGTTTATTATAGTGATAAGTGGTTTGATACCAGTACTTTTTAATAGCAATTTAATTGTTTTATATATTGCAAGTGGCTTGATTGGAAGTGGAGTTGGAGTTGTTACAACCCTAAGCTCGAATATAGTTTCAGATTATTTCGAAGATTTGGAATGTGCAAGTATTATGGGGTATCAATCAACAGCAATTAGCATAGGCGGAGCAATTGTATCTGTTATTAGTGGAAAAGTAGCAGCAATAAATTGGTCATATTCTTATTTAATACTTTTAATGTTTATACCATGTATATTTATTGTGTTGAAATTTTTACCTAATGATAGGCCTTTAAAAAAAAGTGAAAAAACTAATAATAATTTAAATAATAGGTTGTTTTATTTCGCATTTTTAGGCTTTTTATGTCAGATTTTTGTGACTGCATACAATTCTAATATAGCATTTTTCATTCAAGATAAGAATCTTGGAAGTGTTGAAGTAGCAGGGGTTGTAAATTCGTTATTTATGTTGATAGGTATTCCAGCAGGCTTCATAGTAGGAAGATTAACCAAGATATTTAAAAGAAATATATTTTGTATAGCGGTTTCTTTTATAGCATGTGGATTTCTTATTACTGCGTTTTCAAATGATATTAAATTTGTGTACCTAGGAGCATTTTTTATAGGGTTTGGTTTTGCTGTTAGATCACCATCAGCAATGACTTTTACAGTAGAGCTTGTAAGTTCAGAGAGTGCTGCTATGGCAATGGCTATTGTAGGGGCTTTCGCTAATATTGGAAATTTTGTAACACCATTTGTAATTAAAATGATAGCTAATATTATTGGAAATGATGTGAGTAGTATATTCGTTGTATGTGGTATTTCCACTATAGTAATAGCTGGATTATATCTTTTTACAAATCCAATAAAAAAATATGTTGAAACTAATAATATAGAAAAAAGTTTTGTGCAAGTAGAGGAGAGATAATAATGTTTACGTGTGAAAACAATAGGCCAATACTAACTGAAAAAGAAAAAAAAATTTCATATTCAAAGTATTTTTATAGAGAAGACACTCCAATAAACGATGAAGTCAAAGAGATTATAGACAATAAAATTATGATGAATCCAGAAGATGTAATTTTAGGGGATAGAATAAATGATATGATAGAACCTGAAAAAATAAAAGTTGAGAATGGATATTGTATTTTGCCAAATGGATGTGGATATGTTGCAGCTTATCACAAGATGCCAGGAGTAACTTTAGAAATGTACAAATGGTGGAATAGTTGGTGGACATCAGGAGAAGAAAGTAATTTAAAATATAAAATATGGTGTCCAAAGCACCATTATGATTCAGGATTTAAATGGAATCTTGAAACTTGTGGTACAGGGTTCCCATTAGAAGATGTATATATTCAAGATTTGTTCAGGGAAGTTCCAGAACGAATGGGTATAGATGTTGAAAAAATGAAAGAATCTAAGTTAGTAATGGTAGATGGAGCTAATGCAACGTCTAGAGTACTTAATGGTGATTATTCTGTAAGACCAATACCAACTGTAGTAGCTCATTTTATATATGAAACAGAAGATGGAATAGAAATGAGAACAAGGTTTTGGAAAGGATATCAAGTTTTGGGAAATAGATTTATACCAGTTTTAAAGAGTGATGATATTGTAACAGAAGAGAGTCTTTTAGGTCTTTTAGAACATAATGTACTGGAGATGGAAGGTGGACTAAAAGTAATACTTCCACAATTATATAAAGAAGAATATCTAGAAAAGAAAACAGAAATATGATATTAAAATTGAGTAAGAGGTAGACATTTGTCTACCTCTTACTCAATTTTTAATCTAAATATTTTTTGAAGATATTTCATCAACTCATCTTTTGTTTTTAGGTGCTGAATATAATCTGGATTGTATCCATTATAAAATAAATTATTGAAAAGTTTAAAAATAATTGTTGCATGCTCTGGTTTAATAGCAACCATTATTATTGTACGGATTTTATAATTGTTCCACTTAATTCTGTGTTCTAAAGTTGCAATGGATAGGCAAGTTTTAATACTTGGAACAAGAGAATACATTAAAACAATTCCAGGTTGAAAAGCAAAGGTTAATATAGATTCTCGTTGTAATATATTCGATAAATATTCTGCGCTAACTAACTGTTCATTTATAAAATCTGAAGCTAGTAATTTTATAATAGAAATCTTATCGTCAAGAATCAATTTTTCGTGCCAAAAAGCACAATTGAACAAATCTTGTAGAGGCGGAAGATTTAAAGAATATAATCTGTCTGATTGTCTTTTTAAAAGATATAGTTCTAGATTTGTTTGATCCATTTGAGTTAATAGTGGAGATATATAAAATATCTCAGGGTTGGGTGTATCTGTAATTTTTTTGTTTACTGTAGTTATAATAAGATCTACTTTTGAAAAATCATAGTTATCTTTTGAACTTACAGGCAATAAGGATACAATGTCTATGTATGTATTAAATCTATCTAATAATCTTCTTTTAAGTGACCAAAGTGCATATAGATTTAGATGGCATAAGATTACAGTTTTAAATTTAGAATTTTCAATATTTTGATTTCTATATTTCAAAGCGCCTGAGATACAAAATGCAAGGTACAAGAGTTCTATATAATTTAGGCGATATTTCATATATTTTAAAGCAACGTTTTGGAATAAGTAGGCAATTTCAAATTCAATTATTAAATTAGCTCTTGCAATATCAGAATTATCCTGGATTTTAATAAAATTATGCATAGGAAATTGTAAATAACGGACATATTGCAATAGTGTAATATAAAAATCTTCATCAAGACTAAGGTCTATATGGTAAGTATTTTTGACTGATTGTAAATAAACATCAGTTATATGTAATATTTCTTTTGAAAAAAAATGTGATACTGTATCAAAATTTAATTTAGAAGCATCCATAAGACGATTACTAGATACATAAAGATAGATATCGAATCTCTCAATTGAATCGAATTGACAGTTGAGTTTTTTTTCTAGTGAGGTTAATATGTCGTCTACTGCTAGTTTTGCTGTAGTGTCTAGAGCAATGTCAGTTACAGATGGATCAGCATTTAATTTATATCCGGATTGTATACGGTGGTACATAATTGATATGGATAGATTTAATGTTACATTATTCAAATCTTCCAACTGGATAGAATATTTATTTAAAAAATATTTAACTTCATTTGTAATGATATCGAGAACTTGTTCGTCTACATATTCATAATTGTAATAAGCGTTTCCATGTGAGTTATAATCCCAATCTTCATGAAAGAGAGCGTTGAGTATTGCACGGCGCTTTCTTTCGTTGTGTTCGAATGTTAAAGAATCCTTTGATTTCATTAACTTTATATGAGGAAAAGAAAAAATATATTTTTTTCTCAATGCTTGTAAGTCGTGATCCAGAGTAGTATGGCTGATAAACATTTCACTCTCAAAATCATAAATATTAATTGGAGAATCTGATAAACATAACTTAAAAGCAATATAGCGAACGCGATCCTCGCGTGTTAAAAATGTATTGTTAGAATTGCTAAAGTTATTTAATGTTTCAGGATTTGATGCTTCTAGCATGTAACCCTTGCTTCGTACCGATATAATCTGTATTTTTCTATTGAACAATTTACTGTTAATTTCAGTGATATCATTACGAATGGTGCGAGGTGATACTTGAAGATAAGTTGCTAATTCAGTACCAGTTACATAACTCTTTTGATTCTGTATATAATTTAATAGTTTTCTTTGCCTAAGTATCAAGTTATTGGAATTCATGAAATGCTCCTCCTGTGTCATGTGTTTATAAAATTATATCAAATAATAAACTTTATAGTAAGTATAGAAGAATAATATTTCCGTTTTAAAGAGGAAAAACATGAGTTGAGAAGCATGAAAACCTTATATTAATATTATATTATAAAAAACAAGGAGGAATTCATAAATGAAATACGAAAAAATTAGAAAACAAGTACTAGAGGCAATTTTAGATGCGGTTGATATGGGATTAATTAAGGGTACATCAGGAAATATTGCAGTAAGAGATGAAGAAGAAGATGTTGTTGCAATTACTCCAAGTGGAATTGCATACAAAACAATGAAAGCAGAAGACATTGCAATTGTAGATTTAAATGGAAAATGGTTAGATGGACCATATAAACCTTCATCAGAAGTTCCAATGCATACTGCAATTCTTAGAGCAAGACCAGACATTAAAGCAACAGTTCATACACATGGTATGTTTGCAACAATAGCAGCTATGGAGGGTGAATTACTGCCAACAACACCACCACAAGCTGAATTTGTACCAATTAATATTGTTCCATTTACTATGCCAGGAAGTAATGATCTTGCAGATTTAGTAGTAAAAACATTAGGCGATGGAAGAGCTGCATTAATGAAAAATCATGGAATGATTTGTTGTGGAAAAAATATTAAAGCAGCAATGGCAGCCACTATTTATACAGAAGAAATGGCAACTACTCAATATTATGCAAAATCAGCTGGAATATTCAAACCACTTCCAGAAGAAGCAGTACAAAAAATGAAAGAGTTGATTGCGGCAGATCAAGCTGTATAGGGGGAAAAATTAATGGTAAGTAACTTTTTCGTGAGTAGCAATATTATGTTTGGTAAGGATTCTGTAAAAGAACTACCTGCTATGTTAAAGCAATATGGTGCAGAAAATGTAATGATCGTTTATGATAATGGTGTTAAAATGGCAGGAATTGCAGATCAAGTACTGGAAACACTAAAAGAAGTTGATGTAAATGTTGTGATTTTTGATAAGGTACTTCCAAATCCAACAAATGAATTAGTGGAAGAAGCTGCTAAACTTGCATTAAATGAAAAAATAGAATTGTTTATTGCAGTTGGGGGAGGAAGTAGTATTGATCTTACAAAAGCAGTGAATATATTAATGACAAATCCAGGGCCAATTGGACAATATGGTGGAATTGGAAATGTAAAAAATGATGTACTACCACTAATTGCAATACCTACAACAGCAGGTACTTCAAGTGAAATTACAAATGTGGTTGCATTAACTGATACAGTGGCAGTGTGCAAATACGTTATTATTGATAATAAACTTACACCAAATAATGTTATCATTGATCCGGAATTTACAAAAACTATGCCAGCATCAGTAACAGCAGCAACAGGTATGGATGCAGTTACTCATGCAGTTGAAAGTTATATTTCAAATATGGCAACACCTCTTACTGAATATAATTCCTTAAAGGGATTAGAAATTCTGTATAATAACTTACCTAAAGTAGTTGCTGATGGAACTGATATGGAAGCAAGAGAACGAATGATGTTAGGCTGCATCGTTACAGGTTTTGGTTTTTCTAATGCTAATTTAGGACTGGTTCATGGAATTGCACATACTTTAAGTGCACATTTTCATCTTGCTCATGGTATGGCAAATGCATCAGTGCTTCCATATGTTATGGAGTTTAATGCAGAAAGCTGTCCTGAAAAAATGGTTGAACTTGCAAAGGCTATTGGACTTTCAGTATCAGGAGAAATTGATAAAGATAAATATTTGTTATCAAATGAATTGAAAAAATTAATAAAAACTCTTGGTATTAAAACATTATCAAAACAAGGAATTAAAGAAAAAGATTTTGAGATGCTTGCGGAAGATGTAATAAAAGAACCAGTATTAAATTTTAATCCTAGACAGAATATTACTAAACAACAAGTATTAGAAATTTTAAAGAAAGCATTATAGTGGTGGTCTATTATTTAAGGAGGAAAATTTATGGAAAAAGAAAATCCGTGTTGTAGAAAGGGAGCAAAATATCCACATTTATATTCTCCTTTACGAATTGGAAATATAAGAATGAAAAACCGCATAATAGCAGCACCTACAAGTCCTAGTATGATTACAACAGAAGGTCATTTTACAAAAGAAATGATAGCCTACTTAGAAGAAAAAGCCTTAGGTGGTGCAAGTGTTGTTACATACGGAGAAGCAATTGTTCATTCAGCAACTGGAAAGTCTCATAATAAGCAATTACAGTTAGATTCTTTTGGTGTAAAACAAGGGCTTGCAGAATGTACAAGAGCAATTCACAATGCTGGTGCATATGCCAATATTCAATTATCACATGGTGGTAAATACGGAGGACTTGCTAGTGTTGGTGGGGATATGGATTGTTGTACTGTTGCTTATGGTTCTAGTCATGAAATTACACCAGAAGGTGAAGTTTTTGAAATGCCTAAGGAGTTAATTCTAGAAATAGTTGAGTCCTACGGAAAAGCAGCAAGATTATGTAAAGATTGTGGTTTTGATATGGTTCAAGTTCATGCAGCACATGGATGGCTGTTCTCACAGTTTTTATCTCCTGTTATGAATCAAAGGACAGATGAGTTTGGAGGTCCATTGGAAAATCGCGCTAGATTTCTGATCATGGCGTTAGATGCTGTGCGTGAAGCTGTAGGTCCACATTTTCCAATTGAACTTCGTCTTTCTGGAGATGATATGACTGAGGTTGGACTTAATCTTGATGATTGTATTGAAGTAGCGAAAATGGTTGAAAATAAAATTAATTTATTTAACATTTCCTGCGGAAATCATGAAGATCCTGCAATGTTTTGCAGAACGCATCCATCATCTTTCTTTCCAAGAGGAGTTAATGTATATCTTGCAGCTGAGATAAAAAAACATGTAAAAACACCAGTTGCATGTGTTGGAAGTCTAAATGATCCAGCTCATATGGAAGAAATCATAGCTACAGGACAATCAGATTTTGTGGAAATTGGTAGAGCTTTATTGGCAGATCCGTATTTACCTAAAAAGGCATTTGAAGGAAGAACTGAGGATATAACTCCTTGTTTACGTTGTTATGAATGTTTTGGTGAGACTAGCAAGAGTGAAACAGTAAAATGTTCAGTTAATCCAACTATGGGGCAGCAATTTCCTGAAAAATTAAGAGATAAGACAGCATTTAATAAGAAAAAAGTCTTGATAGCAGGTGGTGGCCCAGCTGGAATGCAAGCAGCAATTACAGCGGCAGAAAGAGGACATGATGTAACTTTAATTGAGAAGTCTGATAAATTAGGTGGAAACCTTTATCCAGCTGGTGCGGCATATTTTAAAAAAGATATTATAGATTTTTGTAATGTCTTGATTAAGAGAGTAGAAAATGCTGAAGTAAAAGTAATTCTTAATACAGAAGTTACAAAAGAATATGTTAAGGAATTTGCTCCTGATGTATTAATGGTTGCAATAGGTTCAAAGGAACTTGTACCACCAATCAAAGGAATAGATTCTCCAAAAGTTATTATGGCTATTGATGCGGAAGTAAATCACGATAAATTAGGGGAAAAGGTTGTGATTTTAGGAGGCGGACTTGTTGGAAGTGAGGCAGCAGTTTCCTTTAAACATGATGGAAAAGAATGTTCAATTATTGAAATGAAAAATGATGTTGCTGAAGATGTGAATTCATTCTATAGAGGCGGTCTAATGGTAGAAGTCGAAAAATCAGCTACTATATATAGAAATACAATGGTAAAGGAAATAGTACCTTCAGGTGTATTATGCACACGAAATGGTGAAGAATTTATTATTGAAGCAGATAGTATAGTTTGTGCACTTGGTTTTAGAGCGCCATATGATAAAGTTGATGAATTATGTGACTTAGTGGATGAATATTATATAATTGGTGATTGTAAAAATGTTGGACAGATTTATCACGCTATAAATAATGCATATTATTCAGCAATGATGATATAAAAGCAAGGCATGTTGGAAAAATAACAAGTTCATCTACCAAATGATTTACCTCCTTGCCAATAATATATGGTAACCTTGGACTTGTTATTTTTAGGTGTATAAAATATATAGGTTATTAAATGTAAATCAAACATAAGCAAAAGAGAGGAGGAAACTATTTTAATGAAGAAATATTTATTAGGAATTGATCTTGGAACTACAAATTCAAAGGGAATATTGTTTGACGAAGATGGAAATGTAGTGAAAAATCATTCTGAAACTTATAAGACGCATTTTATAAACAATATCTGGGCAGAACAAAACTCAGATGATTGGTGGAATGGAATAAAAAATATTTTGCTCACAATTTGCAGTGATTTGCCAGCAAACATTGCTGAAAATATTGCAGGATTATGCATTAGTTCTCAAACTCCAACGATTTTACCTGTAGATAGAAATGGAATACCTTTAAGAAATGCTATTATATGGATGGATAAGCGAGCAGAAAAGGAATTCAATGAATTACTTAACAAAATTGACAGAAATGAATATAAAGCTATTGTTGGTGGAGAGCCAGATGCATCATTTCTTCCATGTAAATTAATGTGGTTAAAAAAATATGAACCTGAAATTTTTAAAAATGCACATAAGTTTCTTCAGGCGAGTTCTTACGTGAATTATAAGCTTACAGGGGTTTATAGTGCAGATATAGACCAGGCGATTTTATCTCAGTGCTATGATGTTAACAGCCAGAAATGGTCAAAAAGATTAGGGGATATTATTGGTGTGGATTTTGAAAAAATTTTTCCAAAACCAGTAGCTAGTAATACAATAATTGGATATGTAACAGAAGAAGCGGCAAAGCAAACAGGATTATTACCAGGGATTCCTGTTATGGCAGGAACAACAGATGGGATTGCATCAATGTGTGCCATTGGGATTTCTAAACCGGGTCAAGCAGCAGAAATTGCAGGAACTTCATCTTTGATTTTTGCAGGACATACAAGACAAAGTGCTTATGATAGACCAGTTATTTCGAAGGTTTCATCTATTAATGGATTACCATATGTATTTGATGCACCTATTAGTTGTACAGGTGCTAGCATTAAATGGTTTTTGGACACACTTGGTAAGAATTATCTTGAACAAGCTAATTTTACAGGCAAGAATGTATTCGATATCATAAATGAGTTGGCAGCTAAAGTTGAAGCCGGAAGTAATGGAGTACTATATTTTCCATATTTATTAGGGGAAAGAGCTCCCTTATGGAATACTCATGCAAAAGGAATGTTTATTGGCATGTCAATGAATACTACTCAAGAAGATTTGCTAAGGGCCGTGTTTGAAGGGACAACTTTTGCTGTGAAACATGTTTTAGAAGAGATGAAAGCAGCTGGAGCAGAAGTTAATAGTTTTAAAATTGCTGGTGGTGGAGCTAAAAGTAAAACTTGGCTTGAAATTAAAGCATCAATATTAAATATGGATATTCAAATATTAGATAGTAACCTTGATGTACCTTTTGGGGATGTTTTGATTGCAGGAAATGCAGTGGGAATTTATCCAGATATAAATGAAACTATGGAAAAAATGATTAAAATAAAAGAAGTGATTCATCCAAAGGAAGAATGGATAAAAAAATATGAAAAAATTTATCCTTTTTATGTTTCGATGTATAAAGCTTTAAATAGTAACTTAAAGGAATATGAATCTGTTATAAACAGTATATGTTAGGAGGAAAAGATAATGAAAAAGAAATTAGTTTTATGTACAAGTATTCCAAATGAGCGTATGGAGGAAATTAAACAGTATTGTGATGTAACAATAGCTGGTGAATTAAAGCATGGTAAAGGTAATGTTACAGAAGAAATTATTCGTGAAGAATGTAAAGGTTATGAAATTGTTGTTTTAGGAGATGAAAATGCTGGAGCTGATACATTAAAGGAATGGATAGCTTCTGGAATGAAATTTATTGGAGTTGCAAAAGGGACACCTGTAACAGTAGATAATAATACACTTAAAGAAGCAGGAATTCAATTATCTTATACACCAGGTAGAAATGCTCAAGCAGTTGCTGAATTTAATATAGGTTTAATGATTGCTGTATCAAGAAGTATGGTATCAAGTGCAGCAGGGTTATTGATGGGGGATCATTTAGGCGAGCCGGTAGAAAATATTTATAATGTACCAGATAAGAAAAATGTTATTTGGGGACCTTTAGATGAAAACCATCCATACACAGATTATGGTATCGGATGTGAGCTATATGGAAGAACACTTGGTATAGTAGGATATGGTGCAATTGGATCGAAAGTTGCGAAAATTTGCCAAGCATTTGGAATGAAAGTAGTTGCATTTGATGCTTATTGCCCATCAGAGAAAATGGAAAAAGATAATGTTAAACCAGTATCAAGAGATGAGCTTTTAGCATCTAGTGATTTTGTGAGTATTCATTTACCAGTAACAGAGGAAACAAAAGCAAGTGTTAATTTTGAATGGTTTAGCAAAATGAAAAAAAGTGCATTTTTAATTAATACAGCAAGAGCAGCTGTAATTGATCAAAAGTCATTAATTGAAGCCTTGGAAAATAAAGTGATTGCAGGAGCAGCAACAGATGTTTACTGGCAAGAACCTGTTCCAGCAAATCACCCATTATTAAAGATGAAAAATGTTGTCTGCACACCTCACATGGCAGGTTTAACAGTAGATGTTGATAATTGGTCAGGAGAAATTATGGCACAGGATGTTATAGCTTATTTAGAAGGAAAAGAAAGAAAATACATTTGGACAAGATAGCTCAGGTGAAAGTTATATGTAGAAGAACCATAGAGTGAAAGTAATCTCTATGGTTCGTATCTTTTATTGTAAATATGTCAAAATTTAATTTTGTTTTTAATTGATTTTAAAGTATATATTCCAATTGACAATATTAAAATTTCATTTATCAGTGAAATTCATTCAAAATTTCTTGAACAGAAATGTACACTTTTCATTAAAAATTAAATATATTAATTATCTTTTTGTGTAGATTTTCTAATTATAAGCTGATGCTCTATATATATTTTTCTACCTCTAGATAATTCACCGTTAATTAACGAGACTAGCATTTTAATAGTTTCTGAGCCGATTTCCTTAAAGGATTGATCAACAGTTGTGATTGGAGGATCAAAAAACTCTGTAATTTCAGTATTATCAATACCTGCAACAGAAATTTCATCTGGAATCGAGATGCCAGCTCTTTTTAATCTGTAAATACATCCTACCGCTAGAGTATCACTTATACAGAAAATAGCATCAGGCCTGTTTTCTGAAGCAAGAATTTTTTTTGTTGCATCACTTCCGCCATCCATTGTAAAGTCAACATGGAATTTTAAGGAGTCATCACAAGGTAAGTCATTGTCTCTTAATGCATCCATGTAACCTCTTTCACGATCTCTTTCAAAATGTACAAATCTACCTTCAGTTTCAGCAGAAATAATAGCAATTCTTTTTTTACCAGTTTCAATGAGATGAGAAACTACATCATAAGCTATTTTGCGGTCATCAGCTGAAACAATATAGTTATCAGTTGTATCTATAAGAGGATTTCCTATCTGAACTATAGGATAATGACTAAGTAGTTGTTTAAAGTCATTATTACTTTCTGTTATATCTAACAGTACAATTCCTGCAATGACATTATTTTTAAGTATATTAACAACTTCCTTAGCACTTTCTGTACTAATTTGATTACCGCAATAATGGTAGATAACATGATATCCAAGGTCGCTAGCAGTATCTTGAAAACTACTAAATAAATCTTCAAGAAGAGTACCGGTAATAACTAAGATAACCTTTGAATTGTTACGCTTTAATTCTTTATTTTTAGTGCTGACTTTGTAGCCAACCTTTTCGATAGCAGCAAGAACACGTGCGCGCTTTTCTTCTGTTACCATAAAACTATTATTTAATACACGGGAAACGGTTGCAACTGAAACGTCTGCTTCTTTTGCAACATCTATAACTGTAGCCATGACGTACCTCCTTACATTGATTGAATTAGAATGCTTTAAAGAAAATAGCATTAAATTATTTATTATTACTATGAAAGATTAGAATAGTTAGATAAATTAATAAGTAAATTTTAATATGATAATTCTGTAAAACATTTGTAATAAATTATAGTATATATGAAAAATAAAATCAATAGATTATTTAAATTAGAAGGATATGGAAATATGTTGCCAGTAAACTTAAAAAAATAGAATGAAAAATCAATTTTACAGAAAATAAAGATAAAAGTTTCATTATTTTCTGTAAAAAGTTTGACTTTTAATGAAAAAATGATATAATTTAATTATGAAATATCATGAAAAATAAAAAGCAATTAATGAAAACGATACGATGAAATAAACGACGTTTAATGAAAATGAATGGAGGTATTTAGTTTGAAAGACATTAAGATAAATATTGATGGAAAAGAAATTATAACTAAAGAAGGCAAAAGTGTATTGGATTGTGCGTTAGAATCAGGAATATACATACCACACTTATGTCATCATCCTGACTTACCAGAACTTGGAGCATGTAGACTTTGTGTTGTTGAAAATAATGGGGAGATAGTTACAAGCTGCACTTTAAAAGCTGAGGATGGAATGGTTATTAAGACTCAAGGAGAAAAAATTAATAAGAAACGTCAGCTTGCAATGGAATTAATTCTAGCAGCACACCCAGAAGAGTGCTCTACTTGTCCTAAATATGGAAAATGTGAATTACAAGTTTTAATTCAATATTTAGGAGTCGGACCTGAGCGTTTGAGGATGAGAGTGAAACCGTTTCCTAAAAATACCTCTAATCCATTATTTGATCATGATATGACAAGATGTGTATTATGTGGAAGATGTGCTAGAGTATGTCAGAAAGTTCGTAAAGTTAATGCCATAGATTATCAAAAGAAAAATGGCGAAGTTTATATTGGTTCGCCACATGAAAAATTACTTATTGATGCAGATTGTAAATTTTGTGGGGCCTGCGTTGAAATTTGTCCTACAGGAGCTTTAATGGATAAAAAAGAACTAATTGATCTTAATAAGAATAAAGAAACAGCTTTAGTACCATGTAGAAATACTTGTCCAGCTGGAACTGATATTCCTACATATATAAGACTTGTAAATGAAGGCAAATATTCAGAAGCAACAGCGGTTATTAGAGAGAAGCTTCCTATACCTAAAATACTAGGGCATATTTGTAGTCATCCCTGTGAAGCAGAGTGTCGTAGAGGAAATGTAAATGAACCAATATCTATTAGAGAATTAAAACTTTTTGCTGTAGAAAATGATGAAAAAGAAATTTGGAAGAAAAATAGAAAGCAGCTTCCTCCTACAGGGAAAAAGGTTGGAATAATTGGGGCAGGTCCAGCGGGATTAAGTGCAGCATATTATTTAAAAAAGCAAGGACACGATGTAACAGTTTATGAAGCACTTCCTTATGTTGGTGGTATGACAAGAGTAGGAATTCCAGAGTATCGACTACCAAGAGATGTAATAGAAGAAGAAGCTAATCTTATTAAAGAAATAGGTGTAGAAATTGTTACTAATAAAAGAATAGAAAACTTTGAATCATTATTAAATGAAGGATATGATGTAGTTCTAGCTGCAATTGGAGCACATAAAGGTATACGTTTACCAATTGAAGGAAATGATTTAGATGGTGTATTGGTTAATACGGATTTTTTAAGAGCTGCAAGTTTGAATGAAGAGTTAAAGATAGGTGATAAGGTAATAGTCCTTGGTGGTGGAAATGTTGCTTTTGACTGTGCGCGTACTGCAGTAAGACTTGGAGCAAAAAATGTTCATTTGGCATGCTTAGAAAATGAAGAAAACATACCTGCTTCAAAAGATGAAGTAAAAGCAGGTATTGAAGAAGACATTACTATTCATTATTCAAAATCCTTTGCAAAAATTTTAGGTGAAGAAGGTAAGGTTACAGGGATTGAATTTGTAAATATAGAATCGATGTCATTTGATGAAAATAGAAGATTGACAATAAATTTAGTTGAAGGTTCAAATCATACACTTGAAGCTGATCAAATTATATTTGCAACAGGACAAAGGCCAGAAATTAATGAAGGTTGTGGATTTGAATTAGGTAGAGGAAATACAATTGTTGTTAATGACATGCAAGAAACTAATAAAAAAGGTATTTTTGCTGCAGGAGATGCAATTTATGGTACTAACTCTGTAGTAAAAGCTGTCGCTTCAGGAAGAGATGCAGCTAAAGCCATAGATAAATTTTTAGGTGGAGATGGAAATATAGAAGAACATCTTATTGATGTAGACGAGCCTAACAAATGTATAGGTAAAAAAGCAGGCTTTGGATATGAAGAAAGAATTATTACTAATGAAGTTGATGTGAATTCTCGAAAGAATAATTTTAGCAGAGCAGAAAATGGATTTACCTGTGAACAAGCAAATAAAGAAAGCAGCAGATGCTTACAATGTGATTTGCGTCTAGGAATATCAAAGCCTAAAACTTGGAATGATTTTGCTGGAATTACTATTGAAAGGGGCAACGATTAACTATGATAAATGAATTTAAACCAATTCTTATGCGTAATTTTAATACAAATAATTTAGAATCTGAAGGATTATATAAAGCAATGAGTTTATCATCACAAGAAATAATAGCTAGAATTGAGAAACTTCAGTTAAAAGAATGTGGTGTGTATTCAGAAAGTGTTGCTGATAAGTGGAAAAAAGTGATTTCTGCACCTAATAATGAAGAAAAAAAGTTGATTACTGGCTTTAATAATATAGATAATTCGTATGTTTCAATATGTCTTCTTGAAAATGATCCAGCTAATGTTTTAGGTGGCATGGCAATAGCAGGAAGAGCAGTGGATGTTTTAAAAGGAATTCTTTATATTCCAGAAGAAAAGGCAAATTTAAAAAAAGTTTTAGAAAATAAAATAAAAGAAATAGAATTATATGGTTTTGAAGTTGAATTTGCAATTGGGAAAATTGATGTGAGGCAAGTAGAAGAATATGATCTAATGCATCATGTTGATACTATGGCATCTATTGCAGCATATTTCGATGTAGAAGAAGAATATATTCCTTCAAGAATTATTTCAGTAACAGGAGCTGTAAATAAGCCAGGAATTGGAGAAATTCCTGAAAATACTAATGTACGAGCAATAGTTGAGGAAGTTTCGGGAGGTTTTGAAGACGAAATTCAAGCAATTGTCCTTGGAGGACAAAGTGGAAGGTGTCTTGCTGAGTCTGAAGCAGAAAAAACTATTTTTGAAAATAGCAGTACTAATGAAATTATTGTTCTAAATAAAAAAGAATGTATTGTAGATTTTGCAAAACAAGGAATAACAAAAATGTATGAAGGTACATGTGGAAAATGTACCTTCTGTAGAGAAGGCTTATATCAATTAAAGCAAATGATTTCAGATGCTACAGAAGGAAAAAGTAAAGCTGAAGATTTTGAATTAATAGAAGCAATTGCGAGTGAAGTATCAGAAGAAACTTTATGCAGCTACGGACAAAAGTCAACTGAATTTGTAAAAACTTCAATGCAATTATTCAAAGCTAACTATGAATCACATATTAAAAGAAAAAAATGTCCTGTTGATTTATGTGGGAATTCTCAAAATATTGCTATAAAGGGCGATGTTTGTGATGGATGTGGTGAATGTATGGATGTATGTGAATTTGATGCAATTGAAGGAAAAAGTGGATATATTCATATGATTGATGAGTTTGACTGTACTAAATGTGGTAAATGCATAGATATTTGTCCAGTTTCTGCAATAGTAAAAATTTCAGGAAATAAATCTATAGGTCCAGATAAGCTTACTCGCGTTGGAAGATGGAAAAAGAGAAGATAAAAATAATATATTTGACCTCTGTTTTTAATTAATTTTCTTTATTAGTATTAAAAAACTATGATTATATATCTGTAAGGTTTTTTGAATGTAAAGAAAATATTAAAATAAATAAACTAATAATAAAGTAAGGGGAAATGAAAAATATGTTAAAAAGATTTACAAAAGTTACAAGCTTATTGATTGCTGCTGCATCTGTTGTATCAATGGTTCCAGTTATGGCGGCAGATGTTAAAACAATTGATGCTCAAGAAGGTACGGTTTATCAAGGTGATGCAAAAGGTGATGGATTATTTTATATTGGTGGAGAAATAAATGGTGAGGAAGCTGGCTATTATGTAGCCGATAATAAGTATACTAAGGTTGATGGAATTGAAACAGGTGATAGTGTAGGAAAAACTTACAAGAATGAATATCTAGAATTTCAAGATGGAGATTACTATTTAGATTATAAAACTGGTAAAAAGATAGATGATAGCATAGGTGATGATGTAATAGATGATGCAGCATCAGCAGTAAGAAAAAATATAAAAAATGATAATGATGGAAGATTTACTGATGCAGCAGTTAATGCTATAGCTACAGCTCAACCAAAGCGTTATGGTGCAGGGACTCGTGAGGTGTTTTTCGATGGTCCTTTTGGAACTTGGAGTCATTATCAATATGATCTAAAAACTGCTAGTCTTAATGGACAAACAAAATCTACAATATATGCAGATACAGAAGGAAAATATATAGATGGGGACTATAGCTTAGGAGACCTTAAAGTATATTCAACAGGTGCAAGTGTTACTATTAAAAACACAAAAGATACTTATGAATTAAAAGGTACTGATGGTAATACATATGAATTTAAAGCAGCAATAAAGGAAAATGCTGTTTTGACAGAAGGATATGCTGACATATTTAGAGTAGCAGACTTATCAATATATTCGAGACAAAAAGGTGTTGGAAGTTATCAAGACGTAACTAGCACTGTAAAGTTTGGTGGACAAAATGGTTATATAGCAGCAAGTAGCAATATTAATGGCGATGGTTCAGTAAGAGTGCTAGAAAAATTATCAAAAGAACAAGCTTCTGAGGACGTGGATGGAATTAAGTATCCTAAGTCAACAAATATTTATTTTTTAACTGATGAAAACGGAACATATGAATCATTGTTTGGAATTTATGATCCATCACGTGGTGATCATACTCCGTTATTTACAACAAGTGCAAAATGCATAACAAGTGCTTATGTAGACAACAGTAATAATAAATTATATGGACAAACTGTTACTTTAAAAAATAAAAATGGCTATAGCTACGTAGATTTAAGTGATAGTGATTCAACAGATATAGAGAATAAAGATGCATGGGCGATAGGTGGAGGAGATTTATATTGCTTAAGTAATGGATATGTTAAGGATTGGGATGGAAAAGAGAGTTTTGAGAAGATCTATAAAGTAGATGGAGCAATGAGCAAGATAAAGGCTAGTGATAAAAATAATATATTAGTATGGAGCGATGAAGCAAGCAATAGTAATAACGTTTATTCAGTAATATCAAACAAAGCTTCATCTGGAGATAAAACAACAACTGATACAAAAACTACAGAAGCTGCAAAAGCGGGATGGACAAAAGCAGCAGATGGAACATGGACTTTTGTTAATACAGATGGAACAGCAGCTAAAGGCTGGAAACAAGATGGGACTGTTTGGTATTATTTAGATCCAACTACAGGTGTTATGGCAACTGGATGGAAAAATGTGAGTAATACTTGGTATTACTTAAATGCATCAGGAGCAATGCAAACAGGCTGGATCAATGACAATGGAACTTGGTACTACTGTAATGCATCAGGAACAATGCTTGCTAATACAACAGTTGATGGATATGTATTAGGTGCTAATGGAGCTTGGGTTAAGTAAGTTATCCCAAAGTAAATATTTTGTTAAATGTTGTTGATCAGTGATCAATGCGAGTTTAGTAAATTTAAAAGTAAGAATATATGATTTAGCATGGGCATTCATTGTTTGAATGAATGCCTATCAAACAAATTAGTAAATAATTAAATTAATATTATTTAAATATAAAATATGATTTTGATTAGAAGATAATCAAGAAAAGGAGATTGAAATGAAAGTATTAGGAATATCTTTTGGAAGAAAAATGAGATGTGGTGAAATATTAGTTAAGGAGGCTCTTTATAAAGCAAAAGAAGCTGGTGCGGATGTACAATTTATAAATGCTGTTAATATGAATATTCAACACTGCAAAGGCTGTGATGCTTGTAGTGCAGGAAGAAATAATGGTAAACAAATTAAATGTATTATAAAAGACGATTATGAAATATTAGAACAAGCTGTTCTAGATGCAGATGCAGTAATATTAGCTGCACCAGTATTTGCAATTGCACCATCAGGGCAACTAAAGAATTTTATTGATCGTTTTGGACCAGCTCATGACAGAGCTGCGCTTGTAGCAGAACAAAATAAACGTATTGCAGCAGGTACAGAATTATTAGATGAAAGAGCATTTAAAGATAGATATGTAGGATATATTTCTGTTGGTGGAGCTAGTACACAAAATTGGGTTTCATTAGGACTTCCAACAATGAATATATTTGGATTTTCATTAATGATGAAGGTTGTTGGGCAAATTGATGCTTATGATATGGGAAGAACTGCAAATCCTGTTTTAGATCAAGATTTAATGAACAGAGTGGGAGAATTAGGAAAGAGAGTTGCAGAAGCTGTTGGAAAACCATATGAAGAAGTTGAATGGTTTGGAGAAGAGGGGACTTGTCCAGTTTGCCATTGTAATTTACTTAGTGTAAACAAAACTACAACAGTTGAATGTCCAATCTGTGGAATAGAAGGTCATTTATCTATAGAGGGAGATAAAGTAAAGGTTGAATTTAGTAAAGAGCAACAAAATCGTGCAAGAGGAACTAAGATTGGATTACAAGAACATTATGATGAAATCCAAGGTATGATAAAAGTTTGTGTTCCAAAATTACAAGCAAACCAAGAGACTTTACCGAAAATGTTAGAAAAATATAAGAATTTTGATGAATTAATTAAATAAGGTATATTTAATTCAATTTATTAGAAGATACCAATTATATCAATTGTGTAAGTGACATATATTTATGGAATTAAAATATTATATAAAGCTATATAATATTTGATAATAAAAAGATTAATCCTTATAAAGTGCAGACAATGAAAAATATGATTGGTATCTATAATTTCAAAATTGAAAATTAAGCTATATATATTGAAAAAAGAATTGTTCAAATCTTAAAGATTCAAAACTGAACTTAATATTCAATTGTCAATTATCAATGATCATTGACAATCGAGTACTGATCATTGATAATTGATAATTTTAAAGTATATAGTTATTAGATAAAAAATGAAGGGAGTAAAGGAAATGTTTGCAAAGCATATGTATAATCCAGATGGATTTAAAAATACTGTAGTGAATGATGAAATAGTAGGATTCCAATTTGATATGAGAATCCAATATTATCGTGGAGTTACACTTTCTATTATAAGAAATATTGAAGTTGAGGTTGATGGGGAAGCATATCAAAGAGAAGATATTCGTTTTACTGTAAATGGTGAAACCTTTACTTTAGAAGAAATGCGTACAGTTATAGATAATCGTTGGCTATTTGGTCAATTTGCTACAGTTACTGTAATGAAACAAGGCGGTTTAAAAACAGGTGCGCATCATATTAAATGTACTCAAACTATTGCACCATCATATATGCCAATGATTTTAGTACATCCTGGTGAATATGATTTTGAGATTAGATAGGAGGAAATAACGATGGATTATAAAATTGGAAGAAGTGTATCATTATATAGTTATCAATCAGAATATTATGTTGGTAAACTAGATTTAGAAGGATGTATTAGAGAAGCATCAAAAGCTGGCGCTACAGGAATTGAACTTTTAGCTGAACAAATGGTGGATTCTTTTCCTATAATCACACCAGAATTTAAAGAACAATGGTTTGGTTGGATGGAGAAGTATGGAACAGAACCTACTTGCTATGATGCCTTTTTGGAAAATCATATTTATGATAATAGAACCCTTACTCTTCGTGAGCAAGTTAAAATGATGGAAAGAGATATTAAAATAGCAAAAGAACTTGGATTCAAAACTTTACGTACTCTTGTTGCAACACCAATGGACGTTATTGAAGGAAGTCTTGAGTGTGCAGAAAAAAATGATATTAAAGTATGTATTGAAGTTCATTCACCATTCTCTTTAAATTCTGGTTGGGCAGATGGATATATGGAAATGATCCTTCGTACTGGAACAAAGCACTTTGGATTTATGCCTGACTTTGGTATATTCTGCAATAAAATTCCAAGACAGCTTCGTGAGCAAGCTATACGTAGAGGAGCTAACTTAGACTGTGTTAAGCTTGTAGATGAAGCTTTTGCAAATAGAGTAGCAAAAGGATTTACAAAGATTAAATATGATACAAATCTTGGACGTGCACATGGTGAATACATGAAAGCTAATGGAATGCCAGAATTAATGGAAGCAATTACTAAAGCAAATGGAAGCAAAGTGGATATGGCGTATGCAGGAGCTTCATTTAATTACACATGGTGTGATCCTCAAGATGTTATTGATAATATAAAATATATTTATCATACACATGCAAAATGTTATGAAATAGATGAAAATTATGAAGAAACATCAATGCCAATTAAAGAAATAGTAGCTGCTTATAAAAAAGCAGGTTACCATGGCTTCTTATCTACTGAATATGAAGGACATGGAATGATTAATGATGCTTTTGAAGTTGACAGTATTGAACAAGTTAGACGTCATCAAGAAGCTTTAAGACGTGCTATAGAAGAATAATAATTACCTATAATTAACTAGATATTTAACATATAAATGTGCATAATAATTTATTATATTATGCACATTTATTAATTAATAGAAAGGATATGGAATTAATATGAATGGTACAATAAAATCAATAATGAAAAGATGTTCTATACGCAAATTTAAAAAAGATAAAATAAGTGAAATAGAGATAGATATTTTAATGAAAGCAGCTCTAGCAGCACCTAGTGGTGCTAATTTACAGCCTTGGCATTTCTCTTTTGTAGAAGAAACAAAATTAATAACAGGTTTAGAAGACTATCTTGTTGAGCTTGCTATGAATTCAGGTGATGAAATAGCAATTGAAAGATTAAAGTCACGTAATAACAAAGTAATTTTTGATGCACCATTATTAGTGGTAGTTTCTTCTCCATTAAAAGGTCATTTTGACATGCTTGACTGTGGGATTGCAATTGAAAATATTGTTATTGCAGCTGAGAGTATTGGTCTTTCTAGTATTATACTTGGTGGAATGAGAGTAGCGTTTAATGGAGATAAGAAAGCCATTTATGAGGAATTATTTTGTATTCCAAAAGGAAATCAATTTGTAGCAGCTATTGCTATTGGGCATGCAGATATGATTTCAAAGCAACATGAATTAGATGAGAGTAAAATAACTAGAATTAAATAAATTTAATAAGATTATTCAAATAAATAAAGTGTTAAATAAAAAGCCCAAGTCACTTGGGCTTTTGTTTAACTTTTAATAAGTTTTGCAGTTTCTGCTAAATTTGATAAATCATCATGGATATCGATTACATTTTTTGATATATCACTAATTGATGATACTTGATTGTTGGTGCTATTTTCAATAGAATTGATCCGTATATTAATTTCTTCAATAGCTTGTTTCATAGCTGATAAAGAGTTTTTAGCAGCTTCAGCAGAATTTTTGCTTGAACTAGCTAGTTTTCCGATTTCTGTAGCAACAACTCCGAATCCCTTTCCAACTTCTCCAGCTCGTGCAGCTTCAATCTTCGCATTTAAAGCTAGTAGGCCAGACTGATTGGCAATATTCTGAATTGATTTTATTATAATATCTATATCATCGATACGCTGCATTAGCATATTAGCATCCTGAACATTAGAATGGGCTTCTTCTGATAATTTAGAAATTTCTTTAAGAATATTATCAAAGCTTTTATTAAAGTCTGAGAAGGTCTGTGAAATATTAAGGGATAGGTTTTGCACCGTTGTTTGTTGTTCAAGGTCACGTACAACAAGTATAAAACCTGCTATGGAGTTATCAGCATTATAATAAGGTGTAATTGTTGAGCAGGTAGGGACTTTGAATGTATCATCAGGAGCTCTAAAGGCTGTAAAAGTCTTTTTGTCTTTAGATATAGATTCAAAAAAGGGGTTATTAGTATTGAATGGGTCTCCTGCCTTACAATTTACGTTCATTGCGCCATCACCTTGCTGAACTGAAATAAATTGATTTAGGTCGGTTATAGCGATGTTTGTATTTATGTTAAAAAGTGAATTAATATAAGGCATTAATTCAATTAGAGAGTTTATCTGTTCATTTTTCATAGATTATCACACATCAAACACAAAATATGTAGTGCTTAAATTTTCTCCTTTCATATTTGAAATAGTGTTTATTTTGAAAATTATGGACTAAATAATTAAATTGATTTATGTAGTTTTAGAATTCTTTAATAGTAATAAAGTTTTGTAAATTAAGAATTATCCCATACATAGAGGAGTTTGTATGTATGGGATTATTTGTTATAGGGGCATATCTTTTTATTCTTCACATATAATTTGTAAACTTATCTTTTATTTTCAATTATGATTTAAAGAGATTATAAGGTATTTACGTAATCAGAAGCATTTTCACCGGCCATACGTCCACTGTTTAATGCATATCCCATAGTGTTACCTGGTAATAGGAACATATAACTGTCACCATAAATTGTGCAAGTGTCTGTTCCAGCTGCATAAAGACCGTCAATAACTTCATAGTCTTGAGTAACAACTTCTGTCTTATGATTGATTTTAATTCCACCTAATGAACCATATGCACCAGGGAAGAATTTAGCAGCATAGAATTTTCCTTTTCTGATTGGTTTCATGTATTCAGGACGCTTTCCGAAAGCTTCATCTCTTGCTTCACAAGCATCGTTATAATCATCAATTGTATCTAAAAGATTATCACAATTAATTCCAGTTTTCTCTGCTAATTCTTCAATAGTATCAGCAACAAATAAGTAAGGATTTCCTTGAGAGATTGCTGTTTCCATATGCTCATCAAAACCATCAATAGTCTCTTGATTTAGAACCATACTTACTACATCTACACCTCTTTTAAGGTATTGTCTTTTAATTGATTCATCGATAATCATAAAAGCACAACGATCTTTTTGAATATTTATAGCATTTCCAGCATAAGTACTATTTTCAAAGTGTTCTTCATTAAAGAAACGTTCACCTTGTAAATTAACTAACAGATTTGGTTGGTTAAATGCAGCGTGAATTGAAGTTGTGACATTTTCTCCAGGAAGAGTTACAGCCATTTCTATACTAACATCAGTTTTACCAGCACCAACATTCCAAGCCATTTTAATTCCATCTCCAACTAAACCAGGGATACGGAAACCAAAATAATCTTTTTCACATTCATATCCAGTATATTCTTTTATCATTTCAGCATTATCACCAAAACCACCTGTGCAAATAATAGCTGCTTTACAGTTTGCTTTTATTTCTTCTCCATCTTGAGTTTCACCAATAACTCCAGTTATCTTACCATCAGTTTTTATTAATTCTTTTCCAGGTGTTTCAAAATAAAATTGAACACCTAATTCTACAGCTCTTTCAGTCATACGTTTTATCATAGTAGCTGCAGCTCTTGGACCGGGCTTTCCAGATTCTGGTTTTACAATATGCCAAGTAGGCTCTGAACCAGGAAAATATTTAGAAGCTTTATAGAATTCAACTCCCATATCTTGTAACCAATCTATAGTATCAGCAGATTTATCAAAATACTTTCTAACTAAAGTTGCATCTACTCTCCAATGAGTATAATTCATAAACATATCAAAAGCTTTATTTTTATCTACAGTTGATAATTCTTTACGTTGAACACTAGTTCCAAGACCTAATGGCCCCATACCCATATTGGCTGCACCACCTGTGTTCATTGATTTTTCAAATACAACAACTGACATATCATTTTCAGCAGCTGAAATAGCGGCAGCAAGCCCAGATGGACCAGCAGCAACTACAACTACGTCGCATGTAATTTCTTTCATAATAAAATCCTCCTTAGATTAAAGAATATAATTTTTAAAACTTAGTAGTATAAAGTAGGGTTGATATTTACTCGTTTATAATTAATGTTATACAAAATAATTTTTAAATTACAAATTGTTTTAAATATTTTTGACTAAGTAATAAAGAGTTTTGAATTTCTTCATCTGAGCCTTCGAAAGCTTTATCCTCAATTTCTATGCATGTATTACCTTTATATCCGATATCAGTTAAAGCGGAAACATATTTACCCCAGTTCACATCACCAAGGCCAGGTAATTTTGGAGATATGTATTGTAGAGGAGTAGCCATAATCCCAACATCGTCTAATTTATCTTTGTAAACTTTAATATCTTTATAATGTACGTGGAATATTTTGTCTTTGAATTCGTATAGTGGTTTAATATAATCAATTTGTTGCCATACAAAATGTGATGGATCATAATTTAGTCCGAAATAATCGCTTTGTATTGCTGAAAACATTTGTCTCCAAATAGCAGGAGTCGTTGCAAGATTTTGTCCGCCTGGCCATTGGTCGTTAGTGAATAGCATTGGACAATTTTCTATAGCAACTTTAACTTTATTTTCTTCAGCTAATTTTATTATTGGAGTCCAAACTTCCTTGAATATTTCAAGATTTTCTTCTACAGTTTTATTTTGATCTCTACCTATAAAAGTAGTTACTACACCTATATTTAATTTATTAGACGCAACAATTAATTTTTTTATATGGTTAACGTGAGTTTCTCTTTTTTCTAGATCAGGATCTAAAGTATTTGGATAGTATGCAAGAGAAGATAAATTTACATTTTTTTTAGAACAATAATCTTTAATATAAGTAATTTTATTGTCATCAAGTTCATCTACATTTATGTGCGTAACGCCAGCATATCTACGTTCTGCTTTGCCTTTTGGCCAACAAGCTACTTCTACGCATTCAAAATCGTTTTCACTTGCAAAATCGATCATTTCTTCAAATGTATAAGTATCTAAAATAGCACTTACAAAACCTAATTTCATGTTATGATTCCTCCAATTTAGAAAAATTTTGATAGGATAAGCCAAAAGAGATTAACTCTTAAGGCTTAGGCTAATTACTTATTTATTGATTAAAGGTATACTTCTTTACCTGTTTCAGCTGATTTATAAATTGCATCTAAAATTTGTGTTACCACGAAAGCTTGTTCAGGTTTAACTAGTGGATCTGTATCATTTATGATTGCATCCATCCATTGTGACTGCTCACGTACACCTTCTGCTGAAGCTCCACCTTGGAAGAAGTCAACAATACCAGCAGGTGATATGACTTTTTCCATTAGTTGATTATGTTCTACGCTGTTGTAGATAAGCTCATCTTTTGGATAGCTTCCACCATGATGAATTTCAGCTCCACCTTTTGTTCCACAAAGAGTTGTAGAGGCTTCCATAGATTTTAATACATTTAATGCCCAAGAGGATTCAAGGTAAACAACAGCTCCGTTTTCCATTTTAATCATACCAAAGGCTGAATCTTCTACTTCAAAGGTTTCAGGATCCCAAGGTCCAAAAACATTTCCATCAGGACCATCAGCTTGACGTCCTAATTTATAAAATACTTGTCCAGTTACAGAAACAGGTTTATAATTGTCCATCATCCATAGTGTTATATCTAAGGCATGAGTACCAATATCTATTAATGGACCACCACCTTGTAGTGCTTTGTTAGGGAATACACCCCAAGTAGGAACAGCTCTTCTTCTTAATGCGTGAGCTTTAGCAAAATAAACTTCTCCAAGCTCTCCGTTTTTGCATGAAGCGTTTAAAGTTGTTGTATCATCGCGGAATCTGTTTTGATAACCAATTGTAAATTTCTTTCCTGATTTTTTCCAAGCATCAATCATTTTTTGTGCATCTTCAGTATTATGAGCCATTGGTTTTTCACACATTACATGCTTTCCAGCTTCAAAGGCTGCAACTGTAATTGGACAGTGAGCAACATTAGGAGTACATACATGTACAACATCAAATTCTATACTTTTATCTGATAACATTTCTTTATAATCTGTATATGTTTTTGCATCTTGTGTTCCAAAGTCTGCAGCAGCTTTCTCAGCACGTTCAGGTATAATATCACAGAAGGCAACAATTTCTGCCTTGCTTGAATTAGCTTTTATAGATGGCATGTGTTTTTGATTAGCAATTCCTCCACAACCTACGATAGCAATTTGAACTTTTCCGTTTCTCATAATTAATTTCTCCTTTTCATTTAAAACTCATTTAGTATTTATTCAAAATCAACAGATTTTCCAGAGGCTGCTGATTCTCTTACGGCTTCCATAACAGCAAGAACTCTTCTTACTTCAGGGATTTTAACAATTAATTCTTCCTTTCCCTCTAATGCTTTAAAATAATTTTCAAAAAACATTATGTGGGCAACGTTTACTTTAGGCAAATCTTCAGTGATTAAAACTCCATCTTGTGGTGGACCAAATGACCGTGTTGGACCAGAAGCCGTCATAGTAGTTTTTCCAGGAACATTTTTAAGAAGTCTAGTTGTTCTTGCAATTTTTCCTTCTGGATCAAAACCATCACTATACATAGTTCCTTTATCTCCACCAATAAACCAATGTCTTTCAAACCAGTTTGGTTTATCAGCTAGGAAGTAGGTTCCAAGCTCTATTTCAGCTGTTATGCCATTTTCAAATTTAAGTAAAATTTTGAAGTAATCATCTACTTCTTCATTAATAACATTTCTTAAATCAGCATAGATAGTCTTTATTTTGCTATCAACCATATAAAGCATTTGATCTATTAAATGAACACCCCAGTCATATAACATTCCACCACCGTACTTTTTAAATACATGCCAATCATGCATATTTCCATTTATCCCATATAACTTGGATTGAATAGTATATACATTGCCTAAGGTTTCTTGATTATATACTTCTTTGGCAGTTCTAAAGTCTACATCATATCTACGTTGCTGATGTACTGTAAACATTACTCCCGCATCTTTTACAGCAGCTATCATCTCATCGTATTCCTTTACATTCATAGCAGCAGGTTTTTCGCAAATTATATTTTTACCTGCCTTTGCAGCCTTGATTACAACTTCTTTATGAACATGATTACTTATTGAAATTATTACTGTATTAATATCATCAATCTTTAACAATTCATCAAAGCTGGTAGTTCTTATAACATTTTCAGTTATAGCATCAGACATTTTTTCTTCATCAATATCGCATACTGCAACTAAATTAGCTGAATCTAATGAAGCTAATGTTTTTTCATGTACATGTCCCATAAATCCAAATCCGATTATTCCAAAATTAACTTTCATTTAATTACTCCTCCTTATATGAGTTTGAAATAACATATCATATTTCATGAAAACATTATAACACTTTTTTCATGAAAAATACAAGATATAAATCGAAAAAAGTGAATATTTTTTCAGAAAAAAATGTATATGGCTATATTGAAGTTAAATAAAGTTGCAAATTATGATTATAACTTAGCTTTAAAGTAATTGATATAATATAAATCAAAATAAAATCTTCAGAAAAAAAGATTAGAAGAAAATTTTTACTAAGTAATATGAAAACACATATAAAATCAATTATATATAAGTAGTGATTTTTTCAAAAGTAGCATATTAAATAATGTATTTATAGAATTTATAAAATAAGATTCATGAAAAAATAAATATTTTTCAGAAAATATATTGAAGATGTTTAAGAGTGTGGTATTATTATTACAGATAATTTCAGATGATTTACAAATTTATGTAAACAGTATCATAAAAATATACTTATAGATAATATTACGTTTAAATATTGATCAGAAAGGTGGAATTTATTCATGAGACAAAAAAGTAATAACAGTATAAAAATATCAATATTTTCTATAGCTTTTGTACTTGGATTAAATATAACTGGAGTAGCACCTATATTAGGCATGTTAGATGTAGCATTTAAAGAAGAGGGAGCCAATGCAGTCCAAACACTTCAAACTATACCTTATTTTTTGCTAATGGTAGCATCAATATTGGTTGGATGGTTAGTAACTAAAATTTCAAAAAGAAAAATAGTGTCAATTGGTTTATTACTCATTGCTTTTGTAGGAACCAGTCCGCTTTTGATAGATAGTTTCTCATTTGTGATGATTTCAAGAGTTCTTGTAGGCTTTGGATTTGGAATAATATCTCCACTTAACGCTGCAATAATTAGTGATTTCTTTGATGGGAAGGATCGTGCTGCGCTTATGGGACTTCATGTTACAGGAATGGGAATTGGTTCGATATTCATAAATATTGTTGGTGGAATATTGGGGAACTTTGGATATCAAAAGTATTTCTTAGTTCACTTAATTGCCCTTGCAGCATTCATAATTGTAATATATCAATTGCCAGATACAGGAGCACAGACTCAAAGTGCTACACAAAAATTAAAGTTAAATAAAATGGTATTTGAATTATCTTTAATTAGCTTTTTTCATACTTTGTTTATAACAGCCTTTATGACTAATATAGCTACTCATATTTTACAGAATTTAAATGGAAGTTCAGCGCTTACAGGAATAGTAACTGCAGTGCAAGGCGGATTTGCACTTTTAGTTGGTTTTAACTTTTCAAGAATATCATCAGCTTTAAAGCGTAATACATTACCTTTTGCTATTTTTGCAGCTGGATTAGGATATTTATCTGTTATAATTTTACCCCATAATATTTTGGGGATAATTTTTGGAAGTGCATGCCTAGGAATTTCTTTGAGCTGCTTTATGGCGCAGGCTTCATATATTATTTCAGTATCAGTACCTCAAATTTCTATAGCTCTTGCAAATGGTGTTTTTGCAGTAATTGGAGGAATTGGAGGTTTATTGTCGCCAATTATAATAAATAATCTTACTAATTATATATTCAAAAACATATCAACGAATGGAGTATTTATTATTTGTGCTATCGGAATGTTTGTATTATCAATTTGCAGCTATATTTTAGTTATAATAAAAAGTAAAAATGCTAAAGAACAAATACTTAACTAAAATAAGAATATTAATGTGGGAAAAGAAATGAGACAATATGGATTTAGAAAATACTTTGCTGAGAAGGCATTTCATGCTTGCGAAGATACAAAATTTGAACTTGCTAAGTTAGGAAATGATGCAGGTATCTATGGTGGAGTAGAGTTAGTGTTAAACCTATAAAAGAAATTTTTATATAATGGAATAGTGTAAAAAAATAAACATTCTTAAGGTGCTGAAAAACAGATACCTTTAGAATGTTTATTTTGATTATGTATTTAGCTTATTTAAGATACTTAGTTATTAATTCTTCAAATTCTGATTCGTTGCTATTTAAATAATCAATAAAATCGATATTTTTATTTTCTAATAATAAAGCTAGTTCGTATAAAAATTCAGGAATTTCACGTGCTAACAAATCGCCATATACCTTTCCAAGTCTAGCATTATTATCTTCAAAAGATCCATTAATATGAAGTTGAAATACATCTTCAACAACATCATTAACTCTTTTGCGTTTACCAGTGAATCCAATTGCACCTACTTCATGAACTCCACATGAATTAGGACATCCTGAAATATGAACTCTTGGCAATACATCTTTTGTATATCCTTTTTCTTTAAAGTAAGTTAATATTTGATTTAAAGTCTTTTGGCTTTCTAAAATTCCAACTTGGCAAATTGGAACACCAATACAAGAAACACTTTGTTGAAGAGCTGTTTCTCCTCCAAGATTTTGAGTTAACTCTAGAAGTTTTTTTGCTTCATCACCATTTAAATTTCTAAAATAAATTCCCTCTGTCATAGTTAGTCTTATGTCTAAGGCTTCCACGGATTTTAAACTGTCTAAAATTTCTCTTAGTTGTTTAATATATATTTGTCCTCCAATTGGATGAAGATATACACTATATAGACATTGTTGCTTTTGTTCATATAATCTAGAATGTTTTAGATTTATTATTTTGCCTTCTTTAATAATGTCTTTTGTAGTTATATTAAGCTCTAAATTTTCTTTTTCACAAACTTCTTTTAAATGCTTTTTATATGTTTCAATAAAAGCATCTTTGCCAAGTCTTTCAACGATGTATCTTATACGAGCTTTATTTTTATTTTCATAATTTCCTTCAGCTATGAAAAGACTAGTCATGGCTTCAATATGATATAAAACTTTGCTAGGTTCAATAAGTTCATCATATTCAACACCAATCTTTGAATTTTGGCCAAGCCCTCCACCCATATAAACTTTGAAATATTCTTTACCATCTTTAATTGTTGCTAAAAATCCTAAATCAGCTATATTGCAGTGACCAAGATCAGTTTTACTGCTAGAAAAAGACACTTTAAATTTCCTAGGAAATTTATAAGAGGTTATTTTACTTAAAAAGTGCTTATTAACAGCTAGAGCATATTCACTAACATCAAAAGCTTCTAATTTATCAACACCAGAAAGAGGTGATAAAGCAACATTTCTTGGGTAATTTCCTCCGCCTCCTCTAGAATATACGTCATTTTCAATTCCGTCTTTCATTATTCCACAAACTGCATCAACTGAAAGATTGTGATACTGAACAGCTTCTCTTGTGGTGAAGTGTATTTTATCTAAATTGTATTTTTCAGCGATATCACATAACCAATTCATTTGAGATATATTTGTTATACCAGAAGGTATTCTAAGTCTTATCATAAGTTCTTGTTTGCTACGTTCAGAATACACACCCATTCCGCCAGATACTTTTTTAAAATCTGCTGCAGAAACTTCACCTTTTATAAATTTATTACATAACTCTTTAAAGCTTTCTATTTCAAGCAATAATTCTTCTTTTAATTTATTCAAAATGGTTGCCTCCTTGATTTGAAAATTATTCTCATAAAGTATTATACCATAAATTTATAGGGTTAGTGTATTATAAAAAACAAAATGTTATTCATAGTAAAAATCTAGTTTACATTTAGAATAACATTTTAAATATTTGCCAATGTATTAAAAATAACAATCAAAGCCATTTTTAAGAAATATATTTTGGTAGTCTAGCAAATCTTCTTCATGGAGTTGCTTAGTGTCTTGAAAAGCATAAGGTTTATCTAAAAGTGTATATTTTTTCTGTCCAAATTGATGAAAGGGGAGTAAATTCACTTTTTTTGCATTTATTGATTTTAGTAACTTACAGAAGCCTCTGGCATCTTCTAAGCTAGAATTAATAGTTGGAATAACAGGAATGCGTATTATAATATCTTTTTCATTATTTATAGCAATTTTTAAATTTTCAATAATAATATCATTATAAACATTAGTAGCTTTTAAATGCTTTTCTCTATCATAATGTTTTATATCAAATAATAATAAATCTATATGTTCAATTAGGCTTGAGAATATGTCTTTTGAAGTATATCCAGTAGTTTCAATTGCAGTGTGTATATTCTTTTCCTTCAAAGATCTTAAAAGTTCTGATGCAAATTCATGTTGCATAAATACTTCACCACCAGATAAAGTTACACCTCCATTTGATTCTTCATAAAACATTTCATCTTTCATTACTTCTTTTACTACTTCTGAAATTGTCATAAATTTACCTTCAACTGAAAGTGCTTTCTGAGGACAAGAATTTTTACAATTAAAACAAGAAACACATTTGTTAGAATCAATTTTTATATGATTTTTATATGAAGTTATAGCGCTTTTGGGACATACACTTATACAATGAAGGCATTGTACACATTTTGTTTCATCACATATAAGCTGTATATTTTTATCTTGTGATTCTGGATTTGAACACCATAGGCAGCTTAAAGGACAACCTTTGAAAAAAATGACAGTTCTAATTCCAGGACCATCGTGTATACTATATTTTTGAATATTAAAAATACATGCATTTATATCATTCATATAAATCATCTCCATATAAATTAATCTTTTTCTATTGGATTAATCTTAACATGAAAAAAAATAAGTGTAAATATAAAATTTCATTTGAAATTAATATTATTTCAAATGAATAAAATCATAGAAAAAGAATACAATCTAGCTGAAAATGTGCAATAATTACTTAATCAAATTTTATTCGAAATTTAAATGGTTCATTTAACAAAGGAGTTATGTTATAATTACCATTATATTAATAGATAGGAGGGGGCTTTATGACAGATAGATATACAAAGCTTCTTGAAATTGTAAATAAAAATAAGCGCATAGAAGTTAGTAAATTAGCAGAACTTTTAAAAGTATCTCAAGTAACTATACGTAAAGACCTTGGTGCATTAGAAGAAAAAGGACTATTAAAGCGTGAGCATGGCTATGCCGTTATGACTTCAAGTGATGATATCAGCAGCAGATTAGCTTTTAATTATGATATAAAACGAAAGATAGCCCGTTTAGCAAGTGAGCTTGTAAGAGATGGAGAAACTGTCATGATTGAGTCAGGTTCATCTTGTGCGTTGCTTGCAGAAGAGCTTGCTTTTAATAAGAAAGATATAACTATAATTACTAATTCAACTTTCATTGCAAATTATATTAGAGAAGGAAATGCTAAAGTTGTGTTGTTAGGTGGAGATTATCAACCTGAATCTCAAGTTTCAGTAGGACCTTTAACTAGAAAGTGTGTTAAAGATTTTTTTGTAGATAAATTATTTATTGGAACTGATGGGTATAACTCTAAAATAGGGTTTACTGGGAAAAACCTTATGAGAACAGAAACAGTTAAGGCTATGGCAGAAAGTGCTGATAAAATAATAATTTTAACTGATTCATCAAAATTTTCAGAGCGTGGAGTTGTATCTCAGTTTAAAATTAATGAAATAAGTTATTTGTTTACAGATGACAATATTCCTGAAGTGATTTTTGAAAATTTGAAAAAGGAAAAAGTTGAGGTTCAAATGGCAAGTGTAAATTAATACATTGTAGAAAGAAAAGTAGCATAATAAAAGAAAACAAGAGATACACAGGATATGATATTTTATTTAAAAATTATATCCTGTGTATTTTTCACTTTTTGTTTTGAAAAATACAAAATTACTTTCGAATGAAACTATAATGTTGACAAATGATAATTTGAATATATAATTAAATTATAAAAGAAAAGAATATAGTTTCAAATGAAAGAAAATATGATTTAAGTGAAGGGAGAATGGTTGTGAGTCATTTTGGAGAATTAACTAAAAGAATGCACAATTTCAGAGAGGAATTATTAAATGCAAAACCCATGGTTTGTGTGGAAAGAGCAAAGCTTATTACAGATAGCTATAGTGAACATGCAGATAAGCCTATGGTTTTACGTAGAGCACTATGTTTAGAAAATATATTGGAAAATATGAGTATATTTATTGAAGATGATACACTAATTGCAGGTAACCAAGCATCCTCTAATCGTTCAGCACCTATTTTTCCTGAATATGCTATGGATTGGGTTATAGATGAACTGGATGAATTTGAAAAACGAGATGGAGATGTATTTTATATTACAGAGAAAAGTAAAGAAGTCTTAAGAGAAATTGCACCATTTTGGGATCATAAAACCTTAAAAGATAGAGGACTTGCTGGAATGCCAGCTGAAAGTAGAGTTTTTTATGATTTGGGAATAATAAAGGCAGAAGGAAATATTACTTCAGGAGATGCTCATATAGCAGTGAATTATGAAAAAGTATTGAAACTTGGATTGATTAATTTCAAAGAAAGAACAGAAAAAAAAATGAAAGAATTAGATCTCACTGACTATAGGAATTTAAAGAAATCATATTTTTATAGGTCGATTTTAATTGTAATCGAAGCAGTTGTAGTTTTTTCAAAACGTTATGCAGATTTAGCACTTAAAATGGCGGGAAAAGAAACTGATGCGTCTAGAAAAGCAGAGCTGGTTGAAATGTCGAGAATACTAAATAAAGTTCCATATTATCCAGCTGAAACTTTTCACGAAGCAGTACAATCTCTTTGGATGATTCACTTAATTTTGCAAATTGAATCTAATGGACATTCACTTTCCTATGGAAGAATGGATCAGTATTTATATCCGTTTTATAAAGAAGATTTGAAATCTAATAAAATCAATGAAGCTAGTGCAACTGAACTATTAACCAATTTATGGCTTAAGACTTTTACTATAAATAAAATAAGAAGCTGGTCTCATACACGCTTTAGTGCAGGAAGTCCTTTGTATCAAAATGTTACAGTTGGAGGACAAACTGTAGATAAGAAAGATGCAGTAAATCCATTAAGTTATTTAATATTAAAAAGTGTTGCACAGACTAAATTGCCACAACCTAATTTAACAGTGCGTTATCATAGAGGATTACCTGATGATTTTATGAAGGAGTGCATAGAAGTAGTGAGATTAGGGTTTGGCATGCCTGCTTTTAATAGTGATGAAGTTATAATTTCATCATTTATAGAAAAAGGAGTAGCAGAAAAAGATGCATATAATTATAGTGCAATAGGCTGCGTTGAAGTAGCTGTTCCAGGTAAATGGGGTTACAGATGTACTGGTATGAGTTTCTTGAATTTCCCTAAATCGTTATTAATTGCTTTAAATAATGGAGTTGATCCTGAGTCTGGAATTAAGCTTTGTGAAGGTGTAGGACATTTTAAAGATATGACTTCTTTTGAAGAAGTTATGAAAGCATGGGAGAAAATCATACGTGAATTTACAAGACATAGTGTAATAATTGATAGCTGTGCAGATTTAGCTTTGGAAGAAGTAACAGCAGATGTATTGTGCTCAGCCTTAACTGATGATTGCATTGAAAGAGGATTGAATTTAAAGGAAGGCGGAGCAGTATATGATTTTATAAGTGATCTTCAAGTAGGGATTGCAAATCTTGGTGATTCTCTTGCAGCAATTAAAAAGTGCGTTTTTGAAGATAAAAATTTTACTCCAGCACAGTTATGGGATTCATTAATTAATAATTTTGAAGGAGAGGAATATAAAAAGATTCAAGAAATACTAGTTGATGAAGCACCGAAATATGGAAATGATGATGATTATATAGATTTGTTATTAAAAGAAGCTTATGATATCTACATCGATGAAATAAAGAAATATAAAAATACTAGATATGGAAGAGGACCAATTGGAGGTACCTATTATGCAGGAACTTCGTCAATTTCAGCAAATGTACCACAAGGAGCTGGAACTATGGCAACTCCAGATGGAAGAAAGGCAGGGGAGCCTTTAGCAGAAGGATGCTCACCTTCTCATGCAATGGATAAAAATGGCCCTACAGCAGTGTTTAAGTCAGTTTCTAAATTACCAACTCATGATATAACCGGTGGAGTATTATTAAACCAAAAGGTTACCCCTCAAATGCTAGCAAAGGAAGAAGATAGAATGAAATTAATTGCATTGATAAGAACTTTCTTTAATCGATTGGAAGGATTTCATGTACAATACAATGTAGTATCAAGAGATACCTTGCTTGATGCTCAAAAAAATCCAGAAAAATATAGAGATTTAATTGTTAGAGTTGCAGGATATAGTGCATTTTTCAATGTATTATCTAAGCAAACTCAAGATGACATAATTGAAAGAACTGAACAAGCTTTATAAGAAGTTAGTTGATTAAATAGTAAGGAGAGAATTTGAATGGAATATATGTTAGATACAGCCAATATTGAAATGATTAAAATGGGAGTTGAAATTTTTCCTATTGCAGGGATCACAAGTAATCCAAGCATAATTAAAAAAGAAGGTAAAATTAATTTTTTTAATCACTTTAGGAAGATTCGTGAAATAATAGGTATAGAAAAGACTCTTCATATTCAAGTTGTTGCAGAAGATTGTGAAGGAATCTTAAAAGAAGCAAAGGCTATTTTAGAGAATATTGATAACAAGGTATGCATTAAAATTCCTGTTAATGCAGAAGGGTTAAAAGCAATAAAAATTTTAAAAGCTCAAGGAGTAGCAATAACAGCAACTGCAATTTATACAACTGCGCAAGGATTATTAGCTATGGAAGCAGGAGCAGATTTTATAGCACCATATTTTAATCGGATGGAAAATATGAATATTAATCCGCGTGAGGTCATAAAAGCTTTTGCAGATATGATTGAAAAATATAATTATTCAACTAAAATACTTGCTGCAAGCTTTAAAAATATAGGTCAGGTAAATGATTCCTTTGCAGCTGGGGCACAAACAGCAACAATGGCACCTGAAATTTTACTTGATGCTTTAAAAATGCCAGCAATTGAAAAAGCAGTTGACGATTTTTCAAAGGATTGGGAAGCTGTATTTGGAAAAGTGTCCATTGCTGATTTATAGAAATTAATCTTTACGAAGAGGACCTGAAGTGTTTAGAATTTAAAACATAACAGGTTCTCTTATTGTAATTATTTTTCAATTTTATAGCAGTCAACTATTTCACCAACATAAATTGTATGATAATCATCTTCACCATAGAAAGAAGCTTTAATATCTGAATCTAAAAGGTCAGAATTCATTTCTTGTTTATATACAATTTTACATTCATAATGAAGTTCACAATCCTCTATTACAGGAGTGCTTAAAGTTTTTCCGTTGCATAGTATTAAATTAGCTGCATCTAACTTATTTATATCTCTACCTGATTTACTTCCACATAGTGCCAATTGAGACTTCATTTTATCAGTTAGAGGTATACTTACAGTAAATTCATTAGCCTTTTCAATTAGATCATGTGTATATCTTGATTTTCTAACTAGAACAGTAAATACTGGTCTATTCCACTGAAAACCTATATTCCCCCAAGAGATAGTCATAGTATTGGTAATATCTCCAGCTTTAGCTGTAAGAAAAGCACCGTGTTTGTGTAAATAATTCATTCCTTCTTGTATATTTTCAGTAAAAAAATTTGACATAACAGCACATCCTTTAAAAATATATTAAATTTATTGTTGTGAAAAATATTGTTTTATTGCATATTTGAATTATAACTCTTGATAAATAAAATTAAAAGTACTCACAATTTCCATTAAAGTGAAAATGAAAAAAGGATATAATGAATTTTATTGAGAGATTTTAAAGGAATTTTGGTTGATTATATGGAATATATCCATTGATGGTTGAAAAAAGGATTAAAATTTTCTAAAAGATAATATATAAATCTTAAGTTTATATATTAATTTACATAAGGAGGCATATTAAAATGTTTCAAATTATAGCTTTAATTAATGAACTAAAAAATGCAAAAAGAATTTTCATACAAACACATAATTTTCCCGATCATGATGCAGTGGCATCAGCATTTGGGTTAAGCAGACTTTTGCTTGGATTTGGGATTGAAACTAATATCATATATAAAGGTGAAATTCAACGAGATTCACTCACAAAAATGATTGAGGTTCTGCAAATAAAAATTAGTAAATATGAAGAATTTAATATATGCAAAGAAGATAAAATAATAATAGTTGATGGTTGCAAAGGAAACAGCAATGTTGATGATTTGAATGGGGAAGAAATACTCGTGATTGATCATCACGAGGTTAAAGATCCTGAAAACATTAAGTATGTTGATATAAGAAAAAATTATGGTTCTTGCTCAACTATTATTTACACATATTACAAAGAACTTGAAAAGAATATATCTAAAGATGTAGCAACTGCCCTTATGATTGGATTAAATATGGATACAGCGCATCTTTCAAGAGGAGTATCAGAAGAAGATGTAAATGCATTTAATTGTTTATATATGAAAGCTGACATAAAATTAGTTAATTCAATACTTAGGAACTATATTAGAATAGAGGATTTGAACTTTTATAAGTTTTTGATTTCTAATATCCAATTCAATTCAACTATAGCTTTCTGCTATTTTGATAAAGGATGTGATCAAAATTTACTTGGAATTCTTGGAGATTTTGCATTATCATTGCAGGAAGTGAATTTTGTGATTTTATGTGCAAAAAATAATGAAGTTATAAATTTTTCTATAAGAAGCGAGAAAAGTGAGTTAAATGCTGCAATTATTATTCAAGATGTATTAAATGGAATTGGATTTGGAGGGGGTCATGCAGATATGGCTGGTGGTTTAATAAAAGATATTTCTAAATTTAATGAAGAAAAAATATATAGTCTTTTTGTTGATAAAATAAATAGGATTTTAATTTCATAGCAATACTTTGCTTCTAAGTATCGCTATGGAATTGTTGTTATATATTGGTTTGATTAATTAAGAGTGCTAATTCAGTTCTACTTGCTAATTCTAATTTTTCAAAGATTTTTGTTAAATAGTTTTTTACTGTTCCTTCTGTTATGAAAAGTTCAAGGCAAATCTCTTTGTTACTTTTTCCTTGAGCAACTAATTTTGCAACCTCAAGTTCTCTTTTTGTAAGGATCTCTAATTTCTTTTTTTCTTCATTTAAAAGGCTTGAAGTTTGTTTGCCGCTTGAAATTGCAGTATAAGCCCTAACTATTTTTGTTGCCACTTCAGGATTAAGAAGTATATTTCCACTATATGCTGTTTTAATAGCTTTAATTATTTCCTCAGACCCAGCATCCTTTAATATATAACCATCAGCGCCATTTTTAATTCCATCAAATATATACTCATCTTCATTAAAAGTAGTTAATATTATTACTTTTATATTTTTAAAATTCTCTTTAACGATTTTAGTTGCTTGGACACCATCCATAATTGGCATTCTGACATCCATAAGAATTACATCAGGATATTCGTTAGTTTTTAGAAACTCTACAAGCTCCTTGCCATTTTCAGCTTCATTTACAACCTTTATTTCGTCATCTAAGCTTAAAATCATTTTAATTCCTTCTCTAACTATTTTTTGGTCGTCAACTAAAATAACATTTATCATAATTATATTTACCTCGCTTTTTATATTGGAATAGAAACTTTTAAGCCAAAACCTAAACCGTTATGACTGAAGTAATAAGTTGAGCCACCCAAGGCAGTTACTCTATTTTCAATACCATTCAATCCATTTGATTTAACTATATTATTACAACCTATCCCATTATCTGTAACAGTAAGTTCTAAATCTTGATCACTTTTCTTTATTTTTACATTAATTTCTGTTGCGTTACCATGCCTCAAACTATTAGTTATAGATTCTTGAATGGTTTTATAAAATGAAGTTTTTATAATTGGACTTAAAGTTTCAATTTCTTCATTTTTATTATAAGTAATTTGAATGTTACTAAATAAATAAAAATTATCTATGAGTTTTTTTATTGCCTCATTAAAATTAGTTATTTCAACTTCTGAATTTAGTACAGTAACGGCTTTTCGAAGATCATTAATACTTGATTTTGCTATTTTTTCAGATTGTGATAATACTTCTTCAACTTTTTGAGGTTTTGTATTACATATTTTTTTTGCAAATTCAAGATGCATCGCAAGTGCCATTAGAGAATGTCCTAATGAATCATGAAGTTCTTGAGCAACCCTTGTTCTTTCTCTAGAAGTTGCTACTTCCTCTATATTTAGTGCATATTCTTGCAATTTTATGTTAGCTAATTTAAGTTTTGAATTTAATTGTTTTACTTCTTCTTTTTCTATTTCTAGAGTTCTTATGCTGTATAACATACCAGAAAAACCGAGATAAGATAATAGTATAACACACATTATAAATAATTGAAGTGAAATAGTAATTCCATTTCGTCTTAAAAGGACAAAATAAGTAGTGGTAAAAAATAAGATAAAGTGTATTGGTAAAAACATTTTCATTTTATTTTTCTGTTCTTTAAAGATATATACCAATAAGACATAACTATAACTAGCGGTATTTATTCCAGGCAAAGAATATTGAAGTATTGATGAAATACAAATAGTAATAAATAATAGAATATAAAAAAATTTCTTTGGATATTTTGATTTTAAATCTATAAAATATGTATTGATAATTATGATTGTGATAAGAAGAAAGCATGAGATCATATCAATATAGTGATTTGAGTATTCAATATAAGTATTTATATACATTGATACAAAGATTATTATACAAGTAATATATTTCATGATAGAAATATATTTTTTTGAGTTTATCATTTTATTAATATCACCTACTTCAGTTCAAATGTCATATTTATATTATAACATTTATCCTATTTGAAAATATGTTACTAAAGTCATATAAATTTTGGTAACTAAAGTAACTATTATAAAGGCAAATTAACAAATAAAATTTAACTATGGAGAATATGCCAAAAAATATATATAATATGTAGGAGATAATGTAAAAATAAACAAGATCATGAATTGATACTAAGTTAATTTATTTGACTAGGGGGGTAAAAATGAAGAACGTAAAAAAAATAGTTATATGTGCTGTTCTTATTATTGCAGTAGTGAGCGCTATAGTTGTTAAGAATAAAATGGCTTCAAATGCTAAAACGGTTAATACTGTAGCAACAGAAAGCAAAACGGCTGTTGAAGTAAAAACAGCAAAATCGGTAGAAAAAAATAATGGTGATACATATAAGGCAACGTTAGAAGCATATCAACAAGGTGTAGTTACAAGTAAGATATCAGCAAAGGTTATTTCTGTAGCTATAGAAAATGGTAAATATGTAAATGCCGGTGATATAATAGCAACATTAGATAATCAAGATATACAAAATAGTATTAACTCAGCACAAGCACAATTGCAAGTAATACAACAACAATTAAATTCTGCGCAAGTATCATTGCAAAAACTTCAAATTAATTTAGATGATGCTCAGCGTACTTATAACAGACAGAAAACTCTTTTTGATGGTAAAGCTATATCACAAACTGATCTTGAAGCAGCAGAGAAAGCTTTAAATAATGCTAAAGCAGACTATAATACAGGAGAGGCAAGTATTGAAACTGCAAAAGCAAATTTAGAATCACAAAATGTGTCTATAGCAAAATATCAAAGTGATTTAGCTAATACAGTCCTTAAAGCACCTATAAGTGGAGTTATAAGCGACAAAGCTTTGAGTGTAGGACAAATGGTATCTCCAGGGGGAGCACTTGCTAAGGTTAATGATATATCTTCAGTATATGCAACAATACAAGTGCCACAGGAAAAAATAAGCAGTATAAAAGCTGGACAAGCCGCAACTGTCAAAATAGAAGGAAATGACAAAGCATATGACGGTGCAATACAAAACATAGAGGCATTGGCTGATACAACAACAAGAGTTTTTAATTGTAAGATAAAAATAGATAATAGTGATAAGTCATTATATCCAGGAGTTTATGCAAAAGCAGAACTTCTAAGTTCAGAAAAGACTCAAATTATAACAGTACCAATAAATGCACTAGTTGGAACAGAGGGAAATTATTCAGTTTTTATAAATGATAATGGAAAAGCTAAAAAGGAAAAAGTTAAAATTGGAGAAACTGATGATAACAATGTAGAAATAGATGATGGTGTAAAGGATGGAGATCAAATCATCTGTTCTAATACAGGAACTTTACAAGATGGAGATACAATAGATGTAACTTCTAGTACAAGTGATAATTCATCAAATGGTGATTCTGCAAAAGATGTTTCTAAATAGGAGGGAGAATAAATGAATATAGCTAATATTAGTATTAAAAGACCTGTATTTGTAACAGTTATTATGATTGCTCTCACTATTTTAGGGTATACAAATTATCAAAAATTAGTACTTAATGACATGCCGAATGCAGATATACCATATGTTTCAGTTGTTGTAACAGAACCAGGTGCAACACCACAAGAGCTAGAAACGAAGGTCGCAAAAAAAGTTGAAGATGCAGTTCAAAAAATTTCAGGAGTGGATACTATAACTACAACTGTAACCTCGGGGATGTCACAAACCACTATAGGATTTGAATTGAGTAAAGATTCTGAAGTTGCAGCTCAGGAAGTTAGAGATAAGGTTTCTAGTATTGTAGGGCAATTACCAACAGATGCTAATGACCCAGTAATTTCTAAATTTGATATGTCAGCATCATCTATTTTATCTATTGCAGTTTATGGATTAGACGATAATCAAGTCTTATCTGATGTTGTAGATAACACTATAAAACCAAAACTATATACAATTTCTGGTATTGGATCTGTAGATGTATCAGGAGAAGATACAAGAGAAATTCATATAAAATTAGATAATGATAAGCTGCTTTCACATGGTCTTACAGCAAGCCAAGTTATAGGTAGTATTAAAAATGATAATATTGATCAATCAAGTGGAAAAGTAGTTGATGGAAATAATGAAATTTCTATTACAACAAATAGTAAAATACAAAAGGTTGAAGATTTAAAAAATGTTTTAATAAAAAATAACAAAGGAACAGAAATTAGATTAAATGATATTGCTACAATTGAAGATTCTGTTCAAGAGAGAACTAGTCAAGCTTATTATCAAGGTAATAAGTCAATTGGTATAAATATAGTTAAGCAATCAGGTGCAAATACTGTTGAAGTTGCAGAAAATGTAAAAAAAATAATCAGCCAAATTAAAGGTTCGCTACCAGAAGGTGTTCAGGTTGATATTGTTAGTGATAATTCAGCATCAATTCAACGAACAGTAGACAGCGTTCAAGAAACTATTATAGAGGGATGTGCATTAGCAGTTATTATTGTTTTCTTGTTCTTAAATGAATGGGAGAGTACTCTTATTAGTGCATTATCACTTCCAATTTCAATTATAACCACCTTTATTTGTATGAAATTAATGAACTTTTCATTAAATACAATGTCATTAATGGGGTTATCTTTGGCGGTTGGACTCTTAATTGATGATGCTATAGTTGTTATAGAAAATATTGTAAGGCACTTGCATATGGGTAAAGGTCCACTAGAGGCAGCAAGAGAAGCTACATCTGAAATTGGATTTGCAGTTATTGCAACTACCTCTGCTGTTATAGCCGTATTTTTACCGATAGCAATGATAGAAGGTATACTTGGAAAATACTTTATTGAGTTTGCAATGACAATTGTTTTCAGTATGGCAGTTTCTTTATTTGTATCCTTCACTTTAGTTCCTATGATGTCCTCTAGAATGCTTAAAGCAGAGAGAAAGGAAAGCAAAACCTTCATTGGTAAGTTTTTTAAATCATTTAATAAGAAATTTGATAGTTTATCTAAAAAATATGCAAATTTCTTAACAAAAGCTCTTAAGCACAGATTGATAATTTTAATTGCCTGTGCGCTTATGTTTGTTGTGAGTTTAGGATTAGCTAGTACTTTGGGATTTGCTATGATGCCGACAACTGATAATGGACAAGTTACTGTTAATGTTAATTTTGATGCTGGAATAACTTTGGATATAGCAAATCAAAAAAATAAACAATTTGAGGAAATTATAAAAAGCAAGTATCCAGAAGTGAAATCTATGTATTCTAATGTAAGTAAAAGTAAGACATCAATCAAACTGGAATTAACTGATAAAACACAGCGTAAGGATAGTTCAAGGCAAATAGCTGAAAAGCTTAGAGCAGATTTAAGTGGAATTCCAGGGACACAAGTTACAGTTGCAGCTGCGTCTATGGGAGGCGGCGGAGGTTCAAAGGATGTAACTTATAATCTTGTCAGTGATGATAGAGAAAAGCTTCAAGCTTTTGCAAATAAAATAAAAGAAGAAATGGCTAAAGATCCTAATGCAAGAGATGTAAGTAGTAATGATAAATCTGGTACGCCTGTAGCAAAGATAGATGTAGATCGTGATAAAGCAGCAGATTTAGGAGTTAATAGTTCAGATGTTGCAAATACTTTAGGAATATTATTCAATGGTTCAACTGTAACAAAATATGATGGTGGTAAAGATAGGTATGACGTTAAAGTATTTCTTGATGAAGGGCAACGTAAAAATCTTAGTGATCTTGATGGAATTTATGTTTCTGGTACCAATAATACTCAAGTTCCGATAAAACAAGTGACTAAGAAAGTAATTGGGACAACTTCATCGGAATTACACAGATACGGAAGACAAGGACAAATTGAAATATCTTGTAATGTTTCAGGGACTCCATCAGGTACTTTCCAAAATAAATATCTTCAAAAAATCAAAAGTGAATTACCAGCGGGAGTTTCTTTATCTCTAGGTGGAACGAATCAAATGATGCAAAAGAGTATGGTGAGTTTAGTTCAAGCAATAATATTGTCAATCCTGTTCTTATACTTAGTTATGGCAGCACAATTTGAAAGTTTCATTGATCCAGGAGCAATAATGTTTGCATTACCGCTTGCTATTATAGGAGCTATGCTTGGATTATTCGCCTTTGGAAATGAAATAACTATGCCGGCACTAATTGGTATAGTAATGCTTTTGGGATTGGTATCAAAAAATGGAATCTTGCTTATTGATGCAGCTAAGGAAAGAATGAATGAAGGTATGCCTATAAGAGAAGCTCTAAGGGAAGCTGGACTTGTAAGACTTCGTCCAATAATTATGACTACTTTAGCTATGATATTTGGTATGCTGCCTTCAGCTGTTTCTAATAAAACAGGTTCAGAAATGAGTGCACCAATGTCACAAGCTATAATTGGAGGATTAATCACAGCTACAATATTAACTTTGGTGGTAGTTCCTATAGCATATACATTGTTAGATGATTTAAAGAAAAAGTTTGTTAGGTTAAAGAGTAAAAAAAGCTCAAAAGTACCTAAAGAAGAATCTAATTTAAATTTATAGATATCAAAAATTTTAAAGAGACTATACTAAAATTTATTTTTATATAGTCCCTTTAAATTCAGCTTTGAATTAATAAGTAGATAATTAAATGAAAAGGAGAATATGCATGAGAAAGAATATAAATAAGCTTGTTGCCTTTGCAATTGGTATTAGTATTATGAGCGGAAGTATAATGCCAGTTTTTGCAGCAGATACTACAAAACAAGATTCTAATACTGTGACAAGTACACAAACAATAAGTGGAAAACCACTTTTTACTTTAGATGAAGCTATAAAGGTGGCAATAAGTAATAGTGATACATTAGCAATTGATGATAAAAAAGTAAGTTATCAAGATAAAGTTAATGATGTAAATGAAAGAATAGATGATGCAACTAGTGTTTCAGGTGACAAAGAAGATTATAACAAGGATACTAGAGATAATTCACTTAATCAGGCTGAGCAAAAAAGGGAATTTGATGAAGATGCTGTAATACAAAAAACTACTACTGCGTATAACAACATTGTTACAAGTCAAATGAAAATAGATAAAGCAGCAAAAGATTTAGAAGTTAGAACTAAGCAGTTAAATGATTTACAATTGAAAAAAAATCTAGGAATTGTAACTGAAGTTGATTTACAAAATAGTCAGCTTAATATTCAAAATTTACAATATACACAAAAATTTAATGAAAATACTTTAAAGGATGCAATATATAGTTTTAAAGTATTAACTGGTAAAGATGTAACGAAATATAGCTTAGAACAAGATATTCAGTTTGACAAATTAAAAATTGATGGAGATATAGATGAATATTTTGATGACGTTATAGATAAAGATTTAAAATACCAAATAGAAGCAAATAAGATTGATAAAGAGTATTATAATGATCATGATAACCAAGTATCTGAACAGATGGTACGAGATGCAAAAGATAAGACTGATAATGCAGGAGCACCACCAACATCAACTCTGGGAGAACCAATTGAAACATATATGAATGACTATAATATTTATACAGCGAAGAAGAGTGCATATTCAAATGCATTGTCAGCGCGTTTGCAATATTTGGGTAAAAAACTTACTATGGATACAACTGATATATCATTAAATATGACTAAAAAGCAGTTAAAAGATACTTTAAGAAATTTATACACAAATCTTCTTAAAACTGAAGATAGTATAACCTACCTAAAGAGTAATATAGAATTGACTAATAAACAAATTAGTAATGCAAAACTCAAGTATGATTTGGGGATGATGACTAAATCAGATTATGATGCATTAGTTGTTAATAGTCTAGATTTGAATATTCAATTAAGAACTGCTATTGATGGATACAATACTTTAAAAGATGAAATTCAAAAGCCTTGGACTCTATCTTCAGGTTCAAAGTAAGTAATTTAAATTATAGGATTGATATAAAATCTTACTAGAATTTCATTAAAAGTAGCTGTTGCACTAAACAGAGATTACCTTGTTTATGTGACAGTTATTTTTTTATTTTTTTTTGCAACACTTTATTAATTTGAATTGTATTATAATTAGATAAATTTAAAATCTTAAAAAATATTATTAGAAATAATATTAAAATTTAAGGTTAATTTAAGGTAAGATTGAATATTTTTTAGTATAATTAAATAGTAAATTTTGTAAAATAAATATGTTATGCAGAATTTATGGATGCTTATTTAATAAACTACAATTTCAAAGATAAAAATAATTAGTAATTATAAGGTAGGGATGATAATGAATAGAAAAAGTATTAAAAAAATAATATCATTTGCTTTAGCGTTTAGTTTGGTAACTACTGCAGCACCAAATGTTTTGAATTTAGGGATAAAAACAGCATATGCAGCAGATTCTTCAGGGTATATTACTGATGTGAAATTAGAAACTAATAAAGATGATAATGTATATGTATATTCTAAAAGCAGTTATAATAGCAAGTATAAGTTGAGTAAAATAGATGGAAAAGCTCCTACAACTTTATATGCTAAGGTAAATAGTAATGTTAGCAAAATTAAAGTTACTGATATTGATCTAGGAACTGATTGTGATAAAGTAAAAATATACAAAAGTGATAATGAAATTGAGCAAGATGAGTATGTTAAAATTTCAGGAAATATGACTCTTAAACTTAAAGCATATAAAGGGTCTGATCTTAAAGAAACATATAACCTAAAGATAGAACAAGAAGATAGTGATAATAATGACAACAATAATGATGATATTTATTTAGATGAATTAACTTTATCATATAATAATGATGATATTGATTTTAATTTTGATAAGAAGAAATCATCATTTGATATAACTGTTAAAAATAAAGTTGATCGTGTTAAAGTATATGCAAAACCTGGAGATACAGATTACACTGTTAGAATAAATGGTGATAAAGTAGATGATAATGATGATTGGGAAGATAAAGTTTCATTATCAGAAGGTAGCAATACAGTTACTGTAAAGATTAAAGATGATGATAGTAATGAAAGAGAATATACTTTAAATATTACAAGAGAATCTAGTACAAGTAATACAAACTCATCATCAACTACAAGTAGTACAAGCGGTCTTAATACATCACTAGGTGAAGGTTGGCAGCAAATAGGAGCAGACTGGTTCTATATAGGACCAGATGGGTCAAAGCAAACTGGATGGCAAAACATAGGTGGTAGATGGTACTACATGAATGAAAATGGAGTTATGCAGGTAGGCTGGATAAAGAGCTCCGCTAATGGGAAATCATATTATTTAAACCCATTATCTAATGGCTTTAAAGGAGCTTTACTTCAAGTTAAATAAGCTTATATATCATTAAAAATTACAAAAAAAGAAGATTCAAAGTTATACAAAGTTTTGAGTCTTCTTTTTTTTGAGCAATACTTTAAAAAATCTTACTATTTTAATAGCGTAGTTAAGTTGCTGAAAGTATTAAATTTTACTTTATCTAAAATAAAAAAATTTTCATTGTTATTAAAACAAACTTCACTATTTTTAATGAAATAATCTAATATCATCTAACTCCTTCAGAAAAATAAAAAGCCCTAATATCATAAAATATACAACTAAAATAATTAGTAAATATAACAATCTGTACCTTTTTAGTGTATAATCAAAATATAACAATTATGAAAAAAGAAAAGTTATTGATAATAAGATATGGCATTATGAGGGGGATGAGAAAACATGATAAGTATAACTAAGCTTTTATGTGATTCTAATAACTATGGAGATAGTTTAAGGTATGTTGAAGGAGCTTCATTAGAAAAGTATGGAGTAAGTCCAGGAAGAGGACCTGTAGTTGCTTGGAATTGTACAAAGACTTGTAATTTGAAATGTAAGCATTGTTATGCAAGTTCAGACAGTAAGAGATATGAAGGTGAATTAACTTTAGAGGAATCAAAGAAATTTATTGATGATTTAAAAGAATTTAATGTACCAGCATTGCTGTTTTCAGGCGGAGAACCTTTAATGAAGGAAAATATTCTTGATATTATTGAACATGCAAGTAATAGAAAAATAAGAAGCACCATATCAACTAATGGTACTCTTTTAGATAAAGATATTTGTAAAGCTTTAAAGAAAATAAATTTAGGTTATGTTGGTGTAAGCCTTGATGGTATTGGTTCAAATCATGATAATTTTAGAGGAGTCAACGGAGCCTTTGAAAGTTCTTTAAGAGGAATTAGAAATTGTATTGAAGTAGGGCAAAAAGTTGGGCTTAGATTTACCATAAATAAAAATAATTATAAGGAATTAGAAGATATATTTAAATTAATAAAAGAAGAAAAAATCCCTAGGGTATGCTTTTATCATTTGGTTTATTCAGGAAGAGGAAGCAAGATGGTGGAAGAAGATATTTCAAAGGAAGAAACAAGAGAAGTTTTAGACTTGATTATAAGTAAGGCTATAGAGTTTGGACCAAGTGTTGAGATTCTTACTGTAGATAATCATGCAGATGCAGTGTATACATATTTGAGCTCTTTAGGAAAATATAAAGATAAAAGTGAGAATATATTAAGACTCTTAAAAACAAATGGTGGAAATAGGTCAGGAATGGCTTTCGCTAATGTGGATTTTTATGGGAATGTTCATCCAGATCAATTTACCTGGCAGTATACTTTTGGAAATGTTAAAAAAGAGAAGTTTGGGGAGATATGGAGAAATTCAAATAATGAAATACTTAATGGACTAAGAAATAGAAAGGAATTATTAAAAGGAAGATGTTCTAATTGTAAGTGGCTAAATGTTTGTAATGGAAATTTTAGAACAAGGGCAGAAGCTGTACATAATGATTTTTGGGCAGAAGATCCTGCATGTTATCTTACAGATGAAGAAATTCATTCTGGCTGCTAATATATGATTAATGATTTTTGATTAAGAGAAGCTTGAGTAAAGGTGAGTGAGAAAAATGATAATATCGTGGAATACTACAAATAAATGTAATTTGAAATGCAGCCATTGCTATAGAGATTCAGGTAAGGAGAGTCAAGGAGAATTAACTACAGAAGAGGCAAAAAAACTTATAGATGAAATTGCAAAAGCTAATTTTAAAATAATGATTTTCTCAGGTGGAGAGCCATTAATGAGAGAAGATATTTTTGAGTTAATAAGTCATGCAGCTAAGGCTGGACTTCGCCCTGTACTTGGAACCAACGGAACTCTAATAACAATCGAAATGGCACAAAAGCTGAAAGATTCAGGAATTTCTGCAATAGGAATAAGTCTTGATAGTCTAAGTTCGGAAAAACATAATCATTTTAGAGGGAGCGATTCAGCATTTAAAGACACTATTTATGCTATGAAAAATTGTAGAGATTTAGGAATTAGATTTCAAGTACATACAACAGTTATGGATTGGAATAAAGATGAGATAACAAGTCTAACAGATTTTTCAGTTGCAATGGGTGCAGCAGCTCATCACATATTCTTCCTTGTTCCTACAGGAAGAGGAAAAAATATAGAAGATGAACTATTAACTTCAAAAGAATATGAAGAATTATTAACAGCAATAATGAAAAAGCAAAAGGAAGTAGATATAGAAATTAAACCAACCTGTGCACCTCAATTTGTAAGAATTGCTGAAAAACTTGGGATGGATATTAGATTTAAAAGAGGATGTATAGCAGGATTGCATTATTGTATTATTAATCCAAGAGGGGATGTCCAAGCTTGTGCTTATTTACCAGAAGTAGCTGGTAATGTTAAAGAAGTGCCTTTTGATGAAATATGGAAGAGCAATGAGCTGTTTAATAATCTAAGAACTCAAGATTATAAAGGAACTTGCAATAGTTGTAAAGCTAAAAAGAATTGTGGAGGCTGCAGAGCAAGAGCAGCATATTATAACGACGGTGACTATATGTCTTCAGATAGAATATGTATTTTTAACAATTAAAATTCATTTATGGTATGGAGGATTTCTATGGATACAATAGATAAAAAATTACTTAATCTTATACAAAATGAAATTCCAATAGATAAAAGGCCATTTAAATTATTAGGAGAAAAATTATTACTTACAGAAAATGAAGTTTTAGAGCGAGTAAATAATTTGAAAAATCAGGGGATTATAAGACGAATAGGCGGGATTTTTAATTCTAGAAAAATAGGATATACAAGTACCTTATGTGCAGCTAAAGTACCTGAAAATAGAATTGATGAAGTAGCAGCTTGTATAAATGATTATTATGAAGTAACCCATAATTATTTAAGAGAAGATGAATATAACATGTGGTTTACAATAATAACAAATTCAAATGAAAATTTAAATAATATTTTACAAGAAATAAAAGAAAAAACGGCTTTAGATCAAATAATAAGTTTGCCATCTGTTAAATTATTTAAAGTAAAAGTTGCTTTGAATTTTCAAGGAGATGATAATAATGCTTAATAATTTAGATAAGAAAATAATACGAAGATTACAAGAAGATATTTCAATTACAGCAGATCCATATAGAGAAATGGCAACAGAACTTGATATAAATGAAGATGAACTATTAAGCAAAATGAAAACTTATAGTGATAGTGGCATTTTAAAGAGAATAGGAGCTATAATTTACCATAGAAAAGCAGGTTTTAAGGCTAATGCTATGGTAGTGTGGAAGGTCAGTGGTGAGGATTTAGATAGAATCGGAAAATATATGGCATCTATTTCTGAAGTAAGTCACTGTTATGAGAGAAAACCCTTTGAAGCATGGGACTATAATTTATATACAATGATTCACGAAAAGGATAGGGAAAGCTGTAATAGAATTATAGAAAAAATAGCTGATAATATCGGTGTGAAAAATTATAAGGTTTTATATAGTACTAAGGAATTGAAGAAGACTAGTATGAAATATTTTATGAATTTTAATTAATGGTGTTTATTGGTTAATAAAATAAATAAGGCTCAAGATAATATTTTTGCATTATCTTGAGCTGTTACATTTCTTTTAAAAATTCAGAGTAATAATATTTTATAAACAGCTTATATTTCACCTTTTTTTTCAATTTCATCATTATCAGAATTCATGTTAGAATATTTTGATAATGTAGGTATCCTTTCTGTGGAGTCGGAAAGACTACTTTTATTTTCAGAATTTTGTTTTATATTTCTAGCATAAGAAGATGGATTTGTTTCTGAGGAATGGAGATCAGTTAACTTTTCTGTATCATAATCTCCAGGGGTTGGATTGTAAGGTGTCCTTTCTTTGGTCACTATGATCACTCCTAACAAAATAATTTCGCTAACTTACAATTGTTGATTGAAAATTGTAGTATATTATTAGTCTTTCAAGAAATTAGCTATTAATACATAGGAATAAAAATATTGACCTATTATTTTAAATATGATATTATTTCTCATAATGAGATAGTGTGTAACTGACAGGTAGGCATTAACTATACGTGAATATTTTAGGATGTTTATGTTGGTTGATGCTTTTTTGCGCGCGAAAGGCAGAAAAAACACCCTAAGTTAAAGAAACCTAATAAAGTAAAAAGGAGAAAACAATGAAAGAGAAGATTTTTGGTGTTTTGCAACGTGTAGGAAGAGCATTTATGCTTCCAATCGCGATTTTACCAGTGGCAGGTCTTTTTTTAGGAATTGGTGGGTCGTTTACAAATAGTACAATGCTTGATGCCTATGGACTTACTGAGTTAATAGGTCCTGGTACAATTATTAATGCCCTTCTTTTAGTAATGAATGATGCAGGAAATATAGTATTCAATAACTTATCTTTAATATTTGCAATAGGCGTTGCAATTGGTATGTCTAAAAAAGAAAAAGAAGTTGCAGCTTTAGCTGCTGGTATTGCATTTCTCATAATGCATGCGTCACTTGGTGCTATGATTAAAATTCATGGTGGTTCTGAGGCAATGTTAACTGGGGCAACAGTATCAGTACTGGGTATTACTTCATTACAAATGGGTGTTTTTGGTGGTATTATTGTAGGGCTTGGAACTGCTGTATTACATAACAAGTATTATAAAATTAAATTTCCACAAGTATTATCATTCTTTGGTGGAACAAGGTTTGTACCTATTATTAGTTCTATAGTTTATTTAATTGTCGGAATTTTAATGTTTTATATTTGGCCACCAGTTCAAGGATGTATTTATAAAGTTGGAAGTATAGTACTTGCATCAGGCTATGCTGGAACTTGGGTTTATGGGTTAATGGAACGTTTATTAATACCTTTTGGACTTCATCATGTATTCTATTTACCATTCTGGCAAACAGCAGTTGGTGGGACAGCAGAAGTTGGTGGTAAAGTTATTGAAGGTGCGCAAAATATATTCTTTGCAGAGCTTGGAACTCCAGGAATAACACACTTCAGCGTTTCAGCAACAAGATTTATGTCGGGTAAGTTTCCACTAATGATATTTGGTTTGCCTGGGGCAGCACTTGCAATGTATCAATGTGCTAAACCAGAAAAGAGAAAAGTAGTTGGTGGATTGTTATTATCAGCAGCTTTAACTTCAATGCTTACTGGGATTACAGAACCAATTGAATTTACATTCTTATTTGTTGCACCAGCATTATATGGAATTCATTGTATATTTGCAGGAGCTGCATATATGTTAATGCACATGTGTGGTGTTGGCGTAGGCATGACATTTTCAGGTGGATTTATTGATTTGTTTTTATTTGGTATATTACAAGGAAATGCTAAAACAAGTTGGATATGGGTTGTTATTGTAGGGATTGGATATTTTGTGGTATACTATGTATTGTTTACATTTCTAATTAAGAAATTTGATTTAAAAACTCCAGGTCGTGAGGACGCTGAGGAAGTTAAATTGTATACAAGAAGCGATGTAAATGCTAAGAAAAATTCTCAAAGTGAAAATGTTGAAGATGTATTTTCAGCCATGGTTTGCAGAGCACTTGGTGGAAAAAAGAACATTTCAGATATTGATTGTTGTGCTACTAGATTACGTTGCACAGTACATAAATCTGAATTGGTTGATGTGGCATTATTAAAACAAACTGGCGCATCAGGGGTAGTTCATAAAGGTACAGGGGTTCAGATTATATATGGACCAATGGTAACTGTTATTAAATCAAATTTAGAGGAGTATTTAATTACAGCTCCAAATGAAGAAGTTATAATGGATACAGTATTAGAAAAAGAAAAAGCTGATGAAAAAGAAATTCAAGGAAAAATTATTAATACAATAATATTAAATAGTCCATTAACAGGTGAAGCTAAAGATTTATCTGAGGCACCGGATGAAGCTTTTGCAAGCAAAATGATGGGAGATGGAGCAGTAGTTATTCCAAGTGAGGGTATAGTTGTAGCGCCAGCAGATGGGATGATAAGTTTTGTATTCCCTTCAAAGCATGCAGTTGGAGTAACCGTAGCTGATGGAATTGAATTACTTATACACATTGGAATAGATACAGTAAGACTTGATGGTAAAGGCTTTCAAACTTTTGTAAAAGATGGTGATAAAGTAAAAGCTGGTGACAAGTTATTAAGCTTTGACTTAGAATTTATAGAAAACAATGCGCCATCAATTATATCACCATGTATTTGTACTACATTAAGCAGAAAGCAAAAAGTACGGTTATTAAAAATTGGTGAAGTAAAAATGGGAGAAGCTTTAATTGCAGTTGATATATTAGAATAAAATATATAAGGAGGAGGAATAAGATGTTCAGAGTGATAAAAGCACTAAATAATAATGGTGTGCTTGCAATCAACATGGATACTAATAAAGAATACATTTTGCTTGGAAAAGGCATAGGTTTTGGTAAAAAAGTAAATGAACGTATGGAAGCACCTGATAATTCAAGTATATATCTTTTGCAGCAACAAACAGAGAGAGGCCCATTAAAAGATTTAATTAATGATATAGAGTCTGAGTTCTTAGAAATTGCAAGTTCAATCATTTTAGAAGCAGAAAAGAAATTTAAAAAGATTGATGCTAACATTTTATTTCCTCTTGCTGATCATATTTCATTTGCGGTAAAAAGAATAATAAATAAAGAAGAAATTAGTAATCCATTCACACAAGATATTAAAGCACTATTTCCAGAAGAATATGAGGTGGCCTACAAAGGGAAAGATATTATAAAAGATCTAGTAGGTGTAGAGATAAATGAAGATGAGATAGGGTATATAGCAATCCATATTCATTCAAGTTTAGGCAACGAGAAAGTGTCGCAGGCAATGGAAATAGCAATTCTTGTTAGATCATGTATCACATCCATAGAAGATAGTATTGGAAAGAAGATTGATATTGAATCCTTATCTTATAATCGTCTTATGAGTCATATTAAATACATGGCTGCAAGAATATTAAAAGGTGAAGAAATAAAGCTTGATATGAATGACTATATAAGTGAAAGATTCCCAAGATCATTTGCAATAGCAGAAGGAATATGTAAGAAATTAGGCAGTGAATTAAAAAAAGATTTTAAAGCTGTAGAGATTGGTTATCTTGCTATGCATATTGAAAGAGTATTTTCTGATGAATCAGAGTAATAGGGCTTTATTTGATTAAAATTAGACGAATAACTTCTATTAAATACTTCTGTATAAAATAAGTGAAGGTATAAATTATAACAATAATAGGACTCACAATGATGTATCAATACATTAATGTGAGTTTAATTTTTGAAAAAGCAACTATTAGTTGACAAGATTGTTATATTTGTTTGATAGAAATATGATAATATTCAAAGTATACTCATAATGGGGGTGGATATAAGATGAGTTTTCAAGAACAGTTACAAACACTTAGAAAAGCAAAAGGATTATCACAAGAAAAATTAGCGGAATTCTTAGGGATATCAAGACAAGCGGTGGCAAAATGGGAAGTTGGACACTCTTATCCAGATATTGCAAACTTAATTTTACTGAGTGAATTTTTTAAAGTAAGTATTGATAAATTGGTTAATGATTATGAAGAAAATTGCCGATTATGTATAAAGGAAAATAAAGAGAAGCCAATAAATGAAGAAATAATTACCTTTTTATGTAAAGCTAAAAAGGCAACATATGCAGGAAAAGGTCCAGAAATCAGACCGTCTAGGCCAAATTCACATGATTTGGAATATTTAGAAGGAAGCTTAAAATATATAGATACATATTTAGGTGGAGAACAATTCGCAGGTGAAGAGGCTTTATGGAAAGATGAAATTCCATTTTGGTCAATGAATTATATGGGAAGGGTTTTAGAGGAGAGGTTCTCAGGTAGTTTTTTAAAGGAAGCTTTGAGCTTAGTTTCTAAAGAAAATCCATACAGGGGACCTATTATTTATCAAAATGGACAATATAAGTATCATTGTATTATAAATGGTGAATTTGAATGGTTTCAAGGACATGAAGAAATCTATTTTGAAGATACTAAGGTATATGAATGCTTTTTTCATGGTGGAGAAATCAAATGAGGTATGGAAAATTAATGATGAGTGAAAAATAATCTTGAGTGGGATTATTTTTCACTCATCATTAGTTGTTTTTAATTTTGTACAGATATTTTATTAGCATCAAAAAATAAAACTTAATTATAAAACTATAGTATTTCTAATATTTCAACTGTGTATTTTTCACCTGGAGCATTGACTTCGGCAATATCTCCAACTTTTTTCCCAGATAGAGCTTTTCCTAAATCAGATTCTATGCTTATTAGCATATTTTCAGGATCTAAATCCATAGTTGTTACTAGACTTATAATAGCTTCATCACCATCTTCTACAAATCTAATTTTAGCCTTGCTGTTAATGCCAAGGACTGATGTATCTAAATCTGTATCATCAATTACGGTTGCTGTTGAAATCATAGTTAATAAATATTGAATTCTATTATCATTTTCCCTGTAGTTTCTACAGGCCTCTTTATATTCAGCATTTTCAGATCTATCACCATGTGCTGCAGCTACCAATTTTTCTTTTGCAATTTCAGCTCTTTTTACAGTCATTCTATAATCTAACTCTTCTCTTAGCTTTTTAATATTTTCTTCAGTTAGAACATTATTCATAAAAAACTAAACCTCCCTAAAAATACATTATGTTAATATTATATAATATTAAAGAAAAAATGAAAGTGATTTTAATATTATATACAGTAAAACTAATTCTCTAAAGCTTAAAGATTTCAATAGGAAATCAATATTGATTATAAATTGACAATTGTAATATATATACAAAAAGTAAGAATAATATGTTCAATTCTTGACAGAAAAGCCTCTTAGCATTACAATTAATTTATTATTGCAGATTCATTTTTGTGAATCAAAGGGAGTTATTAACAGATTATTTGTCTCTTATATCCATAAGAGACTTTTTTGATTTTTAGTATCTTCAAAAACAAATAAAGATTGTAATGTATTTTTTGAGAATACTTAAATATTAGTAATTTTAGGAGGTTTCAATGAAAAATTTAGTTATCCAATTAACCGAATTAGTTCAAGCTAACTTTGAAAGCTTAGGTTATGATAAGGAATATGGTAAGGTAGAAATATCAAACAGACCTGACTTATGTCAATATCAATGTAACGGTGCATTAAAAGCAGCAAAGGTTTATAAGAAAGCACCAATAGCAATAGCGAATGAAGTTGCAGAAGTCTTAAAACAAGAAGAAGTTTTTGCAGATATTACTGCTGTTGCACCTGGTTTTATTAACATAAATATAAAAGATGGCTTCTTAACTAACTACATAAACGATATCTACAAAGATGAGAAGTTTGGATGTACAGTTGCTGAAAAACCTATGACTATAGTAGTGGATTACGGCGGAGCTAATATTGCTAAACCATTACACGTTGGACATTTACGTTCTGCTATTATTGGGGAATCAATAAAGAGAATTGGAAGATATTTAGGTCACTCAGTAGTAGGCGATGTTCATTTAGGAGACTGGGGTCTTCAAATAGGTATGGTTATTACAGAAGTTCAAAGAAGACATCCAGAGCTTCCATATTTTGATGAAAACTTTACTGGAGAATATCCAGAAGCAGCACCATTTACAATTGATGAACTTGAGGATATTTATCCAGCTGCAAGCAAGCTTGCTAAGAGTGATGAAGAAGCAATGGCTTTAGCTAAAAAGGCGACAGCAGAACTTCAAGAAGGAAAAAAAGGGTATATAGCTCTTTGGAAGCATATAATTAATGTTTCAGTTTCTGATTTAAAAAGGAATTATGCAGCTCTTAACGTTGAGTTTGATTTATGGAAGGGTGAAAGTGATGCAAACCCTTATATAGAAGATATGATCAAATATTTCAACGATAATAATTATACTCATGTAAGTGAAGGTGCTCTTGTAATAGAAGTAGAAGAGGAAACAGACAAGAAACCAATGCCTCCAATTATAATACAAAAGTCAGATGGGGCATCACTTTATGGAACAACTGATTTAGCAACTATAATTGAAAGAGTTAGGGATTATAATCCAAAGGAAATTATATATGTAGTTGATAAGCGTCAAGGCTTACACTTTGAGCAGGTTTTCAGATGTGCTAGAAAGACTAAAATTGTATGTGATGAATTAAACTTTGAATTTGTTGGATTTGGAACTATGAATGGGAAAGACGGAAAGCCTTTTAAAACAAGAGAAGGTGGAGTTATGAGACTTCAAGATCTTATTTCTATAATAAAAGGTAATGTTAAAGAAAGACTTAATGATAATGATAGAATATCAGCAGATGAAGTTGATGAAATAGCAAGAATAGTTGGTTTATCGGCTTTAAAATATGGAGATTTATCAAATATACCTACAAAGGATTATATTTTTGATATTGATAAATTCTCTTCTTTTGAAGGAAATACAGGACCATATATTTTATATACAGCAGTTAGAATAAAATCTATTCTTAATAAAGCTAAGGAAGAACTTGGAGATTTTGCAAGTGAAATTAAGGTTCCCGCTAGTGATGTAGAAAGAGATTTAATGCTTGCATTTGTAAGATTTAGTTCTGTTGTTGAAAGCACATTTAAGGATAAATCACCTAATAGATTATGTGAATTTATTTATGAAATATCAAATTTATTCAATAGATTCTATCATGAAAATAGAATATTAACAGAAGAAGATAAGGAAAAGAAGGTTTCTTGGCTTAACCTATTAGCCTTAACTGTAAATATTTTAGAAACTGCTTTAGATTTATTAGGCATGGAAGTGCCTGAAAAAATGTAATAATAAAAAAGATATTTTTATTAAATCGTCAACCCTAAATATTATTAAATATTAATAATATTTAGGTTTTTTTAATATATTTTAAGGAGAGTAAAGATAATAATGGTAATGTAATAAAAAAGTTGAATAATTGGTAAATAGGAGAATATAGGTATATAATTCTAGTAGAGACAAATAAATTTATATTATGACAAAGGAGTTTGATTCCATATGTTATTTCTATTTTCTGTATCAACATTGTTAAGTTACATATTTTTGTTATTGTTTCTAATTAGAGTATTAATAAATAGGAAAAATATAGACTTTAAACATAATAAATTTTGTTGGCAAGTAATTATGAGCCTGGTGATTTTAAGTATTGTACCGATGGCAAACTCATTTCTAGCAGTTTTCAGCATTTATTTTTCACTTTTAATGAGACATGATAATTTTATAGAACTTATGAACAGATAGTTTTAGAGAAATCTAAGGCTTTTTTTATTGCATGAAATTATAAAATGGAAGAATAAGTAAATAAACTTTGGCAGTCCTGGTTTTTAATATATTAAAATCAACCTTTCGGTTGAATACAACTACAAGGACTAGAGAGTAATATAGTTTTAAGAGGTGAGATTAATGGAAACAATATTAGAAGTAAAAAATTTAATAAAATATTATAAGGAGAATAAGGCTGTTAATGGATTAGAGTTCAATTTGTTTAAAGGGGAGATACTAGGATTTTTAGGACCTAATGGGGCAGGAAAAAGTACAACAATAAATATTCTTTCTACCATATTAAAGCATGATGATGGCGAAATAAAATTCTTTGGAAGCGACATAAAGGATAATAAAAGGTGGATAAAAGCTCAGCTAGGCATAGTGCCGCAGGAACTTGCCATATTTGAAGAGATATCTGCATATAAAAATATTGAATTTTTTACATCCTTGTATGGGTTGAGAGGAAAAGAACTTAAAGATGCTGTATTAGAAGCTTTAAGGATGGTTGGGCTAGAGGATAAAAAGAATAGCAAGCCAATAACCTTTTCAGGAGGGATGAAGAGGAGACTTAATATTGCTTGTGCAATAGCTCATAAGCCAAAGATATTAATATTAGATGAGCCTACTGTAGGAATTGATCCGCAATCAAGAAATCACATATTAGAATCAATTAAAAAACTAAGAGATACTGGTACTACAATAATTTATACAACTCATTATATGGAAGAGGTTGAGGAGATAGCCGATAGAGTAGTAATAATGGACAAAGGAAAAAAGATAGCAGAAGGTACAATACCAGAACTGATGGAAAGTTATAGAAACACAAGAGTTTATAAAATATCAATATCGTCTATGAAAAATGATAATATGAAGTTTGATTTTTTATATGAAATAGAAGGAATTCAAAAAGTTGAACTTACAGAGAATTGTTTTAGTATAACAACTATTAAGGAAATAGAAAATCTTGATAAGATTATTTTAGGCTTAATTGAAAGGAATATAAAAATAAGCCATATAACAAGCGAAGAAGGAAACTTAGAAATGGTATTTCTAAAGCTTACAGGAAGAAACTTAAGGGATTAGAGGTGAATAAAATGGTTTTTTGGAAGCTTATTAAGCAAGATTTTAAAAATTTAATTACAACGCCTGTTGTTGTAATGGCATGTGTTATTTATCCTTGGCTTTTATTGGGGTTATTTGGCTTCGTATTTTCAAGTCTTTATGGAGGAGAGGGAATTACCTCCTATGATTATTATGGCGTTACTATGATGATATATATAATAATTATGTCTATTACAATAACTCCAAACACTTTTTTGGAAAAGAAGTTAAGGCAGGGAAATATAAGGATAGCTTATGCACCAGTTTCAAAAATATCTATTTACATGTCTAAGATACTAAGTTCATATTTATTTATGATAATAACAGTTTCTATAAATATGTCATTGATGAATTATTTTGGACTAGTAAATTTTGGTGGAAGTAATTTTGTATATATACTAGGATTGTTTTGGGCATTTTTGCTGTTTACAGTTACAATTGGAGGCGCATTATGTGTGATTATAAAGGAAGAGGAGCTTACTAATATGATACTTTCAGATATAGGAGCTGTTTTAGCACTACTTTCTGGAATGTTTTTTCCTGTAGATAGTTTAGGAAAAGTTATTAGTAAAGTTTCAAACTTATCACCTATAAAGTGGATATTAGATTCGAGTTTTAATGTAATATATGATAATAATTTTGAAAACTATAATGCAATTATTTTAGGATTGATTTTTCTCTCTATAATATGTCTGATTGTTGTGCATATTAATTATAAACCAGAAGATTATATATAGGTTAGAGGATGAATGAATTTCAAGACCGTAAGCCATAAATTGAAGATAGAACTAATTATTCTGAAAGATAAGGAGAATTTATATGATAAATGTTATAAAAGGAATTTTATATAGAATGATAAATAGTAAAACCTATTTGATAATGCCTATTATTATAACACCAATAGTTATAGTAGCTGCTATATATTTTTCAAGTAGTTTTGTTGAAAGAGCAAATATTGGAGTGGTTAGAAATGATAATATTAATTTTAACAGTACTCAGGCTAATATCACACAACTTAAAAATAAAGTGCCTCTTTCGGATTTGGTAAAAAACAAGTATGATGCTGTAATATATTATGAAGATGGGAAAGTACAGGTAGATACTGTTAAAGGAAATGATTTTAAAAGCAAGTTATTGAAAATAGCTAATGGAGAAAATGTTGAAATTAAAGATGGTGAAAAGAGAGGTGTGGCTGCTAATATAGTTGGATATATAACTATGTTTATAATATTATTAGGAGTAATGCTTTATAGATTTTACTTTAATGAAAAAAAGGGGATATCAAAAAGAGTTATAAGTGCTGATATATCTTATGAACAGTATATATTAAGCCATTTTGTTTCAGTCTTTATTATGATTTTTGTCCCAACTGTAATAGTAGTAACAATAGCAAAAGAAGTGCTGAAATTAGATACAAATGTTACTGTATTTGAATTGGATTTTATAGTGTTGGTATTAGCTTTATTAGCTTCGGCTTTTGGATTATTAATTTCTTCAATTGTAAAAGAAGAAGAAAGTGCAAGTATGTTAGGAGTTATGATTAATATAATAACTACTTTGCTTGCAGGAAGCTTCTTTACTATTTCTAATAATACTTTAATAAATATAATTAGTGATATAATGCCACAAAAGCATATTTTGAATTTTACAATTGCACTAGAAAACGGAAAGACAAATTATATTGATATAATTAATGTTATTTTTCTTTGTATAATAATGATAATTCTTTCATATTTAATAAATAAAATTAAGCTCAGAAAAGCCAATATATGCTAAAATATATACAACAAAATAAGTTATTAGGGTGATTTAAATGAAAAATATTCTTCATACAAGACTAATAAGACCAAAAAGTAAAAATATGATTCATAGAAATAAAAATATACAAGACAAGCTTCTTAACATTAAAGAAAATAAGCTGGCAGTTGTAAAAGGTGGAGCTGCTGTTGGCAAAAGTACACTTATTTCTAATTACATTGAAGATAAAGCTAATTATATGTGGCTTTCATTAGATGAAAACAGTGATGATTTAACTTACTTTTGGACTTATGTTTTACATGGATTAAAAGATAATATTGAAGATTTGAATTTTTACATTGATATGATAAATCCATTAGTAAAAAGAGAGGATATTTTTGAATTGATATCATCCTTAATTAACGAACTTATAAATAAAGACACGCTATTTATAGTATTAGATGATTTTCACTATATAGAAGATCAATTTCTACTTGAAACTATTGAATATTTTGTAGCAAATTCTTCAGAAAATGTACATTTTATCTTGATTTCAAGATATGATGTTAAACTTTATCTAGGAAATATTCTTATGAAAGGTGGAATAGTTACAGTAGGTTCAGCAGATTTTAATTTGTCTTTAATAGAAACAGAGGAATTTATAAAAAATAATACTTATAAAATCATTGATGAGGCTATAATTAAAGAAATCTATTCAATTACGGAGGGCTGGGTAGGAGCAATTAAGCTTTTGTTAACTGTATTAGGAAATAATAAAACTATAAAAAATATACCGCGTGGAAATAAATTATTTATTGATTATATGAATAATGAAATTATAGGGAGTTTGTCACAAGATGAAATTGATTTTTTGGTTAAAACTTCGCCCTTAAACTATGTGAATCCTGATATTTATAAAGATATTGATAATAAGGATGGCTTTAAAATAATAAAGAATTTAATAGAAAAAAATATGTTGATAATTACAATCGATGAAGAAAAAAAGATATATAGATATCATAATATCTTAAGGCAGCATCTTGTAGAACTTTTTGATAAATATGAAGAAAGCGTCAAAAATGATATTATAGATAGGCTTACAGCTTCATTAATTAAAGAGAATAATTATGATGAAGTTATAAGGATTTATATAAATTATAATAGATATAATAGTGCATTAAAAATACTAGAAGAAAATGCACATAACATTGTATCAACAAAAGTATTAAATGAATTTCCATTAGAATATTATAATGGAAGCGCAGATTTAACGCTTATCTCATTATTTTTCAATTATTTAAATTTAGATTATGAGAGATGCAACACAATAATTAAATCACTTAATTATAGCAAGGAGAATAACCTTGGGAATGCGATTAAATTATTTGGTATTATATTAAATAATACTTATGTAGAAGAGAGTTGCTTTAATTTTCCTAAAGAAATTGATAAGGATTTAAATGTGCTTACTAAGACAGTTTACTATATTTTAGCGTCATGGGCATTAGGATTTGCTAATGAATACACAAAATCTTTTGAAATGATGGAACTAATTAAAGAATCAAATAAAGAATTAAATAACCGCTATGTGGATTTAATATATAAATATAATAAAGTTTCTGTGTTGGAAAGTATAGGAAAGCTAAATGAGTGTTTAAAGTACTATGAAGAATTAAATGAACAAATTAATAATAAAAATTATAGGTTTTGTTTTGATATAATGAGAACAGTTGGACTTCCAGGAATTTATATTAAAAAACTTATGGATAAAGAGGCAGAACAACTTTTAACGGAAGCCCAAAAAACACTTGAAGAGTTTAAAGAAAGAGCTGCTTTTAAACCTTTAGAGGTTAACATTAATTATAATCTTGCAGAAGTAAAATATATACAAGGTAATATTGATGAGTGCGAAAAATTATTAAATAACATAGATAAAGAAAATAAAGATAACTATTCTTATATTCAAATGCTGGCACTTAAAATTAGATTGTTGTTTTTTGAAAATAGGATAAAAGTAGAGGAATATGATGAATTTATAAAGATGTTTAAGGAAAAGTATAAAAAATCAGTTTATCCCGATATTTTAAGGTTAACTTATGGGATGGTTCTGTATAAAAAAGAGAAATATAAAGAGAGTTTTGATGAGTTTAGCAATATTGTATTTGCTTGTAGAAAAAGTGGAATTGGATATTTACTTGTATATTCATTAATTTGGAAAGTAATAGTATTGGATAAAATTAAATTAGAAAATTCAAGAGAATGTATAAACAGTCTTAAAGAAGCAATATATTATTCTAGGGATGAAGATATATTATTTCCTTATTATAAAACAAGAGTTTATTTAAAAGAAATAATACAAAAATTTAAAACTCAATTATTAGAAGATGCAGATAATAAAGTATTTGTAAAGAAGCTTTGTGATTTAATGGGGATAAGGGATAAAAATGAAGTTTTAAGTCCTAGAGAAATAGAAGTTCTTCAGGCTTTAATAGATGGGCTGAGTAATAAAGAAATTGGAGAAAAGCTATTTATATCCATATCAACTGTAAAAACTCATATAATAAACATATACTCCAAACTTGGAGTTAAAAATAGGGTTGAAGCAGTAAATGAAGGTAGGAAAATAATTATATAAGAAAAAGTATAGAATTTTTTGGTGAATAAGAATAATAGAAGATGTTAAGCAATTCTATTATTCTTATATTTTTGAATAGAAACTGTAGGATAAAGTATTTTTGTGAAAAATATATGAAAAACTTGCGAAAATAGGTAGTATTGAGAGATAATATATATATAGGTAATATAGTTAAAATAAATTAGCTATAATTTTGAGGAGGTTAGAATATGAAGAAGTACGTACGTTGTAAAGTTTGTGGATTTATAATGGAAGAGGCAGAATTAAAAGATGTTTGTCCAGCTTGTGGAGTTCCGAAGACAGCCTTTGTTGAACATAAGTTTAATATTAATGAAAAAAGACAAAAGATTTTAGATTTACATTTGCATCCAATATCTGTACATTTCCCAGAAGCTATAGCTGTATTTATATTAGGATTTTTCATATTATCGTTTATATTACCAGAAGATATGAGTAATAATTTACTTACAGTAAATAAAACATTGTCTATATTTTTCCCAATAACTGTTATAATGGCATTTGTAGCTGGAATTTATGATGCAAAAGTTCGATTTAAAAAACTATCTCCACCATATTTAAAAATAAAAATATATCTAGGAATAGCATTGTTTATAGGATCATTATTAATGCCTGGTCTTTTCATAATTGTATCTTATACAGCCGTTTCAAAGATTTTTATTTTCATTGTAGCTTTAATAAATTTAGGATTATGCGTGGTATTAGGAAAGATGGGAAGTAAACTTTTTGAGTGTGTAATGCCAGGTTAAAATAAATTTGAATCAATATCTAAGGGAAGCTAACTCTAGTTATATGAGAAGCTTCTCTTTTGCGTAATAAAGTAAACATTGCATTATAGGCATGGATAAAATATAATATAATTTGTGATTAGCTTAGTGTTACTACATTAAGCTTTTAAAATTCTGTAAAATTTAAAAAGAAGAAATTTATTATATTAAAATGAGTTGTCAGAATGGATACATAAAATAGAATGGTGTGGAAAAAATAAAATTATAATTAAAATATTACATTGAGTGAAATTGTAAAAACATACGAAAAATTTTTTGTTCTAATGATAATGATTACAATATAAATTAAGGAGGAAAAATGAAAGCGAAAGAAAAATCATCAAAAAAATTAACGTTGATACCTTTAGCATTAATGATTTTTACATCTGTATATGGATTTAACAATATTCCAAGATCATTTTATAAGATGGGGTATGCTGCGATTCCTTGGTATATATTATCAGGGATAACATTCTTTGTTCCATTTGCATTAATGGTAGCTGAAATGGGAGCCGCTTTTAAAGAAGAAAAAGGTGGAATCTATTCATGGATGGAGAAATCTATTGGACCAAGATTTGCATTTATAGGAACCTTTATGTGGTACTTCTCTTATATAACATGGATGGTTAATGTGTCATCTGGTATGTGGGTTCCAGTATCAAATGCTATATTTGGAGAAGATACAACACAAAACTGGAGTATATTAGGACTTCAAGGACCACAGGTATTAGGAGTTTTGGGAATTATATGGATAATAACAGTGACATATACATCTACTAAAGGCCTTGAAAAAATAAAGAAGGTAACTTCATTAGGTGGAACAGCGGTTTTGTTATTGAACGTATTTTTATGGATTGGTGCAATATGCGTATTTTTAGGAAATGGTGGACAATTGGCTGAACCGATTATAGGTATTAGTTCATTTACACAAACACCAAATCCTAAATATTCAGGAGATATAATTGCTTCTTTAGCATTTGTGGTTTATGCTTTGTTTGCATATGGAGGAATAGAAGCAGTTGGAGGATTAGTTGATGAAACTGAGAATGCAGAAAGAACTTTTCCAAAGGGAATATTAATATCATCAGCTATAATTTCAGTAGGATATTCATTAGGAATATTATTAGTTGGGGTATTTACAAACTGGTCAACAGTAATGGGAATCAAAAATGTTAATTTAGGAAATGCAAGTTATATAGTTATGTCTAATTTAGGATATTCACTTGGTTCTGCTTTTGGAGCAAGTGAGGCTGTGGCTGTAGCTTTAGGCCATGGTGTTGCAAGATTTGTTGGACTTTCAATGTTCTTGGCACTGTCTGGAGCATTTTTTACGCTAATGTATTCACCATTGAAGCAGATAATAGAAGGTACGCCAGCTAAACTCTGGCCTGGTAAAATTGGAGAAACTAAAAATGGATTGCCTATTAATGCAATGTGGATTCAAGCAACAATAGTTTGTATAGTAATAGCATTAGTAGCATTTGGAGGAAATTCAATGGCTGCATTCTTTAATATACTTGTATCTATGACCAATGTTGCAATGACACTTCCATATATGTTTATAGCAGCTGCATTTCCTTACTTTAAGAAGAAAAGCGAAATAAATAAACCTTTTGTAGTATTTAAATCTCAAGGAAGTGCTAACTTTTGGACTTGTATAGTTGTTTTAACAGTAGGGCTTGCGAATTTGTTTTCAATTATACAGCCTGCATTAGAAGGTGATATGCAAACTACAATTTGGAGTGTTGTTGGCCCTGCAATTTTTTCAATTATTGCATTGATAATGTATTGGAATTATGAAAATAAAACTAAAAAAGATATCTAGATTAGATTTGTGAACTATGAAAAAGGATACTTTTTGTGTATAAAGCTTAAGTATCCTTTTTCTATTTTAATCTGTTAATTAAAATTAATATTTTAACCGAATAATGATTATTGTAAAGTGTGATATAATTATGGTAAAAATATCACAAAATTATAGGAGATAGTAAAAATGAATACAGAAATTTTAAAAAAATATGCAGAACTTGTAGTTAAAACAGGTATTAATTTACAACAAAATCAACAGTTACTTATAAATTCACCAATAGAATGTGCAGAGTTTGCTAGAATGATAGCGGAAAAAGCTTATGAAGCTGGAGCTATAAATGTAATAGTAGAATATAATGATGAGCAGCTTTCATTAATAAGATATAATAAAGCTCCGATGGAGAGTTTTGAAATGGAGCCAATATATCGTGCACTAGCAAGAGAACAACTTATAAAAGAAAAAACTGGATTAATTAGTATAGCGGCACAAGATCCAGAGCTTTTAGGAGGAGTGGATCCAAATAAAATAGCGGCTCAACTTAAAACAGCAAGTAAAACTTTGAAAAAGGTTAATGATGCTTATATGAGTAATGAAGTGCCATGGTGTGTTGTATCAATACCTACAAAAGGATGGGCTAAAAAGGTATTTCCAAATGTGTCAGAGACAGAAGCTGTTGAGAAGCTTTGGAAATCAATATTTAAAATAGTAAGAGTAGATAAAGAGTCACCGATTTTGGCGTGGGAAGAACATTTATCAAAATTAGAAACTAGAAAAAATTATTTGAATGAAAAAAGTTTTAAATTTCTTTATTACAAATCTGAAGGTACAGATTTAGCTGTGGAGCTTCCAAAAGGACATGAATGGTTAGCAGGAGCAGAATATACTAAAGATGGTGCTAAATTTGTAGCTAATATGCCAACTGAGGAAGTATTTACACTTCCAAAGAGAGATGGTGTAAATGGTTATGTTACTAGTAAAAAGCCATTAAATTATGGTGGTAATTTAATAGATAATTTTAAATTGACTTTTAAAGATGGAAAGATAATTGATTTTTCAGCAGAAAAGGGAGAAGAAATATTAAAGGGAATTTTGGATACTGATGAAGGCGCAAGATATCTTGGAGAAGTTGCTTTGGTTGGATATAATTCGCCGATATCAAATTCAGGATTGATATTTTATAATACATTATTTGATGAAAATGCATCTTGTCATTTTGCATTTGGTAAAGCATATCCAAGTTGCTTGAAAGATAGTGACAATATGTCGGAAGAGGAACTTTTAGAAAATGGTGTTAATGATTCATTAACACATGTTGATTTTATGGTAGGTTCAGCAGACCTTGAAATTATTGGTGAAACAGCTGATGGTGAAAAAATTCAAGTGTTTAAGAATGGTGATTGGTTAATATAGGTAGTTAAAATAAGCACAATCTAATGATTAATATATAAATCATTAGATTGTGCTTAAACTTATTATAAATAGAATTAAATCTTGAATTTTTGAACTAGTTCGTGTAATTCTAATGCTAGTTCAGCTTGACTTTGAGCTGAATCTGCAACTTGAGCTACTACTTTAGTAATTTCACTGATGCTGGCTAATACTTCTTCAGAGCTTGCAGCTGATTCTTCAGCTGTGAGAGAAACACTTTCAAAGGCTTTATTGACTTGAGTTACCGTGTCATTCATATGTTTAGTGGCATTAAATATACCTATAGCCATGTGACTAACAAATTCAGCATCTTTTTCATATTGTACACCTGTATCTAGCAACAAGTTATAACTTGGTTGTACATTATTGGCAATATAATCTAATATATCTTGGCCACTTGAAGATATGGCATCAAAAGCATTTCTAACTTGAGTAACCATATTTTGAATTTGAATTACAGCTTCAGAAGATTGTTCGGCTAGCTGTCTTACTTCATCAGCTACTACTGCAAAGCCTTTTCCTTGTTCTCCTGCCCGAGCTGCTTCTATAGCTGCATTTAGTGCAAGTAAATTAGTTTGTTCAGATATACTTCCAATTGAATCAGCCATTATCTTGACTTCTTCAACAACTTTACCTTCTTCAATAGCTTTTATTATATTAAGTTTCTTTTCTTCATATATTATATTACCTTGTTTAATATTTTCAGCAGCTTTTTGTTTGATTTCAATAGCTCTTTTGTTTATTTCATCTCCAGAAGTTTTTGATTCTTCGGATTTATCTGCTAAGTCATGCGTATCTCGTGCTATTTCATCCATGGAAGCATGGACTTCTTCTGTTGTAGCACTTAAATCTTGCGCACCCTTAGCAATAGATTCAGTGGCTTCTCCAGAAGTATTCATCATTGATGATATTTCTTCGGTAGTAGCAGATAAATCTCCACTAGAAGAATTTATTTTTTCGGCGCTAATTACTATTTTAGTTATAAGTTCCTTTATGTGTTCACCAGCTTTATTTAAAGCTTTTGAAAGTCGTCCTATTTCATCTCTACTATCTATAGCTATTTTATTGGTTAAATCACCTTCACCAATTGCTTCTGCAAAATTTAAGACTTGTTTCAATTGTTTTGAAATGATGACTGATATAGATGTACCAATTATTATAGAAAGCGCTAATCCAATGATAACCACAGTCAGTATGAAATATAATGAAGAATTGTATGCATTTGAATTTTGGCTATGTGAATTGGCAGCAAGTTCTTCATTAATTTGAATTAGATCATCTAACCCTTTAAATACATTAGCTCTTGCAGTAGCTATTTCAGTAAATCTAACTTTAGATTTTTCAAAATCTTGTTGATCTGATAATTTTATAACATCATTATAGATTGATCTGAATTCTTGCAAATCCTTTTTTAACTTTTCTAAGATTGGTTTTTGTTCTTCAGTTAAAAAATTCTTTTCATAAGTATTCAAAAGTTCATCTGTTTCAGCTGAGTAATTTGAAATTTCTTTTTCCAAACCAGGATTTTGATTTTCTTTATTGGCTTGATTTGAAATTTTTAATAGATTATATCTTATCTCTAAAATATTTTGCTTAATTTTATTCATTTGTTCAATAGATAAAAGATTTTGTTGATAAACAGTATTTGAATTTTTATTCATAATTTGCATGTTTCGTATTCCGACAGAACCAACTAATGCTATTAGTAATGCAATACCTATAAAAGCAGGTATTAGTTTTTTTGACATGTTTAAGTTATTAAACCATTTCATCATAAATTCCCCCTAAAAACATTGTATTATTATTGAAAATACTGAATAAATAATAACACAAAATGATAATTACTTACTTATAATATACGCTATTAGTTAATAAATACGCAAGGTAAATAGCAATATATACCCAAAAAATCTAAAATTTCTACAAAAAACGTTACCACTTTGAGAGTTTATTATTATATTTATAAGTTTTTAACTGGATTGTTATGGGAAAAGCTTAATGAAATCTAGCAAATATAAATTATGAATGTATATATGAATTAGAATTATACATATTTCTACAAAATAAATTTGAAATGAATATTTAAAAATGAAAGTAGAAATACTAAAAGTGTAATATTTATATTATTAGGAGGTGTTATTTGTGTTTGAACATAAAAAGGAGTTATTAAAGGATGTAAAGGTAGAGAGAATAAACCCTCAGTATGCAGTATTAATGCAGGAACAGTTAGGTGGAGGTAATGGAGAACTTAAAGCTGCAATGCAGTATATTTCACAAAGTTTTAGAATAAAAGATACTGAAATAAAAGATTTATTTATGGATATTGGAGCAGAAGAACTTAGTCATATGGAAATGGTAGCGCAAACAATAAATTTACTTAATGGTCATGAAGTTGATAATCAAAAAGTTACTAGTGGAGAAATTCAAACTCATGTTCAGTGTGGATTGTCACCTGTATTAATTAATTCTTCTGGAGAGCCATGGACAGCCAATTATGTAACAGTTACTGGAGATTTAGTTGCAGATTTATTATCTAATATAGCATCTGAACAAAGAGCGAAAGTAGTATATGAATATTTGTATCGTCAAATTCAAGATAAAGAAGTTAGAGCAACAATTGATTTCTTGTTAAATAGAGAAGAAGCACATAATGCATTGTTTAGAGAGGCATTGAATAAAGTTCAAAATACAGGATCAAATAAAGATTTTGGGGTTACAAAAGATTCTAAACTTTATTTTGATTTATCAACACCTGGACCTTCACATAAGACACCAGATCCAACATCAGTGAGATTTGAAAGTCCAAATAAAGAAGATAGGGTTTTGGTCCATAAATAGATGATTTAGAAAAAGGTAATCTTAACATATATACTAACTAAGTAAATCATTTATAATAGTGAAAGCATCTGTACTGCAGATGCTTTTTGTTTTATAGGCAAGTAACCTAGAAATATATTAAGTTAAATAATAAATATAAATGATAAAGTTGTTACAAATTGTAATTATCTAAAGAATGAGATATAATTAAACAAAATATTATTACAATATACATAGTATTGTAAGAGTATCCTAAGAAAATAATTTGGAGGCATGAGTATGGGAAAAAAGGATTTTTCTGATCTGGAAGATCAAATTATGGATACAGTAAAAAGTGCATTTGATGCTATAGATTTTGCTAAAATTAAAAAAGAAATTGATGATAAAACTGAAGGAACAATAAACGAAATAAAAGTAAAGTTTAAAGATAAATCAGATCATATAAATGATAAAATTAAAGTTAAAATGAAAGACAAATATAGGAATATTAACACAATGAATAATTATAACGTAGTCAAAAATCAAAATGAATTACAACGATATATTGCTAGAAAACCTGTTGGACGAATATCAGGTATGCTTTACACTATATTTGGTTCAATTGGAAGTGGATTATTTGGGACGTTATCAATAATTGGATTAATATATATATTAATTATGGAAAATTATTCAACTACTTATAATGTATTTTTAACAGTTTTTATTTGTTTTTTTCTTGTGAGTTTATTTTTTTATTTAAAAGGGAGAACATTAAGAAATAGAGTGAAAAGATTCAAAAAATATGTAACTTGTCTTGAAGAAAAAAAATATTGTAGCACAGAGGAATTAGCTGTATCAATTGAAAGGAAAAATAAATTTGTTATAAAAGACTTAAAGAAAATGGTTGAATTAAATATGTTTCCAGAAGGTAGGTTTGATGAGAAACAAACTTATTTTATGTTAAATTATGAGGTTTATGAAAATTATTTGAATGCAGAAAAGGCTTTTAAAAAGCGACAAGAAGATGAATTGAAAAAACAAGAGCAAATGGAAAGAGAAAAAAGTGACCCTGAAAAAAAAGAATTACTGCAAGTGATTGAAATTGGGCAGAATTATATTGAACAAATAAATAATGTAAATAATGCAATACAGGAAGAAGAGATATCTGGAAAATTAGATAAACTTCAAAATATAGTGACACAAATACTTAAGTATATAGAAAAGAATCCTAACAAATTATCAGAGGTTAATAAATTTATTAATCATTATCTTCCTATGACTTTAAAATTGGTCAATTCATATAAAGAATTAAATGAGCAGCCAGTTCAAGGAATGAATATAAAAAATGCAAAAAGTGAAATTGAAAAAGCAATAGATAGCATAAATATGGCTTTTGAGAAGTTACTTGATGATTTATTTGAAGAGTTAGCTTTAGATATTTCAACTGATATATCTGTTCTTGAAACATTATTTACACAAGAAGGTTTAACTAAAAAAGATTTTGAAAAATAATTTAGCTTGCATAAGGAGGAATTAAAAGTGAATGATCCATTTAAAGAAGATATTAATGTTACACCAAACTTAACATTTGAACCTTTTAAAGATGAGGTGCCTATTGTTAAGGTAGAGGAGGAAGCAAAGCAAGTTGAAGCCCTTGATGATAGTTTTTTAACAGAAGAAGAGAAGAAGATGGTAGATGAATTTGTTGAGAAAATAGATGTGACAAATTCAAATTCAATTTTACAATATGGTGTAGGATCTCAAAAGAAAATAGCGGATTTTTCTGAAACAGCTTTAAATAATGTAAAGACTAAGGATCTTGGTGAAGTTGGAGATATGCTTACTAATGTAGTATGTGAGTTGAAGAGCTTTGAATCTATAGAAGAAAAGAAAGGCTTTTTAGGTTTATTTAAGAAAACTTCAGAAAAGCTTACTCAAATGAAAGCAAAATATGATAAAGTTGAAGGAAATATAAATAAAATTTGTGGAATGCTTGAAACACATCAAATTCAACTTTTAAAAGATATTGCTATGCTTGATAAAATGTATGAAATAAATAAGACTTATTTTAAAGAATTGTCTATGTATATATTAGCAGGCAAAAAGAAGCTTCAAAAGTTGGAAAATGAAGAGCTTCCAATTTTAGTTGAAAGGGCTAAGTTGAGTGGTCTTCCTGAAGATGCACAATCAACAAATGATTTTGTGGCTCTTTGCAACCGCTTTGAGAAAAAAATTCATGATTTAGAATTAACAAGAATGATTTCATTACAAATGGCACCACAAATTCGGTTGGTTCAAAATAATGACTCTTTAATGTCAGAAAAAATTCAATCTACTATTGTAAATACTATTCCTCTTTGGAAGAGTCAAATTGTACTAGCATTAGGGGTAGCACATTCTAATAATGCTGCAAAAGTTCAAAATGAAGTTACTAATATGACAAATGAACTTTTACGTAAGAACGCCGAAACACTGAAAATGTCAACTATTCAAACAGCGAAAGAATCTGAAAGAGGAATTGTTGATATTGAAACCCTTAGAAATACAAATGAATCATTAATTACAACTTTAGACGAAGTACTTCGTATACAAACAGAAGGACAAGAAAAGCGTAAAGCTGCAGAAGTTGAATTGCAAAATATAGAAGAACAATTAAAAAACAAACTTTTAAGTCTTAGACAATAGATACAAGAATATTATGACTAATATTGTATTAAAATGTTACCATTTAGTATAGATAAATGGTATAATAAGTTTATAAAGAATTTGTTAATAATAGCGATAATATGAATAAAGATTTTAATGAATTTATAAAAAGTAATATTATAAATTTTAGATAAGGGGTAGAGAGATTATGAATAATAATATATTATTAGAATCAGGTACTGGGGAATTAGAGATAATTGAATTCATTGCCAACGGGAATCACTATGCTATTAATGTTGTAAAAGTTAAAGAGGTAATAGAAATGCCAACTAGTGGATTAACTAGATTACCAGATCCTAAACCAGAAATAGCAGGACTTATTTTATGTAGAAATGAAATCATTACTTTAATTGACCTAAAGTATATTTTGTCTAAAAAATTACCGTCTGATCTTGGAAAGAAAGTTATAATATGTCAATTTAATAAAATTAAAGTTTCCTTTAATATTGATGACATAGTTGGAGTTCATCGTATAAAATGGAGTGAAATAAGGAAGCCGGATGATTTATCAGAAAATTCTCTATCTGTTGGTAATATACTTTTAAATGGTAAAGTATTAATCATGCTTGATTTTGAAAAAATAGTTACAGATATAGCGCCAAGTGTTGGAATAAGTGAAGATAGACTTGTTAAAGTTAATTATAAGGATAGATCGGATATAAAATTAGTTTTAGCGGATGATTCAGCTTTAATTAGAAGACTTTTAAAGGATACCTTGACAAAAGCAGGATTTAGGAACATGAAAGTTTTTGATGATGGACAACAAGCATTAGATTATTTGACTAAATTAGCAGAAGATAAAGGTGAAGACTTCACACAAGAGGCACAATTACTTATTACAGATATAGAAATGCCACAATTAGATGGACTTACTCTTACACGAAGAATTAAGGAAGATTTAACTCTTGGCAAACTTCCTGTTGTAATATTCTCATCATTGATTACAGAAGAATTGAGACATAAAGGAGAATCGGTAAAGGCTGATGCACAATTAAGTAAACCTGAAGTTAGTGACTTAGTTGATACTATAGATAGGTTATTAGAAAAATAGGAACCATTAACACTTTTAATTTATTTGTTTGCAAAAAATATATAAAGGTAAGTATGGTATAAAGTGTGGTATAGAAATTGAGACTACTGAAAAACCAGGTTACAAAAAAAGTATGACTTTTCAGTGTCTCTATGGAAATACTATGCTTTTTTGCTATAGAAAATGCATAATAAAATAAAGATATAATAGATTGGATTTTTAGTGGAAAATATTGTATAATATCAGAGGGTTGATAAATTTACAATCTATCTTTAGAAAATTTTATGTTATATATAACGTTAAAAAGGAGTGATTTATATAAGGTAATAAGATTAACCAAATTTCAAATTGTCAACTTAATTTAGATAAACTACGGGGGATACTTTATGGAGAGAAAAGAATATATAGAAAATAAAAATATAAAAAGTTTTATTAATTTTTTCGGTATATTAGCAATTATAGTTTGTATGTTTTTGGTTAGTTCAGTAGGTGTTTCAGCTAAAACAAAAAAAGAAACTTCTTCTATGACTACAAAAAGTGAGATAACATCTTTAGATTCATATGCGTTAACATTAGAAGAAAAAGGAGGGAGCAAAGAAGTAATTAAGGGAACTGATATTCAGTTGAAAACTGATTCCAATAATAATAATGCTGTTTCTTTTGATGACAAGCTATTACAAGAAATTATAAACAAGTTGGTATGTCTTGATCCAAATAGAACAATTCAACCTAGAAATGCTTATATTGTGTATCAAAATAATAACTACGTTATTATAAAAGAAATGGAAGGAAATAAAGTAAATAGGGATGCACTATATCAAAATATAGTAAAAGCTATTAAACATAGTGATGCTGTAATAAATTTAGAATCAGCTAATTGTTATGAAAATCCTAAAATTACTGAGACCACTCCTCAAATTGTTAATGCAAAGAATGCAGCGAATAGATATATATCTTCTAAGATAATATATGATATAGGAGGTATGACTCAAGTTTTAGATGGATCTACAATAAAGGATTGGATAAGCTTTGATGCAAATTTGCAGATAGTTCTTTATGAAAGTCTGGTAAGAAGTTATGTAGATAACTTGGCATATCTTTATACTTCTTCACTAGGTTCAGGGATAAAAGTTTCTGGTGGATATTATGGTAATAATCATAGTTGGATGATCGATAGTTCGCAGGAAACACAAGCTTTAATAACTAATATTAGAAATGGACAAGCTATATCGAAGAGTCCAATATATACGCAAACAGCTGCGGCTGGATATTTTAGTAATGTTGGAGATACTTTTGTGGAAGTTGATTTATCAAAGCAACACGTATGGTTTTATAAAAATGGTAATTTAGTCACAGAGGGAGATACTGTTACTGGAAATGAAAGCAATGGAAATTCAACACCTGATGGGGTTTATCGTTTATATGCTAAACAAAGAGACACAGAATTAGTTGGAGAAGATTATCGATCTCCTGTTAGTTTTTGGATGCCGTTCAATAAAAATATAGGTTTACATGATGCAAGCTGGAGATCAGTATTTGGAGGACAAATTTACAAAACAGATGGATCTCATGGATGCGTTAATCTACCATATTATTTAGCACAATCAATATATAACTATATAAATGTAGGGGATACAGTTATTTGTCACTACTAAATATTATAGAAAGTTTCAATAAAATTTATTGAAACTTTCTTTTTTAAATAGAAAATATTTTAAACTATTAAGTAAAATTCATTAATAATATAAAAATTGATTTAAATCTGATTTTTTATAAGAAGTATTTGTGTCGAAATATAAAAAATAAGTTTTGTTAAAACCTTTACATAGAAAAAATTATCATTTATAATAAGTTTATACCAATTAATTTATTTTAAATTTAAGGAGAGGATGTTTATGATAAAAATCAGATTATTTTGTGCAGCTGGAATGTCGACAAGCCTTTTAGTTAATAAAATGAAGGATGCAGCTAAGGCTAAAGGTGTAGATGTTGATATTGAAGCCTTTCCAGAAGGGCAGATGGATAAAAATTTAGATGGAGTAGATGTAGCGTTATTAGGACCTCAAGTTGGCTATACATTGCCAAAGGCCAAAAAAGTATGTGAACCAAAGGGCATTCCGGTAGATGTAATTCCAATGGTTGATTATGGAATGATGAATGGTCAAAAAGTATTAGATTTTGCTTTAAAATTAGCAAATAAATAGAAGTTAAATAAGTATGACAGGGAAATAAATAATAAAAAAGCTAAATAATAATTTATATTAAAGTGATAGTTATAATAAAAAGTGCCATGTGGCATAAATTAGTAAGTAAACCACATGGACAATCATAATTAAAAAGTAAAAATAATAATAAATCTGACTCATTTATTATTATTCATATATTTTATCATTTTTTGAACTTATAGTAAATTATTTTTAAGGAGGAATTATTTATGTCATCATTTGCAACTACATTTAATGAAAAAATACTGCCAGTAATTATGAAATTTGTTAGTATGAAAGGTGTTGTAGCATTAAAGGACGGTATTTTGTACACATTGCCGTTAACACTTGTTGGTTCAGTTTTTTTATTACTTGCACAACTTCCTTATCAACCTTTAAACGATTGGTTAGCTGCAACTTTAGGTGCAGGATGGACAGACCCTTTATGGAAAGCATTCGGAGCAACTTTTAACGTAATAGCTCTTATAGCAACAATTGGAATAGGTTATACTTATGCAAAAAATGAAGGACATGAGCCTTTATCAGCTGGAGTAATCTCATTTGTTGTATTTTTATTAACAACAAGTTCAACAGTTATTGCTCCAAAAAGTGGTGAAGTAGTTGGAGATGTTATTCCAATAGCATGGGCTGGCGGAAAAGGAATGGTTACAGCTATTATTATTGGTTTAGTAGTAGGTGCAGTTTATTCATTGTTTATGAGTAGAAATATTACAATTAAAATGCCAGCTGGTGTACCACAAGGAGTTGCTAATTCATTTGCAGCATTAATACCAGCAGCAGTTATAATATTAGGCGCTACAATTGTTTACTCAGGTTTTAAATGGGGACTACAAACAACATTAATTGAATGGATATATAAAGTATTACAAACACCACTTCAAGGTATGACTGATTCTTTAGGTGGAGTTATTGTAATCGGATTCCTAATTCCTTTCTTATGGTGGTTTGGAGTTCATGGTGCATCAATTGTCGGTGGTGTAATGTCAGGAATACTAGCATCTAATACATTAGATAATCAAGCAATAATTAATAGTGGTAAGGAATTAACAATTGCAAATGGAGCTCATATAGTAACACAACAATTTGTTGATCAATTCATGACAGTAACAGGCTCTGGTATGACAATTGGTCTTGTAATATGTATGTTGTTCTTTTCAAAATCAGCTCAATCTAAACAATTAGGTAGATTATCAATATTACCTGGTATATTTAATATAAATGAACCAGTTACTTTTGGAACACCAATAGTAATGAATCCATTTATGGCAGTTCCGTTTATACTTACACCAGTAGTATCTGGATTAATAACTTATTTTGCAATAGGTACAGGATTAGTGCCTCCATTTAGTGCAGTATCAGTTCCATGGACAACTCCAGCTCCAATTTCAGGTCTTTTAGTTGGAGGAGTTAGAACCGCATTATTGCAAATTGTAGTATTAGTAATTTCTTTCTTTATTTATCTACCATTCTTTAAGAAACAAGATAATATTAATTATAAGAATGAACAAGAAGCTCAAAATTCTTGAAAATAAATTTTAAATATAAATAACTAAAATTAAGCCCAGTATCTTCTATGCAAATGAGATACTGGGTTTTTTATGTGGTGAATTTGTTAATAGATATAGATATCCAAAGCAAGAATTAGACATATGCTGAACTTACCGAAATTAAACACATATTTATTCCAGCGGACTAATGAAATTTTCGCTGGATGGGTTCTAAGTGGAAGGTTGCGCCCATTTCTGCATGTTCCTAAAGTAAATTTATGACAAGCGGAAAGTGGAACAACCCATAGAGGAAACTCGACTCGCGTTCGTTCGCTGAGTAAGCGATTCACACCAAATCAGTTTTTTAAAGGAGGTTAACTCATGAATGAGTTAACTAAGTTCAAGAAACCAAATCATAGATTTGGACTTTCACTTATCTGCTTAATAATCATCACAGCTTAAATTCATATGCCGCTTGCACAAATATGTATGTAATTTCTAGTGCAGTGTTACGATTATAATTTCTCAATGATGCATGTATATATCATTTATAAGTTTGATTATTAATTTGGATATCTATAGGTTTATCAAGTAGAATATTATTGTTATAATATACTAGGATAAAAATATAATAGAAACAAGGAGCTGATTCCAGAATGATAAAATTAATTGCATCTGACATGGATGGAACATTGCTAAACAAAATGCATAAAATAGATGAGGAAACTGTAACAGCTATTAAGAAAGCTGAAGAAGCTGGAATAGCATTTGCTATATCAACAGGGAGAGAATATTTTACTGTCCAATCTCTCTTAAAAGAAAACAACATAAGATGTCAATGTGTTTTAATGAATGGTGCAGAATATAGAGATGAAGATGGGAATATATTAGAAGAAATTAATATAGAATTGAAAACTGCATTGAAAATAACTGAATTATTACATAAAGAAAAAGTATCTGCAAGGATATTTACCAATAAAGGAATATTTACTACAGATACAAAAGAAGAAGCATTAAAGGAAATGGTGTATAGGACATTATCATTTCATCCAGAGTTGAGTCAAGATGAAGCTATTGAATGGGCAAAAAAAGAAGCATATTTTATACAACTAAATTATATAGAAAATTTACAGGAATTTTTTAATTCTGATATAGAAGTTAGAAAATTTGTAGCATTTCATAAGGATGTAGAAATTATCAATAAAATGAAGAAAATAACAAGTGAAATAGAAGGAATTGCGGTTTCATCTTCTTTTAAAGATAATATAGAAATTACTCATGTAACGGCCCAAAAAGGTATTATTCTTGCTAAAGTAGCGAAAAAAATGGGATTTGATAAAGATGAGGTTATGGTTATCGGGGATAGTTTTAATGATTATTCAATGTTTACAGAATTTACTGAATCAGTTGCTATGGGAAATGCAATTCAAGAAATAAAAGAAATTGCAAAATACATAACAGATACTAATGATAATCTGGGGGTTGCTAAGGCAATTTATAGAGTTTTGGATGAGCAAAAACATATGTAAAATATAGAGAGGCAATTTCAACAATAGTTCATTTGTGTAAGAAGTAAAAGATAGTAATTATAGGTGATGATGAATAATGAATGGATAAGGTTGAGATTAACTGGGGATTTCTTAAATGAGTTTAATGCCAAAAGCCTCTCAGGCTTTTGGCATTAAACTCCTATTTACTCATCATTATTTAGTCATAAAGTTTTATGGGCAATATTTATGAGGTTTATTTATAGTATGGAAAATTTATATATTGTTTTATGCTTGTATATTTCCCCAGCTTTCAATATTGGTGATTTGAAATTGCTGCAATTAATAGAATTAGGGAAAAATTGAGTTTCAAGGCAGAAACCATTTCTAATATTGTAGGCAGTATTGTTTTTACCTATATCAGATCCATCAAGGAAATTTCCACTGTAGAATTGAACTCCTGGAGTTGTTGTATATACATCCATTACTATGCCAGTGTTTTCATCAACAGCTTGAGCTGACTTCACATCAAGTGAACCATTAGAATTTAGTACCCAATTATGGTCAAATCCATTTCCAAAAACAATTTGTTCATGATCAGAATTTATATTTGTACCAATAGGAGTCAAAGTCCTAAAATCCATAGGTGTATTTTCAACACTTGTTATTTCCCCAGTAGGAATTGAATATTTGTCGTTTGGAGTGAATTTATCTGCATTAATCATTAACTTTTGCTTAAGCACATCTCCAGAAGAATGTCCAGATAAATTAAAATAAGCATGGTTAGTAAGATTTACAACAGTATCTTCATCAGTAGTTGCTAAATAATTAATTTCTAAAGCATTATCTTCAGTGAGTACATATTTAACTTTTATATCAAGATTTCCAGGGTATCCTTCTTCACCATCAGGACTTAAATAAGAAAGCTCTAATGTATTTGGTTCAGTTTCAATTACTTTAGCATTCCAGATTACTTTATCAAAGCCTTTAGTGCCACCATGAAGATGATTTTCTCCATTATTTTGTACTAAAGTATATTCCTTATTATTAAGAGTAAACTTACCATATTGTATTCGATTTCCGAAACGTCCTATTAATGCACCGAAATACTTATCTCCACTTAAATAACTATTTAGATTATCATAACCTAATACTATATCATGAAAATCTCCGCTTTTATCTGAAACTATTCCGGATACAATTGTACCACCATAAGTACTTATTTCTATTTTCATTCCATTATCATTTTTTAATGTATAGATATCAACTTCTTCTCCATTAGGCATTTTTCCAAAAGATCTTTTTCCTATTGCCACTATGAACACCTCCGATTAGTAATAAATATTTTTAATAAAGTATACATTTACATGAAATATATTGATTTAATGTATGCACAAGTATATTATAATACATAAGAATTGTACATACAATGTTTTGGAAAATTATTTCAAAAATCTATTGATAAATTTCCAAAAGATTACTACTATTAATAATATCGGGGAAATAAGTACTACCATTTGATACAAAAACAGAATAACGGAGGGTTTTATGTGGAAATTAGTTGTTGCTGATGATGAACCTAAAATTAGAAGAGGAATTGAGAATCTATTAGATTGGCATGAACTTAATATTAATATAGTAGGTGAGGCAGAAGATGGCGAAATCGCATTGGAAGTTATAAAAGAAAAGAAACCGGATATAATTTTATTAGATATAAATATGCCTTTTCTAAATGGCCTCAATCTTTTGGAAAAACTTAAGGAGATTAATTATAAAAGCATTGTTATTATTATAAGTGGATATGATGATTTCTCCTATGCACAAAAAGCTTTAAAGTATAATGTTTTTGATTACGTTTTAAAGCCAGTCAACAAAAAGAATATGGAAGAGATAATATTAAAAGCAGTATCCAAACTTAATGAAATTCAAAATGAAACTAATTATTTAGATTGGGTAGAAAAGCAATTAAATGAAAATATAGAAATATTGAAGAAAAATTTTTTTAGTGAATGGCTAGATAACAAATTAAATGATCAACAGATGTTAAAAGAAATTGAATATTTTAAAATTAAATTTAATAATAATGTTGGGCTTATTTTAGTTAAACCAATAGAAAAATTAAATTTAGAAACTGCAGAGAAAAGATGGAATATGGAACTTTTAGAATTTGCAATTGCTAATTTGCTAAATGAAAAATTTAATAAATCAAATGAAAAGTTTATTTTTAACGATGATAAGAATAACGTAGTATTGATTGCAAATATACATGATATGGTGGAATGGATTAACCTTGGCAATCAGGTGGAAATGGAAATTGGTAAATATTTAAAGTGCAATGTGCTTGTTGAACAAGCAAATGTTGCAGAGGGAATATTAAAAATAAAGCATGAATATTTAAAAATAGTAAATGATTTGAATAAAAAAAGAAAATGTAGCCCTATAATTTTGTTGGCCATAAAATATATAGAGGATAATTATTATTCAAATGATTTAAGCGTAAATGATATATCTGATAAATTGGAAGTTACATCATCGTATTTAAGCAAGCTGCTTAAGAAAGAGACAGGCCTTTCCTTTATTGATTATTTAACTAATGTAAGAATAAAAAAGGCTATGTGTATTATGGAAGATCCATCAATTAAAATATATGATGTTGCGGAGTTAGTGGGGTATAGTAATCAACATTATTTTTGTAGAGCTTTCAAAAAAGTAGTTGGAATTTCACCAACAGAGTTTAAGAGGGGGAAATAAATGAAGAATAAAAAATATATAATTTATTTGTTTACAATATTAATTTTAATATTATTTATTATCATTTATAAACTCTATTCCAGTAGGATAAACTCTCAAAAAAAAGATACTTTTATTATTGGAATGTCCCAAGTTAACTTGTATGAGCCATGGAGAGTATATATGAATAAGGAAATCCAGGAGGAAGCTAAAAAGCATAGTAATATAAAGATGATATTTAAAGATGCAGGTGGAGATACTGAAAAACAAAAAAAAGATATTGAAGATTTAATTAATTTTGGTGCAGATGTCCTTATAGTATCAACAAACGATTCGAAAGAATTAACAGGTACAGTAGGGAAAATATATAAAACTACACCTGTTATTATGTTAGATAGGGCTATAAGTGGATACGATTACACTTTGTATATTGGTTCTGATACAGAATCTATAGGCATGCAGGCTGGAGAGTTAGTCGGTGAATTAGCAGGTAAAGATAAAGATAAAGTCAAAGTTATAGAAGTTCAAGGAATGTTAGATTCAAGTACAGATAAAGAAATTACTAATGGCTTTAGAAATTCAATCACTAAACATAAAAATGTTTCTGTGGATAGAACTATTGTTGGAAATTGGCAAGAAAGTGAAGCAGAAGATAAACTTGAGGAGATTTTAAAAGAAGACAATAATGTAGATATTATTTTTGCACATAGTGATTATATGGCACTTGGAGCGTATTATGCTGCAGTGAAGAACAATTTAAAGAATATAAAGATAATTGGAGTTGATGGGCTTGAAGGTCCAGAAGGTGGAAAAGAGATGGTTAGGAATGGTATACTTCAAGGGACCTTTACTTGTAAAACTGGAGGAAAAGAAGCCGTGGAGTATGCTCTTAAGATATTAAATAAAGAGGAAATTCCAAAGAAAATATTATTAGAATGCAATAAAATAACTAAAGAAACTATTGGAAGTAATTAAAATTAATATAAGTCTTAAAAGTATACAAAAGTGCCAATTAATGCAAATACAATTTTAAAGAGCAGCTATATAATTAACTCATGAAAACGAAAACATAAATATAGGGGGAATTAATTATGAAACTAAAAAAGATGATTGCATTAGTGGCAAGTACTGTATTATGTGTTGGTATGCTTGCAGGTTGTGGAGGTTCAGCATCAAAAGGAGACGCTGCACAAACATCAGCGAAAAGTTCATCAGCTAAAAAAGTAATTGGATTTGCACAAGTTGGAGCAGAAAGCGGATGGAGAACAGCAGAAACTGACTCAATAAAATCAATTCCAACGCTAGATTCTAATTTTGATTTGAAATTTTCTGATGGTCAACAAAAACAAGAAAATCAAATAAAAGCTATAAGATCATTTATTGCTCAAAAAGTAGATATAATAGCTTTAGATCCGGTTGTAGAAACAGGATGGGATACTGTACTTAAAGAAGCTAAAGATGCTAAAATCCCAGTAGTAATAGTTGATAGAAAAGTTACAGTATCAGACGATTCACTTTATAAATGCTTTTTAGGTTCAGATATGGTTGCAGAAGGTAAAAAGGCAGCTCAAATAATAATAGATCAATATGGTAAAGATGCAAAATTAAATATAGCAGAACTTCAAGGAACTGTTGGATCTACAGCAATGGTTGGAAGACAGCAAGGCTTTAATGATACAATCAAAGATTGTCCAAATTATAAGATAATAAAATCACAAACTGGTGACTTCACACGTGCAAAAGGTAAAGAAGTTATGGAAGCTTTCTTAAAATCAGATGGAGATAAGATAAATGTATTATGGTCTCATAATGATGATATGGCAATGGGAGCTATACAAGCTATAGAAGAATATGGTAAGAAGCCAGGAAAAGATATATATATAATTTCAGTTGATGGAATCAAGGATATTTTCCAAGCAATGGTTGATGGTAAAGCTAATGCAACTGTTGAATGTAATCCTCTTCTTGGACCACAATTATTAGAAGTATCTAAAAATATATTAGATGGTAAGAATGTTGAAAAAACTATTAACTCAAAAGAAAGCCAATTCTTACAAAAGGATGCAGCAGCAGAATTACCTAATAGAAAATATTAGTTTAAAGATAAATATAAGAGCAGGATACTAGTCCATGCTCTTATGTTTAATAAAATGAAGTACGTACAAGTTTGCGTTACATAAAAGTATGAGGAGTGATATATATGGAAAATTCTGATATAGTTTTAGAAATGAAAAATATCAGCAAGGTTTTTCCAGGTGTTAGAGCCCTTTCAAATGTTGATTTTACTCTTAGAAAAGGTGAAATACACACACTTATGGGGGAAAATGGAGCTGGGAAATCAACATTGATAAAGGTACTTACGGGAGTATATAAAATAGATGAAGGCACAATTATTTTGCGAGGAAATAAAATAAAAATATCATCTACTGAGGAAGCTCAAAGCCATGGTATTAGCACAGTTTATCAGGAGGTTAATTTATGCGCAAATTTAACAGTGGCTGAAAATATATATATTGGGCGCGAACCTATGAAGCATGGAAGTATAGATTGGAAAAAAATGAATACTGATGCGGACAAGTTATTGCAGGAAAGGTTGAACTTAAAAATAGATGTAAAAAAGGCCTTAAACAATTATTCTGTTGCTGTTCAACAAATGGTTGCTATTGCACGTGCAGTAGATATATCTAAAGGCATATTAATTCTAGATGAACCAACATCTAGTTTAGATGAAAAAGAAGTAAAGCAGTTATTTAAGATAATGAAAAAATTTAGAGAAGAAGGAATGTCAATAATATTTGTAACTCATTTTTTGGATCAGGTATATGAAGTTTCGGATAAACTTACAGTACTTAGAAATGGTGAATTAGTTGGAACTTATGATGCAGATAAACTGCCTAGAATTGAATTGGTTTCTAAAATGATAGGAAAAGATTATAGTGAGATAGAAAAAAATGCAAAGACTAAAAAAGAAGTTGTAAATAAAGAAAGAGAAAATTTTATTAAAACCGATAAATTTGGAAGAATAGGAACTATTAGTCCTTTTGATATAGAAATAAAGAAAGGAGAAATTCTTGGTTTTGCAGGACTTCTTGGATCTGGAAGAAGCGAATGTGCACGAGCTATATTTGGAATTGATAAGGCTACAAGTGGCAAAATTACTATTAATGGAAAGTCTTATTCATATATTTATCCGCAAAAGGCAATTGAAGAGGGAATTGGATTTTGCCCTGAAGATAGAAAAGTTGAAGGAATAGTTGGAGATTTAACAATAAGAGAAAATATAATACTTGCATTACAGGCTCGCAAAGGAATATTTAAATATATCCCAATGAAAAAACAGCAAGAAATTTCTCAAAAATATATTGATTTACTTAGAATAAAAACACCAAGTATGGAACAAAAGATCAGTAATTTAAGTGGAGGCAATCAACAAAAAGTGATTTTGGCTAGATGGCTTGCAACCGAGCCTGAGTTACTAATTTTAGATGAACCAACAAGAGGAATTGATATAGGAGCTAAGAATGAAATAACAGAATTAATTTTGAAATTAGCAAAACAGGGAATGACAATTTTATTTATTTCATCAGAACTTCCAGAAGTAGTTAAGTGTTGTGATAGGGTTATAGTTCTTAGAGATAGAAATGTTATAGGCGAATTAAGTGGTGATGAAATAGAAGAAGGAAATATTATGAAAACTATAGCAGGAGGTGCAACTGCATGATAGATAAAAAGGAAAAGAATTTTTTTATGAAAATTTACAATACGAAAATATTTTGGCCATTAGCAAGTTTGATAATATTATTATTATTTAACTTTATAATGACACCAAGCTTCTTGAGTATAACTATGAAGGATGGACATTTATTTGGAAATACAATTGATATTTTAAATCGTGCAGCCCCGTTAATTCTAATATCACTTGGAATGACAATTGTTATAGCAACCCAAGGAATTGATATTTCTGTTGGGTCTATAATTGCAATAAGTGCAGCATTATCAGCAACAGTTATAGTTGATGGAGGATCGGTTCCAATGGCAGTAGCTGTTGGAATAATCAGTGGCCTACTATGTGGAGTATGGAATGGATTTTTAGTTTCATATATAGGGGTTCAACCAATGGTTGGAACTTTGATTTTATATATAGTAGGTAGGGGAATTGCACAACTTATAACGGGTGGACAGATTTTAACTTTTACAAATAAGGAATTTATATTTATAGGAACTGGTTACGTTATACTTCCAGTAGCAATATTTATTGTATTTTTTGTGGGATTAATTATGTATGCTTTAATAAGAAAAACGGCTCTAGGTCTTTTTATTGAATCTATAGGCGTTAATAGCAATTCTTGTAAATTTGCAGGAATTCAATCTAGAAAGGTTGTTTTTTCACTTTATGTTATTTGCGGAGTTCTTGCAGGGATAGCTGGCATAATTTTATGTGCAAATATAAAAAGTGCTGATGCTAATAATGTTGGTTTATGGCTAGAACTCGATGCAATATTAGCAACAGTTATTGGTGGAACATCAATGGTTGGAGGAAGATTTTATCTTGCAGGAACTGTTGTTGGAGCTCTGTTTATACAAACATTAACAACTACAATATATAGTTTAGGGGTTCCGCCAGAAATAACTTTGGTGGTAAAAGCAATAGTTGTTATAGTTGTATGTATAATTCAATCGCCAGAATTTAGAAAGATGATCAGGATAAAGAAGACATCTAAAAATGAAGCTAAGGAAAAAGAGGTGGCAAGAGCATGAATAAAAAGAGTTTATTGAAATTAAACAAAGATTACATTGCCATTTATGCTACTATAGTATTATTTATAAGTTTATTTTTAATTGGTTCAATCCTATATAATGGATTTTTATCTCCGCAAGTATTTTCGAATTTGTTTATAGATAATGCATATTTAATTGTTATAGCAATTGGTGAAGCTGTTGCGATTCTAACAGGTGGAATTGATTTATCAGTAGGTGCTATGATAGCTTTTGTAAGTATGATCACTGCAAGTTTATTACAAAAAGGTGTGAATCCTGTTTTGGTTATACTAATTGTGCTTATAGTTGGAATTGTTTTTGGAACTGTTCAAGGAATTTTAATTCAAAAATTTAATTTACATCCATGGATAGTTACATTGGCAGGAATGTTCTTTGCAAGAGGTGCCAGTTATATTATAAGTATTGATACAATTATGATTGATAATCCATTATTTATTGATATTTCTTCATACAGAATTTCGATACTCCCAGATGCTTTTATATCAATTAATGTTATTGTTAGTTTAATGGTTGTAGCTGGTGCTTTTTATATGCTAAAGTTCACTAGGTTTGGAAGGACAGTATATGCAATTGGAGGAAATGAAAATTCAGCAAAACTAATGGGATTACCAGTAGAAAGAACAAAAATTCTTGTATATACATTTTCAGGATTTTGTTCAGCTCTAGGTGGGTTGTTGTTTACAATATATACTCTATCAGGCTATGGACTTCATTGTAATGGAACAGAAATGGATGCTATAGCAGCGTGTGTAATTGGAGGAATATTATTAACTGGAGGTTATGGAAATATTATTGGTCCATTATTTGGAGTACTTACAACAGGTATAATTCAAAGCCTTATAATGTTTGATGGTACTTTGAATTCATGGTGGACTAAAATTGCTGTTGGAATGTTGTTATTCATGTTTATTGTATTACAGAGAATCATTGTTATTAGAGATGAAAAACGGAAAAGTGCATTAATTTAATATATATAATTTAAAATTTATAATAGCAGATTGTACTTGCTTATCTTTGAATTAAATAAATTTGGATAAGTGAAAAATAAGCAATCTGCTATTAATTATTTTAAGTTTTAAATAATAGGTTTTTTATAGTTATTATATTTCTCGAAAAATAGATTATAAGATTGGTTTATAGTAGAATAGTAGTATAAATTGAAAATTTATAGAGTTTTTATGACTGGAGGGGATGGATTGAATAAACTTAAGACATATTTTATGAATAGAAGCATAAGCAGTAAGCTTATTTTTTATTTTTTTGGAGTTATTTTAATTGTTACAATGATGATAACAATATTGGGAAATTTGTCATATAGAAATTCAATAAATTTCTCTCAAAATGAAAATACTAATCAAATAATAAAACAAATAAATTATAATATAGAATCATATGTTAATAACACTGAAAATATTATGAATTATATGTCTACCGATCCGAGAATCTTGAAATTTTTAAGTGATAATAAATTGAAAAATGATAATTTAGAAGATGAAGCTTATAAGTCAATATATAGTTTTGTAAAGTTTAATCCTAAAATAGCTGGGATAATGGTGGTTAATAATAATGGTGGATACATAAGTGATGTTATGAATAAGGTATCTAGACAATCTTTGATAAATGAAGAATGGTATTTAAAAGCTTATAACGAACCTGATAAGATACACTTGTTTACTAAGCCAACAGGACGAAATATTGATAATATTTTTCGATATTCAGCAGATGAAGTTTTTTCTGTTTCAAAAGCAGTAGTTGATTCTTCTAGTAAAAAAATAAATGGTGTAATTCTTATTGATGTTAAGTTAGATGTTATTAAAGATATTATTGAAAATTCAAAACCGGGTACAGCAGGTTTTATTTATATTATGGATAGTAATAAGGAAATAGTCTATACACCAGTGAATAATGTGGTATATAGAATTAAAAATGAATGGATAGATAAAATTAATAATGAAATCATAATAAAAAATATTAATGGAGAAAATTATCAGTTAACAAAAATTAAATCAGAATATACTGGTTGGGAAACAATAGGTGTATTTCCTGAAAGTGAGAGCCTTCGTGTTATTGAAGATATAAAATACTATTCAGCAATAGTTGCAGTTTTAGCACTAATAATTGCACAAATATTAGTTATAATATTCACAAGGTCCATTGTCAATCCTATAAAAAAATTGAAGAAACTTATGAAGAAAGCGCAAGAAGGAGATTTAACTGTAACATTTAATGCTAAGTATAATGATGAAATAGGAGAACTAGGTGGATCTTTTAATACTATGGTTAAAGAAATAAGTAATTTAATAAATTTAGTTCAAGTTGAAGAAAAGAAAAAAAGAATTGCAGAAATGAATGTTTTGCAAGCACAAATAAAGCCGCATTTCATGTATAACACGTTAGATACAATAAGGTGGATGGCAGAAGAACATAATGAAGAAGATATTATAGAAATAATAGAGGCTTTTACTAATTTACTTAGAATTAGCTTAAGTAAAGGGAAAGAAATAATAAGTGTGAATGAAGAACTAAGCCACATAAAGAGTTATTTAACTATACAAAAAATAAGGTATGAAGACAAATTAGATTATGAAATTCAAGTTGATGATAATATGCTAGAATATAAATTGATAAAATTAATATTGCAGCCTTTAGTAGAAAATGCTATTTATCATGGAATAAAAGAAAAAAGAGGAAGTGGAAGAATTCTCATTAAGGGAGAAATTAAAGAAAATACGTTAATCTTCGCAATTAGTGATAATGGTAAAGGGATGGAAGAAGAATTGTTGAATAAAATAAATTATATGCTTAGAAATGGTAATGAAAAGAAAAATGAGATAGGGTATGGAATTTTTAATGTAAATGAAAGAATAAAAATTATATATGGGGATGAATATGGCTTACAATATGAAAGTATATATGGTGAAGGGACTACAGTTCTGCTTAAGCATCCAATAATAGATGGTGAGTAGATAAATTTCATTTTTTGCAAATATAAAATGGTGAATTGTAATATAAAGGAGGGGAACCTTATAGAGTAAAATGTATTATCTATAAGGAAATTACAATTCACCATTTTGTTTATTTAAAAAAGATTATAGCTAATTTAAAATTGACTATTTCCAAGCTGTACTAGAAATTTTCAATTCATTTTTGAATGTAGATAATTTTGTTTCATTATTAATCAAAATGCATTCAATACCAACCATGTCAGCCCAATCTACTAATTGCTCTTCATCAAGAACAAAAGAGAAACTTGTATGATGAGCACCACCAGCTAGTATCCATGCTTTTGCACCTTCCTTTAATGATGGTTGTGGTTTCCAAAGAACGCCTGCTACTGGTAAATTAGGCATGTCCTCAGTCATTTCAACTGCATCAACACTATTGACAACTAAACGGAATCTATTTCCCATGTCTATTAATGAAGCAGCAACAGCAGGACCAGATGCTCCTTTAAATACTAAACGAGCTGGATCTTCTTTGTCACCAATTCCAAGAGGATGAACTTCAATAACAGGTTTTGTTCCAGCAAGAGTTGGACAAACTTCAAGCATATGAGCTCCAAGAATTAATCCATTTTCAGAATCCATATTGTAAGTGTAGTCTTCCATCAATCCTGTAGCTTTTCCATTTGCCATGATTTTCATAGCTCTAAGAAGAGCAGCAGTTTTCCAATCTCCTTCAGCACCAAATCCATAACCTTCAGCCATTAAATGCTGAGCAGCCAATCCAGGAAGTTGTTTCATTCCATGAAGAGCTTGGAAGTTAGTTGTGAAAGCAGTATAACCTTTAGCATCTAAGAAAGATCTTATACCTATTTCTATTTTGGCTTGTTCACGAATTGAAGCTAAAGATGCTTTAGGATCTATATCATACAATTTAGCATACTCAGCCATAAGTTCATCGATTTGACTTTCAGTAACCTTGTCCATTGATTTAACTAAATCGCCAACACCATAGTAATCTACAGTCCAGCCAAATTTAATTTCAGCTTCAATTCTATCACCATCAGTTACTGCTACATCTCTCATATTATCACCGAAACGGGCAACTTTAATATGTTGACCTTCAGTCACAGCAACAGCTGGAGCCATCCATTTAGCAATGTCGTATGCAACAGAATCTTCAGTCCAATGTCCAACAACTATTTTTCTTGGTATATCTAGTCTAGCACCAATATATCCAAATTCTCTGTCTCCATGAGCAGCTTGATTTAAGTTCATGAAGTCCATATCTATTGTTCCCCAAGGAATTTCTTTATTAAACTGTGTATGAAGATGAAGTAATGGCTTTCTAAGTTGAGTTAAACCATGAATCCACATTTTTGCTGGTGAGAATGTATGCATCCATGTGATTATACCTGCACAATTTTCAGTATTATTAGCTTCATTACATACTTTTCTGATTGAATCAGAATCAGTTGCAACTGTTTTAAATATTATTTTGTAAGGCAGACTTTTTGAATTTAAACCTTCAACTACTTTTTTTGAATTATCAGCTACTTGATCAATTACTTCTGGACCATAAAGAGGTTGGCTTCCAGTAATGAACCAAAATTCATAGTTTTTTAACTTTATCATTTAACATTCCTCCTAAAATATAATAAAATGATTATTTATTCATGTATTCATTTACATGTTTTTTGAAATACAATGTTGTTTGTACAATCTTATTATAATATAACATAGTTGTGCATACAAGATAAAATTAAATATTTAGAAAAAATAACTACATAAAAGTTGAGGGGAGATATCCAAGATGTCATAAAATCAATGGTTTATTCGGTGGGTGAATGTCAAATTACTTTAGGAAAAATGATTGTCTTAACTAAAAAAAATGATTGATAAAGAAAATAATTTGTAAAAACAGTTGATATAATAAAAAAAAAATTATATAATCAAATTATCAAGTGCGTACAACTTGAAAAAATTATGTTTCTAAAGTAGTATTGCATATTTTACTTGATGAAAGTAGTTGAGGAAAATGAAAGAAGCTGAAACAAAACATGAGCTTATTGAAAAATATTATATCGACCTTCTGGAAAACAATAAGGTTTCAGCAGGGGAACAATTACCTTCTGAAAATGATATAGCCAAGCAATTTAATGTTAGTAGGCACACTGTAAGACAAGCTCTTAATTATTTAGTTCAAGAAGGCTGGATATATAAGGAAAGAGGAAAAGGAAGCTTTTACTCAAATAAAAAGCAAAATGAAATAAAGAAAAACGTTGCGGTTCTTACAACATATATATCAGATTATATTTTTCCAAAGATAATATCAGGTATAGAAGAAGAACTGAGAAGAAAAGGATATAACTTACTGCTATTTAATAGTAACAATGATATAAACAATGAAAGAATTTGTTTTGAAAACATTATTAACCAAGATATAGCAGGATTAATAGTAGAACCAGCTCAAAGTACAATAAACAATTTACACCATGAGAGCATTAAAAAGTTAGAAAAAAATAATATTAAATATATTGCGATCAATGCAAATTGTGATGAGGAAAATTCTGCTTATATTCTAGTAGATGATGAACAGGGTGGATACAAATTAACAAATTATTTATTGGAACTTGGGCATAGAAATATAGCAGCCTTATTCAAGGCCGATGACTTACAGGGTGAAAAGAGAAGAAGAGGATATATTAAGGCACTTACTGAATATAACTTGAGCTTTAATAAAAAAATAGTTGGAGAATATATAACAGATAATCAAGAAATGTACATAGACCAGTTTATTAAAAGAATTCTTAGTTCTGAAAACAGGCCTACTGCAATTGTTTGTTATAATGATAAGGTTGCTTTAAGGGTAATAGATGAGTGTAGAAAAGAAAACATAAAAATACCTAAAGATCTGTCAATTGTGAGTTTTGATGATTCAAGTCTTGCAGTTTCATCCGACATTAAACTTACAACAATAAAACATCCTAAAGAGGATATGGGAGTAAGAGCAGCAAAATGTGTTATAGATATGATAGAGGGCAGAATAGATAAACCTCAGTATACTTACAGTGCTGAACTTATTGTTAGAGAATCTTGTTCAAGAGTAGAGTTACAATAAATATATGGACAAGTTAGAATGGTTAAAATTTTTATCTTTGCTTTGTACTAAAGCAAAGATAAATTTAAATAATATATATAAATTTTTATTCTTTTTACGTATTCTTGTACGTACATATATGCAACAAGGAGGTAGGAAAGGTATTAAAATTAAAGTGTATTATGAAAGTTTATTCAGTAAGGGAAACAGAAGTTTTTGAAAAAAGACAGTGTAAAACCTTGCAAAGCGTGTAACCGTATACTCTAGAGAGTATAAGAAATACTTACGATTAACCGTAAGTATATCATTTATCAAGCCAAAATAATAGTTTAAAAAATCAGCTAATAGTTTTAATTTAATAGTAAACAGTGAAAAAAGTTCTGTAACACTAAAAAATATTAACAAATATGTAGTGATTTACACCATAACTGTGAACTGTAAATTGTAAACTGTAAACTGACAAAATGGGGTGTTAAAATTGTTAGAAAAATTAAAAGAAAAAGTTTATGAAGCAAATATGGAACTTCAAAGAAAAGGCCTTGTTATTTATACATGGGGAAATGTAAGTGAAATTGATAGAGAAACAGGCTTGGTAGTTATTAAGCCAAGTGGTGTTGATTATGCAACAATGAAAGCTGAAGATATGGTGGTTGTAGATTTAGAAGGGAATGTTGTTGAAGGAAAATATAAACCATCAACAGATACCCCGACTCACCTAGTTTTATATAAAAAATATTCCAATATCGGAGGCGTGGTTCATACTCATTCAGAATGGGCAACAACTTTTGCTCAAGCTGGAATGGATATACCAGCTTTTGGTACAACTCATGCAGATTATTTTTACGGAGATGTTCCATGCACTAGGGACTTAACTGATGAAGAAATCAGCAACGAATATGAGAAAGAAACAGGAAATGTGATAGTTGAAACAATAGGTGATAAAAATCCATTAGAAGTTCCAGCTATTGTAGTAAAAAATCATGGACCATTTGCATGGGGAAAAGATGCAGATTCAGCTGTATATAATGCAGTTGTATTGGATAAAGTTGCTGAAATGGCTTATAAGACAATGACATTAAATAGTAAGGTTGAAAGAGTTAAGCAGCATCTTTTAGATAAGCATTACTTGAGAAAACATGGTGCAAATGCTTATTATGGACAATAATGAAATTAAGTTAAATAAATATGTAAGATATTAAATAAGCAAAAATTTTAAATTAATAAATGGGAGATGTAATATTATGAGATTTTTTTTAGACACAGCAAATGTAGAACACATTAAAGAAGCAAATGAAATGGGAGTAATCTGTGGAGTAACAACAAATCCATCACTAGTAGCAAAAGAAGGCAGAGATTTTAACGAAGTAATTAAGGAAATAACAGGAATAGTTGATGGACCAATAAGCGGAGAAGTAATAAGTGAAGATGCAGCAGGAATGATAAAAGAAGGAAGAGAAATTGCAGCAATTCATAAAAATATGATAGTAAAAATTCCAATGACAGCTGAAGGCTTAAAGGCAACAAAGGTATTATCTAGTGAAGGAATAAAGACAAATGTAACTTTAATATTCTCAGCGACTCAAGCATTATTAGCAGCAAATGCAGGAGCAACTTATGTAAGTCCATTTTTAGGAAGAGTAGATGATATATCAATGATAGGAATGGATTTAGTAAGAGATATAGCAGAAATATTTGCAGTACATGGAATAGAAACAGAAATAATAGCAGCAAGTGTAAGAAATCCAATTCACGTAATTGAAGCAGCCAAAGCAGGAGCAGATATAGCAACAATACCATTTAATTTAGTAATGCAAATGCTAAAGCATCCATTAACAGATCAAGGATTAGAAAAATTTAAAGCAGACTGGGCAGCAGCTTTTCCAGCTAACAGTTAACAAACTAAGTTCACAGATTACAGTTAAGAATGAAATTACTGAGTAGTTTTGTGGATTGATATTTAAGTCTAAATTGTTTAGAGGATACTAAGAAAATAATTAATGTATAGTAAAAAAGATATGCATCTTATAATAAATTAAAAAATTCAGCTAATAAGTTAAGAACTAACTGTTAACTCATAACTGTTAACTCTTAACTAATAACTGAATAAATTGGAGGGTTTTATGAGTCACGATATGAGCAAATTAAAGAATGCTATTATTAATGGAAAAACAGTACTTGGCATAGAACTTGGTTCAACTAGAATTAAAGCTGTTCTAATTGATGAAGATAATACACCCATAGCTTCAGGTAGTCATGATTGGGAAAATAGATATATTAATAACATATGGACTTACAGTTTAGAAGATATATGGACTGGTGTTCAGGATAGTTACAAGAATATGGTTGAAGATGTTAAGAAGCAATATGGTGTCACTCTTCAAACTATAGGAGCAATTGGATTTAGTGGAATGATGCATGGGTATATGGCTTTCGATAAAGAAGGTAAACTTTTGGTGCCTTTCCGTACATGGAGGAATACAATTACACAAAAAGCATCTGAAGAATTGACAAAGGTGTTTAATTATCATATTCCACAAAGATGGAGCATTGCTCACCTTTATCAAGCTATTTTAAATAATGAAGAACATGTAACTGATATAAGTTTCCAAACAACTTTAGCAGGGTATATTCATTGGAAACTTACAGGACAAAAAGTTTTAGGGGTAGGTGAAGCATCAGGAATGTTTCCTATAGATATTGATAGTAAAAGCTTTAATAAAAATATGATTAAACAGTTTGATGAATTGATAACTTCAAAGAATTTCTCATGGAAACTTGAAGAAATATTACCTAAAGTTTCATTGGCTGGTGAAGATGCAGGTACACTTACTGAAGAAGGGGCAAAGCTCTTAGATGTTACAGGACAATTAAAGGCTGGTATTCCACTTTGTCCTCCCGAAGGTGATGCGGGAACAGGAATGGCTGCTACTAATAGCATCGCAAAGCGTACAGGTAATGTTTCAGCAGGAACATCTGTGTTTGCAATGATTGTACTTGAAAAAGAACTATCAAAAGTGTATGAAGAAATTGATCTAGTTACAACACCTACTGGTAATCTAGTAGCTATGGTTCACTGCAACAACTGTACATCAGATCTTAATGCTTGGGTTGGTTTGTTTAAAGAATTTGCAGAAGCAATGGGTGTAGATGTTGATATGACAAAACTTTTTGCAACATTATATAATAAGGCTCTTGAAGGAGATTCAGATTGTGGTGGATTATTAGCATATAACTATTTCTCAGGTGAACATATAACTAATTTTGAAGAAGGACGTCCTTTGTTTGTAAGGTCACCAGAAAGTAAATTTAGCTTAGCTAATTTTATGCGTGTTAACTTATTCACAGCACTAGGTGCATTAAAAATTGGATTAGATATTCTCCTTAAACAAGAAGGTGTTAAATTAGATGAAATTTTAGGTCATGGAGGTTTATTTAAAACTAAAGAGGTTGGACAGAAGATTATGGCTGCCGCTATAGATGCTCCAGTTTCTGTTATGGAAACTGCTGGAGAAGGTGGCGCATGGGGAATTGCATTGCTTGCATCATATATGCTTAATAAAGCTGAAAATGAGACATTAGAAAATTATCTAGTAGAGAAAGTATTTGCAGGAAAGATTGGTACTAAGGTTAGTCCTGATAAAAATGACGTTGAAGGTTTTAACCAATTTATAAATCGTTATATAAATGGACTTACAATTGAAAGGGCAGCAGTAGATAAACTTAAATAAATATTAAAATACTTTATTATTGAATATTAAACCATAATTTTTATTAGATTGGAGAGAATTCAATGAATGAAAAGAATGTAACATTAAGCAATAGGTTATTATACTATCTAATAGCACCAGGATTATTACTATATTTTGTTATGATCGATGCTGGATTTCTAACACCATCCTTTTTACCATTGACGATGTTTGGAGCGATTATTATTTTGTGTGTGGCTATTCATCTGTTATACAAAAAAAAGAATGTAGAGTATAAGTTTGATGTAAATAAGTTATATGCTAATGCTATGGCATTGTTAGTTATTTGGGAATTGTCCTACAACTTTTACAAGTAAATGTAAAGATATTACCTTTTGATCTGTTTGAATTTATCACATATGATAACGATTAGATGGAACAAAAGAAAATATAAAATTAAATTAAATATGTGTAGATGGAAGGGGAAACAATTATGAAAAAGAAATTAATGGCAATGTTACTATCTATGACACTTTTAGGATCATTAGGAGGATGTGGTGTTACAACTACTGCTCCAGGAGGTGCAGATGACAAAAATTCTAGTAGTGCAACAAGTGATTCAAATACTAGTGGAAAAACAATTGGTATTTTAATGCCAACAAAGTCTTCTGAACGTTGGATAAAAGATGGAGACGATATGGTAAAAGGTTTAAAAGATCTTGGCTATAAAACAGATCTTCAATATGCAGAAGATGTTGTTGAAACACAAGTATCACAAGCTGAAAACTTAATTACAAAGGGCGTAAGTGCTTTAGTAATTGCAAATATTGATGGTGAATCATTAACAGACGTTTGTGCAAAAGCTAAAGCAGCTAATATTCCTGTCATAGCTTATGACCGTTTAATTAAAAATACTGCAGATGTAGATTACTATATTTCTTTTGATAATAAGCTTGTAGGGACTCAAATAGGACAATATATTGAAAAGAAATTAGATTTAAAAAATGCAACTAAGTCATTTAATATAGAATTATTTGCAGGTTCTCCAGATGATAATAATGCACATATGTTATACGATGGTGCAATGGAAGTTCTTAAACCTTATATAGATTCTAAAAAATTAGTTGTAGCTTCAGGTCAAACTAAATTTGATGAAGTTTGTACATTAAGATGGGATGGAGCTTTAGCACAAAATAGAATGGAAAACATATTAACTGCTAATTACTCAAAAGGTAAAAAAGTTGATGCTGTATTCTCTTCTTATGATGGTTTAAGTCGTGGTATTGTAGAAGCTTTAAGAAGTGTTGGTTACGGTAGTGCTGATCTTCCATGGCCAGTAATAACAGGTCAAGATGCAGAAACAGCTACAGTTAAGTCAATAGTTAAAGGTGAACAAACACAAACAATATTTAAAGATACAAGAAAATTATCAGCTCAAGCAGTTAAAACAGTTGATGCAGTTTTAAAAGGACAAAAAGCAGAAGTTAATGATGAAAAAACTTATAACAATGGAGTAAAGGTTGTACCATCTTATTTATGTACTCCAGTTTCTGTAGATAAGGATAATTATAAAAAAGAATTAATTGACTCAGGATATATAAAAGAAGCAGACCTTAACAAATAGTAATCAAATTATAAAAATAATAGTAGCAATAAATTGCTACTATTATTTAAACAAGGAGGGACATAATATATGTTAGGGAATAATGATATTATTCTTGAAATGATAAATATAACTAAGACATTTCCAGGTGTAAAAGCATTAAATAATGTTAATTTACAAGTACAACAAGGAGAAATTCACTCACTTTGTGGAGAAAATGGAGCAGGTAAATCTACTTTAATGAAAGTTTTAAGTGGAATATATCCTTATGGATCATATGAAGGTGCTATTTTGTACAACAGAAAAGAATGTAAATATAAAACTGTTAAAGATAGCGAAGCAGATGGAATTGTTATTATACACCAAGAATTAGCGTTAAGTCCTTACCTTAGTATAGGTGAAAATATTTTTATAGGAAATGAAATTGCGAGTCATGGAGTTATAGATTGGCATGAGGTAAGAACAAGAACTCAAGAATTACTTAAGAAAGTTGGCTTGAATGAAGACCCAGATACCATAGTAAATACATTAAGTGTTGGTAAGCAACAGCTAATTGAAATTGCTAAAGCCCTATCAAAAAATGTTAAATTATTAATATTAGATGAGCCAACAGCATCATTAAATGAAGATGATAGTGAACATCTATTAGATCTAATGTTGGAGTTAAAAAAACAAGGAATAACATGTATTTTGATTTCACATAAATTAAATGAAGTTTCTAAAGTTTGTGATTCTATAACTATATTGCGTGATGGAGCATCTATTGAAACTTTAGATGCATCTGGCGGAAGAATTCCTGAAGATAGAATTGTAAAAGGTATGGTAGGACGTGAACTTTCAGATCGTTATCCTAAGAGAACTCCTAAAATAGGAGATGTGTTATTTGAAGTAAAGGATTGGAATGTATATAATCCGGAATATCCAGATAGAAAAAAAGTTGATAATGTCAATATAAATGTGAGAAAAGGTGAAGTGGTTGGAATTGCAGGGCTTATGGGTGCAGGAAGAACTGAACTTGCAATGAGTATTTTTGGAAAAACATATGGTGCAAATATTTCTGGAACTCTTATAAAAGAAGGAAAAGAAATCAATATAAAAACAGTTAAAGATGCAATTGATGCAGGTATTGCTTACGTAACTGAAGATAGAAAAGATGCAGGTTTAAATTTAATTGATGATATACGTCATAATATTACAATTGCTTCTTTAAATAAAATTTCTAATAAGGGTGTTATAAATGAACAAGTTGAAATTTTAGCTGCAGAAGAATTTAGAAAATCAATGAATATAAAAAGTCCAAGTATATTGCAGCTTACAGGAAATTTAAGTGGTGGTAATCAACAAAAAGTAATCCTTTCAAGATGGATTTATGCAGAACCAGACTTATTAATTCTTGATGAACCTACTAGAGGAATTGACGTTGGAGCAAAATATGAAATTTATACAATTATAAATGACTTAGTAGCACAAGGAAAAGCTGTTATTGTAATTTCTTCTGAATTACCAGAAGTTCTTGGTATAAGCGATAGAATTTACATCATGAATGAAGGGAAAATGATAGGGGAACTAGATATTAAGGATGCAACTCAAGAAGTTATTATGAGTAAAATAGTTACGGCAAAAAACAAGGAGGCAGAGTAAGATGAGTGAAGTAAAAGTTGAAACAAATAATAGTGTAAAAGACGAAGTTAAAAAAGGTAGTTCATTTAAGAGTTTTATGGGAAAAAACGGAATGTTTGCTGTATTAATAGCGGTAATAACTATATTTGAAATTCTAACTAAAGGAATTATGTTAAACTCTCTTAATATAACTAATTTAATTCAACAAAATGGATATGTATTGATTGTTGCAATAGGTATGTTATTGGTAGTAATAATAGGTACAGTTGATCTTTCAGCAGGTTCAGTCTGCGCATTTATTGGAGCCATAGCTGGTGTGTGTATGGTTAGTAAAGGCCTTAATCCAGGATTATCTATTATTATATCACTTGTATTAGGCGGAATTGTTGGAGCAGCTCAAGGATATTGGATAGCTTACAAAGAAATTCCAGGATTTGTAGTAACTTTAGCTGGTCAGTTAGCATTTAGAGGATTTGCGATGATAATATTAAATGGTAAAACAATAGCACCATTTCCAACATCATTTGCAAATATAGGATCTGGTTTCTTACCACCACTATTTTACTTCAAAATGGGTGCAGGTTATTTAGTTGGATCAACAGTAATTATAGGAATTATATTCTCATTAGCAGTAGTATTAATAAATATGAAAAATAGGAAGAAACTAAAGAAATATAATTTTACTGTTGAAAGTAAGAATGTATTTTTGGCTAAAAATGCTGTGATAGTTGCAGTAATTCTAATTGGAGCTTTTATGTTAGGAAGTTACAAAGGAATACCTAACGTATTGATACTTGTTGGAGTAATAATAGGAATTTACTCATTTATTACTACAAAGACAGTATTTGGTAGACAAGTCTATGCAGTTGGTGGTAATAGAAAAGCAGCAGCATTATCTGGTGTAAAGGTTGCTAGAACTCAATTTTTAGTATTTATTAATATGGGAGTTATGGCAGCATTAGCAGGATTAGTTTATGCAGCGCGTGTTAACTCAGCACAACCAAAAGCAGGGGTTAACTTTGAATTTGATGCAATGGCAGCTTGTTATATTGGTGGTGCATCAACAAGTGGTGGTACAGGAAGAATCATGGGAGCAGTTGTCGGTGGATTAGTATTAGGTGTTCTTAACAATGGTATGTCTTTACTAGGAGTAGATAATAACTGGCAAATGGCTATTAAAGGTTTTGTTTTACTATTTGCAGTAGTATTTGATTTATACTCAAAGAAGAAGAAATAATGAGTATTAAATTATAGTTTGACAATGTTGTATTGTAAATTGTCAATTAAATTCTATATTGTTAATTTAGAAAAAATAGTAAAATAAGTTAAAGTGAGGTAAGAAATGAGTAGAGAATTAGATAAGTTATCAATTAATGCAATAAGAGTGCTATCAGCAGATGCTATAGAAAAATCAAAGTCTGGGCATCCAGGGTTGCCACTTGGTTCAGCAACAATGGCATTTACATTATGGACAAAAATGAATCATAATGGAAAAAATCCTGAATGGGATAATAGAGATAGATTTGTATTATCAGCAGGACATGGTTCAATGCTTGAATATTCATTATTACATTTATTTGGATATGGATTAACTGTTGAAGATTTAAAGAACTTTAGACAAGTAGGAAGTTTAACACCAGGACATCCTGAATATGGTCATACTAAAGGTGTTGAAATAACAACTGGACCACTTGGACAAGGTATTTGTAATGCAGTAGGTATGGCTATAGCAGAAGCACATTTAGCAGAAAAGTTTAATAAGCCAGAGTATAGCATAGTTGATCATCATACATATGCTATAGTTGGTGATGGATGTCTTATGGAAGGAATTTCAGGAGAAGCATCATCGCTAGCAGGAACTTTAGAGCTTGGAAAATTAATCGTATTATATGATTCAAACAATATTTCAATAGAAGGAAATACGGATATAGCATTTAGAGAAGATGTAGCAAAGAGATATGAAGCTTATGGCTGGCAAGTATTAAAGGTTGCAGATGGAAATGATATAGATGCAATAGAAAAAGCAATAGCAGAAGCTAAAGCAGAAACTAAAAAGCCATCAATGATAATAGTTAAAAATCAAATAGGTTTTGGTTGTCCAGCAAAACAAGGAAAAGCATCAGCTCATGGAGAACCTTTAGGGGCAGACAATGTAAAAGCTATGAAGGAAAACTTAGGCTGGAAAGCTGAACCTGCTTTCTATGTTCCAGACGAAGTTTACACAAATATGAACGAACATATAGCAAAAGGTGAAAAGACTGAGACAGCTTGGAATGAATTATTTAAAGCTTATTCAGCAGCTTATCCAGAATTAGCATCAGAATATACTAAGTGGATGAGTGGAGAAATTGATAAAGATGCATTATTAAACAATGAAGAACTTTGGAGCTTTGATAAAGAAATGGCTACAAGAGAATCTTCAGGAATAATGATAAACAGACTAGCTAAGCTTATTCCAAACTTTATTGGAGGATCAGCAGATTTAGCACCATCTAACAAGACTCATATGAATGATAGAGGAGATTTCTCAGCAGAAGATAGAAGTGGATCTAACCTTCACTTTGGAGTTAGAGAACATGCTATGGCAGCTATAGCTAACGGTATGTATGCTCATGGAGGACTTAAGGTATTCTGTGCAACCTTCTTTGTATTCAGTGATTACATGAAGGGAGCAATGAGATTATCAGCTCTTATGAAGCTTCCAGTAACTTATGTATTAACTCATGATAGTATTGGAGTAGGGGAAGATGGTCCAACTCATGAACCAATAGAACATTTAGCAGCACTTAGAAGCATGCCAAATATGACAGTGTTTAGACCAGCAGACTCAAAAGAAACAGCAGCAGCTTGGTATTATGCTGTAACAAATGGAACTACACCAACTTCATTAGTATTAACAAGACAAAAGTTACCACTATATGATGGATGTCCTAAGAGAGCATTAAAGGGTGGATATATCCTTAAAGATTCAAAGAAAGAAACTCCAGATTTACTACTAATGGCATCAGGTTCAGAAGTAGAATTAATCTTTAAAGCAGCAGATGAGTTATCAGCAAAAGGAATTGATGCAAGAGTAATAAGTATGCCAAGTTTTGAACTATTCGATGCGCAAGATGAAGCTTATAAAGAATCAGTAATGCCAAAAGCAGTACGAGCTAGACTAGCTGTTGAAGCTTTAACATCCTTTGGATGGCATAAATATGTAGGTTTAGACGGAGATGTTATTTCCTTAGATACCTTTGGTGCATCAGGTAAAGCAGAAGTTTTATTTGAGCAATTTGGATTTACTGTAGAAAATGTTGTTGGAAAAGCAATCAAAGTAGTTGAAAAATAAGTAACATAATGATGTTTTACAATAAATCTCAAACTTATTTAGTTTGGGATTTATTTTTTTTGTAAAAAAGAGCCACACTAATTTTTTAGTGTGACTGCTCCATTTGTATGATTATTTTTTTGGATGAAATTTAATAGAGCTAGTTTTTATAGGTAAATAGTGCTTGTTAGAGGCTATTGGAAATTCTGAGTCTTTATGGATAGTTTCTTGTATTAGATGAAATTGATTTTCTGGTGAAATGGGGTAAGCTTTGGCAGCAAAATTTCCAGAAGTTGAATACTTAATTTCAACCAAAATATCACTAGATATTTCATAAAGCTCTGTCTCTATAAATTCTAAAATTTGATCTTGGTTGTTTAAATCCAAATTAAATTTGGAAATGGTTTCAATTGGTAGTAAAGTAAAAGTGTATGCTATAGACTTACCTTGAGCCTTATACCACCGATCTATTAATACAACAGCAGCAGTCTTTTTTATTAAAATTTGATTAAAATAATCTGTAGACGGTTCTATACGCAATTGGATTTTAACTTCATCAATGGTATCGTTTATACATTTGTATATAGGGTGCCCCATTGTTTCTAAACCAATATCTTTTTTGGGTTTAGCCTTCACTATAAAATTTCCTTTGCCTCGAATATTATTTACTAATCCATCATCTTGCAATAATGCAAGTGCCTGTCTTAAGGTTGTTCGGCTAACCCCAATTAATTTTGAAAGTTCGGGTTCTGATGGCAATCTACTGCCTTCAGGAAAAGTTCCTTCATTTATCATTTTAAAAAGTTGATTATAAACACTCACATATCTCAATTCTTTTTCATTTACAGTTATATTAAACTCATTCATAAAAATATCACCTTTCTACAGACATAAGGTTGTTTAGACAAGTAGACATATACATAATATTATTATAAGTATATAATAATAAATATAATTTCGATTTTATATTAATGACAATAATATTTTTATAATACTCAATTATCGTTATTAACACAATATATTTTAACATAGATTTGAAGTTAGGTATAACCCTAAAATATAAAATAAATAAAAAGAACTTGACAGAAATAATTAGGCATGATATTCTCAGTGTACAGACAAAGATACAAGTTAATAGACAAGTTAATAATGTGTCCGACATTTTTTTAAAAGACTCTTGTAATCGTATTCTAAAAATGATTTTTATGAAATAAATGGAGGGATAAATATGAATTATTCGCAAGGTTCAGGGAAACAATATCATATAAATGTTGGGGAAGGAGAAGTTGGGAAATATGTTATCATGCCAGGAGATCCAAAAAGATGTGAAAAGATAGCAGCCCACTTCGAGAATCCAAAGTTAATTGCTGATAGCAGAGAATATGTAACTTATACTGGATATTTAGATGGGGTTAAAGTTAGTGTTACATCAACTGGAATAGGTGGACCATCAGCTGCAATAGCCCTAGAAGAATTAGTAAACTGTGGAGCTGATACCTTTGTAAGAATAGGTACATGTGGCGGAATGGATATAAATGTTAAAGGTGGAGATGTAGTTGTAGCCACTGGAGCAATTAGAGCAGAAGGTACTAGTAAAGAATATGCGCCAATTGAATTCCCTGCTGTAGCAAATTTAGAGGTTATAAATTCTTTAGTAGATGCGTCTAAGAAATTAAATAAAGTTTACCACGCAGGAGTTGTTCAATGTAAAGATTCATTTTATGGACAACATTCACCAGAAACAAAACCAGTAAGTTATGACTTATTAAATAAATGGGATGCATGGTTAAGATGTGGATGTCTTGCTTCTGAAATGGAGTCAGCTGCATTATTTGTAGTTGGAAGTTATTTAAAAGTCAGAGTTGGATCAGTTTTCTTAGTAGTAGCAAACCAAGAACGTGAAAAGGCAGGCTTAGAAAATGCACAAGTGCATGATACGGAAGCTGCAATAGAAGTTGCTATTGAAGGAATTAGAAATCTAATAAAAGCTGATATGAATAAATAATTTAATAATAAATTATTTAATTATGGGAGATGGGAAATATGGATAAATATCAAGATATTTTAGATAAAGCCTTTGAGGCTATGGAAAATGCATATGCACCTTATTCAAAGTATCATGTTGGTTCTTGTGTTTTAACTAAAGATAAGAAATACTTTATAGGAGCTAATATAGAAAATGCATCTTATGGATTAACAAATTGTGCTGAAAGAAATGCAATTTTTCAAGCTTATTCCAATGGATATCGTAAAAGTGATATAGAAGCAATAGCTATTGTAAGTGATGGAAAAACATTAGCAACTCCATGTGGAGCATGCAGACAGGTATTAGCAGAGTTATTAGAAAAAAATACACCAATAGTATTATCTAATAAAAAGATAGAAAAACTTACTGATATAGAAGAATTATTACCAATGTCTTTTGGCGAAGAAGATTTGAGGTAAAAAAATAAAATCAATTGTTTATAATGCATAAGATAATTAAAGCATTATTAACTTAGAAAGGATGAAATATGAAAAAATATAATAGAATTTTTACAATTGTAATAGATTCTCTTGGAGTTGGAGAAATGAACGATTCAAGAGAATATGGAGATACTGGAGTAGATACGCTTGGGCATATAGCAGAAAGTGTTGAAAGCTTTAAAATACCTAATTTGCAAAAGCTTGGGTTAGCAAATTTACATCCAATAAAGCATGTAGCAGCAGTTGAAAGGCCATTAGCTCATTTTATGAAAATGAAAGAAGCAAGTGTAGGTAAAGATACAATGACTGGCCATTGGGAAATGATGGGACTAAAAATAGAAACTCCATTTCAAACATTTACAGATACAGGTTTCCCAAAGGAATTGCTAGATGAGTTAACAAAAAGAACAGGACATAATATTGTAGGGAATAAGAGTGCCAGCGGTACAGAAATTTTAGATGAACTTGGTGAACATCAAATGAAAACAGGGGATATGATTGTATATACTTCAGCAGATTCTGTTTTACAAATTTGTGGTCATGAAGAAACCTTTGGATTAGATGAGCTTTACCGTTGCTGTGAAATAGCTAGAGAAATAACTCTTAAAGATGAATGGAAAGTTGGAAGAGTTATAGCAAGACCATATTTAGGAGCAAAAAAAGGTGAATTTAAAAGAACAAGCAATAGACATGATTATGCTTTAAAACCATATGGAGAAACTGCTCTTAATGTATTAAAAAATAGTGGACTAGACGTTATCTCTGTAGGAAAAATTAATGATATTTTTGACGGAGAAGGAATTACAGAATCTAATAAATCAAAAAGCTCTGTTCATGGTATGGAACAAACTTTAGAGCTTGCAGATAAAGAATTTAAAGGATTATGCTTTATCAATTTAGTTGATTTTGATGCATTGTGGGGACATAGAAGAAATCCAGTTGGCTATGCAGAAGAATTAGAAAAGTTTGATATTAATTTAGGCAAATTACTAGACAAATTAAGAGCGGATGATTTATTAATAATCACTGCTGATCATGGTAATGATCCTACTTATAAAGGTACTGATCATACACGTGAATTTGTTCCTTTCTTAGCATATTCACCATCAATGACACAAAGTGGTTTGATGGAAACAAGTAATAGTTTTGCTGCAATTGGTGCTACAATAGCAGATAATTTTCAAATAGAAATGCCCAAAAATACAATCGGTGAATCAGTATTAAGTAAGCTTATTTAATATGTACAGCCAAGGAAGGGTAGTGGTTAATGGATAGTTTCATTAATAAAATTAAGAAGGAATACAATAAAATATTTCTTGTAAAAATTGCAATAGCATTAATTGGTGTAGCATTTATAGGCTTTGGAATTGCATTTAACTCAGCTGCAATGCTTGGAAATGATGCAGTAGCAATTTTATATGATGGAGTTCGTAATGCATGTAGACTTCCACAAAGTGGACTTGGAATAATAACAAATGTAGTAAATTATTCGTTGATAATAATAGTAGTAATACTAAATAGAAGATATATTAATATAGGTACATTTATATATACGATTCCTATGGGAACTTTTGTAGGAATAGGTGCCAAAATTTATGATTATATCAATTTCCCTTTTATTTTAGAATGGAGAATATTAAGTGCAATTTGTGGGTGTTCAATGATATTTATAGGTCTAGGAATTTTCATAGCTATAGACATTGGATTAGATCCGTTTACATGTATAGCAATGATATTGAGAGATAAAATAAAGTCTCAATTTCGAACAGCAAAGATAATATGTGATATTACTTCAGTTACTATTGGATTTACCCTAGGTGGGAAAGCTGGCTTGGTAACAGCAATTGCTGCCTTTGCAGGAGGCCCAAGTATACAATTTGTATCAGAACTATTTAAAAAAGTAGTTCTGGTACATTTAAAAATAAATAAAGATAAGATTTAAAATGTGATTTTTGGAGGAGAGAATTATGACAAATACACCAACTCCCCATATTGGGGCACAATTAGGAGAAATAGCCAAAACAGTGTTAATGCCAGGTGATCCACTGAGAGCTAAATTTATTGCAGAAAATTTCCTAGAGGATGTTGTTCAATTTAATACAATTAGAAATATGTTTGGATACACAGGTAACTATAAAGGAAAACGCGTTTCTGTTATGGGAGGCGGAATGGGAATGCCATCTATTGGAATATATTCCTATGAATTGTTTAATTTTTATGGTGTAGACAACATTATCAGAATTGGAACAGCAGGCAGTTTATCTGAGAAGTTAAATTTACGCGATGTTGTAATCGGTTTAGGTGCATCTACTAATTCTAATTATGCGTCTCAATATAATTTACCAGGAACTTTCGCTCCTATAGCAAGCTTTGATTTAGTTAGTAATGCAGTTGAAGCAGCAAAAGAAAATAATATTAATGTTGTTGTAGGAAATATATTATCATCTGATACATTTTATTGCGCAGATAAAACAGCAACTGATAAGTGGAGAAGCATGGGTATTCTTGCTGTAGAGATGGAGGCAGCTGCACTTTATATGAACGCTGCAGAGGCTGGAAAAAATGCATTATGTTTACTTACAATTTCAGATAGTGTGTTAACTGGAGAATCACTTTCAGCAGAAGATAGACAATTGAGTTTTACAGAAATGATGAAAATAGCCCTTGAAATAGCAAAATAATAAATTTTAGGAGGAAAATTTTATGAAAAAAAGATTATTATCATTATTAGCAATTTCAGCAATTACAGTTACTTTATTAGCTGGATGTGGAAGTTCATCAGGTGCTGGTGACAAAGCTGGTAAGACTGAAGAAAAATTAAAAGTAGGTATGGTAACTGACTCAGGAACAATCGACGATAAGTCATTCAACCAAGGTACTTGGGAAGGATTAAAGAAGACTGAAAAAGATTTTGGAACTGAAACAAAATATGTTAAACCAAGTGGAGAAACTGAAGCAGACTACTTAAAGAACATTGGGGATCTTTATGACTCTGGATTCAAGTTTATAGCTACTCCAGGATTTAAATTTGAAACAGCTATTTTCAAAGCTCAAGATCAATATAAGGATGCACACTTTGTATTAATTGATGGTACTCCAAATGATGGAGCTACTCCAAAAGCAAACTACAAAGTAGGAGACAATGCAGTATCTATATTATTTGCAGAACATCAAGCAGGATTTATTGCAGGTGTTGCAGCATCAGTTCAACTTAAAGAAGGAGACCTAGGATTTATTGGTGGTATGGAAATTCCTGCTGTTCAAAAGTTCAACTGGGGATTCCAACAAGGTGTTGCTTATGCAAACAAGAATTTAGGAACTAAAATGACATTAAAAGCAGAAAATGTAGTATATCAAGGTACATTCAACGATTCAGCAGCAGGACAACAACTTGCAGCTCAAATGTATGACAGAGGCGTAAAAGCAGTATTCTGTGCAGCTGGTGGAGTTGGAAATGGTGTTATAACAGAAGCTAAAGCAAGAGCAGCAGCTGGTAAGCCAGTTTGGGTTATTGGTGTTGACAGAGATCAATATCAAGATGGTGTTGGTGCAGATAATAAATCAGTAGTTCTTACTTCTGCTGTAAAGAAAGTTGAAACAGCAAGTTATGAAATGGTTAAGCAATTAAAAGATGGTAAATTCCCAGGTGGTCAAACATTAATATTTGATATTACAAAGGACGCAGTTGGTATTCCAGAAAAGAATCCAAATTTAACTGACGATACAATGAAAACAGTTAATGATGTGGTTGGAAAACTTAAAGATGGATCAGTTAAAGTGAATGACAAAAATGATGGATCATTAATAAAATAATAATTCCTAAGACAATGTAGTTAGGATTCTACTAATAGTAAAACAAAAGGATGAATTTCTACAGGTTTGTTAATCTTATAGATTTAGATCTGAAAGAAATTTCATCCTTTATTTTTTGCAAAGATCAATTATAGTTATAACAATTAGGAGTTAAATAAGGAGGAGTAATTAATGGAATATGTAGTTGAAATGCTAAATATTCGAAAAGAATTCCCAGGAATAGTAGCTAATGATAATATTACTCTTAGATTGAAAAAGGGTGAGATTCACGCGTTACTTGGTGAAAATGGAGCTGGTAAGTCGACATTAATGTCAGTGCTTTTTGGAATGTATCAGCCTGAAGTGGGAAGTATAAAAGTAAGAGGAAAAGAAGTAAAAATATCAAATCCTAATGTAGCAAATGATTTAGGAATAGGAATGGTTCACCAACATTTTAAACTAGTTGAAAATTTTACTGTTACTGAGAATATAATTTTAGGCTGCGAACCTAAAAAAGGCTTAGTAGTAGACATTAAAAGTGCAGCTAAAAAGATAGAAGAGTTATCTAAGAAATACGAATTAAAAGTTGATCCATATGAAAAAATAGAAGATATATCAGTTGGAATGCAGCAAAGAGTTGAAATTTTAAAGATGCTTTACAGAGATGCTGAGGTGTTAATTTTTGACGAACCTACAGCAGTACTTACACCACAAGAAATTGAAGAACTAATGAAAATAATGAAGAATCTTATTAGAGAAGGTAAATCAATTATCTTAATTACTCATAAGCTTAAAGAAATTAAAGCTGTTGCAGATACTTGTACAGTAATTAGACGTGGAAAATATATAGGAAGTGTAGATGTTAAGGGAACTTCACAAGAAAAAATGGCTGAAATGATGGTTGGTAGACCTGTTAGCTTTAAAGTTGATAAAAAACCGAAGGAACCAGGTGAAGTAGTTTTAAAGGTTGAGAATCTTTCTGTTTTAAATAATAAGAAGGTTCTAGGAGTTAATAATTTTTCCGTAGAAGTTAAAGCTGGAGAAATCCTTGGAATTGCAGGAGTAGAAGGAAATGGACAGTCCGAATTAGTTGAAGCAATAACAGGAATGAGAACAGTAAAATCAGGAAAAGTTTATTTTAAAAATGAAGATATAACAAATATGTCAATACGTAAGCGTATAAGAAGCGGAATTGCTCATATACCAGAAGATCGTCAAAAAAGAGGCTTAGTATTAGACTATACAATTGAAAATAATATGGTTTTAGAAATTTACAATAAAGAACCATTTTCAAAGCATGGCTTATTAAATAAGGGTGCTATACACGATTATGCTGAAAAAATCATAAAGGAATTTGATGTTAGATCAGGAGAAGGTGGAAAATCTTTTGCTAGAACAATGTCAGGTGGTAATCAGCAAAAGGCTATAATTGGGCGTGAAGTAGAATTAAATCCAGATTTATTAATAGCTGTTCAACCAACAAGAGGTCTTGATGTAGGATCTATAGAATATATCCACAAAAGACTTGTAGAACAAAGAGATCAAGGAAAAGCAGTACTGCTTGTATCTTTAGAACTTAGCGAAATTATGAATTTATCAGATAGAATTGCAATAATTAATAGTGGAGAATTAATAGGAATAGTTAATGCTTCAGAAACAAATGAAAATGAAATCGGTCTGATGATGGCTGGAATTCAAAAAGGAGGAAAGTCAGATGAGTAAGAAAGAAGCGTTGAATTCTATACTTGCAGTTGTATTAGGATTAATAGCAGGTGCAATCTTAATGTTTATTATTGGAGATAACCCAGCAGAAGGCTATGCTTATCTTTATAAAGGCGCACTTATAAATTTTAAAAGATTTGGTGATACCTTAGCTACAGCAACACCATTAATACTTACAGGACTTTCTGTTGGATTTGCCTTTAAGACTGGTCTTTTCAATATTGGTACACCAGGACAAATGCTTTTTGGTGGATTTTGTGCAACTGTAATTGGATTAACTTATGGAGCAGTGCTTCCAAGAGTTATATTATTACTTGTTATGATAGTAGCAGGAGCTATAGCAGGAGCTTTATGGGCTTTTGTACCAGGAGTATTAAAAGCTAAATTTAATGTTAATGAAGTAGTATCAGCAATTATGATGAACTGGATTTGTTATTGGATAGTTTATTATGCTATACCAGCTTACTTTAAAGGTTCAACTGAAACAGAATCTAAGAGTATTGTGGAAGCAGCTTCCTTAAAGACAAAATGGCTTACAGACTTATTTTCAGGTTCTTATATTAATTTAGGAATATTTATAGCTGTAATAGCTGTTATAGTTATAGCTTTCATATTAAATAAAACAGTTTTAGGTTATGAATTAAAAGCTGTTGGTTTTAATAAGAGTGCAGCAGAATATGCAGGTATGTCAGTAAATAGAAATATAGTTGTGTCTATGATGATAGCTGGAGCTCTTTCAGGGCTTGCAGGTGTAGCTCAATATGTAGGAAATGCATCAAATATGCAAATTGGTGTAATGCCATCTCAAGGTTTTGATGGAATAGCAGTATCTTTATTAGGTGCAAACAATCCAGTTGGAATATTAATATCAGCTTTATTCTTTGGGGTATTATACTCTGGAAAAGGATTTATGAATGCAAATACAAATATTCCACCAGAAATAGCAGACACAATAATTGCAACTATAATATACTTTGCAGCTATAAGTGCAGCAGTACCAATGATAGTAAATGCAATTAAACATAGAAAAGCTATGGCACAAGCAAAAGTGGCTGAAAATAATGCTGTTAGCAGTAATACGAAGCCAGAAGAAAATCATGACGAAAATAAAGAAGAGAATAAAGAATTAGAGAAAGACAATATAGAATCAGGACAAAACAATATAGAAGAACCAAAGGAAACTGAAGATATAGATAACAAGGAGGAGAAATAATATGTGGGCAATACTACAACAAATTTTTCCATATGCTGTTGCATATACAATTCCTCTACTTATGACTGCCCTAGGAGCACTATATTGTGAACGTAGTGGTGTAATTAATATAGGACTTGATGGTTTTATGATTGTTGGATCCTTTGCAGGGGCTTTAACAATATCTAAATTACAAGAATCTATGGGCGCAGGTAGTACTACTGCTATTTGGATAGGTTTAGTAGTTTCTATAATAGTTGGTATGTTATTTTCACTTTTACATGCCTTTGCAAGTATTAATTTAAATGCAGACCAAACAATAAGTGGTACGGCTATTAATATGATGGCAGGAGCTGTAACAATCTTTTTAGCAAGAACTATTACAGGAAGCGGACGTATTAGAATAACAAATGGATTTTATCCAATGGATATACCGGGTTTATCGCAAATTCCTATAATAGGAGACCTATTATTTAAAAAGACATATATAACAACATGGGTTTCTTTAGGAATATTATTCTTAAGTGCCTTCTTAATATATAAAACAAGATTTGGTTTAAGATTAAGATCATGTGGTGAGCATCCACAAGCCTCTGATGCAGCAGGTATCAATGTTTATAAAATGCGTTATATAGGTGTTTTACTTTCAGGAGGCTTATCATCTTTTGCTGGTGCAGTAATGCTTGTAACCTTCTCAGGAGAATTTAATGGAAGTGTTTCAGGCTTAGGATTCCTAGCATTGGCAGCATTGATATTTGGACAATGGAAACCACTTGGAATTCTTGCAGCTACAGCTTTCTTCGGATTTGCAACAACAATTGCAAATGTATCTCAAGTTATTCCAGCACTTGGATCAATTCCATTAGTTATATTAAAGGTATTCCCTTATGCAGCTACTTTACTTGCTCTTGTAGTATTTTCTAAATCATCTAGAGCACCAAAAGCTGAAGGAGAACCATTTGATAAAGGAAAAAGGTAGGCAGTTTACAATTTAAAAGGTGCAGTTTAGGATAAGTTTTAGTTTACAAGGTACAGTGCACAGTTTACAGTTGAAGGAAGAAAAGCTTATAGCTTTTCTTATGAATATAAATTAAAGAAATCCTGTAAGGGATTTCAACCACAACTGTAAATTGTAATCTGAATTAAGAGGGAGGGGTATTAAAATGAGATTTTTTTTAGATACAGCAAATGTAGAACACATTAAAGAAGCAAATGAAATGGGAGTAATCTGTGGAGTGACAACAAACCCGTCACTAGTAGCAAAAGAAGGCAGAGACTTTAACGAAGTAATAAAAGAAATAACAGAAATAGTTGATGGACCAATAAGTGGAGAAGTAATAAGTGAAGATGCAGCAGGAATGATAAAAGAAGGAAGAGAAATTGCAGAAATTCATAAAAATATGATAGTAAAAATTCCAATGACAGCAGAAGGTTTAAAAGCAACAAAGGTATTATCTAGTGAAGGAATAAAGACAAATGTAACCTTAATATTCTCAGCAACTCAAGCATTACTAGCAGCAAATGCAGGAGCAACCTATGTAAGTCCATTTTTAGGAAGAGTAGATGATATATCAATGATAGGAATGGATTTAGTAAGAGATATAGCAGAAATATTTGCAGTACATGGAATAGAAACAGAAATAATAGCAGCAAGTGTAAGAAATCCAATTCACGTAATTGAAGCAGCCAAGGCAGGAGCAGATATAGCAACAATACCATTTGACTTAGTAATGCAAATGCTAAAGCATCCTTTAACAGACCAAGGGATTGAAAAGTTTAAGGCGGATTGGGCAGCAGCGTTTCCAGTTCACAGTTAACAAGGCACAGTTTACAGTTGAGGGAATAGTTTGACAGTTTATAATTTACAATGCACAGTTTAGAGTTTGAGAGCAAAACTTGGCAGTTTGGGATAGTTTGCAGTTTACAAGGTGCAGTGCACAGTTGAAGGAGGAAAAAGCTTTTGGCTTTTTCTGTGAGGTATAATAAAAATTAAAGAAATCCCGTAAGGGATTTCAACCACAACTGTTAACTGTAAATTGTAAACTGAATAAAAATAATATTAAGGAGAGGTAGCATATGGAGATAGCAAAATATATTGACCATACAATTTTAAAGGCAGAGGCAACAGTAGAAGATGTAAAGAAACTTTGTGTAGAAGCAAAGGAATATGGATTTACGTCTGTTTGCGTGAACGCATGTTATGCCAAATTAGTAAGCACTGAACTTAAAGGAAGTGATGTTAAAACTTGTGTAGTAGTTGGATTTCCATTAGGAGCTATGACTAAGGAAGCTAAGGCTTTTGAAACTGCTCAAGCAATTGAAAATGGTGCTAACGAAATAGATATGGTTATTAATGTTGGTGCATTAAAAGCTAAAAATTATGAACTTCTTAAAGAAGATATAGAAGCAGTAGTAAATGCAGCAAAAGGAAAGGCAATCGTTAAAGTTATTATTGAAACATGCTTATTAACTGATGAAGAGAAAATTAAGGCTTGCGAAATTTCTAAGGAAGCTAAGGCAGATTTTGTTAAAACATCAACAGGATTTTCAACTGGTGGAGCTACAAAAGAGGATATTGCTCTTATGAGAAAAACTGTAGGACCAGAATTAGGAGTAAAAGCATCAGGTGGAATTAGAGACTTTAAGACAGCTATGGATATGATAAATGCAGGTGCAAGCAGAATTGGTGCAAGTGCTAGTATTGCTATTGTCAATGAGAGTAAGTAATGTAGCTTTTGCTAAATAAACTGGGGAAATATTTTTTATATAGATATTACAAAAATATTATTAATGAAATATCTATATAAGAATATATTCCCTTTTTCTAAATTTTATTCTAAAATATAGTAGAGTAAAGTAAAGATTCAATTTAGGTAGCAATAAAGATATCCAAAGCGAGAATTAGACTTATGCAACAATTACCGAAATCAGATACATTTATCTTCCACAGGACTAGTGAAATTTTCGCTGGAAGGTTCTAAATGGTGGCTTATCGTCATTTCAGCGTGTTCCAGATGTAAAATCCCCAAGGAGAAAGTTCATGTTTCCAAATATAAAATTTGGACATTCACTTTTGGACAAGCTAAAAATGAAACAAGCCCCCATTAAGAACCATCATCAGCTAAATTTCACATGCCTGCTTCCAGAAAAATGTATCAAATTTCTAGTGTAGTGTTACGATTATAATTTCTCAATGGTGCATGTATATTCCATTTATAAGTTTGATTCTTCATTTGGATATCTATATAAAATTTATGTTTATGAAGTGAGGTAAGAAATGAGTAGAGAATTAGATAAGTTATCAATTAATGCAATAAGAGTGCTATCAGCAGATGCTATAGAAAAATCAAAGTCTGGACATCCAGGGTTACCACTTGGCTCAGCAACAATGGCATTTACATTATGGACAAAAATGAATCATAATGGAAAAAATCCTGAATGGGATAATAGAGATAGGTTTGTATTATCAGCAGGACATGGGTCAATGCTTGAATATTCATTATTACATTTATTCGGATATGGATTAACCGTTGAAGATTTAAAGAACTTTAGACAAGTAGGAAGTTTAACACCAGGACATCCTGAATATGGTCATACTAAAGGTGTTGAAATAACAACTGGACCACTTGGACAAGGTATTTGTAATGCAGTAGGTATGGCAATAGCAGAAGCGCATTTAGCAGAAAAGTTTAATAAGCCAGAGTATAGCATAGTTGATCACCATACATATGCTATAGTTGGTGACGGATGTCTTATGGAAGGAATTTCAGGAGAAGCATCATCTCTTGCAGGAACTTTAGAACTTGGAAAGCTAATAGTACTATATGATTCAAATAACATTTCAATAGAAGGAAATACAGATATAGCATTTAGAGAAGATGTAGCAAAGAGATATGAAGCTTATGGCTGGCAAGTATTAAAGGTTGCAGATGGAAATGATATAGATGCAATCGAAAAAGTAATAGCAGAAGCTAAAGCAGAAACTAAAAAGCCATCAATGATAATAGTTAAAAATCAAATTGGATTTGGTTGTCCAGCAAAACAAGGAAAAGCTTCAGCTCATGGAGAACCTTTAGGGGCAGACAACGTAAAGGCTATGAAAGAAAACTTAGGCTGGAAAGCTGAACCTGCATTTTATGTTCCAGACGAAGTATATTTAAACATGAATGAATATATAGAAAGTGGTGTTTCTAAAGAAAATGCATGGATAGAATTATTTAATAAATATTCAGAGGCTTATCCAGAGCTTGCAGTAGAATATACTAAGTGGATGAGTGGAGAAATTGATAAAGATGCATTATTAAACAATGAAGAACTTTGGAACTTTGATAAAGAAATGGCTACAAGAGAATCTTCAGGAATAATGATAAACAGACTGGCTAAGCTTATTCCAAACTTTATTGGAGGATCAGCAGATTTAGCACCATCTAACAAGACTCATATGAATGATAGAGGAGATTTCTCAGCAGAAGATAGAAGTGGCTCTAACCTTCACTTTGGAGTTAGAGAACATGCTATGGCAGCTATAGCTAACGGTATGTATGCTCATGGTGGTCTTAAGGTATTCTGCGCAACCTTCTTTGTATTCAGTGATTATATGAAGGGTGCCATGAGATTATCATCACTTATGAAGCTTCCAGTAACTTATGTATTAACTCATGATAGTATTGGAGTAGGGGAAGATGGTCCAACTCATGAACCAATAGAACATTTAGCAGCACTTAGAAGTATGCCAAATATGACAGTGTTTAGACCAGCTGATTCTAAAGAAACAGCAGCAGCTTGGTATTATGCTGTAACAAATGGAACTACACCAACTTCATTAGTATTAACAAGACAAAAGTTACCACTATATGAGGGATGCCCTAAGAGAGCATTAAAGGGTGGATATATACTTAAAGATTCTAAGAAAGAAACTCCAGATGTACTATTAATGGCATCAGGTTCAGAAGTAGAATTAATCTTTAAAGCAGCAGACGAATTAGCAACAAAAGGAATTGATGCAAGAGTAATAAGTATGCCAAGTTTTGAATTATTCGATGCTCAAGATGAAGCTTATAAAGAATCAGTAATGCCAAAAGCAGTACGTGCAAGACTAGCTGTTGAAGCTTTAACATCCTTTGGATGGCATAAATATGTAGGTCTTGATGGAGATGTTATTTCCTTAGATACCTTTGGTGCGTCAGGTAAAGCAGAAGTTTTATTTGAGCAATTTGGGTTCACTGTAGAAAATGTAGTAGAAAGAGCAGTTAAACTTAAATAGACTTTTAATATAAGATAATTTTAAACAGCTGTTATTGAACTATTATAATTAGTTTGTAGCAGCTGTTTTTTGTATAAAATATATTAATTTTTAAGAATTTGCATTTTATGTATAATTAATTATAATGAAGATAAATAATATTAAATTAATATAAAAATTAAAATGATTCATTTCATAGTACCTTAAGTATAAAAGATAAAAAATAACTGTTAATAAAAAGGAATTTAATATATAATTTAGTGGACAAACTTAATTAATTAAAAATAAATTAATCTTTTAATATATATGTTTCAATTTACAATTTACAATGAACAGTTTACAGTTATTTATAAAGTTCTGCTAGTAAAACACAAGATTTATAGCATCACTTTTTCTTGAAGGATTTTTAGAATTATTATGAAGAATCATATTTTCAATATATATATGATTTGTAATTAAAATTGTACATTTCAATTCAAGAAACACTGAAGGAATTTACTCATTAATTGATGATTTAACATTGATAATTGGAATATATAACTTTAATAAGAAATTAAAGATTAAATAAAATGGAGGAATATAATGAATAGCAAAATAATAGTTGACAGCTGTGTTGACTTCAATTCTGAGGCTTTTGGAAATGAAGAAGAATATATGGAGAGAGTACCATTTAAAATACTAATTGATGATGAAGAAATTATAGATAGAAATTTAGATATAAATTCACTGCTTCAAAAAATGAAGAGCAGCAAAAATAAAATAGGAACTGCATGTCCATCACCAAATGACTTTTTAGAAGCTTTGAAAAAGTGTAAGAATAATTTTATTGTAACTATTTCTAGTAAATTAAGTGGCTCGTACAATAGTGCTCTTCTTGCTAAGGAAATGCTTAAGGAAGAGTTACCAGACAGTTTTGTTCATGTTTTTGACACTCAATCAGCTGTATCAGGACCTGATTTAGTTGTTTTAAAGATAAAACAATTAATTGAAGAAAAAGCTAGCAACGAAGAAATAGTAGAAAAGGTTACTAAATATATAGATGAAATGAGAACGTTATTTGTTCTAGAAAGACTTGATAACTTAGCTAAAAATGGTAGAATCAGCAATGCAAAGGCACTGATGGGGACATTGCTACAGGTTATTCCGATTATGTCTGATAATGGAAGCGGAGAAATAATTCTTAGAGAACAAGTAAGAGGAAAGAAAAAAGCTTTTAATAGATTAGTTGAAATGATAGGTGAAGAAACAAATGACTTTAAAAATAAGGTTATTGGTATAGGTCATGTAAATGCAAGAGAAAAAGCTGAAAGATTTAAAGAAGAAATCAGCAATAGATATAATTTTAAGGATATTATTATTTTTGAAAGTGGTGGACTTAGTACAGTTTATGCCGATGATGGTGGGATTGTAATTTGTTTTTAGTATAAATCAAAAAGTAACTAATTTATTATTAGGAATAAAATTGGTTACTTTTTTAATTTGATTGAATAAAAGCAACTGCATTTAAAATTTTAATTAATGAAAGCTTTGCTTAAAGAAATCTTTGTGTTAATATAATATTGTAGTCTGACTTTTAGGGAAATTCAAGAATCCCAAAAAGAAAGATTTTATAAGCGTAATCGTTCTGAAATACATGAGGGTTCGTCCCAAATGAAAAGGCGTTATTATTAATTAAGCATAGACACAATCCCTACGCCTTGATTTGGTATAGGGATTTTTTGTAATTATAGGTATTTTGTTTTGAAAGGAATAGTAAAAATGGATACAAGAATAGCATTGATAGGAATTATAGTTGAGGATATGAATTCAACTGATAAGCTCAATAATATTTTACATGAGTACTCACAATACATGATTGGAAGAATGGGAATACCTTATCGCGAAAAAGGTATAAGTATAATAAGTATTGTTGTTGATGCTTCTAATGATGTTATAAGTTCATTGTCAGGAAAACTTGGTATGGTTCCAGGGATAAATGTAAAAACTATGTATTCTAAAACAGGAAAATAGAATTGCCTTTGGAAGTTGGATGAGAAAAATCATAGATCAGAACGAAGATAAGATTAGTAAAAATCCAATTTAAAGAAAGAAGTGTAGGATATGTATAATGTTAAATCTAATGTAGCAACAGAATTTATTGATGATGGGGAAATATTAGAAAGTCTTGAATTTGCTGAAAAAAATAAGAATAATAAAAAACTTATTAATGAAATTTTAGAGAAAGCTAAAGAGTACAAAGGGCTATCACATAGGGAAGCAATACTTTTACTTGAGTGTGAATTAGACGATGAAAATGAAAAAATGTTTAAACTAGCAAAGGAAATAAAGCAAAAATTTTATGGAAATAGGATTGTAATGTTTGCACCATTATATCTTTCTAATTATTGTGTAAATGGATGTACATATTGTCCATACCATCATAAAAACAAGCATATTGCTAGGAAAAAGCTTACTCAAGAGCAAATTAAAAATGAAGTAATAGCACTTCAAGATTTAGGACATAAAAGACTTGCACTAGAAACTGGTGAGGATCCAGTAAATAATCCAATTGAATATGTATTAGAAAGTATAAAGACTATTTATAGTATAAAACATAAAAATGGAGCAATTAGAAGAGCTAATGTAAATATTGCAGCTACAACTGTAGAAAATTATAGAAAATTGAAAGAAGCAGGAATTGGAACATATATATTATTCCAAGAAACTTATCACAAGAAGTCATATGAAGAACTTCACCCAACAGGTCCAAAGCATGATTATGCTTATCATACTGAAGCTATGGACAGAGCTATGGATGGAGGAATAGATGATGTCGGAATAGGCGTATTGTATGGATTAAATATGTATAAATATGATTTTGTCGGTCTTCTTATGCATGCCGAACATTTAGAGGCTGCTAAGGGAGTTGGACCACATACAATAAGTGTACCAAGAATAAGGCCAGCTGATGATATCAATCCTGAAGAATTTTCAAATGCTATTTCAGATGATATTTTTGCAAAAATTGTTGCTGTACTTAGAATTGCAGTACCATATACAGGTCTTATAGTATCAACAAGAGAATCACAAAAAACAAGAGAAAAAGTTCTTGAGCTTGGAGTATCACAAATAAGTGGTGCATCATCTACAAGTGTTGGTGGTTATGTTGAAAAGGAAAAAGAAGAAGAAAATTCAGCACAATTTGAAGTCAATGATGATAGAACTCTAGATGAAATTGTTAATTGGTTGCTTGAAAGAGGACATATACCAAGTTTCTGTACAGCTTGTTATAGAGAAGGTAGAACAGGTGATAGATTCATGACTCTTGTAAAGGCAGGACAAATAGCAAACTGTTGTCAACCTAACGCACTTATGACTTTAAAAGAATATTTAGAAGATTATGCTTCAGAAGATACAAAGAAAAAAGGTGAAGAAGTTATAAGAAATGAAATTCCTAACATTCCAAATGAAAAAGTTAGAAAAATTGTATTAGAACATCTCGAAGAATTAAATGAAGGAAAACGTGATTTTAGATTTTAAATATTTAATAATATATGCTGCAAAAAAGAATTGTTCAAAACTTAAAGATTTCCGAAGAAAATAAGCATTCGTTTATAATTGATGCCCTGAAAGGGTACCCTGTGGGGTATTGAACATTGATAATTGCAAAAAGTATAGAAGGGCTGCTCATAAATTTAATAGATTTTTGAGCAGTTTTTTTCATATGAAACTATAAGAAATTAATAAATTAAATATAAAAAGTTAAAAATTAATATGTTTATATAAGAATTTCGATAAAAGAGTGAAGAATTTTGTATGGAGAGTAAATACAAATTAATTTATAATCAGATATGTAAACGGTATAAAAATAAATTATGTTTACAATAGTTTAATGAAACATGGAGGGGTAAAAAATGAAAAGGTTTAAAAAATTATTAGCAATTGTTATGACTACTGCTTTAGTTGCAGCTACTGTGACAGGATGTAAAAGTGGAGGTGGAGCTGGTACTGCTGAAGCACCTAAACAAGCTGATAGCTCAAAAGTGTTAGTTGGGTCTGCTATTTATAAATTTGATGATACATTTATGACTGGTGTTCGTTCTGCAATGGAAGCACAAGCTAAAGAAAAAGGATCAACACTTGAATTAGTGGATTCTCAAAATAAGCAACCTACTCAAAATGAGCAAGTTGACACATTTATTACAAAAGGTGTAAACGCTTTAGCAATAAATGCAGTTGATAGAACTGCAGCTGGTCCAATTATTGAAAAAGCAAAAGCAAAGAAACTTCCAATAGTATTCTTAAATCGTGAACCTGAAAAAAATGATATGAATGGTTATGATAAAGTTTGGTATGTAGGGGCAAAAGCTGAACAATCAGGAACTCAATCAGGTGAAATTATAGCCGATTATTTTAAAGCTCATCCAGAAGCAGATAAAAACAAGGATGGAGTAATCCAATATGTAATGCTTCAAGGAGAACCAGGACATCAAGATGCAACTCTTCGTACTGAATATTCAATAAAGGCTATTGAAGCTGCTGGATTTAAAACACAAAAACTTGCTGCTGATACAGCAATGTGGGATAAAGCAAAAGCTACTGACCTTATGAAAGCATTTATAACTGGTCAAGGTATAGGCAAGATAGAAGCTGTTCTTTGTAACAATGATGATATGGCTCTTGGAGCTGTTGAAGCTTTAAAAGCTGAAGGATATAACAAAGGTGATGCAAGCAAATATATTCCAGTAGTTGGAGTTGATGCAACAGCACCAGCATTACAAGCTATGAAAGAAGGATCACTTCTTGGAACAGTATTAAATGATGCAGAAAATCAAGGTAAGGCAACTGTAAATATTGCAATAGCAGCTGCTCAAGGAAAAGAAATAAACAAAGAAAATATTGGTTATGATGTAACAGATGGAAAATATGTATGGATTAACTATGTAAAAGTTACTCAAGATAACTATACAAAGTATATTAAATAAATTAAATTAAGAATTAATGATTAATGGTGAATGGTTAAGGAAGAAATTACTCCGTAATTTCAAAATATATACTTAAAGAAATTACGAAGTGATTTCAACCACAATTATTCATCATTACTTGTTAATCATTAATAATTAAAAAGGAGGATGGCTTTATGGGTGAATATGTACTGGAGATGAATAACATTACAAAGGTATTTCCAGGCGTAAAAGCACTAGATAATGTAACACTCAAAGTGCAAAAGGGAAGTGTACATGCACTAATGGGTGAGAATGGTGCAGGAAAATCAACCTTAATGAAATGTCTTTTTGGTATTTATCATGAAGATGGTGGAGAAATAATATTAGATGGAAATAAAGTTGAGATAAATACTTCAAAACAAGCATTAGAATTAGGAGTATCGATGATACATCAAGAATTACACCCAATTCGTTTCCGTCCAGTTATGGAAAACATTTGGCTTGGTAGATTTCCTATGAAGGGAATTGCTGTTGATAAAAAAACTATGATAAAGAAAACAAAAGAATTATTCGAAGAAATTGAATTAGATATTAATCCTGAAATATTGGCTGGAAAACTTTCACCATCTAGTCTTCAATTAGTAGAAATAGCGAAAGCTGTTAGCTATAATTCAAAAATTATTATTATGGATGAACCAACTTCATCATTAACAGAAAATGAAACTAAGCACTTATTTAAGATTATAAAGCAATTACAAAAAAAGGGTTGTGCCATTATATATATATCGCACAAAATGGAGGAAATTTTAAAAATATCTGATGAAGTAACAATTATGAGAGATGGTCAGTATGTAGGAACTTGGGAAGCAAAGGATCTTACAACAGACTTAATTATAAATCGTATGGTTGGTCGTGATATGACCAATAGATTCCCACCAAGTGATTATGAACCAACTAAGGATGTAGTTTTGAAGGTGAAAAATCTATGTTCTCCAATAAAAAAATCATTCCAACATGTAAATTTTGAACTATGTAAAGGTGAAATATTAGGAATTGGTGGTCTTGTTGGTGCACAACGTACAGAATTAGTAGAAGCTTTATTTGGTCTTCGTGAAATACAAAGTGGAGAAATAATCAAGGATGGAAAAGAAATAAAAATTAAAACTCCGAGAGATGCAAAAGAAAACGGCTTTGCACTTTTAACAGAAGAAAGACGTGCAAGTGGAATTTTTGGTATTCTCTCAGTGTTAGATAATACAGTAATTGCAAGTCAAAAAGATTATGCAAAATTTGGAGTATTACAGGAAGGCAGCAGATATAAAGCTGCTAAAAAGTCAAATCAAGAATTAAGAACTAAAACTCCAAGTATGGAACAATTAATTCAAAACCTTTCGGGAGGAAATCAACAAAAAGTTTTAATTGCACGTTGGCTTCTTACTAATCCAGATATTCTTATATTGGATGAACCTACAAGAGGAATTGATGTAGGCGCTAAGTATGAAATTTATACAATCATGCAGGAATTGGTTAAGAAAGGCAAATCAATTATTATGATTTCTTCTGAAATGCCAGAGTTACTTGGTATGTCTGATAGAGTCATGGTTATGTGTGAAGGTAAAGTTACAGGAATTTTAGATAAGAATGAAGCGGATTCAGTAAAAGTTATGAGTCTTGCTACAGAATTTATGAAATAATAGATATCTCCTTTATAAATATAATTTTAGTAACAAAAGATTTTTATCAGGAGAAAGAAAGTGAGGTATAATAAAATGAATGGAGAAAAGATAATTTCGAGAAAAGACTTTGGAAAAATATTTTTAGGTATTGGTGCTTTTTTCGTGATACTTGGAATTGTTTTTAATATTATTTTAGATCCCAATATAATTTACGATTTACCTATATATGTTGGAGGGGTTGGAATTGCTCTTCTTATTTATGGAGCAAAACAATTTTTTGATAAGAAAAATGCAGATATGGAGGTTGTTTTTTCAGCCAAAACAGTAAAGAACTTTTTAACAGATAATGCAATTATTCTAGCATTGTTAGTTTTGGTAGTTGTAATTATGATAATTCAACCACGTTTCATGCAATATGCTGTATTTTTAGATATTTTGACGCAATCATCAACTAAAATGATTGTTGCACTTGGAATTTGTTTTACATTGTTAATTGCAGGTACCGACTTATCAGCAGGACGTATGGTTGGTCTTGCAGCGGTAATTTCAACTTCAATGTTACAAAACCCAGATTATGCTAATAGATTTTTCCCAGGTTTGCCACAATTGGCAGTTATCATTCCTATATTATTAGCTGTTATAGGTTGTGCTATATTTGGTGTGTTAAATGGTTTCTTAGTAGCTAAATACGATATGCATCCATTTATTGCAACATTAGCATCACAAGTTATAGTTTATGGTGTAACTTCATTATACTTTGATTTGCCACCTAATAAATCACAACCAATTGGTGGTATTCGTCCAGATTTTATAGCTCTTGGTCAAACAAAGTTATTCCAGATAGGAAGTTTTCCTGGAATATCAATCCTAGTTCCAATTGCAATTGTATTCATAATTTTAGTTTGGTTTATATTAAACAAAACTATATTTGGTAAGAATGTATATGCTATTGGTGGTAACCGTGAAGCAGCAGTAGTTTCTGGAGTTAATGTATTTGCAACTATAATGGGAATATTCATCTTTGCATCACTTCTATATGGTGTTGGTGGTGTCCTAGAAGCTGCAAGAACAGCAGGTGCTACTAATAACTATGGTAATGGTTATGAACTTGATGCAATCGCAGCCTGTGTTGTTGGTGGTGTTTCACTAAACGGTGGTGTTGGTAAAGTAGGCGGAATAGTAAGTGGTGTACTTATATTCACAGTAATTCAATATGGATTACAATTTATAGCAGTAAGTCCTATGTGGCAACAAGTTATTAAGGGTATTATTATAGCAGTTGCAGTTGCAATTGATATGGCTAAGTATAGAAGAAAATAAGATATATATATAACAGGTGGGTATCATATTTAAAATTATGATATCTGCCTGTTTTTTTGTGTGTAATTTAGTGAAATAGGTATTTGCGATAATACTAGTAATAATTAAATAGTTAATGTATAATATATCTAGATTATTGTAAGATTTCACTAATAATTTAGTATTTATTATAAAAATATGTTTTTAAATAGCAAGAGTTGTATTAATAAATTTTAGTGATTAATGCATCTGTTGGAGGTGACTAAATGAATTTATATAAAATTATGATTGTTGATGATGAAGAAGAAATTCGTCTTGGAATTATAAAAAAAATTGATTGGGAAGCGTATGGATTTGTAGTTGTGGGCGATGCAGAAAATGGTCAAGATGCACTTGAAAAAGCTGAAAAACTTCAGCCAGATGTTATAATGACGGATATAAAAATGCCATATATGGATGGCTTGGAGCTAGGAAAGAAACTTGTTGAATTAATGCCATCTACAAAGATAATTGTATTTTCAGGATGTGATGATTTTGAATATGCACATCAAGCAATAAAGATAAATGTAGTCGAATATGTTTTGAAACCGATTAACTCTGTAGAATTTATTGAGGTACTGCAAAGGTTAAAATCACAGTTAGATAAAGAGTATGATGAAAAGAGAAACTTGGAAACACTTTACAAGCATTATGTAGAAAGTCTGCCTGTGATTCGAGAACAATTTTTGGTAGGTATGCTTGAAGGTCGAATTAGTGGAAGTCAGTGGAAGGATCAATCGGAAAATTTAGGGATAGATTTTAAATATGAGTATATATCTGTAGCATTAATAAGAGCAGATGGTGTATTAATGTTAGAAGATAATAAAGATAGTGCAGATGCTGGAATTCAAAAAGAACCTACCCTAGTACCTATTTCAATAAAGAAAATGGTAGATGAGACTATGGATAAGTATACAAAATTCGTAAGTTTTATTTATTCAGATATGGTAGTAGTTATTGGAAACCTTATAGAAAAAAATGATATATTGCAATTTATTAAAGGAATAAATGAAATTTGTAAAGAGTATATGAGAATCATGGATTTAAATATATCAGCAGGTATAGGTTATGTTTACGATGATCCATCTGAAATGAGATTTTCATATCGAAGTGCTCAGAATGCTTTAGATTATAGATTTATATTAGGAACTGGTAAAGCTATTTATATTGATGATGTCGAACCAGATAATTCTATTCATTTACAGTTAGATGAGCAAGAAGAGCGTGTAATGTTGAATGCAATTAAAATTTCTTCAGAAGAAGAGATTACAGAGGCTATAGATAATTTATTTAAAAAATTTCAAGATCTTCTCCTACCATTTAATCAATATAGAATTTATTTGATGGAAATCATGACATCTATTTTAAAATTAGTTCAAAATTATAATCTAGATATCAATGAAATTTTTGGAGAGAATTTTAATTGTTATAGTTATCTAGAAGCTTTTGATTCAATAGATGAAGTAAAGAAATGGATTACAAATAAGGCTATTAAAATAAATGATTATATTAAAAAGGAACGTATTAATTCCTCTATGCTGCTAATTGAAAAGGCTAAGCAATATATAAAAGAGAGCTATTCAGATCCTGATGTTTCTGTTGAAAAGCTTTGTTCGAGGTTACATGTTAGTCCAACGTATTTTTCAACTATTTTTAAGAAAGAAACAGGTGAAAACTTTGTTAATTATCTTACTACAGTACGATTAGAAGAAGCTGTGAAACTTTTAAATACAACAGATGATAAAACATATATGATAGCTGAAAAGGTTGGATATCCAGAAGCAAATTATTTTAGTTATGTATTCAAAAAGAAGTTTGGAGTATCGCCGTCAAAGTATAGAAAGAGTTGAGTGAGTTGCAATGCTTAATTTAATAAGGGAAAAAATACAAAAAATAATTAAATATTTTAAGAATGCAAGTATAAAATATATAATTTCAATTGCTTTTACAGGAATTGCAGTTATAGGAATGTTAATTGTTAGTGGGGCCTTATATTTTAGATTTATAAATTCTACCGAAGATATAATAGCTGAAAATAACAAATCTATGCTTGACCAAGTTAATTTAAATTTAGATAACTATCTGCATAATATGATGAGAATATCTGATACAACATATTATGATGTTATTAAAAAGAAGGATTTAGCAAATGAAAGTATAGATAAAGAAATGGATTTGCTTTATGGAGCAAATAAAGATTCTATTACAAGCATATGTGTTTTTTCAAATGATGGTGAAGTTGTAGCAGCATCACCTTTAGGAAAGTTGAAAAGCTCAGTTGATCCAAGGGTTAATGATTGGTTTTATACTGCATTAAGTAGAAAAGAAAATCTACATTTTTCAACACCGCATGTGCAAAATATATTTATTGATCCAGATAATAAATATCATTGGGTTGTATCATTAAGTCGTGCAGTAGAACTTACAAATAATAAGAGAACTACATCAGGTGTTTTGCTAGTAGATATTAATTTTAGTGGTATTGAGCAAATTTGTAAAAATGCAAGTTTAGGTCAATCAGCATATGTATATTTAATTGATAGAGATGGAGAAATAATTTATCATCCACGCCAACAATTAATTTATTCAAATTTAATTGAAGAAAATAATAAGATTGCAGCTGCATACGAAGAAGGAAACCATGAAGAAAATTTTCAAGGGGAAGAAAGGTTAGTAACTGTTAAAACTGTAGGATATACAGGCTGGAAGATTGTTGGAGTTACTCCTATGAAGGATATAACCTCTGATTATTCTCAAATGAGCATATTTGCAATATTTATAATATCATTTGGTATTTGCGTGCTTGTATTTCTTAATATGCTTGTATCATCACGTATAGCTAATCCTATAAGATCTCTAGAAAAAAGCGTAAAAGAGCTAGAAAGTGGAGTTAAAGATGTAGAAATATCAATTAGTGGTTCCTATGAGACTAAGCATTTAGGAAAAGCAATTAGGTCCATGGTCAATCAAATGCATTCGCTTATGGATAATATAATATCTGAGCAGGAATCTAAAAGAAAAAGCGAACTTAATGCATTGCAGGCTCAGATAAATCCACATTTTTTATATAATACGTTAGATTCTATTATTTGGATGATAGAAAATGAAAATTATGATGGGGCTATTATCATGGTAACAGCTTTAGCAAGACTTTTTAGGATAAGCTTGAGCAGAGGGAAAAATATAATAACTGTAAAAGATGAAATTGAGCATGCACGTAACTATTTGACTATTCAAAATATAAGATATAAAAATAAATTTACTTATAATATTGAGGTAGATGAGGATACTTTAAATTTAGCAAGTATTAAGTTGATAATTCAGCCAATAATTGAAAATGCAATTTACCATGGAATGGAGTTCATGAGTGGAGACGGTGAGATTTTAGTTAAGTCATATATTAAAGAGGGGGATTTATTTATTGATGTAGTAGATAATGGTCTAGGAATGCCACAGGAAGTCGCAGATGCACTCCTAACAATTAAAAGTAAAGCTGAAAATGAGAAGAAAAGTTCAGGAATTGGACTTAAAAATGTTCATGAAAGAATACAATTGTATTACGGAAAAGGTTATGGACTTAAAATTTTTAGTGAACCAGATGAAGGAACGACAATAAGTATCCATATGCCATGCGTTGATTATTCTGAAGTAAGGAAGAGGGAGGAAGATAATTAGTGAGAAAGAAAAAAAAACGAATTTTTATTTTTCTATTTTTATTATTAATAACATCCTTTGTACTTCTTATGAATGATACTATATTGCATGAAAAAGAGAAGAGAATGTATAATATTTCAGTTATAACTAGAGGGAAAAACAGTGAAAGCTCAATGATAATAAGGCAGGGAATAGAACAAGCTGCATCTGAAATGGATGTAAATATAAGATTCATTACTTTAGCAGAGGATAATAGTACAATAGAGCAAAAGGAACTCATTGAAAAGGAAATCAGAAATAAGGCTGATGCTATAGTTATAGCACCAACTGATTATGAAAAAATGTCGGAACCTATAGAAAATGCAATGAGAAAAATTCCAGTTGTGATGATTGAATCAACAATTAAGTCAGAACAAAAACTTTCAAGTATTTCTTGTAATAATTATGCTCTTGGTGAAAATTTAGCAGAAGAAGTTGTTAAAAATGGTAATGTGAATAATAATATTGTGATTGTGAAAAATAACTTGGAGTGCAGCAGCATAAAAGAAAGATATGATGGATTTATGAGCGTCTTAAGTAACACAAAAAATAACTATATATTTTGGGAGTTTAATGATAGTAATCCATCAACCTATCGTGAGGAGACCAAAAAAATATTAGAAGATAGTAATATAAATGTAATAGTTGCTTTTGATTCTGAAGAATTAGAGTGGATTGCTCAAACAAAGAAAGATTTTGGAAATATAGACAAAAAAATAGCAGATGTACAGGTTTACGGGGTTGGAAGTACGAATAAAATTATTTCCTTTTTAGAAGATAAGATTATTAATGCAACTGCTATTCAAAATGAGTTTAATGTAGGATATTTGGGAATAAAAACAGCGGTAGATAAATTGAATAAGAAAAAAGAAAATGAAAATTCAATTTCTTCAACTGTAATTAATAAAGATAATATGTATTCAGAAACAAATCAAAGATTGTTATTTCCATTTATTAAATAAAGATATAGTAAGTTTTGGGGTTGAAATTTTGGAATTTGAATGAATGGTGTTGTGGAGGAGATATTGTGAAAAAAATCAAGAAATTATCTAAATTCTTAACGATAATACCAATTATATATTTATTATCAGCCTGCGATAAAAATGTAACTATAAGCAATTATAATAATCATATTAAAGAAATAAAAATAGGGGTAACCTTATATAATCAAGATGATGCATTTATATCAACAATTGTAAAAAATATTGAAGAAATAGCTAAAGATAAAGAAAATGATGGGAATTATAAAATAATAATTAACGTACTAGATGCAAGAGGCAGTGCATCTGAACAAAGTAGTCAGGTTGAAAGATTTGTTTCACAAAATTATGATGTTATATGTGTAAATATGGTGGATCGTACAACTGCATCAACAATTATAGATAAGGCAAAAGCATCGAATATACCAGTTGTCTTTTTTAATAGAGAACCTGTGGAAGAAGATTTAGATAGATGGAATAAGTTATATTATGTAGGAGCTGAAGCAGAAAAGGCAGGAGAAATGCAAGCTGATATAATAATTAATGCATATAGAAAAAATAAGCAAATGGTAGATAGAAATGGTGATGGAAAAATACAATATGCTATGTTAGAAGGAGAACCTGGACACCAAGATGCACTAATAAGATCAGAATATTGCATAAAAGCTATGGAGAAGAATGGAATTGAGTTAGAAAAGGTAGCTGATGATACGGCTTATTGGCAATCGGCACAAGCAACTGCAAAAATGTCAAAATGGATTAATACTTATGGTGATAAAATTGAAGTGGTGTTTAGTAATAATGATGATATGGCCCTTGGTGCAATACAGGCATTAGAAGGTCAAAACAGAATTAAGAATAAACCACTAGTAATAGGTATCGATGGAATTCCAAAGGCTTTAGAGGCTGTAAAAAAAGGAACGATGATTGGAACTGTTATAAATGATTCATGGAAACAAGCAGATGCGATTTTTAATTTAGCTTACAAGTTAGCTACACATGGAGATATGAGTTCAGTGCAAGGGTTGGAAAAAGGGAAATATATAAGAACAGCTCATACAGAAGTTACGATTGACAATGTTGACTTATTTTTACAAAAATCAACTGATAAATAACTATTATTTTACTAGGTTTAAAATTATTAACTTTACAATTATTAAAACTTAAATTAATATTGATGTAATACGAAAAGTTATATCAATATTAATTTATGAAGTAAGGACGTGGGGCAAATGAGCAAACTAGAAGAAATATTGGGCTATAATAGGAAGTTTATTGAGAATAAGGATTATGAAGCATATATAACAACTAAAATTCCTAAGAAAAAAATGGTTATATTATCATGTATGGATACAAGACTTACTGAATTACTACCTAAAGCAATGAATATAAAAAATGGGGATGCTAAAATAATTAAAGATGCTGGAGCTACTGTTATGCACCATTTTGGTGGTGTAATGAGAAGTATAGTAGTTGCAGTTTATGAATTTGGAGCAGAAGATGTTTTTGTAGTAGGACATCATGGTTGTGGGATGAGTAATTTGGATACTAAAAGTCTTGTTAAAAAGATGGTAGATAGAGGAATAAAGGAAGAAACAATTTCAACATTAAACAATGCAGGTGTTAATGTTGAGAAGTGGCTTCATGGATTTGAGTCAGTTGAAGAATCAATAAAAGAAAGTGTGAGAATGATAAAAGATCATCCTTTAATTCCATCTGATATAAAAGTACATGGACTTATAATGAGCCCAGAAACAGGGGAATTAGAAGTTATAGTAGATGGTAATGCTTAATAAAAATAAGATGATTCAATAGGATAAATAGCCAATGCTCAATTAATATATGAAAATTGAGCATTGGCTATTTTGAGTTATTTAGGCAAGCCTATGTTTCTAATATATGCTTCCAGTATCTTTTAGGCATCATTCTAGATTGTAGGCGTAGGTTTTTTCTCTCTTCGATTGTGGTTGATTTAAAATAAGCTTTCCAAAGCTTAGTATAATCATCGCTGTGTGATTTGAGTTTTTCATAAGTATCATTAGTCATTTCTATTATTTCATAAAAAAAGGTGTTATAAATTAAAGCTTTATCTCTTAATATATCATGGATAATAAAATATTCTTTAGGAAATCTGTTTTGAAAATGATCGCCAAGTAATTCTAAAATATCATTATCAGGTTCAATTGAAGAATATAAAAATTTTTCATCTATATAATTAAATCTTATAAAGCCTTCAAATCTATGGGTTTCATAAGAGATTTGTTTAGAGATGTTATCAACAATTCTTATTTCATTAATATTTAAAAAATTATGAACCTCAGGACCAAGTTTAAAAGCTGTTTTTAAATATTTATAGATAATAACGCCTTTCTCTTTCTCGTTACTCAAAAAAACCATATATAATTTTTTGAAAGCTAAAAAGTCAAGTTTATTTATAATTGCATTTTTAACTTTTTTAAATTTTTCGTGATTAGTTAAAATTGTAATGTTTTCTCCAAGAAGAAGTGGAGCATCTAGTTCGTTTTGTGCGTAAAAAGCTGCTAGTGGATTTTTTTCATAAAATGCTTCATATATTGCAGTTAATAAACCTTCAAATGTATTATCGTATACATAAATCTTCATACTAAAACTCTCCTGTAATAGAAGTTATTTTATCTGGAATTAAATTAATTCTTTGGGGCAATAAAATATTTGATAATTCTTTATTTGCAGTGAAAGCAGAATTATTAAATATAGTATTTTCATTTGCTAATATAATTCCAGAGTTAGTTTTTTGTTCTTTATATGAAAAAGAGTCAAAAAATGATAATTGATCTGGGTTTATATTTCCTCTAGGAGTATTTTGATTTAAAAGTTTATTTTTTATATGAATATTATCAAATAAAGAATCTCCTTGATATTTACCATTACAAGTAATAAAGTATTTAGCTCTTTTAAGCACAACACGCAAATTTCTTAAATCTTCAAAAGTTAAATTATGAACTCTTCTGATTTTAAGTATTTTTTTGGCAGAAGTCACACCAATACCTGGAATGCGAAGTAATTTTTCATAAGTGGCCTTATTTATCTCAACAGGGAATTCATTTAAATTTTCTAATGCCCAGTGAGTTTTTGGATCAAAATTCAAATCAAAATTATCATTGTCATTTTTCAATAATTCGCTTGCTTTAAAGCCATAGTACCTAAGAAGCCAATCGGCTTGGTAAAGTCTATGTTCTCTAAGCATAGGCGGATGTGTTATATCTGGCAGAAGTTTATTATCTTTAATAACAGGAACATAAGCTGAATAATATACTCTTTTTAAACTGTATTTATTATAAAGTGCTTCAGAAAGTTTTATTATTTTGCTGTCACTTTCAGGTGTAGCACCAACAATTAACTGAGTGCTTTGACCACCAGGGACAAATAAAGGTGTACTTTTTATTGATTTTTTCATTTCACTGTAATTAATTATAGAATTTTTAATTATTGCCATTGGTTTTAATATTTTATCTTTGCTTTTTTGAGGCGCTAAGAGTTTAAGACTGTCATTAGACGGTAGCTCAATATTAACACTCATTCTATCAACAAATGTACCAGCCGTTTGAATTAATTTATCATCAGCACCAGGTATTGCTTTTAGATGGATATAACCATTAAATTTTTTTTCTAAGCGTAATTTTTTTACCGTTTGAAGTAAAAGTTCCATAGTATAGTTGGAATTGTTAATAACAGCAGAACTCAAAAAAAGGCCTTCTATGTAGTTGTGCTTATAGAAATTAATAGTTAGATCGCAGACTTCATCAGGTGTAAAACTTACTCTTAAAAAATCTCTTGAGGCTCCATTTATACAGTATTTGCAATCAAAGACACAATCATTAGAAAATAATATTTTTAACAATGAAATACAACGTCCATCAGGAGTAAAGCTGTGACAAATTCCGCTTTCTGAGGCATTTCCTAGTCCATTATTTATATTTTTCCTCTTAGAACCAGAAGAAGAACAAGATACATCGTATTTTGCTGCATTAGATAGAACTTTTAATTTATCCATTAAATCCATATTGAGTACACATCCTTATTCAATGAAATGAGTAGAACAAACATTCGCTAATTATATTATATAAGAATGTTTGTTCTCTTGCAACTTATTTTAAATTAATAATGCTATTTTTTTCTTTTTCAATTCAGTTTTTAATATAATTATACGAAAATAGTAATAATAAACTATTAGGGAGGATACAAAAGAATGAGTTTTTTTAAGAAGGCAAACAGTAATGAATCTGTTCAAAATACAGGTATAAATGAAAATAAAGTACAAGTTCAAACTAAAAATAATGATACTATAGAATTTTTAAAGAGGATTAGTGTACATATTGAAGATATAATACAACAACATAATAAAGTTAATAGCGAGCATGATATTCTTTCAGAATTAGCAGAACAAATTGATAAACAAATGCACAAAGTATTAAATTTTACTGAGCAAACTAGTGAATCAACAGATAAACTATCAAATCAAGGTGGAAATTTGTTAATAATAACAAAAAGTACATTAGAAAAATCAATTGAAGGAAAAGAATCTGTTGAAGGAATGATTAAAGTAATTGAAAACCTAGATTTAGAAACAAAAGATACATATAAGAGTATTACTACCTTAGGGGAGAAGTTAAAAGAGATTGGAGAAATAGCTCAATTGATTAGTGGAATAGCATCTCAAACCAATCTTCTTGCACTTAATGCTGCAATAGAAGCTGCTAGAGCAGGAGAACAAGGAAGAGGATTTTCGGTTGTTGCAGATGAAGTAAGAAAATTAGCTGAAATGACGGGTGAAAGTAGTAGTAATATATCTAAGCTAATTAGTAGTATAGATTCACAAACTAGAAATGTTTTAAGCAATGTTGAAAAAAGTACATTTGTAGTTTCAGAAGGGGTAAAATCCTCTAAAGGAGCACTAGAAAAAATAGAAGAAGCTTTAAATTCATTCAATATTGTTGAAGAAGAAGCTGGTAAATTAATAAGTACAATAGATTCTCAAAAAGATTATGTGGCTAAAACTATTAGCACAATAAAAGAAGTAGATTCAACGATTGTAACAACAAATAATCAAATCATGGGTCATATTGAAGAGGCTGGTAAGGTAGATAAGAAATTAGAAGAAAGTGTATCTAAAATATCTGAGTATGTAAGGGAATAAAAAAGATACACCTATAAAAAGAGCAGCTATGCTGCAACAACGGAACTTAAATAAAAAGAGCAGCTATGCTGCAATTATGAACTTTCCTACAACTTGAAACTTATTAAGATTAAGGATGATATTCCGAAGGAATATCATCCTTAATTATTCATTATTCAATATTAATTAAACGTGGCGTAGCCACTTCTGTTCTACGGTATCATAAGTGAAATTAATTAGATTGAACTTACAGTATCACGTTCAATTAGTGAATTCATAAGAATTATTCTTTTGCTGCAAGAATTATCATATTCTATTTTCTCTAATAATAAAGTTGCAGCATTTGTTCCTAGAAGAAACATATTTTGATCTATAGTAGTTAATTTTGGCTCAACAAACTTACTTAAATCAATATTATCAAAGCCTATAATAGATAATTTTCCTGGAACATCTATATTTAATTTCTTACAGGCATTAAGAACACCTACTGCCATAAGGTCATTACAAGCTAATACAGCAGTTGCTGAAGTTGTCTTTAGTATTTCAATAAATTTATTTATTGTATTGTCAACAGTTTCACTGCTATTTCCATTACCGATGTTAATAATATTTTTTGAATTAAAAGCATTTATTTTTTCCATTTTTTCAATATATACTTTTTCTTTTATATCATAAGAATAACTATCTTTACCCCGTACTAATAATATATCTTTGTGATTATTTTCTAAAAGATAATCTATTGCCATATTTGCACCCATAGCTTCATCATTAACTACTGAAGAAATACTTGCTGAAGTGGAATAACCATTTACAAATACAAGAGGAGTCAACTTTGAGATAGAATTGTAAAACTTTGATTTAATATTACCTGTATTAGGGTCGATTACAATTATACCAGATACATTTCTAGATAATAAGTTATTTATACATAGCTTCTCTTCATCCATGTCATTATTACTGCATGCTAAAACTAAAGATAGGGATTGAACTTTTAAACTATTTTCAATTCCGTTTATAACTTCTGGGAAAAACATATTATTAATACTTGGAACCACAACACCAATAGTAGCTGACTTTTGCTGTGTAAGTTCACGTGCTTGCATATTAGGAATATAATTAAGCTCTTCTATTACTTCTAATACTCTTCTTTTTGTTTCCTCTTTCACAGGATAATTTCCATTCATTACCCTTGAAACTGTTGCAACAGATACATTTGCTTTTTTAGCCACATCTACTATGGTTAATTTCATAACTATTCCACCTTATAATGTATTTATAAATTTATCGAAAGCAGCAAGACCTTGTTCATTTCTTTTAAATACACCAGCATGGTCTAATACTTCTGAAAATTTAAGACCAACTTCTGATTTTAAAATGTCTTCAGCATTCTCAGCAGATATATTGCTGTATTTTCCTAAAATGTATTTATACCATTCTGAATGTTTTGCTACTGTTTCATTATCTGATATGTCTGATGTTTTATTAATTAAACTCTCTTTTAATATATTTAATTCTTCTTTTAATCTAGCAGGAAGAACTGCAAGTCCCATAACCTCAATAAGTCCAATATTTTCTTTCTTTATATGATGTACTTCATCATGAGGATGGAAGATTCCAAGTGGGTGTTCTGCACTCGTTCTATTATTTCTAAGAACTAAGTCAAGTTCATATTTCCCATTTCTTTTTCTCGAAATAGGAGTTATTGTATTATGTGGTTCATCACCTGTATGACTTAGTATTTCTACAGATTCATCAGAATAATTTCTCCAAGAAGTTAATATATGATCAGCTAAATCTAATAGTTTTTCATTATTATCACTTGTAAGTCTAACAACAGACATTGGCCATTTAACTCTGCCAATTTCAACTTCACCATAACCTGACATAGAATAAATCTTTTCTACAGGAGCTTTTTCCATTGCAAAGGTGTAATGTCCACCTTGGTAGTGGTCATGTGATAATATTGATCCACCAACTATTGGTAAGTCTGCATTAGATCCTGCAAAATAATGAGGAAGTATATCTGTAAAATTTAATAGATTCTTAAAAGTTGCTTTATTGATTTTCATTGGTATATGTTCAGCATTGAAAATAATACAATGCTCATTATAGTAAGTATAAGGAGAATATTGTAAGAAATACTTTTGTCCTTCATCAAAAGCTAAAGGTATAATTCTATGTGTTTGCCTTGCTGGGTGATTCATATGCCCAAAAAATCCTTCATTTTCTTTACATAATAAACATTTTGGATAAGAGCTTGATTTTACTAGTTTAGCCTTTGCTATATCTCTGGGATCCTTTTCAGGTTTAGATAAATTTATAGTTATATCTAAATCACCATATTCAGTAGGTGCTTTCCAAACAATATTTTTATCTATTCTATCTTTCCTTATATAATTCGATGCAATACTCAAATCATAATAATATTCAGTGGCTTTTTCTGGGGAAGAATTATATAATTCGTTAAATTTATTTATAACTTCTGAAGGTCTTGGCATTAGACAATTCATTATTTGGGTATCAAATAAATCTCTTTCAGTAGTAGTGTTTTCTATTAAATTGTTTCCACATGCATAATCTAAAATGTTTTCTAAAATAGGAGTTGGAGTTTCAAGAGTCTCATCCACATTAGAAACTTCAAATTCATTTAAATTTAAGGTACCTAGTATCATATTTGTTGAATAAATCATATCATTATTAGTTATTAATTTTTTATTTAAAGCAAAGTTAATTAATCTATTTATTTCAAGATTTATGTTTATCATAATGACCTCCTTGATTTTAACAATAGTATATAAATTAAAAGTATAATTAGTATAAATTATTAGTATGAAAGAAAACTTGATTTGTAAACAGTTCTTAGGACTAAATAGATAAAATGAGGTAAGGTAGAGCGGTTTATTTAAAAGGATAAGTGAAGAGTTAAGGAAAACTTTAATCTTTTCCTTACCTAATCACTTACAATTTTTTATAAAACTATGATATTATATTATCTATCCTCAAAGCCATTTGGATGAGCTTTATGCCATACCCAAGCAGTACCTATAACATCTTTTACATCTGTAAATTTAGGTTTCCACCCTAAGACGTTTCTTGCTTTTTCATTTGAAGCAATTAATCTTGCAGGGTCACCAGCACGGCGATCACCTATTACTACTTTTATATCTTCATTAGTAGCTTCTTTTGCTGAATCAATCATTTCTTTTACGCTAAATCCAACTCCATTACCTAAGTTGAAAATATTACTTTCATTTCCTTTAATTAAATACTCAACAGCTTTTATATGTGCATCTGCTAAATCAAGTACATGTATATAATCTCTAATACAAGTGCCATCAGGAGTATCATAATCTTCACCAAAAACAGTTATAGCTTCTCTTTTCTTTAATGGAACTTGAAGAATTAATGGTATTAAGTGACTTTCAGGAGAATGATCTTCACCAATACTTCCATCTTCAATAGCACCAGCTGCATTGAAGTATCTTAAGGAAACATAAGTTATTCCGTTAGCTTGCCCAACCCATTTCATCATTTTTTCCATTGTTAATTTTGTTTCTCCATAAGGATTTGTTGGATTTGTTTCATCATCTTCAAGTATTGGAATTCTTTTTGGTTCTCCATATACTGCAGCAGTAGAAGAGAATACAATATGTTTTATGTTGTGTTTTACCATACTTTCAAGTAAAACTTGCATTCCATAAACATTATTGTTGAAGTATAGAAGTGGTTTTGTCATACTTTCGCCAACTAAAGAGTTAGCAGCAAAATGTATTACAGCTTCAATATTGTTTTCAGAAAAAACTTTATCTAAAAATTCTGCATCTCTTATATCGCCTTTATAAAATTTAGCGTTTGGATTCACAGCCTTTATATGACCTGATTGAAGGTTATCAACAATTACTACATCCTTATTTTGTTTTACAAGTTCATGTACTGTATGTGATCCGATATATCCAGCACCACCACAAACTAAAATTGACATATTAACATCTCCCTTTATCTTATAAAAATAGATTTAACTAAGTTTTCTAGCACCACCAGAAATATTTACTACATAAAAATCAGGTTCGTAACCTATTTTATCAGTGTATGCTTTTTTTACTTTTTCAATGAAAGCATCAATGCAATCTTCTTTAACAATGTTAACAGTACATCCACCAAAACCAGCACCTGTCATACGAGCACCAATAACACCTTCAGTTTCCCAAGCTAAAGCTACTAAAGTGTCTAATTCTATTCCAGTAACCTCATAATCATCTCTTAAAGAAACATGAGAAGCATTCATAAACTTTCCAAATAAAGCAAGATCATTTTCTTCTAAAGCTTTTACTGCTTTTAAAGTTCTTCTGTTTTCATATACTGCATGTTTTGCTCTTTTGATTTTTATTGGATCGCCAATACAATCTTTTACTTCTTCAAATTCTTCTTCAGTAAGTTCTCCAAGAGCTTTAATATTTTTTACCTTTTGAATTTTTGCTAAAGCATCTTCGCATTCGCTTCTTCTTTCATTATATTTAGAATCAGCTAAGCCACGTTTTTTATTTGTATTAGCAATTACTATTTTATAGCCTTCCATATCTATATTACTGTAAGAATAATTTAGAGTGTTACAATCTAAAAGAATAGCACAGTTATCTTTCCCCATACCAATGGCAAACTGATCCATTATTCCACAATTTACACCTATAAATTTATTTTCAGCTTCTTGGCACATTTTAACTATGTCTACCATATCAATATTTAAATTAAATGTTTCATTTAATATTACACCCATTAAAACTTCTATTGAAGCAGAAGAAGATAATCCAGAACCATTTGGAATATTTCCATAGAAAAGTATTTCAAAGCCGTTAGTAATATTAAAGCCATGATTTTCAAAAGTTTTAATTACACCCTTAGGATAATTTGCCCAATCATGAGCTTTATCATAAACCATATTTTCTAAATTAAATTCAATTATTCCTAATTCTTTAAAATTTAAAGAACTAACTAATACTTTTTTATCTGATCTTTTAGTTACTAAAGCATATGTTCCAATAGTAAGGGCACAAGGAAAAACGTTACCTCCATTATAATCAGTGTGCTCACCAATTAAGTTAACTCTTCCAGGTGAGAAGTAAACATTTTTAGAGTCCTTTTTAAATAATTCAGTAAAATCATTTTTTAGTACATTAATATTTTCCATAATCAATTCCTCCTTCTTATTTATATAGTAACCGCTTACTATATAAAAGTAAAGGGGGAATTAATAATTTTAAGAAAATTTTTTGTATAAGGTATTTTAAATAATAATTAGCAGAAAATTATAAAGAAAAGTGTTTAATTAACTTTATTTAATGTAAATTAGTTTTAAATTTATACATAATCTTATGATGAAGAATGAATTAAGCATAGAAAGGGTTTTCTAATTCTCGCATTGGATATCTATATTTTGCAAAAAAAATTAATAGGTAGTCACTTAAACTACCTATTATTTATCCTACTATTTTTTTGGATAAGAATTTCTATTTTGGGTATTATTCATCATATTAGGCATACCCATTCGATTTTGATTACCCATTAACATGCTTAAAAGAGGAGCAATGTTATTCATATTAGGGTTATTTGAATTCATATTGTTGAATTGAGGATTATTGTTGGTGTTGGTAGAATTTCCAAATGGCATATTATTACCATTTTGCGGATTACCCATTAGCATACTCATTAATGGATTTCCATTCATTTGATTCATACCACCAAACATACTCCCCATAAGAAGGTTTAATAAAGGGTTACCAGTCATCATATTTGGATTCATGCCACTCATTTGGTTTTGCATATTTCCATTTTGGTTAGGCATCATAGGGTTATTCATCATACCATTGCCCATACCATTAAAAAGAGATGAAAGTATTAAATTTATTAATGGATTCATTTTACCACCTTATCTATAAATTGCTTTACTACAGTTTATTGCAAAGATGTATAAAACGATACTGTTTTAAAATTTAAATTGATCAAAGCTTTCATTCAATTCATTTGATAAAGTACTAACCTTTTGTGCAGAATTAGCAACTTCAGAGCTAGCTGAGCTTAATTCTTCAGAAGAAGAATATATCTCTTGAGTAGTAGCAGAAATCTGCTGTGCTACTGCAGAAATGTTAGTGATATTAGTCACAAGAGCATCTTTTTCTGAATTCAAATCAACAAAGTCTTTAGCAATTGAATACATTTGAGGTACCATTTCTTCTACAGATGTTGAAATTTCATTAAATGCCGTTATTGTATTTTTAATAACATTCGTTTGATTTTGGACATCCTTTGTAATATTATTAGTATTTTTAGATATATTATCAGTATTATTTAGAACCTTTGATACAATGGAATAAATGGTTTGAGCAGAGTTTTTACTCATTTCTGCAAGTTTTCTTATTTCATCAGCAACAACTGTAAAGCCTCTTCCAGCTTCACCAGCTCTTGCAGCTTCAATTGCAGCATTTAAAGCAAGTAAATTAGTTTGCTCTGATATACTATTAATTAAGGAAGTCATCTCATTAACTTCTTTAATATCATTTGCCATAACAGCCAAAGATTTATTGAAGTCATTAAAGTTATTGTTTAATAATTCTATTGAAGTAACTAATACTTGGATTTCAGCGTTTCCTTTTTTAGCTTTAGTACCAATTTCAGATGAAGTCATTGTTACATCATTAACTTTATCAGTAAGAGTTGAAATTTTTTCACCAAATTCATTTAAATTATTTGTACTGCTAATTAGATTATCAGTTTGATTTGATGTTCCTTCAGAAATATCGCTAATTGCTCTAACAATAGTATCTATAAGTGAAGATAATTCTTCAGAAATAGAGGACAAACCAGTTGATTGTTCATTAAGATTAGAAGAATTACTTTTTATCATATCAATACTAGTATTAAGGGAGTTCTTTATACTCATAAGAGAATTACACATAATTCCTGTTTCAGTTGGATCTTTCAAGGTCTTTTCATGTATCTCAACAGAAAAATCACCTTGAGCGTAAGTTTTCATTAAGCTAACAACATATAATATCTGTTTAGAAATTTTTGAAATTGCAAAAATTAGTATTAAAGATATTAATATAAGACTAGCAATACCAGTGATAATATTTGTAAATTTTAAGTTTGCTACAGATTTTAGTAAGTCATCATTTTCAACTGTAACAATTACTGACCACCCAGTACTTGGAACTAGTGAATATGATAAAGTTTGTAATTTATTATCAGAAATAATTTCTGTCGAACCACTTTGAGCTTGAGAAATTTTGCTTAATAAATCGTAAGGAGCTGATTTGTCAGTATTAGTTAAAATTTCACCAAGATTAGTTGCATTTTTTACATAGTCTTCATTAGAATGTCCAATTATTTTACTGTTGGAATTTACTACATATGCTTTACCAGTACTTAGAAAAGATATTTTTTTACTTATATTTGATATTTCATCTCCTGATTTAAAAGCAACTAAAACTCCTAACGTCTTATTCATATCTTTAATTGGAGCAGATATTGCAATTACAAAATCTTTGCTAAAATTACTTTGAAAAGGTTCTGAAACATAAGAATGTCCAGAAAGTGCTATGGAAAAGTAATCGTAAGACTTAATATTTACAGTACTTCCATCCAAAAGAGTTAGCTTTCCATCAGGAGTTGCTATACCCATATTATTATATTGCTGAAATTTCTTTTCTTCTAATAATATGTTAAGTTTATCCTGCATTGGTGCTTCTGGATTTGTGATTATTGGATTATGAGCTAAACTGTCAATAGATTTTATCTTTTCTGTCATTACATCACTGATATCTTGTGCTGTAATGCTACTTAATTGATTTAATAATTCCAAACTGTTAGAGTATAATGCCTTTTGTGCTGAAGTGTAAGTGAAGACTGACACTATTATTAATGTAATAATTACAATGGGAACGACTTTTAAAAGCACTTTGAAGCTGATTGAGTTTCTATTTAATTTAAAATTATCATTTAAGTGACTATAAGAAGACTTCGTTGAATTTTTATTTTTTTTCTTTAAATTGATAAATTTTTGTTTAAATGAGAAATTACTCAATTTGATTTTTTTATTAACAGGATTTTGATTTTTATTTTTTGTGAATTTCATTTTTACCTCCTAAATTTATATAAAATAGTATAAATTTCAATAAATTTCTATTATTAATTTGTGAAAAATATAGATTAAAACATATTAAGTTGATTGGTATTTGTGTATATTTATTTATAATAATTCAAAATTATATAAAAGTACATATTAATTTAGAAAAAAATATGATTTATAGAAAATTATATAATAATCTTAATAAAATAAAGTTTTATGGTTAAATTTTAGGGAATAAAAGATAAAAATATGTATAAAATAAATTCAACTATGTTAAAACATTTTATTTTTTTAAGAAGCAAAATTCTTGATTAGAATAAAATTATGGAGTGATTTATGAGAGTTGGAGAAATTGAATTGGAAATAATTGATATAATTACATTTACAGGAATTATGATTACTTTTATAACAGGAGTATTGAATTTATGCCAAAATAAGAAAACCCTATATATAAACAATATAACAAAATTTAGAGTGATATGGATTAATACCTTTAGAGCTTATATAGCTTCTTTAAAAGAATTAAGTAATATAACTAATTTGTATATAATAACTAAAGATGGATTTAATAAAATAGCCTATAGAAGAGAGCTTGAAAAAATAGTATCATTAATAAAAATGCATCTTAACTTTACTGGAAAGCATGATATTATATTAATTTCTAAAGTAGAAGAATTGAAGGTTGCATTAAATAGCTATTTGCTTATATATTATTGTAAAAATACGATTAAATTTATTAAGAATGAGGAAGAACTTTTAATTAAATTCGATGAAATAATCGATTCCATAAGTGAAAAACGGGTATTAGAGCAGTTTTTAAATTTAGGAATTAATACTGAGAATTTAAATAATATGAGTTTGTTTGAATTAAAAAAGCAAGTGAAATTATTATATTTAGCTAATCCAGTACTAATCAGTCAAATAATAAAAGAAAGTGATTATTTGATTAATAAATATGAAAATGAGATTGATTGTTTAAATAGTGAGATAGATGTATTGGTACAAATATATCTAAAAGCAGAATGGATCAGATGCAAAGTAGAGACAAGGATATGGCCATATAATAGGTTTAATGAAGATAAAACTATAAAGAAATTACATAAAAAATATAAAAAAGTATTAGAGGAAAAAATACTTGATAATAAATGATTTGGATTTTATAACAATAAGTAATTTAATAGTTTTGTTTTATCTAAAAAATGCAGATTTTATTTAACTTAAATGTTAAAATTAAAATCTGCATTTTTTATTAGTAAAAACTATATTTGAATATAAATAAGTTTTATTGTTGTGATGAAAATTTTTGTCTAGCTTGATTTATTTTGTTTTGATCAGCTTTTTCTGATGGATACCAACCCTTTTGAGACATTTTAGTGTAAATTTCATTCTGCATTTTTAAGGAATCATTTAATGCTTTATCAAATGTACCATGAACGTTTTGAGTAGATGATTCTATTGTTCCATGTAAATATAAATCAGATCCACCTTTTACTGTAAGTAAAAGGTCTTCAAATAATTCTTTATCATTCATAATTTGATTCTCCTTAATTATAATAAATTTAAAAATTCATTAAATCTTTGTTGATGAGCATTAGATAATTGAGTTACATAAGATTTAAGTTCTGAATCTTGTATTTTATTGGCATAATCTGAACATTTTGTTTTCATATGTCTTTCATGATTTAGTGCATCTTCAATATACGATAATTCTTTTGGACTCATAATTTTCACCTCCTAGCATTTTGCAATAATATTATGTGATTAAAAATATAATTTTATACTTTAGGTATTTTTTTCTTTTATAAAATATAGATTTGAATTATAATATGTTTAATTTAAAAACTTATATCATTTAATAGAATGATATAAGTTTTTTTTCAAAAGTGATAGAATAGTAAAAGAAGAATAAATATAATAAACTTATTCTGAAATACTAAAAGTTATAATATTAAGAACTTAATCAATGTAAGGAGATGTATCAATGAGTGATTTACGCGACTTGAAAGAAATGACAAAAGCTAAGGCAGCACAGGAGATGCAAGAACTAAAGGATAAAATATTAGAAAGATTAAGCTCTATTAATAGAGATGGAATAGATGAATTAATTAATTATCTTACTGAAAGGACTGATTATTTTACAGCACCTGCATCAACAAAGTTTCATTCAAACTTTGATGGAGGTTTAGCATTTCATTCTGACAATGTTGTTGAACTATTAATTCAAAAGAATAAACAATATAAGCTAGGATTAAGTAATGATACAATGTATTTAACTGGGTACTTGCATGATTTATGCAAGTGCAACTTGTATGATAAAACCATGAGATTAAAAAAAGATGAAATGACTGGAAAGTGGATAGGATATGCCTCTTATGAATTTGATGATAAAATTCCATTAGGGCACGGGGAAAAAAGTGTAATTTTACTTCAACAATTTGTTAAACTTACATTAGAAGAATGTTTGATGATAAGATGGCATATGGGAGCTTATGTACCAAAGGATGAGTATAGAGATTATAATAAAGCCATAGAAATGTATAAATCAGTTTTGGCCTTTAGCAATGCTGATGCTGAAGCTTCACATTTCTTAGAAGAAGTAAGAGAACCAGAAGTTTATTCAATAGAAGAATATAATCAATATGTGAAAGAGAGAGCTATGAAAAAAAATAGTTAGTTGAATTTGCGCTTATATGTATATGAAATGATAAGGAATATTAAAGAAAACAGAGCATAAGTGACTTTAAATAAATTTATAGTGGATATTCAAGAAATATTGTCATAAACAGTAGCATTTTTAAACATAATATAGTAAAATGTCAATGTTGTATGATAAAATGTTTCAATATTGACTTTAAATTTAGTATTTGCTAGGTACAAAAACTTATTATTTAAAATAATAAGAATTAGATGAAAACTTATCGATATATAATATATGGATTTTGAAACAAATCCTATGCGACTAGAAATTAATTTAAGCCAGAAAGGTTGTGATGTTAGGGTTGGACAACAAGCTGAAGTTATACGGCTTTAACAACCTCACCAAAACACTTAGCTTTAACATCTATGATGTATGCTATGCAAAAAGTGAGCGCGAGCAAAAGGACTATATTGCTTATATAGATGAGCAATACAATTCGGAAAGACTTACAAGGATTCTGTGTGATGTAACGGAAAGTATTGGAGCACATGTACTTAATATTTCTAAGCAGGATTATGATCCTCAAGGAGCAAGTGTAACTATATTAATATCAGAAAAAAATATAGGAGTACAAAAAATAGATGACTCTTGCAACAAAGGTGAAATCGAAGTTTTGAAATCTAGGGAGACTGTAGTAGGACACTTAGATAAAAGTCATGTAACAGTTCATACTTATCCAGAATATCATCCAGATAATTCAATTGCTACTTTTAGAGTGGATATTGATGTAGCCACTTGTGGAGAGGTATCTCCATTAAATACATTAAATTATCTTATCGGAAGTTTTGATTCAGACATAATAACTATAGATTATCGTGTCAGAGGGTTTACTCGAGATGTTGATGGCAAAAAATTATTTATAGATCACAAAATAACATCGATACAAGATTATATCGATATAGAAACTTTAGAAAAATATGATGCAATGGATATAAATGTGTATCAATCAAATATATTTCATACTAAAATGTTAATTAAAGAAATGCATCTTCAAAATTATCTTTTCAATAGAGATGTTTATGAAATTAAGCCAAAGCAAAGGCTTGAAATCGAAAATAATTTAAGAAAAGAAATGATTGAGATTTTTAGTGGAGTAAATATATATTAACGGAGGAACAGATAAGATGAAAAATAAAGAATATCACTCAAAAGCTCCAATTTATGAAGCTTTAGAAGCATATAGGAAGGCTAGGGTGGTTCCATTTGACGTGCCAGGACATAAGCAAGGCAGAGGTAATGCTATGCTTAGGGAATTTTTAGGCGAACAATGTCTCTCTGTTGATGTAAATTCTATGAAACCACTTGATAATCTTTGTCACCCGGTATCAGTCATAAAGGAAGCAGAAGAACTTGCAGCTGATGCGTTTGGTGCAAAGCATGCATTTTTTATGATAAATGGAACAAGTTCGGCAGTTCAAGCTATGGTCATGAGTGTCTGTAAAAAAGGTGAAAAAATAATAATGCCGAGAAATGTCCATAGAAGTGCTATTAATGCATTAATAATTAGTGGCGCCATTCCGGTTTATATAAATCCGGGTACAAATAAAAAGCTTGGAATTCCACTTGGAATGTCAATTGATGACGTAAAAAGAGCTATTAAAGAAAATCCAGATGCAAAAGCAGTTTTAGTAAACAATCCAACTTATTATGGGATATGTTCTAATTTAAAAGAAATTACTAAAATTGCTCATGAAAATGGAATGTATGTTTTGGTAGATGAAGCTCATGGAACTCATTTTTACTTTGGAGAAAATATGCCAGTATCAGCAGTTGAAGCAGGTGCAGATATGGCTGCAATCAGTATGCATAAAACTGGAGGGTCTTTAACTCAAAGTTCATTTTTACTTTTAAATTGTGATTTAAATGTTGGATATGTTCGTCAAATAATAAATTTGACTCAAACTACAAGTGCATCATATCTCTTAATGTCTTCATTGGATTTAGCAAGAAGAGATTTGGTATTGCATGGAAATGAAATTTTTCATAAAGTAGTTGATATAGCAGAATATGCAAGAAGTGAAATAAATAAGATAGATGGCTATTATGCTTTCTCAAAAGAATTAATTGATGGAGATGCAGTTTATGATTTTGATGTAACTAAGTTATCTATATTTACTAGAGATATAGGACTTGCAGGAATTGAAGTATATGATCTTTTGAGAGATGAATATGGTATACAAATAGAATTTGGAGATATAGCAAATATTTTAGCCATTATCTCTGTAGGTGATAGAAGTTTGGCAATTGAAAGATTAATATCTTCTCTATCAGAGATTAAAAGGCTGCATTCAAGGGATAAAGCAGGAATGTTTGATCATGAGTATATAAATCCTGAAGTAATACTTACTCCTCAAGAAGCCTTTTATTCTGAAAAGTTATCAATGCCAATGAATGAAAGTCAAGGGAAAATATGTGCTGAATTTGTAATGTGTTATCCTCCTGGTATTCCAATTCTTGCTCCAGGGGAAAAAATAACTCAAGAAATTCTAGATTATATAAGCTATGCAAAAGAAAAAGGATGTTTCTTAACAGGAACAGCAGATCCGAAAATAGAGAATATTAATATAGTTATTAATTCAGTTAACAGCTAACAGTAAGCGAGTAACAAAGTTAAGGTTGAAATTCTAAAGAAAATTTCGAGGCATCAAGTTGAAATATTTAGATACCTCGAATTTTCTGCGGAAGATTAAAGTTCTTAACTCATAACTCATAACTCATAACTCTTAACTGGGAAAGCGGGGTTAATTATGGAATTATGGTATACAGAACAACATACTGAAAATGTAAGATTTTCAATTAAAGTTGAAAAGGAATTACACACAGAGCAAACTGAATTTCAAAGAATAGATGTACTGGAAGCTAAAGAATTTGGAAAATTTTTTACTTTAGATGGATTAATGATGATAACTGAAAAAGATGAATTCATTTATCATGAGATGATAGTTCATGTTGCAATGGCAACAAATCTTAATGCAAAGAAGATATTGGTTATAGGTGCTGGAGATGGTGGTACTATAAGAGAACTTGCAAAATATGATACAATTGAAAAAATTGATATGGTTGAAATAGACAAAAGAGTTGTTGATATATGTAAGGAATATTTTCCACAAACAGCATGTAAACTAGATGATCCAAGAGTTAATATAGTTTATGAAGATGGCTTAAAGTTCGTTCGTAATAAAGAAAATGAATATGATTTAATAATTGTAGACTCTACAGATCCTTTTGGACCTGGTGAAGGATTATTTACTAAAGAATTTTACGGAAATTGTTTTAAAGCATTGAAGGAAGATGGAATATTAGTTAATCAACATGAAAGTCCATATTATGATAATGATGCAAGAGCAATGAAAGACGCTCATGAAAAAATAGTAGGAGTATTCCCTATTATAAAAGTTTATCAACTACACATTCCAACATATCCATCAGGTCATTGGTTATTTGGATTTGCTTCAAAAAAATATCATCCTATAAGGGATTTAAATGCTGAAGCATGGAATAAATTAAATATAAAAACTAAATACTATAACACTGAGCTTCATGTTGGATGTTTTGCTTTACCTAATTATGTTAAAGAAATGTTGAGAGGACTTACAGAATAAGCGGTAACAATGCTCAATAATCAATTTTCGATTAATGTTAATTGGCAGTTGATATTTGTTCATGATTATTATATGGTATTTATTCTAAAAAAGAATTGTGATAAAGAATAATTTAACTGTGTATTCAATTGAAGATAAATAATTATTAAAGAAACAGGAGGAATTAGAATGGGAAGAGCTTTAATTATTGGTGCGGGTGGTGTTGCTAGCGTAGCTATCCACAAATGTTGTCAAAATTCAGAGGTGTTTGAAGAAATATGTATAGCAAGCAGAACTTTATCAAAATGTGATGCTATAAAAGCATCGTTGGAAGGTAAAACTAAAACTAAGATACAAACAGCTAAGGTAGATGCTGATAATGTACCAGAATTAGTAGCATTAATAAATGAATTTAAACCAGAGGTTGTTATAAATCTTGCACTTCCATATCAAGATTTAACAATTATGGATGCTTGTTTAGAAACGAAGGTTCATTATGTAGATACAGCTAACTATGAACCACTTGATACAGCTAAATTTGAATACAAATGGCAATGGGCATATAGAGAAAAGTTTGAAAAAGCAGGAATAACTGCATTACTTGGAACTGGATTTGATCCAGGGGTTACAGGAGTATTTAGTGCTTATGCTCAAAAACATTATTTTGATGAAATAAATTACATAGATATATTAGATGCAAATGCTGGAGATCATGGATATCCATTTGCAACTAACTTTAATCCTGAAATCAATATTCGTGAAATAACTGCTCCAGGAAGCTATTGGGAAGAAGGAAAATGGATAGAAACAGAACCTCTTGAAATAAAGAGAGTTTATGATTTCCCTGAAATAGGACCAAAAGATATGTACTTACTCCATCATGAAGAATTAGAATCTCTAGGTTTAAACATCAAAGGAATTAAGAGAATAAGATTCTGGATGACTTTCTCACAAAAATATATAACACATTTAAATGTGCTTGAAAATGTTGGTATGACTTCAATTGAACCAATTGAATTTGAAGGGAAACAAATAGTTCCATTACAATTTTTAAAGGCAGTTTTACCAGATCCAGCATCACTTGGACCAAGAACAAAAGGTAAGACTAACATAGGATGTATTTTCCAAGGTAAGAAAGATGGAAAAGATAAGACTTACTATGTTTACAATGTATGTGATCATGAAGAATGTTATAAAGAAGTTGGTTCACAAGCAATTTCATATACAACTGGAGTTCCAGCAATGATTGGTGCGAGCTTAGTAATGAAAGGCTTATGGAAGAAACCAGGAGTATATAATGTTGAAGAATTCGATCCAGATCCATTTATGGAAGAATTAAACAAATGGGGATTGCCATGGAAAGAAAGTTTTGATCCAACACTTGTTGAGTAGGCAGGTTACAGTTTATGCCCTTTAGGGTACCCTGTGGACAATTTACAGTGTACAGTTTAGGAGGAAAAGCCTTATGGCTTTTCTAAAGTTAAAGTAATAAAAAATTACATTTTTAATTATTTTAATTTTTAAGTTATTACATGGTACCCATAAGGGGCACTAAATAAAAATAAAAGAGTGGCTCGGCCACTTTTTTGTTTTTTATTGCTTTATTTAAATACTTTCTAAGAAAGTAGATTTTTATTAAAAATGAGAATGAATGATCAATAGTAAATGGTCAATACTTATTAGTAAATTTGGAATGGTGAATCTTACATATTATTAAAAATAGATGATTGATCGTTGACAATTGAAAATTGATTTTATTAGAGGAGATAAAAATAAATGAGAGATATAGATATAAGTAAATTACCTTCACCATGTTATTTGGTTGATGAAAGACTTCTTAAAAAGAATTTAGAAACTTTAAACTATGTTCAGGATAAAACAGGCTGTAATATTATACTTGCAACTAAGGCATATTCTATGTATTCAACTTTCCCATTAATCGGAAAGTACTTAAAAGGTGTTACTTCAAGTTCTTTGCATGAAGCTAGACTTGGATATGAGGAAATGGGAAAAGAAGTACATATTTATTCACCTGCATATAGAGATGATGAATTTGAAGAAATAATGAAATATTCTGATCACATAATATTTAATTCTTTTAGTCAATGGAAAAAATTTAGAAGTAGAATTAAAAATTTTGAAGGAAAAAAAATAGAATGTGGTATTCGTATTAATCCAGAATACTCTGAAATAGAAACTGATATATATAATCCATGTTTTGCAAATTCAAGAATGGGAGTTACCTTAGATAACTTTGAAGAAGATGAGCTAGAAGGAATAGATGGATTACATTTTCATACAATGTGTGAGCAAAATTCTGATACTCTTGAACGTACAATAAAAGTTGTTGATGAAAAGTTTGGTAAGTATATTAAAAAGATGAAGTGGATAAATTTTGGTGGAGGACACCATATTACTAGAGAAGACTATGATTTAGATACATTAATAAAATCTATTAATTTTATAAAAGATAAATATGGAGTACAAGTATATCTAGAACCAGGTGAAGCCATTGCATTAAACACAGGCTTTCTAATATCAACAGTTTTAGATACAACTAAAAATGGAATGGATATAGCAATACTAGATACTTCAGCAGAATGTCACATGCCTGATGTGCTTGCAATGCCATATAGACCTAATATTATAGGAACAGGTAAGCCGAATGAATATGAATATACTTATAGATTTGGTGGACCAACTTGTCTCGCTGGAGATATTATTGGAGATTATTCATTTAAAGAGCCATTAAGACCAGGAGATAAGCTTATATTCTGCGATATGGCCATATATTCTATGGTTAAAAATAATACCTTTAATGGAGTTAACCTTCCTGCTATTGTAAAATATAGTGAAGAAAAAGGCATTGAGATAATAAGACAATTTGGATATGAAGATTTTAAAACTCGATTATCTTAAGCATTATTAAGAAGCATAAAGAGGGAAAATATATATGAAACAAAATAAAAATTATTTATTAATTGGAATACTAATAATATGTATTGGGGTTAGCGTTTTTACAATTTCACAAAATTTTTTATTACAAATGTCCAAAGATGGTATTGAAACAGCATTACCTTTATTAGTTCCGGCATTAGTTTTAATTGTTCCTTTAATTGCTATTATTTTTACAGTTGCTTTAAGAGAGTTGAGATATAGAAAAGCTATTGCAAATGGAATAAAAAGTGTTGGCCTTATTAAAAATGTAAGCAAAACAGGAAATTATGTAAGAAAACTACCTGAAGTTAAATTTGAATTTGATGTTTTAGATGAAAATGAAAATTCCTTTTATGGAGAGGTAACAACTGTTATTAGAGAAGAAGAGCTAGAACTATTAAAAGAGGGCATACCGGTTCCGGTTATTTATAAGATTTATAATAATTCAGAAATTACTATAGATAGAAAGCCAGAAGTTCAAAAGCTTAAAGATAAAGTTGAAAATTATAAACTAAAAAATAATATTAATTAATTTCAATAAAAATATGGTATAGACATTATAAGTTTTTGCAAATAATAATCCTATAAATTAGGAGAGGAGAAATAAATCAGCCTTATGGCAGTTTTATTGGTAGAAATTATGTTTATACCTAAAAGAATTATATTTGAAAAAGATGCATTAAATTATGAAACAGGAAGAAATATATACGATAAATTTAAAAAAGAAGAGCAAATAGAGATTATAAGTTTAACATCAAACAAATTGAAACAGCATATTCCAGGAGAAGATTTTTATTCTCAATATAGGGAAGGAAAAAAGACTTTAGTAGTAGGAACTAAAAAAAGTTTAAAATTTCAATCCTGTAAGCCATCAGCGCATTATCAACTTCCACTAATATCAGGGTGTATTGGACAATGTGAATATTGCTATTTAAATACAAAGCTAGGAGATAAACCTTTTATAAAAGTTCATGTTAATGTAGAGGAGATTCTTAACGAAGCTCATAAATATATTGAAGAAAGATTACCTGATATAACTATATTTGAAGGTGCTGCAACCTCTGATCCTATACCAGTGGAACCATATACTCACTCTATAGAAAGGGCAATAATATTTTTTGGGAAAAATAAGAATGCTAGATTTAGGTTTGTTACAAAATACAACGATATAGATTCATTATTAGAGTTAGAACACAATGGTCATACAGAAATAAGATTTAGTATAAATACTTCTTCAATAATAGATAAATATGAGCATGCTACAGCATCTAGAGATTTGAGAATAGAAGCTAGTATAAAGGCAGCTAAAGCAGGATATCCAATAGGATTTTTAATTGCGCCTGTTTTTATTTATAATAATTGGAAAGAAGAATATCATGATTTATTATTGAAATTAAGCAAGGAACTTCCAAAGGATTTAAAGAACCCGATAACTTTTGAAATAATATCTCATCGTTATACTACTACAGCAAAGAATATTATACTTCAAGCTTTCCCTAAAAGTGAACTTCCAATGAAAGAAGAAGAACGAAAATTTAAATATGGACAATTTGGATATGGAAAATATGTGTATCCAAAGGAGAGTATAGATGATATAAAGCAATTTTTTATGAAAGAAATTGATGAATTGTTTGAAGAAAAAGAAATAAAATATATTATATAAAAATTAGTAAAGAGTGAGTTCTATTAAGCTATATATATATTTCATAAATTAGAATAATATTGCAATTATTTTTTAAAGTGATATAATTTATTTAGTAATAATAATTATTAAATAAAGGAGATGTAAGAAATGGCAGCATTTCAATGGAAAGATGAATATAATTTAAACATAGAGGAAATAGATAAACAGCATAGAAAGCTAATGGAAATAGGAAAAAAAGCTTATGATATTGCAGTAATAGATGATGGATATGATAGATATGATGAGATAATGACAATCCTTGATGAGCTTTTGGAATATACAAAGTATCACTTTGAGTATGAAGAAAATATGTTAAAACAATATAATTATGAACATATTCATAATCAAGAGGAAGAACATGCATTTTATGTTTATAAAATAAAGCAAGTAGCATCAAGAGAAGATATTGATGAAAACCAAAGGAAAGTTGTATTAGAAATAATAGATTTTCTATCTAAATGGATTAGTGAGCACATCATGGGAGCTGATAAGGAATATGCAGTATTTCTTAAAAAGCTAAAGGTAGCATAATTGAACCTATAGATAGGCTCTTTTTTTATTCTATAGGAAATTATATTGTTGGACAATTTGTGGATAACTTTTGAAACAGACTAATCAACTAGGTTTAAATATGCAGCATAGCTGCTCTTTCCAAGGTGCACATTTTTCTCACATGCGTTCGAAAAGGCAGATGCGCACCTATAAAAAGAGTGCAAAGCACAATACGGAACTTAATATTAAAAATCTACGGCTCCACAGTCGCCTGCGATTTTTTTATTATTTATACTTTTTAACATTTATCTTATAATTATTTTTCTAATTAATAATGAAGTACTAACTTTTTTGAAAAAATTAGTAAACAATACTTAATATAATGATAATATAACTAATTGAATTATAAAATGGTATAATGTACTTATTAAATCATTTATTACAAGGAGATGCTATTATGAATGAAGTTTTAGAAAACATATTAACAAGAAGAAGCGTGAGAGCTTTTAAGGAAGATCAAATAAAAGATGGTGAGTTAGAATTAATTCTAAAAGCAGGGATATATGCACCAAGTGGAATGAATAAGCAAAGCTGGCAATTTACTGTTGTTCAAAACAAAGAAAAAATAGAATTACTTGCAAAAGTAGTTAGAGAAGCTTTAGGCAGAGATGCTGGATATAATTTTTATGCGCCTCCAACTTTAATTATTTTGTCTAATGACAAAGATAATACAAATGGACTTGCAGATTGTGCATGTGCATTAGAAAATATATTCTTAATGGCAAATTCACTAAAAATAGGGTCGTGTTGGATTAATCAATTAAAGACCATTTGTGATGAGGAAGAAGTAAGAAAAGTGTTAAATAGTTTTGATATACCAGAAAATCATATTGTATGGGGAATAGCAGCTATAGGATATACTGCTAATGTGCCAGCAGTTCATGAAAGAAAAGCTGGAGTGGTTAAATTTGTAAAATAGTTTGAAAAGTATTAGATAAATTCAAATAACTAGAATAATTTAGATACTGGAAATAGCAAGTCAGTGGTTGGATAAATTCCATACAGGCTTGTTATTTTTTATTCTTTTTGAATTTATAATGCAGTAAAATCTGTGGATAATATATGAAAAGGGCTATTTAAGTGAGTTGGGTATAAAAAAAGAATAAAAAACAAATCATATTCGCCTGCATAAAATGTTCTCATATGTACATAGCTGCCATTTCTAATGTGCATATTTTTCTCACATACGTTCGAAAAGGCAGATGCGCACCTATAAAAAGAGTGCGAAGCACAATACAGAACTTAATATTAAAAATCTCCGGCTCCACAGTCGCCTGCGATTTTTTTATGTATAATATTTTAATTATTGTTCAAATTAAATAAGACTTGAGCATTAATGAAAATATAAATTTAGGAGTTTTCTCTTGTTAACATTTCATAGCTCATTATTTTAACTATTTCATTGGAGTTTTACTGTTAATTTATAATTAAAACATATTTGTCATAATTAAAATTAATTAATTGAATGATGAAATGAGTAATTCCTACAATTTTAATAAGAATTATGGAAAAAAGTATTGACTAGATAATAACATAGGAATATACTTATAACATAGTAAATAGATAAGAATTCTAAGAAAGATAATGAGGAGTGAGTGTAATGTCAAAAATATATAAAAATCTTGCAGAGTTAGTTGGAAGAACACCATTATTGGAAGTGGCTAATTATAGTAAAGGTAAGGATTTAAAAGCTACTGTAGTTGCGAAATTAGAATATTTTAATCCAGCAGGTAGTGTTAAAGATAGAATCGCAAAGGCTATGATTGAGGATGCTGAAAACAAAGGCTTATTAAAACCAGGCTCAGTTATAATTGAACCAACTAGTGGAAATACAGGAATCGGAATTGCATCTGTAGGAACTGCTAAAGGGTATAAAGTTATAATTGTAATGCCAGAGACTATGAGTGTTGAAAGACGTAGTCTTATAAAGGCTTATGGTGCAGAAATAGTATTAACAGAAGGTGCTAAAGGAATGAAAGGCGCAATTGCAAAAGCTGATGAGTTAGCAGCTGAAACTCCAAATTCATTCATTCCAGGTCAATTTATAAATCCGGCTAATCCAGAAGTTCATAGAAACACTACTGGACCAGAAATTTGGGAAGATACTGATGGAAAAGTAGATATATTTGTAGCAGGTGTTGGAACAGGTGGAACAGTTACAGGAGTTGGAGAATATTTAAAATCTAAGAACCAAAATGTTAAAATAGTCGCTGTAGAGCCAGCTGATTCACCAGTATTATCAGAAGGAAAATCAGGCCCACATAAAATACAAGGAATTGGTGCAGGTTTTGTTCCAGATGTATTAAATACAAAAATCTATGATGAAATAATAAAGATTAAAACAGAAGAAGCATTTAGTGCCGCTAGAGAATTATCAAAGACAGAAGGGCTACTTGTAGGAATTTCGTCAGGAGCAGCAATTTATGCAGCAACTGAATTAGCAAAACTTCCAGAAAATGCTGGAAAGACAATAGTTGTATTACTTCCTGATACAGGGGAACGTTATTTATCTACTGCACTATTTGAAGATAAATAAATTTAATAATAAAAGTGATAATTGGTAGAAGGCTGAGATGCCTTCTTTTAATTTATATATATCTTTTTGTAAAATTTGTTCGGGGTGCACTAAAAAAATGTTAGCAAGAATCATGGAATATATATTTTTATTATGATATCATTATTTTGACGAAGGTGTCTTTATTTTTAAAATAGAGGCATTTTTGCATTTATTTAAGTAAATGTAATAATCGAGTGATATTTATTAAGTTATTTTTAGGAGGAGTCAGAAATGAATTTTAATTATAATTTACCAGTAAATCTTTTGTTTGGAAGGGGAAGAAGCAATGAAATAGGAACAGAAGTATCTAAATATGGGAAGAAGGCGCTTATTGTAACTGGAAGAAGCAGTACAAAAAAAAGTGGATTACTTGATAAAGTCATAACTTTATTGAAAGACGCAAAAGTTGAATATGAAATTTTTGATAAAGTTGAGCAAAATCCATTGACTACAACTGTATATGAAGGTGTAGAGGTCTTAAGAGAAACAGGTTGTGATGTTATTTTAGGTCTTGGTGGCGGAAGTATTATGGATGCTGCAAAGAGTATAGCATTTTCAGCTAAGAATTCTGGAGATATTTCAGAATACATATTTGGGATAAAGCAAGGAAATGAAGCATTACCAATAGTTTTAGTACCAACAACTTGTGGGACTGGTAGTGAAGGAAATTGTTTTTCTGTTCTTACTAATCCGGAAACAAAGGATAAAAAGTCTCTTAGGACAAATGTAATAATTGCAAAAGCATCTATTATTGATCCAGAATTAATGACAACAATGCCAAAGAGTATACTTGCATCTGTTGGTTTTGATGCATTAGCACATAATATGGAAGCTTATGTATCAAAAATAGGACAACCATTAACAGATATGAAAGCTTTTTATGGAATAAAATTATTAGCTGATAACTTAATTAGAGTATACAATGACCCTGCTGATATGGATGCTTGGGAACAAGTGACATTAGCTAGTACTTTAGGAGGTATGGTTATTGGGGTAGCAGGGGTTGCTGCACCACATGGTCTTGAACATCCAGCAAGTGGATTGTATGATATTGTTCATGGAAAAGGTCTTGCAGCACTTACTCCTGTAATTATTGAAAAATCATGGGAAAGCAATGTACAAAAATATAGTGATATATCAAGGCTTCTAGGAGGAACAGATGCAAAAGATTGTGCTGAGGCTATAAGGAAATTCCTTGAAAAAATTAATCTTAAAGTGACATTAGGTGAACTTGGAGTTAAAAAAAGTGATATTGATTGGATGTCAGAAAACTGTATGAAAGTATCAAAACCAAGTATAGCCAATAATCCTAAAGAATTTAACTTAGAAGAGATTAAAGATATTTACATTAACGCACTTTAAAAGGTTGTGCACATTGCACTAAAATATTGTTATAAATGATAATAGACGGATAAACATTAATGTGATAATATACATACAAGCAAATTAATTCTTGAAAGTAGCAAAGATTGTTTAGTGAAACGCAGCCTAGTTTTGAAAATCAATGGTGAGGAATAAATTAAAATTAAAGGTTGTGCACACTGCACATAAAAAATGTTACTTATGAGTATAGAAATTATAAAAATATCGTGATAATATTATTTTAACAAAAAAAGAAAATAATTATATTGAATGCAAAGGCGCACTGAAATTAAAACAGTGCGTCTTTTTATATTATATGAAAACAGGAGTTGAGAATATGTATAAAGTTTGCGAATTATCAAAAAAATACGGAAATCTTGAAGTATTGAAGAATATAAGTGTAGATATAAAAGAAGGCGAAGTTGTATGTATTATAGGACCTTCTGGATCCGGAAAAAGTACATTTTTAAGGTGTTTAAATTTATTTGAAGTTCCAACAGGTGGAGAAATGTATTATAATGGTAAAAGTATTATGGAGAAAAATACAGATAGCAGAACTCTTAGAGAAGAAGTAGGAATGGTGTTTCAAAAGTATAATTTATTTCCACTACATACTGTGGTTCAAAATGTTATGCTAGCACCAGTACTCACTAAAAAGAAAAATAGAAAAGAAGCAGAAGAAAAAGCATTAGAACTTTTAGGAAAGGTTGGCTTGAAAGAAAAGGCAGATGTGTACCCGAAGACTTTGTCAGGAGGACAACAACAACGTGTTGCCATAGCAAGAGCACTAGCGATGGAGCCTAAGATGCTTTTGTTTGATGAACCAACATCTGCTCTAGATCCAGAATTAGTTGGAGATGTATTAGATGTTATGAAGCAGTTAGCAAAGGACGGTATGACTATGGTAGTTGTTACACATGAAATGGGATTTGCTAGAGATGTATCTGATAGAGTAATTTTTATGGATAAAGGTTATATAGTTGAAGAAGGATCACCTAAAGAGATTTTTACAAATCCTAAAAATGAGAGAACAAAAGAATTTTTATCTAGAGTTCTTAATTAAATAAAATATTAAATTTAATTAATATAGCAAAATAAGCAAAAATAATTATGAAAAGGGGAAATTAATATGAAGAAATTGTGGAGAAAATTAGTGATATTGACGGTAGTTGTTATAGGGTGTATTGGATTAATGGCAGGATGTGGATCAGGAGGAAATGCTACTAATTCAGGGGCAGCAGATAGTAGTAAGGGAAAAGATACTTTAGCAGCAGCAAAGGAAAAAGGAGTATTGACTGTTGCTTCATCAAATGATGCACCATTTGCATTTATAGATGCTAAGACTAATGAATTTACTGGAATTGATGCAGAAATAATAACTGAAATTGCTAAAAGACTTGGAATAAATAAAGTTGAAATGAAGCAAATACCATTTGAGAATTTATTGGTTGAACTAAATAATAATTCAGTAGATATGGTAACAGATGGAATGTACGTAAAAGATGAACGTAAAAAATTAGCTAAATTTACAAATATATGGTACAAAGAGGGAGAAGCAATAGTTATTCCTAAAGATTCTAAAATTACAAGCAAAGATGATTTGAAAAATGTAACATTAGGAGGACAAAAAGGAACAGCCTTCTTAGAAACAGCTCAAAAGTGGCAAAAAGATGGTTTGGTTAAGGATGTTAAAATCTTTGCAAGTCAATCTGAATTAATGTTAGCTGTAAATACTGGAAAAGTAGATGCTTGTATAACAGATGGAATGGTTGCAGGATATACTTTATCTCAAGATAGTAGTCTTAATTTGAAGATTTTATCACCATATAAGGCAGAGGCATCTGGAATGATAGCAGCAGCAGTTAGAAAAAATGACACTGCTTTAGCAGATGCTGTAAATGAAAAACTTGATGAAATGAAAAAAGATGGAACTATTCTTAAACTTCTTAAGAAGTATGGAATGAATGAAGATTATTTTGTATCAATAGAAGATGGTAAAACTTCAGATAAATAATAAAATCTAAAAAAGAATCCATAAGGATTCTTTTTTGGAAAAGGAGGAAGTATAGATGGATATTTTATCTAATTTAGATTTTAGCACTGCATTTAAATATTTAGTACCTTCCTTAGGGGATGGACTTTGGATTGTTATAGAAGCAACTATATTCGGATTTTTTTTGGCAATAGTTTTAGGGTTACTTATTGCAATTGGACGTATAAGTAGATTTAAAGTATTAAGGGGAATATTGGTAGTATTTTTAGAATTCATTCGAGGAACTCCATTATTAGTTCAATTAGTATATATGTATTATGTAGTACCACTTTTAGTATCAATGATTGTACAATTTTGGAATCCTGGATATCAATTTAAAATAAGTTCGTTAGTTGCTGGAATAGTAGGTCTTGGAATTAATTATGGTTGTTATATATCAGAAGTTATTCGATCATCAATCGTATCAATTGATGGTGGGCAAAATGAAGCAGCATTGGCATTAGGTCTTACAAATAATCAAGCTTTATTTAGAATAATAATACCTCAAGCATTAAGAAATGTAATACCTGTATTTGGAAATTACTTGGTTATGATGTTAAAGGATACTTCATTACTTGCATATGTATCAGTTAGTGAATTGTTGTTAAGAACTCAAAGTTATGCATCTCAATCGTTCTTGACCATTGAATCATATACAATTTTAGCTGTTTTTTATCTAATATTGAGTTTGCCACTATCTCAATTAGTAAAATTAGTAGAAAAGAAAATGCTAAAATTCAGTTAGGTTCTTAAATTATTAAAGACTACATCTTTTGCTTATATAAAATTAGGGCAATAATGGTGTGGTTTTTATTTTATATTTAAGAATATTATAATTTACCCTTTTTTTATGCATTAATATGTGATAAAAATATTATAAGCAATAGTGATATTTTTAATAATAAAAGGGCAAGGGTGGATGACATGTCAATTTCAGTAAAAGATATATTTAAATTAGATTCATTACAAAAAGTAAAACTAGTTAGTGGGGAGGCTGGATTAGAAAAGTGTATTGAATGGATTTATGTAGCAGAATGTTTTGAAGATCCATTAGAAGGAATTAAGTGGCTTCAAGGTGGAGAAATTATATTTATTACAGGTGTAGGAATAAAAGATAATGTTCAAAGATTATTAGATTTAATTAAGGGAATACATGAAAAGAATGGAGCTGGATTAATTGTAAATATAGGCCCATATATTAAAAGCATTCCTGAAGAAGCTATTAAGCTTGCAGATAAACTTGAAATACCACTATTTACATTGCCATGGGAAGTTAAGTTAGTAGAAGTTTCAAGAGAGATTAGCAATGCAATAGTTTTGTCGCGTATAGAAGAAAACTCGCTTACTCATTTTTTGAGTAATATTTTATTTGGTGATGGAGAAATTGAAGGAGATGCAATACAAAAGGCAGCATATTTTGGATATAATTTAGCTGGTGAATGTTGTATTTGTGTTGTTGATATTGATGGATTTGAAAGATATTTAAAGTTCAAAAAATTAGAAGATGAAATGAGTATATCTAAAATTAAGATTACATTTAGAAAAATAGTACAAGATATTTTGGAAAAGCATGCACTTAAAGTTCCAATAATTGATAAAGATGATGCGGTTATTTTTTTCATTAGATCAGAAGAAAATTGCATGAATAGATTAGATAAAGCTTTAAAAGAAATACAAGAAATAATAAAAAAGCGTATGGATAATCTTTCTGTAAGTGTTGGAATTGGTAATTCATATAAAGATTTAAAAATGATGAAGCAATCATTAAATGAAGCGGAACTAGCTATTGATAGCGCAAAATGTCAGGGACTAGATGATACAATTACAAAGTATAAAGATATAGGAATTTATGGTCTTTTGTTTAGTATTAACAACAGAACTGTATTAGAAAATTATTTTACTGAAATCTTGGGACCAATTATAAATAGTGAGAATAAAGATAATAATTTGATTGAAATTTTGGAAACTTATCTAAATGAAAACTGCAATATCACAGTTACAGCCGAAAAATTATTTTTACATAGAAATACCCTTAAATATAAAATAAAAAAGATAGAAGAACTATTGAATTGTGATTTGCATAATTTTAATGAATGTACTAAAGTGAAAATAGCATTATATGTTAGCAAAGTATTAAAAAAGTAATGTTATGGATACAGTGGACAATTTTATTATAGTTTGTGGACATATAAAATAAATATAGAATTTTATATAATAGTTATATTCTAATTGCTAATTATTAATATTAAATTATAAATTAATAGCTAAGTTTTTTGAATTTATTGGAGTGAGATGTACAATAATAGTTATAACTTATATATATTATAATTTAACTATCAATATTGGATAATTAAATAAAAGGACAATGTTAGTCTATCACAGCAGTGATAGACTTTTATTTTTCCATAGATTTTAAGCATAAGATTAACTGTAAACTATAAAATGTAAACTGAAAAGCGGGGTGGTTATATGTCAATTTTAGTAAAAGATATTCTGAAACTAGACACTCTAAAAGACATGGTATTGGTTGGAGGAAGTGCAGGCCTAGAAAAATGCATAGAATGGATATACGTATCAGAATGCTTAGAAGATCCATTGGAAGGCATAAAGTGGCTGCAAGGGGGAGAAATTGTAATTATAACAGGTGTAGGAATAAAAAGTGATATAGGAGTATTAACAAAACTTATCGAGGAAATAAGCAAAAAAAGTGGAGTGGGTTTAATAGTAAATGTAGGTAAATACATAAAAAAAATACCAGAGCGTGCGGTAGAAATTGCTGATAAACTTGAAATTCCTTTATTTGCACTTCCGTGGGAAGTTAGGCTTGTAGAGGTCTCAAAGCAAATAAGCAATGCCATTATATTAGCGCGAATTGAAGAAAAATTTATGAATGATTTTTTGAATAATATATTATTTGCTCAAGCGGATTTAGGGGTTAATGTCAAAGAAAAAGCTAATTATTTTAGATATAACCTGCAGGGAAAATGCTGTATATGCATTTTGCAGATAAATGGATTAAAGGAATTTGCTCAGTCGAAAGCTCTGGAAGATGAAATTAGTATAACTAAAATTAAAGTTACGCTAAGGAAATTAGTTCAGGACATATTAGAAAAATATTCATTGAAGGTTCCAATAATTGATAATGAAGAAGAAATTATTTTTTTAAATAGAGCAGAAGAAAATTCTATGTATAGATTAAACAGAGCATTGCAAGAAATACAAGAATTAGTTTCTAAGCGCATGGCGGGGATATCAATAAATGTAGGGATTGGGAATGGATATGAAGATTTGGGTTTTATGAAGGAATCTTTTAATGAAGCGAAAATAGTAATTGAGAGTTTAAAATTTGATGGTGGGAGACAGGCAATTAGGAAATATAATGATATAGGGATATATAGTTTGATATTAAATGTTAATAATAAGAGTATATTAGAAAATTATTGCAAGCAAGTAATTGGACCAATTATTGAAAAATCAAAAAATAATAAAGATGTTAATTATATTAAAATATTAGATATGTACTTAAATGAAAATTGTAACATTACTACGACAGCAGAAAAATTATTAATTCATAGGAATACTCTAACATATCGCATAAAAAAAATTGAAGAGTTATTAAATTGCAGTCTGCACAATTTTGAAGAATGTTTTAATATAAAAATGGCATTATATATAAATAAAATACTATAGATAAGGTAGTGTTTTGGTCAAAATAGACAAAAATATTATGGTGTTTGGACATAGAAAAAAAGGAAAGAAAGTATTATTATATAAACAAGCTAATACAAAGAGCGCAACATAAAAGTTTTGTAGACAATGGAGTCTTTATGGGTATAAACATGAAGATTCCATTTTTTATTGCTAAAAATGTTTAATAGAAAATTGAGAATGAAAAATAAATGATGAAGGCTAAAACATGAACAGCTTTTATCATATAAAGTATAGGGGGATTAAAAATGATAGAAGAATCAAATGTAAAATTAGTAACAGCCATACCAGGACCTAAATCAAAGGAAATTTTTGAAGAAAGAAAAAAATATGTAGCAAATGGTGTATCGATATCCACAGACATTGCTATTGCAGAAGCAAAAGGGGCTTTAATTAAAGATGTTGACGGAAATGTATTTTTAGATTTTGCTGGAGCAATTGGTGTCCAAAATGTTGGGCATTGTGATGATGAGATAGTTAAAGTAATACAAGAGCAAACAGCTAAGTATATTCACCCAGGATATAATGTTGTAACTTATGAATCTTATGGAGCTTTAGCAAAGAAATTAACAGAAATAACAGTTGGGGATTTTGAAAAAAAAGTAATGTTTGCAAATAGTGGTGCAGAAGCAGTAGAAAATGCTATAAAAATAGCAAGAACTTATACGAAAAAAACAGGAATCCTTTCAGCGACAGGTTCTTTTCATGGTCGTACAAATATGACTATGTCAATTACAAGTAAGTATAAGCCTTATAAAAATGGGTTTGGGCCATTTGCACCTGAAACTTATAAATTTGATTACCCATACTCCTATAGAGCTCCACTTGGAGTTTCAGAGGAAGACTATGCAGAAGAATGTATTAATAAATTAAAAAGTATGCTTAAAACAACATTATCTCCAGATATGATAGCATGCTTGATTATTGAACCATTACAAGGTGAAGGTGGATTTATAGTACCATCTGCAAAATATATGCAAGAATTACAAAAGCTTTGTAATGAAAATAATATACTTTTAATTGTAGATGAAATACAAGCTGGGTTTGCTAGAACTGGAAAAATGTTTGCTCATGAACACTATGGTATAGAACCAGATATTGTTACACTATCAAAATCAATAGCAGCGGGAATTCCATTAAGTGCTGTAGTTGCTAAAAAAGAAATAATGGATTCAGCATGTGTAGGTGGAATTGGTGGAACATATGCTGGAAGTCCGCTTGGATGTGTGGCTGCACTTAAAGTAATTGAAAAAATTGAAAAAGAGGATTTGTGTGGGAAATCACAAAAGCTTGGAGAATATATTACTGGTAGATTAAATAAGATGAAAGAAGAATTTGATGCTATTGGTGAAGTAAGAGGGCTTGGTTCTATGATAGGAGTAGAATTTGTTAAAGACCTGGAAACTAAAGAACCAGCAGCAGATTTAGTAAAGGCAATAATTAAAAAATGCTATGAAAAAGGTGTTATTTTATTAAATGCAGGATTGCTTAGCAATGTAATTCGTTTCTTACCACCACTTGTAATGACAGAAGAACAAGTTAAATATGGAATGGATGTATTAGAAGAATCAATTAAAGAATGTCTATAAGTTAAAAAATATAAACTATATATAAGTTCTAGTATCTATATAATTTAATATTTCAACGTAGGAATTAATTCATGTGATCTATAAATCGAAATTTATAGATTGCATGGATTTAATTTTTTATATGATTTGTAATTAGGGATAAAAATTAATAAGAAGAGGTGATTAGTTATGAAAAAAATAAAAACACAATTAATAACGGTATTTAGTTTGGTCTGTATAGGATGTCTAGTTATTGCTATGTTTATAAGCTGTTTTATTTCATCAAAGATGATTTCTTCTAATACACAGGATAAATATTCAAATCAAATTGAAGCATATTCTTCAAAGATAGATGGATATCTTAAGGTTCATGGAAATACTATAAATATTATAGATAATTATTTAGAGACAATGTCTGATTTTAGTAATGAAAAAATTCTTTCATTTGTAACTGAACAATTTAAACAAAATAAATCTACATCAGATATATATGTTGGATTAATTGATAAAACATTTTTAGATGGATCTGGGTGGACTCCAAAGGCAGATTTTGATTGTACCACAAGAAGTTGGTTTAAAAATGCTATTAATAAGAAAGATCTTAATTACGGTGATCCTTATTTTGATCTTACAACTCAAAGTATGTGCGTAGCTATTTCTAAACCTATTATTAGAGAAAATAAAATTGTAGGGGTTATTTCTTTAGACGTAAATTTAAAAGTACTAGCAGAAACTATTGAGGAGGCAAAGAAGGATCAAAATACATATGGATTTGTTCTTGACAATGGAAATAATATTATAGCTCATCCAAATGATGAATATATGCCTAAAGAAGATAAAACTACTAATATTGAAAGTATTATTGGAAATGCATTTTCAAGCGCTGCACAAATAAGTAATGGTATTTATAATACAAATAAATTAAAGGATTATGATGGCATAGATAGGTTATTTATGTTTACAACTATTCCTAGTACAGGTTGGAAAATAGGATTAGCAGTGCCTGAAAGTGTTTATAATTCTTCGCTAAGAATATTAATAAGTACTTTTGTTGTTATAATTCTCATTGCATCAATAATTACATATGTCATTGGTCACTTACTAGGAGTTAAAATAGCTCAGCCTATTTCTATATTGACAGCTACTATTAACGACATTAAAAATTTAAAATTAACAAATAATGAGGAAAGTATAAAATATCGAGATATTAAAGCTTCAAATATAGAAACTGAGACTATATGCAAGGCTGTAAATGCCTTAAGAGCAACTTTGATCAATATTGTGGTAGAATTACGATGGGCATCTAACAAGGTTATTGATGGAAGTTCAAAGCTTTCAGAAGTTGTAAATGAAAATGTAGCTTCTATTGAAGATGTTACTAAAACTCTTTCACAAATTGTAAAGGCAATTGAAAGTGAAGCTAAAGAGTCTCAATATGGTATTGAACAATTGACTAACCTTTCAGAAGAAATTTACACGGCAGCAGAGGATACTAATACTTTGGAGAAAATTTCCACTGTTACAGTAGAGCATATAGATAAAGGTATGATGTATATTGATGAATTATCAAGAAAAATAGAAGATACAGCATTAGCTCAAAGTAAGGCAGGTAAGAATGTTGAAGTGTTAGCTGAAAAATCAATTTATATTGGTGAAATAAGTAATGCTATAAGTGAAATTGCAACTCAAACTAACTTACTTTCACTAAATGCATCTATTGAGGCAGCCAGGGCTGGAGAATACGGAAAAGGCTTTGCAGTAGTAGCAAATGAAATTAAAAAACTTTCAGAGGAGACTGCAGGTTCTACAAAGCGTATAATTCAAATTATTCAAGAAATTCAAAAAGAAATAGAATTAACAAAAGTAAATATGGAGGTAGCAGAGAAATCTACAAATGAATATGTTGAAAGTATGAATGAAACAAAAAATGTATTTGTAGATATAAATAGCAAAGTAGATATAATGAATAAAAGTGTATCTAGTTTAGTAAATTCTATAAGCAAGGTTAATGAACATAAAAATGAGGTTATTAAATGTTTCTCTGATATATCTGCAGCTACAGAAGAAACTTCAGCTTCATCTCAAGAGGTTTTAAATTCAATGGAATTCCAGGGAAGTAATATTGGTGAATTGAGTTCATTAGCTGATAACTTAAATGAAATTACCTTAACTTTAAACAATATTATAGATACCTTTGAACTTGATTAACAGTTATGTTAAAATATTTGACAATAAAATTATGGAGTAGTAATATTAAATTAAGGCAAAGATGCTCATTACTGAGGTCTTTGTCTATTTTTATATCTGATATTTATAATATATTCGAAGAAAAATTTTTTACATGAAAAATAATAAAATAGTCATTTTTTATATAGTATTATATATATAAAAAGTAGCAGTAAGCATAAGGAGGGCGTTATGATAGAAAATGTTGTATCATTGGAATTAGCAGTAGATGAAAATTTAATCATCAAGAAAAATAGGCTTACTCCAAGTAATATAAATGGACAAGAAAAAAGAATATGCATTGTTACAGGAATGCATGGAGATGAATTAGAGGGGCAGTATGTATGTTATAAATTAATAAAATTAATACAAGATAATATAAAGTGCCTAAATGGAGTGGTTGATATATATCCATCCTTAAATCCACTAGGAATAGATTCGGTACATAGGGGCTTGCCAACTTTTGATTTAGATATGAATAGAATTTTTCCTGGATCAGAAAGTGGAGCTATGGCAGAACATGTAGCAGCAAAAATAATTGAGGATATAGAAGGTGCTGATATTTGTGTAGATTTACATGCAAGTAACATATTTTTAAGAGAAGTACCTCAAGTAAGAATCAGTGAAAATATGAAAGATAAGCTTGTACCTTATGCAAAATTGCTTAATATGAATTTTATATGGATACATCCAGAATTAACAGTATTAGAATCTACTCTTACATACAATTTAAATGAAAGAAATATACCAACCTTACTTGTAGAAATGGGAGTTGGAATGAGAATTACTAAGGAATATGGAGATCAATTGGTAGATGGAATATTTAATTTAATGAAAAAGTTAAATATCTGGAAGGGTGAAGTAATTGATGTTAGAGAACCAATAATATCTGTAGAAAAGGAAATGAACTTTATTAATGCTAATGTTTCAGGCGTTTTTATGCCTTCTGTTAAGCATTTAGATGTGGTTAGAGAAGGTGAAAAAATAGGTGAAATAATAAATTCTTTATCTGGTGAAATAGATGAAAAAGTTTTTTCACCATGTGATGGAGTAATATTTACATTAAGAGAATATCCAGTAGTTTATGAAGGCTCTCTTATTGCAAGGGTTGTTGGAGGTACAAAATGAGAAAGGAAATAATATATACTTTAAAGTCACCTCATCGTGAAGATATGAGAATTACAGGATATAAATTTGGAAAAGGTGAAAAGACAGCCTGTATAGTTGGAGCTATAAGAGGAAATGAAATTCAACAATTATATACTTGTTCTCAGTTAATTAAAACCTTAACTAAGTTAGAACATAGAGGAGCAATTTCAAAAGATCGTGAAATTCTTGTTATACCTTGTGTAAATCCACATTCCATGAATATAGGAAAAAGATTTTGGGCAATGGATAATACTGATATAAATAGAATGTTTCCTGGACAAGCAAATGGAGAAACTACTCAAAGAATTGCGAATGGTGTTTTTGAACAGGTTAAGGATTACCCATATGGAATTCAATTCACTAGTTTTTATATGCCAGGAGATTTTATACCACATATAAGAATGATGGAAACTGGATATCATAGTCCAAGTCTTGCAAATTTGTTTGGCTTGCAATATGTAGTGATACGTAAACCTAAACCATATGATAAAATGACCTTAAATTATAATTGGCAAATGTGGGAATCAAGTGCTTTTTCATTATATACAAATGCTACAGATCAAATTGATGAAAGTTCTGCAAAGCATGCGGTGGTTGCAGTTCTGAGATTTTTAACAAGAATGGGAGTAATAAAATATACTAGTCATAGTGGCTATATAGCAAGTGTTTTGCAAGAAGATGATTTGCTTTCTGTTAAGACTACAGCTGCCGGAATTTATAGAGGATTAAAAAATCCCGGAGATGGAGTAGAAAGAGGAGATATACTTGCTGAGATAATTCATCCTTATGAAGGAGAGGTCATAGAAAAAGTTATATCTCCTACTGATGGGATAATATTTTTTGCTCATAAGTCACCGTTAGTAATGGAAAATGTAGTAGCATATAAAATCATCAGAAGACTACATGAATAAGAAACTAATATATAACTATGTATAAGGAGTCTTAATACTATTAAGCTTATACATAGTTTTTTTATTCTTTAGGAAATTATATTGTTGGACAATCTGTGGATACCTTTTGAAATAGAATAATCAACTAGGTTTAATGTTTTAAAAAAATAAATCATATTCGCCTGCATAAAATGTTCTCATATGCAGATGCGTAAAAAAATCTACGGCTCCCACAGTCGCCTGCGATTTTTTTATTGTACAGGAATAAGAATTTAAGAAACCTGAGAGCCTTATGAAATAAAGGATTTTGAAGATGAATGATGGATAATTAATTAAACATGTCACAGACAATTTAAAAGTTTTAAGTGATATCAATAAAAAATCAGTATATATTAGAGAAACCGTTTAAAGATTTAAATATTTGATTATAATAGAACAAAAAAATAAAACACACGCTATTGACATAGAAGAATATAATTGATAATATAATCTTACTAAATTTATAGGAATTATAAGAAATGGAAGGGGATAATTATGGAAAATACATTTTTTTCAAAATTTATAATGATTACAAGCTTTATGCCGCTTGTATTCATAGCAGTATTAATTGGACTAATATTTATAATATATAAACTGGAAAAGGCAGGTTTGAATTTTTCAAAGCGTATGCTTATTTCTACAGCAGCTGGATTAATTCTAGGAGTTGTTATACAATTTATAGCTGGTTTTCCAAAGAGCAGTGGAGATGTTAAATGGATAGGCGAAGTTATAAAATGGTATGGATTAGTTGGTAATGGATTCATGGATCTATTAAAAATGCTCGTAGTACCACTGGTTTTCATATCAATGTTAAGAGTTATAATAACTATGGATGCTCAGAAAAGTTTAGGAAAAATTACTTTTAGATCTATATCAGTTTTGCTAGGGACTACAGCAATATCTTCAATAATTGCAATAATAGTTGGTAATTTATTTAAACTTGGAGTAGGAGTAGAGGCAGTTCAAAGCAAAGCAGAAATGAAAGAAATAGTTCCATTTGTAGATACAATAAGAGGACTTCTTCCATCAAATCCAATAAAAGTAATGGCTGACGCTAATATAGTAGCTGTTGTTATATTTGCAGCATTTCTTGGAATAGCAATAAGAAAATTAAATAAGAGCAATAAAGATGTTATAAAACCTGCAGTAGATATAATTGAAGCATTTTATAGTATTATGACAAGTGTAGCTAGAACAGTTATAAGGTTTATGCCATATGCTGTTTTGCCATTACTTGCAAATACAATTGCATCAAATGGAATATCGGCAATAACAAATGTACTTAGCTTCATAATTGCATTATATGTGAGCGTTAGTATTGTATTTATTGTACACCTTATAATAGTTTCACTTAATGGATTAAATCCAATTCAGTATGTAAAAAATGTAACTGAACCATTAGTTTTAGCATTTACCTCAAGGTCAAGTCTTGGAACATTACCTGTTACAATAGAAACTCTAAATAAAAAAGTTGGAGTTGAGAAAGGAATTGCAAGTTTTGCAGGAAGTCTTGGAGCTAACATGGGAATGAATGGCTGTGCAGCTATATATCCTGCATTAATGGCTATAACAATTGCTAATATGTCTGGGACTACAATGGACTTCAGTTTTTATGCAATGCTAGTAATTACAATAATTATAAGTTCTTTTGGAATCGCAGGGTTGCCAGGAACAGCGATAATGTCTGTATCAGTTGTAATATCAGGTATGGGGATGGGAAGTTTCTTCCCACTTGCAGGAGGAATACTTGCAATTGATCCAATATTAGATATGGCAAGAACAGCACTTAATGTTGATGGAGCAATGGTTTCAGCAGTAACAGTTGCTAAGAGTTTCAATGAATTAGATAAAGAAGTTTTTAATTCAAATGATAAAATTATAGCTGAAGCTAATTAAATTAGTAATAAATATAGATATGCGACACGTGAATTAGACTTATACAACAATTACCGAAATTCGATAAATTTGTCTTCCACAGAACTAGTGAAATTTTCACTGGAAGGTTCTAAATAGGAGCTTATAGCCATTTCAGCGTGTTCCAAATATAAAAGCTCCAGGGAGAAAGTTCGTGTTTCCAAATATAAAATTTGGACACTTACTTTTTGGACAAGCTGTAAATGGAACAAGCTCCTATTAAAAACCTTCATCAGCTCAATTTCACATGCCTGCTCCAGAAAAATGCATTGGATTTCTGGTTTAGTGTTTCAATTTAAGTCTTATAAGTATGTATATATATTACATTTGTAAGTTAATATCTTAACATAGTATATTTATAATTAAAAGATCTTTACATGACAATAATAGTCACGTAAGGATCTTTTTTTTGTATACTGGATTTCGGAATTTCTAGAAGGGATTGAATTAATATATACACAGTGTGAAAGGATAAATTATGATGATACTTTTTTAAAAAATATATAAAAGTATTGACAAAACTGTTCATACTGTATATATTGTATATATACAGTATGAACAACGAGGAGGGAGAAGTGAAGTTTGAAAATATTACTTTCAAATAAATCCGATTTGCCTATTTATGAACAAATTAAATCACAAATAAAAGAGCAGATTTTAACGGGTTCTATTGCAGAAAATGAATTCTTACCATCAATAAGACAGCTAGCAAAGGATTTGGGAATTAGTGTTATCACAACGACAAGAGCTTATTCTGATCTTGAAAGTGAAGGATTTATAGCAACCCTTAGGGGAAAAGGAAGTTATGTGCTTCCGAAAGATGCAGAAATGGTAAAAGAACAGTATTTAAAAAAAATTGAAGAGGCATTTACAATCGCAATGGAAAATGGAAAGGCAGCAAATATATCAAATGATGAATTAATGCTTATTTTAAAAACTCTTATGAATGAATAATTTTGTATAATGAGTAACTTTTTGTAAAGAGAGAGTTTGCTTACTTCATAAATAATTGTTAATTGAAAAGTATATAATGCTAAAAATCAATTTAGGGAGAATGAAGATATGAATGCGCTTGAAATAAAAAATTTAAATAAGAATCTTAAGGGATTTTATATTAAAAATATAAATTTAGAATTACCTAAAGGATATATTCTTGGGTATATAGGACAAAATGGAGCAGGGAAAACTACTACAATAAAACTTATAATGAATCACTTAAAGAGAAATAGTGGAGAAATAAGAGTATTTGGTAAAGAATATGATGAGGATGAGGCAGGATATAAAGATATGATAGGTTTTATTGGAGATGACTGCTATTTTCCAATATGTTTTACACTTAAAGATATTATTAACACATTAAAAGATTTCTACTCTTCGTTTGACGAAGGTAAGTTTGACCAATATGCAAAAAAATGGGGGTTGCCTTATAAGAAAAAGATAAAGGAATTTTCTAAGGGAATGAAAGCAAAATTGGCTTTTGCAACTGTTTTATCAAGGGAAACAAAACTACTTTTATTAGATGAGTCAACTAGTGGTCTTGATCCAGTAGTTAGAAGTGAAGTTTTAGAGATATTACAAGACTATATATCAGATGGAGAGAAAAGTGTTATATTTTCCACTCATATTATGAGTGATTTAGAAAAGATTACAGATTATCTTTATTTTATTAATGATGGAGAAAAAGTATTTTTTGACACAACAGAAAACATCTTAGAAAATCATCTGTTAGTTAAAGGTGGAACAGGAGAGTTAAGTGAAGATGTGAAAGAAAAGTTAATTGGTTATAAATTGTCAAATATAAGTTTTACAGGATTGATTCATTCAGAAGACAAAAATTATTTAGATGAAAATTTATTGTTTGAGAAGCCTTCTATGGAGGAAATTATGGTTTTTTATATTAATGGGACAAGGGGAAAATAATATGAGGGAAGCCGTAAATTGTTTTAAATTTGATATGAGGATTATGAAAGCAAAAATGCAATATATCTATTTAATTCTAATTCCAATCTTTACATTTATAATGATGAAATATATTGATATTGGATTAGCAGCATTTATGTTTTTTGTAATTTTGTATATAGGAATACCTTTTGCAAATGAAAATGGAGATAAATTAGAGAATATTTATAGTTTACTGCCAAATAAATACTCCAGTATAGTTTGGGGAAGATTTATGTATCTAATTTTAACTTTAGTAATAACAATTTGTATATTGGGAGGAACAAGTCTGTATTGTTTTAATTTCAATTCACCAGAGCTATTATTTGTAACAGAATTAATAATAGTAGTAAATATCTCTATAATTCTTATGTGTATAAGTTATCCTCTATATTATGAAGCTCAAAAATCTAAAAGAGATGTAATTAAAACTGCCCTACTTATAATTGCTTCATTGGCAATACTATCATTTATAATATTTATTCCAATAGAAATGAAAGAGGCGGGATTGAGATATTCAAATCAATTAAATAGTATAGGAAACTTAATTATAAATAATAAAAAAAGTTTTATTGTTTTGGAATTATTAAGTATAGGATTTATATGTTACTTATCGTATAAAGTTTCATGTTGGATTTTTTATAGAAAAGAGGTTTAGAGAAATATGAGAGATGCTATTAGTTACCTAAAACTTGATTTAAGGTTGAGCAAAAGAACTTTGTTATTGATGGTGCCGATATTAGGAATAGTATTGTATTTATTTTTTGAAAGAAAAATGTATTATTATGGAAAAGGCTATTTTCTTCTAATACAAATGGTTTTTGTAAATACGCCATTTATTGCACAAGGAAATGAAAATATAGAGAAGTTACATTATATTTTTCCAGCTAAGATATCTAAAATGGTTTTAGGAAGATTTCTTTACTTGCTCTTGTGGTTTATATGCATATTTTCTGTTGAAATTATGTTAATGATATATATGTTTAGTATAAATCAAATTGATAATAATGAAATTATAATAATGTTTTTATCTGAAATAACAGTATTAATATTTTTATTTATTCAATACCCATTAAGTTATAAGATTGGCTTTGATGGAAAAAAGACAATACTAAATATTATAGGAATTGTACCAGCTGTATTAGTAATAATGCTACCAGAATTTATTAAAAAAGAATTAGGATATTTATTAGAGGTTATTTTAAATAATGAAATTATTTTATCAGTTTGTAGCATTTTCATTATAATGATTATTGGATATTGTTCATATTTGGTATCATATAAAATTTGTATGAAAAAAGAAGTATAAAATATATTAGTAGCTAATCAAATATTGGGTTAACTAGAAAGTAGGAATTTCTGATGAATATATTCACAGTTCTTTGGATTGCAATAGGTGCAACTTTTTTAAGTGTTTTTGTTGAGAAGAAAAGAAAGTTGTAAATTTCAAGTTTTTATAATTGAATAATGTTAAGTTTAGTTGAGATATAAGCTTGTTATAGTTAAAAAGAATTTGATTAGTGATAAAAACTTAAGTGAAAATTAAGTTTAATTTAATATTAAAACTATTTTATATTTATTAAAAGAAGGTATAATAAATATATGCTATTAAAGTAAATAATTAACTTGTATTGTATTCTTATCATAAGATTCAATATTGTAGGGGGAAAGAGAAATGAAATTAAGAAAAACTTTAGGGATTATTATGGCAGCAGTTTTGACTGTTGGAACAATGGCTGGATGTAGTCAAGCTACTCAAAACTATATTAAGGAAGTTAATAATGTAGAAAAGTGGGAATCAACAACTTCAGATATAACAGGAACAGTTGGTGTAGATGCTCAAGGGATAAAGCAGGATATATCATTCACGTGTACAGCATACAAAGCAAAAGAAAATGAGTATGCAGATATTAAATTTAAAGATCCAAATGGGAAAATTAATATTCCTGAACTTAAATTATATTGTGATGAAAATACAATATATATAAATAAGAGTTTTTTAGAAGGAATATATGCTTCAACAGGACAAGCTGTTCCTAATGAGTTGACCAATATAAAAGAAGAATATATTGGAACAGATGTAAATTCAAATAATGCTAAAACTAATGCTAATGTAGAACAAATAAAAGCATTAGCTAATGATCCTGATGCTTTAATGAAATTAGGAAAATTAATTTTTGGTGAAAATAATGATTTAGATTTACCATATGTTCAAAATGGAAGGGAATATACTTTATATCTTGATGGAAACCAAACAGTAGATTTAGCAGCAAAAGCTATTATAGCGGGTGCAAATAATTTAGATAATTTAAATAGTACTTTTAAGTTAAAGTTGACTGCAGAACAAATTGCAGAAGCAAAAAAGGAAATTAATAATACAAACTTTACTTCAAAATTAGCTGAAATAAAGATGGCTTTAAATGGTACATCTATTAGTTCAAAAAACACATTTAGTGATAATAGTTATACTAGTGATTTCAATATGAATTTACAAGTTAAAGATTTTGGAAAACTTTATTTTGGAATGAAATCAACAACTAGTAAAACAGAAGGAAAAGTAGTTGAAATGCCAGCTAGTAAGATTAAACTTACAGAAGAGGAATTTGATAAATTATTGGGTGTATCAACAACTACAAAGGCTATACCAGCAGCTACAGCAACTTCAATTAAATAAGTTCAATAACAAATAATTACCTAATTAAGGATTTTTTTAAATTATTAAATCTTATATTTAGAATTTAATAATAGAAAAGATGTATAATAAAAATATAGCACAAACTAGTTTTCAACATGAAATGTATTTTTATCATAAATAAATTAGTATAACAGGGGGAAACAAAAATGAAAATGAAAAAAACACTAGCAATTATTATGACAGCAGCTTTAGCAGCCGGTACATTAGCTGGATGTAATCAAGCTACTCTAAATTATTCACAGGAACTTTCAAATACTGCTAAATGGGAAGCAACAACATCGAATGTTGATGGTACGTTCAAAATTGACGCAAAAGGAATAAGCAAACAAGTCAATTTTACAGCTACAGGATATAAGGCTAAAGATAAGGCATACGTAAATATAAAACTTACAGATCCAACAGGATTAATTAAACTACCAGAAATTAAAGAATATGTTGATTTGGCATCAGGAAGTATGGAGATAAACAAAGGCTATTTTGAAGAAATATATACCTTAACAGGACAAGCTGTTCCAAATGGATTGGCTCAAATTAAGGAAGAATATTTAAGTTTTGATTTAGCATCTTCAGGACTAGATAAGGATAAGATTAAAGCATTATGTCAACCAGATGGAATGGCTCAATTTACTAAATTACTATTTGGAGAAAAGAATGATCTTGATTTGCCATTTGTTCAAAATGGAAGAGAATATTCATTAAACCTTAACTCTGATCAAACTACAGATTTAGCTGTAAAAGCTATAAAAGCTGCAACTAATAATTTAGACAATATCAATACTAGCTTTAAAATGGGACTACCAGCTGAAAGTATTACACAAATGAAAGCAGCAGTTAATAGTTCGGAGTTTGATAAAGGATTAGCAGAAGTTAAATTAGCATTAGCAGGTTCTACAATTTCATCTAAAGAAACATTTACAGATACAAGTTACAATTCTGATTTTAGTATGAATTTAAAAGTTAAAGATTTTGGAGATGTATCATTAAATATGAAATCATCAGCTGTTAAGAGTGAAGTTAAAGAAATTACTTCACCAACTAGTGTTCTTAAAGTTACACAGGCAGATCTTCTAAAAATGCTAACTCCATCAAAGGAAACTTCAAATACAATAGCAAAATAGTATTAAAATAAATCTAAGCTATATAAAAATAACTTTCCGTTATTTTTATATAGCTTTTTTTATTTATGCAAATTTCATATCAGAAGAATATAAAAAATTGTAAATTTTAAGCATGAACATATTGTTTTGAACAGTGAAAGATGTTAATATAATCTTGTTCAAAAAATGAACTTCGAAATAATTTCTATAAAAAATGTCTAGGAAAGGGGAAGTAAATGTATGGGAAAGATAAAAACAGCAGTAATCTTAGCAGCAGGTATGGGCACAAGATTACAAGATGTAACTAATGATTTAATACCAAAAGGTTTTATAAAGATAAATGGTAAAAGCTTAATTGAAAGATCCATTGATAAATTAAGGTGCTTAGGTATTGAAAAAATATATATTGTTACAGGTCATTTAAATGAATTTTATGATGATTTAGCAAAAGATAAAAATTATATTCAAACTAGAAGAAATAGAAAATATAAAGCAACAGGTAGTATGACTTCTCTAGCAATATTAGAAGATGAACTTAAAGAAGATTTCTTACTACTTGAAAGTGATTTAATATATGAAGTTTATGCATTAATTAGAGTTTTGAATCACGCCGCTGCTGATTGTGTATTATTGAGTGGCAGGACAAATTCTGGAGATGAATGTTATGTTGAAGTTAGGGATGATAACTTATATAAGATCTCTAAAAACAAAGAAGAAATAGAAAGGGTATATGGAGAATTAGTTGGAATTTCTAAAATATCACTAGATCTGTATAGAGAGATGATAAGGCAATATAAAGAGTTTAACTCTTATAATGTAGATGATGATAATGATTATATTTTTGAAAATGAGAAAAGATCAACAAAAAAATATGATTATGAAAATGCCATATTTGATGCTGCAAGAAAAAGAAAAGTTGGATATTTAAAAGTTGATAATTTAGTTTGGGGAGAAATCGATGATAGAAAACATCTTGAAAGAATAGAAAAAATTATATTACCTAAATTAGAAAAAAATACTGAAGAGCAATTAATAATTTAGCTTTTCCACAGGTGATATATGAAAATTAAAAAAATGAAAGGTTGAGGAGTGTAATATATGAAAACAGTTTATGTAGCTATGAGTGCAGATATTATTCATCAAGGACATTTAAATGTATTAAATGAAGCAAGAAAATTTGGAGATGTAATAGTTGGATTGCATACTGATGATGTAATAAGAGGATATTGGAGAAATCCTATAATGAAATATGAAGAGAGAAAAGAAGTTGTAAGCAATATCAAAGGGGTTGTATCAGTAATTCCTCAAGATAGTTTAGATCAAGTGCCTAATATTAGAGAAATTAAACCTGATTATGTTCTGCATGGTGATGATTGGAAAGAAGGAGTACAAAAAGTACTTAGAGATAAAGTAATTGAAGCAATAGGTGAATGGGGAGGAAAACTTGTTGAGGTTCCATATACCCAAGGAGTTTCTATTTCAAAATTAGATGAAGAATTGGCGCAGATAGGAATAACACCTCAGATGAGAATGAAAAGTCTTAAGGAACTAATTTATTCCAAAAAACCAGTTAGGATACTTGAAGCTCATAATGGGTTGACAGGACTTATCGTAGAAAAAACAAAGGTTGAAAAAGAAGGTAGAATAAAAGAGTTTGATGGTATGTGGATAAGTTCTTTATGTGATTCAACTGCCAAGGGTAAGCCAGATATTGAATTAGTAGATTTAACTTCAAGATTAAATACAATTAATGATATTTTGGAAGTCACTACAAAACCTATAATAGTTGACGGAGATACAGGTGGACAAATTGAACATTTTGTTTATACTGTTAAAACCTTAGAAAGATTAGGTGTATCAGCTATTATTATTGAAGATAAAACTGGACTTAAGAAAAATTCATTATTTGGTACAGCTGTTGTTCAAACACAGGATACCATAGAACATTTTTCAGATAAGATCAGAGCTGGAAGAGAAGCTCGGGTTACTAGTGATTTTATGATAATTTCAAGAATTGAAAGTTTGATTGCAGGAGCTGGAATGGAAGATGCTATTGAAAGGGCAAAAGCTTATATTGAGGCAGGAACAGATGGAATTATGATCCATAGTAAAGAAAAAAATGGTGAAGAGATAATAAAATTTTGTAGAAGATATAATGGGTTTGAAAATAAAGTTCCATTAGTAGTAGTTCCTACTTCATATAATTTTATGAAAGAAGATGAATTAATTGAATTAGGAGTTAGTGTTGTTATATATGCAAATCATTTAATCCGAAGTGCTTATCCAGCAATGGTAAATACGGCAAAGAGTATTTTGGAAAATGGAAGGTCAAAAGAAGCATCAATTAATTGTATGCCGATAAAAGAAATATTGACTTTAATTCCAGGAGGAATGTAGAGCAGTTAACAGGGCACAGTTTATAGTTAGGAGTTATGAGTTTGCAGTTTGGAGTTGAAGTGGATGATTGATGTTAATGAGTTTTATAATGAGTTATTAGAAAATGAAATGGATTTTTTTGCGGGGGTGCCTGATTCTTTATTGAAATCTTTTTGTGCATATATTAAGGATAATATTAGTAATGAAAAGAATATTATTGCTGCAAATGAGGGTAACGCAGTGGCTTTAGCAAGTGGATATTATTTAGCAACAAGGAAAATTGGAGTAGTATATATGCAAAACTCTGGGCTCGGAAATGCATTAAACCCACTTGCTTCTCTTGCGGATGAACTAGTTTATAGTATACCAATGTTATTAATAATAGGCTGGAGGGGAGAACCGAACAAAAAAGATGAACCTCAGCATAAAAAGCAAGGTTTAATTACAACTCAGACATTAGATATATTAGGAATACAATATAAGGTTTTAGATGAAGCTACTAGTAATAATGAAATGAAATTTGAATTAAAGAAAGCATATATATATATGAAGGAAAAAAATAAACCCTACGCTTTGGTTGTGAAGAAAGATACATTTAATGAATATAAACTTAAGAATAAAAATGTCTATAATTTTGAAATGACCAGAGAAGAGGCAATAGAAACATTAGTAAACGAGATTAATGATGATTCAGTTATTATTTCTACAACAGGAATGGCATCTAGGGAACTCTTTGAAATAAGAGAAAAAAAGAGCCATGATCATAGTAAAGATTTTTTAACAGTAGGATCTATGGGCCATGCATCTCAAATTGGGTTGGCAATTGCATTAAATAAGAAAGACAAGGTTGTGTATTGTATTGATGGTGATGGAGCTTTGCTAATGCATCTTGGTGGGTTGGCTATAATAGGAAATCAGAAACCAAATAATTTTAGACATATTTTAATTAATAATGGTGCTCATGATTCTGTTGGGGGTCAAGAAACTGTCGGGTTTGACGTTGAGATAAGTAAAATAGCAGAAGCTTGTGGGTTTAAAAATTGTTATTCGTGCGATTCAAAATTAAAATTGAAAGAGTTATTGGAGAAAGCAAAAGATCTTGAAGGGCCTCTATTTATAGAAATAAAGGTAAAAAAAGGTGCAAGAAAAGATTTAGGAAGACCTACAACGACACCAATTGAAAATAAAAATGCATTCATGAAGTTTTTAGATTTATAAATTTTAAACTATAATTAGCAGAAAAATAAGGAGCGTTAATATGGACATTAAGAGAAATATATTATTAAATCCAGGACCTGCAACTACTACTGATACAGTAAAATTTTCTCAGGTTGTACCAGATATATGTCCAAGAGAAAAAGAATTTGGTGATGTAATGGAATTTGTGTCAAAAGAACTTACTAACTTTGTTGGTTCTAATGATACTTATACAACAATACTGTTTGGAGGATCTGGAACAGCTGCTGTTGAGGCGATTATAAGTTCAGTAGTGGATGATGGAAAAGTTTTGATAATTAATAATGGTGCTTATGGTAAAAGAATTTGTGAAATGGCTGATATATATAATTTAAATTATATAGAATTTGAATGTTCACCTATAGAAGAAATTAATTTGGATGAGTTAGAAGATATAATAAAAATGCATAATTCAGATGATAATAGTGGAGTTGGTATAAGCCATCTGGCAGTAATTCACCATGAAACCACAACAGGCATATTAAATGATATAGGGTTAATAGGTGAGCTTTGTAAAAAATATAATATTGATATGATTGTTGATGCTATGAGTTCATTTGCTGGAATTCCAATAAACATGGATGAAATGAATATAACATACCTAGCTTCAAGCTCAAATAAGTGTATACAAGGAATGGCGGGAATAAGCTTTGTTATAGCAAATAAAGAAGCATTAATTAAAACAAAAAATATTAAGCCAAGAAATCTCTATTTAAATCTCTATAAACAATATATTTATTTTAAGGATAATTATCAAATGAGATTTACACCGCCAGTACAAGTGCTTTATGGATTAAGACAAGCTATAATTGAGGCTAAAGAGGAGACTATTAATGCAAGGTACGAAAGATACAAAGAATGTTGTAAAGTTTTATGGACTGGCTTAGATAAATTAAAATTAAGAAAGTTAGTGAGTGAAAAAGCCTCTTCTATGCTCCTAACATCAATAATAGAGCCACAAATATGTAGGTATAATTTTAATGAAATGCACGATTTCTTATATAATAGAGGCTTTACAATATATCCTGGAAAGATAGCATCAAAAAATACTTTTAGAATAGCCAATATAGGACAAATATACCCAGAAAATATGCTTAAGTTTATAGAATTATTAGAGGAATATTTCACTCAGTTGCAAGTAAGTTATGAAGAGTAATCAAATTATTATAATGTTATAAAAAATAATTTAAAGAAAAGTTCTGCCTACCTATCTGATAAATAGTTAGCAAAACTTTTCTTTTTATAATTTACATGTTACTAGCTGTGAATTTTTTTATTATTAAAGTTAGTATAAGCATTGTTACTGAAGTTATAGCAATTGTACCACCAGGAGCACTGTTTACAAAATAAGAAAGAACTAGTCCAATCATTACATCTAAAAAACCAAAGACAATTGCAAAAATTAATGTTTTTGTAAAACCTTTTTTTAATTGCATAGCTGTTGCTACAGGAACAACTATAATCGAAGAAACTACAAGTATTCCCATAACTCTTATAGAAAGTGAAATTGTAGCACCGACAAGTAAGGTGAAGATGTAATTAATTAATTTAACATTTATACCTGCTGTTTTTGCACCATTTTCATCAAAGGTTACATATATTAATTTGTTATAGAGAAATAGAAGCGTTATAAAGCAAATACCACCGACAATTGAAATTAACATAATATCTGACTCTGTTACAGTTAGAATACTACCAAATAAGAATGAATCTACTTTTGCAGAAGCTTTTCCACTACTTATTAAGATGATTGCAATACCTAAACTTAATGTTAAAACAATAGACATTACTAGCTCACTATATTTTTTATAATAAGTTCTTAAAAATTCTATAATTATTGCGCAGGCACTAGTAAATGCAAAAGCTGTTATAAGTGGATTTGTGCCTGTAAGCAACCCAATTGCTACACCTGCAAAGGAAGAATGGGATAAAGTATCTCCAATCATTGAATAACGCTTAAGAACAATAAACAGTCCTATAAATGGACAAAGAATAGAAACAAGAAAACCTGCAATAAATGCATTTTGCATAAAACCTAATTCAAACATAAAATATTACCTTTCTAAAAATACTCATTTGGTTGTTATGGGATTTTATATTATTTTGGAAAAAGAACAATCGTCATCTATAGTATTTAAAAATTCTTCCTTAGAATATAATTTTATATTGGCATTTTCAACCTTTAAAATGTGGGTTGAATATTTTAAAGCTATTCTTGTATTATGTTCGACAGAAATAATAGTTTTTCCAAAATTTTTATTTAAACTTTGAAGTAAAGGATAAATTTCACTTTGACTTTTTTCATCAACTCCAGTTGATGGCTCATCCAGTATTATTAAATCTGGATCTCCCATAAGAGCTCTTGCAATAAAAATTCTTTGCTGCTGTCCACCAGAAAGATTACCAATCAAGCTTTTAGAAAACTCAAGCATATTAACTTTTTCCAAAGAATCAGTGATACATTTTGGGTTTTTAAGACCAATAGTCTTAGCATGACAAGATAATAATTCTTTAATTGTTATTGGAAAGTCTGCATTGAAATTATCCATTCTCTGTGGAACATAGGATATTTTATTGGAGCCTAATGTGATTGTACCATTATCAGGCTTCAATAGTCCTAATATAAGTTTTACCAATGTGCTTTTGCAACTCCCATTTTCTCCAAGTATGGATAAGTAAATTCCTCTCGGAATATTTAAATTTATATCTGTTAACAAATTTGTTCCTTTAGTATAAGAGAAACTTAAATTTTTTATAGTAATCAAATAATCAACTCCTTAAAACATTATTATATTATACACTTTCTTGCAAATGATTTGCAAGATAAATAAGTGCTTTAATGTTGAATTATATTTCGACTTATTATAGAATAAAATAGAAGTTCGAGAAGAAACCGGGAGGGGAAAATGAAAAAGAAGATTTTATGGATACTGATGCCTATTTTTGTGGGAATAGTAACAGTTATTTTTTTAAATAATTTTCTAGATAAAAAAATACAAATATTGTTAAACACAAAAAACTTAAAAAGTATAAATATAGAATATGGAAGTACGTATAAAGACAGAGGAGTAATATATAATGAATACTTGACCCAAAATAATTACCTTTTATTAGAAGGATCGTCAGAGTTAGGTGCTCCTGTTTCGCAATTACCTGTTAATACGTTTCCTGCCAAGGGATTAGAGAATTTTGCAACTACAGGTAGAGCTTATTCTCAAGATTTAAAACAAATATCAGTGCTTGGCGGCATGGATAGTGATAAAAAAGATAGGAAAGTTGCAATGATACTTTCTCTTCAATGGTTTATGGGAAGTGCTGGAATTGATAACACAAGCTTTGAAGCTAATTTTTCACCTTCACAGTTTTATACCCTTTTATCAAATAAAAACATAACAGAAGAGCATAGAAAAAAGTATGCTTCTAGAGTAGATCAGGTATTAACAAAGACTTCTCAATTTGCACCAGAAAAGTTATATGCTAAAATTTATTCTAATGATGGTATTCAATACAAGTTATTGAAGTGCTTATTTGAGCCTTATTTTTTTGCACGTGAAAACATTGTTACTCTTAAGGATAAAGGATTATTATATAGAAAATTAATTACTTTGCCAGAGAAAGAGACTACAGAATTAAGAGAAATAAACTGGACTGAAGAATATAAAAAGGCTGAAGAACAAGGTAAAAGCCAAGTTACAAATAATGAGTTTATGGTGTATGACACCTATTATGATAAATATTTAAAAGATAATTTACAATCTCAAAAAGATATTAATAAAAATGTTGATTTGATGAATTCAAAAGAATATGAAGATTATGAACTGTATTTAGATATTTGTTCAGATTTAAATATAAAACCATATATAATTTTAGCGCCTACAAATGGAAGATGGTATGATTATACTGGGATGACTAAGGAAAATAGAGATAAATTCTTTGACAGAATAGAAGAAATGGCGAGAAAAAGAGGATTTGAAGTTTTAAATTTAAAAAATGAAGAATATACACCTTATTTTATATGCGATGTGATGCATTTAGGATGGAAGGGATGGACTAAGGTAAATGAAGAACTTTATGAGCATTTTAAAAACTAATAAAGAGATAAGCTTTGCTTTAATAGCTTCTGTAGTAGTTGTTTTAGCAATCTTAATATTAACATTTGAACCATTTAATGAAATACCATTTGTATATAATCAATTTTAAAGGAGATAAAAAAATGAAGATTTTAGAAGGCATAAAAAAATACTCTGAAACAGATAGAATCGCATTAAAATGTGATGGAAATATAATGACTTATATGGATTTAGATAAAACTTCGGAAGCTATAGGTGCATTTTTATTAAAAGAATTTGGAGATGATAGAACTCCTATTATCATATATGGAAATAAAGAAAATTTAATGATGGCAGTAATGATGGCTGCTCTAAAATCAGGAAGAGCATATATACCAATTGACATTAGTTATCCTAAAGAAAGAGTAGAGGCAATTATAGGTGAAGTTAACCCTAAGGTGCTTATTGACTTTAGTAAAGAAAACACTTTTGAAAATATACGTGTATTAAAAGAAGAACAGCTTATGGAAATACAAAATGAGTACAAAGATATTGAAGTTCAAAAAAGTAGTTGGGTAAAAGAAGATGAAAATGCATATATTTTATTTACTTCTGGAAGTACAGGAAAGCCAAAGGGTGTTCAAATAAGCAGTAATAATTTAGATAACTTTGTTGAATGGATAGCAGATTATTTACATTTAGATGAGTCGGAAGAAGTATTTATGAATCAAGCTGCATATTCTTTTGATTTATCTGTAACTTCAATATATCCAGGCTTATGTTATGGGAAAACTTTGCATGGATATTCAAAGGAAACTCTTTCAAATTTAAAAAATATGTTTAATGATATGGGAGAATCAGGAATCAATATATGGGTGTCAACTCCATCGTTTGCAGGTATGTGTGTGGTAGAAGAAAGCTTCAATTCTATAATGCTTCCTGATTTGAAAGCTATGATATTCGTAGGAGAAGTTCTTCCAAAACCTCTTTGCGAGGAACTTTTAAATAGATTTCCAGGCACAAGAATTGTAAATGGATATGGGCCAACAGAAGCAACAGTAGCAGTAAGTGCAAATGACATGAATAGAGAGACACTTGCACAAGAAGGTAGCCTTCCTATAGGATATCCAATGAAAACTTCAGTTGTGAAAATCGTTGATGAAGCTGGAAATAGAGTAAATGAAGGAGAAAAGGGAGAAATCATAATTGTAGGTCCAAGTGTAAGTAAAGGATACTTTAACAATAAGGAAATGACAGATAAAGCATTTTTTTATGATGAATATAATGGTACTAACTGTAGAGCATATAGAACAGGTGACTTAGGATATTATGTAAATGGGAATTTATATTACTGTGGTAGAAAGGATTTCCAAATAAAGCTTAATGGTTACAGAATAGAAATAGAAGACATAGAAAACAATTTGGTAAAAGTAAGTAATGTAAAAAATGCTGCTGTTGTGCCAGTTAATAAAGATGATAAAATTGCTTATTTAACAGCTTTTATTGAATTAAAGGAAGATAACGGGTTAAGTGGATTAAAGAATGGAATCGCAATAAAAAAAGAATTAGGAGAATTAATTCCGTCATATATGGTCCCAAGAAACATAAAAATAGTTACACAATTTCCTACTAATGTGAATGGAAAGATTGACAGGAAAAAATTATTGGAGGACCTATAATGAAATTAACACAATATGGAGATTACTTTTATTTATATCTATTATTATTAACCTTTATTCCAGCTATAGTATTAGCCTTAAAAGGAATAAATATTAAATATTATGGATTAATAGTATCAATAGCTATGATTTATCTCATAATGGGAAAAACTATAGGCTTGATTATGTTTTTGATGTTTCTGGCTGGAGAAATTACGCTGATTTACGGATATTTATATCTTCGAAAAAAAAATGATAGTAGATATCTATATTGGGCCTTTTTGTTTATGTCAATAATTCCGGTTATAATAACTAAAGTGGCTGGACTTACAAGGTTTGCGCCATACATTGGATTTATTGGTTTGTCATATTTGAACTTTAAGGCAATCCAAATAATAATTGAAATTTATGATGGTAGAATTACTGAAATTAAATTTATAGATTTTATTAATTTTATTTTATTCTTTCCTACATTAAGTTCTGGACCTATTGATAGATGGAAGAGATTTGAAGAAAATTTAAATTCTAAAATAGAAAAAAACGAATATGTTAATGAATTTTTGTTAGTTGGATTAAGAAAAATATTTATAGCAATAATATATAAATTTATAATTGCGTATTTAATTGACACATATTGGTTGCTAAATATACCAAAAGAGGTTAATATAATAAATAGTATAAATTATATGTATGCTTATACCATGTATTTATTTTTTGACTTTGCAGGATATAGTTTATTTGCAATTGGAACAAGTTATATATTTGGTATTAAAACCCCAGAGAATTTCAATAAGCCTTTCTTAAGCAAGGATATGAAAGAATTCTGGACACGATGGCATATTTCTTTGTCACGATGGTTTGGAGATTATATTTTTTCAAGATTTGTATTGGATTCTATGAGGAAGAAAAGATTTAGAAGCAGATTTACAGCTTCTCATGTAGCACAAATAATTACAATGTTTATTATGGGCTTATGGCATGGGCTAACTGTATATTATATTTTATATGGGTTATATCAAGGAGTAGCGTTAGTATTAACAGATATATATCAAAGAAAATCAACTTTTTATAAAAAGAATAAGAACCAAAAATGGTTTAATTGTGTTCAAATAGCAATAACATTCCATATAGTTTGTTTTGGTATGTTAATATTTTCAGGATATTTATTTAAATAAAAGGAGTATGTAAAATGAAAGAACAAGTATTAGAAATATTTATTGAAGTTACAGGAAATGATGAAATTGCTGAAGATTTAGATTTAAATCTTTTTGATGCAGGATTATTAGATTCACTAGCAATAATAGAAGTATTGCTAAAATTGGAAGAGAAATTAGGAATAAAACTTCAACCTACAGATTTAGAAAGAGAAGATATGTCAACAGTTAATAAGTTGGCTGAATTCTTAGAAAATAGAAAATAATATAATTAGATGACTATTGTTGGATAAATAGTAATATAGGAAAAGATTAGGCTATCTAAATGTAATAGAAGTATTAAAATTTTTATTACATTTAGATAGTCTATTTTGTTTAAGAAATTTATATATATTGCTATATTTTATTTTTATGGTTATAAATTGCCTTTTTTGATATAATCAGAGTGATATATAGATGATTTTAAATAATTATTTATTTTTTAATTAACACAATAAATAAAATATTCATATATGTTTAAAAAAGTGTTAAAACTAATATAATAAAAGTAATAGGATGGTGTGTTTATGGATTTTTCGAGTTTAGTATTAATAGAAAAAGATAATGAAACAGGTTTTATAAAGAAAGAATTAGGAAGCTTCGAAGTAAATGAAGGAGCATTGTTTGTAAAAAAACTTTATGTATTGGATGGAATTGTAAATATGTATTTTGATACAAATAAAGATGTAGAAGAATGGGAATACTCTGCTATATATGATTTATTTAATAAGGAAGCATTTGTAGAAAAAGGATATGAATTAGAAGAAGATGAAGAAGAATATAATCCTACATATATAATAAAATTTGAATATAAAGATGATTATAATGAAATGAAGGAAAAAATACATGAAGCAGTAGCAATAATAGAAAATGAAATGAATGCAGTATTTGAAGCTATAAAAGGGAAAGAAGAAATATATTCAGAATAATTTAATTATAAAAACAAAATAAGAATTGTTAACAGTAAATGTTAAATCAATAACTCATAACTGTTAACTCAGAGCTCATAACTAAATGAAAGGGAAGGTGTTAAGATGAGTGAATTAAGAAAAAGAGAAGAAATTGAAGAAAAATTTAAATGGAATATTAATAAAATATATTCAAATATCGAAACATGGGAAAAGGATTTTGAAAGTCTAAAAAGTCAGGCAATGAAATTAAATGAGTATTCAGGGAAATTAACTAATGGAGAAAAAATCTTAGAATATCTTAAATTTAATGAAGAAATATCAAGAAAAGCAGAAAATTTATTTATTTATGCACATTTAAAATATGATGAAGATACTTCAAATACAACATATCAAGCTTTAATGAGTAAAATTGATATATATATGGCTGAATTTGCAAGTTATACAGCTTTTTTTGTTCCAGAAATTTTAAGCCTAGAGGATAAATTTATTGAAGCGGAAATAAATAGAGTAAGTGAATTAAAGAATTACAAATTTTTAATTGAAGATATCTTAAAAGAAAAACCACATATTCTATCAAAAGAAATGGAAGAATTATTAGCAGCAGCTTCAGATTGTTTGGATGCTCCATCAGCAATACACAGCATTTTGACTAATGCAGATATGACGTTTGGTAAATTAGAAGACGAGGAAGGAAATGAAGTTGAATTAACAGAAGGAAATTACTCTTCATTTATAAAAAGTAAAAATATAAATGTAAGAAAAGCTGCATTTGAAAGACTATTCGGAGAATATGACAAGTTAAAAAATACACTAGCAACTTCTTTAACTGCTTCAATAAAAACTTTTAATTTTAGTAGTAAAGTAAGAAAATACTCAAGTGCATTGGAAGCTTCACTAAAGCCTAATAATATTCCATTAGATGTTTATAGAAATGCTATTAAAGTTATAAATGACAACTTAAATTCTCTTCATAGATATGTTGAAATTAAAAAAAAGTTATTAGGCCTAGATGAAATCCATATGTATGATTTATATGTTCCGGTAATTGAAATAGAAAAGGAAAAAATTGAGTTTAATACTGGAGTTGATACAGTTTTAGAAGCTTTAAAACCTCTTGGAACTGAATACTTAGATATATTTAAAAGTGGTATTAAGGATGGATGGATAGATATATATGAAAATAAGGGAAAAAGAGGTGGTGCATATTCATGGGGTGGATATGATACTATGCCTTATGTTCTTTTAAATTATAATAATGATTTGCAGGATGTATCAACTTTAGCTCACGAAATGGGTCACTCAATACATTCTTATTACTCAAGAAAGGAACAGCCATATCATTATTCGAGTTATACATTATTTTGTGCAGAAGTTGCATCAACTACTAATGAATCTTTGCTTATTCACTATTTGATTGAAAATGAAAAAGATGAAAAGAAAAAGCTTTATCTAATTAATCAAGAATTAGAACAAATTAGAACAACAGTTTTCAGACAATTGATGTTTGCAGAATTTGAGCTTTATACTCATGAAACTTTAGAACAAGGAATTCCATTAACTGCTGATGAGTATAATAAGGCGTGGCACGATTTAAATGTTAAATATTTTGGAAGTGAAATGATAATAGATAAAGAAATAGATGTAGAATGGGCTAGAATTCCTCATTTTTATTCTGATTTTTATGTTTATCAATATGCTACAGGTTATGCAGCAGCATCAGCATTCTCAAAATCAATATTAGAATGTAAAGAAGATTCAGTAGAGAAGTATAAAGGCTTTTTAAAAGCTGGTGGCAGCGATTATCCAATAAGTATTTTGAAAAATGCAGGTGTAGATATGATGTCTAATGCACCTATAGAAGCAACTATCAAGAGATTTAATGAACTTTTAGATATGATAGGTAAATAGAATTTACACAATGCACAATTGTCAATTTGATGTTATAAAATATTGAAATTGTGCATTGAAATTATATTTGGGATAGGTAAAGCATGAAAAATATTAAAGAAGAATTTTACAAAACTTTATTAAATAGAGAAGATTTCTATATGAAGCAGTACTATAGCAATTATCATAAAGAAGATGTATATATTGCAATTAAAGAATTACGAGAAGGTATATACTGTGTTTTAATAACTGATGAAGCAAATGAAAATATAGATTCACTGGAAGCATTTGAGTACATAAAAACATTAGATAAACCGTTTTCACTTAATGTGATGATTTTATCCAGTGAAGGCTATATATACACGGAACATGTACATCCAATAAATAAGCTTATTATTAATAAAGATAGAGGTAATGTTATAGCTTGTGATGAATCTTGTCTTCCACTAAAGCAAATTTGGGAAAATGCTATACAAAAGAATTTTTCAACAAATAGAAAGTTAGGAAAAAGTTATTTTGAAAATAAATTATTAACTAGTGGATTGATAGTAATAAATATAGCAATATTTCTGATTACAGCCTTTTTATCAGGAAGTTTATTTGATATTGATACAAAGGTTTTATTGGATTATGGCGCGAAATATAATGCATTAATTGATAAAGGGCAGGTTTGGAGATTGCTTACTTGTGCCTTTCTACATTCTGGGTTAATACATATAGCTTGCAATATGTATTCGCTCTACATAATAGGTCCTCAAATAGAACAAATTTATGGGACTCTGAAATATCTTATTATTTATATAGTATCTTCTATAACGGCATCAGCATTAAGTTATTTTATGAGCCCGGATAGCATATCAGTAGGGGCATCAGGAGCAATATTTGGTTTGATGGGAGCACTTTTAGCTTTTGCATTTATAGAGAGAAATAAAATTCAGAAAAAATATATGTCTAGTTTAATGCAGGTTATAATTATAAATTTATTTATAGGATTAAGCATCTCAAATATTGATAACTTTGCTCATATTGGAGGCTTAGTTGGTGGTGTTTTAACAGGATACATAAGTTATAAAATATTTAATAATAATATGGGTAAATTATAATTAGTTCCTTTGATTTGAAAGATGTTACTAAAATTGAAATTTTAAAATTCAGAAAAATGAAATTTGGAAATATTAATGTTATCTTAAGAAAATAGACTTGATTTTTTATTTTTATTGAAATATTATTAAGTAGGTATAGTACGATGATAAGTATGTAAAATAATAAATGGGAGCAGGTCTCATTAAATATTAGGAGTGAACATAATGGGAGAATATATTTTGACCATAACAGCTATATTTCAAATTTTGGTTTTTGCAATAATATGCTATTATTTGTTTTTAGGAATTGCTGGTTTATTTAGAAAAGAAGAAAAAAAGAATTATACGCCTAAGAATAAATTTGCAATGTTAATTGCAGCGCATAATGAAGAAGTTGTTATTGGAAGTCTTATAGAGAGTATGATGAAATTAGATTATCCTAAGGAAATGTATGATGTTTTTGTAATTGCAGATAATTGTACGGATAATACAGCTAAAATAGCTAAAGGTTATGGTGTTAATGTTTGTGAAAGATTTTCTAAAGACAAAAGAGGAAAAGGATATGCATTAGAATGGATGTTTTCAAAATTATTTGCTATGGAAAAACAATATGATGCTATTGCAATATTTGATGCAGACAATCTTGTACATAAAGATTTCTTAAAAGAAATGAATTCCAAAATGCAAGAAGGATATAAAGTTGTACAGGGATACATTGATAGTAAAAACCCTGAAGATTCGTGGATAGCATCAAGTTATTCTATAGGTTTTTGGACTCAGAACAGAATGAATCAATTAGCTAAAGCAAATTTGGGATTAACAAGTCAAATTGGTGGTACAGGATTTGTTTTAGAAACAAATACATTAAAAAAACTAGGATGGGGTGCAACTTGCTTAACAGAGGATTTAGAATTTACTTGTAAACTTGTGTTAAATGGAGAAAAAGTAGGATGGGCACACGATGCTATAATATATGATGAAAAGCCATTGAAATTAAAGCAGTCATGGTCGCAAAGAAAAAGATGGATGCAAGGTTTTACTGATGTTGCTTCAAGATATTTCTTTAAATTACTAAAGAAAGCAGTTTTAGAAAGAAAATTTTATATTTTCGACTGTGCATTATATGTTTTACAACCATTTGTAACAGTATTAATAGGTATATCAACTATTTTAACATTAATACAATCCAATACCAGTGGAGTTAATATTTTTATTATTAATTACTTGTTTAGTGATGATGCATTTAAAGCATTTTGTGTTATTCAATTTTTATTGACACCACTTACGTTGTTAATAGATAAGAAAATTTCAAAACAATTCATGTTAATGGAAATTTTATATTCAAGTAATGTTTTTGTAGTTCCATATTTAGCAACAAATACTAGAGATTGGTTAGTAGCATTAGCAATTAGTATTGGATATAATTTAGCATTTTTAGTGTTAACAGGGATATTACTAGGAAAGAAACAATTTGTTTTATTCTATAGATTCTGGTTATATGGATTATATACAATAACATGGTTCCCTATTTCAATACAAGGTATATTAAACAAGAATAATAAAGAGTGGAGCCATACTAAGCATGTTAGAAAAATAGAAATATGTGATGTATAAAGCTTCTGATTATTGAGGTATAAAGAGTGTATTATTAATTTGATAGTGCACTCTTTATTAATTAGAAGTTAAGTTTTTTTGACATTGTACGATAAAGGAAGTATATTTTATAGAGTAAGTTTATAATGAACAAATAAGAACTGGTGTTCAAACGGAGGAGTTTTATGGAATTGAAAAATACTTATGATGTAACAGATTTAACATCATTAGAAAAACTAGAACCAGTAAGGATAAGACCTGGAATGTATATAGGTTCTACAGGAAGCAAAGGTCTACATCATTGTATTTGGGAAATAGTTGATAATGCCATAGATGAAATAGCTAATGGCTATGGAAATAAAGTAACTATAATCTTAAATGAAGATAAAAGCGTTACTGTAATAGATAATGCAAGAGGTATTCCTACAGGTATTCATCCAGTTAAAAAGAAATCGGGAGTCGAAATGGTATTTACTGAACTTCATACGGGAGGTAAATTTAATAATAAAAATTATAAAACATCTGGAGGACTACATGGAGTTGGTGCTGCAGTTGTAAATGCTTTATCAAAATGGCTGGAAGTAGAAGTATATCAAAATGGAAATATATATAGACAGAGATTTGAATATGCTTATGACAAAGAATTGAAAAGAGAAATGCCTGGAACAGCTGTTAGTGGATTAAAAATTATAGGAAAAACTGATAAGGTTGGAACAAAAATTACATTTAAACCGGATGAAGAAGTATTTTCAACAATTGATTTTAAGTTTGATATAATAGACAGCAGACTGCAGGAATTGGCATTTCAAAATAAAGGTGTTACTCTAGAATTAGTTGATAAGAGAAAAGGACAGGAAATTACAAAAGAATATTACTCTGAAAATGGGCTTTTAGATTTTATTAATTATTTAAATGAAAGCAAGACACCCATTCACGACACACCAATAATTTTTGATGGAGAAAGAGTTGTTGGAGATCTTCAAATGTATGGAGAAATATGTATTCAATTTACTGATTCTACAACAGAATATATCGCTAGTTATGTAAATAATATTCCTACAACTGAGGCTGGAACTCATGAAACAGGTTTTAAAACTGGTATGACGAGAGCCTTTAAGGAGTGGGCTAAGAAGTTAGGATTGGTTAAGGAAAAGGATAAGGAATTTGAAGGTGACGATTTAAGAGAAGGCATGACTGCAATTGTAAGAATTAAAATTACAAATCCTATATTTGAAGGGCAAACTAAAACTAAACTCGGAAATACTGAGGCATATACCATGATGAATGATTTGGTATACACTAAATTTTCTGAATGGATTGAAGATAACAAAACTTTAGCTACAAATATAATTAATAATGCTTTAGAAGCAGCAAAAAGAAGAGACAAAATTAAGAAAATAAATGATGCAGAAAAAAAGAAAATAGGTAAAGGAACTGCACCGCTTGCAGGTAAAGTTGCTGTATGTACATTAAAAGATAAATTTGTAAATGAATTTATAGTTGTTGAGGGAGATTCGGCAGGTGGTTCTGCAAAACAGGCTAGAGATAGAAGATTCCAAACAATAATGCCATCTAAGGGGAAAATAATGAATACAGAAAAGCAAAAGCTTGAAAATGTATTAGCCTCTGAAGAATTAAAAATATTTAATACTGCAATTGGAACAGGGACCTTAGATAATTATAAAGAAGAAGATTTAAAATATGATAAAATCATAATTATGAGTGATGCAGATGTTGATGGATATCATATTAGAACTCTTTGGATGACATATATCTATAGATATATGCGACCATTAATAGCAAATGGTCATTTATATCTTGCACAGCCTCCTTTATACAAGGTATATAAGGAATCAAAAGGTAAAGATATAGTTAAATATGCATATAGTGATGATGAATTAGAAGGTGTTAAAAAGCAAATTGGAAAAGGTGCTTTAATTCAAAGATATAAAGGTCTTGGGGAAATGAATCCAGATCAGTTATGGGATACAACATTAAATCCAGAAAGTAGAACACTGCTTCAAGTGACTATAGAAGATGCAGCTAAGGCAGAAAAGATGATTTCGTTGCTTATGGGTGATATTGTAGAACCAAGAAAGAATTATATGTATAAATACGGAGAATTTTAGGTAGTTTACAGTTTACAATTTACAGTTTACAGTTGAGGGGTGAATTTATTCCACAACTGTAAATTGTGCACTGTAAACTGTAAACTGAAGAAGGGATATATTATGGCAAAGAAGAATGAAAATAACATACCTAAGGATAATAATATAATTAACATTCCTATTGAAGAGGCAATGCCAGAAAATTATTTGCCTTATGCAATAGAAGTAGCAAAAGATAGAGCACTTCCAGATGTTAGAGATGGATTAAAGCCAGTACATAGAAGAATTTTATATGGAGCGTATATGTTAAAGGCGTTTCCGGATAGACCATATTATAAGTCTGCAAGAATAGTTGGGGATATACTAGGTAAATATCATCCACACGGTGATACATCAGTTTATGAGTCTATGGTAATTTTAGCCCAAGATTTTTCTACAAGAGCACCTCTTATAGAAGGCCATGGAAACTGGGGATCTATAGATGGAGATGGAGCAGCAGCAATGAGGTATACAGAAGCGAGAGTATCGCCTATTGCCATGGAAATGCTTCGCGATATTGAAAAAGATACGGTTGATATGGTTCCTAACTATTCGGACAGTGAAATGGAGCCTAAAGTATTACCAAGCAGATATCCTAATCTTTTAGTAAATGGAACGTTTGGTATAGCTGTTGGTCTTGCAACTAATATACCACCACACAATCTAGGAGAAGTGACGGATGGCGTTTTAGCTTATATTGATAATAATGAGATAACAACTAGTGAGTTAATGAAATATATTAAAGGTCCAGACTTACCGACAGGTGGGATCTTAATTGGAGAAAAATCTATTTTAGCTGCTTATGAAACCGGAGAAGGAAAAGTTGCATATAGGGCTAAAACTAACATAGAAAAGCTTGAAAATGGTAGAATTGGTATAGTTATAACTGAATTCCCATTCAGAAGAAATAAATCTAAACTTCTTCAAACTATATCTGAAATGACAGGGGACAAAAGGCATGCCAAAGCGTTAGAAGCTATAACAGATATTAGAGATGAATCTGATAGAAATGGAATCAGAGCTGTAGTTGAATTAAAGAAAAATGCAGATGAAGATGTAGCTGATAAGATATTAAAATATTTATTTAAGAAAACTGATTTGCAGTGTAACATTAGTTTTAATATGGTTGCATTAGCAAATGGAAAGCCTGAAACTATGAGTTTGAAGGCTATAATACGATATTATGTAGAACATCAAAAAGAAATAATAACTAGAAGAACAAGCAAAGAGCTTGAAGTAGCAAAGAAGAGACATCATATTGTTGAAGGTTTTATTAAGGCTATAAGTATATTAGATGAAGTAATAGCGATGATTAGAAGTTCGAAATCTAAGAAGGATGCTTCTATAAATTTAATTGATAAATTTGGATTTTCAGAAGACCAAGCTCAGGCTGTATTAGAACTTATGTTGTATAGATTAACAGGTCTTGAAATAGAGGTGTTTCAAAAGGAATATGAACAACTTGACAAACTTATTAAAAAACTTGAAAAAATATTATCTAGTGAAAAGGAACTTTTAAAAGTAGTCAAAAGTGAATTAAAAGAAATTAGTGATAAATATGCAGATAAAAGACGAACTGAAATAGTTCATGATGATAGTGAAAGTAAAATTGAGCTTGAAGAATTAATTGTTATAGAAGATGTTGTAATTACAGTATCGAAAGACGGATTTGTTAAGCGAATGCCTCTTAAAAATTATAATAGATCAAGTTCTAATCCTGAAGATATTGAATATAGAGAAGGAGATTATTTGAGCTTTTTAGTAAATTCAAATACTAAAGATACTCTGGTTGTATTTACAGATAAAGGCTTTATGTATCAGACAAAGGGTATTAATATATCTGAGCTTAAATGGAAGGAAAAAGGAGAAAGGCTTGATGAAATTATTAAAACTTTAAACCTTGAAGAGGAAAAAATAGTTTCAGCCATATCAATAGATAATTTTTCACCAAGTAATGCTCTTAGATTTATCACCAAAAAAGGTGGAATTAAATTAAGTTCATTGGATAAATTCCAAACTTCATATACTAAGCTTCAAGCATTAAAGCTTAGAGAAGATGATGAATTAATAGATGTATGCTTAAGAGAGCTAGAAGAAGAACAAAAATTCTTGAGAGTTAAAAGTAAGTTGGGATTAGAATTTACTCTTGAAGTAAAAGCTTTAGAGGATACATCTAGGAATATATTGCCAATGCAGTTATTCAATTTCCCGAAGGAAGATGAAATAATTGAAGTTGAAGATAGTGAAGAACTTGAATATTTTGAAATAAATCTTGGAATAACAGATAAAAAGAAGTTTAGGGCTTTTGAAAGAATTAAAGAAGATGCCTTGAAAGTTAAAACCAATTCCTTAAAAGAGATACTCATGTTTAGCAATAAGGGATTTGTATACAAAGTCCCAGCATTCCTAATGAAGAAGGTATTAAAAGAAGAAATTGAAGTAGAAGCATTTTTGGGAAAATTAGAAAAGGGAGAAAAAATAATTAGCTTAAAATCAATAGATTCATATACTGATGAAGATTTAGCTGTTTATACATTTTCTAAAAAGGGAATGATTAAGAAGACTTTATTAAAGGAGTTTGAAGGTGATTTCTTTAAACAAGTATGTTATAAGTTTAAGTACGAAGATGATGAAGTAATTTCTACAGAAGTTGAACAATTAAAATTTGGGCATTTAATTATGATTACTAAAAAAGGTATGGCAATAAGATTCCCGGTTGAAAATGTAAATACGATGGGTAAAATTGCATCAGGAGTTACAGGAATAAGCTTACGAGATGAGGATGAAGTTATTTTTGGTAAATATCATAGTAATTATAAAAGTGGAGAAGGAAATAGTGTGATTTTGTCTGAAAGTGATATGGAAGTAATGCTCGTTTCTAAATCTAAAGAAAAATCGGTATTAAAAATAAATGATATTAAATTACAGAATAGAGCAGGAAGAGGAGCTAATATAATGGTTATTGTTCTTGATGATGAAATAAAAGAAGTTACATTAAGATAGTATATATTATATGGTGTTTATAAAATAATTGAGTTATAATTAAGGTAATAATAAATTATAGAATGAGGATGTTCTAAAGTGGTTAGGATATCCTCGTTTGTCTTATAAGAGGAGGAATTTTATATGAAAAAAGTATGCGTATTATTAGCAGAAGGATTTGAAGAAATAGAAGCTTTAACTGTATCTGATATAATGAGAAGAGCAGATGTAACCTGTGATTTAATTTCAATGGAAGATGAAATTGTTAAATCAAGTCATGGACTAGAAATTAAAGCAGATAAAATTTTTGATGCGGATATGGAATATGATTTGGTTGTAATTCCAGGAGGTATACCAGGAGCTACTAATTTGAGAGATGACGAAAGGGTAATAAAATTTGTAAAAAAACAAAATAAAGAAGGAAAATTATTAGCAGCAATTTGTGCAGGGCCAATTGTACTTGGGAAATCTGGTTTGACTGAAGGAATAAACATGACATCATATCCAGGTTATGAAGATGAATTAATTAACTGTGAATATTTAGAAGAAGCAGTTGTGGTTGATAAAAATATAATAACCAGTAGAGGACCAGCAACTGCAATGGCTTTTTCGTATAAATTATTAGAAATGCTAGGGTATGAGCATAAGGTTGAAGCTATTTCATCAGGAATGTTATATAAGATGTATATAGGTTAAGATGTTAGATGTAATTAATAGCAATGCACAATTTTGAATTGTAAAAATTAATAGATATATAATTTGAATTGTGCATTGTAAACTAGAAAGAGGATAAATGATGGCTGAAAGATGGTTTGTAAAAAATATAAAAGCTAATTATAAGCAAATAGCACAAAAATATGGAATTACAGAATTTATGAGCAAGCTTATTATTAATAGGGATATTACAAATGATGAAGTTATAAGAAGCTATGTAAATCCAAGTCTTGAAAGACTTAGAAATGCAAGTGATATGAAAGATTTAGATAAAGCTGTAAATATCCTTAAAGAAAAAATACAATTAAATAAAAAAATACGAATTGTTGGAGATTATGATGTAGATGGAGTTATAAGTATTTACATTTTATATACTGCATTAGTTAAATGCAATGCAAAGGTAGATTATGAAATTCCAGATAGAATTAAAGATGGTTATGGTATAAATAAAGATATAATACAACAAGCTAAGGAAGATGGAGTTGATACAATCTTAACTTGTGACAATGGAATATCAGCGATAGAAGCAATTAAATATGCAAAAGATTTGGGAATGACTGTTATTGTAACAGATCATCATGATATTCCGTTTGTAGAAGATGAAAATAACAATAGAAAATTCATAAGTTCAGAAGCAGATGCTATAGTGAATCCTAAACAAGAAGATTGTAGATATAAATTTAAGCAATTATGTGGAGCAGGAGTAGCATTTAAACTTATTCAAGTGCTTTATGAAAAATTTAATATAGATAAGGAAGAAGCGTTTAAATTAGTAGAATTTTTGGCTATTGCAACAGTTTGTGATGTCGTAGATTTAGTTGATGAGAATAGAATTTTTGTTAAAAAAGGGTTAGAACTTATAAATAATACTAGCAATTTAGGCTTAATGGAATTGCTTAGAGAATGTGAATTAAATGAAAAAAAATTATCAGTATATCATCTTGGATTTATAATAGGACCCTGTATTAATGCATCAGGAAGGTTGGATACTGCGAAAGTAGGATTACAATTATTGCTTTCAAAAGAAGAAGAGGAAGCAGTTACTTTAGCTAAAGGACTAGTAAGGTTAAATGAAGAAAGAAAAGAAATGACAATGAAAGGCGTTGAAACTGCAATAGAAATTGTTGAAATGAACGGGATGATTAATGACAAGGTACTTGTGATTTATATACCAGATGTTCATGAAAGCTTAGCAGGTATAATTGCAGGAAGGATAAGGGAAAAATACAATGCGCCAACTTTGGTCATCACAAAATCCGAAAAAGGGGTAAAGGGTTCTGGTAGATCCATAGAGGAATATAATATGTATGAGGAACTTATTAAATGCAAGGATTTACTTCAAAACTTTGGAGGGCATCCTATGGCTGCTGGATTTTCACTGCAGGAAGAAAATATTGATGAATTTAGAAGAAGATTGAATAGAAATACTGATTTAAAAGATGAAGATTTACTTAGAAAGGTTACCATTGATTGTGCTTTGCCACTTGATTCAATAAGTTATGATTTGATCAATGATATTGAAAGATTAGAACCGTTTGGAAAAGCTAATTCTAAACCATTATTTGCTGAAAAAAATGTAAATTTAATAAAAGCAGTAGTATTGGGTAAAAATAGAAATGTGTTAAAGCTTAAGGTAAAGACTAAATTAAATAAAGTAATAGATGCAATATATTTTGGAGATATTTACGAATTTGAAGAAGAAGTTAGTAATAAGTATGGCAAAGAAGAATTGTTAAAACTTTATGATGGAGTATATAATGGGATAATGATGGATTTGGTTTTTTATCCAAATGTTAATGAATATAATGGAAATACGAGTATTCAAATTGTAGTCCAAAATTACAGATGATTTAGGAAGTTTACAGTTTATGCCCTTTAGGGTACCCTGTGGGCAATTTACAGTGTACAGTTGATATAGCGATTGCTCAAAGTAAGATGCTGATGTAGATATTGTTTATAGTTTGCAATTTACAATTGAGATGAGAAAAATAGAGATCTTACATGGATTTCAATAAATAGTTAAGTGGTTTCGGGAGGGAAGTCTTTTGTCAAAATATAAAATTATAATGACCGGAGGAGGAACAGCAGGGCATGTTACTCCTAATTTAGCGTTGATACCTAAATTGAAAGAAAAAGGATTTGAAATAAAATATATTGGTAGTTTCAATGGTATTGAAAAAGAGATAATAGAAAAAAACAATATACCATTCTTTGGAATAAGCTGTGGGAAATTAAGAAGGTATTTTGATGTTAAAAATTTTACAGATCCATTTAAGATAATGAAGGGAGTTATTCAGTCTATAAGAATAATTTCAAAGGAGCAACCGGATATTGTTTTTTCAAAAGGTGGATTTGTTGCAGTTCCTGTAGTTATTGCAGCATCAATGAAAAAAATACCCGTAGTAGCCCATGAATCTGATATAACACCAGGTTTAGCTAATAAATTATCAGCACCTTTTTGTGATAAATTATGTGTTACTTTTAGAGAAAGCTTAAATTATGTAAAGGGCGATAAAGGTGTACTTACTGGAAGTCCTATAAGAGAAGAAATCCTTAAGGGTGATAAATTTAAAGGGAAAAAACTATGTGGATTTACTAATGATAAGGAAACATTGCTTATAATGGGGGGAAGCCTTGGATCTAAACTGATAAATGAGGAAATAAGAAAGAACTTAGATAGACTTTTAAGTGAATTTAATATAATTCACATTTGCGGAAAAGGTAATATTGAGGAAAGCTTGAAAGATAGAAGTGGGTATCAACAATTTGAATATGTAAGCGATGAACTACCAAATCTTATGGCTGCTGCAGATTACATAGTATCAAGAGCAGGAGCTAATTCTATATTTGAATTTCTGGCGTTAAAAAAACCAACTTTATTGATTCCTCTTTCTAAAAAGGCGAGTAGAGGAGATCAAATTTTGAACTCTAAATCCTTTAAAAAAGAAGGATATTCATTAATGATAGAAGAAGAAGAAATTAATGAAAAAGTATTATATGAGAAAATTATTGAATTAAAGAAGAGAAAAAGAGAATTGATAGGAAATATGGAGAAAAGTCAAGCCCAAAATGGTGTAGAAGCAATAGTAGGGGTATTATTAAAGAGCATTGGAGAATAGATTGCTAAAATCTATAAATATTATTTAAAATAATACAAATTATATAATCAAATCTTGCAAAAAAAAATATGTGAGATATAATAAAAGAGTAAGTTTATTTTAGTTAATAAGTAAGTTAATTATTTAACGAGAAGATGAGGTGCTGTTTCAATGAAGAAAGTGTCAATAATATATTGGAGTTGTGGTGGTAATATCGAGATTCTAGCAAACAAAATGGCAGAGGGTGCTAGAGAGCAAGGTGCAAATGTTAACTTAAAGCATGTTGCAGATGCCACAATAGAAGATGTATTAGAAGCAGATTGCCTTGCTTTTGGCTGCCCAGCATTAGATGCAACTAAAATAGAACAAGAAGAAATGAGACCATTTCTTCAACAGTTAGAATCTTTTAAAGATCAGAATGAAAATAAGAATTGTATTTTGTTTGCTACCTATGGATGGATTGATAATTCTTTCATGAAAATATGGAAAGATGAGATGTCATCATATGGGTTTAATGTGATTGGAGATTTAGCAGTTAAAGATTCAATAACTAAGAAGCACTCGAGTATGATTATGAACTTAAGTAAACAATTGGTTAAATAAACTGATTGTAATATTGCTTAAGAGGTGTGACTTTTAGCTAGTCAAATGTTAATATGTTTATTAGGTGGTCTTTTAAGACTAACTTATTAATAAATACTCTAAATTTAATTTTTAAATTTTGAAAGAGGGGTCAACGCGATGAGAAAAATGAAAACTATGGATGGTAATACTGCAGCAGCTCATATATCTTATGCATTTACAGAAGTTTCTGCAATATTCCCAATTACACCATCATCACCAATGGCAGAACATGTAGATGAATGGGTAGCACAAGGAAGAAAGAACATATTTGGACAAACTGTAAAAGTTATGGAAATGCAATCAGAAGCTGGAGCAGCTGGTGCAGTTCATGGATCTTTACAAGCTGGAGCATTAACAACTACTTATACTGCTTCACAAGGTTTATTATTAATGATACCAAACATGTACAAAATTGCTGGTGAAATGTTACCAGGAGTATTCCACGTTTCAGCTAGAGCATTAGCTACATCTTCTCTAAATATATTTGGAGATCATCAAGATGTTATGGCAGCAAGACAAACTGGTTTTGCAATGCTTGCAGAAGGATCAGTTCAAGAAGTAATGGATTTAGCAGCAGTAGCTCATTTAACTGCTATTAAAACAAGAATTCCATTCTTAAACTTCTTTGATGGATTCAGAACTTCTCATGAAGTACAAAAAATTGAAGTTTTAGAATATGATGAATTAGCAAAATTACTTGATTGGGATTCAGTTAAAGCTTTCAGAGAAAGAGCATTAAACCCAAATCACCCTGTAACTAGAGGAACTGCTCAAAATGCAGATGTATATTTCCAAGAAAGAGAATCTGTAAATAGATTCTATGATGAATTACCAGAAACAGTAGAAAGCTACATGGCTGAAATTACTAAGTTAACTGGTAGAGAATATCACTGTTTCGATTACTATGGAGCACCAGATGCTGATAGAGTAATCATTGCTATGGGTTCAGCTACTGACGTTTGTGAAGAAACTATAGATTACTTAAATGCTAATGGACAAAAAGTTGGTGTTATTAAAGTAAGATTATTCAGACCATTCTCAAATGAAAGATTATTAGCAGCTATTCCAAAGACAGTTAAGAAAATTGCTGTTTTAGATAGAACTAAAGAACCAGGATCAGCTGGAGAACCATTATACTTAGATGTTAGAAATGCATTCTTCGGACAAGCTGATGCACCAGTTATTGTTGGTGGTAGATTCGGTTTAGGTTCAAAAGATCCAAATCCAGGACATATTGCTGCAGTTTATGCTAACTTAGCACAAGCTACACCAAAGAATGGATTTACAATAGGAATCAATGATGACGTTACAAATACTTCATTAGAAGTAACTGAAGATATAGATGCTACTCCAGAAGGAACTACATCTTGTAAGTTCTGGGGATTAGGATCAGATGGTACTGTTGGAGCAAACAAGAGTGCAATCAAGATTATCGGAGATAATACTGATATGTACGCTCAAGCATACTTCTTCTATGATTCAAAGAAATCAGGAGGAATCACAGTATCTCACTTAAGATTTGGTAAGAAAGCAATTAAGTCACCATACTTAATTAACAAAGCAGACTTTGTTTCATGTTCTAACCAATCATATGTTCACAAATACAATGTACTTGATGGATTAAAGCCAGGTTCAACTTTCTTATTAAATACTATCTGGTCACCAGAAGAATTAGAAGAAAAATTACCTGCTTCATATAAGAGATTTTTAGCAAATAACAACATTAAGTTCTACACTTTAAATGCTGTAGGTATTGCTCAAGAAATCGGTCTTGGCGGAAGAATCAACATGATAATGCAATCAGCTTTCTTTAAGTTAGCTAATGTTATTCCAGTTGAAGATGCTATTAGACACTTAAAAGAGTCAGTTGTAACTTCTTATGGTAAGAAGGGTGAAAAAGTTGTTAACATGAACAACGCAGCTATAGATAAAGGTGTTGAATCAATTGTTGCAATCAATATTCCAGAAGCTTGGAAGACTGCACAAGATGAAAAAGAAGAAGAAGTTAAACACATGACTAAGTTTGTTAAGGATATAGTTATTCCAATGAACAGACAAGAAGGAGATCAACTTCCAGTTTCAGCATTTATAGGAATGGAAGATGGTACTTTTGAAAATGGTACTGCAGCATTCGAAAAAAGAGGAATTGCAGTAAATGTTCCTGAATGGGATTCAGAAAAATGTATCCAATGTAACCAATGTTCAATAGTATGTCCACATGCTGTAATAAGACCATTCTTATTAACAGAAGCAGAAAAGAATGCTGCTCCAGAATCAGTTAAAGCAGTTGCTGCTAAGGCATTAAAGACAGAAGAACCATTATTCTACGCTATGGGAATTTCTCCATTAGATTGTAGTGGGTGTGGAAACTGTGCTCAAGTATGTCCTGCTCCAGGAAAAGCATTAGTTATGCAACCACAAGAAAGCCAACATGTAAATATTCCAGCTTGGGATTACTTAGTACATGATATTTCAGTTAAGAAGAACCCAATGAACAAGAAGACAGTTAAAGGTAGCCAATTTGAGCAACCATTACTTGAATTCTCAGGAGCTTGTGCAGGTTGTGGAGAAACTCCATATGTTAAAGCTATAACTCAATTAGTTGGTGATAGAATGATGGTAGCTAATGCAACTGGATGTACATCAATTTGGGGAGGATCTGCTCCTTCAACTCCATATACTAAGAATAAAGAAGGACATGGACCAGCTTGGGCTAACTCATTATTCGAAGATAATGCTGAATATGGATTAGGTATGTTCTTAGGAGTTAAAGCTATCAGAGAAAGAATTGCAGGAGAAGCAAAAGCTGCTATAGCTGCAAATGATCCAGCAAAAGCTGAATTACAAGATTGGTTAGACAATGTTGATGAAGGTGAAGGAACTAGAGAAAGAGCTAATGCATTAGTTGCTGCTCTAGAAAAATCAGGAACTGAAGCTGCTAAATCAATTTTAGCTCAAAAAGATTACTTCGTTAAGAGATCACAATGGATCTTCGGAGGAGACGGATGGGCATACGATATCGGATACGGTGGAGTTGACCATGTATTAGCTTCTGGAGAAGATGTAAATATATTAGTAGTAGATACAGAAGTTTATTCTAACACTGGTGGTCAATCATCTAAAGCTACTCCAACTGCTGCAATCGCTAAGTTTGCTGCAAGTGGTAAGAAGACTAAGAAGAAAGATCTTGGTATGATGGCTATGAGTTATGGTTATGTATATGTAGCTCAAATTAACATGGGTGCTGATAAGAACCAAGTTATGAAAGCTCTTGCAGAAGCAGAAGCTTACAAAGGACCATCATTAATAATTGCTTATGCACCATGTATCAATCATGGATTAAGAATTGGTATGGGTAACAGCCAAGAAGAAGCTAAGAGAGCTAGTGCATGTGGATATTGGCAAATGTACAGATTCAACCCAGAATTAAAAGAAGCTGGAAAGAATCCATTCTCATTAGATTCAAAAGAACCAACAGCAGATTTCAAGGAATTCTTAATGGGAGAAGTTAGATACTCTTCATTAGCTAAAGCATTCCCAGAACAAGCTGAAGCTTTATTTGAAAAGACTAAACAAGATGCTATGGAAAGATTAGAAGGATACAAGAAGTTAGCTAATCAACAATAGTATTGAGGAATAAATAACTAAATTTGCGCGAAAAAGAAGAAGTCACTTTTGTGGCTTCTTTTTTATAAATAATAAAAAAAATTAATTTTAGGGTTTTATTTTATTGAAATACAAGGTAAAATTAATTGAGACATTATCAAAAATTAATTCTGTATAAAATTGTTTGTTTTATGAAATGATATTTTTGTAAGTAAATACAATTAATTTTTTAGCACTATCTTATCAACATAATATAGACATATTATTAATAATTATTTTTTTGATACATATACCTAAAGGAGGTTTTATAATGGATAAAGATTTAGAAAAATGCGGATGCAATAATGAAGAAGAAAACAACTGCGGATGTGGTGGACATAATCATGGTGAAGACCATGAATGCAATTGTGGAAATGACCATGATCATGAATGTGGATGTGGATGCGGTGATGATGAAGAAAACTTCGTTATAGATTTAGAAGATGAAAATGGAAATGTAATTACATGCCCTGTAGTTGATGAATTTGAGTATGAAGGAAATATGTACTATTTAGCTCAAAACCCAAATGAAGACTCAGTTTATCTTTTTAGATTAGATGGTGAAGCTTTAGTAGTTCCAGACGAAGAAGAATTTGACAAAGTATCAGCTTATTATGAAAATGAGCTAGTTGGCGAAGAATAATATGATAAAAAAGACTTTAGGATATTTAGCTAAAGTCTTTTTTTTGTAGGAAAAAATATAGTAAAGGAAGAGCGGCTAATAAGCTATTGCTCCAATATTGTATATAGTTTACAATTCAAAATAATAATGATATATTTTAAATGTGTGACGATAGGGTACAATATATATAATTACATATACTATTTGATAAAGAACATAAGTGTCAAAATGGGAGGAATAAAGCAATGCAATTATCTAAAAAGGCAGGTAATATAACACCATCTATTACATTAGCAATCACAGCTAAGGCTAATGAATTGAAAAGTCAAGGGGTAGATGTGGTAAGTTTTGGGGCAGGAGAACCGGATTTTAATACACCACAAAATATAATTCAAGCAGCTATAGATGCTATGAATAATGGGAAGACTAAGTATACACCAGCTGGAGGGATGTTGGAGTTAAAAGAAACTATTTGTGACAAATTTAAAAAAGATAATAATTTGGAATATAAACCAAACCAAATAATAATATCTACTGGTGCAAAGCAGTGTTTGGCGAATACACTTATGGCTGTTTTAAATCCTGAGGATGAGGTATTGCTTCCAGTGCCTTATTGGGTCAGTTATCCTGAACTAGTGAAGTTAGCTGATGGAGTTCCTGTATTTGTAGAAACATCAAAAGAAAGTAATTATAAATATACAAGAGCAGATTTAGAAAAGGCTGTCACAAATCAAACAAAAGCAATAATAATTAATAGTCCTAATAATCCAACAGGAACTATTTATCATGAAGAAGAACTATTGGAAATTGCTAATTTTGCAAAAGAGCATAATTTATTAATTATATCAGATGAAATATATGAAAAATTAATATATGATGGAGAAAAACATATTAGTATTGCAGCTTTAAACGAAGATGCCTATGAGAGAACAATAGTAATTAATGGTGTGTCTAAGTCTTATGCGATGACAGGATGGAGACTTGGTTATGCAGCAGCAAGTGAAAAAATAATTAAACTTATGACTAGTCTTCAAAGTCATATGACATCAAATGTAAATACAATAACACAATACGCAACTATTGAAGCTTTAAATGGACCGGTGGAAGATTTAAATAATATGGTCAAAGAATTTGAGAATAGAAGAAATTTTATGATATACAAATTGGAAAAGTTAAATGAAATATCAATTATCAGACCTAGTGGGGCGTTTTATATTATGGTGAGTATAGCAGCATACTTAAATACGACTTTTAGAGATCAAGAAATTAATAATTCCGTAGATTTTGCTAGGGTATTATTAGAAGAGGAAAAAGTAGCGGTTGTACCTGGTGCAGGATTTGGAGCAGATGAATATATAAGATTATCATATGCAACATCTATGGATGTAATTGAAAATGGAATAGATAGAATTTCAATATTTTTAAGTAAAATTAAGTAAAATATATAAAAAAGTATTTTAATTGACAATATGCAACGAATAATTGATAATTAAAATATGGAAAATATATAGTGTCAAGAATTAAATAAATATCTAACTCTAAGGATGTATATGTTCTATTAGTAAAAGAACAATTATTAATTGATAATTGTTGATTAGAACTTGTGAATCTTGAGTTATATATTAAAAAGGTAGGTATAGTGCTTTGGAGAAACTTGCTATATTTGATATAGATTATACGATTACTAAAAAAGAAACCTTAATGGAATTGTTTAAATTTGTAATAAAGAATGATAAAAGGAATATTTGTTTTTTGCCTAGAGCTATATTTTGCGGGATTATGTATGGAATAAAAGTGTATGATGAGCAAAAGGTGAAAGAAAAATTCTTGAAATTTATAGATGGAATAGAGGAAAAAGATTTAGCCATTCTCGTTAAGAAGTTTTATGATGAAAAATTAACTACAATAATATATGAAGATGCATTAAAAATGATAAAAAAATTGAAAAATGAAGGATATTTGATATATCTAATTTCTGCATCCCCAGAATTTTATATAAATGAATTTTATAATATAAAAGAAGTTGATAGAGTAATTGGAACAAAGTTTTGGTTTAAAAATGGTGTTTTTACAAGAAAAATTAATGGAAGAAATTGTAAGGGAGAGGAGAAGGTAAAGAGATTAAAAGAAGTAATAAAAGATGAAAAAATCAAAGTGGATTTTAAAGAATCTTATATGTTTTCGGATTCTTTATCTGATAAACCTCTTTTGGATTTGGTAGGAAAACCTTATTTAATAAATTACAGTAAAAAGCATGAAATTGAAATACTAAAATGGCAATAAAAGATAGATAAGAAAAGAGTGATGGAGATGGAGGAAAAAATAATATATGAAGTTTTGCGAGTTTTAGAAGGAAAACCGCTTTTTTTAGAGAATCATTTAAGGAGAATGAAAAATTCTTTTGAATTAATTAATGAAAATTTTAAAATTACTTATGATGAAATAAGCGAAAAAATAAAAGAATTGATAAAAAGTGAAAAAAAAGTTGAAGGAAATATAAAAATAACATATTCGGTCAATGAAAAGTTATTAAGAATATTTTTTATTGAACACTCATATCCTTCATCAGATATGTATAAAGATGGAGTTAAAACCATTTTGTATTTTGCTGAAAGAGAAAATCCTAATGCAAAAATAATTAACACAACTTTTAGAGAACGAATTAATAATGAAATAAGAGACAAAAATGTTTACGAAGCAATACTGGTTGATTCAAAAGGAAATATTACGGAAGGAAGCAGATCAAACATATTTATGGTTAAAGACAATATTCTTATTACTTCTCCGTTAAAAAAGGTTTTGCCTGGAGTTACCAGAGGCGAAGTGATTGAGATAGCTTTAAGAAATGGTATAGAAGTTAAAGAAGAGGAATTTAAAGCTTCAGATATTGGTGAGTTGGATGGTATGTTTATTTCAGGTACATCTCCTAAAATATTACCAATAAGTAAAGTTGATAATATAAATTTTAATATTAACAATGATTTAATTAGAAAATTAATTGAAGAATATAATCATGAGATAGATTCATATATAAAAATGCATTGAAAAATGAAATTTTTGCACTTATTTGTAAAATTACATAAATTAATATAAATAAATGAATATAAAATTATATTAGCCTGTGGTATACTAAAAGAAAAGAGTATTTTTTAGGGGGAGATATTATGAGTTTGAAATTTTCAGCATCATCATTAGGAGAATGTCTAGATAAAGCAGCTAGTGAATTAAATATTGCTAAAGAAAATTTAAAATATAAGGTCACTAAAGAAGAAAAGCATTTTTTTAAAAAGATCGTTGAAATAGAAATATTAGAGAGTGAACTTAATAAAATAGAAGAAAATGAGCAAGAAATAATAAAAAATGATATTGAAAATAAAGTTACAGAGAATATAGAAGAAGATGATATGGAATACGGAGCTAAAGTGGAGAATGGAAAGATAATAGTAAAAGACTCTGGTAATAGCAATGAAGTTATCACAATAAAACCATGTGATGGCATTAAATTATATGTTAATGGTGAGCTCTCAGGGCAAATAGCAGAAGTATCTTCCCGTGATAATATAGAATATAAATTTGAAGAAGTTGAACCAACAAAAAGTGCAGAAATACAAATTACAAGTAATAAAATGGAAGCTTATCTTAGTATAAAGTCTAATCCTGTACATATATATAAGCTAGTTGAACAAGGATACCGTAAGAATTTAGTTATTCAAAAGAAAAGGGTAGAAGACAAACATCCAGCAAAATATACTGTGAATGAATTAAGGGCTTTATTGCAAAATAAAGGTATTCGATATGGTATAATTAATGATGCATTAGAAGAAGCTTGTCAAGTTCATCATGTAGAAGATTTACTTGTAGCAAAAGGTATGCCTGCTCAAGATGACATACCTGACGAAATTCAGGTATTATTCAAGGAATCTGAAGAGTTAAAAGGGTATGAAGAAACAAGTGATAAAATTGATTTTAGAAATAGATTTTCAATTGCAAATGCTGTTGTTGGAGATGTTATAGGTAGAATAATACATGGTACTACAGGAAGTGATGGACAAGATGTTTTTGGCGTACAATTAAAAAGAAAGACGTCAAAAAAAGTTGCATTAAAAATTGGAGACGGATGTAAACTTGAACATGATGAAGTTATAGCAACTACTGAAGGAAAACCTTCGTTCAAAACCAATACATTTGCAGTAAATAAGCAATATAAGGTAGATCAGGTTGATTTGAAGAGTGGTAATATTGACTTTGTTGGTAATGTTGAAGTAACTGGAGCGGTTTTGGAAGGTATGGAGGTAAAAGCCGGGAATGAATTACTAATTGGGAAAAATGTAGAGTCTGCAACAGTGCGATCGGGCGGAGAAATAAGAATAAATGGTAACGTATTAAATTCAACAGTTACGGCAGGTTGTGAAAATGTTGAAAGAAAGCAATATTTGGATAATTTGTTAACATATAAAAGTATTATGGAAGAATTGCGAGCTTCCGCTGAACAAGTAAAGGGAAACAAATTATTAGGTGATAGAAAAGATGGAGAAATTATTAAGATTCTAATTGAGAATAAATTTAAAGCATTGCCTAACTTATCAAGAAGTGTTTTGAATTTCAACATGTCACAAGGTATTCAACATAGTGAGTTGGTTACTTTTATAATAAATAAATTGATTGGACTAGGACCTCTTAAAATGGAAAGCTATAAAGAGCTTGAAAAGTTTGAAAATATGCTTGATGAGGAAATAGAAGAAATAGAGGCGTTAATAGTGGTTCCAGCGGATATTTATCTAGGATATGCACAAGGAGCAACCATAGAGGCATCAGGAAATGTTTATATAACTGGAAAAGGTCAGTATACATGTGATATTACCGCTTTAAATAAAATAGAATTTACAAATGAAAAAGCAGTGTGTAGAGGAGGTACACTATACGCTGGTTCAGAGATAAGAGTAAAGACAGTAGGAAGTGAGGCGGGAGTTAATACTATATTGAAGGTTTCTAAGAAAGGTCGTATTTTTGCTGATATAGCACATTATAATACAGTTTTTTGTTTTGGAGAAAAGCAAATGGTATTAGATATCTCTTCTAAAAATGTAGAGGCATATTTGGACAAAGATGGAGACGTAACGATTGATAAGTTCATTTTATAGGAGGTTATAAAACTAATGGCGAGTAATGAAATTAAGATATTAATATTTGGACTTGGTGGAGAACATTATGCAACAGATATAAAGGAAGTTGAAAGAATTCTAGGGTATCAAGAACCTACTGTTTTACCTGAAGCTCCATCTTTTGTTAAAGGAGTAATTAATTATGAAGAAAGAATACTTCCAATTATAAGTTTATCTAAAAAATTTAGAATTGGAGAAGATATAAATAATGATGATAAAAAAATTATTGTTGTAAAAAGAGCATCAAATAAATTTGGGATAATTGTTGAAAATGTATATGAAGTAAGAGATGTAAATAGTGACTTAATGGAAGAGGCTCCTCCAATAACAGCTACAATAGATAAAAAATACATTTCTGGATTAATAAAGCTTGGAGAAAATATAGTTATTTTGCTAGACTTAGAAAAAATATTATCTTCTGAAGATGAAGAAAGAATCTTTTAGGGGGTAAAAATGGTAGGTGCAGAGATAAAAGTTGGAATAGCTGATTTGAATTTGGTACTGGATCCAGGAACAATAATGACTATAGGATTAGGCTCATGCATAGGCATAGCTTTATATGATAAAACATTAAAAGTTGCTGGATTGGCACATATAATGCTTCCTGATAGCACTCAATTTAAAAATAACACTAACCCTATGAAATTTGCAGATACTGCTATACCTATTTTAATAGAAAAAATGGAAAAAGAGGGCTGCAAAAAAAGAAACCTTATAGCCAAAATTGCAGGGGGGGCATCAATGTTTAATTTTACTGATAAAAGTATAATAAGTGATATTGGTAAAAGAAACAGTGACGCGGTAAAAAAAGCTTTAAAAGATGAAGCTGTACCTGTAATCTCAGAAGAGACAGGAGGAAATAAGGGGAGAACAATGATTCTTCACGCAAGTGATGGAAAGGTAGTTCTTAAAGTTGTAGGACAAGGCGTTATGGAAATATAAAATTGCAAGAAAGGGTGATTAGGTGGATAAAATCAAAATTATAGTTGTTGATGACTCGGCGTTTATGAGAAAAGCTATTTCAGATATGATAGAATCTGAAAGTACTTTCGAAGTTATCGCTAAATTTAGAGATGGAAGAGAACTAATTGAAAAGGTTGATAAATATAATCCTGACCTTATCACATTAGACGTACATATGAAAGACTTAGATGGCCTTGCAACATTAAAAGAATTAAAGAAATCAGGGAAAAATTATCCTATAATAATGGTTAGTAGTGCAACAACAGAAGGATCTAAAATGACTTTAGATTGTTTAGATAATGGTGCTATAAGTTTTATACCTAAACCTTCAGGTAGTATTTCACTAGACATAATAAAAATTAGAAATGATTTAGTTGAACAAATTAAAAGTATAACAAGTAGTATGAAGTTTAAAAGGAATCCTTTATTAGAAAACAAAACAAATTATAAAGTTGAACAGAATAGCACAGTAAGCAGCTTCAACTTGCCTAAAGAGAATAGCGTTAGAGAAAGTAGTATGAATATGGAGCGGATTATATCAATACCTAAAAATAAGAGAATTGATGCGGTTGTTATAGGAGCATCTACAGGAGGCCCAAAGGCACTCCAAGAAGTATTAACAAAACTGCCATATAATTTAGGAGTTCCAGTATTTGTAGTACAACATATGCCAGAGGGCTTTACTAAAGTATTCGCAGAAAGATTAGATAAAGCATGTGAAATGAAAGTGGTTGAAGCAGATGATGGAATGAAGATATACAATGATACAATATACATTGCTAAAGGTGGAAAGCATATGACAATTTCAAGTAATAGTTCAATAAAGTTAAATGAAGAACCACCAATATGGGGTGTAAGGCCTGCAGTTGATAAGTTGTTTAATTCAGCTATAAATGTATACAAAGGAAATTTGGTTTCGGCTATTTTAACAGGTATGGGTAGAGATGGTGCTGATGGAACTGCAAATATAAAAGATAGTGGGGGCATAACAATTTCTGAAGATAAATCAACATGTACGATTTATGGTATGCCTAAAGCAGCTTATGAAACTGGTAAAGTAGATTTGGTAGTTCCGCTAGATCAGGTAGCAAATAATATAATAAAAATAGTAAAAGGGGTATAGAAGGAGACATGGATTTTAATGAGTTTCACAAATGGGTTCATAGAGAATTAGGAATCAATTTATCAGCATATAAACCAGAACAGTTAAATAGACGAATAAATAGCTTGATGACAAGAGTGGGTATAAAGTCATTAGATGAATATACTAGAGCGATAAAAGAAAATCCAGAACAAAGGCAAAAGTTTTTGGATTTTATTACGATAAATGTAACAGAGTTTTTTAGAAATCCTGAATTATTTCAAGATTTAGAAAAACAAATTTCTAAAGAATTATTGCCCAATAATCCAAATTTGAAAATTTGGAGTGCGGCGTGTTCTATAGGTTGCGAACCTTATACTTTAGGAATTATTTTAGATAGATTAACTCCAAATGGAAGGCATAATATAATTGCAACAGATATTGATGACACTATTCTTTCTAAAGCGAAAATTGGTGAATATACACAAAATGAAATAAAAGGCGTAAATAATACAGATTTAAGTAAATATTTTAGTACAAAAGACGATAAGTATTATATAATGCCTAAAATTAAGAATATGGTTACATTTAAAAAACATGATTTGATTTTAGACAATTATGAAAATGGCTTTGATTTGATTGTGTGTAGAAACGTTGTTATTTACTTTAATAATGACATAAAGCAGGAAATTTATAAAAAGTTTAGTAATTCATTAAAAAAAGGTGGGCTTTTATTTGTAGGAGCTACAGAAAGTATATATAATTATAGAGACTACGGATTCGAAAAAGCATCAACCTTTATTTATAAAAAATTATAAAGGAGGAATACGTGATGGATACATCTCAATATATGTCAATGTTTTTAGAGGAATCATTAGATAATTTGCAAACATTGAATGAGTCATTATTAGATTTGGAACAAAATCCAGAGGATACAGATAAAGTTAATGAAATATTCAGAGTTGCTCATACAATTAAAGGTATGGCAGCAACAATGGGATTTACAGATCTAGCAGAACTTACTCATAAAATGGAGGACGTATTAGCGGAGTTTAGAGAAGGTGAATTAAAAGTTACACAAGATGTAGTTACAGTATTGTTTGATTGTCTTGATACATTAGAAAAAATGGTTGACAATGTTCAAGAGGGCTCAGATGAAAAAATAGATATAGATGGTATAATGAAAGCTTTAACTGACATTAAAAATAATGGAAATAGTGCAGTTGAAGATAAAAAAGATGAACAAAAGTCTGCATCAGCTATTGATTTACAATTAAATCAATATGATTCATCTGTAATCAAACAAGCAAAAGAAAAGGGCTTTAATTCAATTGAGATAGTGGTTACTTTAAGTGAAAACACGTTGTTAAAATCTGCAAGAGCATTTTTAATTGTTAAAGATCTTGAAGAACATGGCGAAATATTAAAATCAGAACCATCAACACAAGAAATTGAAAATGAGGAATTTGATTTTGAATTAAAATTCATATTAGTAACTAAAAACAGTGTAGATGAAATTTTATCTGTTGTGAATAGTATTTCTGAAGTATCTAAAGTTGAAGCGACATTAATTAGCTTTGAGGGTATTGATGTGGCTCTAAAAGAAATTGATGAAAAAGAGGCACCTGCTAAGCAAGAAGTTCCTGTTAAAGAGGAAACTGTAAAACAAGAAGTAGTAAAACCAGTTGAAGAAAAGTCAGTAGAACCAAAGGCGGAAGCTAAGAAAGAAACAGCTAAGAAAGCAGGACCTAAGAAAGAAGTTAAAAAAGCACATCAATCTGTCAGGGTAGATTTGGAAAGAATAGATAATTTAATGAATATGGTTTCTGAACTTGTAATTTACAGGACTAGATTGGAACAGATTGTAAATGTTCAAAAATCACAAGAATTAAATGAAACTTTAGAACAAGTTGGAAGAACAACATCAGATCTTCAAGATTTAGTTATGAAAATTAGAATGTTACCATTAGATACAGTATTTAATAGATTCCCAAGAATGATTAGAGACGTATCAGTAGAATTAAATAAAGAAATTAATTTCATTATAGAAGGTGCTGATACTGAACTTGATAGGACAGTAATAGATGAAATAGGTGAACCATTAATACATTTATTAAGAAATGCAGCTGACCATGGAATAGAATCAGTGGAAAAGAGAGTTGCGCAAGGTAAATCACCAGTTGGGACTGTTAAGCTAGTAGCGTATCAAGAAGGAACTAAAGCATTAATTAAGGTAATCGATGATGGTGCAGGAATTAATGTAGAAAAAGTTAAAGCTAAAGCGGAGCAAAAGGGGATTAATACAGAAGGAATGTCAGAAAATGATATTAAGAATCTAATTTTTGCACAAGGCTTTAGTACAAATGATGTAGTAACAGATATTTCTGGTAGAGGAGTTGGAATGGATGTCGTTAAGACAAAAATTGCAGCACTTGGAGGAACTGTTGATGTATTAAGTGAAGAAGGAAAAGGTTCAACATTTGTAATTAAGCTTCCGCTTACACTGCAAATAATACAAGCTTTACTTGTAAAAGTTGGAGAAGAAACATTGGCAATTTCATTAGGCTTTATCGATAGAGTAATTGATTATAAAGAAGAAAATATAAAGAGAAGTAATGGAAAAGAAGTTATTGTTTATAGGGAAAATGTAATTCCATTAATAAGATTAAATGAAACTTTAGATATAGAGGCTAGCGAAACTAATAAGAAATTTGTTATAATAGTAAATGTAGGTGATAAGACTATAGGTTTATTAGTTGATTCATTGCATGGACAACAAGAAATAGTTATTAAGCCTTTAGGAAAAACACTTAAGAACTTAGATCAATATATTGGTGCTACTATACTAGGTAATGGTTTGGTAACATTGATATTAGATATAGGTGCATTATTATAAAAAATTTCAAGTTGAATTAATTAAGTTTACTTGATATAGTTAAAATTAGTATAGGTAGATGTTGTTTGATCTTATTTCAAAAATAGAAAAGGTGAGGACATGTATCATACCAAATGCCCTTAAGGGTAGAAAATTTTTGAAGGAGGGTTAGAAGTGGAGTATTCTAATTTAAGCGCTTTACAATTAGATGCACTTAAAGAAGTCTCTAACATAGGTGCAGGAAATGCAGCAACTGCTCTTTCCATGATGATAGGAAAAAAGATTGATATGACAGTACCAGCTGTAAATGTCGTAGGATTAGATGCATTAGTAGAAGAAAATGGAGAGATAGAAGTAGCTGGTACAGTTGTAAGAGTGCTAGGAGATATTGCAGGTAATATACTTTTAGTATTCGATAGAAAAACATCTGACAATGTAATAAGGAAATTAGTTGGGAGCGAGCAGTCACCAGAAAGTGAAATGGGTAAATCTGTATTGTGCGAGATAGCCAATATAATATCGGCATCATACATGAACTCAATTGCACAGTTAACAAATCTTGCTATTGCACCATCAGTACCAGCTACATCATATGATATGTTAGGGGCAATACTCACAACAACATTTATAGAATCTAATCAATATGATGAATATATATTAGATATAGAAACTGTATTTTTAGATTATGACACAGAAGAAAATATAGGTGGACACTTTTATTATATTCCAATGCCGGGGTCATTGGAGAGAATATTACAATCTATAGGAATAAATTAAATTTGGAGGGAAAAAATTATGGCTAAAGTTTTAATTGTAGATGATGCAGCTTTTATGAGAATGATGATAAAGGATATTTTAGAAAAAAATGATTTTGAAATAGTAGGAGAAGCAAACAATGGATTGGTTGCTGTTGACCTGTATAAAAAGGAAAAACCAGATGTTGTTACAATGGATATAACAATGCCTGATATGGATGGTATTGAGGCAGTTAAACAAATAAAGGCTTTTGATCCAGATGCTAAAGTAATCATGTGTTCAGCAATGGGACAACAATCAATGGTTATGGATGCAATAAGAGCTGGAGCTAAGGATTTCATAGTAAAACCATTCCAAGCTGACAGAGTTTTAGAAGCTATTAAAAAAGTTGTAGGATAATTTTATTTAGTTATGAGTTATGAGTTAACAGTTATGAGTTGACTGTAAAGTTATAAATTTTTAGGATTTAGGAATTATATTTTTATGAATTTAAAAAGAATTTAAGGCTAAGTAGTTAACATTAAAATTTCAACTGTTAATTGGAAGAAAGAGGAGGTGTAATTATGCAAATAGTAGTATTTAAATTAGGGGAAGAACATTTTGCAGTGGAAACAGAAAGAGTTCAAAGTATTAATGATACTATGGGAATTACAAAGGTTCCTAAAGCACCAGCTTATATTAAAGGGTTAATTAATTTACGTGGTAGTATTAAGTCTCTTGTTGATATAAACTTATTGTTAGATGTAACTCCAGGTGTAGAACAAAATAATATAATTATTTTGACTGTTGAGGATGAAGAAATAGGTATATCAGTTGACGAAGTTGAAGAAGTTTTAGATATAGATGAAAAAAATATACAAAAAGTTGACAAAGATGCAAACAGGTCACAAGCATACATAAAAGGAATATTAAATTATGATGATAAACTTCTTACAATAATAGATATTGACAAGTTATTAAATTAGTATTTTGAAATGAGGGAGAAATATGGCAGATGTCTTATCGCAGAGTGAAATTGATGCACTGTTATCTGCTTTATCTACAGGGGAATTAGAAACAGAAGAGGTTGGGAAAGAGGAAGAAAAACATAAGATTAAACTTTATGATTTTAGAAGTCCTCAAAAATTTTCAAAAGAGCATATAAGAACTCTTGAATTAATTCATGATAATTATGCTAGAATAATTTCTAATTATTTAACAGGTCAAACACGACTAAATGTTAAAGTTAAAATTGAAACTGTAGAGCAGATAACATATGAGGAATTTATACACTCTGTACAAAATCCTACCTTTATTACAATATTTAAAATGCCACCATTGGTAGGAAATATAATATTTGAAACTAATCCTCAATTTTCACTACAGATAATTGATGTTTTATTAGGGGGAAAAGGGGATAGGAAAGTTGAAGCTAAAGAGTTTACAGATATTGATAAAAACATAATGAGACAAATCACAACAGGAATGATCAATAACTTAAAAATGGCATGGGATACAATTATCGAAGTTGAGCCGGAAGTTGAAGCTATTGAAACTAATCCGGCTGTAAATCAAACTTTGGCCCCAAATGATCCTGTAGCGTTAATAACATTCTCGGTTGAAATGAATAAAAGAAGCACTTTTATAAATATGTGTCTTCCGTATCTAAGTATAGAAAAAATATTGGATAAATTAGTGGTTCAATATGCATTTAGAAATGATGATGAAGCTATGATGGCTGAATCACGAGAAAAACTAGAAAAAGGTATTAATAAAGTGGATGTTGATATTATAGCTGAACTTGGATGTACAAAGATTACTGTAGATGATTTCTTAAAATTAACAGTAGGCGATGTCATTAGACTTGATAATAAGAGCTCATCCCCAATAAAGGTATATGTAGGAAATGAAGAATGCTACTATGCTAAGCCAGGTATAGCAGGAAAGAATATGGGTGTAATGATTTTAGATATATCAGATAAGGAAGTGGATGAGTATGAGTAATAACTTTTTGTCACAGGAAGAAATAAATGCTTTATTATCAGGAGAAGATACAACTTCTACTGAAAGTGATAATGGAACAACAGCTAGCACAGATGCAGAGGTAATAACTGATCTTGATAAAGATCTGCTTGGGGAAATTGGAAATATTTCCATGGGCTCAGCCTCTACAGCATTATATCAGCTTATAAATCAACAAGTTAATATAACTACACCAGTTGTAACTGTAACAACTTTAAGAGAAATAAAGGAAGGATTTGAAACTCCTAATATTGTTTTAGATATAGAATATGTTACAGGGATCATTGGAAGAAATATACTAATAGTAAAAATAGCAGATGGTTTAGTAATATCTAATCTCATGATGGGTGGAGATGGAAACATTACAGAAGTTCATGAACTATCAGAAATAGAAATTAGTGCAGTATCAGAAGCCATGAATCAAATGATAGGTTCAGCAGCAACGTCTATGGCAACAATGTTTGGTAGAAAGGTTGATATTTCACCACCATCAGCAAGAGTTGTTACAGATGGAAATATGCCAATATCAGAGGCTATTCCAGAGGATGAGCCTATTGTAAGAGTATCATTTAAAATGACAATTGGAGATATTGTAGATAGTAATATAATGCAGATATTCCCGATTTCTACAGCAAAAAATATTGTAGCTATAATGACTGGAGAAGATAAACCTAAGGAGGAGCCAAAGGCAGAACCTGCCAAAGCTGCACCAAAAGAAAGTATTGCGAGTAAAGAAATACAACAACCTGTTAACAATGCACCAAGTATGGAACCGCAGTATAGTCAACCTCAGCAACAATATTATGAGCAACAACCATATTATGAGGCACCACCACAAAGAATGCAGCAACCAGTAGAAGTTCATTCAGCTGCCTTTGAACCATTGGCACCTCAAAATAATGTTCCACCTATAAAGAACATAGATTTAATTTTAGATGTTCCATTAGATATATCAGTTGTTTTAGGTAGAACAAAGAAGAGTATTCAAGATATCTTAAATTTAGGAACAGGTTCCTTAATTGAATTAGATAAACTTGCAGAAGAACCAGTTGAAATATTAGTTAACGGAAAGCAAATAGCACTTGGAGAAGTTGTTGTTGTTGATGAAAACTTTGGAATAAGAATAACTAGTATAGTAAGCAGTGTTGAAAGAATAAAGAAGCTAAGATAAACTAACTCCCGAAAGGGAGTTTTTTTATTTATCGAATTGCATAGATTTACCAGTAGAATTGTATAAATATTATGATATAATAAATTTACAGGATTACTAAAAAAGTAGCATGTGAGGTGAAAAAATGGAAAAGCAAATTCTAGAAATTCTTGGCAGGCTTGAAACTAAGATAAATACTATGGATGATAAAATAACAGTAATGGAGACCAAAGTGACTGGAATAGAAACTAAAGTTAGCGGGATAGAAACTAAAATTGGTGGTATAGAAAGTAAAATTGGTTTAATGGAACAAGATATTAAGGAGTTAAAGCAAAGTCAAGAACGAATAGAAAAGAAATTAGAATCTACACATGAACAAGTAGAAAGAACAGCAGAAGACATCACGAGCATAAAGAAAGACATTAATAATGTTGAAATGATAACAGCAAATAATTGGTATGATATAGCTAAAATAAAAGCAATTAAATAATAGGATGAGTTTGAATATATGAAGAGGGGGGCCTCTTCTTTTTTTTTATAAGAAAAAAGTGTAAACTTAATTGAAATTTGTACGATAACTATAATATTAGGATAAGGAATGGAGACGTGTGATATGAGTATTGATAGAATAAGTAGATCAGCATATATAAATGCTTATAATTCTAATAGTGGTAAAAATGTAGATAAAGTTACAAAGACTAGAAATGTGGACACAATAGAAATCTCAGACCTTGGAAAAAGTCTTAAAAATTATTCTTTAGAAAATAATGCGGCAAATATAAAAAAGATAACTGAGATTAAAAATAGGATAGATAGTGGTACGTACAGTATTGATGCTAGATTAACTGCAAAAAGTTTATTAAATGCAATGAAGGAGCAAAATGAATAACTATGATGAAAGAACTTATTAAATTAATGCAAAACCAAGATCAAGAGCTTAGGAAACTTTTAGAGTTGTTGGAAACTCAATATAACATGATAATGAGTAAAGATGTGTTTGGTTTAGAAGGGTTAGTTGATAAGATTTATGATTGTGGTAAGAAAATAGCAAAAGATGAAGTAGAAAGAAGAAATGTAACAGAAAATAGAAGTATTAAAGAGATTGTTATGGAATCAAATGATGATGAACTAAAGAAATTATATAGTGAGATTCAAGAAAATTTGAATCAAGTGATAGCCAGAAAAGAAACCAATGAATTATTATTAAAGCAGCAACTAGTTTTTAATAATAAAATGTTACAGTTGCTTAATCCAAATAGAGAAATTAAAACATATAATTCATATGGTAATTTGTCAAGATAAAACAAACAATAAGGATGTAAAAATTTTTATGACATGGAAGTTGGAATTATTGAAAGGTAGGAAAATAAATGTCAGGACTATTTGATACATTTACCATTGCAAAAAGAGGTTTAAATGTACAACAAGGAAATATCAATACGACATCACACAATATCTCAAATGCAAGTACAACAGGATATTCAAGACAAAGAGCTGTAATTCAAACTACAAGACCTTTTGGAGGAATGTCAAGATTTGATAGCTGTTCAGCTGGACAAGTTGGTACTGGTGCAGAAATAAAAACAATAGAAAGAATTAGAGATGTCTTCAAAGATTATCAAGTTAGAACTCAAAGAACAGCTAATGGTGCATTAAGTGAAAAAAATAGCTATTTAACACAAGTTGAAGACATATTAAATGAAACATCGGATACAGGTGTACAACAAGCTTTAAGTGATTTTTATGCAAAGTTTCAAACATTGTCTTTGGATCCAACAAAGTCAAGTAATAGAACAGTAGCTTTACAACAAGCTCAAACTTTAGCGGGTGCATTAAATACTAGATATACAGAACTTGAAACTAAAAAAAATGATATTCAAACTACATTGGGAAGTGATGTTACAGACATCAACAGTATGTTAGATCAAGTTAATGAGTTAAATAAGCAGATAGCAGGTGTATCAGCTGTTGGGATGACACCAAATGACTTAATGGATAAAAGAGATAATCTGCTTGACGAATTAAGTGAAAAATTTGGAATATCAACTAAAAGAGAAAAATATGAAGCAGTAGATATTACTACAACATTAGGTTCAAATACAGTAAATTTTGTTGATGGAAACGACTTTACAGGTGCAAATTGTAATAGATTATCTTATGTTACAGGAACAAGTTTAGATACTACAACAAATCCAGCAGCACCAACTCTTACAGTATCGTATGCAGTTATGGGAGATACAACTAACATAAAAACAATAACAATTACAGGTTCTGCAGCTACTGATGCAACACAATTAGATACAATAGGAAAAGGCTTAATGCAAAATAGAATCCTTGTTGGAGACCAAAATGGTCTAGTTCAGGATGTTTCTACGAATGCAAATGATTTAAATGGGCTTTCAGCCTATAGTGCAGCTGGAAATGCAACAATAACATTAAGTAATTTTAATACTAATAGTGCAAATGTAATTTTTGATATAAAGACTGGTGAAGTTGGAGGTAAGCAAACTGTACAAACTACGATTCAAAATTCTATGAATCAATTAGATAAATTGGCAGCTGGACTTGCATATACAGTTAACGCAATTCAAACTGGAACTGATGGAACGGCAACATCACCACTTACAAATAAAGATGCAATTTTTGTAACTAAAGCAACTAATGGAACAGCAGGAGTTACTGATACAGGTATCAATGCTAAGAATATAACAGTTAATTCAGTACTACAGACAGACCCATCAAAATTAAATTGTGGATTAACTGATGCTGATACAAGTGGAGAACATGCAGGAACAAGAGCTTTAGCAATAGCTAGTTTGAAAAACGTAAAAATGGACTTGAATAAAATTGATGTAACAAGTACATCCACAAGGAATGACTTCTTTAACAGGACCTCAGCAGCAGGAGGAAATTCAGGAGTTACCTTTAAAAGTACAACTGAATTATGTGATTTAAATGGTAATTCTACAGGAACAACTATGGATAATTACTATAAGAGTTTAATTAGTGACTTAGCTACAGTAACTAAAGGGGTAGCAAGCGATCTTGCAAATTCAGAAACTCAATTAGAAACTTATGAAAATGATAGATTATCAGAATCAGGAGTTTCAATAGATGAAGAAACAACAAATTTAATACAATATCAACATGCATATCAAGCAAATGCAAAGGTAATAAGTACTGTTAGTGAATTGCTAGATGTAGTTATAAATGGATTGATGAAGTAAAAGTTTAGTCAATAATTATCGATGATAAGTTATAGATATACAATGCAAGAATTATACTTATGCAACAATTACCGAAATCAGATACATTTATCTTCCACAGGACTAGTGAAATTTTCGCTAGAAGGTTCTAAATGGCAGCTTGTCATCATTTCAGCGTGTTCCAGATGTAAAAGCTCCAAGGAGAAAGTTCATGTTTCCAAATATAAAATTTGGACATTCACTTTTAGACAAGCTGAAAATGAAACAAGCCCCCATTAAGAACCATCATCAGCTCAATTTCACATGCCTGCTTCCAGAAAAATGTATCTAATTTCTAGAGTAGTGTTAAGATTATAATTTCTCAATGATGCATGTATATTCCATTTATCAGTTTGATTATTAATTTGGATATCTATATCAATAAATTAAAATAATTTATATGTTGGAGAATTGATAATAAGGGCAAATTGATTATAGTAAGAAAATTTTTGATATCAAAGAAGAGGTGAAAATAAATATGCCAAGAATAACTAATTCAATGCTTGTTGCAAATTATTTAAATAACACAAGAAGAAATTTAGGGAATATGAGCACTTTGCAAAATCAACTATCATCAGGTAGTCTTATAAAGAGGGCATCAGATAATCCATCTACTGCAACAAGAATTATGCAATTAAATAGTGAAATTGCAGCAAATAAGCAATATAATTCAAATATAAAGGATATGTCAAATTGGCTGGATACTACAGATACAGCATTATCAGAAGCAGGAAATGTATTTTCTAGAATAAGAGAACTTATGGTTAAGGCTGGAAATGGTTCTTATTCGCCGGATGAAATAAACAATATTAAAGATGAAGTAGTACAAAAGGTTTCGCAGCTAGGAGATATATTAAATTCATCTTATGATGGAAATTACATTTTTGGTGGAACCAAGAGTAATTCAAAACCTGTAAAAGCAAATAGTGATGGATCAATTAGTTATTTAGATAAGGATGGAAATAAGTTACCATGTACTGCAACTGGAGCTCAAATTACAAGTGGAACAAAAAGTGTTACCAGCATGTGCATAAATGGAACTGATATTATGATGCAGGTGACTGATACGAGTACAACTCCACCAACAGTAACACCAAAGACTGTTTCTACTGTAGATGTTTCGAATAATCCTAAAAATGCAGCAACCCTAAAGACAGATTTAGAAACAGCTACTTGGACTGGGTCTGGTAATGATTTATATTCATCGTATACAGCTGTAAACCAAATAGGTTCAAGCTTAAAAGGTGAAATATCAACAGGAGTTACTGTGGATTACAATCAAACTGCATCAAATATATTAAACTTTACTGATACTAACACAGGTACAAAGGTAAATGTATCTGATGTAATTAATAGTATAGTAACAGATATGAGTAATCCAACTGCAGCTAATTTAAAGGATCTTAATACTAATCAATTAGAAAGTATGGATTACATAACTAAGAATTTATTAAGATGTAGATCAAATGTAGGAGCATTACAAAATCGAATGGATTCAGCTCAATCAACTAATGAAGATCAAAACTATAATATGACAAATGTTTTATCAGAAGTTGGAGATGTTGATTATACTCAAAAAACTATGGAATATTCAGTAGCTCAAACTGTTTATACTGCATCTCTTCAAGTAAGCGGAAAAGTATTAACAAAGACATTATTAGATTATATTTAAAATAGAGGGTGTATATAGATGAAGTACATGTCAAAGGTTCATGGTGAAATAACATATGAAGATAAGGATATAATTACTTTTAAAAAAGGAGTTTTGGGTTTTGATCAGTTAAGAAAGTTTTTTCTTGTTGATTTAAAGGATACAGAACCTTTCAAATTGCTTCATTCATTAGAAGATGAAGAAATTGGGTTTATTGTAACATCTCCATATGAATTTTTTGATGATTATGAGATTAATTTAAATAATGAAGCAATTAATAACTTAAATATACAGTCTTCACAAGAAGTTATGATTTTAACTACTATAACGTTAAATTCAGATATAAAAAAGATAACGACTAATTTACAAGGTCCAATAATTATAAATATTTCTAATAATTTAGGGGAACAAATAATAGTAGATAACTCTAAATATAAAGTTAAAGAGCCCTTGATAAAGGAGTGATTAAATGCTAATTATAACGAGAAAAAAAGGTGAATCACTCATGATTGGTGATGACATAGAAATTACTATCAGCAAAATTGAAGATGGAAGTGTAAAAATAGGAGTGAATGCCCCTAAGAATGTATCTATATTAAGAAAAGAACTTTATGATCAGGTTAAAGATGAAAATAAAGAAGCAATTAAAATTGATATTGGTTTATTGAAGAACATAGCAAAGAAATAATGAGCAAGGGAAATGCGAATAAAAGGTAGGGAGGAATGTAAAACATGGATGTTAATGGAATTAGAAATGCTATAAATGTCAATAATGCTTATAATAATACTGGTGATGATAATGTTGCTGCTGACAATATTAAAACTTCAGATGTTAAGCAAACAGATAAAACAGATATTAATGATCAAAATAAAAATCCAATTGATAAAAAAGAATTAGATAAGGCTATGAATTATTTAAATAAGTTTTTAGAACCAGAAAAAACTCATGCAGAATATTCTATTCATAAAGATTTAGGTACTATGATAATTAAAATAGTTGATGATAAGACAAAAGAAACTGTTTTAGAAGCGCCGCCTAAAAAGATATTAGATATGATTGCAAGTCTATTAAGGGAAGATGGATTGTTAGATAAAAAAGTATAACTTTTCAGAAAATATGTATAATAATCTGATGGAGGAGATATAGTTGGAATTTATATTGAATAAAATAGATACTGATATGAGAAAAAAACTCCAAGAAGAAATAGAAATAAGTAAAATACATTCTGGAAAGAAGATTACAGGGAAAAAAGATTTGAAAGATGAAAAGAACTCCAACGAAAGAGAAAAGAATAATAAACAAAAAAAAATTATGAGATACGTTACAATTGATGGAGTGAAATATGAACATAAATCAATGTCAATTAGAGCAGAAAAAATTGAAAATATTTATGAAGATAATTCTAAAGGAAGAATTTTAGACGCAAAAAAATAGGAGGACTAGAAATGTATCCAAATGCTTATAATGTGTATAAAAGTAATAGTGTAAATTATGCATCTAAAGAACAATTATTATTAATGTTGGTTGAGGGTGCAGTTAAATTTGCAAAGATTGGAAGACAAGCTATGGTAGATAAGGATATCGAAAAAGCTAATTCTAGTTTAATTAGGACACAAGATATATTTACAGAGTTAATGGTTAGTTTAGATACTACTCAAGGAGAATGGACAAAACAAATGCTTAGCATATATGAGTTCATTAAGCGACAATTAGTACAAGCTAATTTGAAGAAAGACGTCAAAATAATGGATGAAATTATTCCTTTGATAGAAGATGTTAGTAATCTATGGCATGACGCATATAAAGAAGCTAAGAGACAGGGATAATATTCGATTATAAATATCAATAAGCAAAAGTGTAAATCGTCAATCAATGTTATTGGTGATTAAAATTGTGAATTTATTATATATTACAATATTACAAGAAGATGAAATAAAAAAAGGAGTGATAAAAATGACAGTTAGAATGACAGGAATTACAGGATTGTTAGATACTGATGCACTTGTTTCGGCATCTATGCAGCCTTATAAAACAAAATATACAACACAACAGCAAAAAGAACAGTTATTAGAATGGAAACAGGAAGCATACAGAGATATAATGAAAGATGCTAATGCGTTGTATACTAAATATTTAACATCTGATGGATCAAGTAGTTTATTAATGTCAAGTACGTATAATGCGTCAAAGTTTACGTCAACTCAAGACGGAACTGTTTCAGTTACTGGAGCAGCCGGGGCAGCTATTGAAAATTATAGTGTTGATGTAGCACAGTTAGCAGCAAAAGCTTCTACAACACTAAAAGCAACAGATATATCTTCATCAGCTACTTTGGATCTTGTTTTTGGAGGAAAATCAATAGATACTATTAACACATCTGGAAAGAGTCAATCACAAATAACATCAGAATTGAATGCTGCACTAAAAGCAAAAGGAATAAGTGCAACAGCAAAAACTAGTGATTTTTCTGGTGGGATAGTAATAGAATCATCTGATATGGGAAGTGATATAAGTTTTACAGCTACATTAAAAGATAGCGGTGGAACAGAATTAAATACAGCTACAAAGACTGCTACTGGTAAAAATCTTTATGCAACTATTAAAAAAGCTGATGGAACTACATATACAATATCAGATTCTCAACATAAGAGTAATAGTAATAATGTAACTCTTGATGGAGTAACTTTTAATTTTAAAGATACAACAGGAGCAAGTACAACACCAGATGCAAGCGGTAATTTTACTGGAGGAACTTCGGTTAAAATTACAGGTTCAAAGGATGTAAGTGGGGTGAAAGATAAAATAAAATCTTTTATAACTGACTACAATGCTCTTTTAGGAAAGATTAATACAAAATTATATGAGAAATATGATAAAGCTTATCAGCCGCTAACTGATGATCAAAAAAAAGATATGTCAGAAACTCAAATTACAAAATGGGAAACTAAGGCAAAAACGGGATTGCTGCATAATGATAGTTATTTAGACGAATTAGCACAAAGTATGAAAGATGCAATGTCAGGGATAACAGGAGATAAAATGGTGTCATCTTCTGGATTAACATTAGAAAAGATCGGTATAAAGCCAGTTGAAGATTATTCATCACAGAATGGATTGTATGAAATTGATGATGCTGCTCTTACAACAGCACTTGAAAATAATATGGATGCAGTACAAGAACTTTTTTCAAAAAATACAGGAACTGTATCTTCTTCAGGGTTAGGTAAGCAGCTAGGAGATGTAATGTGGAATCAAGTTAAAAAGACGGATTCTACATTTGATAGTTTAGCTGGAACTGAAAATGGAAAAAATGCATTGACAAACGATTTAAGCAAGCAAATAACTGATATGAAAAAGAAAATAGCAGAGATGAAAACTGACTTAGATGATAGAGAAAATACACTTTATACTAAATATGCAAAAATGGAAAGTGCCTTGAGTAAATTGCAATCTCAACAATCGTCATTGTCTAGTTATTTTTCTAGTGGAAGCTAACTTTAATACATAGATTATAAAATAACTTTTAATTGAAAAGAGTGCTAAATATGAATTTGTATGAATGTTTAGAGAATTATAAAAAAATCACTTTAGAATTAATAGAAAAAATTAAGCAGGATAATGATGAATTTGAAGAGCTTATCGAGAAAAGAAGCGAAGTATTGGAGAATATTAAAAATTTGAATTTTTCCTCAGAAGAATTTAAAAAAATAGTTAATGATTTTGATTTATTAATACTAGATGAAGAACTTGTAAGGTTAATGAAAGTAGAACAGGTAAAAATAAAAAGTAAAATGGATGTTATTAAAAGAGGCCGTCAAGCTGCCAAGAATTATAATAGAGCTTTTGAATTTCAGAATTTTTTTACTGCTAGAAGTAAATAAGGTAATTAAATAAAATTATTGAAAAAAAATTTCGAAAAAGTATAAAGTAATTTATAAATAAGACGAATAAATAAACATAAGCTTAAGCTATTAACTCTTAAGAGTTGATATAAATTATTTTAAATTAGGACATGGAAGTCCAAATTTCAAAAATCAAGGAGGAAATTATAATGATAATTAATCACAATCTTAGTGCTATGAATGCACACAGACAAATGGGAATCAACACAGGAGCTGCTTCAAAATCTATTGAAAAATTAAGCTCAGGTCAAAAAATCAACAGAGCTGGAGACGATGCTGCAGGATTAGCAATCTCTGAAAAAATGAGATCTCAAATCAGAGGATTAGATCAAGGTTCAACTAATGCTCAAGATGGTGTATCTTTAGTACAAACTGCTGAAGGTGCAATGACTGAAACTCATGCAATGTTACAAAGACTTAAAACATTAGCTACTCAAGCTTCTAATGGAACTTTACAATCAGCTGATAGAAAGCAAATTCAAACAGAAGTTGCTCAATTAAAATCAGAAATCTCAAGAATAGCTTCTACAACTAACTTCAATGGAATCAACTTAACTGGTTCTGCAGCTGGAAAAGTTACATTCCAAGTTGGTGGAGAAAAAGGTAATGATATATCAGTACAATTAAGTTCTGCTAAAGCAAACAACCTTGGAACTAAGAATGCTACTGGTACTGGTTTCGCTCAAATGAGTTATAGTAATGGGGTAGGTACAACTACAGTTAATGCTGAAGCAAGCTTAAGTAATATTTCTCTTTCAAGCCAAGGTGGAGCAGTTGCTGCATTAAAGGTTATTGATGATGCTATTAACCAAGTATCAACAATGAGAGCTAACTTAGGAGCTGTTCAAAACAGATTAGAACATACTATTACTGCTACTGATAATACATCAGAAAACTTACAAGCAGCAGAATCAAGAATAAGAGATACAGATATGGCTAAGGAAATGATGAATTACACTAAGAACAATATCTTAACTCAAGCTGCACAATCAATGTTAGCTCAAGCTAACCAACAACCAAACAAAGTTCTTAACTTATTACAAGGCTAATTTTATAAGAATTAAAGAGTGTCGTTTTGGCACTCTTTTTTTATTAAAAAAATATAGAATTATGCTTTGAATTAAAGTTATTTAAAAATAATATTTAAGAAAAAATGAAAGCTGTCGATAATTACTTATAAGGAGTGAAGTGATAGCATGAGTTTAGAGATAGATGTGTCAAAAGATGGATATAAGATATTAAAAGTTAATATAGATGACAAAAAAATGTATTTGGGAAGCAAATACAATCAAAAGCGAGAAATTGAAAAGTTTTTGAGCAATTTAGATCAAATAACAGAAAAAGATAATTATGTAGTCTTTGGATTGTCTTTTGCTGAACACATTGAAGAATTACTAAAAATAACTTATGAAAATAGTAAAATTTTAATTATAGAGTTTAATAAAGAGTTGAAAGAATATTGCAAAAAAGATTTAAAAATTAGAAGAATATTAGAAAATCCAAGAGTTACATTGCTTGAAGATAATGATGATATTAAATTGTTTTTTGCTGAAAATATAAATGAAGTTAATGTTAATCAGCTACAAACACTAATTTATGGTAAGTATTTAAAAGTTTATAAAAAGGAATTAATGAAAACTTATTATCTTATAAGAGATGAACTGATCAGCGTTATTTTGGTAAGGAATACAGGAATTGTTTCGGGAGAGTTGAGATTTGATAATTTTTTAAGAAACTTAAAGTATATTGCTAAATCAACAATGGTAAATAATTTAAGGGGAAAATATGAGAATAAACCTGCTATAATAGTTTCAGCAGGACCATCTTTGAGTAAAAATATTGATAATTTAAAAAATGTAAAAAATGCTTTGATTTTAAGTGGTGGAAGAACTTTAACAACATTAATGGAAAAAAATATAATGCCAAATGCAATTGGTGTTGTTGACCCAGCTGATGTTTCATATAGACTCGTAGAAAAATATATTGATAAGATAAATTGTCCCCTTATTTATAACGATCAAATACATCCTGGAATTTTAGAAAAACACAATAAAAATAATTTTATTACTAGAATAAATACATTTTTAGATGATTTATGGGATGAACCTCCTTATATTTTAAGCTGCGGAGGTTCGATAGCACATAGTTTAACAGTTTTAGCTATATATATGGGATGTAGTCCGATTATTTTTATAGGTCAAGATTTTGCATATACTGGAGAACGAGGACATGATATATCATCGGGAAATAGATGGAGAGAATGGGGATTTGATGAGTACAAACGTGATGATGATATATATGTGGAAGATATAAATGGGGAACCTGTAAGGACTAGTTTATTATTAAATGATTATAAAAAATCAATGGAACAAATAATAGATGCATGCCCAGAAATTGAATTTATAAATGCTACTGAAGGTGGAGCTAATATTAGGGGAGCAAAAAATGAAAAATTATCGGAAGTTTTAAAAAAATTAGATAAATACGATGTTGTTGATTTGAATGAATATTTGGAAAAAGAAGATAAAACAAAAATTATAATTGAAAAATTAGAAGAGTCATTAAAGAATTTTAACAAATACATAAAGCTGTGTGAAAAAGCAGATAGATTATTAAAGGATTATAAACAAAGCTATAATATAAAAAATGATAAAAAGTTATATGAAAGTGAAAATGCATTAAACAAAGTTGATCAAGAAATTAGAAGAAATTTAGAAGAATTATATATCCTTAATTTTGCATTAAGCAGAATGATATATGAAGTGGAAAGTAATAACGAGTTTGTAATAAATAAAAATGATTCTGAAAAAGTTATGTTTAAAAAGAATGTTGAAAGATCAGCTGCAATTTATGCAGGAATAAAAAATATTGTAAAAGAATGTTATAATAAAATAGAAAATACAGTTAAAGAATTAAAGGAGAATGGTGATGGAAAATAAGCTTGAAGTATTGAAGGATGCTTATAATTATATAGATAATTTGAATAGTGGAATTAACGAATTAGGAAATGCAATAAATAGTGGAAATGAAGAAAAAGGAGTGAAGTTAATTCCATTGATTTGCGATGGTATAGAATGGATTACTCAAGTAATAAGTTTAACTAGAGATCTTCAAAAAGTAGAAATATCTGTTGGAGATTTGAATGAAAAGCTAGAAGAAACTATAGAAGCTTTAGACAATGAAGATTTTATATTAGTAGGTGATTTGTTTAGTTATGAAATAACACCAATCTTAAACGATATTAAAGATAAGTTAGGAGAGATAATTAATCGTTAAGAAATTTAAAGTGTATATATTTTAATACTATGTATTTGGAGGGGTAGCATGTTAAATGGTAAATCAATTTTAATAACAGGTGGTACAGGTTCTTTTGGTAAAAAGTTTACTGAAAGAATTCTAAATGAGTATGATCCGAAGAAAATTATAATATATTCAAGAGATGAATTTAAGCAGGATGTAATGAGGAAGAATTTTTCAATCAAGTATCCTGATAAAGTACATAAATTGAGATTTTTCATTGGAGATGTTAGGGATAAAGAAAGGCTTTATAGAGCTTTTAAAGATATAGATTATGTAATTCATGCAGCTGCAATGAAACAAGTCCCAGCATGTGAATATAATCCTTTTGAAGCTATAAAAACTAATATTCATGGAGCGCAAAATATTGTTGATGCAGCAATTGATTGTAATGTTAAAAAGGTTGTAGCGTTATCTACTGATAAAGCTGTTAATCCAATAAATTTATATGGAGGAACAAAGCTTGTTTCGGATAAATTATTTATTTCAGGCAACGCTTATTCAGCTGGACATGGAACAGTTTTTTCAGTTGTTAGATATGGAAATGTATCGGGAAGTCGAGGATCTGTAATTCCATTTTTTGAAGCACTAATAAAAGAAGGCAAGAAGGTATTACCGATAACTGATACAAGAATGACGAGATTTTGGATAACCTTAGATGAAGGCGTAGATTTGGTAATTAAAGCTCTTAAAGAATCAAGAGGAGGAGAAACTTATATTTCAAAGATACCTTCCTTTAAAATTACTGATTTAGCTTTTGCAATGTTAAATAATGCTGATATAGAGGAAATAGGAATAAGAGAAGGCGAAAAACTTGACGAAGTAATGGTTGCCAAAGATGATTCAAGAATGACTTATGAATATGAAAAACATTATATAATATATCCTCACTTCGACTGGTGGAATTCTCAAAATCATATGACTCCAGGTGGAAAATTAGTAGAAGATGGTTTTGAATATAATTCTGGAACTAATAAAGAATGGCTTAATGTGCAAAAATTAAGAGAAGTGCTTAAAAAAGAAGGCTTATATGATTATGAAAAATACAAATAATCAATGTACGATGGACAATGGACAAAGGATAATTAAGGATAATAAACCAAGTTTATTGCTAACTTCTATAGGAAAAAGAGTGCAGCTTATCAAACATTTAAGTAAAAGTTTTAAGGTGATTGGTGTAGATGCAAGTGAAATTAATCCGGCTAAAGCTTTTGTACATAAATTTTATAAAATTCCAAAAGCAAGTGAAAAAAATTACATTGAGACGTTAATGGAAATTTGTAAAAAAGAAAAAGTTAAAGTATTGATTCCTTTATATGAAGGAGAATTTGAAATATTACATAATGAAAGAAGTCAATTTTATAGTATAGGAACGATTGTATTATTAAGTAATAAAGAAATATTAAATATATGTAAAGATAAAGAAGAAACTTATGAGTATTTTGTTAATTCAGTAATTAATATACCTAAGGTTTATTCAAAAACTGAACTTGGAGACATTTTAACTTATGGTGATATTGATAAATTTCCATTAATAGTAAAACCTAAATGTGGAATGGGTAGCGATAATGTCTTTAAAATTAATAATTTTAAAGAATTGAAATTCTTTGAAGAATATGTAAAGGATGGAATGATACAAGAATTTATTTCAGGAGATGAATATACAGTTGATACCTTAGTAGATTTAAGTGGAAATCCAATATATATAGTGCCAAGAAAAAGAATTGAAGTTAGATCAGGAGAAGTAGTAAAAAGTGCTACTGAAAAAAATAAAAGTATAATAGATGAAACATTGAAAGTAATAGAATATTTAAATAAGTTAAGGGATAAAAATGGACTAGCTTTATGTGGACCATTAACGATACAATTCTTTAAAACACTGGAAGAAAAAGTTTACTTATTAGAGATTAATCCAAGGTTTGGAGGAGGAGTTCCTTTATCATTTGAAGCTGGAGCAGATTATGGACGACAAATTTTAAGCATCCTGGATGGAGGACAAGTGAAATATACAAAAGAATTTAAAGAAATTACTATGCTTCGTTACGAAGAAGCGGTTTATATATAATAAAGAACTAAAGTTATAGTACTTGATTTATGATTGAGGTGAATTTTGTGGAATTTGAATATATTATTGTACAAGCAGGTGGAAAAGGAACAAGAATGGAGTACTTAACCAGTAATAAGCCTAAGGCTTTAGTTCCTATTAAAAATCTTCCAATGATATTTCATCTATTTAAAAAATATCCAGATAAGAAATTTATAATAATAGGTGATTATAAAATAGATGTACTAAAGAGCTATTTAGAAGTATTTGCAGAGGTGAAATACTTGGTTGTAGACGCAAGAGGAAAGCAAGGTACCTGTGCTGGAATTAATGATGCACTTGAATTGATTCCAAATAAAGAAGCATTTATGCTTATATGGTCTGACTTAGTGTTATCAGATGATTTTACTATTAGTATTACTGAGTCAAATTGTATTGGATTATCAAAAGATTTCACGTGCAGATGGAGATATGAAAATGGTGAATTTGAAGAAGTACCATCTGAAAATACAGGTGTTGCAGGTTTGTTTATATTTAAAGAAAAATCAATAATTTCAGATGTGCCAACTTCAGGAGAATTTGTAAGGTGGTTGAAAAACAAAAAAATTAAATTTAATATTGTTTCTTTAAATAGGACTAAAGAGTTTGGATTATTAAAAGAACATGAAAAGATTGAAAGTGATAGATGTAGACCTTTCAATAAATTGATCATTAAGGAAGAGACAATTATAAAAGAAGGAATTGATGAGCAAGGACAGAAATTAGCTGTAAGAGAAAAAAAATGGTATAAAGAAGTTAAAAAATTAGGTTTCAATAAAATTCCGGAAATTTATTCATTTGAACCATTAGAAATGGAGAAAATAGACGGAAAGAATGTATTTGAATATGATTTTACATACGATCAGAAAAAGGAAATATTAAAAAATATAATAGGTAATCTAAAAGAGCTACATGAACTTGGCCAAGCTACTGTAGATTATTTTAGTATTAAAGAAGCTTATATAACTAAGACATTTGACAGATTGAATAAAATAAGAGATTTAGTGCCTTATGCAGATAAAGAGGTAATAACTATAAATGGTCGACAATGTCGAAACATATTTTATAGTAAAGAAAAACTAGAAAAGATGTTCTCTAATTATTCGATTGAAGAATTTAAATTATTGCACGGAGATTGTACTTTTTCTAATATAGTTTTGAAAGAAGGTATTGATCCTAAATTGATTGATCCAAGAGGATATTTTGGATTTGTTGAATTATATGGAGATGTGGCCTATGATTGGGCTAAATTATATTATTCAATAGTAGGAAACTATGACCAATTTAATTTAAAAAGGTTTAGAATAAATATTAATGAAGATAATATTAATCTGGAAATAGATTCTAATGGATGGGAAGATACGGAAGATTACTTTTTTGAATTAATTGGAGAAAACGTAAGAAAAGAAGATATTAAACTTATACATGCAATAATATGGCTATCTCTTACAACATATGCATGGGAAGATTATGATTCAATATGTGGGGCATTTTATAATGGACTTTATTATTTGGAGGAAATTCTAAAGTGAAGAAAGTAATTATTTTTGGAACAGGAGCTACATCAAAAATAGTAAATAGTGGATTGAAAGAAGATGTTGATATAGTATGTTATTGTGATAATGATAAGAGTAAATGGGGGAAAATATTCGATGAAAAAGAAGTTATTTGTCCAGAAAATATTAAAGAAATAAATTTTGACTATATTATAATAGCAAGTCAATTCAATGATGAAATATATAATCAACTAATTGAGATTGGGATAAACCAGGTGAAAGTACTTCAGTTTTTTAAGTATATTGACTCATTTTGGAGTTATGTAGAATTTGACCTTTTACAGCTATATAACAACAGGGAAAATGTTGAAGGCATAATTACTGGAATATCATATGCTGAAAAGGGAATAAATGAAAAAGTATTAATCAAAAATTTTAATAAATTGACAAGACACAGCCAAGATTTGTATTATGACTATAATTTGGTTAATTATGCAATAGATAAATACAAGGAAGAAATGAAAAATCTAAAGTATGTAATAATAAGTTTGAGTTATTACTCATTTGAATATGATATGTCACTTTCAGCAATGAAGGGAAAGGTACAGGCTTATTATAAAGCTATTGGTAAAGAACATCATTTATTGGACATAGATAGATATTTAAGTGAGACTGAGAATAATGAATATATTGTTAAAGAAGTATTCCATTTAGATATTTATGGATATCCTAAAGTGAAATGGAACATAACTTCTTCTGATAAAAAAATTGATTTAGTTAATGAAGAATATGGAAAGAGGCAAGCTTTATTGGATTGTAATAAAAATTATTATGAAACAGTAAAAGAGAATACTGAGATTTTACAAAAATACTTACAATTATTAAAAGATAATAATATAAAACCGATAATAGTTGTTTGTCCAGTATCAAAATACTATTCAAAGTATTTTCTTCAATCTATGAAAGAAGAATTTTACTCAATAATTAACAAAGTAAAAGAACAATATAGTTTTCAATTTCTAGATTATTTTAATAATAAATTATTTGAGGATAGCGATTTTTATGATGTTTCACACTTAAATGAGATAGGAGCAGAAAAATTTACTCGTATATTAAATAAAGATATTATATGGGATACAGACTCTGTATAGAATTGAAAAGTAAATTATATATATTTATGAAGTTGTGTAATATAAATAGGATGTGGTTAACGAATATGGAAATAAGACAAATACTTGAACAAAATATTAATAAGGCACAAGAAGGACGGAACTTATGGATTGAAATATGCAATAAGTATAAATTAGGTGATGAAGATTATGTTATTTTAATGCCATCATTAAATGCTGAATATAATTATTATGCTCTTTTGCATCTTAGTGAATTCATAGATAGAGTGAGAGCGGAAAAAATCATAATATTGACTTATGATGAAAATGTAAAAAAAATAGGAAAAATGTTTTCGAATAAAATATGTGATATTTATGATTTTTCTAGAGAAGAAGCGGAATATTTAATGAAATTTTATTGTTTATATATGTTTACAGATAAACTTATAATAATTTCACTAGAAGAACCAGAAGGTAGGAATGGAAGACAACTTATTGGAAAGAAAGGAATTACATTGGAAGAACTGATTGCTATAGGAATATATGGACTTAAAGAATGTAAAAAGATTATACCTCCGAATTATAATGGAAACGATGAAAAGATAAAAAAGTTTCTTTCAATAGAATAACTGTTGGTGTGATATATATTTTATATTTTTTGATTTATCTCTTTAATATTTTAATAGTGAATTTGATTTTGGAGGAAGTATTATGATATCTTATTTTGAAGATCTATTAAAGATTATTTCTAAATCTTTAGATAGTGTAGATGAAGAATCTTTTAACAGACTTGTTGATGAAAGTGTGAACACTTTAAGAAGTGGAAAAAAAATTATTGTTTCTGGTCTTGGAAAAAATGTTCCAATATGTGAAAAGTTTGTTGGAACTATGTCATCTTTAGGATTAAATTCTTGTTTTTTACATACAAATTCAGCAATTCATGGTGATATTGGTGTTGTACATAAAGATGATTTGGTTATAGTTCTCACAAAAAGTGGAGAAACTTCTGAATCAGTTTATCTAGTAAAACATTTAAAAATGAAGGATGCTAGATTATGGTTGTTATCTTTTTGTAAGAAGAGTACATTAACCTCAATGATTGAAGATATAGTTATTCTAGATTTAGAAAATGAAGGCGACATGTGGAATATAATGCCTAATAATTCTACTACGCTGAATCTCATAATATTACAAGCTCTAGCTATGCATATAGCTATGCGTATGGAAATTAAGCTAGAGGATTTTAAAGAAAATCATCCAGGTGGACATATAGGAGATTTATTAAAAGATGAATAGTAAGGATATAAAAGTATCTCCGTTAGGGAAAACTTGGATATTTGATATTGATGGTACGATAGCTAAGCATAATGGATATAAAATAGATGGCGAAGATTCATTATTACAAAGAGCTAAAGAATTTTTTAATAATATTTCTGAAAAAGATATGATAGTTTTTATAACTTCTCGAACAATAGATATGAAGAGTGAAACAGAAAAGTTTTTAATTAAAAACGGAATTCGATTTGATCATATTATTTACAATGCACCGTTTGGAGAAAGGATTTTAATAAATGATAAAAAACCATCTGGGTTAGAAACGGCAATTGCTATTAATACAGATAGAGATGTTTTTCTTGCAACCAATTTTGAGGTTGATGAAAGGCTATAATTTTAGGTGGTGTTGTATTGAATAATGAATTGATTATTAGTATGAAAAACAAATTAGATATTATGATTAATGAAAATGTGTTCAAAGATAGATATATTATTCTTTTTGGGGCTAATAATCCAGGTGATGAAGTAATAAGTTACTTGTCTAAAAACAATGTGATGGTAGACGCGATTATTGATAATAACCCAATTAACAGTGGAAAAAAATTATTGGATGTTCCTATATATAAGCCGAATGATTTATTAAAAGATTACAAAGAAAACCTTTTGGTGCTTATTTGTTCTAGTTATTATTTTGAAATGAGAGCACAGCTTGAAAAAATGGGATATATTGCAGATAAACATATTATTAGAATATTGGATATGAATGTAGGGATAGAATATTCGATTGAAGAGGATATGTTTCATAGGAATTTAGAATTCATTTTTAATGCAATGAAAACATATGAGGCTATTCAAAATAAATATGGTGAAAATAAATTTATTTTTCTAAATCCTATTAGAGCAAATGGTGATGTTTATATTACTTGTAGATATTTGGAAAGCTATCTTGAAAAGTTCAAAATTAATAATTATGTTTTAGTGGTTATAGGTAATGGATGTTATAACGTCGCAAGACTTTTTGGTATTAATAATGTTGAAGTAGTTAATCAAAATGAAATGGACTTACTTGTAAGGTTACAAAGGTTTTTAAGAAGTGCTCAAATTAGAATAATGACTGTTCAACCATATATAATGTATACTAATTTTTTGAATAACATTGATGGATATAAAGGTCTGAATTTTAATGATTTTTTTAAATATTCATTGTTTGAACTAGATGATATTTCAAAAGCAAAAACTCCTAATATTATATATGATGGGAACAAATTAAAAAAGCTAATAAAAGAGTTCTCATTAGTTAAAGGAAAGACAGTAATTATTTCTCCATATGCTAATAGCATTCCTAAATTATCATGGAAGTTTTGGATTAATCTTGTTAAAAGATTAAATGAAGCAGGATATAAAGTATTTACTAATAGTGTAGGAGAAAGAGAAGAAATCATTCCGAATACTGAACCATTATTTATTGATTTTTTCGATATAATTGATGTTTTGGAGTATGCAGGAATATTTATTGGAATTAGAAGTGGACTTTGTGATATATTAAGCACTGCTAAATGCAAAAAAATAATATTATATCCAGACAAAGCATGTGGATTTGGTAAAGTAATTGATGTTTATGGAATTAGAAATATGGGATTTTCTGAAGATATCATAGAAATTGAAGCAGATGATAATATTGAAGTTATAATAGAACAAGTATTAAAGAATATTTAGGTGTGGTGGAGCAGATTAGATGAATTCTAAGTATATTGATGAATTAAATAAAAATTTGGATAAGCTAATTGCAAATGATAATTTTAGAAACAAATACATTGTGGTTTTTGGTGCAAATAAGCCGGCTGAAAAAACAATATTACATTTGAAGTCAAAGAATATATATGTAGATGCTATTATTGATAATAGTAAAAGTAAAGCTGGTAAAAAGATGTTAGGAATAACTATATATACTCCAGAAGAATTGTTAACGGAATTTATTGAGAATGCAGTTATCCTTATAGCATCACAGTATTATAAAGAAATGAAAACACAACTAGAACGTATGAAATATATAGAAGAAGTAAACATATTTAGAACAATTAGATATAAAAATTATACTGTGGATAAAGAATATTTTGATGAAAAAGTTTCTGATGTTATTCAGGGTTATGATGTGTATAGGAAAATTATTGGAAAGTATGGAGATGAAAAGACAATTTTGATTTGTCCTTATAGAGGCATTGGTGATATATATTTTATAAGTAGTTATTTAAATGAATATTTAATTAAAAATAATGTTAAAGAGTATGTTTTGGTAGTGGTCGGCAATACATGTAAAAGGGTAGCTGCTATGTTTAATATTGGCAATATAGAAGTATTAGAACAAAGTGAATCTGATAATTTAGTTGACTTATATAGAATGATTAAAAATGAGGTTAATTTTATAAAGGTATTAAGTCATAATTATATACATACGGATATTTTAAATAAATTTGAAAGCTCTAATAAGTTATTTTGGGGTGAGTTGTTTAAATATGGAGTTCTTGAAATAGATGAAAATTCGACCAAAACTATTCCTTTAGTTTGCAAAAGAAGCGAGTATGTTGAAGAATTATTTGCCCAAAATAATTTAATAAGAGGTAAAACAGTAATATTGTCACCATATGCAAATACAATAGTTAGATTAGAAGATGGAGTTTGGGAAGAGATTGTTGAACAATTGAATCAAAAAGGATATAAAGTTTGCACAAATAGTGTTGGTGCTGAAGAGCCACCAATTGAAAAAAGTATACCGTTAGAATTTCCATTAGAAGAGGCTGTTTCAGTGATTGAATATGCGGGGACTTTTATAGGGGTAAGAAGTGGTTTTTGTGATTTGATAAGTAACGCAAAAGCTAAAAAAATTGTTTTATATCCAGATAATCAAAGCTTATTCTTTAGTATAAAAGAAATGGGGCTATCAGATGATATCAGTGAAATTGTTATTGGCTAGTAAGGAGGTTCTCTTGTGATTAGTGTTATTATACCGGCTTATAATGTAGAAAAATATATTGATAAATGTCTAGAGAGTGTTGTTAATCAAACATTTAAAGATATTGAAATTATTCTTATTAATGATGGGTCAACTGATAAGACTGATGAAAAATGTTTGAAGTGGGCAAATAGAGATAAAAGAATAATATTTATCAATAAGTTAAATGAAGGGCAAGGAACTACAAGAAATTTAGGGATTAATATAGCTAGTCGAGAGTATATAATTTTCGTTGATTCAGATGATTGGTTAGAACTAAATGCGTTAGAAGAAATATATAATTATATAACTAAAAATAATGCAGATGTATGTTTGTTTGACTATTACGAGATTTATAAAAGTGAATTTGGTGATTTGGAAAAAAAATATATTAATATGCCTAGTAGTATAGAGAAATCAGTTAATGTATTTGAAAGAAAAGATTTGATTTCAACAATGATAACAATTTTATGTAATAAGATGTTTAGAAGATCATTGTTTATTGAAAACAATATTAAAATGACAAACAATATATGTGAGGATTTAGCTATATTACCACTGATTTTTACAAAAGCAAAGTTAATATGTCATTTAAAACAAGCCTTGTATAATTATAATTTAATAAGAGAAGGAAACATGTCAACAAATTTTTCGAGAATTGCAGAAGTGAAAGATAGTTTAGAAAATTTAAAAAATAATTTTCTAAAGGACAATTTGTTTGAAGAATTTTATAATGAATTGTATGAACTATCCTTTTCGATTATTAAAATTTTTATGAGAAGAGCAGCTCTGAATTTAAATGAGCACGAGTTTGAAAAAATAAAAAATCTATTTATTGGCTTTTTAAACGAAAATTACGGTATTTATACGAAAAATAATAAATTAATTGATGGGAATGTATATGTATGGGGAAGTTACAATACTAGAATAATTGTTCATAAATTACTAATATATAATCAAAATTTAAAAAAGCATTTTTGTTCAAGCAGTATAATTAGTGCAATGTCAACTAAACCAAAAGAATTAAATAATATAAAGATAAATAGCAATAATAACTTTAGAAGAGAAATGATAGAGTATGATATAAATAAAACTATTATGAATTTAAGTAAAAGCGAATCAGAAAGTATAGATTTTTTATTTATAGATTTATTAGAAGAAATAAACGATATTATGAAATTATCAGAATCGTATATTACAAAATCCGCTTTTTTTGATGAGGCTGAAATAAAATTAGATGATAGTTATGAAATTTTAAAAATAACAGATTCAAATAGAACTAAGCTTTGGAAAAAATATTGTAGTGAATTTATAATATTTTTAAATAACAATTTTGGTAACGCTAGAATTGTACTGATTAAAACTAAATTAGCTGAGAAATATGGCACGTATAATTATGTTGAAAGTTTTAGTAATGAAAGTGAAATAAGGAAAATCAATAGTATACTGGACGAATATTATGAATTTTTTGAGAAAAACATAAAGAATATTATAGTTATAAGCTTAGAGGATATGAATTATAAATTTACCGATAGGAACTTTGAATATGGATGTCATCCATATTATTTTAATAGTATTTACTATAATTTAATTGATAGACAAATAAGATTAAAATTATAAAAATAATTAGGAGAGACATTGCAATGAAAAATTTAGAGGATATTATTGAAGAGGAAATAGATAGAAATATAAAAAAAATGAAATTTGATAAAAAATATATAGTAGTATTTGGAGCAAATTTAACAACAGAGTTTATTTTTAGATCTTTGAGTCAAAGGAATATATATGTTGATGCGGTTGTTGATAATGATATAAGTAAACAAGGTGAATTTGTTTTTGGTGTTAAAATATGTTCACCTGAAAATGGTCTTAAAGAATATAGAAGTAATGCTATTATTTTAATAGCATCTAAATATTATGGTGAGATGGTAAAACAATTAGAAAGTATGAATTATGAAAGAGATAAGCACATAATCAAAATTATAGATATATCTGAAGTGCCTAGTAAGTCAAATATTGAACAAAAAAATTTTGATGATAATGTTGAAAGTGTAAAAAGAGGGTTAGATGTTTATATAAAAATAATTAATAAATATGGAGACGATGTAAATATATTTATGATGCCATTAACTGGAACAGGAGATATGTACTTAGCAGGAACCTATCTAAAAGAATATATAGAAAATAACAATATTAAGAATTATGTGGTTACAGTTATAAAAGATTCATGTAAGAATTTGTGTGAATGGTTTAATATTGAAAAAGTAGAAAAATTAGATATTGATGAATCAGATGCTTTAGTTAAGCTATCTATATTTATAGGAAAAAATAATATTAATATTTCCATATTACATTATCAGTATTTTAAAATACATACAGGTATATTGAATAACTGCGAAAGAAATCTGTATGAAAAAGTTGATTTTTTTAATATGTTTAAGTACTGCACATTTAATAGAAACTATAAACAATGTATTCCTAAAAGAGAAAATGATAATTTGTATGTAAGGAAATTATTTGAAGATGAGAAATTAGAAAAAGGAAATACAGTTATTTTATCTCCATATGCTCAAACATTTTTTAGACTTCCTAATGAGTTTTGGACAAAATTAGCGAAAAAGTTAATTATAAATGGATATATTGTGTGCACAAATAGTGCAGGAGAAAGCGAACCAATTATTGAAGGGACTAAATCTATATTTTTCCCACTTAAGGAGGCTTACAATGTGATAGAGTATGCTGGATATTTTGTAGGTTTGAGGAGTGGATTTTGTGATATTGTTAGTGAGACAAAAGCAAAAAAAGTAGTATTATATCAAGAAAGTTTAATTTTTCCCAATGCTTTTAAATTCTTTTCATTAAAAGATATCAGTAATGATAAAAAAATAACTGAGATCAAATATACTTATAATGATGATGATAAAATTATTAATCAAGTATTATTTGGATTAGGTCTTGTAGAATAGAGGGAGGACAAATGAATATTTTAGTTGCGCTAAATGATGCTTATGTTGCACCACTTGAGGTGATGTTAACATCTTTATTTGAAACAAATAAGTGGTGTAAAATTAAGGTTTTTCTATTTTATTCGAATATAAAAGAGAGTAATATAAAAAAAATAAAAATGCTTGTAGAAAAGAATGGGCATTTATTTGAAGCGATTTTTGTATCAACGAATTTTTTTGATAATTTACCTCAAATAAAAAGAATTTCTAACGAAACATATTATAGATTATTATGTGCAGAACTATTACCAGAAAATATAGATAAAGTTCTATATTTAGATGCAGATATAATAATTAAAGAATCGTTAAAACAACTTTATAATTCTCAAATGGGAAAATTTTATTTCTTTGCAGCCAAAGATGAAAATATAGATATTGATAATTGGAAAATTCATAAGAAATTAAATATACCATTAAATAAGCCTTATATTAATGCAGGTGTATTACTGATTAACCTTAAGTTATTTAGAGAAGAGGTTAGAACAGAAGAACTATTTGAATTTGTTAAATTGAATTATAAAAAGTTGTATTTTTCTGATCAAGATGTTATAAATTCTATGTTTTATAATAAAATTAAAGTCATAAGTTTAAATTATAATTGTAAATCATGTTTAGTGAACGACAACTTAATAAAGTATTTACTATTTATAGTTAATAAAAAAAATAGGATGGATATAAAAATAATTCATTATCTCGCTGATGATAAGCCGTGGAAAAAAGGGTTTCATTCTAGGTATGGTAGGTATTTTTATAAATATGCTAAAATATCTAAAAATGATGAAATGAATCAGCATTCCAATTATAATAAGCATTTTTGGTTATATAATTATTTATATAACAAATATATACACAAAAATTAATTTTAGGAGGAAATAATTATGAAAAAAGGAATTGTATCAATTTTATCTACTGTTGCTGGGGTGGCAATAGGTGCAGGAGCAACAACTTATTTAGCAAATAAATCTAAAAATCAGCAACAAGGATGTATAGAAAGATATACAACATACTACAATATGTTAAATCAGTGGCTTATTTTAAAAACAGAGGGAAGATCTCTTGAAGAGTATTTTAAAGAGAATAATTATAATAAAGTTGCTATTTATGGAATGGGTGAACTTGGGTGTAGATTATATGAGGATTTAAAAGATACAAGTATAGAAGTAAAATATTGTATTGATAGAAATTTGGATGGTGTTTATTCTGAACTTGATGTTTTTTCGCTAGATGATGAATTAGAAGAAGTTGATGCGATTGTTGTAAGTCCAGTATATGATTTTGAAGTTATTGAAAAGAATATAAGTGAAAAAGTTGATTATAGCGTTATTTCTCTTGAAGATGTAATTTATGCAATATAATATATTTGGAAAGTACAATTGATAAATTTATGGAGGTTATAAATTAAATGGTAAGTATCGTGTTGCCTGTGTATAATGGTGAAAAATACATTAGAGAGTCAATTGAAAGTATTTTGCAGCAAACATACTCTGATATTGAATTGATTATAGTAAATGATGCATCTACGGATAGAACAGAAGAAATAATTTCAGAATATGCACTAAAAGATTCTAGAATTAAGATTATTAAAAATGAACAAAATAAAAGATTACCGAAATCTTTAAATATAGGATTTTCAGATGCAAGTGGTGAGTTCTATACATGGACATCAGATGATAATAAATATGCAAAAAATGCAATTGAAGAAATGGTTAAAGTGATGAACGGAAACAAAAATATAGATTTCGTTTATGCGCAGTGTGTTAATATTGATAAATCTGGACGAAAAAAGGGTAAGGGATTTGCTAGCAATATAGAAAATTTGTATATTGGGAATTGCATACAAGCATGTTTTTTATATAGAAGTAATGTGCATAAAGTTTTAAATGGATATGATTCAACAAAATTTCTCTATGAAGATTATGATTTCTGGCTTAGGGCTTATGAGCACAAATTTAAATTTTATTTTATTGATAAAGTTTTGTATGAATATAGAATACATAGAGAATCACTAACAACTAAAAAAAGAGAAGAAGTAACTAAAATGGTTATTGAGGTAATAAAAAATAATTTGAAAAAAGTTGATAAAAAAAATTTTAGATTAAAGGGAAAAATTTACAAAAGATTGTCTCAATTGTATTCTGAAGATAATAAAGATAAATTGTCAAAATTTTATTGGCTGCTTGGCCTTATATGTGATAATAATATTACTTTAAGAAAAAATAGAAATAAATCATAATTATAATAATAAATTTATTAGTATAGGTTTCATAATTTTTTCTATTGTATATTGGAGGCAGGGTATTAGTATAAGGAGATTATGATTTATGGATATGAAAAAAAGTTATAAAATAGAAAAAGATAAGTATATAATATTTGGTACTGGAAATTTTGCAGAATGGGTATTTGAAAAGATATGTAAAAAAGTTAATATTATTGCTTTTGCTGATAATAATAGTAAAAAGTGGACTGTAAATACTAACGAACAGTTATTTCAGCTTCCTATCATAAATCCTAATTCGCTTTATGAAATTGTAAGTGATTGTGAAGTGATTATTGCAAGCACATATTTTTATGAAATTTATAATCAATTGATTAGAGACTTAGGGATAGATGATAATAAAATTAGGATTATCACGCCTCAAAGAAAAAAGTTTATAGATGAAAATGAAAGGTTGCTTGGAGATGATTTCATAAGAGTTGTAGATGATTTATTTGTTGATAATGATTTTTATAAGTATAAATTATTGTATAAAGATAATAAATTTTTTGTTAATAATGAATGTGTAGAGTTAGAAGTAAGTAAAAATATTTGTATAAGTAAGGGATTTACATTATTCATTACAACATACAATAGACCTGAACTATTGAAAAGATGCTTGAATTATTTTTCATCATGCTTAGACGATAATTTTATTATTTCCAAAATATATGTCATTGATGTTAGTGAGGAGAAGTTCTTTAAAGAAAATGATGATGTTATTAAAGAATATAAGAACATTGAAATTAATCATAATAAATATGAATTAGGTGTGTTTTTTCATAAATTTATTTTTGAAGTTTATGAGCAAATTGAAGATGATTATATAGCAGTATGTGCAGACGACGATTTTTTAATGAAAGAGTCAATAACAAGGTCTATATATGAAATGGAAACAGATAATGAAATCATAACAGTCTTAGGAAATCAATATTATTTTATAGACAATGATTTAAATAACTTTTATTATAATGAGTTTATTGACTCAAAAAATTGTATCTATAGCAAAAATGTTATTGATAGAATAGGAAACAAAAATGAGCAATATGAAGGGTTGTATAAAGTATTTAATAAAAAATTATATAAAAATTTATTGGATGAAAATGTTGAGTTTTTAGCTAATAAAAATATTATATATGTTCAATTAAGAGAACTTTTTTATTATTACATGTTACCTTTATATGGGAAAATGAAGTATGTTAGTATGCCATTTGGAATAAGGAATGCAGATACAAATAGTTGGGGAGGAGAAGTTAATTCTTATAATAACTTACATTCCACAATTGAGCACAAAAAATTAGAAGAGCATTATTCTTTAGCGAGAATACATATGGTGAAAAAAATTATAAAGTTAGGAAAAAATGAAGAACTTGCAGAAAAAATAACAGATAAAGTCTTTACTTATTTTTTTGAACAACAAATAGAGCGATATAAGAATGTTGAAGGCATAAACATAGAACAAAGGTTTTTAGAAAAAGATTATTTTAAAATAATAGATGGAAAATTTATAAATGCAAAATGATGGGATTTTAATTTAGTTAAGGAGATAAAAATGAATTTAATTGTTTATGGAACAGGAAAATGTAGTGAGGAATGTACAGAAATTTTAAATAAGCATGATATTGATATTATGGCATATGTAGACTCGGATAGTACAAAGCAAGGTGAAAAGTTTTTAGGTAAGTATATTATAAAGCTTGAAGAAATAAATAATTACATATATGACTATATATTAATAGCTAGTTCGTATTTTCAAGAAATTAAAAATAGATTAATACAGAATAAAGTCTGTGACACAAAAAAAATAATAAATTATTTTGAATTAAATAAAATGTTTACTTTGGAATACTATAAAAAGAATGCAAATGAAGTTGAAAATGATGGAGAATTAATAGCAGCTATAAAATATTTGGAGAAAAATCCTATAAATATTTTTTGTGATGAATTTGTAGAAAAATATAAAGTTGATGATATTCAGGTATTTCTTGATGATGAAAAAAAATTGAGATATGTAATTTATGAGAATAAGAAGATATATTTCAAGAGAAGTATGAACGAAAATGAAATATTAAATTACTATAATGAGTTGCGTAAGGAGCAGGATGAAAAATCACCACATAGATATTTAACTAAACAATTTGATATTAAAAAGGATTCAGTTATTATAGATGTTGGTGTTGCTGAAGGAAACTTTACAATAAGTGTTATTGATAAAATTAGAAAGGCATATTTATTCGAAGTTGATGAAGAGTGGATAGAAGCTTTGAATGCAACATTTGAGCCATATAAGGATAAGGTTGAAATTATACCAACGTATATATCTAATCACAATAGTGGGATTAATAGAACATTAGATAGTTTTAATTTCTTAGAAAAAATTGACCTTGTTAAATTTGATATTGAAGGTGAGGAAGAAAAAGCACTTGAAGGAGCTAGTGTTTTACTAGAGCAAAAGGAATTAAAGCTTTTAGTTTGCACATATCATAAATACAATGATGCTATAATAATTAGTAACCTTTTAAAGGAAAAGGGGTATTCAGTTGAGCATTCTAAAGGATATATGTTATTCATATATGATGATTATTTTTTAGAACATCCACAATTTAGAAGAGGACTTGTAAGAGCTCAAAAGTAAGAAAAAATTGCTGAATTTTGGAGGGGTATTAATATGAAAACAATAGCATTATATTTGCCGCAATATCATACTATTCCTGAAAATGACTTGTGGTGGGGAAAAGGATTTACTGAATGGACAAATGTTAAAAGAGGTAAACCATATTACAAAAATCATTATCAACCAATACAACCATTAAATAATAATTACTATAATTTAATGGACAAGGAAGTTATGGAAAAGCAAGTTAAAATAGCAAAAAAATTTGGTGTAGATGGTTTTTGTTTTTATCACTATTATTTTTCAGGGAAGAAATTATTAGAAAAACCGGCAGAGATGTTTTTAAACAATAAAAATTTAGAGTTTTCGTTTTGCTTTTCATGGGCTAATCAATCATGGCAGAGAACATGGTATGGCAAAGATGGAAACTCAGAGATGCTACTAAAGCAGGTTTATGGAGAAAAAAAAGAATGGATAGAACATTTTGATTATTTATTACCATTTTTTAAAGATGATAGATATATAAAAATAGATAACAAACCTGTTTTTTTAATATACATGTCAAGAGATTTTAAAAAATGCAATGAAATGGTAAAACTTTGGAATGAAATGGCCAAAGAAAATGGTCTTTCAGGTATTTATTTTGTTACCATGCTAACAATATTTGAGCCAGATAATGTACATAAGTGCTTTGATGCGGCAGTTGAATTTGAACCATTATATGCATTGAGAGAGATTTCTAATTTTGAGAAAAATGTGAATTATAAAAAAGCTAAGTTATTTGAAAAAATTGGTGTTACAAAATATAATTTATTAAATAAACTATTTATTACCAATTATTCATATTCTAGATTGGTTTCTAATATAACAAAAAGAAATTATAAAGAGAATAAGAAAAAAGTTTTTTTAGGTGCATTTCCTTCTTGGGATAACACAGCAAGAAAAGATGAAAGTGGTCTAATCATAACAGGAAGTTCACCTGGGAAATTCAAAGAATTTTTAAAAACTCAAATTAAAAGGAGTAATGAGTTAGGGAATGAACTACTATTTATTAATGCATGGAATGAATGGTCAGAAGGTGCATATTTAGAGCCAGATAAAAAGTATAGATATGCTTATTTAAATGCAATAAAAGAAGCATTAAAGGAAGCTAAATACTAAATGGAATAGTTTTGATGAAATTGATTTGATATATAATTTTAAATAAATTTATTTATATGTGTAAAGGAAATGAGAAAATGATTAAAAATCAAATTAAAAAACTATATACTAAACTGATTAAAAAGCAATTTAAAAAATGTGGGAGAAATATAATAATTGAATATCCAGCATTTATTGCAGGCGGAGATAAAATTTCAATTGGTAATAATGTTATTTTACATAGAAATGCAAGAATTGAGACTTTGGATGCTTTTCAAAATCAAAGGTTTAAACCACATCTTGTAATTGGAAATGATGTTAGAATTAATCCATATTGCCATATAGGATGTGTTAATAAGATAATAATAGGAAATGATGTTTTGATAGCATCAAATGTATTAATTATTGATCATTTTCATGGAACAAGTGAATATAAACAATTAAAAATTCCTCCAAGGAGTAGAAAGTTATACTGTAAAGGTCCTATTATTATAAAAGATAATGTTTGGATAGGAGAAAATGTATCTATTCTTCCAGGTGTTACAATTGGTAAAAATGCAATCATAGGTGCAAATTCGGTTGTTACTAAGGATGTTCCAGAAAATTCAATTGTAGGAGGGAATCCAGCACGGGTAATAAAAATATTAAAGGAGTCTTAGATTTATGAGAATTGTCTTTGTTAATTTGCATTGTAATGTTTTTTTTATAAAACCATTCAATCATATCTTGCAAGGTAATAAGTTAAAAACTTTTAAACAAAGATACTTATTGGATTATGCTATTAAAAAAGGAATTAAAGTGGTAAATTATATAAATGATGAAGGGACAACTGCACCAAAATGGATGAATAAATATTCAAGTAATAATTTAGGAAGAGTTCAAGAAAGTAAATTAGTTTTTTGGAAGAATCATATTGATGTATCTAAAATAGAGATAATTACTGATATTAAATCTATACAAAAAGATGATATAGTAATGATTTCATATTACTATAGGGATCAAATGAAATGTTTGAAAAATGTAAATGGATATAAAGTTGTACTAGGACAACATTTTATTTCATTATATTCCAATCCTAATCTATCCAAGATGGGTGTAAATTGTTTTGTGAACGAGGTTGATGTATCTAAAAATAAATTCATAAATAAGTACTTTAATTTAAATAACGTAAATCAATATATACTGCCATTTGTATTTCAGGACAGATTTAAAAAGAAAGTAAGTGCAGATAGGAGAAAAAATAAAGCATTAGCAATAGGAACACTTTCTACAGTAAAGGGTGCAGGCTATGATGAATATGTGAAATTTACAGGAACTTATTGGGTACAACCAATACGAAGAGAAATTTTACTCAAGAAAAATAAGTTGGTTGAATATATAGATTCTAATATTTCATATATATTTGAAGATAAAACTTACGAAATTATTGAGAAGGATTTAGTAATTATTAAGGAACTAAAGAAAGTGTATAATTGGTTTCATGGATGGAGGCAAACGAATTATCTATCCTTTGATATGGTTGATAGATTTAATGAGTATAAAATGTTTATATGCCCAGAAGAAGCTATAGGTATGCCAGGTATAGGATTTGTTGAAGGTATGGCATGTGGGTGCGCATATATAGGATTAGATCATGATATGTATAAATGTTTAGGACTAATACCAGGGATTCATTACATTGCTTATGATGGAACATTAGAAGATTTAATAGAAAAAATTAAATATTATCAAGAGCATAATGAAGAACTTGAAATAATAGCAAAAGCGGGGTATTCATATGTTAGAAAAAATTTCAACCAAACAATTGTTGCAAAGAAATTTTTTGATTATATTAAGGTAAGAGCGCAAGAGAATTTTGAAGGAAGATGATAGTTGTGAATGCAAATGAAATAAAAAAACCGAAAGTATTTATTATGGATGTTGATGGAATCCTTACAGATGGATCGTTTTATTATACAATTGAAGGAAAAGTAATGAAAAAATTCGGAGCAGATGATAATGATGCTTTAAGTTTATTAAAGCCATATATAAATATAATTTTTGTCACTGGTGATAAAAAAGGATTCCCTATTAGTAAAAAAAGAATTGTTGATGATATGCATATGAAATTAGAATTAGTTAGTACAATTAAACGTATTGATTGGATTAAACAATATTATGATCCTGAAGAGGTAATATATATGGGAGATGGAATTTTTGATCATTATGTCATGAGAGAAGTTGGATATTCTATATCAGTTTCTAATGGTGACAATAATGCAAAGATGTATGCAGATTATGTAACTCAGAGGAATGGAGGAAGTCGTGCTGTAGCAGAAGCATGTATGCATATATTAGAAAAGTTCTTTGAAAAATTTGATCCTGAAAAATTACCAACAGAAAAAATTAATGTTAGAAGGGATTGGACAGTATGATTAGGGAAGAGCTTGAAAGATTAATTGTACAGAAGCGTACATTACTTGGAGTTGGGCCAATGAGCACCAATTGTATTGACGCATCAATTGAATTAGCAAATAGCTATAATGTTCCTATAATGCTTATTGCAAGTAGAAGGCAAATTGATTCAGAAAGATTTGGTGGAGGATATGTTAATAATTGGACAACTTCACAATTTGCAGATTATGTATTAGATAGAGATATGGAAGGGAAAATTATACTAGCTAGAGATCATGGTGGGCCATGGCAAAATCCTTTAGAAAAAGAAAAAAGGCTAGGATTAAGAAGAGCTATGGAATCTGCAAAAGAGTCATATAAGGCTGATATAGAAGCAGGTTTTCAAATTATACATATAGATCCTAGTGTTGATATACATACAACACCTTCTTCAGATGAAATTTTAGATAGGGTTTTCGAATTATATGAATATTGCTGTAAAATTGCATGTGATAAAGGTAAGAAGATTGAATTTGAAATTGGAACAGAAGAGCAATCTGGAAGTACTAGTACAGGTTCGTCTTTTAAACATATGTTAGAGAAGGTAAATAAATTTTGTGAAAAAAACAAATATCCTAAACCTTTATTCGTAGTAGTACAAAATGGTACTCGTGTAATTGAAATGAGGAATGTTGGGTCTTTTGATTTTCCTGTTCGTGTTAAGGGAGAAATTCCTCCGGAAATTCAAGTACCTTATATGTCAAAAATATGTGAAGAAAATGGTGTCTTTATGAAAGCACACAATACAGATTACCTTTCAGATGAATCATTACAATGGTATCCAAGGCTTGGTATTCATTCTGCTAATATTGCACCAGAGTTTGGCGTTATTGAAACAAAATCTCTTATTGAGATTCTAGAAAATAATAATCTTAATGAGTTAGCAGAAAACATTTTAAGTTTATCTTATAATTCGAAAAAATGGCATAAATGGATGGCACATAATACAAAGGCATCAGATAGAGAAAAAGCAATAATAGCTGGTCATTACATATTTTCTGATGAAAATTTTATAGAAGCGAAATTAAAAGCTGCAATGGAATTACAAAAAAAGAATATTATTTTAGATGACTATTTAAAAGAGAATGTTAAAAGTTCAATAATGAGATACTTAATAAATTTTAGGTTGGTGAGAAAATGAAAAATATAGCAACAATTATATTAAATCGTAATCTTCCAGAGCCTACAAATGCCTTGGTTGAACATATTATGCAGTATGATGGAGAAATTACAGACATATATGTTGTTGAGGCAGGGTCTGATGAAGATAAAATATCGAAATACTGTACTTGGTATGTTGATACACCGGATGTTAAAAAAAATGGGTTAAGATATTCAAGAGGCATGAATTATGCATTAAGTGAACTATGGAAAACAAATAAATTTGAAAAATATGAAGCATTTTTTTTGATTACAAACGACGCAGAATTAGAAAATAAATCAACATTGAAACCATTGATGGAGATATTAAAGGAGCACAGTAGAGTAGGAATACTTTCACCTTGTTCAAATAATTGGGGAGAGAAAATTTTATTGGCAAATGATTCTATAAAGTATTTTTGGTTTATACATAATAATGCATATTTTTTAAGAAGAGAATTTATTGAAGATATATATAATAGTGATGAACCAGGATTTATGAATTTTTTATTTGATGGAAGTAATTTTAGAGGATATTTAACTGAAGTGGAATTGATTGCAAAAGCATATGCTAATAATTGGGCAGCAGCTATTACAGCTCAAGTAATAGTAGAAGAAAATGAAAGTTATTTAATTAATCATTCTGATATTATAAAAACAGAAACATACAATGAAAACTTAAAATTGTATGTAGAAGAAGGCCTTAAATGGATTAAGAAAAAATATGGATTTAATAATCGGTGGGTTATGCAACAGTATGTAAAAATGTTCTATGAGAGCTTTTTTGAATATAATCCTGAATTAAAGAAATATAAAATTAAGTAGAAATAAGAAGGAGAGTATTTAGTATGACTAAAATTATTGAAAAACCTTGGGGTAGTGAAGAAATTATTGAAATAAATGAGATTTATATGTTTAAAAAGTTATTAATGAAAAAAGGACATAGATGTAGTTTACAGTATCATGAACATAAAAAGGAAACAATATATGTACTAAGTGGAGAGTTACGTATCCTTTATGGAGAAGATAGAGATAATTTGGAAAGTAAAATATATATGAAGGGAGAATCTATTACGATAGAACCTATGATGGTACATAGAATGGAAGCTGTAAGTGATAGTGAATATTTTGAGGCTAGCACTCCTGAAATCGATGATGTTATTAGATTATCTGATGATTATGAAAGGAGTAAATAAACATGAAAAATAGAGTATTTATTCCAGTTGCGGGAACAGGCTCTAGACTTGGTGGAATGACAAAATATTTAAATAAATCTCTTATAAGTGTTTCTAATAAACCTGCAATATCAAATATAATAGATAATTTCTCTAATGATACAGAGTTTGTTTTTGCATTAGGGTATAAAGGAGAAATAGTTAAAGAATTTTTAAAATTAGCATATCCAAAAAGGAAATTTTATTTTGGATATGTAGATTTATTTGAAGGTGAAGGATCCGGATTAGGACTAAGCATGCTATCGTGTAAACAGTTTTTGCAACAACCCTTTATATTTTGTTCTTGTGATACACTAGTTGATGGAGAAATTCCACAAGTTGATAGAAATTGGATAGGGTTTAGTGAGCGTAAGGACTTATCTAGTTATAGAACAGTAAGTATTAATGATAATAAAGTTGAAAATATAAATGAAAAGGGGATGGCAAAAGAAGGTGATAAACCATATATAGGACTTGCTGGTATTTATGATTATAAGTCATTTTGGGATAGTATGGAAAATGGCCATTCTGATGCAATTAATGAGGGAGAAGTATATGGTTTAAAAGTTCTTATGAAAAATAATGATATATATGCGAACTTTTTTGAATGGTATGATACTGGTACAGCTGAAGAATTAAATAAAACACGAGAACATTACAAGGTTGAAAATGCACCTAACATATTGGAAAAGGCAAACGAGACTATTTGGTTTTTAAATGATAGCGTTATTAAATTCTCAGATGATACTAAGTTTATTTCTGATAGAGTTTTAAGAACAAAAGAACTTGATGGATTTATCCCTAAAATTACTGGATTTGATAATCACATGTATAGTTATGAATATGCAAAAGGTGAAGTGATGTCAAAAGTTGTAACTTTACCTATATTCGAAAAGCTATTAGAAGATTCTCTTAAGTTTTGGGAAAATAAGAATTTATCGATGGAGACTAGAAGTGGATTTAAAGAAAGCTGTATGAAATTCTATAAAGATAAAACAATTGAGCGAGTAGAATTATTTTATAAAAATTTTAATAAGAGTGATGGAGTAGAGAAAATCAACGATATAGTTATGCCAACTCTTAAAGAAATGCTGGATAATTTAGATTGGAATTGGATATCAGATGGTTTACCAGGGCGTTTTCATGGAGATTTTCACTTTGAAAACATACTTTATTCACAAGAAGACGATAAATTTACATTTTTAGATTGGAGACAAAACTTTGGTGGTTCATTAACTGTTGGAGATATATATTATGATTTTGCAAAGATGCTACATGGATTAATTATTTGTCATGAGCTTATAGCAAAAGATTTATATGGGGTTGAATGGAAGGAAGATAGTATTAGATTTGATTTTAATAGAAAACAAATCTTAGTACAATGTGAAAAAAGCTTTGAGAAATGGATAATTAGTAATGGATACGATATAAAAAAGGTTAAAGTGTTAACAGCTTTAGTATATTTAAATATTGCTGCATTACATCATCATCCATATGGGTTGCTATTATATGCTCTTGGAAAATCAATGTTATTTGAAAATTTATAGTTGTTAAAACGAAATTTGAGTTAGGGAAGTGGAAGTAATAAAACTATATAAGTGTGTGATGATAGAATATTTGAAGCATTTATATACATTTGAAAATTTTCGGGTACTAAAATAAATGAAGAAGATTTAAAATTAGATATGGAGTTTGAAATAAGTAAAAAAGTGGATTAATACAAATAAAACAGCTTGTTCCAGAAGAGATTTTATATAAAGATTCTCATTTTAATGATGTTGGAAAAACATGGGTAAATTTCCATAAAGAATTTGCACGACTAATATCTAATGTAAAGTCAAAAACTGCTTTTGAAATAGGAGGAGCAAATGGTGTATTATGCAAATATTATACCCAAAATAATAATTGTGATTGGACTATAATGGAACCAAATCCTAATCCATTGAATGAATGTATGCTAGATTTGTAAAAGGTTTTTTCCCGCAGGATTTTAAGACAGAGTATAATTATGATGTTTTTTGTTCATTCAAATGTGATAGAGCATATATACAGACCTAATGAATTATTAAGTGAAATTTCACAGTTTTTGAAAGAAAAACAGTATATGATTTTTGCAGCACCAGATTTTCAAAATATGTTAGAAAAAAATATATATCAATAATGAATTTTGAACATACGTATCTTATAACAGAGAAATATATAGATTATTTACTTGCTAAAAATAAATTTTCTATTGTTAAAAAAGTTTTTTATGAGGAAACAAGTAGTATTTTTTATATTACTATTAAGGATTCTAAAGTACAAGAAAAAAATTAGGGTATGACTTATATTCTGAATATAGAAAATTATTTTTTCAATATGCTGATTATTATAAGGATAAGGTTATGACATGGAATAAGTATTTAGAACAAAGTGAAAAGCCAGTATATTTATTTGCTGCACATATATCGACACAATTTCTTATTTCTTTCGGTTTGAAAACTGATAAAATTATTTGTATTTTAGATAATGATATCTATAAACAAAACAAAAGAGTTTTAGGGACAAATTTTTTAGTTAATTCTCCGAAGATTCTAAATAGTGTCAAAGATCCAATTGTTATTATAAGTAAGACTCCATATTTAGAAGAGATAAAAAATGATATATTGGAAAACATTAATCCTAATACTGAATTTTTAGAATAGATGTAGGATAATGAAAATTTTCTAATTAGTGCAATTAATATATAATCATAGAAATTTATTTTTGGATTAAATAGATGGCTGTTACAATTTTTGGTACATAAAAATTTATTGTTAAATTAAGTGAAATATATCATCAGGTTAGGAGTGGATGAAGTGGAAATTATAGAAAGAAGTAAGTGTGTAATCACAGGTGAAAAAGACTTAGAATATTTATATACATTTAAGGATTTTCCAGTATATATGGGAGTTACTGAAAATTGTAAAGATAAGGATTTAAAATGTGATATGACATTTATGATTAGTAAAAGTAGTGGCATGATACAGATGAAAAGTTTAATTGCCCTTGATGATTTGTATAGTGAAAATCATAATAATTCAGTAGGTACTGTATGGATGAAACATCATAATGAATTTGCTGATTTTATAAAAAAATTCCAACCTAAAAATGTATTGGAAATTGGTGGGGCAACTGGTATATTAGCAAAAGTTTATATGGATAAAAATAATATAAAGTGGTCAATTATAGAGCCTAACCCAATTCCAGTAGAAGGTTGTAAAGCAGAATTTATAAAAGATTTTTTTAATGAAAAGTATATTTTATTGGATGAATATGATTCAATAGTGCATTCTCATGTGTTAGAACATATGTACGAACCTGATATCTTTATTAAGAATTTAAGTGATTGCTTGGGAGAAGGTAAGAAAATGTTCTTTTCAATACCTAACATGATGGAAATGTTAAAAAGAAAATATACAAATACACTGAATTTTGAGCATACATTTTTTGCTACTGAACAATATATAGAATATTTGTTAGCTAAGTTTAGGTTTGAAATTTTAAATAAAGAATATTTTATGGATGATGGAAGTATTTTTTATGCTGTGGAAAAGCGTGGTAATGTAGATATAAAGGAACTTGATAAAAATTTGTATTCAGTGAATAAAGGGATTTTTATTGATTATATTAATTATCATAGAAATATGATTACCAAGTTTAACGAAAAAATGAAAGAAAGTAATATGAAAGTGTATTTATTTGGCGCTCATATATTTACACAGTATCTAATAGAATTTGGATTAGATACATCTAAAATTATTTCTATACTGGACAATGATGTTCATAAGCAAGGGAAAAGGCTATCGGGAACTGAATTGTATGTAGAATCACCCAAAATACTAAAGGATGAAGAAGCAGCTATAGTAATTTTAAAAGTTGGAATATATAATAGTGAAATAAAAAAGGATATATTAGAAAATATTAATTCTAATATAGAATTTTTAGAATAAATGTAAAATAGTTAATGATTTGTTAAAGGTATTATGATTGATATGAGATTTGTGTATAAAAGTCTAGTTTTTATTGAATTTAATTCTATAAGAAAGATAATCATAACGTGTTAAGTGAAATATGGTCAATTGGGAGTGATTAAAGTGAAAATAATACAAAGAGATAGATGTATAGTTACAGAGAAGAAAGATTTAGAGCATTTATATACGTTTGAAAATTTCCCAATTCATATGGGGGTTACAGATAATTCTGAGTATGAAGATGTTAAATGTGATATGATTTTTATGATTAGTAAAAGCAGTGGTATGATACAATTAAAAAATTTAATACCACTAGATTTTTTATATACGGAAGAGCATTATAATTCTATAGGACAAATGTGGGAGAAACATCACAAAGAGTTTGCTGAATTTATAAGAAAGTTTAATCCTAAAGCTGTTTTTGAAATAGGAGGGGCAAGGGGGATATTAGAAAAGTTCTATAATGAAAACTCAGAAGTTTTTACTCCTTGGACAATATTAGAACCAGTGCCTAACCCTATTGAAGGATGTAGAGCGCATTTTGTGAAGAATTTCTTCGATAAAAATTATAATTTAGAGGAACACTCATTTGATGTTTTAGTTCATTCACATTTGCTTGAACATATTTATGATCCAGATGAATTTATATTTAATATATCATCATGCTTGAATGATGGAAAGATTATGTGTTTTTCAGTTCCTAATTTGAAAGAAATTTTAAAAAGAAAATATACCAATGTATTAAACTTTGAACATACATATTTTTTAACGAAAGATTATATAGAATATTTATGTAATAAACATAGATTAAAATTGATTGAGTATCAATACTTTGAAGAAGATCATAGTATTTTTTTTGCATGTATAAAAGATAATTGTATAAAACCAATTAGATTAAGAAAAGAATTATATATTGAAAACAAATTACTTTATAAGCAGTATATTACCGAACATGAAAGTATTGTTTCTAATTATAATAAAATTATAGATGAAACTGATAGACCTATATATATTTTTGGGGCACATGTGTTTACACAATATATTATAAGTTTTGGACTAAACATAGAGAAAATTGTATGCATTTTAGATAATGATAGTCAAAAGCAAGGTAGAAGATTATCAGGAACAAATCTTAAGGTTAATTCTCCTATTATTCTTAAAGATGTAAAAGAGTCCCCAATTGTGATTTTAAGGGCAGGTGTACATTCAAGAGAAATAAAGAGAGATATATTAGAAAATATTAATCCAAATACAGTTTTCTTGGAGTAATCTGTTAAAGTAATTATTATAATCAGCGTTCATGTAGTGATATAACTAAATCTTATATGTATTATTAAGTTTAGATACTAAGTTTATTTTTGGGATAGTTTAAGATGATTAATAATTAAATATACGAAAAGGGAGAAAATAGAAGAATGTATGACTTAAAAAATATAAATACAGTAAAACAAAACTTAACAAATAGAAAAGTAATATTGTTTGGTGCATCTACAATGGGAAAAGAATGTGCTGAAAGTTTAAAAAGAATGAATGTGCCTGTATACAAAGCTACTGATAATTCACCAGGAAAATGGAATCAAAAACTTAATGATGATGTAGATATATTTTCTTATGAAGATTTTGTTTTAGAAGTAAAGAAAAACATTTCTGATTATATAGTAATTATATCATCATCTTTTTGCGCACCAATATTATCACAACTACAAGTAGAATTTGATTCTAAATGTTTGATATATTCATACACAATAATTGAAGAGTTATACTCAGATTTTATTTGTAATTCAAAGGAGAATAGATATGAAATAGATTTCGATTCACAAATGGATACATGGGTAAACAATCTTTTAAGTGAAGTTTATTTTTGGAATAGCGAAGTTGCACGAAAAGGTAGTTTATTTAATTTAGAATATTTAGATAGGTGTCAAGTAAAAGAATTCAAATGTGATAGAATAAGTAAAAAATTTAATGAAGGAGATATTGTATTAGATGTAGGTTGTGGGTTATGTACTAAATATGGAAATAAGATTAATGGGATTGATATTAATTTAATACCTGTTGATCCTTTGGCCTATTATTATGATAAAATTAACAAGAAAGTTCTGGATGAAGAAATATACAATAAAATTAAGATTAAATTTGGAATGTTTGAGTTTTTATCTTACTTTTTTGAAGAAAATTTTGCAGACGTTATTCTTATTGATAATGCATTGGATCATTGCATTGATCCTTTAAAAAGTCTATTAGAATGCTTAAAGGTTACAAAAATTAATTATGGTATCGTGTCAATAAAACACAGTATAAGGGAAGCTGTAAATGAGAATTATACAGGACTTCATAAATGGAATATAGATATTAATAGTGATAATGAATTAGTATTTTGGAATAAAGAGAACTTTGTTAATATAAATAAACTACTTAAAGATTATATAGAAATAGAAGTTATAAAAGAAGGAGTAACTAACAATTTTTATGGATATGTAACAGCTAATATTACAAAGAAAAAGGAAATAATTATAGATGAGATCATTAATATTAATGATAATTTAAGGTTAAGTAAACAAATCGAGAAATTAATGAAAATTCAAAGTGATTTAAATTATTATGAAGAATATAAAAAGATTATTAGTGATTAAGTTAATTATAAATACTCAAATATAAAATTATATTTGAAAGAGGGCATGAAATTAATGGACAAATTGCTAGATTTGGCAGTTGAACTACAATTTATCGCACAAGCAGGTTTGACCTATTCAGAAAATAGTTTTGATAGGGACAGATTTCAAAGAATCAGAGAAATTTCTGCAGAGATAATGAGCAGCAAATCAGAATTAACACTTGAAAAAGTAAAGGATTTGTTTTGCTCCGAAACTGGATATCAAACTCCAAAAATTGATACAAGAGCTGCAATATTTAGCGGAGAAAAAATTCTTTTAGTTCAAGAAACATCAAGTGGGGAATGGTCATTGCCAGGGGGGTGGGTAGATGTAAATCAATCCATAAGAACTAACGTGATCAAAGAAGTAAAGGAAGAAGCTGGATTAGATGTTGAAGCAGATAGAATAATTTCTATTTTAGATAGAAAAAAATATAATGTTCCGCCATATGCTTATGGAGTATGCAAGATCTTTGTTCTATGTAATATTATAGGTGGGAAGTTTGAGGCTAACATAGAAACTAGTGATAGTAAATTTTTTAATTTAGATGAATTACCAACTTTATCTGTTGAACGTAACACAAAAAAACAAATTGAGATATGCTTTGAGGCATATAAGGATAAAAATTGGAAAGTTCTGTTTGATTAAATAAAAATTGAGTAGGATAAGGAATAATAAATGATTAAGGTGTTAATTTTTGATTTAGATGATACATTATATTATGAGAAAAATTATGTATTGGGTGGATTTAGAGAGGTTGCTACTTATTTAAGTAGCAAGTACAATATATCAATAGAACTTTTATATGATAGATGTTTGCAGATACTCGAGAAAGACGGTAGAGGTAAGATTTTTGATATAATATGTGAAGAAAATAAGTTTGATGAAGATGTAAATAAACTAGTATCTATATATAGAGATGCTAAGCCTAAATTAGCACTATATAAAGATAGTATTGAAATATTAAATTGGATAAAAGGAAACAAATTAAAATCTGGAATTATAACAGATGGTTATAATAAGGTGCAATGGGAAAAAATAAAATCTTTAGGATTGGAAAAGATTATAGATAAAATAATAGTAACTGACGATTATGGAGAAGGATTTGGGAAACCCAATAAAAGATCATATATTGACATGATAAAGTTCTTTAATGTAAATCCTAAGGAATGTGTATATATTGGTGATAATCCAACTAAAGATTTTATAGGAGCAAAAGAAATTGGGATAAATACAGTAAGGATTATTAGGGAATATGGAGATCATATAAATGCAAAATTAGATAGCAAGTACGAAGCTGAATTTACTATATATAATTTAAATGAAATTAAAGAAATAATTTTTAATGATTAATAGATGTTTTAATTGAAGTAGTATAATTGTTAATTAACTGTTGCTTATGTTTTGAAAATTTAGGAAGAGGGGGACTACTATGAAAATATTATGTATTGTACAAGCTAGAATGGGATCGGAAAGATTACCAGGCAAGGTTATGAAAAAAATAAATAATATACCTATGATATCATATACATTAAATTCACTGAAAGAAAGTAGATATATTGATGAAGTTATTTTGGCTACATCAACATTGGAAATAAATAACCCTCTAGCAGAATATGTAGATAATTATGGATTTGAAGTTTATAGAGGTTCAGAAGATAATGTATTAGAAAGATATAAGTTAGTATCCGATAAGTATAATGGGGATATAATAGTAAGAGTTACAGGTGATTGTCCGCTAATTAATCCTATAATAGTAGATCATGTAGTTACAAAATTTTTAATGTACGATTATGATTATGTGCGTTTAGATGTTCCTAACACCTTTCAAAGAGGATTTGATGTTGAAGTATTCTCAAAAGAAGCTTTGGACAAAGTCTATAATTTGATTTGCTCAGAAGAAAATATAGGAAATGAAGAATTCCAACAATATAGAGAGCATGTTACGTTATATATATATAATAATCAAGATGAATTTAAAGTAGGATATGTAGAAGGTGAAGGTACGTATTATGAAAATAGAAATATTAATTTAAGTGTTGATAAAATTGAAGATTTCGAAAGAGTAAAAGATATTATAGAAAAATAAATAAGGCATTGTTGAGCACGATATTTATAGATATAACAGATAATATTAACTAATAAATAAAATCTTATCTGTTTTTTGTGTTTAAGTTGTAAGCGTTGATTCTTTGACGCTTACATAGTATTAAAGAAGGGGTGGTAAAAGATGAGTTACAAGGTTATTATTTGGGGGACTGGAAAAGAATATGATAGAGTAATGGCAAATTTAAAATCAGATATATCGCAGGGCAAAATACAAGTTGTTGTTTTAGTTTCATCATATAAAGAATCAATATCATATCTAGATGGAAAAAAGATAATATTACCTATGGAAATTAATGAATATGAGTATGACTATTTATTGATAGCTAATAAGGATTACGAAGAAGAAATAAGAAAAAATGCATTAAATGTAGGAGTTGATAATAAAAAAGTAATAGGATATAATGCTTTATCAAATGATTTATTTGACTTTGATAAATATATACATATATTAAAGAGTAATATAAGTATAGTATCAGATGATTGTTGGGGAGGAAGCACTTATAACTCATTAAGCTTACCATTTAATTCTCCTTTTATAAATCTTTTTCCGATTATGTATAATTCAGAAAGAGGAACTATATGTGATGATTATTATAAGCTGTTAAATAATTTAGAATATTATTTGAGTCAACCATTGAAGGTAATTACTGATGGAAATGGAACAAACTTTCCTATGGGAAGTATTGGTGATGTTAGGCTAAACTTTAATCATTATTCTAATTTTGAGGAAGCAAAAAAAGCTTGGGATAGGAGAGTAAAAAGATTTAATTTCAAAAATTATATTGTTAAGAAAACTATATATGATGATGATGATGCTAAACGATTTAGTGAATTACCTATAAAAAATAAAGTGGGATTTTATAATAAAGAGTTAAAATTAGATGGTATTATTTGTTTGAAAAATTTTAATAAATCTATTTATTTTAAAAGTAGTTGTGATTTTGGGAGTTATGTTAGGGCACTATCTCAAATTCCAATAGGTGGGTTAAGAGAGTATGATATTTTTAAATTATTAATAGGAGAAAATGATTTTCTTAGATGTAAGTAATATAAATAATTTAAATACAATATTATAATTATGTAAAAATATTAAGGAATATTTAGAGCAGTGAAAGCTTTGAGTATTCCCTTTTCTGTTATCTCAAGAAGAAGTTTATTATAATTAGTTAATTATAATAGTAATTAGGATTATACTAGAATAACTAAATACAAATATTTTACAGGACAAAAAAGTGATAAAACTATTATAATGAAAGAAATTTCACGTGCAGATGGAGAGCCATATTATCCAATACCAAAACCTGAAAATAAGGATCTTTATAGCTTATATCAAAAGGGAGCAGATGCAGCTAAAAATGTGTACTTCTTAGGAAGACTTGGTACTTATAGTTATATGAATATGGATGCTGTAGTTATGCAATCTTTAGAGTTATGTGAAAGCTTATAGTAATTACTACGTTACAATAAGAATTAGTGGCACAAATAGCCATTGGTGCTTATTGTATTTTTGTATATAGTATGTTTAAATACTCGTAAACATGATAGAATACATATAAGAATGACTATAATGAAATAGGCGGAATCTATTGCTAGAATATTAATAATCCATAGTTATGTTTTTAGTTATGGAAGGAAGCTATGAAAAGAATACCTTATGGAATTTTAAATTTTGAAGTTTTAAGAAAGAAAAATTATCTTTATGTTGATAAGACATCATTTATAGAATTGTTAGATAGATATGCACCTTATAAGCTTTTTATAAGACCAAGAAGATTTGGAAAAAGTTTGTTCATTTCAATGTTGGAGACTTATTACGATATAAATAAAAAAGATAAATTTGAAGAAATATTTAGAGAATTATATATAGGTAAGAATCCCACAGAAGAGAAAAATAAATTCCTAATTTGGAAAATAAGCTTTGCGGGGATAGATGCAGATAATCCTCTTATAGTAAGTGATTGCGAATCAGAAGAGTGTATAAAAATAGATGAGGAAATTTATAAAACTATTCAAAGTAATATTATATAATTAATTTAGATAACTATATTTATGAAGTAGTTCAGGAAATAATTTATAGATTTTAATTGAAAAGGTTAGTTTTATTAACTAGCCTTTTTAATTAATAATTAATTAAAAGAGTCGTAGACACTTTTATTCTATTAGATGAGTAAAATAAAGAAAGTATTTAATGTAACGATAATTAATTAGTGAATAAAAGTATGTATAAAAAAAATTAAAATATTAAATATTATAGAATAAATTTGATGAGGTGGACAACATGAACAAATCTTTTAAAATAGATAATGTAAAAATTGGTGAAGGACAAAAAACTTTTATAATAGCTGAAATGTCAGCAAATCACAATCAAGATTTTGATAGAGCAGTTGAACTTATAAAAAAAGCGGCGTGGGCAGGAGCCGATGCTATAAAGTTACAAACCTATACGCCAGATACAATTACAATTGATTGTGATAATGAGTATTTTCAAATTAAACAAGGAACTATATGGGATGGAACTACTTTACATAAGTTATATCAAGGTGCATATACCCCATGGGAATGGCAGCCTAAATTAAAAAAAATTGCTGAAGAGGAAGGTTTGATATGTTTTTCATCTCCATTTGATTTTACATCAGTAGATTTTTTAGAGGAAATGGATGTGCCTGCTTATAAAATTGCGTCCTTTGAAATAAATGATATTCCGTTTATTGAATATATAGCATCAAAAGGAAAACCAATAATAATTTCCACAGGTATTGCTAGAATGAGTGATATTCAGGATGCTATTGATGCCTGCAAAAGAATGGGAAATGAAAATGTGGCATTACTAAAATGTACATCATCATATCCTGCACCAGTAGGAGAAATTAATTTAAAAACAATTCCTAATATGAAAGAAACTTTTGATGTTGTTGTAGGCTTATCAGATCATACTATGGGAAATGCTGTTTCTGTTGGAGGTGTAGCTATAGGGGCACAAATTATTGAAAAGCATATGACTTTAAGAAGAGCAGATGGTGGAGCGGATTCAAAATTCTCTATGGAACCAGAAGAATTTAAAGAAATGGTAGATAGCATTAGAATTGTAGAAAAGGCAATTGGAAATGTAACTTATGATTTATCTCAAAAGCAAATTAATTCAAGGGAACATTCGAGAAGTCTTTTTGTTGTTAAAGATGTTAAAGAAGGTGAATTATTTACGGATGAGAATATTAGAAGTATAAGACCTGGCTTTGGTTTGGAAACAAAATATATAAAAGATATAATTGGGAAAAAGGCTTCAAAAAACATATTAAAAGGAACTCCAATGAAATGGGATTTAGTAAGGTGAAATAAAAATTTATTAATAATTTTGGAGAAGTGAGTATGAAAAAAATATTATTAGGATTTTATAAAGGTTCAGCTGAAGGCTATATTTCAAATTTGGGAAAATTTGAAAAAGACGATTTTGAAGTACATGTATTTGATAATTTGTTAGAAGAAGATTTTAAAGAATTTAATTTAGAAAATATATTAAATAATATTTTAGGTGAAAAGATTAGAATGTATAGTATTAATATAATAAGTAATAATGGAGAGTTAATATTAAATTTATATAATCAATATACTTTATATTATAATTCATTTATATTTGATAATTCTATTTTTACTAAAATTAATGAAACATCCATTGAAAAATACAAAATATATAATTATGCAAACAATTTATATTCAATAAAAGAATGGAATACTAAGTTTGAATATTTAATTTTGAAGGATACTAATGTGAATCATTTTGGAATTTTAGGAGTAAAAAATTTTATAAATGCCACAGAAGAATTATTTGAGAATATGAATGAGTTTTTTGATTATTATTCAAATATATGGGATCAATCAGATAAAGCTAATCAATATATAACTAGTCTTGATGAAAATAGAAAAGAAGAACTCAAAGAGTTATTTAAAAATACTTTTAAAAGTCAAAACACATTATTTAAAATTTACATGGGATCTTTTTTAATAACTACTTTTAAAGCTAAAGAATATGGGGATAAATTACTTGAAGAAATGTTAAAATCTAATATAGATAAAAATCAAAAATATTATATTATGTATCAGCTAATATCAATAGGATTTACAGATACTGAAATAAGCAATAGTTTAGAAAAATATAAAATAGATAAAATTTATGATTCTATTTTTGATGAATTCAAAAAATCAGTTGGAAAATTAGAGTTTATTCCTAAGAATGACAGAAATGAAGATGTAATTGTTGTTTTTATAAGTCAACTATTAAAGCTGGAGCATGGTCCAACAAAAACTGTTTTAGATAGGTGCTATATTTTAAGTAAATATCTAAATAAAAAGGTAATACTAATCAATACAAAAGAGTTAATTACGGCAAAAGGAGATGTTCCATTTTTTGGATCAGCAAAAGGAAATGTAGTAGAAGAATATAGTGATTTTAATAATTTGCAATATAAGGATATTGAAATTGGTTTTTATCAACCAAAATGTTTAATGCCAGATGAAAATGAGTGCATTAATATATTAAATTTTATTAAGAAGGAAAAGCCATATTTATTATTAAATATTGGTGGTTCTAGCATAACCGCAGATTTAGCTGCACAGATTATTACAATGGCAACAATTTCAACATCAGGGAATTATTCTATTTCAAAGAATAAAGGTCAATTTTTTATTATGGGAAGAAAACCTTTGGAATCAGATTATGAATATATTGCTAATGAAGGACATACTAAGGATGCAATAATAGAATGTCCGTTTACATTTGAATTAAAGCCACAAGGACATGAATATATGAGAGAAGAATTAAAAATACCAAGAGAGAAATTTGTTATTGCAGTCGTAGGTGGAAGATTAAATGATGAAATCGATGACGAATTTCTTGGTGTTTTAGATAATTTAGCAAGTAAAGATTGTTTTATAGTTACAATTGGAAATTATAAGCTTAGTGAAGAAAATAGAAAAAAATATTTGAATTTGCAGAAGAATTTTATGGAACTTGGCTTTCAAAATGATATATTAGCATGTGTGGAACTAGTAGATTTGTATATTAATCCAAGAAGACAAGGCGGAGGAACTTCAGCAGTTGAATGTATGTTTAAAGGAAAGCCAGCTTTATCTCTAAGACATGGAGATGTATCTATAATAGTAGATGAAGCTTTTATATGTAATACCTATGAAGAACTTATTGATTTGGCAACTAGATGTAAAGAAGATAAGGATTTTTATTTAGAAATGAGCAGGAAAGCAAAGGCTAGAGCAGCTGACATGATGGATACTAAGAAATACTTTGTGAACATGTATAATGACATAGTAAATAGTCCTATTTTTAAATAGTTTAAAAATACCAAAAAAGAATAAGGTGAATATATGAAAATTTTTATTAGGGCTGATGGAGGGAAAGATATTGGTCTCGGCCATGTTATGAGAATGCTTGTTTTAGGTGAAGAATTAAAAAAGACAAATGATGTTATATTTATATGCAGAAATTCAATTAGTGACAAGTTTGAAGCAGGTATAAAAAAGATAAAAGAAAAAAGCTTTAAGGTAATTGAAATTAGTGAAGAAGATTATATTAGAGAAATTATTGAAATGCAAACCAAACATAATGCGGATGTACTTATTACAGATAGTTATGATATCGATGAAGAATATTTTATTAAATTAAAAAAATATTTTAGATTTACTGGTTATGTTGATGATGTTAATAAGTGTAAGATGGATGTGGATTTTATAGTAAACCAAAATATAAATGCTCGTGATTTAAATTATGAAGACAATATAAATTCAAGTACAAAATTATTTTTAGGAACTCAATATTGTATGATAAGAGATGAATTTAGAGAAGCATATAAAAGCAAAGTAATAAAAAAAGAAATACAAGATATTCTTTTGACCTTAGGTGGTATGGATAATAACAATAACACTTTAAAGATATTAGAAAAAATCAAAGATATCAATAAAAAATTACATGTTGTCATAGGAAGTGCCTTTGATAAAGAACTTATAGAGAAAATACAAGATATAACTAAAAGACATAATAATATTTATATATATGAGAATGTAAATATGGCTCAATTAATGCTTAAATGTGATGTGGCAATAAGCGCATGTGGGTCAACATTATATGAATTGGCTGCTATGTCTGTTCCTACAATAGGAATAGTTCTTGCAGAAAATCAAAAATTTGTTGCTGAAAAAATGAAAGAAATGAACTTGATTTTTGAATGTTTTGAAATACGAGCTATAGAGAAGATTAATTTGCTTGTTCTTTTAAATGAACTTATAGAAGACGAAATGTTACGAGAGAATGTTATTGAAAAGCAAAAAGCATTAGTTAATTTATATGGTGTTGAGAGCTTGGTAGAAGAAATTAATGGAATTATAAGAGGAAAGAATTATGATGAATATTGAAAAAAGCAAGAGTGGATTAGTTACTGCAAAATTTAATAATAAGTATATACATAGTAAATATGATCCTATTAAGGAAAGCAAACAGTTTATTCAACAAAATATGGAACTGATTAAGGACAAAGCTAATATTTTATTATATGGCATAGGTTTAGGCTATCATATTAGTGAAATCATAAATAATATGAATAATGAAGCAACTTTATATGTTTTTGATTTAAATGATGAATTGGTTGAATATGCAGAAGAATTTAATCCGAAAATTTTTCAATGTAATAACGTAAAAATAGTTAACAGTAAATTTGAAGATTTCTATAATTATTTTTCAGAAGCTGTAGATTTAACTGGAGATCTAATTGTTCATAGGGCTTCATTAGAAACTATTAAGGAGAAAAATGAGAAGTTTTATAATTTGATTTTTGATTATTGTGAAGTTAAAAAATCTATGAAGGATGAAAGTTTAAATAAACTGTTAGATGATAATTTTAAAGAAAATATGAATCATAATTATCCCGCAATTGATGAGCTTATAAATGAGTTAAAAAGTAATAAAACATATATAGTTACAGCAGCTGGGCCATCATTAGATTTAGAATTATGCCTGGTTAAGGAGCATAGAGAAAAATTTAATATAATAAGTGTTGGAAGTTCATTAAAGTCCTTAATGAGTAATGGTATAAAACCAGATGCTATAGTTATATTAGATGGAAAAGAAGTTGTGAGAATGCAACTGGCAGGATATGAAAATGAGGATATACCATTATGCTTTTCTTCAAGTGCTTCAAGATGGGCGGTTAATTCTTATAATGGTCCTAAATTTATATTCAATACGGGAAAAGAAAATGAAATAAGTATAAAAACTAGAGGAACAGTAGCTGTTTCGGCTATTGATATTGCAATAAAATGTAATGCAAAGGAAATTATATTTCTAGGACAAGATTTGGCTTTTATTGATGGGAAATCTCATACAGAAACCTTTGAAAAAGTATATGGTTTCAAAGATAATGTGAAAAATGATCATAAAAATAAAGAAGTTCGAGGAGTTAATGGAAGTATGTTACCTACAACTCAGGGATATATGATGTTTAAAAATAAAATAGAATCTCTAATTTTCGAAAATGAAGAGATAAAATTTATTAATTGCAGTATGGGGGCTCAAATTAAAGGGACAATTCATATGTCTTTTAAAGACTATATAAGCAAAAAAGTAGGAGACTAAAAGTAGATTAATTAGAATAATGGGAGAATTAAAAATGAACATAGCAATAATAGGTGGTTCCATAACAGAAGGAGCAGGTGCTAGTACATATGAAAAATCTTATGTATATAAGCTAGAACAATATTTGAATGACAAATATAAAGATATAAAAATTAAAAATTTAGGGTGTGGAGGTACAGCGTCTCATTTTGGACTTTTTAGATTAAAAAGAGATTTAGGGGATTTTAAACCAGACGTGATTTTTGTTGAATTTGCAGTAAATGATAGGATATATACTTCAGTTGATATAAGTAAATATTTTGAAGGCTTAATTAGAGAATGTGCCAAAATAACACAAAAAATCATGATTATTGATTTTCCTACAGGTTTAGCAGATAGCAGCACAAGTATACATAAAAAAATAGCATATTATTATAATATTCCTATTATAGATATTCAAGATGAAGTGTGGAAAAAGATTGGTTCTAGAGAAATTAAATGGGATGATATAGCGATTGATAATTTACATCCAAATGATGTAGGACATAATTTGTATATTGAAATAATAAAAGAAAATTTGGAACTAATTAATATAAGTGACGTAAGAGTGGAATTGAATGAAGATACAATTTCGAATTATATTTTTAAAAATCCTAAAATAAATTCCTATGATAATAAGAATATAGAATATTATGGGCATTGGGCAGAAGAAAGTTTCAAATTAAATAATAAGTTTGATAATGCCGCAATAACTGAATCTATAGGTGATGGTGTTATATTTAGATTTAAAGGGAAATATTTAAGTATGATGAATCTATTATCTAGAGATTCAGGAATATTGCAATGTAAACTAGATAATTATACTTTTAATATTGATTTGTATATGGATTCAGATGGATATTTTACAAACACTATTAATTTAATTGATTTAGAAGATGCTGAGCATACCTTAACGATGATAGTAAGTGATAAAAGGAATAGTACTAGTACTGGAAATAAAATTATTATTGGTGGTTTTTGTGTTGATGAAGTTTAGGACTTGTCATGTAAGAAGTTTAGGTACGCCTGAAGAAATTGAAAGCTTTGATTCTGAGTATTACAAAAATAATTGTTAAGTTTTTTATATAAAATACGATAATAAAAAAAGATAGAAACTAATTGGAATTAGTCAAATAAGTTAGTATAAAGAATTATGATAATGCTTTAAATATAATAAAAATGCGGCATTGAATTAAGGAGTGATATGATTGAGATTAAGTCATAATATGTTTTCAGAAGGGATATATAAAAATTATAAGAGAACCTTGGTGCAAAACTCAAAAGCAATGAATAATATTGGTTCTGGTTTGAAGCTTAATTCTGCTAAAGATAACCCTGGAAAAATAGCTGAGGCAGGAAATATAAAGATAAGTTTATTAAGTAGAGATGCGGCAAGTCAAAATATTCAAGACACAAATTCAATGCTTCAAACCTTTGATGGAGCATTGCAGGAAATGAATAATAATGTAACGAGACTTAAAGAATTATCAGTTAAAGCTGCGACAGGAACTACTAGACCAGAGGATAGACAAATAATTCAAACTGAAATTGATAAAATTAAAGAAGATTTAGATTACTTAGCTAAAAATACTAAGTTTAATGGAATTGCTATGTCGAACTCTGGGGCTACATTAGCACAAGATCCAACATTAGTAGCATCGCCATCCGCATTAACTGCTAAGTTGCCTCTTGATAATCAAACTCCGGTAAATAGGCAGTCAACAATTGGTGCACTTCCAGATCAGAGTATTGATGTTCCTTTTTATAATTTGACAAATACAGCAACAGGAATTGCCAATATTGATGTTACAGATACAACAAAATTACAAACTAACATTGATTGGACAGATTATGCTGGTAAATTGATTAGTTCCGCAAGAAGTAAATATGGAGCTATTCAATCAAGATTAAATGATACTTTAGATGATATTTCAGGTATGAATCAATCCCTTACAAGTGCACAAAGCAGTATTGAAGATGCAGATATTGCAGAAGAATCACTTCAACTATCAAGAACACAGGTGATTTATCAAGCGTCTATAGCGCTTATGGCTCAAAGTAATAAATTACCACAAAATGCTTTAAATGTATTAGCAAGTGTTAGATAGAATGAATATTTATATTAATGTAGAATTATTATAGCTTATGAGAGCATGGATTTTAAATAGGTAGTTTTAATTACGTACATTGTAATTAAAACTACCTATTTTCGTGCAGAAGATTCTAGAAAATAATAATTCTGTTTAATTAAGGGTGCTATAAAGACAAAAAATGCGAATTAATAACAGAGTTTTAACTAAATTTGTTATATATTATAGAATAAATAAAAATACTAGAGAAATTTTCAAAAATTTATGGTAAAATAAATCTATTTATTTTATAATAAATATATATATTTTTATAAAAAACATACTTAGATAAAATTATATTTAATTTTACAAATTATTATATTTAGGGTATCATTAAATATAAAGGAATTATAGAATTTGTTAATTGAAATTTAAAGAGAGAATGTGAGGAAGTGAATTAATGGGAACGGGGTTTATTGGAACTGATGGTACCTATGATTTATTAAAATTAGGTATTAATGCATCGAATATTAGGGCAAAAGCCATAGCTAATAATATGGCAAATGTTAACACAAAAGATTATAAGAGATTTAATGTGGTTTTTGAAGAAAATTTAGAAAAATCTGATTCATCAAATTTTGAACTAAAGAGAACAAATTCAGCTCATTTAGCTAGTAACAATTCAAATGGTGACAATGTTACAATTGAACAAGATAAGAGTACTAGTATGAAAAATGATGGGAATAATGTGGATTTAGATATTGAAAAAGTTAATCAAGCAGCTAATACGCTGAAGTATAATGCTTTGATTACTGAAATAAATCATAAATTTAATGACTTAAGAACTGTAATGAAATAATAGGGTGTTTTATTACAAAAAATAGGGTATAAAACAACAATACATTTAGTGTTTATTAATAAGGGGGAATTGTGAATGAACGCATTTAGTTCTATGCAAATAAGTGCAACTGGTCTTTCAGCGGAAAGATTGAGAATGGATACCATAACTTCTAATATGGCTAATGCCAATACAACAAGGAGTGCAGATGGAAGTGGACCATATGTTAGAAAAGTAGCCGTGTTTCAAGAGGCGCTAGATGCCAATAAAGAAATGGCTGGAGTTAAAGCAGTTAAAATTGAAAAGGATTCATCTCCATTGAGAAAAGTATATGATCCAACACATCCAGATGCAGATAAAAATGGGTATGTGACTATGCCAAATGTTAATGTTTTAAATGAAATGGCAGATATGATGGTGGCATCAAGATCTTATGAGGCTAATGTTGACACTTTTAATGCTTTGAAAAGCATGTTTTCAAAAGCTTTGGAAATTGGAAAGTAGGGGGAAATGATTTATGAGAATAGAGGATAATTTTGCTATAAATCAAGCGAGATTTAATAGTAAATTTAATGAGATTAGTGGTAATGAAAATAGTGAAACTAATGAAGGTGTTGTTGGTTTCGGAGATGTTTTGAAAAAGTGTTTGGAAGATACAAATAACAAGCTTTCAACAGCTGATTCAACTGCAACAAGATTTATTAAGGGTGAAGATGTTAGCGTAGATGACGTTATGATTAAAAATCAAGAAGCTAGTCTAAGTTTACAGTTTTTAACTCAAACTAGAGACAAGTTATTGGAAGGTTATAATCAATTATCAAGGTTGCAATTGTAGTAGGTGAGGAGAGCTAAATAATGAAAAAACTTTTAGAGAAAGTTAAGGGGCTTTTGGAAAAGTTTAAATCCCAAAACAAGAAGATAAAAATAGCTATAATTGTATCTATTTTAGCAGTGATTATAGCTATAGTTAGTGGAGTTGTCTATTCATCATCTAATAAATATGATATTTTGTTTGCAAATCTTGATCCAGCTGATGCTCAAACTGTAATAACGAAGCTGAACGATCAAAAAATTGAAACGAAAATAGACAGTAATACTAATACTATTTGGGTTCCAAAAGATCAAAAAGATAAATTGAGATTAGAGTTGGCACCAACTCTTACATCTGGAAGCAAGGGTTATGAACTTATGGATAACGCAAGTTCCTTTGGTATGACAGATGAAGAGTTTAAAATTAAGAAACTTAGAATGCAAGAAGGGGAACTGGAAAAAACTATAAAAAGTTTTCCTCAAGTGCAGGACGCAAGGGTACATATTACAGAAGCTCAGGATTCTGTATTTGCAAAGGATAAAAAGCCTGGTACAGCATCAGTTACTTTGATGCTAAAGAATGGACAGACTTTAAGTGAAGATCAGGTTAAAGCAATTGTGGCAATTGTATCTGGAGCAAGTCAAAATATTCCTAAAGAAAATGTTAATATTGTTGATGGAAAAATGAACTTATTAACCAAGGATATTAATTCTGAGCAAAATGGTTCTATTAGTTCTGAAGCTCTTTCAAAGCAGCAGGCAGCAGTAAAAGCTCAGGAAGATAAGCTTCAAAAAGCAATTATTAATCAATTAGAGCCTATTATTGGTAAAAATAAAGTTAAAGCTAGTGTTAATGTTGATTTGGATTTTGATTCAAAGCAGGATACAAAAACTACTGTTGATCCTAATAAGGTTATTATTAGTCAAGAAAATAATAAAGAAGCAAACACTGGAAGTACAGGAGCTACAAGTCAAAGCCCTGTAGATAATAATATGTCTAATCAAATTACTAATAATGCAAATAATTCAACTTCAAGCAAAGAAAATCAAAAAACTAATTATGAAGTTGGTAAAAGTGAATCTAAGACTATAAGTGCACAAGGTGCAATAAAGAGAGTTACAGCATCAGTTATTATTGATGGGAATTTAGATGCAACACAGCAACAGGCACTTGAAAATGCAGTTGCAAATGTTATTGGATATGACGCACTTAGAGGAGATAAAGTATCAGTCCTTGGTATGGCATTTGATACAACAGCGCAGGCAGATGCTCAAAAAGATATAGATGCAATGAATGCTCAAGTAGCAAGTGAAAGTAGAAATAGAATGATGGTTATTGCTGGAATCTTAGGAACGATCATTTTAGCAGCAGCTATTGCAGGTATTATAGTCTTCATGAGAAAGAGAAGAAAGAAACAAGAAGAAGAAGCTCAATTATTAGATACATTAATTGATGATTCGATAATACCTAAAGAACCAGAAACATTTGAACCTATTGAATTTGAGACTAAGACTAAGAAGTCACATTTAGAAGAAGAAATTAAGAAATATGCAATGGAAAAACCAGATCAAGTTGTTGAAATTATCAAGTCTTGGTTGACTGAAAGTGAGAGGTGATAAGTATGCCAAAGGAAGAAATGAAATTGACTGGAGTGCATAAAGCAGCAATATTATTTATAACACTTGGTCCAGAGGCTTCATCTGGTATACTGAAGAAATTGCCAGAAAATGAAATTCAAAAAATAACTTATGAAATTGCTAATATTACTTCTGTTACATCAGAACAAAGAGAAGAAATATTAAATGAGTTTTTACAAATAAATAAGGCAAGAGATTATATTGTTGAAGGCGGTATGGATTACGCTAAAACTTTATTATCAAAGGCGTTAGGATCTCAAAGAGCAAGTGAAATCTTAGAAAAAGTATCTGAGGCTACTGCTCAATACAGACCGTTCTCAATTGCGAGAAAAGCAGATTCGCATCAATTGCTAAATGTAATTATATCAGAACAACCACAAACAATAGCGTTGATTTTATGTTATCTTCAACCAGAAAAGGCGGCTCAAGTTATGGCTGAGCTGCCAGAAGATACTCAAAGTGAAGTTGCATATAGAATTGCTACTATGAGCAATACTTCACCAATGGTAATTAAGGAAATAGAAGCTGTTCTTGAAGGTAAGTTATCTTCAGTTGTAAGAACTGAAATGACTTCGTTAGGTGGAGTAGAAGCATTAGTTGGAATATTAAATCAAGTTGATAGAACAACAGAAAAGAATATAACTGAAGGCTTAGAAAGAGAAGATGCTGAACTTGCTGATAAAGTTAAGAGTTCAATGTTTGTATTTGAGGACATTATTTCTCTTGATGATGTTTCTATCCAAAGAATTCTTAGAGAAGTTGAATCTGGTGATCTTGCACTTGCACTTAAGGGATGTTCTGATGAGGTTGCTAATTCTATTTACAGAAATCAATCTAAGAGAGCTTCGGCTGCATTAAAGGAAGATATGGAATTCTTAGGGCCAGTTAGAATTACTGATGTTGAAAAGGCACAACAAAAGATTGTTGCTGTTATTAGAAGATTAGATGATGCAAATGAAATCATTATTTCAAGAGGTGGAGAAGATGCAATCATCGTATAGTTTAATAAAGAAAAACTTTGCTAAATCAGGAGAAAGCAAGGTTATTTCAACAGAATATGCTGGTAAAAAACATGAATTTCCAACTTTTGAACTAGAAGAAATAGAAGAAGAGCAGGTTGAAAAAGTACCTCAAGTTGATCCAGAAGAACTTTTAAAGCGTTATGAAGATATTGGTCAAAGAATAATTCAAGATGCTAAAAGGGAAAAGCAGGCTATAGCACTAAGAGCACAAATGGAAGCCGATTCAGCAGAAAAGCAGGCTTATGAAAAAGGCTATTCCCAAGGACTTGAAAATGGATATGATGATGGATATAAAAAGGCTTATGAAGAAAATGTTGAAGTGGCAAAGGCTGAAGCTGCAGAAATTGTAGCTAAGGCTGAGCAACTTTTAAAATCGGCTAATGAAAATTATGAGCAGTATTTAGAACATAAAAAGGTCGAAATAGTTAAATTAGCACTGGAAATAGCAGAAGGAATTACCCAAAAGACTTTAAGTAAAGACGATGCTATGAACTCCCTTATAGAAGAAGCCTTTAAGCTTTCAAAAGGAGAGGAAAATGTTATTTTAAAGGTTAACTCAGTTCATGTTGAAGAACTGAAAGAACAATCGGTATTATGGACAAAGACCTATGGTATAAAAAATGAAATTTTTGTAGTTGCTGATGATTTTATGAATCCAGGAAATGCAATTTTGGAAAAGCCAAGTGGTATTGTAAAAATAGGTGTAGATACTGGCATGGAACAAATACGAAAGGCTTTATTAAGTTAACAATTTACAAGTTACAGTTTACAGTTTAGGAGAAAACTCCTATGGAGTTTTTAATGAATAAAAATTAAAATTTCACTCACAAGCTGAGATGATAAAAAAAGAAATTTCGTAGAAATTTCATCATTAACTGTAAACTGTGAATTGACAACTGTAAACTGCACAAGTGGGGGTGGAGAATGCTAGAGCTAGATTTGGATTTTCAAAAATTGACTAAAAAGGTCAATAATATATCCACAATATATTGTGAAGGTGTTGTAAAAAAGGTAATAGGACTTACAATTGAAGTGCAAGGAATAAAAGCTTTTGTTGGTGAACTTTGTATCATATATAATGAAAGAAATTTTCCGGTAAATTGTGAGGTTGTTGGTTTTAAAGAGGAATTTGTCATTCTTATGCCTCTAGATGAACTTATTGGAATTTCACCAGGCTGTAGAGTTGTACCACAGCGTAAACCACTGAGTATAAAGTGTTCAGATAAATTACTTGGACATATAATTGATGGTCTTGGTAAACCTCTTGATTGTGATAGTATATCAATGGATGGAGAAGAGTATCCTTTGGAAAATGAAGCTCCAGATCCATTGAAAAGAAAGAGAATAAAAGAAATAATGCCAACAGGAGTTAGAGCAATTGATGGATTTTTAACTTGTGGAGATGGACAGAGAATTGGTATTTTTGCAGGTAGTGGAGTTGGTAAGAGTACTACTTTAGGTATGATAGCAAGAGAAGCTAAGGCTGATGTTAATGTTATTTCACTTATTGGAGAAAGAGGCAGGGAGGTTTTAGAGTTTATTGAAAAGGATCTAGGACCAGAAGGTATGAAAAAATCAGTTGTAGTATGTGCTACATCAGACAAGCCGGCCTTAATAAGAATTAAAGGGGCATTAACAGCCACTGCAATAGCAGAGTACTTTAGAGATAAAGGTAAAAAAGTAATTCTTATGATGGACTCAGTTACAAGATTTGCTATGGCTCAAAGAGAAGTTGGACTTGCTATAGGGGAACCTCCAGCAACTAAAGGATATACTCCTTCTGTTTTTGCTAAGCTTCCTAAGCTTATGGAAAGATCGGGTACTTCAGCAGATGGGTCAATTACAGCGTTTTATACAGTTCTAGTTGATGGGGATGATTTTAATGAACCAATAGCAGATGCTGTTAGAGGTATACTTGATGGACATATAGTTTTATCTAGAGATTTAGCGCATAAGAATCACTATCCAGCTATAGATATACTAAATAGTGTCAGCAGACTTATGAGTCAAATAGCACCAGATGAACATAAAAAATCTGCATCGATAGCTAGAGATCTTTTAGCTACCTATAAAGATTCTGAAGATTTAATTAATATAGGTGCTTATGTAAAAGGAAGTAATAGAAAAATAGATATGGCCATTAATTATAATGAAATGTTAAATGATTTTCTATGTCAAGGTATTGAAGAAAAATCAAGTTTTGAAGAAACACAAAATGGTTTAGTATCGATGTTTAAATAATGGAAAATCTTTATTAAATTTTATAAATAACAATTAATTTATAGAAATTAATATAATAACAGTTAATTCATAACTGTTAACTGTAAATTGCCCACAGGGTACCCTAAAGGGCATAAACTGTAAACTAAAATAAAGGGGGATTTACTTTGGCTGAGAAGTTTAAGTTTGGGTTAGAAAAACTTCTTGAAATAAGAATAGCTAAGGAAGAGGAAAGCAAAAGATTATTTACCGAAAGTCAAAGAGAAAAAAAGAGGATAGAAGAAAAGCTAGAAGAATTAAATGAGAATTTTCACAAATATAATGGAATATCTCCAAATGAAGATGTTGTATATCAAAAATTGAAAAGATATTATCTTCAAGGACTTCAAAGTGGAATAGAAACAACAGAGAAAGATTTGGAAAAAAAAGAACAGGAAATTAATGTTAGAAGAAGAGATCTTACTGTTAAGCAGATGGAAAGAAAAACTGTTCAAACTTTGAAGGAAAAAAAGTACTCTGCATATGTTAAGGAACAAGATAGAATAGAACAAATTAATCTTGATGAATTAGCTCTTTATGCATATGTTAGAAATAGTGGGATAGGGAATTAAAAGTGATTTTCAATACTCAATTGTTAATGAAGAGACAAGTATTTGTTCATTGATAATTGATTTTGATCATTGAAAGGAGGTGAGAATATATGGTTATGGCTATTAAAACGTCAACTGATTCATTAATGAATACTGTAGATACTTCAGTAAAGAATTACAGAACAAGTACTTCGTTAGATAAATCAAATTCTGAATTATATAAATCTACTTACAAAAGCGAAGATTTTAAGAATGTATTAGATTCAAAAACTTCTACAAAAGAAAGAGATGCTGAAAAGGTAGAGGACTATAATCAAAAAGAAGTTCCAAATGATAGTAAGAAAGTTGATACAGAGAGTACACCTAAAACTGATGATAAGGTTGATGAATTGAATGAAAAACTTAAAGAATTAGAAGAAGATAGTAAATCTGATTCTAAAGATAAAGTTAATGATGTATTAGCAGAATTATTGAACTTGTTAGCACAATTTGGAATAAAAGAAGAAGATTTAAAAGGAAATAGTAAAGTTGATTCTGATATGTTAAAAGCAATACTTGAGCAAATTAATAAAAAACAAGATTCAAACAATAATTCCAATAATTTATTAGAAAAAATTATGGGAGTTTTAAAGAGTGAATCCGATAAGCTGGATACTAATTCCTTAAAATTAGTAGATAAAATTTTAAGGAATTTAAGTACTAGCTTAGCTGATGATAAATCAGAAGCTACTAAAGATATCAAGAACAGTATTAAGAATTTAATGTCAGAAATATCAAATATACTAGAAAATAAACATGCTCAAACTAATAAAGTATTAACTCTTGAAGATATTTTAAATAAGAGTTATTCACAAAGTAAGAGTAGTAGTGATAGTTCTAGTCAAGAAGAAAATTCGTCAACTTCTAATGAAAATAAGGAACTTTCAAAGGAAGATAAATTCTTAAATTCTTTACTTGATGATAATAAGGATGATTCTTCGAACAAGATTAATTTGTTTGCAGCAAGAACATCTTCAATACAAAATCAGGGAGCAAATACTGTTGCTAGAGGTCTTACTATTAACAAGGTTACATTTGCAGATGACTTAATAAAAGATGTTAAGTATATGAGTAATAATTCACTAAAAGAATTAACTGTAAAGATTAACCCAGGAAACTTGGGTGAAATTACTATTAAATTAGTTGAAGAAGATGGAGTTATGAAAGCAAATTTAAAAGCTAACTCAAAAGAAACAACAGCGTTACTTTCTCAAAACTTAACAGAAATTAAAAAGCAGCTAAGTGAACAAAATATAAAGATCTCTGATGTTAATATTGAGCTTTATCAAGATGATACTACTTTCTTTAAGGATCAAAGTTTTCAAGGAGAACTTGCAGGAGAACAAAACAAACAGAACAGCAATGCTCAAGATGGAGTATCAAATACTCAAGGTATAGCTGGTGAAGAAACAGAGGAAAATTTAGCTGAAGAGAATAATAATATAAGTTTCTTTGCATAGGAGGTGACAATTTTGGATTCTCAAATGAATACAACTAATGTTATAACAGGTAAAAAAGCTGTTGATGACGCAGCAGCAGCAAAAAGAGCAAAAACTTATGGAAAACAAACTACAGATAGAGGGACTTTGATTCAAAGGTCAAGGGATAACGATCTTGATGGTTCATCTTTTTTGAAGATAATGGTTGCAGAAATGAAGAATATAGATCCTTCTTCAAGTCAAGATAATACTGCATATGTTACTCAAATGGCTCAAATGACCACAATGCAACAAATGAGTGATTTAAATAAGACTATGAGTGCTTATTCATATCAAGCTTTGCTTGGAAAAGGGGTTACAGTTGGTGTTGCTGATACTGATGGGTATGATTATACAGGTATTGTTAAAGGTGTATCTAGAATGAATAATACTTGGTATTTATCTGTTGATGTGAAGGAAAGTGGGAAAATTGTATCTAAAGTATTTGAAGCGAGTACATTAAAATCTGTGTTGGGAACTACAGAAAATACAAGTGCTAGTATGCTTGTTAATTCTGATTTTATGGCAGCTTCAAGTTTGGCTAGTAATAAGGATAATAAAGTTGTTATTTTAAATACTGATAGTAAAGGTACTCAGTCAGTAGTAAAAGGCACAGTTAAGAGTACATTCCTAGATAATGGAGTAGTAAAAATGAGAGTTGCAACTTATGATTCTGATGGAAAAGAGTCAACTACGACTACCGATTATCCATATTCTTCAATAGTAAAAGCTGGTAACTTAACAGATGAAGATATGAATGTAACACTTGAAGATTATATTCAAAATTCTGATCTTACAGCAGCTAAAGCTTTAGCTAACAATGCTGACAATAAAGTCATTATTGTTCACACTGATGACAATGGAATTCAATCTTTAGTGAAAGGAACTGTTAAAAAAGCATTCCTTCAAAATAATGTTGTAAAAGTAAGTGTAGCAACCTTTGATGCAGATGGAAAAGAAACAGTTACAACTACAGATTATCCATACTCTGAAATAGTGAAATCAGGAAATTTAACAGATGCAGATATGAATGTTAAACTTGAAGATTATACATCTACTACAACTGATCCAGCTAAAAAGGCAGCAGCAGAAGCAAAATTAGCAAGTCAAACAAATGATGTTAAGGGTTCTACAAGTAATACCTTTAATTCGGATACTATTAATGAAGACATACAAAAAGCACAAGACGTGCAAAATGGATAGGTGATAGCAATGAGTTATAGAATAATTAACGGTCAAGCTTATCCTATGGGAAATTTTGCTCAGGTAGATTTTATCCAAAAAAGTAAAGCAAGTGTTAATAATCGAAATAATGATGAATCAAGTTTTAAGGGCATTTTAGAAAATGCTAAGGCAAAAGATACTGGATTTACAGTATCAAAACATGCAGCTTTAAGGCTTAATGAAATTAATTTTACAGAAGATGATATGAAAGAAATAGAAAAAGGGTTTGAAATTGCAAAAGACAAGAATTCTAAAAATACAGTAATGTTATATAAAGATGTAGCGTTAATAGCTAGTGTTGAAAACAAAACTTTAATAACAGCTGTAGAAAAGGATCGAGCAAAGGACAACATATTTACAAATATAGATAGTGTTGTGATATTATAGCTGGACTTGAGTCAGTTTACAGTTATGAGTTTACAATTTACAGTTGAAGAAACTGTAAACTGTACCTTGTAAACTGTGAACTGACACGGTGGGGGCTAAGCTTGCAGAATGACAGAAGCAAGCAAAATATAATAAATGGGAGGAACGTTTATGTTAAGATTTATGTATTCTGGAATAAGCGGAATGAAGGTTAATCAAACTAAATTAGATGTTATTGGTAATAATATAACAAATGTATCAACAACAGCATTTAAGTCTTCAAGTGTAAGATTTAAGGACATGCTATACCAAAATGCTGGAGAAGCAACTGCACCAACTTCAGCTCTTGGAGGTACAAATGCTAAGCAAGTAGGTCTTGGGGCACAGGTTTCAAGCATTAATAAATTAATGGGACAAGGTAATGCACTAGCAACCGGAAGAAGCCTTGATGTATGTATAGATGGTGACGGATATTTAGTAGTTGCTAAAGGTGATATAACAGGTGGTATAACTATTACTCCTGCCGATGGACTTTCTACAACGAATCCAACAAGTGTTACTGGTACTCTTTCTGAAACTTTGTTTACAAGAGATGGAAATCTAACATTGGATTACCAAGGAAATTTATTAACTGCTGATGGACATAGAGTTATGGGATATTATATGACTAGTGCGACAAATACTGGTGGAACAGCTAGTACTCCAAGTTTAGCATATAATTCTACTAGTGGCGTTATAGAAGCTGCTTATGTAAATGCAGATATGAAAGATTTAAAAACAAGTGATAATACAATGAGACCTTTAGCAATACCAGACAGTGTTAAAGTTGGAACTGTAAATGATCCAGTAAAAAAATATGAAATAGGATCAGATGGAGTTATTACTTGTGTACTTGGAAGTGGTAAAAGAGCTGCAATAGGTCAAATTGCTATGGCAAGTTTTAAAAACCCAGAAGGCTTAACTGATCTTGGAGGAAACATGAGTTTAAATTCTTCAAACTCAGGGCCAACTGTTTATAAAAATGGAAAAGTTGATGCAACAACAAAAACTGCCACAACACCAGATAATTCAGCTGGATATGGATCTTTAATTCAAGGTGCTCTTGAAGGATCAAATGTAGATTTAACAGAACAATTTACAGATATGATAACAGCATCTAAGAGTTTCCAAGCTGCGTCAAAGTTAATATCTACAGGAGATGAAATTCTTACAACAATAACAGGTTTAGTTAGATAATTAAGAGAAAATTAAATTAATGCAAGTTGAGTTTATCTCAACTTGCAATAAATTAAAATTGGGATTACAAAATTTATTTAGGGTGAATTTTGCAATGCACAATGCACAATGCACAATTATTGGATGTATTTATTAACATAATATAAAATATTTTGGTAAATATACAGCAGAAAATGATTGTGTATTGTGAACTGTACAGTTAATATTAAAGGGGTGAAAAGTTATGATAAATGTAACGGGAATGAATCATGAAAAGTTTGTATTGAATGCAGATCATATTGAGAAAATTGAGGAAGTACCTGAAACAATAATAACATTAACGAATGGGAGAAAATACATAGTACTTGAAAGCATTGATGAAGTGAGAAATGCTGTTATGGTATATAAAAATAAAATATTTACATTAAAGGTATAATAAATAAAATGCATAAATTAATTATTATTAGAGAGAGTTGCAATAGTAAGGAGTGAATATAATGGCTTTTGGAAAAAAGAATAAAGAAAATGATGCTGCTGAAAATGTTGAAAAGGGCGGTAAAAGTAATAGAGGGGTAATGGTAGTTCTATTTATTTTAGGATTATTAGTTTTAGGTGCTGCAACCTTCGGTGGAGTATATTTGTTTATGAAGCAAAGTAAAACTGTTGAAGCACAAGAAGTTGTGGTAGAAAATGCTTATATGGATTTAGCAGAATTCACGGTTAATTTGGCTGATGAAGGTGGTAAAAGATATTTTAAGGGTGAATTATCTTTAGGATATGATAAAACCAAAACAAAGTTTCAACAAGAATTAACTGAAAATCAAGTAGTTATAAGAGATGATATTATATTTTTCTTTAAGAGTCAAAAAGCTGACTTTATAAATAATGTGGCAAATAGAGAGACTATGAAAAAGGAATTAATTGAAGCTATAAATAAAGATTTAACAAAAGGAAAAATTACAGATATAAGATTCAAAAGTATGTTAGTTCAGTAAGGAGACAAAATGGATTTTGAATTATTTAAATCATTGGGACAACTTATTTTTGCATTGGGAGTTACTTTTGGTTTAATGTTTTTAAGTTTTAAAGTTATGGGCTCAAAATATAATGTTATTAATAATAATAAATATATAAAAGTTATAGATCGAGTCCAGATTACAAAAGAAAATTCCATATTGATAGTTAAAATAGGAGAAAAAGGATACATAATGACTAGTACAGCAGGACATATGGAAAAGCTATCAGAACTATCAGAAGATGAAATTAAAAACATTGAAGAAAATAAGAAGAAGTCCAATGAGGAAATAATTAAAAATTACAAGCAGGCAGGGCTTAAATTTAAAGGGATGATTTCAAAGACAATTAAGAATATAGGATCAAAGGAAGAGAAGCATGAAAAATAATAAAAGAAAAATAGCATTTGTTTTTATGATGGCTATTGGAATAATAATGTTTTCAACTGTACATGCATATGCTGCTCCGAGTAATACTAATATGCCACAATTAAATATTTCTCTTGGAAATCAAAATGGTACTCCACAAGATTATGCTGCTAGTATAAAGATATTAATATTTTTAACAATTGTATCATTACTACCTTCAATTGTTATAATGATGACATCTTTTACTAGAATAGTCGTGGTATTTTCGTTTCTTAAAAGTGCAATGGGAGTGCAGCAGGCAGTTCCAAATCAAATATTAACAGGGCTTGCAATATTTTTGACCTTGTTTATTATGAGACCTGTATATACTCAAATAAACACAAATGCAATACAACCTTATTTAGATAATAAAATAACACAAGAACAAGCCTATGAAGAGGCATCAAAACCATTAAAGGAATTTATGTTAAAAGAAACTAGACAAGATGATTTGAAATTATTTGTAGATATTAGTGGTGTGGATGCAAATAATATAACAAGAGAAAATGTAGCATTTACAAGTTTGATTCCAGCTTTTGCTATTAGTGAATTAAAAACAGCATTTACAATAGGATTTTTGATTTATTTACCATTTATAGTTATTGATATGGTAGTAGCCAGTGTTTTAATGTCTATGGGTATGTTTATGCTTCCTCCTACAATGGTATCTTTACCGTTTAAATTAATACTATTTGTTATGGTAGATGGATGGCTTTTATTAACTAAATCACTAATACAGAGTTTTATGTGAGGTGAAAATTATGACGCAGACAATGCTTACTGCTGTAGTTAAAGATACAATAGTAACAGCAGCAAAAGTAGCTGCACCTATATTGATAGTTGTACTTGTATTAGGTTTGATTATAAGTATATTACAAGCATCAACTCAAATACAAGAACAAACCTTAACTTTTGTACCTAAATTAATTGCAGCAGCTGCAGTGGGAATATTTTTAGGAAGTTGGATGCTTGAAACGATAATGTCTTTTACACATAGGATTTTTGATTTAATATCAAAAGTAATTACATAAGGAGGGAAGGCTTTTGGTAGATATAGCCTACTTTCTAGCATTGTTTCTATTAGTTTTGCGGCTAACTTCATATTTTATAGCGGTTCAAGTATTTTTTCCAACTGGAACACCTGAAATTATGAAAGGTGTTTTTTCTTTAATTTTAGCTTTTGGGATGATGTCTGGAATAGATTATTCTACAGTTAATGCTATTAATAGTAGTTATATATTGATAATATATGCTGTAAGTGAAATTACTACGGGCTTAATCTTGGGATATATTACAAGTTTGGTTTTTCATGCTGCTAAGCTAGCAGGAGAATGGATGGATATTCATGCAGGATTTTCAATGATATCAGTAATAGATCCAACAAGTCAAAGTTCATCAACTTTACTGGGAAACTTTTCACACTTTGTTGCAGTAGCATTTTTCTTTATTATTGATGGGCATCATATAGTTATAAATATGTTAGTGGAGAGTACTAAAATAGTTCCTATTGGAAAAACAATTGTATATCAAGAAACTTTAATGGGAGTAATGCAGACAATTTCAACATTTTTTACATTGGGAATAAAAATAGCAATTCCAGTAGTATTAATAATTGTTATGACGGATGTATGTTTGGGGCTGATTTCAAGAACAGTACCAACTATTCCTATTATGATTTTTGGTGTTCCAATAAAAAATTTGCTAGGGTTAATTACATACACTATACTGTTGCCATTAATGCTTAAATTACTAGGTACAGCTATATATAATTTACCAAGTATTTTCCGGGAAATAGTTAATTTGATTCCTGCAGTTCCATTAATGCTTATTTTTGCAGCTGATGACAAAACAGAAGAAGCTACACCAAAGAAACAAGGTGAGGCTAAGAAGAAAGGTCAGATAGCTAGGAGTAAAGATGTTTCTGTTGCAATAACTATGATAATATGTACGGCAGTAATATCTGCTTCGTGGGGAGTATTAACTAGTGGATTTAAGGATGTAATAATTTATTTTTTTAGATTTCCAATGCTGGAAAACTTTAATGAGATTTCTCTTTCTTATATAGTAACTACTGTAGCAATGAAAACAGCAAGTTACTTATTTCCCTTTATTTTTCCTTTAATGATAGGGGGAATTGTGGCAAGTTTGTTACAAACTGGTATTGTTTTTACTCCAGTAGCATTGAAATTTTCATTAGGAAAAATGAATATTTTCTCTGGATTTAAGAATATGTTTTCGAAAAGAAGCATGGTAAGTATGTTAAAGAACATTGTTGTAGTAACAATTGTATCGATAATATCATACAAATACTTAGCAGGAAATTATCAAAATATATTAGGAATTTCAAATCTTTATCTACCTTCTTTGAGTGATGAAGTTAAAAATCTAGTGGTTGGAGTTTTTAAACAAATTTGTATAGTACTTGTTGTAATTGCAGCTATAGATTATTATATTCAAAAGAAAATGTATAAAAAAGATATGAAAATGAGTAAGCAGGAAGTTAAGGATGAATATAAAAATGCAGAAGGAGATCCGGTAATAAAAGGAAAAATTAAGCAGAAGCAAAGAGAAGTAGCAATGAGAAGAATGATGTCTTCTGTTCCAGATGCAACAGTTGTAATAACAAATCCTACTCATTTAGCAATTGCTTTAAAATATGAGGAAGGTAAAGATATGGAAGCTCCGAAAGTAGTGGCTAAGGGAGCCGATTATGTTGCGTTTAAGATAAAGAATGTTGCTAAAGAAAATAATGTTCCGATCATCGAAAATAAACCTTTGGCAAGATTAATGTATGATAGAGTGGAAATAGGCGAAGATATACCTAAGGATATGTATCAAGCTGTTGCAGAAGTTTTAGTTGTAGTAATGAAACTTAAAAAATAAGAAATGTCAATGTTTAATTGATAATATTCAAATATCAATTTTTTATCGCTAATATATTTATATTAGATGATTGAAATTTGAATAATTTAGAAGGATAAACGCAATTAAGCAAGAATATAGATATATAATACAATTTGATTTAATTTGAAATAAATATGCCCTTTAGATTTTAATTATGGTGGTAAAATATGAATGGGAGGTTTAAATTTTGGAGTTTGGTAACAAAAGGCTGAATATAAAGGATAATTTGGATGTAATTATAGCATTTGCAATTATTACTATTGTGTTAATGATTGTAATTCCATTACCAAAACAACTTATAGATTTACTTTTAGCTTTAAACATAACAATTTCTATAATTATAATATTGATTACGATGTTTACAACAAGTGTATTACAATTATCCGTTTTCCCAACACTATTGCTGGTTACAACATTGTTTAGGTTAGCGCTTAACATATCTTCTACAAGGTTAATATTGCTCGATGCTGATGCAGGAACAATTATTACCGCCTTTGGAAACTTTGTTATAGGTGGAAATTATGTAGTTGGTATTGTAATATTTTTAATTATAGTCGTAATTCAATTTATGGTTATTACTGCCGGTGCAGGTAGAGTTTCAGAAGTAGCTGCAAGATTTACTCTTGATGCTATGCCTGGTAAGCAAATGAGTATTGATGCTGACTTAAATTCAGGATTAATAGATGAAGAGACAGCAAAGAGAAAAAGAAAAGACCTTCAATCAGAGGCTGATTTTTATGGAGCTATGGATGGTGCATCTAAGTTCGTAAAAGGTGACGCTACAGCCGGAATTATAATTACGATTATAAATATTGTTGGTGGAATGATAATTGGAATACTTGGGAAGAATATGAGTGCTGCTACTGCTGCACAAACATATACTATTTTATCTGTTGGTGATGGTCTTGTAAGTCAACTCCCAGCCTTATTAATATCAACAGCCTCAGGTATTTTGGTAACACGTTCAGGAAGTACAGAAACATTAGGAGATACATTGTCAAGTCAATTAACAGGATTTCCTATAGCAACAGGAATCGCTAGTGCAATAATGTTATTTTTGGGAATTGTGCCTAGTATGCCTAAAATCCCATTTTTTGCAGCTTCTTTAGCAATGGGTTCATTGACATATTTGCTTTATAAAGATGCAGCTGTAAAAGAAATGAAGGAAATTGTATCAGAAGAGGAAGAAATTATACAAGCAGAGCGTAAAGAACCAGAAAATGTTATGAATTTAATTTCTGTAGAGCCAATGGAAGTGGAAATTGGATATGGTCTTATTCCACTTGCAGATGAAGCTTCTGGAGGGGATTTACTTCAAAGAATAGCATCAGTTAGAAGACAATGTGCTATTGAAATGGGAATAGTTGTACAACCTATAAGAATTAGAGATAATCTTCAACTTAGGACTAATGAGTACATAATAAAAATAAGGGGAACTATGGTTGTTTCTTCCGAATTAATGCCAAGCATGTTGCTTTGCATGGATCCTACAGGAGAAAATTCAGATATTCCTGGTATAAAGACTGTTGAACCAACGTTTGGTCTTCCAGCAGTTTGGATAAATAAGGATCAAAGAGAAGAAGCGGAAATTAAAGGATTAACAGTTGTTGATCCAACAACTGTTATGGTAACTCATTTAACTGAAACTATTAAGAGTCATTCTTATGAATTACTTGGCAGACAAGAAGTTAAACTAATTGTGGACAATGCGAAGGATAAATATAGTGCAGTTGTTGAAGAACTTATACCAGACTTATTATCAATTGGTGAGCTTCAAAAAGTATTACAAAATTTACTTAGAGAAAAAGTGCCAATTAAAGATACAGTTACTATAATGGAATCATTAGCAGATAACTCTAAAAATACTAGAGATTTAGAAGTATTAACTGAATATGTTAGATTTGCATTGGCAAGAACTATTTGTAATCAAGTGGTTGATGAGAATAGAACAATTACAGTTGTAACATTAGATCCTAGCATTGAAGAAATAGTATCAAATAATATACAAAAATCTGTTCAAGGTTCATTCCCAACAGTTGACCCAGAAACGACAACTAATATACTTACAGGTATTAAAAATACTGTAGAATCAGTATATTTCTATAATAATCAGCCAATCATATTGGTTTCACCAAATATAAGACCTGTATTTAGAAAATTAATTGAAATGGTATTTCCACATATTATGGTACTTTCATTAAATGAAATACCAAATGATGTTCAAATTAATAGTGAAGGAGTCATAAGAATTTAGATGATTATTAAAAAATATCTTGTGAAAGACATGAACGAAGGTTTAACTAGAATTAGATACGAATTGGGAAAAGACGCTATTATCATAAGCCAAAGAAAAGTTAGAAGACCCGGAATCATAGGTTTATTATCAAAAAAACTAATAGAAGTTACGGCAGCTGTTGAAAATTCTACAGATCAGGAAAAAGATAATAGGAGTTTTAAACAAGATAAAAATTACTATAAACAAAAGGATGAAGAAGAAGAATTTAGGAATTCTTTAGAAAGCATAAAAAAACTCATGCAGAATGAAATGCTATCCTCTAATAGTAATAATATAATCAAAGAAGAAGTGAAGGCTGAAACATTATTTGATAAAATTTTAGAACATAATACTAATGTTGAAAAAGAAACAGCTAAGAGTAAAGAAGAAAATATACCTCAAATAAACAAAGCTGACAAGACCAAAATAAAAGCTGTAAAAAGTAATGATGAAGAAAATTCAAGTATGGAATCAATACATAAAGAAGTAACTGAATTAAAGGATTTATTAAATAAAGTAATAAAGACAGGTACTTATGGAGAAATTTCAGAAAATCTTCTTCAAGAAAGACTAAAAGATCTAGATATTGATGAAGCGCTTCAAGAGGATATTTTAAGTGTTGCAGAAACAATGAAAACTGAGGATATTGATGAAATAGAAATATTAAGAGATGTATTTGAAAGAGACATATTAGTAGCTAGACAAAATTTAACTGGACGAGTTGTACTAGTTGGACCTACTGGTGTAGGAAAAACTACTACTATAGCAAAGCTTGCAGGAAGATTAGCTCTTGTTGAAAAGAAGAAGGTTGGATTAATTACAGTTGACACCTATAGAATTGGAGCAATTGAACAGCTTAAGACATATGCAGAAATCATGAATATTCCATTTAAAGTAGTAATTACCATGAAAGAAATGGAAGAAGCAATAGAAGCTATGAAGGAATGTGATGTCATTCTTATTGATACAACAGGAAGAAGCAGTAAAAATGCAATGCAGATTTCTGAGTTAAGAGCTTTTGTACAAAAGGCGAATCCTGATCATGTCGATATGGTAATAAGTGCAACTACTAAAAATAGTGATATTAAAAGTATATTAAAAGGTTATGCAGAACTTGATTTTGATAATATAATTATTACAAAACTTGATGAAACTACAGTATATGGGTCTCTATATAATATAGCAAAATTATCGAATAAACCAGTTAGTTTTATTACTATTGGACAAAATGTACCAGATGATATAATGGTACCAACCAAGGAAAAGATTGCAAGTTTCATCCTAGGGGAGGAAATTATATGCTAGATCAAGCTGAAGCCTTAAGAAGATTGGTTAATGAAGAGGATGAAAAAAATTCTGCAACTAAAATAATAACTGTGACATCAGGAAAAGGTGGAGTTGGAAAAAGTAATTTTGTTGTAAATTTAGCCATAACTCTTCAAAATCAAGGCAAGAAAGTTCTGATTTTTGATGCTGATTTAGGAATGGGAAATGATGATGTTTTAATGGGATTATATCCTAAACATAATATATTTGATATAGTATTTACTGGACTTGAAATAAAGGATATAATTGTAGAAGGAACTAATGGTGTAAATTTAATTCCAGCTGGATCTGCATTAAATAAAGCTCAAGAGTTAACGGAAGAAGAAAGAAAACTTTTTTTGGAGAAACTTGAAACTTTAGACGAGTATGATTACATTTTAATGGATACAGGTGCAGGGGTTAATAAGGATGTATTATCTTTTATAGCAGCTTCTGAAGAGTTAATTATCTTAACGACTCCTGAACCAACATCTCTAACTGATGGTTACAGTTTAATTAAGGCTACTGATCATTTTAAGCTTAAGACTACAGCAAAAATTGTTGTAAATAAGGCTTTTACAAAGGAAGAAGGAGAAGAAACCTATAAAAAATTTGACAGGGCAGTTAGTAAGTTCTTGAAGATTAATATTGAATACTTAGGATGTATACTGGAAGATAGGAAATTAGTTCAAAGCGTAAGACAACAAAAACCTTTTGTGGTATTATACCCAAATTGCGATGCGGCTAATGATATTCATAATATAGCCATGAAGCTTATGGGCCAAGAAGTTAATTCTTTAAATGGAGCAAAGGGGTTATTTAAAAGACTATTCAATATATTTTCATAGGAGGATTTAAAGGTGATTGATTTTAACTTAAAAGTTAATGACAGAATAGAGATAGTGGCAAATGAAAAAGCATACAAATCGCTAATCTTAGACGTTGAAGATGAATTTTTGAGAATAAATGTACCGGTATATGATGGAGATTATTTAGTATTACATACAGGGGAAGAAATTGAGATTAATTCTTATTTAGATGAAAGCAGATGTTATAATTTCTTTTGCACGGTGCTTTCAAGAGGTAAAGAAGGAAACATTATATACTACAGATTATCTACACCTTTTAATGTGGCCAAGATACAAAGAAGAAATTTTTTTAGGGTTGAATTAGTACAAGAAATACAATTTAAGAAAATAACAAATATAGATGAGGATGATATTGACAGTATACCTTATCAAAAAGGGTTAATGGTTGACGTAAGCGCTGGTGGCTTAAGGCTGAAAACTAAAGAGGATTTGAGGAAAGGTGACATAATTTTAGTTGATCTTAAGCTTCCTAAGATAGAATTTGAATTGAGATGTGAATTTGTGAGAAGTGTAATAGCTGATGATAAAGAGAAATTATGTGGTTTAAGATTTGTTGACATCATGCCTACACAAGTGGAAATTATTATCAAAGAACTTTTCCAGATAGTTAGAAAACAAAGATCTAATGTATAAATGTTAGATGGAAAATAGAGATGAGAAAAAAATGGGGAGGTAATGAGGGTATGCAGGCATTAAAGAAAGATGTTGATGGAAAAGAACAAATAATACAAGAATATATTCCATTAGTAAAATATATTGCCTCAAGGGTTATGTTCGGTAAAAATAAATATATGGAATATGAAGATTTAGTGAGTCATGGTATGATTGGACTCATGGATGCTATTAATAAGTTTGATAGCACAAAAGGAATGAAATTTTCATCTTATGCATCCATAAGAATTAAAGGTGCAATGATAGACGAACTGAGAAAGAATAGACCAATTTCTAAAGGAGCTATGGACAAGCTAAATAAATATAATAAAGCAATTGATACTTTACAAGCTGAGTTGCTCAGAGAGCCATCCTGTGATGAAATTGCAAAGCACTTAGGTATATCTTTAAGCGAAGTTGCAGAAATTGAAAATTATATCAACTACATTTCTATGGTCTCCTTGGAAAATGTTATTTTTTCGGATGATGAAGATGTAAATCTTATTGGAATAATAGAAGATAAAAATAGTCCAAGTCCTGATTCCTATCTGCAGGATAAGGAGCAGCTGGAGACCTTAACTAAGGCAATAGAATTGCTTAAAGAAAAAGACAAGACAGTATTAAATCTATATTACTATGAAGGTTTGACCTTAAAAGAAATAGGTGCAGTATTAAGTGTATCTGAATCTAGAGTTTGTCAATTACATAGCAGAGCCATAAGTAGTTTAAGAGAATGTATGCGAAAACTGCATTATATGGATTAAATTATACATATTAAAATGAATTTACAATTGATCATTGATCATTGATATTTGAGGTGTTTTATGCCATTAATATTATTAGCAATCGGAATAGGTTTGATAATATATAATTATAGAGCTATTAAAATTGAGGAAAAGGCAAAAAATACACATGAAGGTTTAGATATTCCTTTTGAACGTGTACTTTCCAATAATAAAGAAGAATTGGAAGATTATAAAATAGAAATTGGAATTTTGCGAAGAGATATAGCTGAAAGCCTTACTGAATTGCAAGAAGAAATTTTAGAAATGAAAAGTGAGATAAATATACTTAAGAAAAACGAAAAGTTATACGAAAATAAAGAAGAATTAAAAAGTGACAATGTTATAAATTCTGATTTATTAATAGAAAATAGTGAAGCTTCTAAAGAAAGTGATGATATAAATGAAAATTCATTGGTTAAGGTTGATGAAGAAGATGTAATATCTGAAATTAAATTTTCAAAAGAAACTGACAGCAATAAGACTCATAAGATTAAAAAACTTTTGGAAGAGGGATTAACTGAAGAACAAATATGTCATGAATTATCTGTGAGCAAGGGGGAAGTGTTATTAGTAAAAGGTTTATTCAAAAAATAAAAAGCATTATCTTGAAACTCATGGATAAAAAAATTTTATTAGGGATAGGAATAGGACTTGTTATTGGGGTAATATTCATGTGGGGATATGACTATACTTCAAACTTGTCAGATAGTCAAATTGAACAAAAAGCTAGAGGATTAGGTATGATTTACCCAAATGAGAGTAAATCTTTGTTAAAAGGAGAGGATTAAATTGATAAGAGGATTGTATACTTCTGTTTCAGGATTAATAGCACTTCAAAATGATCAGGAAGTAACTACAAATAATATTGCTAATATAAATAATACAGGATATAAAAAGCGTGATTTGACAAAAAGTAGTTTTGATGATGTTATGATATCAAATAGACAAAAGCTAGATGGAGATAAATATGTTAGAAACGATATTGGAAAATTAAGCTTAGGAGTAAAAGTTAATGATGTAGAAACTGTATTTACACAAGGGACTCTTAAAGCTACAGATAGTTCAACTGATTTTGCTATAGATGGAAGAGGCTTCTTTGTAGCTCAAAATGGAAATCAAGAAGTGTATACGAGAGATGGAAATTTTAAAATTAGCAATCAAGGATATTTGATTACTAATGATGGATCTCAAGTTCTAGGTACTAATCTTGCAACAGGGGCGAGAGAACCTATTTATATTGGAAATAATAAATTTTCTTTAGATGCAGAAAATAATATTAACATAGATGGAATTGGGCAGACACATAAATTATTAACTGCTGATTTTCAAAGTTATAAAAATTTAGAGCCTATTGGTGATAATTATAGTACAACAGATAATCCAGTTTATGATGCTAAAGTTAATATAAGACAGAATTTCCTTGAAGGTTCAAACGTTGATCCTTCGACAGAAATGGTAAAGCTTATGGAAATAAAGAGACAATTTGAAACAAATCAAAAGTTTGTAAAAATGCAGGACGAAACAATTCAAAAAGCTGCGACTGAATTAGGACGTGTATAGAAATAGGTATAAAGGAGTAAAAAATTATGTTTAATATTTTCGCAACCGGAAAAAGTGGGTTAACAGCATATCAAGAAAAAATTGATTATATTTCAAATGACTTGGTTAACAATGAAACAACAGGTTATAAGAGAACAGATGTAAATTTTAAGGATTTAGTAACTGATACATTGAACAGAAAGGGAACCCCTTTAGTAAATGAAAAAGCAGTGACTGGAACAGGAGTTAGGTTAGGTACAAATTATGCAAGTAATAAGCAGGGAAATCTTATTACAACTGGTGGAAAGACTGACTTAGCTATTGATGGAAAAGGTTATTTTGGCCTTACTCAATCAGATGGAACTGTTGCATATACTAGAGATGGTAATTTTAAAGTAGATTCAAATGGAGTTTTGGTTGATACAAGTGGAACGAAAGTGTATGTAGAATATGCTAATGGAGCCTCAGAAGGTAATCCAGCATTAGATAGTCAAAATATTTCTATAGCTCAAAATGGTGAAATATCAATGAAAGTTGATGGTCAGGAGACAGTAATAGGGAATATACCGGTGTTTACATCTATAGGAGATAAAAGTTTTGTACCTGTTGGAAATAATCATTTTGTTCCTGCATCAGATGCACAAGTAACTTTAAGTAATGATTATAATATTGAACAAGGCTATTTAGAAGCATCGAATGTTGATACAGCTGAAGCTTTTTCAGATATGGTATTAACAACTAGAGCTTTTCAACTAAGTTCAAAGGCAATAACCTCTGCAGATGATATGTGGGGCATGATTAATAGTATGAGATAATTAGTTTAGTGGCAAGTAAAATTTGATAAGTTATTAGTTAAGTAAAATATTGGTTTTGATAAAAAGGTTATCTATAAAACTGTATGTATTTTAGTTCATAACTTATCATCTAGAGCTTGTCATTTTTTTATTTTTCTCAACTTCAGCAGCATGTAAATTTAGCCTTTACACAAATTAATTTTAAAAGTAAAATAAATATGTATTATTTTTTATTAAAAGACATAGGAGGAATTATTTTGGAAAACGTAGTTTATGTAACTGGACACAAAAATCCCGATTCAGATTCCATTTGTGCTGCATATGGTTATGCAGAATTTAAAAATAGAACTAGCGATCTTCCTGCTGTACCAGTAAGACTTGGAAATGTAAATAGAGAAACACAATTTATCTTAGATTATTTTGGAGTTAAAGCTCCAAAATTATTAGAAACAGTTAAGCTTAAAGTAGAAGATTTAAATTTTGATACCATTGAAGCAATCAAAGGTGATTATTCTTTAAGAATGGCTTGGAATATTATGAGAGATAATCATATAAAGTCATTGCCAGTAACTGATGCTAAAGGACATTTAATAGGAGTTCTTTCTATTTCAAATTTAACATCATCATATATGGACATAGGAGATAATGATATATTAGCAAAAAGTAAAACATCAATTGAAAGTATTTTAGATACACTTTCTGCTAGCAGTATATACATAAATGAAGAATGTAAAGTATTTAAAGGAAAAATTGCTGTTACAGCAATGCAGCCAGAAAGCCTAAAGGAAATCGTTGATGAAGGTGATATTGCAATTGTAGGGGATAGACCTGACGTGCAAGAGGCATTAATAGATATAAAAACATCATTGATTATTATAACAGGCTCTCATAAACTTGCAGAAAATTTATTATCTAAAGCTAAGGAAAATGGAGTTACTATTATTAGTACCCCTCACGATTCCTTTACAGCTTCAAGATTATTAATTCAAAGTATACCTGTAAGTTATGTTATGGCTACTAAAGATTTAATTTCATTCTCAAAGGATGATTTAGTTGAAGATATTAGAGATATCATGGCTGAGACTAGATTTAACAGCTATCCAGTAGTTGATGAAGATGGTAAGGTTATAGGAACTGTTTCAAGATATCATTTGATTTCAAATCACAAGAAAAAGGTAATTCAAGTAGACCATAATGAAAGAGGTCAATCCGTTGATGGTCTAGAAGAAGCAGAAGTTATTGAGATTATAGATCACCACAGAGTTGCAGATATTCAAACAAGTAATCCTATTTTCTTTAGAAATGAACCATTAGGAAGTTCATCTACTATAGTTGCTAAAAGCTATTTTGAACTTGATTTAACACCATCAAAGGAAGTTGCTGGATTATTATGTGGAGCTATTATTTCAGATACTCTATTATTTAAGAGTCCAACTTGCACAGAACAAGACAAAATAGTTTGTAAGAAGCTAGCTGAAATAGCTGGTATCTCAAGTATTGAAGATTTCGCTAAGGAAATGTTTAAGGCAGGTACTTCTTTAAAAGGAAAAACTGTATCTCAAATTTTTAACCAAGACTTTAAGCCTTTCACTATGGGAGATTATAAAGTAGGTGTAGCTCAAGTTAATACAATGGATATTGAAGGCTTTATGCCATTAAAAGATGAAATGTTAAGTTTCATGAAAAGTGAAGCAGATAATAAAGGTTATGCTGTAGTTGCTTTATTATTAACAGATATATTAACTGAAGGCTCACAGGTATTAGTTGCAGGAGATAGACCTGATTTCATTGAAAAGACTTTTAAGGTTGAATTAGTAGATTCAATGGCCTTCTTACCAGGAGTATTATCAAGAAAGAAACAAGTAATACCACCACTTACAAATGTGATTAATTCAATGAAATAGTTAATTCAGTTAAGTGTTTCGGCAGTGTTTTTAAATTATCGGGGATAATTTAAAAACACTGCTTTTTTGTATTTTATTTTTAATAGTCAATTGTGATGGGAAAGCATTTTTTTAGAGGTGATATAAAAGTATTTTAAGGTCATGGAATTACATTTAAATAGGATAGAATAATATTTATTGGTGATAGAATTATATCTATAAGTGATAGAAAAGTATATTAAGGTGCATAACTTTTCTAAAGTGAAATATATATAGTAATATATTTCTATTTAGGAGGAAAAAGTTGTGATACAGGAAAAAGAGTTGACTTCGGGTCTTAGTACTAAGGAAGCGGAAAAGAGAATTAGGAACTTTGGACTTAATGAATTGAAGCATCAAAAGAAGATATCTGCTATAAAAATATTATTATCGCAATTTAATGATTTTATTGTTTGGGTATTAATTGCAGCAACAATAATTTCGGGAATAATAGGAGATAAAGCAGATGCAGTTACTATACTTATAATAGTAGTAATTAATGCAATATTAGGATTTGTTCAAGAATTTAGAACAGAGAAATCATTAGAAGCTTTAAAAGAGTTAGCTGCACCAACTTGCAAAGTTTTAAGAGATTCAAGTATAAAAATTATTAACTCAATATATTTAACTATAGGTGATGTAGTTATTTTAGAGGCTGGTGATAGAATACCAGCTGATGGCTTTTTTATTGAGAGTTCAGGAATCGTTGTAGATGAATCACTATTAACTGGTGAATCAGTTGGAGTGAATAAAGAATGTGGAAAATATAAAATTAGTTCAAAGAAAGCAGAAGAAGGGAAAGATGGTAGCAATAAATTAGGAAAAAGCAAAAAAGAAAATGGTCTTAATAATGAAGGATTTATGGGAACAACAGTAGTTAAAGGAAGAGGCTTATTTAAGGTTGACTGCATAGGAATGGATACTGAAATGGGAAAAATAGCGGATTTGATTCAAAATATTGAGGAAGAAAAATCTCCATTAAATAAGAAATTAGATTCCTTAGGTAAAATTCTTGTTGTTATCTGCATTATTATTTGTGCTATTGTAACTATAATGGGGATAATAAGAGGTAATGATATTACAGAAATGTTTTTACTTGGTGTAAGTTTAGCAGTAGCAGCAATACCAGAAGGATTAGCTGCTATTGTCACAGTATCTCTTGCTCTTGGAGTATCTAGAATGCTTAAGAAAAATGCACTTATTAGAAAACTTCCAGCAGTAGAGACCTTGGGTTGTACATCTGTAATATGTTCTGACAAAACAGGAACCTTGACTCAAAATAAGATGACTGTAAAAGAAGTTTATTTAAATGGAAGAATTCATGAACTTGAAAAAGAAAAATTAAATGACTATACAAAGTTTATGAAGGCACTAGTATATTGTAATGATTGCAATTATGACTTTACTAAAAATAAAATGTGTGAAGTTATGCATGGAGATCCAACAGAAACAGCGTTGGTTAATGTATTTTTTAGCGATTCTAAAGAATTAGAACGATTTATAAATAGAGCCAACAGAGTATATGATATTCCCTTTGATTCAACAAGAAAGATGATGTCTGTAATAGTAAAAGAGGAAGGAAAGGAAACTTGTTATGTAAAAGGAGCTCCTGAAAGGTTGATTGATAAATGTGATTTGATTTTGGAAAGTGGTAAGCTTAAACCTTTCACATATCAAAAGAAAAAGCAAGTAATGGAATTTATTACTGCAATGTCTTCCAGAGCCTTAAGATGTATTGCTGCTGCTTATAAAGAAGAACATTTAACAAGAGGAGAGAGATTAGAGCAAAATCTGATTTTTTTAGGTGTTGCAGGAAGTATAGATCCACCTAGACAAGAAGCAGCAGATGCAGTGCTAAAGTGTAAACTTGCAGGAATAAAACCGGTTATGATTACAGGAGATCATCAAAATACAGCGCTTGCTATAGCAAAAGCTTTGAATATATGCAATACATCAGACCAAGTAATGACAGGAGAAGAGATCGAAGAAATAAGTGACTTAGAATTAGAAGGAACGATTAAAAAAATAAGAGTATTTGCAAGAGTATCTCCTAACCATAAGTTAAGAATTGTACGAGCATTTAAGAGAAAAGGTAATATTGTTGCTATGACAGGTGATGGTGTAAATGATGCACCTGCAATTAAGGAATCTGATATAGGGGTTGCAATGGGGATTTCTGGGACAGATGTTACAAAAGAGGCATCTTCAATGATTCTAATGGACGATAACTTTTCTACTATTGTAGCAGCTGTAGAAGAAGGAAGAATAATATATGATAACATAAGAAAATTTATCAGATATTTATTATCTTGTAATCTTGGTGAAGTATTAACTATGTTTCTAGCAACTATTTTTTATTTACCTAATCCATTAAGCCCAATTCAAATATTACTTGTAAATTTAGCTACAGATGGTCTTCCAGCAATAGCACTTGGAGTTGATCCACCAGAACAGGATATAATGAGACAACCTCCAAGAGAAAAGAAAGAAAGCATTTTCGCTAGGGGATTAGTAGAGAAAATATTAGTTAGAGGATCACTTATAGGATTGTGTACCTTGTTATCATTTATGGTTGGAAGATTTTATAGGATGAATTTAGAGGAATGTAGGACGTTAGCTTTGTGCACTTTAGTAATGTCCCAGCTTATACACGTATTTGAGTGCAGATCTGAAAGACATTCCATTTTCCAAATAAAATTATTGACAAATCCATATTTAGTAGGTGCAGTGTTAATATCAGTATTACTAATGTGTTCAGTACTATATGTACCATTTTTACAAAATATATTTCATACTGTAGCATTAACGCTAAATCAATGGCTTATTGTAATTTTCTTTTCAGGAATAATTGCATTTATAAATAGCGTGTATTTACTAATTAAATCCAAATAATAGATATTGAGACAAAGTGTATTATTTTACTATTAAGAAATTAATTTCTTATACGAAAGATAAATGAAGGTAAAAACTCAAGGAGGAGAAATTATGGTTATAACACATAATTTAAGTGCAATGAATGCACAACGCAAGTTAGGAACAAATGTACGTAATCAAAGTAAAACGGCCGAAAAATTAAGTTCTGGATATAGGATAAATAGAGCAGGAGATGATTCTGCTGGTCTTGCAATATCTGAAAAAATGCGATCTCAGATTAGGGGATTGGAACAGGGGAGTGTAAATTCTCAAGATGGAATTTCATTAATTCAAACTACAGAAGGTGCAATGAGTGAAGTTCATAGCATGCTACAAAGATGTAAGACCTTGGCAACACAGTGTGCAAATGGTACTTATCAAGATAAAGATAGAGAAATGGCAAATCAAGAACTACAAGAAATTAAGAAAGATATTGATAGAATAGCAAAGAATACTACATTTAATGGGAACTATGTATTAGATGGTAGTTTAAGTAGTGCGGGAGCTAGTACTCAGGAGCAGAATCAAGCATTACAAGGCTTGAATACTTGGTGGATAAGCAGTGCTCAAAATTTAGTCAAAAATGCAACAGGACTTGACGTACCATCAGGAACAGGAATGAAAGTTGTAATGGATAATAATATGGCATCTAATCTTGCAGCATTTGTACAATATAGTAATAACATTGCTAATCCAAATTTAGAATTGCATGTTAGTACTGCTTTTATAAAGGGTTTGGATTTAACTAGTGATAAGGATGGAAAAACAGGAAATATTTATATAGACAGAGTTATCGCTCATGAATTAACTCATGCAACCATGGCAGCAACAACTGATATGTGGAATCAGCCTACTTGGTTTACAGAAGGCGTAGCAGAATGTGTTCACGGTGGTGATGACAGAGTAGAAGGTATTTTAAGTAATGGTCTTAATACAGTTTCAGGACTTACAAGCACTTTAAGTAGTGGCTGGGCAAGTAATAATGATAAATATGCTGCAGCATATATTGCAACAAGATATATGAATAAATTATATGAAACTGGAGCAGGTAATGATGGTATTAAAAATATATTAAATCAGTTAAAAAATAATACAAGTTATACATTTGATCAAGCTTTGACTGCAGCAAAAGCTGCATCTGCGAATCCATCATCAGCGCCAGCTACTGCAAGTGCATTTTTATCGAAACTGTCATCAGATATTAACAGTACAAGTGATTTGCTGAGTTTAGCTAAAATAGATTTAACTGATGCAGATACAGGTTCTTTAACAGGTTCTGATGCAAGTGGAGGAGCTCCGTTAGATGCATCAGATATAGTACCAGAAGCAGGTGCATTAAATACAACGACGCCAACGGGAACTTCTACAATTGGAAACTATTCAATAGAATGGGGAACACCTATAACTGGAAAAGGAATGGATATACAAGTTGGTGGTAATATTGGAGATATAATATCAGTGACAGGTGGAAATGTTACTTGTGGTTCTTTGGGAATAGATAATATGGATATTTCATCAAGAAGTGGTGCTGTTGATGCATTAGCTATAATTGATACTGCTATTAATAATGTATCGACTCAAAGGGCTACATTAGGAGCAACGCAAAATAGATTGGAGCATACTATTACAGCTACAGATAATACATCTGAAAATCTTACAGCAGCAGAAAGTAGAATAAGGGATGCTGATATTGCTAAGGAAATGATGTCTTACACTAAGGATAATATATTAACTCAAGCTGCACAGACTATGCTGGCACAAGCAAATCAGCAGCCAAACAAAATCCTTGGACTACTACAAGGATAACCAATGGAGAATAAAATCAATAAAAGCTGGAAAATTAATATTTAAATTTTCCAGCTTTTTAAGTTTTGATAAACTTAAATCTATCTTCTCATCATATTTGAAGCTTGTTGACGCGATTTTTTTAGTTGACTGTGGTCAATTGGAATTAAATCTTTTTTAGTTGTAAGATTTAATAAATTCATAATTTGAACTTCTTGTGAATTTTCTTTCTTGCTTTCCTTATCACCTGTAACACCCATTACTATAACTTTATTACCTTGCTTAACAGGGATGAATTCAGGTTTTTTAAACCATCTATTTTTCTTATACCAGCATTTAACGATTTTTGTACCAACTTCAGGTTTAATAACCAGTTCAACCATTAATCTATTGAAGATAATGTAACTCTTTTCAATTAACTTTACAGATAAAACAGTTCCAGAAATACTTGTAATTCTGTCACCATACTTTTCTATATAAGCATTTTGAAAATAGTTACCGAACTTATTGCTCAGTTTTTCTTTAAGACCCATAAAAATTACTCCTTTACATAAAAATATAGCTAACAAAGCTATGTTACTTAAAATACTTAATTATTATACCATATGTTTAAAGTACAGGAAAGTAAATAATAGGGCATTACATTACATAAAAATTATGCTATAATAATGTATCAATAATGGGGTGAGATTAATGGAAAATAAAATATTACATATTGATATGGATGCTTTTTTTGCATCAGTTGAGCAACTAGATAATCCAGCACTTCGTGGAAAGCCTGTTATTGTTGGTGGTGCAAGTGAAAGAGGAGTGGTATCTACTTGTTCGTATGAAGCAAGAAAATTTGGGGTTCATTCAGCGATGCCAATCTTTATGGCTAAAGAAAAATGTCCAAATGGAATATTTGTACCTGGGAGGTATGGCAGATATACTAAAGTTTCTCAAGAGATATTTAAAATATTTAATGAAGTGACTCCTTTAGTAGAACAAGTTTCTATCGATGAAGGATTTCTAGATATATCACAAGGAAAGTTTAATGATGGAATGGAAGCAGCAAGATATATTAAGAATAAGGTGTTTAGAGAAGTTGGATTGACCTTATCTATTGGTATATCTTATAATAAATTTTTAGCAAAACTTGCATCTGATTGGAATAAACCAAATGGGATAAAGGAAATAAATAAAGAAATGCTTCCAGATATCCTTTTTCCTCTTCCTATCTCTAAAATTCATGGTTTAGGTAAGGTGTCAGTAGCTAAGCTAAATAACATAGGAATATATTATGTAAAAGATTTATACAATATGCCAAAAGATTTTTATATAGATTGCTTTGGAAAAAATGGAATTGATATATATAATAGAATTCGAGGCATTGATAATAGAAAAGTTGAAACTCTTCACGAAAGAAAGTCTGTTGGTAAAGAAACAACACTAAAATTTGATACAAGAAATAAAGAAGAATTAGCTGAGTATTTAAAAGAATTTTCTTTTGAAATTGAAGAGATCTTGAGAAGAAAGAATGTTGTTGGAAAGACCATAACATTAAAATTCAAAACAAAGAATTTCGAAAATCATACACGAAGCAAGACCTTAAATTATTATATTGGAAATAATAGTGAGATTTTTAATGTTGCCAAAGAATTGCTAGAAGATGAAGAGTTAAATGAAGAGGTAAGATTAATTGGAATAAGTATATCCTCCTTTAAAGAAACAGAAATGGAGCAGATAAGCTTAATTTAACAATGATCAAAAATCAATTGTCAATTTTCAACCGACAATTGATTTTTGACCATTACTTATTGTTCGTGGTAAGTATCTAAAATTATTCTATAATCAATATTATTAAGGTCTGCATACATTCTATTCTTCTTGTCCAATTTGGCAATATATTCGTTATTTTTATAGTCGTGGTTTACTAATTTAAAGAAAAATTCTTGAAGTTCCTTATAAATAGAGTAATTTACTTCATTGTCATCTAGATAGAATGTACAGAATTTAACCATATGCATGTATGTATTGTATACTTGAAAAGTAATTTCTTCTTTATAATCTTCATAAGCGTTTAATTCTTTAAACTTTTCAACTAAAGCTTTTAAAGCTGCCATTTTATCCTTTATTTGAATATCTTTTTCATAGCTATTTGTAATTGAATGTAGATTGTTTTCATAGTAATACAAAAGAAGATCAGTTGCATAAACACTCTTTAAATACAGCATAACAACAGGTAAAAAATCCATATCTTCATAAGTGACCTTTTCTCTAAATCTTATATGGTTGTCAATTAATATGTTTCTTTTGATAATTTTACTCCATAAAAATCCTGGATAAGCAATAAGTTGTCGTCTTTTTTCTATATTTAGTTTTCCCCAGGTATTTTCAGTAGTTGATAAAGCGAATTTTTCAACCCTTTTATTTTCAAAACAACAATCTACCATATCGTAATCTCCTGATGTGGCTAAATTGTATAGTTCTTCAAACATTTCGATTTCAACATAATCATCACTATCTACAAAGCCTATGTATTGGCCGCTAGCAATGTTAAGGCCTTCATTTCTAGCACCACCAGGACCTTGTCTTTCCTTTAAATCTATTAAAATTATCTTATTTGGATAACGATCTTTATATTCTTGAAGTATATTAATGCTTTCATCTGTAGAATTATCATTAATTAATATTATTTCAATCTCTTCCAAAGATTGATTTACAAGAGAATCCAAACATTTATGTAAATATATTTCGCTGTTATGCACAGGTACAATTATTGATACTTTTATCATTTTTCTCACTGTCCCTCTTTATAGTATATATATATTATAAAGGAAATTATAAGAAGTCAATACTTTATGTTAATATATTAGGAAATTAAATTTTAATAATATGTAAATTGTTCATGCATTTATGATTTATCTAAGGTAAAATTATGTGTAGAATAAATACTAAAATAGGAGGAGATTATGAGATTTGAACAACTAAAAAGTACAATATTAGCTCACATTAATGATTTTTCATATGATTCTGCAATTCAGCTAATAAGAGAAGGACTTAGCATAAACCTTTTTGATAGTGATTTATATTATTATATGGGATTAGTATATAATTATAAGAAAAATTATAACTGTGCATATTTGTGTTTTGAAAATGCATTACAATATTCTAAAAATATTGAAGAAAAAGATAATATTATTTTTGAAATAAATAAATTAAAGGAATCTAAAGCCATATCAATTAATAACTTTTCTATAATAATACTTACCTTTAATAACTTGAAATATACAATACAATGTATAGAAAGTATTAGAAAATATAATACATTAAATAATTATGAAATTATTGTAATAGATAATAATTCTATTGATGATACAAGGGAATGGTTAAAAGCTCAAAAAGATATTAAATATATACTAAATAGCGAAAACAACGGTTTTCCAGCAGGGTGTAATCAAGGAATAAGTATTGCTAATAAAGATAATGATGTTTTTCTTTTGAATAATGATACTTTAATAATGCCAAATTCAATTTTTACCTTGAGAATGGGATTGTATTCCAATGAAAGTGTTGGATCAGTTAGTTCAGTAAGTAATGAAGCTCCATATCAAACTATACAAGATAAATTTGAAAGTATATCCCAATATTATAATTATTCATTAAAAAATAATATTCCAAATGATAATAAATATGAATATAGGTTAACATTAATAGGATTTGCATTATTATTCAAAAGAACAGTATTAAATGAAGTTGGGTTATTAGATGAAATATTTACACCAGGAAATTATGAAGATAATGATATAAGTTTGAGAATTGTTAAGTTAGGATATAAAAACATACTCTGTAAAGATAGTTTCATATATCATTATGGTGGTAAAAGTTTTAAAAGAGATATTCAGCGTTATAGTGATATATTAAATGTTAATAATAAAAAATTTCAAGATAAATGGAGAATTGATCCAGAAAAATCTTTTAGAAGAAGAAATGATATATTAGAGCTAATAGATGAACCAAATAATTCAACCTTTAATATTCTCGAGATTGGTTGTGCTTGTGGAGCAACTTTGTTGGAAATTAAAAATTTATATCCCAATGCAAATATTTATGGGGTTGAATTAGATAAAGATACTGCAGAGATCGCAAAGACATTTGCCAATATTGCTATTGGAGATATAGAGAATTCTAATTTAAATTATAAAGAGAACTTTTTTGATTATATTATTCTTGCCGATGTTTTAAATTATTTAAAATATCCAGTTAAAACATTAGAAAATATAAAAAAATATTTAAAATATAAGGGGAAGGTTTTAATAAGTGTACCTAATGTAATGAATTTTACGATATTAAAAGATTTGATTAATGGAAATTGGTATTATGAAAATGAAGGATTTTTAGATGCGGAGTGTTTGAAATTTTTTACTTATAAAGATATATTAGCAATGCTAAAAAAAGCAAACTATAATAATATTTTTATAACGTCAATTGCAAATATGCCTGAAACTATTGAAGACAATGAATTTATTAACAAAATAAGTGCATTATCAAATTATGAAAATATTCAAGAAGAATTAATTAATTTTGAGTATTATATTAAGGCTCAAAATATAGATATAACAAACGATGAAAAAGAAAGAGCAGAAAATCTAAAAAATGATATTAATATTATAATTAAGGAATTAGATAAAAATTTAGAAAACGATGGTATGGTGTCAGAATTAATAAAATTAATAAAATCTGAAAATATAACAAGCAGTTATATTATTAAGAGGATTGAAAATAAGGTTAAACATCAAGGGAAAATATTAAATAAAATTGCAATTGCATGTCTTAATAATAATCTAGAGGAGCATGTGCTTCCTCTTTTAGAAAAAGCAAATGTATTAGAACCAAGAGAGCTGGATATTATTTACAACTTGAGTGCGTTTTTAACAACAAGACATGAATATATTCAAGCATTAGATTATCTAAATTCATTGTATGCAAGTAATAATGATACAGATGAATTAGAAGATTTTATTAATGAACAGATAAATCAATAAGTATGAATGATCAATTGTCAATTATAAATGGCTACTGACAATTGATCATTGCTGTCTAAAGAGCATACTCAATAATAGCTTTTAGAACTCCATGTTCTATATTACTTGCGGCTATGTACTTACCATATTGTTTCATATCTTCTGGAGCATTTTCCATAACAAAACTATATTCAGCTTCAGCTAGCATTTCTATGTCATTATAATAATCACCAAATACCATGGTTTCTTCTTTTGTAATATTTTCTGTATTCATTAGCTTTCTTAAAGCAACACCTTTATTTGCACCTGTATTAGAGATATCAATCCAAACCTCACCAGAACCAACCACATTTAATATATCTCCAAATTTAGGTTTGAAAACATTATTAAGATTTTCTAAGGAATTTTCTAAATTGCATATGGTAATTTTAACTATATCGTCATCAACATTTTTTAAGTCATCTACAGGATTAATAATTTTATAATATTTTTTTATTTCATTTAAATGACCTTCAGAACAATTCTTTTCAACATAAGCACAGTTAGCTGCACATAAGATAACTGCATTACCAACTATCTCTTTAGCACATTCGATGACCTCATGAACAAGATTTCTGTCAATAGAACTTTCATATATTATTTTACCATTTTCAACGACTAAAGCACCATTTTCACATATATAAGATAAATTTTCTCCAATAGGGCCAAAGTTGGCTTGTAAAGTATAATAAGGCCTTCCGCTAGCTACGACTAATTTTATGTTCTTTGCTGCTAAACGATCTAAAATTTCTGTAAATTCAATAGGTAAAACACCATTTTCATCTAACAATGTTCCATCCATATCTGTTGCAATTAATTTTATCATAAGAACTCCTTCCAATGCTTTATTCTTAAAATTTAACCTTTCTAATGATAGCATATAGTGATTGCAATTATCAATGTTCAATTAATAGCGAAAGCCCTTTAGGATTTCTTGAATTGAGATGTATAATCGTAATTAGACCTCATATAGATTATTTATCCAAATAAAGTTATGAAAATTTTATTTTATAGTAAAAGATTTCAAGGGATTGTTTGAGTTTCATTAATAATTTAAATATGATAACATAGTAATGAAGAATTATTATGCGATAATTTTTCAGTGAAATAAGAAGAGGTGATTTATATGAAATATGCATTAGATGTACATACGCATACTATTGCAAGTGGGCATGCATATTCAACATTAATAGAAAATGCAAAGGCTGCATCGGAAAAAGGCTTAAAGGTTCTTGGAACTACAGAACATGGTGTTTCTATGCCACATTCTCCACATATTTGGTATTTCCACAATTATAAGGTATTACCAAGAGAAATGTATGGTGTGACTATGCTTTATGGGACAGAAGCTAATATTATTGATTATGATGGAAAGCTAGATATGGAAGACTATACCTTAGAAAAATTAGATATTGTAATTGCAAGCATACACGATGAAGTTTATAAAGTTGGAAGTGTTGAAGAAAATACAAGAGCTTTTATAAATGTAATAAAGAGTGGAAAAGTTGATATAATTGGTCATCTTGGAAATCCAGGAGTGCCAGTAGATTTTGAAAAAGTAATTAAATGTGCAAAGGAAAATGAGGTTTTAATTGAAATTAATAACAGTTCCTTTACTACATCAAGAATAGGAAGTTTAGGAAATTGTACTGAAATAGCAAAGTTATGTAAAAAACATGAAGCCACACTAATAATGAATAGTGATGCACATTTTTGTACATTAATAGGGGAATTTTCAGAAGCTGTTAATATGTTGGAATCAATAGATTTTCCAGAGGAACTTATAATAAATAAAGATCCTGATCAATTACTAGCTAGATTAAAGAAAAAAGGAAAATTACAGGACGTCGAACTCTAAATGGTTAATGACAAATTATCATCAATAATCAATTATCAATGACATTTGATCATTGACAATTGATTATTGAACCTTTAAATTAGTATTTTACAGAAAATTTCTTTTCATCTTCTACTACTGAAATATCTTTTACATCAATATCATCAACTCTTGCAAAGCCATTTCCCTTTTTTATTTCAGAAACAAAGGAAAAAACATTTTTTTCTAAACCTTGTACCTCAACTTTTACATCACCATTCATAAGATTTTTGCACCAACCAGTTAAATTTAATTTGCTGGCGGTAAGTTGAAGAAAATATCTGAAACCAACACCTTGAACTCTTCCGTTTACAATAATTAAATATCTGATCATATGTTCATCCCAGTTACTAAACTATAAAAACTTATATAGAATTTAGTAACCTGCTCCTTTCTTTTTGTTTTTCAAATTACTCAAAAGTAAATTAAAAATTGACAATTAATCACTAATGATAATTGAAGATTGACAATTGAATATTGTTTATAAAGATTATATCATATAGGGTACATAATGTAATACTTACAAAATAAAACTATAAAAGTGTTTTAAATTTTCAGAATTTTTAGTATAATATACATATAAAGGGTAAGAATAACAAAGAATTTACATGATATGGAGGCTTTAAGATGATTGAAAGAAGTGTAGTATTAATTAAACCTGATGGAGTAGAAAGAAATATAATTGGAAATATTTTAAGTTGTTATGAAGCTAATGGATTAAAAATAGTTGAACTTAAGCTTATGAGAGCTACAAGAGAAATAGCTGAAAAGCATTACTCTCAACATAAAGGCAAGGATTTTTATGAAGAACTTATAACATTTATTACAAGAAGTCCATTATGTGCAGTAATTCTTAAAGGAGAAGATGCAGTAGCTAGGATAAGAAAAATTAATGGAGCAACTAGTCCAACTGATGCTGAGGAAGGGTCAATAAGACATAGATATGCTAGAAGTAAGACGGAAAATTGTGTTCATGCTTCAGATACTGTAGAAAGTGCAAAAGAAGAGATTGCATTATGGTTTCCAGAAGTTGAAAATTAAATAAAAAATAAAATCTAATTTAATGATTATAAATGGCGCTGTCGTATTAAATTGCGGCAGCGTCTTATTGTATTCGCAATACTGCCAGCTACGGGTGAACCTGACTGTATTTAGAGTACAACTAGCTATTGAATATGGAAAAGATAATAACTAAAAATTATTTTTGTGCTACAATGCCATAAAAATTCTCACCAATATCTATAGATTCTATTGTTGAAAATCCAAGTTCATCTAGAAGCTTCATTAAGTACATTCTATCTAGTCTGTGATTAATAGGTGGTCCGAATTCACTTGAGACCTTTTCCCATTCAACAATAGCAATTTTTCCATTAGGAGTTATAATTCTTTTTACTTCCTTTAAAAAGTTCTTTATATCATCAGCTTCATGTAATACAAGACTGATAAAAGCAAAAGTAACTTTGTTAGATTCTAGTATTAAATCATTTTCTTTTGTTAAAACTGGTTCTATATTTGAAATATGATTATCACTAATTCTAATTTTAACCTCTTCAAGCATTTCGGTTGATATGTCCATTGCAAATATTTTACCTTTTTCTCCAACAACTTCTGATGCTGGAATACTAAAATATCCAATTCCACAACCTATATCAGCCATTATCTCTTCTTCTTGCAAATGAAGATTAATAAGTGTTTGTTTTGGTGGTAAAAGTTCTCTTCTCTTTTCATTATCAAGTTTATGTTTATTCTTTACGTCAAATTTATGTGTCATCTTTTAAAGGCACCTCCTGAAATTATTTATTAATAATATATAAAATTTAAGCATTATAAGCCCTTAATTACAATTATATTATATATTAATACACATGGAAGAAAAAATAAATGTAATTTTATCACAGAGAAGTTTTAACAATAAAGTATTTGAATATTTTAAAGAAAAACTTTTTGCTTAGAATGCTTTAATAAAGGCTCATTATAGCATTTTGTGATTAGATTTAAGTAAATAAATTATCCAATAAAGCTATGGAATAATTCCATAGCTTTATTGGATAATTTTAAAATTAATCATAATTGCAGCATAGCTGCTCTTTTAAAAAAATGATCTTCATTGTAGCATAGCTGCTTCTTTTTGAGAAAAATGATCTTTATTGGAGCATAGCTGCTTTTTTTAAAATTGATCCTAATTGCAGCATAGCTGCTCTTTTTATAGGTGTATATTTTTGCATTGATCACAATTACGACTATTTTCTGGAGACTCTAAATGAATCATAATCTCAGAGTGATCAAGTGATTTTTTTATATCATTTTCAATTTCATCACATACATCATGAGCATCCTTTATTTTCATGTTTTCAGGAAAAACTAAATGTAGTTCAATATATCTAACTCTCCCAGATTTTCTAGTTTTAAAGTCATGATAGTTGCAATAAATAGTTGAGTATTTATTTATATTGTTCTTAATTATATTAATTTCATCATTAGATAATTTAACATCTAAAAGTGGGTTGAATGCAGAGATTAATAATTCAACAGCTTCTTTTAATATAAATACGGCGACCAAAATAGCTACAATTGGATCTAAAAAATTCAATTTAGTTATCCATATAAGAAATAAACCAATTCCAACACCTAAGGATGTATAAACATCAGCCTTTAAATGTAGGGCATCAGCTTCAAGAGCAATAGAGTCCTCTTGTTTTGCAACTGCGTATAGTTTTTTAGAAACTACAAAATTTATAGCTGAAGAAATAAACATAACCATAAAACCAAGACCAATGGATTCTACTTCACCGGGTTCTAGTAATTTGCTTACTGCTTCAATTATTATCCAAATGGAAGCAACAAGAATAAGAAGAGCCTCTATCACACCAGAAACATTTTCTATTTTACCGTGTCCATAAGGATGTACATCATCAGCTGGTTTATCAGATATTTTTACAGAAAAAAAAGCTATAATGGCAGCCAATAAATCCATAGTTGAATGTATCGCTTCAGAAATTATACTTACTGATCCAGTAGCAAGTCCAACAATTAGTTTTAAGATTATCAGTGTGCTATTTGACAATAGAGATAATCTTGCAACTTTAGTTTTTGCATTCATTTTAAAATCCTCCATAATTTAACATAAGTTTTATCATTTGATAAAACGAATTAATAATATAATATATCTATATGCATTATAAGTCAATAGGTGAATGATGATGTGCATTATCAATTGATAATAATGCCTATTATAGTTTCAGGAGAATCACATAGTATTATTTGAAAATGATAAAGAATATTTAATATGTAGACATAAATGTATAAAAAATATCTAAATATAAAAATACTAAAGATAAGTTAAATGAAATGAGGTGCAATAATTGAAAGGAAGAACTCTAATAAAAAATTTTATTTTATTTCTTACATTTGTTTTTATATTTAATATGTTGAGATATACTGTTGAAGCAAAATCAAAAAATTATTCTAAGAGCAATTTATCAATATTAGTTGATATTAGTGAAGAAAGGCTCTATTTAATAGATTCTGAAAAAAATATAATATTAAAAAAATATATTATAGCCAGTGGCAAAGCAGAAACACCATCGCCAGTTGGAACTTGGAAAGTTGTTAGTATGGGAAAATGGAGTGGTGGATTTGGAACAAGATGGATTGGAATAAATGTTCCTTGGGGGATATATGGAATTCATGGTACCAATAAACCAGGATCAATTGGAGGAGAGGCTTCACATGGTTGTATTAGAATGAGAAATGAAGATATAGAAGAATTATATGCGTATATAAATCCAGGGATGATAATATGTATATATGCTGGCCCATATGGCCCTTTTGAAAAAGGATTAGTACTTTTAAGACCAGGAGATAGAGGTGCTGATGTTTTAGAAGTGCAAAGAAAAATGAAAGAAAAGGGTTATTACCCAGGAAATCTGGATGGGATATATGGAGAGGAAATGAAAAAATATGTGATGAAATTTAGAAAGGACAACAATCTTAAGGAAGGCCATGACATTAATAAAGAATTCTATGAAAAGCTTGGGATTACTTTGGTAGATTAATTAACTTAAGATAAATGGAGATTGATTTGAATTTAATTGGAGTCAATGGAAAAAAGTTTAGTTATGCTTTTTACTACTTTAATATAGAACCTTTGAGAAAACTCAAACATAGTATAATTTGAAATACTAAAAAGGAAGAAAAGCATGTATAATAATAAAATATATTCAGCGGATTACTCGTCTGAAACTTCAAGTTATAATTCAGACAATATATACAATAATGATTGGACATATCCGAGTTTTAATTTTAGATATGTCCCATGTAGTACGCTTTTTGATGAAATAGAAAATGATTCAAGAGCTGATTACTCCACTTCAGAAATGGCAACCAATCAAATCAAATTGCAAGATTATGGACCACAGCCAGTAGTAGTTAACATCGATAAAGTTACCAAGCAAAATAACAATTTTCGTATTGCTTTATGGACAGGAGAACATTATCAAGTTACGTTGATGAGTATCAATGTAGGTGATGACATAGGCCTAGAAATTCACCCAGATACTGATCAGTTCATACGTATAGAAGAGGGGCAAGCAGTTGTTAAAATGGGAAATAGTAAAGATAACTTAGAGTTTCAAGCAAATGCTCGTGATGACTTTGCAATTATGATACCTGCCGGTACTTGGCACAATATTATCAATACAGGGAATAAGCCTCTTAAGGTATACTCTATATATGCACCGCCTCATCATCCTCATGGAGTAGTACAGGAAACTAAGCCTACTGAATAAGATAATTATGATAATATAATAATGAATTATTAATAATAAAGGGTGAATGAATTTAGCTTAAATTATTCATCCTTTATTATGTATATGTCTTTATAGTTAGATAGAATTATAGATATCCAACGCGAGAATTATACTTATGCATCAATTACCGAAATCAGATACATTTATCTTCCACAGGACTAGTGAAATTTTCGCTGGAATGTTCTAAATGTGGGCTTGTCGTCATTTCAGCGTGTTACTAAAGTAAATTTATGACAAGCTGAAATGAAACAAGCCATAGAGGAAACTCGACTCACGTTCGTTCGCTGAGTAAGCGATTCACACCAAATCAGTTTTTTAAAGGAGGTTAACTCATGAATGAGTTAACTAAGTTCAAGAAACCAAATCATAGATTTGGGCTTTAACTTATCTGCTTAACAACCATCATCAGCTCAATTTCACATGCCTGATTCCAGAAAAATGTATCTGATTTCTAGTGTAGTGTTACGATTATAATTTCTAAATGATGTATGTATATTTCATTTAGAAGTTTGATTATTAATTTGGATATCTATACTATAAAGAGCTGTTTGCTTATAAGTATTATATAAAGAAGCTAACTTTACAATAGATTCTTACCAAATATGTAGTAAATGCTGCATAAGAAGACTGACAAAGGCTATGCAGATCCAGCAGCAAAGTCCAATAATAATTGGTTTTTCACTTGTTTTTATTAATTTTATTATATTAGTATTTAAACCTATTGCACCCATAGCCATTGTAATGAAAAATTTACCAAGATCAGATAAAGATTTTGTAGTGTAAGGATTAAGATTGAAAATTGTACTTATAATAGCTGCTAATAGGAAAAATAAAATAAACCATGGAAATATTTTTGAAAAATTAACAGTAGTGGATGCATTTTTTTTAGAACGATATAAAGCTAAAGCTAATGTGATCGGAATTATAGCAAGAGTTCGTGTAAGTTTGACTATAGTAGCATAATTAAGGGCAATGTCATTTCCATGAGAACCTGCCCAGGTTTGTCCAGCAGCCACCACTGAAGAGGTATCATTTATGGCAGTTCCAGCCCACATACCAAAGCCTATATCATTAAAGCCTAATAAATTGCCTAGGAATGGAAATAAAAAGGCTGCAATTACATTAAATAAGAAGATAACAGAAATTGATTTGGCAATATCTTCATCACTAGCATCAATTACTGGTGCAGTTGCAGCAATTGCCGCTCCCCCACATATGGAGGAGCCCACTCCTACTAAAATAGAAACATTTGAAGGGATTTTTATAACTTTGCTTATTAAATATGAAATAATAAGTGAAGTTGAGATTGTTGATATTATTATTAATAATGATTGACTACCAACTTTAAAAATATCAAAAAGGTTCATACCAAAACCAAGTAAAACAATTGCATATTGAAGGATTTTTTTTGAGGTGAAGGATATTCCGCTTTGAAAATAGTCTTTACGCGGAAAAAGTGCAATTATTAAGCCTAGTAAAATTGCAAACACAGGACCACCTATGATTGAAAAATTCTCTCCTAGTAATGTTGCAAAAATACCCATTATAAGGCAAAGTAATAGGCCTTGATAATTTCTTTTTATGAAGTTCATAACTATTCCTCTTTTCTTAATTTTTTCTTTTATGGCTTAATAGTAGCATAGCGATATAATAAGATAAAATTATTTATTTTTATATAATGATAAAAATATGTTATGATTAATTTGAAGAGGTGGAGATATGTTAGATTTTAGAATAAATACTTTTTTAACTGTATGTGAATATATGAATTTTACTAAAGCCGCGGAAATACTATGTATTACGCAGCCGGCTGTATCACAGCACATTAAATATTTAGAAACAGTATATAACTCAAAGTTATTTGAATATGAAGGGAAAAAAATAAGGCTAACAAAAGCAGGAAAATTATTATATCAAACCAGTATTACTATGAAGCATGATGAGGAATATCTTAAGGGGAAAATTAAAGAGGAGCAACTAGGAATTACAAGTATTAAATTTGGTGCAACCCTTACAATTGGGGAATTTATATTGCCAGCTAAACTTAATTCTTATTTAAACAAAAATAAGAATATGAAAATTACTATGATTGTAGAAAATACTAAGGAGCTTCTATATAGATTAGAACATGGAGAAATTGATTTTGCATTAGTTGAAGGATATTTTATTAAGAGTGAGTATGACTATGTTGTTTATTCAAAGGAAAACTATATTTGTGTAACAGGTAAGAATTACAAATTAAAAAAACAGCCACAAGTATTAGAAGATTTATTAGGAGAAACCTTGATTGTAAGAGAAAAGGGCTCTGGTACAAGAGATATTTTTGAGAAGAACTTAGAAGAACAAAACTTAACTATAAATGATTTTAGTAAAGTTATAGAAATAGGAAATATAAATTCAATAAAATATTTAGTTAAAAATAATCACGGAATTACAGCTTTATATGAGGCAGCAGTCAAAGAAGAACTTGAAAATGGATCTCTACAAAAAGTTGAAGTTTCTGATTTACAAAAAAATCATAAGTTTTATTTTATATGGAGAAAAAATAGTACTTTTGAAGAATTGTATCTGGAAATATTAAAAGAGTTCCAATAAGCTATATTTATGATTGCATAACAAATACTTATTTCACTTATGAATAAATATAAATTATACTTAAAATTATCAAAATATAATATTAAGAGCATGAAGGAAAATAGAAAACTTGAGATCAATAAATATTTTTAAGTGTCTTTTATTTAAAAGATGATAAGTTTAAGGGAGATGTATATTTTTTATGGTTAATGCAAAGAGACAAAAAGAAATGAAATCATTAGGATTTTTATTACAAAATGATAAAGAGCATTTTGCAGTGAGATTTTTAAGTAAAGCAGGTAACTTTACAGTTGGAGAACTAAACAATATTAATAAGCTTGCAGAAAAATATGGAAGGGGATATTGTGGACTCACAACAAGACTTCAAATAGAAATTCCTTGGATTAAAGATGAAGATGTAGAAAAAGTGATTGAAGAAGCAAAAAAATTAGGTTTGCACCATGGTGGTACAGGTCAAAAAATAAGACCTCTAGTGGCCTGTAAAGGGACTGTTTGTCTTCATGGAAATATTGATACTCAAGAAATTTGTAGACAATTGGAAAGTAAGTATTTTGGAACAGATACGCCTCATAAATGTAAAATGGGTATTGTTGGATGTGCTAATAACTGTGCAAAAGCAAATATAAATGATATTGGAGTAATGGGAAAAACAATACCAGAATTTAACTTAGATAAATGTATAGGTTGTGGACTTTGTATACAAGGTTGTAGACAAAAAGCGTTAGAAGTAGTAGACAAAAAAATAATTTATAATGAGGAATTGTGTGTAAGCTGTGGTGAATGTGTAAGAGTATGCAAAACTAATGGAGCTATTGCTAAAGAAGAAGGTGCAGATATATTTGTTGGTGGAAGATTTGGAAGAGGAATGAGAATTGGAGATTCACTTGGAAGGATTTTTAAAGAAGAAGAAATAGTGTTTGTTATTGATAAAATAATGGAACATTACAGAGAAATAGGAAATAAAGGTGAGCGAATTTCAGGAGTTATGGATAGAGTTGGGAAGGGAAAGTTTATATCTGAGGTATTAAGAAAGCTTGACTAAATAATTAGATTAATTATTTTTATTGTGGGAAACTTTATATAGAGTATTCTCACTTTTGTTATATTTAAGATAAATTATTATGTATTGCTTAAAAACATCCTTGTGTTGAGCTTAGTAGTGATACAGCAGAAATGATATATGAATTTATCTGATAGCTAGCATCCTTAACACTCCCACTTCTTTAAGTGGGAGATAATGTCTGCACGCTCCTGGATAAGTTCAACTAAGATTCAGATGGGGATCAAACCCCACCTGAATCAAGTTTCACTTGATAAAGTCAAATAAAATAAATGGAGCTTAGGTGAAATTTATAATTAGAATAAGCAGAGGCTTTAGAATTACATTTTGTTAGTAATACTGTGGTTTGGTTGCTGTATATGCAAATTTGAAGCATTTTATTAAATCGAGTATAATTAAATATATAAATAGTGACGATAGATTTAGGAGATATATCATTTTGAATGTATAGTAAGCCAAGGAGGATAAAAAATGGCAAGACCAACAAAATTTAGAACAGTTGAGTTTTTTCCAGAAGACGATTATTTTGTGCCCTGTGGAAAACCAAAATGTGAAATAGAAGATATACTTTTAAAAGTAGAAGAACTTGAAGCAATGAGATTAAAAGATATTGAAGAGTTAAATCAAGAAGAATGTGCTGAAAAAATGCAGGTGTCTAGACAGACTTTTCAGAATATAATTGATAGCGCAAGAAGAAAAGTAGCCACAGCATTAACAGAAGGAAAAGCAATAAGAATAAGTGGTGGTCATTATACTACAAAGCTTTGTAAATTTAAATGTGCAGAATGTGAAACAATTTATGAGATAAATTATGATTCAGATAGAGCTGTTTGCCCTAGTTGTGGTTCTGATAAAGTCATGTGTAGTAAAAAAGCAGGATTTTGCAAAAACTGGTGCAGAGGAAATAAAATATAGTAATTAAATTTAAAAAAGATTAACCGGAAAGTTCATATATTTCCAGTCAATCTTTTTTTATTTATTCATGATGACAATCATGATGATCACATGAATCGCCAGAATCTACAAGAGAGCCTTTAAGCCAATTTAGGGCAACTGTGTTAATCTCTCCAGAGCATCCACGTACTACGTCAATTCCAGCATTGTTTAATACTCTTACAGCACCTTCACCCATATTACCAGCAAGCATAACCTTAACACCTATTTCGGCAAGAGTTGATGCTATATTTGATTTACAACCACAGCCAGCTGGTGATTGAACAGTTTCAGAAGCGGTTATTTGTTTATTTTGTTGATCAATAGTTAAAACAGTGAAGTACTCACAATGTCCAAAATGATCATCAATATTATTATTACGTGATGGTAATGCAATTTTCATAAAATAAACCTCCAATATTAAATTAAAATAGCATATGTAAGAAAATTATTGGCATATGCCCTTTATGTATTATAATAAACTTGTAAATAAAAGATGTCAATAATATTTGAAATATCACTATTGTTTATAAGAAAATTTAAGCTTTAAAGAAAAAAATGTGATATAATATGAAAGAAAAATAAATTAAATTTCCAGAAGGAGGTCATTAATGAAGTTAAAAAAAGCTAGTATTATAGTCTTGCTTATTATATTATGTCTTCTCGTTATAGTTGGTATAATACTATATAATTTTATTGGACCAGGCTCTAAAGATATTAAAGCATCTAAGGAATTTATATCTAAATTGTATTCAATAAATGCAATTAGTAATGAGTTTAGTTTAGAATCTATAAAGTATGAAAGAGGTAGAGTATTAAATAATGATAAAAAAATGGTTAGTAAAAGCATAGTTACTCAAAATTACGGTATAGATCTAGATAAAAACAATAATGTTATAGGATTTACTAAAAAAGAAATTCCAGTAAATACAACTAAGATTAGTTTAAAAGATGCAACAATTTTGGCAGACTCTTATATAAAAAAAATTTATGATGGAGAAGTGATATTAAAATCAATTAATGATAACATGGATGAAAGTACATTACCCTATTATTCATTTGTGTATACTAAACAGAAAAATGGATATGCGTTTTATTTTGATGAAATAAAAGTAAACATAGATAAAGAAAACGGTTTCTTGGATGGATATTCAAACTCTACAATGCAGAAAGAAAGTAAAGAGCCAACAATAAATATCAGTGAAGAAAAAGCTAAGAAGATAGCATTAGAAACTTTTGAAAAATATAATAATTCTGGAGAAGCTCGAAATAACGTTGAGTTAGTTTATGCAAATAACAGGATGGACAAGAAGGAAAATCAAATATATGAGGTTTGTTATGTTTTTACTACTGATGGCAAAAATGATAAAGGCTCATATATTTCTTGGAAAATTTTTGTTAGTGCTGAAAATGGGACTATATTAAATATATTAAAGGATGGAGCAGAAGAGGAAGTAGTAACAAATTAGATAAAAAAGAGGATAATCAACTGAAGGATTATCCTCTTTTTCTATCTAATTTAATTTGATTTTACGGCCTCATAATAGTACTTGGTTTATTTGAATTAGTGCTTCCAGGACCATTAGGATTATGAGTATTATTGCTATTAGTATTATTTGAATTAGTATTTGTATGATTGCTATTATCGTTAGTACTAGCATTTGAATTTGTTTTATTATCATTATTTTGAATAGGGGCAGTGTCTCCAATAGGTGGAGGTGCCATATTATTAGTTACAGGAGGAGCGTTTCCTTGGCTGCCATCTGTAGCTGTATTAGTTTGTGATTCAGTTCCACCTGCATCATAGGATGAAGGTAATACCATATAATAATCTGCTGTAACAGGATTTGGATGATCCTTTTTTATAAATATATTACTTTTGGTTAAAATTGATGGAGTAAGAGGACCAGCAACTTTATTAGTAAATCTATTTATATTTGCAGCAACGTGAGTTTCACATATGGTTGTAGGCTCTGTTCCATCAATAAACATTTCATCATATACTCTTCCTCTAGGATCTTGACCACATAAATCACTAGGAAGTAAACCAGAATCCTTACAAACACTAACATTTACTATACCACTAGGTTCTTGAACATCTTTTACTTCTAGGTTTTCATGAGCTTTAGCCATTAATTTTCCCCAAATGCTGGCACAACCACTAGAACTACCTTGTAGTTTTGTAGGTTTATCATAACCAACCCAAACAGCACCTGAATAATAAGCTGAAAGTCCACCAAACCATAAATCTGTTGAATTTGATGTAGTACCAGTTTTACCTGCAACAGGCATATCTCCCCATTTTGCTCCAGTAGCATTATATTCATTTACTGGACCTTTTAGCATATCGTATAAAATATATGCTGCTTGAGGTGAAAATACTTTAGTTTGTTTAGGAGTAGTGTTATCAAGTAAAACTTTACCATTAGAATCAACCACTTTTGTATATAATACTGGTTTTGTATATATACCATCATTACCAAAAGAACCATAAGCTGCAGCTAAAATACTTGTATTTCCTCCATCTCGATCATTAGGATTATTATTAAATTGGCCTAATGCTACAGAGGCAATAGAAGCTTTTGAAGCAGAATTATATTTTAAACCTAACTTTTCACCATAAGAAACACCTGTTTTTAATCCAATCTTATCCTCCATAAGTACTGCAGCAGTATTTTTCGAATGAGTAAGTGCTTCTCTTGCAGTCATAAGTCCAGCATATTCATTTGGAGAATTTAAAGGATTATAAGGTTCATTACCAGTTTTATATTTATTGCTAAAGTCATCAGGTAATGGAGCATCATCTATAGGGGTAGCGGCTGTTATTATTTTTTTATCAATCCCAGGTCCATACACAGTCAATGGTTTAGTTGACGAACCAATAGGCTTTAAGTCATTATAAGCTCTATTAAGGGATTGAGGCATTTGTTTACCACGACCTCCAACCATAGTAACAATTTGGCCTGTTTTATAATCCATAATTGTAGCAGAAGCTTGTAATAAAGGAACTCCATCTTTATCATAAGCTTCCTTATTATTGATTAGTAAATTACTATAGTCATCTAAAGTTGCTTGAGTAAAATCTTGAAGTTGTCTATTCATGGTTGTATAAATTTTAAGACCACCATTTACCATTAATTTTGATGCTTCATCGTCCGTATAGTTGTATTTCTCTTTTAAATCTTCTTTTACTTGAGCTACTGTAGGATATACGAACCATTCGTAATTTAATCTATAGTCTTTTTTACTAGATTTAAAAACTAAACCGCCATTTTTAACATCATTAACTGCTTTTTCGTAATCAGCATCGCTAATATATTGAAGTTTATGCATCATACTTAATACTGTAATAGTTCTATTAATATATGGAGTTGGATCTTTTTGATTATTTGCATTATATGCGCTGTAAGAAGTTGGTGCTTGAGTTATACCAGCAATGTATGCACATTCAATTAGGGATAAGTCAGAAGCACTTTTACTAAAATATAACAAAGATGCTGCTTCAACTCCATATGCATGACCGCCTAAAGGTATAGTATTCAAGTAAGCGGTTAATATTTGATCTTTAGTCAATCTATCTTCTAGGCTGACCGCTAAATACGCTTCTTTGATTTTTCGCTCAATAGAAAGATCATTGGTTAAAATTGTATTTTTAAGTAATTGTTGAGTTAATGTAGAAGCACCTTGCATGCCTTTTTGTCCTGTTAGCATTCTTTTGACATCTAGAAAAGCGGCACCTGCGATTCTTTGAGGGTCTATTCCATGATGGGAATAAAATCTCTCATCTTCTATAGATACAAAAGCATTTTTTAAGTTAGCAGGAATTTTGCTTGAATCAATAACATAACGTTCCTCGTCTGAATGGAGATTATCCATAAATTCTCCAGAGCTATCATATAAGCTTGAAGCTTGGTTAAGGGATAATACTTCATTGACATTAAGAGGAGGCGTAGATTTTATTATAGCAAAAGCATATCCAGCACCAACTACAAAAATTGCCATAAAACAAAATAGTAATCCAAAACATATACCTTTAAAGATTTTCCTACCTTTTTTTTGCTTAACTGGCTTTTTAGTTCTGGGAGCACTATTTGTCTTTTTTGCTTTATCGTTAATTGCCATTGTGTCCTCCTAAAATAATAAGGTTTGTAAATTAATAATATTCTATAACATTATAGCATAATTATATTATGATTAAATCAATAACTCAATATAAAGGTGTTCATAATGGAGTATTATACAAAACGGAAAAAACATAAATACATATCATTTATAATAGTTATTATCTTTATTATTGTCATATTTAACATTTTATTAATATTTTTTGATAAAAGAGTTATGCCAGCAGTAACTGAAATTGCAATGATAATGGCAAAAACTCAAACCTTAAATATTATTAATGAAAAAAGTGTGAACATTTTATCAAAAGATTTTAAATATGATGAAATGATAAAGATAGAAAAGGATAATCAAGGAAATATAATATTAATGCAGTCTGATACAGTTAAATTAAATTATATAGCAGCCGAATTATCTTCAGAATGTAATAAAGAATTAAGTGATATGAAAAATTCTGCTATACAGGTTCCTTTAGGATGGATGAGTAAACAAAGTGCCTTTTACAGCTTGGGTCCTAAAATGACAATTGAAATTGAACCCATAGGAAATATAATTACAAGTTATGAATCTAAATTTGAAAGTGCAGGAATTAACCAAACTAGACATAAAATATATTTAGATGTCAATGCAAAGGTTAAATTGAAATTACCTCTAAGAGATCAAGAGGTTGAGGTAAATACGCAAATTCCTGTATCAGATACAATAATAGTAGGAAAAATACCAAATACAACTATTGGTATTCCAACAAACGATCAGAATAAAAATTAAAGATAATGAAAATGTGTAATAAAAAAAGAAACCATAAAGGTTTCTTTTTTATTCCCAATTAAATACATATGGTACATTTCTGTAAAAATCACCATAGTTTAATCCATAACCAACTACAAATAAATCTTCAATCTCAAAGCAGCAATAATCTGGTTTGATTTCTACCTTTCTTCTAGATGGCTTGTCAAGAAGAACACATGTCTTAACGCTTGCAGGCTTTAAAGATTGTACATGCTTAACAACAAAATCCATTGTAATACCAGTATCAACAATATCATCAACGATAAGAACTTCCCATCCTTCAATGTTATCAGAAATATCATTAACCACTTTAACAGATCCAGAAGAAGTTTCAGAATCTCCATAACTTGAAGTAGTCATAAATCCTATTTTTACATTTAAGTCTATTGCTCTAGCTAAATCAGCGGCATAGACAAAGCTTCCGCGAAGTAAAGATAATAGATAAATATTTTTACCTTTATAATCTTCAGTAATAGTTTTTCCTAATTCCTTTATTCTAGAATTAATTTTTTCTTCAGAAAAAAGAATGTTACGTTTCTTATCGTCCATGTTTAAAAAACTCCTTTTATTTTTTATTTATTTTGCAACTAACATAGTACAAGGGGAAAAATATAGGATAATTGAAATTATCAATGCTCAATACTTGATGAACATTGAATGCTTATTTTCTTTGAAAATATTATAATTTTATCAAATTTTTTCAGCACACATTATTGTAGGTTTTCTATGAAATATTTCAACAAAACATAATAAATTACCTTAAATTTATCAATTGTACATTGTCAATTGTGAATTTTATAAGTTATAATTAGGGGTACTAAATAAAAAACAAGTCAAATATATAAAAAATATTGACTTATTGCTTATATAATATACCTTAATGAATTAATAGTATAAAATTATAAGAAAGTTGTCAAGATAGCTAATGTGAGGTGTTAATATGATATTTGGAAATATTGAAGGAATTAAAAAATCTATAATAGATGAACTAGAAAGTATTTATTCAATTAGAAATTTAAAGGATGAAGTATGTAATGAAGAAATTTTATATATAATTTCTAGAAGTTCAAGTTTAATTGAAAGAGAAGTAAGTGTTGGAATAAATAGAAAGGGAAATGTAACTTCTGTTGCAATAGGAGATTCTACATCTGTAGAAGTACCTCTAATAGATATAGAAGAAAAGAGATTATCAGGAATTAGGGTAATTCATACACATCCAAATGGTTACTGTAATTTATCAGCCTTAGATTTAACAGCACTACTAAAGTTAAAATTAGATGCAATTGTATCTGTAGCAATAGTAGATGGAAAAATAATTGATTTTTCATTAGGAATGCTTTCTTTATTTAATAATAAGTTGGAAGCAGAAGAAAAGAGCAATCTTTCACTAGAAGAGATAAAAACTATTCATATATTAGATAAAATAAGATTTATTGAAAATTTAATTAAAACTAATGATGTTATAGAAGATACAGAAGAAAAAGCAATATTAGTTGGTTCCGATACTAAGGAAAGTTTAGAAGAATTAGAAGAGCTTACTGAGGCTTGTAATATACCAGTTTTAAAGACAGTTTTTCAAAGTAGAAATAAAATTGATGCAGCCTTTTTTATAGGTAGAGGGAAGGTATTAGAAATTGCATCGATGAGACAGGTGGAAAGAGCAAATGTAATTATCTTTGATGATGAACTTTCAGGCTCTCAAGTTAGAAATCTTGAAGCTGCCTTAGGAGCAAAGGTAATTGATAGAACTACATTAATATTAGAAATATTTGCAACAAGAGCAAAGACCAAAGAAGCCAAAATTCAAGTAGAATTAGCTCAATTAAAATATAGAATGAGCAGATTGCAAGGTCTAGGAACAGTTTTATCTAGAACAGGTGGAGGAATAGGTACTAGAGGACCTGGAGAAAAGAAGCTTGAAACAGATAGAAGACATATAATGGAGACAGTATATAATCTTAAAGATGAACTTAAAAAAATCAAAAAAACTAGAGATATTCAAAGAGAAAAAAGAAATAAAGAAAATATTCCTAAAGTGTCCTTGGTTGGATATACAAATGCAGGAAAGTCCACTTTAAGAAATGCTCTTTGTGATTTAGCAGCTAAAAAAGAAAATGTAACTAAAGATAAAGTATTTGAAGCAAATATGCTTTTTGCAACCTTAGATACTACTACAAGGGCTATAACCTTGAGTAAGAAGGGCGTGGTTACACTCACAGATACAGTTGGTTTTGTAAGAAAGCTGCCTCATGAATTGGTAGAAGCTTTTAAATCTACATTAGAGGAAGTTATTTATTCTGATCTTTTATGTCACGTAATAGATGTAGCTTCAGATAGTGCACTAGATCAATATAAAGCAGTAAATGAAGTTTTAAATGAATTAGGTGCAATTGATAAAGAAACGATATTTGTATTAAATAAAATAGATAAAGCATCAGAGGAGCAAATAAAGGCAATCAAAGAAGAAATAGGCGAAGGTGAAATAATTGAAATTTCAGCTAGAGAAAAAATAAATTTAGAAGAACTTTTAAACCTAATTGAAGAAAAGGTTCCATACAATTATAGAAAGATTGAGTATTTAATACCATATGATAAGAGTGATGTTCAATCATATTTGCATAGAAATGCAAGGGTGCTTGAAGAAGAGTATAAAGAAAATGGTACTTTTATGATTGCAGAAGTAGATGATGAAGTTTATAACAAAACAGTTGAATATATGACTAAAGAATAAAAATTAAGCTTAATTAATATATTATATATAAGTATTAATTAAGGAATTCATAGTTATGGGTAAAAGACATTCTAAGCGTGGTTCTAAAAAAGGAAAATCAAAAAAGAATAGAGCAAAGAATAATGAATCTAATTTATCCAAAGAACAAAGCAAGCAAAAAGACAGTTATGATGAAATTGCCGAGATCTTTTTTGGTACTAAGCAAGAACAAAATTCAAATGCTAATACAAAAAATATATCAGAAGGTAGTGCGGAAAATACTTCTGAAGATGCGCCTAATAAAAACGAAACAGATGCAAAGGATACAACTACTAATATATCAGATGCGACATCTGCTGATGTCAATCAATGCTATGAAGAAATAAAAGCAAAGCAGCAGGAACTTTTAAATAATCTTAAAAATTTAAATGATGCTATATCATCTATTACTTTAACTAGAGATAATATAGCATCTCTTAGGGTTGAAGTATTAAGTAATATATATTTTACAAGGGAAGTAAGGCCTTTGATTGATGCTGTAAATCTTATAGCTTTTGCAGCTTCAAATATGTCGACTGTTGCACAAAATATAAATATTAACACCTTTGGTGATAGAAAAGAAATTAAAAATGCATTTAAATTATGTTATAGAATGAATGGCGAAGTGGAAGATTTATTAGGAGCTTTAACTAGAAGAATAAAATTATATGTTTCAGAAATAGATAGTATGGATAGAAATTGTCCACCATTTAATTATAAAGAAGATTCTTAGATTTAATTATTTAAGAATCTTTTTATAATATTTTTAAGTAGACAATTCTTTAAATAAATACATGTTTCAGTTATAATGGTAATGAGTTTTAAACAGATACTATTTACTTAGACAAAAAGGTGGAGATAAGATGTCAAAATCCATAGTGGATTATCAAAAATCCTCTGAGAAATTAATAAATACATTAAAAGATAATATGAAAGTTTTAGCTATATTTGCATTTGGAAGTATAGTTAGCGGAGATTTATGGGAAGAATCTGATATAGATTTATTTGTAGTCTATAAGGATGTTTTTGATGAAGTTAGAGATGTATATTCAGAAATGTTAGATATACCTGTACATATGAAAGTACTAAGTAGAGAAAGATTTTTGGAATTATATAACTGTGATGGAGATAAAGGAAAAATAAGAAATTTATTGATATCCTCTAAAATGATATTTTCAAGAGATGATGAGGTAGAAAATATTTTTAATAAAGCAAAATATAGTTCTGATAAGTATAAAGAAATATGGGATTTAGTATATTTGGGGAATATAATTAAGGATATTAGAGTTACTAAAAAGTATTTACAAAATGATAGTATATTTACTTGCTACGAAGTGATAATTAGGGCATTAGATAGTTTTGCTAAATTATACTTAAACTTAAATGGGTATAGTGTAGTTAAGGATGCAGTTAAAATGGTTATGAATTTGAATAATACTTTTAATAAATTAATAAAGGAACTGTATAATAATAAATGTACAAAGGAAAATATACAGTATAGTATTGATTATATAAATGATTTTTTAGATGAAAATATAGCTGAGGCGGCTAAACTTTTGTTAGATTATCTATACGATAAAGGGATATTTATAAGTTCATATGAAATAAAGAACAGCCAGCTCTTTAAAGAATTTGATATAAAAATAGAAGATATTTTAAAGGAATTATATAAAAGAAATTTAATAATAAAGGATACTAAAAATTTGGAACTGCCATTTAATGAAAATTTAGTATGTGAAAATGTATATTCATATAAAGTTTACATATAATTTGAAATAAAGATTGTACATCTCAATTTGAGAAATTCTTAATGGATTTCAAAGTTAATTGAGTATTGACAATTGGTATATAATCATTTGAATGGTTTTGTGACAGGAGCGAAATTATGGATATCTATAAAAATTTTAAATTTAAAGAAGATGAGACACCAAAATACGTTCAGGTAGCTAATTATATAAAGAATTTAATTGACAAGCGGAAAATAAAAGAAGGGGATAAGCTTCCAACCATAAGGGATTTATCAAAGAAGCTTGGAGTTAACAATGTAACAATAGTTAGTGCATATAATAAACTTAAGCTTGAGGGGTATGCATACCAAAAGGTTGGAAGTGGAAGTTATGCTAAAAGAAAAGAAGTTGCTTCTAGTTTAAGAAAAGAATATTCAAATGCATTAAAAAAGATATCTACAGAAGATTTAGAAAAAGTGATAGATTTTACAGGTGAAACTACAGGTGAAATATTATTTCCTATTGATGATTTAAAGACTATTATTAATGAAGTACTAGAAAGAGATGGTGCAAAAGCTCTATTTTCAGATAATAGAAATGGATATGAAAGACTAATAGCTACAATTAATAAAGTTTTTTGGAATGACAAATTAAAAAATGAAGATGTGATAATTGTATCAGGAGCTCAGCAAGGAATTGATATAGCATCAAAAGGAATATTAAATATTAATGATAATATAATAGTTGAAAAGCCAACTTATGTAGGGGCATTATCAGTCTTTAAGTGGAGAAAGGTTAATTTATTTGAGGTTCCAATTGAAGAAGATGGCGTGAATTTAGATAAATTCGAAAAAATACTCCAAAAGAATGAAATAAAATGTTTTTATACAATGAGCTATTTTCAGAATCCTACAGGAATAAGTTATAGTTTAGAAAAGAAAAAAAGAATTTTAGAACTTGCTGAAATTTATGATTTTTACATAATTGAAGATGATTATTTGTCTGAACTCATATATGAAAGTTCTTTAGAATATATTCCATTTAAATGGCTTGATAAAAAAGATAGGGTAATATATATAAAAAGTTTTTCTAAAATCTTTCTTCCTGGAATACGCTTAGGTTATTTAATAGCACCTACAATTTTCAGAGAAACTCTTCAAAATTCAAAGCATAATACGGATATAACTACTTCAAGTCTAATGCAGAGAGCTTTAGAATCATATATTTCAGGTGAGAAATGGAAAAATAATATTAAAAATTTAAATGATGAATATATAAAAAGATATAATTGTATGAAAGACTTGCTAAACAAGGACTTTAAGGATATATTAGTATACAAAGAACCTAAAGGTGGGTTGAATTTTTATATAACATTAAGGGAAAATTTTAAAATAAATACAACAGAACTTTTCACTCGCCTAAAGAAAAGAAAAGTATACATTACACCTGGAGCTATGTTTTTTACAGTACAAGATCAAGGACAAGACTCTTTTAGAATATCCTTTTATCAGACAAATGAAGCTAAAATTAAAAAAGGATTAACAATATTAAAAGAGGAGTTGTTACTATTAAAAGAACCTCATAAGTAAGATTTTTCTTTAATTCACTTTTAGAAGATCTAAAATTGAGTACTACTATTTGAAATTTATATGGGTAAAATAATGAAAAGGAGTAAATAGAGATGTCTTACATTACAATAAGAGGTTTAGGTGAAGATAGGTTTGAAGAAAAGAAGTCGGAATTTATTGGCTATGCAAAGAGAGTGGAGACTGAGGAAGAGGCAAAGGCTTTTATAGCAGAGATAAAGAATATGCATAAGCAGGCAAGACATAATTGCTCAGCTTACATAATTGGACAAAATATGAATATACAAAAATATTCTGATGATGGGGAGCCACAAGGTACCGCAGGAATACCTATACTTGAAGTGTTGAAAAAAAGCAGAGTAACAGATTGCGCAATAGTTGTTACCAGATACTTTGGTGGGATACTTTTAGGAACTGGTGGATTAACCAGAGCGTATACAAAAGGTGCAAGCATAGCAATAAAAGCTGCTGGAATAGTAGAAAAAGTTGATGGTATTAAATTGAGTTTTGAAATGGAATATGATTTATTTGGAAAAATTCAACATTTATGTTCTCAAAAGAACTTGCATATAGAGGAAACAGAGTATACCGATAAAGTAATAGTTCACATTTTATCGGAAAAAACACTTTCTGAAGATATTAAAAATGAAATGATTGAGGCTGCTAATGGGAAAATAATAATTCATGAAAGTGAGGCAGGGATTTATTTTAAAGAAGGAAATAGGCTATATAAAGAACTTTGAAGCTTAAAATGAATTAAGATAAATGGGGGCTTACGATGTATAAATATATGGAATTTTATGAACATATCGAAAAGTTGAAAAAAGATGAGAATTATATTCAGTATTTTAGAAATTATGCTATAAAGAATATGATGTCAGATTTCAAATATGTAAAAGAGGTCCTTGAATATATTCTTGAACTAACCCGAAAGTGGAAGTATAAATTTGCTGAACATTGGTGTTTAACTTATATTGGTTGGTGTGAAAATTGTGCTAATGATTTTTTGAAAGCATCTACTACTCATTTGATTGCTAATGATTTCTTTGAAAAAGAGCAATGTGTAGAAGGAATAATTGTATCTTGTAATGCTCTGCTTTCAGATTATTTGAATTTAGGAGAATTAGAACTAGCAATAAGAAATGGAATGAGAGGAATAGAATTAGCTACTGAAGAAGAAGATGAAAAAAATTTGGTTTCTTTACTTTTGAATACCGCTGAAACTTATGTTGAAAGCGAAAACTATGATGAAGCTTTGGATTTAGTGGAAAGATTAAAAAATGATAATTATAATCTTGCTCCTGAAAGTGAAGTTGTAATACTTAGTGTTTTATCCAAGTGTGCTCTATATAATGGAGATTATAATGAGGCTTATGAATATTGTAATACAGCATTAACTATTATGAATGGAATTAATTATATAATAGATAGAGAAGAATTTATGGGCACAAGAGCATTAATAAATTATCGAGTAGGAAATATTGAAGAAGCTATAAAGGAATTTGAAGAAATAATTAAAATTACTACAGAAAATAATGATTCTTTTTATAAAATTAAGACTGCTATAAGATGGGCAAAGTGCTATTTTAATTTAAAACAATATGAATTAGCAAAAGAAAAATTATTTATTGCAATTAATGATGAAAATCTAGCTTCTTATATAAAGTTCAGAGTTCAAGCTTATGAAATGCTTAAGAATATTTATAGTAATATGGGTGACTTTGAAAAAGCATATAAAGCCTTTGAAAAATATGATGAATATAAAAAAGAAGCAAATACAAATCATAGCAATTTATGTCTTTCTATTTTAAGATATAAGAGTGCAGCTAAGGAAGCTAAAACCTATAAATCCTTATATAAAAAAATGGATTTGATATCAACAGTAGGTAGAAAAATAACCGCAAGCTTAGGGATGAAGCAGCTTGTAAGATTGATTTATAATGAAATTGGAAAAGTTGTAGCAGCAGATGTGGTTGGGGTTGGTTTATATAATAAGGAAAAAAATAGACTTGTTTATGAGACTTTTATAGAAAAAGGAGAAGAAGTTGAATATAAGGAATTATCTCTTGATAACAAAGCAAGTTTGGGTGTGTATAGTTTTTTAACTAAAAAAGAAGTTGTGATAAATGACATTGTCAATGAATATTGGAAGTATGTTGATATATTACCTTTGGATATAGAAAGAATAGATAAATATCCTGCTTCAATAATATATCTACCAATTTTATTAGAGGATAAGCCGATAGCAGTTTTAACAGTACAAAGCAATGCAAAAAATGTTTATGCAAGTAGTGATATATTTGCATTGAGAATATTGGCTTCGTATATTGCTATTGCAATTGAAAATGGAAAGCTCTTCGATGAAGTGAATTATTTTGCCAATAATGATATGCTTACAAAAATTCTAAATCGTAATAAAATTATAAGACAAGGTGAAGAATTAGTCAGAAATAGATCTAAAACCAATAGTAAACTATCGATAATAATGATGGATGTAGATTATTTTAAAAAAATTAATGATACTTATGGACACTATGTTGGTGATATTGTACTTAAAGGAATAGCTAAAATATCTAAAAAACAAATTAAGGATATTGGATTCGTTGGAAGGTATGGTGGAGAAGAATTTTTGATTTTACTCCCTAAATTAGATTTAGAAAATGCGAAGAAGATTGCTGAACTTATAAGAGAAACAGTTGAAAAATCAGAATATGAAATAAAAGATGGAATCTATGGGAAAGTGACTGTGAGTTTGGGGGTGTATGAGTTCAGTGAAAGTGATCAGCTGCTGATAGATGGACTAAAAAAAGCTGATATGGCGCTTTATAAGGCTAAAGATATGGGGAGAAATATAAGTGTTAGTTTTGATGAATGTAAAGAAAGTGATGGGAATTAAGAAAATAAAGAACATGTGTGACCGGTAACACATGTTTTTTAATGAGTGAATATAATATGGAAATTGTAAATTCATAGATTACATGGTATAATATTTGATGGTTTAATTTTCAAGTTGATTGATTAAATCTACTATAATTAAGCAAATTACAGGAAATAAAGTAAGGAGGAAAGCATATGTCAGGACACTCAAAGTGGCATAACATTCAAGCAAAAAAAGGTAAGACAGATGCAGCAAGAGGAAAGGTATTTACTAAGCTTGGTAAAGAAATTGTTGTGGCTGTTAAAAATGGTGGAGCTAGTACAGATACAAATGCAAAATTAAGAGATGTAATTGCAAAAGCAAAGGCTGCGAATATGCCTAATGATACAATAGCAAAAGCAATTAAAAAAGCATCTGGTGAATTGTCATCAGTTAATTATGAAAATATAGTTTATGAAGGTTATGGCCCTAGTGGGGTAGCTGTAATAGTTGAAACTCTTACTGATAATAAAAATAGATCTGCTGGAAATGTAAGAAGTGCATTTACTAAAGGTGGCGGAAATATGGGAACATCTGGTTGTGTAGCATTCATGTTCCAAGAAAAGGGAGAACTTATCATTGAAAAAGGTGATAGGGATGAAGAAGAAATGATGATGCTGGCTTTAGATGCAGGAGCAGAAGATTTCTCAGCTGATGAAGAAGAAGTATTTGTAGTAACAACGTTGCCAGAAGATTTTGGGACAGTTAGAGAAGCATTAGAAGCAGAAGGAATTGAATTCCTAGAGGCAGCTGTTAAGATGATTCCAGATACTTATACAGCAATTAATGAAGATGAAGCAAAGAAATTCCAAAAGATGTTAAACTTACTTGATGAAGATGATGATGTTCAAGAGGTGTATCACAACGCTGAATTCCCAGAAGGATGGGATGAATAGTAGGTTAAAGTAATTGGTACGACTTGATTTCAAAGGTTTGTGAAAAATTGTAAAGACTAATATTGATTACGATGTACATTAAATTTTGTAAAATAGATTGATGTATGTTATGTTTTAAAAACCATTTTCTATCTAAACAGATAGGGAGTGGTTTTTTTGCTGTTAAAAGATTTATTGGAAGAATTTATTTTAGAACTACAAATACAAAATTACAGTCCAAGAACTATAAAGAGCTATAGAAATAATAATTTATTAATGTTTACTTTTATAGAGAAGAAATTTGATTTGAAGAATATTGAAAAGATAAAGACAGTTCATATAAAAGCATATATAAAATTTTTACAAGTTAAAGGAAATAAAGTTATCTATATTAATGGGGTTATAAAGTCCTTTAGAGCATTTTTTAAGTATGCAGTGAAAGAAGATGCCATAGAAACTAATCCTATGATTAATATAAGCTGGTTAAGAGAAAAGAAAACATTAATAAATGCATTTACAAATGAAGAAGTAGAGAGAATGATGAAAGTTTATACAGGAAGTGACTATCTAATAATTAGAAACAAGTTAATAATGGCTTTCTTGCTAGACACTGGAGTACGTTGTTTGGAGTTATGTTCAATAAAAAATTCAGATGTTAGAGAAAATAATTTACTTATAAAAAATGGTAAGGGAAATAAGCAAAGGATGGTTGCAATTAGTCCTTATGTAAAGAAGTTGATTCTAAGATATGTAAGATGTAGAGACAATAGGTTTAAAGATAGAATTATAGACGATAGCACACCATTCTTTTTATCTTATAGGTTTAAAGCATTAACAGTTGAAGGGATTGAAAGAGTTGTTAAGATATGTGGGAAGAAAGCTAACATTAGGAAAGACTTGAGGTGTAGCCCTCACACATGCAGACATTATTTCGCTCAAGCACAACTCAGAAATGGTCTTGACGTATATTCACTTAGTAGATTACTAGGACATGAAAATATATCTATAACCAAGCGATATTTGCAGTCTATAAATGATGGGGACATCGTTGAGATGAGTGTAAGAACTAGTCCTTTGATGAATCTAAGAAAGTAGGGGAATAGTGTTAGAAATAGTTATACCACAAGATAAGAAGACATTAGATTAAATAAAAAATAGATAGGTTACTTTGGAGAGTAATCTATCTACCTAAACTACAATTAAATATAGTTTATAATCTGTACCATCTTATTCAAATGGTAACATAATCTCGATAAAATTATGATATCACAAATTTTTCAAAAAATAAAGATGCTATGGTTTATTTAGTTCGCAAAATTTTAAGGTGAACTTTACTTGCTATGCGGTGGGACAAGTATAAAATATCCCATAGGTTACATAAAGCCGATGCAGTAAAGTTTATGGGGAGCAATTACCTTAGAGCCAATGCCCAAAGGCTTTATAATTAGGGTGGTGGAATAACAATTGATGCTACTTACATATGGACAGGGTTGTTAGTGTCTAGTAACAATATGTAGGCTTGTTGATGAAACTCGTAAACAGACTCAACAATGATAAAGTCGTGAAATATCGGCTTTCTTATATCCAAAATCTGAAAAACTCCTCAACAATAGCAAGCCTTAATTCTAAAATCAAGCTTAACTTTTAAAATTATTTAGTAAATTTCAAGTCTTTTATTAGAAGTATCTCAAATAGAAACTATCTAGTGCATTATGGATTACAAACCACTTGTTACATAAGCTACATATAAGCAAAGTAAGCATAAAAATTCTTAATAATTAGATATTATACAATATTAATTATTTATATTTTTATTGGCTTTGTTAGTGGTGTCACTAACATTTTTGATAAACCCCACATTAAACCTACAATATCTAAACTCTAAGTACTATAAAGGTTATTTGAAACTTATTTTAATATTTTGATTATAGAATCATTATGGATAATAATACATAATATTGAATTTTATAAAAAATAGGTATATAATAGGAAATATAATCATAAAAAGGAAGGAATGAAAAGAATATGAAAAAACAAAAATAAAACTATTGGCAGTTGTAGCAATCTTAACGACTGTAATTGGGACAACTTCTATTCCTGCATTTGCAACTACTACAAATGGGACTTTAATTAAATCTTCTATTAAAAACAATACACTAACAAAAGATTCTTATATTTCATGGTTTAACGAAAAAATAAAAAAATCTACTGGAAGTGAAAAAGCTGATTTAAAAACTGCATTAAGTCAATTTAAAGCATTAACAAAAGAAAAACAAGATAAATTTATTGAATATCTTAACAATCCAGAAATTATGTCTAATGCTATTAAGACTGCAAATAATGCTGTAAAACAAGAGGTTAAAAAGTCATCTTTAGCTTCTCTTAATAGTTCAAGTCAATCAACATCTAATAAGGTTTTTAAATATAATGACGATATAAAAGTTACAGTAAGTTCAAATGTTGAAGATACTGATAAGTCAAATAAAAGTAATAGTATTAGTAAATCATCTTATGGAGATGCTCAAGAACATAAAGTAACAGGAACATATAAAGATGCTATCACACTTTTTGATGTTGATGTTTTTCAAGCCATAATATGGGTAAAATATACTCATAATGGTGATGAAGTTTTATCTGTAGATGATGGTAACGCATATACAGGGAAAAATTACAGTCCTCTTTTAGATACTAATTGGAGTGATGTATCTTTAGATTATAATTCACAAAAAGCATGGGCTACATCCGATGTTACATTTAGTCTTATATGGAAAGGGCTAGGAGTTAAATATGGAAGTGCTGAACTTGGTGTACAGGGAGATGTTAACAAAAACATTGAAGGTTGGACAACTCCCCAATAATTATGTTAGAGGTGATTTGAATATTAAATAATAAAATAAAGAAAGTAATAAAATATATATTATTTTTAATACTTATTATAATTATTTGCTTATGGATATTTAGTATACTTATTGCGAAAAAATTTCTGTCATAATAGTATTATATCAAAAATCTAATTAGCAATTATTAGATAAAGGAACAGTAAGAAAATTCTCTTACTATTCCTTTATTTTTATATTATAGTAGGTGTCTCAACGTTGGGACAGTTTAAAATATTTGCACTACTTGATTTACCAATTGAATCACGTGAAGATTTTATATCTCAATCACATAAAATAAAAAGGATAATCTGTTAATGGGTAACAGCTTATCTTGAATACTGGGTTATATTTATTATTTAAGGGGTAAATAATAATGCTTTAACTACTTTATAGCTTTATTATAATAATTATTTGTGACAGGATTATGACAAGTTAAGAATATTTTTATAGGTTAGGAAGTTTCTTTGAAGTTGTAAGATGAAAGTAGACATTAAAAAAGTATGTCTACTTTTTTGTTATAATAAAAAATAAGAGGATGTGATTAAATGGGAATAGGAAGACCAAAAGGTGGGTCTAATCGCAAATGGGACAAAGAAGATAAGCTCAGAATTGTGAAACGTTATTTAAATGAAGGTATTGGAAGAATAGCTTTAGCAAAGGAAGAAAATATTTCAGGTGGTATGTTGTATATTTGGATTCAAAAATATCTAGATGAAGGTGAACAGGGATTAGTAAATAATAAGAAAAAAGGTAACCATTATGCTGCAATTCATACTAGTAAAACGTTAAGTGAAGTTGATCGGCTACGCTTGATAGTAGCTAAACAGGAGGTCGAAATTGAACGATTAAAAAAAGGTTACTTAGTGAAAGGAGCTGGTGCAAACAAGGAATTTGTTATTACAAAAGATGTGAGTTTGAAATAATTGATTCGTTAAGAGAAAAATATCCAATAAAGTTTTTATGTGAATTAATGAGTGTGAATCGTTCTAGTTATTATAAATGGTTATCAAGAAAAAATCACTTAAATAGGCATCAAAAAGTTAGACAGACATTAACTGAATTGCTAAAAATAGCTCATGAAAAGTATAAATCATATGGATATCATAGGTTGGCTACTATCGTTCGCCGTGAAACGGATTTGATATTTTCAGATAATCTTGCGCACAAATGTTGTAAATATTCAGGAATCAAATCTAAAGCACGTCGTCGTAAATATCGTAAACACGGAGATGAACATGTTTTTTATCCTAATATTATTAATGGAAAATGGAATGCAGTTAAGCCGCTTGAATTAGCAGTTTCCGATATGACATGTATAAAACATAGAGGACAAAATTATGAATGGACATATATGCTTGATACTTTTAATAATGAAATTATAGCATATGATATTTCTAAAAAAGTTGGTGACAGAAAGCCATACTTTAATTGCTTGGAACAACTAAAGAAAAAAATTGAGAAACAAACAACCCAGACAATTTTGCACACTGATCAGGGTACTGTTTATTCCTCAAGAGCATTTCGTGAAGCTCATAAAGATTATAACATAATTCGCTCAATGTCGCGAGCAGGAACGCCTACTGATAATCCTATTATTGAATCAATTAACGGTTGGATCAAAGCAGAAATGATAACTGATTTTAGATATTGGGAAGAAGATAATATTTATGAATTTATTGATAAGTATATAAACTACTACAATTTTGAACGACCAGCTTATAGTCTAAAGTATAAAACCCCTGTTCAATTTAAGATTGAACAAGGGTTTGGTTAAACATGCCTTTTTTCTGTCTACTTTTAGTTGACAACTTCAAAAGGCATTACCTATAGAATTAGGTTCTACATTTAAAAAGATAGAAGCTGTAATTGATAAAAAAAGTACAGTTCTAAATGATACTGGAGAAATAGTTGATACACATGACCAGTATCAATTTATAGTTCCAAGTTTAGATTCAAACAATAAAAGTAATAATGTTGGATTTTCAAAGATTATTTATGATGGTGGATTATATAATATTATTTCGATTGATACTACAAGAGAAGATTTAATAATATATGTTTGTAAATTCATAGAAGTATATAATCCTCATGTATATGAAATTACTTTGTCTTCAAGTTCAGCAAGTTTTGTTGAAAGTGCAACATATCAAATTAGTAATGTAGTATGTAAGGACAATGGAACTGTAGTAACAAATCCAGTATTAACTAATACATTAGATATATCATTTAGTTTGGATTCTGTAGGTCAGTAGCTTTTAAATAGTTCGGCTATAAGTTTGGTTAAGAAAACTAGCAATACAATTCAGGTAAGAAATCTTACTTTGACTACAGCTAAAAGTTTTGTTCTTACTGTTAAAGATGTTACAAATGGAGCAATAATTGCTACTCAAACAATATCAACAAGACCAGCTTAAAATAGTATTTAGTGAAGTCTTTGATAACATAGCATAAAAAAAGAACTTTAAATTAGAATATTCCTAATATCAAAGTTCCTTTTCAAAATTATTTGTCCTATGTATATTATTACCACTAGTTGGGAATAATATACATAAGAGCTAAATAAATCATTCGCTATAAATATACATTAGTAGACAAAATTTGAAATTAATTCAATATTCAAGTTATCGGTTATTTCCAAGAAGAAAATCAGAATACACAAAAATATTTACAGCCTCTAAATACTATTGTTTTGATATTTTGTTTTTGGTAATAGTTTTAGAACTAAAAAAGTGATTACACATCAGACCTTTATTTAAGTTCTTAAAATAAACTTTTGTGGAGTTTATTTCCTTAGTTAGGATTCTGAGTCTATCCCATAACATTTCACCTTTTATATGCGGACAATATCACTTACAAGTAATTAGTTAATCTACATATCCGTATCCAACTATCGTATAATTATCCTTTCCTATATATACAAGTATATTATTAGGTTTTGATTCAGCATTTGTAGGAAAATTAACAATATATACTTCCTTCCCAACATATGATTTATCGGTAATCCTTCCCATACTTTCACTTAAAGTTATTTCAGAAATTTGACCATTCTGCCAACTACCTTTTATTGAATTTTTCTCTTGTGAAGTTAGCTGATTAAATGCAATTTCCCTAACATCCTGTTTATTATTAATAGCATCATTTTTTAAATTTGAAGTATTATTTTGTATAGACGAAATCCATACTCCATTAGAATCTAATACATAACCATTAATATTAACATTTTTAGCCATAACACCGCCACTATATAGATAGTACCATTTTTGTTCATCCTCTATCCAACCTGTCTTCATGTATCCATTTCTATCGAAATAATACCATTCTCCATTAATATTTTTCCAACCTGTAGCCCATGAGGTATCTTCAGCATACCACCATCCTTTAGTATCTTGTTTCCATTCTGCATTTGCTTTTAGTGGATTTAATGTTATTGCTGAAGCTATAGTTAATAAAATTGTCACTACTCGTATAAATTTAAATCTCATTTTGAATCCTCCTTTATTATATTAGTCAGCGTATATTTAATTATATAAAAATTAGTTATCAGTATGACTATATAATAATATGCTACGATTATTCAATAATTTAACATTAGTTAATGATTAAATCTTTTCTGAATTTCTTAAATTGATATGTACAGTATTAATCAGAGTTCATATATTAACTAATGTTAAATCCTTATACTTTCAAAAAAATAAAACACTAAGAACCTTATAACATATATAAATTACTTTATAATTTTGCCTACTTATTAATTTCTTTTTCAAATGTTTGCATGTCTTTGTCATATTTTAATGAGTTATTTATTACTCTATTATTAGGTTCTACATCATCGGAAGATGCAAGTGATACGCTATTTGTTTCTTTGTTAGTCATCACTTCGAATTGTCCTTTACCAACATTTATACTACAATACATTTTTTTGTGCGTTTCACCTTCTAATACTGGCTGTTTATTAGCAAATATTATATACTCCTTACCTTTTTCTATTAAGTCAGAGTCTTGAAATTTCATTGTTACATTAGCATTTTGTGAATTTTCTTTAGATTTTTTTCTTTCAATGACATATGGATCATCAGCATTGTATTTCGCATATTCATTAAAGCGAACTGTTCCACCAGCAGTTGCTATTGTTAGTGTATCTCCAACTTTAGAATTATTATCATATGATTTGTCCACTTTTAATTTAAATTCTGTAATTATCATTGAATCAGAAGGATAAGATTTAGTTTCAGTTACCTCTCCTTTGACAATAATTTGGGCATCTTTTTTTAAGTCCTTAACATTATTATAAGCTTTAACGAAATCCATTTCAGTGTTAATAATGATATCATTATTATTGTTAGTATCATTAAAACCAGTGTTAGTAGCAACTATATTGTTTTTTTCTTCAGTGTTTTCTATTTTACTATTAGCACCACATCCAATAAACATGGTACTTATTGATAATAGTAACAATATTGTTACAAAATTTTTTTTCATGAAATTATCCTCCCTATTTATATAAATAATTTATTCCAGCAACATCACCAGATTGCGGCTGAGTTACATTACGACCAGATCCTGTTTGACACATAATTGTTCCTGGGTTTGAATTATTATCATCTAATCCAAATGTATGTCCCATTTCATGAGCAACTACACCTTTTATAAGATCAGAAGAATAATTTTGGATTCTATAAGTATTAAGATGTACTTCAGTGTATTGCCAATCACAGTAATTAGGTTGAACTTTGTCTATATCTATTTTTTTATTATAAAATTCAGTGTATCCATTAGCATCATTGTATGGATAGTTTGGATAACTTTTAGCACGTATAGTTGCTTGAGCTTCAACCTCGTATGTATCATATGTTCGAGTAAACGATACAAGATTACCAGTTGCTGATTTCCAATCATTAATTGCATTATTAATTGGAGCAACATACTTTGATTCAGTAGCTTTAGTTATATAATAGTGTCTTCCAGTTACACCTCCAATTAGCACATGATTATTCTCTGTTACATAATCTTTTACATCAGCAAATGTAGGAGAAACCTGTACTATTATCAATCCTGTAATTATGCAGGCTCCCATAATTCCTTTCAATACATTTTTTTTCATCAAAATTCCTCCCCATAAATGTATAATTTTTAAATTATATTTGTATAATTACACATATGAGAATTATTGTAAATATATAAAGAATCAAACGTATAAAATAGGGAATAAACGGAAGCATATTAATCCTTTAACTTTATTTTTTATGGAAAAGAATAAATTATTCTTTTTATTATTTATATTAGGAATGAAAAATCTAGTGTACAGAAATTATCTTAAATTTACATGTTCTAAAAATGGCCATCAAATTTTACAAGCATTTTTGACAAATGAACTATGTTTTCAGTAAGCGGTGGAGAATTTTTATTGAAGAAATTAACTGGTCTAAATTGGATTGATAATAAAGAAAAGAAAAAATATGATATTGGAAATATATCTAAGACTAATACAAGAACGACTAGAAAAGATGAAGAAAAACAATATAATCAATATGAATGTGAAGAATAATATTATCAAAGGATTAATAAGAACAAAAAGAAAAAGCTTACCATAAAAATTTAAAATAATTTAATGATTTAGACAGGAGTATAGAAATATATTCCTGCCTTATTTTTTAGAATTAATACTTTAAAACCGTATTTAAATATTATATAAAATTGTAGTTTAATCTCACATATAGTATAATAATGCATATATGTACAAAAAATACTACTATAGGGGGATGTAGGAATGAAAAACTTTAAAAAACTTGTAGCTAGTTTTGTTATGTGCATGTCATTATTAGCAATCAATCCAATAGTTGCACATGCAGAATGGAGACAAGATTCTAATGGATGGTGGAACACAGAGGGAAGTTCATGGTCAGTTGGTTGGAGACAGATAGATGGTAAATGGTATTATTTTAATGCTGATGGTTATATGGCACATGATACTACAATTGAAGGTTACTATTTAAATAGTAATGGAGCATGGATAAATAATGTTGCAGCTCAAAACTCAACATCATATAATTCGAATAGTAGTTCAAGTGCAAGTAAGCAATATGTAGATTCAAATGGGCAAGGTCTAATAAAAGGAAGTAAATCAAAGATATATCATGTTCCAAATAGTAAATACTATGATAAAACTACTAATGTTGTACAATGGTTTAAAACTGTTGAAGAAGCAGAAAACGCTGGCTATCGTGCACCAGAGAAATAATATAAATTTAATTATAATAAATGAAAAAGGCAAAATAAAAATTTTAAGAACTTAGTAAAAGCGTACAAGCGTTGCAGGGTTCTTATTTGCATTAAGGCGGTGATTTAAATATCATTACCTTATTTTTATTTGTATTTATTAAAATAAAGGATTTTAAATATATTTGTGGAAATATGAAGTATTAAAGGAATTTAGGATATTAAAAAATAAAGTTAAAAAAACTGTTATATGAAAAAATATGTTTCTAGTTTGAAAAGAATGGTAGGATTTTACACGTGAAGAGATTTGCATATAAACGTAAAAATGGTATATATACAATGACAGATGTATGGAAAGTGCGAAGAGGAAAGAAAAATGAACCAAGAGAATGGAAAGATATAAAATTTTTTAGTACTCATAAGAGAATAGAAAATAGAAAAGAATTAATATTTGTTAATACAAAACCAAATCCACACTTTAGATATAAGAAATTAGATGATATTGGTTCACATAAGGGTCATGATGAAACATTAACACATGAATTATGTATAGAAATTTTATCAGAAATATCTGTAATGACATTTAAGATTGGAAATGACAGCTATAAAATATATGTATCAGATTGTGAGATTGAGTATAAAATTGAAACTTCGAACGCATTATATTTTGTTGATCTATTTTTAAAGTTTGATAAGTCAGAACCAGAGTGGTTAGTAACAAAATGGAATGGAATTGTTGCAGTTGAAGTTTATGTGACACATAAGACTGGAGAAGTTAAGAGAAAAGATTTATTTGACAGTGGAATACCAGTAATAGAAATTGATGTTTCGAAAAAATTTTATATTGATGAAACAAGAGAGATAAGTGAAGAAGATATAAATGAAAAGAAAAGTTTTATTTCTAAATATTATGAGAAGGAGATATTTGCAAAACTATTAGCAAATCCTTCATCAAAGGAGTATTTAACTATGATTGATAAACTAAAAAAACAAATATATATATTACAAAAGCAGAATGGTGAACAAAATAGTGAATTACAACAGAAAAATAAAATGATAAATAAATTAAAATTAGATTATATGGATTTAAATAATAGGATAATTCACAAGGATAATGAATTATCCATAATAAGAGAACAAAATGAAAGGTTGAAAAAAACATTTTGGTATAAATTATTTAAAAAAATATATGATTAAGAAGTATTGAAAATTTCATGATGAATTTATTGAAATAATCTAGTATTAAGTTTTACTAGGTTCTTTTTATCATTATCCTTACTTGATGAAGATGATGATGTTCAAGAGGTGTATCACAACGCTGAATTCCCAGAAGGATGGGATGAATAAATCTAGAGACTGTGGTATCACTAGCTTTGAATGTATCAAAGTTATAACTATAAAAACTAAATAATTAAGGTATACGTCCATTACGGTTTTTGTTAATGGTGTATGTAATGATAAACACTTTCTGTTATTAACAGGGGGTGTTTTTTGTTATTAGAAGATTTATTGAGAGAATTCATACTTGAATTAGAGATAAGAAATTATTAAAATAGATGGTTAAAATACAAGACAGTACAGCAAATCAAACAAAAGAAGTTGATAAGACAGAATAGGGGTGAGTAATATGGATTTTACAGCTATGGGCAGTTTAATAGGAAGTGGTGGTTTTCCTATTGGGCTTGCATTGATAATTATTTATGGAGTATATAGAGGATTTAAAGCATTATGCGATAAATTCTTTAAGCCAATATTGGATGAACTTTTAAAGTCACTTAGTACAATCACTGAAAATAATAAAGTATTAGTAGAAACTAATGCAAGTTTTGTGGGTAATGTAAATACTTAAATGGAAGACATAGAACAGAAAGTTGATAGAATAATGGAAAAGTTAGGGTAGTACATATATAGGGATAATGGATAGGAGAATTGTTCTTAAATTCGTATTACATAGTAAATATTTAATATGTTATAATATTTAAGGCTAAATTGCACAACTAGCCAATACATAATAGGGATAGTATAGATAGGGGAAATTCTTGTTTTGCTATCCCTATTTTTATTTTATTTATTTTATTTATAGAATCACATTAACAATTGACATGTATTTCTGTTTATGGTATAATAAGACTTGTGTTTTGGGTAGAATAAGTTATACTTGATAATTTAATTAAACAAAAGGACTTTCTGATTATATTATTTACCATCTCACGTGAGTACCATTCACGCTTTTAAGTAATATAATTATACTAATCCTTTAAATTTTACTTTTGTATATCAATTTATTATTTAAGGCATTTTAGAATTACGGAGACTAAATTAAATAGAGATCCAAGAAAAACAAATATATCTTTCAGTAGTTCTTTATCGAAACGTTTTCTGCTAGGTCTACGTTTCATGTGTACCGCCTCCTGTGATGTATAAATATTCGAGATGGCATGTTAAGTATATCATTATATGGTAAAAAATACAATTTTGAAGGCTTGAAATAAAAAGTAGAAGGCTTAAAATAATAATATAAATATTATAATTTCGAATTTAGTACAAGTTATACTAGATTCTTTTTTGTCGTTGGAAAATATGGCATATATACATATATAAATGAAGAGATTTTCGAATATTGAATATTACTAAAAACAATTATAGTCAAAGAACAATAAAAACTTGTTTTAATTCTAGTTTTAAAATTATAAATTATTGCAAAAGTGAATTTGAAGTTAAGGAATTAGAAGAGTTTTTACCTATGTATTAAAAAAAGATGACTCCTGTTCAATGCAGAAATCATCTCCTAATAAAAGTAGAAAATATAAATTTTTAAAATATATAAAGGTTTATTAAAAATGTCTTCTATTTATAACTTAATTAGATTTTGGAACAAATTCACCTATTGATGCCATTAATAACATTAGGAGATTATAGTTATTTTACCAGTTTGTCTATCTAGGCTATAACGATTGAAACCGTCTTGTTGATATACGATTCTAGTATTATCAGTCATATTGGAACAAATACGATATGGATGTTTAATGTCATAACCATCAAAATAAGTAATAGTATAGTCTTTTGCAGTATAAAAATCAAATATATGGAATTTTTTGTGCTCGCCAGGCTTGTCACCCGAGAACATTTGGTAGTTTAGGTTGGCTGTTGTCATTACTCCATCTTTAAAATTTATTGAGTTTTTTGGAAACCATGTACCAGAATATCCATTATGATATTCATTAGAAGTCAAAAATTCATCGTCGTATATTAAATAAACGTCATCGGAACCTAATTGAGTAAGTGTTAACTTATAATAATTATGAGCATAACCTAAATTATCTGTACAAGAAGTAAGATATTCAGAACTGGAAGGAGAAGAATGGTTATAAGCCTCTGTACCTACATAATCATATGGGTTAGTGTACGGAGTATTATTTTTAGGGTTATGCTTAATTTTTGACCATACTTCATCAATAGAAATATTATTAGGTGTTGGTGTGTTTTTTGGAGGTGTTGTACGTGTAGAAGCTGTGACAACAACATCAGAACCAACCCAATTAGACCAAGCGCCATGAGAATCACTTACCCTAACCATTATTGGATAAGTGCCAGGTTTTTTAAATTTTACTATGCAAGAATTATCACCTTTAATTAAAGCATAATCATAGAGTAGATGAGTTTCTCCATCTACTATTACTAAACTTTGTACATTTTTTAGTGAATCATTATTATCATTATCTTTTGAGTTAGCCCAGCTAAAGAAAAATTCTGTATCTGTATTTCCGCTTAACGCAGAATAATTAAGAACACATTGAGGTCTAGTGTTATTATCTGTTGGTTCAACAGATATAGATATACTCCACTCATCAGACCATACATTGTGATCATTCATGCATTTAAATTTCAATATATATTGCCCTGGTGTTTTAAATTGAGTAGCAAACCCAATATTACCTGTCAATGTTCCTATAATAGAGTCGCTTACACCTGGAGTTCCATCTATATTCACATTAGTGATTTTATAGCCATTAGGATCATAAGTATAATTTTGTCCATTATAAGACCATAACCATGCAATTTGAGTATCTGTAGTAATCTGCCCATTTTTTAAAGACGCTGGATTCAAAATAGCGTATCTGAGTTGAGCAATTGGCTTAACATCTACAGCAGAAGGTGTAGTAGTTGTTGTTTCTATAGAAGAAACACTTGCAATACTGTTACTTGTTTTAAAGTTTATTTTCTCTTTAGTTGAATTTTGTTGATTACTTAATAAAGCATCATTTACATCAGTTTTAGTAAACTTTCCTATTTTTATGTTACTATCAACGACTTTTTCTGATTCTAATAAATCAGATGATTTATTTCCTGTTGCTATGTTTGTGTTGGCTAAGAGTTTTTTGTAGTCACTATTTTGGTTAGAACTATTACTAAGAGTTTTTGTGAAAGTGGTAAATTTCTCACTTGATGAATTAACATTACTATTTGCAAATGCTACACTTGATGGTAGACATAAAAGCATAGTTAATGTAATCCCTAAAAATTTTTTTAACATAAAAATCCCCCTTTTATTTTACAACATAAACTGAGAAAAAATGATTTTGTTTCCAATTAATCTCAATTAAGTATTATAATACAACTATGTGGTGGAAATTTCAAGGGAAAATTGTAAAAAATTAATAAATAGTGATAGATATTGATAAATAATTATATATTGGAATGGCAAAGTGTTTGGTTTATGCACGATAAATTGTAAACCGATTATATAAGATATTTTTAAAGGACAGATTAACTTTTAAAAACCATTTTTTATCTAGGAATAGATAGAAAATGGTTTTTTGCATAAAAAAAGAAATGACTTAATTTTGGGGAAATAAGTCATTTCTATCCCATATTATTTATATGGAATAAATAATATGTTAAAAAGAATTACAAGATATATTATATACTTAAAATGTTACAAAATTGTGTCATAAATGTAAACAGTAAAAAATATTTATTAATAATACAGAAAAAATGATTAGAGATTAATAAAAAACATACTTTGTCGAAAAATAAAATGCAGTCAAGCACAAAAAATAGTATGGAATTTAATGTGATAATATGTTATAGTGAAAATAGAAAAAGTTAAGGGTTGTTATATATGGTGTCGAAAACCAAAGAAAAATATATGGAATATGTAGAACTTTAAATCCAATTATTTTATTCTCCTTATATAAAGGTTCAAAAAGTGCAGTCAATGATTTGGCTGCACTTTTTGCGAATAAATAAGAAAAAAACAATTTATTGTCAAAATAATTGTTATGACAGCTTATATAAAAGCTAAAATATTATGATATTATAAAATTAGTTAAATAATATTTTAATATAAAGGGTGTGTGATTTTATGAAGTTAATTTGGGAAAAATCTTTAGAAATTGGCTATCCGGATATTGATAATCAGCATAAGGAACTTCTTGAAAGAATTAATTATTTTTTCGAATCAGTGAATAGTGGGGCGACAAAGGAAGAAGTGATTAGAATACTAGATTTTCTTGAAAAATACACAAATGATCATTGTAAATTAGAAGAAGAAATTCAGAGAAAGTATAATTATGGGAAGTATAATCAGCAATGTATACAACATCAAGTGTTTAGAAATCATTTACAAGACATAAGATATATATATGAGTCGTATGGTGTCACAGGGGCAGTGATTAATTATATGCAACAAAAAATACTAGATTTTTGGAATTATCATATACAGAAATTAGATAAAGATTTTGGAAGGTTTTTAAAAGAAAAATGTAAAGTTACAATTTAGATGTAATATTGGGATTTTATTATATGAGAGGAGGCTTTAGTATATATTGTTTCAAAGGAGTTGAGAAATATGAGATATGATGAATATTTTGAGAAAATATGTAATAGTACAATGGGTGATTGGAATTATGATGATGAGTCAGGGGTTTATTTTTATAAATATGATATTGATATTGTAATAGAAAATGATATAAGTTGGTTGGAAAATAGTGATGATTGTTGTTATGATGATTGGGCAAATAAATCTTTTGAAAGTCGTGCGTATAGAAAAAGGTTTATATTAAAGTTTAGAGATAATATTGTAAAAAAAATCTATGGTGTATTTGTTGATGGGTGTAAATGTTTTATTCCTGAGCCGAATGAAAATATGATAATTACGAAAGAACAATATGCTGTTGGTAAAATTATAAATGGGTTTATAAATTCAATTGAAAAATTTGATTTTTATTTAAATAAGGTATCTATTAAAATTAATTCGGAATAATTTGTTGCATAGAAATGAGAGGGAAAACAATAAATATGTAGAAATGTAAAATTAAGGCGGGTATTTGATAAAATTTATGTGAGGAGTGGTTGTATGTATATGGTTACAAACGAAAAAGGTGGGGAAAGAAAAAAAGATATTGAATTAAAAAGAATAGAAGAAAATATAAAGCAACATAAGGATATGAAAGTGAAGACTACGATATTAGATGAGAATGAAAATGATAATAATAGTGGAGAAATTGTGATTTTCTTTGATAATACAAATTGGGACAAGTCTTTATCAACAGGAATTGATAATCTTGATAAGCAACATAAGGAAATATTTAAATATGCTAATAAGCTATTTTATGATATGGAGCAGGAAGAGGAAAAAAAAGAAATAATTAAATCTTTAGATTTGTTAGAAGAAAGTTTGCTTAAACACTTTATTGAAGAGGAATCTATTCAAAAGCAAAATCAATATCATAATTATGGATTAGTACATAAAGAGCATGAAGAATTTAAAAATCAAATAAATGATTTGAGAAGAGTTATAGAAAAAGATGAGCTATCAACTACATTTGTAGTAGAAATTCAGCAAGAAATGCTTACATCTTATAGAAGACACGTTATAAATTTAGATAAAGATTTTGGGGAGTTCTTAATGAGAAAAATCAGGAAATAATTTTTAGGTCTAAAATTATTTGTAAGATGAAAAATTAAAGCACTAAATTAAGAAATGCATATATAAAAGATTATTTAGTTAAATAATCTTTTATATACTATTTTCAATTTAGTGTTTTTTTATTATTATATATTAGTTTCAGAAGATATTGACACATTTAGAAAAATGGTGATATTTTTAATGTAGTTACAAGTTAATAGTATAAGCAGTAGCTTAATTTATATAAAGGGGCGTAAAATTATGGCAAAGATAGATGAATTACTAGATACCATTGATATTAAACGTGCATCCGATATTCATATCACATCTGGATTAACTCCTATGGTAAGAATTGATGGCAATCTAGTGAGAGCAAATGAAGAAATTATTTCACATGATGTAGTTGGAGAATATATTGAAGATTTAATGCCAGAAAAATTTGAGGAGTTTCTCGAAAAAGGAGAAATTGATTTTAAATATAATAGGAAAGGAATTTGTAATTTCAGAGTAAATGCGTTTAAATGCAGAGAAAGTTATGCAATATGTATGAGAATTATTAAGGAAAAGATTCCTAAACTTAGTGATATATCAACAGCAGAAGCTTTGAAAGAATTCACGGAATTAAAGGATGGCTTAGTTTTAGTTACTGGACCAACTGGTTCAGGCAAAAGCACAACTTTAGCAGCAATGATAAATGAAATTAACAAGAATAAGGAAAAGCACATAATAACATTAGAAGAACCAATAGAATATATACATGAAACAAATAGGTCAGTGATAAATCAAAGAGACGTTGGAGAAGATACTAAAAGTTATGCGGCTGGTCTTAGGGCAGCACTTAGACAAGATCCAGATGTTATATTAGTTGGAGAAATGAGAGATCCTGAAACTATCGAAATAGCATTAAGAGCAGCACAAACAGGACATTTGGTTTTTTCAACGCTTCATAATATGGGAGCAGCAAATAGTATATATAGGATTATAAATTCCTTTGAAGCTGGTCATCAAAATGAAGTGAAAATTCAATTATCATCCTTGCTTAGAGGAGTTGTTTCACAAGTTTTATTGCCAAATGCATCTGGAATTGGAAGGTCGGCAGCAATGGAAATAATGGTATGTACCTCAAGCATAAAAAACTTAATAAGAGAAGGAAATTTTGAACAAATCAATAGTTTTATTCAAATGGGGTCAAAGTTTGGAATGCAAACAATGGAAATGGATTTAAGAAGATTAGTTAACAATAATATAATTTCAAAAGAAGAATATGATACCTGGATTAGAAATAATAAAATTAATTAATCCTATATATTTAAATTTATGTTAAAGTGTTTTGTGAAAATTTACAAAATACACTTGTAAATTAATAGTAGTATGATATTATTATATTAAAAATAAGATAATTTAATTTGTTTAAGAAGACTATGAATCATGTATTGTAGATGGGCACTTGATACATGAGGAGTTAGTAGTGCAACCGGCCTTAAATTTTTTTAGGGTCGTTTTTCGCGCTTTTTTAAAGAAAAAAATTACAAATTAATCTCTTAAAATACATAAATGAATAAAAATGGAAAGGTTTAAATTGAAATGGATTTTGTGTTGGTTTTGGTTTTAGGTTTGGTCATAGGTAGTTTTCTAAATGTCTGTATTTATAGAATACCGTTGGAACAATCTATTGCTTTTCCACCATCTCATTGTACAAATTGTGACCATAAACTGGAACCGCTTGAGCTTATTCCAATAATAAGTTATATATTTCTTGGCGGAAGATGTAAGTATTGCAAAGCTAAAATTTCTGTAAGATATCCAGTTATTGAAATTGTTAATGGAATTTTATATTTATTAATATATTTAAAATTTGGATTAACAATTATTACTTTAAAATATTGTGTTTTAGCATCTCTTTTAATTGTAATTGGGATGATAGACTTTGATACACAATTTGTGTTTACAAATACGATTATTTTTGGTGGAGTTGTTGGAATTGGATTTGTAATATTACAGGCTATTATAAATAAAAATGGAGTTATAGATTTGCTTTTAGGTGGAATTATCGGTGGAGGAATAATAGGCTTAATAGTATATTTGACAAAAGGAATGGGTGAAGGTGATATTGAAATTGCAGGCATCTGTGGATTATTTTTGGGGATTAAAGGAATTTTGCTTGGATTGTTTTTAGCAGTTATTCTTGGAGGAATAGTCGGAATAATAATTTTGCTACTAGAACTTAAAAAAGCAAAAGATAAAATGGCCTTTGGACCATGTATAGCAATTGGAAGTTTGATTTCTATGTTATTTGGAGTAGAAATATTAACATTATATATGAACTATTTAATGTAAGAGCAAATTATAATAAGCTTTTAACATACTAATGATTGAAAAAGCTTAAGAACAATTTTATACTAATGAAGAATATTGCATGGGAGAATATGAGATAGAAAGGTGCGATATGAGAAATGGCTACAGAGAAAAGAAGATTAGGGAATATACTGGTGAACGCAGGAAAAATTACCAGTTATCAATTACAAGAAGCATTAAAGGCACAAAAGGCTCTGGGTAAAAAGCTTGGAGAAATATTGGTAGATACTAAAATAATCACTGAAGAAGATATAATTGAAGCTATTGAACAACAGACAGGAATTAAAAAGGTTGATTTAAATATAATTAATTTTGATAGAAAAGCAATAACATTAATTCCTGAGAATTTATGTGAAAAATATATATTAATTCCTTTTGGCTTTGATAATAATAAAATAAAAGTTGCGCTTGCAGATCCTTTAAATATATTTGCAATAGATGATGTAGCTATATCTACAGGTTTTGAGATAGAGTCCTTTATAGCAAGGACAGCTGATATTAAAAAATTTATAGGGATATATTATAGTAGTCAGCAGGTTAATAATGCGGCCCTTCAGCTTGAAAAAGAAAGTATAAAATTAAATAGAAATTCTAAAACAAGAGCTGTAGAAGATATAAATGAAGTAAATAGTGCTCCAGCTGTTAAAATGATAGATTATATGTTCAAAAACTCAGTTGAACTTAAGGCATCAGACATACATATAGAGCCTTTTGAATATGAAATAAGAATCAGATATAGAATAGATGGAAAACTTAAAACTGTTAATACTCTTGGAATAGAAAGCTTAGGCCCATTAGTTACAAGAATTAAAATTTTAGCAGGCTTAAATATAGCTGAAAAGAGACTACCTCAAGATGGAAGAATTATGACTAATGTTGATGGTAAAGATATCGATCTTAGAGTTTCAATTTTACCTGTTGTTAATGGAGAAAAAGTAGTTATAAGAGTATTAAATACAGGAGCTTCTGTATTAAGAAAAAGTCAATTGGGTATGAGTGAAGAAAATTTAAAGCGCTTAGAGCGAATAATCTCAAATCCTCATGGAATAATTTTAGTTACTGGACCTACAGGAAGTGGAAAATCTACAACCTTGTATTCAATACTTAAAGAATTAAATGATAGTGATGTAAATATTATTACAGTAGAAGACCCTGTTGAATTCACTATGGATGGAGTAAATCAAGTAAGTGTAAATGAAAAAGCTGGGCTTACTTTTGCAAGTGGACTTAGAAGCATATTAAGACAAGATCCAGATATAATCATGATAGGAGAAATAAGAGATGAAGAAACAGCAGAAATTGCTACTAGAGCTGCTATAACAGGGCATCTAGTTTTAAGTACTCTTCATACAAATGATGCACCTTCATCTATAATTCGACTTGTAGATATGGGAATTAAACCATATTTAGTGTCAACTTCCGTTATGGGAGTAATGGCACAAAGGCTGGTTAGAAGAACCTGCAATAAATGCAAAGAAGCCTATGAAGCAAGTTTATATGAAAAGGAAATATTAGAACAAGATGCAGACAAGCATCTTATGCTTTATAAAGCAAAGGGCTGTGGATATTGCAATGAAACAGGATATATAGGTAGAATTGGTGTTTATGAGATTATGGAAATGACAAGAGAACATAGAGAAGCAATAAATAAAGGTGGAAATTCAGATGTTATTAGAGATATATCAGTAGCAAATGGAATGAAAACCTTAGAAAGTGAATGTAAAGACTTAGTATTAAGTGGAGTCACTACAATGGAAGAACTTTCAACTATTGCTATGATAAAAAAAGCATAATTTAAAGGGGGGATAACATATGGGAAAGTTTAAATATAGAGTTATGAATTCAGAAGGAGAAAAAATAGAAGGACAATATGAAGCTAACTCTAAAGATGAGGTTATAGCCTTTATTTCTAGCAATGGATATTACCCTTTAATGGTGGAAGAAGTAGTACAAAGCGCTAATATTGAACTAAAGTTAAGTAAGAAAGTTAAACTAAAAGATTTATCAGTTTTTTGTAGACAGTTTTATACTATGTTAAATGCGGGAGTTCCAATTTTAACGTGTTTAGATATATTAGCAAATCAAATTGAAAATCAAAAATTAAGAGAAGCAACAAAAGCAGTTAATGAGGAAGTTGAAAAAGGTGGAGTGCTGTCGGAAGCCATGAGAAAGCATAAGGAAGTATTTCCAGAGCTTTTAGTTTCCTTAGTAGCTTCAGGGGAAGCAAGTGGTAGTTTGGAAGCCATAATGCTAAGAATGTCAACTCATTATGAAAAGGAAAATAAAATTAATAATAAAGTCACAAGCGCATTAATTTATCCAATAGTATTAGGTTTTGTTTCAATTGCAGCTGTTGCCTTTATTTTAGTTTATGTAATGCCTACCTTTATAGATATATTTAAACAAAGTGGAACGGAGCTGCCTTGGACTACTAAATTTATTATGGGGATTAGTGAAGGAATTCAAAATTATTGGTTTATTATAATAGCAGTAATATTTATAATTAGCTTTTTCTTAAATATATTTAGAAAAACTGATGAAGGAATTCTATTTTTTAGTAAGCTAAGATTAAAGCTGCCAATTCTTAAAAAGCTTAATCAAATGCTTATTGTATCAAGATTTACAAGAACTTTATCTACTTTGATAGCAAGTGGCCTACCTCTTGTAGAAGCTTTAAATATAGTTTCAACCGTTACAGGAAATAAAGTTGCAGAGAAGGCTCTATTAAGAATAAGAGATAATGTGATGAGAGGCGAAAGCTTATATGCTTCAATGGTTGAAAGTAATATGTTTCCTCCAATGCTTTATTCAATGATAAAAATAGGTGAAGAAACAGGTTCTTTAGATGATATTTTAAATAAGACAGCAGACTTTTATGATGATGAATTAGAAGCAATAATCCAAGCTTCGGTGGCTATGCTTGAACCATTATTAATAGTAATAATGGGACTCTTAATAGGCTTTATGGTGGCATCGATAATGATACCTATGTTTGATAGTTATAATCAAATTTAATTAAAGAGGAATTAGTGCACAATGTGCGAGCCAGAGTGCATTAATATATAAAAAAATAATTACAGGAGGGGTTTAGAATGAACCAATTATCTATAAGAAAAAACAATCTACAAACAAAGAAAAAAAAGAAAGGATTTACATTAATTGAATTAATTATTGTTATTGCAATTATTGGAGTGTTAGCAGCAATAGCATTGCCTAGATTTGGTCAAATAAGAGAAAATTCAAATGTAAGTGCTGATATAGCAACAGCTAAAACCATTCAAACAGCTGTAGCTACAGGGGTAGCTAATGGAACTATTCCGGTTAATAGTACATTAAACGCAGCAGTAGCTGCTGGAAATGATCTTACAGATGTACTTTCAGGAGGAGTTGTGCCAAGACCAAAAGCTGATGGGCATACAGCAGACACATTTCAAGCTATTGTTGATGGAAATGGGGAAGTAGTAGTTAATGTAGTGAATGGAGCTACAACTTTACAAGTACTTCCGCAAGTAGCACATGTAGCTGGAAATCCATATAGTGCTGCAAACTAAAAAATGCTAATGTATTAAAATGGAGAATTGTATTGTGATTCTCCATTTTAAGATAATGTTTATGATTATATGATCTGTTTATGTAATAAGATGGAAATTGATTTTATCCTAAACAATTATTTTAGTTCAAGTTATATATTTTTTGATGTATATATATTAAAAAATGATGTCACATCTATATAGTTATAATTAAATTATATCTGCAAATTTAGGGCAGGGTACATGGGGGAATTATGGAGAATAAAAATAAGGAATTAAATCCTAAGAAGAACAAAAGGAAAATTGATATAAAAGCCATAATGAATATGGATTTGGGTATAGTAAAGCAAAAACTACTTAAAAATTTAAAAAACACAAAACAAACAAATCTTTCCTTGAAAAAGAGAAAAGTCATTGCTTTTGATATGGGGAGTTCAACAATTAAAATAGTTGAAGGTTTATATTATAAAAATAGTTTAACTATTGATAAATATATTAAAATTCCTACACCTAAAGATGCAATTGTAGATGGAGAAATCAAAAAAGAAGTAGAATTACATAAAAAATTAAGTCAAGTATTAAAAGAAAATGGAATCAAAACTAAGGATGCTATTTGTACAACTAATTCATCTTTAATAATAAATAGAGAAATAATGATTCCAAAGGTTGAAGAAGAAGAAATGGAAACTGTAGTTAGATATGAGATTCAACAATATCTACCTATAAATTTAGAAGATTATATATTGCAGGGAACAATTTTAGAAGAATTAGAGGTAGATGGTGTTAAAAAGCTTAATGTTCGTGTTATTGCTTACCCTGAAAAGGTGGCAAGAGGATATTATAATCTGTTGTTAAAATTAGAGTTAAAGCCTTATGCCTTAGATGTAAATTATAATGCTGTAAATAAATTTATTAATTTAATAGGTATAACTAAAGAATATGAAAATAATACAAACGAAGCAGTTGCTTTTATTGATTTGGGAGCAAGTACAATCGATGTTAATATATATAAAAATAATCAATTGGATTTTACTAGAATAATCAAAGATTGTGGTAATGAAATTGATGAAATGTTAAGAGAATCAAATGGTCTTAAAAGTAATGAAGTAGAAAAATTTAAAAATAGCAATATAGATTTAAGTGAAGAATTTGAACCAATAAATATTAAAACAAGAGCAATAGTAGATGAATGGATTGAAAAAATAGAAAAAATTATTCAATTCTATAAAAATAGAAATAAAGGCAATGAAATAAATAACATAATTATTTTTGGCGGTAGTTCAAAAATAAAAGGTATGGAAAAATATATGACAGATAGGCTTGGAATAATGACAGAGATAAAAGGACTTTCTAAGATAGCCTTTAAGTCAAATGATGATGGAAAACCTATTGATGACTATATAAATGCTATAGGGTCAGTCATAAGGCATGAATAGGAGGCCATAAAGTGAAAGATGTAAATTTTTTTAAACCATATTTAGGTAAGCAAAAAGAAAAAATTAATTCACAAATATATATATATGGAGCAGCTGCAATAGTTGGGATCATCATCTTAATTAGTTTGGTATCTAATACAGTGAGAATATATTTATTAGATAGAGGCATTACTGATTATACGAATAAATTGGCTGCTTCAGAAATTCAAACTCAATTAAAAGAAGCTCAAGATGTGAATAAGCAAATAGAGATATTGAAAAAATATGATACGTCTTTAACAGATGTAGCAGTTTCTGTTAAAAATAGAGATAATGTTTCAGAAAAATTATTAAAGGAAATCAGTTCAACAGTACCAAGTCAAGTTTCTTTTAAAAATTTAGACATAGTTGATAATACCATAGCAATAAAAGGCACCTCTACAGATAGGACAGCAGTTGCTGAATTAAAACATAATTTGAGTAAATTGCAAGTAATGAAAGATGTTTATGTAAACTCAATAGATACTAATGGGGCAGTAGAAGGAAGCTACTCCTTTGATATAAAATGCGTGTTAAAGGATGTTGGATAATATGAAAGTAAGTAATAGAGAAAAGATAATGCTATGGATATTAGGAATCATTTTAGTCGGTTTTGGATATTATAATTTTATTTATTTAAAGCAAACAAGTCAGCTTGAAGAAAAAATTCAGAAAGAAAATGAAAAAAGACAAGAATATGAAGTTACAATGACAACAATAAATTCTCTGGAAGATAAAAAAAATGATGCTAAATTGTTGAAAGCCGAAATAGTAGATAAATCAAGTCCTTTTTATCCAACAATCAGTGAAGAACACATAATAGCTGAATTGGATGGATTATTAAAAGAAAGTGGATTAAAAGGTGGCATAACCTTTAAACCTATAGTTTCAGATGGTGTGGAAAGTTCAAAAAAGGATGAAAATACTTTAGCTGAAAGCTCCTTTCAAGATATTGTGAATAAATATAAAACTGTTATTTCAACAGATGACAAAAATAAAGATGCTGATAATAATGCAGCTAATGGTGATCAAAATAATTCTAGTACAAGCAGCGCAAATAATAGCAATAAGTCTCCTACCAATAATTCCAGTCAAAACAATTCTAAAACAAATGATACAAAGGAAAAGAAAAATACTCTTTATTATTTAAAGTGTGAAGTTAAATTTGAAGGAAATTATGATGGAATAGATAAACTATTGAAAAAAATTGACGAGAGGGATAAGAAAATAGTAGTAAATTCTATAAAAATAAGCCAAGATACCCTAGAAGCCTGCAAAGGAACTATTGATTTAGAATTCTATGCAATTCCTAAAGTTACAGATGAATTAGAAAAGTACTTAGAATGGAATTACAATAATACTTATGGCAAAGATGTACCTTTTAGTGCCAGTTCAGCAACTGGAATCACAAATACGGATAATAGTGATTTTATAGCAAGCATAAAGCCAACTAACTCAGATTTACCTTCAATTATACTTGGGAAAGCAAATGATCCGATGAGAACAAGCTATGTTTACGGTAAGAGTAATTCGGAGGAAATGGTGGAAATGGTTCTAACAGAAGAAGGCGGTAAATATTACTGTAAATATAAAACTTCGAAATTGACATTTCCAGCTAAATATGATGGGCTAGGAATGGAATTTGTACCAGTCTCAAAAAATATTGTTATAAATATCTTAAGTGAAACAAGACAAGGCAGTGATGATAAGGCAAGTGCTAAATTACAATTAGTTAATAAAACAGATAAGCTAGTTGAAGTTAATACAATTGGTGATGATGCTGCAAATCCAAGAGTAAAAATAGATGGTGATGGAAGTAACATAAGTGTTAATCAAAAGTAGGTGAGGATTATGAAAAGTAATTCTAAAAAAAGTAAAGGCTTTGGACTAGTTGAAGTAATAATAAGTATGGCAATAATCGCTATAATTTCTGCAAGTATTTATACAGGTTATATTTTAGCTATAAAAAATACTAAGAGTGGACAAGTAAAGCAGGCTGCAACTTTGGAAGGCAAGAAAATTATTGAAGAAATAAAGTCTTCAGATGTAGAAATGCCTAGTGCTAGTAGTTCCAATTTCAGTATAAATGGGGATATAAGTTTGACTAAGCAGGAAACAGATGGAGTTTATTTAAGATTCTTAAATAGTAGCTTTGAAGCTACTAATGAAAATTCAGCAAAATATATTGAAAAACTTACTATAGTTCCAACTAAAGCATCAATTAATAATAATGAAGGAAATATAAATTATCAATATGATGAAATTAAGAATCCTTATGAAATTAACATAAGTAATGAACTTCAAAATACTTCAGTGATAAGTTCTATTAATGGAGAAGTAATCCCTGAATTAGATAGCCAAAAGGAAATATTATTGTCTTTGTATGTTGAAGATGGAGGAAAGATAAGCATTAAGGATTATAAAGGTAGTTCTGTAGATTTACCGGTAGAAATAGCAAAGGTTGATGACGGAAAGCTTAATGTTGTAATTAACTTTAGTGAATATAAGAAAAGAGGCAATGTACCTTTAAAGGGAGTAAATATTAATGTTTATAATAAAATAACCAGTGGAACCTTAAATGTCTATGTACAAAAATCAAAAGAAGTAGAAAGTAATATAAGAATTTTTAAGGGAACAATGAATTTATATGATAATAGGGCTGATAATCAGCAGGAAGCAAATCTTGGAACTTTATATAATATTAAAGTTGAGCTGATGGAATATACACAGTACCTAGAAGATCAGAAAAATAAGACTCATGATGATAGAAATAATTTGTTTACAACAGATTATAATCAAAATTTTGATAAATAGCTTTTTCACAAGGTTTCAAATAAATTATATTTGGAGGTGAAGTTATGAAAAGAAAAAAGCGTGGAAATAGTTTAATCATGGTTGTTATTACTTGTATGTTTGTAACAGCTATTTCTGCAGCTATGTTGTCTATGGTAGCTGGAAATTATAAGGCTAGAGTTGCAGAAAGCAAACGTGTAGAAAATCTTTATGCAACGGATTCAGGGTTAGATGTAGCTTATAACATTATAGGAAAAACCTTTGATGCAGCAGCGAAGTATGGGAATTTAAAAGTAGAAAAGCTTAAAAGTTTGACAAAAGACAGTAATGATGATGGAACAAGTCCAAACAATGCAGCCTATATTCAAGCTAAACAAGATATTTATCATTGGCAGCATATTAATGATGGTAAAAGTGATACAGATTCTAAAGTTTCACAAAAAGAAATTAATAAGAATATAGAAGAAGACAACAAAAAATGCGAGGATTTGGTTAATAGTGAATTTAAAAGGGCATTTAAGAATTTTATTTTACCTGACAATGATCCAAAAGAAATTAATAAGGAAAAGCCTCTAGAAAATTCACTTAGAGATTACATAGGAAATCGTGAATATGTGAATAAAGTTACTAAAAATGATAATGGAGATTATGATTACGAGATAGCTGCTGTTAAATTTTTAAATGACAATACTCATCCAGAGTTGTGGATTCCAAAGCCAGGAACTGCAAACCCTGAAAATTCAGATGGAAGTAAGGAGGCTACAGATGGATTAGTATATGATTCCAGCAATGAAAAATATAAGATAACAGTAAAATCAAATTTTAAGACATCTACAGAAAATTCAAGTGTCGTTGGAGAAAATTCAAGAATTATACAAACTAATTATATGATGAAAGTTCCTGAATATGGAGATATATTTTATAATCAAAAAAGTGGGGATTTGCATGAGTATTTAGCTATTAATGATGAAAGAGCATTAACTATTGGTGGGAATATGATTGTAAATGGTTCAAACAACTTAAAGGTTGACGGAAATATATTTGTAAATGGAGTAGATCCAGCAGTTGATCAAAATGGAATTCATGCTACTTTGAATTTAGATAATAGAACTTATGAAAAATATCGTGGCGGTATAAGTATAAATGACAGCAGTAATGTAATTTTAAGTAAGGATGTTATTACTAGAAACACCTTTAATATGGCTGATAATGCAGAGGTTATAGTTAAAAACAACCTATACGGTGGCAATGTATATATGGGAAACATTGCTGAAGGAGACAATGGATTTGCAAGGGAATCAAAATTAACTGTAAGTAATAGTGTGATAATAGATAATGACTTGGCAGTTAAGGCAAAAAATGAATCTAATATAACTATTAGCGATTTTTATGGAATAAATGATAAAAACATAAATTCTAATGGAGGAAATTTTATAGCAGAAGATTCCTTAAGTAAAGTGAAAAATTCTAGCAGCATAATAGTTAATGGAGTAGATGATTCAACTAGTGTAAATATTACAAAGTCTGCCTATATTATGGGAACTGCACATATTGATACTATAGGAGATAAAGATGGATATCAAACAGGCGAGTCAGGGGCAGTTAATAATGGCGTTAAGAAAAATTACATGGCTTATTCAGTACCATTAAATGAAGCAGAGAAGCTAGATTACTACGAACCTCTTCAACTATTAGATGATTCTAATGTGTTTAATAAAGCAGAACACTTTGGGAAGTACTGGGATCCTAATCAATCTAATGGAGAAGCAAAGAAGACAACTGAAAAACCTGATACTGGTGGGATTATATGGCCGGCAAAGTCAGATGGAAGTGTTAATGTATGGTCTATTGGTGCTATTGTGTATAAGAATGGAAATGATACTAAAGTTCTTAGATCTAATTATAAACCAGAATTAGAAGCTCCTAATGGCGAGATTTATAATAAAAGAGCAGAATTTGCAGGAAAGGTTTATAGATTTGGTCAAGCTCCTAAAATTGAAGATTATAATAATTCGAATATGATTAGTTTTAGTTCAATAATGGACCTTTCTAAGATACCAAGTGATTATGAAGGTATAGATAACCAAGCTGCAAAGGGTGAATATGCTATTTTTAATCCTAAAGATTCAACTACAGGTAAAGCAAAAGCAATTAATATTACAAAATACAATGGGTCACAGGATGAAATTGATGACTCTGGAAATACCATAGAAATAAAGGTAGCCTCTAAGGGTTCTGATGGATACAAGCTTAATGCAGTGATTGCAACAGATGGGAATGTTAATATTGAGGATGATATTAATTTGGTTGGTAGCATTATTGCAAAAGGAAATCTAAATATTTCAGGAAACAACATAAATATAGAATACAATAAGGACGTAATAGATAGAATTCAAGCAGAAAATTATAATACATTTAAAGAAGTATTTGGAGAAGGTATGTTAGACAATGCTTCGGATACATCTGAAGCAACAAATGGACTTTCAGTAGATTCAAATTTTAGTTATGATATCAAGAAGTTTTTAGAAAATACTCTTTGGAAAATTATTAAATAAGGAGGTGGGTTTAACTATGAAAAAGAAAAAAAGTGCATTTACTTTATTGGAAATGATAATTACCTTAGCAATTACAGTGATAATAATAAGTATTGCAGGAAGTATGCTTATGACAGGCAATAAAGTGTTTTCTGATTCAGATGTTAAATCTACTTTACAAATTGAAGGGCAGGATATCCAAGAGAAATTAAGTGATATAGGAATGCAAGGGATAGAAATTACTTCGGAAGAACCATTGATAGTAAAATCATATCTGAAAGGAAATGATACGACTCCAAGGTATTTTAAAATAGGAAAAAATAAAAATGGTAATTTGATAATAAATCAAGACATAGATTCAAGCTGTTCAGATGAAGCTAATGATCAAATCATTTCAAGGAATCTTAAAACATTACAGACAATAGTCAGTGATAATGGAAAGTCAATAAACTTTAATATTGTATTAACAAGGAAACAAGGTTTTAGTAATGTTGATCATGAAATCAAATTTACAATATATTTGAGAAATAAAGTTAGTTAATATAAATGTGAGCAATAAGAATAATAATTGTAAAGGAGGGGTAATTTTGAGAAAAACAAAAAGTACTACAAGCATTATTTTAACTTTGTTCATTGTTGTTGGATTGATATCTGGAATGTTAATAAAGGTTAATGCAACAGTAAGTGAAAATACACCAGATCTAAATGTTGAAATTAATCAAGTAACAGTTAATGGTCAGCCTGCGGCAAATAATAATGCTGTAACTGTGAATGTTAATGATGAGCTTCAATTTAATTATAAAGTAACACCATCAAATATCGCAGTTAAAGATGTTAATGTTCCTACTCAAAAGGAAGTAGTATTAGTTCTAGATACTTCAGGAAGCATGAACGCTGATTTTAATGGAAATTCTACTAGTAGCGATAAAAATAGAAAAATAACATCTTTAAAAAATGCTGCTAAGTCTTTCATTGCTAAATGCACTGGTAAAAATAATATTAAGATAGGAATTGTTCCTTATTCTTATTATGCTGGATATAATAATGAAATTAAAGAATTAATGAATGTTGCAACTCAAAATGATGTAAATGAGTTGAATTCATATATTGATAATATAAAACCAGATGGGGCTACAAACCAAGGTGATGGGTTAAGAGTTGCAGGCAGGATGTTATCTGATGGAAATTCAAATGCAGCAGCTCAAAAATATTTAATATTTTTAACAGATGGGGAGCCAACTGCAACTACTTTTAAAAATGATAGTTTACCAAGCTATGGGTTAAATGAGTATGCATCTAATGTGTATACTTTTAGAAATGGAGTAGTCAACAGAAATAACTATTATTTACAATATAACCATAATAGTGAAGAAGATACAATAGATGCTTGGCGTTACAATAGTTATCTTGGAAACTACGAAGTGAACTGCGTAACTGACTTTGATGAAGATACAAACTTAAAATATATTGATTTTAATAATTCAGTAATAGCTGATATACCAACAGTATACGGAAAAATTGTAGGACAAAAATTAAAAAATGAAGTGCCAAATTTCCACGAAGCGACTATTGCTTATGGATCATCAGTAGTATCAGGAAAAACAAGTTCCTTAAAACAAGTTAATGACAGTATGGGTGGAACGTTATATTCAGCAAAGGATAGTAATACAATTGATAATATATTTAATAGTTTAGCAGATGAAATCTTGCAAGAATATACAATTGATAGTGTTAATTTAAATTTAAAGCTTCCAGACCTTTTAGAATTCACAAGTGATGAAGTAAAATTTAAATTTGATGGAAATTATCAAGTTGCACCTCTTGATAATATAAAATATAAATTGAATAGTGATAAAACTACTTATATAGCTGACCCTTTTTATGTATCTTTTAAGGTAAAAGCAAAAAGTCCAGGAGTTGTAAATGTTGGAGACACAAGTACTATATCCTATAAAAATATAAATGGTAATATAACAAATGCTATAATGCCTATAACTAGGGTAAGTATAGTAAATAATCAATTACCTTATATAAATGCAAGTTTAATTAGTCCGATACCTAATAGTGTATCTTATCCATCACAGCCTATTGAAGTAAAATATCAAATTACTACAGAGCCTTTTGAATATAATTTGAGCGCTGGACCAATTGATGAAGCAGTATTTGTTGTAGATTTATCAAAAGGGATGTTGAAAAATCCTGATGGAAACAATAATAATAAGTGGCAGATTATGCAAAATTGGTTTACAAACATATTTCTTGATGGCAGCACCTTGAGCGGTCAAAATATTAAGTTTGGAGTAGTAGGATATAATGATTCAGTTAAGCATCCAATTGAAAATGGGAATTATGATAAGCTTTTTGACAGGGTGACTGATAGAGAAGCCTTAAGAACCTTTCTTCAAGAGCCAAACAGCACATCCCATGAGTCGATTTATCCAAATGAAAATATTGATACTAGAAATATTGGATTAGCATTGAAAAAAGCTGATAATTTATTACAAAATAAAGGACAACCTAATAAAAATAAAGCAATTGTATTAATAAATTCAGGAAATGTTAATTATGAACAAGCGGATATTGATTTGATAAAAAGCAGGGGATATAAAATAATCAGCGTTGATTTGAGTGCTGATAAGGATCAAAATACTAGTTCAAATTTAAAAAGCATACATTCAGCTTTACAAGGAAGCGATGATGACTATTTTAAAAGCAGAAATGATGGGGGAAATTTCAATTTCACTCAAAATGACATGCAAAGTGTTGCAGATAGGTTAAAAGCTGGTATGAGTACAAAAACCTTAAGTATTTTTGGAGCTAAATTAAATTTTGATTTGGGAGAAAATTTTGAGGCAGTAAGTGGATTAGACGGTTCTGGCAAGGTAAGAACCGTAACGATTCCAGAAATTAAGTATACCTTAAAGCATGATGATGAAAGTGGAAAAGATTTATGGCAGCAGGATCCACAATCCTGTGAAATTACATTTACCATAAAACCTGTAGCTGGAAAAATGGGAAAATTAGAATTTGCAAGTGATAGCCAAGGAGATTCTGTTGCAAATTTAAAAAACTATATATCTTATAATGGATTAAGCAATAATTTAATAAAAAGGCATATAGAAACTCCTGTTGTAAATATAATTGACCAAGCAGTGCCTATGATTAATGCAAATGTAGTTAATCCGCCAAGTCAGGCAAAGTTGCTTAATGAAATACCTCTTGAGTATGAAGTTAAACCTGAAAAGTTTAATCAAAGTTCTGTTGCTAAGAATATTATGTTTGCATTAGATATATCAAAAACAACAGGAAATGGCAATCCAAAAGATGAACCACAAAAGATAGCAGAAGTTAAAAAAGCATTAGATGCTAATTTAAAAAATTCTCAAATTAATAATGCTAGTTATGGGATATTAACATACTCTAGAAATGCAATTTTTGAAAAATATGGGTTGACCAATGGTTTATATCCAATTAGTACTAAGCTTACTGCAACGACAAATGATGCTGCTGATCATATAAGTGTTGGAGAAAATGCTGCTATTCAAGAGTTTAAGAATGATTTTAGTCAGAAATATGTTGTTATTATATCTTCAGGGCTTTCAAATTCCTGGAAGGAAACTACAGGCTTGTTTACTACTTCAACAGTAAATAATGAAACAATTGGAGAATATAATAAAATTATTTTGGATTTAAGTCGAATTAAAAGTATAAATGAAATTGGACCAGATATTCAATATATTTTCAATCAAATAAGCAGTGCAAAATCAGAAACCTCTTATTCGATACCAACAAAATTAAAGTTTCATACTAATGGAAAATTTAGTGCTATATCAGGATTAAATAAGACATCTGATTCATGGTATGATGTTGAAACTCCAGTATTTCAAGTGAACTATAATTTGGATGGTAATGGTGATTATATTCCTGAAAAGGTTCCAAATATAAAGTTTTCTGTAAAAGCAAGTGTAACTGGAACTTTAAAATTTGGAGATTCAGATGGAGAAAATTCATATGATAATAAATTTGCTGGAGCTGTATTTTATGAAAATTTCTCAGAGCAACAAATATTTAATAGAATATCGCCACTTAGTATTGGGATAAACCAAGATGTTAAGCATGGCTTGTATCAAAATGTTGATGATGGTGAATTGTCAGTTGTTTCAGGTCAAGCTGAATTAGCTAGAGGAGCAACAGCTAAGTTAGCTGTAGGCTGTGATATAGCATCAAGTAATGTGGATATAAAATTACAGATAAATAGTAAGATTGATGCCATAAGTGATAGTAATCCTATAAAGGTTTATAAAATTGTAAATGGACAATTAGTAGAAATTAGTGGTGCTAGCTATACATTGCAAGGAAAAAGTGGTGATTATGATAATTACAGCATTAATTTGCCAGCAGGAATTAATAGTGAAACCAAATTGGTTATAATTTATCAATGTAAAATTCCAGAAAATAATGCAACAGGACCTTTTAAAAATATGGCAACTATAAACGGAACAGAAGCTGATTTTACATTAAACATATCAGATAAGGGACTACCAGATTTGTTTTAGAAACATTAGTTGAAGGTAAAGCAACTTCGTTAAATTTAACTTTAATGGAGTTGCTTCAAAAAAGTGAATTTTAAATGGATTAATCATTAAGTTAGTATGAATATTTAGTGGGAGAGTTTTTATTGTGAGTGAACTTAGAAAAATTATTGTTTTTTTAGTAGTAACGTTAATATTTATTTATATGATAAAAATAAATTTTAGTTTATTAACTAAATATGGTCATAAAAAAAGATTGTCTGCATTACTAATTTTAGGTTTGGGATTGATATCAGCAGGAACCTTTTTTGATGTGATTGCATTTTTAATAGATATTAGATTGAATGATATAATTTCAATTTGTTTTACAGCAGGAGCAATAATATTTGGTACATATATTATTTTATGGAGTAGGTATATTATAAATATTATTACTAAACTTCATAAAAAAGCCCATAATGATTCTATGACAGGAGTTTATAATAGAGTTGGATTTGAATTGATCTTTAGAGAGAAGAGTATGGAAGACAATTCTTTTTATATTATGGTCTTTGATTTAGATAAGACTAAGAGGATAAATGATACTTTGGGACATTCTAAGGGAGATGAGTATATTATTAATGCTGCAAATATAATAAATGAAGAAATAGGTATAAATGGTTTTGTAGGAAGAACTGGTGGAGATGAATTTGTAGCCTTCGTTAAGAATATAGGTGAAGAAGGAATTAATGAAATTAAGACATTAATAAAAAAACGTGTAGCAAATATTAAAAATATGGAAGGAACTCAAATTAGCATAGGATATTCATTTGGTGAAAGAGAAGGAAATAACTTAAAAGATCTTTTGGAAGTTGCTGATAAAAGAATGTATATGGATAAGAATAATAGAAAAATATAATATTAAGATTTATTTAGATAAGAGAAATTTTAATGAAATATTAATTTTACTTAGTCAGTTAATAATGTATAATAACCATATGCGATAAATTAATGATTTAACATATGGGAGGAAACACATGGATACACTTACTTATTTTATTGATGTATTTTTACATCTTGATAAATATTTAGGAACTGTAATAAATAATTATGGAGTTGAAACATATATAATATTATTTATTATAATTTTTTTGGAAACAGGTTTAGTAGTAACACCATTTTTGCCAGGGGATTCTTTAATATTTGCAGCAGCAGCTTTTGCAGCAATGGGAATGCTTAATATATATGTGTTGGTAACAGTACTAATGGTTGCAGCAATTCTTGGAGATACATCAAATTATGAGATTGGAAGACTATTAGGAAATAAGCTGATTAAAAGTGGTAAGTTTATAAAGAAAGAGCATCTTGATAAGACTCATAAGTTTTATGAAAAATACGGTGGAAAGACAATTATTTTTGCTAGATTTGTACCTATAGTAAGAACCTTAGCTCCATTCGTAGCAGGAATAGGAGAAATGAATTATAAAAAGTTTATTTCATTTAATGCAGTTGGAGGAATTCTTTGGGTTGTATTAGTGTCTGTTTGTGGATATTTCTTTGGCAACATATCTGTTGTAAAGAATAATTTTTCTTTAGTTGTTATTGCAATAGTTCTTATTTCAATAATGCCAGCAGTAATTGAAGTTTTAAGAAGTAGAACTCAAAAATAGGAAAACATATATTATTAGTTTTAAGTGATATAAAATGTAGATAAAGAAACTCTACTAAACTTAGGTTTGGTAGAGTTTTTTTTATTCTTTAGAATTTATAATACAGTAAAATCTATGGATAATATATGAAAAAGACTATTTAACTGAGTTATGCATAAGAAAAGAATAAAAAACAAATCATATTCGCCTGCATAAAATGTTTTTATATGCAGCATAGCTGCCTTTTCTAAGGTGCACATTTTTCTCACATGCGTTCGAAAAGGCAGATGCGCACCTATAAAAAGAGTGCGAAGCACAATACGGAACTTAATATTAAAAATCTCCGGCTCCACAGTCGCCTGCGATTTTTTTATTCGTCCAGAATCGACGATTTTCTAATATTAAAAAATCTAAAATTACTTCTAAGGATTAACTAGTATAGAAGGTGTGAAAAGTATTTAAACTTATGTGAAATAAAACGCAAACATTCCAAATAATGACATGAAAGGAATTTTAGGTTATAATATACCGTGGGATATGTTTAAATATAAGGAAAAAGCTTGAAATTAGGGAGAGATGTCGAATATATTAAATATAAAAAATAATGAATTTTTAAAATATTACAAGGGATATTAAAAATTAATATTGAGTAGATTAATGAATTGTAGAAGTTTGTTCAATAGAATATTTGGAGGAATTTTAATGAGAAAATGGATATGGAAAACATCTAATGATATTGATAAAAGAAATAAATGGTCTATTAAATTTAATAAAAAAATATTCTTTTTATTAATAGTTATATTATTAGTTGCAGGTGGAATCGGACTTGCTAAATCAGGAGTGTTTAATCAGGGATTAGATAAAGATAAATATACAATTCTTGAAGCAGGGGTCAATATAAGTAAAATTAATGTTAAGGGTGAAGTAAAAAGTGAAAAAGCAACTGGTGTATACGCAAGTACTTATTCTGATGCAAATCCAATAATTAAGGAAGTTAAGGTAGAAATTGGTGATAAAGTTAAAGTTGGAGATACGTTGGCAACTTTAGATACTAATAAATTAGAGAGTGATATAAAAGTATTAGAAACAACTATTGCAACAACAGATGCTGCTAATGCATCCGAATTAAAAAGTGCAAAAGCAACCTATGATAATGCATTAGCCTTAAGTAGTGATAAAAATAATGAAAATATTAAAAATGCAGCTACTGACGTAAATGCAGCAAAGTTAGATTATGATAATAAAAAAGATTTATATGAAAAGAATAAAATTTTACATGATAGCGGTGCAATTACAGATCAAGAATTTAAGCAATATGAAATTTCTTATGAAAATGCAAAAGACACTTATGATAAAGTCACTGTAAGTTTAAACAATGTAAAGGCTAAGGTAAAGTTGGATCTAACAGTTGCTAAAAATAATTATGATCAAGCTAAAGCTAAAGTTAGCGATAATAGTAAGAAAATTACACTTGAAAATTATAAAAAAGATTTACAGAATGCTACAATAACTTCACCAGTTGATGGAGTTGTAAGTTTAAAAAATGCTTCTGTAGGTAATCCGGTTAGTGGCGAATTATTTGAAATAAAAGATGAAAATAATGTAACTATTACTGTTGATGTTAAAGATGTTGATATTGAAAAAATTAAAGAAGGACAAAGAGCTCAAATCAAAGCTGATTCTTCGTATGATAAGAGTATAGCTGGTGAGGTTGTTAGTATTAATTCAATTGCAAAGGCTGAAAATAATAGTTCATTAAATCTTAATAATGACTCTAATGATAAGGAAGCTACCTTTGAAGTTAAGATTAGAGCTAAGGATACAGATTCTAAGCTTAAAATTGGAATGAAAGCACAAGCCGATATTATTGTTGATGAAAAGGATAATGTTTACAAAGTGCCTACTGAAAGTATGATAAAAAATAAAGACAATAATTATTGTATATACATAGCTGAAAAACAAGGAAAAGATTACGTTGTTAAAGAACTTCAAATTACAAGAGGAACTGAAACAGATTCTAAGACAGAAATCTATGGTGATAATATTAAAGATGGAGTAATCATGTTAAATTCACCAGGAGATTATGAGCTTGGCAGTGTAATAAAAATTAACGAAAAATAAAGGAGTATTGAAATGTTTTTGAAAGTTATGGATGCTCAAAAAGCATATGGAGAAGGTGAAAGTAAGGTTCAAGTACTAAAAGGGGCAACTTTTACTTTAGAAGAAAGTAAAATATGCACTATTCTAGGTCCATCTGGCTCAGGGAAATCAACTTTATTAAATGTTATTGGAGGATTAGAGGGGATAGATGTAGGTGAAGTGAATATAGATAACATTTTGGTTTCTAGTCTTAATTCTGAGGAATTAGCGGCTTATAGAAGAGAAAAATTAGGATTTATATTTCAATTTTATAATCTAATACCTAATCTTACAGTTAAAGAAAATATTGAAGTGTGTGAATATCTTACAGATGATCCTTTAAATAAAGAAGAATTATTAGCAAGTTTGGGCTTATTAGAACATCAGGATAAATTTCCAAGGCATTTATCAGGGGGGCAACAGCAAAGAACAGCTATAGCAAGAGCACTTATTAAAAACCCTAAACTGTTACTTTGTGATGAACCAACTGGTGCTTTAGATTATAAGACGTCAAAGGAAATACTTGAACTTTTAGAATCAGTTAATGAAAGGTATGGTACGACTATGATTATAGTAACTCATAATGATGCCATTAAGTATATGTCTCATAAAGTTGTAAAAGTTAGAGACGGACGAATTGAAGAAGAATATGAAAATGATACTATAATGAAAGCCAAGGATATTACATGGTAGATATAATAGTAAAATCATAAATATGAAAAAATTATATGAACAATTGTTATATTATTTTTTGACTGAGCTATAAGTTGAAAGGGATGAATAAATGATATTAAATAAGAGAATTTTCCGAGAATTTAAAGAAAATATAGCAAGATATTTAGGATTAATACTATTAGTTTTAATAAGTTCTATGTTAATAGTTGGATTTGCAGATTCGGCAGATTCTATTATATTTACAGGAGAAAAAGCTGCATTAGAAAATAATCTTGAAGATGGGGAATTTTATGTCAATGATGAATTAAATAGTATAGCCCTTGAAAAGATAAGAGCTTTGGGAGTCACAATAGAAGAAAATTTTTATGTAGATTATAAAATTTACGATAATCAAACAATTAGAATATATAAGGAAAGAAAAAATATAAATAAAATTTCAATAACTCAAGGCAGTGATTTGAGTTATGAAAATCAAATTGTTATAGATTCACATTTTGGAAAAAGTAATAACTATAAGATTTTAAGTGAATTAACTATTCAAAATAAAAATTATAAAATTGTTGGATATGGATCTGCTCCAGACCGTACGAAAATTCTTCAAAAGTCAAGTGATATACTCCCTAATCCAAAAAGTTTTGGTATTGGTTTTATTAGAGAGGAGGAGTTCAAAAGTCTAAAGAATATATCGTATTCTTACTCATATAAATTGAATGGAGTTTCAGTCGATAAGGTTAAGAATATAGTTTTCAATAATTCTAGTGTTACAGAATTTATTAAAACTTCTGATAATTCAAGAGCTATAGGGTATTTGGATGACAGCAGATCTAATAAAAATATATCAATAATAATTGGTATAGTGTTAAATATAATGAGCGGTTTTATGATTTCAATGTCTAGTATAAGTTCGATAGAAGAAGAAAGTCCAATAGTAGGAGCATTATATTCCTTAGGGTATGTAAAAAAAGAAATATTGAGACATTTTATGATTTTGCCTACAGTAATTGTGAGTATAGGTTCTATCATTGGAACAGGTTTAGGATTTTTTATAGAAAAATCAATAGGAGAAGCTACTATAAAAAACTATGTTCTTCCCAATATTGAAGGCATATTTCCTCTGTATTTGATTGCTGTAGGAGTAGTAGTTCCAATAATAATAGTGTTTTTAATTAACTATTTTATTATTTCTAGAAAACTTAACAGTACCCCACTTCAATTATTGAAAAGAGAAAAGAAGGCAAGTAAATTAAATACAATAAAAATAAATTTTTTTAGTTTTGTTACTAAGTTTAGATTAAGGGAATTTCTTAGAGAAATCAGAGGAAATATTATTTTATTTGGTGGAATTTTTATTTCAACTTTTTTGCTTATTTTTGGTGTTTCTATAAATTCAGCAATAAATGAGTACATAAAAGAAGTACAGAAAGAAACCCAATATAGTTATATGTATACTTTAAAGCTTCCAATTGAAATTGTAGAGAGTAATAATCTTGAAAAATGTACTATTAAAAATTTATCTTTTAACTTTGAAGACATTAATAGAGATATGGATATAACTTTAGAAGGGATTAATGAGAAATCAAATTTTTATTCCTTTAGCATAGCAGAAGATGATCCAGGTATATACATTTCGGATAGTGTAAAGAATAAATTTCATTTAAATATTGGAGATACAATTAATTTAAAGGATAAAAGTGAAAATAAAATAATTACTTTGAAGATAAATGGAATTGTAGATTATAAGTCATCACTCAATATATTCATGAATAGAGCTCAATTAAATAAATTATTAAAGGAGGATAAAGCTTATTTTAATGGGTATTTATCTAATAAAGAACTGAATATTAATGATGATTATGTATATTCAAAAACCACAGCAGCTGATACTATTAAAGCAGCTAAAAGTATGACTTCAGGTATATTACCAATAGTTTTAATTTTGATAGTATTTTCATGTGTTCTTTTTATTTTAAGCATGTATTTATTGTTGAAACTAATGATTGATAAAAGTCTATCGAGTATTTCTTTAGTTAAGATTTTTGGATTTAATAAAAAAGAAATAAATAAGTTGTATTTGGGAAGTTCCTTGTATACAGTATTTGTATCTGCAATGATTTCAATTCCTTTGGCTCTAAAAATTACAAGAATAATTTATCCACGTGCAATAGCAAATGTTCAAGTTTATGTTTCAGTCATACTTGGGGTAAAAGATTATTGTTTTATAATATTTGTAATAATGTTTTCGTATTTTATATGTATGATATTATTGAGAAGACATATTAGCTCCATATCATTAAGTGAAGCTCTTAAAAATAGGGATTAGATAGAAAGCCGCTGAATTCAGCGGCTTTTTTTATTGTGTGCCCAGCATGGCGCAATCTAACGGGTGAAAGTCCCGAGCGTGGGTTGATAGTGCCCTAAACACATAGCTAAGAGCAAGGGTTTCCTCGGCGACGAGGAATCTTAAGTAAGCTGGAGGCAAATTTCTGGTCTGACGGACAGAAACTACATCAAGCATATATATGTGGTAAGGTTGTAATCACTTTTTACACAGAAAATATTCTTTCTATTCCCTAAATTCGACTTTTAATTCCAAAAATGTAAAGCATAAAATGATAAAATTCGATAGATATAATGTATTTGACATATCCCAATGTAAATATTAAAAATCAAAAAATTAGTATAAATAATTATTCAAAAGATTGTAAATGAAAGGGGCTTACAATATGAAATATGAATTAACACATGCACAAAGAAGGATCTTAAATGCTGATAGTTTATATCAAAATTCATCAATATCAAATATTGGAGGCATATGTTATGTTCCAGGAGATGTTGATTTTAAGACATTAGGTAAAGCAATTGCTGGAGTTGTAAAGAAAAATGAAATTTTCCAGTTTGAGTTTAAAAAAGATAATGGGCAGGTGTATCAAGAACAAAATGAAATTAAACAAAATGAAATTGAATTTATTGATTTTAATAATGATAAAAGTAAATTTAATAAGTGGAGTAGACAGTTTTTTGATGAGTCTATGAGTGTGTCAGACAAATTTTTATATAAGTTTGCTTTATTTAAGCTAGATGATAAAAGAAAAGGATATTTAGCTAAATGTCACCATATAATTTCAGATGGATATTCACTAGCAACAATAGGAAAACAAGTAGGAAAAATTTATGATAATTTGTTAAACATAAGAGAATCAGAAATAATTACAGTCCCTTATTCTGAATATATTAAATCGGAGAGGGACTATTTGCAATCTGAAAAATTTTTAAGGGATAAGGAATTTTGGAATGAAGAGTTTTCTAATCTAAATGAAGAATTTTTATTTAAAGAAACTTATGATTCCAGAGGAAATAGCTATAAATATAAAATTTCAAAAGAACTAATTGATAAATTACATAAGTTATTAAGTGAAAATAATATATCAAGAAGCACATTTTTTATGTCCTTACTATATTTATATATTTATAAGCAGACAGGAGAAAAAGATATAGTAATTGGAATGCCTGTTTACAATAGGATTAGTAAACGAATGAGAGAAGCTATAGGTATGTTTGTAAGTACAGTGCCAGTAAATTTTAAAATTAATAATGAACTTAATTTTAAAGATTTTATTAAAGAGTTAAATGGTAAATTAAGAAGCTGTTACAAGCATCAAAGTTATCCATATAATGTATTAGTTAATGATTTAAAGTTACCTGCAAAAGGGTATGATGGATTATTTAAAATTGTTTTTAATTATTATAATGATTCTTTTAGATATCCTATGAATAATAGTGAAATACAGGTAGAAGAAATAACGTCTAAACAAGTAGGCGTTCCTTTAAATTTAATTCTAAAAGATTTTAGTGAGTCAAATTTAGAGTTAGAGTTTCAATATAGAATCAGTGAATTTAGCGAAAATGAAATCAAAATTATGTGCAAGTGCATTAATAATATGTTAGAACAATTAGTTGATAATATCTATATATGTGTTAAAGACCTTAAGTTGGTAGATAGGACAGAAGAGAAAGTTTTACTAAAAGATTTTAATGTTACTAATTTTCCGTATAATAAAGTTACAACTATAAAGGAACTATTTGAGGAACAAGTTGAGAAAACCCCTAATAATATAGCTGTAGTATATAGAAATAAAAAGTTAACCTATAAAGAGCTTAATGAAAGAGCAAATTCTTTAGCAAGGTTTTTAATAGGAAAAGGTGTTAAAGCGGAAACTGTAGTTGGAATAATGGTAGATAGATCTTTAGAAATGCTTATAGGAATAATAGGAATATTAAAGGCAGGAGGAGCATATTTGCCAATAGATCCTGAATATCCAGATGATAGAATTAAGTATATTTTAAAAGATAGTAAAACTAAAATTCTTTTAACACAAGATGAATTGTTAGTAACAGTAAATTACTTTGGAGAAGTAATAAGCTTGGATGACAGTAGTGTATATGAAATGGAAAATAGCAACGTCAATATTAAAGGAAACTCAAATGATTTGGCATATGTTATATACACTTCGGGTACAACTGGAAAACCTAAAGGCGTAATGGTGGAGCAAGAGTCACTTGTGAATTTATGCATATGGCATAATGAATATTATGAAGTAACAGAAAAAGATAGAGCAACAAAATATGCAGGGTTTGGATTTGATGCATCAGTGTGGGAAATATTCCCTTACATAATAGCTGGGGCAGCTTTATATATAATAGATAAAACTATAATGCTTGACAAATTTTCACTAAATAAATATTATGAGCAAAACCAAATAACAATAAGTTTTTTACCTACTCAGATGTGTGAAGAATTTATGAATTTAGAAAATAAATACCTTAGAAAACTGCTAACTGGAGCAGATAAATTAAAAGTTTTTAAGAAACAAACGTATGAATTAGTTAACAACTATGGTCCAACAGAAAATGCAGTAGTTACAACAAGTTTTAAGGTAAATAAAAACTATAATAACATACCAATTGGGAAACCGATAAATAATAGTAAAATTTATATATTAGGAATCGATAATGGTTTAATGCCAATTGGAGTAGTGGGAGAATTGTGTGTTTCAGGAGATGGTATAGCAAGAGGATATATAAATAGAGATGATTTAACAAAAGAAAAATTTGTAGATAATCCATTTGAAAAAGGATTAAAGATGTATAGAACAGGAGATTTAGCGAGATGGCTTCCAGATGGAAATATCGAATATTTAGGAAGAATAGATAATCAGATAAAAATAAGAGGCTTTAGAATTGAAATTGGAGAAATTGAAAATCAGTTTTTGAAAATAGAAGGAATAAATGAAGTTGTAGTAATAGGTAAAAAAGATAAAAACGAAAATACATATTTGTGTGCATATGTATCAATGGAAAAGGAATTAGAGGTGGCAAAGCTGAAAGAGGAATTGGCCAAAGAACTTCCAGATTATATGTTGCCAAAATATATAATAAAGATAGATCGGCTTCCGTTGACACCGAATGGAAAAGTTGATAAGAAGGCTCTTCCGGAAATTGATATATCTGAAATAGTAAATACAGAATATAAGTCACCTAGAAACGAAATAGAAGATGCTTTAGTAGAAGCATGGAAAGAAGTTTTAGGAATAGATAAAATAGGAATTAATGATAATTACTACGAATTGGGTGGAGATTCAATAAAATCAATACAGATAGTATCAGCGTTACATAACAGTGGTATTAAATTAGAAATAAAAGATTTAATGAAGTATCAAACAATAGAGGAATTAAGTAAGAGGGTTAAGTATAATCAGGTTAAAGTAGAACAAGGTATAATAGAAGGAGAAGTATACTTTTCACCAATACAAAAGTGGTTTTTAGACAATAACTTTGCTAACCAAAATCATTTCAATCAGGCCTTTAGTTTTGATATAAAAAATGGTATTGATGAACAAATATTAAAGCAAGCTTTTATAGAAATAATGAAGCATCATGATGCTTTGAGAATGAGCTATGTAAAGAAAGATAATAAAATAAATCAAATAAATAGAAATATAGAAGATATACAAAATATGTTCACGTTAAATATATATAATATTGAAAATGAGGAAAATTGTGAAAAAGAAGTAGAAGCTTTATCAAATAAAATACAGGAAGGTCTTTCTTTAGAAAAAGGTATTTTGGTAAAACTTGGGGTGTTCAAAACAAATAAAGGCGACCATTTGCTTATAGCAATACATCATATGATTATTGATGGTGTTTCATGGAGAATATTACTTGAAGATTTGGAAAAGGCTTATAAGAGTATTAAATGTGGGAAACAAGTAGTACTTCCTCAAAAGACCACTTCATATAAAGCTTGGGTGAAAAACCTTTATGAATATTCTAATAGTAAAGAACTTCATAGAGAAAAGGAATATTGGAGTAATTTAGAAAGTGTAGACATTAAAGAACTTCCAAAGGATTTTAATAAGTCTAAAAGTATTGTAGGTAATAGTAAGAATATTACTATAAGTCTATCGAGAGGTGAAACTGAAAGATTACTTAGGAAGACCAATAAAGCTTATAATACAGATATAAATGATATACTTCTATGTTCCTTAGGATTAGCTGTTAAGCAGTGGAGCAAAAATGATGAAATTCTTATAGGACTCGAAGGTCATGGAAGGGAAGAAATAATAGAGGAGGTTTCAATAAATAGGACGATAGGATGGTTTACATCTACTTGTCCAGTTATATTGGATATGAAAAACAGTGACGATATTGGGTATTCGATAAAATATACAAAAGAAACCTTAAGACATATACCAAATAAAGGTGTAGGATATGGAATATTGAAATATCTAACTAATTTTGAGAATAAGAAGGATATTTCCTTGAAGTTAAATCCTGAAATAGGTTTTAATTATTTAGGGGAATTTGGTAAAAATAGTGATGAGACTTTATTTAAATTTTCAGATTTATCAAGTGGAAAAGCTATTTCAGAACAAAATGAAAAAATAAATAGTATTGAGATAAATGGATTTGTAATAGATGGTGAACTAAAATTCATAATTAACTATAGTATAGAAGAATATAAACAAGAGACTATAGAAAAATTAACTGAATTGTATAGAAAAAAATTGCTTGAAATTATAGAACATTGTGAACTTATAAAAGAAGTAGAAAGAACACCTTGGGATTACGGAGATAAAGAATTAAAGATAGAGGATTTGAATAAAATAATATCTTACAAAAAGGAAATAACAAAAATACACTCTCTAACACCAATGCAGGAAGGTATATTATATAATTCAATAATTGATAGTGACTCTCACGCATATTTTGAACAAAGTGTATTTACAGTGACCGGACTACTTGATATAGAAATATTAAACAAAGCTTTTAATAAGCTTATTGAAAAATACGAAATATTAAGGACAACCTTTTTAAATGAAAATATAAGTAAACCTAAGCAAGTGGTTTTAGGTAAGAGAGAATTAAAGATATATTATAATGACATAAGTGATTTAGCAGTTGATAAGGAAGAGTATTTAGAAGAATTTAAAAATAAGGATAAAGACAGAGGGTTTGACTTAAAAAATGATTGCTTAATTAGGGTATCTGTAATAAAGACGGGTAAAGATATTTTTAAAATTATTTATAGTTTTCATCATATAATTATGGATGGTTGGTGTCTAGGAATAATAATAAAAGATGTAATAGATATGTATCGGTTAATATCTAAAAATAAAGAGGTAATGTTTGATGAAACAGAAGAGTATAGTGGTTATTTAGAATGGTTAGATAAACAAGATAAAGAATACCAGTTAAACTATTGGAGCAATTACCTTTCAGAATATGAGCAAGAAGTTAGTATTCCTAAATTCAATACTGAAGTTAAGAACTTTATTAATGAAGAGGAAAAAATCATAATTAGTGAAGATTTAACCTGTAAATTAAAGAAAATGGCAGAAATGAATTCAATAACTTTAAATTCTGTTATACAAACAGCTTGGGGAATATTATTACAGAAATATAATGATGCAAATGATGTAGTATTTGGTTCTGTTGTTTCTGGAAGGCCAAGTGAAATTAATAGTATAGAAAATATAGTTGGACTATTTATAAATACTGTTCCTGTTAGAGTAAAAGCAGAAGATAACGCAGAGTTTATTGACATTGCAAAGAAAATGAATGAAGATTTTATTGAAGTTAATTCACATAGTTATTGTTCCTTGGCAGAAATACAAGCTTTAACAAGCATGAAAACTAATCTTATTAATAATATTGTTGCATTTGAGAATTATCCTATTGATAGAGATATGTTGAATTCTTATATATCTGATGAATCAGGAATTAAAATAATTAATGATGTAGAAATGTTCGAACAAATAAATTATGACTTTGCATTACTTGTAATACCTGGTGATAATCTTACTTTTAAAATAAAATATAATGGAAATGTTTATAGTAAAGAAACTATAAAACAGATAATTAATAATTTATATACTGAATTAAATTGCGTGATTGGAAATCCTAATATTAAGTTAAGAGACATAGATATATTAAGTTCGGATGAAAAAAATAAATTATTAAAAGAATATAATAACACAAGAATGGATATTCCTAACGATGCCACAATAATAGATTTATTTGAAAAGCAAGTGGAGAAAACTCCTAATAATATAGTTGCAGTATATAAGGAAAAGAAGTTAACATATAGAGAACTTAATGAAAAATCTAATTCTTTAGCAAGGATCTTAATAAAAAAAGGTGTTAAGGCAGAAACAATAGTTGGAATAATGGTAGATAGATCTTTAGAAATGCTTATTGGAATAATGGGAGTATTAAAAGCTGGAGGAGCATATTTGCCAATAGATTCTGAATATCCTGAAGATAGAATAAAATATATGTTAGAAGATAGTAGAGCAAGAATTCTTTTAACACAAAATAAATTATTAAAAAATATAAATTATGAAGGAGAAACAATAGATTTAGAGGCTGCTAACTTATATGAAAAAGAAAAAAGTAATATAAGAATTGTAAGAAAAGTTAATGATTTGGCATATGTTATATATACATCAGGGACAACAGGAAAACCTAAAGGGGTAATGGTAGAGCAAAAAGCACTTGTGAATTTATGTTTATGGCATAATGAATACTATGAAGTAACAGAAATAGATAGAGCAGCAAAATATGCTGGTTTTGGTTTTGATGCATCAGTGTGGGAAATATTCCCTTACATTATATCAGGAGCAGCATTATATATAGTAGAGAAAGCTATAATGCTGGATAAAGATCAATTAAATAAATATTATGAAAAAAATCAAATAACTATAGGGTTTTTACCTACTCAAATGTGTGAAGAATTTATTAATTTAAAGAATAAATCCTTAAGAAAATTATTAACTGGAGCTGATAAACTAAATTACTATAAAGAACAAACTTATGAGTTAATTAATAATTATGGTCCAACAGAAAATGCTGTAGTTACAACGAGCTTTAAAGTGGATAAAAACTATAAGAATATACCAATAGGAAAGCCTATAAGCAATTCGAAAATATATATATTAGGAAGAAATAATAGTTTAATGCCTATAGGTGCTACAGGGGAATTATGTGTATCAGGAGATGGATTAGCAAGAGGATATTTAAATAGAGTTGAGCTAACAAGAGAAAAATTTGTAGATAATCCCTTTGAGGAAGGTACAAAGATATATAGGACAGGCGATTTAGCTAGATGGCTTCCAAATGGAAATATAGAATATTTAGGAAGAATAGACAATCAAGTTAAAATAAGAGGTTTTAGAATTGAAATAGGAGAAATAGAAAATCAGCTTTTAAAGATTGAAGGAATAAATGGGGCTGTTGTAATAGCTAATGGAAATGATAATTTAGATAAGCAGCTTTTGGCATATGTAGCTGCAGAGAAAGAATTGGAAGTTGCCTCGATAAAAGATCAACTTTCAAGAGAATTGCCAGTTTATATGATACCAAATCATATAATACAAATGGATAAATTACCAATAACACAAAATGGAAAAGTAAATAGAAAAGCTCTTGCAGAATTAGCTGTTACTCAAATGTCTGAAAGGGAATATGAGCCACCTAGAAATGAAATAGAAGATAAATTAGTAGCTATTTGGGAAGACTTACTAAATGTAAAAAAGGTGGGAATTGATGATAATTTCTATGAACTTGGTGGTCATTCGTTAAAAGGTGCATTATTGAAGAGTAAGATAAAAGAAAACTTAAATATAGAAATACCACTTAATGTGTTGTTTGCTAAACTTACTATTAGGGAATTAAGTGAGTGTATTGATAAGGGGGAATATGCTTGTGAAGATTATATTGTCTTTAATGAGCAGGCTAAAAAGACGGTTATTTGTTTTCCGCCATATATGGCATATGGTTTCTTCTATAATGGAATTGCCGAAAGAGTTAAAGATTATAAAATGTATAGTTATAATTTTATTTACAGTGAGAATTTGATTGAAGATTATGTTAATAGAATTTTAAGCTTAAGTGATGCAAAAAAAATTGTGTTTTTTGGATGGTCTGCTGGAGGTAAGTTAGCAGTTGAAATTGCAGATAAAATGAATAAGATGGGTTATGATGTTACAGATGTAGTATTATTAGATACTATGCCTTTAAATTTTAATAAGATATCAGCAGATGACAACAATAGTCATAAAATATCAAAAGAAAGAGAAGCTCAATTTGCGGCTGAAAATATGGCGGAAGTATTGGAACGTGTTTCGCAAGATATGCCTAAATATTTGGAATTTATAGAGAATGATAATGAGGCAGAAGAGAAAATGACAAAGTATTTAGAATATTATAATTCACCTAGTACTGTAAAGGACGTTACTTCAAAATTACATTTGATTTTAATACCAGATGAATGTAGAGAAGAGGGGGATCTTAAAAATGAAGAAATACATGCTGGATGGAAGCAAATTTCAAAAGATGTGATTACGTACAAAGGTTTTGGAAGACATGAAGATATGCTTAATGATGAGAACATTGATAAAAATGCAAATGTTATATTTAACATTTTTGAAAAAATAGAGTTTTAAAAATAAAATATTGTAAAGAACATTACTGTGACTTAAATTAAAGTAGGGTTTGTATATCAAACCCTACTTTAACTTTATAAATTCAAATTTTTAATTCTATCAATTTAATTTATTAACAGATCGAATAGTTTAATCACAATTATATTAATTAAAAGCATTATAAATTGCTGCTATACCTTTTTCAAAATCATCATTTTCTATACCTACTAAAATATTCATTTCACTTGAACCTTGGTCAATCATTCTAATATTGATTTCAGCATTTGAAAGAGCTGTGAAAATTTTAGCTGCTGTACCTCTTTGTTTAGCCATTCCACGACCAACAGTAGCAATCATAGCTAAATTTGGGTGAACTTCTATTGTGTCTGGGTTACAAGCTCTTTTGATTTCTTCTATTATTACATTTTTCTTATGCTTTAATTGAGAATCTGAAATTACAAGACATACTGTATCTATTCCAGAAGGCATATTTTCAAATGAAATATTATGCTGTTCAAGAATTGATAATAGTTTTCTACAGAAACCAAGTTCTGAATTCATTGATGCTTTTGCAATTGAAATTACGGTAAAATCTTTTTTACCAGCTATACCAGTGACAGTTGTTGGTTTCATAGAACCATCTGTGTCCTTTACTATAAAGGTACCTTCGTCTTGTGGCTTGTTTGTATTTTTAATGTTTATAGGAATTCCGATTTCTCTCACTGGGAAAATTGCATCTTCATGAAGTACTGATGCACCCATATAAGAAAGCTCTCTAAGCTCAGAGTAAGTTATTTTACTTATTGGCTTTGGATTTTGAACTATTCTTGGATCAGCCATCAAGAAACCTGATACATCTGTCCAGTTTTCATAAAGTGTAGCATTGATGCTAGCTGCAACTAAAGCTCCAGTTACATCAGAACCACCTCTTGAGAAGGTGATTATATTTCCTTCCTTATCTGCTCCATAAAATCCAGGAATTACTGCATTTTTGATTTTTGATAATTTTGAATTAAGTGCATAATTTGTTGCTTCAGAATCTAACGAACCATCGATATTAAAAATAATAACATCTTTAGCGTCAACAAATTGAAAGCCTAAATAATTTGCAAGGATTAATCCATTTAAATACTCTCCTCTACTAGCAGCATAGTCACTTGAAGCCCCTTCTTCAAGATCTTTCTTTATAGTATTCAAATGTTCGGCGATATCATAATTTAACTCCAAATCTTTAATGATATTACAATATCTGTCCTTTATAAGGTTGAAGACATCATCAAAAGCTATTCCTGTTGATACGTGAGCATGGCAAAGATATAATAAATCAGTTATTTTGGAATCTTTAGAATTTCTTTTACCAGGTGCTGAAGGAATAACGTATTGTCTTTCAGGATTAGATGATATAATTTCTTTAACTTTTTTGAATTGATTAGCATCTGCTAATGAGCTTCCACCAAATTTTGTTACAATTGTGTTCATAATAATAGCCCCCATATTATAATCTATTTTAATAAATTTACAACTAAGATTGTAGCAATTTATCTAAAAATGTTCAAGAGAATAATTTATAATTTAAAAGGGAATAGTATAAATAAAGGAAGAAATTTTTTCGAAATTGTAAGTTTTCAATTTTCGATTATTAATTAATATCTTTTAGTGGTAATTGAATGTTGTTCAGTAACGATTGACAATTAAGCATGGGTTTCCGTTGACATAACAAGGTTTCATTTGTATAATGAAAGCATAAATCAAATACATTTTGGCAACGGAGTCATGAGATGAATTATTCTTTATGAGTTCGTTTTTTTGTTTTATATAAAATAGTTTTCTGCAGAGCTTATTTTATTAACAATAAAAAATGTAGTTAAAGATGTTTGGTTAACATAATAAAGAAAAATAAAACAAAAACTTTAAAATTTAAAGTTTTTACCACGAAAATATTTATTATATTAAAAAAATCTATTGATTTATTGTGATTAGTGATATATAATTTTATCATTAAGTGGATTGAGCAAAGGCGTTCAATAGATAGCATATGTTACTATTGTTCGCCTTTTTTTAAACAAAAAAAGGGGGGAGTACAAAATGGCAAAGTATACAAAAGAAGATATCATTAACTTAGTAAAGGAAAATGGAGTTAAATTTATTAGACTTCAATTTACAGATATCTTTGGAACTTTAAAGAATGTAGCAATCACAGACAAACAATTAGAAAAGGCACTAAACAATGAGTGCATGTTCGATGGATCATCAATTGATGGGTTCGTAAGAATTGAAGAATCAGATATGAATCTAAGACCTAATTTAGACAGTTTTGTAATTTTTCCATGGAGACCGCAACAAGGTAAGGTTGCAAGATTAATTTGTGACGTTTATAGACCTGACGGAACACCTTTTGAAGGAGATCCAAGGTACGTATTAAAGAAAGCTATTGCAGAAGCAGCTGAACTTGGATATACAATGAATGTTGGACCAGAATGTGAATTTTTCTTATTTGAAACTGATGAAAACGGAAATCCAACAACTAACACTCAAGACAAAGGTGGATATTTTGATTTAGCACCTACAGATTTAGGCGAAAATGCTAGAAGAGATATGACTTTGGCTCTAGAGGAGATGGGCTTTGAAATTGAAGCATCTCATCATGAAGTTGCTGAAGGTCAAAATGAAATTGATTTTAAGTATGGTGATGCATTAACAACAGCTGACAATATTATGACTTTTAAACTAGTTGTTAAATCAATTGCTCAAAGACATGGATTACATGCATCTTTTATGCCAAAGCCAATTTTTGGAATAAATGGATCAGGAATGCACGTAAATATGTCATTATTTAAGGATGGAAAAAATGCTTTTGTTGATGAAAATGACAAGAACGGATTAAGTAAAGTTGCATATCAATTTATAGCAGGATTATTAAAGAATGTAAAAGGTGTTGCAGCAGTAACAAATCCATTAGTTAACTCTTATAAGAGATTAGTTCCAGGATATGAAGCACCAGTTTACTTGGCTTGGTCTTGTAAAAACAGAACTGCATTAATAAGAGTACCAGCAGCAAGAGGAGCAGGTACTAGAGTTGAATTAAGATGTCCAGACCCAAGTTCTAATCCATATTTGGTATTAGCAGTACTTTTACAAGCAGGGTTAGATGGAATTAAGAATAATTTAACAGCACCTGATGAAGTTGAAGCAAATATTTTTGCAATGACTGAACAAGAAAGAAAAGACAATGGAATAGATAATTTACCAAATAATTTATATGAAGCTGTTAACTTTATGCAAGAAAGTGAGTTAGCAAAAAAAGCTTTAGGAGACCATGTATATGAAAACTACCTTGCAGGAAAAGCTGCTGAGTGGGATGATTACAGAACGAAAGTACACGATTGGGAATTAGAACACTATCTTAGTAGATATTAATCTAGTAATACTAATTGCTAATAATTAAGGTGGGGATTGCAATGGCTCAAGGTGGAAAACTTATAATAGCTTTAAGCAATATTGAGACAGCACAAAAATTAAAGAGTTTACTGATACAAGAAGGTTACGAAATAATAGCCCTATGTACTTCAGGAAATGAATTGATTAGATTAGTTATGCAATATTCCCCAGACCTTGTCTTGGTTGGATATAAGTTTAAAGATATGAGTTTACTAGATGTCTACGAAACTTTAGTAGATGTAACTAGCTTTTTAGCTATCGTAAATGAACCGTATAAGTCCTTTATTGAAGAAGATACGGATATATATTGTATTGGTACTAAAATTTCTAATGTGCTTTTAACTAATGCTATTGATTTGATATTTCAAAGTAAAAAGAGAATTAAGAAGCTTAGAGAAAAAGTTGAAAAGTTGGAACATACTATTGAAGATAGAAAGCTAATTGAAAAGGCTAAAGGTCAACTCATGGCTACTTCTGGACTGACAGAAAATGAAGCGTTCAGATATATGCAAAAGATAAGCATGGATTCTGGGAGAAGAATGAGAGATATTGCTAGTTTAATACTAAGTGAAACACAATAGTTTTCAAAATTAAAGTAAAATATGCGAGTAATTATATCTCTTAAAGGATATTCTTACTCGTATTTTGACACTAGTTAATGCGATAATTATATCTTAAGATTATTAAGATTTAATTTATAGATTTATGTAATAAGTAAAAAGTAAGAAGAAATATATTATTATCTCAAGGGGGAATTTTCATGGAAAACAATAATCCGAATGCGCAAGGGCTATATAATCCATGTTTTGAACATGATGCTTGTGGAATTGGGACTATAGTAAACATTGATGGCGAGAAATCTCATGAAATATTATCAGACTGTTTGACTATACTTGAAAAGTTAGAACATAGAGGTGGAACTGGTGCTGACGAACATACAGGAGATGGAGCAGGAATATTATTTAATATACCTCATAAATTCTTTGAAGAAGAATTGAAAGCTAAGGGGATGACTCTTGGTAATGAAGGTGATTATGCTGTTGCTATGGTATTTTTACCACAGGAAGAAAAGGCAAGAAAAGAAGCTATGAGCCTTTTTGATGATATATCTAAAGAAGAAGACCTTGAACTGATTGGGTGGAGAGAAGTTCAAACAAATTCTTCGATTCTTGGAAAAGCTGCTTTAGAAGCAATGCCTTTTATTGCTCAGGCTTTTGTTAAGAAACCTAATGGCATAAAAAGAGGAAAAGATTTCGAAAGAAAATTATATATAGTTAGAAGAAATATAGAAAAAAGAGCTGGATGGATAAGTAAATTCTTGAATGAAACTTTCTACATAGCATCTTTCTCTTCAAAGACAATCGTATATAAAGGAATGCTTTTATCTACACAATTAAGAGAATTCTATAAAGATTTAGAAGATGAAAGAGTAGAAACATCATTAGCGTTAGTTCACTCAAGATATAGTACAAACACTTTCCCAAGCTGGGAAAGAGCTCATCCAAATAGATTTATGATTCACAATGGTGAAATTAATACACTTCGTGGAAATGTAAATAGAGTTTACTCTAGAGAGACAAATGTTAAATCTAGAGCATTAGGAAAAGATTTAAATAGAGTATTACCTATTATAAATAAAGAAGGTTCAGATTCTGCAATCTTTGATAATAATTTAGAATTCTTATATATGAATGGTATGGACTTAACTAGAGCGGTTATGATGGCAATTCCAGAACCATGGTATAAGAGTAAAACTATGAGTAAAGAAAAAAGGGCATTTTATGAATATAATGCCACATTAATGGAACCATGGGATGGTCCAGCTGCTATCGTATTTACTGATGGTGAAAAAGTTGGTGCAGTTCTAGATAGAAATGGTTTAAGACCATCAAGATATTATATAACTAAAGATAGAAGATTAATTCTTTCATCAGAAGTTGGTGCGTTGGATATTCCAGCTGAAATTGTTGAAAAGAAAGATAGATTAAGACCGGGTAGAATGTTACTTGTTGATACAGTTAAAAAAGAAGTAATAGATGATGAAGAATTAAAAGAAGCTTATGCAACTGAAAATCCATATGAAGAATGGTTAAGCGAAAATTTAGTTACATTAGACAAGCTAAAAGAAAGTAAAAAATTCAAAATTGAATATGATGGAGCAACAAGAAGAAGATTACAAAAAACTTTTGGATATACATATGAAGAAGTAAAAACAACTATGCTTCCAATGGCTGAAACAGGGGCAGAACCTCTTGCAGCAATGGGTGTAGATGTTCCGCTTGCTGTATTATCTAAAGAAGCACAACCATTATTTAATTACTTTAAGCAATTATTTGCTCAAGTAACTAATCCGCCTATAGATGCTATTAGAGAAGAGATAATTACAGCTTCTAATGTTTACATAGGGCCAGAAGGAAATATATTAGAAGACAAGCCTTCTAATTGTGAATTACTTAAACTTGATTCACCAATAATCAATGATGAAGAATTTGCTAAAATTAAAGCACTTAATGATGCAAATTTAAAATCAAAAGTTATTGATATAGTATTTGATAAAGGTAGTTCTTTAGAAACTGCATTAAATGATATTTTTGAAAAAGCACAAGATGCATATGAAAAAGGTTATACAATATTAATCTTATCTGATAGAAATGTATCTGAAGCAAAAATTCCAATTCCATCATTACTTGCAGTATCAGCTCTTCATCAATATATGGTTAAAAAAGGAACTAGAACATCAGTTGGAATAGTATTAGAAAGTGGAGAACCAAGAGAAATCCATCATTTTGCTACCCTGATTGGTTTTGGTGCATCAGCTATAAATCCATATATGGCTTATGAATCATTAAAGGGCTTAATTGAAGAAGGATTATTAATTCTAGAATATCATAAAGCAGTTTATAACTATAATAAAGCGGTACTTAAAGGAATCATAAAGATTCTTTCTAAGATGGGTATTTCAACAATACAATCTTATCAAGGAGCTCAGATATTTGAAGCTATAGGTATTGGAAAAGAAGTTATAGACAAGTACTTTACTAATACTATCAGTAGAATTGAAGGAATAAGCTTAAAGGAAATTCAAAAAGAAGCTGAAATAAATCATGAAAAAGGCTTTAAAGACAAAACTTATGCTGCTGACTTTGCATTAGATTCACCAGGATATGAAAAATTAAGATCTGGTGAAGATGGTCAAGAAAAGCACTTATATAATCCATTAACTATTCATAAACTTCAAGAAGCAACAAGAACTGGTAATTATGAGTTATTTAAAGAATGTACTTCATTAATTGATGATGAAAAAGCAGAAATAACATTAAGAGGCTTATTAGATTTTAATTATAACTCTAAAGAAATTCCTTTAGATGAAGTTGAGCCAGTTGCTGAAATAGTTAAGAGATTTAAGACAGGTGCTATGTCTTATGGATCGATTTCTAAGGAAGCTCATGAAGCACTTGCAATTGCAATGAATAGAATTGGTGGAAGATCTAACACTGGTGAAGGTGGAGAAGACAGTGAAAGATGGACTGTAGATGAAAATGGAGATTCAAAGAGGTCTTCAATCAAGCAAATTGCATCTGGTAGATTTGGAGTAACTTCTGAATATTTAGTTAATGCAGATGAACTTCAAATAAAACTAGCGCAAGGAGCAAAGCCTGGTGAAGGAGGACAACTTCCAGGAACTAAGGTTTATCCATGGGTTGCAAAGACTAGACATTCAACTACAGGTGTTGGTCTTATATCACCACCACCGCATCATGATATTTATTCAATAGAAGATTTAGCTCAATTAATTTATGACTTAAAGAATGCTAATACAGGATCTAGAGTATCAGTAAAATTAGTTTCTGAATGTGGAGTTGGTACTGTTGCTGCTGGTGTTGCAAAAGGCGGAGCAGAAGTAATATTAATTTCAGGATATGATGGAGGAACTGGTGCATCACCAAAGAACTCTATTAAAAATGCAGGACTTCCATGGGAGCTTGGATTAGCTGAAGCTCATCAAACTTTATTGCTTAATGATTTAAGAGAAAGAGTTAGAGTAGAAGTTGATGGTAAGCTTATGAGTGGACGTGATGTTGCTATTGCAGCATTACTTGGAGCAGAAGAATTTGGATTTGCAACTGCACCGCTTGTAGCATTAGGATGTGTTATGATGAGAGTTTGTAACTTAGATACTTGTCCAGTAGGAGTTGCAACTCAAAATGAAGAACTTAGAAAGAGATTTAAAGGAAAGCCAGAATATGTTGTTAACTTTATGTACTTCATAGCAGAAGAACTTAGAGAAATCATGGCTAAGCTTGGCTATAGAAAACTTGATGAGATGATTGGTAGAGTAGATAGACTTAAACAAAGAGAAAATGCTCATGGCTGGAAGGCAAAGAGCATTGACTTAAGTTCAATACTTCATACTCCAGATAAATACAGAGGTAAAGTAGTTAAATTCGATGCTACTAAGAAATATGACTTTAAGTTACATAAAGTAATGGATGAGAAAATATTCTTAGATAAATGCAAAAATGCTATAACTAATGGTGAAAAGGTAAGTCTAGAGGTTGATATCACTAATACTGATAGAACTCTTGGTACTATCTTAGGTTCAGAAGTGACAAAAGTGCATGGAGGAGAAGGATTACCAGAAGATACAATTACAATTAAATGTAATGGAGCAGCAGGGCAAAGTTTTGGTTCTTTTATTCCAAAAGGCTTAACTTTTGAAATAGAAGGAGATGCAAATGATTATTTTGGAAAAGGATTATCAGGTGGTAAGCTTGTAGTATATCCTCCAAAGAAATCAACCTTTGTTGCAGAAGAGAATATCTTAATAGGTAATGTTGCTTTATATGGTGCCACTTCGGGAAAAGTATTTATTAATGGTATTGCTGGTGAAAGATTCTGCGTTAGAAACTCTGGTGCAACTGCTGTTGTTGAAGGAGTAGGAGCGCATGGATTGGAGTACATGACTGGTGGTAAAGTAGTTGTTTTAGGAAAAGTAGGTATAAACTTTGCAGCTGGTATGAGTGGAGGAATTGCTTATCTTTACGAAGAAGATCCGAACTTCAGAATAAATTTAAATGAAGAAATGATTTTATTAGAAGAGTTAAGCTTAGAAGATGAAGAAGAATTAAAGAACTTAATTGAAGAACATGTAAAAGTCACAGGCTCTCCTAAAGGAAATAAAATATTATACAACTTTGAAACAGAAAAAGTTAAATTCCACAAAATAATACCTAAAGATTATAAGAAGGTATTAGAAACTGTTGAAAAGTATAAAAATCTTGGATGTAATGAGGACGATGCATTAATAAAAACTTTCCAAGAAATCAAAGGAATATAGGAGGGTTAGGCAAATGGGTAAACCAACTGGATTTTTAGAGTATGATAGAGAAGTAGGAACAAATAGAGAACCTAAAGAAAGATTAAAAGATTATAATGAATTTCATTCAAGACTTCCTTTGGAAAAGCAATGTATCCAAGGTGCTAGATGTATGGATTGTGGAATTCCATTTTGTCAATCTGGAGTATTATTTTCAGGTATGGTGTCAGGATGTCCGCTTCATAATTTAATTCCTGAATGGAACGATTTAGTGTACAGAGATAAATGGGACTTGGCTTATGAAAGATTAAATAAGACTAATCCATTCCCAGAGTTTACAGGAAGAGTATGTCCAGCTCCATGTGAATCTGCATGTACTGCTGGATTAAATGGCCCAGCAGTTACTATAAAAGAAAATGAAAGAAGCATAATTGATGTTGCTTTTCAAAATGGTTATGTTAAAGCAAACCCTCCTGCAAAAAGAACTGGTAAAACCGTTGCTGTAATTGGGTCAGGGCCAGCAGGGCTTGCTGCTGCTGATACCTTAAATAAATGTGGACATAAAGTTACTGTTTTTGAAAGAAGCGATAGACCAGGCGGATTATTAATGTATGGAATTCCGAATATGAAGCTTGATAAAGAAGTTATCTTGAGAAGAGTTAGCATAATGGCTGAAGAAGGTGTAAAGTTTGTTACTAATGCAAATGTTGGAGACAACTATGATGCAAAACAAATTTTAGATGGATTTGATGCAGTAGTCCTTGCTACAGGAGCATCTGAACCTAGAGATATTAATGTAGAAGGAAGAAATGAGATTAAAGGCATTCATTTTGCAGTTGATTTCTTAAAGGCTAACACTAAGAGTCTTTTGGATTCTAAACATGGGGATAAGGAATATATTTCAGCAGAAGGTAAAAATGTAATAGTTATTGGTGGTGGAGATACAGGGACAGACTGTGTTGGAACTTCCCTTAGACATGGATGTAAGTCGTTAGTTCAATTTGAAATAATGGGTGAACCAGTCAAAGAAAGAGCTGAAAATAATCCATGGCCAGAATGGCCAAAGGTTCTTAAGGTTGATTATGGCCAAGAAGAATTTATGGCTTTATATGGTAAAGATCCAAGAGAATATTTAACAACAGTTACAGCTGTTCATGCCGATAAGGATGGAAATCTTGAAAGTGTTGATACGGTAAAGGTTGAATGGAAAAAAGATGAAAATGGAAGATTTGGACCAATACCAGTTAAAGGTTCAGAAAAGAATTGGAAGGCTGAACTTGTATTGCTAGCAATGGGTTTCACAGGTTCACAAAGTTATATTAAAGAAGCTTTTGGAGTTGAATCAGATGCAAGAACCAATGTTAAAGCAAATGATATAGACTTCAAGACAAATGTACCTAAAGTATTTTCAACAGGTGATGCTAGACGTGGTCAATCACTAGTTGTTACTGCAATAAGTGAAGGAATGCAATCTGCTATAGCAGTTGACAGATTTTTGAGAACAGAATAATATAAAGAATACCTCCGGAAACTTTCTGGAGGTATTTTTTTATAAAAGATTTTCATTTAATTAGGATAAAATTAAGGTTATTTTAATATAATTTTATTAAGTAAAAAGTTATAATAATTAGTAAAGTTAAATGGTTTTGATAACTGCTTTAAATATTATTAAGGAAGGGTTAAAATAAAAGAATGAAAATAATTAAAAACAGTGATAATGTAGTTAGATCTGGATGGAAAATAGCATCTCTCTATCTAATATATTTTATTTTAACAATCATAATATCAGGAATTTTTTGTTTGATATATTCTATACTATTATTTAGTAAAAATCCTCAAGCATATCTTGATGTTGGTTTAATAGATAAACAATTTTCTAGTATGAACTATTTTCCGGGCATATGTCTATATTTAATTCAGTGTATAACTTTAATTATTCTTGTAGTTCTATTTTGGAAGAAGGGTGACAATGGTAAACTTGAAGATATTGGGCTGACAAATTTAAAAAAGAGTTGGAAACAATTATGTGTTGGATTGTTCATTGGGGCTGTTTCGTTTACAATAGTTGCTTTAATATTGATTTTAAGTAAATCGGTGGTTCTTATAAATGGTTTTATTAATCCACATTTTTCAAAGTCTTTAATCATTCAATTAATAATTTTTATTTTTGTTGGAATAAATGAAGAACTTTTCTGCAGAGGATATTGTATGACTGTATTAAAGCAAACTAAAATAACCTGGATTCCTATAGTAGTATCTTCGATAATTTTTTCATTAATGCATTCTATGAATAGTGGAATAAGTGTAGTAGCATATATTAATTTATTTTTGTTTGGAATTACAATGGGGTATATTTTTATAAAAACCAAAAGTATTTGGATATGCATAGGTTATCACATAACTTGGAATTACTTTCAAGGAGATGTCTTTGGATTTTTAGTAAGTGGAAATATTACTGATTCAATATATTCTGTAAAGACATTAGTACCTAGTATAATTAATGGTGGGAGTTTTGGACCAGAAGGTGGAATTATAGTTACGTTTTTATTATTAATAACCATCTTCTTAATATATAAATTTCTACCTACAGATGCAAGATTTTAGTTGCTATCAGTACATTGTAAATATTATATTCTTGATGTATAATTTGAACTGAATGAATTAGTTCGTAAGTGATTTAAAGGCTTATAATTTGATTAGAAAATAGTTATTTAAGAATTGTAACATATTAAAAATTTGGATGAATATATTAAAAACTTAGTGAGTAGAGGTTGAGTGAAATGAACAGAGAATTAAAAAAGTACATTTATATTATAGGTACAATCTTATTATTATTTTTTGTATTTAAAATATTTGTAAAAATTTTTCCATGGCTCTTATTAGCAGGTGGGATTATTTATATTATTACAAAAGTTGTTCGATTTATCAAAGGGAGAAATGAAGCGAGTAATTCTGACAAGATTAGCAATGCCCAAGATGAAAAATATGATTATGACATTCAAAGTGATGATTATACTAATGGTGAAGTTATCGATGTTGAATATGAAGATGTAGATAGTAAAAAATAATCAATTATAAAATTTTATTTGTAAAAATTAATTCAGTGTTGAATAATTGGTAAAAATATAGTATAATTAAGCAGTACCAAAGATAAGACTATGGCAGTTTTTATGGTATATAGTAGTAATAAAAAGTATATTATAATTTAATTATGATTTTAGCAATGGAGTTAAAGAATATTATTTGTTTCTTTGATTCCATATTTTTTTATAAATACATTTTGTGGTAAATATGTATTTATAAGTAGGAATTTTACTATTATTTTATGTTTTTATTGTTGACAATTTAATATTTATATTCTAAAATTTTTATAAAATTATTAATTATTTCAAGTAGTTAATATCAATTCAAATAATGTTGTGTATCTGAAAGGAGATTTTATTAATGAACAAAATCAACGAAGTTTTCGCTTCAAATGTATTTAGTGATGCTGTAATGAAAGAACGTCTTCCAAAGGCTACTTATAAAGCTTTAAAAAAGACAATTGAAAAAGGAACTGCTCTTGAAGCAGATGTTGCTGATGTAGTTGCTTCAGCAATGAAAGATTGGGCTGTTGAAAAAGGTGCAACTCACTTTACTCACTGGTTCCAACCAATGACTGGAATTACTGCAGAAAAGCATGATTCTTTTATCAGTCCAACTTCAGATGGAAAAGTTATATTAGAATTTTCAGGTAAAGAATTAATTAAGGGTGAACCTGATGCATCTTCATTCCCTTCAGGAGGACTTAGAGCAACTTTTGAAGCTAGAGGATATACTGCATGGGATTGTACTTCGCCAGCATTTATTAAAGATGGTTCTTTATGCATACCAACAGCTTTCTGTTCTTATAATGGTGAAGCTTTAGATAAGAAAACTCCATTATTACGTTCGATGGAAGCTTTAAATACTCAAGCTTTACGTGTTTTAAGAGCGTTAGGTAATACAACTACTAAAAGAGTTATTACAACAGTAGGTCCTGAACAAGAATATTTCTTAATTGATAAGAAAATGTATGATGCTCGTAAAGATCTTATCTTAACAGGAAGAACTTTATTTGGTGCAAAACCTTCAAAAGGTCAAGAACTTGAAGATCATTATTTCGGAACAATAAAACAAAGAATTTCTGATTTCATGAAAGAGTTAGATGAAGAACTTTGGAAGCTTGGTATTTTAGCTAAAACTAAGCATAACGAAGTTGCTCCTGCTCAACATGAATTAGCTCCTATATTCAGTACAACAAATATATCTACAGATCACAATCAACTTACAATGGAATTAATGAAGAAAATTGCTGCAAAGCACGACTTATATTGCTTGCTTCATGAAAAACCATTCGCTGGTGTAAATGGATCTGGTAAGCACAATAACTGGTCAATGGGTACAGATGATGGAATGAACCTTCTTGAACCAGGTAAGAATCCACACGATAATCAACAATTCCTTTTATTCTTATGTGCTGTGATAAAAGCTGTTGATGAATATCCAGATTTATTAAGAGTATCAGCGGCTAATGCTGGAAATGATCATAGATTAGGTGCGAATGAAGCTCCTCCAGCTATAATCTCAATATTCTTAGGAGATCAATTAGAAGACGTATTAGAACAAATTGAAAAGGGACCAGCTACAAGCTCTAAATCTGCAAGTGAATTAACAATTGGTGTTAATACTTTACCAGCGCTTCCAAAAGATGCAACTGATAGAAACAGAACATCTCCATTTGCATTCACTGGAAACAAATTTGAATTCAGAATGGTTCCATCATCAGCTTCAATTGCTGGATGTAACTTTGTATTAAATACAATCGTTGCTGAAACTTTATCTGAAATTGCAGAAAAATTAGAAAAAGCTACTGATTTAGATGCTGAAATTCAAGCAATTTTAACAGATATCGTTAAAAAACATAAGAGAATTATCTTTAATGGTAATGGATATTCTGATGAATGGGTTGTTGAAGCAGAAAAGAGAGGACTTCCAAACATTAAGTCTACTGTAGAAGCTGCTAAAGCTATGATTTCTGAAAAGAACCAAGCAGTTCTTGAGAAACATGGAGTATTAACAAAAGTTGAAGCAGAATCTCGTTATGAAATAACTCTTGAAAACTATAATAAGATTATAAATATAGAAGCTTTAACAACACTTGAAATGGCAAAACGCCAAATTATACCTGCAGTAATTCAATTTACTACAAGTCTAGCTGAATCAATAAATACTATTAAAGCTACTGGCGTAGGTGCTGATGTATCTGTTCAAACTGAATTATTAACTGAAGTTTCTAAGTTAACAGCTTCATTGAGTAAAAATGTAAAACTTCTTGAAGAATTAGTTGGAAAAGCTGATAACTTCAAAGGCGATATATTCGACTTAGGAATGATGTACAGATACGAAGTGTTTGAACAAATGAATACTTTAAGAGAAGATGCTGACAAGCTTGAAACTATAGTTGATGAAGATTTCTGGCCATTACCAACTTATAGTGATATGTTATTCAATGTTTAATATATAGTTTTAATAAATGAAGTGCTTTAGAAATAAAGCGCTTCATTTTTTTGTTTTAAATATTTAAATTTTAGAAGTCAAAAGAAGATACAGTATATCTATTAAATAAAGACAGGGTAAGGAATAGATTAATCAAATAATAATAATTAGTAGAATAAATATCAAGAAAATAAATCAAATGTTTATTTAAGTAACATATGTAAAGAAAGATGTTAAAGAAAGTAGTATAACAGATAATTAATATGCTGCTTTAGCTTAATAAAAATAAAAAAATAGAATAATAATTCAAACAATTGTTATAATTTTTAACATTTGTTTGACAAAGTAAAAAAAAGATGATAACATGATAGTACAAAATACTTTAAAGGAGTAGTGATGAAATTATCGTTTATTTAATATAAGGTTTTTATGTAACGCATGTAAACATTAACACTGTGGGTTGAATTTGAAATTATAAATATTTTCATGAATAATAAATATGGTGCTTTAATAGTTTGCGGCTTATAACTAAATATATGGAAAACGTTTAGGTTAAATGATGATATTAAACATTGCGAAAAGAAGATAAAAAATTCAGAAATAACAAGGGGAGGATCCAAAATGGATATTTCAAACGTTGAAAAAAACACAAGTCAAACGTCTATGTTAAAAAAGGTATTAGGTTACAAAATTGCATTTATGCCTTTAGGAGTGTATGGAATTTTATTACTTATTGTTACAGGATTGCTTCAAAAACAAATATTCCCTAAGGATATGATTGGAGCAGCAGCTATCATGGTACTTTATGGTTATGGCTGTGCAGAAATAGGGCAAAGAATACCTATTTTTAAGAATATTGGTGGTAAGGTTATCATGGCGACGTTTTTACCTTCATACTTGCTATATGCGCATCTTATACCAAAGCAAGCAAGTGATGCGGTTATTACTTTTATGAAAGGTACTAATTTCTTATATGTTTTTATTGCATGCATAATAGTAGGAAGTATTTGTAGTATGAACAGACAGGTTCTTATTAAAGCTTTCTTTAAAATGTTTGTACCACTTATTATAAGCGCGGTTGCAGCTACTGTAGTAGGCGTTGGAGTAGGGATGATACTTGGGATTGGAGCATATAAAACATATTTCTTTATTGTAGCACCAATTATGGCTGGTGGTGTTGGAGAAGGTGCACTTCCTTTGTCTATGGGGTATGCAGCTGTTTTAGGACAAGAACAAGATGCTTTGTTTGCATCAGTTCTTCCATGTGTAATGTTAGGAAGCTTAACTGCTATAATTTATGCTGGTGTGTTAAAACGTATAGGTGAAAAATATCCTGAGTATTCAGGTAATGGAGCTTTATTGAAATCTGGAGATGATGATGTATTAGAAGCAGCAAAAGCAGGAAATAAAGCCAAAGGAGAAATAAAAATCGATATATCTAAAATGGCAGCAACAGGTGTACTAGCTTTCGCACTTTACTTGCTAGGAGTATACGTAAACTCTTTAATTGGATTACCAGCACCTATAGTTATGTTATTATCAGTTGTAATAGCTAAAGCAGCAGGAGTTATTCCAAGCAATATAGAACAAGGTGGATATGCACTATTTAAATTTATAACAACAGCTGTTACAGTACCGTTGTTACTTGGAGTTGGTATTGCTAATACACCATGGGAAAATCTTGTTGCAGTTATTACTAATCCAAAATATTTAATAGTAATAGTATGTACAGTTACAACAGTAGTAGTAACAGGATGGTTTGTTGGTAAAGCGATGAAAATGTATCCGGTTGAAGCTGCTATGGTAACATCTTGTAACAGTGGACAAGGTGGAACAGGGGATATAGCTATACTTACATCAGGAAATAGATTGGAACTTCTTCCGTTTGCTCAAGTTGCTACAAGACTTGGAGGAGCAGCTACAGTTACTTTAGCTATTTCATTGTTGAGAATGTTGAACTAATAATAATGAGCATCAGATACGGTGATATATTAAATAATTGTTAAGCTAAAGTTATAACAAATCCTAAGAGCATTAAGCTAACTTTTAGGATTTGTTTTTTTCTGTGTGTACAAGAATATCAATGATAAAGAACTTTCGCAAAATACAATAAAATAAATTGTATTATTTTATGCAAAACAATTTTTTTGTTAACATATGTTTAAATGAAAGACAAATGTAATTAAAAAGATGCTGGATATAGAATTCTAATAAGCCACAATTGATAATTAAACTAATTTGTATATAAGGAAAGTACTTCTGATTGAAAGAAAAAATATCCTGCACAAATGTTTGTAATAATAACAAATGTTTGACAAAGTAAATGCTATTTGATATTCTTATACTAACAATTGTATAAGTGTGATTAAAAATAAGAAATGTGACTGAGGAGGAAGAATACTTTATGAATATAAGTTTAGATTACTTGAATATTAAGAAACATAATGGATTATATAGAAATGCTGGAATACCTGAATTAGTGAAATTTGCTTTAGCTAGAGGAGAAGCTTCTCTTTCTGATAAGGGAGCTCTAGTGGTTAATACAGGGAAGTATACAGGAAGATCTCCTAAAGATAGATTTATTGTAAGAGATGAGACTACAGAAAATACAGTTAATTGGGGAGAAGTATGTCTTCCTATAGGAGAAGATGTATTTGATAAACTTTATAATAAAGTTGTAAAATATATTGAAGAAAAAGAATTGTTTGTATTTGATGGTTATGTAGGAGCTATGGAAGAATATTCAATGCCTATACGAGTTGTGTGTGAATGTGCTTATCAAGCTATGTTTTCGACACAAATGTTTAGAAGACCTACTGAGGAACAACTTGCAAAACATATACCGGAATTTAATGTTATTTCTGCACCAGGTTTTAAAGCTGATGGCGTAGAGGATGGAGTGAATTCTGAAGCGTTTGTATTAATGAATTTTTCTAAGAAAATAATACTTATAGGTGGAACTGCATACTCGGGTGAAATTAAGAAGTCTATATTTTCGGTAATGAATTTCTTACTTCCGCAAAAAGGAGTATTACCAATGCATTGTTCAGCTAATATAGGTGATGATGGACAGACAGTTGTATTCTTTGGGTTGTCTGGAACGGGAAAAACAACTTTATCTACAGATCCTGAAAGAAAACTTATAGGTGATGATGAGCACGGTTGGTGTGAAGATGGAGTGTTTAACTTTGAAGGTGGCTGTTATGCTAAGACTATAGGATTGGATAAAGAAAAAGAAAAAGAAATATATAACGCTATTAAATTTGGAGCTGTCCTTGAAAATGTTGTAGTGGATGAAAATGGTGTCCCAGATTACAAAGATGGAAGTCTGACTGAAAATACTAGAACTGCTTATCCTATAGAATTTATAGATAATATTAAAGTTAGTGGTACTGGAAATAACCCAAGTAAAATTATTTTCTTAACTGCAGATGCATTTGGAATAATGCCTCCTGTAAGTAAGTTGACTAAAGAAGCAGCAATGTATCACTTTATGTCTGGATATACAAGTAAAGTAGCTGGAACAGAAAGAGGAATAACAGAACCTATGATTACATTTTCAGCTTGCTTTGGAGAACCTTTCATGCTTTTGAATCCAGCAGTTTATGCTAAATTGTTAGGGGAAAAAATAGATAAACATGACACTGAAGTATACCTTGTAAATACAGGTTGGATAGGTGGAGTATATGGCATAGGAAAGAGAATTAACTTGTCATATACTAGAGCTATGGTTACAGGCATAATTTCTGGTGAACTTGGTAAAGTTGAATATTATGAGCATCCAGTATTCAATTTATTAATACCAAAGCAATGCCCTGGTGTTCCGGATGAGGTATTAAATCCTAGAGAATTATGGGAAGATAAAGATGCTTATGATAGAAAAGCATTTGAGTTGGCAGATAAATTTGAAGAAAACTTTAGCAAATTCAATAATGTGCCAGAAAATATCTTAGAAGCAGGATTGAATAAGATTCTAGTATAAACAAAGTATCAGTTGTACTAGATTGACAAGCTGAAAGAAGAATAGATATTATAGAAATAGAGAAGATTTAATGAAGTTAGAAATAGGACTTTGTTAGATCTTCTTTTTGTACAAAAAGGCATTGTTTTTAGTAAATTGATGGTTTGAGGAAATCTACTATGTTGGAAAAAGGGGGACTGAGGAAGGTTGATAGAATTTTATTAATTGAAAGGTGAGTCTGAAAGGTATAACGCAGCTGCTTTGACTTGGAGTGAAGCAGCTGCAAAAAGATATTTGTGTGGAAACTTATTTAACTTCAATTTGAGCCAAGGAAAGTACTTTTAATGCTGTGTCATCATCTGTGATAAGTACATTTATGTACTTGCCTCTAAGTGCACCTAAAATAGCTTCAGCTTTAAATTTTCCTGCTGCAACACCTATCACATGATTTGCAGCATGAATTGCTTCTAAATCTATACCTACTATCTTTGAATTCACATCAATAACAGCCTCCTGACCGGAGTTGTCGTATAGGCGTGCGAAGGCACAACCAACAGCTTTTGATGAAGCTAAATTGCTACTGTGCTGATTTGCTAGTACATATTTTGACCACAAAGTAGAAGCGAATACAGCATCTACAGTTCCTATTCCGGTTAGTATTATGTCTGCTTTGTTAGCAAAAAAAAGAGTATCATTAATAACAGGTTCCTGCAGTATTGCTTTTCTTGCATAATCATTATCTATATATAAAGGGGCATAAAGGTATTTATACTTGCCTCCATAAGAATTTGCGAATTTACGAATAAGTTCTGGAGCATCAATTAATGGGTCGTCTTTAGCTGCTGCACCCATAACCTGAACAACAGTTATAGGTAACTTTTTCTTGGGTTTGAGCCGTTTTACTACATTAGAAATTGTTTTTCCCCATAAAACTCCTACTATTGAGTTTTCAGTAATTATTGAATCTAGATATTCTGCTCCCAACTTGGCAAGAGAAGATAAAGTTTCTTCTAAAGGAAGGGACTTGTTGTCTAAGACAATAACGTGCTTTAGATTAAAGTTGCTTTTTAATAGATTCTCTAATTCGTTTACTCTAGTGTGTGGATTGTTTATAGTTATTTCAACTACATTTCTATCACGAGCTTCTTGCAAGAGTTTTGAAATCTTGAAACGTGAAGTTGAAAATTTATTTGCTATTTCTGATTGTGTCATGTTTAATTCGTAGTACAGATTGGAGAGTTGTGCTAGAAAGTTTAATTTTTCTGTCTCATTCATTTTTTCGTATTCGTACATAGTGTACCTCCAAATATTGTGTGAGTAGTTCTTCAAATGTAAAATAATATTAATTATAGAGTAAAATTATTGTATTTTCAAGTTGTATTTCAATAAAATGATGATCAGAGATTGGCGTAAAATCTTTTTTTCTTATATATATGTATTTTTTTGTGATGAAATAAAAAGGATTAAATTCGAGTAAGACTGCTTAAAGAGCAGGAGTGTTTGCAATGTATAATAAAATGCATTGCATTGCAATATTCTGAAAAATGAAAAAAATAATAAAGGTTTTTATGCAAAATTCAAAAAAATTAATAATATATAAAAAATAATTGATCAAAAGTAAAAAAATAAAGTCAATGATGAAGCTATAGAATTATAACAGTTATTGTTTATTTAGAGTAAGTAGAACCAGAGTTATCAACAAATGTTTAATATATAAACATTTGTTAAGTGTTTGAAAAGACATTTGAATGAAGAAATTATGACTATTATGAAAAATAGCTGACATTTCCTCTGAAAAGGCTTTAAAGTGTAAATAGATTCTAGAAATACCTTTAACATTTGTGTTGTAATTTAACAAATGTTTTGACTTATCTGAAAAAAATTGATATCATATATAATGGTATTGAAGATTTACGGTATGAAGGTATAAATAAATTTAATGTTAACATTGATTTTAAAACTAAATATTATAACTTATCAGTTAATTAATAATGAGTTTGGAGGCTTTGATATGGCTAGTTTTGTTAGTGAAGGAAATGTAGAAAAACATAGGATTTTTAAAAGAATCTTTAGTGTGAAAATTGGAGTTATGCCACTTGGAGTGTATTTGTCACTTTTGGTGGTTGTAATTGCGTTGCTGTCGAGGAATATATTACCCAATGATATGTTGGGGGCAGCATGTATTATGATATTGTATGGTTTCACTTGTGAAGAAATAGGCAAAAGAATACCTATAATCAAACATATTGGTGGTAAGGTTATTATGGCGACATTTTTGCCATCTTATATGGTGTATGCTAATCTTATACCTAAAATGGCTTCGGATTCAGTAACAACATTTATGAAACAGACTAATTTTTTATATGTTTTTATTGCATGTATAATAGTTGGAAGTATTCTTAGTATGAATAGAAAGGTTTTAATGAAGGCTTTTGTAAAAATATTCATACCTATGGTTTCGTCTTTAGTAATTGGATCTTTTGTTGGTATAGCTGTAGCTTTTGTGTGTGGGATTAGTCCTTATGAAGCGTACTTTTTCATAATTGCACCAGTTATGGCGGGTGGAGTAGGTGAAGGAGCATTGCCTTTATCTATGGGATACTCAGCAGTATTACAACAGAGCCAAGATGGTTTGTTTGCTCAGGTTCTTCCGTGTGTAATGTTGGGAAGCTTGGTGGCTATACTTCTTGCGGGTTTATTGAAGCGAATCGGAGAAAAATATCCTCAATATTCAGGTAATGGTACATTACTGAAAGTTGGAGGAGATGATGAAATACTAGAACTTGCACAACAAGGCGAAAAAGATAAAGCTAATACACATCATGATTTGGCACAACTAACAGTTGCTGGTATTTTATCTTTTGCCCTTTATATGGCTGGTGTATATGTGAATTCTTTAGTTGGATTGCCTGCACCAATTGTTATGCTTATTGCTGTTGTTATGGCTAAAGTAGTGGGAGTTATTCCAAGTAGTATTGAAAAAGGTGGATATTCACTTTTTAGGTTTATTGTAACAGGTGTAACAACACCTTTGTTGTTTGGAGTTGGTGTAGCTATGACGCCATGGAAAAACCTTGTAGTTGTTTTTACTAATCCTAGATATTTAATAGTGATAACATGTACAGTTATTACTATTGTTGTTGTTGGATGGTTTGTTGGTAAGTTAGTTGGAATGAATCCTGTTGAAGCAGCTATGGTTACAGCATGTAATAGTGGTCAAGGAGGAACAGGAGTTGTATCTATACTTACATCTGGTGACAGATTAGAACTTATGCCTTTTGGTCAACTTGCTACAAGAATTGGAGGAGCAGTAACTGTAACATTAGCTATAGCTTTACTTAAGATGATTAAGTAAGAACTTTATAAAATTTTTTGTTAATAAAGAATTTATAATAGTAGGATTTGTTGAAATACATAAATGAAAACAAAGCAGTCCATAAACATATGTAAAATTTAATAACATATGTTTATGGACTACTTTTATATTAATGCGATAATTAATAGCTATATTGCGATGAATAAGTTAAAATCTAATGAATGCTTTAAACATATGTTTAAAAATATAACAAATGTTTTGACAAAAAACAAAAAAACTGATAGTATATTATTATAATAAGGAAGGAAAGTGGAGGCAGAAAGCTATGAATGTAAGGGAAGAATCTTTAAGATTGCATAGAGAAAAAAGAGGTAAATTAGAAATTATAGGTACAATGCCAATAACGAATGGCGAAGATTTAGCACTAGCTTATACTCCAGGTGTAGCAGAACCTTGTTTAGAGATAGCTAAAAACAAAGATAATGCTTATCAGTACACAATTAAAGGAAAAACTGTGGCAGTAATAACAAATGGGACAGCGGTTCTTGGACTTGGAAACATTGGGCCAGAAGCAGGACTTCCTGTAGTAGAAGGTAAGGCGCTGTTATTAAAGAGGTTTGGTAATGTTGATGCTATTCCAATAAGCTTAGATTCAATTGATCCTGACGATATAGTAAATACTATAAAAAACATTTCGCCTGGCTTTGGAGGAATTCATTTAGAAGATATAAAAGCACCAGAATGTTTTTATATTGAAGATAAATTAAAAGAGTTATTAGATATACCAGTCTATCATGATGATCAGCATGGAACTGCGATTGCAGTGTTAGCAGGTTTATATAATGCTTTAAAATTAGTTAAGAAGGATATAAAAGATATTAAAGTTGTCATAAATGGTGCTGGAGCATCTGGAATTGCTGTAGCGAAACTTTTAATGTCAGCTGGAGTTCAAAATATAGTTTTATGCGATTTAAATGGAGCAGTAGTTGAAGGTGATGACACTTTAAATGAAGCTCAAGCAAAAATAGCAAAAGTAACTAATAGAGGCTTTGAAAAAGGCTCTTTATCAGATGTTATAAAGGATAAAGACGTGTTTGTTGGAGTTTCAGATGGAAATGTATTAACAAAGGAAATGGTTGAAACAATGAATAAAGATAGCATTGTATTTGCATTAGCAAATCCTGTTCCAGAGATAATGCCAGCGGAGGCAAAGGCTGGAGGAGCTAAGGTTGTAGCTACAGGAAGATCAGATTTTCCAAATCAAATTAATAATGTACTAGTTTTTCCGGGAATATTTAATGGAGTTTTGAAGGTCAGAGCAAAAGAAATATGTGATGATATGAAAATTGCAGCAGCTAAAGGAATTGCTAATTTAGTATCAAAAGATGAATTAAAAGAAGATTATATAATACCTAGTGTTTTCAATAAAGAAGTTTGTGAAGCTGTTTCAAAGGCGGTTGTTGATATAGCTAACGAACAAGGATTTACTAGAGAATATTTAATGGTAAGATAGCGAAAAAGTTTTGTTATTATACCTAACATAAATTAGATAAGAGAAATTTATTATGTTACAAACAAGGAAGTGATATTTATGGAATGTCTTAACTTAGAAGAAATAATTATTGAAGATATGGGTTCTAAAGAAATAGATGAAGTTAAGGATTTCCTTGAGGATCAGGATTTAAAATTTGATGAGAGTATACAGTATACAGTTGCCTTATATGACGATGATAAAGTCATAGGCACTGGTTCTTTTGATGGAAAAATATTAAAGTGTATAGCTGTTGATAGTTGCTATAAAGGAATGGGAATTTCAAATAAAATAGTATCTACTTTAGTAAGTGAACAATATAGAAGAGGAAACATGCACTTATTTGTTTATACAAAGCCAAAGAATCAAGAGATATTTAAAAATTTAGGCTTTTATAAAATAGCAGAAGTGCCTAATAAAGTAGTTTTGCTTGAAAACAATCCTTTTGGTATAAGTGATTTTGTAGATGGGATAAAGTCTAAGAAAGTGGATGGAAATATAATATCTAGTGTGGTCATGAATTGTAATCCTTTTACCTTGGGGCATAAAGCATTAATAGAAAAAGCTTCAAGAGAAAGTGATGTGGTTCATGTGTTCGTAGTTTCTGAGGACAGATCTATTTTCCCAGCAGAAGTAAGATATAGATTAGTTCAGGAAGGAACAAGCCATTTAAACAATGTAGTATTACATAAATGTGGAGATTATATTATTTCAAATGCGACATTTCCATCATATTTTATAAAAAAGCCTGATGAAGTAGTAAAAAGTCATACATTATTAGATATTGAAATTTTCGCAAAATACATAGTGCCTGCATTGGGGATTAATAGAAGGTATGTAGGTGAGGAACCAACCTGTGAGGTAACCAGAACTTATAATGAGACTATGAAAGAAAGGATGCCTTATTATAATGTAGAAGTTATTGAGGTTCCAAGGGTTGCTTATGGTGGATATATAACAAGTGCATCAAAAGTTAGGCAGCTTATTATGGAAGAAAAATTTTTAGGTGTTAAAAAAATGGTTCCAGAAACAACATATAAATTTTTGATGTCTGCAGAGGGCAAAGATATAATCAGCAAAATCTAAAATTAATATATAAATAATTAGAAATAAAACATAGGAGGTCAATTATGGAAATTAAAAAAGTGGCTATGGCTGGAACATTAGAATCTAGCGATATTGCAGTAGTAATAGAGCCAAATCAAGAAAAAAACATAATGATACAATTAAAGAGTTCTGTAGAAAAGCAATATGGTGACCAAATAAAGAAGGTCATTTCAGATACTTTGAAAGAGCTGAATGTTGAAAGTGCTACTGTTAAAGCAGATGACAAAGGTGCTTTAGATTGCGTTATAAAAGCAAGAGTACAAACAGCAGTTTTAAGAGCAGCAGAAGAAACTAACTTTAACTGGGGAGGAGAAAAATAATGTACAAGTTAAGAAGAACAATGATGTATATACCAGGAAATAACCCAGGAATGATAAAGGATGGACACATTTATGGAGCAGATTCAATAATGTTTGACTTAGAAGATTCTGTATCAATAAATGAAAAAGATGCTGCTAGATTTTTAGTATATAATGCATTAAAGACTATAGATTATGAAGGTGTTGAAACAGTAGTAAGAATAAATGGATTAGACACATGTGGAATGGAAGATTTAGAAGCTATAGTTAGAGCACAGCCAGATGTTATAAGACTTCCAAAGACAGAAAGTGCACAAGATATTATAGATGTAGAAAATGAAATAGCAAGAATAGAAAAAGAAGCTGGAATCCCAGTAGGAAAGACAAAGATGATGGCAGCAGTTGAAGGTGCATTAGGAGTAATGAATGCAAGAGAAATAGCAACAGCTAGCAAAAGACTTATGGGTATAGCAATTGGAGCAGAAGATTATGTAACTGATTTAAAGACAACACGTTCACCAGAAGGAATAGAATTATTATTTGGAAGAAGCCAAATAATACTTGCAGCAAGAGCGGCAGGAATATATGCTTTTGACACAGTTTACTCAGATGTAAACAATGAAGAAGGCTTCGAAAATGAAGTTAGATTAATTAAGCAATTAGGTTTTGATGGAAAATCAGTAATCAATCCAAGACAAATTGGACCAGTTCATGAAATATATACACCATCAGAAAAAGAAATAAATAAATCAATAAGAGTAATAAAAGCAGCTGAAGAAGCTAAGAAAAGAGGATCTGGGGTTGTGTCTCTAGACGGAAAAATGGTAGATAAGCCAATAATAGAAAGAGCTCAAAGAGCACTGATGTTAGCAGAAGCTGCAGGCGTATATGTAAATGAAGGAGGGGACGAAAATGCTTAAGAATAAAGTTGGAAGAGAAGTACCAGAAGTTGTAGAAGGAATTGGGGAGTTAAAACCTTATAATGGACCATTTAGCTATGAACCTGAAACTCGTAAATTTGGAAGACAAATAGCACAAACAAAACCAGGAGATAGTAAATTATTAGATAGTATTGAAAAGGCTGTAATTGCAACTGGACTTAAGGATGGCATGACAATATCATTCCATCACCACCTAAGAGAAGGGGACTATATTTTAAATATGGTACTAGATGTTATAGCTAAACTTGGAATCAAGAACTTAACATTAGCTCCGAGTTCTTTAAGTGGAGTACATGCACCAGTAGTAGAGCATATTAAAAACGGAGTAATAAGCAAAATTACAACTAGTGGTGTTAGAGGAGCTTTAGCAGAAGCTATATCAGGTGGGATTTTAGATACACCAATTATAATCCGTTCTCATGGTGGTAGAGCAAGAGCAATAGAATCAGGAGAATTAAAAATAGACGTAGCATTCTTAGGTGCACCTAGTACTGATGAATACGGAAATGCTAATGGATACAGCGGAAAATCTTTCTGTGGTTCTTTAGGATATGCTAAGCAAGATGCAGAATATGCAGATAAGGTAGTACTTATTACAGATAACTTAGTACCATATCCAAACGTACCTGCAAGTATTGAACAAACTAATGTAGATTATGTAGTAACAGTAGATGCAATTGGAGATCCAAATGGAATAGTATCTGGAGCAACAAGATATACAAAGAATCCAAGAGAACTTTTGATTGCTAAAAACGCGGCATCAGCTATTGAAGCTTCGGGATATTTCAAACCAGGATTTTCTATTCAAAGTGGTACTGGTGGAGCATCACTTGCAGTAGCAAGATTCTTAAAGAAGACAATGATTGAAAAAGATATTAAGGCTAGCTTTGCACTAGGTGGAATAACAGGACAATTCGTAGAAATGCAGCAAGAAGGATTGATTTCTAAGATTTGTGATGTTCAAGGTTTTGATTTAACAGCGGCAAAATCAATTGGGGAAAATCCAGATCACTATGAAATTAGTGCATCTTTATATGCTAATTCACATAATAGAGGATGTGTTGTTAATAAATTAGACATAGTTATCTTAAGTGCTTTAGAAGTAGATACAGATTTCAATGTTAATGTAATTACTGGTTCTGATGGAGTGATTAGAGGTGCTTCTGGTGGACACTGTGATACTGCAGCAGGAGCAAAACTTGCAATGATAGTCTGCCCATTAATCAGAGGAAGAATACCTACTATTGTTGAAAAGGTAACTACTGTAATAACTCCAGGAGAAACTATTGATGTAGTAGTAACTGATAGAGGAATAGCAGTAAATCCATTAAGAAAAGATTTAATAGAAAAATTCACAAAGGCTAAATTACCTTTATGCACAATAGAAGAATTAAAAGAAAAGGCAGAAAGTGTTGTTGGAAAGCCTAAGGCTATTGAATTTGCTGATAAGATAGTTGGTTTAGTAGAATACAGAGATGGAACAATCATCGACGTTATAAAGCAAGTAAAATAAATTAAAATGAGGAATTAATATGAAAGAAGAAAACCAAGTACTTATAGAAATACTTAACGCAAGAGAAAAACGAGCAGAAATGCAGCGGAATTTAATTGAAACTTATAAAAATACTTTGATTTCTTTTACATTAAATATTCCAGGAACAGAAAAGTGTAATTCGACTTTTACTAAAGTTCATGAAAAGGGCATTAAATTATTAGAAGAAGAATTAGAAAAGAAAAACATAAAAGTGCTTCATAAAACAGTTAGAGTTGCAGCGGGTGGTGATGAAGCATTCCTAGTTGTTGATGCAGGTTCATGGTGCACAAAAAGGATAACTACATCTATTGAAGAAAATCATAGATTGGGAAGATTATTTGATATTGATGTATTTAATGAAAATGGAGAACTGACTAGTAGAATTGGAATAGGCCTTCATGCCAGAAGATGTTTACTTTGCAGCAATAGTGCCAAAGCATGTGCCAGAAGCAGAGAGCATTCAATGGAGGAGTTAATGAATAAGGTCAAATATATAATTAACTCCTCCGCTATTGATTAAATAATGATTAAACATAATAAAAACTTTTCTAGGGAAGTATATAAATTAAAGATATTAATATTTAATTTATAAAGAAAGAGCTGTGCACTAATTAGTGTACAGCTCTTTTTGTGTAAAAAGTAAATCTCAAATTTTATGAATTTGAGATTTATAATAAAATATTTCTATGTAAAAGTAAAATGTTGCTATTTTTATTATAGACATCCAAATTAATAATCAAACTTATAAATGGAATATGTATGCATTATCGAGAAATTATAATCGTAACATTACACTAGAAATTAGATACATATTTGTGCAAGCGGCATATGAAATTAAGCTGTGATGGTTATTAGTGGAAGGTTGTTCCACTTTCTGCTTGTCATAAATTTACTTTAGGAACATGCAGAAATGGGTGCAACCTTCCACTTAGAACTCATCCAGCGAAAATTTCATTAGTCCGCTGGAATGAATATGTATCTGATTTCGGTAAGTCACCACATAAGTTTAATTCTTGCGTTGGATACCTATAGCTTAAAATAAAAGAGTTTAAGCTGATTTTATCTGTGAAAATTGAGCTATTTGTTAAAAGTGGTATTAGATTTTATATTGTAATACTTTAATTTTTTCCATAAAGTAGAGCGGCTTATGCCAAGAATTGAAGCAGCTTTAGTTTTATTTGAATTACATTCTTCAAGAGTTTTTATTATTAAATCTTTTTCAAAATTCTTTCTATTAGCCGAAAGATCATCTGATATAGGTGTTTTAAATATGAGTGGTTCTTCAATATCTTTACTTGTATCAATAGGAAGTATAGCTGATACTTCTTTATCAGATATTATTCCTGTTTCATTTAAAACTACTAATTGTTCGCAAATATTGCGAAGTTCTCTAATGTTACCATCCCAAGAGTATTTTAAAAATAGCTCGCCAGCTTCTGAAGATAAAAGTGGAGGTTTTTGTGCAATTGTATAAGCATATTGGTCTATATAATGATTAGCAATTTTTAAAATATCTTCTCCACGTTCACGAAGAGGAGGGAGGCGTAATTGCAAGACACATAGTCTATAATATAAATCTTCTCTGAATTTTCCTTGGTTTACAAGCATTTTCAAATCTTTATTTGTTGCACAAATAATTCTGATATTTATTGGAACTACTTTGTCATCTCCAATACGCATAATTTCATTTTCTTGAATTACTCTAAGCAATTTACCTTGTAAGTTTAATGGGATTTCAGAAATTTCATCTAAAAAGATTGTTCCCTCGTGAGCAAGTTCAAAGTATCCCATTTTTCCGTCTTTGGAAGCGCCAGTGAAAGCACCTCCTGAATAGCCAAAAAATTCGCTTTCCATAAGATTTTCTGGAATCGCAGCACAGTTTACAGCTACAAATGATCCGCTTTTTCTTGTGCTGTAATTATGTATACTTTGTGAAAAAAGTTCTTTACCAGTTCCAGAGGCTCCTGTAATTAATATATTTGAAGGTGTTTTTGCAAAGGTTTTAGCTTTTTTTATTGCGTCTTGTAATGCAGCACTGTGGCCGATTATATTTGTAAAATTGTATTTAGCTATAAGACCTTTGTTATAGAGTTTTTTTCGAATTTTTAATTCTGTATTGTATATATTGTTAACATTTTGAAAGGTTATAACATTACCAAGCGTTTCATTTCCCAGGGAAGTGTTAACTTTGTTTAATATAATATTAATATTTTTTGTTTTTATTAACTCGTCTGAGTAATCTTCAGTATTATTAAGAATTGATTTAAATTTGGAATCTGGAATGATAGTCTCTAAATTTTCACCTGTACATAAAGGAGGATTAATATCTAAGATTTTCCCGGCAGATGAATTTATATGTATAATTTTATTGTTTGCATCTGTTGAAATTATACCCTCGTGAGAATGATTTAGAATATTTTCGAAATACACAGCACGTTTACGTTCTTGGTGACGTATGCCAGATGTGTGTTGTGCTTCCCTTATTGCAATCCAAATGGCTTCTCTTTCCCAGTGCAGACAAGTAGAAATTATATTTTTTTGTTGAGCTATATTTATTATTCTTATGCCGCCTATAATATATTTAAATCCATCAGAATCTATTTTATCTAACAATTTTGAAATATGGTTAGTGCTAATGTCATGGTATGAAAAATGAAAAGGAATTACAGGTGTATTGCAAAGTTGACTTGCAAAATGTGATTGATATGAAATATTACCAAAGCCCACCAATGCAATTGGAGAATTGTTAGTGTTTTCTTTTTGTAGCGATATAACAGATGATACAACATCCATAGTTGTAACGGGGATTTCTACAACAGGAGTATTAGGATAAAGCTTTTTTATTTGTATAGCTGTAGCTCCACGAGCAACAAAAATATCAGCATTATAAATAAGAAGATCAATTTTTTCTAAAGATGGGGAGACGATTATTTCTATTTCTGAATGTTGTTTCTCATTAAACATTGAAGTATAGTAATTTGAATATTCTTCTATGTAATTATAAATAATAGCTTTGATTTTTTGTGTTGGAACAATGAATAATATTTTTGCCATGAATATACCACTCCGATTTCTATAGATATATTTGTATTTTAAAACATTTATTTCGAAAAATCAAATATTGTTTATAAAAGGAAACACAATGAACACGAAATAATAAAATATTGAACTGAAAAAGCTTTGATTTATCTATGTGAAAGTTTATTTATATAGAGACCAGAAAGTTGGCATTAATCTTGCTATATAAATTTTAGTATAGTAAAAAATGAATGGGCGTTAGAGGAAAACGTTTATTATTTTGAAGTTAATTACTAATGTTAGAAAAGTGGGTGGGATTATATAGAAGTAAAAATAATAGTAAATAAATCTACTAAAATTATACTTTCGATAAAGTATCGAAAGTTGGTGTACAACTTGTTATATTAATAATATTGTTATACACATACGAGTTAGTAGATAGAACCGAAGGCAAATAGTTGAATTACTTAAAAAAAGGGGGAATTACCAATGACAACAACAATTATGGCAATTGTTATGTTATGTATTATTATTGTATGTATATTTTTGAAAAAAATTCCGATTCAGTTTGTATTAGCAGTTGTTCCAATGATTTGCGCTTTGCTTTTAGGAGTTAAATTAACTGACTTAAGTAATGCTATGATAGAACAAACTAATAATACTATGAAGTCTGTAGGATATATGCTGTTATTTGGTTTGATGTATTTTACTTTATTATCAGAAACAGGTATGTTTAATGTTATTGTTCAGGGAATAATGAAATTAACAAGAGGTAAATTTAATGTTTATACTCTTATGATTATGACAACAATTGTAGCTGCGATAGGAATGGCAACAGCAACACCAGTTTCATGTTATTTAATTGTATTCCCAGTTATGTTATCGTTATATAAAAGATTCAACTTTGATAGAAAAGCTGCTATGATTATTGTCCAAACTACAGTGGCTGCTATGAGTTTTTTGCCATGGGGAATTGGAATAGCAAATTCGTCTGTTTTTGCAAAGGTAGATCCGTTACAATTATCACAGCGAGTTCTTCCTATTTCTTTATGTTTTATTCCAGTAATTATATTGCAATGGATATATTTTGGAAGGCGTCATAAGAAATTAGTAGGGGCGTTTGTGGAAGTAGAAGATGGTACAGAGAATACTATAGAATCTGATAAAAATAATGTGGAATCAAATGAAAGACCGCAATTTTTTTGGATTAATTTGATTGTATTTATTGGATCTGTAGTCGCACTATCATATTTCTTGATTCCTTCATATATAGTGTTTATTTTTGCGACACTTATTACTACTTTGATTAATTATCCAAAACCAAAGGATTATAAAGCTATATGGGAAAAATCTGGACATACTTTTTATAATACATTACTTATGTTAATAGGTATTTCAATTTTTGTTGGTATCTTTAATTCAACAGGAATGGTGAAAGGTATTTCTCAATTCATAGTATGGATTTTTCCGGGATTTTTAGCGAGATATATGCATTTGATTTTATTAGCGCTATGTGTTATTGTCATTAGATTTGTGCCATATCAACTTTACAATTCGCTATACCCACTTTTAATTTCTATTGGTGCGTCTTTTGGATTAGATGGCATAATAATTATTGCGCCTTTTGTAACTAATTTAGCTTTTGCAACAGGGTCTTCAACATTAACTCCAACTACTCATGTAGGAGCAAGTTTATTAGAAATGGATGTTGAAGAATATTGTAAGTTAGCGGTTCCGGTACAAACAATATCAAATATTTTGGTTATTCTTATTGGATTTGTATTTGGAGTTATTAGATAGTAGAAAATTGATTAAGATATGCTTTTCTGATAAATAAAAAATCAGAATATTTTATATGAATTAGTTTAAAACAAGTTTTGAAATTTAAATGTTCAAATTTGTTTGATATATATTATATTCTTTAACGAAAGGTAGGAAATTAATAATGAAAGAAAATATAACTAGAAAAATTTTAAAAAGTCATTTAGTAGAAGGTAATATGATTGCTGGAGAAGAGATATCAATAAAAATTGATCAAACATTAACACAAGATGCTACTGGTACAATGGCATATTTATCTTTTGAAGCATTAGGACTTCCAAGAGTTAGAACAGAGGTGTCGGTAAGTTATATAGATCATAATACTTTACAAACAGGTTTTGAAAATGCAGATGATCATGCATTTTTACAAACTATTGCTGCAAAATATGGTATACACTGTTCAAGGCCTGGAAATGGAATATGTCATCAGGTACATTCAGAAAGATTTGCAGTACCAGGAAAAACTCTTTTAGGATCAGATAGTCATACACCTACATCTAGTGCTTTGGGAATGATAGCTATAGGTGCTGGAGGTATGAGTGTTGCTATGGCTATGGCAGGTCAACCATTTCCATTAGTTATGCCAGAAGTAATTAATGTCAGATTAACTGGACAGTTAAGAGCTGGTGTTGCAGCTAAGGATATAATATTAGAACTTTTAAGAAGAATGACGGTTAAAAACGGAGTAGGAAAAGTAATAGAGTATACAGGACCAGGTGTAGAAACACTAAGTATACCTGAAAGATGTACTATAACTAATATGGGAGCAGAACTAGGGGTTACTACATCAATATTCCCAAGTGACAAGCTTACATATGAATTTATGAAGTCTCAATGCAGAGAAGTTGATTGGACAGAACTTAAAGCAGATGATGATGCAGAATATGATGGATTAATTGAAATAAATCTTGACGAATTAGATGCAATGGTTGCTAAGCCTCATATGCCAGATAAAGTAATTAAAGTTAAAGAAGCAAGTGATGTAAAAGTTACTCAAGTATTCATTGGAAGCTGTACGAATTCATCTTATTCAGATTTAGCTAAAGCTGCAATCATTTTAGATGGAAAGTTTGTTCATCCTGATGTGAGTCTTTGTATAGCACCAGGATCAAGACAAGTTTTTGAAATGATAGCTAGAGATGGAATACTTCAAAAATTAATTTCAGCAGGAGCGAGAATTCTAGAAAGTGCATGTGGACCATGTATTGGAATTGGTCAATCGCCTCAATCTGGTGGAGTATCCCTAAGAACAAACAATAGAAACTTTATAGGAAGAAGTGGAACTGCTGATGGTCAAATTTATTTAGCTAGTCCAGAAGTTGCAGCAGCTAGTGCTATAACTGGAGTAATTACTGACCCTAGAGATTTAGACGGATTTAATGTAGAGAAATTAAAGGAAGTTAAAGAATCAGAAGAGCGTATCATAGATGATAGAATGATACAAGCACCAGTAGAAAATACAGAGGATATTGTTGTAAGAAGAGGACCAAATATTAGACCATTACCAGTGAGAGATGAAATGGAAGATGAGATTGGGGGTAAAGTATTATTGAAAGTTGGAGATGATATTACAACTGATGATATTATGCCAGCCGGTTCGAAAATTCTTCCACTTAGATCAAATGTGCCAGCAATATCTCAATATGTGTTTAATGGCATAGATACTGCATTTGCTCAAAGAGCTAAAGAAAACAATGGCGGAATTGTTGTTGGTGGAGTTAATTATGGACAAGGATCATCTAGAGAACATGCAGCACTTGCACCTATGTATCTTGGAGTAAAAGCTATTTTGGCCAAGTCATTTGCAAGAATTCATCATGATAATTTAATAAACTACGGTATATTGCCATTAAGATTTAAGGATCAATCTGATTATGACAATATTAGCCAAGATGATGTTTTAGTTATTGAAAATGCAAAGGATCAACTTAGAAATGGTGAATTTATAATTATAAATAAAACGAAGAATGCAAAAATAGAAGCTTATGCAACACTTTCAGATAGACAAAAAGATGTGCTGTTAGATGGTGGTCAATTAAACTATATCAAAAAGTTACTGTAGTTAATAAATAATTAAAAAGAGCCGTACACTAATTTTTAGTGCTACGGCTCTTTTTACATAATATTTATATTTTTTTATTAATAAGTCTTATTTTTCTACGGAAGTTACAATTACATTGTTAGATGGATCTTTAGCGAAGCGGTACCATTTATGAGTTTTAGGTGAAACAAAGCTAGTTGCTGTACCTTTTAAATTTCCTCGTTCGGCACATTGCTTGCCAATAGAATTAAGATCATCCATACTAAATTTTTCTTGATGATAAGGTACAGCTGCTTTAGGATTAACAGAAGCTATAAAATCGCCAAGCATAGTAGCTACTGGATTTTCTCTATTACCAGTGTTAAAGGTTGTTCCATCCCCTAGATTATTAGCTGCCATTTGATAGAACATTAAATCAGGATTAGTTCCTAAATAATTGTATTTTCTATATTCAGATGGTAGTTGTCCACCCCAAATAAGTATAGTAAAACCTTCTTTTGTTGTTATTTTATAGTTCAATACAATAGTTCCTGTCTCGAAAAATTCAAATACAAAGGGATCAAATTCTCCATCCTTGTTGAAATAAATTGGAATAGTTTTAGGATCTTTAGATATATCCTTTCTAGTTGTGTGTTTTCCTAAGAAGGTTTCTAGAGTGAAATCAGGAAATTCAAGTTTATCATTATTTGAAACACCTTGAACATTATAATTTAAACTCATGATCTCATAGACATAGTTAAATGGAGTTATAGCTGATTCAGGCATAACAACTGGTACCAATGGGTATTTTTTTAATATGTATGGAAAGTCTTGGCTGTGATCAAAGTGAGTGTGTGTAAATAGCACATAGTCACAACTATCAACAATATCAGCAGCAGTTTTTGTTTTATCAAGTACATATTTATTATCTACATTGTGATAGTAAGGATCTATAACAATAGTTTTACCATTTGGAAGTTTGATTTCATTGAAAGCATAACCATTCCATTTGATACGCACTGAAGGCAGCGAATTTTCATCCCAAGTAGATATAGCCATATCTTTATCAAGAATTTCAGAAGCTTTAACTTTTTGATTTTTATTTATCGTTTCATTGTTTAACGAATTGATTTCTTTTTCCATAAAATTTTCCTCCTAAATAAGTTTAATCTTTCTAAGTGATTGACGATACTGTTAGAAAATTAAGTTGATTCCATTATTATTTTAAAGCAATATTTATGCCAAAGTGTGTATTTTTGTTATTTAATTTTATGGAATATAGTAAGAAGTTTGTCAATGCAAGCATAAAGTCACGCGTAAAAATTGATTATAAAAGTATAGAATGAATTTTTAATCTAAAACATTATATTTTTTGTTGTACAAGTGTTTTGAAGACAAAACAAGTGTTTTGAAATTGGATAATATTATAATAAATATGAGGCCTTTAGGATATGAGGAAAGATTAGTCCATTATCAAATCATTACTTTATGGTATAGTGATTTTTGATTAAAACACTATACCATAAAAGTTTATTTAGAGGAGATTATAACATTATTTCAATCAAGAAAGAAGGTTAAAATATGATTACTAAATTAGATGCAGAATTAATTATGGAATTAAAAGTAGATTGTCCTGAAAGGCTTGAGGTTGGAGAAAATGATTTTTGGTATCTACGTGCAATTATGATTAGTGGAAGTAACTTCGAAGGAGAAAAATTAAAATTTTAATATACTATCTTACTCTGTAAGATTAATGTAGAAAAGAATCTGCATCATATCTTTCAGATTTTTTTATTTATATATTATAGATTTGGAAGTTTAATAAAATCTAAAAAATTAACAATTTATATCATAATAAATGCAGAGTGAAAAAACTTTTGTTCGGTAAAGAGAAAATTGAATTGCAAATATAAAGCTGTTGCATTAAATTGGTTGTAAACAACTCTTGTGTTATGAAAATATAGGAAAAGTTTAAAATTTTGCAAGTTATATTGAATAATCATGCAAAAAAGTTGAAAAAAATATAATGGTGATGTATAATGTTATTATCTAATTAAAGTGGATATAAGCAATACAAGGGGGCAAAAACATGCAAAAAATAAAAATGTCTAATCCAATAGTTGAAATGGATGGAGACGAAATGACAAGAATTGTTTGGGGCGAAATTAAAAAGGAATTATTAGAACCATTTATTGATTTGAAAACAGAATACTATGATCTTGGTTTGGTGCACAGAAATGAAACTTGTGATCAAGTTACTATAGATTCTGCAGAAGCTATTAAGAAACACAAAGTTGGGGTAAAATGTGCTACTATTACAGCAAATGTAGCAAGAATGGAAGAGTATAATTTAAAAGAAATGTGGAAAAGTCCTAATGGTACTATTAGATCAATTTTAGGGGGGACTGTTTTTAGAGTTCCAATCATTGTTAATTGCGTAAAGCCATATGTTAGATCATGGAAGAAGCCAATTACAATAGTAAGACATGCATATGGTGATATTTATAAATCTAAAGAAATGATAGTAGAAGCGAAAAGCAAATGTGAACTTGTACTTACGTCTGAAAATGGTGAAGAAAAGAGAGAATTAATACACAACTTTTCAGAAGCTGGTGTTGTCATGGGAATGCATAATTTAAACGATTCTATCGAAAATTTTGCAAGAAGTTGTTTTAATTTTGCATTAGATGTTAAGCAAGATTTATGGTTCTCAAGCAAAGATACAATATTAAAGAAATATGATACTACCTTTAAAGAAATTTTTCAAAAATTATTTGATGATGAATATAAAATAAAATTTGAAGAAGCTGGGATTAAATATGTTTATAATTTAATAGATGCGGCAGTAGCTAATATAATGAAATGTGAAGGTGGAGTTATTTGGGCTTGTAAAAATTATGATGGAGATGTAATGAGTGATATGGTAGCAGCTGCGTTTGGTTCAATTGCAATGATGTCTTCAGTATTAGTTTCGCCAGACGGAAATTATGAATTTGAAGCAGCGCATGGAACAGTGCAGGATCAATATTATAGTCATTTAAATGGTAAGGAAACATCAACTAATTCTGTAGCAACAATATTTTCATGGTCTGGAGCATTAAGAAAAAGAGGAGAACTTGATAATAATTTAGAGTTGGTGGAATTTGCGGATAAGTTAGAAAAAGCTTCGATAAAAACTATTGAAGATGGGAAAATGACAGGTGACTTGTCAGTACTTGCAGAACATGATAATATTCAAACTTTAAACACATTTGATTTTATAAAAGCAATTAGAGCTACATTAACAGAAATGCTTTAAGAATAATATAAAAGTAATATAAAGAATGTACACAAAAGGTTTACTCAAGTGTACATTCTTTTTTTCTACAATTCTATGATATCTAAATCATCAGGCATAAATATATTACCATCAAATTCCTTAAGTCCTTCATTAATGTAAAGTTCTTTTCTATTGTCTAAATTTTTATCTTCTGTATGATATAAAATAACATTTTTAACATTCAAATCTTTAGCGTTTTTACATGCGTCTTTTGCAGTAGCATGATGCTTTTCATAAGGTTTAAAGATGTCTTTTTGAGAATAAAGGCAAAAGGCTTCATGAAATAAGTAATCAACACTTTCACAATAATTTTTTACAGTTTCTCTATAGGGCTCATCTCCTAAAAAAGTTAGTGTTTTACCATTACTAAGTATGGTTTTAAAACCATGTTGCAAATCCTTGGTGCTATGAATGTTGAAGAAAGTAGTTTCTCTGTCCAATATTTTTAGCTTATAACCATCATTAATCTCATTAAAAATGATTCTAGAATCGAATAATTTCAAAAATTTCTTTTGTAAAACAAAAGAGCAAATTGATTTTATTGCAGTAATGGATTCATTGTGACAATAAATATTTAAATTTCCAATATATTTTTCGTTTAATATACTTTGTGTGACTGCACGAATTACCCAAACACTGCCTAGAATATGATCATTATGATTATGAGATATAAACATGTTATGTATTTGTGTAATGGATATATTTGATTTTTCTAAATTAGTTAAAATAGTATTTCCTCCACCAGCATCGACTAGAAAATGTTCATCATCCTTTGATAAAGTAAAGCAAGTATTATAACATTTTGTAACCATGGCTGATCCTGTTCCGAGTATATGTATTTTTTCCATTGTAATCTCCTTGAATAAATATAAGAATTTTAAAGATAATATAAGTAAAGGTCATGTATAGTCATGCTAAGTTTTATTATAAAAGTTATATGAAATAAAAACAAGTTTATGGTTAGAAAAGAAAAAGTTATTTATTGTGCAAAAATGTGTCTTAAGATTATTTAAATAGAGCATTTACTTATGTGTGCGCATGGTATATACTAGTGTATATACAGCAAGACAAGAGGAGGAAATAATAAATGAATAATAAAATTAGGCAAATGGTATATGCAGGATTGCTTACAGCACTGGCAATTATAATTCCTATTCAATTTGGAATCTTAAGAATAGTTATTCCACCATATTATACAGCAACTTTAGCAGCGCATGTACCAATGATGTTATCAATGTTAATATCACCATTTGTGGCAGTTGTAGTTGGAATAGGTTCAACTATTGGCTTTTTAATGGCTGGATTGCCTTTACCTGTAGTTGCAAGAGCTGCAACACATATTATTGTTGGATATGTTGGGGCAATGATGATTTTAAAATATAAAAGTTATGTTAAAGCAGTAGCTGTAACAGCACCTATTCATGGAATATTAGAAGCGCTAGTAACAATTCCATTTGTAGGATTTGGACCAGCTGTTTATATATCTTTGATAACAACAGTTGTTGGAGCAATAATACATCATACAGCAGATAGTATCATAGCTTATGCAATAGTTAAAGCAGTTGCAAAGGCTAGTAAGAAAAGTATTTATAATGTTTTTGGGGATTTTAAAAGCAAACATCAATATAGTTCAGTATAGTAAGGAATTTTTTTTATAATAAATAATAGAATATTCTTAGATTTTAAAGCTCAATGTATAATTTTAAAATGCATTGAGCTTTTTGCAGCGTAGTAGTAAAACTTATAGAAAATTATTAAAATCTATAGACAAAAGTATGAAATATCATATAATAAGGATATAATAATTTGAAAGTTAACGAATAAAAGTTTAACGAAATTATTGAGTTTGCAACTGCATGGTTGTAAGCAAATATTAAGATGAGGTGAACAATTTGGAAGAAAAAGAAATAATGTCCTTTAGAGATGAAGATGGAAACAAGGTAGACTTTGAAGCTATAGCAAAAATATATTTAGAAGAACAAGGCTATTTATTATTATCACCAGTTGATGAAGAAAGTGATGATATGTTTGCTTTTAGAATAGACATAAATGAAGAAGGAAATGAAGAATTAAATCTTGTTGAAGATGACAAGGAATTTGAAGAAATTAAAAAAGAATATAAAAAATTATTATATTAAGTTTAAGGGGGCACGGATTTTATGAAGAGTTCTGAAATAATAGAATATTTAGAAGATAATGACTTAGCTGATGTAGAGGAGATAAAGCAAAAAAGTAATTATGTAATAATAAAATTTTATTATGATTTTGATAATGAAGAAATAAGTGCTGCAAAAGCTTATTCAACTGAAGAAAGTGATTTTGAACCTGAAACTGACGAATGGTATAATGAATGCTACATTCCATATTTAAGAGATATTGCTGTAGATAATGTTGAATCAATTATAGATGAAATATCTGATGAATTAGAGATAGAAGGTAAGTACAAAGAATTTGGAATGGAAAACGTAGAGAATGGGTATTATAAATTTATTGCAGTCTTTTCAGATGAACTAACAGATGAAGAAATGGAAGATGTTTTAAACGATTACCATAAGTAAAAATCCCATAAAATACTATTGAAAATATGGTGTTTTATGATATAATAAAGACATAGAATTCCTGAGATGTGCGCAAAGCTTATGATATTCAACCTACATGACATTATCGGGATTTACAACATATTCATAAATGTCAGGCTTCTTTTATCACAAATGTGGCAGTAGAAGGCAGGAGTGAATTGAGTTTAACCCACCTGCGAGGCGCAGGATTTGAATATATAAGTGAACGGCATGTTGGGAACTATTAATTGGATTTAACACCTCAGTAATGAGGTGTTTTTGTATTGACAAAATCAATTATTTATATGTGATTTTTGATTTTAATTCAGAAACCTTTAATATTTTATAATTAATTATATATTATAATATACTGTTATTTTCAAATAAAGGAGTAACAAATTTGTATATTAAGAATGACTAAGCTGCAATCTCATCAACAGCTTTGGAATTATGTTGCTTATGATGTAAAGAAAGTAATTCTTCTTGATATAAAACAATGTATTTGTCCAAATTTTGAGATAAAGCAATTATAAATTTATTCCTTGGAGAAAAAAACAATAATAATAGATTAAGTAGATGTGTCCTAATCATAACATTATATTTTAATTTAGAAATAAACCAAGTCCTCATAATTACACCTCTTTCACCATAGCTGGTTTTTAATATATAATAATTATAAACAACAAAGAAGAATTTGTAAAAATATTTCATATAACAATTAATGACAACAAGCAGCAAGATATTGGAAGAATGTATGAGAAAACAAATATTTCTAAAGAAAATACACCATATGATAACAGAAATGTATATATTTTACATTTAAAACGTTCGACAGGTATTTTATTATGTTTTATTTTATGTCGAATTATTTCATGTTGATTATATTAATTTAAATGGTAAAATTATTGATATATAAGTAGAAAGGATGACAATATAAATGGATATTGAAAACGCTAAAATAGAGGAAGTTGTAGAGAAGATAAATTTATTATACAAGCTTAGTCAGGAGAGAGGACTTACTGATGAAGAAAAGGAATTGCAACAGAAACTTAGAAAAAGATACATAGATAATGTTAAAAGAAATTTTAGAGCGCAGTTGGATCAAATAGAACCTAAAAAAAGTACAAAGGGGTAGTATGAAATGGGTGTTTTAGTAAAAAAACTAGTAGATGATTTGAATTTGGAAGTATTAGTTGAAGGTAAAGAAGATGTTGAGATATCCGTTAATGATATAAATAGGCCAGGACTTCAACTTGCTGGTTTTTATAATTATTTTGCTCCAGAAAGAATACAAGTTATAGGAAAAGCTGAGTGGAGCTTTTTAGATGATATGCAGATTGAGCTTAGAAAAAAGAGAGTTAAAAAGTATTTTAGTTTTGATATAAATTGTTTAATTATAACTAGAGGGCTTGAACCACATCCGGAATTTATAAAAGAAGCTCAAAAACATAATATCTGGTTTGTTAGAAGCAACCTAGTAAGTACGCATTTTATAAGTAAAACCACAGTATATCTAGCTGATAAACTTGCACCTGAAACAAGACTACATGGGGTATTGGTTGATGTCTCTGGTATAGGGATATTAATTACTGGAGAAAGTGGAATTGGTAAAAGTGAAACTGCATTAGAATTAATAAAAAGAGGACATAGACTTGTTACAGATGATGCTGTTGACATAAAGGAAATTGATGGTCAATTAATAGGAAGATCACCTAGTATTACAGTTGGAATGCTTGAAGTTAGAGGGCTTGGTATTATAGATGTCACAACTTTATATGGATTAAGTTCAGTTGTTCAGGAAAAAGAAATTAGATTAATTATGCATTTTGAACACTGGAAAGATGATAATGACTATGACAGATTAGGAATAGATAATGAATACATGAATATATTAGGTATAAACGTGAAAAAGTTAACAGTTCCAATTAGGCCAGGAAGAAATATTGCTGTAATTATTGAAGCAGCAGCAGTAAATTATAGACATGCTTTAATGTCAAAAGTTACACCAGTTGATGTAATTGAGAGTAGAATGAATGATATTAATTAAAGAAAAGTGTATTCTAGAAGATTGTTCAATAAAATGAATCATTTCTTCTAGAGTACACTTTATTTTTATGTAGATAATCAAAAGTGAAATTTTATGAATAGGTAAATTCTATGTCTAAGGTATTAAGAAGTTTTGATAAATATTCAAAAGGCAATTCAATTGAACCGATATCACCGTGTCGATCATCATTTTTTAAATCTCCATGGAAATCAGAACCACAAGAAACAAGAAGATTATTATCCTTTGCTATTTTTATAAATTTTTGATTTTCTTCAGGAGTATTTTGAAAATATATTGCTTCTATACCATCAAAATCCATTGAAAGAAACTCTTCTATCTTAGTGTTCTTAATTAGTTTTGGGTGAGCTAAAAACACTGTGGCATTATAGTCTTTTAATAGCTTTAAACCATCTATAGTTGATAATTTTAAGGTCGGTACATAAGCTTTGCAGCCTTTACCAATAAAATTATCAAATATTTCATTATGGGTGTAAGGGTAGCCAGATTTTACTATTTCTCTAGCAATATGTGGTCTTGCAATAGTATCATTAGTTTCTTTGGAAATTTTTTCGAAATTAATTTCTATATTAAATTCTTCTTTAAGTTTACTAATCATTTTTTTTGCCCTAACTACCCTATGGTTAGTTATTTTAGCTAATTCTTTTATAAGATTATCATTTCTGAAATTGTTATCATTAAAGAAACCTAAAATATGCACACTTTCATTATTATGCTGAGTTGATAGTTCAATTCCAGGAATTAAAGTAATATTATACTTAAGGCTTTCATCAATAGCTTCACTTAAGCCACTTACTGTATCATGATCGGTTATGGATAAATATTTAACGTTATTTTTGTAAGCTCTCTTAACAACCTCCGAGGGAGAAAGAATTCCATCTGAAGAGTTAGTATGAACATGAAAGTCTACTTTAACCACATAAATCACTCCCTAATGTATTTAATTTTTTATAATAAGTATAAATAAACAAGTTTGAAATTATACCTTTTTATTAATTTGCTATGAGCAAGTTGTTATTGTTAATAGAGTTGCTTTTTAGACATCTATAAACAAGATAATATCATATTATTAATTTGAATTAAATATATATATTAAATAATATGCTTTTTATTTTCCATATTAATTATTATTATGGAGAATAATGAAAAAATTAGAAAATACTATTGCATAAATAAATTATGAATAGTAATATATAGATGAAAACGATTTTGGATTAGTGAAGTATATTTTAGAAATGAACACGTTAACATTTATTTGTTAACGTTAACAGAAAAGGGGAGCTAGTAAATGAAAAAAAAGGTTTTATCAATATTAATTTCTACAGCAGTAGCTACATCACAATTATCAGTTATTTCTGCTGCGGTAAATGGAGAAAATTCTGGAGAGTCTGCAGCTAAAAATATTAATGAAAATACTTTATTAACGGCAAGTGACAGTACCACAAAAGACACTTTATCATCAATTGAAAATAGTATAGGTGGAACAACAGGACCAGCAGTTACAACAACTGGATCAGCAGTATCAATAGGTAATGTTGCTGAACAAGTTGAATGGAAATCTACTAGATTTGGTACTACTACATCACTACAAAATAATACTATAAGTGTAGATAGTGCAAATAAAACAGTTACATTGATAGCAGGAAGTAAAGATGGTAAGGCTACAGGAGGAAAAGTTACAGGAGCACAAGATGGAATGTCTTATTATTATACTGTAATAGATCCCTCTCAGAATTTTGAACTTTCAGCAGATGTAAAAGTAAACTTTTTTGAAAAAGCAAAACCTGATAATCAAGCAGGATTTGGAATAATGGCAAGAGATACTATAGGAACAGAAAATGATTCATCTATATCTCCATCAAATATGTGTTTGGTAGGAGGATATAATGGACTTGTTCAATCTGTATTTAGAAACGGGGTAACTAAAGATTTTAGTGAGCCAATAGTAATGGAAGGCTGCCATAAATTTGGGAATCGTCCTGCAAATGATGGTACTGCAACTTATAAATTAAAACTAAAAAAGACTAATACCGGATATATTGCTTCGGTAAATGATGGAGAAGAGGTTACTTATTACAGACCAAAGCAATTAGAAGTTTTAGATGGTAATAGGATTTACCTTGGATTCTTTGCAGCTCGTGTAGCTTCAATAACAGTTTCAAATATAGATTTGAGAGAGTCAAATGTAGCTACTGATCCTGAAGGAGTGAAAGAGCCGCCTATAGTAATAACACCAGCGATAAGTGTAACCTCTTCAGCTACTTCTGGAACATCAAATTATGATTTAACATTAAAATCTAATATTGATGGGAATGTTAACGTTAAACTTGGTGGAAGGATATTATATGATGGTGAAATTAAAAATAGTGTACCTTTAAAGATTCCTTCTGTTTTAGGAAATGGAGATAATATTTTTGATATAAAATATACACCTAGTCAAGCAGGAGCAGCAGTTATTGACAAAACTCAAACAGTAAACATGAAAACTTATGGGGTTGAAAATGGTGAGGTTTATGTTTCACCTAATGGAACAGATGCCGGGAAAGGAACTGAAGATAGTCCATTAGACATATATTCAGCAATTAAATATACTAATGCAGGACAAACAATAAAGGTCAAAGGTGGTATATACAATCTTACAAGTCCAATCATAATAGATAATACTAATAGTGGAACTAAAGATAAAATGAAGACTCTTACAGCTTATGATGGACAAAGACCAATATTTGATTTTGGTAAAAAATCTGGAGGACTCACAACCTATGCAAATTATTGGAGGATATATGGAATAGACGTTACTAACACTTTGGATAAACAACATGGAATTACTATTTCAGGAAGTAATAATTTAGTGGAAAATGTAAAGACTTATAAAAATGGAGATTCAGGCTTACAAATAAGTGGAGACATTAATGATAAAATAGCTAATTGGCCAAACAACAATCTTATTTTAAATTGTGAATCTTACGATAATATGGATGCAGCTATGAACAATGCTGATGGATTTGCAGCTAAAATTTCTTGCGGATATGGTAATGTGTTTAGAGGATGTGTTTCTCATAATAACTGCGATGATGGTTGGGATTTATACTCAAAGCTTGAAAATGGAAAAATCGGAGCAGTAACTATAGAAAATTGTATAGCTTACGGAAATGGTACTCTTACAGATGGTACAGTTACTAAAGGTGATGGTAATGGGTTTAAACTAGGTGGAGAAGGAATAGCTATCAAACATACTTTGAAAAATTCGTTATCCTTTAATAATAATGCGGTAGGCATTACTGGAAATAGTAATCCAGCTGCTGTGGTGGAAAATTCTACTTCAGTAGATAATAAGCATGCTAATTATGGATTAGATTACTATACTGGTGCAGTTTTGGATTATGATTTGAAAAATGATATTTCATTTAGAACCGTGGCAGGAGAACAAGATAATATTCCAGATATGGTCCTTAGTGATAACAACTACTTCTGCGATGGTGTAAAATCAATAAATAAGGGTGGTACAGAGATTACAAAAGATTACTTTAAAAGTGTTGAAATGCCAAAAGCAATTTACAGAGATGATACTGGTAAAATAGTTTGGCCTAATTATATGGATCCAGTTAATGAACCAGTGATAAGTAATAATTCATCTGGTGGGCATCACCATAATCATGTAACTAATGATTATGGTACAGCTGTAAACTCAAAAACAGATATTGCAAAAACAACTGAAGCAGATTTAACTGTTGGACAAAGTAGCAGTGCTTTGGCTAATAAAGAGATAGAAAAACAAGTAATATCTAAATTAAGTTCAATTTTAGGAGAAGGAACACAAGTTGGCACCTCTAAGGAAGTACAAACTTCAGATGGAAATAAATTATCTTTAACGGCTTTGGCTAATAACGGTAAAAATACAGGTTTAGTAATAGCAGTTGAGAAGTCTAGTCCATTAGAAACTATTAAATTAGATACAGCTATTGGAGAAGTTGCAGAAGTTTATAAATTTGTACCACAACTAAATAAATATGTAAAAGTAACAGATAAAGTTAAAATAGATAAAGTTAATAATACAATGACTTTACCAACAGATGCAAATGCAACTTATATTGCAGTGAAAGATAAAATTGCAGCTGCAGATGTCGCGTCAGAAGGTTGGACAAAGGTTGAAAACAGCTGGTATCTGCTAGATAAGACAGGAAATTTATTAACTGGCTGGCAAAAAGACAATACAAACTGGACATATTTATCCCCAGTAGATGGAAAAATGCAAACTGGTTGGAAAAAGGATAATGGTAAGTGGTATTTCCTAAAAGAAAATGGATATATGGCTACAGGATGGCTAAAAAATGAAAATAAGTGGTATTATCTTAAATTAGATGGTTCTATGGCAGCAAATACATCAGTAGATGGATATAATTTAGGAAGCGATGGAGCACTAATATAAAACAAAAATGAGCGAGGTTTTTAATTGAGCTTCTTCCCGTCAAGTAGATAATTAAAAAAATAGAAATTTGGAGATGTCAAGGTATGGTTCTTGGTTGGAATATTTTCAAAGAATGTAAGAAATTAATTATTAGATTATTCTTATTTTATCAGTTGATATGTGTTTAATAGTTATTGCTTTTTATGCAGAACCAACGAATATAGCACTATTTATGGAAAAAGAACGAATTGGATTTGTCTGTTACTTGTATTATAAGGTTATGGATTTCTAGCAAAATATAAAACTATTGTGCCATAGAGAGTTATCTTATTAACAAAACTCAAAATAATATCAGTTATATCTGCATGAAATTATAATTTATACGCTACATTTGTATCAGAATATTGGTTGCAAAATTATTGTTCAAAATGAAGAATATTATATTAAGCACATTCATGCATTGATTTTCATAATATAGTATATAATTATTCGAAAATCAACGAAAGATAAGGAGAGATGATTGTATGCATCATTATAAAGAACCTGAATTGACTGGACGTATCGTTACTCCTAACGAATTTCAATATAATACAGATCGTCTAGATTTTAATACTTTCTTCAACAAATTCCCATTGGTTATTGTCTATGCTCAAAAGACACGTGACGTAGTTAATGCAGTTCGATGGGCACGTTATTGGAATGTCCCAATTCGTATACGCTCTGGCGGTCACAGCTATGAAGCTCTCTCAGTCCTTAACGCTGGTATCGTAATTGATGTAAGTGAAATGACCCAAGCGGATATAGAATATAAGTGCGGTACAGCTATAGTTCAGACTGGCTTACGAAACATTGCTTTATATAGAATACTTGGAGCTGAAGGGCTTGTAGTACCAAGCGGTGTATGTCCAACTCCTGGTATCGGTGGCGTAACTTTAGGTGGTGGTCATAGTATTTTATCTAGACCATGGGGATTAACTCTTGATCATTTGCTTGAATTGGAGATGGTTGACGCTAATGGCAATATTATTCATGCTAGTAATGATCACAATGCTGATCTATTCTGGGCATCACGTGGTGGTGGCGGTGGTAATTTTGGTATTTGCACCTCATTTCGTTTTCGCACCCACCGTATTGATACAGTAGGCTTTGCAGAAATTAGCTGGGATCTAAAATATTTGAAACCAGTGTTAAAAACCTGGCAGAAGTATACCACACCTTGTGCAGATGAAAGACTTACTCCAACATTATTTATGGCTTCAGGACAACAGACTTCACTCTTAATGCAAGGAGTCTTTTTAGGTTCAGCTAAAGAGTTACGCAACTTGCTTAAGCCTTTACTCCAGGCTGCGTCACCACAAAAAGTGACTATTGAAGAGATACCTTGGCTTGAAGCTGTAGACCTAGTTGCTGCCAAACAACCATCAACACCATTACCTTTTAAGAGTGTTGGACCATACCTTTATCATTTATTGCCGGAAGAAGGAATCGCTACGACTCAACGTTTTATCAATGAAGCACCACCTGATTCCACATTCTCTGTATTCTTACATGGCTTAGGGGGAGCTGTGGCTAAGATCCCAAGCTGGTCTACAGCCTATATTTATCGTAAAGCTCTTTCGAACATGTCGCTCTTTGCTACCTGGAGTAAACCTGAGGGAGCTGCCGCTGGTATACGCTGGGTTGAGGACTTCCGCCAAGCTATGCTGCCATTTACCAAAGGTGTTTATGTTAATACCATAGATCTATCTATCGAAGACTGGCCAGATGCTTATTATGGTACCCATTTTAAACGTTTGACTCAAATAAAGGCCAAATACGACCCTGAGAACATCTTTAGATTCCCTCAAAGCATACCACCTGCAACTGACTTTTAGTTTATTTTTAGTTTCTAACCTTTCGTAAATTTCTTCATTAAAATATTATATTGAATTAAATTTGATTCTAATAGATTAGAGATTGTAATAAACAATATAAGTAAAGCCTACCAAAAGGTAGGCTTAAATTAGTTTATAATAATCTTTTTAGATTTCTCTACTCTATTATTCTATTGCTACATAAGACATATTAAAGTAGCAGCAATTAACAATCAGCAAATGGATTTAGAACTTTGTAAGGACGCATCATTTCATTGTCTTCGTGATCAATAATATGACAATGCCACACATAGCCTGGATCTGCTGCTGGGTTGAATGGAAATAGATTAATACCAGGAATCGAATTTACCACATCTTGTGGAGCAAAACGAGCCCTGATTGTAGTTACCTGTCCAGGATAAGCCTGGATTGTATCTTTCCAACCATCTTCATGAGCAGGTGGATTAATTGGTCCATCTAACAGATAAGATTTCACAGGTAATACTTCAGTAGGATGGTCAAATGGAGGCTGACCATTAAGTGCTAACCAGTCATTCGTATACTGGGTAACTAGGAAATCTTGACGGCTGACAAGACGGAATTGAATCAAGTGAAGATGAATTGGATGAGCGCCTTTTGTCAAATTTACTAGTTGCCAATCTTCGGTTGATCCCACTAGCGGAAGTTCAGAGACAGGCGCATTCCATTTTTGGCCGTCTAGTAAAAGTTCTACTGGTTTTGTAGGATCTCCAACCACCATAAGAGTCAAGGTTCTTTTTTTATTAATGCATTTTAAAGGAGCTAAAACATTCAAGACTTTTGGCAATGTTGATGGCTCTACAGCTGGTTTGTTAAGAACCGTAAACTGCATAACCTGTCCTGTTGTTTCTTGATCAGGGGGATTTCCATTTGGAAAAGGAGCATTCGCAGTGTTGGTTAAGGTTAATTTTGTTCCAGGTGCTAGCTGTGAAAAATCTACAAGGAGATCGGCACGTTCTCCAGGAGAAATGAGCAAAGATACAAGTTGTACAGGTTTTGGAAGGTATCCTCCATCAGTACCGATTTGGAAAAATGGCATTTGATTGGAGAATGCCATATTATAAAATCGGGTGTTTGAGCCATTTAAAACCCGAAAACGGTATTGTCTAGGTTCAACATTTAGATTTGGCCATACTTTACCATTAACCATTATGGTGTTTCCTATAAATGATGGTCTCCAGTATGGATGAACATCAGAATTTACACCATTACTAGGGAATAACAACGATCCGTCATCATAGAAAGAACGATCCTGTATCGCAAGAGGAATGTCATATTTTCCTAGAGGTAAGTTAGAATACTTTCCATCTAGATATTTATTAGGATCACGTAATAAATAAAAACCTGCTAGGCCCATATAAACATTTAGGCGAGTAATACCTAATGTGTGATCGTGATACCATAAAGTGGTTGGTTCTTGATCATTAGCATAGTGGTATCGAGATTTTATAAAATCAGGTCCGGTAATAGCTTCTCCAGCTGTAAACCATGCCTCAGGATAACCATCAGATGCTGGTTCAGTCTCCCCGCCATGTAGGTGAGTCACAATTGGTACTGGTCTTTGAGCTAAAGGAAATCCTGGGGGAAATGGCGGAAATGGTGGCATAGGCATTCCCACATTATTAGGATCAGCCCAGTGAATAGTTGGATCTACCGCTAACGGATGAGCTTCTGTCAAATTATTAACCCATTGAACATTGATTGGAATGTGTCTTATAGCCTTGAAAGTCGGACCAGGTGTGGACTTAAAATCTGGAATGACATCACCTGTTTCGGGATCCTTGACTTTACCGCCATAGCCCCAAACAGTAGTTTCAGGATATCCTTCTGGTAATATCTGCTGAGTAAATTGACTGATTGTCACCAAATAATTATGGCTTATTACTTTACAGGTAATTGGATTTCTAATCACAGTTGGTTCAAATACGGGTGGAACAACAAGTTGATTTTCAAACTTTGGAATATCTTTTGGATTAAGTGGATTTGGCACTTTCAATCCCCTCCTCTTTAGCATAGACTCACTTCTTTAAATTGCCCAATACGAGTTTTTAATGGTAAGGTTTTATAGTATAAGTTATGAAACTCAACTTCAATATGCTACTGTACTAGCTGAAAAACTATAATATCTAGAAGTATATTAAGTATAAAATAAAGAGATTATCATGATGTGTATATATTAAGGAAGAGGCATAAAGAAAATATCCATATAGAATCATTAAAATTAGTATTACAAGAAAACGCAAAAAAGAGAGAAAAAATAAATAATATTGAAAATCATTTTGAAATATTTGAAGAAATAATGGTAGGAAGAATTAAAACTTCCGACATTCTTCCTACTATCATTAAAATAGAATTTATTATAATTACCTGTTCATGCTATTATATATTATCTAATACCATTCTATAAGCGGCAAAAGAAGGGGCAAAACTAAAATTTACACTTAAAATAATGCTGATATAGCCTGATATTACTTAGATATAGGATTATTTAATACATGATTGCAAAAATCAAAAAGATTATATTTTAAAGGTAAGTCCTTAATTGATATAACATCTTCCTTATAAAATCCATCCCAAGGAGCTACAGAGATTATAGAAGAATTAAAAACTTTTATTAGGTATTTTTCACCATTATCAAAAATTATTGTTAGTTTAAAAGGCTCCTTTGAAGTAATTGTTTCATCTGTATATGCATCACTATTTATGGAAGAAATAAAATCTTCTACTATATTGTCCTCTTCATCAGGAATTTGAAATTCTTTATATAAATTGGTATCAAATACATAAAGTTTATATTTATAATTATTTAAAATTCTATTTTTAATTTTATCAATATAATAATGGTTATTAGGTTTCATAGAAAAATTTATGTATCTAGGATTCTGAAAATCACAGCCTGTTAGCGTTAATGACAACAATAAAATTATAAAAATAGAACTAATCTTTTTCATATAAAAACCTCCTAAAATACTTGTACACAGAATAAGTTTATTCTTAAAACAGTTTTTTAGAACTTATATGTAACACCTGTAAAATAAAATGAAAATAAGTGCTAAATAATATGCTTCTATAATAAGAATAAAGGTAGTGCTAATTTGGAGGAAAGTATGTACATCATAGGGACAGTAGGGCCAAATGTAAAAGATAGAACTATTCTTAAAGGAATAATTGATAGTGGGGTTAATGTTTTAAGATTTAACTATATTCATGGCAGCGAAGCAGAATTTTTAGAATTTTTAGAAATGGCAAAGGACATAAAAAATGATATAGAAATAGTATTAGATCTGTCAGGAACAAAAGTAAGGGTATCTAGTAAGTTCGAGTATATATATAAAATATATAATGAAGAAGAAGTATATTTTTGTGGAGAAGATATATATGATCAAATAAAGCATAATGTTAGTAAGATGAAAAAGAAAGTAATTCCATTGAATGTAGAAAATAAAATTTTAAATCAAAATGAGTATGAGCAAATTGGCATTAAAGATAACACTATGTCTTTTAGCATAATTGGAAAAAAACATGAATTTATTAGAGCAGTTACGATAAAAGGTGGAATTATAAGAAGTGGAAAAGGGTGTAACATTAAAAATTTGGAAAGAGAAAATTTTTCTTTAAATGAAAAAGATAAGAATGCAATAGAATGGGGAATAGAAAATAAGATAGATACAATATGCCAATCATTTGTTGAAAGAAAAGAAGATATAGAAGAAATGAAAATATTTATAAACAATATAGAAAGTGAATTTAAGCCTAGAATATGGGCAAAAATAGAAACTTTAAACGGTGTGAATAATATTGAAAATATTGTGAAAGAAGTTGATGGAGTAGTAATTGGAAGAGGTGATTTAATCCCAGAAACCTCAATAGAAGATACTCCAATATATGAAGAAAAAATAATAAATGAAGTAGCTAAAAATAAAGGAAAGGATATTATTATAGGTACCCATCTCCTCAACAGTATGAAAAATGGAAAGATGCCATCAATTACAGAAGTTGAAAGTATATATAATTTTATAAAATGTGGAGTTACAGGCTTCCTTCTAGCAGGAGAAACCTCAATAGGAAAAGCACCAATAAAAACAGTACAGTTCCTGAATGATTTAGTAAAAAAATACACACCATAGAAAAAAGCAGCTATGCTGCAACCAAGATCATTTAATCTAAATAACCAACGCACCTTAGAAAAGGTACAAAGCACAATTAATCATTCCACCATAGAAAAAAGCAGCTATGCTGCAACCAAGATCATTTAATTTAAGTAACTAACGCACCTTAGAAAAGGTACGAAGCATAATTAAGATCATTCCACCATAGAAAAAAGCAGCTATGCTGCAACCAAGACCATTTAATCTAAATAACCAACGCACCTTAGAAAAAGCGCGCACTAATAAAAAGAGTGCAAAGCACAATTAAGAAATCAATAAGTGCAACAAATATAAATTAACAAAAAAGCAGGCAATGAACAATAGTGGTCATTGCCTGCTTTTTAAATATGTTTATGTATTCTGTTTAAATAAAAACTTATTATAATAGTTAATGAATAATCATAAATTAAGAAAACAATTTGTGCCAGTGCCCATAGCAAATACAAAGGATAATTAACAGTAGGAAGTCCTAAAAAGTTAATTGTAACCCAATATATTATTAGGAGGAGAATATTGAATCCTAATAATTTTAATACTACTTCCAAAGGCCTATTTTTTATTTTTTCTGCAAAGTATTTTATTATTCCATAAACTCCAAAAAATAATGCATAATATAAAGCTATATTGGTTGGAACCAAAAAGAAACTGATGATACTTGAAGCAAGATATACTAAAAAGGTGTTTCTAATTGAGGTTCTTATTATGGAAATTGGTATTAAACAAGAAGCAACTGTTAATATTGATAAAGTACTTATGGGAAGAATTGAAGTAGCATAAAGTATTACAAGGGTTAATGCTACAGTTAATCCGTTTTCAGCAATTTGTTTTGACTTCATCTAACCATCACCTCTTCATATAAATCTAATCCTGTATATATAGATTGCAAATTATCTTTTAATATAGATAACTGAGAATTAACTATTGATAATTAAAAAACTGTAAACTGTAAATTGATTAGCAGCAACCAATTAAATCACCACCAGCACACTCACATAATGAGTCTAAGCACCAAAGTTTAATACAGCAATCGCACATATCAGAACTGCCTGTATTTGTAGTTCTGTAATAAGGATTTGAGTAATTATTTCCTCTTCTGCGTAATGAATTTAGACCTTGTCTGTATTCAAAGTTATTTGGGTCCATATTAACAGCTGTAGTCATTTCGTTTAAAGCGGCATCAAACCAGCCTTTATTAAGCAGTACGACACCATTTAAATAATGCCATTCTGCATTTCTATTATTAATTGAATTTAATCTGCTTTCAGCTGCCATATAATTTCCTGATTGAATAAAGCTTCTTATTTCCTGAAGATCAAAAGAAGCATAGTCATTTGAAGAATTACTATAACTATTAGAACTACTAGAGTAAGAATTATTAGAGTTACTATTACCTGAATGTTTTGTTAGTTCATCATAAGCCTTATTTATTTCAGCCATTTTTGCTTCAGCTAAATTTTGTAAGGGATTATCGATAAATTTATCAGGGTGATATTGTTTAATAAGCTTTCTGTAAGCACTTTTTATTTCATCTTGACTTGCACCAGGTTTTACTCCTAATACTTCATATGGATTCATTATTAATCTCTCCTTTTGTTTCCTTGGTATTTTGTGAACGGTTAATTATATTAATGTATTTATCCATTAGGCCTAATTCAATTATGTTATATAATATATCTCTATTTCTTACAAGATTTAATTTTTCTAAATTTTCCTTGCAAGTATATCCGCAATTTAAAATAGTAAATTCTATTCTTGGTTTTATAGCTTCAATAAACTTATCATAATTTAAGTTTTCTTTATTATATAAGAAATTTAATGGATTAAATTTCTTGTTTTCCATATCAGCTTTTAAATCATCTAAAGCATCAATTAGATAAATCCATTTCCCAATAGAATATCCTAAACTATATAGTGTATTTCTTAAGTCAGGACAATCATCTCTTAATTCATATGGATAATCACGCATAATTGTACCTACTAAAGCACTAAAAGGATCACATATTTCATCTATATAAGAAAAAGATTTACTATTTTCAAGGGTAGAAAGTTTGTTTAAATAATCACTTATATTACTATTAATAGCAGTTATTGATGAAGGGAACTTTTTTTTGTAGGGTGATAAGAGAAGTGAAAAAAACTTACTTTTAATATTCTTATCATCTTGAACATCATCTAATAGTTTATAGTAGAATAAGGATATATTCATGGTAGCAGCATAAGATAAAGCTTTATTATTAGTTATTATAGTTTTTTTTTCAGCTGGATGAAGAGCACATCTATGCTTTGATACTTGAAGCTCTTCAGGATTTAGTGCATCTAATAATAATCCGAGGAAAGTCATATCATAATTTAAAGACATTCTTGGAATATTGCCAAATTCTTTTTTTATATGGCAGCATAATCCGCAATAATAACATTTAAATCTACCCCAGTCTTTAACTTTCATTTCTGCCTTTAAGGGGGTCACATATCCAAACAATAAAAACACTCCTTATTGAATTAAGTATAAGACCATTATACAGTAAATTTCAAGTTTGAAACAATAAAAACAAAATTATTTGAAAAACTAAATTATTTATTTTAAATTATTTAGTTCTAAAAATTTTGAATTTTTAGATTATTTTACATAAAAATACTTTTATTTTTTCGAAATATGTAGTATAATTTATTTGATAATAATTATCAATTAAGGTTTCGAATTTAAGGAGGTATTTATAAATGAAAGATTATGTAGAAATTATAGATGTGATTGGTAGACAAATTTTAGATTCAAGGTGTTTTCCAACAGTTGAAGTAGAAGTATATTTAGAAGATGGAACTGTAGGAAGAGCAGCTGTACCTTCGGGTGCTTCAACAGGAATATATGAAGCTTTGGAACTAAGAGATGGAGATAAAGATAAATTTTTAGGAAAAGGCGTTTTGAAAGCAATAAACAATATTAATGAAATAATTGCACCAGAATTAATAGGCTGCAATGTATTTGAACAAACATATATTGATAAAATGCTTATAGATTTAGATGGAACTAAAAATAAAGAGAAATTAGGAGCTAATGCTATTTTAGGTGTATCTTTAGCTGTTGCAAATGCAGCTGCAAAAGCACTTGAGATACCTTTATATAGGTATATAGGAGGGGTAAATGCGAAGGTTCTTCCAGTACCTATGATGAATATCTTAAATGGAGGCTCACATGCTGATAACTCAGTAGATTTACAAGAATTTATGATTATGCCAGCTGGAGCGCCAGATTTTAGTGAAGCCTTAAGAATGTGTGCAGAAGTTTATCATACACTTAAGAAAATATTAAATAATAAAGGATATTCAACAGGTATTGGTGATGAAGGTGGATTTGCTCCAAATCTAAAATCAAATCAAGAAGCTCTTGACGTTATCATTGAAGCAATAGAAAAAGCAGGATATAAACCAGGTGAAGATATCTTTATTGCTATTGATGCTGCTTCATCAGAATATTATGAAGATGGAAAATATGTATTACAACATGAAGGAAGAACACTTACAGCTGCAGAAATGGTTGATTTCTTTGAAGATTGGGTTAATAAATATCCAATTATATCTATTGAAGATGGAATGGCTGAAGAAGACTGGGAAGGTTGGAAACTAATAACTGAGAGATTAGGAAAGAAAGTTCAATTGGTTGGTGATGATTTATTTGTTACTAATACTGAAAGATTAGAAAAAGGTATTGAACTTGGAGTTGCTAACTCAATATTGATTAAGTTAAATCAAATTGGTACTTTAACAGAAACTTTAAATGCTATAGAAATGGCTAATAGAGCAGGATATACTGCGGTAGTATCACATAGATCTGGAGAAACAGAAGATACTACTATAGCTGATCTAGTTGTAGCTGTAAATGCAGGTCAAATAAAAACAGGTGCCCCAGCAAGATCTGAAAGAGTTGCTAAATATAATCAATTGATAAGAATAAATGAAGAGTTAGATGATGTAGCTGAATATAGAGGAAAAAAGGCTTTCTTTAACATAAAATAGTTTTTGGTAGATTATGGTAAAAGATAATCAGTAACGTAAAATAAATTTTATGTTATTGATTATCTTTAATAATATCTAGGATTAATGATCAATTGTCAACATTGAGGTGTTATTTCAGTTTAAGAGAGGAAGGATTGATATGAAAATAAAATTTTGTGAGGAAAATAAAGGCAAGAAAAGTGTTATAAATAAGATAAAAGAAGAATACCCTGATATTGAGATTTCAAAGAAAAAGTGTTTGGGAAAATGTAAGCAATGTTCAGAACAACCAATTGCTATGATAAAAGATAAACTCATTAAAGGAAAAGACTCTGAGGAATTATATGAAAAAATAAAAAAGGAATTATAATTTATTTAAAATATATATGTTGAAAAAAGAGTTGTTCATCAATTAAGATTTTCAAAGGAAATAAACATTCATTGAACATTTATAATTGGAATATATATATATGAATAATGAAACTTAATATTAAATTATGGAGGTGAGTAGGGTGAAAAAACTACTAAAGAATAAATCTCTTTTTACAGGAGAACATAAACCTAAGTTTATGGCATTAGATTTTATTAAATATATAGGACCGGGATTAATAGTTACAGTTGGATTTATTGATCCTGGTAACTGGGCATCTAACCTTATGGCTGGATCAACATATGGATATTCGCTTTTATTCACTATAACACTTTCAACAATAATGCTTATTATATTGCAGCATAATGCAGCGCACCTTGGAATAGCAACAGGCTATTGCTTATCAGAAGCTGCATCGATTTACTTAAAACCATGGCTAAGTAAAAGTATTTTATTTACAGCAATACTAGCTGCTGTTTCAACAGCAATGGCTGAAATTCTTGGAGCTGCAATAGCACTGAATATGTTGTTTAAAATACCAATAAAAATTGGAAGTATATTAGCTTTTGCATTAATTATGTATATGCTTTTAACTAATTCTTATAAAAAGTTAGAAAAGTGGATAATTGGATTTGTTTCTATTGTAGGTCTATCTTTTATATTTGAACTTTTTCTTGTTAAAGTAGATTGGAAAGATGCAATTGTGAGTTGGGTGACACCATCATTTCCAACAGGCTCAATACCTATAATAATGAGTGTTATTGGAGCTGTTGTAATGCCACATAATTTATTTCTTCACTCTGAGATAATACAAAGCAGGCAATGGAACTTAAAAGATGAAGAAGTGATTCAAAAGCAATTAAAGTATGAATTTGCAGATACATTATTTTCAATGCTAATTGGATGGGCAATTAATAGTGCTATGGTCTTAATTGCTGCAACTACATTCTTCTCTAATAATGTAGTTGTAGATGATTTAAGTCAGGCAAAACAAATGTTAGAACCATTACTTGGTAACTGGGCAGCACTAATATTTGCTATTGGTTTATTGTTTGCAGGTATTTCATCAACAATAACAGCAGGAATGGCATCAGGTAGTATTTTTGCAGGTATGTATAAAGAACCTTATGACATAAGTGACTCACATACTAAAGTTGGAGTTGCAGGCACTTTAATAGCTGCACTTGCAGTTATATTTTTTGTAGGAGATCCTTTTAAAGGGTTAGTATATTCACAAATGTTTTTAAGTATACAACTTCCTATTACAGTATTTTTACAAATATACTTAACTTCATCTAAGCGAGTTATGGGGAAATATTCTAACGATATACTAGGTAAAATAATTTTGGGCATAATTGCTTTTATTATAACAGCTTTAAATATAATGCTTTTATTAGATATATAAAATTCGTAAGATTATATCTGAAGATAAGGGCTGTAGCATTAGCGGATTAAACATAAATCTCAGATTAATAGGGTTTGAGATTTATGTTTTTGCACAAAAATGAACTTTAGCACCAATTATTTAGTGCTACAGCCTTATTCTTTTGAACTTCTTTATAATTTTAGTAAGGGGTTGAAGTATTTAACATGCAACCTGATTTATAGAATTTTTATATAAATGCTGCATATTAAATTATAAATCCATTGCTGCATCAAATCCAGTTCGGGTTGCATTCCATAAGGTGCCACCTTTTGTAGCGCAATCCCCAATAGCATAAACATCATCTACAATAGCTTCAAATAGCTCAACTTGTTTTCTATCAGCTTTTACTCCTAGTGATAAAATTACAGTATCGCATTTTATTATTTTCTTATTACCAGCTTTATCTTCTATAATTGCTCCTTCTTCTGTTATATCAGATAATTTAACTTCACATTCAAAAGTTACTCCTTCTTTTTTTAGAAGTTCTTTTAGTGCAATCATGCTGATTTGTATACCATCTGCACCAATTCTTTCTTCAGGAATCATATCAATAACTTTAACATTTTTTCCTTCTTGTGCTAGAGTAAGTGCAGCTTCAAGGCCTGTAAATCCTGCTCCTACCATTACAATATCTTGTCCTACTGAAGTTTTCTTTGATTCTACATCTCCAACCCAAGCAACTTTTTCACTGTCGCTTAAAGTAAACTTAGGAATAATAGGTTTTGCTCCAACTCCAATTAGCACAGCATCAGGTTTTTCATTAAGAACGTTTTCTTTAGTTGCCAGTGTATTAAGTTTGACTTCTATTTTAGGATTATTTATTATACTTCTTATAGACCAATCTAAATAACGTTGCATATCCTTTTTAAATGGTGCAATGGAAGCCATTCTTAGTGCCCCGCCTAGTTCGCTATTTTTCTCAAAAACAACTACACTATAGCCTTTCTTTGCAGATATTCTTGCAGCTTCAAGACCCGCTGGACCTCCACCAATTATTACGACTTTTTTACTACGTGCCTCTTCTTTTATTTCAGAAAATTGAGTTTCCCTTCCTAATAATGGATTTACGGCACATCTTAATCTTATAAATTGAGTATGAGTTCTATTTATACATGTGTTACAACGAACACAAGGTCTTATCTCATTACTTTTTCCTTTATAAGCCTTACTTACACAATTTGTATCAGCTAAAATATTTCTTATCATTGCAACTACATCAACATCTCCATTTGATACAGCTTCTTCCGCAGTATCTAAATCAAAACTTCCAACTACTGATACTGGAATATTTAATTCCTTCTTAAATCTTTTCGCTGCTTCCAAATTCATAGCTCTTGGAAAGTATGTTGGTTGAAATAAATATGGAAGTAATGATTCTTCTTCAAGTAATCCTCTTGAAACATGCATAATATCAACTTTATCTTGAATTTTCTTTGCATATTCTAAAGTTTCTTCTAATTCTGAAGATCCTTCTAATAACTCCTCAGCACTTATACGATATTCTATTGCTATCTTATTTCCAACTTTTTCACGTATTGCTCCCAGTAGTTCCTGACCAAATCTACATCTATTTTCAAATGTTCCACCATATTCATCTGTTCTATGATTATGTTTTTTAGAAAAGAACATAGCTGGAACATTCCCGTGTCCACCATGAATCATTATCATATCAAAACCAGCTATCATGCATCTTTCTGCGGCATTTGCAAATAACTTTATAATATGTTCGATTTCTTCTTTGCTGCTTTGAGTTGCTACAACTTCAGGTGGTGTAAGCATATATTGTCCTGATACTAATTCTATGCTTGCTAAGGCGCCATATATATGGATAACTTCAGCAAGATCAGCTAAATCTGATATATACAATGAATTGCCTACATTAGTAATAGGAACACCAGAGCTTTGTTCATCAATTGATGAAACTCCTAAAGTCACAATTCCTGCTCCTGATTTTGCTAGTGACTTCACATAAGCTATAAATTCTGGAGTGTTTCCACCATCTCTTCCACATAAAAACGATCCAGCTGGTGATATTTCAATTCTATTTTTGGCTGTAATATTTCCAATTTGTATAGGTTTGAAAATATTAGATTTTTTGTCCATAAGTATTCCTCCTGTCATAATTATGCTTTTAGTATAACATTCAATTTTTTTATTTAGAAATATAATAAAACAATGCAGCTATAAGATTATCTTATAGCTGCATTGTTGACAAATAACTCAACACATGGATTTGTATTTTCTTTTAAATATGCTACACAAAATTTAATTGAATGTGGTTCACCTTGTATTTCAACAAAGGAAAATCTGTTGCTATTTAATTCTTTAATTCTTTTAGGTACAATACTTATTCCCATATTTAAATCTATCATTAAATTCAATATTTCACTATCTTCTACAGTTATAATTGACTTAGGTTTAATATTATATTTACCATAAAACTCAGAAAAATGTTTATACGTCTTTGTTTTTTTTTCATATGCCACCATTATATTATTTTCCATAGCAAGTTCACCTTTAGAAACTCGAGGTTTTTCTGATATCTTATTGTTAAAACTCATCATAGCACAAGCTTCATCTTCAAAGATTATTTTATAACCAATATTTTTTAAGCCTTCCAAATCATATGGCCATGTAAATACTATATCATAAATTTTATTTTCTAATTGCTTACTTATATCATTAAAGGCTGCTCTTCTAAATTCGAATCCTATTAAAGGATACATTTCTTTGAATACTTTTAGAATCTGTGGTAAAAATACTTCTTCAGTGCCTCCACATATTCCTATTGTAATCATGCCTTCAAATCCATATGCAACACTTTCAGCTTTTTTTACAGCAGTTTTATAGCCTTCAATTATTTTTTTTACTTCCTCGTAAAATACTTTTCCTGCTTCAGTAAGTACAACATTTTTACTTGTTCGTATAAATAATTGAAATCCTATTTCGTGTTCTAATGAATTGATCTGCTGGCTAATAGCTGGTTGAGCTAAATGACATTCTTGAGCTGCCTTAGTAAAATTTAAATTTTCTGCTACACTTATAAAATAAACAAGCTTATTTATATACATGATTATAATCAATATCCTTCCTATTTATGCGTAAAATATTTGTGAAACTTATGATAATTGTTATTATGTGATTTCCTTAATCTAAGAGTACTTCAAAAAAACAAATTATTCTATAGAAAATATTTGATGATTGAAAAATATGGTTTTAAGGTATAAAATTATTAGTAAGGAATAGTTATTTTATAACATAGAAAATTTATATAAAAGAGCAGATTAAAAGGAGGAAAGTATATGATTAGTAAGGAAATGGAACAACTTTTAAATGAACAATTAAATAAAGAGTTCTACTCAGCATATTTATATTTATCAATGGTTGCATATTTTGAAGATAAAAACCTTAAGGGATTTGCTAACTACTTTAAGGTTCAGGTTCAAGAAGAACGTGATCATGCAATGATGTTCTTTAGATACATATCTCACGTTCAAGGTGAAATTAAGTTGCAACAGATAGATCAGCCAAACTTAGTATTTAATTCTCCACTAGATGTTTTTAAAGAGGCCTACAAACATGAATTATTTGTTACAAAGTCTATTTATTCAATTGTTGATCTTTCACTTGATGAGAGGGATCACAAGACTAATGCTTTTCTTCAATGGTTTGTTAGTGAGCAAGCAGAAGAAGAGTCAAATATGGATGACAATATTAAGAAATTACAATTAATTGGCGATGATGTACGAGGTTTGTTATTGTTAGATTCTGAATTGTTAACAAGAACATATACTCCAGCAGCAAATCCAGCTATGCCAGCAGAATAAAAGTTGATTATAAAACTTAATATTTATATTGTTTAGATAAATGAACCATAGTAAAAATCAAAATTACTATGGTTCGTATTCGTTTTGAAGTCATAATTAGTATATGATTAAATAGTTTATCGTTACAATAATTAAAGAGAGGTATTAAATATGATAAGTAATGAAATTGTATTAATAACAGGCGCAACTAGTGGAATAGGATATGAACTTGCAAAAATATTTGCTTTTAATAAATATGATCTTATTTTAGTGTCAAGAAATGCAGATAAACTTGCTAGATTAGCTAATGAATTATCTGAGAAATATAACATAATGACTTATATTATTGCTCAGGATTTATCTGAGCAAGGAGCAGCAAGAATAATATTTAATACTATAACTAGAATGAACTTGCAGGTAGATATTTTAATAAATAATGCTGGAAGTGGTAAAGTAGGATTTTTTCATGAAATTGAAATAGAAAGAGACTTAGAAATATTACAATTAAACATAGTTTCTTTAACGGAGATGACAAAACTTTTTTCAAGGGAAATGGTTAAAAGAAATAAGGGCAGAATTTTAAATGTAGCATCTACTGGAGCTTTTGCACCTGGCCCTTTTACAGCAGTTTATTATGCTACAAAAGCATATGTTTTATCATTTTCTGAGGCCCTCTATAAGGAATTGCAGCCATATAAAATATCAGTTACAACTCTATGTCCTGGAGCAACAAGAACTAATTTTTCAAAAAATGCTGGAAAGAAAGATGTACCAGGTGGCATGGAGCCTGAAAAGGTAGCTGAAGCTGCATATTATGGATTAATGAAAAATAAGAGATTAGTGGTACCAGGATTTGCAAATAAAATATTAATAAAGCTGCCATCTGGTTTAGTGAGTTCACTAAATTTCAAAATGCAGAGGAAATTAGCCTTTAAAGAAGAGAAAGAATAAAATCAGTTATTAATGAAGAAGTTTGTAATTAGAATAGATACTATGCTAACAAGAGGTAGTATCTTTTTTTATTTAGATAATTAGGCTTAATTGTGTTAATATATAGGTATGATAAATGTAAATTAATTCTACAAATTACTTATAGTTTGTTATGGAGATATTATGATAAAAGATGGTTATATATTAAATGCGATTGAAGAAATAAAAGATATTTTACAAAAAAATGATTATAGAAAAACAAGATATAATAAAGATATAGAATGGCTTGAAGAAAGAAAAGAACTATTTAATAGCAATATAATAAGAATTGCTATTATGGGAGTAACCAGTAGTGGAAAATCAACTTTGGTTAATGCACTTTTAGGTGAGCGGATTTTACCTATGGCTATAAGGCCAAGTTCTAGTATAATAATTACTGCATCGAAAGGTGTAAATAGAGAAGCAATAATTTATTTTAATGATAAAAAGCCGAAAATATTAAAAGAGGATGATTTAAATGAAGATACTATAAGTGAATATGCTGATGAAAATAAGAATCCTAACAATGAATTGAAAGTTACACAAATTCATATTACCACCCCTAGCTTCTTATTAGATGAAAATATACATATCATTGACAGCCCGGGACTTGATGCTTGGAATTTAGAAAATCATGAGAAATTAACTTTAGAAATACTATTGCCAACAATAGATATATGCATTTTTGTAACGACTGTTAAAGCTAATAGTGATGGAACAAATGCTGAAAAAATAAAAATTGTTGATGAAAAAGAAAAGCAGATAATATTAGTACAAAATATGATTGACTCAGTAGAAGAGAAAATTGGTAAAAATGGAATAATTGAAGAAGATAAGATTACTATTTTGAAAAAACATAAAAATAGGGCTGAAAATCTATTGGATAAAGCAACACAAGGAAAAGAGAAGTTTGAAGTTATTCAAATATCTGCTCTCAATGGACTAAATGGAATTATAAATGATGATAATGAATTATATAAAAAATCGAATTTAGAAGGTTTTATAAGAGCAGTAGAAATCTGCAAGGAAAATACTATACCTAAGATTGATATGAAAAGGGCTATTAGCCTTAAGGATAAAATAAATAGTATAATTAATACTGACAAAGAAATAGTAAAAGGAAATGATTTAGAAGCTATACAAGCTTTGGCAGAGGTAAAAAGTAGAGATGTTGATAAACTTGTATATGATTTTGAAAATGCCCAGGAAAAAATTTTGTTAAAAATTAAAGATATTGAAGAAGTTATTTCTGGAACAATAAGTGAAATTACAGAATCAACTTCCGAGGATTTTGAAGATTATTTAAATATAGTAGATAGAATCAATAATAAGAAATTATATATTGAAAGTGATATCATAAATGTAGTTAAAGATTGTGAAAATCGTAAAAAGGATATATATGATAAGTTAAATTTAGATATAAGATTTTCCTATTCACTACCTAATATTGAAAGCAAAAATATAGAAATTAAACATAGGGTTGAAGAAAAGACCATGCTATTCAAAAAAGATGGAGTGTTTAATAAAGGAAAAAGATTTTTATCTAATTTGTTAGATAAAGAATGGGGCTATAAAGAGGTAGAATATGATGAGAAAATAATAGATAAAGATGCTACCCAAAAAATGGCTAAGGATATATGTAATGAAAATAAAATAAGCTATATTAATATATTGAAAGAATGGAGTAATCAGTTTAATAAATCTATTGAGATATTTTATGATGAAGCTAAGAAACGAGCAGAAGAATATAAAGAAAAAAAAGATCAAAATATTGAATTATTTGATTTAGATGATGTGAGCAGGAGCTTATCAGTTATTAAAGATATGCTTGAAGAATTCAAACTTGAAGAAAAAGATGAAGTATCAATAACAATAGACGAACCTGAACAAAAGATAATATATCAAATTCCAAAAGATCAATATAATTTTTATGTATTAAGTAATAAAGTTTTAGAGCAAAATTATTTATTAGTTGGACAATATATAAGACAAAAATGTAGCGAAAAAGTGAAAAATAGCTTTTTTAATCTTTTTTGGACATGGGATATAGATTCCTGCAATGAATTTATATTTAGAACCTATGGAAATTATTTAAGTAAAAATGAATGTGAAAGGCTAAAAGAAGAAGGTTTGCTGAGTATTGATAATTTAGTAATTGCTTATGAATTATGTAAGAATAATAAAGATTTTTATAATAAGATTAATACACTTAAAGATAAGTCTTTCAATATGTTTATTTTATTTAATGGCATTCAAATAGGAAACTCTAAAAAGCAGATTTTAGAAAGTAGAAATTTACTTGCGTTCTTTAAAAATAGCAAAAGCATTATGTTGAATTTAGTTATAGATTCTTCAAGAGAATTTATTAATGCAAACAATGTTCAAGAACTTTTATTTGAAGTTAAAAATTTAAAAAATAGCATTAAAAATAGATATTATAATGTTGTGGTAGATTATGTTTTGATCAATGCTAAAAATCCTATATATAATATGGCACTGATAGAAAGTACACAGAAAGGACAATTTTTAATAAGTGATTATAAGAATTTGAAGGAAAAGTTGTTTGAAAATCCTTTAGCAAGAGGGATGGAAGAAAAAGAAATATTAGAATCAATATTAAGTTATTATTTGAATAGAAACTGTGACGCAGATTTTAATGCGTAAAGGAGTATGACATGGAAGAAAAATCAATTTTAATTCAAAGTGATGAGGTTACAAAAAATATAATGAGTGAAATTCAAGATGATATGGCAAATGCACTTTCTAAAGTGTCTAGAAACATGTCAGAGGAAGTAATCGAAAAGTTAATTCCTATTGAAAAGAAGATAAATGATTTAAAGGGAAGTTTTCAAGAGTTTCAAGAAGAAGAATTTGAAGAAAAACTTGAAGATTTAAATAATAGTATAAAAAATATATCTAAAACTATTGAAAATACAATAGAGGCCGCTATAAATAAAAATTTAGAAGAGCAAAATAAAGTTCTATTTAGCTCAATAGAAGATAGACTTGCTATTTTAGGCCTTAAAATTGTAAAAGATGCTACTAGCAATAAAGAGGAAATTATTAATAAGATTGATAATATTAATCTTGGAAAAGTTGAAGAAAAAGTTGAAGAAGTAGGAAAAAGTATCGAAAGTAAGACCAAAGCAGTTGAAAAGTCAATTAAGGATAACTTAGTTAGTGGTAATAATTTTGTTTTAGAGAAAATTAAGAAGATTGATGATAAAATTGAAGATAAAGATGTTTTGATTGAATTAATTAATAAAATAGAAGATAGTTTTAATGAAAGAATCGATAATATACAAGAAGAAGTTGAATGGGGCAATAAGTCAATCTTCGCTAGGATTTTTGGAAAAAGGAGAGAACAATAAATGTCATATATGAATTTAATTGAAGATGAAAGATTCTATGGGTTATTAGAAAAATATTTACATAATGATCAGGGAGTTAACTATAAAGAGTTTTTTTATCATTTTTTAGAAAATTTAAATAGGAAAGAAATAATAGTTCCTGTGTTAGGAATTCAAGGAGCTGGGAAGAGCAGTTTTTTAAATTCTATACTGATGGAAGATAATATTCTTCCTACAGATGTAGATGAGACAACTTGTGTACCAGTTGAAGTGAGATATGGAGATAATGTTAATGAGGCTATAGTCTATTATATAAATGGAACTAAGGAGAACATACAAGTTAAAGATTTAGAAAAGTATGTTCATAATGATTTTAATGCTGGAAACGCTCTTAAAGTTTCTAAAATAGTTTTACATAATCAAAGCGAAGTATTGAAAGATGATATTGTTCTTGTGGATTTACCAGGAGTAGGTAGTTTGACGCCTGAAAATCAAAGAACTACTTTGGAATATGTAAATAAGCTTGTAGCAGGAATTTTTTTAATTAGAACAAACCCTCCTATAACAAGATCAGAAAAGAACTTTATTAATGCCTTATGGCCAAAGCTTTCAAATACGCTTTTTATACAAAATAAATGGAATGATGAAAGTTTAGAAGATGCTAATGAAGCAAAAGAACATAATGAAGGTGTCTTAAGCAGTATAAGTTATGCTCATAATGAAGAAAGAGAAATTCATGTTGATGTAGTAAATGTTTATCAAGCGGTAAAAGGGAAATTTACTAAGGATAATTTAGCTTATGAGGAATCAGGTATTACTAAAGTTATAGAAGAAATAAAAAACATTTCAAAAGAATATAATGAGGATTTAATAAGAACTTTAAAAGAAAGATTATATGAAGCTTTAAAAGGGATCAATGATAAAATAGAGGCGTATAAGTTATTAGCTTTAAATGAACATAAGCAAAATGTATTGGAAAAAGAAGAAAAAATTAATCAGGTAAAAATGCTGATTTCTGATAATAAAGCTAAAATAAGAAAATGTAGAATTTATGCAGATGAAGAAATGGGGAATATTATAGATAATTCTTCTAAGATAATAAAAGAAAATATGGAAAATTTAAGGATTGAATTAAGAAGAATTATTAATAAAGGAATTGTAGATGGAAATAGATTAAGTTTAATCTACAAGGAAAGTTCAGATAAAGCAATAAATGATATAATGGATCAAATTTTAGCTAGTATAGGTAATCTTATAAAGAATATTAATTATGAACTTGATGAAATTAAAGTAAAAGGGTTCACTGGAACCTATGAAAATATATCGTTCTTTAATAGAAAAAGTTCAGTTAAATATGAAAAATCACTTCCTACAGTACTTGGAGTGTCAAGTGGACTAATAGGAGCTGCTGGTGCAGTAAGTGTCCTTGGAGGACCAGCAGGAATTTTAGTTGGTATGGGAATTAGCTTAGCCTTTTCATTAATAGGAAATCAGATGCGTAAAAAGATTGTTGAAAATAGAGCTAGCTATACGCTGAAGGACTTAGAGCCAATGATAGAAGATTTGGAAAAGTATTTAAAGGAAGAAATCCTTGGAGATTTAATGGCAAAACAACAAGAGGTAGATGATGCTATTAGAGAATTAAAGAATAATTTAGAAAAGACTTTTAAAGAAGATATGAAAAATATAGAAATGAGATATGAAACACATTATAACGAGGAACATGTTCAAGAATTTGAAGAAGATTTAAAGATATTAAGAGATTTAATACAAATATGCAAGGAGAAATAATATATGGATATTTTTAAAAGCTGTGTAGATAGACAAAATAGAATAGATAAAGTTGTTAATATCCTTGACAGTGATGAGGTTACAATTAAAAATCAATTGGTGAAGGATAGAATAATTAATCCAGCTCATTATGTTGTTATGCTAGGAGAGACAAGCTCAGGAAAGAGTGCTTTAATAAATAGTATTTTTGATAGAAAGATACTTGTAGAAAGTGTTAGACCAACAACAGGTGTAGTTACTGAAGTTGTTATAGATGAGAAGGAAGAAGAGAGCTTGATTGCTATAAGTGACGATCTTACTAGAGAGGTTATAGATGAAGATAGATTTGCAGCTCTTACAACTAAACCTATTGGAAATTTAATGCGACTTAAATATGTTGGAAGAAGTAAAAATAAAAAATATAATGGAATAAGAATATTTGATACTCCAGGGTATGGTTCTCTCATTGAAAAGCATGAAGAAGTTTTAAAGGAATTTATACCAGAAAGTGATTTTATCATCTATGTTGTTTCTTATAAAACAGGCGTAGGGGAAGATGATTTTCAATTCTTAAAATATGTTGGAGAAATTATAAATAAAAATGTTGAAGTTGTATTAGCAGTTAATATGTGCCCAGAAAATACAGATGAAACTAATAAAAGAATTTGTGAAATAAAAAAAGCTGTCAGTGAATGTCTTCATATAGATACGAAGGTATTTCTAATTGAAAGCAGTAGTGAAAAAAATCCAGCAACAGATGAACTTTGGGATTACATTTATAAAAGAGTCACTGATCCAAGTAAAGAGGAAGAACTTGCAGAAGTTTTAAAAAGCTATCAGGATTATGTGCTACGTGAATGTAATATTAAAATAAATTCTAAAATTGCAGATATTGAATCGGCTAAGGTAAGTACAGGAGAAAAAGTTGATGTAATCAAAGAATTTTTAGATGAAAAGAAAAATATATTAGATTCAATAGAGAATGGTTTTGTAAAAATAAAATTACAAGCTATTAGACTTATTGGAAAATTTGATTTAAAGATTAAAGAAGATGTGAAAAAATACATATACGATGAAAGCAAATGGACTATGAAGGAAGAAACCTTTAATTTAATGCAGCATTATTATGTTCCTAAGCTGACTAATGAAGAAACTGATAATTTAAATTCTTATATTGAGGATGAAATTATTGCCTTAGATAGAGAAATTGAGAAGTTGTTAAGTGCTGAAATAATAAAATTAGAGGAAAATGTTAAGAAGAATAATTCTCTATATAGCGAAGTCATTGAGGAAATTATCGAAAAACATAGAGGAGATATTATAAAGCAGGCTACAGGTGAAATGTTTAGAAGAGCAGAAAATGGCTTGGGAGAAAGTAAAAATTTAAAGAAACTTTTGAATGCTTTTGAAAGAGTGAGTTATGGTGATACTAACAATAATTTAAATCATGTATTAAAAACTATAAAAGCAGCATCTGTAAAAGGAATTACTGAATCATTGAGTGTATTCACAGATTCAATTTTCTTTTTATATGATTCATTGACTTGGCAGAAAAAAATTGAGGAAATATCTATGACTGCAGTGGATAAATGGGCAAGCAATATAGATGAAGCTGTAAGAAGATATTTAGATAAGATGAAAGAAGCTAATATGGAACAAGTGCGAGCTTTATTTTATGATTTAAGTAAAGAATTTAAAAATAATAAAAAAGAATTAGAGGATATAAGTTCCGAAGAATTAACTAGACTTAAAACAGAGATAGACTTTTTACTTAATAAATGTTTATTGATAAATTTAAAAAAATAGTAGAACAATTTGTATAGAGTAAACTTTTAGGCACATGAATATTTTCATGTGCCTAAAGTTATTATGCATATCATTCCATCATAGCTACTAATTTTTTATTAAAGGTTAATAATATTAATCCCATAATAATTGAAACAACAGCTATTCCGCTGAATATTTGTAAATGACCTAGAATTTCAACATATCCAGCAAGGTGTCCAGCAATTTCGTTGGCTACAAAGCTGCTTAATAGCCACACACCCATTAGGAATGATGCAAGCTTAGCTGGAGCTAATGAGCTTACCATTGAAAGACCTACAGGCGATAAGCAAAGTTCTCCCATGGTATGAAGGAAGTAAGTTCCAACTAGCCATATCATACTAGCTTTAACTGCTGTATCTTCTACATTACCGCCTCTTTGCATAACCGCGCAAACCATAAGTAGGAAACCAAAACCTAACATTATTGAACCTATTGCCATTTTTTGAGGAATGCTTAAATCACCTCTTTTGCTAGAAGCAAGTTTGTACCATAATTTTGATACTGGTATTCCAAATGTCACTATAAAAAGTGGATTTAGTGATTGGAACCATGAAACTGGAACTTCCCATCCCCCAACTGATCTATTTATATAATCTTGAGTATAGATAGTAAGTGAACTACCAGCTTGTTCAAAGCCTGTCCAGAAAATTATAACAAAAGCTGTAAGTATTAAAATAACTGTAGTTCTATGTTTTTCCTTTTTGGTTAAAGGAGGATATTGTGCTTTAGTATTTGTGTTGTTTTTAACCTTTACTACTGGTGATTTTCCAATATCACCAAGGTATTTATTTGATAAAGCATTAAAGAGTATTTGTCCGAGTACCATACCAATACCAGCAACTAAGAATCCGTATCTGTATCCATAATGTATGATTTCTCCACCTTGGACTGTTGCCATTGTTTTTTCAGCTAAAGTTCCACAAATAAGAGGAGCTAAAAATGACCCAGTATTTATTCCCATATAGAAAATAGTAAAAGCTGAATCCTTTCGTTTATCTCCTTCAGGATACAAATGTCCAACTATTGTTGAAATATTTGGTTTAAAGAATCCATTACCAATGATAAGTAAAAATAAGCCTATATATAAAGCTGCTAAACTTTGATTTGAGAACAATGTAAATTGTCCTAAAGCTATTATTATTCCTCCAATAGTGATAGCTTTTCTTTGACCTAAATATCTGTCAGAAAGATATCCGCCTAAGAGTGGGGTAAGATAAACTAACCCTGTGAAGTTGGCATATATGCCCATTGCGGAAGCTTTATCAACACCAAGTCCACCTTTTATAAATTCTGTGGTTAAGTACATTACAAGTAATGCTCTCATACCATAATAACTAAAGCGTTCCCACATCTCGGTCATGAATAACATATATAAACCGGGTGGATGCTTCATTTTTTTTGTTTCGTTAGATAAAACTTCGTTTATCATAACATCATTTTCTTTTTTAAGTTCCATAATAATCCTCTTTCTCTAATATTTTGTTATCAGTTTGATTTTATCAATAAATTTGACAATTTGCAAAAAAATAGGTTAAAAACTGCTAAATTTAAACATGAAATAAGGCTGCTGATATTAAAAATTAAATATTTAATATGAAAAATTTAATAATAGGTTTTATAAAACCTATTGCATAATTGTGAATATGATAAAAATAATAAAATTTTCATGATAAATTCATATTTTTATTATTGTAGTTGGAAATGAGAATATTATAATCAAAGAAACTCAATATTAGCAGGTGGTTCAAAATGGGATTACCTGTTTTTATATGGTATCCTAAATAGGGAATAGTTTTAAATTGAGAAAAATTATTTTTTATAAAAAGTTTGTAATGAAATAGAAAAAAGAGCGTATTTACTTATGTAAGCAGCTTAGCTAAGTAAATATTATTGCAGTAAGGAGGAGATTAATAAGGTGGAGCCGGTTACCGTGGTTAATTTCTTGCAGAAAGAGAAAAAAATAAATGAGATTGTGGATAAGCAAGATGAGTTTACTGAAATCTTTGAACTTTATTATAAAAGACTATATAACTATACCTATTATAGAGTTAATTCGCAGGCAGTTGCAGAAGATTTAACAAGTCAGGTATTTGAAAAAATTATGTTAAACATAAAAACTTATTGTATTGAAAAATCAAAATTTGAAGTTTGGATGTTTACTATATCAAGGAATGTTATTAATGATTACTTTAGAAAACAAAAAAGACATAAAATCATTTCAATTGATAGCATTATTGACTTGATATCAGGGGATAAGGGACCAGAAGATTTAATTATTAACGAAGAAAGAAACAATAAACTAATAAATGCATTAAATATTTTAGATGCTAAAGAACGTAATATTATTGCATATAAATTTGGTGCGGATTTAAAAAATGTGGAAATTGCAAAAATTTTAAAAATTAGTGAAAGTAATGTTGGGGTAAAGCTCCATAGGATTATGAAAAAACTTAAAAATGAAATGGAAAAGGAGGCTAAATAAAATGAAACGAAATAAGGATAATAAAGGAAATTACATTGAAGGTATAGACGAAGAATTTCAGGATTTAGCAGCCGGTTTTAGTAAATTAGATTTTAGTAAAGAAAGTAATAAAGCTTATGTTTTTGAAACAACTTTAAAAAATGTTAATAGTAAAGGAGATAAAGATATGAATAAAATAAGGAAAACAGTGGCTATAGCAGCATCGTTAGTAATAGCTTCAACATTAGTAGCTCAAACATCATTTGCACAAGAATCAGTGAGTAAAATTATAAAAAGCATAAATTTAGGACATGTAACAATGGTACAAGAAGAAGATAATGATGAGCCTAAAGAAGTTGATTTGCCAGATTCGCTTAAAGGTAAAGCTTATGATAAAAATGGAAAATTAATTGAAAAGCTTACAAAAGATACAGCAAAAGATGGTATATATGATAAAGATGGAAACCGAATTACAAAGTTCATTATGAATGATGGTTCGGTAGTTGAAATGAAGGACAAGAATAGTAAGTCAGAGGATAAGTTATATGTTACTGATATTAACAAAATAAGTGATTATACTTGTTTTAAGGTTAAGCTACCTACTTATTTACCTGATGGATATACATTTAAAAATGCAGAATTCACTAAGGACGAAAATGGTAATGTGAAAGATAGTAAATATGCGGATATAAATTTTGAAAATAAAGTAACAGGAAAAGAAATATTTTTACAAGAGAGATTTGCTTGTGATGAAACTAAAACAGTAGGTAATGCAGATGATATTGAGAAAATCAAAATTAATGGGGTAGATGCTATTTTGTCAGATGGTAGAAATATTGATTGGGAAACTGATAATACTTTGTTTTATTTAGGGGGTAAAAATATTGGTAAGGATGAGGTTATTAAAGTAGCGGAATCAATTAAATAATATTAAGTGGGGTGATTTTTCTGACCTCACTTAATATAAAGTTTAAAAAATATTAGCAGGATGAAAATTTTATTAATTTGCATTTCTAAACTCTTTTGGAGTAACTTTAAATTTTTCTTTGAAAAGTTTATTAAAGTAAGAAACGCTATTAAATCCAGTTTCATAAGATATTTCAGTTATCGATTTGTCAGTTGTATTTAAAAGCTTTGAGGCTATATCTAATCTATATACATTAATATATTCGGTACAAGTAATTCCTAAATTTTTTTTGAAAAATTTCATAAAATAATATTGACTTAAATTACAACTATTAGAAACATCAATGATTGAGATATCATTCATATAATTTTCGTGTATATAATTTAATATTATTTTAATTTTTCGAGTTGTTTCATTTGTTAGCGGAACAACTTTTTTCTTTATTATCAAATCATTTTCATAAAGAAGTGAGAAAAAATAAAATAAGAAGGATTTTAGTTTAAGTTCAAAAGCAGCTTTTTTAGAATTAAAGCATTTAAAAATTTCTTCTAAACATTTTGATAGTTCAAAATAGCCACTACTTTCTTTATCTATAATTAAAGGTAATTGATGCTCATTATTTAATATTGGAGCAAAGTATTGAATTAAACATCCATCTGTTATAGCACTATTTAACATACTTAAATCAAAGACCATAACATTCCAAGAACAATACATTTTGTTTATAGGATTCATAGAATGAAGAGAAAAAGGTTTTATTATAAGTATATCTCCTTCTTTTAAGATATAGGAATCTAAGTCAACTCTAAATTGAGCAGTACCTTTTTTTATAAATACAATTTCAATTTCTTCATGCCAATGAGTTACGACAGATGAAGAATTTTTATTATCAAGTTCACAAAAATAAGTTGTAAATGGAAGAATGAAGTTTCCATGTGCTTTATTTTCTTTTAAATCTATATTATTCAAAAAATCACCTCAAAAAAGCAGTATTTTTATATAAATTAGCTGTATTATAAAAGTATTGTAAGTGTTTATTATTTATAATAGCATTATAATGGAATTAGGTGGGCGCTATAGCTAAAAAATTAATATTTTTGGAAGTTATTATAAAAAACCAAAAATGTTAATTGAGTTTAGTAAAATGTATTTGAGGTGTGAGTGTATAGATTAAAATAATTGTTTTGGAGGGATTTAGATGTTGAATTTTGATTTGGAAAAAACTTTTTGGATTAATAAACCTAAAAAATATGAAATTAATAATGAAGAAATTATAATAATTACAGAGCCAGAAACAGATTTTTGGCAAAGAACTTATTATGGATTTAGAAATGATAACGCGCCAGCTTTATTAATTAAAACGGATGAAAGATATTTTTCATTTACAGTTAAAACTAACTTTAATAGCAAAAAGCAATTTGATCAATGTGGAATTATAATCTATCAAAATAGCGATAATTGGTTTAAGGTATCCACAGAATATGAAAATGATAAATATCAAAGGTTGGGAAGTGTAGTTACTAATAATGGATATTCAGATTGGGCTACAAGAGATATAGATAGCAGCATTAATTCAATGTATTATAGATTAAGCCGTAGAGAAAATGATTTTTGTGTTGAAAATTCAATGGATGGGAAAGTATTTAAACAGATGAGGATTTTTCATTTATTTGAAGGAGATAATGAAATAAATTTTGGACTATATGCATGTAGCCCATCAAATTCTTCTTTTGAAGCAAAGTTTTCTGAAATAAATATATCTGAGTGTTTATGGGAAGCTCATTAAGTTAATTAATATAAAGAAATATGGACCAATGTATAGGAAAAGTATACATTGGTCCAATTACAATATTAAGGATCTATTATAGATATCCCAATTAGTAATCAAACTTATAAATGGAATATACATACATCATTGAGAAATTATAATCGTAACACTACACTAGAAATTAGATACATTTTTTTGGAAGCAGGCATGTGAAATTGAGCTGATGATGGTTATTAGTGGAAGGCTGTTCCATTTTCTGCTTGTCATAAATTTACTTTAGGAACATGCAGAAATGGGTGCAACCTTCCACTTAGAACCTTCCAGCGAAAATTTCACTAGTCCTGTGGAAGATAAATGTATCTGATTTCGGTAATTGTTGCATAAGTATAATTCTTGCATTGTATATCTATATATTAACATTAAAGGTAGTTATGAACCTTAACCACTTTACCATTTTTAATGTAAATTCTAGGGACTCTATATTTAAGCATACATAGTATTTCATAATTGATTGTACCCATGACAGCTGCTATATCGTCTGCATTAAATTTCAAACCGTTTTGTTCTCCAAGAAGTATTACTTCATCTCCAACCTTAACGGTACAGTCAATATCAGTAACATCTATCATACATTGATCCATGCAAATTCTTCCAACCACAGGAGCAAATTGACCATTTATAATTACTTTTGCGTCCTTGGCAAATAATCGTGAATAACCATCTGCATAACCTATAGGAAGAGTTGCTATTATACTTTTTCTATTAGTTTTAAAGGTTCTTCCATAGCTTATATACATATCTTTGTCCATTTCTTGAACTCGTGTTATCTTTGCTTTTAAAGTTAATGCTGGTCTTAATGAAAGCATTTCTTTTTTTACTTCATTGGATGGATAATATCCATAAAGTATTATTCCAGCTCTAACAGCATCTAAATATGTTTCGGGCATATCCATAATTGCACCGCTATTAGATACGTGTTTTAAAGGTATTTTTAGTCCTTGTTTTGAAAGCTCTTCAGTGAAATTTGTAAATTTCTTAAATTGTTCATAGGTATAATTTTTATCTTTTTCATCTGCTGTTGAAAAATGTGTAAATATACCAAGAACATCTAATCCCTTTAATGAACAAATTTTAACAATATCTTCAACCGAATTTTTTGTTGGAAGGAAGCCAATTCTACCCATACCAGTATCCATTGCTATATGAATTTTAACTTTTGTATTAAGAGATAAAGCTATATTTGACAGTTCCTTTGCAGAATCTAAATCATATACAGTTTGTTCTATATCATATTTTATTAGCTCTTCACCTAATTCAACTGGAGTATAGCCCAGTATCATTATTGGAGCTTTAATATTATTATTTCTAAGTTCAATTCCTTCAGTTAAAACTGCAACAGCAAGCCTGGAGGCACCATTTTTAAGTAAAGTAGGAACTACATCGACAGCACCATGACCATAACAGTCAGCTTTAACTACGGCAATTACTTCCTTATCTTTTGCTAAAGCTTTTATATTTTTCATATTATATGCCAATGCATCTAAATCAATTTCTGCATATACAGGTCTGAGTAATTTTTCCATTTTTCTATCCTCGCAATTATTATTTCAAATAAATTTTTGTAATATCATCTTACAGATAACAGTAAAAATTAACAATTGTCATTTATCAATGATCAATTGCCAATATGTAGATTTCCGAAGGAAATAAAAACAAATTGATAATCAATCATTTATAATTGAACCTTACAATATATATTTTAATAAAATGAGCGAAAAAATAAAAGTACCACTAATATTAGAATTTATATTAAGGGTGGTTGATTATATTAATTAATATACCTAAATTGTTAATAATATAACAAAAAATAGATAAAAAATTAACAAAAAAATCAGAAATAACAGAATATTTTGAATAAACGTATTGTAATATGTTTTTAAATAAAGTAATATATAAATGTTGAATGCATGAAAACAATTGCAAGGAGGAAAATAAATGAGTAAATCTTTTGACTACAGTAACTTAGACATAATATTAACAAAATATAACCATGATGCGTGTAATATTATTGCAATATTGCAAGATACTCAAGAAAAGTATAGATATCTACCAAAAGAAGCTTTTGTTTATCTTTCAGAAAAGCTTGGGATGAGTAGAGCTAAAATTTATAGTGTAGCAACTTTTTATGAAAATTTTTCTTTAGAGCCTAAGGGCAAATTTGTAATTAAAATATGTGATGGTACAGCATGCCATGTTAGAAAGTCTATACCAATATTGGACAAGCTAAGAAAGGAACTTAATCTTTCAGAGGCTAAAACAACAACGGATGACTTAATATTTACTTTGGAAACTGTTTCTTGCCTTGGTGCTTGTGGACTAGCTCCGGCTATGACTGTTAATGATAAAGTATATGGATCAATGACACCAGAAAAAGCAATGGAACTGTTAAATACTTTTAAGGAGGAAAAATAATATGCTTCTTAATAGAAATGATTTGATTAATACAAGAGAACTTTATAAAAAAAGTTTAATAAAAGAAAAAAAGAAAATTTTAATATGTGCTGGTACTGGTTGTGTAGCAGGTGGATCACTAGATATTTATGAAGAATTTATAAAGTTAATGAAAGAAAAAGAAATAAATTGTGAAGTGAGCCTTGAGAAAGAACCACATGATGAAACTGTTGGAATTAAAAAAAGTGGATGTCATGGGTTTTGTGAGATGGGACCTCTTGTAAGAATTGAGCCTTTTGGATATTTATACATAAAGGTAAAGCCAGAAGATTGTGCTGAAATCCTTGAAAAAACTATAATTAATGATGAATGTGTCGAAAGACTTGCATATACTAAAAATGGTGAGATATATAAAAAACAAGAAGAAATACCATTTTATAAAAAACAAACTAGACTTGCACTTGAGCACTGTGGACATATTGATGCAACTTCAATTGAAGAATACCTTGCTATAGATGGGTATTCAGCCTTTGAAAAGGTGCTGTTTGATATGAAAGCAGATGAAGTTATTAAGGAAATAGAAGAATCAAATTTAAGAGGTCGTGGAGGCGGTGGTTTTCCAGCAGGTCGTAAATGGTCTCAAGTAAGTCGCCAAAAAGAAGAAATTAGATATATTGTTTGTAATGGTGATGAAGGAGATCCAGGTGCATTTATGGATAGAAGCATAATGGAAGGAGATCCTCATAGAATGCTTGAAGGCATGATGATTGCTGGTGTAGCTTGTGGTGCACAAAAAGGATATATATATGTTCGTGCAGAGTACCCTTTAGCAGTAAGCAGACTTTCAAATGCAATTGAGCAGGCAAGAAAGTATGGAATATTAGGAGAAAATATTTTAGGAACTGGATTTAGCTTTGATCTTCAAATAAATAGAGGTGCCGGAGCATTTGTATGTGGTGAAGGAAGTGCACTTACTGCTTCTATTGAAGGAAAAAGAGGAATGCCAAGAGTAAAACCACCAAGAACTGTTGAACAAGGTCTTTTTGGAAAGCCTACAGTACTTAATAATGTTGAAACTTTTGCTAATGTACCTATAGTTATTAATAAAGGTGCTGAATGGTATAGATCTATTGGACCTGAAAATAGTCCGGGAACAAAAGCTTTTGCCTTAACAGGGAATATTGAAAATACTGGTCTTATAGAGGTTCCAATGGGAACAACCTTGAGGGAAGTAATTTTTGATATTGGCGGTGGAATAAGAGATGGTAAAAAGTTTAAAGCCGTGCAAATTGGTGGACCATCAGGAGGATGTCTAACAGCTGAACACCTTGATCTACCGTTAGATTTTGATTCTCTTAAAAAAGCAGGTGCAATGATAGGATCTGGTGGTCTTGTAGTTATGGATGAAGATACATGTATGGTTGAAGTTGCACGTTTCTTTATGAATTTCACAAAGAATGAATCTTGTGGAAAATGTGTTCCTTGTCGTGAAGGTACTAAACGTATGCTTGAAATACTTGAAGGAATTGTTGCTGGTAAAGGTAAATTAGAAGATATGGATATGTTACTTGAACTTGCAGACACAATTTCAGCTACAGCACTTTGTGGACTAGGAAAAACAGCGCCATCACCTGTTGTTAGCACAATTAAGAATTTCAAAGATGAATATATAAAACATATTGTCGATAAAAAATGTCCATCAAAGACTTGTCAAAAGCTTAAGACAATATTAATTGACCCTTCTATGTGTAAGGGATGTTCAAAATGTTCAAAAGTTTGTCCTGTAGGGGCAATTTCAGGAAAAATTAAAGAACCATTCGTAATAGATCAAAACAAGTGTATAAAATGTGGAGCTTGTTTGGAAACTTGCCCATTTAAAGCTATAAAGGAGGATTAATAGGATGATCGGACAGTTTATGACTATTGATAATATACCTGTAGAAATACAAGATGAGAAAAACATTTTGGAGTTAGTTAGAAAAGCAGGTATTGAATTACCAACCTTTTGTTTCTATTCAGAACTTTCAGTTTATGGTGCTTGCCGTATGTGTATGGTAGAAACTAAACGTGGAGATATTGAATCAGCATGTTCTACACCTCCAAGAGCTGGTATGGAAATATTCACTAACACACCAAGACTTAGAAAATATAGAAAGAACATTCTTGAATTATTGCTTGCAAATCATTGTAGAGATTGTACAACATGTCAGCAAAGCGGAGCATGTAAACTTCAAGAGTTAGCAAAAAGATTTGGAATTAATGATGTAAGATTTCCTAATACAGCACCAGATGTTGAATTAGATGAATCTTCAGTTGCTATAGTTAGAAATAAAAGCAAATGTATCTTATGTGGTGATTGCGTAAGAGTATGTGAAGAAGTACAAAATGTTGGAGCAATTGATTTTGTAGGAAGAGGTTCTAAAATGACTGTAACTACAGCTTTTGATGAACCTATAGGGCATTCAAATTGTGTTTCTTGTGGCCAGTGTGCAGCAGTATGTCCTACTGGAGCAATTGTTGTAAGAAGTAATACAGAAAAGCTTTGGCAGGATTTAAATAATCCTAAGAAACGAGTAGTTGTTCAAATAGCTCCAGCTGTAAGAGTAGGTTTGGGTACGCAATTAGGAGAAGAAGATGGCAGAAATGCAATGGGCAAAATGGCAGCTGCTCTTAGAAGAATGGGATTTGATAAGATTTTCGATACTTCAGTAGGAGCTGATCTTACAGTTATTGAAGAAACAAATGAATTTGTATCAAAACTCCAAAATAACGAGGCATTGCCATTATTTACATCTTGTTGTCCAGCATGGGTGAATTATGCAGAAAAGACTTATCCAGAGTTAATGAAAAATGTATCATCTTGCAAATCACCTATGGGGATGTTTGCAGCTGTATTAAAGGAACATTATAGAGAAGATGATAGGGAACTTGTAAGTGTAGCAATTATGCCTTGTTCGGCTAAAAAATTCGAAGCAGCAAGAGAAGAATTTAAAAATGATGGTGTACCTGATGTGGATTATGTAGTTACAACGCAAGAATTCGTTAATATGGTAAATGAATCAGGAATTGCATTCTCAGAATTAGAGCCAGAAGCATTAGATAGACCATTCCAAAGCTGTAGTGGAGCTGGAGTTATATTTGGTGTAACTGGAGGTGTTACTGAAGCTGTAATTCGTAAGGTTTTAAGTGAGCAACCAGTACCAGCATTACGTTCTTTTGCATTTGAAGGTGTTAGAGGCATGGAAGGTGTTAAGGAAACTACTATTAATGCATTAGATAGAGAAATAAAGATTGCAATAGTAAGTGGATTAAAGAATGCTGATAATATTATAAAGAAGGTAAGAGCTGGAGAAGCACATTATGATTTTGTAGAAGTTATGGCATGTCCAGGTGGATGTATAAATGGTGCGGGTCAACCTTTTGCAAAGGCTGAAGAAAAGGTAAAACGTGGAGCTCAACTTTATAAGGTAGATAAAATGAAGAGCATAAGCCGTTCAGATGATAATCCATTAATGGATTCCTTATATTCAGGAATATTAAAAGATAAGACTCATGAATTACTACATGTTCACTATAAAGGAAAAGAGTAGTAGTTTGAATAAGTTTGACGCTTTGTGTAGTAGCTTCACTCTTTGAAAATAAAAATGTTTATAGGTGGGCGTAGTATCATATTTTTATGATATTACGCTCTTTTAAGTATTTGTAAAAAACTTAATTATAGGTTAAATGTTTTTGCGCCGTTAGTGAAAGAATTAATTACGGCAACAGCATTAGTAAGATAGAATACTTCAAAAATTTCATCATCAAGATTGTACATGTTTTTTAATGATGGTACAGCCTCTAACATAGCTTCTTTAGCTTCACGTCTAGAATCAACAACAGCAGTTCCGCTTAAACGAATCCATTCGCCTTTTGGTGATACAGTAGATATTTCAACTTTAGGATTTGCAACTAATTGCTTAAAAACAGGTTTTGTGTTATTTGTGCAGAAATATAATTTACCTTCGAATTCGTTTACTGCACCGAAAGGACGTACTCTTGCTTGGTCATCTTCAATTGTTGCAATATAAAAAGTTGGATTTGTAGTTAAAAATTCTAATACTTCATTCATTTGAATTGCTCCTTTTATTTTAATATGATAAAATTATTATGTACTTTCATAATATATTTGTACAAAAAATATTTCAAGTACGATTATTTGTAATACATAGTATCACAAAAGATACTAATGATTTGATATTAGATTATGTTATCATCATAATTAGCAATTGATAAAGGAGAAGTTTAATGGAAGAAAAATATGATTTGTTTGGCAAATGTCCGTTTGTAACAGCTCAAAAAATAATAGCTGGTAAATGGGCAGTAGTAATTTTACATAATTTAAGCAATGGGACTCTTCGATTTGGGGAACTTCAAAAACTACTACCAGATTTAACCCAAGCAACCTTGACAAAACAGCTTCGCAGTTTAGAAGATAATGGGATGGTAAGGCGTCATGTATATCCGCAAGTACCTCCTAAAGTAGAATATTCTTTGACCGATATAGGTGAGGATTTTAAATCAGTATTAGATAGCATCTCAGTGTGGGGAGAGAAGTATATAGCGCATATGAAAACAATGGATAAGATTTCGGAATAAATATGATTAATGATTAGGTAATAATAAAAGAATAGTATTTTCCTTACATTTTAATAATATATTTATACTAGAAATGATGTTGTAAGGAGTTGAAATTATTTGGCTAAAGATATGAATTTTATACAGCCAGATAATCCAACAAATGAAGAGAGACATAAAATGTTAAGAATGACATTAGAGAAAGTAAATAGACTTGAGGATTTCGATAATATAATTAAATTACTTGGTCCACCTAAAGAAATTACATCAATTTTAAATCCAGGTAGTTGTAAAGATATTAAAGTTGGAATAATAGGTGCAGGTATTGCAGGACTTACGTCAGCATTTGAACTTAGAAAACTAGGCTTTAATATTACTATCTTTGAAACAGAAAAAAATCGTATAGGAGGAAGAATTTATACGCATTATTTTGATAAAGATAAAAGGTATTATGGAGAACTTGGTGCAATGCGGTTGCCAATATCTCATGAATCTGTGTGGCATTATATAAATCTTTTTAAATTAAAAACAAGACCTTTTATTCAAAATAACGAAAATGCATTTATTTATATACGAAATAAGAGAGCTAGGAATGATGCTCAAGGTAAAAGTGTTATGGAAAATATTTATCCTGAATTTAAGTTGACTCCTAAAGAAAGAAATACTCCATGGCAAAAATTGATTGAATATGCTTTAACTAGTAATTTATATAAAATTAGTCCAAATATAAGAAAAGAGTTATTAGAAATAAAAAAAGAATATTCTATGACAATCAAATATGTTGGTAGATATGGTATAAGGAGAGTAATGGAAAAAATGGGGTTAAGTGAAGGTGCAATAGAATTGATTTCGGGAATAGCACCATTTCTTGGCTGTTTTTATTATAATAGTTATTCTGAAAATTTAATTGAAGAGTATACACTAGATTATGCCTATAGATATGAAATTGAAGGTGGCTTCATTAAATTACCTTTAGCTTCGTATAAATCCTTATTATCTACTGAGCCAAAGGAATATGTTAATATTGATGAAAATAGTTTAGGAAAAGTCACTTTTAAGAGAGGAAAAACGATAATAGGTATACATAAATTTGATGGATTGAATAAAGTATGCCTTGAATACAGGGATGAAAAAAACTTAGAAATATTTAAAGAAAATTTTGATTTTGTAATTTGTTCGATTCCTTTCTCTAGTCTTAGGAATGTAAACATTGATCCTATGTTTAGTACAGAAAAGATGCAGTCAATAAAGGAAGTTTTTTATACATCATCTCAAAAGACTGTATTTCTATGTAGGAAGCGCTTTTGGGAAGAAGGTTCAGCAAATGAAAGAATAATCGGAGGAGGATCAAGTACGGATTTGCCAATTCAAACAATATGGTATCCAAATCATTCCGGAAATATAAATCAAAAACGTGCTTTAGAAAATAGAAAAAGCAATTTAAATAGATCTGCAGGAGTATTATTGGCATCATATAATATTAATTTAGATGCAATACGCTTAGGTAATTTAGATGATAATGATAGAATTTATGAAATAAAGCGGCAAGTTGAAAAAGTTCATGGGCTCAAAAAAGGATATCTTGATCCCATAGTGATTGATTATAAAACTGTTGATTGGAATAAAGAAAAAGGTTTTTATGGAGCATTTTGTTACTTTTATCCTGAGCAACAGCAACTTTTTTCTTACGCAATAGAAAAACCAGAATATGAGAATAGAGTTTATTTCGCTGGAGAACACGTTTCTTTGACGCATGGATGGATACAAGGATCTATATTATCTGCTATGAATGCTGCAAACTCTATAGCAGAATATTGTAAAAGTATGATATGAGAAGAAAGAAGAAATTTGAAGGGGGATTTTTATTTTAGGCGGGCTTTTTTTGGAGAAAAAACATATATTATTAAATTGAATTTTTTAGTATAATATCAGAGGAAGGGAGTAAGCATCATGAGAAGAAAAAGAAATAGTAGTCGTAGCAGAGTTCTACCAAGTGTTGTAATAGCTGTAAGTACATTAGCTGCTGCGTATTTAGGTATGTCCTTATATTCCGCGAATCATTTTCATTTTGGAACTAAAATTAACGGCGTTAATGTTGGGGGTAAAACTGTTGAAGATGCTGAAGGTGAATTATCATCACAAATGCAAAAATACACATTAGAATTACAAGAGAAGGGAGATGAAAAAGAACAAATCAAAGGTACTGATATTGGCTTGAAATATGATGATGAGAAGATTAAGGAGTTAAAAGATAAACAGAATTCTTTTGCGTGGCCTTCTACATTATTTAAAAAAGATAATGCAGAAGCTGATAAAGTAATAACTTATGATGAAAATTTGCTTAATAAAGCTATTGATAATCTTAAATGTGTTACTAATAAAAAAACAACTAATCCTCAAAATGCTAGTTTAAAATATAACAACGGAAGTTATGAAATAGTAGAAGAAGTTGCTGGAAATAAAATAAATAAAGAAGCATTGCATCATAGTGTTGCAGATGCAATAGTTAATGGAAAAGCATCTTTAGATTTATCTTCAAGTAATTCCTATGAAAATCCTAAATATAACGCAAAGTCACAGGAAGTAGCTGATGCTAAAAGTATAATGGATAAGTATGTAAATTTGAAAATTACATACAAGTCTAATGGAAAAACTGAGATATTAGATGGTTCAACAATACATGATTGGCTTAGCGTGAATGAAAATATGGAGGTTACATTTAACGAGGATAAAGTAAAGAGATATGTAAATAAAATAGCTAGTATCTTTAATACTTTTGGTAATACTAGAGATTTTGTGACAGCTTCAAATAAAACAGTTCAAGTTAGTGGTGGTAATTATGGATGGATTGTTAATAAATCTCAGGAAACTAAAGATTTAATTGAAGCAATTAAAGGTGGACAAGATGTGACAAAGGAACCTGCATATGCTCAAAAAGCAGCAGTAACAGGTAGTAATGATGTTGGAAATACATATGTTGAAGTTAATTTAACTAAACAACATGTATGGTTTTATAAGAATGGTTCCCTTGTAGTAGACGGAGATGTTGTTACAGGAAATGTAAGCAATAATACAGGAACACCAATTGGAACTTATGTTTTAAATTATAAAGAAAAAAATGCAACATTAAAAGGAGAGGATTATTCATCACCAGTGGATTATTGGATGCCTTTTAATGGAAATGTTGGACTTCACGATGCAAGTTGGAGATCAGAATTCGGTAAACAGATATACTTAGCAAGTGGTTCCCATGGATGTGTAAATTGTCCTTATAATTTAGCTCAAACAATATTTGCAAATATAGAGGCTGGAACTCCAATTGTAGTATATAATGAATAAGGTATTATTTAATTTATATTTATTTATGGATTTATAAGACAATTTAATAGTAGATGTAAAAATAGATGTGTTAAAATAAAAGCAGGTTTAGAAAATTCATAAACTTGCTTTTATTTTTGTTTAAAATGGAATTTTTGGAGGGTGAAGATATGGGGATTAAAGTTCTAATAGCAGAAGATGATAATGTTTTTAGAGATCTTGTTTGTGATATAGTAAAAAAAGAAGGATATACACCAGTGGAAGCGTGTGATGGTCAAGAAGCAATTGATATTTTTTTCAGTAGAAATGATATTGATTTAGTTATTCTAGATGTAATGATGCCTGTTTATGATGGATGGGAAGTGCTTAAAGAAATAAGAGAACATTCAGATGCACCAGTACTTATGCTTACAGCTTTAGGAGATGAAAAACATGAAGTTTTAGGACTTAAAAATGGAGCAGATGAATATATTGGAAAGCCTTTTGGCTATGAGGTATTTGTTGCTCGTCTAAATAATCAAGCTAAAAAAATAAAGAGGGAAGTTTCAAATGAATTAAATGTTGGCAAAATAAAAATAAATCAAGGAACTCATAAAGTTGTAATAGATGATGTAGATATTAAATTAAATCCAAAAGAATACAATCTTCTTATTTATTTTATTAAGAATATGAACACTGTATTATCAAGAGATCAAATATTAGATAAAATATGGGGATATGATTTTGAGGGAGATGTCAGAACTATAGATACTCATATCAAAACTTTAAGAGCTAAGTTATTGCTCCAAGGAAATTACATAAAAACAGTAAGAGGCAGTGGTTATATGTTTGAGGTGGAAGAGAATGAAGACTATTAAAACAAAACTTTTTTGCATATTCTTAGGGTTAATGATTTCTCTGATTGCAGGTGGAATAATATTAAATTCTTTATTTTTAGAGTCATATTATGTTTATAAAAATAAAGGAATATTAGTGTCGGTAAGCGAAAAAATAAAGGATGAATATATCAGTAGTGCTGGTAGTGAATTTGAATATGCTGATATGGTACAAAATATAGAAAATATAAATACGATAATCACTGATAAGAACTTTAATATAAAATACAATTCAGTTAGGAAAAAAACTTCGGAAGAAGAAAAAAGATTATCAAAGCAAGTACAAAAAGAGATTTTAGCTAATGATAAAAAAAATGCAAAGAAGTATGTATATTATATAGCTGAAAAAGAGAATGATCAAAATACTCGATTGGTGTTTTTTTCAAGAATAAATGATGATGAGTTTATTATTTTAACAAAGTCTGTTCGAAGTATCCACCAAAGTGTAGTAATTGCAAATGAGTTTTTTATTATTGCAGGAATAATAATTATTTTCATTGGAGCTGTAATCGTACTTGTTTTTTCTAATAAGATAACAAAGCCAATTATAGAAATGAGTAATGTAGCGGAAAGTATTTCAAATCTTCAATTCGATAAAGTGATAAAAACTAATTCGGAAGATGAGATTGGTAGATTAGGGAATAGCATAAACAAAATTTCTGATAAATTAAATTGTAGCATTAACGAGTTAAAACGGGATATAAATAGCAAACAAGAACTTATTAGAAATATGTCCCATGAACTTAAAACTCCAATAGGAATAATTAAAGGATATGCAGAAGGATTAAAATATGGAGTGGTTGAAGATAAAGAAAAGATGGCTAAATATTGCACAATTCTAGTTGAAGAATGCGATAGGATGGATAAATTAGTAAAGGAACTTCTGAATTATTCTATGATGGAAGGTGGTATGATTAAATTAAATATTACAGCCTTTAATATTAAAGCGTTGTTATCAAGAATAATTGAGAGATTTACACCTGTATTTGCGGAAAAAAATATTAGTTTAAATTTGGAATGTATAGATGATTTTATTATATCTGCGGATATGGATATGCTTGAAAAAGCTTTAAATAATTATATAACAAATGCTATTGATCATGTAAGTGATAAAAAAGTGATTGATATCAATGTGGAAAATGGCAAAGAAGGGGTTGCGATTAGTGTTGCTAACACTGGTGAGTATATACCTTTAGAAGAAATAAATAAGATATGGGATGTTTGTTATAGAATAGATAAAGCAAGGTCAAGAAAATATGGGGGGCATGGGATTGGATTATCTATAGTTAAATTAATAGCTGAACTTCATGAGGGTGCAGCTAGCGTAGAAAATATTGATGGTGGTGTAAAATTTTCTATAGAAATACCAAGTTAATACAATTATATTTCACATAAATTTCACAAAAGGATTTTATTATGTATTTGTAAACAGTTATTACTGAATTACAAATACATTTTTTTATTGGAAAATAAGTAGGTTAAGGAGAGGATTAATATGAAAAAGAATAAAATTTTAGGAATTGCAATTGCAGCTATAATTGGGATGACAAGTATGGTGCCTGCATTTGCAGATGATTCTGTTGCAGCAACTCAAACAACTACTACAGTGCAAACACAAACAAAACAATTAACACAAGAGGAAATTCTTCAAAGGCTTACACAAAGGGCAGAAAAGTTAGGCGTGGATATAACAGGTTTAACTAATGAACAAGCAAGAGATAAAATAAGACAAGCAGAAGCTGCTAAATTAGGCATAGATATTACCGGCCTAACAAAGGATCAAATAAATGCAAAAATTAAGGAAGTACGTGAAGCTAATGCAGCAGCGCGACTTTCTAAAATAGCGGCAAAGTTAGGCGTGGATATAACAGGTTTAACTAATGAACAAGCAAGAGATAAAGTAATGCAAGCGGAGGCAGCTAAATTAGGAGTTGATATAACTGGTTTATCTAAGGAAGATGCATTAGCTAAAATGAAGCAGGCGCGTGAAGCTAAAGCTGCTGAAAGACTTGCTCAAGAAGCAACAAAATTGGGAGTAGACATAACAGGTCTAACAAATGATCAAGCAAGAGATAAAATAAGACAAGCAGAAGCAACAAAGTTGGGAATAGATACTACAGGATTAACAAGTGATCAAATAAAAGCAAAAATAAAAGAAGTTCGTGGTACAAAAAAAGAAGAAAACACTCAAAAGCTTACTGCAGAAGCAACAAAATTAGGAATTGACACTACTGGACTTACAAATGAACAATTAGCTACTAAAATAATAGAAGCAAGAGCAGCAAAGCTTGGAGTTGATGTTACAGGGCTTAATAACAAAGATGCAAGAGCAAAGCTAAAAGAAGCTAGGGAAGCAGCTAAAGCTAATAAAACAGTAAAATCAACAAATGGAACAGTATAAAAATCATAAATAAAACATAGGTCATGTGGATGGATTTTCTGCGTGACCTATGTTTTTATTTTTATAGTTACAAATAGCGAAAATGAAAATGTTTTATTGATATTTTACAGTATGATACTATTATTTTCATTTTAATCTGAATAAAATTCAAATAATAAATGGTAGGAGTTCTGAATTGTTATATTAATAACAAATTGAAGTCTAGTTTTGTCGAACATGTATACAAATACAATTATATATTATATTATTTTAATATAAATATTAAATATTTAAAGATGGGAGAAAAGAAAAAATGTCAGAAAGAAATGATAAAAAGATTCTATGGTATACCTTAGCGTTTATGGCGTTTTCAACAGTGTGGGGATTTGGAAACGTTATCAATGGATTTTCAGAGTATAATGGTCTTAAATCGATAGTTTCTTGGATTTTAATTTTTGTTATTTATTTTGTACCATATGCTTTGATGGTAGGAGAATTAGGATCTGCATTTAAAGAATATGGAGGCGGAGTTAGTTCGTGGATTAATGAAACAATAGGACCTAAAATTGCTTATTACGCAGGATGGACATACTGGGTAGTACATATGCCTTATATTTCACAAAAGCCATCAGGTTTTATGATTGCAACAAGCTGGGCTATATTCCAAGATAAGAGAATTAGTAGTATGGATCCTAAATTAATGCAACTAGCATGTTTAGTAATATTTATAATTGGTCTATATATTGCATCAAAGGGATTAAATCCATTAAAAAAATTGGCTGCACTTGCAGGAACATCTATGTTTGTAATGTCAATTTTATTTATTGTTTTAATGATAGCGGCACCTGCAATTACAGATGCGCATTTAAATTCTATTGATTGGTCAATAAATACTTTTATGCCAACATTTGATTTGAAGTTTTTTACAAGCTTATCTATTTTAGTTTTTGCAGTTGGTGGTTGTGAAAAGATATCACCTTATGTTAACCAAATGGAAGATCCTGAAAAAGGGTTTTCAAAAGGGATGATTGCACTTGCAATTATGGTTGCTGTATGTGCTATTTTAGGTACTATTTCACTAGGTATGATGTTTGATTCAAACAATGTTCCCAAGGACTTAATGACAAATGGAGCATATTATGCATTCCAAAAGCTGGGAGAATATTATCATCTTGGAAATTTATTTGTAGTTATTTATGCTGTTACAAATATGATTGGACAATTTGCTGTATTAATTATATCAGTAGATGCGCCTTTACGTATGTTACTTGATAGTGGTGATAGAAATTTCATTCCAGAAAAGATGTTTAAGAAGAATAAGTATGGAGCATATATTAATGGTCATAAACTTATTTTAGTTATAGTTTCAATATTAATAATTGTACCAGCTATTGGTATTAAAGATGTTGACGCACTAGTTAAATGGTTAGTTAAGTTAAATGCAGTATGTATGCCTCTTCGTTATTTATGGGTATTTATTGCATATGTTGCACTTAAAAAGGCAGGAGACAAATTTAAATCAGAATATCATTTTATTAAAAATAGAACAATAGGAATGATATTTGGAGCATGGTGTTTTGCTTTCACTGCTTTTGCATGTCTTGGCGGAATGTATTCAACTGATACATTCCAATTATCACTAAATATAATAACACCATTTGTATTGCTTGGTTTAGGCTTAATTATGCCTTATCTTGCTAAAAAAAATAGTTAAAATAGTTGAGTTATGATGAGATGCCTTAGAATGATAAAAAAATTCTTAGGCATCTCATTTTCATTTATTATTAAAAATAGTGTATAATCTATATATGTAGAAATTAGGCATAAAAGTAAAAATTGATTGCTAATGTTTTAATTTATGTATTTATATCCAGAAGAAAGAGAGAATATAGATGAATATAACTAATGACTTTAAAAATAGATTTAATAATCCATTTACAGCATTGAAACATAAGAATTTTAGATATTATTGGATAGGTATGTGTGTGTCATTAATAGGTACTTGGATGCAAAATATAGCCCAGCCATGGTTGGCATATACCTTAACTAATTCACCTTTTTTACTAAGTTTAATTGGAATAGTACAATTTACGCCAATGCTAATTTTTTCACTATTTGCAGGAGTTATAATTGATAAATTTTCAAAAAAGAAAATTTTGTTGTTTACTCAAACTGCATCTCTTGTTATTACATTAGTACTAGCAATTTTGGTATGGACAGGGAAAATTCAATATTGGCATATTTTGATTATGGCTACAATGCTTGGAATAGTTAATACAATTGATATGCCTTCGCGTCAATCTATAATTATAGAACTTGTAGGTAAAGAAGATTTAATGAATGCTATTGCTTTAAATTCAATGGTATTTAATCTAGCAAGAATTGTAGGACCAGCTATTGCTGGAATAGTAATGGGATATGCTGGAATAGCAGTTTGCTTTTTTGCAAATTCAATTAGCTTTGCAGCAGTTGTAGTTGGTTTGTTTTTTATAAAAATAAATGTAGTAAAAAGAGGAGAGAATAAGGAAACTAGAATTTTAGCGGAAATTAAAGATGGATTAAAATATATTTATAGAAAAAAGGTTTTGTTACATACAATATTAATTTTAGCCATAGTAGGTACCTTTGTACCAAATTTTAATGTACTTGTTCCTGTTTTTGCAAAGGAGATTTTAAATCAAGGAGAAGCTGGTTTTGGTCTATTAATGTCCTTTATGGGATTTGGATCATTTTTGGGCGCTATGTGTGTAGCTGCTTTAAGTAAGTCGGGTCCTAAAAAGTTTATAATTTATTTTGTACCATTAATAGTAGCTATGCTATTAATTGCTACTGGTTATACTAATATATATTTATTAACAGGAATTTTTTTAGCTTTAACAGGTTTCTTTTTTATATGTTTCACTTCTAGTGCTAATTCAACTCTGCAGCTTAACTCGAAAAATGAATATCGAGGCAGAGTAATGAGTGTATATACTTTAGTATTTGCAGGATCAACACCTTTTGGTAATCTTTATGCTGGGTTGTTTGCTGAACATTTTAATGCAAGAGTAGGGTTTGCAGCTTGTGGTGGGATTATAATTCTTCTTATGATTCCTTTGCTTTTTGTGAAAAAAATAAGAGGGTTATAATCACAGGTTAGTGTAAAATATATAGTTGATGTAGTAGTATAATAAAATTAAGTGATTTTAGAAAAATGAGATAATTTTTTAGGAGGAAATATGTCGGCGACTAATAAGTTTAATAATATAAATAATTCTTCAAAATCTTTGGGTGAGCAGATGTCAGATAGGATTATTCAGTTAATTATAGAGAATAATTGGAGTATTGGTGATAAATTACCTAACGAATATGAACTAGCTGATATGCTTAATGTAGGAAGAAGTACAGTCAGAGAAGCAATAAAAGCGTTAGTTTCAAGAAACATATTGGAGATTAGAAGAGGTGCTGGAACTTTTGTATCTCAAAAATGCGGAATTGTAGATGATCCATTAGGATTGACGTTTGTAAAAGATAAATTCAAGTTAGCTCTTGACTTGTTAGAAGTTAGATTTATGATTGAACCAGGAATAGCAGCAATAGCAGCAGTGGAAGCAACAGAGGAAGAAATTCAGCAAATGACTATTTTATGTAATGAAATAGAGGCTTTAATTTTAAAGGAAGAGCCATATACTGAAAAGGATATAGAATTTCATACAGCTATAGCTAAAAGTAGCAAAAATTTAGTTATGGAGAATTTGATTCCGATTATAAATAGTTCTATTGCAATATTTATTGATATTACAAGCCAAGAATTGCGTAAAGAGACAATAGAAACACATAGAGAAGTCTTAAATGCAATTACAGAACATGATTCTAATGGGGCTCGTGATGCAATGTTTTTACATTTAGTATATAATCGTAGGAATATAAAAGGTGTTATAAAGAAGAGAATGAATGATTAATTATGTAAAGAGCGAGATATATCTGCTTCATAAAGTAAGCGGATATATTTTTTTTCGAACTTGCAAATACATCAGATGAATATCAAGAAAAAATGATGAAAAATATAAAAATAAAAAGATTTTAGAGAATATATTGAAAAATACATCTGATGTGTTATGATGGATACATCGGATGTATTTTGATGATATAAAAGTAAAAAGGAGAGACATGTTATGATTAGTCAGGAAATAAGAAAAATTGCTCCAGAAATGGACCCCCTTCGCAGAGGAATGGGATGGACAACTGAAGATTTAGCAAAACCACAAATTATTATAGAAAGTACATTTGGGGATAGTCATCCGGGAAGTGCACATCTTTTAAAATTTGTTGACAAGGCAGCAGATGGAGTTAACCAATCAGGAGGAAAAGCAGCGAGATATTTTGCAACAGATATTTGTGATGGTATGGCACAAGGCCATGATGGGATAAATTATTCTTTAGCATCGAGAGATACAATTGCTTCTTTAATAGAAATTCATGCAAATGCAACACCATTTGATGCAGGAGTATTTATTTCAAGTTGTGATAAGGCTGTTCCATCACACCTTATGTCAATTGGGAGGTTGAATATCCCAGCTATAATAGTTACAGGCGGTGTTATGGAAGCAGGACCTGACTTACTAACTTTAGAACAAATAGGTGCTTATAGTGCTATGTGTCAGCGAGGGGAAATAACAGAAGAAAAATTAACATATTATAAGGAAAATGCATGTCCTTCTTGTGGTGCATGCTCATTCATGGGAACCGCAGCTACAATGCAAGTTATGGCAGAGGCGCTTGGATTGATGCTTCCAGGAAGTGCTTTAATGCCAGCAACTTGTGAAGATTTAGAAGAGGTTGCGTTGAAAGCTGGAATACAAGCTGTAAAACTAGCAAAAATGAATCTTTATCCAAAGGATATCGTAACAATTAAGTCTTTTGAAAATGCAATATTAGTTCATGCTGCTATATCGGGATCTAGCAATTCACTATTACATTTACCAGCTATAGCTCATGAATTTGGATTATATATTGATGAGAAAACTTTTGATTCAATACACAAAAATGCTCATTACTTGCTAGATATACGTCCAGCTGGAAAATGGCCAGCACAATATTTCTATTATGCTGGTGGAGTGCCTGCAATAATGGAAGAGTTAAAACCTTTACTTCATTTAGATGTTATGACTGTAACAGGTAAGACTTTAGGTGAAAATTTAGAGGAATTAAAAACTAATGGATTTTATGAAAAGTGTAATTCTTATTTAGAAAAAGTAGGTTTAAAGAAAGAAGATGTTATACGTCCATTTGATAATCCTATTGGTACAAATGGATCAATTTCTATATTAAAGGGAAATATTGCACCTGAAGGTGCAGTGGTAAAACATACTGCAGTTCCAAAAGAAATGCATACAGCAATATTAAAGGCAAAGCCTTTTGACAGTGAAGAAGAAGCAATCGAAGCTGTATTAAAGAAAGTCATTCGCCCAGGGGATGCAGTTATAATTAGATACGAAGGTCCAAAAGGAAGTGGAATGCCTGAAATGTTTTATACAACAGAGGCTATTTCCTCCGATGAAGAATTAGGGGCAAGCATTGCACTCATAACAGATGGAAGATTTTCTGGAGCTTCTAAAGGACCAGCAATTGGACATGTCTCACCGGAAGCTGCTGTAGGCGGACCGATTGCATTGATAGAAGAAGATGATTTGATTGAAATCAATATTCCTAATAGAGTTTTGCAGGTTATTGGAGTTGATGGAAAAGAGTGTAGTAAAGAAGAAATAGATAAAATTTTTGAACAACGTAAGAAGAATTGGAAGCCTAGGAAGCAGAAATATGAATCTGGTATTTTGAAGATATTCTCAGAACATGCAGTATCTCCGATGAAAGGTGGGTATATGAAGTAAACAAAAGAAATTGGAGATTTCAATTAACAGATCAGTAAGAGTTTTGTTAATTGATGTGTCGAGTTAATATACACTAATTATTCAAAAATGAGTTACATTAAAAAAGTATCTCATAATAATTGCAGAATTATTACGAAATACTTTTTTAAGTATTATTAATGAATAAAAAGAAATACTAAATTTACTAGGATTTTTCATTTGTATATTTTCTACTTTGTATAATTTTGTTTTGGTGCTTAAGGCTTATATCTATATTTTTACCGTTTGAAAGTGCTTTAAGATACAAATAATCAATTACAGTAATTTGAGAAATATAAGACGAAAGTTTTTCAATTACTGTTTTAGGATTGATAGGGTGAGTATATATAAAATCATCAACCATTTTAGCAAAAGGTGAATTTGGATTGCTGGATATACCTACTGTAGGCACACTATTGTCTTTTAGTGTATCAACTAATGTAATGGTATCTTTGTTCATACCAGAATTACAAAAAACTATAGCTATATCATCAGAATGTAATTGAGATGCCAACTTTAGTTGCATATGATAGTCAGCATTATAAATACAAAATAATCCAGTATCAATAAATTTATTATAGGAATTTTTTGATAATTCTCCAGATGATCCTAAGCCTAAAAAAGCTATTTTCTTTGAATTCAAGATTTTTGTAACAATATTATCTAATAAATTAGTATCTAATATTGCTGCTGTTTCATGAAGATTTTGAGAATATAAATCTGTAATGTATTTATATATATCGGATATATTATCTGCATCGAGCTTTTTTTTGCTATTGTCAGATGCTTTTGTAACTTCGCTTGCTAATGACACTTTAAAATATTGGTAGCCTTCGTATCCTAATTTCTTTATAAATCGAAATACTGTAGCTTCTGAAATACTAAGCTCTCTAGCAAAATCGTCAATTGTATAATATATAACTTTTGCTGGATTTTTCAAAATAAAATCGGCAATTGTACGCTCTTTTGAACTAAAGGTATTATATCTATCAGTGATTTCTAATAAACAACTGTTTCCCAAGTGATTCAACTCCATTCAAGTAGTTCTTATATACTTTAAAATAAATTAATGAAATATTTATTTCATTATAACATAAAAATACTTGTTATAAAAAACAAAATGAAATTTTTTTTCAGGTATTGAAAAAAAATTTCATGAATGATATAATTTAAATCAAGATAATGAATAATAATTTTACGGCCGAAAATATTCATGTCATTATTGTAAACATTTAATAAAAATTTTGGAGGTACGATTATGAATGGATTTATAAATTTCCTAGAAGAAAAAGCAATGCCGGTTGCAGGTAAGATTGCAGCACAAAGACATATTAGAGCTTTACGTGATGGGTTAGCAATACAATGCCATTAATTATAATAGGTTCAATATTTATGATTTTAGCTAACTTCCCAATGCCGGGTTATGCAAATTTTGTAAACGGTATCTTTGGGGCTGGTTTTACAACAAAGCTCTTATATCCTATTAGAGTTACATTTGATATTGTAGCAATACTAGCTGTTATCTCGATTTCGTATCAACTTGCAAAAGATAGAGAAGTTGATGGACTATCAGCTGGAACACTATCACTTGCAGCATTTTTAATGCTAACACCAGTACAAACTATTGATGTAGTATTACAAAATGGTGATAAATTGAGTTTGGGAAAAGTTCTGCCGACAGCAAATCTATCAGCAGGTGGATTAATAGTAGCAATTCTTACAGCAATAATCGCTACAGAAATATTTATATTTGTTGTTAAAAAGAATTGGGTAGTAAAAATGCCAGAATCTGTACCACCAGCTGTAGCAAAATCTTTTACAGCTATAACACCAGGTCTTATTATTTTAGTAGTGTTTTTCTTAATACGTTTAGGATTTGAAAGTACATCATACCAAACAGTGTTTGCTTTTATAACTAAATTCGTTGGAGCACCATTGGCTTTAGTTGGATTATCTTTTGGTGGAATGTTTGCAACAGTATCACTTTATAGTTTCTTTTGGACACTTGGAATACATGGGACGCGTGTAGTATTCGGAGTTATGGATTCAATATTACTACCAGCTATGGACCAAAATCGTTCAGCGTTAGAAGCAGGTCACCAATTACCGAATATAGTAACGCTTCAATTTTATGATAACTTCGTTAACAGTTTAGGTGGATGCGGAGCAACATTGGGTTTAATTATATGTATTATATTGATTGGAAAATCAAGACAAGTAAAATCAATAGGTAAATTAGCTCTTGCACCTGCGATATTTAATATTTCAGAACCTATAATATTTGGTATTCCAATAGTTATGAATCCAATAATGATGATTCCATTTATTCTAGCGCCTTTAGCTGTAGGTTCAATAACTTATATTGCAATGGCAACAGGTTTAGTTAGTTATCCAGCAGGAATTGCAGTACCATGGACTGTACCATCATTTTTCTCAGGCTTTTTAGCTACAAACGGCGATTGGAGAGCTATAATTCTTCAAGGTATAAATATACTTGTTTCAGCTATTATTTATTGGCCATTCCTAAAAGCTTATGATCATAATATGGTAAGGCAAGAACAAGAAGATATAGAAGTATCTTAGATAAATATAGAAATCTAATACTAAGAAAGGAAAGGAAAATATAATGGAAAATTTAGAACAACAAGCATTCTCTTTAATAATGCATAGTGGGGACGGAAGAAGTTATGCTTTCGAAGCTATTAGAGCGGCAAAAGAAAAAGAGTTTGAAAGAGCAGAAGAGTTATTGAAAAAATCAAGTAAAGAATTTGAACAAGCACATCATGTACAAACAGAATTATTGACCATGGAGGCAGATGGAAACGCAAAAATAATTTCGCTATTATTAATACATGCTCAAGACCACTTGATGACAGGAATTACAGTAAAACAATTGGCAGAAGAAATTATAGAAATAAGAAAAGATATGACAAATTCAAAATAAAAAGATGAGATGTGTGAAATGGGCATATTTCGCACATCTGATCAAGAATAATTAATAAACATTTTCGGATTATATTATAACATAAAAAATAGTTAAATCAAAAACTTAATAATGAAATAGGCAAAACCTAAAAAAATTAGAACAATATTAAAATTCATAGTATATTTGGAGGCAAGATATGGAGTTGAAAAAAAGTACATTTGAATTACCTAAAAATTTTTTCCTTGGAGCATCATCATCCGCATGGCAAACTGAGGGGTGGACAGGTAAAAAGGATGGTCAAGATTCATATATGGATTTGTGGTATAAATCTACACCACATCTTTGGCACAATGGTTATGGACCTACATTAGCAACGGATTTTTATAGAAGATATAAAGAAGATGCTAAACTTATGAGTGAGGTGGGATTACAAAAATATAGAACCTCTATTGATTGGTCTAGATTTATAAAAGATTATGAAACTGCAGAAGTTGACGAAGAAGCACTTGAATATTATAACAATATGATAGATGAGGTTATTAAAAATGGTGTTGAACCAATGATATGTCTTGAGCATTATGAATTACCAGCTGTATTATTTGAAGAATATGGGGGATGGGGATCTAAGCATGTAGTGAATTTATTTGTAGAATATGCTAAGAAAGCTTTTGAAGCTTTTGGCCATAAAGTTAAGTATTGGTTCACTTTTAATGAACCAATAGTAGTACAAACTAGAGTGTATTTAGATGCGATTAGATGGCCATTTGAACAAAATACAAGAACTTGGATGCAGTGGAATTATAATAAAATTCTTGCAACAGCAAAAGTAGTTGAAGCCTTTAAGTTAGGTGAAATTGGAAAGGATATTGGAGGGAAAATTGGTGTTATTTTAAACCCAGAAGTGACTTATGCAAGATCGTCAGCGCCTCATGATATGAAAGCAGCTGAAATGTATGATCTTTTCTTCAATAGACTTTATCTTGATCCAAGTGTAAAAGGAGAAATTCCAGCAGAATTATTTGAAATTCTACAAAAACATGATTGTTTATTTGAATATAATGATGAAGAATTAGCTGTTATTAAAAATAACACTGTTGACTTATTGGGGTTAAACTTATATTTTCCTCATAGAGTAAAAGCTAGGACAAATGGGTGGAATCCAGAGGTGCCATTTCATCCGTCATACTATTATGATATGTTTGATTTGCCTGGTAAAAAGATGAATCCTCATAGAGGTTGGGAAATATATCCTAAAATAATGTATGATATGGCAATGAGAATTAAAAATGAATATGGAAATATTGAATGGTTCATTGCTGAAAATGGAATGGGAGTGGAAGGCGAAGCAAAGTATAAAAATGAAGAAGGTATAATTCAAGATGATTATAGAATAGAATTTATATCTGATCATTTAATTTGGCTTTTAAAAGCTGTTGAAGAAGGATGCAATTGTATTGGATATATGTTGTGGGCATTTACTGATAATGTGTCACCACAGAATGCATTTAAGAATAGATATGGGCTAATTGAAATTAATTTAGAAGATGATAGAAATAGAATTATTAAAAAATCAGGTCGTTGGTTTAAAAAGATATCTACTGATAGATGTTTTGAAGCTAAAAATACGGAAACAGTTTATAAGTAAAAATATTTAGTACGTAAAATTAAAGTGAAAGATATAAAAAAATATTATGAGGTGATTTTAATGAAAATTTTATTAGTTTGTTCGGCAGGAATGTCTACAAGTTTATTAGTTACAAAGATGGAGAAAGCAGCGAAAGAAGAAGGAATTGAAGCAACAATTTGGGCAGTATCTACTGATGCAGCTGATTCAAATATGGCAAAGGCAGATGTCGTATTAATAGGGCCGCAAATTCGTTTTCAGCTTCCTGAAATGAAGAAAAAAGGTGAGAAATATAATATTCCTGTAGAAGCAATTCCGTCTATAGATTATGGTATGTGTAATGGTCCAAAAGTTTTGAGCTTTGCAATGAATCTAATAAATAATAAATAATAAAATAAATTTAATAATATTATTTTAAACCGTGGTTAAAGTATTTTTCCACGGTTTAATTAATGTAAATATAATTTTTTTGCGCTGAAAAAATGGAAAAAAACTTAACATGTGTTATAATAAAATACAACAAATTTATAAGGTGGATGCAAAAAAATAATATTATCAAAAAAGTATCCGTGAAGAGGAGAGATTACAATGGAAACGATAAATAATATGTTAGATAAAGCTCCAGTTCATTTGACAACTAATACAATAATTTTAGCAGCAGTAACTATTATAGCTGTTTATGTTGTAATAAAAGCTATTAGTGGAATTATAAAAACAGTTGCAATAATAGGAGTGTGCTATTTTGTACTAATGTCGTTACAAAGTACAAATTTAGTTAATATACCAGGAGTGAAGGAAAGTTACACAGCAATTGAAAAGATAATTCCTTCAAAGGAAGTCTGGACTCAAGCAGTAGATAAGGCTGAAAAAATTAATAAGGTAGTTAATGATTTGAATTAATTTTTCTCGGCAAGAAGTTTAGGAATACATAATAATAAATTTTTTGATTTAAAATAAAGCATATGAAAGAAAACTTTAGGATAAAGATATATAATAAATTATATATTATCTTATTGTATTCTTGAGTATGCTTTAATATTAAATAAAATTAGAATAAGGGGTGGAGAAATGAAAACTTCAATTCATAGAATAGCAATTCCTTCGATACTTGAAGTGGGAAAAGGAAATATCAATAATGTAGGAACTTTGATTAAAAAAGCAATGTTTCAAAAGGTGTCGATTTATTTTGGGGAAGGTATAGAAGAATTGTTTGGAGATGCTATACGTAATTCATTAAAAGAGGTTGATATAGAAATTTCTAATGTAGAAATAATATCAGATATAAAATTTGAGGCAATAAGTACAAAAGCATTTGAAATATCAAATGATGTTGAAGCATTGATTGGAGTTGGTGGAGGAAAAGTTATTGATGGGGTTAAGTATATGAGTTTCTTGAAAAAGCTACCTTTTATTAGTATACCAACTTCAACTTCTAATGATGGATTTTCAAGTGCAGGAGCTTCGTTGTTGGTCAATGATAGACGTATGTCTGTTCCGGCTAAAACACCTTATGGAATTATTGTAGACATTGATGTAATTAAAGGAGCTCCAGAAAAATTTATATTTTCTGGAATTGGTGATTTAGTTTCAAATATTACTGCTTTATATGATTGGAAATTTGAAGAGGAGAATGGAAAGGCTATTGTTGATGATTTTGCAACTATGATTTCTAAGAAAGCAGTAAATAGTTTTGTGCGAACTGAATTTAAGACTATTAAAGATGATTTGTTTTTAAAAGAGTTAGTGGATTCGTTAACTTTAAATGGAATTTCTATGGAGATAGCAGGAAATAGCTCACCTGCTTCTGGTTCAGAACATTTAATTTCTCATGCTTTAGATAAGTTCGTAGAAGTATCGCAGCTTCATGGGATACAAGTTGGTATAGCAACTTACATTATGGCAAAGGTTCAAAATCATAGATTTGAGAGGATAAGTAAAGTGTTAAAGGAAACAGGTTTTTTTGAATATGTTAAATCTTTAAAAATGAAAAAGGAAGATTTTAAGAGGGCAATAGATGATGCGCCTTCAATAAAATCAAGCAGATACACATATATTCACGTTGAAGAAAATCGAATTCTTGCTAAAAGAATAGTAGAGGAAGATGAAATATTAAAACATGTATTAATTTAGATATGAAATAGCATTAGTATGAGCGGAATTGAAGGCCTTTATTAAGAAATCAAATATATTTTTTCTTGTGATGTAGGAAGAATATATTTGATTTCTAATTATTTGCAATAGCTTAGATTTACTAATTATTCATTAGTTACTTTTGTTACAGTAACTCCTTTTTCTTTGAATTTTTCAATATCCTCATCGCTTATATTTGAATCTGTAATAAGATGAGAAATTTCGTTTATTTCGCCACTTGAAAAATTATGGTGCTTACCAATTTTGTTGCTATCAGCTAAAACATAAATCGGTCCGCCACAACGGTTAATCATTTCGTGATTAACAAGTGTTTCTTGAAGAACTGATGTACTAATGCCTAAATCACAATCTATTCCGCTAACCCCTAAGAAACATTTGTTAGCAGTAATTTTTGAAAGAATGTAAGTTGCAAATTCCCCAATTAGTGATTGTTTTCTTTCATAAACCTGTCCTCCAGTTAAAACAAGATCTATGTTAGGGCCAATAGTAGAATGAAGTGCTTTGCCATTGTTTGTAACGACATAAACACGTTTATGGCCTAAATACTCTAATATTAATAGTGCAGTTGAACTAGAATTAATAAATATTGTGTCCCCATCATTTATCAAACTAGCAGCATATTTTGCTAGAGCATGTTTGTTATCAAGTAATGTTGAATTGTTTTCATTTTCATTAGAACTTGGATTTTCATATTTATCACTTGAAGATGCTAATTTTGCACCACCATAATGTCTTACTACCAAGCCTTCTTCATCTAATGCTTGCAAATCTCTTCTTAAAGTTAGAGGAGATATATTTAGCTTTTCGGCTAATTCATTGTTGCTAATAGTTTCGTTTGAATTTAAATATTCTAAAATTCTTGCTCGTCTTTTAGATACGATACCTTGAGTCTTTTTCATTTAAGTTGCTCCTCCTTTAATATAATTGATAAGTTTTATGAATATATCGAATAAATAAAATATAGATAATTTACTTCCTGTAAAGTGCGTATACACTATCCACTTAATGATTATGTTGATTATCTATAGTATGTTTTTGTATAGACTAAATTAACAATAATTAGAGTGTATCCAATATCAGTATAATATAAATGTTCAAAAAGTTCAATAAAAATGATCAAAAAATAAAAAAATAAAAAAACGTTCAAAAAATACTTGAACTTTTTGAATTGTTGGTGTATTATGAAAACATAAACAAGACAGAAAGTTCAAAATAAATAATTCAAAACGTTCAAAAAGATAAAATAAGAAAATAAAAGATCATTAATTATAATAAAGGGGAGATTTAAAGTGTCAAAAGTAAATGAAATTACAAGAGAGTCTTGGATATTAAACACATTTCCAGAATGGGGAACATGGCTTAATGAAGAAATAGAACAAGAAGAAGTGAAACCAGGAACCTTTGCAATGTGGTGGTTGGGATGTACAGGAATATGGCTTAAATCTGAAGGAAATGCAAATATATGTGTAGACTTATGGGTTAATTCAGGAAAGAAAACAAAAGCAAATCCATTAATGGCTAAACAGCATCAACATCAAAGGATGATAGGATGCGTAGCAATGCAACCAAATTTAAGAAATTCAGTTTGTGTTATTGATCCTTTTAAAATAAAAGAAGTTGATGCAATTTTAGCTACACATGATCATAGTGATCATATTGATGCAAATGTAGCAGCAGCTGTAATTCAAAATTGTTCAAAGGATGTTAAATTCATAGGACCACAAGCTTGTGTAGATATTTGGTTAGGCTGGGGAGTTCCAGAAGACCAATGTATAGTTGTAAAACCTGGTGATGTGGTAAAAGTAAAAGATACAGAAATTGTTGCACTTGATTCTTTTGATCGTACTGAACTTGTTACAGCGCCAAAAGGTACAATATTAAAAGATAAAATGCCAAGGGATATGGATAAGTTAGCTGTAAATTATCTTTTCAAAACTCCAGGTGGAAGCCTTTATCATAGTGGTGATTCACATTATTCTAATTACTATGCAAAACATGGTAACGATCATAAAATAGATGTTGCTTTAGGATCATTTGGTGAAAATCCAAGGGGGATGACAGATAAAATGACCTCTATTGATATCTTAAGAATGGCTGAATGTTTAAATACTAAAGTTGTCATTCCATTCCATCATGATATCTGGACAAACTTTATGGCTGATACACAAGAAATTATAACTTTATGGAATATGAGAAAATATAGATTACAATATAAATTTAAACCATTTATTTGGGAAGTCGGTGGCAAATTCGTTTATCCAAACGATAAGGATGTAATGCAATATCATCACGATAGAGGCTTCCACGATGCATTTGAAATAGAACCAGACCTACCATTTAAATCAATGTTATAGTAAAATTCATAGAGGGTTATGAATTAGCCCTCTATCCAAATAATAAGGAGGAAAGAGATGTTAAAAGAATTAATTGAGAAGGGAAGAATTTCATTCCATGATGGATTTGATAATTGGGAAGACGCAATTAAGGCTTCTTGTAAACCTTTAATAAACGATGGGGCAATAGAAGAGGCATATGCTGATGCAATAATAGAAAATGTTAAGAAATATGGACCATACATAGTTATAGCTCCAAATATCTGTATACCACATGCACAAGAAGGTGTAGTTGGAGTTAATGAAACAGCAATGTGTTTTATGAGAACTAAAAATCCTGTTCATTTTAGTGATGATCCTGAACAAGATGCAAGATTATTCTTTGTTTTGGCATCTACTGATAATGAAGTACATCTACAAAACTTATCAAATATGGTTGGCTTAATAGAAGACGAAGCTGTAGTTGATAAATTATTAGAAGCAGAATGTAAGGAAGATTTAGATGCAATAGTTGAAATGTTACAAGCTAATGCAGTATAAAATAAAGGCTACGAAAGATAATCGAAAGAGAAAATTAATGAAAGTAAAATAAATTTAAATAATGGAGGAATTAAAATGGAAATATTATTGGGCATATGGAAATTTTTTCAGGTAAATATTTTAACAAACCCTGCGTTTTTTATTGGTTTTATAGTACTTATAGGTTATTTGTTATTAAAACGTCCAATTTACGAGGCGATTGCAGGATTTATAAAAGCAACTGTTGGTTATTTAATTTTAAATGTAGCATCTGGTGGATTAGTTAGTAACTTCCGTCCAATACTAGCTGGATTAAAAGATCGTTTTAATTTAACAGCAGCAGTTATTGATCCTTATTTTGGTCAAACAGCAGCACAAAAGGCAATTGAAAATATTGGCAGATCATTTTCTCTTATGATGATAGTATTATTAATAGCATTTATATTTAATATAATATTGGTATTATTTAGAAAAGTTACAAAAGTAAGAACAGTGTTTATTACAGGACATATAATGGTTCAACAATCGTCAACAGCATTATGGTTAGTATTATTCTGTTTCCCTAATATAATTGATACACAAGCAGTAATTATGCTTGGACTATTACTTGGAGCTTATTGGGCAGTATCAGCAAACCTTACAGTTGAAGCAACTCAAGAATTAACTGAAGGTGGTGGATTTGCAGTTGGTCATCAACAAATGTTTGGTATATGGCTTACAGATAAGATTGCAGGAAAAATTGGTAATAAAGAAAAATCAATAGAACATCTTCAATTACCTGGATTTTTACAAATATTCAATGATAATGTAGTTGCAACTGGTGTTTTAATGATGTTATTCTTTGGAACAATTATGGGGATATTAGGATCAGATTTGTTACATCAAATAGACAAGACAGGTTTTGCAGCAGATAGAAACTTTTTCTTCTACATAATGGAAAAATCATTAAGTTTTGCGGTTTACTTAAGTATATTACAACTTGGAGTTAAGATGTTCGTTGGAGAACTTACAGAATCATTTCAAGGTATTTCAAATAAAATTTTACCAGGTTCAATGCCAGCAGTTGACTGTGCAGCAACATATGGATTTGGTCATGCTAATGCAGTAACAATTGGATTCTTATTTGGTGCATTAGGACAATTTATATCAATTCTTGGTTTAATAGTATTCCATAGCCCAGTATTAATAATCACAGGATTCGTTCCAGTATTCTTTGATAATGCAACATTTGCAGTATTTGCAAATAGAAAAGGTGGATTAAAAGCAGCTTGCATAATTCCATTAGTATCAGGAATAATTCAAGTATTAGGTGGAGCATTTGCAGCTTATTATTTTGGGTTATCACAATTCGGAGGATGGCATGGAAACTTCGACTGGGATACAGTATGGCCAGTAATTGGATTCTTAATGAAGAACTTCACATATGTAGGTTTTGGAATAGCAGTTATAGCATTACTTGCAATACCACAATTCCAATATCTTAAAAATAAAAAAGGTTATTTCAAAATAGCAGAAGATTACGAAGAATATCTTAATGAAATTGAGAAAGCATAAACAATATATAGTAACGTAAAGTAAGTTCGATATTTAATGTAATGAAATAAAAAATAAAATGAAGAAGGGTGTGTATAAATTATGTTAAAAGTAATAGCAGCGTGCGGAAGTGGAATGGGATCAAGTCAAATTATAAAGATGAAAATAAACAAAGTGTTTAAAAAATTGGGAATAGAAGTGTCAGTACAACATAACAGTGTTGGGGAAGCAAAAAGCCAAGCATCAAGTTTTGATGTAGTATTTTGTTCAGAAGTGTTAAAATCAAACTTTAAAAGAGCAGAAGATTCAGGAACTATAATAATAGGCTTGAAAAATATATTATCAGAACAAGAAATGGAAGAAAAAGTTCTAGAGCAAATAGTTAATAAAAAGTAAAGTATATATCACTATAATATTCCTTCAAATAGCTAAAAAAAATGATAAAGTATTATAGATATCCAAAGCAAGAATTAGACATATGGGTAACTTACCGAAATTAAACACATATTTATTACAGCGGACTAATGAAATTTTCGCTGGATGGGTTCTAAGTGGAAGGATGCACTCATTTCTGCATGTTCTTAAAGTAAATTTATGACAAGCAGAAAGTGGAACAACCTTCCACTAATAACCAGCACAGCTTAATTTCATATGCCGCTTGCACAAATATGTATCTAATTTCTAGTGTAGTGTTACGATAATAATTTCTTAATGATGCATGTATATTATATTTATAAGTTTGATTATTAAATTGGATACCTAGAAATTTAACTAGGTTAATTCGAAATTGAGGTGAATTAAACATGAAAATTATTAAAAAACACTTAGATGAAATGTATAGGGCATATTCGGCAAGTTCAATGGAAGTTAATGGTGAATTGAATTTATTTGTAGCTTCTGAAGAGAAAGGATATCCTTGTTATGCATATAGTGGTAAGGATTTTAAGCACCGTCAAACAGTATGGGACAACGGTGGAGGATGCATGTCAATAATTCCTATTCCTAACCGTAAAAATGAATTCTTAGCAGTTCGCGATTTTTATTTAAAAGAAAGTCCAAGTGGTTCTAGATTAGTTTGGGGACATTTAGTTGAGGGTGAATGGGTTATTGAAACTGTTAATAAATTACCATATTTGCACCGTTTTGATGTATGGGATGTTGATGGTGAAATATATGTAGTTGCTGCAACAATAGCAGATCTAAAAGCAGCTAAAGATGACTGGAGTCATTCAGGTACAATTTATTATGGTAAATTGCCAGAGAATCCAACTGATGGAATTGAACTTAAAGTTCTAAAAAATGGTTTGTTTAGAAATCATGGATATATACGTCATATAGTTGATGGAAAGATACACGGAACTCTTGGATGTGATCAAGGAGTATTTGAAGTAATCCCAAGTAAAACTGGAGAGTGGGAAGTTAATCATTTAATGGAAGGTCAAATTAGTGAAGTTGCTTGGTGTGATTTAGATGGTGATGGCAAGGATGAACTAATGACTATTGAACCATTCCATGGAAATTCGATGAAAATATACAAATTAATTGATGGTAAATATACTGAAATTTATACATATCCACATGAAATAGATTTTGCGCATACCTTAGTAGGAACAACTCTTTGCGGTGTACCAAGCTTTGTTGGTGGTGTAAGACGTGTAGAAGCTGAATTGTTTTATATTCAATGGGTTGATGGAAAATGTCAAGAAACAATTATAGAAAAAGGTGCAGGACCTGCTAATGTAGCAGTTATTAATTTAAAGGACTGCGATTTGATTGTTTCAGCTAACCATACAAAGAATGAAGCAGCTGTTTATACAGTAATAAAAGAGTAATTATAGATATTAAATTTACGAGCATGGTTATCAAGTGAATTCCATGCTTAATCTTTAATGAAAAATTTAAATCAGAGTAAAGCGGTATGAATTTTGGAAGCGGGAGGAAATTAAATGTTAGAAGAATTAAAGAAAAAAGTTTATGAAGCTAATATGCTTTTACCTAAATACAAACTTGTGACTTTTACTTGGGGAAACGTGTCAGCTATAGATAGAGAAACAGGGCTTTTTGTAATTAAACCATCTGGAGTAGATTATGAGATGATGAAACCAGAAGATATGGTTGTAGTTGATATGGATGGAAAAGTTGTTGAAGGAAAATATAAACCTTCATCAGATACACCAACTCATTTAAAATTGTACAAGGATTTTAAGGATATTGGGGGAATTGTACATACTCATTCAAGATATGCAACTATATTTGCACAAGCCGGGAAAGGAATAATTCCATATGGCACAACACAAGCGGATTATTTCTATAATGAAATTCCTTGTACAAGAAATATGACTAGTGAAGAGATAAGTAATGAATATGAATACAATACAGGTGGTGTTATAGTAGAAACCTTTAGCAAGTTAAATCCAGTTCATGTACCAGCAGTTTTAGTTAAGAATCATGGACCTTTTTCATGGGGGAAAGATGCATTAGATGCTGTTCATAATGCAGTAGTACTTGAAGAAGTTGCAATGATGGCATTAAATACTGAACTTTTAAGCAATCATAATGCAAATAGAATGCCACAAGATTTAATAGAAAAACATTTTATGAGAAAGCATGGACCAAATGCTTATTACGGACAAGGTTAGAAAGAGGTGAGCTTATGAAAGGGTATAGTTTAGGATTATATGAAAAGTCTATGCCAAGCTATTTGACCTGGGAAGAAAAGTTAAATTGTGCAAAAGAGTGTGGCTTTGATACTGTTGAAATAAGCATAGATGAAACTGAGGAAAAGTTATCTAGATTATATATGTCTAAAGGTGATAGAAAAGCCATTGTTGAATTGATGTTTAAGTGCGGTGTTGAAATCAGAACTATGTGTTTAAGTGGACATAGGAAATATCCTTTAGGAAGTATGAGTGAAGAAATAAGAATTAAAGGTATGGATATAATGAAAAGAGCTATTGAATTGGCTGATGATTTAGGGGTTAAAATAATTCAATTAGCTGGATATGATGTTTACTATGAAGAAGGTAATGAAGTAACAAGAAAGTATTTTGAAGAAAATTTAAGAAAGGCAGTTGAAATGGCTGCCAGCAAGGGAGTAATTCTTGCTTTTGAAACAATGGAAACTGAATTCATGAATACAGTTGAAAAGGCTATGGAATTTGTAAAAATAGTTGATTCACCTTATCTTCAAATATACCCTGATTGCGGAAATGTTACTAATGCAACTTTGGAAAAGGGAAGTAGTGCCACAGAAGATTTTGATAAAGGTAAAGGGCATATTGCAGCAGTTCACTTAAAAGAAACTGTTCCAGGAAAATTTAGAGAAATCACATTTGGTACTGGGCATGTTAATTTTGAAGAAATAATTAAGAAATCATGGGAACTTGGTGTAAGAAAGTTCACAGCAGAATTTTGGTATACAGGAAATGAAGATTGGAAAGAAGTAATTAGAGATACAAAAATATTTATAGATGAGAAGTTTAAGAAAGCTTTAGCTTAAGTTCATATTTCTTTAGAATATAAATTAAAGTTTTACAAAAATATTCATTATTTTAACTTTGAATTTATTTAGAATTTTAGAACTTAAAAGATATAGATTGGTTGGTGAAAAAATGAATAAGCAAAAATTAATTTCTTTATCAAAAGAAATTAAAAAAAATATTATTGAAATGATATATGAGGCAAAGTCAGGACATCCAGGTGGTTCTTTATCTTGTGCAGATATAATAACTTATTTATATTATGAAACAATGAAGGTAAGTGTTGAAAATCCTAAAGATCCTAATAGAGATAGATTTGTTTTGAGTAAGGGACATGCAGCTCCAGCTCTTTATTCTGTTTTAGCAGAAAAGGGATATTTTCCAAAAGAAGAATTAAAACATTTAAGAAAAATAGGAGCGCTTCTTCAAGGACATCCAGATTCTAAGCATGTACCAGGAGTTGATGTTTCTACAGGATCACTTGGACAAGGTATATCAAATGCAGTTGGTATGGCCTTAGGTCTTAGAAATCAAAAAAATAACGCAAAGATATATGTTATTTTAGGGGATGGAGAGCTTCAAGAGGGATTGGTTTGGGAAGCTTCAATGGCAGCAGCTCATTATAAATTAAATAATTTAGTTGCAATTATAGATTACAATGGTCTCCAAATAGATGGAAAAAATGAAGAAGTAATGGGCGTTGCACCAGTAGATAAAAAATTTGAAAGCTTTGGCTGGAATGTAATTTACTGTGAAGATGGAAATGATTTTGATAAAATAGATCAAGCCTTTTTAAGTATTGATGATACACAAGAAAAGCCAACAGTAATAATTGCTAAAACAGTAAAAGGTAGTGGTGTTAGTTTTATGGAAGATAAAGCTGAATGGCATGGTCAAGCACCTAATGAAGAAGAAAAAGAAAAAGCTATAAAAGATATTATGAATTAGTGTGTTTTTAGGAGGATTAATTAAATGGGAAAAGCTACAAGAGAATCATATGGTATGGCTTTAGTTGAACTAGGACGTGAAAATGAAAAAGTTGTTGTATTAGATGCTGACCTTTCTAAATCAACTAAAACAAATGGTTTTAAATCAGAATTTAAAGATAGATTTTTTAATTCAGGAATTGCTGAACAAAATCTAATGGGTATGGCAGCAGGGTTTGCTAATGTTGGGAATATACCTTTTGCAAGTACCTTTGCTGTATTTGCAACAGGAAGAGCTTTTGAAATAATAAGAAATTCAATTTGTTATCCTAAAATGAATGTAAAAATAGCAGCAACTCATGCGGGAATAACTGTTGGTGAAGATGGTGGATCTCATGAATCAGTTGAAGATATTGCTTTAATGAATTCACTACCAAATATGACTGTAATTGTTCCAGCAGATCATAGAGAAGCAATGGCAGCAACAAAAGCAGCAGCAGAATTTGAAGGTCCTGTTTACTTGAGATTTGGAAGATGCAATACTGAAGATATCTTTGATGATACGTATAAGTTTGAAATAGGTAAAGGAGTCCAAATAAGAGATGGTAATGATATAGTAATAATTGCAACGGGAATGATGGTTCAAAAAGCTATTGATGCTTCAAAGGAATTAGAAACTCAAGGAATTAGTGCAAGGGTTATAAATATTTCAACAATAAAGCCAATAGATAGAGCTTTAATAATTAAAGCTGCTAAAGAAACTAAAGGTATAGTCACAGCAGAAGAACATTCAATAATAGGAGGACTTGGAGCTATGGTTTCACAAGTTGTATGCAGTGAATGTCCTACTATTATAAAGATGATTGGGATAAAAGATACCTTTGGAGAGTCAGGGACTCCAAATGAGTTGATGGAAAAATATAAATTAACAAGTAAAGCTATTATAGAAGAAGTTAATGCTATATTGAAGAAATAGAAAAAATCAAGAGGTGTACAAGCAAGTGCATTAGATATTTAGGGAGCGTGATTATTAATGAAAATGTTCGTAGATACAGCAAATATTGAAGAGATTAAAAAAGCTAATGATTTAGGAGTAATTTGTGGTGTTACAACTAATCCATCACTTATTGCAAAAGAAGGTAGAGATTTTAAAGAAGTAATTAATGAGATTACCAGTATAGTAGATGGTCCTATAAGTGGAGAAGTTATTTCTATGAAAAGTGAAGAAATGGTGGTTGAAGCTCGTGAAATAGCTAAAATTCATAAAAATATGGTAGTAAAAATTCCAATGTGTGAAGAAGGTTTGAAGACTGTAAGTATTCTTCATAAAGAAGGAATAAAAACAAATGTAACTCTTATTTTTTCAGCAGTTCAAGCTTTGCTTGCAGCAAGAGCAGGAGCTACATATGTAAGTCCATTTTTAGGTAGATTAGATGATATTGGAAGTACTGGTATGATATTAATTGAAGATATTGCAGATGTTTTTGCAGTTCATGGAATAGAAACAGAAATAATTGCAGCAAGTGTTAGAAATCCAATTCATGTATTAGATTGCGCTAAGGCTGGAGCTAATATTGCTACAATCCCTTATAGTGTAATAGTACAAATGATAAAACATCCACTTACAGATGCTGGTATTGAAAAGTTCTTGGCTGACTATGATAAAGCATTTAATAAGTAATTAAATTAGGAAGATAAAGATATAAAAAGCGAGAATTAGACTTATGCAACAATTACCGAAATCAGATCCATTTATCTTCCACAGGACTAGTGAAATTTTCGCTGGAAGGTTCTAAGTGGAAGGTTGCACCCACTTCTGCATGTTCCTAAAGTAAATTTATGACAAGCAGAAAGTGGAACAACCTTCCACTAATAACTTTCATCAGCTCAATTTCACATGCCTGCTTCCAGAAAAATGTATCTAATTTCTAGTGTAGTGTTACGACTATAATTTCTCAATGATGCATGTATATTCCATTTATAAGTTTGATTATTAATTTGGATATCTATAATCTTTGAGATATAAACTAATATTTAAAGAGCTATCTTAATGGTAAAAATCCGTTATTGATAGCTCTATTTTTCTTGTACAGGAAATTATAGGATTTCAGAAACTTGAGATTCTGATTAAATATAGGGTTATCATAGATGAAGGGTGAATAATTCATTTAATAAATTTGAGTGTATAATAATTTGAATGTTGCAAAAAATATTATAGAGTTTATTTTAAATGCTAATGAGTATAAATGCTAAATTAAAGTATGTAGAATTGTAATTTAATACGAAAGAAGAGGATATGATTGTATAGAAAATTAAAGCTACTCGTTATATTAGTAATGTTTATGACTACTATTTCATCTTTTATGGTGAAAAAAAATGTTGAAGCTCAAAGTGTAGAAGAGAATATTGCACATCTTGTTTTAGATACATCAACTGAAGGAGAGACTATTCCAAAGGAATTTCGTAAGACATCGGATTTAACAAGTATAAAAGATAATAAAAATATAAATTTAAAAGGTTTAGATAAATTAAATATTTCTGGAAGTCAGCAGTTTTCAGAATTTAATCTTCCCACATTAATAAAATCAATTGGAACCTCCATGCCTATAACAGATATAGATTTAAGACAAGAATCTCACGGCTTTATCAATGGATTGCCAGTAAGCTGGGCAAATTCAAAAAATAATGCAAATGAAGGATTAACTAGGGAACAGGTATTAGAAGATGAGGCTAGTAAGCTTAAGAGTATTAAGATTGGAGCACCAATTACTTTTGATAATAAACCTAAAGAAACAGTAATAGTTGCAAAAGTTGAAGATGAAAAGGACATTGTTAAGTCAAATTCTGTATCATATAAAAGAATACCAATTAGAGATGGTGGAATACCTTCAGATGAAATGGTTGATTATTTTATAGACTTTGTAAAGAATCAAGGAGATAATTCATGGCTGCACTTTCATTGCAAAGCAGGAGTTGGAAGAACTACGACTTTTATGATTATGTACGATATGACTAAAAATTGTAAAGAGATTGGTATAGAAGACATAATTAATAGACATATGGCATTGGCAGCTTTTAATGAAGAAAATATTAAATCTTTTCAAAATAAGGAAAGAATGGATTTTTTGAAGAAATTTTATGATTACTGCAAAGAAAATGCTAATTCATTTAATAAAAAATGGAGCGAGTGGAAGACGATATCTACTACAGATAATGGAGTGATGTTTCAAGCTTTTAAAGTACCAAGGATAAATTCTCCTTATATAAGAAATAAAATCATTCCAAATTTTCTTTATGTTATCTCATTAGATTCTATGTCATCAAGTGAAAGAACAATGGTTGCCAGCCTTCAAGGGTTGGTAAATAACCATTGTTCTTTTCAAATATATACTTTAACTTCTTCAGAACCAGATTATAAAATATGGTTGAACGATTTGAAAAAAAACAATAATATCCAGTGCAAAATAATATCGGATCCCTGGCAGCTAGTAGAGATTTACAAGGATTATATAGATGGATATGTACTTTATAGCAATAAGTCACCCAAAGACCCATCTATTAACAATGCTTGTACTTTTGCATCTTTAAATAAAGCTATAGTGATTGAAGAAAGTATAGAAGCTAAAGTAAAGAAAATGGGCATAGGATTTAAAGAAGATTGCAGGAATACAGGTGAAAGCTGGGCTTATGATAATCTGTGGAATAAAGGATTAAATCATTTAACGGTAATAGAACTTTCACCTGACAAAGATGCTGCTTTAAGAGATTATGCAATAATGAGCAAGTCATTAATATTTTATGAAGATAGTATAAACAAAACAGTGCTTAGAGATAAGGTATTTTCTTCAATGGATAAAGGTTTTACTTGTTTAGGGTGGGGGCCTGATGAGTTTATTAATGTAAGTGTAGCATCTAAGCATGGCGTTAGTGTAGTTGCAGCAGATTGGGCCTATAATTTAACTACTTTAAGCTCTTTTCCAACATCAAGAAGTTTGAAAAAATATCCATTAGGAACACCTAAAGAAGAAGATGTTCATTATGTGACTTTTATTATGTCTGATGGCGATAATCTACAATGGAATCTTGGAAATAACTATAGTTCTACCAAATGGTTTGGCAATACAAATAGAGACAAACTTTCTTTAGGGTGGTCAATGACTCCAGCCTTATATTATTTAGCGCCAACGGTCTTTAATATATATTATAAGAGTATAAGCAATGAGAAGACCTATAATAATTTTATTGTGCCACCTTCAGGAAATGGTTATATGTATCCAAGTAAATTTGATATTAAGAAATTAAGTGAATACATTAATACTTTAAATGAGTATATGAAAATAGTAGATGAAAAATATCTTGAGGTTATAGATGATTATGCTTTTTACAATACTGAAATTTGGAATAGATTCACTGAAAAATCTAATATTCAAGGTTTATTTTATCTTGATTATACAAGGCATGATAATTTCGGCGGGAAAATTATATGGTCAAACAATAAACCAATAGTCTCCTGTAGAGATCTACTTTGGAATTCTATTGAAGATGAAGACGAACTTGTAAATAAAATAAATGCTAGAGTCAAGTCTGGTGAAACTAATATACATACTTCAGAAGCGTATACTTTTGTTTATATTCATGTGTGGAGCAAAGATCTTAATAATGTAGAAACAGTTATAAATAAGCTAAAAGAAAATCCGAAGGTAAGAATAACAACTCCTGAAGTATTTATGGAACTAATTAGGAACAATATTACACCTCAAATTGTGAATTAAAGCGTTGCGTGGTCACTTTATTCTTATTTTAAATTAGTACTTTTGAATTGATAGCAAATCATCTATACTTCTAGTCATATATTTATAAGAATCATAGACGCCTTGGTTATAAAATTCTATTGCTAGCTCATCTATAATAAAATCTAAAATTTTGCTTGAAGCTAAATCGCCTATTTCTTCTTCTCTTTCAGTTGAAAAATACTCTTTAATAGAAGTAATCATATCTTCACGTTGTTCCTTGGTTATTTTGATTTTATTTTTATCACTCATTTAAACACTCCTTTGTAAAAAATTTAATTCATTCTAATCATATATTAGGTTAATACACTATGCAAATCTTTTTAGTGTTAAAGAAGAGATTATATTTAATTGGATTAAAAATTTAATATTTCCTAAAAGATAAAATAATTGACTATTTGGAATAAAAGTAATACTATATTAGTATAGTGCGAAGTACGTACTATACTAATATAGTATTACTTAAGGGGGAATTTGTATGGCAAGCAGTAAAAATATTTTTAAAGAAAATTCAAAGAATAATTTCAATAAACACGCTGAAATTTATGATGAAAGTGACGATGGAAAGTTTGTTGCGCCAATGTATGGAGAAATTATTAGTAGGATTATCAGTGAAAAACCAAAGAGAGTATTAGATCTTGGATGTGGAACTGGGAATGTACTTAAGAGACTTAAAGAGAATAAAGAAATTGTTTTAAGTGGATTGGATCTTTCAGAAAATATGATTGAAATAGCAAAGAAAAATGTTGGAGATAGAGCAGAGTTAAAAGTTGGAGATGCAGAATATATCCCTTGGAATGACGATACTTTTGATGTGATTGTGTGTAATGCATCATTTCATCATTATCCAAACCCCGAAAAGGTTTTACTTGAAATGAAAAGAGTATTAAAGAAAAATGGAACATTAATTATTGGGGATCCAACATGTCCAATAATGATAAGACAAATATTAAATATATTTTGTAAATTATCTAATAATGGTGATTATAGAATCTATTCTAAAAAAGAAATAGAAGAAATGTTATTAAGATGTGGTTTTGAACCAAGTGATTTTAAAATGATTAATTGGAAGAGCTTTGCAATTAATGCTAAAATAGTAGGGTAAGATTATATAAGCTTTGGAGTGAAAATATGGATAAAGAATGCAAAAAACAAATAGATGAATTAAATAAGTTATGGCACGTTATGCTTACAGAACCTAAATATAATGAGATAGAGAAAAAATATGAAAATCTTCAAGAGTTAAGTACAACTGAAATAAGTGTTATTAGAATTATTTCTGAGAAAGAAGATGTTATAATAAAGGATATTGTAGATACGTTAAGGCTTCCTAAAAGTACGTTAACTAGTATAATTGATAGACTTGAGAAGCGCAATTTTATTGTTAGAGCTATTAGTGATAGAGATAGGAGATCCTATAAACTAGAACTTACTGAAAAGGGAAGGAAAGTTCAAGATGAACATATGAAATTTGAAGATGAAGTTTATGGAACAATAATACTGGCTTTAGATACTTTTGAAGAAAGAGAAGAACTTTTAAAACTTATAAGAAAGATAAGTATAAATATTTCAAAAAAATAGGTAGTAATTCTGCCTATTTTTTATATTGCAAGTAATTATATGATTTCAGATTTCAGAAACTTGAGAGGTTGATGAAATCTATGGAAAAGATGAATGGTGAATGGTTACTTTTTATTTTTTTATAATTTTAGTATTGAATTAATAAAATATTAAGTATATAATAAATGTCAGCATACGAACAATAAGTATAAGAAACATTCGCATAAGGAGGATTAATATGAAAAAAATAATGTTACTTTGTTTAGTTACGGCAATGATGCTAAGCGGATGCGGTTCAGTTAGCAATGGAAACGGAAACGGCAATGTACAAGCTGTTGATACTGCAACAAAGCAAGCTAAAAATAAATACATGATGGCAGGAAAAATTGATTCCAATGATGAGGTTAATATAGCATCAAAAATTTCTGCAAGAGTATCAGAGGTATTAGTTGACATTGGTTCAAAGGTAAATCAAGGAGATGCTGTAATAAAATTAGATACAAAAGATTTACAAGCACAAGTTGATCAAGCTCAAGCAGCAGTAAATACTGCAAAGGCTAATTTAGCTAATGCAATGAATAGTACACGTCCTGAACAAATTGCTCAAGCTCAAGCGTCCCTAGATAGTGCAACTGAAAGTTATGAGGTTGCAAATAAAAATTATGAACGTACAAAAGCTTTAGTTGATTCAGGAGCAAATACTCAGCAACAATTAGAAGCTGCTCATCAACAGCTTGTCGCAGCAGAAGCACAAAAAAAATCAGCCGATGAGCAATTAAATATGCTTAAAAAAGGTGCAACAGAAACAAGCATTGATGTTTATAAAGCTCAAGTTGAACAAGCGGAAGCAGCTTTAAAAACTGCACAAACGGCCTTAAGTAATGGAGTTATTGCTTCTCCAATTTCAGGAGTAGTAAATGCTAAGAGTATTAATGTTGGTGAAATGGCTTCACCAGGGGTAACTTTAGCGTCAATATCTAATGCAGATGCTTTATATGTAAATGCTTATGCTCCATTAGATATTGTGGGCAAACTTAAAGAAGGTCAAGATGTTGTTGTTAAAGTGGCAGAAGTTGAAGATACAGAATTTGAAGGAAAAATAACAGTGATTAATACTAAAATAAATTCTCAAAGTAGAAATGTTTTAGTTAAAGTAGCGTTAACAGATCCAAAATCAGAGTTAAAACCTGGAATGTTAGCAGAAGTTGGATTAAAGGAATAAGAGAAGAGGTGAGTTAAGATGAAGGAAAAACGTAAATTATTAATTATTGGAATTTTAGCAACAATTGTGATAGCATTAAGTGGTATAGTATTCTATTACTGGTATGAAAATACATATTATGTTTCGACTGATGACGCAAGAGTTAGTGCTGATTTAGTTAGCGTGACGCCTCAAATTACAGGAAAATTGTTAGAACTTAATGTAGCAGAAGGTGATACAGTATCTAAAAATGAAATATTGGCACGTCAAGATGTAAATGGTCTTGCAGATACTAATGTTGAACAATCTTTGATGAGATCACCAATCGATGGTGTGGTTATAAAAAAACAAGGAACTGTTGGAGAGCTTATATCAGCTGGTCAAAGTGTAATTACATTAATAGATCCTAGTAAACTATATGTTACCGCAGATATTGAGGAAACAAAACTTGGAAAAGTGAAAGTTGGCCAACCTGTTGAAATTACTATCGATCAATATGATTCGCAAAAGTTTACAGGAAAAGTTAAATCTATTGGAGAAGTTGCAAATTCAGCTTTATCCTTATTACCATCATCAACAAGTGGGACATTTACAAAAGTAGTTCAAAGAATATCAGTAAAAATTGAACTTGATGATTTTAATAATAAAATTCTTCCAGGAACTAATGCAGTTGTTAAGATCCATGTTAAGTAATGGGGTGGTAATATGGAAGAGAATAATAAAGGTTTATTAAATAGCTGGTTAGCATTAGGTGTAGTTGTAATAGGTACTTTCATGTCTATACTAGATAGTAGTATAGTTAATATTGCTCTTCCTAAGATGATGTCTGTTTTTGGAATGCCTTTAGATGATGCTAAATGGATTATAACGGCTTATTCCTTGACACTTGGTGCTATTATCCCATTGACAGGATTTCTTCAGGATACTTTTGGATCTAAAAAAATATATATGTTTGCGTTAGGAATGTTTTCAATAGGGTCATTATTGTGTGGTTTTGCATGGAGTGGTGGAACTATGATAGCCTTTCGTGTACTTCAAGCCCTTGGCGGTGGTATGATAATGCCCGTAGGAATGTCCATAATATATAGCTTGTTCCCTAGAGAAAAAATAGGACTTGCCCTTGGCTATTGGGGAATAGCAGCTATGGCTGCGCCTGCTATAGGACCAACACTTGGAGGTTTTATTATTGAAAAGATGGATTGGAGAATGATTTTTAATGTAAATGTTCCTATAGGGGTAGTTGGAGTAATAATGGCAGGAATTTTATTAAAGGATTCGAAAAGAAAGCCTATTAAATCCTTTGATATAATAGGATTTTTATCTTGTACAATTGGACTAGTAAGTGTATTATATGTGCTTGGGGAAGGTTCTTCAATCGACTGGAGCAAGCTGGAAAATCCAATGTTAATGACACTTGGAATATTGAGTCTTATATTATTTGTAGTAAATGAGCTTACACATCCAAATCCGCTATTAGATTTGCGAGTTCTGAAGTTGTTTGATTTTAGTATAAGTCTAATTATAACTAGTGTCTTAACTTTAGCACTTATGGGGTCTTCATATATATTACCAATGTTTTTGCAAAATATAAGAGGATATACTGCTATAGAGACAGGAATAATTATGTTACCTTCTGCCTTAGTAATGGGAATTTTAATGCCTATAAGTGGGAAAATGTTTGATAAGATGGGTGCAAAACCTCTTGTAATACCTGGACTCACAATATTGGGTATTAGTTCTTATGAACTTGCACATACTATAAATATGAATACAAGTAAAGAATATATAATACTAGTTACCTGTATTAGATCAATCGGACTAGGTCTTGCTATGATGCCAATTAGTACAGCAGGGATGAATGCTGTAAAAACAGAACTAGTTTCAAGAGCGTCAGCTCTTAATAATACCATTAGGCAAGTAGCAGGTGCATTAGCTGTAACTATAATGTCTACAATAATGCAAAGCAGAAGTGATTATAATTATGCTAAATTAGCAGAACAAATAAATGTTTATAATAAAGCAACAAATGATATGTTAAGTTCGCTGATACAAAAATACATGCATTCTGGTATGTCACAGAGCATGGCTAAAGTTTCAGCATCATCTTATTTGGTTCAAATTATAAAAGGTCAAGCAACTTTAGATGGAATGGAATATGCAGTTATGGTAACAGTTGTAGCAGTAATAGCTGCTTTGATCTTAACTTTCTTTATGAGAACTAAAAGACTCTAAAATTTAAAGTAGGAAGGTGAAAATAATGAATTTAAAAGAAGATTTACCTGATACAAATGATGAAAGAGCTCAAAAAGAAGCAGATGAAATAATTGAAATATTTAAGAGTATAAAAAGATCAGTTAGTTGTAAATATGAAAAAATTGCAAAGGAATATGGTTATACACCGCAACAGTTAGGTGTTATATTTCATTTGTATAAAATGCCTTCAATAACACTAAATGAATTAAGTGAACATATGAATTTAACCAAAAGCACGGTTTCAGGAATAGTGGATCGTCTAGCTAGACAGGGTGTGGTAAATAGAGAAGTGCCCGAGAATAATCGTAGAATTGTAAAGTTATCAATTTCTGAAGAATTTAAAAATAACAATGATATATGTTTAATAAAGAAAAGATTTATTGGAGAATTTATATCTAATGCAATAAAGAAGACAGATAAAGAAGAAGTTGAAAAAATTATATATGGGCTCAGACAGTTTAGCAAGTTATTAAGTGAAGAAGAATAAAAAATTAAATCCCTTGCATCACATTAAATTATTGTGATGTAGGGGATTTAATATTAATTAAGATTTATATTGAGGTTCTTGTTCTTCAATATATTTTTGTCTACCTTTTAAAAGTTCTAATGAACAATCAAGTTGTTCTGCAATCATTTTGAAATCTTGTTTTGCCTGTTGGTCTTCAGTCTCTAAAGAGAAAGTTTTCATTGTAGCAGCTGCACTTTGAATTCCAGCAATTGCTTTTTGCATTTGAGTTCCAACTGTCATAATTATCACCTCCTTTCAAATATAGATACACATGTAAGTCTTAGATTTATGCAACAATTACCGAAATATGATATATTTATCTTCCGCAGGACTAGTGAAATTTTCGCTGGAAGGTTCTAAATGTCGGCTTGTCGTCATTACAGCGTGTTCCAGATGTAAAATCCCCAAGGAGAAAGTTCATGTTTCCAAATATAAAATTTGGACATTCACTTTTATACAAGCTGTAAATGAAACAAGCCCCCATTAAGAACCTTCAACAGCTCAATTTCACATGCCTGCTCCAGAAAAAAATGTATCATATTTCTAGTGTAGTGTTGTAATTTTAATTTCTCAAGAGTGTATACAGATTCCATTTATAAGTTTGATTATTAAGTTGGATATCTATAATCACGAAGTGATTTTATCATCTGTTTAAATTGTTAATTTGAAATCAGCCTTTAGGTTTAAATATCATTGCAGACATAAAACCAAATACTATTGCAGCAGAGACACCAGCACTTACTGTCTTTAAAACACCTGTGAATATACCAATAAAGCCAGTTTCCTGGGCGTCAGCTAAAGCAGCTGTTACAAGAGTATTTCCAAAACTGCTTATAGGAATAAATGCACCTGCACCAGCAAATTTGACTAAAGGATCATAAAGTCCAAAGCCACCAAGTATAGCTCCAATTACAACTAGTGTGCAAGTTGTATGAGCAGGAGTAATCTTAAGTGTATCCATTATAAGTTGACCTATAACACAAATTAAGCCACCTATTACAAATGCAAAAATAAATTTTTCCATAAATAACTTACACCGTCCTTTTACATTTCGATTGAAACAGCATGAGCAACGCAAGGTATACTTTCTTTTTGTTGAAAAGAAATAGGAGACATTAAAGCACCTGTTGCAACAACTAAAATTTTTTTTAATTCTCCTTTTCTCATTCGATTAAGAAAATGACCATAAGTTACAGTGGCAGAGCAGCCACAACCACTTCCACCAGAAAAAGCTGGCTGGTCTTTTTTATAAATTAAAAGCCCACAATCTGTAAATATATGTTGTGGCATAGCTATACCATGTTTATCAAATAATGCATTAGCTAGTTCGTGTCCTACCTTTCCTAAATCACCTGTAGCAATAAGATCATAATAGGAAGCATCAATATTCAAATCTCTAAAATGAGCTTCAATGGTATCTACTGCACAGGGAGCCATAGCTGCTCCTACATTAAAAGGATCAGAAATTCCCATATCTATTACTTTTCCTATGGTTGCAGAAGTGACTTTAGGTCCACCTCCATGTCTTCCGAGCAATACTGCACCAGCTCCAGTTACTGTCCATTGAGCAGTAGGTGGCTTTTGCACACCATAATCAGTAGGATATCTAAATTGTTTTTCAGCGGCTGCATTATGACTGCATGCAGAGGCTAAAACATATTTAGCAGCTTTACTATCAATTAATTGTGCAGCTAAAGATAATCCTTCCATAGAACTTGAACAGGCACCAAATATGCCTAAGTATGGTATTCCTAATGTTCTTGCAGCAAAACTGCTAGAAATTATTTGATTCATTAAATCTCCACTTAAAAAGAAGTTAATATCTTCTTTTTTTACCTTTGATTTTTGTATTGCTCTTTGACAAGCGTGCTCAAGTAGAGTTTTTTCCGCTTTTTCATAGCTATCTTGACCTAGCCATAAATCTTCATGAAGAATATCAAAATCATCAGCTAATGCGCCTTCAGCTTCAAAAGGACCTCCAACAGCAGCAGAGGATAATATTGCAGGTTTAGATTCAAAAATCCAGGATTGATGACCTTTAAGCATTTTACATCGCCCCCAACCATGTTATTATCAATTTTATTGTAGCAACTACAAAGGCAGAGAATACTCCATAAACAATAATTGCACCAGCAAGTTGGAACATATTTCCAGCTACGCCAAGTACAAAACCTTCGCTTTTATGTTCAATTGAGGCTGAAGCTATAGAATTAGCAAAACCTGTGATTGGTACAGCAGAGCCAGCTCCTGCCCATTGAGCAAGATGATCATAAACTCCAAGTCCTGTAAGTAAAGCAGCAGTAAATATTAAAACTAGTGAAGTTGGACCAACTGAAGATTTCTCATCAAAATTAAAATAAGTTATAAAGGCCCATTGTAGAAATTGTCCAATGGTACATATAAGACCACCAATGAGAAATGCTCTTATGCAGTTAGTTAGAATTGGACGCTTGGGCTCTATTGAAGTAACTAATTGGTTATATTGAAGCTGAGTTGTAGTTAATTTTTTATTTTTCATATTGGACATTTATATCACCTTCTAACGTAATAAGTATGGTTCTAAATTTTTTATAACATTCTCTAATTTTTGTGCATTTTGTAAATACATTGTTTTTGCCGGTTTATCATCTGTATCTAGAGAAAAAGTAATAAGATCAGCATGAGCTTTTTGAAGACTTGCATAAAGCATTTCTTTAACTTGAGTTTTAGGAATTTGTATCATATCATCAAAAAGATCTACATATAAATCACCAGAAGAATCTACCTGACCAAGAAAAACATTCTCAAGAGCAATGCCTTTGTTCTCTAATTGGGTGTTAAGCCAGCCATGATTTAATCCAGCATTAACAAGACCCTCATTTAAAATATTTCCATCTAAGATTACAGTTTGAGGTTCAGCTGTAGATGAAACATTTTTCCCTAAATCATGAGGTGTAACTGGTTTTTTATCAGCTTTAAAACTTACACTTATATCTCCGCTTGTTTCCATTAAAGCAAATTCAACGTCAGCTAAATTAAAAGCTTTTTTTGACCGCATTTCCTGGAGAAATTCCTGCCCTGTAATTCTTTCCTTAGATAAATTATCTTCTAATATTTTTCCACTTTTAACTAATACACGTTCTTTACCATGTATTAGATTGTATACCCATTTACTTTTCATTGATGCAAAATCTAAAAGCATGGGCATTAATGCCCAAACAACTAATGTAGTTAGTGCAAAGTAAACATTGTTAACGGTATTTAATGAAATTAGTGTAATTATAATGGCTATAACTGCGTAAGAAATAAAATCAAAGGGAGTAGCCCTAGATAAAGTTTTTTTCTTCATATACCTTGAAATAATAAGGGCAAGAAAAAATAAAATAATTGAATTAAATAAAAATATTAACCAAGTACTCATATTCCACCTCACTTAGTTACCTTTATATTGGGGTTCTTGAAATTCTATGAAGCCCAATCTTTTTTCTAAATCTATTTTAATTTGGCTTAATTCGTCATAAGCTTCTGTATAAGCTGCTTTAGCATTTTTATCACGTTCCTGAAGGGAGTACATTCTTAAAGTAGCCTCAGAACCTTTCAAGGTAGCTAATGTTTGTTTTACCTTTGAACCAACAGTCATATAAAAATCTCCTTTGTATATAAAATGTTTACTAAGATACTTTAACCAATAAGGCTAAATTTAATTCACATTATTTTAAGAATAAGATAGTAGAAAAAATGTCTAGGTGAATTTTGTAGATATCCAAAGCGAGAATTAGACTTATGCAACAATTATCGAAATCAGATACATTTATCTTCCACAGGACTAGTGAAATTTTCGCTGGAAGGTTCTAAATGGTGGCTTGTCGTCATCTCAGCGTGCTCCAGATGTAAAATCTGGACAAGTTGTAAATGAAACAAGCCACCATTAATAACCATCATCAGCTCAATTTCACATGCCTGCTTCCAGAAAAATGTATCTAATTTCTAGTTTAGTGTTACGATTATAATTTCTCGATGATGTATGTATATTCCATTTATAAGTTTGATTATTAAATTGGATATCCAATAAAAGAAAAAAATAATTATCGAAATAATATATGAATAAATATACAATAATAATGAATATAGTGTATAATGATAATGAAATATAATAAGAAGAGGAAAGTATTATGAATATAATTACATATGAATATATAGATTATAAAAGTGAAAAATTTAAAGAAGCAATAGAGTTAAGATTTAATGTACTATTTAAGCCATATGGTAAAATAGACAAATATGATTATGATGAATTTGATAAGATTAGTTTGCACTTAGCAGTGTTGAAGGACAATGAAGTTATAGCATATTCCCGTATGACGAACTTAAATGGTGAGGGTAAGATTACTAATGTAGTTGTTGGATATGAGTATACAAAACAAGGCATTGGAGTTGAAATGTTAAAAATGCATATAGAAGAGGCTAGGAAACAAGGTATTAATAATCTGAGTTTAAATGCAAGAATAGATACGGTAGGTTTTTATAAGAAAGTTGGATTTAATTGTATAGGGGATACTTTTATATCTGAAAAAAGTGGATTAACATTACAAGTAATGAATTATAACTTAAAGTTATAATTCATTACTTGTATGCATTTAGAAAAGTTTTGAGTAATAAAATTATAAATCAACGTGATGAAATATTGTATTAAAAGTATATTTCGTATTATTTTTTTATAATTAATAGAAATAATTAATATAACATTTATAATATAATGTTTATCAACCTAGTCAATTAACTCATCTGTTGGGTAAATATTATAAAACTTTTTGTAAAAGTTTTCAATAATAATTTAAATTTGTTAACAAAATATTAACAAATTCGAAACGATATCAGGGGAAAATTTGGTTTGAATTAAAATTTATTGTGATTTATTATAAATATATAAAGAAAAAAGAAAAGGAGATATGATAACTATGATGAATATTATTAGAGAATTATTTAGTTCAAGAAATTTAAAAAGGGCAGGAATAAATATGTTATTTAGCAGTCCAAATTTAGCAGCAGCTGATTATGCTAGATTAAGTGAATCACTTAAAATGCTTGATAATGAAGCAAATCAAGTAAATCAAGCAGGAATGAAAACAAAAAAAGTTTCATATGCTATGTAAATAAAGCTTTACCAAGCTTTTTTACATAAAGTTATAAAGAAATATTTTTAAATTTAGATGGCACTATATTAAATAGTCGCTTTTTTTTTGCTCAAAAATAGCATATATGCATATGTTTTATGTGCTGGTAAAATAAATGAAGAAGATTTAAATGACGTATCAGATCAGAAAGTGACTGTTCTTAATAGATTAATTATATTATAATTATGTGATAAAATACTTAATAAATATGATTAAGGTAGGGGTAATTAAGTGATGAAATCAAATCTTAACAAGGAAAATATAGTTACCTATAATATAATGGTTAAGCAAAAAGAAGAAATACATTTTCACCAAGACGTTGAATTAATTTATGTATTAGAAGGTGAAATGGAACTTAAAGTTGAAGCAGACATATTTAAATTAAAGCAGGATGACTTTGTAGTTGTAAATCCTAATAAAAAGCATAGCTACAAATGTTCAGAAGATATATTAATGGCAAGTTTTTATATTTCCTTTCAAAGATTAAGTAGTTTTCTTGAAAATAATTTGATATTATTTTGGTGTAATTCAACCATAGACAAAGATTATTCCTATGATGAGGTTAGAAAAATATTAAAATTAGTATTCAATCATTATTTAAATAGGAAAGGTAAAGAAGATTTTTATGAATATAGCTTGTTTTATCAGTTAGTAAATCTATTAACCAATAACTTTTTAATTAATAATGCAGATGAGCGTTTTCATGATAAAGAAAATAAATATGATGATAGAATCAATGAAATTACTAACTATATAAGAGGCAATTATAATAAGCCAATAAGTCTTAATGACTTGGCTAATCAGCTACATCTATCTAATGCATATTTATCTAGATATTTAAAGAAACACTTAGGCATGAACTTTATAGATTATTTGAATAATGTTAGATTGCATTATGCTTTAGAAGACTTATTATATACTGAGGCTACAATTACTAGAGCGGCACTAGATAATGGTTTTGCAAATACAGCAGTATTTAATAAATTATTTAAAGCAACCTATCATATGACTCCATCAGAATATTTAAAGAAGGTAAAGAAAAGTATAGATGATAATATCGAAGAAGTTGAATCAAACGAAGATATTATTTTGGATAGATTAGATAATCATTTTGGAGAAGAAAATAAATTTGAAAATAATGCTGATTTGGTAAAAGATAATCAATATATAATAGTTGATGCAAGAGATAAAAAAGATTATATAAAAAATTGGAATAAAGTAATCAATGTGGGAGCAGCAAGTGATTTGCTTCAATCAGATATACAGGAACACGTAAAAATGTTAAAAAATGAATTGAAGTTTGAATATGTGAGATTTTGGAGTATATTTGGTCATGATATGTATGTTGGCGTATCTAATCCAGATGGGAAATATAACTTTGATAAAATAGATAGAGTTTTGGATTTTCTTTTAGACAATAAAATAAAGCCATTCATTGAACTAGGTCAAAAGCCTAAAAGACTTGATAGAACAGTAAGGGAAGCAGTTATTTTTGAAGAGGAGCAACAATTATTTAATAATATAAAGCAGTGGAAAAATGTAATGAGGGCTTTTTCTATTCATATTGTTAAAAGATATGGCCTTGAAGAGACTCAAAATTGGTGTTTTGAAATCTGGAGACCTGAAATTGAAGAGATGGAGGTAGACTATCTCGATATTTTTAATGTTGGATATGGTGAATTAAAAAAATATATTCCTAACTGTAAAGTTGGAGGAGCAGGTTTTCGTGGAGATTATGGCTTAAAACAATTGATGAAAAACATTATTCAGTGGAAAGAACAAAGTAATCAACCCGATTTTTTATCATTCTATTTATATCCTTATATAGTAATTAAGGAAAAAGGTGATAAATATTCAAAGAGATCTACAGATAAAGATTATGTTTTAAATCAGATAAAACTTATTAAAGAAACTTTAAAAGATATAAAATGGGCGGTTAAAGAATTATATATTACTGAATGGAATAGCACTATATCTAATCGTAATTATACAAATGATAGCTGCTATAAAGGTGCTTATATAATGAAGAACATTATTGATAATATAAATGAAGTAGATGTTCTTGCCTATTGGATTGGATCAGATTTATTTTCTCAATTTTATGATTCTCATGTTTTATTAAATGGCGGTGCAGGATTGCTTTCTAAAAATAGTATTAAAAAGCCAGCTTATTATGCAATAGAATTTATGAATAAAGTTGGTGGAAAGATTATAGATAAAGGAGAAAATTATATTATAACGGCTAATAGTCATAATGGATATTATATAGCATGTCATAATTATAAGCATTTTAACTATTATTATTATTTAAAATCAGAAGATGAAATAAAGCCAAGAGAACAGGGAAAAATATTTAATGATTATGATAATTTACGTTTGAATTTTCAACTTAAGAACTTGTTAAATGGTCAATATAATGTAAAAACTTATTCTATAAATAGAGAACATGGAAGTGCTTTAGATGAATGGATGAGGATGGATGAAATTGGTGATTTAGATAAAGATGAAATCGATTATTTAAAAAGAATTTCAACCCCAAGGTTAACTATAAAGAGATGTGATGTCGAAGAGGAAATTTTAAATTTAGAAGTTGCTTTGGCACCACATGAATTTGATATTATACATATATCTTACGGGGATAGGACTTTGTGATAAATTTTATAACTGGCTTTTTTATAGGTTAAATGGATGTATATGTTTATAGACAAATAGAAAAGTAGTTATATATGAAACTACGAATATATTTAGATATTTATATGAAATATCAAAGTTAACGAGTCATGCCCATTAAAAAAATATTTTAGAATTAGGTTAATTTTTTATTTAGGTCAAAAATAATTAGTATTATTTTTGACCTTATTTTCTTGTTTTCAAATATAAAAATAAAACAAGTCAATAAATGATTGAACTAAGTGAAATTAATTGAATGTCTGAATACGTTTAAAAAAGTATACTTGGTACATAAGAAGAAACAATAAGAAATTTATATATATGAAAATAGGAGGAGTAATAAAATGAGTAAAATTAAAGTAGGAATTATCGGTTGTGGAGGAATTGCAAATCAAAAGCATTTTCCAGCATTAAAAGAAAATTCTAATTTAAATGAAATAGTTGCTTTTTGTGACATTGTAGAAGAAAGAGCTACTAAGGCTGCTAAAGAATTTGGTGTAGAAAAAGCAAGAGTTTATACAGATTATAAAGAGTTATTAAAGGATAAAGATGTTGAAGTTGTTCATATTTGTACACCAAATGTATCTCATAGCGTTATTGCAATAGATGCATTTGAAGCTAAGAAACATGTATATTGTGAAAAACCAATGTCTCATAAAACTGAAGAAGCTGAAAATATGGTTGAAGCTTGGAAAGCATCAGGAATGAAATTTACTGTAGGATATCAAAATAGATTTAGAGCTGAAGTTATGAACTTACATGAAGCATGCAAGAATGGTGACTTAGGAGAAATCTACTACGGAAAAGCACATGCAGTACGTAGAAGAGGAGTTCCAACTTGGGGAGTATTCATGGATAAAGCACAGCAAGGTGGAGGTCCACTTATAGATATTGGTACACATGCTTTAGATATTACTTTATGGTGCATGAACAATTACGAGGTTGAAAGTGTATCAGGTTCTGTATTCTATAAATTAGGTGGATTAAAGCAGGCTACAGAAGGAAACTTATTTGGACCTTGGAATCCAGAAACTTTTGAAGTTGAAGATTCTGCAATGGGCTTCGTTAAAATGAAAAATGGTGCAACTATAAACTTAGAAGCAAGCTGGGCATTAAATGTACTTGAATCAAGAGAAGCATCAACTACACTTTGCGGAACACTTGCAGGTGCTGAAATACATTCAGGAATGAGCCATTCTAAAAATGAATTGATTTATAACCGTGGAAGAAATAATCAATTAATGGAAGAAAAATTATCTCCAGTTGGTGGGGTTGCATACTTCGGTGGAGGAGGCGGTGCTGAAGGGAGCATGGATTGTAAACAATGGTTAGAAGCTATCGCAAATGATACAGAACCACTAGTTAAGCCTGAAGAAGCATTAGCTGTTACAAAAATATTAGATGCAATTTACAAATCAGCAGAAGAAAAAGCAGAAGTTAAATTTTAGTTTTTTTCATACAAAAGGAGGTAGGAAAAATGGCATTTGCAATGCGTATGAAACTTAATAATCAAATTATTAAAGAAGATTCGTTTAAAAGTATGTATATAAATGGGAAAAAACATGGTTTCGAATTTGATGTTCAATTAGCTTATTATAGAGGACATTATTTATCAGATATTGATTTATTAGAAGTGTATTGTGATGGTGAAAAGATGCCAGAAGAAGCAGTTACTTTTGAATTAAATGGCAAAGAAATGCCTATTTATAAATTAAAATATGCAGTAACTGAATTCTGGAGTCAAGTTCAATTAGCTAAGATTAGAGTAATTAAAAAAGATGGATTAGATGTAGGAGAGCATGAATTAGAATTAAAGCTTATGCTTAGAGTTCCTTATATGCAGATGGGACCAGATCATCAATATATGCCGCTTGATAGTGGAGATACTGTAACTGTAACCATAAATGATTAGGAGGAATAAAGATGAGTAATATTAAATTAGGTGCTACTTTGTTTTGTTATGGAACAGAGTATGCAAGATATCAATATGATTTTGAAGAATGTGTAAAACAAGCAGCTTTAGCTGGTGCGACAGGATATGAAATTGTAGGAACTCAAATGATTCCTTCTTATCCTAATGTAAGTGATGAATTTTTAGGATTAGTAAATTCTTTAAAGGCTAAGTATGGTATTGGACCAGTTGGATATGGTGCAAATAATGATAAAGGTATGCGTCATGATAGAAATCTTACTGATGATGAAATGTTAGCAGATGCAATTATTGATTTAAAAACAGCTAATAAATTAGGCTGTAAGGTTATGCGTGTACAATACATGTTATCACCAGAAGCTTTTGGAAGACTTGCTCCTTATGCAGAACTATATGATGTAAAAGCAGGTATTGAAATTCATAATCCTGAAACACCAACATCTCCAAAGATGATGAAATATTTAGAAGTTATTAAACGTACAGGCTCTAAGCATTTAGGCTTTGTACCTGACTTTGGATGCTTCTCAATTGCTCCAAATAAGCCACATTGGGATAAAGCTCTTGCGGCAGGTGTTAAGGAAGAACATTTACAAATGGCAGCAGAATTTAGATATCAAGGTGTTGATATAGAAGAAGCTCGTAAAAAATTAATGGAAGCTGGAGCTCATCCGGCAATCAATGGTACATTACAAGGAATGTATGGATTTGTTCAATTTAATCCTAAGGAAAAATTACCTGAATTATTAAATGGATTAAAAGAAATTCTTCCATATTGCTTTGAAATGCATGGTAAGTTCCATTATTTAAGTGAAGATTGTGTAGAACCAAGCATACCTTATGAAGAAATTCTAGGAATGCTAAAAGATACAGAGTTTGATGGATATCTTATTTGTGAATATGAAGATGAATTATTCTGTGGTGGAACAGAATTTACAAGACGTCAAATTGCAATGGAGAAAAAATTCTTAGGAATGTAAAAGATTTGTATATGTGAATTCAAATTATTTACCCAATGATATAAAAAGCGTTGGGTAAATAGAACTTGGGAAAGGAGAATTTTTATGAAATTAGGATTTGTAAGCGCAATACTAGGAGACCTAAGCTTTGAAGAAGTAGTAGATTTTGCTGCTGAAAATGGACTTGAATGTATAGAAATGTGCTGTTGGCCTAAGGGGAAAGCAGAAAGAAGATATGCAGGAGTATGTCATATTGATGTAGATAAATTAGATGATGCTAAAGCTTCTTATATTAAGGATTATTTAGCTAAAAAGAATGTTAAAATATCTTCTTTAGCATATTATCCAAACACTCTTGAGGAAGATTTAGAAAAAAGAAAAGTATATGTTGAGCATTTAAACAAGTTAATTGATGCTTCTAGTATATTAGAGGTTAATATGATTACTACTTTTGTAGGGCGTATACCTTCAAAAACTGTAGAAGAAAACTTGGAAATAGTTAAAGAAGTTTGGCCTTCAATTGTAAAGCATGCAGAAGAAAAAGGTGTAAAGATAGGAATTGAAAACTGTCCAATGTTATTCACAAATGATGAATGGCCGGGTGGACAAAATCTTATGACATCACCTGCTAATTGGAGAAAAGTATTTGAAATACTAGATAGTCCAAACTTTGGATTAAATTATGATCCATCTCATTTTGTATGGCAGCAAATTGATTATATTAAGCCATTATATGAGTTCAAGGATAAAATATTCCATGTACATTATAAGGATATAAAAGTCTATAAAGACAAACTTGATGATGTTGGAATTATGGCAACACCACTTCAATATATGTCACCTAAATTACCAGGTCTTGGTGATGTTGATTGGGGAAAATATGTTTCGGCTTTAACAGACATAGGTTACACAGGTGATACCTGTATTGAAGTTGAAGATAAAGCATTTGAAGGCTCAGTTGTAGATTCTAAAAAGGCTGCAATTTTAAGTGCAAAATATCTTAAACAATTTGTGATATAAGAAAAATCAAATATGCAGTAACATATTAGAAGAAGGTGGAAAAATGAAAATTAAATTAGGAGTTATAGGTTTTGGAGGCATGGGAAAGTGGCATGCTCAAAATGCACCTCGTGCAGGAGTTGAAATTGCAGCAGTCTGTGATATTAAGGAAGAACGCTGGAGTGAAGCAGAAGAAATGGGTTTTAAGCTTTATAAATCAGCAGATGAATTACTTGCAGATAGTGAAGTTAATACAGTAATTTTGACAGTACCTAACCATTTGCATAAAGAAATGTGCTTAAAAGCAGCTGCAACTGGAAAAAATGTTATTACTGAAAAACCAGCAGCTATGAATGTAGCAGAATTAGATGAAATGGAAGCAGCTTGTAAAAAAGCAGGTGTATTTTTTACAGCTCATCAAAATAGAAGATGGGATAGAGATATGCTAATTGTAAAGAAAGCTTATGATGAAGGACTTTTAGGTAATATATTTACAATTGAAAGTAAACTTCATTCAGGTAATGGTTATATGCATGAATGGCATCTTTATAAGAAATATGGTGGTGGAATGATTTATGACTGGGGCGTTCATTTAATTGACCAAGCTCTGTTTATGATTCCAGGTGTAAAGATTAAATCTATTTATGCAGATATAAAAAATGTATTACATGAAGAAGTTGATGATTATTTTAAAATAATTTTAAAGATGGAAAATGGAGTTACCTTCCATTTAGAATTATCAACTTATATTCTAGAATACCAACCACGTTGGCTAGTAGCAGGAGATAAGGGAACAATAATTGTAAAGAGTTTTGGTTGCGAAGGAGCACTTTATCGTACAGGAGATATGCTAAAGAAGCTTCCACCTCAAATAACTGAAACTGTTGCAGGACCAACAAGACAATTTGCTCCTGTACCTCCAGGAGGAATTGTAGAGGAGTCACTTCCACAAGTTGAAACTGACTGGGTAGATTTCTATGAAAATGTACAAGGTGTATTAGATGGAACTGAAGAATCAAAAATTAAGATTTCAGAAGTACGTCGTGTATTATCAGTAATGGAAGCTGCGTGGGAATCTAGCAAAACAAATAAAGCCATAATTGATTTTGAATAATAAAAGTTTATAAGCAAGCTTAGGACCTTGCTTATAAACTATAAAAATGGTAATTGATAAAAATTAACCAAATGAATTATAACATAATATGCTTTTTTTATACAATTTTGTAAACGATATTATATTACTTATTAACAAAAAGAGGAGAAATTATTATGAATAATGAGAATGTAAAAACAGGAAAGCTTAGTTTTGGAACAAAATTTAGTTATGGAATAGGGGATTTTGCAAGTAATCTATCTTGGGGCCTAGTATCGACATATCTATTATTCTTTTATACAGATGTATTTGGAATAAGTGCTGCAGTAGCAGGAGTAATTATACTTGCTGCAAGAATATGGGATTGTTTCGTTGATCCAGTGGTTGGATTAGTTGTAGAACGTACTAATACTAGATTTGGGCGTTTTAGACCATATATAATTTTTGGTGCTATAGTGCTTGCAGCGTTTAATACTTTAACATTTACCACACCGAACTTAAGCCCTACAGGAAAAATAATTTATGCAACTGTAACTTATTTTATACTTGGAACAGTTTATTCAATCGTTAATGTACCTTATGGAGCTTTAGGAACAGTAATGACACGTGACACAGAAGAAAGAACCTCTTTGAATTCCTTTAGAGGATTTTTCTCATTAATCTCTAATGTTATAACAGGAGCTGCATTAATGCCACTTGTAATGGCACTCGGACAAGGTAACAATCAAAAAGGCTTTTCATATGGAGCCTTAGTAATATCATTATTTACATTACCACTGTTTTATATGGTTTTTAGAAATTGTAAGGAAGTTATTCAACCTCCAAAGGGGAGTCATCCTTCAATCAAGGATTCAATTCGTGCAGTTTCATTAAACAAACCATTTATGTTAATTGCAATTTACTTATTCTTATTATTTACAGCACTATTTGGAAGATTAGGCACAGTAGTTTTTTATTATATATATGTTATAGGAAGACCTGATTTAATTGCGCCATTGATGGGTGGATTTGGGGTATGTACAGCAATTGGATCTATAATAGTTGGTGCTATAGCTAAATATTTTGAAAAAAGAACATTAGCAATTATCGGTGTAGTATTATGTGGTTTAACTTGCATTGGAATATATTTAATACCTGTTACAAGCGTTACTGCAATAATGATATTATCAACTATTGGATTTATACCAGTAGGTTTTGGTGCTCCAATGATATTTAGTATGGTTGCTGATAGTATAGATTATAGTGAATGGAAGCATGGTTCTCGTGCAGATGGGGCTATTTATTCAGTAACAAGTCTTATTACAAAAATATCTTCAGCTATAATTGGTGGAATTACTGCAATTGCACTTGGATGGATTGGGTATATTCCAAATGCACAACAATCTGTTGAAACCATTAAAGGATTAAATATGGTAGTTAATCTTCTTCCAGGAATTGTATACTTATTGGCGATAGTACCAATGCTCTTATATGGAATAACTAAAGCAAAGGCTCAAGGGTATGCTAAAGAAATTGAAGAAAGACGTGCTAATACTAATGTATAACAGATAAATTTTTATTTTGAGGATTTGAATGAATAATTCAAATCCTTAAATAATTTACAGCTGAAATAGATATTAGTAATAGTATTTGGTGAAATGAGAAATAATAGTATAGTAAAATAGATAATTACTTGTTTATACAAAAAAGTTAAAAATGCTAATCAAATTTTTAGATTTTTTTCATTAAGCATAAAAAAATCATATAAAAACAATAAAGTCAAATATAAGTGAATAAGTAAAAGAAGGCGTCTACATATGAGATAGTATATAATATAAATTAAATAGTGAATATAGTATTTTATTGTATGAAAATGTTTACTTAATTTTAGCAGAATGATAAAATTTATATGGAAAAATTAGGAGGGAGTTATGAGTGATATATTTGTTTTAAATAATGACATGCTTGAGTCGTTTTAATAATATTAGGTACTGGAGCACATAGAAAGGATTAAGAATTATGATTAAAAAATGGAAGAAAATTAAAAAAGAAGGATATAATCTTATTTTAAATGAAGGTGGACAAAATATAGCTTATTCACCAAAGTCAAATATTAAAATAATTGAAGAAGATGGTTTTACTTTTAAAAATTTAAGCAGAAGCGGGAAGCTGGAAAAGTATGAAGATTGGAGATTGCCAGCAGAAGAAAGGGCTAAAGATTTAGCAAGTAAAATGACAATTAGGCAAATAGCTGGCCTGATGCTTTATAGTGGACATCAAGCTATTTCAAGCAGTGATGATCCATTTGCAAAAATGTTTGCAGGAACTTATAAAGGCAAGAAATTACATGAAAGTGATGCTAAAATAATTGATTTAACTGATCAGCAGATGGAATTTTTAAAAAATGATAATCTAAGGCATATATTAATTACTGTAATAGAAAATTCAGAAATTGGAGCTATGTGGAATAATAATGTACAAGCATTTTCGGAAGGACTATCTCTTGGTATCCCTGTCAATATATCTACAGATCCAAGACATGGAACTAGTAGTGATACTGAATTTAATGCTGGAGCAGGAGGAGATATTTCAAAATGGCCAGAACCTTTAGGTCTTGCTGCTACCTTTGATGCAGAATTAGTGAGAAATTTTGGTAGTATAGCTGCTAAAGAATATAGATCGTTAGGTATAACAACAGCTTTATCTCCTCAAGTAGATATAGCAACAGAACCAAGATGGATGCGATTTAATGGAACTTTTGGAGAAGATTCAACTTTATCAGCTAATTTAGCAGAAGCTTATTGTGATGGATTTCAAACATCTATTGGAGAATTTGAAATAAATCATGGCTGGGGCTTTGAAAGTGTAAATGCAATGGTTAAACATTGGCCAGGTGGTGGTAGTGGTGAAAGTGGACGTGATGCCCACTATGCTTATGGTAAATTTGCTGTTTATCCAGGTAATAATTTTCAGGAGCATTTAAAGCCTTTTGTTGAAGGTGCCTTTAAGTTAAAAGGAAAAACAAATACAGCCTCAGCAGTAATGCCGTATTACACGATTTCTTATGATCAAGATAAGAAAAATAATGAAAATGTAGGGAATTCCTATAGTAAGTATATTATTAATGACTTATTAAGAGAAAAATATAATTATAATGGTGTTGTATGTACAGATTGGGCAATAACAGAAGACAATAAAGAAATGGATGCATTTATATCTGGAAAGTGCTGGGGTGTAGAGAACCTTTCAGTAGAAGAAAGGCATTACAAGGCATTAATGGCAGGCGTGGATCAATTTGGAGGCAATAACCAAGTAGATCCTGTAATTAAAGCTTATGAAATTGGCGTAAAGGAACATGGAGAAGAGTTCATGCGCAGCAGATTTGAAAAATCAGCTGTAAGATTATTATTGAATTTGTTTAGAACTGGGCTGTTTGAAAATCCTTATGTTGATGCTGAAAAATCTAAAGAAATAGTTGGAAATTCTGAATTTATGCAAGCTGGATATAATGCTCAGTTAAAATCCATTGTCATGCTAAAAAATAAAGAAAACATTATTCCAATAAAAGAAAGAAAAAGAGTTTATATACCAAAGAGGAGAATTAAAGAAAGTAAAGACTGGTTTGGAAATATAATACCAGCATATGAAAAGGAGCCTGTAAATAAAGCTATTATTGAAAAGTATTATGATGTAGTTGAAACTCCAAAGGATGCTGAATTTTCAATTGTATTTATAGAATCACCAAAAACAGTAGGATATACAAAAGAAGATGGGTACCTACCAATTAGCTTGCAATATAGAAAATATACATCATTAACTACTAGAGAAAAAAGTATAGCTGGAGGAGATCCCCTAGAAATATCAGCTAATAGATCATACTTAAATAAAACTAATTATGCAAGCAATGAAGCGGACTTGGATATAATACTTGAAACAAAAGAAGTTATGGGAAAGAAACTAGTAATAGTGTCTATAAATATGACAAATCCAACAGTAGTAGCAGAGTTTGAAAAGTATGTAGATGGAATAATAGTAGAGTTTGGTGTGCAAACTCAAGCAGTAATGGATATTGTAAGTGGAAAATTTAATCCAAGCGGATTATTACCATTTCAAATGCCAATTAATATGGAAACTGTAGAAAATCAATGTGAAGATGTACCTCATGATATGGAATGTTATAAAGATGAATTAGGAAATGTTTACGACTTTTCATATGGTTTAGATTTTAATGGTATTATTAATGATGGTAGAGTAAAAAAATACAAAACAAGGTAAAATAACAAAGTTAGACTAAAGATATGGAAACAATTAGCTTAACTTGTATTGTGAATATTTTAGGAGTGCCAAGGAAAGTATTCCTAAAATTACAAAATATAACTTTAAATTCATTTATAACTGATAATAATATTATTATTAAGAAGTTTTGAACAAAAAGATATCGCCGGTCAAAATATTTCCGGCGATTTAAATTTATGTATTTTATTGTACGCCACCATTATAGTGTGACAGTTCATTTCTTTAATAATATGGAAACAATTTCAATCGGTTGTCTCCAGAACGATCTGGCTTCTCCAATGTAACTTCACCAGTAGCAGCCCACTCCACACCACGAACAAGCATAGTAATGAAATTAAATCGATCAAGCGCTTCCCAATGTCCAATAGATGTAGCAAATACACGTCCTGTTCCATATTCATTTGTCCAGATTACCGGTGTATACTCATTCACCCCAGCCATATTCTCAAGTTTTCCATCTGGAATGTCAACAGGATGATGTGGTGGCGGGAATCCAGGAATTCTGTAATTTTCCACATCATCATAAATAGATGCTAGTACATGAACTTTTGCTTCTGGATGAATGATTAGCTGTGTGAATAAATCATCAAAAACGTTCATCCACTTCTTATCTATTCCTTTAGTAATTGGATGATTCTCGTCCATGGTCTCAACGAAGTGATCATCTTTTGGACATCTTCTGCATCCTTTTTCCATAGCGCAATAGCCACCTAAAAGTTTTCTCCACTCATCTGGCCAGTCTGCATCGACCCAGATTGAAGAGTGATAAAATACAATTCCTTTTCCTTTTGAAACAAAATCATAAACGGCAGCTTCGCTCTGTTCTCCAAATCTACGTGCATGGTCTGTTGGCCAGGTTTTTCCATCATAGTCTACAAAGAGCACATCATAAGGCTCTAAAAATCCTGGTGTCACATTACGGAACTCTTCCACAATTGCAACATGAAAACGTCCTGTTGCTTCTAATAATTCTCTGAGACGCAGTGTGATTAAACGTCCCTGATGTTCTGCTGTAAGTAAACCTGTTACCAGCAATACATTCAATTTTTTCATTACAAACCCTCCAGTATATATTTTTAACTCATCAAGTTCAAAGAAAAAAGCTGTATACCTTTTCATGTGAAACTTTAGTTCGTTGAAAAATTTACATTTCGTAGAAACTGCTGATAGTTTCATCAGTGTTAAGTATTTATATGGAGTTGTCACTACAAAATATATAGATTTTTCAAGGTGATGATGTTGCTTTTTTATGCCAACACCATATAGTCATTATATAATTAAACCAAACTATATTCATATTTGATTTTTTCCTTTTAAAAGAGGAAAATTAATATAAAAATAATAAAGATATCAAAAATAGTAGGGGGCATTTTTGATGTCTTTATTTTTTATTCAAATAGATAATTAATAAAGTCAAAATATCGATTAAAATTGGTTAAATAACTTAATGAATACATGTACATTAAAATTTATAATTAAATAGTAAGAATTTATTATAAATGATAAATTATCAATTATCGATTGAAGGAATTCTTTCAGAACTTTTTCAATCATTGTTAATTGTTAAAGTAACATATATAAACAAAAATTAGTTATAAAAGAAAGAGGAGTTTTAAATTATGAAAGTTTTAGGATTATCATTTGGAAGAAAAAATTGCAATACAGATATTTTAGTAAAGGAAGCACTTTTTGGGGCAAAAAAAGGTGCACCAGATGCAGAAATAAGATTTATCAACACAAACAATCTTACAATTGATCGTTGTATAGGATGCGGTGCTTGCTCAAGAAGTCTTGAAAACGGTAAAGACAATGACTGTATAGTTAAAGATGATTTACAAATGGTAGAAGAAGCAATTCGTGAAGCTGACTGCTTGATTGTAGGTGCACCAGTATATGTACTACAACCAGTTGGTCAATTTAAAAATTTCGTTGATAGATTTTCTTGTCGTCATGATGTATCTGCAATTAACTGGGTACTAGATAAGAGAAGAAATGGGGAGGCTCCTGGAGATCCAGACGCATATCAACAAGAAAGATTGAAAAAACGTTATGTGTCTTATATTTCAGTTGGTGGAGCAATTACACCAAATTGGGTATCTATGGGTACATCAACTATGCATCTTTTTGGCTTTCCTGCAATGATGAAAGTTATTGGAAATTACGATGCATCAGGAATGGGAACAAGAGCTAATCCAATCCTAGATGATAAAATGATGTCTGAAATTCATGAATTGGGTAAACAAACTTCAGAAGCTTATGGAAAAGATGATAAGGATATTGCATGGTTTGGTAAAGAAGGAACATGTCCAGTATGCCATCAAAACCTTTTAACAGTTAATGGGACAACTACAGTAGAATGTCCAATATGCGGAATTGAAGGTAAGATTGCAATTGAAGGAGAAAAGTTAAAAGTAACCTTCTCTGATGCTCAGCAAGCCAGAGCTAGAGGTACATTTGCAGGTCTTCGTGAGCACACTGCAGAAATACAAGGGTTTGGAGCAATCTGTGCACCAAAAATAATGGCAAACAAAGAACTTTTAGATAAGAGAATGGAAGTTTATAAGAACTTCGAAAAATATATAAACGAATAAGGTATTTTTAATATGGGTAGCAGTTTCTTAAAAGGAGATTGCTACTTTTAATTAAATAGATTTTAAATTTTAGATTATAATCATGCATATCCATTGGGATTTAACTACATAGATGCTTTTTAAAAAACATAATCATTGTGAATATTTATCACCTAATCAATATGAGGCTAAGTACGAAAATCAATTGGTGAATTCATATAAAAATGTAAGTTTATTGCCATTTACATGGTGTAAAGTTCAGTGTATAATTATTTACAAGATGTAAAGGGTTAATATGAATTGTTTAAAGCAAGAATTTTTTGATATTGATTTTGTAAAGGTTAACAATAGTTAATGATTTTGTTACCTTATTTAACTAAAAAATAAAAACTGTAATAAAGTAATGGATAGGTGGAACAAATGAATAATAATTGGCATTTAAATATTAGTAATAAAAATCGAGAAGAAATTCTTGAAACAGGAAAAGAATTGTTTTTGAAACATAGTTTTCATGATGTAAAAATAACTGATATTTGTAATATAGCTGGAGTAAGCAGGGTTACTTTTTATAAATATTTTAATATAATGGATGAATTAATATTCGAAGTGCAAATGGATATATTAAAGAGTATGCTGATGTTTATAAAAGAAAAAAGTGATTTTAGCTCCAATGGAAAGGAAAGTTTGAAATCAGTGCTTTATGCCTGGATAAACTTTGCAAAAGAGCATAAGGAGGAAATGAAATTTATAGTTTCATTTGATCTTTATTATAGTTCTCATGATTTAAATGAAGAATTGAAATTAAAATATAAAAGTTTTACAAAAGAGGATTATAATCAAAGTTTGCTTAAGTACGCTTTAGAAAAAGGAATTAAGGATAGATCTTTAAAAGAAGATATAAATCTTCCTAAGACAGGAATGTATATATACCAAACTGTTATGGGATTGCTTCAAAGAATGAGTTATAGTCCAATAACTTTTGAATATGAACCTATTACGTTTGAAGAAATTTCATTTGAAGTTGTTGATACACTTATAAAGTCTATTGAAAATGTGTGTAATTAACTTTAAAGGAGTGTGAAATATGAGCAATATAAGACAAAGTACTAATGAAAATAGTAATTTGCCAGTAATGATTTTTTTGAACAAGGTTAAAAAAATTTCTTCTAATATTCAAAAAAATGTGGAATTTTTATTTGTTTTAAAAGGAGAATTGGAAGTAATAATAAACAATCAAAAATACAAGTTGTCAGAATCAGATGTGATATTAATAAATAATGGAGATGTTTTTGAAATTTATGGTGAAGAAGAAAATCTTATTTTATTAATGGAAATTGATAATGATTTCTTTAATGATGTAGTAAAAAGAGAACAAAGTTTATTTTTATGTAATTCTTCTATTAATGATAATGAGCATTATGATGATATTAGAAGCATTTTGGCAAAAGTCATGTATGAATATTCAAATAGAGAATATGGTTATGATTATAAAATAATGTCATTATTGTATGATTTAATATATTTGTTAAATGTTCATTTTGTAATTGCAGATGACTATAAAATGCAAAGTTTAGATATTAAAAATAGCAAATATACTGATCGTATAAATAAAATAGTTTCATACATTAAACAAAATTATTATCAACAGATATCATTGCAAGATGTTGCAGATTCTCAATACTTAACACCTGAATATTTATCTAAATTTTTTAAGATTCATATGGGGATGACTTTTTCAAAATATTTAAATGAGTTTCGATTGGCCCAAGCAGTAAAAGAACTTATTCGTACAGATATTTCAGTGACTAAAATTGCAATGAATAACGGATTTCCTAACTTAGTTGCTTTTAACAAAATATTTAAAGAAGTATATGATACAACTCCAGCAGAGTATAGAAGCCAAGTTAGAAAAAAACAAATAAAAACTAATGCTAGTGAAAAAGTGGAATCGGAAGTAACAAAGGTTGATTATAATCAAGCTGTTGAAAAATTAACAAGATATGTGGAAGATGAAAAAGATGAGAAAAAGATTGTTGATTATAAAGAAATAAATAATATAAATGTAGAAGCGGATATTTATACCTCAAAGCCTATAGCGCATACTTGGAGAAATCTAATAAATTTAGGATACGCTCAAGATGGCTTAAGATCAGATTTGCAGCAGCACTTAACAGATATTCAAAATAAAATTAAATTTAAATATGCAAGATTTCAAGGGATTTTTAGTGATGAGATGCTTAGTTATGGAGATGAGAATATAAATGAGGTGAATTACAATTTTACTAAAATTGATAAGCTTATAGACTTTTTATATAGTATTAACCTAAAACCATTTATTGAATTGGGGAATAAAGCTAAGGTGCTAAATCTTGTTTCTGACAAAGTAATGTATTTTAGAAATTCCTCAGAAAAGCAGAAAACTTTAAAAGAAGCTTTAGATTTATTAGAAAAATTTATGTTTCACTGTATCAATAGGTATGGAATAAATGAAGTTTCACAGTGGTATTTTGAAATTTGGAAAGAAGGAGATAATGATTATGTTTTCTGGAGTGGACACTTTGAAAATTATTTAAATACTTTCCAAAATTATTACAATATGATAAAAGAAATTGTGCCAGAGGCTAAAATTGGTGGACCGGGGTTTAATCCAGAAGTAAATATGAAACAGTTTAATGAATTTTTGAAACAAGTAAAGAAAACAAGTACTAAGCTGGATTTCTTATCAATATCAATATATCCATATGAATTAATTGAAGATAGCAAGGCTGAAAAATTAAGTAAAAGAAATAATATAGGGAGTAAGGCCTATAAAAATGATGAAGGAGAATATTTAAATCATCTTTTACCATCTAAAGACAGAAATTATTCAAAATTAAAATTAGATAAAATACGTAAAATGGTGAAGGAAGCAGAAGTAAATATTCCAGAAATACATGTTACAGAATATAATTCAAGTATATCGCATCGTCATCCAGCTAATGATACTACCTTTAAGGCTGCATTTATTGCTAAAAATATATTAGACAATTTAGATGAAACTGATAGTTTTGGATATTGGTTTTGCTCAGATGTTTCAGGAGAATTGAAGGATTCAAAAAATTTGCTTTATGGAGATATGGGACTCATAAGTGCTAATGGAATTAATAAACCAGGTTTTTATGCTTATGAAATGTTAGGAAAACTGGGGAATGATTTAGTACAAAAAGGTGATGGATATATAATAACCAAGAAATCCTTATATAACTTTGAAATCATCACCTATAATTATAAACATTTTGATTATTTTTACTGTTTAAGTGAAGAAACACCCGTGACTTTAGAACAATATTATAATATTTATGAAAATCAAGAAAATTTGAATTTTTCTATTTTGTTAAAAGGAGTTAAAAAGGGGCGATATCGTATAAAAAAGTATGTTTTAAATAGAGAACACGGAAGTATCTTCGATGAATGGCTTAATATGAATGCTATTTTTAACATTAAAAAAGATGAAATTGATTATTTAAAACAAATTTGTATACCTAAGCAAACTGTTTTTTATGTTGAGAGTATAGAAGAACTAAGGCTTGAAAGCTGTCTTTCACCACATGAGGTCAATTTTTATGAGATTACTTTTGAATATAGTTAATTAAATGTACAAATAAATTATTAGTGAAAATGGTTAAGGGCTTGATTAATATTTATAATTTTTAATAAGTGTGATAGGTTAAATAAGCTATTGCACTTGTTTATCATTATTATTGAAAAGGTTTAAATAGGTCAAAGTTGATTTATTAGAAACAAATACTTAGGATGAGGAGGATACTATGTATAGAAAAACACCTTTATTTGCAGCAGTATTATTGTCATTAATTTTATTTCAATCCTGCAGTAATGTAATAAATGAAAAGACTAATAAAAACAATGAAACTACTACAGAATTGAAGTTGTCGTTTATTACATTTTCATCAATACCTAAGGATTTGGACCTGGTTAATGCTGAAATAAATAAAATAACAAAAGAAAAGATTAATGCTACGATAAAATTAGAGCCTATAATTTCCTCAGAATATTCTCAGCAGATAAACTTAAAACTTAACAGTAATGAAAATTTAGATATTTTTCTTACAGGAACCTTATCAGGATTATTCGATTATCCAATCCTTGCATCAAAGGGAAAGCTTTATCCTTTGGATGATTTAATAAAAAATAAAGGGGAAGGTATTAATTCAGCATTAGGAAACGAATACTTAAATTCAAGTAAAATTCATGGTAAGATCTATGGAATTCCAACAATTAAAGATATGGCCACAGAGCATGGAGTAAAAATAGAAAAAGAGTTATTAGACAAATATAAAATTGATGCTCAAAAAATAAAAAATCTTGAGGATTTAGAAGAAGCTATGAAAACCATACATGATAATGAACCTAATAAATATTTTGGAATAATGGGGGGGACATCAATAGTTGATTCCTTGGGAGTAGCAGCTTTTGGAGATAATTTAGTTGATGGCTATGGTGTGCTTATGAATCCTAATGAATTAAAAGTAGTGGACTATTATGAAACTAAGGAATATGCTGATTTACTTAAAAAAATAAGGAGATGGTATGAGCTTGGCTATATTTATCCTGATATAGTAACAAATAAAGAAAATGATGTATTGCTTATGAGAGAAAATAAGCTTTATGGAGCTACTGCCTATATAAATCCAATAACTAAATACTTACAAAAAAAATCAGTTGGATTTCCAGTTGAAGTTGTCACTATTTATCCAGCAATTAAGAGAACATCAACTATTACGAATTTTATGTGGGCAATTCCTAGTTATTCTAAGAATACAGAAAAAGCTATGGAATTTTTAAATCTAATGTATACAGATAAAGATCTAATTAATTTACTTGATTATGGTATTGAAGGAACACATTACAAAAAAGTAAAAGACTCAGAAGAAATAATAGAGCGTATCTCAGATAATAGTACTGGAGAAAATGGATACAATTTAGATCAAGAATACATGTTTGGCAATGAATTTTTATCTCATATATGGGATGGAAATCCTAAAGATATTTGGGGACAAATTGATTTCTTCAATAAAAATGCTGAAAAATCTAAAGCCACTGGTTTTTTATTTGATGCAACACCAGTTATGGTGGAATATACGGAAGTATCTAGAATTGTTTCTGAGTATAAACCTGCTTTAGAAAATGGAGCAGTAGATCCAGATAAAGTATTGCCAGAATTTATAAGTAGGCTCAAAGTAGCAGGAATTGACAAAATAGTCTCAGAGAAACAAAAGCAGCTTGATAAATGGGCAAAAGATACACCTATAAAAAGAGTGGCTATGCCGCAATGAGGAACTTATCACCTATAAAAAGATTAGTCTGCCACAATACAGAACTTCTCTGCAACTAAAACTTATTCCCTTTTTGATTCTCACTTTTCCTACGGAATTTATTGAAAATTAATTACTAGAAATGTAAAATTTGAATTGCAAAATATATATGTTGCAGGTGAAATATTATGAATATAAAAATAAACAAATCAGTGCATAATTCTTTGATTTTTAAGCTCATAGCAGGAACGTTAATTTTAACAATTCCAATGGTCTTTTTTCTTATATTTAATAGCTATTATTCAATAAGAACCTTACATAATAAGGTTGCAGAATATAATAGTAATACAGTTAATCTTTATATGAACCAAATTGATTCTGATTTGAAAAGTATTGACAGTTATATTTTTAATGTGATTTCCTTTAATACAGATATATTGAACTTAAATAGTAATGATAAAGATTTAAGTGTATTATCAAAAGTAAAACTTCAAAATGAGCTTACTAATGCAAGAGCTTTATATAAATTAGCTGATGTCTTTTTTGTTTATTCAAGGTTTGGTAATCAGTATTTTGATTCTTACAGCAGCAGAGTAAATTATAAGGAAACTTTAAATATATCAAATTTTATTTCAAAAGTATCAAGAGATAATACAAATTTTAATTCTAAAGGATGGATACCAATATCAATGGATGGTTCAAATTACATTTTTAGGATTATATCAGTAGATAATAATATATATTTAGGTGCATGGATAAAAGTAGAAACCTTAATGAGTCCTCTCTTAAAAATAAATTTACAAAGAGAAGGCAGTATTTTATTTGCTACGTCAGAAGGAAAGCCTATGATAAATCAAGGATTTGTTAATGATAATCATATTGATTTATTAGGGGATTTAACACATTATTACTTTTCTGGAGAAGGAAATAGTCATATGGTTATCGGTAAACCCTCAGAAGTTGGTAAATTTAGTTTAATTGCTGTAACAAATGAAAAAAATATGCTGCAAGGTCTTGATTTAATCCAGACAATAATATTTTTTATAGCAATACTGTCTTTTCTTTTAATACCTAGTACTTTGTATATTTTGCATAGATTGATATTTAAACCTGTTAAAACTTTAAAATATGCAATTAACATGATCGAAAATGGGAATTTAGATTATCGCATAGAAGATCAGTCCTTTTCAAATGAATTTTTAGTAGTGAATAAAGCCTTTAACAATATGGTTTCTCAAATAAAACAATTAAAAATAGAAGTATATGAGGAACAGTTACAAAAGCAGAAATCTGAGCTTGATTACCTTCAAATGCAGATAAGACCACATTTTTATATAAATGCACTTAATAATATATATAGTATGGCTCAAATGAAAGAGTTTCAATTAATTCAAGATATGGTGTTATATTTATCAGATTATTTAAGATATTTATTTAGAAGTAGTTTTTTATTGGTATCACTTGAAAGTGAGTTAAAGCATGTGAAGAATTATCTGCAGATAGAAAAGATTCATTCTGGGGAAACGTTAATATGTAATGTTGATGCAGAAGAACATTTAATGGCAGTTCAGATACCTCCATTAGTTTTGCAAACTTTTATTGAAAATATAATTAAACATGCAATGAAATCTTTTGAAGTAATTAATGTAATTATTAAAATATCCTTAATCAAAAAGCATGATGAAGAATATGCACATATAATAATACAAGATAATGGTAAAGGTTTTTCAGATGAAGCAATAAATAAAATAAATAATTCAACTTACAATAATAATACAGGAGAAAAAATTGGTATATGGAATGTTAAGCAAAGACTAAAGCTTATATATGGAGATAGGGCACAAATAATAGCAAGTAATAATGACAATATGGGTGCATGTATTGATATATATATACCAGTAAAAAAAGAGGTGAGATAAATATGAATATAATGGTTGTAGATGATTCAATACAAAACGTAAAAGCTATAGCTACTTCAATTGAATGGGAAAAGCTTGGGATAGCAAAAGTACATACTGCATATAATATTTCTCAAGCTAAAGAAATCATAGAAAATAATGATATACAGATTATAATTTGTGATATTGAAATGCCTCAAGGAAGTGGATTAGACTTAATAGAATGGGTAAAGATAAACTCGCCTCAAACAGAAAATATTTTATTAACCTGTCATGCAGAATTTGAGTATGCAAAGCGAGCAATTGAACTTGGAAGCTTTGATTATTTAGTAAAACCAATTCCTTTTAAAGAATTAGAAAATAAGATCTCACAATTAATAGCTAAAATTAAAGCAAGCAGCAAATTAAAAAAGCATAGTGAATATTGGGATAATAATCAAAAGCAAATTGAAGGCTTCTTTTGGTATGAATTAATAGCAGGAAAAATAGCAGGAAATTGCGAGGGAATTGAAACCTACGCAAAGAAGAAGAATGTTAGTTTTAATAAAGATTTTAAATATCTTTTGGTTTTACTTACTAAGAAGCGTGTAATTAGCAGGCTAGAGGAATGGAATGAAAATTCCTTATCATTTGCACTAGAGAATATTGCTAAAGAGACAATATTAAATGAGATTCCTTCAAGTAGTATGACGGTAGGGGAAGAGGAGATAATAATTATCGTGCCAGAGATAGGTGATAAGGAAACGAGCTTGGATAATATAGGAAAAAGTTGTGTTAATTATATAATTGATTGTAATAAATATTTAGGGTGCAGCATGACAGGTTATATAGGAAGATATGTAAATGGTGATAATTTAGCAGATGAATTTAGTGAACTTCAAGACTTAGATAAAAATAATGTGTCTTTTGTCAGTAAGATAATTGACTTAAATAGTAGTACATTAAATCAGAGCAATGAACAAGAAATTTTATTACCTAATATTAGTGAATGGTCTTTAATGCTTTATAATGGTGACAGTGAAAATGCGGTTAAAGAAGTAAAAAAATATATTGATGAACTTGTAAAAACTGAAAGAATTAATAGAAGGATTCTAAATATTTTTCATCAAGATGTTTTACAGATGCTGTATTCTTTCTTAGAGCAAAAAGGAATACAAGCACATCAGCTTTTTGATGATGAAAAATCTGAAAAATTATATATTAAGGCAACAAATTCAATAGATGATATGATAAAATGGGTAATTTATGTGTTCAATAAAGCTGTCAGCTATGTTGAAGAAGTTACTAAATCGCAAACAGTAATTGAAAGGGTAAAAAACTATATTAAGAAAAATTATAATAAAGATATTACAAGAGATGATATAGCAAGTTATGTTTTTCTTAATCCAGATTATTTATCAAGAATTTTTAAGAAAGCTACAGGTTTATCCTTAACGGAGTATCTCACAGAACAGAGAATAGAAAAATCAATGCAACTTCTTTCAACGACTAATATTCAAATTAGCAGCATTTCAGATGAAGTGGGATACAATAATATGAACTATTTTTCTAAAATATTCAAAAAGATTACGGGGACGACTCCAATAGAGTATAGAAAGAAGAGTCAAAATAGAATTTAGCTAAGATGGATTCCATGAATTAAACGATATGGGATCCATTTTCTGATGTTTAGAGGGTAAAATTTTCTAAATTACTATGAAATTTTAATATAGATATCCAAAGCGAGAATTAGATTTATGCAACAATTATCGAGATCAGATACATTTATCTTCCACAGGACTAGTGAAATTTTCGCTGGAAGGTTCTAAGTGGAAGGTTGCGCCCATTTCTGCATGTTCCTAAAGTAAATTTATGACAAGCAGAAAATGGAACAACCTTCCACTAACAACCTTCAATAGCTCAATTTCACATGCCTGCTTCCAGAAAAATGTATATGATTTCTAGTGTAGTGTTACGGCTATAATTTCTCAATGATTCATCATGTATATTCCATTTGTAAGTTTGATTATTAAATTGGATGTCTATAGTATAGTTTTTGATATTGATAATGTCACAAAAGTTGCAGTAAAAGTCTGATTAGTTAATGAAAGAAAAGAAAGTATGTATTAAAATAATAACATAAAGTTAAACCTTTACAGAAAAAAGGGTTAATAATTAAGAATACTTAACTGGAGAGGAGAATGGCTTATAAGTTATAGTATTGAAATTTATCCAAAAGAATATAAGGAAAGCTTAGAAATTATAGGATGTTTTATGAAAAAAATAATAACACACCGATACAGCTTATTTAATGGTAAGTTACCACACCAACATTAAATAAAGCTAATCAGCATGTTAATTGAAATTATAAACATATTATATTATTTTTAAGTGAAATTTACAAGAAGAGTTCTTTGGGGAATTAAAAGAAAAGGATCTATTAATCATTAGGAGGAATTTATAATGCAAAATGTAATCGATAAACAAGATGCAATCGTTAATCAAGATGCAAGTCAAGCAAAGCTTAGTTTTATGACAAAATTTAGTTATGGATTAGGGGAGTTTGCTTGTAGCGTTGTTTGGAGTTTAGTGTCATCATATCTTTTATTTTTTTATACAGATGTATTTGGTTTAGCTGGCGGAATTATAGCAATATTATTACTTGTAGCTAGAGTATGGGATTGTTTTGTAGACCCAATTCTGGGATTGATTATGGAACGCACTAAGAGTAGATTTGGACGTTTTAGACCATATATCTTATTTGGCTCTATATCGCTTGGATTATTTAACATATTAACTTTCTATACTCCACAATTTAGTGGTACTGGAAAAGCAATATACGCATGTGTTACTTATTTATTACTTGGTACTTTTCACTCAGTAGTTAATGTTCCATATGGTGCACTTGCAACAGTTATGACAAGAGATACTGAAGAAAGAACTAGATTAAATGCTTTTAGAGGAGTTTTTGGACAAGTAGCTGGTATTGTTACTGGGGCTACAGTAATGCCATTAATAACAATTTTAGGTAAAGGAAATAACCAAAATGGATATTTCTATGCTGCAATAGTTTTAACTTTAATTGCTATGCCTATGCTATTATTAACTTTTAAAAATTGTAAAGAAATTGTTGAGCCTATGAAAGAAGAAAGACCAACTATTAAGGAATCTTTATTGGCTTCAGTTAAGAATAAACCATTATTATTAATGTTATTATGCTTATTAATATCACTAATCGCTGTATTTGGAAGAATAGGACTTGTAATGTATTATGCAATATATGTTGTAGGTCGTCCTGACTTAATTGCAGTAATGTTTACAACATTATCTATTGCTGGTGTTATTGGTGCTTCTTGTCTTCCTTTCATTGCAAAACACTTTGAAAAGAAAACAGTTTTAGGTGGCGGAAATGTTGTATCGGGAATTGGGTTTATAGCTCTTTATTTTACACCAGTTTCAAATACTACAGCAATAATAGCTATAACATTTGTTGCATGTTTATCAATGGGATTCTCATCAATGATATTCAGTATGGTTGGTGACTGCATAGATGATTATCAAGTAAAAACTGGTACAAGAGCTGACGGTGCTATATATTCATTTACAAGTTTAACAACTAAAGTTGTTAATGCAATTGTTGGTTCTGTAAGCGTTGCAGTTTTAGGAGCAATAGGTTATGTTGCCAATCAACCACAAACTCCAGAAGTAGCTAACAGCATAAACATGTTAGTAAATTTAGTACCTGGAATAATATATTTTGTTGCAACAATCCCATTAGTATTCTATACATTATCAAAAGCAAAAGCTAATGAAAATACAAGAATACTTCTTGAAAGACAAGGAAAGAGTGTCTCTGAATAATAGGTAATAATGACAAGGGATAATAAGGGATGTTACCTTATTATCTCTTGTTTTTTATGAGGTAGCAGGAGATGGTATTATTGATTTTCGTTGAATATTTCAGTAGATAGAAAAGCATATTACATATGAAATTCTTATAATAGTTGATTAGGATTTTTGAAAAGGCTAAATGTTTGTGGACAATCTTAAAAGTTTAAGTTATTAAAAAAATATTTGGAGGTTCAGTATGATTAATAGAGAAAGTAAACAAAAGGAATTTATTAAACAATATTATGAAAAAAGAATAGATGATCTTATAGGTAAAATGACCTTAGAAGAAAAGGTTGGGCAGTTAGTACAAATTTCCCCTTCAATTTTTGGAGCCTTTGGATTAACCTTTGATGAAACAATTGAAAAATTAATTAATGGGGAGATTACCCCAGCTGAGTTTGAAGCACTTGAAAGAAATTATCGTGAAGATGAAATTAGACAAGGTACACTTGGTTGTATGGGTGGAGTACACGGGGCAGAAAAGTCAAATGAACTTCAAAAAATTGCAGTTGAAGAATCAAGACTTGGAATTCCTATACTTTTTGGACTCGATGTAATACATGGATATAGGACAATATTTCCAATACCTCTTGCAGAAGCTTGTAGCTTTGATATCGAAAAAATTAAAGAATCTGCAAGAATAGCTGCCAAAGAAGCTTCAGCAGCAGGACTTCACTGGACTTTTGCACCAATGGTTGATATTTCAAGAGATCCACGTTGGGGAAGAGTTGCAGAAGGGGCAGGTGAAGATCCATACTTAGGAAGTGTTATTGCTAAAGCTAGAGTAGAAGGATTTCAAGGGGAGAGTTTAGATAATCCAGAAAGTATACTTGCATGTGCTAAGCATTTTGCAGGCTATGGAGCACCAGATGGTGGAAGAGATTATAATACAGTAGATATGTCACTTCAAACTTTGCATGATGTTTATCTCCCACCATTTAAAGCAGCAGCAGAAGCTGGTGTTGGAACTTTTATGAGTGCCTTTAATGATTTAAATGGAATTCCTTGTACTGTTAATAAATATTTATTAACAGATGTTTTAAGAGAAAAATTTGGATTTAATGGCTTTGTTGTAAGTGATGCTAACTCAATTCCAGAAGTTGTTGTGCATGGATATGCAGAAGATAATAAAGCTGCAAGTAAAAAAGCATTGAATGCCGGATTAGATATGGATATGAGTCAAGGTACTTATAGAAATGAATTGCCTGAACTTGTGAAAGAAGGAGATATATTAGAAGAAGTATTAGATGAAGCTGTAAGAAGAGTACTTAGAGTGAAATTCTTATTAGGATTATTTGATAATCCATATAGAACAGATGCTAAAAAAGAAGAAAAAACACTTCTTTGCAAGGAACATCTTGAGGCTGCAAGAGATATTTCCCGAAGATCGATAGTGCTTTTGAAAAATGAAAATAATGCTCTTCCACTTAAGAAGGATTTAAAAAAGATTGCAGTAGTAGGGCCGCTTGCTGAAAATGCTGCAGAAATGCTCGGAACTTGGTCACATACAGGAAATCCATCAGATGTAGTTACTATTATTTCAGGAATAAAAGCTGCAGTTAGCACTGAAACAGAAATCTTATATGCTGAAGGCTGTAAGATTACTGGAGAAGAATGTATAGACTTTGAAGGTGCTGTTAGAGTAGCAAAGGAATCAGATGTAATTATAGCAGTTGTTGGTGAAAATTCAGATATGAGTGGAGAAGCTGCAAGTCGTATAGATATTAATTTACCTGGAAAGCAAGAAGAATTATTAAAGGAATTACGTAAAATTGGCAAACCATTAATTGTTGTATTGATTAATGGAAGACCACTAACTATACCTTGGGAAGCTGAAAATGTAGATGCATTAGTAGAAGCATGGCAGTTAGGGACTCAAAGTGGTAATGCTATAGCTGATGTATTATTTGGTGATTACAATCCAAGTGGAAAGTTAGTAGCTACATTCCCTTATTCAGTAGGGCAAGTGCCAATTTACTATAATAATCCTATGACAGGTAGACCAGCAGGCAAAATAAAATTCACTTCAAAATATATAGATGGGCCAGCAGAGCCACTATATCCTTTTGGATTTGGACTAAGTTACACAACTTTCAAATATGAAAATTTATCTATATTATCAGCAGAAAATAAAATTGGAGATACAGTTGCTGTTAAGGTATATGTAACTAATACAGGAGAAGTATCAGGAGAAGAAGTTGTACAACTTTATGTATCAGATGTTGTTGCAAGTAGAGTACGACCAGTTAAAGAATTAAAAAGCTTTGAAAAAGTATTATTGCAACCAAAGGAATGTAAAACTATAATTTTTAAACTTAACACAAAAGATCTTGGGTTCCATGATGAAAATATGAATTATGTTGTTGAACCAGGCTTATTTAAAGTATATGTCGGTACAAATTCTAAGGAATGTCTTGAAGGTGAATTTACTATTGTAGCACTTGATTAATTTTTAAGTTGGTACATTAAAAGAATAATTGAAGAATAGGGTTCGTGAAATTATTGATGAATCCCCATAGCATATGAATGCGTAGTTTTGTAATTATATGTATTGCAAACGAGAGTAGTAAAATTTTATATTTTGTATAAATAGAAAAGAGAAAGGATTAAAACTATATGACAGAAAGAAAAATTAAAAATCCTATTATATCAGGATTTTATCCAGATCCATCAATTTGTAGAGTAGGAGATGATTTTTATTTAATATGTTCTAGTTTTGAAATGTATCCTGGAATTCCAATTTTTCATAGTAAGGATTTAGCAAATTGGGAGCAGATAGGAAATGCTTTGACTAAAGATAATGGCTTTCATGTGGAATTTAATTCAATGGTTGGTGGTGTTATGGCACCTACAATTCGTTATAATAACGGCACATTTTATATAATAAATGCAAACTTTTGTGATAAAGGTAATTTTATTATTACAGCTAAAGATCCAAAGGGCCCATGGTCAGAGCCTCATTGGTTAACAGATGTTCCAGGGATTGATGCTTCATTTTTCTTTGATAATGATGGAAAAGCTTACGTTATGGGTACAGGAGATGTATGGGAGAATGGTGCTGGTGTAAAGGAAAGAGGAATATGGCTTGCACCATATGATATGGAAAACTTTAAATTAGCAGGAGAGCCAGTAACGATTTTTAATAGTGCACTAAGAGGCGGTTCAGCACCAGAAGCTCCACATATTTATCATATTGGAGATTACTATTATCTAATGATTGCTGAGGGTGGAACTGAGCATTATCATGCAGTAATGGTAGCAAGAAGTAAGGAATTGTTTGGATGGTATGAGGGATGTCCTGCAAATCCTGTAATGACTCATAGACATTTTGGATTTAAAGCTCCAATTATAAACGTAGGACATGCAGATTTTGTGGAAACGCAAAATGGAGAATGGTATGCTGTAATGCTTGCTTCTAGACTGATTGATGGTGAATATAAGAATTTAGGAAGAGAAACTTTTATTTGTCCAGTAATATGGGAGAGAGAATGGCCAATATTCAGTCCAGGAACAGGAAAATTAGAATGGGAATATCCAGCAGCTTCATTGCCATGGACAGAATTTGAAAAGAAAGAAAAAGACATGGAAGACTTTGATGAGGAAAGAGACCTTGGAATGACATGGGTATTACTTGGAACTCCATATGAACCATTTTATAAGATATATGACTCGAAATTATCTTTAAAATGCTTGAAAGAAAATATGACACCAGTAATCAAACCACTTTCATTTAATCCTGAAATATGTAAAGACCGAATTATAAGCTTTGTAGGCAAGAGACAAATTCATATTGATTTTTCATTGTTTACTAAGATGAGTTTTAATCCTCAAGAAGGAGAGTCAGCAGGTTTGGCTATAATGCAGGCTATGCATCATCATTTACGTGTAGAACGTACTTGTGAAAATGGGAAGCAACTTTTGAAATTGATAATTTCTACAACAGACTATGATAGACCACCGTATTTCCCAGGCTTTTCATATGAGCATAAGGAAGAAATAATTGCATGTGTACCATGTGATGATAATGAACTTATTTTAGGGTTTAATGCAAAGCATGAAAGTTATGACTTTGTATACGGAACAGATTTAGAAAACATGAAATGTCTTGCAGAAAATGTGGACTGTGGAAGAATCAATCCAGAATATGTTGGCTGTATGGCAGGTACCATAATTGGCATGTTTGCAACTGCCAATGGTAAAGAAAGTGATAATGTTGCAGAATTTGACTGGTTTCAAATGAAAGGGGCCAAATAAGATTAATCATAAATAAAGTATAAAATAGCAAATTGAAATAACTAATCAATATAGCGAAAAGTATCTATTAGTAAAGTGTATCTTAAAATTTTTACTATTAATTTTGAGATACACTATTTTGGTTTAATAGTCGTAAAAGTTATGATTAATGTCTGATTTATTAATGAAAACGATGTTGCGAAGTATTACAATTAAATTGAAAAATTAAATATTAAGTTTATTTATATAGATATTGTTTTATAGCTATGATTATGAATTAAACCTTAATGAGGATTTTGCATTTAACTATGAATTATGGAGGTCGATTATGAAAAAGACAATTGAAGAATTAAAAAACGGTAAAGGCGATAATTACATCCTACCTTTTTTATGGATGCGTGGAGAAGAAGAACATGTGATTCGTGAAGAAATGGAGAAGATATATGAAAGTGGTATTGGAGCAGTATGTGTTGAAGCTAGACCACATCCGGATTTTACAGGACCTAAATGGTGGCATGATTTAGATATAGTTATGGAAGAAGCAAAGAAAAGAAATATGAGGGTTTGGGTTTTAGATGATGCACATTTTCCAACAGGCTATGCTAATGGATTAATTGAGAAAAAATATCCTGAAAGAAGAAAAACTTATATTAATTATAATGTAGTGGATGTAATCGGTGCTCAAGATGAAATAAGTTTTCATTTTACGCCTATGCTTAAACCAAGAACTTCATTTTTGGATTTTGGAAAACAAAAAGATGTTGAAGAGCAAAAGAAGAATAAATTGGTAAGTGTAGTTGCAGCTAGATTAATCAAAGATGGAATTATTCATGAGGAATTAGTTGATTTAACAAATAATGTAGTTGGGAATTTCTTAACATGTAAATTACCAGCAGGTGCTTGGAGAATTTATGTTGTGTATGAAACAAAAACTGATGGTGGGGATAATAGATATATCAATATGGTTGATAAAGAATCAGCAAGTACTCAATTAGAAGCTGTATACGAGCCACATTTTGAACATTATAAGGAAGAGTTTGGAAAAACTTTTGCAGGCTTCTTTTCAGACGAACCAGCCTTTGGTAACGTAGTTGGATTTGATTTTGATGAATCTATTGGTAGACGAGACATGCCTCTTCCATGGAGTGAAGAAGTTAGAGATATGCTTAAAGAAGCTTTAGGAAATGAGTGGAATTTATACTTACCATATTTATGGATAGGTACAATTGAAATGAATGATTGTGTTAATACTAGATATACTTATATGGATATTATTACTCGTTTATATGAAAAGAATTTTAGCAGTCAACTAGGTAAATGGTGTGAAAAACATGGAGTTGAATATATAGGACATGTTGTTGAGGATAGTAATCAGCATAGTAAACTTGGAAGTGGAGCTGGACATTTCTTTAGAGCTATTGAAGGTCAGCATATGGCAGGAATTGATGTTATTGGAGGGCAAATCATACCAGGTGGAGCAGGGCTTGAAAGAATTTCACTAACAAAAGGTGATGGTGAATTCTATCATTATGCTTTAGGAAAATTAGGAGCTTCTAGTGGACATCTTGATCCAAAGAAAAAGGGAAGAACTATGTGTGAACTTTTTGGCGCATATGGCTGGAAGCTTGGTGTTAGGGATATGAGATATATTACAGATCATCTACTTGTTAGAGGTATAAATTATCTTGTTCCACATGCATTTTCAATGGCTGAATATCCAGATCATGATTGTCCACCACATTTTTATGCTAGAGGGAATAACCCACAGTTCAGGCACTTTGGTAATTTAATGAAGTATGCTAATCGTATGTGTCATATATTAAATGGAGGAAAACATGTAGCACAGACTGCTATTTTATATCATGGTGAAAATGAATGGGCTGGTGATTTTATGAAGATGCAAAAACCAGCAAGAGAATTAAGTGAAAATCAAATTGAATTTGATTTTGTTTCTATGGATATGCTTAATAAGCTTGAAGATTATAATGGAAAAATAGATAATGGCATATTAAATATTAATGATGTTGAATTTAAATGTTTAGTTGTTCCTTACACTAAATATATTACAAAAGAATTAGCAAACTTTATTAAAACAGCTAAGGGAGTAGAAATTATATTTGTAGATGCTATGCCACAAGGAATTACAAATGAAACTAGTGCAGCAGAAGAAGCAGAATTAATGAAAAGTTTTGGAAATTGTACAGTAGTAAAATTAGAGGAACTTGCAGTGGTATTACAACAAAAAGGCTTTAAGGAAGTTAAGTTAAAGGATAAATTTTCTGATTTAACATATTATCATTATTTTAAAGATGGAAACATATATATGTTCCAAAATGAATCAGCTCATGAAACTTTTAAAGGGGAAATTGAGTTAACTATTGGGGAAAATGCAGTTATATATAATGGATTAGAAAATGAATTTAAAAAATTAGCTGTCAATACTGAAAATAGAAAGAGTAGTATTTTTATAGAATTAAAACCTTGTGAATCATGTATAATACTAGAAAATGCAGATGGATATAATGAAATTACTGAAGATTACTTACCAATGTCAGATAAACTAAGCAATTGTAAGAACAATATTGATTTATCAAGAGATTGGAACTATTCAATAGTTAAAAATAAAGAATATCCTAATTTCGGTGAAATGAATAAAATGGATAAGTTAGCTCCGATTTCTAATGAAGATCCACTATTTGCAGGATTAATAAGATATGAAAAAACTATAGAAATTGACGAAGTAAAAACAGATGCATATTTAAGCTTTGAATATGTATATGAAGCAATGGAGTTATGGATTAATGAAAAATATGTAGGGATGAAGATTTGTCCACCTTATATTTATAATATAGGTAAATATTTAGAGAAAGGTAAAAATACAATTCGCGTAGAAGTTGCAACGACTTTAGATAGAGATCGTTTCACTATGCCTGAGCCACCATTTATTTTATGGCATGATTCAATTGACCCAACAGGAATGTATGGAGAAATAAAGTTAAAAATGTAATATAGATCAATTGAAGTTTTTGATATAACCTCTTTAAGCGTTTGTTTATAAGAGGTTATATTTCTTTTCACTATAAGGAATTTAAAATAAATTTAGAACTATAGATAACTTTTGAAAGTAGTAGAAATACACAGTCTGTGAAGTAGATTTACTGTATAATAGTTGAAATTGGTAACATTAATATTTATAAAGTCGTAAAAGTTGCAAGAAAAGTAAGATAAATCAATGCTTAATAAAGTCTTTCAAATTATAATAAATGGTATAGATTTCTTATGAATTAAAGAAATTACACTTATTGTAAACGTATAGAAAATATTATTTGTAAGAAAATTTATGAAAAAGAACAAAATGATAAAAAGTAGGGGGAAAGACAATATGTTAAAAAGAATTACGAAGGTTACTAGTCTTTTAGTGACGGCAGCTGCAGTTATATCAATGATTCCAGCTATGGCAGCAGATGTGAAAAAGTATGATACTGAAGAAGGAACTATTTATGGAGCTAAGTCTTTGGGCAGAGGCAGCTATATAATTGATGGAGAAATAAACGGTAAAGATGACGCTGTTTATTACTTGGCAGATGGGAAGTATACTCAATTAGAGGATGCTGGTGCAGGCGATGAAATAGGAGATATTTATAAAGATAAATATTTAGATTTTAATAATGGGGATTATTATATAGATATAACAACAGGTAAGAAGATAGATGATAAGGTATTAGATGACATAAATAGTGATGTAGCCGATGCCTTGAGAAAGAAAATTAAGAAAGATAATGAGGGGAGATTTCTAGAAAGCAGTTATGAAGGAAATCATATACAACCAGATAAGATTAAAGGGAATGATAAGACTGATATATGGGGAGCTACAGGTAAATGGAGAGAATTCCAATATGATTTAAAAACAAAATATCAGTTTCAAGGTAAACTAAAAGATATAATTTACACAGATGAAAGTGGAAATTATGTAGATGCCGACTATAATTTGGGAAATGTTGGGGTATATTTTACAACCGCTGCTGGTGTTACAATTAAAAATACTAAAGATACTTATGATGTTACAGTCGGAGGCGTTGATTATACATTAAAAGCTCAAATTATTAATGATGCAACAAGAGATGAAGATGCTGATTACATAACTAGAAGTGCAAAATTAACAATATGGAAAAAGTTAAAAACTGATTCAGATGTAGATGCTTCGTATACTAATGTGACAGATCAAGTGTTCTTTGGATCAAAAGCAAAACATTATAAAGCTCCAGTTATTAATTCTAGTGATAATAGTGTAACAGTTTTACAAAGAATTTCAAAAGCTCAAGCATCAGGGGATGTAGATGGTATTAAATATGCTGAGAATGTTGGGACTTATTTTACAACAGATGATAAAGGAAATCAAGCACATATATTTGGTTTATTTGATTTTAGTAAATTACCTACACCTGGAAACATTCCTTTTGGATTAATAACAGGAAGCCCTGATGGTATTGCAAGTCATTGTTTTGATCCTGTTGAGAAAAAATATTATGCTCAAACTATAAACTTTAAAGCAGAAAATGGATATTACTATACAGATGTAAGTGATTATGATGATACTAGTGCTGATGCTTGGGGAATAGGTGGAGGAAATCTTTATTCTGTAGGAAGTGGATATGTTAAAAAGTGGAATAACAAAGATAGTAAATTTGATAAGCTATATAAAGTGGATGGATCATTTGATAAATTCAATGTTGCTTATGATGCTAGTGTAGTTGCTTGGAATGAAAATGATAAAGTTTATTCATTAATATTTAACAAACCTTCAGAAAATACTGATACAACAAAAACAACAACTCCAGCAGTAGTAGCTACTGGATGGGTAAAGGCGGCAGATGGAACTTGGAATTATGTTAAAACTGATGGAACTAAAGCTACAGGCTGGTTACAAGATGGAGCTACTTGGTATTACTTAAATACAGCAGGGGTAATGCAAACTGGCTGGATTAATGATAATGGTACTTGGTATTACTGTAATGCTTCAGGAGCAATGCTTGCTAATACAACTATAGATGGTTATGTACTAGGAGCTAATGGAGCTTGGATTGTATAGCTATTTCAAATTTTTAGGTTATAAATAACTAGCGGAGTTATTATACTTAATGAGAAAATGTCCTTTAGAGAAATTATAGGTTGTGTATTTATGCTTATAGCTGTAGTGATTGCTCAAGCACCAGATCGTAATAAAAAATTGATAAATAAATATGATTCCATATAGATGCACAGTCCATTTTACGCATTGACAATAGTGCCTTAAATAAAATACACTGATATTATAATATTAATTGGTATTATAATATTATTGTATTACTATATGAGGAGGAAAAAATATGAGCGTAAAAGGAAAAATAGTAAATTCAACATTGGAATCTATTAAATTTAAATTGATAATTGCTATTGTAATTGTTCAATGCTTTAGTTCTTACATAGGACAAGCTGTAAATTTTGTTATAGCAAGAGGAAAGGAAGCATTGCAAAGAGTTGGGGTTCCTACTTTCTTTTTAGATGGAGATATTGGTATTTTTGTATCTGCAGCTATAAGCATAATAATATCAGTATTTATAATAGTATATATTTATGATAATTTAGTTTTAAAGAGGCTTAAAAAAGTATTGGATTTTACTCAAAAACTAGGAAATGGGGATTTATCTGAGGAACTCAATTTTAAAGGAAATGATGATATAAGCAAATTGGGAGATAGTTTAAATAAAGCTAGTTCAAATATGAAAGTATTGTTATCAGATATAATTGATATTTCTAAAAATATTAATACTTCAAGTCATGAATTGTTAAAATCAACAAAAAGCTCATATTCAAATATAAATGCTATTAATTCAACGTCATCTGTATTATCAACTGATGCATCGACTTTAATAGCTACAACTGAAAAAGCAAATATGTCTATTGAAGAAATTATAAAAACAAATGATTTACTTTTATCTAAAGTAAAAGCAGGATTAACTTCATCAGAAGAGATGGAATTAAGGGCTTCACAAATGAAGCAAAAAGTTTCTAACTCTCTTGAAAAAGCAAATTTGACTTATAGTGAAAAACAAGAAAAAATTCTTAAAGCAATTGAAGCTGGTAAAATAGTAGAAGAAATTAGACTTATGTCAGATACTATAAAAGGCATAGCGGAACAAACAAATCTTCTTGCTTTAAATGCATCTATTGAAGCGTCAAGGGCAGGTGAACAAGGTAAAGGTTTCGCAGTTGTAGCAGAAGAAGTAAGAACTTTAGCAGAACAATCTTCAGAAGCTATTTCAAATGTAGAAAATTTGGTTTCTCAAGTAAGAGCAGTTTTTGATAACCTTTCAGTGAGTTCACAAGATATTCTTGCTTATATAGATAATAATGTTAAGGCTGACTATGAGTTGTTGCTAGAAACAGGAGATCAATATCAAAATGATGCGAAGCTTATAAACAGCATATCAACAGAAGTAACATCTTCTGCTAAACTTATGAATACATCAATTGAAGAAATTAGTAAAGTAGTAGATAAGGTTGTTGAGATATCTGGGAAAACTTCTGATTCTACAGGTGAAATTAATTCTAGTTTATCAGAAATAAGTAATATAATGAATGAAGCTAAGGATTCCATGGAAAATCAAGTTAGCTTAGCTAATAGGTTAGAAACCTCTGTTGAAAAATTCACTTTGTAATTTTGTATTTTATCAAATGAATATTAAATAAAGTTAATAATATATAAAAATGAAGAAGCTATAGATTATCTTATTTTAATAAGTGCTATAGCTTCTTTATTAATTTTGAACGATATTAAGGGTAGATAATAGATTATATAAATATAAAATATTTAACTAGAAATAATAAATATTAATATTTTAAATCGATTTGTTAATATTTTTTTTGTTGATTTAAAAAATATATTATTTTAACAATATTATTAACAAAAGTGAACAATTAAAAGAATGCGTTTACAGAGTCTGAAAGGGTACAATAAATATGTAATAAGGAATAAATTATAAATATTAAAAGATTAATTATTCCTTGATAATAATTAAATCAAAAATAAATTAATTTAACTAAAAACTAAAATTATTATAAATTTAAAAAGTGAGGTAGATAGAAATGAAAAAATTAAAAATTGGTTTTATTGGCTGTGGTGGAATTGCAAATGGAAAGCATTTTCCAGCATTATCAAAGTTAACAGATAAGGTAGAATTAGTTGCTTTTTGTGATATTATTGAGGAAAGAGCAGTAGAAGCTGCAAAGAAATATGGTACAGCTGATGCTAAAGTTTATACTGATTATAAAGAATTAATAAAAGATGAAAGTATTGATGTCATTCATGTATTAACTCCAAATGTATCACACTCAGAAATTACAGTTGCTTCTTTAGAAGCTGGAAAACATGTTATGTGTGAAAAGCCAATGGCAATTAACAGTGCTGAAGCACAATTGATGTTAGATGCTGCTAAGAGAACAGGAAAGAAATTAACTATTGGATATCAAAATCGTTTCCGTTCTGATTCACTTGAAACAAAAGAAGCTTGTGCAAATGGTGAATTAGGTGACATATACATGGCGAAAGCTCATGCTATAAGACGTAGAGGAGTTCCTACATGGGGAGTATTCCCAGACAAATCTAAGCAAGGTGGAGGTCCATTAATAGATATCGGAACTCATGCTTTAGACTTAACATTATGGTTCATGGATAATTACAAACCAAAAACTGTATTTGGATCAGTTTATCAAAAATTAGGAACATTAGAACATGGACCAGAAGGAAACATGTTTGGACCATGGGATCCAAAAACTTATGAAGTAGAAGATTCAGCTTTTGGATTTATTAAAATGGAAAATGGTGCAACTATATACTTAGAAGCTGCTTGGGCATTAAACATGATTAACCCAAAAGAAGCACAAGTAACATTATGTGGAACAGATGCCGGAGCTGAAATGTTTGGTTTAGCCTTTGCTGATCAAGGATATACTATATTTAATAAAGCTGCACATGGTAAATTAGTACAAACTCAACCTTCAGATGCAGGCGGAGTATTTGGATTTGAAGGAGCAGGGCAATTAGAACAACGTGATGCAGAAGCTATTCAATGGATAGATGCTATCTTAAATGATACAGAACCATTAGTTAAACCTGAACAAGCATTTGTAGTAACACAAATATTAGAAGCAATTTATAAATCAGCTGAAACTGGTAAACCAGTAGAACTATAAAATTTAACTATTAGCCCACAAAAATTTAAATTAAATTTATAGCATAAGGAAAGGGAACTGATAAGATATCTTAATAAATCAGTTCCCTTTGTCAATAAATAAGATCAAATTTGAGCTTTTAAATTAATAATTATTATAAATTGATACATGTGAGGAGAAAATAAAGTGAGAAATTATGGATTTGGAATAGATATAGGTGGAACAACAATAAAAATGGGACTATTTAAAGTGGATGGATCCTTGATAGAAAAGTGGGAAGTGGATACAAGAAGAGAGGAAAATGGCAAGTATATTTTAATTGATATTGCTAAAGAAATAAATGATAAGTTAGAGGAAAAAGGAATACAAAAAAATGATGTGGTTGGGGTTGGACTTGGAGTTCCTGGTCCAGTAAGCAATGATGGAACTGTTTTAAAATGTGTTAATTTAGGATGGGGAATATTTAATGTTGAAGAAACTTTAAGTGAACTTATCGATCTTCCAGTAAAAGCTGGTAATGATGCTAATGTGGCTGCATTAGGTGAAATGTGGCAAGGCGGGGGAAAAGGTTATAAAAATGTAGTAATGGTGACACTTGGAACAGGTGTTGGTGGTGGAATTATTATTGATGGAAATATTATCTCAGGAACAAATGGTGCTGGTGGAGAAATAGGACATATTAAAGTGGTTAAAAACGAAACTGAAACCTGTGGATGCGGAAAAAAAGGATGTCTTGAACAATATGCTTCAGCTACAGGAATTGTAAAAGAAGCAAAAAAACTTTTAAATAGTAAAGAAAGACCTTCGTTACTAAGAAATTATAGTGAAATCACAGCAAAATTAATATTTGATGCAGCAAAAGAAGGAGATGAATTAGCTAACATATTAGTTGAAGATTTGGGTGAAAAATTAGGTGGAACACTAGCTAATGTTTCATGTGTATGTGATCCAGAAGTTTTTGTAATTGGAGGAGGAGTATCAAAGGCAGGAATGATTCTTATAAATGTTATAAGAAAGCACTTTATTGAAAAAGCTTTCCATGCATGTGAAGGTACAAAATTTGAACTTGCAAAGCTTGGAAATGATGCTGGGATTTATGGTGGAGTAAAATTAGTATTAGATATATAAAAATTAGAAAACCACTATAAGTAATTAATAAATTGCTAATAGTGGTTTTATTATAGTTTATTATATTATTTTTATGAGAAAATTATAGCAATGTTTATTATGCTTACAATTGCACCATTTTAGGATAGAACTGATGGAAATAGCTATAATATTAATAAATTTAATATGAGTTTGGATACATATTTTATACATAACTATCTAAACGATGAAATTAGAATGCTGCTTGGTGATGTAGTTAATCAAAAAAGATGCAAGTAAGAAAGATGGAAATTAATATTTTGATTAGAAAGCATGGAGAATGTGTAGTAACAGAGTTAAAAAGGAGCGTTTAATGTGGGGAATGCAAGTAAAAATGTTAATGAAAATAATATACCAATAGTAATTACATTAAATAAAGTTAAAAGAATTTTTTCAAATGTTCAAAAGAATATGGAATTTTTATTTGTTCTTAAAGGCGAGCTGAAGGCTATTATAAATAATAAAAACTATAAATTATCAGAATCTGATGTGTTGTTAATTAATAATGGGGATATATATGAGCTTTATGGTGAAGAGGAAAATATTGTTTTATCAATGCAAATTGACAATGATTTCGCCAATAATGTTATGAGAGGTGAGCAAAGTCTATTTTTATGCAATTCTTCTATTGATGCAAATGAAAATTACAATAATATTAGAAAAATATTATCCAAGATAATGTACGAATATTCTATTAAGAAGAACAGGTATGACTTTAAAGTGATGTCTTTATTATATGATTTAATTTATTTATTAGATATGAATTTTACGATTGTAGAAGAGTATAAAATGCAAACTTTAGAAATTAAAAATAGTAAGCATATTGAACGAATAAATAATATATTAGCTTATATTAAACAAAATTATTATAAACAAATTTCTTTGCAAGATGTAGCTGCTGCTCAATATTTAACTCCTGAATATTTATCTAAGTTCTTTAAAAGTCATATGAATATGACTTTATTAAAATATTTAAATGAGTATCGATTGTCTCAAGCAGTAAAGGAACTTATTCGAAAAGATAATTCTGTGACTATAGTTTCAATGAATAATGGATTCCCTAATTTGGCTGCATTTAATAAAATATTTAAGGAAGTATATGATACTACACCAGCGGAATATCGTACTCAAATTAGAAAAAAACAAGAAATAAGTAACAAAGATGAAAAAATAGAATTAGAAATAACTAAAGTTGATTATAATCAAGCGTTAGAAAAGTTGACTCAATATGTAGCTCATGAAGAGGAAAACTATAATAAATTTCCACAAAATGATTTAGTGAAAAGTGTTACAGTAAATGCTGATGTAGACAAGATAAAACAAGTTACACATTCATGGAGAAACTTAATTAATCTTGGTTATGCTCAAGATGGTCTTAGATCAGATTTTCAGCAGCAGTTAACGCATATACAAAATAAAATTTAAGTATGCTAGATTTCAAGGTATTTTCAGTGATGAAATGCTTAGTTATGGAGAAGAGACCTTGGAGGAAGTAAATTATAACTTTACCAAAATAGATAAATTGATTGATTTCTTGTATAGCATAAATTTAAAACCGTTTATTGAGTTGGGAAATAAGGCTAAAGTTCTAAGTATTACATCGAATAAAGCTATGTATTTTAGAAATCCTTCAAAACAAGAAAAACATTTCAAGAAATCTTTAGAGTTATTAGAAAAATTTATTGTACATTGTATTAATAGATATGGAATAACGGAGGTATCAAAATGGTATTTTGAATTTTGGAAAGAAGGAGAAATTGATTATGTTTTCTGGAATGGAAATTTTCATAAGTATGTAGAAGAATTTAAGTGCTATCATGATACAGTAAAAAAAATAGTACCAGAGGCTAAAGTAGGAGGACCTGGCTTTAATACAGAGGTAAATAAAAAATGGTTTGGCGAGTTTTTAAATCAGTTAAAAAGAACAAATACTAGGCTGGACTTTTTATCAGTATCACTATATCCATATGAACTTATTGAAGATAACAAAATTGAAGAAATTGAGAAGAAAAATAATAGAATAAGTGAAGAACATGAATATAAAACTCGATTACTTCCTTCAAAAGATAGAAATTATTCAAAAGTACAGCTTACCAAAATTAAAAAAATAATTAAAGATACAGGAATTGAAATTCAAGAAATTCATGTTACAGAGTACAATTCTAGTATATCTCATCGCCATCCAGCTAATGACACAATCTTTAAAGCAGCTTATATTACTAAAAATATAATAGATACTTTAGATGAAACAGATAGTTTTGGATATTGGTTTTGCTCTGATATATCTGGAGAATTAAATGATTCAAAAAATCTATTATATGGAGATATGGGAATAATAAGTGCTAATGGAATAAGTAAACCAGGATTTTATGCTTATGAAATGTTGGCGAAACTAGGAAATAGTTTGATAAAAAAGGGTGAGGGATATGTTATAACAAAAGAATCTTCTTATAGTTATCAAATTATTACGTATAATTATAAACATTTCAATTATTTTTATTGCTTAAGTGAGGAAGCATCAGTAAACTTAGATCAATATTATAATATTTTTGAGAACGAACAAAAATTAAATATAAATATAACTTTAAGCGGAGTAAAAAAAGGAAGATATCGTATAAAAAAATATATTTTAAATAGAGAGCACGGGAGTATTTTTGATGAATGGCTAAATATGAATTCTATTTACAATATTAAAAAAGATGAAATTGATTACTTAAAACAAATTTGTGTGCCTAAACAGAAAGTTTTCTATATGGAAAGTATAGAAGAATTAAAAGTGGAAAGCTGTCTTTCACCACATGAAGTTAATCTGTATGATATTACTTTTGAGTATAGCAAATCATAATGGATAATAGTTCTGCAGAAATACACAAAGCGAAAACAATTGCCATGTCAAATGACATAGCATTAAGTACAATTGCATAGAATTACTGTAAATCATGTTGAATATAATAAGATATCTTTGGTTCAATGATTTAAAATTTAAATAATGAAAAATAAGTGTTTTGATTAGCAAACTCCAATATTGCTTCTTTACAAAATTTTTAAATGTCATCAACAGATTTTAACATTTCAATTATGAAGTATTCTAACATGTATAAAAATAACTCCATAAGGTCAAATAATATAAAATAAAAAATAACAAGCAATAAGATATTAACTTTTATTTTATATGTGAAAATGTTTAAAATAATTGTTGTTAATAGAAGACATATGAATTATAGCACTACTCCAATTGGGTTTATATTTGATATTCCTATATCAGATGTCTTAATAAATTTGTTTTCAAGAGATAATTTCTTGAATATTTCCATATAATTCATCTCTTTTTTTGTAATATATAATATAAAAAGTGAAAGGTATTTTTCTAAATATTTTGAAGCAACACCATGATATTTTTTAAGCCATTTCTCTAAAATAATTTGGAATGGCCAGATTATTTTATCATTCTGAACTTCTTTTTTACGCTTTTTATTATGTGCTTTTGCAACTAAAGAAATATATCGATCACCATATGGCACTATATAAGCTTTCTCATCAATTAAATAATAAATTCTTTTATTAAAGCTAGGTAAATGCCAATGACATCGTGAAATTGGTTTAACTATAATAGAATTTTCATCGCTTTTTGCAGCTATAACCCAAATATTGTGGCGTACTGTTATAGTGAGATTTCTGCTTCCTTTAAAATTCTCAGGAATTAATTTTTTAGCAATATGTACATCTCCGTTTAAATTTGCTGGAACACTCTCATAGTTAAGTCCCTGCAATACTTTATGTCTCCAATAAAAAGCTGTAACTAAGCTTATTTCTAATTTTTCTGCACAAAATCTTAAAGATTTTCTTTCAAGCACATATTCAGTAAATTTAATCCATTTACTAGAGTCCTTTTTTGAATAACTCCATAAGGACTTTGTTACATTAGAAAAGGTTTTGCCACATTCTTTACACTTATATCTCTGAAATCCTTTAAATGATCCATATTTGATGTAGTGTTTTGACTCACAAATAGGACATTTTTCAATATTTCTATTTGAACAGATATCCTTTTTTATCAATGCAGTAATATGAGAGTTTAATAAATTAAAATTGGTATCAGTTTTTATCAAGAAAATTACCTCAATTCATTGTCAAAATATAAATTAAATATTCAAATCCTCTTAATAATTGCCTAAATATTAAGTTTCTAAACATTACCAACATTTATTTTAAACAGATATATATGTGATATTTTATTACATATGAATTAGGCATTAAGCAAATTACTATTTGTTAAAATATTTACTGAATAGCTAATTTTCAAATTTTAAATTCTTTAAATGTGGCTGGATAATTTATAAGAACTTTGGTTAACTATTAATAAAAGTGATTAGGATTTCACATTGAAATCTTAATATTATTTAAATTTGTATGATAGAAGATGAAAAATAATCGGGTTTGCTAATAGAAGTGAATAAATAATAGAATGCGTTTACAATATTGAAAAGAGTACAATAATGGTGTGCTAAAAATTAAAAATTATAACAAAAATCAATTATATTTAACTTTAATAATTGATTAATAGAAGTTTAAAATAAGAGATTACAAAAAGGAGGAATTTTATAATATGGATAATAAGCTTGAAAAACAAGGAAGACCAAAAAGAGGCGTATCATTGTATAGCTATAATGGAGATTATGGTGTTTCTATGGATTTAGAAGATATGTTTGCTGAGATGAAGGATATGGGTGCAAGGGGATTAGAAATTTTAGCAAATTCTCATATAGAAGGTTACCCAAACCATAGTGAGGATTGGTTTCAAAAATGGGATAGACTTATTATAGAATATGATATTGTACCTGTTGAATACGGGCATTGGGTAGATTCTCGTTTGTATATGGGTAGAGAACTTACATCTGAGGAATCTCTTGTTATGTTAGAACGAGATTTTAAAATTGCTAATAGATTAGGATTCACTGTTCTTCGTACTAAGTTAGGGGTTATTGATGATGATTTAACACCAGTAACAAATTGGAGAGAGTTTATAAAAATGGCGTTGCCTTTAGCTGAAAAATATAATGTTCGTATGTGTCCTGAAATTCATGCTCCTACTCTTTTAAATTCTAAAATGGTTAAAGAATTTGTTGAATTTATTGAGGAAACAGGTACTAAATATTTTGGTTTGAACATTGATTTTGGTGTATTCCAAACTAAGTATTTAGATGCAAGTGAATATGGACCAGGGGATTGGGTACAACCACCAGGTAATCATAGTGAAGTAGAAGAGATTATTCCATTACTTCCATATGTATATTGCTGTCATGCAAAATTTGTAAAGATGTCAGAAGAGTGTGAGGAAGTTGTAATACCTTATGAAAAAATCATAAATACTTTAATAGAACAAAAATGGGATGGGTATATGTTAAGTGAGTACGAAGGACCATATGCCAAAAAGGCTGGATATCCTTCTATACAGGTAAGAAGACAGCATATAATGATGAAGAAATTACTAGGAGAATAGAGAAAGGAGAAAAAGCATGCTAGATAGAGAATGTATACAATCAAGAGGTTTTAGAAATGTTGAGAATCAGGGAAAAATTACTGGCTTTCAATTTAATATTAGATCACTATATTACAGAGGACTTTGGCTTTCGCAGTTACGTCCCGCTACTATTACAGTAGATGGAGAAACTTTTTCAGGAGATCAAGTTACATGGACTATAAGTGGTGTGACTTATGAACAAGAGGAGATACTTAAATTAGGAGATGTTCATTGGGGTCTTTTAGAACCAGCAACCCTTACAGTTAGAAAAGAAGGCGGTTTAAAGCCAGGAACTCATGATATTGAATTAACTTATCAATATAGTTCTTCATATTTTCCACCGGCTATGGACACGCTACTTAGCAGTGCACCACATAATAGAAAATTAATTTTAGTACAATAAAATTAAAAGTATTTAGAGGCCATTTTAATATGGCCTCTAATTTTAACTGTATCCAGTGGTAAATACTGTAGTAAAAATTATAATTGTGCTATTCTGACAAAGATTATCTACAAAATTCATCTAGAAAGTGTTTAGCAACAGAAGATAGGTATTTGTCTTTAGTCCATATAATCTCAGAACGTGTTACTAAAGATGGCTCATTTATCTCGTTATATTTTAAATTGATATTTTTGGAAATGTCAATCCAATCTTTAGGAACTATAGCTATACCCATTCCACTACTAGCCCATAATAGGAGTGAGCGTGCATCATTAATTTCGCAAAGAATTCTAGGTTCGAAATTATATTTTTCACATGCTTCAAATAACATATTTTTAAATTTAGAGCTTATCAATAAGGGTTTATCTTCAAGTTCCGAAATTTTAATAGAATTATTATTATAATTATAAGTATCTCCACAATATACTGCTATCATAGGTTCAGAAGGTAAATGAATAGATTCAACTATATAGATTAAGTTAGGCAACATATTGTAATAAAATTAGAAAGTAATTTATTAAAAGAGAGGAAGATGAAAATGAAAAAAATAGCAGTTTTTTTAGCAGATGGATTTGAAGAGGGGGAATCACTATTTGTTATTGATATTTTAAAAAGGGCTGGATTCCATTGTGATTCTGTAAGCATAGAAAAAGAAATGGTTAGAGGTTCTCATGATATTATTGTTAAAACTGATAAAATTATAAGTGATGAAATTAAAGAATATGACATGATTGTTTTACCTGGGGGATTACCTGGAGCAACTAATTTAAGAGATGATGAAAGAGTAATTGAATTAGTTAAATATTTTGATAAAGTACCTGAAAAGTTTGTTGCAGCTATTTGTGCAGCACCAATGGTTTTGGAGAAAGCAGGAATTGTAAAAGGTCGTACAATAACTTCATACCCTGGTGAAAAATATACTGCTTTGTTTAAGGAAGCTAACTATGTTGAAGATATAGTTGCGATAGATGATCATTTAATCACTAGCAGGGGACCAGCTACAACCTTACCTTTTGCTTATGCATTGGTAGATGCATTAGGTGGTAATAGCAATGCTTTAAAAGAAGGAATGCTCTATAATATGGTAAGGAATAGTGATTTCTAATTGCATCATTATATTAGTCTATCTTTTAAAATTTAAGTAATAGTTAAGATAATACTTATATGGATTAATAATATTTTTTAAATAAATTCATATAGGTGTTATTTTTTATTTACTTTATTTTTGAATAAAATTTAATTTTATTATATTTTTGTTTAATAAAGCTGGTAAATATTTAATATTATTGATAGCGTATACATACATATAGTACAATTGTAACAAAGGTATAAAAGGAAAAAAGAAGCAGGAGGGGGAAATATGAAATTAAAAAACAAATTTATTATTTTATTTACAATTTTTGCAATAGTACCATTGATTATCTCAGGAATTATAGTTAGTTCAATTGTTCAAAACTCAAATAAAAAGGAAGCTTACTCTAGACTAAATGAAGAATTGTTAGTTTCAGAACAATCTATGAATGGTACCATAGAAATGTTAAAAAATTTAGCTTTGGATTCCCAAAAAGATCCTACCCTAATACAGTATTTTAATAACACTACATCTGAAGAATTGAAGGAACAGGTATCAAATAGTTTTGGAGACCAGTTAAAGAGATATGGAGTTTTTGCAAACATAATAGTTATTAGTGGAGACGAAAGACGTTTAACAGATGCTCTGAAAAAAGGAGTTGACAAAGACAAATCACCAATGCCTGATTATTTGGCAAAAGTTAAAGAAACAAAAAACTTAGTAGTTTCTAGTGTTAGAGCGAGTAATAGTACAGGAAGAGCAATAGTTGCAATTTGTGTTCCAATTCTAAATAATGATAAGCAAATAATTGGATATGTAATATATTCTGTGGATTTAGAAAAGATATCAGATAAATATGTTACTAATATTAAGATTGGATCATCAGGATATATTTTTGCAATACAAGAAGATGGAACAACTGCTTTACATCCTAATAAGGATGAAATATTTCAAAAGAATTTTTTAGATATAGGTATTTCTAAGGAAGTATTAAGCAAAAAATCTGGAATTGGTGAATATGAATATAATGGAATAAAAAAAATAGTCGCATACGACAACAATAATGATATAGGATTAATTTATTTATCTGTTATACCAACAGCTGAACTTATGGGAACATCAAAAGAAGTTATTAGTTTAATGGGAATTATAGTTTTAATAGCTTTGATTATTTCAGTTATTTTTGCAGTAATAATGTCGAAAAGATTTACAAATAGTATTAATAGTGTTGTTAAGGCCATGGGATTTATTGATGAAGGCGATTTTACAACTAAGATTGAAGTTAAAAGCAATGATGAAGTTGGCATCATGGGAACTAAAATAAATAATACTATGGAAAAATTGAGATTTTCAATATCTGGAGTTAAAGAAAGCAGTGGAGAGGTCAGTGATTTATCAAATACATTAACAAATAATTCTAAAGAAATGTCAGTAGCTGCAAATGAAGTTTCTACAGCTATTGGAGAAATAGCCAATGGAGCAATGGATCAAACTCGCCAGCTATTAGATATAACTAAACAATTAGATATGTTTAATGATGAATTAAATGATATTCATGATAAAATTTCGAACGTTAATATAAGTAGCAAAAAAGCTGAAGATAAAGCTGTTTTAGGTAAAAATTTTATTGGGTCATTAACTAAATCAGTTAATGATGTTAAACAGTCATTTACACTTGTTACTAATAAGATTAATGGCTTAGGCAGCACTGTAAGTGAAATAGGCAAAATAACGGATTCTATTAATGAAATATCAGAGCAAACTAATCTTTTAGCTTTGAACGCAGCTATTGAAGCAGCAAGAGCAGGAGAACAAGGAAAAGGCTTTGCAGTAGTTGCAGATGAAGTAAGAAAATTAGCTGAAGAATCCAGTAAATCAGCTTCAGAAATAATGAACCTAATAAATTTAGTTAGTGGAGAAACAAAAGAAGTTATTGTTACTTCGAATGGAATGAATGATCTAATTAGTGAGCAGGCTCAAGTTATTGAAAAAACAATTGAATCTTTTGACACTATATTGAAGTCTGTTCAAGATATTACACCTGTTGTTGATGAAACATATAATTCAGTTAAAAATGCAATCAAAGCCAAAGATATAGTTGTAGGCAAAGTAGAAGGTGTGGCCTCTGTTGCAGAAGAGGTTTCTGCTTCAACAGAAGAAATATCAGCATCAGCAGAAGAAATGGTTGCATCTATTGAAGAAGTCTCAGGCGTAGCAGTTCAATTGGACAAATCAGTAGAAAGATTAGTAGATAAGATAGATGGATTTAAAGTAATTTAATAGTTATAAAAGATATTTAGTTTAAAATAATAAAATCACTATAAGTAATCATAAATTGCTAATAGTGGTTTTATTATTTTTTATGGAAATAATATAGAGGAGTTAATAGGATATTAAGAAATTGACTTATAATTTTTAAAAAAGTATAATTTTAAAATGAAGTTTTAAATTACCGTTTAGCAATATTTTTATACCACAAAAGGGGGGGATTATATATGAGAAAGCAAAATGTAAAGGTTTATAGAGGAATTATAGCCTTAGCTGCAATGTCTATGTTTCTTACAGCATGTTTTCTATTTGATAAAAAAATAGAGAGTACAGTTAATAATACCTATGGTGAAGAAGGACAAAATATGGATATAACACCCATAACTTTTGATTGGTATATTGATTTTTCTTGGTTTCAAACTAAATGGGGGACAAATCCTGTTTCAAAATATGTTTCTGAGAAAACTGGTGTTAGTTTAAACTTAATAACTCCAAGCGGTGATGAGACAGAAAAATTAAATTCTATGATTGAAACTGGTAAATTGCCAGATTTTATTACATTAAGTTCACAAGATTATGGATATAAAAGGATAATTCAGAGCGGTTTAGCATTACCGCTTGATAAGATATCAGAGCAATATGATGCATATTTTATGAGAGCTGCAGATAAACAAAAATTGGAATGGTATAGAGAAAGCGATGGAAATGTATATTGCTATCCAAACTTTTCAAGTCCAGTAACTGATTTTAGTGATTACAAAGAAGAAAAGCCATCAAATCAAACATTTTTAGTTAGGAAAGATATATATGAAGCTTTAGGAAAACCTGATATGAGAACACCACAAGGTTTTTTAAGTGCCCTTGAAAGGGCAAAAAAAGAATTTTCGAAAGTTGATGGCCATGAATTGATACCTATAGGCTTTCATGAGTTCAATGATTATGGAAATCTTTCTTTAGATAGTATTTTGCCTAATTTTTTAGATGTTCCTAGAGAAGAGAATGGAAAAGTATATGATAAAAATATAGATAAAGAATATATAGGATGGTTAAAAACTTTAAGAGAAGCTAATGAAAGAGGATTGCTATCGAAGGAAATTTTTGTTGATAAAAGAGCTCAGATAGAAGAAAAGATAACAGAAGGAAGATATTTTGCAATGCTCTATCAAAGCTCTGACATGTCAGCTCAGCAACTGGAATTATACTCTAGAGATAAGAATAAAGTATATATGGCTATAGATGGGCCTTCAAACTCTAGGTTAGATCAGCCTAAACTAGCAGGAGATAGTATTTCTGGATGGACAGTTACCTTGATTTCAAAGACCTGTAAAGATCCAAAGAGAGCTATAAATTTTTTAAGTTATTTAATTAGTGAAGAAGGAAATAAAGATTTGTATTTGGGAATAAAAGGATTAACTTGGGATGTAATTAATGGAAAGGAACAGTTTAAACCAGAAGTAGTAGATTTGCTAAACAAAGATAGAATAGCTTTTGATAATAAATATGGTGCGGCAAATACCTATTGGATGCTGTCAGATGGTGACTTAATACAGAAATGGATGCCAGAAAAAGAGAAGCCACTAAGTATAATAAGTGACTGGGCTAAGGGGAAGACGTATAATTATTCCTTATTTGATAACATTTATCCGTATGGAGATAATGAGGAAGGAATAGCTTTTGTGAGAATAAACAAAAAATGGGGAAATACATTAAAGAATCTGCTTATTGCTAAGAACGAGAATGAATTTGATAAACTACTAAATGAATTTATCTCATATAGAAAAGAACAAGGTTGGGATAAGATACAAAAATATGCTCAACAAAAATATGAGGAAAATAAGAAGAAGCTAAATGTAGTTAGATGAATTAAAATAGGAGTTGCTTAAATGAAGAATAAAGCTGTTATTTCGTGGGAAAAAATTAAGCAAACATTAAGTGATCAAAGTTTAATAAAAAAATTAATTACCATGTATATATTCATTATTGGTATTCCGATAGTAATATTTTCTTTATATATATTTAGTTCCCTTTCAGAGAATGCAAAACATGATGCAGTAAATAGAGCTAATTATGATCTCAGCACTGAATATGATAGTGTTGAAAAGAATGTTTATATAATGAGAAATATAATTAAGACTATAGAATCTGATAATCAAGTAATAGGATATTTACAGGGAGTTGATAATCAAGAAGCAAAAGAACTAATTGAGTTTAAAGAAACAACCTATAAGCAATTAATTAATCTGCAAAATAGTAATCCAACAATTAAACAAATAAATATATTTACTAGTAATTCTAATATAAGTGAAATTTGGCCTACTTTTTATAAAATAGACAGAATTATGGATAATCAATGGTATAAAAAAGTTATTAAAAAAAATGGTTCAGAATATTGGAATATTAATCATTATGATAATGATATTTTGGTTAAATCAACTTTAAATGATGAATCAAAAGATGTAGTAGTTTCTATTAATAAAAGGATTACTTATTCAAGTGATAAGTATTATGGTATTTGCAGGGTAACTATGGATTCCAAGGATTTTTTTCAAAAAATGTACGAAAAAGATGAGTTGAAAAGTGGACAAATATTATTAGTAAATAAAGAAAATATGGATATAAAAACAAGTGAAAATAGTACACTGCTTAAAAAATTTAATTTCGATAATAAAAAGTTTCAGGAATTTATTAAAGATAAATTGGAACATGAAAAAGGAGAAGTGAATTATAATCAAGGTAGTGAAGATTATATTATACTGTACAAAGAGTCACCTATTCCAAACAATTACTTAATAAGTGTTATCCCATTAAATAACATTTCTCAAGAAATAAAAAATTCTAAATATCTTGTTATTTGGAGTTCAATTTTTTTGCTGATATTTCTATCAGTAGTAGTATTTTTTGCAACTAAAACTATTCTAAAAAGATTATACAAAATAATTTCTGCAGTTAAACAGGTAAGAACTGGAGATTTAATGCCAAGTATAGAGGTTTATGGTAATGATGAAGTTGGAGTGCTTGCCCATAATTTTAGGCAAATGATGAAAACTATAGATATATTGATTAAGGAGAGCGTGAATAAAGAAATAATAACCAAAGAAGCAGAACTAAAAGCATTAAAAACTCAAATAGATTCACATTTTCTATATAATACTCTTGAGAATATTAGGATGATGGCATTAGTTGAAGAAAATTACATGGTATCTGATTGTTTAGCGGCTTTAGGTGATATGATGAGATATAACATGAAATGGAATAGCGAGTTTGTCCCACTGAGTGAAGAAATAAGTCATATTAAAAATTATATATCATTAATGACTCTAAGATATGATTTTGAAATAATTTTAAATATTAATATTGAGCCGGAATTTCTAGGCAGAAAAATATTAAAATTGACTATTCAACCCTTAGTGGAAAATGCAGTGAAGCATGGTATTTCAGAAAAATTAATGAGTGAAAATGGTATTATTTCCATATCTGTTGCTATTGATGAAGAATATTTATATTTAAATGTGAAAGATGATGGAAAGGGAATGGATATAAACAAAGTTCAGGAGTTACAGAATCATATAAACGAAAATATAGATAAAAAATATGGTCTTGGACTTAAAAATGTTAGTGATAGAATAAAGCTTTTTTACGGTAAACAATATGGTATTATGATTGAAACTCACGAAGGGGGTTATACACAAATAACACTTAAGCTTCCAAATTCTATAGATAATCCATTAGAAGTATTAAGTAAATAAGAATTTTAAAGGGGGGAAAAGTTTGTATTCAGTAATGATAGTAGATGATGAACCAATTATCAGAAAAGGATTAAAAAAAATAATTAACTGGGAGGAATATGGTTTTAAGATAGCTTGTGAAGCACGAGATGGAGAAGATGCACTTGAACTAATTAAAGAATATAACATAGATTTTATTATATCAGATATAAAGATGCATAAAATAACAGGAATTGAGTTATTAAGAAAAATTAGAGAAAATGGATTAGATACTTTAGTACTATTATTAAGTGGCTATGATGAATTTTCATATGCACAAGAGGGGATAAGACTTGGGGCCTTTGATTATATATTAAAACCATTAGATGCTCAAAAACTGAAAAACATATTAATTAATGCTTATGATAAATTGGCAATGAAAGAAAAAAAGGATCATGAATATAATGTAAATAAAATTATTTCGGGAGAAAAAATTTTATATGACTTATTAAGGGGAAAAAATTTAATGCTTATTGATGAATATATTTCGCAGTATAATCTTCCTTTAGTTAAAGGTAAAGTTCAAGTTGCAATTGTTGAGATTAATGAAATTATTATAAGCAGTGAAGATTTAACTGAAAACGACGAATGGAGTTATTTAAATAATAAGGTTAATGATTTAATAGAGAAAGAATTGAAAAAGAGTGATATAGAATATTTTTCTGTGTTAGATGGAGATTTTGGTAAAAAAATTATTCTTGTACAAATGGAAAAAGATATTGAGCTATCCGATTTTAATCAAAAGTTTGTTGCAGTTTTAAAGAACATACTTAAAATTAGCAGTGAAAACTACCAGATAAAATTAAATATTGGGGTTGGAAATGCTTATAATCAATTATATAGTATTTACAAAAGTTATTTAAATGCTAAAGAGGCATTAAAATACAAATATGTGCTTGGAACTAATAAACTAATTCAATTAACCGAATTAGCAGAAATAAGAAAGAAAAATTTTGTTTATCCAATTGAAAAGGAAAAGGCATTAATAAATTCAATACTTATAGGGAGAGATGATTCTTTAAATATGCTTCGAGAACTAGTTGGTGAAATAGCAAGTATGTTGAATTTTGATATTTTTAGCATAAATATTGCGTTTACTCAAGTAGTGTACAATATTTATAATAATGTGCTTAAAAAATATAGTTTTTTAGAAGATATATATGATTTAAGCCAAATAACAAACATTGGATTTTTAGGAGTTGAAACACTGGAGAATATTGAGAAACAATTAATTGGTAATATAAATAAACTAATATTGATTATAAAGGAATACAACCTAAATCAGGGTGATAATATAGTTCAAAGAGCTTGTGAATATGTACTTACTCATATAGATGAGGATATTACATTAACAGCTATAGCAAATAATTTTAATATAAGTAAGAACTATTTATGTTCAATATTTAAACAGCAAACAGGAGAAAATTTTTTAGAATATACAACAAAAGCAAAGATGGAACGAGCCAAAATATTATTAAAGAAGTATAATTATAAAGTTTACGAGGTTAGTGATATGCTTGGATATAAGGAAACAGCATATTTTGGTAAGCTTTTCAAAAAGTATACAGGTTATACTCCAGCTGAATATAAAAAATGTAATATTTAAAATAAAGGAGAGATTCTGAATAAGGATCTCTTCTTTTTTGATTTTTTTTATGTAAATGTTTAAAATTAGTAATTTTTTAATAGGTTATCGTAATTTTGTACCATTCTAGTAAACGTTATTTTAATATATCATAAAGGTGTCAAAAGAAATAAGAGGGGGGAAAAAAGTGAAGAAAAAATATTATCTCAAAAAAGTTTATTAGTGGTATGACCGCAGGATCTGTTAAAGGATAAATAATGTTTAAATACAAATTTTGTTAGTAATTTAATTTTTAGGAGGATAAATGTATGAAAATGAAAAAATTAAAAATTGCAGCATTAGGAATTCTAGTAGGTACTTTCTTAGTAGGAACTTTAAGTCAAACAACAGCTTATGCATTGACTACAACACACTTTGGTGAGGCTTTTAATTCTTACAATACAACAGCTTGGACAAAATCAGATGGCTGGTCCAATGATGCAATGTTTAATTGTACGTGGAGATCTAGCAATGTTAATTTCAGCAACGGAGTTATGAATCTTACTCTTAATAAAGATACTCAAGGGGGAGCTAAGCCATATGCAGGTGGAGAATATCGTTCAAAGGATACCTATAGATATGGGCTTTACCAAGTAAGAATGAAGCCAGCCAAAAATACAGGAATAGTTTCCTCGTTCTTTACCTATACCGGACCAACAGATGGTACTCCTTGGGATGAAATTGATATTGAATTTTTAGGTAAAGATACTACAAAGGTACAATTCAACTATTATACAAATGGTGTAGGAAATCATGAGTATCTTTACAATTTAGGATTTGATGCATCTTCTAGTTTTCATACTTATGCATTTAACTGGCAACCAACGTATATTGCATGGTTAGTAGACGGAAAAGAAGTTTATAGAGCAACTAAAAATATTCCATCACATCCTGGTAAAATCATGATGAATTTATGGCCAGGAACAGGTGTAGATTCATGGTTAGGTGCTTATAATGGAGTAACTCCAATTAATGCATATTATGATTGGGCAGCGTATGATCCTCAGTAGAAATATATGGTTAGCTATAGAAAGCTGGTTTTGAAGTATGACAAATTATGAATTTTTAAATTAAAATTTATAAGCGAGTAATCATAAGCAATTAATGAAAACACAAAAAAGTACGAAGGAGAATTATCATAGATGAAGAAAGTTAAATTGAGAAAAGTTATAGCTGCAGTAGTTGCAACAAGCATAATCCCAGCAATCTTATCAAGTGGTGCAAGTGCTGAATGGAAGCAGTTGTCGGAAAATGGTACTTGGAGTTATATAGATAATAATGAATTAGCAACAAATTGGAAGTTAATAGATGGAATTTGGTATAATTTTGATTCATCAGGAGTAATGAGAACTGGTTGGATAAATGATAGTGGAACCTGGTACTTTACAGATACAACAGGAGCAATGAAAACAGGTTGGATAAATGACAGAGGAGCTTGGTATTTTGCCGATGGGTCAGGAGCAATGAAAACAGGTTGGATAAATGATAAAGGGACTTGGTATTTTACAAATACATCAGGGGCAATGCAAACTGGTATAGTTGAAGTTGATGGAAAAGTATATTCTCTTGCATCATCAGGAGCAATGCAAACTGGTAAAGTTATGATAGATAATAAAGAATATAACTTTAGTAATAATGGAGATGCTATTGGAGAAATACCAAAGGTGTCTAAAGCATTTGATGGCAAAGGAGCTACTGTTACTAAACAAGCTGATAAACCAGCAAATACTGAGACTTTACTAAGTAGTACAGCAACTAAAAAATCATCGTCAAATAGATCGTCATCGGGAAATGCATCCTCTGGTAATTCAGGATCAAATGTTGGAAATGCTAATCAAGAACAGGATAAGTGGAAAATGGTGTGGAGCGATGAATTTAATGGGGATAACTTAGATACTAATAAATGGAGTTATCAATATGGAAATGGTACTGAATATAATGCAGTAGATTGGGGAAATAATGAAAAAGAATTCTATACTGATAAGAATACGAAAGTTGAAGATGGAAACCTTATTATAGAAGCAAGAAAAGAAGAAACGCCAATTAAATATGGTGATAAAGAATATAAATATTCGTCAGCCAGAATCAGAACCTTGGGTAAATATAGTAAGACTTATGGAAAAATAGAAGCTGCTATTACTATGCCAGAAGGTCAAGGACTATGGCCAGCATTTTGGATGTTACCAGATGATAATAATATATATGGTAGATGGGCTGCCGGTGGAGAAATAGATATTATGGAGGCAAAAGGAAGAGTTCTTAATAATGTTTGGGGAACAATTCATTTTGGTAAGGAATGGCCTAATAACACATCTAGTGGTAGTCATTATACATTCCCAGCAGGAAAAGATATTACTGGTAAGCATATTTATTCTGTAGAGTGGGATCCAGGAGAAATTAGATGGTATGTTGATGGAGAATTATATTACACTGCTAATAATTGGTTTAGTCAAGGAGCTAATGAACCAGCTCCATATGCTTACCCAGCTCCATTTGATAGAAATTTTCATATTATTTTAAATATGGCAGTAGGAGGAGATTATGATGGTGGTTTACAACCAGATGATTCCTTTAAATCTGCACAAATGAAAGTAGATTATGTAAGAGTATATGATTTGAATGGTGAATATCCAGTACATGATAATCCAGCAACTTATGCTGGACCAATAAAAGGTGCAAGAACTCCTTTAAGTAATGGAAGCTACATTATTGATCCTAAGTTCAAAAATATAAAAAATTCTACAGATGGGGAACTTTCTTTTGATAATTGGAACTTCTTAACTGCTGGTGTAGGAAAAGCTACATTTAATAATTCAGGTGATGGATTAGATTTGAATATAGATAATGGAGGAGATAAAAATTACTCGGTACAGTTAATTGATCATGTTCCATTAAGGCTTAATAAAAAATATACATTAAAATTTAAAGCAAAAGCAGATAAAGCAGCAACCGTAGAAGCACAATTTGGTGGTGGTTCAGATAGAGGTTGGAAGAAATATTCAGATGCATTTAAAGTTAATCTTACAAATGAAGAAAAAGAATATGAATACTCATTTGTAATGAAAGATACTCCTAATGTACATGGTAGACTAGAATTCAATCTTGGATTAACTAATGATATTAATATTCATCTTAATGATGTAGAAGTAACAGAAGCTGATGCAGATGTAGAGGACAATGCTAGTACAGCAAAAGAGCCATTAGAAAATGGCAATCATATTTATAATGGAAGCTTTAATTTAGGAGATAATAGAGTAGGTTTCTGGGATTTTAAAGGTGAAGGTGCTACATTTAAAAGCGAAAAGGATAAAGAACAAGCTGAAGTAACAATACCAGTTGCAGGAGATAAAAATGGTGTTATATTATCTCAAACAGGAACTAACTTGCTACAAAGCGATGTATATAAACTTACATTTAAAGCGCATGCATCTAAAGACAGAACAATGGATGTAAAATTTGTATCAAAAGATGGACAAACATATTCACAAAATACATTTAATTTAACAACTACAGATCAAGAATATGAATATGAATTTACTATGCCAGAAGGAAAAACTGATACAAATTCGATTACAGAATTTTTAATGGGAAATGCTGATGGTAAAGTTTTTATTGATGATATTAAACTTATAAGAACAACAAATAACAATGTAAATTACGATGGTGTGGATTTATATCCAATTAAAAATGGAGATTTTAGTTTAGGATATAATTATTGGCAAACTCTTGATAATCAAGCTGGTTCAAAAGCAGATTTTAGCATAACAGATGATGCAGATAAAGCAGCAGCTATTGATGTTAAAGTTTTGGGCACAGAAAATTGGAATGTAATGTTATATAGTGATGATATGAAATTATCAAAAGGAGTAAACTATACTTTAGAATTTGATGCTTGGGCTGATGAAACTAGAGATATTGTAGCAAAGATTGAGGAAAATGCTAATTATACTTCTTATGCTTCAAAAACCTTAGCACTTAAACCGGATAAACAGCATGTAATTTTAAATTTTACAATGCCTAAAGATGATACGACACAATTGAAATTCTTATTTGGTAATACAAGTAATCCTAAATTAACAAAAGTATATATTGATAATGTCTCACTTAAAGTAAAAGATGCACTGGTTAAAATGCCAGCAACATTAGTACCAGACAATACAAACAATACAATTGGAAATGATATTAATATTGCTTATGCAGGTGGAGACAATGGCTGGAAAGACTCAATCAGCAAAATAAGTGAAAATGGAAATGATGTTGATAAAAGCTTATATACAGTAGCAGATGGTAAAATAACCTTGGATAAGAGTGTATTTACTGAAAAAGGTGATTATAATATTGTTGTAAAGGCCAATGGTTTTGATGATACAGAAGTAAGTCAAACTATAAAAGCAGCAGCAGGAACAATAAATCATGATAATCTTATTGCCAACGGAGATTTTACTTCAGAATTTGGCAATTGGGGACATTTTGCTACAACTCCGGCTGCAGCAACTTTTAGTATAACAGGAGATGCAGATAAAGCAGCAGCTATTGATGTCACAGCATTAGGTACGTCAGCAGCTTGGGATGTGATGTTATTTAGTGATAATATAAATTTATCCAATGGTGAAAAGTATGTTTTAGAATTTGATGCTTGGTCTGATGAAGCTAGAGATATAGTGGCTGAGATTCAGGAAAATGCTACGTATCATTCATATGCGGAAGAAACAGTGGCACTTACACCAGATAAGAAACATGTAATTATAAAATTTACAATGCCTAAGGATGACGTTGCTCAACTAAAATTTTGTTTTGGGAACACAAGCAATCCTGCATTAACAAAAGTGTGTATTGACAATGTTTCACTTAAAGTAGAATAAGTATAAATAAGTTGAGGCTGATGCAAAACTGACAGAGTTAGTATTGCATCAGCTTATTCTTTTATTGTTTTAGTATATATAGAATAAGGCAGGGTAACTACAATTTTGCCATTAACTAATTTATAGGGGACGTTTTTAAGTGAATCTGCATTATAAATTAGATTTGTACCTACACTATACAATGAGTCCGCTAAAATATCTAAATCCTGGTTAACAGTGCCAGTCATCATACCTTTATCAACCAATTCTTTTGCTTCTTTTAAACCGTCTATACCGACGACGGAAATATATTTTGAAGGATCTCCCTTGTTATATCCATGTTTTTGAAGGGAGGCAACAGCTCCAATTGCCATAGCGTCATTATTTGAAATTATTGCTTCTATTGTGCCATCATATTTTAAGTATAGAGAGTCAGTTGCACTTTCAGCAAAGTCCTTATCCCAAAAAGCATCTACAGTAGCTAGTTCTCGTAGATTTATTCCAGAGTCTTTAAGTTTTTCAATTACTGAATTTGAACGTTCTGTGGATACATCAGAATTAGTTGTGCCTTTCAATAGGATATATTGTAGTATATCATCATTATTTTTATCTAAAATTGCCTTATTTTCATTCCATTCATTTGCAAGAATTTCTCCTTGCAAACTACCTAGCTTCTTGGAATCAGTTATGAAAAAAGCAATTTTATCATATGAATTACGAATTACCTCTGATGGATCAATATCAAAAAATATTAAAGAAATATTTTTTTGTTTAGCTTTATTAATAATATCTGTTAATTGATCTTTTGTTGGATAAATTAAGTATAACATTAGAAGATTATAATCGTGTGTAAATAATGAATCTAAAATTTCATTTTGTGTAGCTTGATTATCGTTAGAACTAAAAAAAGTGAAATTAACATTATTTTTAGTCTTTTGAAACCTCTCTAAATTTTGCTTTAGGTTATTCATATATAAATCTTCAAAACTGTATAACAAGATCCCAGCATTAATTTCATTCTGCCGATAAAAATTTGTATTGGCTAAAGATGTATATTGAATATTGTTTATTGCTACAGAGAGTGTAATTAAAAATGTAATAGCTTTTTTTAATAATTTCATTTTATAGCCTCCGTGGTTGAATTATCAGTGGTCAATGCTAGGTAATAATTGCAACATATATGTTTCCGCATAAAGAGAAATATTATTCAGTAACAAATGGTGGGTATATTAGTTCAAAAAATCACTGAAATAGTAAAAAATAGAGAACTAAGAAAGTTGAATTGCATAATAATTGAAAAAGTTAAAAATATGATTCGATTTCTTAACTTTTCTTTTCTTTTAAAAAAAAATAATTGATTTAAACAACATTAAAGATAGAAATGGATAATTAAAAGAATGCGTTTACAATATTAAAAAAGGTACAATAAGCATGTGAAAAGAATATGTATTAAAAAATTTCTAAAAGATATGTAGATTTATATAAATTAAGTTAAAGGAGATGTATATTATGAAATTAGGATTAAACAGTGCTATTTTAGGAGATTTAACCTTTGAAGAATTAGTTGATTTTGCAGCTGAAAATAATTTAGAATGTCTAGAAGTTTGCTGTTGGCCAAAAGGTAAAGCGGAAAGAAGATATGCTGGGGTATCTCATATTGATGTAGCAGATTTAAGCGAAGATAAAGTCACATATATTAAAAATTATTGTAAAGAAAAAGGCATTGAAATATCAGCTCTTGGATATTATCCAAATACAATGGACCCAGATTTAGAAAAAAGAAAAGTATATGTTGAACATCTTTACAAATTAATAGATGGAAGCAATAAGCTTGGCGTAAGTATGATAACAACATTCTTAGGAAGAGATCCAAAGAAAACTGTTGAAGAAAATTTAGAAGTAGTAAAAGAAGTATGGCCTCCAATTGTAAAATATGCTGAAGAAAAAGGTGTGAAGATAGCAATTGAAAATTGTCCAATGTTATTTACTAATGATGAGTGGCCAGGGGGACAAAACTTAATGACAACACCAGCTATTTGGAGAAAAGTATTTGAAATACTTAATAGTGATAACTTTGGATTAAATTATGATCCATCTCACTTTGTATGGCAACACATTAATTATATTAAGCCAATATATGAATTTAAGGATAAAATCTTCCATGTTCATTATAAGGATATAAAAATCTTCAAGGATAAATTAGATGATGTAGGAATAATGGCTACACCACTTCAATATATGTCACCTAAATTACCAGGGCTTGGAGACATAGATTGGGGTAAATATGTTTCTGCTCTAACAGACATAGGTTACAAAGGTTACACATGTATAGAAGTTGAAGATAAAGCCTTTGAAGGTTCAATAGAAGAATGCAAGAAGTCAGCAATTTTATCAGCAAGATATTTAAGAAATTTTGTAATCTAAACAAAGCAGATTTAAAGAGAATTCTGCAAAAGTATTTTTATTTAAAGAAAGGATGGAATTAAAAATGAAAGTTAATTTTGGAATAATAGGCTTTGGATTTATGGGTCATATTCATGAAAAAATGTTTGATTCTATGGAAGATATAAAGGTAGTAGCAATTTGTGATATAGATGAAGAAAAAATGTCAGATGCAATTACTGAAGGAGTCATAAAGACTACTAGCGTTGACGAATTATTGGAAATTAAAGAAATAAACACTGTGGTAATTTCAATAAGTAATCATGTGCATAAAGAAGCTGTAATAAAAGCAGCAAAAGCAGGTAAAAACATAATTTGTGAAAAACCAGCAGCTATGAGTGTAGCAGAATATGATGAAATGATAGCAGCTGTAAAAGATGCGGGAGTATTATTTACAGTACATCAACAACGTAGATTTGACGAAGATTTTAGAACTGCAAAAGAAGTATATGATCAAAAAGCATTAGGAAAAGTATTTACAATTCAATCAATGTTATATGGAATTAATGGAAACATGCATGATTGGCATGTATTCAAAAAATATGGGGGCGGAATGTTATATGACTGGGGAGTTCATTTAATAGACCAAATGCTTTATATGGTGGATAGTCCAATAAAGACAATATATGCTGATTTAAGAAATGTTATAAATGAAGAGGTAGATGATTACTTTAAAATTTTATTTAGATTTGAAAATGGAATAACTGGAGAAGTTGAACTTGGAACTTATTTCTTAGCTGATAAGCCGAAGTGGTTTGAAAGACATTGGTTTATTGGTGGAGATACAGGCAGTATGTACTGTGATGGTTTTGAGCCAGAAGGGAAAATTGCAAGAACAACAAGACTTCTTACAAATGTTCCAGGGAAAACAACTATGACAGCTTCAGGTCCTACTCGTTCTTTTGGACCACCACCAGAAGGATTATTAGTTACAGAAGAATTACCAAAAGTAGATGTTGCTCATATTATGTTCTTCGAAAACTACTTAAAGGCACTTGAAGGAAAAGAAGAGTTATTAGTTAAGATACCAGAAGTAAGAAGAGTACTTGCTGTAATGGAAGCAGTTAGAGAATCAGCAGCAACAGGCAGATCAATAGACTTTGAGTAATAGTATATTTAATAATTAAGGGTATGATTTCCAATTAATTGCATTTATAGCTGATAAGTTAAGAGTCAAGAAATCTTAACTCTTAACCTTGAACTCTTAATTGATTGAAAAATTTCAGTTTGATAACAAAATCATTAGATTTTATATATTACAGTGTTTAAACATTAGAAAATGAAATAGATAAAAGAAAGGAAGATAGTTTATGTCAAATATTAAACGTTCAGTAAGTTTTTATAGCTTACAAGATCAATATGCTAGAGGAAAAATGAAGTTAGGAGATATATTCAAATTCTTAAAAGAAATGGGAGCTGAAATGGAATTCATAAGCGATCAAATGCTTAAAGGAACTCCTCATCCATCAGAAGAAACATTAAAAGAATGGGATAGGCTTATGGCTGAATATAAAGTTAAACCAGTTTGTAATGATATATTTATAAATACTTGCCTTTATAAAAATAGAACTTTAACTACTAAGGAATCAACAGATGCTTTAATTGAAGAAATAAAATTAGCTCATCGTTTAGGGTTTAAGTTAGTTAGACTTGTATCAAAAACTCCTCCAGAAATCATAGAACCAGCATTACCTTATGCAGAAAAGTATGATGTAACTTTAGCTTTAGAAATTCATGGTGGTATGAGTTTTGATAATCCTATGACTAAAGCATTTATTGATGTAATTCATAAAACAAAATCACCATACTTAGGAATAGTTGTTGATGCTGGAATCTTCTGCAGAAGACATCCAAGAGTAGCAACAAATTATTTCAGAAGCTTAGGTGTAAATGAAGACGTTATTAAATATGTTGATGATATTTTTGCACAAGGAACTGATCCAAAGCAATTCTTTACAAAACATGGTGGAAGGCCTAAAGAATTATTAGATTTATGTAAAACAGAACTTGATCATATGTATACATTGTTCTGTGATGGATATGAATCAAGTGATTTCAGCATTTTAGATGAACATATGCCATATGTAAAACACATTCATGGAAAAGTATATGAAATGACTGAAGAAGGCATAGAATATTCAATTCCATATGATGAATTTATTAAATATTTAGATGAAAAAGGATATGATGGATATATTTCAACTGAATATGAAGGTAATAGATTTACTCTTGAAGGTGCAGAAGTTAAAGAACTTGAACAAGTAAGAATGCATCAAGAAATGTTACAGAAATATATAGATGAGCTAGGAAGATAGGAGGAAAGCAGCATGTTTGATAATTACGTATTTAGTGAAAATAGTTGTAAAAATGTATTAAATAAAGATGGAAAAATCGATGGCTTCCAAATGAAGACATTAATTACTTACTACAGAGGAGTACCTGTATCTATGGTACATGATGTAAGAGTTGAAGTAGATGGGGTAGAAGTACCAAGAGAAAGCATTAAATTTAGTCCAAACGGAGAAGATTACTTCACTTTGGATGAAATGGAAACAGTTACTACTTATAGATGGGAATACGGAGAAGAAGCTACTGTTTTTGTTGAAAGAGAAGGCGGACTTTCTAAGGGTGAACATGATGTTAAATTAACAACAGTGCTAAGAGTTGCATATATACCTGTACCATTTGAAGGAACAAGAACTAGAAAAGTTGTTATAGAATAGATCTAAGATAACAAATGCTCAATGATCAGATTTTAAAATTCTAATTTTGACCATTGAGCATTGATGGTTAATTATAAAAATGCTTAAAAAATTATTTTTGTGTGAAAAGGGAGAATGTAATATATGTCTAAAAAGAAAGTATTAGGTATTTCATTTGGAAGAAAGATGGGAAATACTGAAGTTATGATTAAAACTGCATTAATGGAATGTGAAAAAGCTGGAGCTGAAATAAAATACATTCATGCTGATAGTTTAAATATTGCAGATTGTACAGGTTGTATTGCTTGTGTAGGAAGTTTATTGCAAGGTGGAAATGGAAACTGTGTGTTAAAAGATGACATGCATATTATAGATGAAGCATTAATGGAATGTGATGCTGTAATAGTAGGATCACCTACATATGTATTAGCGCCAACAGGTAAATTCAAAACTGTATGTGATAGACTAGGGCCTTCTCATGACCTTGCATTTAGAACAGAAGCCAAAAAAGCTGGAATAGCAGCTGGAAGGCCAGCAGAAAAATTACCTGATGAAAGATCATTTAAGCCAAGAGTAGGTGCATTAATTACTGTTGGTGGAGCAATGACACAAAACTGGTTATCATTTGCTATGCCATCTATGTACGAATTTACAATATCAATGGGAACTAATGTTGTAGATAAATATGAATATTTTGGTGCAATGGCTCATGAACATGTTGTTGGAAACACTGAAGTAATGGACCGTATGGTAGTAATGGGACAAAATATAGCAGATGCTATAAAGTGTGAAACAGAAGAAGAAAGAAAGAAATGGAGAGGTGCTGACGAAGGAGTATGTCCAGTATGTCACTGTGATATGCTTACTGTAATTCATAATAAAAATGTAGTAGAATGTCCAGTTTGTGGAATCAGCGGAGATTTAGCTTTAGTTGATGGTGAAATTAAAGTAAACTTTAGTGAGGCTCAGCAAAAACGTTCAAGATTATTCTATGCTGGTAAATTAGAGCACCAAGTTGAAATTTCAACAAAAGCAGTTGGACCAGGACAAATTCCCAATAAGAAAGAATTACTTGAAAAATATAAAGGTTATGGAGAATAAGTAGACAAATTATACCAGATGAAGTTTTTCATAATAATGGTATGTTTTAGAGGCTTATAGATTAATAATACTTGAATAAAATTACTTAAAACTGAGCTGTTGTAACAAATATGCTCAGTTTGTTTGGTTTAATTTTTTGATTGGATAAAGTGTACTTAAGGAAAGTTTCAATCTATATGGATTACGAAGGGAAGGTTAATTAAAATGGAAAAGGCATTCGAAAAAATGATTTATGCGGCATCAGTGATTAGTGAGTTATTTGAAGGAAATGCAGCAATAAATATTTGTGATAAAGAACAATGTATATATGCTTTTGATGGGACTAAAGCAAAATCACCTATGTATGTGGGGAAAGTTATAGATAATGAAGTTATGAATAAAAATGGCATCAATGAAAACATATACAAAAGGAAAAAAAGCATTACAAGCATATATGATAAGGCTCATTATGGATTTTCATTTAAGGCTATTGCAACTCCAATATTTAATGAAGAAAAAGAGGTTGTTGGCTGGTTTGGTGTAAGCATGGATATGGAGGAATACGATGAAATTGTAACTGCTACAGAACATCTAAAGCACTCACTAGATGAAACAAAAATAACAACAACAGATATAGCAAACTCAGCAGTTCATTTGTCAGAGAAAGTAAATTTCTTGATTGAAAATACAGAAAATACAGAAAAATTAATTGATGAAGGCAGCGAAGCCATAAAGTTAATTGAAAATATTGCAAGGCAGTCTAATCTTCTTGGTCTTAATGCAGCAATTGAATCTTCAAGGGCTGGCGAATATGGAAAAGGCTTTTCGGTGGTAGCTGGTGAAATGAGAAAATTAGCACTAAATAGTGCTGAATCTTCTAAAAAAATTTCAGAAGCACTAAATCAAATGAGTCAGAGCATGAAAGTTATTATTAAAACAATAAATGAATTAGGGGGGATTTCTACAAATCAAGCTGCAGGCTTAGAAGAATTATCTGCTACAGTCGAAGAAATTTCAGCAAATTCAGAAGTTTTAGTAGAGCATATCAAAGCTAATAAATAATATCCTATGATAAATTAATTATTAGAACTAAAGAAACTGGATTTATAAAAGGAAGTCATTACTTAAAGCGCTGATTATTTCAGTGCTTTTAAATTTTTTTAAAATTATTTTATAGGTTCAAATAATTTAAAAAAGTACTGTTAGAAAAAGATTAAAATAATTAATTAAATTTTTAACTTTTTATTTCAGTGCTTATAAAGGGTGAGTATAAAAATAATAATATTGATATAAATGAATAAGTAAAAGAAGGCGCTTACATGAATAGAAGCTTATAATGATAATGTAAACGAAATGATTAACAATATATATAAAAAATTTAAGGAGGGAGATATGTATAGTTAAATAAATTAATAATAATAGGTGCTATATTAATTTATTTAATATAAATAAGTGAACTAGTAATTGAAAATGTTTACTTAAACTAGTTTGATGAATTTATTTTAATTTAAAAATAAGGGGGATGAGAGAAAATAGAAATATAGCTAAACATACTGATATTCTAAATTTAATAAAGCTACCAAACATAAATTGAATTAAGATTATCAGCATGCAGTTAATAAGATTACAATATAATTATATCTTTTTATTAATAATTTTCAAAGATAAATATACGACATCAATTTATATTTTTCAGACAATAATAAATAAAAATTGAAGGGAGAAACCATATGAAATACGAAATTGTAGAAAATAATATAGTGCAAAGCGCAAGTGAGAATAAATTGAAAATCTCAGAAAAAATAAGTTATGGTTTTGGAGATTTGGCATCAAATGTAATGTGGGGATTAGTTGGAAGTTTTCTTCTATATTTTTATACAGATGTAGCATTAATACCAGCTGCAGCTACTGCAACCTTGTTTCTTGTTGCAAGAGTTTTAGATGCATTTATTGATCCTATAATAGGAAATTTTGTTGATAGAACTAATTCAAAATATGGAAGGACTCGTCCGTTTATCTTTTTTGGAATAATACCATTTTGTATAATGTTTGTATTAACTTTTACAGCTTTTGATTTATCTGATACCGGGAAACTTATTTATGCATATGTTACTTATATTGTTGTTGGTATTTTGTATTCTGTTGTAAACGTTCCTTATGGTGCTTTAATGCCATTAATGACAAGAAACACTGAGGAAAAAGCACAATTAGCAAGTTTTCGTATGATTGGAATGGCAGTTGGAAATGTGTTTGTATCAGCCTGCAGTATGGCACTTGTGAATATTTTAGGAAAAGGAAATCAAAGAACAGGATTTTTATTAACTTCTATGATTTTTGCAGTAGCTGGATTAGTTTGCTTTATGATTGTTTGTTTAAATTGTAAAGAACGTTATTTAGAAAAACATATAGAAGGTCAAGCTAAAGAGAAAACTAAAGCAAGTGAAACATATAAAAATGCTTTGAAAAATACACCTTGGGTAGTAAGTATAGTTTTTGCATTCTTTATGTTTGTAAGAATTGGTGCAGTTGTAGCTATAACAATTTATTTCTGCATGTATGTTTTGAAAAATCCAGGATTAATTCCAGTTTTACTACCTTTATTATATGTATCAGCTTTTATTACAGCACCTCTTACACCAATTTTCATTAAGAAATTTGGTCATAGAAAAGCTAATATTATTGGTTTAGTTATTTATATTGCTGCCTTTTGCATAATGCCTTTATTTGTAGGAAACATACCTGTATTTATTGGAATTTATTTTATAGGAAATGTTTTTGGAGGACTTGGTACAGGTTCTATTTTTGGAATGATAGCAGATTCAGTAGATTATAATGAATGGAAATATGGAAGACGTACTGAAGGAACACTTTATGCTGGATATAGCTTTGCAACTAAAGTTGGTATGGCTGTTGGTGGAGCAGCAGTTGGATATGTATTGGCATTTACTGGTTATAATGCAGCTAATGTTACTGAAAGTTCAGCAAGTGGAATTAATGTTCTTTATTATTTAGTTCCAATAGTCTGTAGCATAATACAAATAGTAGCTTTACTATTCTACAAATTAGATGGACTCCATCCTCGAATTATTGAAGAATTAGCTGCTAAAAATAAAAACTAATTTAGTAGTATAAATAAATGATAAAATTATATATGAATTAATAGAAATACTCTACAATTAGATTGAAAATTTCACATATTGTATTTATAAAAGCTCCTCACTCAAGATTAAATTTCTAGTGCGGAGCTTTTATATTGTTGAAAAATATGTCATAAGTATTGACAAGTATATACTTATATATTAAGGTGAGTTTATAATAAAATTATTTTACAGAGTAGATATTTGTGCGTTAAGTGTCAGGAGGACGGGAAGTTGTCTCTTGAACGAAAAATTTTTGGGATTTGCGGTACAAATATTGCATTCCGCTGTTATTTAAAAGAGAACCTCTCTTTTATTTCAGCAAGTAATTATAAAGCAACTTGCTTAAGTGAATTTTCACTTAAGTATAGCTGAAATAAATAATTAAGTCTTATTTTAGAATAAGGACTTTTGAAGGGGGGATTTTTTTATGAAAAATTATTATGAACTTTTTTTAGGTTCAACAAGGGAATTAAGAAATGTAAAAAATTTAGTTATTGTAGCACTATTAATGGGAGCTAGTTTTATAGTTAATTTTTTTACAATACAAATTACACCAGTTTTGCGATTGAGTTTGGGGTTTGTTGTGTCTTCACTAATTGGTATGCTGTTTGGACCAGCTGTTGGGGGCTTGTGTGGAGGCTTAAGTGATATTATTAATTACATAATTAAACCTACAGGACCATTTTTCCCTGGATTCACCATATCAGGGATATTAGTTGGAATATTATATGGTATTGCATTATACAATAAAAAAATAACAATTAAGAGATGTGCAATAATTACAATAATTATAACAGTGCTAATAGATATATTTCTTAATACATATTGGTTAGTATTATTATATGGAAAAGGATTTGGTGCAGTGCTTCCATTAAGGGTTGTGACAAATATTATATTTATACCAATTAAGACAGCAATAATGTATTTTGTATTAAATTTAATCATTAGAATAAAGAAATATATATAAATTAATATATAGATAGTAGTAGGAGCTATTAATATTTTCCTAGCTACTATCTTTTAATGTTGCCTTTGTGGTAGTATAATAATATAATCTACTTACTTTTATTTAGTAGGTATAGTAGAATAATAACAGGTGGTGATATATATGGAAAAATATCATATGTGCCCAAGATTTGAAAATGCTTTTGAATTATTAGGAAAAAGATGGACTGGTTTAATTATAAGAACCTTGTTAAATGGACAAAATAGATTTTCAGATATAACAGATGCAATACCTAATATGAGTGCACGTATGCTCACAGAAAGATTTAAGGAATTGGAGAAGGAAGGAATTATCGTTAGAAGAGTTTATCCAGAAACTCCAGTGCGTATAGAATATGAATTGACTGAAAAAGGTAAGGAATTGCAGTTAGTCATGGATGAAGTTCAAAAATGGGCAGAAAAGTGGCTATAATAGTAATTAGTGACAAGTGAAAAATGATAAATGATGAATTGATGAAGAAAATTTATTTAAGAATTTTCTCTTGAATTTGTTATTAATCATTTGGAGCTTGTCATTTTTTATTATTAAGAAATGATAAATATAATTTGCTAACGAAATGATTAATAATTCTAAACTGATGTCAAACAATTGAACATTGATAACTGACAATTGTCCTTGTGAGTTGAAAATAATTATCATTTATTATAAAAATAAGGTTGACTTAGAAAGATAATTGTGTAATAATTAATTTAAACAAAGTTACTAAAAGTAACTAGGTAATAAAAAGAACTTAGATGACATTTTGTAAGAATATGATGATATATAAGTTTATTTGGAATGGAGGTGGTTTAAAGATGTTGACCAAGAGAGCGAGTAATAATATGGGGAGCAGTGATCTTGGCTGGTTAAAGAGTAAATTTCATTTTTCTTTTGCAGAATATTATAATCCTCATAATATAAGATTTGGTGCTTTACGAGTTATAAATGATGATTTAATTGCACCAAATACAGGTTTCGATACCCATCCTCACAAGGATATGGAGATAATTACCTATATAATTGATGGTGAACTAACACATGGAGACAGTATGGGAAATGAAAACTCAATATCACGAGGACAAGTTCAATATATGAGTGCAGGAACAGGAGTTCATCATAGTGAGCATAATATTGGTAAGGAAATTGAAAGATCTTTGCAGATATGGATTTATCCAGATAAAACTGGTTATAGACCAAACTATGGTGATTATAGATTTAATTGGAGTGACAGAAAAAATAAATGGCTGCATATGGTTTCTGATAAAGCTGGAGAAGCGCCAATAAAAATAAATCAAGATGTTAATATTTATTCTTTAGAACTTGAAAAAGGAAATAAGATTAATTTTGAAGTTAATGAAGGAAGGCAAGCGTATTTAGTTCAAATTGAAGGAACTTCAATAATAAATGAAATTGAATTAAATGCTCAGGATGCATTAGAAATTGTTGAAGAGGATATATTAATTGATGGAAAAGAAACTTCACATTTTTTAATTTTAGAAATGAAAAAAGAAAATTAATTAGAAAATATTATAGATAAATTTAGGAGGGAAAAATTATGTCAAAAGATTTTTTTGCTGCAGTAGCAGATAGACGTTCATTTTATGGAATTAGTAAGGAGGCTGTGGTTTCAGATGATAGAATTAAGGAAATCATAGAACATGCTGTTAAGCATACTCCATCATCATTCAATTCTCAAAGTGCAAGAGTAGTGTTATTGCTAGGAGATCACCATGATAAATTGTGGGATATTACAAAAGAAGCTTTAAGAAAGATTGTGCCAGCAGATCAATTTAGTTCTACTGAAGAAAAAATTAATTCTTTTAAGAATGGATATGGTACAGTATTATTCTTTGAAGATTATAGTGTAGTGGAAGCACTTCAAGAACAATTCTCACTTTATAAAGATAATTTCCCAGTATGGTCAGAACAAGCAAGTGGAATGCATCAATTTGTTGTTTGGACTGGATTAGAAATTGAAGGCTTTGGAGCATCTTTGCAACATTATAATGAACTTATTGTAGATGATGTTAAGAAAGAATGGAATATTCCTGATAAATGGAAACTTATTGGTCAAATGCCATTTGGAAAACCTGTTGCAGATCCAAGTGCAAAAGAATATCAACCATTAGAAAATCGTATTAGAGTATTTAAATAAGAAGTAATTGCAAGTAAGTAATATTGGACTATCTGCATTTTTAAGAGAGATAATAAGTTTGCTAGAGTCACTAAGAAGTGAAAATTCGCTTTAGTTTAATTTAAGTATACTAAAATTAAATGATTAAAGTGTATTAAACTTTTTACAGATACTTTCATTAGTAAACTATTAAATGGATCTCTTTAGTGCAGATGGTCTTGTTTTTTATTATATTAATAGATGATAGTAACTAACTTAAATAGAAATAGAAAAAAATTTGACAAGTAATGGTTAAAAAAACGATAATTATAATATAGGATTTTGTATATAGGATGAAAAAATTGAAAGAGAGGTTGTTTATAGATGAATGAGTTTTTGAAAATTGTTAGAGAAAGAAGATCAGCAGATAAGTTTATTGAAAATATTAAAATACCTAGAGAGGATTTTAATGATATATTTAGAGAACTTTCTTTGGCTCCTTCAGCATTTAATTTACAGCATGCGAGATATTATGTTGTAGAAGATAAGGATTTACAAGAAAAAGTTTACGATTCTGCTTTTCAACAATATAAGATAAAGACTGCTTCAGCAGTAATAATAGTTACTGGAGATAAAAATGCTTATCTTTCAGCGGATAAAATCTATGAAGGATCAATGATGCTTGGTATGCTTGATAGAACTCAGTATAACATTATGATTGATACAATTAAAAATCTTTATGAAGGTTGGGGAGAAAACTTTAAGCATGATGAAGCTATAAGAAATGCATGTTTATCAGCAATGATGTTTTTGTTATTGGCCAAGGATAAAGACTGGGATACCTGCCCAATGATATATTTTGAAAAGGATAAAATCAGTGAACTATTGAATATTCCAGATAATGAAGTGCCTGCCTTGATGATTACTATGGGAAAAATGGACAAGAGTAGTACTAAGATCAGAGGATATAGAAAACCAATTGACGAATTTGTGAAATTTTTTTAATACATAATTTATTATAAAATATTATAAAGCGCTAGTTAAGTACAAAGAGGAAACTGCAAATATATAATCGCAGTTTCCTTATTCTTTTTGCTTCCAACATTTATTACAAGTTAAGCAACATCGAGTAGCATAATTTGGACAGTGAGGACTAGTTTGCTCTTTAATAACATCAGAAGTATTATATGTAATTCTTTTTATCCATTTAGATGTATTATTTTTTATTGTTTTAATGTTCAATAAAATCACCTACTTTTAATATTATAATAAGCCTTTATTATAATATTTTAGTATTTTTTATTAGTGAAGTATGTAACATATGATACCTATAATATTTTAGGATTTAATAATTTAAATATTTATAATTTTTGTTATGTCGAGCTTTTTACTAGCTTAACCAATTATCATTTCCACCTAATATATTGGAAATCGTATATTTATTTACTTCCTCATCAGTTAAAATGTGAGACCATGAAACTCTTGTTGTATCAGAAGCGCCAGGGCCGTAGCTTTTATATTCAGCATAATAAGTTTCTTTTTCAGCAAGTGGCTTATCCCAGCTATGCCAGCCTTCTTTTTTTATATGTTCTCCAATAAAGCAGTTTATAAAAACTGTTTTTGCATAATCTCTCCAAGGCCTTCCTAGGTAAACAGTATGAGCAGGTGCGTTACTAGTTAATTTACAATCAAAGAAGACATAACCAAATTCTCTGCCTTGAACGGTTGAAGCAGCAGTTGCATAGCCGTTTACTTCAGAATTTATATCCTTTGAAAATATTTCACATTTATTAAATACAGCTGTAGCAGAACCAAAAATAAAATCGATATCACCTTCGATATAACAATTTTCATAATATTGTCTACCTACGGTTCGTTCTTTTCCTTCCATTGGTCCACCGAAATTATTGCCTTCTATAGGTTTTGGTGGAAGAGGACCAGTAAATAAGGTATCTTGATTAGCTAGAAATCTACAGTCTTTAAATATTGATTTATCTCCTTCAACATACACAGCAACAGCTTGTCCAACAATTTCTCCTTGACCTGCTGAATTTTCGATTGTTAGGTTTTTTGCAGTAAAGTCATTAGCTCTTATAAAAATAGTATAAGTGTTAAAAGTTCGGTATGCTTCACCATTTGGAAATAATTTTTTAGCATAATCATCAAATGTTAAAATAGTTTTTTCATTATCTTCACCAATAAGTGTAATATATGGCTTCAATATAGATATTTTTTCTTTGTAGACTCCATTTTTAATGTATATTTCAACTTCTTCAGAATTGTTTTCAGGAATCGAATCAATTGCTGCTTGAATAGTTTTAAATTGTCCATTTCCATCTTTTGAAACTATTATCATATAAAAATCCTTCTTTCTATAACGGGCAACTAGAAATAAGTAGAGTAGGTGCCTAGGTAATTATTAAAACTTAGTAAGTATTATACCATAAATTAACTTTAGCATTATATGATAAGTTCATATTTTTTATTTTAAAACTAGAAAATAAGTTATATAATATAAGTAGGAATATGTTAGAAAATTAAGAAGATTGTGCTTCGTTGAACTTTTATATCAAAAATATAATTGACATAGGTTATATGGTTATTTTAGTAGGATTATGGAAATGAATAAAAAATTTATAAAAAAATTATAAATAACTATTTACAACTAATAATAATTATTATATAATAAAAACTGTGATGAGGATAAAATAAAAAATATAAAAAATAATAATTAAATTTTGGGAGGAAGAGATTATGAAAAAATTTGTTTGTACAGTATGTGGATATGTTCATGAAGGAGATGCAGCACCAGACAAATGTCCAGTATGTGGTGTTGGAGCAGAAAAATTTAAAGAACAATCAGGAGAAATGACTTGGGCTGCAGAACATGTAGTTGGAGTAGCACAAGGAGTTTCAGAAGATATATTAGCAGATTTAAGAGCTAACTTTGAAGGAGAATGTTCAGAAGTTGGAATGTACTTAGCTATGTCAAGAGTTGCACATAGAGAAGGATACCCAGAAATTGGATTATACTATGAAAAAGCTGCTCATGAAGAAGCAGAACATGCAGCTAAGTTTGCTGAATTATTAGGAGAAGTTATTACAGATTCTACTAAGAAAAACTTAGAATTAAGAGTTGCAGCTGAAAATGGAGCAACAGCAGGTAAGTTCGATTTAGCTAAGAGAGCTAAAGCAGCTAATTTAGATGCTATTCATGATACAGTACATGAAATGGCTAGAGATGAAGCTAGACATGGTAAAGCATTCAAAGGATTATTAGATAGATATTTTGGATAAACCGACCACATATACTTTGGTGGCTCACAAAGCTCCCACAAACCTTTGTAAATAAAGGCTTGTGGGAGCTTTTTTATGTACCAACCCTATGTACGCAGTACACGGGTTGAGGAAGGAAGATATATGCCATAGGGATTAATGTTTTTGTGGCTTTTTAACAAACTCAAGGGAAAACTCGTGGGCAAATTGTAAAAAATGAGGGGTAAAAAAGCACCTCAAGAGATAATCCCACGAGATTCCGTAGACCCTATGCCGTAAGGAAGTAGCTGTGTGCAACGGTGTTGAAGCGCGTCATGGTGCTGCTTTAAATGGACTATTGGGCAGATATTTCAAATATTACCAGCTTCATCAGTTTGTAATAATTTATTCTCACGTTTTTCTTCATAAGCGTGTCTTCTTTGTTCGTTAATAATTTCTATGGCATTAGGAGCCTCATACATTTCAATCTTAAAATCGACTATTTCTAGACTTTTATTAAGTTCCTCTATCTGTTGCAGAATTTCCTTACGATGTTCAAAAAGTAATTTTTTTCGTGCATCTATAGTATTGGCACCTTCCATACAGAAATCAATATATCTTTTAATATCTTTAATTTGCATTCCTGAATTCTTTAAACAACAAATCACCTTAAATAAATTTAAATCTGATTCAGTAAATTCTCTATTTCCTGATTTATTTCTTGAGACAAATGGTAAAAGCCCTTCTTTGTCATAAAAACGAATTGTATATATAGAAAGCCCCAAAATCTGTGATATATCTTTTATTGAATATGTCAATTCTAAAATCCCCTTTAAATTTATTTAATTTAAAAAAAACTTGACCTCGATATAACTCTAGGTATTAACATGAGTATAAATTATAAGAAATTTATTTTCAAGTGATTTATACATGCTTATGTATATAGAAATTAATGATTAAGATAATAATATAAGTAGCAGTATAAATAATGAAATATTAATTTCTAAATGATTAATAAAAATTTAGAGGAGATATTTTTTATGAACAAAAATAGTAAAATTGCATTAGTTACAGGTGGAAGTCGTGGAATTGGTCGAGATTCTGCATTATCATCATCTAAAAAAGGAATAGATGTAATTATCACTTACAATAATCAAAAAGAAAAGGCAGATGAAGTTGTAAAGGAAATTGAAGTAAGTGGTGGTAAGGCTGCTGCTATTCAGCTTGATGTAAGTGATATATCTTCCTTTGATTCCTTTGTATCTAAGTTATCAGATGTTTTAAAAGCTAAATGGAATCAAGAGAGTTTCAATTTTTTAATTAATAATGCAGGAATTTCAAATCATACACCTATTTTAAAAGTTACAGAAGAAGAATTTGACAAAACATTTAATGTTCACTTTAAAGGAGTTTTCTTTTTAACACAAAAATTAATTCCTCTAATTGCAGACGAAGGTAGAATTATAAACACTTCTACAATGTTAACTCGTTCTACATATCCAGGATCTGGGCTTTATGCTTCTGCGAAAGGTGCGGTAGAAGTTTTTACTAGATATTTAGCTAAGGAATTAGGAGCAAGAGGAATAAGGGCGAATACTATAGCTCCAGGTACCATTAATACTGAATTTAGTGGAGATACTTATATCAAAAATCCAGGTTTAAAAGATAGGATTGCTTCTCAAACTACACTCGGAAGAATGGGCGAAGCTTCTGATATTGGACCTGTTGTTGCAAGTCTTTGCTCAGATGAAATGGGATGGGTCACCGGACAATGTATTGGAGTATGTGGCTCAGTGCTTTAAGAGCAAAGTTGCTCTACTGGGCAAGTAAAGAGGAAATAACCTTGAAGTATTATATTCATATCACACAGGGTATGCGTGAAAATCTGATGAGCGCGCTTAACTCTATCTGATACTACTTTATTTGCAAATATGAAAACTCGTGGGAAAGCTCAAGGGATTTTCCCACGAGTTTCCGTGCAGGCCCTACTTGGTAGGGATGTTGCTTCTCATATCCGAGAAGAAGCAAGACATAGTAAAGCATTCAAAGGATTATTAGATAGATTCTTCAAATAAAAAAATCTAATATAATAAAGAGCATTGTTTATATAGAATGGAAATGGTATTATTTACATAAAAAGAAGTAATGGAGATATGATGATGAGTGATCGAGAAGAAATAATAAAGAAATATTTTGGTGCTTGGATAAATAACAATAGTTTAGTATTAAAAGATATTTTTGATAGAAATATAATTTATAGCGAATGTTATGGACCTGAATACCATGGGATAAATACAATTGAAACTTGGTTTGAGGATTGGAATAAAAGAGGCGAAGTCTTGATTTGGGATATAAAGCAGTTTGTTCATCAAGGTAATATATCTGTAGTTGAATGGTATTTTAAATACAAATATAATGGGGAAGTCGGAGAATTTGATGGGGTCTCACTTATTGAATTTAATGATGATAACTATATAGTAACCTTAAAAGAATTTCAATCTAAAGTTCCACATTACTATCCATATGAAAATTAAATCAAATTTCAATTAACTATCCCAAACCAGCATTCTTCCTATAAATTGTTATCTTTTTTTTTATTCTAAATTGAAATACATTTACAAATAAGCAACTTTTTAATTATAGAAAGGTTTATTTGTAAATGTATGAATTTTCCTTTAAAAATGTTTTATTTAAAACTATAAAAACAATATTTACTATATATAATTTTTAAATAAAAAAATATAAATTTTTTTCATAAACCTCTTGACCTTACCCTTAACTGGAAGGTTTATACTATGTTTGTCGACAGAAAGGAGAATTGATGTGTATACAATCGGGCAGTTTTCTAAAATTGGTAGAGTTTCAACTAAGACACTTCGGTATTATGATGAAATTGAGCTTCTAAAACCTATGCGTGTAGACAAAGATACTCAATACAGATATTATTCATATGAACAAGTCTTAAAGCTTATTTTTATATCTGAATTAAAGACTTATGGATTAAAATTAGAAGAAATTAAAGTTGTTATGGATAAGCAGGATTCAGACTTGTTAAAAAAGTTTCTAAGGAATAAAATTAGTGAAATTAATGAAGAAGTGCAAAATAATTTGAAACTCAAAGATTCTATTGAAGAAAAAATTAAGAAAATTGAGTTAGGAGGCAATATTATGGAAGCAAAGAAAGATTTAAAAGTTGAATTGAAGGAAAGAGAACCATTAGTTGTTATTAGCAGGAGAACAATTACAAGTATGAGTAATATAAGCAGTGTAATAGGAAAGGTATTTGAAGAGATCTTCAAGCTTGGTCTAAAACAAGAAGGACCTGTAATGACAATTTATCATGACAAACAAGAATTTGATGTTGAAAATGCAGACTGTGAGATCTGTATTCCAATAAATAGTAAAGTAAATATGGAGAAGAGCGAAAACATAAAAGAGCTTTCGGGTGGTTTGGTTGCAGCCATAACATTTATAGGGCCATATTCAAGACTTGGAGAAGCTTATGGTACCATTGTAAAATGGATTGATGAGAATGGATATAAAAGCGTGGCTGCACCTTTTGATATTTATTTAAATAGTCCTCAAAGTGTTGGAAGTCCAGAAGAATTTATAACTGAGGTATGTTTTCCAATTAGTAAATAGTGTATTGAATCTTAGTAGAGGAAACATTTTATATTTATTTTTAGCTAATTACATGTTTATGTTATGAAAAGATAATATATATGGTGAGGGTTGAGAGCTGTATCTTAACCCTTTTTGTATATGAAATTACAACAATAATTTGAAAGTCGACTAATATAATTGACTTTTTCGTAATAAAAATGTTATGTTATACATGGAAGAAATTATAAACTACAAATTAATAATAAAATATGGGTTTAATTAAAATTATATTTTATATTGCTTTTAATTAATTAAAAGGGAATTAGGTGAAAGTCCTAAACTATCCCGTAGCTGTATTAGAGGAGTTTAAATGCAATTAAGTCACTTGCGAGCAGGGAAGACGTATTTAAACGAAGATTCTTAAGTCAGAAGACCTGCCTATATTTTGCACCAGTAACTCTACGAGTGATAGAGGGGGCGTTTAATGAAAATTTATTTGCTGATTTTGTATGAGTAAGTATGTTTGATTATTATGTCTTTTTAACACTTTTGTTAGAAGGGCTTTTTATTTTTCATAAAATTAAGGAGAGGTGATTTGAAATAATTAATAAACATAAAATAGGTCATAAGCAAGGAGAAGGATATTCTATTGATTTTTATGCTTATGCATCAAAAATCAGACAATGGAATGCAACTTTTAAAGTAGGGCTAGCTCTATTAACCTTGATTAGTTGCATTACATTGGACAATCCCTATGTATCTATTGTTGTTATAACAGCTATGGCTTATCTGACAGTAATTAAAGGAGAAATTCCCTTAAGAGCATACTTATCAATATTAGCAATTCCAATTGCGTTTATTTTACTAAGTACTTTTACTATTGCAATTGATTTTTCTAAAGATCCTATAGGACAGTATAATTTATATCTTGGATTTGGTTATGTTTTTACTTCAATAATGCAACTTAAGAAAATGATATTTTTGATTTTGAAAATTTTTGCAGCTATTAGCGCTTTACAAATGCTAACATTATCAACTCCGTCTTCTGAGATTATTTATGTGTTACGTAAAGCTTGTGTACCTAAGATTATTATAGAATTAATGAGTCTTATTTATCGTTATATATTTATTTTAATGGATGTAGCTACTAAGATGAAAAATTCAGCAAAATCACGTCAGGGTTACTGCGATTTTAAAACTTCTTGCTATACTTTTGGCAATATTGCAAGTAATATGCTTATTATTTCTCTTAAGAAAGCAAATGCATATTATGACGCTATGGAAGCTCGGTGTTATGATGGAGAGCTTGTCTTTTTAGAGGAAGACAAAGATATTGATAAAATGCAGCTTGCTGTGGCAGCAGCATTTATAAGTTTTTTAATATTGCTTGGGAGTTTTACAAGATAGAAAGGAACAATTATGAAAAAATTGATTTTAAAAATTGAGGATTTAGCCTATACCTATGGAAATGGAAAAGCTGCATTAGCTGGAGTAAGTGTGGATCTTTATGAAGGTGAGAAAATTGCTGTTATTGGTTCTAATGGTTCAGGAAAATCTACATTCTTCCTAAACGTAGATGGTGTACTTACACCAGAACAAGGAAAAATTTTTTATAGAGATACACTTATTAATAAAAAGAATTTAAAGGAGCTTAGAAAAAATATAGGAATTGTATTTCAAGATGCAGACAATCAAATTATTGCATCTACAGTTAAAGCGGAAGTTGGTTTTGGACCGATGAATTTAAAGCTTTCAAAAGAAGAAGTATTAGAACGAGTTGATGAAGCCTTAGAATATATGAATATTTCACATTTAAAAGATCGTCCACCACACTATTTAAGCGGTGGTGAGAAGAAACGTGTAAGTATTGCCGATATAATAGCTATGAAATCAGAAATTATTATTTTTGATGAACCAACGGCAGCACTAGATCCAGTAAATGCCATTATGTTAGAAGAAGTTTTAAGTAAACTTGGAGCTGAGGGAAAGACAATGCTAATATCTACCCATGATGTAGATTTTACCTATAGATGGGCTGAAAGAGTTCTTGTATTTTCAGAAGGAAAAATTATTGCAGATGGATCCCCACTGGAAATTTTTCAAAATAAGAAAATTTTGAAGCAGGCGAATTTAAGGCAACCAACTTTGCTTGAAGTATATGAATTTTTAGTTGAAAAAAATATTTTAAAAGATATAAAGCAATATCCTAAAAGTATACAAGAATTTAAAAATATACACATATAAAAAAAGTGCGATAGCACAACCAAGATCTTTTGACATATAAAAAAAGTGCGATAGCACAACCAAGATCTTTTGACATATAAAAAAAGTGAGTTAGCTATATTTATGTGACCGAGATTTCTTTCTAAGCTTTGGCATTAACTTAAAAATGATAATTGAACATCTATAATTGGCTCATATGTTATTTGATTTTTACATGAGTATTTAAATGTTAGGGGAGGATAAAAATGAATAAAAAAGAAAAGAGAATTATTGGTTTAGCAGCAGCATTTGCTATGTTTTTTGGAGTGTCACCAGCAGCAAATGCAATGCATATTATGGAGGGGTATCTTCCACCACAGTTTTGTATTATATGGGGTGTTGTATGTATCCCATTCATAGTAGCAGGTTATTTATCTATTAAGAAGACTTTGTCAGAGCATCGTAGAGCAATTACTATTTTAGCTATGGCAGGAGCATTTGTTTTTGTACTTTCATCTTTAAAGATTCCATCAGTAACAGGAAGCTGTTCACATATGACTGGTACTGGGCTTGGGACAATATTATTTGGACCAAGTGCAGTTAGTATCTTAGGAATAATTGTACTTATTTTTCAAGCAATTCTGCTAGCGCATGGTGGGATTACTACTCTTGGTGCTAATACATTTTCGATGGCTATTGCAGGACCATTTGTTTCATATGGAATATATAAATTGTGTAAGGTTTTGAAAATAAACAAATATGTAGGTATTTTCTTGGCAGCAGCAATTGGAGACTTATTTACTTATTGTGTCACAAGTATTCAACTTGCACTTGCGTATCCATCTGAAAGTGGAGGTATAATTGTGTCAGCAATTAAATTTCTTGCAGTATTTGCACCAACGCAAGTTCCATTAGCAATTATTGAAGGTATTTTGACAGTTGTTATTATAATTGGTCTTGAAACATATGCAAAACCTGAATTAAAAGAACTTGGAGTAGTGATGGGAGGCGAAAATTAATGACAAAAACTAAAAAAACAGTTGTAAGTTTATTAATTATTGCAGCATTAATTGCTCTTATACCATTATTTACGTTGAAAGGTGCTGAATTCGGAGGTTCTGATGATGCGGGAAGTAAGGTGGTTTCTGAAATTACGGGAACTGAATATGAGCCTTGGTTTAAGCCAGTTATGGAAACTTGGATTGGTGGAGAATTACCAGGCGAAGTTGAAAGTTTACTTTTTTGCGTACAGACAGGCATTGGAGTTGGTATAATTGCCTTTTTTATGGGAAGATTCGTAGAGAGAAAGAAAATAGAAAATGAGAAAAACAAAATTTAATAATAGCTTTAGAATATAAAATATAAAAAAATGATATCCTGTGAGAATAGGATCATGCAGAGCCTTGTTCAGCATTATATTGGACAAGGCTCTATTAAATAAAAGTTTAACTTAAAAACTATGTTTAGCTATATAATTTAAGAATAATTTTATACATAAAGAAATGTATTATACTTATCTTACTAAGACACATAAAAAAATACAAGTCTCCTTGCCTGATGGAAAATATCCACACTTTAGAAAAGAGTATCTATGATACAATGCGTAACTTTTCTGCATTTCGGAACTTATATTGATAATAAAGTATTAATTTAATTAGTGGCTTCTATTTTAGAGTCACTATTTTTAATGTGATTTTTAAGATAGGGACTCAATATATGAATTTAGCTATTATTTTGAAACAGATATGATCATCACAGTTCTCTTTTTATAAGAAATATTAGAATATATTGACAAAGTTGATTAGTGTTACTTATAATTAAACCAACGGTCGGTTTAATTATAAGGAGAGTAAAATGGCAAGAACAAATAAAGAGTTTGATAACAAGAGAAATGAATTACTAAAATCAATATGGGATATATTTATTGCAAATGGTTATGAGAATACTACAATTGCATTTATTATTAAAATTTTAAATATATCAAAGGGGGCTTTTTATCATTATTTTTCTTCAAAAGAAGAATGCGCAGATGCTGCAATAGAAATGCAGGTGGAACTTTGGATTGACGAAATAGAAAAGCATGATTCAAAAGAATTAAAAGCTGATGCAAGATTTAAAGAAATAATTTTAAATGGAATAAAGGCTGTAAATAGTAATAGGAGTCAGAATGAAAAAATGGATACTCCAGCAAATGCAGTATTTCATCAGAAATTGATGGTTAGTATTACTAAGAGATTTGCACCTTTTTATGCTGATATAATATTGCAAGGAATTAAAGAAGGAATTTTTCATGCAAAATACCCACTCGAAACAGCAGAGATGATTTTAACTTTATCTAATTTTTACCTAGATATGAATTTATTTAAGTGGGATAGAGAGACAATAGCATCAAAAGTTTGTGCGTTTGAAGAAATTCTCACACAAAGTTTGGGGTCTGAAAAAAATACATTTAGCTTTATTGCTAATTTATTTGAATTGGAGGAGAAATAATGAAGATATTAATAGTTGGTACAGGAGTAATTGGAACTTTGTATGGACATTCACTTTCAAAATGTAATGAAGTTACTCATTTTGTACGTGAAAATAAGTTTAGCATTATGAATAATAAAACTATAACATATGATATTATAGATGAACGTGAAACGGAAGAGCGTATGTATACAACAGGAGAATATACTTACAAATGTGTAATTAATGTAGAGTGTGAATATGATTTGATTATTGTTCCTGTAAATTCATATCAATTAAAGGGGGTACTTGAAACACTTATTAAACAGGTGCCTAATTCTGATTATGTACTATTTACATTGAATTGGAATGGAACAGAAGAGATTGATAAGATTCTAAAAAAAGAACAATACATTATGGGTTATGCTGGAGGAGGAGGTACCTTTAGAGATAATCTACTTTGGGGAAATATAGGACAAGATATTACCTTAGGGACAGTATATGAAGATCAAAAGTCATTACTTAGCAAGACAATTGACATCTTTAAAGAGTGTGGGATTGTGCCTGAGGTTCCATGTAATGTGCTACATTGGTTATGGATACACAATGTAGGAGCAAGTCCTGTAGGAATAGGTCTTTCAAAATATAATGATCTAGGTGAGTTTTTAAAGGATGAAAAGCTAGTAGAAACATGTTTTAAAGCAATGAATGAAGGGTATAGTTTGTGTGAAAAGCGAGGAGTTAATCTAAATGAATTTCCAGAAGTCCAAATGATTAAAATGCCATTTTCTACTTTATATCCAATGTTTAAAAGAAATTTTGAAGAAAACCCGATAATGCAGCGTTATACCGCTCATGCATTACTTGCAATTGATGAGATGAAAGATAATTTTATACAAATGCTTAAGCTTGGAAAAGAAATGAAAATTAATATACCTAATATGGAAGAATTAAATAAGTTAATTTAATTTTCGTCTAGATGATTGGATTTATGTGGTGAATAACATTTTAAAGTAAAAAATAATATAAGTTTGCAGAGAATATAAATTTAGAAGTTTCAATTGGTTAAGTAAAGTCTAAGAACATCTATAGAGTGAATATAGGTGTTTTTTTGTCGTAGGATTTATAATTGTAGCTTTTATTAATAAGTTATTGATAATAATTTTCAAATAAGTATACATGTCCAATATAAAGTAGTATAATATATTAAAAGATAATAATTATTAAGAAATAAAAATTTAAATGATTGATATTAAGAGAGGATTGATATATATATGATTAAATTAGTATTGATAAGACATGGGGAAAGTATTTGGAATTTAGAAAATAAATTTACTGGCTGGACTGATGTGGATTTATCTGAAAATGGACTTAAGGAAGCAAGATTGGCTGGGGAAATACTTAAAAAAAATGGATTTGCTTTTGATATAGCCTATACTTCTGTTTTAAAAAGAGCAATAAGGACATTAGATATAATATTGCATGAGATGGATTTAATGTGGATACCAGTAAATAAATCTTGGAAGCTTAACGAAAGACATTATGGAGCACTCCAAGGCTTAAATAAGGCAGAAACTGCAGAAAAATATGGAGAAGAACAAGTTCATAAGTGGAGAAGATTTGTAAATGTAAGACCACCAGAATTAACAAAAGATGATCCAAGATATGGTGGACATGATTTGAGATATAAAGATTTAAAAGAAGGTGAAATTCCATTAACAGAAAATTTAGCAGATACAGAAAAAAGAGTTTTAGAGGAATGGAATGAAAATATAGCTCCAAAATTAAAAGAAGGTAAAAAAATTATAATAGCAGCTCATGGAAACACTCTAAGAGCTCTAGTAAAATATCTAGATAATATTTCTAGTGATGGAATAGCTAATTTAAATATACCTACAGGTACACCTTTAGTATATGAATTAGATGAAAATCTAGCACCTATAGATAGCTATTATTTATCCTTAGAAGGAAAAATACCTGAAAATATAATAGACAAGCATATTTAAGTATAAATGAAATGAAAAAAGGTTAGAAATATCGTTGTTTCTAACCTTTTTAGCTGTTATATAGAGTTAGTTGAAAAGATGGAATAAAGTGCTGGTAATAAAACATACGCAAATGGCAATACAAGTAGGAATAAGTACTGCGAGTCCTGTCCATTTTAAACTTCCAGTTTCTTTTTTTATAGTTAAAAGCGTTGTGGCACATGGCCAGTGTAATAAACTAAATAACATAGTGTTTAAAGCTGTAAGATAAGTCCAATGATGAGATAATAATATCTGTCTTAGAGAATCTATACTATCGAATTCAATCATAGAGCCAGTTGAAAGATAACTCATAATCAGTATTGGAAGCACAATCTCATTTGCTGGAAGTCCTAATATAAAAGCCATTAAGATAAAGCCATCTAAACCTATAAGCTGTGCAAAAGGATTGAGGAAAGCAGCTATATGATTAGTAATACTTAAATCACCTATATATACATTAGCAAGTATCCAAGTTAATGCACCTGCTGGTGCAGCTACAACTGCGGCCCTCCAGAGAACAAAAACAGTTCGGTCAATTATAGAAGTATATAAGACACGTCCAATCTTAGGAACCCTATAAGGAGGGAGTTCTAAAGTAAAAGTTGATGGGACTCCTTTTAAAATTGTTTTTGATAAACCATAAGATACTAATAAAGTTATACCTATCCCTATAACAACCAGTCCTGTTATAGTCAAAGTAGGGAGGAAACTTACTTTACTTTCACTCTGAGAAACGAGGAAAACTGTAGCAATGGCTATTAGGGTTGGGAATCTTCCATTACAAGGGACGAAGTTATTGGTTAATATGGCTATAAGCCTTTCTCTAGGAGATTCGATTATTCTGCAGGAAATTATTCCAGCAGCATTACAACCAAACCCCATGCACATAGTCAAGCACTGCTTACCATGTGCGCAAGCTTTTTTAAATAAGTGATCAAGGTTAAAAGCTACTCTAGGTAAATAGCCTAAGTCTTCTAGGATTGTGAAGATAGGGAAAAATATAGCCATAGGAGGGAGCATTACAGAGATTACCCATGCTAAGGTTCTATATAGTCCAAGAATAAGAATTCCATGAAGCCAGCTTGGTGCATTGATGCTGGTAAACCATAAAGTAAGCGTATCCTCAAATTTGAAAAGAACATTAGCAATTATGTCAGAAGGTATGTTAGCCCCAGTAATTGTAATCCAAAAGACTAATGCTAAAACCAGAAGCATTAATGGAATTCCAAATATTTTGGAAGTAATATAATTATCTATAACTCTATCTCTATTAATTTTTGCTTTATCTTCTTTAACATATTTATCTCTAACTTCTTCAGCTTTTATATAAATCTGTTCTGAAATATCATCTCGTAGGTTTCTCTTCTTATCATAGTTTTCATGGGACTCAGTTTTTTCAAGGATTTCTTCTAATAATTTTTTATCTACATTGTTAAAAATAGAATCCATTAACTTTTTATCACCATCTATGATTCTTAAGGCCAACCATCTAGAATTTATTCCGACTATGCTTTTTTCAATAATAGGTTGAAGGGATTTTATTTTCTCTTCTATATAATCATTGTATATTACAGTTTTAGGTTTTGACTTGATTTCTTCAGTAGTTATTTCATATACCTTTTCTTTCAGTTCATTTATTCCTTGGCCACTTCTAGCTGCACATAAAACTGTAGGAATACCAAGCTCTTTTTCTATACCTTTACCGTCTATAACTATGTTTTTCTTTTTTGCTTCATCAATAAGATTTATGCATAATATAACATTATCAGTTAATTCCATAACTTGATAAACAAGATTTAAATTTCTTTCGAGACAAGTTGCATCTGTAACAACTATTACAGCATCTGAATTACCAAAACAAATGAAATCTCTTGCTACCTCCTCTTCTACAGAGGAGGCAAATAATGAATAAGTACCAGGAAGATCAACTAATATATTTTCTCTGTTTTTATAAGTAAATTCACCGCGTGCATTGACTACTGTTTTACCTGGCCAATTTCCAGTATGTTGATGCAGCCCTGTTAATGAGTTGAATACTGTGCTTTTACCTGTATTTGGGTTGCCAGCAAGAGCAATAATGAATTGTCCATCTTTTTTTTCAATCTTAAATATATCTGTCATGGCATTATTTTTGGTTGATTCATATGTTAGCCCCATTATTACCTCCTAAAATATATTACATAAAATCTAAGAAATATTGCTCAATAATCTAGAAGTTGTATTTAAGTTAGAAATAAGAGTGAAGAGGCAATAATTTTGGAGAAAAACTATTGTTTTATCCTAAATTAGATTTATTAAAAAGATCTAAAGCTATTTTAACCGGAACTATTACCTATTACTTCTCACATAAGTTAGAATATTACTAAAGTTAATTAATTAGAACTTATATATTAAAAATGAATGATTAATATTAATTATTCATCAACAGATATTAAAGATGCTTCTTCGTTTCTAAGTGCTATCATAGCACCGCGTATATTATAAACTGTTGGATCTCCAGAAGGACCTTTTCTTATAACCTCAATCTTTGCACCTCTTGTGAGACCAAGTGCCAACATTCTTTCTCTTAGCATTCCTGATGCTGACAGTTCATTAACTTTAACAAATTTCCCTACTGATATATTATTAAGATTTATCATTTTATCGCCTCCATTAAAAGATCTTATTAAAGTTTCATAAAAGTAAATTATTTTTAATCGCCTAAGAATGTTTCTATAAACTAACTTTAATACAAGTTATGATAATAGATTCAATAATGTGACATTATAAACTATAAGAACTTATCAAATTTTTATAAGTTCTTTTATGAGAATATTAATTGATGTATATTTATTAGAATAGTAAATATATTTTGTAAGTATTAGCAATATAATTAAAGTAATAAATAATAAATGAAGGGTATCAGAAAAATGATAGAAAATGAATTTTTTACATTTAGAGAATATATGAGAAAAAATCAGAATATCCTATCTCCTTCAGCAGAGGATTACATGGAAATGATATATAGACTTTCAAGTAAAACAGGATTTATTCGTGTTAATGATCTGGCAACAGCATTAAATGTACAACCACCATCAGTTACGAGAATGATTAAGAAATTAGCAGAAGTAAATTTGATTAAATATGAAAAGTATGGAGTAATTATTCTTAAAAATGATGGATTAAAACTAGGGGAATATTTATTACAACGTCATAATTTAATTGAAAAGTTCTTAAAATTATTAAATGTAGAAGATGGATTATTGGAGGAGACAGAAAAGATAGAACATACAATTTGCAGTAATGTATTATATGGAATAGGGGATTTAGTGAATTTTTTTTATGATAATCCTAATTTTATTGAGGAATTTAATGAATATAGAAGTGAGAAAAATAATAGCTAACGTAAAGAAAGTTTCGTTATTACAAAGAATTAATAAGCATAGGTTTTAACTTAAACCTATGCTTTAATATTTGGATACATAAACCTTTTAATGTGTTGCTTTCGTAACTAATTTATAATTTAGTAATGTTAATTAGAACATATATATTAGATGTTGTGTTCTGATTTTTCTAATCTGTTTTCATATAAAGTTTTATAAGTATTATAAGTCTTTTCTTCAAAACAAACCATTGCAATTTTTTCGAAAGTATCTGGTGAGTTTTGAATAAAGGTTAAAATTTCATCTAAGGCTATATTACATGCATCTTCTAAAGGGTAAGAGTATGCCCCAGTACTTATTGATGGAAAAGCAATAGTTTTAATTGGATGTTCTTCAATATAATCATTGAGCTCCTTAAGAAAAAAGTCTTTTTGTTTACCACCTAATTTATAAAGGTTTTGATTTAGAAATTCATTGCATTGCTTAGAGTAGACTTCTACATAGTTAGCTGCTAGCAGAAGGGAAGAGTGATAAGCGTTTCTTAGATATTTTTCTTCTGTGCCATTATTCCTATAAATTGGACCAACAGTATGAATTATCCAATATACACCTGAATCAAATAAGTTATAGGATTTAGTTAGTTTTGCCTTACCTGTCATGCATCCATTTAAATGACGACATTCCTCTAATAATTTATCACCACAGGCTTTGTGAATTGCACCATCAACACCTCCACCACCAAGCAAGGAAGCATTTGCTGCATTTACAATGGCATCAAATTTAATTTTTGTTATATCGCCAAACAATATTTCTAATTTAGTCAAGTTAATCACCTCATATTAGTCATAAAATCTCTTACTTTAATAGTTTACACCTAATTAATATAAATAAAAATACTTATTTAACATTTTATGTAAAATAAGTATTTTTATTTATAATTATTAATTATAAAATTAAAGTGGTTGGTTTTCTAAATTAGATCTTCTATTATCTAATGGATTTAAATTAATGTGATGTACTTTCATTGTTTCATCAGGTGACATGATTAGTTCATCTAAACGAATTCTGCCTTCTGGAGTATTTGCTACAACCATTATTTCAGAGCCCTTTTTATATGTAACCCAATTGTAACCGTCTTTTATTACTTGATCTACATCATCCATTGAAATTAAAGCAGTGTCTTTATGATTTCCAAATTTGTCTCTTAATATTATTCCCATAGTGTAATGATCTATTTTTGTACAATCATTTTTAGAATTTCTATTGTATAATTCTAGATTTTCTTTTCTGTTGTCTAAAGTATTTCCATTTAAGTGTTTAATTGGAACTTTAGGGTTAACATCTAAGATTACGGATTGTATAGTTACCTTAGTAGATACTGTTTTACCATTAACTTTAGAAGTAGTTAATGTTTGAACAAGATAGTTATTAAAATCCTTATGCCATTCAGCAAACCAAGTTCCAGCCTTTTGAACTTTTTCAGTGTCAAATGTATCTATTTTGCAAATTAATTCGCTGCCGTCTTTCTTTAAAACTGTAATTTCAGTTAGATTACCTTTAGTATTATATTTGTTTTCTTGAGTTTTATAATTTGTTTTTATGGTTAAGCACCTCTTTCTTGATTTTATGTTTTTGGAAAAAAATAAAATAATCAATCATATTTGAAAAATATCACAAAATCATATATTTTTCAAGGTATTGCCAATTTATATTTTTCATTCAAACATTAGATAATTATATCAGATTGAATTTATAAATGATATAGTATAATTATTTGTAGACACAATAAATTTTAGTAAGTAAAATAGAATAAGGTGTATTAACAATGATCAATGATGAGGACAATAGTAAATTGGTCATTATTAACTATGGATTCAAATTGACCATTGATAATTGAAAATCAACAATTGATCAAAGAATGATGAGGTACTAAAATTATGACAATTATTAAAACTTTAAATAACATGGGACAAGATAAAAAATTTTTGCGTAAAGTAATTGCTATAACTACACCAATAACATTGCAGGCTTTATTAAATACAAGTTTGAATCTTGTTGATAATGTAATGATCGGCAGTTTAGGGCAAACATCTATTGCTGCAGTTGGACTTGCAAACAAAGTATTTTTTGTTTTTACTTTACTATTGTTTGGTATTGTAAGTGGTTCATCTATTTTGACTGCCCAATATTTTGGTAAAAAAGATATTAAAAACATAAGAAAAGTGTTAGGAATGTCTTTGGTAATGGGACTGATTGGTGCTATTTTTTTCGTAATTCCAAGTTTGTTATGTCCTGAAATTGTAATGAGCATTTTTACTCCAAGTACAGAAACTATAAAAATAGGGGCAACCTACTTATCAATAGCTGCTATAAGTTATCCTTTAACAGCAGTAACAAATGTTTATGTGGCACTTTTAAGAGGTGTTAATCAAGTAAAGGCTCCAGTATTTGTTACATTGTTTTCTATTGTAATAAAGGTGATATTAAACTATACATTAATATTTGGGCACTTTGGAGTTCCAGCCTTTGGGGTTCGTGGTGAAGCCATAGCAACTTTGATAGCTAGAACAATTGAGTGTACTTTAATTTTATCAATAGTATATATTCAAAAAGGACCTGCTGCCGCAAAGCTTAAAGAACTTATATCTTTTGATAACAAATTTGTAAAATTATTTTTTGTTACAGTATCTCCAGTTATTTTAAATGAATTTATGTGGGGCTTAGGTGTTACAATGTATTCTTTAGTCTATGGAAGAATGGGAGATGGGGCAGTAGCTGCAATTACTATAACCCAAACTGTTGAACAAATTATAACGGTTATTTTCCAAGGAATTAGTGCTGCTACAGCAGTTATTTTAGGAAATGAATTAGGAGCCAATAAACTTGAGGAAGCAAAAGTACATGCAAAATATTTTATTATACTTCAATTTATAGCTGCTTTAATAATGGCTGCAACTTGTTTAGGTATTAGAACTCCAATAATTACTTTATTTAATGTGACTGAAGGAGTTGGGATGGATATAAGGAAATGTCTATTGGTTTTCTCTTGTTATTTGCCATTTAAAGTATTTAACTGGGTAAATATAGTAGGTATACTTAGAAGTGGGGGAGATACTAAGGCAGCCTTACTGTTAGATATTACAGGTGTATGGCTTGTTGGAATTCCGTTTGCTTATCTTGGAGGAATGTTTTTTGGTCTTCCAATATATTTTGTATATGCAATGGTTACCTTTGAGGAAGTATATAAATTTATATTAGGATTGAGAAGATATAATCAAAGAGTATGGCTCAAAAATTTAGTTTAATTTCACAAAGTTAAAATGTATATGTTACAATAATATGGCATATTAAAAATATATTTATGCCATATTATTGTTTTTATAAGTATAATTTATATATATTCTAAAGATATCTAAAGCGAGAATTAGACTTATGCAAAACTTACCGAAATCAGATACATTTATCTTCCACAGGACTAGTGAAATTTTCGCTGGAAGGTTCTAAATGGCGGCTTGTAGCCATTTCAGCGTGTTCCAGATGTAAAATCCCCAAGGAGAAAGTTCATGTTTCCAAATATAAAATTTGGACATTCACTTTTAGACAAGCTGTAAATGAAACAAGCCCCCATTAATAACCGTCATCAGCTCAATTTCACATGCCTGCTTCCAGAAAAATGTATCTAATTTCTAGTGTAGTGTTAGGATTATAATTTCTCAATGATGCATGTATATTCCATTTATAAGTTTGATTATTAAATTTGATATCTATAATTATCAATGTTCGACGTTGATTTCCTTTGGAAATATTTAAGTTTTGAACAATTCTTTTTAAAACATATATATTAATTTTATTTTTGAAACTATATTTTAATTGATATAAAACCAATATATGGATTATTTCTTTTATAATAGGAAATAATTATAATATTAATAAAAATATCGGAGGATTATATGGATAGGAAGGTTAACCATAGGTCTGTAAATAGATCGGTAAATAAATCCCAAGTTAATAGAAGAAAGAAAAAGAAGAGACAGTCAAATCCAAGAATTCTTTTGAGAGGTATAAGAGATGCACTTCTTTTTTTTATAATTACTACACCTCTAGTGTTCTTTTTTGGACCATATGAAGATACGAGAAAAGCAGTTCTAGAAACTGTTCTAGCAACAAGACATGCATATTTGGTAGAAGATCTAATACCAAAAACATTGTTAGATAAGCTTCTTGGAAGAGATGAAGCAAATAATAGTCAAGAAGTTTTTCAAGATATGAAAAAGATAAATGTAAAATACAAGATTGGAAATGAAATAACTGAATACCATATATCCGATAAGAGATATGAGGCTTATGTTTTAGAAATAAAGAATCCATTAAAAGTGAAGGTTGCCATGACAAGATATTTAAAGAAAAGAGGGCAAAAGACAAGTGAAATGGCAGAAGACCACAATGCGGTTGCTGCAATTAATGGTGGGTCTTTTATTGATCAATCCTCTGATGGAACTACGTATGCAGGAACAGGTGCCGAACCAGGTGGATTTGTTATATCTGACGGAAAAGTTGTCTACCCAACTGCGAATATAAATGAAAAGGCAGTGGAAAATGTTGTTGCCTTTACAGAAGGTGGAGAATTAATTGTTGGGGATCATTCAATATCAGAATTAAAAAAATATAAAGTTAAAGAAGCAATGTGTTTTAGAAAACCTAATATTATTATTAATGGCGTAAGGCAAGTGAAAGACAAGGCAACAGAAGGGTACAATCCTAGGACAGCTGTTGGCCAAAAGGCAGATGGAACTATAATTTTCTTGGTTATAGATGGTAGAAAGATAACAACGCCTGGAGCAAGCTTATACGATGTTCAAGAAATTATGATGAAACAAGGGGCTGTAAATGCTGGAGCCCTTGATGGTGGATATTCCTCAACTATGTATTATAAAGGAAATGTTATTAATTCCCCTAATGCTTGGGATGGAGAAAGAACTGTTGCCACAGCATTTTATGTAGAGCAGTAAAGGAGACATAATTAATGAGAAATATTAAGAGAAAATTGGCTTGGTTTGCTATTGCTTTTGTAGTGCAGCAATTTATGTTTTTATTTATTGACAAAATATATTTAGCTTCAGATTCAAATTTTAAAGTTGAAAAAGTTGAAGAACAAGAAAATCCAGCAGATAAGAAAACAGAAATTAATATAAAAAATGGAATAGATGAGATTAAAGTATCTTCAGATGGGAGATATGTGGCCTATGTTGAGGGTGGAAAACTTAAAGTATTAGATGGTAGTGATGATAAAGAAAAGCAATGTGATACTGATAGTGGCAATGAAATTGTATTTTATAAATGGTTAAATGGTGAGAATAAAGTTCTTGTAATACAAAAGGTAAAAGAAAAAGGTGCATATTATTTGGAACCTATATCTTTTGATGCTAAAAAAGGAGAAACATCAGATATCGCAAATTTTGACCGGAATATAGTAAAAATTAAACTCAACAGTTCAAAAGATGAAGTAAATAATGTTGCATTTTCAAATTTAACTCATAGCTTATATATTGAAGTTAAAAAGAGTTCTGAAAAATGTGATTTATACTATGCAAATATAATGAGTGAAATGAAAAAGGTTAAGAGTGACAGAAATATAACTGATATAGTCGTTCCTACTACAAATGCTAATGCTGTAGTTGAAGAAGGAAATAATTTATCTGTATTAAATACAAAAGGAAATTTATTAATACCAAATGTTAAAACTCCTAAAATATTAGGGGCAGATGTTAATGACAATGTATATTTTGGAGAAGCTTCAGGAGATAAGATTGAAAAGATTTATTATACTGTACTATCTGATAAAAATAGAAAGTGGAATGAATTTAAACTGCCAGAACCAACTGAAAAGGAAGATATTATAGTAGATTATTCTGGTAAAGTATATGTTAATAATAAAGCTAAGAAAAGTTTAGCAGAATTAACAACTAATAAATCCATAAAGTATAAAGGGGAATTAGTTCAATCTTATTCAAAGGGAGTAATTTCTAGAGAAAATAATAAATTGTATAAAAATAAGTTAGATTAAGGGAAGCTTTAGAAATCATAATAATGCAGCCACTTTCTAAAGAATAAGATGTGAAAATTAGTACACAATATATATTAATATGAAATAAAATCTTCATATATTTCAAAAGGTTTTATTTTTACATAATATATAATGGAGGAATTGAAATGTCTAAAATAGGAGTAGTTAGCACAATATTAGAACATCCAAAAGATATACAAGATAAATATAATGATGTGGTAGCATCATTTAGAGGAAGTATAAAAGGAAGAATGGGGATACCATTTACTGATGAATTATCAATTATTTCTATTGCGCTTGTTGGTGAATATGATGATATATGTAATTTTACAAAAGAACTTGAAGAGCTTGAAGGAGTAACTGTAAATACATCAATATCGAAAATAGAAGCTTAGAAAGTAATATTAAGGAAGATATAAATTTTTTAGCTAATAATTAAAATAATATATTAAAGCAAGAATATTTTGTGCAGGTAATATTGAAAATCAATAAATGCACAAAATTTTTTTGTTTGCTTTATTTATTTCATAAACATTGAATAATATATAAATTAATATATAATAAAAGATAATAATTCTTACTACTGGAAAGTAAGAGTATTGTTATAAAATAAAATGATATATGCTAAAGAAGAGAGGCGATGTTTAAATGAATCCAGTAGCATTTCAAATAGGAAGTTTTGAAGTTAGATGGTATGGAATATTAATAGCTTTTGGAGTAATTGCAGCAATTATATTGACTGGATATAATTGTAGGAAGAAAAATTTAGATTTTGATGTTATTTTAGATGCTTTTTTTATAGCATTTCCAACTGCAATTGTTGGAGCTAGGGCATATTATGTAATCTTTGAATTTGAAAATTATAAGAATAATTTAATTGATGTATTTAATATAAGAAAAGGTGGCTTGGCCATTCATGGAGGATTGATTGGTGCATTCATAGCTGTTTACATATTTTCAAAGATAAAGAAAATAGAGTTGTTAAAGTATTTAGATATAGTAGCACCAGCTATCATTTTAGCTCAAGCAATTGGAAGATGGGGAAATTTTATGAATGGAGAAGCACATGGTGGTGAGGTTTCTTACGAATTTATTAGCCATTTCCCAGCTTTTATTCAAAAGGGAATGAATATTGGGGGGATCTATTATCATCCAACATTCTTATATGAATCTATATGGAATATTTTAGTGTGCATTATATTGTTGATAATCCTGTATAAGAAAAATAATGAGGAGAATGGAATCGTAATAGGAAGTTACATAACTCTCTATTCATTAGGTAGAGTATTTATTGAGGGGCTTAGAACAGACAGCCTAATGTTAGGAAGTCTAAGAGTTGCTCAACTAGTAAGCATTGCAGGTATGATATTAGGAATAGGACTTATAGTTTATGTAAAAAGGAAGAGAAATATTAAAGTTTAGTAATGTACATATAATGAAACTATAATTATTCTTCAGTAGAAAGTATTTGAAAATGAGCTGTTAAGAAAATTTAAATAATAAATTCTTAACAGCTCATTTTCAAAAATATTTATGATTGTAGTGGAATATAGTTAAAGCAAAATTTTAATAGCTCTGCTAAAACAATATATTTGCCTTTAACAGATCACTTTTTAAACTTGTGGAAATTTGCAAATAGCAACTTCGTCCTTTGCAGCTATTACGTTTTTATCTACCATTGGAACAATTTCAGACACAATATCAGGATTCGTAATTAAAACAGGAGAAATCAGTGAAAAACCTTCTTTTAAAATGAAATCTCTATCTATTTTAATTATAGGAGTTCCAGCTTTTACAGAAGTTCCTTCTTCAACAAGTTGTTCGAATCCGTCACCTTTTAAGGAAACAGTGTCTATTCCTATATGTATTAGAAGTTCAATGCCATTGTCAAGTGATAGTGCAAAAGCATGCTTTGTTTTGAAAATCATTGATACTGTACCATCAGCTGGAGCTACAATTGTATCACCAGTTATATCAATAGCAATTCCGTCTCCTGCCATTTTTTGTGCAAAAACTGGGTCTGGAACTTTAGATAAATCAATTGCTGCGCCATCAGCTGGGGCAAGTAAAATTAAATCGGATATTTGCTTTTTATTAAATAACTTAAACATAAATACCTCCTAAAGTTATAAATTAAGCTAAAAATATGTTTTAGTATAATTAATGTAATTATATTATGTATAGTAAGTATAGTCAACAAAATATGGAATTGATTTCATACTAAATTATAATATAGATAGCCAAACAAAGAATTAGATTTATGCAACAATTACCGAATATGATACATTTATCTTCCGCAGGACTAGTGAAATTTTCGCTGGAAGGTTCTAAATGTGGGCTTGTCGTCATTTCAGCGTGTTCCAGATATAAAATCTAGACAAGCTGTAAATGAAACAAGCCCACATTAACAACCTTCAACAGCTCAATTTCACATGCCTGCTCCAGAAAAAATGTATCATATTTCTAGTGTAGAGTTGTAATTTTAAATTCTCAAGAGTGTATACATATTCCATTTATAAGTTAAACTCTTAAATTGGATATCTATAAATTTACCACTATCACTATTTCAGATACAAGTATGATATTTAATAATGAACAAAGCTAAGAAACATTCATGTTAATTACAAAGGTCTTTTTGGACATATATTTAAAATATTTATATCCATTAATCCAATAACTTATAAGTTCTGGTCTATAGTCTAAAAGATATCTTAAAAAAACATCAAAAACGTTAAGTTTAATTAATACTTTTATTATTTCTTTTGGGTATGGTGTATTTTTTTCATAAACTTTTCTTGGATCTATTACTTGTATTTTTTCATTTTTATTAACAAATATATGTGCATTTCTAATATCAAGTCTTTTAAAATTCAGAACCTTGAACTCTTCTATAAGATCTGCGATTTCAATGGAGAGTTTATAGGATAATCCGTTGAAATTAATATATTCATATAAATTAGCTCCTTCAACATAGTCTCTTACTACCATATTGTTAGCAATAAACAGAACTTTTGGAAAGAATCTACTTCCATTGACTTTTTCTAAAATGGAAACTTCACTTTCTGCTTTCTTCTTGCTATTAAAAACTTTTAAAGCATATCCTTCAGGTGTTAAATAAACAGCACCTTCCTTACCTTTTCCTAAAAATTCGCATTTTTTAATATCTAAAACGTATCTCATATTATCACATGAAATTATTGATTTAAGTATTATATGCTTTTAAATAGAATAATTCTATTTATTCTAAAAAGAAATTAGTTAACTTAAAATTTCCTTATTTGAATATAATACCCTAATTGACAATTGATAATAGAACATTGATAATTACAATATATTCAAATTAATTGGAAAGAAGGAATAATTGTATGGATGTAGCTATATTTATAGGAGTAGGATTATTGGCAGGAATATTAAGTGGAATGTTTGGAATTGGTGGAGGTATAGTTATTGTGCCAGCATTAGTTTACTTATGTGGTTTTAGCCAATTAAAAGCTCAGGGAACTTCTCTGGCTATAATGCTTCCACCAGTTGGAATTGCAGCGTTTATTTACTATTATAAACAAGGTCAAGTGGATTTGAAGGCAGGAATTTTAATTTGTATATTCTTAGTTATAGGCTCAATGTTTGGCGCTAGAATAGCGCATTATATTCCTATGTCAATATTAAAAAAATCTTTTGGAGTACTAATGATTTTAATGTCATTAAAGATGATTTTTTCTAAATGAGTTGAATTAAAATAAGGCTATTTTATGGGTGCTAACTAGTTAGAGGTTGGAGCCCTTTTTATGTTTAATAATCTTAATAATTAGATTTATGTGATTAAGTCACATATATCTTTAGAAAATTATTATATAATATAATCATGGAGGGGTATGGATGGTAAATAAAGAAAATACTATGAAAAACCGGATAAAGGATTTAAATGCCTTATATGAGGTATATCCGGTACTAAAGAAAGTAAATGAGAGTAACAACCAGATAATTAATGAGCTTGCAGTTTTCAAAACTGTATATTCTGACGAGTTTGTAGCTGGAGCAGATGAAGCCTGCAATGGAATTTTATTTGTGATAAAAGGAACTGTTAAGATACAAAAGATTAATGAAGATGGAGAAGAAACCAATCTTTATAATATAAAACAAGGAGAATTTTGCCATGAGGCATTAAGTTGTTTGGCAAATTTTGAATCTTTAAATATTACAGGTAAAGCAATTCAAGACTCTAAAGTTTGCATAATTCCATTCGACGTTGTTAGAAAGTACCTAATTGAAGATAAAGAGTTTTTATTATACATGTATAGAGATTTGTATTATAAATTTAATACTGTAATAGGAAATAAAGAGGAAATGATTCACGAATCCTTAGAAACAAGATTGATAAAATTACTCATGAGCAAAAAAAGTAATATAATTTATGGAACTCATAATGAATTGGCTTTTGAAATTGACTCTGTTCGTGAAGTTGTTAGTAGAAAACTTAAAAATATAGAGAAATTAGGATATATAAAACTTGAGAGAGGAAAAATCTCTATACTTAGAGATTTAACTGAATTATTAGAAAAGAATTAAGATGATTTTGAGGAGGAATACTATATGTTTGGATTATTTAATAAAAATCAAGGAAAAGTAATAAATGTAAATGATATGGAAGATTTGATTGGTAAGGTTGAATTAATAGATATAAGAGAAAAATATGAATATTCGGGAGGAAGCATAGCAAGTGCAAAAAACATTCCAATGGGTGAACTTTTAAATGAACCAGAAAAATATTTAAATAAAGACAAGGAATATTACATAATGTGTCAATCTGGTGGAAGAAGCGCAAGAACTTGCAATACACTTTTAAGCCAAGGGTTCAAGGTAGTTAATGTTGCTGGTGGAATGGGTTCATATGTGGGAACAAAAAGAAAATAATTTATCTACAATTGATAATTATAAGAATATAATAAGAAGTATGTAATTTTAAATTTAAAGGAGATTAATTAAAGATTTAAAGTGATTAAGTCACAGAAAATGAAATGAATTTGGAATATTATTGAAATATACACATTTGAATTTTAATTGCTAGGAGTGATTAGAGATGGCAAAAATAATTGATAGTAACGAATTTTTTGAAAATGTTGAAAATACTGAAGGAGTCGTTGTTGTGGATTTCTTTGCAAACTGGTGTGGACCATGTAAGATGTTAGCGCCAGTTTTTGAAGGAGTCAGTAATGAAATGGGTGATAAGGCTAAATTTTTTAAGCTGGATATTGATGAAGGCGGCAGAATAGCACAAAAATATGGAATATCAGCTGTTCCAACTATGATTATCTTTAAAGATGGAGTTCCAGTAGAAAATCTAACAGGCTTTATGCCAAAGGAAAATATAACAAATAAAGTAAGAGCACACTTATAAAATATTAAAAATAAACAAAGGACTTGGTATTTTGAATAATACCAAGTCCTTTGTCTTATGCTCTTGCGTCTATGACTGATCCTCTTGTAGTATCAATAGCCATATTATCCATCATTTCAGTCATTTGAGTAGCAGTCTCACTTGAATTGCTCATTGCCATCTTTAGTATTGAAACAGAAGCGGCATCTTGAACAGAAGTTTGACTCAAATTCATTGACATAGCTGCAATATCCATATACTCAAATCCTTTCATTTCATAAAGTTTGCTATAAGTTTTTATCGAAATAATATATAAATACTTTAATTATCAATGACTGACGTTGAATTATAAGAATTACTGAAAGAGCGTTCATTACTTTAGATTAAAAAATAATTTTTTAACAAGTCAGTATTTAACTTCCAATTAACATAAATTAACCCAAAGCAAATGTTGATTTAATATTTAACTAGTATATTTATATGGGTAAAGATAATGATGTAAGATCTTATATTTAGTTTGGAAAGCAGGTAAATTAATGGCAAAAGTTATACTAAAACATCTGAACAAGAGATATACAAATGATTTTAAAGCAGCAAATGATATTAACTTAAACATTGAGGATGGGGAATTTGTGGTTTTAGTTGGTCCGTCTGGATGTGGAAAGTCCACAACGCTAAGAATGATTGCAGGCCTTGAAGAGATATCCTCAGGGGAATTATATATCGATGAAAGGTTAGTGAATAAAGTAGAACCAGTAGATAGGGATATAGCTATGGTATTTCAAAATTATGCATTATATCCACACTTTTCAGTATATGAGAATATGGCATTTGCTCTCAGAATAAAAAAGATTAATAAGCTAGAAATTGAAAAGAAAATACGAGAAACAGCTAAAATACTTGAAATTGAGGATTTGCTAAATAGAAAACCAAAGGAGTTATCTGGTGGACAGAGACAGAGAGTTGCACTTGGACGAGCAATTGTAAGGAAACCTAAGGTGTTTTTGATGGATGAGCCATTGTCAAATTTGGATGCCAAACTAAGAGTATCTATGAGAAGTGAAATAATTAAACTTCATCAAAGGCTTAAAACAACTTTCATTTATGTAACGCATGACCAGACAGAAGCCATGACTATGGGAAGTACAATTGTTGTTATGAATAAAGGTGAAATTCAGCAGGTTGCAGATCCTATAACTATATATGAAAAACCAAGTAACAAATTTGTAGCTAGTTTTATTGGTTCACCTCAAATGAATTTCATAAATGTGAGAGTTGATAGAATTGACAATGATGTATTCATAGAAAATGAATTTTTGAAACATAGCATCAAAAATAAGAAACTTAAGGCAATACTTGAAGAAAAATGTATTAGAAGTGAAGTAATAATTGGGTTGAGAGCAGAAGATATTAAGGTTATTCAAGAGGGTAAGAGAGAAATTGATGAGGGTATTAATATAGAAGAAAAAGAAACAAATATGGAAAATCATGAAAGAATTAAAGCTGATGTAGTAATGGGTGAAATAGAATTTGTTGAAATTCTTGGATCAGAAACTTATATTCATTTAAAGCTTAAGGATAACAATATAATTTGTAGGGTTAACGGAGTATTTAGAGGAAAAGAAGGAGATTATTTAAAAGTCAGATTTGATTTTAAAAAAGCACATTTCTTTGACAAAGATAGTGAAATGAGAATTGAGCAGGAGGAATTATAATGAAAAGCTTGCTTAGAAAGATAGAGCCTTATTTATATTTAATTCCTTGCCTATTAGGGTTTTGCATATTTATGTTTTTTCCATTTATAAAGACTATTTTCTTAAGTTTCAATATAACTAATGCTAATGGAGAAGCAGTTGAATTTGTTGGGTTAGATAATTATAAAGAATTGTTCTTATCACCAGACTTTATTGGAAGCATTGGAGTAACTTTAAAGTTTGTTGTTATGACAGCTGTACCAGCAATATTAATTGGCCTAGCATTAGCTATGCTTGCTAACAATAAACTTAAAGGCAGCAGGCTTTATGAAGTAATGTTTGCAATGCCAATGGCAGTTTCATCTGCAGCTGCAGCTATAATTTGGATGCTTTTATATCATCCGTCAATAGGGCTATTGAATTATTTATTAAAAGCACAAATAGGTTGGTTAACTGATGAGAAAATTGCACTATTTTCAGTAGCGCTTGTTACCATATGGCTAAATATAGGTTTGAATTTTATATTTATCCTTACAGGGCTTAAAAATATTCCAAAGGAAATGAATGAAAGTGCACAAATTGATGGGGCTAAAATGGGAAGGAAGTTTTTTAGATTAACAATACCACTTATTTCTCCAACATTGTTTTTTGTTGTATTTATAAATATGATTAATTCTTTTCAAGCCTTTGGACAAATTAAACTATTAACTTTAGGTGGACCAGCTAACTCAACTAATGTAATAGTTCATGAGATTTATAGGGAAGCATTTTTCAATAATAGGTTTGAAACTGCATGTGCAGAATCAATAGTATTATTTTTTATAATACTTATTATAACCTTAATTCAGTTAAAGTTTGAAAAGAAAGGAGTTTATTATTCATAATGGAGAATAAAGCAAGAAAATACGTATTATTAATATTAAACATCATAATTGGAATTATTATTATAGCTCCAATACTTTATGGTTTTAATATAAGTTTAATGAGCTCTGATGAAATTTTTTCGTATCCTCCTAAATTGCTGCCTTCTGGTATTAATTTAGATAACTATAGACAGGTAATTGAAACAGTACCAATTTTGGGCTTTATATTTAATAGTGTCTTCGTTTCACTAATGGTTACGATAGGACAAATAATTACTTCATGTTTAGCAGCATATGCTTTTTCTTATTTTGATTTTAAAGGGAAGAACTTATTATTTATTTTGAGCTTGTCTACTTTAATGATTCCAAGTGAGTCAACCATAATAGCTAATTATTTGACAATAGCCAAGCTTGGTTGGACAGATAGCTATTCTGGGCTAATAGTGCCATTTTTGGTTTCTGCCATGGGCATATTTTTAATAAGACAATTTTATTTGACAGTCCCTAAAGAATTGAAGGAAGCATCAACTATAGATGGTTGTAGTAATTTGAGATTTTTTATAAGGGTATTACTTCCTATGTCTAAACCTGTAATTGCTTCACTTGGAGTTTATACCTTTTTAAATACCTGGAATCAATATATGTGGCCATTGCTTGTAACAAATGCACCAGAAATGAGAACTGTTCAAATAGGGATTAGTATGCTTCAATTTGCAGAAAGTCAAAATATAGGAGTGGTTTTTGCAGGAGTTATAATGATTATTTTGCCTTCAATAGTGATTTTTATAATAGGTCAAAAACAATTGGTAGAAGGAATTACTTCAGGAGCTGTAAAAGGTTAAAACGAAAATTATCAATTATCAACGTTCAATTATTTATCATTGAACATTATGCATTGATAGTTGCAATATATACATCAAATAAAAGTCGTAATAAATGTAGAATAAAAAAGAATGTGAGGTTTAGTTATGAAAAAGAAGATTTTATCATTAATGGTTACTGCCTGCATGTGCATTTCAGTATTAGCAGGTTGTGGAGCAACTGGTAGCAGTAAAACAACAGACGCAAAAGCAGATGGGAAAAAAGAAATTGTCTTTTGGCACTCTATGGGTGGTAAAGGTGGCGATGCTATAAATTCATTAGTGGATAAATTCAATAAGGAGAATAAAAGTAACATTGTAGTTAAAGCGCAATATCAAGGTGAATATGATGATGCTATAAATAAAATAAAAAGTTCAAAAGATAAAAGCAGCTATCCAGATATAATGCAGCTTTATGACTTGGGGACTAGGTGGATGATAGATTCGAAATTGTCAACTCCTATGCAAAAATTTATAGATGATGATAAATATGATATTTCATCACTTGAACCGAACCTTTTAGCGTATTATACTGTAGATAATAAATTAAATTCAATGCCGTTTAATTCATCAACTCCTATTTTGTATTATAATAAAAATGCATTCAAAGAAGCAGGGTTAGATCCAGAAAAAGCTCCAGCAAATTTTGATGAAATAAAAACATATTCAGAAAAGTTAACTAAGAAAGATGGCGGAAATGTTTCTCAATATGGTTACTCAATGGCTATTTATGGATGGCTCTTTGAACAATTCCTAGCTGAACAATTAAAGCCATATGTAAATAATGGAAATGGCAGAGATTCTAGTGCTACAAGTGTAGATTTTAAAAATAATGGCGGTGGAGTAAAAATACTAAATGCCTGGAAGAGTCTTTATGATCAAGGGTTACTTGGTAACTTTGGAAGAAAACCAGCAGATACACAACAAGCTTTTATGGCTGGAAAAACAGCAATGTTTATTGATTCAACAGCAAGTTTAAGTAGCGTATTAGATGGTGTTAAAGGAAAATTTGAAGTTGGAACAGCATTTTTACCAAAAATCAATAAAGATGACAAAGGTGGAGTATCAATTGGGGGAGCATCTTTATGGATTTTAAATAAGGATGATCAAGAAAAACAAAAAGCAGCTTTTGAATTTATTAAATTTATGGTGGCACCAGAACAACAAGTTTATTGGAATGAACAAACAGGTTATTTCCCTGTAACTACTAAAGCTTATGATTTACAAGAAATGAAAGACCATTTAGCAAAAACTCCACAATTTAAAACAGCTATTGATCAATTACATGTATCACCAGCTGAGTCTAGGGGTGCATTACTTGGTGTGTTCCCAGAAGCAAGACAAACAATTGAAACTAATATTGAAGCAATGCTTCAAGGCAAAGCTTCTCCAGAAGAGGCTATAGATGCTAGTGAAAAATCAATAAATTCAGCAATAGAAAAATATAATAAAGCTAATAAATAAATATAAAGTAGGTTAAATTGCATTTGCAATTTAACTAAGTTTGAGAAACCAAATCCAAGATTTGGTTTCTTACTTATAAAGGAAGGTGTGCAATTTGAAAATTTTAAACATAGCTCATAGAGGATATAGTGGAAAATTTGATGAGAATACAATGCTTGCATTTGAAAAAGCCATTGAATATAAGGCCGATGGTATAGAGACGGATGTCCAGCTATCTCAAGATAATATACCAGTCATAATACATGATGAAACCTTAGAAAGAACAACAAATGGAATAGGGTATGTTAAAGATTATACTTTGGCTGAACTCAAGATGTTTAAAACTAAGAACGGTGAGGAAATACCGACTTTAAAAGAGCTTTTAGAACTTGTGGCAAAATCAAATTTAAAAGTATTGAATTTAGAATTGAAAAATAGCATATTCCCTTATCAAGGTCTTGAAGAAAAAGTTTTAGAAATGATTGAGCAATATAATTTAAAAGAAAAAATTATTATTTCAAGTTTTAATCATTTGAGTTTAGTTAAAATTAGAAGCTTAGATGATAAAATAAAACTAGGAGCATTGACAGATTCAACTCTTGCCAATGTTTCAAAATATTTAAAAGATATTAAGGTACAATGCTATCATCCTTGTTTCCCAAGTATATTAATAGAAGAATATATGAGAGAAATTAAAGAAGCAGGAATAATGGTAAATCCATATACCGTAAATGAAGAAGAACATATGAAAATGGTTATTAGAGTAAAACCTGATTGTATAATTACAAATGAAATTGAAAAATTATACAATTTAATAAATTAATGAAAATAGCCCAATCTAGAATTACGTTTACATTTCAAAAAGACGAACATTTAAGCTTTAAAATTAAAAAAAATACAGAAAAAATTAAAATTGCTATTGATTTATGAATAAATTTGTTGTAGGATTATGTATGTAAAGAGAGAGCTGTCTATTACACGAATGATTTATTATATTTCTCTATTTGTAAAATCTGAGATATAATAAGTGATCAGATCAAATGTAATTTTTGAAAATTTTACCCGTATATGCTTAGTAATAAGGTCTAAGTGTCTCTACCGGACTACCGTAAATTGTCTGACTATGGGTGTTTATAGGTATTTTGCTTATAAACCCCTTTGTAAATAACAAAGGGGTTTCAGTTTTTCTTGAGTAAATATTTATAAATTCTTGTTATTATTCTTTTATATTTTATTCAGTTAGTGAAGATACTAACTAAGATATTATTTTTATTTTAGAGTACCCGTGTATTGGTGTAACTCGAAATATAGGAGGAATTTAGATTGGATAATGTATCAAACAAAATGGTAAACACGGCAGAAAATGGCATACTTGAAAGAATATTTCATTTGTCAAAAAACAAAACAAATGTAAAAACAGAAATGTTAGCAGGATTAACTACATTTTTAACTATGGCATACATACTAGTTGTAAATCCAAGTATTTTAAGTCAAACAGGAATGGATAAATCAGCTGTATTTACAGCAACAGCATTAGCTTCTGTTATAGGTACTGTAATTATGGCATTAATGGCTAATTATCCTTTTGGTATGGCACCAGGTATGGGATTAAATGCACTTTTTACATTTACAATATGTTTAGGAATGAAGTTTTCGTGGCAAACAGCTTTAGCAGCTTCATTAATAGAAGGTGTTATATTCTTATTACTTAATGTATTTAAGATTAGACAAGTTATTATAGATAGTGTTCCTCAAACACTAAAACATGCAATAAGTATTGGTATTGGTTTCTTTATAACATTTATCGGCTTCCAAGATGCTAAAGTTATTGTTGGTAGTGAAGCAACATTAACTACAATTGGAAATTTGAAAGATCCTTCAGTTCTTTTAGCTTGCTTAGGAGTAGTTATAATAGCAATACTTTATTATAAAAATATTAGAGGTTCATTTATTATCGGAATGATTGTTGTATATGCACTTGGTGCAGCATTTGGTGTTGCTCAATTACCAAGTCAAATAGTATCTATGCCTCCATCAGTTGCTCCGATCTTTATGCAATTTGATTTTAAGAGTGCTATGGTTATTGGAATAATTCCAGCTATTCTTTCTATGTTGTTTATAGATGTATTTGATAGTATAGGAACTTTAATTGGATTAGCTTCAAAGGCTGGATATTTAGATGAAAATGGTAATGTTTTAAATGCAGATAAAGTTTTAACAGCTGATGCTGTTGGATCAGTAGTTGGTGCATGTTTAGGAACTTCTACACCAGTAGCATTCGTAGAATCAGCTTCAGGTATTGCTGAAGGTGGAAGAACTGGACTTGCAGGTCTTACAATAGCTGGATTATTCTTCTTATCATTATTTTTCTCACCAGTATTAACTGCTATACCAGGATTTGCTACTGGACCAGTTTTAATAGTTCTTGGAGCAGTAATGATGGAACCAATAGCTAAGGTTGATTTTTCAGATTTTACAGAAGGATTACCAGTATTCTTAACATTAGTATTAACACTTTTAACATATTCAATTACAGATGGTTTAGCATTTGGATTTATCTCTTATGTATTAATAAAATTATTTACAGGTAAATCAAAAGATATTCCTGTTCCAATGTATTTTATAGCTATAGCATTTGGTATATTATTTGCGATAATGTAATATATAATAAATAGATAAAAAATACTTCATCGTGTGTTACACGATGAAGTATTTTTTTATTCTTTAGGAAATTATATTGTTGGACAATCTGTGGATAACTTTTAAAACGGACTAATCAACTAGGTTTAATATTTTAAAAGAATAAAAAATAAACCATATTCGCCTGCGATTTTTTTATCTATCTTTTTACTTTTGCTCCAAACAACTGATCCCACATATTTAATGCTTCCATGAATGTATCTGTATCTAATTGTGTTGTAGTTGGGAGAGACTTAATAGCGTCATCATATGATTGCCTTATAGCAGGTTTAATTTTATCTTGGCTCTCTTTAGGAGCTGCATCAAGTGGAACATCCTTAACTGAAGGACCTGGATAGAAATAACCACTATCATATGTTTTAGCTTGCATTTTTGGAGTCATAAGCCATTCCATTAATTTTAAAACAACTTCTTTTTGTCTATCATTAAGTCCTTTTGGCATAGCCATATATTGGGCATCTGCAACTAAAGTAGTATTATCTAACATAAAACCTTGATAGTTTTGAGGAATACCTCCAGTAATTCTTTGATTTATATCCCATCCTAGTTGACTTGAGACAATCCACCTTTTACCTAAATTTAATTCTGAAAAAGTAGGACCAGTTTTTCCTGGATAGTAATCAATGTATTGATCAAGTTCTTTAAGATAAGCCCATGTTTTATCCCATGTTTTTGGATCCTTTGGATTTTTATCTCCAAGAATGTACGGTAATCCTAAAAGAAACGTTCTTCCGGGACCTGAATTAGCTGGTCTAGCGTAGGTAAATTTCCCAGGATTTGCTTTTGCAAACTCTACAAGGTCGCTTGATGATTTGGGAACGTTTTTAACTGTGTCCGGATTATATGTAAAAAGTGGTCCACTAGGAGAGTAAACATATGTAATACCGTAACCTTTTACTAAGTTATATGTTGCTTTAGCACCAGCTGTATAATTATTTTCTAAGTCAGGAAAGCTGCTGCTATACTGAGGCATAATATTTTCTATAACATCTTTTTTAATACATGTAGACATACCATCAATTCCTGTAAAAACTAAACCAGTTTGTACATTCTCTGATAGAATTTGAGCTTTTAGCAAAGATGGAACTTCTAGAGAAGTTGCTTTAGTAATTTTTATATCACTTATTAAGTCCGGATTTGCAGCTTTAAATTGATCAATGGAATCTCCAACTAATTGCATTGAACCAGAAACATCAATTATATTTAATGTTATAGGTTCATTGGATTTAGAATTATTTTTTGAACCACAACCTGTAAAAATACTTACAGTAAAAACTGTTGTTAGTATAATACTTAAAAATTTCAACTTTTTCATAATTATCCTCCATTTTTAACTCGAGATGAACGTCTTTCCTATAGTTTAAATTTAGCAACTTCGTCTATCATAGAGTTTGTTAAATTTGATAGAGTTTGTGCAGAAGATGACACTTCAGAAAATGATATGTTTATTTGTTGTACTGAAGCTGATATTTCTTCAGCCGAAGCTGCATTTTCTTCTGACACCCCGGAAATATTTAATGCTTTAGAAAGTATAAGATCTTTTTCAACATTTATATTTTCAATTGACTTGTTTATACTATTAACCTTAGGTAAAATCGTATTTATTGCATTAAATATTAATGCGAAGGATTTTATTGAATCCTCAATAAGTTCTGATTGATTATTCAAACTGTTTTTTCCTAAATCAGTAGTTTTAACAGCAACTTGAGCCTCTTTATTAATACTTGAAATTAGATTTGTTATATCATTAGCAGATATTTTAGACTGTTCAGCTAATTTTCTGATTTCTTCTGCAACAACGGAAAATCCTTTTCCAACTTCTCCAGCACGGGCAGATTCGATTGCTGCGTTTAGAGCTAATAAATCAGTTTCGTCAGCAATAGAATTAATAATGGTTGTTATATTATTAACTTTTACTACATGTTGATCTAATGTAACGACTTTATCTTTTATAGTATTGAAAGAGTTATTTACATCTTTTACTGAATCAAATAAAAATTTTAATTTTGAGTTTCCGTCTTCAGCCATTGAATTAATGTTATTAAGATTAGAATTTACATCATTAATTGATAGTGTAATTTGATTTAAGGAATCAGCAAAATTATCAAGGGAAGTTTTTACATTTATTAAATCACTAGATTGATCATTGGCAGCGCTTGCAACTTCTTGAACTGCTGCATTAATTTCTTGTGCAGATGAGGACATTTGATCAGAAGCCTCCAAAAGATTTGTTGCTTGAACATTTACAACATTTGTTGATTGCTTAACAGATTCTAGCATTAAAGAGATATTTGAAATTGTCTTTTTAATTGATCTCTTCATTATTCCAAATTCATTTTTATATTCAGAGTCCATTTTTATGCTAAAATCTCCGTCAGCAACGTAGTTTAATACAGATATTATTTCTTTCATAGATTTCTTTATTACTGAAACTATTGCAGATGAAACAAAAATCATTAATATGAATCCTATAATGAATGTTGCAAAGAAAATTTTAGTACTTCTAAGATACAAATTAATATTATCATTTTGAAGAGTATTAGCCATATTTGAACTATAAGTTACTAGATTATCAAGGAAAAGCTGTGCTTCAACTCCAAGCTGATTAAATTGTTCTAAGTCTATTCCATAAAGTTTATTACCTTTTTCAAGATTCTTTATTTGAGAATAATATTTTTCAGAGTCACTTTTAAATTCAGCCAAATTATTCTTTTCTAAAGAGCTCAAAGATAAGTTTTCATAGTCATTCAATAAGTCACTCATTTTACTGTAATTAGCATCTATAGCAGACACATCATCAGCATTAAAGTCAGAAATAGATATTCTATTGGCATTTAATCTGATATTAGAAAATGTTTGCCTGATCTCTTCGGTTTTTACGATTCTAACTAGAGCGTTTTCATACATTGATGAAGAATTATTATTAATAGTTTTCATATTACTGTACCCGACAATAGCTATGGCTAACGAGACAATTGTTGATAGAATAACCATTAATACAATACTGTTAATAATTTTGATGTTTTTCAGCATATTTTTCTCTCCCTTATATGTAATATATTCCATATTCATAAAAGATCGTAAATTAGAAAATCTAAAAAACGATTTGGCGCAACAAAAAAATAAAATATCTTCCAATCAATACAAAATGTTATTATTAGCTAATTTATTGAAATTAAGTAAGATAAGTTAGTATTTTTGATGTTATGAATTATATGGTAAATGTTATATAATATTCTACCATACAAGTATGGTAGAAGTAAACATACACAAAAGAACTATGAATTAAAAATATATTAATTTATTTTGAGGAAATTATAAGATGAAAATAAACTCAAATAGAACGAAAAATAATAATCGAAGGAAAAGTGAGCAGTTTTTGTAAGAAAGTTTTTAAAATAGGTATTGGAGGAGACTTAAAACAAAAGTTGTTCGGTTTACTTAATTTAATCTTCAAAATTCAACTAAGTAAAAGCGAACAACTTAATAAAAGGAGAATATTTTTTGATAAATGAAATTTATCTTTACAAGTTCATTCTCAATGTTATATATTCTTTAATGTATTTTACAGATTTTTCAAAACCAAATCTACTAGTATCAAGGGACAAATCATAATTTCTTACATCTTCCCACTTATTTCCTGTGTGATAATAATAGTAATCACTTCTATATTTATTTAGTCTCTTTATTTCTTTTATCGTTTCCTTTTCAGAAGTACCAAGAATAGCCATTTCATGTTTAATACAGAATTCTTCTGATGAGTGGATAAAAATTTTGAATACATTTGGATTATCTTTTAAAATATAATCAGCACATCGTCCTATTACAACATAGGATTCTCTTTCAGAAAGTTCTCTTAAGATTTTTGCTTGATAATTGAATAGATTATCATTTGAAGTGAAATCATTATTTTCTGGTGGAATAAGTTCACCATTATATACATGTTTTGAAACCTTATAAAGTAAACTATTTTTTACACCTTCATCTGCATTGGCGAATAAGGCTTCGTTGATGCCGCTATCGTCTGAAGCTAAACGTAATAACTCTCTATCATAAATGTTAATTCCTAAATCTTTTGAAAGCATTTTTCCTATAGTAGTACCTCCGCTGCCGCAAGTTCTGGTTATAGCAATTACAAATTTATCCATATAATATCCCTCCTTATCTATATAAAAATTATACCACATTTTATTATGTGTATAATAAAATAATGAGTTTCTAGAGAAGTATTGATAAAAGTTGAAATTATATAAAAGTAGATAAATCAGATAAAAATAGTCTTGTATTATTTTCTTTATTATGTTATTATTAATTCAAATATTAAATTAACATTATATTCCCAAGGATAATTACAAAAAAATCTTTTTTAAGCATTAATTTTTTATAAGAATGATAAGCATTAGAAATATTGTTTATCATTCTTATTTTTTTATTCTTCAGGAATTTATAATGTAGTAAAATCTGTGGATAATATATGAAAAGTGCTATTTATATGAGCTGTGTATAAGAGAAGAATAAAAAACAAATCATATTTGCCTGTATAAAATGTTCTCATATGCAGCATAGCTGCTCTTTCTAATGAAAAGTTCTTATATGCAGCATAGCTGCCTTTTCTAATGTGCACATTTTTCTCACATGCGTTCGAAAAGGCAGATGCGCACCTATAAAAAGAGTGCGAAGCACAATGCGGAACTTAATATTAAAAATCTCCGGCTCCACAGTCGCCTGCGATTTTTTTCTTGAAAAGCTTATTTGAATTATTAATTCTATATGGTTAAATATCTCAAAAGCTAATAAATAGAAAACTACAACAAATTACAAAAAAGATTAAAAAACCTAAAATTTATGTCGGATTATAAAATGTTCAAGGAAAAAAGTGAATAAAATTAATAAAAAATGAGTAATAGGTAAAATGAAAATAAGTGATGATATTAATGAAAAATAGTAAAATATTAAGTAAATATATAATTATATTATAAATGGCAATTTGATTAGATTGCTGTTTGAATTTTAATTAAAATAAAAATAGGTGAAAAGGGTATGGTGATAAAATGAGGTGTTGGACTGTAAATTTAAATTTAAGTTTTGTAGAAAAATATAATATACCTTTTAATAGTTTTGTTATAAAGGCAGAAGAAAAAGAAGAATTTTTATGCAAAATGGATCAAGTTTTGATTAAAATAATGGAATTAACTAAGTTCAAAATTGATGATATATCTCCATTTGATTATAAAGAGTTACCGGAAGTAATTGTGGAGGAATATATTTCAATAGCCGAATGATAGAAATTTATGATGGAAATGTATCTGTGGAGGGGATTCTTATGAAGGTTGAGATTGGAGATGTTGTGAGGGGGACTGATGTAGATGGGAATATTATTGAAGGAAGAGTAGTTGATATATTACGTAAAATAAATATAATACAGGTAAGAGTTAATGAAAAAGCATCAACTCCAGTAAGTTGCAAAGTCGAAGAAATTGAGAAGATATAATATTAAAAAAAGAAAGGTGGTTGATTAATATGGATTGCTCTAATTGCAAAAATAATACGGGAAAGGACAGGATTGGAGAAGTTGTATGTATTTTGGCATTAAAGGGGGAGTGTTATGTTAAATACAACACATCTAAAATAATCTGTGATAAAGAAATTGTAAAACGTGATTACTTAAGAGAAAGTAATTGAAATGAATTGATTTATCGAATGCTTAAAAGATAAAATAGGACTTTGGAAATATCTGAAAATTTAGAAATTGACAAACAAAAGAAGGTTCTATATAATAACAGTTATTAGTTGTTAAATATTATTACTTTTAGAAAAAATAGATGTTATATATTAAGGGGGAGCAAATTATGAAAATAGTAGCTTTAGAATTTTATAAAAATGGAAGAATGAATGAATCCTTTGCTTTAGGAGGAAGTTTAGAAAAAGAAAAAATTAATGTGAATAAAAAATATCCTGCTAGTTTGCAGAATTATTTAATAGATACAGGTAAAGAAGTTATCTTGGTAGATACTGGACTTCCGATCGAAACACCAGATTTTGAAGATAAACCAGATCAAGCAATGTTTATGGGAGAAAAAGTTGCTGATTTTAAACAAGCCTTAAAAAATGTTGGATATAAAATAGAAGATGTTAGTAAGATAATATTAACTCATAAACATCCAGATCATGCGGGAGAATTAAGATTATTTGATCACGCAAAAATATTTATGTCAAGAATAGAAGCAGAAGCTATGAAATTAACAAGTGAAAATATAGTTAAGGTTGATTTTACTGATGGAGAATATAAAAATTTTGAAAAGAGTCAAATTATAGCAAACAATATTGTGATGCTTCCAGCATATGGACATACTACTGGAAATTCATTAGTTGTTGTAGAGGATAATGGGATTCTTTATATGATCCATGGTGATGTTACTTATACAGATGAAGCATTAAGACAAAATCAATTATCTGTGGTATTTGAAGATAAAGAATTAGCTAAAGAAACATTAGAAATTGTAAGAACTTTCATAAAAGAAAATGACACAGTATACTTAAGCACTCACACTCCTGAAGGCGTAACTGCATTAGAAAATAATATTATTATGAAATTATAAAAATGCACAAGGTAGCTTGTTAATTAAACAAGTTATCTTTTTTATTCAAATGAAATAATGTGTTTCATGTAATCAAATATATAGTTTTACAACCTTAATATTTAAAATATAATTTTACATATGAAAAGAATGACTTACTTAGGGGAATAAGTCATTCTTTTGTTGAAAGTATTTTTTAAGGGATAATAATGCTTTAAACTACTTTTCAAATATTATTATAACCAATTAATGTTACGATTATGTTACGAAATAATAAATTATGTATAAATAATAAATAAATTTTTAATAAGCTCAGATTTCCTTGATAAATTTATTACTAAATTTAAAAGTGATTGTAAAATTTAACCTTTGTAATTGATGGTATTATATGGTATTATTGAAAGGTGGTTTAAAAAATAGGGAAATAGAGATTGAGAAATAAAGGGGGACATAAAATTTAATATGGTCAAATTAAAATATTCAGCATTATATACTGATAGCCTGGGATGTGAACAGGCTGAGGTATATGTTTCAAAAAAAGGCTTTCAGCTTCAAGTTCGAAATTGCATTTTTGAAAATCAAGACTTTGATTTTGATTTTTATGTTAAAAATTCTGAAGAAGCTAAACAATATTTTTATTTGAAAGAAGATGAATTGATAGATTATTGCATTGATATTAAGATGCCAATGAAATTAAAATCTAATGATCAGGAAGTAGTAAAAGAATTTTTATTACGTATTGAAAAGAATAAAAATTATTACAACAATTCACTTTCTTTAAATTTAAATGATCAGAATTTTAGAGTAGAGGGATATGACTTGCAGGAATTATTATGTAGAATGAAGGAAGAATTATCTCACGAATACATTTTTAAGAATGATTTCACATCAATATTTGAATTATATGAAGCCGGAAATGATAATAAAAATAATTATGAGAAATTAAAGTTTTCTTTAAACAGGAAGTCGTACTCGACATCTTGTTAATAATAAGTAAGGCTTATGGATAAGATTTTTGAAGAAATTTTTATCAATACTATAACGATAAAATTTGTTTAAATTAATTAAGCGTAAAAGAGATAACATACATTTTATAGTATGTCATCTCTTTTTTGGTTAATATCAACAATTTATAAGATTGTGTTCAGTAATAGTATATCAAAATTATTAAAAATTATTCATGATAATTAAAGTTATATTGCCTTGTTAATTGTTTGAGCTGATTTTGAATCTGAAAAACAATCAATATCTGTCATTGAAAATGGATCTAATATAGCATCTAATTCAGAAGAAGTCAATATTCCTTCATTTAATACTAGTTCTTTTATTGAAGTCCCATTTTTTAAGGAAGTTTTAGCAATATCTGCTGATTTTTTATAGCCTATATATGGACAAAGAGCTGTAACTATTCCTACACTACTATTTAATAATTCTTTACATCTATCTTCGTTGGCTGTAATTCCTAAAATACAATTATCGATTAAAGTTGTTGTCGCATTTTCTAGTGTTTCAATAGATTCAAATAAATTATGAAAAAGAACAGGTTCGAAAGCATTAAGTTCAAGTTGTCCTGCTTCTGCAGCCATAGTTATAGTGAAATCATTTCCTATAATATTAAAAGCAACTTGAGATACTACTTCTAAAATAACTGGATTTATTTTTCCTGGCATAATTGATGAACCATTTTGCATTGAAGGTAAATTGATTTCACCGAAGCCTGTTTTGGGACCACTTGATAGTAATCTCAAATCATTTGCCATTTTAGAAAGATTTACTGCACAAGTTTTCAATATGCCTGAAACAGCTACAAAACAATCAAGATTTTGCGTTGCATCTATAAGGTCTTTTGATTGAACAACATCAAATCCGCAGACTTTTTTTAAATTAGGAGTTATATTAGTTAAATATTCAGGACATACATTTATTGAAGTTCCTATAGCAGTACCACCAATATTTAAGATGAGCATTTCTTTTTCGACAGATTTTAATCGGTCTACATCTCTTTTTATCATTGATGCAAAAGCATTAAAAGATTGGCCAAGTCTTATTGGAACTGCATCTTGAAGCTGAGTACGTCCCATTTTAATAACATTATTAAATTCTAAAGATTTTAACTTAAGTGCATTATATAAACGTTGAAGTTCTGAGATAGTTTTTGGAAGCATTTTTAATACTGTTAGTTTTCCAGCAGTAGGAAAAACATCGTTTGTAGATTGTGCCATATTAACATGATCATTTGGGTGTATTATATTATAAGAACCTTTTTTCTCGCCAAGTAATTCTATAGCTCGATTCGCGATAACTTCATTAGCATTCATATTAGCAGAGGTGCCTGCACCACCTTGAATAGGATCAACGATAAATTGATCATGAAATTTTCCACTGATAATTTCTTCACAAGCATTTACTATTGCATTAGCAATAGTTGGAGTTAATAATTCAGCATCTCTATTGGTAATTGCAGCAGCTTTTTTTATTTCAGCTAAACTTATTATAAAATCTTTGTGTAAGGGCTTTTTTGTAATATTAAAGTTTCTGCTTGCCCTTAAAGATTGAATACCATAATATGCCTCGACAGGTACTTCCATGTTTCCTATTGAATCAGACTCCATTCTCATTTTCATTTAAAATTCCTCGCTTTCAATATTTATAATATTTTTAAATAATAAATTCTTTAACAAAAACTAAGCATTATCTTTGTTAATGTGTTTGCCAATATCTATGAGTGAAGATTAACACTAATTAAAATTCATGTAAATATTATAGGAAGAATTGTGAATAAAAACTAAAAAAGAATACATTTTTCTTAATTAAATTTATTTATCCAATAAAATGCTTAATAATATAAAGTTTATATAAATAACTAAAAATCCGAAAAAATAATCATTTGTAACAAATAATATTCGTATTTTGCAATGTTTGCCTAGTGTTTTTTTTAAAATAATTAATAAATATAAAGTATTGAGGTAGAAATCATTACTATTTTGATATTTTGAATAATAATATAATATGAAAAATTATATTAAATGTGTTTAAGGTTAATTTTTTTAATCTAAGAAATAAAAAAGTCTTGAAAAAAACTATTTGTTACTTTAAAATATAAATAGATAAAAAATCATCTGTATTGGCAAAGATGAAATATATTAGACGCAATGAAGCGTATCAGAATAATTTTTTTGAATTATTCTGGTATGCTTTTCTAATATAAATATATAGATAATCGAATTATTGCAATTAAGTGAAATTATAATGAAATATAAAAGTTTATGACTTGTCTTTCATTAAATTAATATAAGTTGAGGTATTGTATATGGATAAAATTGATCTGAAAATTATTGAACTTTTACAAAAAAATGCGCGCTATCCACTTAAACATATAGCGGAAGAGGTGTTTTTAACAACACCAGCCGTTTCTGCTCGTATTGAAAAATTAGAACAAGCTGGAGTTATTACAGGATATTCAGCACATGTTGACCCTTTGAAATTAGGCTATAATATTAAAGCATTTATTAATTTGGAAATGTCACCAAAACAAAAGCCGGAGTTTTATCCTTTTATTGCTAGCTGTCCAAATGTATTAGAATGCAATTGCGTGACAGGTAAATATTCTATGTTAATAAAAGTTGCATATCACACAACTATAGAGTTAGATACTTTTATTGGAGAGCTACAGAAGTATGGGAATACTGAAACACAAATAGTTTTTTCTACTGCGGTTGAGCATCGAGGATTAGATGTGTCATCAGAAATAGAGTGTAAATAGTCATTACTTTTTAAAATTATTTATTGATTAAAACTGTTCTAAATATAGAAGATATATTTGGAACAGTTTTCTTTTTATTGAATAAAATAGAGAATAACTATGGCATTCATATCATAAAATTAGAATAGAATAAATAAGATTAGTGTTAAGGCATATCTATAAAGTGGAATAGTTAATAAATTAAAGGGAGGAAATATTGTGAATGAATATGAAGAAAAATTAAATGAGAATAAGAACATAATATTAAGAAACATAGAGCAAGGTAAGAAAGCTGGTGTAAATAAAATTTCAGCAGTTTTTGCTATAAGTAAGAGAGATGGGATTAGAAAAAATATGGTTACAGATTTAGCTACTTGGTTGATTACTGATGGATATAAAGTTTCTTTAAAGGAGGGGGAATTGGAAATACTAACAATTGAATGGGAATGATATTAAACACATAGTTATATTTTGAATTTATCTGGCTCAACATATTTTAATAATAAAACTATACTTATACCTAGAAGCGGAAATAGTTGACTATTTTATAATTTGTATAACGATAATTATTATTAAAAAGTATAGATTATTTTGTAATATTATGTTATAATTAAGTCATCCCAAAGAAACAATCCCCTTACCCTTAAATAATCTTTCTTTAATATGATAACAGCCGAGTAATCGGCTGTTTTTTGTACATGATAAGAATTTGAGTTAAAAGATTATTTAAAAATGCTATAATTTTAGTTTTTTACTTATAATCAAGTTATATAGTAAATAACTTTTTATTTTTGAATTTGAAATAATGTTCTTATATTTATATAATTAAGTAAAAGGGAGGATGAAAGCTATGAAAGTTGAATTTTGTTTTGTGGAAAGTGATGATGTTGTATTTACAAAAGAATCAAGAGATTTGAAAGATATAATAAATGTTATTACTAAAGTAGGAACAGAAATAAATTTGTCTTTTAGTAAAGATGATTTCATTCATGGGTATGTACAAAGTGTAATGTATCAAGTTGATGCAGAAAATAATGATGAGAGTCTGAGAATATATTTTTCAAATGATTATAAAAAATCTAAAATTAAAGAAAGAATATCTGCTGAACATTTAAGCACAACAAAGATAAACGAAAAGAATGATATCAGTTAAATTATAATGACGTTTTTTTAAAATATCATATATATTATTTTTGATGAATAATATATAATGATAAAATAATTTGTAAAACCGTTTTAATATATAATTAACTCTATCTCGATAGATATTATGGAATATAATAAAAACTGAAGGAAGTTATTTGACAAATAATAGAAAAGCCTTATAATTGTGACGATGAAGAAGTGAAGTTTACGCAAAATAGAAGGAGATATAAATGGATAGTACTAATATAAAGAGAGTTAGATATAATAAAAGAAAGAGACGGAGAAAAAGATCTAAAACTAATATTGGAATATTAGTTAAATTAATATTATGCGTAGCTGTGATTTTTACTTCTATAATGATTAGCATTGATAAACAGGAGAAGGCTACTTTAAATATGGGATTAAGTGAAGTGAATGAACAGGATGAAAATAATAATGGAGATACTACCGCTGAAGCAGGAGAAAAAAGAGAAGATGAAATAGTTTGGGTTAATGATAATAGAGGAGTTCCGGTGATTTGTTATCATTCGATTACTGAAGATAAAACGAAAAAAGGTCCTATTGTTATACCGGTTGAAAATTTTAAAGAACAGCTTAAAACAATTAAAGATGCTGGATATATAACCTTGACTATGGCAGAACTAAACGGTTATTTATATGAGAATAAACCTATTCCAGAGAAGAGTGTGATTATAACCTTTGATGATGGCTATAGAGATAATTATACTTTAGCTTTTCCTATATTAAAGGAATTAAATATGAAGGCTACAATTTTTGTTATTTCAAGCTTTATGAATAGATCTGATTGTTTGTCGCCAGAGGAATTGAAAGAAATGAGTGATTATGGTATTGATATTGAATCCCATACAGTTTCTCATAAAAGGCTTTCTGATATGAATTATAAAACTCAGCTTAAAGAGTTAAAAGATTCAAAGGTCGCTATTGAAAAAGTTACAGGTAAGCCTGTAACAGCTATTGCTTATCCTGAAGGGAAATATAATGATAATACTAAAAAAGCTGTTGTGGAAGCAGGATATGCAATGGGATTTACAATAGAAAGAGGTTATGCTGATAGAAATGATCTTTCTACTAGATTGAATAGAATATGTGTAGATTATACTTATAAGCCAAATAATATTCTTAATGTATTAAAGAACTTGAAAAAATAATTTATAACACGAACAAAAAGAAAAAAATATTACAAAATGTTCTGTGAAAATTGACAAAGTATCATATAAATTATAGAATAAAGATAGTAATTGAGGTGCTTATTTATTATATCCAATTCCTTGGGAATTGGATATAATTTTAGGGATATTTTTTGAATAATTGCCTCAAAATACATATGAATGGAGTAGATAAGCATGAAAGCAATATTAACAGTAATTGGGCAAGATAAAGTTGGTATTATAGCAGGGGTAAGTAATAAAATGCTAGAATACAGCATTAACATTTTAGATGTTAATCAAACAATAATGCAAGGATTCTTTACCATGATAATGGTTTTGGATTGTAAAGATATGAACAGATCTTTTGAAGATGTTCGTGCAGGGCTTGTATCAGAAGGAGAAAGACTTGGGGTTGAAGTTAAGATACAAAGAGAAGAAATATTCAAGTCAATGCATTCATTATAATTAGGAGGGGCTTATGAATACTAATAATATACTTGAAACTATAAAAATGATTGAAGAAGAAAAGTTAGATGTAAGAACTATAACTATGGGGATATCTTTATTGGATTGTATAGATCCAGATGGAAACAAGGCTAGAACAAAGATATATGATAAAATTACAAAATCAGCAGAACGCTTAGTTGAAGTTGGAAGACAAATAGAAACAGAATTTGGTATTCCAATTGTAAATAAGAGAGTTTCTATCACACCAATGTCTATAATTGCAGGAGCTACGGATGAAACTAGTTATGTTGAGTTTGCAAGAACTTTAGACAGAGCAGCTGAAACGTTAGGTATAGATTTCTTGGGTGGATTTTCAGCTTTAGTTCAAAAAGGATGTACAAAGGGAGATAAGATTTTAATACAATCAATTCCTGAAGCGTTGGCAGTAACTAAAAAGGTTTGCGCATCGGTTAATGTTGGATGTACGAAATCTGGAATAAATATGAATGCTGTAAGAGATATGGCTGAAGTAATAAAGAGAACAGCTGAATTAACTAAGGATGCGAAAGGTTTTGGTTGTGCTAAACTAGTTGTATTTGCAAATGCGGTTGAAGATAATCCGTTTATGGCAGGAGCTTTTCATGGGGTTGGAGAAGCTGAAAGGATCATAAATGTTGGAGTGAGTGGACCGGGAGTTGTTAAAAGAGCATTGGAAAAAGTTAGAGGTGAATCTTTCGATGTTGTTGCAGAAACAATTAAGCAAACTGCTTTTAAGGTTACAAGGATGGGTGAATTAGTTGCAAATGAAGCATCAAAAAGATTAAATGTACCATTTGGCATAGTGGATTTATCTTTGGCACCAACACCTGCTGTTGGAGATTCAGTTGCAGAAATCTTAGAAGAAATTGGATTAGAACAAGTTGGTACACATGGAACTATAGCAGCACTTGCTATGCTTAATGACGCAGTTAAAAAAGGTGGAGTTATGGCATGTAGTCATGTTGGAGGTTTAAGTGGAGCTTTCATACCAGTATCAGAAGATGCAGGAATGATTGATGCAGTTAACAGCGGATGCTTAAACTTAGAAAAATTAGAAGGTATGACCTGTGTATGTTCTGTTGGACTTGATATGATTGCAATTCCAGGAGACACACCAACTTCAACAATTGCAGGTATGATTGCAGATGAAGCAGCTATTGGAGTTATAAACAATAAGACTACCGCAGTTAGAATTATACCAGCACCAGGATGCAAAATAGGAGATATGGTTGAATTTGGAGGACTTTTGGGTTCAGCACCAGTTATGAAGGTAAATGGAAAGTCATCAGAAATATTTGCAAACCGAGGAGGAAGAATTCCTGCTCCAATACATTCTTTTAAGAATTAATTAAATTTGAAAATAAAAGTAAGACCTAAGAAATTTATTTTTCTTAGGTCTATTTTAATATCATATTTATTGCTGAATTATAGCAATAATATAATAATGTTTTTATGAAAGTTAACTTAGATGATTATTTTTAGAATAAAAATAATAGAGGAAGCCAAAACCATGCATTATTGTTAAATCCACCACCGAAATTTCCAAAATTATTGCAGCAGTTATTAAAACAACAATTATTACAGCAGCATCTACGACAACAGCGTCTACGACAACAGCAATTACTCATAATTCATTTCTCCTTTGTGTTTTATAAATCCTTTGTTATAGAAATAGTATATTAAACATAAATAAAAAGTGTTACACAAAAAAACAATATTCAATTATAAATGTTAAGCTGTTAATAATCATTGATCCTCTAAAATTAACAATTGAGTTCTGGATTCCTTTGAAAAGCTTAAAAAATATTCTAAGACATAATTATAATCTTTGTGATATAATAGGCAAAGAGAAAAATAGGTAGGTGAAATAATGACAACTGAAAAAAAGTTTGTACCAATAAATAAAAAAGATATGAGAGAAAGAGGCTGGGATGAATGTGATTTTATTATAGTCACAGCCGATGCGTATATAGATCATCATAGTTTTGGAACTGCAATTATTTCAAGAGTTCTTGAAGCTAATGGATATAAAGTTGGTATAATAGCTCAGCCAGACTGGAAGTCGATTTATGACTTTCAAAGGCTTGGAAGACCTAAGTATGCTTTCTTGGTTAATGCTGGGAATATGGATTCTATGGTTAATCATTATACTGTAAGTAAAAGGGAACGAAGTGCAGATCTTTATTCACCAGGTGGGGAAATGGGCCATAGGCCAGATATGTCAACAATTGTATATTGTAATAAAATAAGAGAAGCATATAAAGATATTGATATTGTAATTGGTGGAATAGAAGCAAGTCTTAGAAGGTTTGCTCATTATGATTATTGGAGTGATAAGGTAAGAAAATCAATACTAATAGATAGTACAGCTGATCTTTTGATTTATAGCATGGGGGAAAAGCAAATTGTAGCTATAGCAGAAAGCTTGAAGAATAATGTTCGTGCGAAGGATATTACTTATGTTAGAGGGACTTGTTATCTGACTGAAAGTTTAGAAGATATTCAAGATTATATTGAAATCCCTTCATATAAAGACGTTTCAATTGACAAATATAAATATGCACAAGCAAGTAAACTTGAAGATGACGAGCAAGACTCGATAAGAGGACATATTTTGGTTCAAAAACATGGAAATAAATATTTGGTTCAAAATATTCCAGAAACTCCATTAAACAGAGAAGAACTGGATGAAGTATATAACCTTCCTTATATGAGAAATTATCACCCTATTTATGAAGCAAAAGGCGGAATACCTGCAATTGAGGAAGTGAAATTTAGTACTGTAAGTTCAAGAGGGTGCTTTGGCGATTGTAAGTTTTGCGCTATAACTTTTCATCAGGGCAGAGTCGTTCAAAGCAGAAGCAAGGAATCTATATTACAAGAAGTTGAAGAAATAACTAAGATGCCTGATTTTAAAGGCTACATACATGATGTGGGAGGACCAACTGCAAACTTTAGAAAACCTGCCTGCACCAAGCAATTAGCTTTTGGTGCCTGCAAGGGAAAAGATTGTTTATCTCCAAGTGTTTGTGGGAATGCTGATGTGGATCATTCTGAATATTTAGAATTATTAAGAGCTATTAGGAAGGTACCTAAGGTAAAAAAAGCATTTGTACGTTCTGGACTAAGATATGATTATATTATGGCTGATAAAGATGATACCTTCTTTAAAGAATTAGTTGAGCATCATGTGAGTGGAAAATTGAAAGTTGCTCCTGAACATGTTTCTAGGGATGTTTTAAAGTATATGGGGAAGCCAGCAGGAGAAACTTATGATAAATTTGTAGCGAAGTTTGAAAAAATAACTAATAAGCTTGGGAAGAAACAGTACATAATTCCGTATTTAATGTCATCTCATCCAGGAAGTACTTTAAAATGTGCTATTGAACTTGCAGAATATTTAAGAGATATAAATTATCAGCCGGAGCAGGTTCAAGATTTTTATCCAACACCAGGAACTTTAGCTACAACTATGTATTATACTGGACTTGATCCAGCTACAATGAAAGAAATTTATGTTCCGAAAACAAAACATGAAAAAGCTATGCAAAGGGCACTTCTTCAATTTAAAAATCCTAAATATTATACTTTGGTATATGAAGCTTTAACAGAAGCAGGAAGAACTGATTTAATTGGTAATGGACCTAAGTGCCTTATAAGAGATAAAAGTCACAATTCTAAAAATAATTCATATAGTAAAAGTAAAGAAAGTAATACCGTTGATAAAAGTAATAAAACAAATGCTAATAGAGGAAATAAAGGTAAGCAAATAAGTGATAATCATAAATCAAGAAATACTAAGGGGAAAAATAATGCAAAAACTACTGCAAAGCATAAAAGTAGAAGCAGACAGTAGATAAATAACAGTGGCTATCTTGATAAAATGGAAAATTTATTAAGGTAGCTTTTTTCTGTGCTATAATTAAAATATATGGTGTAGTTATCAATGTTCAATTGTTAACTAAAGATTAGTTAAGTATGCAGCTCATTTGTTTGTATAAGATGATAATCAATTGTCAATTAGAGATGAAATCTTTTTAGAATTTTTTAAATTGAGATGTGCAATATTAATTAATACATATATACATAAGAGAAAGGGAGATATGATGGGGGAAATACTGATAAAAGCTTTTAGCTTTATTCTTATAATTATTATAGGTAATGTTTTAAAGAGAATAGGAATATTTGGAGCTAAAGACTATAAGATTGTTACTAAAATTATTATGAATATTACGCTGCCATGCGCGTTAATTACTGGTTTTGCTAATTTTAAAATGGATACATCAATGCTTTTGATCGTTTTATTTGGTTTCTTGGCGAATATAATCATGTCAACAACAGGTTATATATTAGCGAGGAACAAAGATGGGAAAGAAAAAGCTTTCAACATGCTTAATCTAGCAGGTTATAACATAGGATGTTTTACACTTCCGTATGTTCAAAGTTTTTTAGGGCCGTATGCAGTTGGAATTGCTAGTCTTTTTGATACAGGAAATTCCATAATGTGTACTGGAGGAACATATGCAATAGCTTCTGGAGTTTCAGGAGAAGGAGGGAAGCAAAGCATCAGGGGATTTCTTAGAAAAATATTTTCATCTGTACCATTTGATACATATTTACTTATGTTTATTATAACTTTAACTGGAATTAAATTACCGCAAGTGATTTTTAGTATTACTTCAAATTTAAGTATGGGTAATGCTTTTTTATCAATGCTTATGATAGGCATGGTATTTGAATGTAATTTTAAACGAGAACAATTATTTAAAGTTGTATTTATGTTAAGTATCCGTTATATAAGTTCGTTTATTTTTGCACTAATAATTTATTACTTGCTTCCATTTTCAATGGATATAAAGCATGTTTTAATAATATTGGTTTTTGGACCGATTTCTGTACTATCTCCAGTATTTACAGGAATGTGTAAGGGAGATGAGGGCTTAGCAGGTGTGGTGAATTCTCTATCTATTCCTATAAGTATTACAATAATTACATCACTTTTGTTTATTTTACATATTACATAGAACTTAGTTCAGTTTACAATTTACAGTTAGTGGTTAATTGAGATTGTGGGAATTATTTTGGTATTTCTAAATGAAGATGGAAAATTAATAAAAAATATGTATGAGAGTGAGTAGATTATATTAAGATTTTAGTATATAATAATTATTATTGATTAGAATTTATGAAAATACGGAGGATATAATATTGAAGAAATTAATTTCGTGGAATGTTAATGGATTAAGAGCTTGTGCTGGCAAAGGGTTTTTAGATTTTTTTAAAGAAGTTGATGCGGATATATTTTGTATTCAAGAAAGTAAGCTTCAAGAGGGACAAATTGATTTGGATTTGGAAGGTTATAAATCTTACTGGAATTACGCAGAGAAAAAGGGGTATTCTGGTACAGCGGTTTTTACTAAAGAAGAGCCTATAAGCGTAAAAAAAGGCATCGGTATAAGTGAGCATGATAATGAAGGAAGAGTTATCACTGCTGAATATGATGATTTTTATTTAGTTACTGTATATACTCCTAATTCTAAGCAAGCACTTGAAAGATTAGATTATAGAATGGTATGGGAAGATGTTTTTAGAAAATATTTAAAGGAACTTGAAGAAAAGAAACCGGTTATAGTTTGTGGTGATTTAAATGTTGCCCATAAGGAAATTGATCTTAAAAATCCTAAAGCAAATAGAAGAAATGCTGGCTTCACAGATGAAGAAAGAGATAAGATGTCTGAATTATTGGAGGCAGGCTTTATTGATACATATAGACACTTTTACCCAGATGTAGAAGGTGTATATTCTTGGTGGTCATATAGATTTAATGCAAGAGCTAATAATGCAGGATGGAGAATAGATTACTTTTTAACATCAGAAAGTTTGAAAGATAAATTGGAAGCTGCTAAAATTCATACGGAAGTAATGGGATCAGACCATTGTCCTGTAGAACTAGTGATTAATTTATAGAATTTGAATATACAATTACTAATTTATAATGTTAAATTAGTAATTAGCAATTATCATTATTCAATAAAGTTCTAAAGGGAAAGCTCGCGTAATTAAATTTTAAGTTTTATTTAAAATTTAACAAAGATGAAAAAATAATAGACTGATTATAGAAAGTGTATATTAAAGGATTTATATCCTTTAATATACATTTTTTATTTTATAATGAAAGTCTCGATTCCTTTATAGGTAGCAAAGCTTCCTATAAAAGAAAGAATGCCAAAAGATAATAATATATAAAATGGAAGTGCTAGAGGGAAAAATAAAATATTAACACTAACAATTAACCAGTATACTAAAGCTCCTAGTAAAGTGTTTTTAAAACATACTATTGATAGGAGAATGGAGTTTTTGAAAATATCTTTTAATGAAAGATGTACAGTTGTTATAAGTGGATAAACATATAACCAAGCAAGTCCTACGAAAACTGAAAGAAAAAAACAAAAAAAGAATATAGAATAAAAGAAGTAATTATTTTGAGCCAGTTTATAATAGTAAGCTAGTGAATAACTTAAAATAACAATTGTTATGATATATATAATTCCTGCTATAAAAGATTGTTTAAAGTTACTTTTGAAGGCTTTATGAAAATCAGAGAAAATATAAATATGTTTCCTTTGAATCATGGAGATTGTAATAGAAGTCATAGCAGCAAGAGCAGGACCTATGGTCACTATAGGTATACAATATAGGATAAAAATCAAATTTAACTTAATAATGTCCCAAAATCGCAAAATAAGAATTTCTAAAAATAAAGAGAAGCCTTCCTTTTGGGGATCATTTTTGTTTATTCCAGGCCCTTCTTTTTCAAAATTTGCAGTAAGTATTTTTAATATGCGCATAACGTAGTCTCCTTAAAATATTAGAATTCATGATTTTGTATAAATTTAGAAATAGTATAACATTAGATAAAATTACCTGCAATAGTATATAAATGTACATGATGTAGAGAGGTAATGATAGTGCTAATATACTTTAAATATATTTAAAATAATTTAGATAAACATGATGCAAAACTATTGACTTTGGAATTAATCGGTATATAATTAAAGTATAAAAAGAATGAAATTAAATATTACAACAAATGAAAACGATTATAAAAAGGGAAAAGTGTAGAAATATGCATTAAATTTAAAAATAATTTACATTTAATATAAAATATGGTTATTGGGTATTAAACTATCTAAAATATATAGTTTAATATATTTTAAAATAAATATCTTTATGGTTATATATTTATTTTAAAAAAGTAAAGTGAAATATGATTTAAGCATTGTTTTTGTATTATGTATTTACAACTATATGAAGACAATGGTCATAAATATATTGATTTTATTTGAAAATGGGAGGTAAATAATATGAAAAGTGTAAAAATATTAAAAAAACTTGCAACTGCTGTTGTTACAACAACTCTTGCAGCATCTATGTTGATTGGATGTGGTGGAAATACCGCATCAACAAGTTCAAGTAATGATGGAAAAAAAGATGCAGCATCTAATTCGGGGGATCAATTAGAAATGTGGACTTTTGTTGATATGCATGCTACTTTTTTTCAAAAGATGCTAGACAAGTGGAACCAAAAGAATCCTGACAAGAAACTTAATATTAAATTTACAGTTCTTCCTTATGATGATATGCATAATAAATTACAATCAGCCCTCTTGTCCGGACAAGGAGCTCCTGATGTAGCGGATGTAGAAGTAGGTAAATTTCCTAACTTCTTAAAAGGAGACCCACAATTTGAACCGCTTGATGATGTTTTTGTGCCTTATAAGGACAAGGTAGTTAAATCGCGTGTCGAACTTTATAGTAAGGATAACCATGTGTATGGATTTGATTACCATGTTGGTGCAACAGTTGCATATTACAACACTGAACTTTTAGAAAAAGCAGGTATTGATTATAAAACTATAGTAACATGGGATGATTTCAAGAAAGCAGGTGCTAAATATTATGCTGCAACTGGTAAAAACTTTGGTACAGCAGATACAAGTGCTGCTTGGCAAACAAGTCTTATGTTAGCTGAACAAAAATCAGACTATACTGATGCTAATGGAAAGCCTCAATTAAACAGCCCTCAAATGGTTAAGGCACTTACTACTTTAAGAGATATGCAAGATGCACATGCTATAGCAACTATTCCAGGTGGACAACCTGATACAACAGATGCTGAAGGTGCAATAAATAATGGAGATTATGCAGTTGTAATTAAAGCTATGTGGTACATGTCAAGATTTTTACAATATATGCCTGATCAAGCAGGTAAATGGGCAATTGCTCCAGCTCCAGTATTTGAAAAAGGTCAACCACGTTCAGTAGGTCTTGGTGGTACTGGTACAGTTGTAACTAAAACAGCTAAAAATAAACAAAACCTTAAAGAATTCATAGCATATGCTAAACTTTCAGAAGATGGAGAAAGAGCTATATGGGATGACTTAGGATTTGATCCAATAAATACTGACTTATGGAATGACAAAACTCTTACTCAAAATAAAGATAATAAGTTTATAAAATACTTCAAGACTAATCCTTTTGATACATTAAATGAAATTAAAAATGAAATTTCATTAATTAAGTCAAATCAAGCTATGCCTAGCATAAACAACGTTTTATGTACAGTAACTTTAAATAGTATATTCGAAGACAAAAAAGATATAAAACAAGCCTTAGATGAAGCACAACAACAAGTAGAAAACGAATTAAAATAATTGAAAAATTTATAAAGAGAAGCTGTTTGGTGAAAATATTAAGCTGGAAAAAAACAGCTTCTCTGTACTATTTAAAAGTGTGGTGGGAGGAAGTTTAGCAATGTTTAAAGGATTTATATATAATAAAAAAGTAGCACCATATGTATTTATATTGCCGTTTATTCTTGTGTTTTTGGTGTTTTTTATATCTCCAATGATAAATACAATAATAATGAGCTTTCAAAATGTATTGCCAGGTTCAAGAGAGTTTGTTGGATTAGATAATTACACAAAACTATTAGGAGATAAGGTTTTTTTAATTGCATTAGCGAATAGTTTTAAGTATATGATATGGACATTGATATTACTTATCCCAATTCCTATGGTGCTTGCATGTATTATAAACAGTAAATTAATGGTTGGTAGAGAATTCTTCAAAGCAGCATTATATATCCCTGCTTTAACCTCTGTTGCCGTTGCAGGTATTGTTTTTAGATTTAGTTTTGGAGAACAAGCTACATCTTTGATGAATCAATTTACTGCTTTATTTGGAATGGAACCATATAAATGGCTTAAAAACGGAACCACAGGTTTTATTGTTCTATTAGTTTTAGCTTGTTGGAGATGGACAGGTGTTAATATGTTATATTTCTTATCGGGATTAAAAAACATACCAGCAGAATTATATGAATCAGCAGATATTGATGGAGCAAGTACTTGGCAGAAGTTTAGATATGTTACAATACCTCAACTTAAACCAACAACTATTTATGTACTTACTATATCTATATATGCAGGTCTGGCAATGTTTATAGAAAGTTATATGATATATAACGGAAATAATTCTCCTAATAATATAGGACTTACAATTGTAGGATATTTGTATAGACAAGGTATTGAAAAAAATGCAATGGGTTATGCATCGGCTGTAGGTTTGGTTCTATTTATCGTAGGAATGGCTATTAACTTAGTACAATTGAAATTAAATGGAACATTTAAGAAGGAGGATTAGTATGCAAAATAATTTAGAATTTAATAGTAGAAAAAGTTATAAAAAAAGCACTCAAATTATAGCAGGAAAAGGAAAAAATATACCTACTAGAGTAATGATTTTTGCCCTATTTTCTGTTATAGCCTTAGTACTAATAATTCCTTTTTATACATTGTTAATTTCAACTTTTAAAGATGGTGCAGTAGTAGTAGCAAATGGTATGGATGCATCTATAGATATAGCTAAAATGTCTTTTAAAAACTACGTGATTTTGTTTACTGAAAAGAATAGTTTCTTCACTTGGTTTTTTAACAGTTTGTTTTTAACAATAGGACAGGTGGCACTTCAATTGTTTGTTAGTGCATTCGTTGCTTATGGATTTGCAATGTATGACTTTAAAGGAAAAAATTTCTTATTTATTTGTGTATTGTTTGTTATGATGGTACCTTTCGAAATTTTAATGTTACCTCTTTATAGTCAAATAAGTACTATGCACTTAACTAACAGTTATGCAGGTATTATTTTACCAAGTATAGCACAAGCATCAACTATATTTTTCTTTAGACAATACTTATCTGGAATACCTAAAGATCTTGTTGAAGCAGGAAGAATAGATGGAGCTTCTGAATATGGTATTTTCTTTAGATTAATATTACCAATAATGAAACCATCCTTTGCAGCCATGGCTATACTAAATGCTATGGGTAGTTGGAACAATCTATTATGGCCAATGTTGGTATTAAAGGATAGTAGTAAATTCACATTACCAATAGGTTTGAATACTTTAATGACACCTTATGGAAATAATTTTAATTTATTATTTGTTGGATCTTTCTTATCAATATTACCAATATTCATATTATTTATGTGCTTCCAAAAGTATTTTGTAGATGGTATGACTGCCGGGGCAGTAAAAGGGTAGTGGCAGTGGTCAAATGGCCGATGATCAATTGTCAATTAATGATGAAAATTAAATGTAGATAATTAAGGAGATGAATTACAGTGGCAAAAAAAGCAAAAATGGTAGTAGATAAAGAATTTAAAATAGCTGAAATAGATAAAAGAATTTATGGTTCATTTATCGAGCATTTAGGAAGAGCTGTATATGGAGGGGTTTATCAACCAGGTCACATGTCAGCTGATGAAAATGGATTCCGTAAGGATGTAATGGAATTAGTTAAGGAATTAGAAGTTCCTATTATTAGATATCCAGGTGGTAATTTTGTATCAAGTTTTTATTGGGAAGACAGTGTTGGACCAGTAGCAGAAAGACCAAAAAGATTAGAACTTGCTTGGAGAAGTTTAGAAACTAATGAAATTGGCTTAAACGAATTTTCAAAATGGACTAGAGCTGTTGGCGCAGAAGTTATGATGGCAGTTAATCTTGGAACAAGAGGGATTGCAGATGCTTGCAACTTGCTAGAATATTGTAATCATAATGGTGGAACAAAATATAGTGATTTAAGAATACAACATGGTGTTAAGGATCCTCATAAAATCAAAACCTGGTGTTTAGGAAATGAAATGGATGGACCTTGGCAGGTAGGTCATAAAATTTCAGAAGAATATGGAAGATTAGCTTTAGAAACAGGTAGAGCAATGAAATTAATTGATCCAGATATCGAATTGGTTTCATGCGGAAGTTCAAATACAGGAATGCCAACTTTTCCGGAATGGGAAGCAATAACTCTAGAACATACTTATGAAGTTGCAGATTTCGTATCTCTTCATCAATATTATGGAAATAGATTTAATGATACTGCAAATTTTTGGGCTCAAAGTGTAGATATGGAACATTTTATTAGAACAGTTACAGCTACTTGTGATTATATAAAAGCTAAAAAACGCAGTAAAAAAACTATGAATTTAAGCTTTGATGAGTGGAATGTATGGTTCCATTCTAATCAAGAAGACGATGATATAATGAAGAATAATCCATGGCAAAAGGCGCCAAAGCTTTTAGAAGATGTTTATGATTTTGAAGATGCTATATTAGTAGGATTGATGTTAATTGTTTTAATGAAACACTCAGATAGAGTTAAAATGGCGTGTTTAGCACAGCTTGTTAATGTTATAGCTCCAATCATGACAGAAGAAAATGGACCAGCGTGGAAACAAACAATTTATTATCCGTATTTACATGCTTCAAAATATGGTAGAGGTATTGCCTTGCAGCCAGTTATATCTTCTCCAAAACATGATACTATAGATTTTACAGATGTAACAGACATTGAATCTATAGCTATATATAATGAAGAAAAAGAAGAAGTTACTATATTTGCTGTTAATCGTAATCTAGAAGAAGATATTGAATTAACTTGCGATGTACGATGCTTTGCTGATTATAGGATTATTGAACATATTGTTTTAGAACATGAAAATATGAAAGTGGTAAACTCTCCAAAAGGTGAAGCTGTTACTCCAAAATGTGTAGATAGAAGTGAATTGAATGATGGTATTATTACTTCTTCTTTAGGTAAAGCTTCTTGGAATGTGATTCGCTTAGGAAAGAGCAAATAAAATCAATTTAAAAAAGGTTTGTTTTAATTTATATAATTTAGGATTTGGCACATGAAATTAAATAACAAGTTGAATTTTCCTAGAAATAGGCTTGTTATTTATTTGAATGTGCCTAAATTATTCATAATTCATCATTGATATCCAACGCGAGAATTAGGCTTATGCGAAACTTAACGAAATCCAATACATTTATCTTCCACAGGACTAGTGAAATTTTCGCTGGAAGGTTCTAAATGTGGGCTTGTCGTCATTTCAGCGTGTTCCATATATAAAATATGGACAAGCTTAAATGAAACAAGCCCACCATTAATAACCTTCAACAGCTCAATTTCACATGCCTGCTTCCAGAAAAATGTATCTGATTTCTAGTGTAGTGTTACGATTATAATTTCTCGATAATGCATACATATTCCATTTATAAGTATGAGTATTAATTTGGATATCTATAATTGATAAAGCTAATTACGTGCTGAAGGCACTTTGTTTGTTATTAGAAGGAAGGTGATTAAATGAAGAAAAGTATTTCATTATTTATAATGCTCATATTTATAGTTGGGATAATTGGTTGTACATCAAAAGAGGATAGTGAAAGGAGTTTAGCAAAAGTGAAGTTCCCGGAAGATCCAAAGCAAGAAGAATTAAGAGATCCAAGTGTTGTTTTGGATAAAAGCAAATGGGGCACTTTAGGAGCCCATGATCCATCTATTTATAAGGATAAAGATACATTCTATGTATTTTCAACAGATGTTAGAGTAGGTGGTCCGGCAACACCGGGTATACAAATTAGAAAGTCTAAAGATTTAATTAACTGGGAATTTGTAGGCCAAGCCTTAAAAGGAATTCCAGATGAAGCAAAAAGCTGGAGTCGTGCTCAAGGAATATGGGCACCAGAAATAACAAAAGTAGGGGATGAATATTATTTATATTATTGTGCATCAACCTTTGGTAAAAATAGATCATATATAGGGCTGTTAAAAAGTAAAGAAATAGAGGGCCCTTGGGAAGATCAAGGTTTAGTTTTAAAGACTAATCAAGGAGATGATAGAAATGCATTAGATCCTAATATAGTCTCTGATGAAAATGGTGATATGTGGATGTCATATGGGTCCTTTTGGAATGGGATCTATTTAGTAAAACTAGATAAAAATACTGGAAAACCAATCTACCCAAATGATAAGGGCAAAAACATAGCAAAGAGGGCGGCGTCTGTAAGCGGAGCGGTTGAAGGTCCGTATATTATATATAATGAAGAACAAGGAAAATATTATTTGTTTGTTTCCTACGATTCTTTGAGTTCAAATTATAATGTAAGAGTTGGAAGAGCAGATAATATAGAAGGACCGTATTTAGATAGTGATGGAAATAATATGACTGAAGTGACTAAAGCAGAGCCAAATGAAGTTGGAAATAAAGTTTTAGGTGGATATAAATTTGGAGATGCAGAAGGCTGGAGTGCTCCTGGTCATAATTCTGTATTAAAAGATGATGGGAACTACTATATAATACATCATGCAAGAACTGAGAAAAAAACTGATTGGTTTTATTTAAATGTGAGAAAAATATTGTGGTCGAAAGATGGATGGCCAATGATTTCTTCAGAAAGGTATGCTGGAGAAAAAGAACAAAAAATTGAGAAGGAAGCTATTGTCGGTAAATGGCAGTTAATAGTACAAGATAAAAACATCAATACAATGATATCTTCTGTAGAATATGATTTAAGTAGTAATGGTAAATTAAAAAATGAAAAAACATCAGGAAAATGGAAGCTGGAAGGAGATGATGACATAACTGTTGAAATACCAAATTCTAATGGAGAAAGTGTTGAATATACAGGGAAGGTGATGCCTTCATGGGATTGGGAAAATAATAAACAAACGCTTATAATTACTGCACTAGATAAAAAAGGTGTGTCGTTGATTGGTAAATTAATAAGATGATGGTTCAATTACTGGTTTTCAATTATCAATTGTCAATTTTGAGGAATTAGAACAATTGAATTTTATGAACTAGATGAGTTGCTGTCAATTATCAATGGCCAATTTTAGGCTACATGATCTTTTCGTATGGGCGTTTAATTGTTTATTCTGTGAACTTTTTATTAGAACTACAATCTTTAACTGATAATTGGATATTTATAATAGGTGAATAGATATGTATGAAAATAAAGAAAAGATATTTTAGTGGAAACATAATGATATCTTTTCTTATTTTTTTATTGTGAAAAAGTTATTTTAGGTGAAAATGTAATTAGTTATGTGGTTATTGAGTTAAAGAATTGTAGATTAATCTAACGCTTATACCTTGGTTATAGTTTCCGAAATTCTTTCCGAAAATAGTTAAACCACCAACGTGCTTTGTATCTTCTGGAACAGCTAATTTAAATTGTATATCGCTTTTGTAATTTAATTCTAAATCTTCTAAGGTAACATCTGAAATTTTCATTCCATCAATAAAGGTTCCATAGGAGTTTATGCTTAAAAGTTTTAATAATCCATATTGATTCCAGTTAGGATTCCACCAAATTGGAGTTAAAATTCCTTTACTATCACCAAAATCTCCTGGACTAGTCCAGCTTCCAATGTTTAGATTATTAATGTAAAAGTGTATATCAGAAGGCCACACACTGCATACACCGGGAGCTTCTGAACTTATTTCCATAGAAATTTGAAGTTCGGATAAGGTTTCATTAGGTTTTAGATAATTAGGAATTCTATATTCTATGTAACCTTTAGTAAACCATAAAATATCGGCATTTATTCTTTCGGGATCTGCAAAATAATTAGGGTTATCAACTTCACCTATAAGTTTATCTTTAGTTGCAATTCCGCAAGTAGGTGTAATATCATAGTTTGAATAATGACCTATACTTAAATTAATGTCATAAGAATTATCCACATCTTGTTTTCCTATATCAATAACAAACTTATCTTCATGCAGAGAACATATCTTTTGCAAGCCATGCTTTCCGGTTAAGTTTGTGGTTTTGATTAATCCGCATTCTTCTAATTTCTTTATATGCATTGTTACTGCACCATTGGTCAAATCTAATTTTTCAGATAATTCATTCATGTTTAATTGTTTATATTGAGACAAGATATCGATGATATTTATTCGTACATCTGAACTTAAAGCTTTGAATAAGGGTAAACTATCCTTTAGATTAGTAATATGAATCATAGTAATCTCCTTTATAAGTTAATATTTATATAATAAAAATGAATAATACGATTTAAGTGGTGAATTAAAAAGTAATATATATTCCAATTATCAATGTTCAATTAATGGCAAAATCAATTCTAGATTTTTTGAATAGAAATGTACAATTTTAATTGGAACTTATATATATTATTATACCTATAGATACAAGAAAAGTGAATTATTATTTTAAAAATGTATAAATTAAAACTATTTGTTAATGATCATATTCATGTAAAATATAGAAAAAAATAGGATATCAAAAGATATTTGTGTAATTTTTTTGGGGGAAATATGTGCTTTGAAGTATATTACAAGGTTTTAATCGGTGGAAAACAGCATTGATTTAATTAAATTTAAAATATTTTAATTATATTTAATTTAAAGATGTTGACTTTGGTATATAAGGGTATATAATAATTGTATAAGCATAAATTAGTGGACAATGAATTTGTTGCTGAGGACATTATAAACACAAGTTTTAGTGAGAAATTAAAAAATGAGAAAAAGATTATATTTAAAAATAAATGCATTTATAGATTTGAAGTATTGTTTAATGTTGTTTAAAATAAAAGGAATTATAAATGCCTATTAACCGTATTAATAATTAAACTTTTTATGAAAAATGGGAGAAGCTATGAGCAAATTAATAAGGGATACTCAAAGTGAGAAAGATGAAATGAATAAAAAATATAAAAATCCAATAATAATTCAAAGGGCAGATCCGTATATCCATAAACATAAAGATGGCTTTTATTATTTTATAGCTTCTGTACCTGAATTTGATAGGATTGAACTTAGAAAAGCAAAGACTATTGAAGAGCTGCAAGCTGCAGAAACAAGGACTGTTTGGAAAAAGCATGACAGTGGAGAAATGAGTGAATTAATATGGGCACCAGAAATTCATTATATACAAGGTAAATGGTACATATATTTTGCTGCTGCTCCAAATAGGGAGGTAACTGGAATTACTTTTAACCATTCTATGTATGTGCTTGAAAATGCTAATGAAGATCCGATGACAGATAATTGGAGTGAAAAAGGGAAAATAGAAACTGGCTGGGATAGTTTTGCATTAGATGCAACTACTTTTGAACATGATAATAAGCTTTATTATGTGTGGGCTCAAGAAGATCCAGAAGTAGAACCAAATTCTCATTCTAATATTTATATTGCAGAAATGGAGAATCCTTGGACCTTGAAATCTAAGCCTGTATTATTATCTAAACCAGAATTAGATTGGGAAATAAAACTATATTGGGTAAATGAAGGACCAGCTATATTAAAGAAAAATGGGAAAATATTTTTAACTTATTCAGCTAGTGCTACCGATGAAAATTATTGTATTGGTATGCTTACGGCAGATGAAAATAGCAATTTACTAGCCCCTTCATCTTGGGTTAAATCTAAAGAACCTGTGTTTAAAACTTCTTATGAAAATCATCAATATGGACCAGGTCATAATAGTTTCACAGTTTCAGAAGATGGAACCCAAGATTTATTAATTTATCATTCAAGAAATTATACTGAACTTAAAGGAGATCCTTTAAGTGATCCTAATAGACATGCAAGAGTTGAGATAATTAAGTGGAAAGAAGATGGAACTCCTGATTTTGGAGTGCCTTCACCTGATACACGTATATTTGAAGTTTAATATGTTAACTATATTTATTGTGAGATTCAATGAGCAATAGTGAATTATAAATAATCAAGGAGTGTTTAGCTCCTCTGAAATATTTAAGTTTTAATTACTTTGTAACATATATATTAATGGAGAGGAATTAAAGGTTGGTAAAAATAAAAAATATTTCCTCGGCAGAATTGTATATATTCTGGGTTTATAGCCACATGTAAAAGGTATTAAGCAATTTACATATGGCTATAATTATATATATATTTTATAATTACATCATAGTTATTTAAAATTTGTTTTTTTATTTTTAAATAACAAATTTATTTATAATGGAGAAGTGTATTATGTTAAAAGATAAAAAACTATTTTTATTAGATATTGATGGAACAATTGCATTAGATACTACTTTAATAGATGGAACCTTAGAATTTATGGAGCATGTTTTAAGTATAGGTGGAAAATACATTTTTATAACTAATAACTCTACTACTAGTATTGATGATTATATTAAAAAATTTGAGAAGTTTAAAATTAAAGTTGATGCTACTAGTTTCGTTACCTCTTCTTATGCAACTGCCTTATATTTGAAAGAAAATTATAAGGATAAAAAGATTTTTGTTTTAGGTACAAAGTCCTTTATCCAAGAACTAAAAAGCTTTGATATAAAAGTTACAGAAGAGCAGGAGGATGATATTTCCTGTGCAGTTGTAGGCTTTGATAATGAATTAAATTACAAAAAGATAGAAGATATTTGTGAGCTATTAACTACAAGAAATATAGATTACATAGCAACTAACCCAGATCTTGTTTGTCCAACTAGCTTTGGCTTTATACCAGATTGTGGTTCTATATGCCAAATGATAGGTAATGCAGTTAAAAGGGAACCTATATACATAGGAAAACCTAATAAGGCAATAGTTGAAATGTGTTTAAAGCAAACTGGATATTCAAAGGAAGAGGCTTTAGTTATTGGAGATAGATTGTATACTGATATTGCTTGTGGAATTAATGGTGGTGTGGATACGGCTGTTCTATTTACTGGTGAAGCAAAAAAGGAAGACTTAGCTGACACAGAGTTTAAACCAACATACAGTTTTGAATCAATTAAGGAATTGTATGAAGAAGTATCAGTTTAATACATAGAATAAGAACAAAAGTTAAAATATAAAATAAGAACTCAAGAGTTAAGTATATGTTGTAAGCTCTTGAGCTCTTGTTATTTGAAGTGCTAAACTAGAGATTACATCTTGAGATTTATTCAAAATAAATTTAAAAGTTAATTAATAATTTTATTTATCAATGTAGCCAAGCTTTATCATGGCATTATATAAACCATCAGCAAAAATATTATCTGTTATATATGTAGCAACTTTTTTTAATTCATCTACTGCATTTCCCATTGCTATTCCTTGTTTTACCGTTTCAAACATGGTAATGTCGTTATAACCATCCCCAAAAGCAATAGTATTTTCTAAAGGGATATTTAGAAAATTAATTACATGTTTAATTCCAGAACTTTTATCAAAATCTTTAAAAGATACATCAGCAGACATGTGAGCACCATGACTGTTAAATACTAAGCTGTCAGAAAAATACTCTCTGCATTTTTTTAGTTGAGATTCATCGTTATAAAAAATATCAAAAGCATTAGCGTGAATGTCTTCTAATTTCCATTCTTTAATTAAATATTCTTCACCAGTAAATTGAGAATTATAGTGCAGAATTTCATCTGAAGCCATTTTATATGGATATCCTTTATATGGACCAGCAAAGGCACCTCTTATATCTAATTCATTAAAAGCTTCAATAAGTTTTGTTATAGTCTCAGGTTCTAGAATTCTATCATAAATACTTTGGCCGTTATAAACTATATAAGTTCCATTAGCGGATATGTAGCCATCAAACATGTTATCGCCAAATATTTGATAAATAAATCTCATTGGTCTGCCAGTGCAGATAAAAGCTAAATTTCCTTTTTCTCTGAACTTCTTTATAGCTAACACAGTACTATCTGGAATTCTGTGTGTAGTTCCATCATTGCCATATAAGGTACCATCAATATCAAAAAACGCAATTTTTTTCACTTTAAGTCCCTCCCCAATATTAAAATCAATTACACTTTATTTTAACATTGTTACAATAATATTGAAACTTTTTAATACAGGTTCAATGAGTTGATTTATGCGAAAATAAGGTTATAAATGTTCAATTATAAATTAGTCTTTGATTTAGATATCCAAATTAATACTCAAACTTATAAATGGAATATATATGCATCATTGAGAAATTATAATCGTAACACTACACTAGAAATTAGATACATATTTGTGCAAGCGGCATATGAAATTAAGCTGTGATGGTTATTAGTGGAAGGTTGTTCCACTTTCTGCTTGTCATAAAATTACTTTAGGAACATGCAGAAATGGGTGCAACCTTCCACTTAGAACCCATCCAGCGAAAATTTCATTAGTCCGCTGTAATAAATATGTGTTTAATTTCGGTAAGTTCCGTATATGTCTAATTCTCGCCTTGGATATCTATAAGGAAAACTCTATGGAGAAAGTTTATTTTTAAGGCATTAATTTTTTCAAAATTTGTTAAATTGAGATGTAAAATATTAATTAGAAATTGTATAATAGAATTTAATCAACAGAAATTTTTAAATTTTATAAGTAGGAAGGTGACAGTATGGATATAGAAAACATTAAAAGTAAAATTAAAGATATTAAACCATATATTAATGGTTGGAGAAAAATGAGAAGATCAGCAATAATAATTCCTATTATAAATGTTGATGGAGAAGTACAAGTTTTGTTTGAAGTAAGATCAAAAAAATTGAATAGCCAGCCTGGTGATATTTGTTTTCCAGGTGGGAAAATAGATGATTGTGAAACGCCAAAGACAGCTGCCTTAAGAGAAATATCAGAAGAACTTGGCGTAAGTAATATTGAAATAATAAACGAATTAGATACGGTAGTTAGATTTGATGGAATAATAATTCATCCTTTTGTTGGAGTAATAGAAGATGTTAAAGAAATCAATATAAATAAAGATGAAGTGGATCATATATTTCTTGTTCCATTGGATTACCTTATAGATCATAAATATTTAGAGATAAATAGCAAAATAAAAATTGATAGACCAAAAGATTTTCCTTATGATTTGATAGTTAACAAGGAAAATTATAAATTTAGAGAAGCTGGTTACAGATCGTTGTTTTATAAATATGAAGACTATAATATTTGGGGGATTACTGCTGAAATGCTGCAGGATTTTTTGGATAATTTATAAACTGGAACTAATTAGGAGGTATCAGTGTGGAAAAGATATTAGTAGAAGGTGAAAATTTACTTTTAAGACCCTTGTCAGTTACTGAACTTTTAAATATTAATAATGATAGAAAAATTAAAACGCCTATAGAAACAGAAGTAATATTTGATTTTGTTAAAATAGCAATAACAAAGAAAATAGAGAAAATGAAAAAGGTTAGTGAAGATATCCATGACTGGTATACTTATTGGCTTATTATTAATAAGGATAATGGGGAAGGAATGGGTTTTATTGGATTTAAAGGAATTCCAAATGAAAGTGGATATACAGAGGTTGGGTATAGCATATCTTCTAACTGTAGAAGGAAAGGATTTATGACAGAGGCGTTATCTCTATTAATGGATTGGGCGTATAAATATCCATTTTGCAATGGTATAACAGCTAATAAGGTATTAAAAACAAATACAGGCTCTAATAGAGTTTTGAATAATTGTAATTTTACATTAGTAGGCTCTTCAAATGAATTTAATAATTATATTATTAAATTTAAAAAGCAGCATATTTAGAATTTATAAATTGATTTTTTATCAATTGAATGTACGTTAAAAGAAATTATTATATTCAGATAAAATATTAGGAGTTGATAACATGAATTATAGAGTTGACATACTATTGTTTGATAAATTTGAAACTTTAGATGTATTTGGCCCTGTTGAAATACTTGGAAAATTACCAGAGATTTTTAAATTGAATTTTATTTCAGTTGACGGTGGGCTGGTTGAAAGTTCTCAAAAGGTAAAGGTGGAGACTAATTTATATACAAGTGATGATGCTTTGAAAATTTTATTTGTGCCAGGTGGAAATGGTACAAGAGAAAAAGTTAATGATAATGAGTTTATTAACTTCATTGAAAATATGTCAAAAGAAGCAAAATATATAATAAGTGTGTGTACAGGGTCAGCTTTACTAGCGAAAGCAGGAATTATAAATGGAAAACGAGCAACAACAAATAAAAGAGCATTTAAATGGGTTACAGAACAAAATGAAGATGTGCTATGGGTAAAGGAAGCTAGATGGATAAGGGATGGCAAGATATTTACATCTTCTGGGGTATCAGCAGGGATGGATATGGCATTAGGTTTTATAGAAGAGTTAATTGGAAAGGAAAAAGCATTAGAGATTAGCAAAAGCATTGAATATTTATGGAATGAAGATAGTAACTATGATCCGTTCTTTAAAATGTATGAATGATTATATAAAAATTTGTAGATGAGAGAAGTTAAATTGGTAATGATAATTAACTGGAATGATTTTTTGAAGGTTAGCACAATTTAGAAGCATAATTGCTAAGGGAATTGTTAAGTCTTAAAAAAACAGTAGGGGATAGTAATTTTAATATTATTAGATATTTTGAAAGAGGTGTTTTTTTGAAAAGTAACTTAGAGTTTAGATTTGCTGATATAAATGATACAGCAAAGATTTTGTATTTTATAAAAGAATTGGCGTTGTACGAAAAAATGTTAGATGAAGTTGTAGCAACAGAAGATCAATTAAAGGAATGGATTTTTGAAAAGAAAAAAGCAGAAGTGATTTTTGCGATAGAGAATGGGAAAGAAATCGGATTTGCATTATTCTTTCATAATTTTTCTACATTTCTTGGACGTTCAGGAATATATTTAGAAGATTTATTTGTTTTGCAAGAGCACCGTGGAAAAGGATATGGCAAGTCAATTTTAAAGTATCTTGCTCAAATAGCTGTTGAGCGTGGTTGTGGTCGTCTTGAATGGTGGTGCTTAGATTGGAATAAGACAAGTATTGATTTTTATTTGTCATTAGGTGCAGAGCCTATGAATGATTGGACAGTGTATCGAATAACAGGAGATACTTTGGTAAATATGGCAAAGTAAATGAGGAAGTTGTTTGAATTAATAGAAGGAGCTACAAAATGGAGGAAGAAATATTACAAATAGAAGAGTTATCAATAAATGCTTTTCCTGCAATATTAACAGAATTATATGATGGGTGGATTTTAAGATATTCAAATGGATATACATACAGAGGAAATAGTATAAATCCATTGTATTCATCAACAATTGATTTAGAAAATAAAATTGACTATTGTGAAGATAAATACTTTAAAAAAGGATTACCATGTATTTATAAGATGACAGAAAATGCTGCTGAAGGTTTGGATACCTGTTTAGAAAAACGCGGATATACTATTGAAAAATCAGCAGATATTATGGTTTGTGAAATAGATAAAAGTACAGTGTCTCAGCTTCAGGATGTTAATATTAGTATGGACATGACTGATGAATGGTTAGAGGGATTTCTTAATCTTAATGAAATAATAGAAGAAAGTATAAAATCTACAGTAAAAACTATGCTTTCCAATATACAAAATCCAGTAATTTGTGTAAATATAAATGAAGGTGATACTATGATAGCTTGTGGTCTCGGTGTTCTTGAAAATAGAAAAATAGGTTTATATGATATTATTGTTATGGAACAATATAGGTGTAAGGGACTTGGTGGAAAAATATGTAAAGAGATTATAGATCAAGGAATCAAAAATGGTGCAGATATGGCATACTTACAAGTAACTTCATTAAATGAGCAAGCAGTTAGATTATATAATTCTCTTGGATTTAAAAAATTATATACATATTGGTATAGAGTGAAAAAAGTAATATAAGGAAACTAATGGAACAGGCTGTAAATTAAGCTTGTTCCTTTTTGATTTGAAAGAAATAAGTGTGTTTTTAACAGTTAAACAAAATTAATATAAAAATTTTTGGATTTTATGTTTTTTCTTTAATAAGTGCATATATATTAAATAGAAATCTATAGAGAGAGCAGCTATTCACATTACAAAAGAGAAGCTATGCGCCTTACAAAAAAAGCAGCTATGCACTTATAAGAAGAGCAGCTATGCTGCAATACGAAACTTTTTACAATCCGGAACTATTCTGCAACTGAAATTTCTTTAACACGGAACATCTTTGAGGGTTTATTTAGTATATATGAAAGGAAATGAGTAATATGAGAGAAAGAAAGTACGTAAAATTCAGAGTAGACATGCCAGATGACACAAAATTTAAAATAATAGATATGAAACCAGAAAGAGATCTTATTCAATATGTATGGTATAGGCTTGTACTTCTATGTGGAAAAGTTAACTTAGCTGGAGAGTTATATCTATCAAAAAATATTCCTTATACTGCAAAAACTTTAGCTATAGAATTTAATAGAGGTGTTGAACAGATTGAATTGGCTTTAGATGTATTGATTGGGTTAGAAATGGTTGAGATTACTGAACATAAGGTTTATTATGTGAAAAACTTTGCTAAGCATCAAAATATAAAAGTTAAGGAAAAAACTGAAGCTGATAATAAAGAAGTCCTTGCAAATAATAGAGCCCAAGAAGATGATAACTTAAAAAATGAAATTCAAGAGAATGATAATAATAAATCTGAAAATCAAGTTAATATAAATGAGGGTGAAAGTTTTTTTGTGAGCAATGCGAATGATAATTTTGAAACGGTTAAAGATATTGCAAAGGATGAAATACATGATAATAAAAATAATGAACCAGAAAATCAAGTTACTACAGAGGAAGTTGCAATAACTACGACAAATAATTTGAATGATAATATTGTTATGCCTTTAGATAGAGAGAAAGGTGAGAAAACAAGGAAAAGGAAGAAGGATAATATCATTAATAATACAGATGAAGAAGATGGTGTTGGCGAAATATGTACTCTGACTAGCGGTGAATTTGTACTTGGCAAAGGGGATAAAATTATCTCCGCATGGACATTTTAAGTAATGTAGGTATTTTGTTAAAAAGTCATATAATGTATAATGTTATATATATGTAACTTAATGTAAAGAAAAGAATTACTAATTATCAATAATTACGAAAATAGGTGATATATTTGAATTTTGAAATATGCTTTAATGAATCGTCAACAATTTTAATGGAGGGTGCATTAGGAGAAAGATTAAAACGGGAATATAATATTATGTTTGAAGATAAAGTTGCGATGGCTAATCTAATTTATGATGATAAATCAAGACAAGCTATGCAAACTATTTTTCAAGAATATGTAAAAATTGCTGAGAAATATAGTTTGCCATTTATTGCAACAACTCCAACTCGCAGAGCTAATAAAGAACGTGTTTTCCAATCTAATTTAAGTGAAAAAATTATTGAAGATAATGTGCGTTTTTTACAAGAAATTAAGAAAAATACTAGCACTAATATGTTTGTTGGTGGTTTAATGGGATGTAAGGGAGATGCATATAAAGCAACAGAAATTTTATCTATGGAAGAGGCTCAGGAGTTTCATTCATGGCAAGCAACTTTATTTAAAAATTCAGGAGTGGATTTCTTATATGCTGGAATTATGCCTGCTTTATCTGAAGCCATAGGAATGGCGAAAGCTATGGAAAGTACAGGACTTCCATATATTATTAGCTTTATGATTAGGAATAATGGGAAGCTAATAGATGGAACCACTATTCATAATGCCATTTTAAATATAGATGAGGCAACAGTTCATAAACCAATTGGCTATATGACAAATTGTATTCATCCAGAAGTTTTAGAAAAGGCGTTGTCTGCTCCGTTCAATAAGACTAAATTGGTAAAAAGTCGTTTCTGTGGTATACAAGCAAACACTTCACCATTATCACCAGAAGAATTAGACAATTGTAGTGATTTAAAATCATCTGATAGTGTCAGTCTTGCTGTTGAAATGATGAAGTTAGAGCAGTATTTTACACCTAAAATTTTTGGTGGCTGTTGTGGTACTGATAATACTCATATAGAAGAAATAGCTAAAAGAATAAAAAAATAAACCTGTTGGAATTCATATTAGGTACATAGATTAATAAATTATTGACAATATACAATGTTGGATATATTATAAGTTATATAAAATGTTGGATAGGAGGCGATTTATATTATTAAAGTATTGATTCTATATTATTTGAGTATTAAGCCAACACATGGCTATGAAATTCAAAAGTTTATACAAGTAAATAAAATGGATAGTTGGACTAAAATTCAATCTGGTTCTATATATTATGCGTTAAGTAAGCTTGAAAAAGAAGGGCTTATTATATTAGCTGAGGAGATAGGCAGCGGTACGAAAGCTCGCAAAATTTATTCTATTACAGAAAAAGGCAAAAAAGAATTGAAAGAATTAGTCAAACAAGAATTAAGCCATCATATAAATGAAATTGGTTCAGATAAGTTTATCATTTATCCATTGTTAAACACTCTTGATAAAAATAGTATATCTGATGAAATAATAGAACATATTGAAAAATTAAATAATCAGAAAATATATCTTGAAAAATGGCAAAAAGTTAAAGTTAATCAAAAAACTTTAGAAATAGAAAAAATTGCATTTCAAATGATGATTTCTAATCTTGAATATCAAATTAAGTGGCATAATGCTTTAATTGAGAATATAGATGATTGTGTTGAGGCAAGTAATGAAATAACTAATTTAATAGCAAAATTTGATTTTTCAAATGCAAAAGAGATAGAAGTTGATAGAGCAGAAAATATAGAAAATCTAAAATATGAAATATTAAATAATCCTGATACTGCCCCTGAGAAATTGGAGGAATTGATTAAGGCTTTAAGAAAATAATCATTTATCCTATCTTTGTAGATAGGATAAAAAAATAATACCTATATCCAATGTTGGATGCGATGAAAGGGTTGATAAAATGAAAATTACTGTATTAATGGGAAGTCCACGAAAAAAAGATAGTTATAATGTATGTGAATTAATTAAGGAAATATTACAAAAGAAAAATGATATAAATTTTGAATATATATTTTTGAAGGATTATACGGTTGAAGATTGTAAAGGCTGTGATACGTGTTTTAAAAGAAGCGAAAAATTTTGTCCTTGCAAGGATGACTTAAATAAAATTAAAGAAAAATTACTAAATTCAGATGGTATTATTTTGGCAACACCAGTATATGCATATCAAGTACCATCACCATTAAAACGAGTATTTGATAGATTATCATACTTGTTTCATCGACAAGAATTAGTAGGAAAACCTGTATTAACAGTTGTAACTACAGATGGTGGAGGACAAAAGCAAGTGACTAATTATCTTAAAATGACTGTGTGTGGATGGGGATGTAATTTGGTTGGATCAATTAATATTATATCACCTATGTTTTTTGAAAACTTAAAGGAAGATTTAGAATGGGTATATGATAGGTGTTACTATAAAAAAAGTGTTGAAAAGATTGAAAGACATGTGAAAAGTTATGTGGAAATTATAGAGAGTAAGAATATACATAATCCAACTTTTTATGATATTTTCATGTTTAACTGTTTAAGGAGTAAAACATTTACGTCACAAGCAGATTATGATTTTTGGAAGAAAAGAGGGTGGTTGGATTCTTATTATTTCTATGATATACAGCTGAATTTTCTAAAAAAAGGATTTGGTTGCATTTTAAAAAATTTAATTAATTTAGCAGGTAGGAGATTGAAAAACAAATCAATTCGTTGAGTTTATTTGAAATAATTAGTATTATAATTATAGTCATAAATTGAACGTATAATGGAGTGATTTTATGAAAGTAGCAGTTTTGTCTGATGTTCATGGTAATGGAGTAGCGTTACAATATACTATAAGTGATTTGAAAAAATTAGGTGTTAAAAAGATTATTATTTTAGGAGTTATAGTTATGAAAGGTCCTATGCCTTCTGAATCTATTGAATTGTTAAAAGACAATGAACTTGAAATTATAGCATGGATTAAAGGAAATACGGATTTATGGCTAGAAGAAATTACTGATGTTTGGATGCCGAGAACAAGAAGAGAGGAAGATTTAGATTTGTATTATAAATATGCAAAGGCAAATTTAAAGGAAGAGCAAATGGTATTTCTTAAAGAATTACCATTAGAAGCTTCTATTAATATAAATGGAATTAATCTGCTTTGTGTTCATGGAACGCCTAAATCAATATCTGAAGCAATAGATGGTAGTGTTCCAGAAGAAGAAATTAAACAGGCGATAGAAGGTGTAAAAGAACAAGTTATTTTGAGTGGACATTCACATACTTCTTTTATTGGTGAAGTTGAGGGAAGAAAGATATTTAATGTAGGAAGTGTAGGAAATTCTCTTGATGGTGATAATAGAATATCTTATGGGATTTTAGAATTTGATAAAAATAATGTTAATTTGATAAATAGAAGAATTAACTATCCTGTAAATGAAATTATTAATATAGCAATAGAAGATAGATTTCCGTTACTTGAAGAATATAAAAAAATTATAATAAGTGGCTCAAATTAACGAAGAATAGTTAATAAAAAGGCCATAAAGAGTTAAATAAGTAAAACTAAAGGAACAAGTTGTGAATTAAACTTGTTCCTTTTAATTTGGAAGAAATAAATATTATAAAAAATAGACTTACTGATTTAGATAAAAACTACAAAAATGTGGTAAAATATTAAGTGTAAAAGAATAGTTGACTTTGAATAAATTGGTTTCAAATCAGCATGTTTCCTATAAATTGTTATATTGTTACTTTATTAATTCTTATATTTGAATATTGTAATAAATTTAAAAATATTTAAATATAAAAAGCTTTATTTAAATACAGAAAACCATGTTTATTTAAGCACTGTCTTGAGGGGTACAACTATACAAAATATATATTAGTTTACAAAAAGGAGCTGTTGAACTTGGATTATATAGCTTATTCTATTTTTAGTGCTGTGATAATAATAAACTTAATAATTTTTATATACAGAAAAAATAAGGTTGGAAATATTTTGATGAGTATTGGGACCTCTAAAGGTTCGTTTATATCTGGAATGATTTTTGGAATAATATTCTTATTGCTAGAGGGTTATTTTATATATCTGGAGAAATTCATTGATCATCAGCCAATAAGAATCGCAAATCATAGTCTGATGTTTATTGGAATAATAATGATACTTAATGCCATTACTTCGACAACTTTTATAGGAGAAAAAGGAGTATCATTTATGACAATACCTTTTTTTATATCGTTGAATAAAATATCTGGTTATAAAATTGAAGATAATAAATTTGTTTTAAATAGAGTAAATAAGGCTGATTATAGTATACCTATTAATATTTCTGATAGTGGTAAAATAACAAAAGTTATAAATGAACTTAAAAATAGAGGATATTAGGTAAAGTTTTTTAAGTTTGAAATTAGGAGGGGATAACTTGAAATCAAAACTATTATATTTTTTTGTATGCATTTGTTTTTTGGTGCTAGGTATATTGAATTTAATTGATAAAAAATATGTATTTGGAAGTTTGTATATTATTTTTGCAAGTTCATATTTGTTTTCTTATATAGCTAAAAAACCGATTAAAATACAATTGTCTGAAAAAGAACTCAATGATTTAAATGTTGAGTTAAGAGAATTAATTTCAAAAGGTAATAAAATTGAAGCAATTAAAAAGTATAGAATTGCTACTGGAAATGGATTAGTAGAAGCCAAAGAATATATTGATAAATTAGAAGAATAGTTACTACTTCGGGAAATGAATTTAAATGAAAAGGCTGCTAAGCTTTATGATCCTCTTGGATTTAAAAGATCATATACATATTTGTATAGAGTAAAAAATATTTTAATAATGTTGAATGATGTATTAGTAAATTATGTTATAATTTATTTATATTGGTATAATAATGGATTAGTAGTATAAACAAAATTAGAAGGGGGCAATTGATATGAAATTAAAGTATTATGGAATAGGTATTGGATTAACAATTGCTATTACTTGTATTACTTTAACATTTATTAATTTAAATAATATCAATAATAAAATTGAAAATAAGTTAGACGCAGTCACTACATCAGCTGAACAAACTTATTCTCAAGATAGTAAAGAAAACATTGCAAATGATAAGTCTCAACCATCAACAAAAAGCAATGATTCAACAGTTTTAGAACCAACAATTAAGAATGATTATTCAAAATCATTAGTACCAGATAGTAAAAAACAAATAGAAGCAAAAAATTTGCCTAAACCAAATCCTAATTCAAAGATAGTAGTAGAAGATTTGGGCTAAATAATGAACATATTATTGATAATGTAGGATTAAGACGTTGTTCTTAATTCTATTATTTTAAATTAAAATAATTAGGTTTACTAAATTGATTCGAGGCAAAGATGAAAGTTTTAGTTAGTGGTTTTTAAGGTGATGCTAATTAATTATAAGTAGAACATAGTTTTAAACTAGGAGGGTAAGCTTATGAAAAGAAGGAAAAAAGTTATTTTGCTATTTGTTATTATATTTATGATTACTGGATGTGCTATAAATAAGGACAAACCTTCAAGTAGCAATGTCAATGATAAACAATTGACGGAAAAAGAGAAATTAGAAGATTTTGAATATATGTATACAATACTTAAGGAAAATTATCCTTTTTTTGAAATAAGCAAAAGACAAAAAGGTGTAGATTGGTTATCAAAAAAGGATGATTATATTAGTAGAATAAAAGCAACACCTAATGATGAAAGTTTTTTTAATACCTTAAATGTAATATTATCAGATATTAATAATGATCATGTAGCAATGGTAGATAAAGATTTTTATCTATTGCTTAAAAGAGATTATGAAAAGTATTCTGATAGTAAAGGAAGATGGGTAGAAGAAGTAAATAAACCAAAAACTATTGAACGGTATTCTTCTATGAAAGGAAAAGAAACTTCAAATATTCCAGCAGGAAATTCAAATAATAATACTGTTAAAACAATGGATATAGAAAATGGAAAAGTTGCTTATGTATATATACACTCATTTTTTGATAAATATCTAGATGAAGATATGAAAATAATTGAACCATATCTTGAAAGTATTAAAAACCATAAGGCTCTTATAATTGATATACGAGGTAATACTGGAGGAACTGAAACTTTTTGGATAGATATGGTTCAAATGCTTATTAATAAACCAATGGAATATAAATTCTATATGGCATTCAGAGGTGGAAAATTTAGCGAGCCATTTCTTAAAGAAAAGTATTCGTTTGGTGATAAATTAACTAATCCTATTTATGATGGTCTTAAACCAATTGCAGATATTGATAAGGAAAATCTTAAAAATTTGCCTCCAGAATTGAAAAAAGATTTTAAATATTATTATGTATCTTCATATGAAATTGAACCACATGACTCCAATGGATTTAACGGCAAAATCTATCTACTTATTGACCATAATGATTTTTCTGCAACAGATCAATTTGCTAATTTTTGCAAAAATACAGGCTTTGCTACATTAGTTGGAGAAAAAACAAGTGGAGATGGTATTGGTTACGAGCCAGAAATATGTTCGCTTCCAAATAGTGGATATCTTTTTAGATTTTCAAATGATATGGGATTAACTTTGGATGGAAGTTGTGATTTTGAATATAAAACAGAACCAGATATAAATGTACCTGCGCAAAGGACTGACAATATTTCTGATGATCAGGCAATACAAACTGTATTAAAACTTGTAGGATAATTTTGGAGATTTTTAATTGAATAGTAGTATACTTAGTGAAAAGGTCAATGAGTTAATAATTTATGAGGTGAAAATTATGTATTATAATAATAAATTTAAGATATTAAATATATCAATAGTAATAATAATTATTTTAACAGCAATATTTAGTATGCTAAACCATGAGTTAAAGTTAGGTATGCCAATTCTAATGATTTTATTAGGTTTACAACAATTGGTACTGGGAATTAATTCTTTAAAATTAAACAAGAAAAAGGATTATATTGTATCTATAGGAGCAAGCATATTTATTTTTGCATGTTCAATAATTTCAATTATACTTATAGTTTCGTAAAGGTAAATAAGATAGGCTGATTATAAAATTATGTTTAATAGTAAATTATTGAGGAGGATTCATATGAAAATTTATTATGTTGTAGGGTTAGCTGCATATGTGGCATCTTATATGATATTTTATTTTATATATACAAAATTGAATTTAGAAGAATTATTAATTGGTAGAACAAGCAGAAGAATTGCTTTATTTATGATTGCTATCATATTTGGTATTGTGGGGTATTCAATTACCGATAATTTAAATATTGCAAAGGAATATCAATTATTGATTAATAGCTTATTTGTTGGTCCTTCATCAGCCCTTATTGTTTATGTATTGCCAGTTAAATCTAATTTGTAATTTTTATCAAGAAACTAGTAGTAAATAGATATTTAATTATATGAAGTGAGAAAGGTGTGGTTAGCATAAAGAATAATTTTAAACTAATATCAATTTTTATTAGCAAATTGAATCTATTTATAGGGAATTTATTAATGAGTATAATTATATTTTTGTATATGTCTTTTTTGCATGATTTAAATCAGTTATCAGCAAGAGTATCCTTGTGGCATAATACAATTTTAGAGATTTATATACTAGCTATTATTAGTTTGATTGGAATCATATTAGGTTTTGTTATAAAGCGTATTCACATGAAAAAGATTTGTATATTTACAATTTTAGGTTATGTATTATCGATTTTATCTATTAATGCTTATTATCATAAAATGATTTATTACACATTTCCAATGCAAATGCTGGTAGGAATCCTTTGTATACTTCCATTTATTATTTCTTTTCATTATATCTTAGCAGTAAAACATAGTGAGAACTAAATAGGAGATTGTTAAAGAATGAAAAAACAGCTTACAATTTTGATTTTTATTTTATTAATTGTTTCAAATATAGTATTTATTAGTGCAACTGTATTTTATAAAACTAAAATGGATAACCAAGTTCTAAAAGTGTATTCTTTTGCAGGAGAAAATAATGATATTAAAATAACTAATGGAATTATCGTTATTTCAACAAATAGGCATATGGTCGGTGGTGGTGAAATATTATATATAGGCAGCAGGAATGATAAGATAAAAGCATATTCGGAAAAAATCTATTTAAAAGAGCGAGAAAATAATGATAAGATAGTTCTACATAATTCAGTGGAATCTCAGGGTGATATTAAAGGGACATTCTTTTCGGATGAGTTCTTATTGAATAAAGGTGTGGGAAGTATAAGTTCAGAAAAACTTTTTAGTGAAGATGAAATAAATAATATCAAAGATAATCTTTATTTTTCGCTTGATTATTCAAAAGTTAATGGAGAAAAGGGAAATTATACAATTAAACTGAATTTGAATGAAATTAAATAAAGATTAATAAAGATATCCAAAGCGAGAATTAGACTTATGTAACAATTACCGAAATCAGATACATTTATCTTCCACAGGACTAATGAAATTTTCACTGGAAGGTTCTAAATGGCGGCTTGCCGTCATTTAAGCGTGTTCCAAATGTAAAATTTGGACAAGCTGAAAATGAAACAAGCCCCCATTAACAACCTTCAACAGCTCAATTTCACATGCCTGCTTCCAGAAAAATGTATCTGATTTCTACTAGAGTGTTACGATTATAATTTCTCAGTGATGAATGTATATTCCATCTATAAGTTTGATTTTTAAATTGGATATCTATATAGAGAAACATTTGACATTGAGAATAAAAAAAGCGTTTTATATGTTAGAAGGAGATAAAGTCGTGGAATATATAAATATTAATAATAAAGAATATAAATTAGTTATAGGAAATGGTAATGATGATAAATATAGAAACAGTTTTAATACTTTAACTGAAAAAAACTTTGGCTTTAATTTTGAAAAATGGTACCAAGATGGATATTGGAAAAAGCAATATATACCTTATTCACTTATGGATGGAGATGATGTTGTTTCAAATGTGTCTGTTAATATAATGGATCTTGAGATTTTTGGTAAAATCAAACGGTATATTCAATTAGGAACTGTTATGACTGATGTGAATTATAGAAAGCAAGGACTTCTTAGAGCAATTATGGATAGAGTTATTCTAGATTGGAAGGACAAAGGCGATTTACTTTATTTATTTGCTAATAATTCTGTACTTAATTTCTATCAAAGATTTGGTTTTTCTGAAGTTAAACAATATCAATGCGCAAAATTAATAAGTAATAATGGTAAACTTGGAGTTGCACAAAAACTGAATATGTCAGATGAAGGTGATAGAACTTTGGTTTATAATAAAGCAAATATAATAACACCATTTTCTAAAATTTATATGTGTGGTAATGCAGAATTAATTATGTTTTATTGTACTATGTTTATGAGTAATAATATTTATTATATCAAAGATCATGATGCTGTTGTAATTGCAAACTTTGTTGAAGATACAATGGAAATATTAGATATTTTTTGTGAAAAAGAAGTATCTATAGATTTAGTACTTAGATATTTCACAGATGAAAATATAAAAAAAGTAAAACTTTATTTTACGCCAAAAGATACAAGTTCTTATATAGAAATACCATTAGTAGGTGAAGATACTCTATTTGTTCTTGGAGAAGATAAAATGCTGCTTAAAAATAATCAATTTATGTTTCCAGAATTATCTCATACTTAATATATAAAAAGTTATGAAAATTAATATAGGTTAAGTTGTCTGAAGCTGTATTTTTACTATAAATATATTTGAAAGTTTTTTACTTTAAATATTAACATAGTCACATATAGATTTTAAAGAAATGAGTGGTTTAATGAATATTAGTAATGGTGTGGAAGTTGTATTTTTTGACTTATTCTTTACATTAATAATACCACGATATAATGAGTTTAGAAATGAAAATGATGTATTAGGAATAACAAAAGAAGAATGGGAAAAGTATGCAGAAGATGAAAGCTTATATTTAGAGAGAGCAACTGGAAAAGAAATGAATCCGCAAAAAATAATTGAGAGTATTGTTGGAAAAATTGGAATGAAGGTTAGTGAAAATCAAGTAAATGAAATTTTGGAGTTAAGAGAAAATAGATTTAAAAAAGCATTAATTGATATAGATAGTAAAGTTCTAAATACTCTTTTAGAGATAAAGAAGATCGGGAAGAAGCTATGCTTAATTAGCAATGCAGATATAATTGATGTAATGTATTGGAATGAATCGTCATTAAGTAATTTATTTGATGAGAGAATATTTTCATATGAAGTGGGATGTCTAAAGCCTCAAAGTGAAATATACGAAATTGCATTAAAGAAGATGAATACTACTCCGTATAAATGTATTTTTATTGGAGATGGTGGTTCTAATGAATTAGAAGGTGCAAAAAAGCTGGGTATGAAGACTATACTTACAGACTATTTATTAGAAAATGACAGAGAAGATTATAATTCAATAAGAAAATTTGCGGATTACTATATAAAAGATTTTAATGAGATTATTGATATAGTAAGGAATTCATCGAAGACGAAAAATAATTAATTTGGGACTGGTAATATGAAATCAAAATTTATTGTTTTAGATCCCCTTGAAAGTGATAAATTATAGTATTAATTGGTGAAAGTAGTCGAGGCTAATATGATGAAAAATATAATGAAAAGTGATATTATGGAATTAATAGTACTTTAGAGGGGTGAGGCTATGCCAAGATTATATGAAGATGTCTTAAAAAGATTAGATGTAATAGAAAGTATGTACGATGCTATTAGAATAGTTGAACCAGCAAATAAAGCAGTCGTATGTGTTAAAGGTCCTGAAATATCTAAGCTCGAGGGGAATTGCTATGATTATTTGAAGGGAGAGCGTTGCAATAATTGTATTTCGTATAGGGCATATAGTGAAGATGTTGTGGTTGCTAAAATAGAAAGTAATTGTAACAAACCAATTGCTGTACTTGCAATTCCTATTAAAATTAATGAGGATACTTATGTTGTTGAGATGTTAAAAAGCATTGGGAAAAAGGATAAAATATTTGAATGTAATAATGATAATATGACAGTTAAAGCTGAGTTGATAGAATTGTTTAATGTTTTTTATCAAGATGAGATAAAAAATATTAATATAGAAATAGAAGATGATTTTATTGAAATAAGTGATGATAAGTTATTACTTTTAGAAAACAAAATTGATGAATTGAGAGAGAATTTGAATCATTTATGTGGACTTGAAGACAAAATTGGAAGAGAAGATGAAATATTGATGGTGAGTCAGGATTTAGATGAACTTATTGTGGAATATATGAAGATAAAATGATATTTACAGAATATTGATAATTAAATAAAAGTAAATTAAAATAAAAACTTGACAAAAGGTATTTTGCTGAAATATAATAAGTTCAATGAAGGCAATGGAGCATTTATTTATATAGGTGCTTTATTGTCTTTTTTTATTTATTATTGCTGATATATCAGTGGGATTTCAGTAAGGGGGAGATAATTCTGTGTCAAGCTGACCAATCATATGCTAAAGAAATATATAAGCAAATTAAATTAGACATTTTAAATTTAAAAATAAAAGATGGAGATTTTCTTACATTAGCTGAATTGGCTGAGAAATATAATGTGAGCAAGACACCAGTGAGGGACGCATTGGGTGCACTTGAAATTCAAGGGTATCTGAAGTCTTTACCAAGGAAGGGATATTTGGTAAAGCCAGTTACTAAAAAGAGTATGAGAGAATCTTTCCAAATGCGAGCTATTTTCGAAAAAGCAGCTGTGAGTTTAGCTATTAAGACAGCAAGTGATTCAGAACTTGAAGATATATTAGATTTGGCTATGAAATTTCCTGAAGCATCACAAAACAGCAAGGTTTCAGAATTCAATGAATTGAATAATATATTTCATATGTCCATTGTTCGTGCCGCTCATAATTCATTATTGATTGATATGTGTGAAGGTATTATGGAAAATCTATCTAGAATTCTTATGATTGATTGCAAACAATTGGAGTTTTTAGATGAAAAAAAAGAACATATAAAAATTGCACAAGCATTACTTGAAAGGGATATCAAAAAGTCAGAAGAATTAATAAATGAGCATATAGCACAATTTCAAGCAAGAGTTTATGCAAATGAAAGAGAAATGGTATAGTAATTAAAAGATTTAGGAAAACTTTTAGTACAGCTAGAAATCATAAAATTATTATTTAAGCTAACAATGTATATATAAATGAGTTATGTATATATGTTGTAATAAAGAATTGTTCAAAAATTAAAGATTTCCAAAGGAAATCAACATTAATTGAACATTGATAATTGCAATATATATTTTATAAAAAATAAATATTATAATAACAAGGTCAAATTAGATTTTGTAATTTTAAATCATTTAAGGGGGAAATATAATGAATAAAAAATCTTTAGTAGGAATTTTACTAGCATCAGTAATGTCAATTGGTATAATGTCGGGCTGTGGGGCCGCAAAAAATGATACAGCTAAAAGTGATGATGCAAATAAGAAGTATGTAATTGCATGTGATTCAAAATATGCTCCGTTTTCTTTTGAAGAAAGTGGAAAATATAAAGGAATAGATGTTGAATTGTTAGCTGCAATTGCAAAAGAAGAAAAATTTGAATATGACTTAAAGCCAATGGATTTTGATGGAATAATTCCAGGTATTACAGCTGGTCAATTAGATGGAGCAATAGCTGGTATGAGTATAACTGATGAAAGAAAGAAAGTATTAGATTTTTCAGATGGATATTTTGTATCAGGATTATCACTGGTTGTTAACAAAGATGACACTGCAATCAAAGGTGCTAGTGATTTAAATGGAAAAAAGGCATCTATTAAAAAAGGAACAGCAGGAGCTAAATATGCTGAAGATAATGAAAAGAAAGCTGGAATAACATTAAATTATTTTGATGATTCTCCATCAATGTTCCAAGCTGTTGAAAACAAAAATTGTGATTTCTTATTAGAAGATTATCCAGTAATTGCATATAAAATTAAAGTTGATCCTAATTCAAAATTAAAAATCGCTGGAGATAAATTAACAAATGTTGATTATGGTTTTGCAGTTAAAAAAGGTGGAAATGCTGATTTATTAAAGAAATTTAATGAAGGTCTTAAGAAATTAAAAGAAAATGGGGAATATGATAAAATTGTTGGCCAATATATAGGAAAGTAGTCATTGTTGAGTTTGAAAAGTAATTTTATCAAATTCAGCTTTGAATAAAATTATTCATAAGGAGCTATAATTTTAGGAAAGCAAAATTTCTAATTTGTAGCTCCTTGCTGTTTAATAGTACTTTGATTGAATAAATAAGTATATTTTACTAGATTGCAAGAATTTGTGAAAATGAAGGAAAGAATGCAAGTTGATTCATAATTTAAAATCTAATTAATAAAATTAAAACATTTAATAAAACCATAATTAACAAGATAAATAAGTATATTGCAAGGCTTGAATGCATGATCGTGAAATGAAAATGGTAAAAGATAGAATGTGCTGTGTTGACAGTTTTTGAATTAAACTATATAATAAGTTTCAGATAAAGGCGAAAAAATTTGTTGTAGAGTTTTGTGACTAATATTGATAATTGAATATTTTAATTGGAACATATATATACAATAAATTTAAATTTTAGTTTAATTTAATAAATTGCAAAGGGGCAGTAAAAATGAATAAAAGAGCATTAGTAGGAATTTTATTAGCATCAGTTATGTCAATAGGAATATTTGCAGGTTGTGGTGCATCAAAAGGTGATACAAAAGCAGATGGAGGAAATAAAAAGTATATAATTGCATGTGATTCTAAGTTTGCGCCGTTTTCATTTGAAGAAAACGCTAAGTATAAAGGGATAGATGTAGAATTATTAGATGCAATTGCAAAAGAAGAAAAATTTGAGTATGATTTAAAACCAATGGATTTTGATGGAATAATTCCGGGTGTTACAGCTGGCCAAATAGATGGAGCTATAGCTGCAATGACTATAACAGATGATAGAAAGAAAGTATTAGATTTCTCGGATGGTTATTTCGTATCAGGATTATCAGTAGTTGTAAATAAAGATAACACTTCAATTAAATCAGCAGAGGATTTAAATGGAAAAAGTGCTTCAGTTAAGAAAGGTACTGCAGGAGCAAAGTATGCTGAAGAACACGAAAAAGCAAGTGGTTTAAAATTAAATTATTATGATGATTCTCCATCAATGTTCCAAGCTGTTGAAAATAAAAATTCTGATTTCTTATTAGAAGATTATCCAGTTATTGCATACAAGATTAAAGTTGACAGCAACGCTAAATTAAAAATTGTTGGAGACAAATTAGATACTGTTGATTATGGATTTGCAGTTAAAAAAGGTCAAAATGCAGATTTATTAAAGAAATTCAACGAAGGACTTAAGAAATTAAAGGAAAACGGAAAATATGACCAAATAGTTGGACAATATATAGGAAAATAGTAAGGAGAATGGAACATGAATATTTTTCAATTGTTTATAGATAGTTTACCAAGTTTGCTTAGTGGACTTTCAGTAACGATAGAACTTGCAGTAATTTCATTGATATTAGCAGTAATTTTAGGGATTATATTAGGAATATTCTCTATAAGTACTTCAAAGATATTAAAAGGAATAGCTACAATATATATATATGTAATACGTGGGACTCCACTTATGTTACAAGCGTTATTCTTATACTTTGGTATTGGACAAGCTCTTGACATTCAATTTGATCCAATCGTTGCAGGTATAATAACTCTTACAGCTAATGCATCAGCTTATATGGCTGAAATCTTCAGAGGTGGAATTCAAGCTGTAGATAAAGGTCAAATGGAAGCTGCAAGATGTCTTGGGCTTAGTTATTCAAAAGCTATGAGAAAAGTAATTTTACCACAAGCAATTAAAATTATGATTCCATCAATATTGAATCAATTTATTGTTACTTTAAAGGATACTTCAATTTTAACAGTAATAAGTGTAAGGGAACTTACTGAAAGCGGAAAAATTATAATTGCTAGAAACTATATGGCATTTGAAATGTATGCAATTTTAGCTTGTATGTACTTTATAATAATTACAGCATTGTCTTTAATCTCAAATCATATAGAAAGGAGATCAAGCTATGGTAATAAGCGCTAAAAATATAAAGAAACGTTATGGACATAATGAAGTTCTTAAAGATATATCAGTGGATATAACAGAAGGAGAAGTTCTTTGCATAATAGGGCCATCAGGTTCAGGAAAGAGTACTTTCTTAAGATGCTTAAATGCTTTAGAAGAAATTCAAGCTGGAAACATTACGATATTAGGACAAGAACTTGTTAATAATAAGAACATAAATAAATTAAGAGAAGAAATAGGAATGGTGTTTCAATCCTTTAATCTTTTCCCTCATTTAACTGTTCTTGAAAATATGTTGCTTGCACCATTAGAATTGAAAAAGATGAGCAAAGCAGAAGCTACTGAAAAAGCTATTGGCTTATTAGACAAAGTTGGATTAAAAGATAAAAAGGATGTTTATCCAGATACATTATCAGGAGGACAAAAACAAAGAGTTGCTATTGCTAGAGCACTTACAATGAATCCTAAAATAATGCTATTTGATGAACCAACTTCAGCTTTGGATCCTGAAATGGTTGGTGAAGTTCTAAAGGTTATGAAGGACTTGGCTCAAGAAGGAATGACAATGGTAGTTGTAACTCATGAAATGAACTTTGCTAAAGAGGTATCTGATAGAGTAATCTTCATGGATCAAGGTTATATAATGGAAGAAGGAGATCCAGAAGAAATCTTTACAGCCCCAACAAGTGAAAGATGTAAAGAATTCTTAGATAAAGTAATTAATCAATAATTAAAGTTTATAAACAAAGCATTGTTTCAATTTCATAAATTGAGACAATGCTTTGTTAATATACGGGAGCAATTGTTAATGATCAGTGTACAGCAATCAGTTGTCAGTGTTCGATAATAAATTGTGAATTAAAATAGATTGATATTTGATAATGACAATTGTGCATATATATATCATAAATCTTTTTAAATATGTTAATATATAAGATATATAAGGTTAATTAATCGGATACACATTAATGTAAGAAATTCTGAAAAAGTGAATGACTCAAAAGTGAGAATAAACCTTTCTTTTTGGAGCTTTCATCATTAATTGACAATTGATAGTTGTGTTAATTGGATAATAAGTAATAAGTAAAAGTGAATAAGTTAGAGGGGGAAAATAAATTGTTAATTAATCAAAAAAATTCTGAACTTAAAAATATTGTCATCTTAGCTACAGGAGGAACAATTGCTGGTACTGGTGAAGAAGGAAAAACAACGAATTATCAGGCTGGTAATTTAGATATACAAACTTTGATCAGCAGTGTTTCAAATCTTGATAAAATTGCAAACATATATGGTGAGCAAATTGCCAACGTTGATAGTAATGATATAACTGTGAATCATTGGTTAACGCTAGCAAATAAAATAAATGAACTTTCAAAACAAGAAGATATAGATGGGTTTGTAATAACCCATGGAACAGATACCTTAGAAGAAACAGCATATTTTTTAGATTTGACAGTTAAAACAAGTAAGCCAGTAGTTCTGACTGGGGCTATGAGACCTTCAACTGCCACAAGCGCTGATGGACCTTTAAATTTATATCAATCAGTTGCTTTAGCAGCAAGTGATTTATCTATAGAGCAAGGCTGCATGGTTGTTTTTTCAGATGGAATTTATAGTGGGCGAAATGTACAAAAGGTAAATACCTTTAAAACAAATGCTTTTAGCTCAATAGAATTTGGATGTCTTGGATATATGAGAGATAATATCCCTTATTTTTTTAATAAGTCTATTAAACCACATACAATTGATTCGCAATTTGATATTTCAAAATTAAATCAATTACCTAAGGTGTCTATAGCATATTTTAATATAGATGCTGATCCTTCAATTCTTAAGTATTTTTCACAAAGTTCAGAAGGTATTGTAATTGCTGGTGCAGGAAGTGGAACTTTTAGTACTAAATGGCTTCAAGCTATAGAAAGCCTTGAATTAAAAGGTATTCCAGTTGTAAGATCTTCGAGAATAGGCAGCGGAATAATATTAGAAGATGATGCTATGGATAAATATAATAATTGTATACCTAGCTATACCTTATCTCCTCCAAAAGCAAGAATTCTACTTTCTTTAGCTTTAACTAAAACTAAAGACTACGGAGAAATAAAGAATATATTTGCAGAATATTAATAATGAAGTATTCATAATTTATTTATAAAAACCCATATAACAATCCAACGAGCCACTTCATATAATAAATGAAGTAATATGGAGAGGAGTGTGTTATATGGGTGAAAGTTGTTCTAAGAGTAAAAGCTTTATTAGCAGGCTTTTAAAAAATGAACCTATAATTGAGTTTGATGATTCTTCTAAAATTATAATAATAAGTGATGTTCATAGAGGTGATGGCAGTTATGCTGATTCACTAAGACAAAATAGAAATATTTATAAAGCAGCCCTTGGATTTTATTATGAAAATGGTTATACTCTAATTGAATTAGGTGATGGTGATGAGTTATGGAAAAATAAAGACTGCCTAGATATTGCTTATACTTATAAAGATATCTTTGCTATTTTAAATAAATTTCATTATAAAGAAAGATTATATTTAGTTTTTGGTAATCATGATATAGTTAAGTCAAATTCGGAGTTTATAAAAAAGCAGCAAAAGCTTTTTGAAGAAGTTGGAGCAGAATTTGGACGTGAAATGATTTACCTCTATAGTAATATACCATTTAATGAAGGAATAATTTTTAAATATATGCCTTCAAATAATTATATGGTTGCTTTCCATGGGCATCAAGTTGATATGATAAATTGTGAACTATGGAAGTGGAGCAGATTTTTAGTCAGATATGTTTGGAGATTCTTAGAAGGGGTTGCTGGTTTTAAAGCACCTACTAGCCCTGCTAATAATTATGATAAAGGAACTAAGATAGATGAGTCACTTGAGACTTTAGCTAAAAAAGAAAAAAAGGTTCTTATTTGTGGACATACTCATAATGATATATTTCCAGAACCTGATCAAGGCTTATACTTTAATGATGGATGTTGTGTCTTTCCATCGGCAATAACCTGCATTGAAATTACTAATGGTGAGATATCCTTGGTTAAATGGCAGATAGAAGTAGGAAAGAAAGATACATTATATATTAGTAAAAGCATAACTGGTGGTCCAGAGAAATTGCAAAAATATTTTGATTATGCTAAACAATTATAAAAGGTGGTGAAGTTTAGTAGAGAATTAGATAATAATTATCTCTTACTAAATAAAAATATGAATAAATTAAGTAATAAAGTTGCTCTTATTACAGGAGCATCAAGAGGTATAGGAAGGGCTATAGCCATAGAATTTGCAAAAGCAGGAGCAAGTGTTTTAATTAATTATTCTTCTGATGATAAAGGCGCCGAGGAGACTTTAGAAGAAATAAAGAAACTAAATGGATATGGTGCAATAATTAAAGGTGATATAGCTAAGTACGATACTTGTCAGAAAATCGTTGAAGAAGCTTTGAGGCTTATGGGCAAGTTAGATATTCTAGTAAACAATGCAGGAATAAGTAAGATTGGACTATTTATGGATGCAACGGAAGAAGAAATTAATAATGTAATAAATACTAATCTTTTAGGCGCAATGTATTTAACTAAACATGTAGTAAATCATATGGTCTCAAGAAAATGTGGAAATGTAATAAACATTTCTTCAATGTGGGGAGAGGTTGGAGCATCCTGTGAAGTCTTATATTCAAGTTCAAAAGGCGGGTTGAATTTGTTTACTAAAGCTCTTGCAAAGGAAATTGCACCTTCTAATATAAGAGTAAATTGTATTGCTCCAGGTGTTATAAATACTAAAATGAATTCCTTTTTAGGAGAGGAAGAAAAAAAATCCCTAGAAGAAGAAATTCCTCTAGGAAGATTTGGTGATTCCAGTGAAATAGGAAAGCTTGCAGTATTTTTAGCTAGTGAGGATTCCTCTTATATAACAGGTCAAGTAATACGGGCAGATGGTGGATTTGTCTAATTTATTCCTCTTCTTCAGAGGAAACTATCTTTTCAAGATAGAAGTAGAATTCTACTCCACCATTTATATTTTGAAAATTAAATTCGCTGTTATGAAGGCGTAAAATATTTTTTACAATTGATAATCCTATACCAGTGCTATTTTTTTGAGTTCTTTCTCGAGATTTATCCAAACGATAGAATTTATCAAAAAGTTTTCCTATTTCTTCTTGAGGAATAGATACCCCCATATTTTGAACTGATATTTTAAATTTATCTAAGCCTTCCTGAATACTTACATTAATATCATTTTTAGGAGGTGTATATTTAATTGCATTGGTTATTAAATTGGTTAATACTTGTTCCATTTGAAATGGGTCAGCATAGACATAACTATATGGAGTCGTAGAATTAAAATTAACATTAAATTTATTTTCTTCAAAGTCAGGTTTATGCTTTTTTAATATCTTATTTATTAATCGATTTATATTAAACGCTTCAAAATTTGGTTTAATAGTTCCTGATTCTAACTTTGATAATTCTAACATATTAGTAACTAATACACTCATTTTTTTAGATTCATCAATTATAGTTTCCAAATACATGGTAGCATCCTCACCGGAAGCAATTCCATCTTTTAGTCCTTCAGCATATCCTTCAATTATTCCAATTGGAGTTTTGAGTTCATGACTAACATTAGAAATAAAATCTTTTCTCATATTTTCCAATTGCCTTTCTTTTTCAATATCATCTTCTAGTTTCCTATTTTTTTGCTGTAAATCCAGTAAGGCTGCTTGAAGATTTTTAGATAGAAAGTTTAAAGATTTAGCAAGACTTCCGATTTCATCTTCTCTATCAGTTTCACATACAGGAGAAAAATCCATATTAGATATCTTATTTGCAACACGAGTTAAATTAACTAATGGTTTAGATATTAAGTTTGAGTAAATTAAAGCTAATATTATTGAAATAGTAATTAAGCCTAAAAATAAATAAATTAAAAATTCTCTAGCAACATCAGAAGCTTCTTTTATTGGCTGTATTGATGAAATACAAAAGAAGATAGAGTCATTTTTACTATTTAAAGATATTGGACTAACTATTCCAATCTTCTTCGTACCACTGCTTTGATTTTCAAAAATTTTATATTTTGTTTGTGAATAAGTTACAACTTGATTAACTAACTCTTCATCATTAATTAATTCAGCACCAAATGCAGTTAATGTATCATAACTTTCTTTATCACTAGCAATATTATTTGAAATATATCTATATTTTCCATCAAGAGAACGAATTATTATTTTTGCATTATTATCACTTTCGAACTTTTGAAGTGCATTAATTAAATCCTTATCAGTCTCAATGTGGAGAGAATATAAATCATTAAATTTATTTACTTCTAGGGCTAATGAGTTTGTCTTCTTATATAAATAAAAGCTTTCAAAAAAAAGAGTTTGTGCAAAAAAAGCAATAACAGCTAAAGCAATAACCAGAGATAATGTTATACCAAATAATCTTCTTGATAAACTATGCTTCATTATCTTACCTCAAATTTATATCCGCTTCCACGAACAGTAATAATATAGCTAGCTTTTTCGCCAAGTTTTTCACGAAGTCTTTTTACATTAGTATCAACGGTACGAATATCTCCATAATAATCTATTCCCCATACATTATCTAAAATATTATCTCTGCTTAAGGCAATTCCGTCATTAGTAATTAAATAGACTAAAAGTTCATATTCTTTTGGGGATAAGATTATTTCAATGCCATCAATTTTTACCTCATGAGAAAGCTTATTTATGGTGAGGCCATTGAAATCTTGAAAGCTAGAATCTAAATCATCTCTGGTTCTTTTTAACAAAGCTTTTACTTTAGCTATTAAAACTTTAGGGCTAAAGGGTTTAGTGATATAATCATCAGCTCCTACGTCATAACCTTGAAGTTTATCTTCTTCTTCACCTTTTGCGGTTAAAAGAATTACAGGAACTGTTGAAACATCTCTTAACTTTTCAAGCATAGTTAATCCATCCATAATTGGCATCATTATATCTAAAAGCACTAAATCAATTTTTTGAGTGCTAAATATATATAAACCTTCTTCACCATTTGAAGCTTCTAAGACAGTATAATCTTCTTTAATTAAATAATCTCTAAGTAAAAATCGAATTCTTAATTCATCTTCTACAATTAAAATAGATTTTTTCATAATTATTTCCTCCTCTATATAAAAAGAATATCTGATTTCTTGTATGTATAGTCCAATTAGCAATGTTAAATTGTATGTTAATGGCTAAACCAATTCTAGATTTCTTGAATTGAGATGTACAATCTTAATTGGAACTTATATATTTTTTATAATTTTAGAATGTATATTACATAGTATATAGCATAAATATTAACATATATAATCTTAATTAAATATTACTACAAAAATGCGTCAATTGTGTTACAATATTGTACAATATTATTAAGTAATTGGGCAATAAAAAATATTAGCAGGGAAAGTAAAAATTAAAGAAAATATAGAAATATATTTAAATTTTATGTTATTATTATGTGTGCTATATTTTTTTGAATTTAGTAATTTATGATTGGAAAAATATTATGATTATTAGAAATGCCTGAAATGTGATGACAGTCATAGAAAAAAATGAAGGGGGAAGCTACAATTAAAGTATGTGAAATTAAACAGTAATTTAAGCTGTGATTTACAATGTTTTGTAGCGAAATAATTAATGATTAAATTAAATTTTGATGTAAAGAGACACATTTTAAATAATGGTTTAGAAGTAATTACAATAAATAAAGATTCTCAAATTGCGGCTATAAATCTTGGCGTTAAAGTTGGTGCATTATATGAAAACATGGCTGAAAAAGGAATAAGCCATTTTATTGAACATACTGTATTTAAAGGGACGGAAACAAGAAATGATGAGCAACTTAATGAAGAATTAGAAGCTTTGGGTGGAGAATATAATGCTTATACAGATTATGATGTGACGGTGTATACAATCAGCTGTTTGATGGAAGAGTTTGAAAATGCTGTAGAACTTTTAGGAGACATGATAATTAATCCTAAATTTGAAGCAGAAGAAATAGAAAAAGAAAGAGGGGTAATTCTTTCAGAAATTAAAACGAGTAAAGATGATATTGAGGATTTTAGTTTTAAAAATGTAAATAAAATAGCTTTTAACGAAAGTCCACTTAAATATGAAGTGATTGGACTTGAGGAAAATGTATCTAGGTTTACAAGAGATGAAATAAAGTCTTACTACGATAAATATTATACTCCTAAAAATTCAGTTATAAGCATAGTTTCAGCATTAAGTCATGAAGATGCAATAAGATTAGTAGAAGAAAAATTTAAGGAATGGAATGGGGAAAAACCAGAACCATTAAAAATGATTAAAGAAAGCAATAAGGAAATAATTAAGGTTAGCTACAAAAAGGATATTGAGCAAAGTACCATGGTGTATTTATATACATTTAATGAGCTTGGAAAGGGAGAAGAGCTCCCTCTTAGAATATTGAATCACAGATTAGGTGAAAGTTCAAATTCACTTCTTTTTAGAGAAATTAGGGAAAAAAGAGGTCTTGCGTATGATATCTATACTCATCTAGAAATAACAAAAAATATAAAGACTTTATATATTTATACAGCTGTAAGTGAAGAAAATATTGATGAGACAAAGGAAGCTATTGATAAAACCTTAAAAGATATTGTAGATGGAAAGATTGAAATTGGGGATAAGGATCTGCAGATAATGAAAAAAGTTCACAAAACTGCTGTAATATCAACGCTAGAGGATTCGGCAGAATTATGTAATTATATGTTGCATCAAGCACTTGAAGATGAGGATATATTTGAATTTGTTAAGGATATGGATAGACTAAATAATTTGGATACAGCTAAGATTAGTGAAGTGAGTAAAATAGTGTTAAAGAATCCAACAATTCACATATTAAAGTCAAATTAAAGTAAAGGTGAAAAAGAAAAATGGCTATAATAACAAAAATAGAAGTTCAAAAGAGAAATAAAGAAAGAGTAAATTTATTTTTGGATGGTGAATATGCACTATCTATTTCAGCTGAGTTAGTATATAAAGAACATCTTAAGGTGAAGGATAATATAGATTATGATAAACTTAAACTTTTGGCTGAAAAAGAAGGTTTTGCAAAATGCAAAGAATCAGCGTTACGGATTGTGGAAAGAAATTATAAAACTGAAAAGCAAGTGAGAGAAAAATTAAAGCTTAAAGGTTATGAAGAAAATGCTATAGATTATAGCATTGAATTTCTCAAAGAATATAATTTTATTAATGATAATTATTATGCAAGTGCATTTATAAATGATAAGTCAAACTCTATGGGCAGTCAAAAAATTAAATATAATTTAATTCAAAAGGGTGTATCAAAAGAAATAATAGAAGAAGCATTAGCCAATGTAAATAAGGAAAATGAAAGAGATATAGCACTTGAGATAGCAAAGAAAAAATTAGTAGTTATAAAAAAGAAAGAAAATGATAATTATAAAATTTCAGGTAAATTATATAGATATTTAATTTCTAAGGGCTATGAAATGGACATTGTAAGCGATGTTGTAAAAGAAGTAATAAGGTTAGAAGAATAAAAGAAAATGGTTATAATTTAATATTCTACATTTTTAGTATAGATTTTTATATGAATAATTTTTTGATTTTTGGTATAATGGGATTGTAAAATAAATTGGGAAGAATAATTGGGGGGAGAGTGTGAAAGATAATAGATTTATTGTAGTTATTTCAGGAATTATTTTAGGATGTGTTCAAGCAAGTATAATTATTGCGATGCTGGTTATTCCTAATTTATCATTTAATTCTTCAGCGATTAATTCCTTTTTCAATAATAAATTAATATCTAATGAGCATAAAGGGAATTTTGTAAGTACATTTTTCAAAAATAATCAGATAAATAAAAATGGGGAACTAAAGCAAATAACTGTTTATAATGGAGTTACTGTAGATGAAGGCGTAAAGTCTAATAAAGAGATTAATAAAAAAGCAGTTGAATTGACTCAAAAGGCAAAAAGTGACAGGGAAAAAGCTAAAATTTTATATACTTGGGTTGCTAATAATGTTATGTATGATAATCAAAAGGCAAAAGAAGTATTGGAAATTAAAGATATAGATAAAATGCCTAAGAGCGGTGCTATTCCTGCATTCAAAAGTAGAACAGGAATTTGTTTTGATAAAGCATGTCTTTATGTAGCAATGTGTAGGGCTACAAATCTTAAAGTGAGATTAATTGGTGGCCAAGCATTTGATGGACAGAATTATGTAGGGCATGCGTGGAACCAGGTTTATTTACCAAATGAAGAGAAATGGATAAATGTTGATACAACTTTTGGTCAAGAAGGAGACTATTTTGATTCAAATTTATTTGATAAACATAAACAAGAAGAACTTGCAGGCGAATGGTAAAAAACGCCTATGTAGCCTTTTTATGAAATTTTGATATAATAAGGTCAATGGCTTTTTCACAATCCTTATCATTTGGGTCCATTGACCAAGCTAAATTAAAGTGGCGTAATGCAGAATCAAGGCATTCTTTCATTACATAACAATAACCTAAATTGAAGTAATATTTACTTTCACGTTTAATGGAAATTGCTTTATTCAACATTGTTATAGCAGCATTATAATTTTTTAATTTTATGAAACAAACACCGCAATTGTAGTAAGAACATGCTTCGTTTAATTTTTGTGAAGCAGATTTTTTATAACAGTTTATTGCTCTTTCATAATCTTGAATATTGTAAAGTTTATTTCCTTCATTAAAATAATTCATTTTAAACCTCCATGAAGCATAAATATTGCCTTAAAATACCTTTTAAGTATTGACGTGCTTTTAAGTATTTATACATATGGAATTATTTATTATTTTTTAAAATTAAAACATATAAGTTTTCTAATTAAATTAAAATAGCGATTGATAAATCTTAATTGTTAATACAAATATATTAAAAAATAGAGTAGGTGAGCAGAAAAATATGACAAATTATAAAATTGGTTTAGATATAGGATCAACAACAGTAAAATTAGTAGTTCTTAATAATGATGATAAAAAATTAGCATATAGTAAATATAAAAGACACTTTTCAGATATAAGAAGTACTATTATTGATTTAGTTAAGGAATGCTTTGATGAATTAGGGGATATTAATTGTAAAATTAATATAACTGGTTCAGGGGGATTGTCTGTATCTAAATGGCTTAATCTTGGTTTTGTGCAAGAAGTAATTGCATGTTCAAAAACAGTAGAAACATTTATTCCACAAACCGATGTTGTAATAGAACTTGGTGGAGAAGATGCTAAAATAACATATTTTAAAGGTGGAATAGAGCAAAGAATGAATGGAAGCTGTGCAGGGGGAACTGGAGCTTTCATAGATCAAATGGCAGTATTATTAAATACTGATGCCATGGGCTTAAATGACTATGCCAAGGAATATACTGTTTTGTATCCAATAGCTTCAAGATGTGGTGTTTTTGCTAAAACTGATGTTCAGCCTTTGATAAATGAAGGTGCAAAGAAGAGTGATATCGCAGCATCTATATTCCAAGCAGTAGTAAATCAAACAATTAGTGGACTTGCTTGTGGGAAACCTATCAAAGGAAATGTTGCATTTCTAGGAGGACCATTATTTTTCTTATCAGAACTTAGAAATAGATTTATTGAAACTTTAAATTTGGAAGGAGATCAAATAATTGCTCCAGAAAATTCTCAATTATTTGTTGCTATGGGAGCAGCACTTTTAGCTGAAAAGGAAAAAGCTACAACTTTAAAGAGAATAGTTGAGAGAATATCAGATATTTCTAATATAAAAGATGATACTGAACAAAGACTTGATCCTTTATTTAAAAATGAAGAAGAATATAATGAGTTCAAAAATAGACATAGTAAAGATGTTGTAAAAAGAGCAGAACTTAGTCAGTATAAAGGAAAAGCATTTTTGGGAATAGATGCTGGGTCAACAACTACTAAAGTTGCACTTGTCAGTGAAAATTCAGAACTTTTATATTCTTATTACGGAAGTAATGAGGGAAACCCATTAGCTAAAGTAGTTCAAATTATGAAGGATTTATATGAAAAGCTTCCAGAAACAGTTGAAATAGTTAAATCTACTGTTACAGGTTATGGAGAGGCCTTAATTAAGGCTGCACTTCATATAGATATTGGGGAAATTGAAACTATTGCCCATTATAAAGCTGCTGATTACTTTTTGCCAGGGGTTGATTTCATTTTGGATATTGGTGGACAAGATATGAAGTGCATCAAAATTAAAAATGGAGCAATTGATAGTATATTATTAAATGAGGCTTGTTCATCAGGTTGTGGATCTTTTATTGAAAGTTTTGCTAAATCATTAGATATGAAGATTGCAGATTTTGCCAATGAAGCTTTAAGCTCAAAAGCACCTGTAGATCTTGGATCTAGATGCACAGTTTTCATGAATTCAAGAGTTAAGCAATCTCAAAAGGAAGGCGCAGAAATTTCAGATATTTCAGCTGGTCTTTCATACTCAGTTATAAAAAATGCTTTATTTAAAGTTATAAAATTAAGGGATGAAAAAGATATAGGTGAAAAGGTAATTGTACAAGGTGGTACCTTCTACAATGAAGCAGTACTTAGAAGCTTTGAACTTATTTCTGGAAGAGAAGTAGTAAGACCAGATATTTCAGGTCTTATGGGTGCATTTGGATGTGCAATTATTTCTAGAGAAAGATATGTTGAAGGAGAAAAATCAACTTTATTACCTAGAGACAGAATTGATCAATTTAAAATGGAAACATCTTTCGATAGATGTGGAAAATGCGGAAATAATTGTTTACTTACAATAAATAGGTTTTCAACCCAAGAAAAATATATTTCAGGTAATAGATGTGAAAAAGGTCTTGGAATAGATAAACCTAAAGAAAATAAATTACCAAATTTATTTGAATATAAATATAAGAGAACCTTTAATTATAAGCCTCTTAAAGAAGAAGAAGCAAAACGTGGGGTAATTGGTATTCCAAGAGTACTTAATATGTATGAAAATTATCCGTTTTGGTTTACTATGCTTACTAATTTAGGTTTTAGTGTTAAGTTATCAGCACATTCAAGCAAAAAAATATATGAACTTGGAATTGAAACAATTCCATCAGAATCAGCATGTTATCCAGCGAAGTTAGCCCATGGACATATTATGAATTTAATTAATAGAGGAATAAAAAATATATTCTATCCTTGTATATCTTATGAGAAGAAAGAATTTAAGGATGCTCAAAATCATTATAACTGTCCTATGGTAACATCGTATCCAGAAGCTATTAAAAATAATATGGATGAACTAAAAAATAATGATATCAATTTTATGGAGCCATTTTTATCTTTAGATGATGATAAGGAGCTTGCAAAGAGAATTGTCCAAGAATTTAAGATGTTTGATGTTTCATTAAGTGAAGCAAAAGCAGCTGTAAAAGCAGCAAGTTTAGAAAGAGAAGCCTTTAAGAAAGATATACAGAATAAAGGTGAAGAAGTTATTGATTATTTAAGAAAGAATAAGAAAAAAGGAATAGTCCTAAGTGGAAGACCATATCATATTGATCCAGAAATAAATCATGGTATTCCTGATATAATAAGTTCTTTTGATATGGCAGTATTAACTGAAGACAGTGTATCACACTTAGGAGTTTTAAAAGATAAACTAAGAGTAGTCGACCAATGGATGTATCATTCAAGATTATATAGAGCAGCAGCTTTTGTAGCAGATGAGCCTTGCGTTGATATAATTCAATTAAATTCCTTTGGGTGTGGATTAGATGCAGTTACAACAGATCAAGTATCAGAGATTATTTCATCAAAAGGTAAGTTATATACTGTACTTAAAATAGATGAAGGAAATAATCTTGGTGCTGCAAAAATAAGAATCAGGTCCTTAAAAGCAGCCATGGACGAGAGGGAAAGAAAGAATTATAAACCAATAGAAGAGCAAATAACGTATAAAAATCCAGTATTTACGCCAGAAATGAGAAAAAAACATACAATCTTATGTCCTCAAATGTCTCCAATACATTTTGATTTAATAGAAACAGCTGTTAGAGAGGCAGGATATAATGTTGAGGTATTACCTTCAATGGATATGAAGGCTGTAGATGAAGGCTTAAAATATGTTAATAACGATGCTTGTTATCCCTCAATAATTGTAATTGGACAAATGATTGAAGCTCTTAAGTCAGGAAAATATGATGTGAATAATACTTCAGTTATAATTTCTCAAACTGGAGGAGGCTGCAGAGCTACTAACTATATTGGATTCTTAAAGATGGCTTTAAAACATGCAGGTTTTGAACAAGTTCCAGTAATATCTTTGAATGCAGTAGGACTTGAACAGCAACCAGGCTTTAAGATAACCTTGAAGTTAATTCATAGGGCAATCATGGCATTAGTTTATGGGGATTTATTTATGCGTGTTGTGTATAGGACAAGACCTTATGAAAAAGTTAAAGGTTCTGCAGATGAACTTCATAGAAAATGGAATGAAAAAGCTAAATTGAATTTAATAAATGGAAGTAAAAGAGAATTTAATAGAAATATTAAAGAAATTATTAATGATTTTGATAAGCTTCCATTACTAAATATTAAAAAACCTAGAGTTGGAGTTGTGGGCGAAATATTAGTTAAGTTCCATCCAACTGCTAATAATGATATTGTTGGAATTTTAGAAAATGAAGGAGCAGAAGCTGTTGTTCCAGATTTATTGGATTTCTTCTTCTATTCAGCTTTTGATGCTGACTTTAAAGCAAAATATCTTGCTGGAAGTAAGTTATCGCAAAAATTGTGTAATGCTGCAATATCGTATATGGAAACATACAGAAATACTATGAAGAAATGTTTAGAAAGTAGTAATAGATTTTCTAAACCAAAGCATATAAAAGAACTAGCTCAAATGGCTTCTCCTATATTATCTCTTGGAAACCAAACAGGGGAAGGATGGTTCTTAACAGCTGAAATGATAGAACTTATTGAAAGTGGAGCTTCCAACATAGCTTGTCTTCAACCTTTTGCATGTTTACCAAATCATGTAACAGGAAAAGGTATGATTAAAGTACTAAAGGAGAGATATCCTGAATCAAATATTGTAGCAATAGATTATGATCCAGGTGCTTCAAATGTTAATCAATTAAATAGAATAAAGCTTATGTTGTCAGTAGCTTTTAAAAATTTAGAAGATAGAATTGATAAAAATCATAAAGTGCAAAAAGAAACTGTAGATGAAGAACTATTTCATAATGAAGTAAGCTTAACATTAGAGGAAAATATCTAATAGACAAAAAAATAAATATCTTTGATTTTTTGATAGATAGTGAATTTTAATGCAAACAAGGCCAGCTGTACAGATGTTAAAAGTATCTTTTGTATAGCTGGCTTTGTTTCTTATGAAAAAATATTTATTGCCCAGCAAATATGTTTCAAAATATATGAAAAACTATAATTATGAATTATTAAGAGAATTTTTTGAGAATGTATGTTATATTAAAATTAAGTAGAATAATTAAAAGTTAAGTTGTAAAAGTTATACATGTATAGTAGAATATATATTGTTTGCAATTATAAAATATACTATAGTTATATAAAAAGAATAACATTTAACTGGACATAAATTATAATATGGAGGTTATGAATGGCCACAGAAAGTGTTAAATCAACAAAAGATGTGAAGAAAAATAAAATGTTTAAGCCTTTAGTAGTTTTGGTAGGAATATTATATATAGCTGTCTTTTTAGCTGTAACTACTCCTCTATTATTACTATATGGACCATATGATAATACGAGAAAGGTATTTATATCAACTTTACTAGGTACAAGACATGCATATTTAGTAAATGACTTTATGTCTCAAGAAGAAATAAACAAGATTCTAGGTGTAAATAATCAAAAAGCCGAAGAGCCTAAAGAAGATACAACTAGTAATTTGGTTACTGATTTAGATAAAATAAAAGTTAAATATACTAGTGGAAATGAAATAACTAGATATGACATTCATACAGATAGATATAATGGATATGTATTAGAAATTAAAAATCCATTAGGTGTAAAAGTTGCAATGACAAAATATTTAGGGAAAATTGGACAAAAGACAAGTGAAATGGCAGAAGATCATAATGCTATAGCAGCTATAAATGGAGGAGCCTTTGTGGATGAGTCTTCAGATGGTACTCTTTATGCTGGAACTGGAGCTGAACCAGGCGGTTTTGTAATTTCAGGTGGAAATTTAATATATCCAAAAACTAATGTAAAGAGAAATAATGTTGAAAATGTTATAGCTTTTACAAAAGGTGGTCAGCTTATTGTTGGAGACCATACCCTTACAGAATTACAAAAATTAAATGTACAAGAGGCAATGTGCTTTAGAAGACCTAACATAATAATTAATGGAAAACCGCAAGTTAAGGATAAAATGGCAGATGGGTTAAATCCAAGAACAGCAGTTGGTCAAAAAGAAGATGGTACTGTAATATTTTTAGTTATAGATGGGAGAAAAATTACCGCGCCTGGGGCAAGTTTATATGATGTTCAACAAATAATGTTAGAGAGAGGCGCTATAAACGCAGGTGCTCTAGATGGTGGATATTCATCGACAATGTATTATAAAGGAGATGTAATTAACTCTCCAAATGCATGGGATGGTGAAAGAACTGTTGCCACAGCTTTTTATGTGGATTAGATAAAACTTTCAAAAATAACTAAATAAATTTATCCTATTTTAAGATATGTACTTTATAGGTTAAAATTTCAGAAGCACTTAGGAAAGAGGTAAGGAATGAAAAATCTCGTAAGGATATTAGCATGGACGCTTATAGCTTTAGTAATTCAACATAGTATTTTTTTATACATAGAAAATTTTTATTTGGATTCAGATGTAAAAATACAAGCTGAAAAAGTTGAAGAGAAAGAACCACCTAAAAAAGCAAATCCAAATGAAATAAATATAAAAGATGGAATAAATCAAATTTCAGTTTCTTCAGATGGTAGATTTGTAGCTTATTATGAGAACAATAAGCTTAAAGTCTTTGATAGTGTTGATAATAGTGAAAAAGAATTTCAAAGTGAAGAAAACGGAGAAGTGGCGTTTTATAAATGGTTAACAAATGAAAATAGCATAATTGTGATACAAAAAGTTCAAACAAATAATGGAGCATATTATGAACCGGTATCATTTAATGCTAAAAAAGGTGAAACAAGAGAACTGGCTGATTTTAATTTAAATGAATTGAAAATAAATATTACAAATAAGAATGATAAGGTTGATGATGTAGTGTTTTCAACAGCAACCCATACTCTTTATATTAAAATAAAAAAGGGAAATGGGAAAAGTGATTTGTATTATGCAAATATAATGAATCAATTAGAAAAAGTCAGAGCCAATAAGGATATTGACGACATAGTGGTTCCAACGACTAGCACAAATGCAGTTATGGAAATGGGGAATGGAGTAACAATTTTAAACAGTGCTGATAATATTGAAATACCTAAAGTTCAAACAATAAGAATATTGGGTAGTGATATAAATGATAATGTTTATTTTGGCGAAGAAGTAAATGGTAAAATAGCTAAAGTGTATTATACTACTTTAAGCAATACGAAACACCAATGGAACTCATTGATATTGCCAAAGCCAGTTGATAAAGCAGATATAATAATAGATTACTCAGGTAAGGTTTATGTTAATGATAAAACAGCAAATAGTGTTTTAGAACTTTTGACTAAAAAAACCATTAAATATGAAGGCCAATTTTTACAATCCTACTCTAAGGGGATTATTAGCAAGAATGATAATAAATTAATAAAAATTGAAATAGATCAAAATAAAATAGCAACGAACAAGTGATGAAATTAGATATTTTAAATATATAAGTTCTAGTTAATAGAGCTTATATATTTATCATATAAAACTTTACTAATTGAAGGGGAGTAAAAAAATGAAAAATAACAAAATCTTAACAATTAGCGTTATAACAGTAATAATTGTAGCTAGTACTATGGTACCTGCAATTCTAGGAATGTCAATAACAGTTACAGCATCAGTAAGCTTGATAGCAGCAATTGTAGCAGCTATATTTATAAGCTTAGGTATGAATCAAAATGTAAATGTTTTAGAAGTTTATAAGGAAGCACCACAAGAGGTAGTTTCTGCAGTAAAGGAAGAAGAGCCTATAATTAATACAACTTATATGAATAAAGGCAATACAGAAGAAATTAAAGAAGTAATGACGTTCCAAGAAGAAACGTTAGGTGATTTAAGTAATATTTTTAGTAATGTAATTAGTAAAGTTGAAAAAGCTGAGAATATTTTTGTAGAGTTAGACCAATCCTCAGAAGCTACAAATGACAAAGTCAATAAGCTTGCTGAAGCATTAGCTAAAACAATGTATCTTTCTAGTGTTAGCAGTGAGAGTATTGAAAATATAACTGTTGCTATGCAAAAATTAAACGATTCCAATAAAATATTAAATGAATCAGTACAGGTTGCTAATAATTACACTAAGGAAGCAACTGAAATAATTCATCTTATAGGAAATATTGCAAATCAAACTAATCTGCTAGCATTAAATGCAGCAATTGAAGCAGCAAGAGCTGGTGAAGCAGGAAAAGGTTTTTCAGTTGTTGCAGCAGAAATTAGGAAGTTGGCTGATAACGTAAAAACCGCCGTAAATAGTGTTAGTGAAATTATTAATAGTATTACAGCTTCAATAAATACAACAACAGATAATGCAAATGAAAGTGGACAACTTATTAGCGAAACAATAGATACAGTAAAAGTATCAGACGATTTGTTTAAGCAAATAGTTGGAGAAATAATTGAAATTGATGGAAATGCTACAATAGTTGGAGAATTAAGTGAAAGAAGTGAAACAGTAAAAGCTGCAATAGAAGAGATATCTGCAAGCCAACAAGAGGCATTTAATAAATTCTCCGAGATTTTGGATAAATTAGTTCAAAATATCAGAACAATGAAAAATATATAAAAAAATTAATATTATAAAGCATAAGCAATTAATTACAATTGCTTGTGCTTTTTTGTACTAAAATAAATAATTACAAAATGTGCTTTTTTTTTACAATCATGGTATACTAAATTTGTTATGCGCACACGATAACAGGATAAGCATTCCTTTTGAGGAATTATAATGCTTTTTTATTCTTTAGGAAATTATATTGTTGGACAATCTGTGGATAACTTTTGAAACAGACTAATCAACTTGGTTTAATATTTTAAAAGAATAAAAAATAAATCACATTCGCCTGCATAAGATGTTCTCATATGCAGCATAGCTGCCTTTTCTAATGTGCAGATTTTTCTCACATGCGTTCGAAAAGGCAGATGCGCACCTATAAAAAGAGTGCGAAGCACAATACGGAACTTAATATTAAAAATCTACGGCTCCACAGTCGCCTACGATTTTTTTATTAAAGCTTAAGATAAGAGGAATACTTAGGAAGAAGGATTTTTTATGTTAATAAGAAAGAATGTATTAAAATTAACAATACCAATAATTATTGAACAAACTTTTGTTATGTTGCTTGGAGTATGTAATACAATAATGGCTGGTCATATTGGTAAAGAAGCTGTGTCTGCAATTGGAATGGTGGATTCAATGAATAATTTGTTTATATCATTTTTTGCAGCTTTATCAGTAGGGGCAACAGTAGTAGTTGCCCAACAAATTGGACAAGGCCAAACTAAAAAAGCTAATGAAACTGCAAAACAAGCAATTGCATCGGGACTGGTGGTATCTGGAATGATAACATTGTTCTTATGGATTTTTCGGGTACCTATTATAAATGTTTTGTATGGTTCTGCTGAGGAATTAGTTAAATTAGATGCAAAGTTGTATATAGAATTTACTTTGTTAACATATCCTTTTATAGCAATTGAACAAATTTCTAATGGAATATTAAGGGGAACTGGAGATACTAAAACGCCAATGTTGATTACTATGTTTATGAATGTAGTAAATATAATCTTGGGATACATATTGATTTACGGAATAGATGCTATTCACATTCCGTCCTTTGGAATAATGGGAGCTGCTATGGCGATAGCTATAGCTAGAACAATTGGTACAATAGTAATAATCTTTGTGTTACTACGAGGAAGTAAAAATATAAAAATTAAAAAGATATATCCATTTAAGTTTGATATGAAAATTCAAAAAAATATATTCAATATTGGTGTTCCAGCTGGAATGGAGGCAGTAATTTTCCAAACGGGTAAATTACTAGTCCAAGTCTTTATAGTTACAATGGGGACAGCTTCAATTGCAGCAAATGCAATTGGAATGTCTATATCACAAATAATTAATGTTCCAGGAAATGCACTTTGCTTAGCTGCAACAACTTTAGTAGGGCAGTATATTGGGAGAAATGATATTAAAGGTGGAAAAAATACTTTAATATATTTAGTTAAATTTGCAACAATTTGTTTAGTTTTTGTTGCAATGCTTTTTGTTCCAATTGCAGAATGGGTAGCAGGTTTTTATACTACTGACCCAGAAGTAATAAGGCTTACAGCAACTCTTCTTAAAAGTAATAGTATTGCAATGGTTACTTGGGGGATTTCCTTTGTTTTATCGTCAGGTCTTAAAGGAGCAGGAGATACTAGGTATACAATGATGACTGCATTTATAGGTATGTGGGTATTCAGAATTGGTTTAGGGTACATATTTGGGATAGTACTTAAAATAGGTGTTCTAGGAATATGGCTAGCTATGTATGTAGATTGGATTGTAAGAGGAAGTTTGTATTGCATGAGATTAAGAGGCGAAAAATGGATTAAACATAGAATAAAAGGATAAAAATAAAGATGGGTAAATGTTTACAAAAATTAAATGTTAAGTTATAATGTTCATTGAATTAGTTGAAAATCAAAAACATATATAAATATAGCTAGTTTGTGTATAAAAGTGATTTTTAATTAGTTACAATACCTTATAATCTCTCTTTAAAAGAACTTCTTGTAATTTATGAGAAGTTCTTTTATTAGTATTCTAAGAAAAATAAATTAACTTAGATGAAGAAATTTTGTCATTTACTGATAGAAAATTTGTTATATAATAAATATAAGAAATCTGATAAAGAATATGTTAGATATGATACTAGTTAGTATTCAGTTTAACTAAAATATCTTGAGAGGAGGAAAATTAAATTTAATTATATACTAATGAAAATTACTCTAGGCTTATTAAGCAATTTGTAGGAGGAGAGAAGGGATTTGTTAATGAAGAGCTTTATAAAAAAAATATTATTTGTACTGATGGTAATATCAACATTTAGTGGACAAGTTGTATTTGCTAAAGATGATGATTTAAGTTCATATATATACAATCATTTAGAAAATTGGGATACTGAATTTGATTTTTCATATAATAAATCAGATGTATTGGATTATGTAAGAAGCATTGCACAAAAGGATGATTATTTAGATAGATCATTGGAGTCATTAGTGTATGAAAGAAGAGGATTGACCGGAACCTTAAAAGTTACATATAAAACCACAAAAACTCAAGAAGAATATATTTCAGAAGAGTTAAAAAAAATAATTTCAACAACGATTACTGATTCTATGAGTGATTTTGATAAAGTTAAGGCTATAAATAAATATTTGATTGATAGATTTGAATATGATGATAGTCTTGTATCAGACAATTCATATTCTGCATTAACTACTGGAAAAACTACATGTCAAGGCTATGCTATGACTACCTATAAATTATTAAATTTAGTGGGAATAGAAAATAAGATTGTCCTTGGAACCTTGGATGGAGTTCCTCATGGCTGGAATTTAGTTAAGCTTAATGGAAAGTGGTATCATTTAGATGTTACAAATAATGATGCTGTAGGAAATGATAAATATTTTCTTAGAAAGGACAGTATATTAGTTGCAGATGGATTTAGTTGGGAGAATAACAAATATCCAAAATGTGATGAAGATTATGACTTTGGAAATAGCAATAATGGGATAGGGCAATCTACGATTGGATATAAGTCCAATGTTGATGGAAATTGGACTTTAAATAATGGCAAATGGTATTTTTATAAGAAGACTAGAACTTATGCTAAGAGCTGGAATATTATTGATGGTAAATGGTATTTCTTTAGCAATAATGGTGACATGGAAACTGGTTGGATTTCTTTTGGTGGAAAGTGGTATTATTGCTATCCAGATAGTGGAGCAATGGCGGTAAATACAGTAGTAAATGGTTATACCGTTGATGGAAGTGGTGCCTGGGTGGCATAATGAAAGATAAACTCCTGTAAAAATACAGGAGTTTATTTTTTATTCTTTAGGAATTTATAATGCAGTAAAATCTGTGGATAATATATGAAAAAGGCTATTTAAGTGAGTTGTGTATAAGAAAAGAATAAAAAACAAATCATATTCGCCTGCATAAAATGTTCTCATATGCAACATAGCTGCCATTTCTAATGTGCAGATTTTTCTCACATACGTTCGAAAAGGCAGATGCGCACCTATAAAAAGAGTGCGAAGCACAATACGGAACTTAATATTAAAAATCTCCGGCTCCACAGTCGCCTGCGATTTTTTTGTTTTCTAATCAGTTGTATTTTTTATATCATCAGAATTAGTTTGAACTTTTGTGTGATTTTCATACCAGTTGTTTATAAGCACTTTTAGAGAAGCCGCTATTGGAACTGCAAGAAGCATTCCAAGGATTCCACCAACATCTCCACCTATTAAAATCGCTATTATTATAAATACAGCATGTAAGCCTACACTATCTCCAACAATTTTAGGTGCTAAAAGATGTCCATCAATTTGCTGAACTATAAGCATTGCTATTACTGCATAAAGGACATTTATAGGAGTTCCACTGAGTAATCCCATAATAGCTGCAAGAACAGTACCTACAATTGGTCCTACATAAGGAATCATATTCGTTATTCCTGCGAAAATACCAATTATAATAGCGTAATCAATACCAACTATTGAAAGGGAAACAGCAGATAAAACTCCAACAAAAAATGCTTCGAGTAATTGTCCTTTTAAATAATTTGAAAAGGATTGATGAATAACTTTAAAGACATAAGTTATCTTACCTCCTACCTTACTTTTCCTAAAAATTAAGTTATATATTTTATGCCATAAGTCGAAAAAGTACTCAGAATCTTTCAATAGATAAATACTTATTACTAGAGCAATGAAAAAAATTGCAACACTACTTCCAATTGACATAACATAAGAGGTCATATTACCTAGATTATTTTCAACATATTTTTGTAAGTAAACTACACCATCAACAATGTAAGGATTCATACTATTAATAAGAGGGTTATTTATTTTATCTAAAGTTTCTTTAATAGAGCTTGGAGAAAAGGAAGTATTGCTTATATATAATCCTATATGTTGCGTAATATTTGTTAAGGTAGTGTTGTTGGATAGTTGTCCACCAATCATAAAATATATACCTAATAGTAAACCTGAAAAAATGCCTACTATTAAAAGATAAGATAATGTGATAGCCAAAATACGTCTTATTGAAGCTTTTTTTATTTTAAATACTTTATTTTTTTCTAGAAATTTTTCAATGGCTTTAGTAAGAGGATATAATAGATATGCTATTATAATACCTATAATCAATGGTTTAATTAAACCTAAGATATATCCCAAAGTATCAAATGTAACTCCAAAAATTGTACCAATATTAAAAATAATTAAGAATGCTATATATATTATTACTGCAGTAATAGTTATATATATTGAGTATTTAAGTAATTTTTTATCAAATTCAAATTTCATATTGCGATAATTATCTCCTTAATTTATATTTTTTTATTACTACACACAATATATTGCAATATATTGTGTGGATAAAAATTGATTATAATTCAATAATGCATAATTTTTTATCAAAGCACTTTTTAAAACTTTCATCCATTTCTACAGGCAGACTATCCTTCATATATTTTACACTAGCCTTTGGTATAGCTAATTTGAAATTATCTTTTTCATTAATAACTACAACTTCAGCTAAACTATTATAGAAATATTTATCAATTTTATGAGCTAAGCATAAAATGGTTGAAAGTCTTTTGCAGATAAGTATTTGATCCTTCGTTAGTAAGTCTTTGTATTCATCTATAATTTTATAATCGAATTTTCCGCTAAGTGCTATTGAATATGCTGTCATCAGGATTTCTTTATGTGAAAGCCCTGCTATTAAAGAATTTATTATGATATAAAAGCTATGTTTATAAGCATGTTTAACAGAAATACTTACTCCTACATCATGCAATTTTGCAATGATTCCAAGCAATTTATTTTCTAATCTTGAATATTTAGAATTTGAATTTTCAAGATATTTATAGATAACAAAACATAAATCCCTGATTTTATCAGCATGAGTAATGTTTAAATCGTTATTAGTTAAAATATTATTTAAAGAGAATTCTAAAATATCAATATTATGAATATCCTTACCTAATAATTTTTCGTATAAGACCCCTTCACGTATTCCATATTGGCTAATTTTTAAAAGTGGACAATTACAATAGTCCATAAGCATAACTAGAGCAGAAAAAGGTGCTGTAAAAATATCAACTCTTTCTTTAGGTAAGCCTTTTAACTTTTGTTTTTGATTAAAATCAAGACTAATAACATAGTCATAAAGAATTTTGATTTCCTCAAAGGATACTGAATAATTATGCAATAAATCTAAAGGATAAGAAATAAATTTTTTATGTATTTTCCCGATGGAACGGGCTGTACCACCAATACCGATTAAAGGTAAATCTTTTTCGTTTTTTAGCCAAGGTAATTTATCGAATTCTTTAAAAATAAACTTTTTGAAATCTGCTGATAAATCTTCCTTTTCATTTTCATCAAAAGGAAATAGTTTAGTTAGTGGAATTGAACCTAAAGGTAAACTTATTCCGTGTGATATTTTTCTATCCTTAACTAAAGTGATTTCCATACTAGAACCACCAATATCTATCAGTATAGCATCACTAATATCCATCGTTGATTGAATTGTTATATAACCATAGGCTGATTCTTCTAATCCGCTTAGAATTCTAATATTTAAACCTGTATTTTTCTTTATTAAACCTAAGATATCATCTCTATTTTCTGAACGTCTAACTGCTTCTGTTGCAACTACTATTATTTCAACAACATTATTTTTTTCACAAAGAATTTTAAAAAATTCAAGAGTTATTAATAATTTTTCAATGCCTTCGTTAGAAAGTTTATTATTTTTATCAATATATTCTCCAAGTCGTGTCATTCTTTTTTCTTCATCAATAATTTTAAAAGAGTTATTTTCGTATATTTCATATACTAAAACTCTCATAGAGTTAGAACCAATATCAATTACTGCAATATTTTTCATCTGATTCCTCCTAAGATATGATACAATTATAGTAAAATTAACCAATATATAATCTGTTATTAACATGAAGTTAACAAGAATGCTAGATTATAATATTATGTATTTTAATATTGTACATTATAGATCACGTATTTTAAATACTATTATAGCAAATAATTAGATTAGGTTAAAATATTTAACTTATTTAGAATGAGGGGATATTATGAACGAGCTGCATGCGTATGATAATTACAAAAATTTCTTTAATAGAGAGTTAAGTTGGTTAGAATTTAATCAAAGGGTATTGGATGAAGCTAAGGATAATACAAATCCGTTATTGGAAAGACTTAAATTTTTAGCTATATCTAGCTCTAATCTTGATGAATTTTTTATGGTAAGGGTTGGATCTTTATATAGCCAGATTCAAGCAGGTTTTGATGAAAGAGAAGTTTCAGGTTTGACGCCTGGCGAACAAATTGAAAAGATATTAGAAAAAGTTAGAATGATGGTAAAAGATCAATATATTACATATGAGCATTTATATGATCGTTTAGGGGTAAAAAATTTAAGAATTTTAAATTATAACATGATGAATGAAGAACAGTTAAAGTTTGTAAATGAATATTATAAAAATATTCTTTATCCAGTATTGACACCAATGGTAATTGATTCAGGAAGACCATTTCCATTATTATTAAATAAAACCTTAAATATAGGAGTGATATTACAATCCAATAAGAGTGGACAGGAAGTCTTTGCAACTATTCAAGTACCATCTGTATTAGATAGATTAGTTCCTATTCCAGGAGAAAATGGAGAGAATTTTATATTATTAGAGGATGTTATAAAAAATCACTTAAGTGAGCTTTTTGGATTTAAAGTATTAACAACTGCTTGCTATAGAGTAACTAAAAATGCTGATTTAAGCTTAAATGAAGAAGGTGCAGAAGATTTACTGGAGACAATTGAGGAATCTCTTAAGCAAAGAAGATGGGGAGTAGAGGTTAGATTGGAAATTGAGCAATCTAATGATAATAGAATAATAAATATTTTAGAGCAGGAATTTGAAATATCAGAGAATCAAATATTTGAAATCAAGGGACCTATCGATTTAACATTTTGTAATAAGTTATACAACGTTAAAGGGTATAGTGAATTAAAATTTGAACAGGTGAAGAGTTTAGCAATTAAGGAGTTACAAGAAGATATTTTTCAAGCAATAAGTAAAAATGATATTTTTCTGCATCACCCTTACGAAAGCTTTTCGTCAGTTGTTAAGTTAGTAGAGACAGCAGCAAAGGATGAAAAGGTATTGGCAATCAAGCAGACACTGTATAGAGTAAGTGGAAATTCTCCAATAATTGCAGCACTTTCAAAGGCAGCAGAAAATGGTAAACAAGTAACTGTGCTTGTTGAGCTTAAAGCAAGATTTGATGAAGAAAATAATATTCATTGGGCTAGGCAGCTTGAAAAAGCTGGATGTCATGTTATATATGGGGTTATTGGACTTAAAACTCATAGTAAAATCTTACTTATTGTTAGACAGGAAAAAAAAGGAATAAAAAGATATGTTCATTTAGGAACGGGAAACTATAATGATGTAACTGCTAAGTTTTATACAGATATTGGCATTCTTACTTCAAAGCCAGAATATGGAGAGGATGCAACAGTTATTTTTAATATGCTTTCTGGATATTTCAAACCTGAAAATATGAGTAAAATAACAATAGCACCTTATAGATTAAGAAAGAAATTGGAACACTTAATTGAAAGAGAAACTGAATATGCCAAAAGTGGAAAAAAGGCGAAAATAATAGCAAAGATGAATTCCTTAGTTGATAAAAAGCTTATGATTGCCTTGTATAAGGCTTCACAAGCTGGTGTGAAAGTTCAACTTATAGTAAGAGGAATTTGTTGCTTGAAACCAGGTATAAAAGGCTTAAGCGAAAATATAACAGTTAAAAGTATTGTAGGAAGATATTTAGAACATAGCAGGATTTATTATTTTCATAATGAAGGAAAAGAGGATATTTACATATCAAGTGCAGACTGGATGTATAGAAATCTTGATAAAAGAGTTGAAACAATGACAATAATTGAGGATTCTATGATAAAGAGAGAACTAAAAGAAATGCTAGAATTATATTTAAAAGATAATGTTAAAAGTAGAATCTTGAACACAGATGGTTCTTATTCAAAAGTAGTGGCTCAGGATAAGATAATTAATGCTCAAGAAGAAATGATGGAACTTTGTAAAAAATATAATAAGAAGAAATAGTATTGAAAATGATACCTTCAATGTATGCAAAAGCAGAATTGGAGGTATTTTACATTTACAAAATCTTTAGAAGATGATAAAAAATATATATAATATACTGAAGAAATATAATATTTAAACGATAATGAATAGTAAGAATATAAATTTAGCTTGAATTATTAATATACATATAATATTCTAGGAGATGAGAAAAATGAAAAGCAAAAAATTAAGAATTTTAACTCTTGCATTAGTTGCAATTTTAGCGCAAGGAACCTGTGTATATGCGGCAAGTTCAAGTGACGATAAAGATAAATATACGAAAGAAGATTTTGACAATATGACACCTGGATTTGAATGGAAGGATATTGATAAGAGCAATCAAAAGGTTTCTTCGTACATTAATTCTTTTTCAAGCACAATAACACCAGAACAGGCTGCGAAAGATGATAAATCAACAGATTCTACAACTTCCACAACAACTACAACTAGTACAACTTCTACAACTACAGATTCAGCACCAACAGATGAAATTGTAACTACATCACCAAGTACAGGAGTAAAAGGGGATTTCTGGGGAAAAACAAAAGCAGGAAAATGGATATTAATTGAACAAGGAGTTCCTGTAATTGGCTGGAGAAGTGTTAATGGATGGTGGTATTATATGGATGCTAATGGTATAATGCAAACTGGTTGGATTAATGACGGCGATAAGTGGTATTTCCTAAGAGATAATGGAACAATGGTTTCTAATGCATATGTAGGTGGATATTATTTAACTTCTGATGGATCTATGGCATAAAAAATAATTTAATAGAAAAGTCTTTAGATTAGTATGAAGAAGATAGAAAAATAATTTTTTTGCATAATGTAGTTTTGATTTTACTAAAAACTATATTATGCTATTTTTATATATGAAATTATATCCAAATATATTGACAAGATTATCAAAAAAATGTTATTCTTAATGCAGATGAAAATGTATACATGATGTTATTGTAGGATCGTTACTGATATTCAGGCGAAACCTAAGCAAAATATAAGAATTGGAAGATGCTTATATTTTACTTAGGTTGTTTTTTTAGGAAGCAATTTTTTCTACATGAAGTTAAAATACTTAGTGATATTAAATTATGAAAAGGTTTAATAGATTTAATATTACTATTTATTAATAAACAATTGTTTTTAAAGGGGGAAAAGTAATGTGTAAAAAAACAAGTTTTTTAGTGGCAATGGCGTTATCTGTTTCATTGATGGCAGGCTCATTAGTCAGTATACCAGTTAAAGCTCAAGATGGTACTTCTGTTAATGTAGTAGCAGGAACTTCAAAAGAAGAAAATGCAGGATATTCCCAAGGTATTATTCAAACGACAAAATATGGTAAGATTAAAGGATACCAAGAAAATGATGGAAAAACTTTAATTTGGAAGGGCATACCATATGCTAAAGCACCAGTTGGTGAATTGAGATGGAAAGCTCCTGTGAATCCTGATAGTTGGGCAGGAACCTTAGATGCAACTAAAGATGGAAATATGGGAATTCAATTATCTAATGGCAAAATCGTTGGCAGTGAGGATTGTTTAAATTTAGATATTTATAGACCTAATACAAATCAAACTAATTTACCAGTTTTAGTTTATATTCATGGAGGTAATAATCAAACAGGTGCTAGCAATGAGATAAGTCCTAAGAAATTGGCTGTAAATGCTAATTGTATAGTTGTTTCTATAAATTATAGATTAGGTGCTCTCGGATTTAATAGCTTACCAGCACTTAAGACAGGAAATAAAAATGAGGATTCTGGTAATTATACTTTGTTAGATATAAGCAAATCATTAGATTGGATAAAAGCTAACATTAGTTCTTTTGGTGGAAATTCTGAAAATGTTACAGCCTCTGGATTCTCTGCTGGTGGTAGAGATGTAATGGCTATGCTTATATCACCAATATTTAAGGATAAATTTCAAAAAGCAATTTCATTTAGTGGTGGAATGACAACTGCAGATCCAGAAGATAGTGCTAAGGTAATTGCAAAAGCAATTGCTCCACTAGTAGTAGCTGATAAAATTAAAGCAACTGAAGGTGAAGCATACAAGTGGTTATTAACTGATGGAAAAGATGTAAAAGCTTATCTATATAATCTTTCATCAGATAGATTAGCTAAATTAATGGGAAATGCAGGTATAAGGATGAGTGCTTTCCCTCATTTATACAGTGATGGAACAGTTTTACCTAAGGAGGGCTTTGATACAAAGAATTATAATAATGTGCCTCTTATTATGTTAACAGGAGCTAAAGAATTCTCTTTGTTTGGTAGATATGACAAGTATTTTGCAGCTAAAGATGATAACACGCTTATGACTAATCAGGAAGCTAATAAGGAATTAAACTTTGCATTAAATTATGGAAGTAAATTATATGAATTATTCAATGCTGAAGAATCAGCTGAAAGAATGATTAAAAATTATAATGCCCAAATTTACACAGGTGATTTTAAGTGGGGGTTAGACAAGAATGTAGTAGGAGATAAAATGGCTCAATTAGCAGGACCATTTCATGGAGTTTGGATTCCTTTCCTAACAGATGAAACAACAGGTTTTAGTGCAATGTATAAAGATAGTTTTAACAATGCTGGAGCAAAAGATCTAGGTGCAAAAGTTACTGACTATATTACAAATTTCTTATGGGATGGAACTCCTAATGGGAAAATTATTACTGGATGTGAATGGAAACCTTGGAATGGCGCAAATAGTAAAACAACTCAATTAATTTTAGATGCTGACAAAAATAACGCTAAAATAAGTATGTCTAATGAAAGAATTGATTATGAAGAGATTTTAAAACAAATGGATGCTGATACTACGCTATCAAAAGAAGTAAAAGATAAATTAATAAAAGAAGTTCTTAATGGACGATGGTTTAGTGATAGATTAGATAAGCATTTTGGAAATTCTAGTCTTTGGATCAAATAGACTAATAGTTTAAAATGAATGGTGAATGATAACTTGTTAATATTGTTCACCATTCATTTTTTTCGGTTAACCAATTGATGATCCGTATTCTTTTAAAAAGGCAACAGCAGTATTTTTATATTTAATGGTTGTATAATGCAAGAAATTAATAAACTATCAGTATATAATAACAGTAAATTGATATAACTAATAGAATTATTAATATGGAGGAAAAGCTATGGATAATTGTAAAGACGTAAAAAACAGTTATGGAAAATTATTAGGATACGAGGTTGAAAACAATATAGTTAATATTGAGTTTGAAGAGGAAAAAGTATATATAAAAATAGTGAATTCTTATATAATTAATTTTTTTGTACCTTCATTTAGAAAAGAAAGAAATTCAAAAGCAGTTGAAAATTTAAAGGATAAGAATTGTGATTTTGAAGTGGAATTTATAAATGGTGGAATTCAAATATCAACAGAACAGTTGCAGCTTAAGGTATACGATTGTTTTAAAGTGGATATTTATGATAAAGAGGGTACAAGGTTATGCGCCGATTATCGAGGTGATAGTAAACCTTTTAATAGACGTTATGGTGACTATATGCTTGCTGAAGCAGAAGGACATGCTATCAATAATCAGGAAGAGTATAAGTTGTACATATCAAAAAATATGGAAGAAGAGATGTACTTTTATGGATTGGGAGAAAAAACTGGACATTTAAATAAAAAGGGTTACCATTATGTAAATTGGAATACAGATAATGCTAAACCACATGGAGAAACTTTTGATAGACTTTATAAATCAATTCCCTTCTTAATTGGATTAAGTAAAGGAAATGCTTTTGGTATATTTTTTGACAATCATTTCGAGACTTATTTTGATATGGGAAGGGATAATTCAGAATATTACTATTTTGCAGCTGCAGATGGTAATTTAGATTATTATTTTATTTATGGTCCTTCAGTAAAAAAAGTTGTAGAAGGATATACTATAATTACTGGAAATATGCCACTACCAGCATTGTGGACACTTGGATATCAACAATGCAGATGGTCTTATGATAATGAAACAAGACTTATGGAAATAGCAAACAGCCTTAGAGAAAAAGGAATTCCTTGTGATACCCTATACTTGGACATAGACTATATGGATGGATATAGAGTATTTACTTGGAATAAAGAAAGATTTGAAAATCCAGAAGCTATGATTAAAACCTTGAATAATATGGGCTTTAAGGTTGTAACAATAATAGATCCTGGTGTTAAGGTGGATAAAGGTTATAAAATTTATGATGAAGGTCTTGAAAATGGATATTTTGCAACAGATAATCAAGGGATAGTATATAGAAATGAAGTATGGCCTGGAGATTCGGTTTATCCTGATTTCTTAAGCCCAAAGGTAAGAAAATGGTGGGGAGAAAATCAAAAAATAATGATTGATGCTGGAGTAAGTGGAATTTGGAATGATATGAATGAGCCAGCAAGTTTTAATGGACCACTTCCAGATGATGTTATGTTTAATAATGATGGTATTTTAGTAACTCATAAAGAAGTGCATAATATTTATGGTCATATGATGGCGAAGGGAACTTATGAAGGTTTGAAGAAAGCAACAGGAAAGAGACCATTTATTGTAACTAGAGCATGTTATGCAGGAACTCAGAAGTATTCAACTGCATGGACAGGAGATAATCAAAGCACATGGGAGCATCTTAGAATGTCAATTCCTATGCTCATGAATTTAGGACTTAGTGGAATGGCTTTTTGTGGAACTGATGTAGGTGGTTTTGGACATGACTGTAGTGCTGAACTATTGAGCAGGTGGGTTCAAGTTGGAACATTCACTCCTCTTTTTAGAAATCATTCTGCAATGGGAACAAGGGATCAAGAACCTTGGGCTTTTGATGAAATAACTGAAGAAATTAATAGAAAATATATAAAATTACGTTATAAATTGTTGCCGTATCTTTATGATATGATGTGGAGATGCAGTAAAAATGGGGAACCAATTATAAGACCATTACTATTTAATTATCAAAATGATAAAAAAACTTATGAGATAAATGATGAATTCCTTTGTGGGGAAAATATTTTAGTAGCGCCTGTTGTTGAACAAGGAGCAAAAGCAAGAATGCTATATCTTCCAGAAGGAAATAGTTGGATAGATTATTGGACTAAAGAAGAATACGAAGGAGGACAATATATCATAAAGGAAACTCCAGTGGATGTTTGTCCGATTTACGTTAAAGGTGGTTCTATAATTCCAACTGGAGAAGATCAAAATTATATTGGTGAAAAGAAAACAAATAAATTAAATATAGAAGTCTATTTATCAAAAGAAAACACAGAAACTAGATATCATCATTATACTGATGATGGTGAAAGTTTTAGATATCAAGCTGGGGAATTTAATCATTACAAAATTAAGATAACTAATTTGGATGAAAAGGTTGAAATTAAGTTTAAGGTAATAGACAAAGGATATAAAGAAAAATATGAGAATGTTGAATTTATAATTTATAATTTAAGGGATAAAGACTTAAGTGTTAATGGTGAAGTTGTAGAAACTATTAATGAAAAAGCTGTTATTTCAAATCCTAATAAATAGAAATTTAATAATAAAATATAAAATATATATAAATTAGTATAATGTGCTAAAATGGTGTTAGATGAATGTCTGACACTATTTTTTTACGGTATTAACTGAATAATTATTTGTTTTGATTTTTAGGAGGTGCATTTATGGAAATAGGGCAAACAAACAAATTTGGAGATCACATTTATAATTATGAAAGTAATAATATTGAAACTAATGATGGAGCTTTTTCATTTCAATTAGATTCAGCAAATAAATCAGAGGTTCTTTCAGATTTGCAAAAAAAATTTATTCAAGCTAATTTTGAAATTGCAGATGTTTCAAAAAATGATCAAACTGTAAGTATCTATGGAGATGATTATAGCGAGAGGTTTAATGTTATTATTTCACCAATAATATTAAAGCAAATGGAAGAAAGTATGAGTAGAAGAATAGAAATAGAAAATAAAATTTTTAGATATATTCATGAAAATAATACAGGTCTATTTAATTATGAAAAAATGTCGTCAGGAATTATATTTCATAGTGATGGTACTGTTGAATATTGGTCTATACCAGAATACTCTGCTAATAATGAAAATCAAAAAAATAAGTATCAAGATAATAATGTTTATGGAAGTTCAAACTATAGGGGAGAGTCGGAGCTTATCAGAAAGATAAGTGATTCTGAATCATTAAAATCAAAAGCAATGCCGTATGATGGGCTTGTGCCATTATATAATTTGGGCGTTCCAATTAGTGGAGAAGCTAAAAAGATTATCTATAATAAAAGTAATGAAGAGGATGGAAAACAAAGCTTATTGGAATATTTAAAAGAAAAGTTCTGTGGAATAAATATTCACATAATTGAGATTAAAACAAGTGATGAAGCTATATTAAAATATGGAGAGAAATGTGATTGGAGATCTAATGTTTGCATTTCACCAGTTATTTTTAAAGAAATGGAAACTGATTCTAGTAAAGAGGCTGAAATTGAAGAGCGTATATCTGATTATTTGAATGACCAGATAGAAGAAATTAAATTGAATAAAATAATTGAAGTAAAAACTATGATTTCAGGAATTATTTTTCATAAGGATCAAACATGGACACATTGGTCAAAAATAATTAGAGAGACTAATATTAATAAACAACAAGAATTTATTTTTAGACAAATGACAAAGGAGGGGAAATACTCAATAAGAAGGTTATAAAAAACTATAGGTATTAATAGTTTAGGGAGGAAATTAAGATGAAGTTACTAAGTAGTGGTGATAAGGTTGGTATAGTTGCTTGTTCTAATGGATTAGATGAAAAGAATAGAAATAAAATTCTCAATTTAGAGAATGTATTAGGTACTTTTGGACTTAACCTAGTATATAGTGAAAGAATATATAAAAGCTACTCTGTATTTAATGGCAATGGTAGGGAGAGAGCAGAAGCTGTAATGAAATTTTTCCTTGATGAAGAAATTAAAGCTATATTTGATGTTTCAGGTGGAGATGTTGCGAATGAAGTTTTGGAGTATTTAGATTTTGAAGTAATAAAAAAGAATCCAAAACCTTTCTTTGGATACAGTGATTTATCAGTAGTTATCAATGCTTTATATTCAAAGACAAATATGAAGACATATCTTTATCAAATTAGAAATTTGGTTGAAAGTAATGATGAGAGACAAATTGAAGAATTTAAAAGCACTTTTATGGGAGAAGGAAATGAACTTTTGAAATTTAACTATGAGTGGATACAGGGAAGAAGTATGGAAGGTACAATAGTAGGCGGAAATATTCGTTGTTTGCTGAAACTTTCAGGGACTGAATACATGCCTGATTTTCAAGATAAAATTATTCTCTTTGAAGGTTTAGGTGGAGATGTTCCTAAAATGGCTACGTATTTAACTCAATATAAACAACTAGGGGTATTTAAAAAAGTCAAAGGAATAATCCTTGGAAGTTTTACAGAAATGGAGAAAGAAAAGTATTCACCTAATATAGTAGAATTATTAAAAGAAAAAATAAATGACACTAATATACCAATTGTAAAGACAAGTGAAATTGGTCATGGAAAAGAATCTAGATGTATAATTATTGGGGAAAAAGTTAAATTATTTTGTGGAAATTAAATGAATTATAACCTATAATTAGAGAGGATATAGAACGGTTTAATGGGGGGAATTATGTTAGATAAGAGGGGAATTACAATAAAAATAGTACCAGTTTTAATATTATGTTTTTTTATTTTAGGATGTTCATTAAATTTAGGGAATAAATATGGTTTAGATAAAGAAAATCCTACTGCAGTTGAAATATGGCATTACTATAATGGAGTACAGAAAATAGAATTTGATAAAATGGTTGAGGAATTTAACAAAACTGTTGGGAAAAAGGAAGGGATAATTGTCGAAGCTTTTAGTCAAGGAAGTATAAATGAATTAACTGATAAAGTTATAGATACTTCAAATGAAAAAGTAGGCGCAGGTAAGATGCCTGAGGCTTTCACTGCTTATCCAGATACAGCATATAAATTAGAGCAGCTTGGATTATTATCGGATTATAATCAATATTTATCTAAAAGTGAAATGTCAAAGTACATAGATAATTATATTGAGGAAGGTAAAATAACAAGCAGTGATAAATTAACTATATTTCCAATAGCAAAATCTACAGAAGTACTTATGGTAAATAAAACCGCCTGGGGTATGTTTGCAAAAGAAACAAATGCAGATATAAATAAATTTCAAACCTGGGAAGGTATTGCAGAACTAGCTAAACAATACTATGAATGGTCAGACAGCAAAACAGAAATTAAGGATGATGGAAAAGCTTTTTTTGGAAGAGATGCTATGGCTAATTATATGATGGTTGGCAGTAAAGAATTAGGAGAAGAAATATTTAAAATAGAAGATGGTAAAGTAAATGTTAATTTGAATGAAAAGGTTATGAGAAAGCTGTGGGATAATTTTTATGTTCCATATATTAATGGGTATTATGGAGCCTATGGACGATTTCGTTCAGATGATACAAAGACAGGAGATATAATTGCTTTTGTTGGTTCAACACCAGGAGCAGAATATTTTCCGAGCTCAGTTATAAAAAATGATGAGACTAGCTACCCAATTGATTGTATGGTTTTGCCTATTCCAAAATTCGAGAATTATAAGGGGTATATGCCAGAACAAGGTGCAGGAATAGTGCTTACTAAATCAGATCGTAAACATGAATATGCAGTAACAGAATTTTTAAAATGGTTTACTGATGTAGAACGAAATACAGAATTTTCAATAAAGTCAGGTTATCTTCCAGTTAAGAAAGATGCAAATAACATTGATTTTATTAAAAGTGAAATAGCAAAAAATAATGACTTGGATATTTCACAAAAATTACAAGATGCTATTTTTACAGCAATAGATCAAGAAAATTCAAATGAATTTTATTTTGTTAAGGCATTTAATGGTTCAAATAAAGCAAGAGATATTTTAGAAAAGGCAATGTTGGATAAGGCAAAATTGGATAGAGAGGAAATACAAAAACAATTAAATAATGGAATTTCTAAGAAGGAACTTATAAATAAGTATGATACTGATGAAAATTTTAAAAAGTGGTTTGAAAAATTAAAAAATGACATAAATAATGCTATGTGAGTTTTTATTGTAAATTTTATTTTCATTGGATTGCTAGATTGGTATAATGGGGTGAAATATGGAGATCATTAGAAATAAAAATTCAATAGCTAGAAAATTATTAATTCCTATGATTGTTATTGTAATCGTTCAAGTTATTCTATTTGTAGGTACAATTTTTACAAGTGGGATAGTGGAAATACTAAGGAATAATTCTTTTAACATATTAAATCAGAAAATTGAATTAAGAAAAAACTATTTGGAAAATGAAATGATACAACGCTGGAGTAATATTGGAGAATATCAGGAGAAAATTAATTCTAGAATATTAGAAAACTTAAAGAGTAGAGGTATGACGGTAAATGATTTTGATAAAAATCCTCAAGTTGCAACAGATTCATTAAAAGATATTTCAAATGAATTAGTGTATATGTTAAGAAAAAATTACGTGACAGGGGCATTCGTAATACTTAATACTGATTCACAAGAAAAGCCTGGATTGTATATTAGGGATTTAGATCCTAATTCTAATCCAAAGGATAATTCTGACTTGCTCATGGAAAGAGGTTCTGCATCAACAGCAAGAAGTTTAGGTATACCATTAGATGCCCTTTGGAATAATAAGTTTACATTTAATGGAGCTGGAAAAGTAACAGCAACAGATTTTTTTGAAAAACCAATTAAAGCTGCTAATGATAATTTGTTTTTAGATTATAAAGATTTAGGTTATTGGAGCAAACCTTTTGCTTTAAATGATAAGGATATGAAGATTGTTACATATTCAGTTCCTCTATTTGATGAACATCATAAACCTTATGGAGTTATTGGAGTAGCTCTTTCATTAAAATATTTAAATTCACAACTTGATTATAAGGAGCTTACTACAAATGGGCAGGGGGTCTATGTAATAGGTATTGATGAAGGAAGTGGAATGGATTTTAATGAAGTCATGAGCACTGGCCCAATGATAAATAGAATACTTTCAGAAGACAAAAAGGTTTCAATGAATGGTACTGAAGTATTTAAGTCTATTTATGAGTTAAATACAAATGACTATTTAAATAGATCTTATGGTTGTGTTAAATATATCAATTTATATAATTTAAAATCTCCATTTAAAGATGAAAAATGTGCGATAATTGGGATTGTTGGTGAGGAGAATTTATTATATTATTCAAACCGATTTACAAGATTATTGTCAGTATCATTAATTTTATCAAGTGTAATTGGAATTGCAGTTGTTCTTATTGCTGGAGCAAGAGTTACTAGACCAATTAGGTATTTAGCTGAAGATGTAAAAAAGCGTAATCCAATTGAACCTTTGATTCTTAAAAAAACCAATATATCTGAGATTGATGAATTATCTGAAGCAATTGAAATTCTAAGTACAAACCTTGTTGATTCGGCATCAAAATTGTCACAAATAATAAAACTTTTTAATATGCCAATAGGTGCTTTTGAATATAAAAAAGGGCATGATATGGTATTTTGCACAGAAACCTTTTTTCAAGTAATAGGTATTCAAGATGTATATAAAAATGATTCTTATGTTTATATTAAAGACTTTGAAAAAATAATAGAAGAAATAATAGTACATGAAGAAAATTTAGCAGAGGATATTTATAAAATTACAAAAGAAGACAATAGCATTAGATGGATAAAATTAAAAATATTAGAGCATAATTCAAGAATGTTAGGTGTAGTTAGTGATGTAACGCAAGAAATATTGGAGAAGCATAAAATTGAATATGAAAGAGATTATGACATACTGACAGATATATTAAACAGACGTGCATTTTATAGAACAGTTGAAGAAAGGATAAGAAAAGCTAGAAATAAAATTGGTGCTTTTATAATGTGGGATTTAGACAATTTAAAATATGTAAATGATACATATGGACATGATTATGGTGATGAATATATAAGAAAGGCAGCTGTAGAATTAAAAAGGCTTGAAGAATATGGAGGGGTTGTAGGACGAAGATCAGGGGATGAATTTTTTGTATTTATTTATGGATATGAAAATAAGGATGAAATTAGGAAAATTATTAGAGATATTCATGATAATGTTGAAAATACTGTACTTAAGTTACCTAATAATAGAGAATTAAAAATTAGAATATCAACAGGAGTTGCATGGTTTCCTGATGATGCTGCAAATTTTGAGGAACTATCCAAATATTCTGATTTTGCAATGTATAAAATTAAAAGAACAGTAAAAGGAAATATAAGTGAATTTAGCAGAAAAGAATATGAAGAGGAATCTTTTTTATTAAGTAGTCAAGAGGATTTAAATAAATTACTTGATGAAGAATTGATACAATACGCTTTCCAGCCAATTGTAGATGCAAAAACAGGAGAAATATTTGCATATGAAGCTTTAATGCGCTCACAATTAGAAAATCTACAAAATCCACTTCATATAATAAAACTTGCAACTGCTGATTCTAGATTATATGAAATTGAAAGAATTACGTTTTTTAAAGCACTTGAAGGATTTTTAAGCTATATGGAAGAATTTAAAGATGTAAAACTATTTGTAAATTCAATACCTAATCATGCGCTATCTGAGAAAGATGTAAAAAGATTTGAGAATTTATATGGAGCATATCTTGACAGATTGGTTATAGAATTGCTTGAAAATGAAAGATCCAATGGAACAAATATTTCTAAAAAGAGGAAAGCATGTGAAAGATGGAATGCACAGATTGCTATAGATGACTTTGGATCAGGCTATAACAATGAAGCTGTGTTGTTAGCTATTACTCCTAATTATGTGAAGATTGATATGGAAATTGTGAGGGGAATTAATAAAGATCTGGATAGGCAGCAGATTTCCAAGAATCTAATTTCTTATGCCAAACAAAGGAAAATAAAAGTTGTAGCTGAGGGAGTAGAAACAAAGGAGGAATTAGAAAAGTTAATCGAATTGGGAGTGGACTATCTTCAAGGTTACTATTTAAGTAAACCTAAATTTGTTCCTCCTAATATAAGTAAAGTTATAGTTAATGAAATTATAAATATAAACAATAATTTTAATTAATATATATTGTTTTAATATATTACAATAATAATTATTTATCTTGAATTATGGTTGCAGATTATATTAAAATTGTAACATATATTGTAATATTTTTTATGGGGGATAATTATGGAAAGAGAAGTTGGAGCAAAGGTTGCTGATGGACAAATAATAGTTGTTGATGGCGCATTTAATGAAAGAATAACAATAAAAGCTAGAAAATATATTAATTTATTTATAAATGATATTCCATGTAAACAATATAAGGCATATGAAGTTACATCAAACGATAAGTTTACTTATACTTTTGAAAAGACTCAAGCTAACAGGGAAGTTAATATATCTATTTCTGATGATAAAATGAAGGCATATATGACTGTAGCATATACACCAGAAGCAGAATTCAAATTAAAAGATAAGGAAGCTTTTTTAAATTTAGCAATATCAACAGAAATTGCTTCAGAAAAATTTCCGCCATTTTTTACAGTTGAAGAATTAAAGAAGATATTAAAGGAAAAAGGAATAGTTTATGGTATAGACGAAGAAGCTTTAGAAGAGGCAACAGAGGGAACAGGAAAAGAAATCTTAGTTGCAGAAGGAATAAGACCAGCTAAAGATATACCAAGTGAGGTGAAGTTATTTTTTACACCGACACAAATGTTATTTCCGGAGCCTGATTCAGATGAAATAGTTGATTTTAAAAATTTATTTAGAATTTCTAATGTAAATGCAGGAGATAAGATTGCTGAAATAATACCTGAAGTTGTAGGCGAGGATGGTAAAAACATTTTTGGAAAAAAAATAAAAAGAGAATACATAAGAAGTATGCCTATAGTAGCTTCAGATGGATGTAAAATCGAAGGGGCTGATATTATAGCTCTTATTGATGGAAAAGCACATATTGCAAATAGAAAAGTTACAGTTAATCCAATTTATGCCGTTGAATCTGTAAATATGGAAACCTGTAATATTAAATTCTATGGAGACATAGAGGTTTATGATTCTGTTCAAGATAATATGTTTGTTAGTGCGGGTGGTTCATTAGACGTGAGCCAAAATGTTAATACTTCCAATGTAGTATCTGGAGGTGAAATAACTATTTTAGGAAATGCAATAAATTCTAAAATTTTATCTGGACAAATTGACATTAGAAATAAGGAATACTTGGATGTATTGAATGAATTTAAGCGTATTATTTACAATATGATTGAGTATATTGATGATTTACAATTTAGAGATATTAATTTGAGAAGTAATCAGCTTGTACTAACAATAACAGAACAGAGATTTAGTAATTTCCAAAAAATTGCTTTAAATATTATAACTTTAAATATAAAAAATAAAACTAAAAGAAGCAAGTTAGTAGACTATATTAAGGAAAATGTTCTGGGATATAATATATTAAATATGAATGGAATAAATGATTTGAAATGCCTAAAGGATATCTTAGAAAATGAAATAGAATACTATGATAGGAATTTAATAGCACCATTAGATATACGAATAGGATATTGCCAGGATTGTGAAATTAAATCAACTGGAAATATAATAATAGGGGGAAAGGGACAATATACTTCTAAATTAACTGCAATGAAAGATATACTTTTCACGAAATCAGATTCTGTTGCTCGTGGAGGCATATTATCAGCTGGAGGAAACATTAGTGCAGGAATTGTTGGAAGTAAAGCATATGTACCTACAACGTTGATGGTTCCATTAGATGGTCGAATAACAGCTGCTTTGGCATTTAGAAATACTATATTTTGTTTCGGAAAAACAAGACTTGTTCTAGAGGAAGAAAGGGAAAATATTCATTTGCATTTCAATGAAGATACGAGAAGAATTGAAATTAATAGTACTGGATTATAAAATAAAATTAGACATATTGTTTGAAATACATATAGATATCCCAAGCAAGAATTAGACTTATGCAACAATTACCGAAATCAGATACATTTATTTTCCACAGGACTAGTGAAATTTTCGCTGGAAGGTTCTAAATGTCGGCTTGTCGTCATTTCAGCGTGTTCCGAATGTAAAAGCTCCAAGGAGAAAGTTCGTGTTTCCAAATATAAAATTTGGACACTTACTTTTCGGACAAGCTGAAAATGAAACAAGCCACCATTAAGAACCATCATCAGCTCAATTTCACATGCCTGTTTCCAGAAAAATATATCTACTTTCTAGTATAGTGTTACGATTAGAATTTCTCAATAGTACATATATAAGTTGAATTATTAATTAGGATATCTATATGTCTAATTTTATTTTTTTGGCAGGAAATATTTGTTGAATAGCTTATTGGAATATATTGAAAGAAAGAAGAATAATAAATAACAAAAGAGGCATATTGAACCTCTTTTGTTATTTGGCAATAGGAAATGATTTGTTTAATCAAGCTAAGCTTCTGTTATATTATCATTTTTAGTTCGTCTTCATATAAAGTTTCTTTATCTAATAATTCTAAAGCTATTTTTTCAAGAGAACTCTTATTTTCATTTAAAAGTTCTAAAGTTTCTTTATATAATTCATTAACGAGATTTTTGCATTCTTCAATTACGGGATTTCCATAACTACTATATAGAGAACCGACACTTGAAAGTTTTATCAGTCCTAATGTATCTCCCATACCGTATTCGGAAATCATTTTTAATGCAATATCAGTAGTTTGAGAAAGGTCTCCATGGGCACCAGTAGAAATTTTATCCTTTCCAAAAATTATTTCTTCTGCAGCTCTGCCACCAAGTGAGACTTTAATTTTATTTTTAAGATAATCAATTCTGTGGTAACTTTTATCTTCGGGAATAGTCAAAGTATATCCGCCAGCACCTTTTGTAGTTGGAATAATCGTTATTTTTGAAACTTTATCGTTTGGAAGTAATAGCATATTAACCAAGCCGTGTCCAGCTTCGTGATATGAAGTTAAAAGTTTATCTTCTTCTTTTAAATAACTTCTTTCTTTTTTCTCATGACCTGCTAAGGTTATTGAATAAGCTGCATCTATTTGAGCTGATGTAATAGAAGTACTATTTTCTTTTGCAGCTAAAATAGCGCTTTCGTTAACTAAACTTTCGAGTTTTGCACCAGAGAAGTAAACTGTTTTCTTTGCAAGTTCTTTAATATCAATATTTTCATGAGGCTTATTTTTAAAATGTAGAGATAATATTTTTTCTCTTGCATTAACATCTGGTAAGGATACTTCGATATGTCTATCGAATCTGCCTGGCCTTAATAATGCTTTATCAAGCATGTCCAATCTGTTTGTAGCAGCAATTACAACAATGCCATCATCTTGTCCAAAACCAGACATTTCTGTTAAAAGAGCATTTAAAGTTTGATCTTTTTCATCATTGCTTGAACCATTTTTACCATTGCTTCTTGCTTTTCCTATTGCATCAATCTCATCAATAAAAATCACAGCTTTTCCTTGAGTTTTTGCTTTCTTAAATAAATTTCTTACCCTTGCAGCTCCAACCCCAACGTAAACTTGTACAAAGTCAGATCCACTTAGAGCATAGAATGGAACGCCTGCTTCACCAGCTACAGCTTTTGCAAGTAGAGTTTTCCCTGTACCAGGATCACCATAAAGAATTACACCTTTCGGCATTCTTGCACCATATTTTTGATATTTTTCAGGATTCTTGAGAAAATCAACTATATCCATTAAGCTTTCTTTTGCTTCTTCATTACCAGCTACAGCGTTGAAGTCTAATGCATTTTTTTGGTCTTTGCTAAAATCCTGCATTTCTATAGAAGTTACTGAATTCTTTCCTTTAACTTTGTATAAAAGCATGGCCATTATTGAAATAATGGATAAAACAAAGATACCTGAAGGAATAGATTTTGTAAGAGGAGGAGTGTTTTCGTTTTTAACTTCTATTCCTTTTAGTAATAACTTTTCAACTAATGTATCTGTGTGTGGATTATCAGTATAATATTTATCGCCATTATTTAATATTATGGTCATTTTGGGAGAACTGTTAACTACGACTGTAGAGACATTATTGGAATTCATGTCTTCTGTAAATATGGAATAACTTTTATTAATGAGATTAGTATCGAGTGCTGTTGATACTATAACTATTAGTGACAATATTGCAGTAATTATAGGGATGAGTATATAATATTTTTTTATCTTATTCATTAATTACCTCCTAAATAGTAAAAGATAACTTAAGACATATTAAATGAGTTGTAACTGTTAATCTGCCTAAGAATGATTATACAGATTTAAAATTATAAGTCTAATGAATTTCATGTATTTTACCAATGTAATTTTTGGAGTAAAATAATTTGAAAATATTTGAATAAAAATAATGAAATAATATATAAAAATGGTATTTTTTAGTTTATAATTAAATATAAGGGTATAATAGAAAATATGAGTAATATTTATGGGGGAAGGTTATTATGAAAAATAAAAGTATTTACAAGCTTGTTATGTCTGATAAATGGAAAATAATAATAATTATGGTAGTTATATGCTATTTTGTTAGCAGAAATAACTATACTTTATTTCATAGTTTAATTGAAATGTCTACTATAGCCATAAGTTTGGCTGTAATGCTTGTAGCTGTTGGAACAGTTAGAATATGTGAAAATAATTGGTTTACCTATTTGGGAATTATATATGGGTTTGTGGGAATTATTGATATGTTTCACACATTAACCTATAAAGGAATCAATATTATTGTTGATAATCCAGATATTTCTATTCAGTTGCGGGTTGGTGGAAGATATTATGAAAGTATAGCTTTAATTTTTTCTATATATTATTTAAATAATAAACTAAAAGCAAAAAAAGTAGTAGTTTTAAATTTAGTTATTGTTTCTATAATGTTATGTACTATATTGTTTACAAACATATTTCCTATGTGTTATATAGATGGATATGGACTCACAAAATTTAAGGTAATTAGTGAGTATATTATTTCAACATTTTTTATGATATTTGCATTTTTTATCAATAATAATTATAAAATAAAAAAAGTTAGTGGAAGTAAATTAATTTTTTTCTCAATAATTTTCAAGATATTTTCTGAATTATTATTTACTTTTTATATTGATGCATATGGATTATTTAATTTTTTAGGACATACTTCAAAATTGATTGCAGCATATTTATTATTTAAAGCATTATTTGAATCAGTAATTTCGGATCCATATAAAATAATTTTTGAGAAGATAAATTTAAAAGCAACGGAATTTGAAAGGAAAAATGAGGAATTAGTTTTTTCAAAGAATAAATTGGAAGAAGAGTATTATAAAATTAAGAGATTTATTGAATTATTACCAGAAGGAGTAATGTTAATAGAAGATGAAAAAATAATTTATGCTAATAGCAAAATGGCATCTTTGCTAGAGATAGAAGATAAAAATAGCATAATTGACTCAAGTATATTTGATTTAGTAGATTGTGAATATAGGGAGAAATTAGTTGAAAGATTCAGTAGTAGAGATAAAACTAAGGTTAATAATCCTGTAGAAGGCAAGCTCAGTTTTAATGGAAGAAAATTAGATACTGAAATTTATACATTATTTTTAAAAAACATAGTAGAAGAGTGTAATGTATCAATAATAAGAGATATATCAGATAGGAAAAGATCTCTAGAGATGGAGACATTACTTATTGAAAAGGAAAAAGAAGATAAATTAATTAATGATTTCTTTACTAATATATCTCATGAATTAAAAACACCAATAAATGTAATTTATTCGGCATTACAATTGGAAGAATTATATTTAAATGATAAAGATATGAGAACTATAAGAAACTATAATAACATAATAAAACAAAATTGTTTAAGACTTATTAGAACAACTAATAATATAATTGATGCAACTAAGATTCAGGCAGGTTTTTTTGTAGCAAAATTAAAAAAGCAAAATATTGTCAATATTATTGAAGAAATAACTTTATCAATTGTATCGTATGCAAATTGTAAGGATATGAATATTATTTTTGATACTGAATGTGAAGAAATATATGTAGACTGTGATGAAAATTTAATAGAACGTATAATTTTGAATCTTCTTTCGAATTCAGTTAAATATGGGAATAAGCATGGGAATATAAAAGTTAGTATATATAAAGTGAATGAAAATTTAATTGAAATAAGCGTTAAAGATGATGGAATAGGTATTCCCAAAGAAGCTCAAAATATGATTTTTGGAAAGTTTGAAAAAGTTGATAAGAGTAATTCAAGAATTGCGGAAGGCACTGGAATGGGGTTATTCCTTGTGAAAACCTTTGTAGAGATGCATAATGGAAGTATTGAAATTAATAAAAAATATAAAAATGGAACCGAATTTTTAATAAGGATTCCTTGTGTAAAGGTAAATGAAAATGCTTATTCTATAATTTCACACAGTGAATATAGAACTATAAGAAATTTAGTGGAAAAAATTAATATTGAGTTCTCGGATGTATATAGTGCGTAATAAGTACAAATAGAATATAATTTTAATAAATAAGACATTAGATAAGGAGAAAAGATGGAAAAATATATTTTAGTGACAGAAAGTGGAACTGATTTGCCAGAAGACTTGGCAAAGCAACATAATATTTATGTACTTCCGATGCATGTAGTAATGGATGATGTAGATTATAAAGATGGAGCTATTCAAGTAACAGAGATATATGATTATCATAAAAGAACTAAAAAAATACCAACAACTTCAGCGGTAAATCCTAATGAATATGAAGAGTTATTTAATAAAATTACAGAAGAAAATCCTGGATGTATAATCATTCATATAGGATATTCATCAAAAGCTTCTTGTACTTATCAAAATGCAATTATTGGTTCTGCTGGTATGAAAAATGTTTTACATGTAGATTCGTTAAATGTTTCTGGAGGGGAAGCAGCTATTGTTTTAAAAGCAGCAAACTTAATAGAGAACTTTTCAGATATAGAACCTATGGACTTAGTTGAAAAAATAGAACAATATGTAAAAAGAGCAAGAGTATCCTTTATACCAGGAGATCTTGAGTATTTGAAGGCTGGTGGGCGCTTGTCAAATGCATCATATTTGGGAGCAACTATTCTTCAAATTAAACCAGTAGTTGAAATATTGGATGGTAAATTAGTTGTGACACAAAAATATCGTGGTTCAATAAAACGTGTTGCTGAGAAATATGTGAATGAATATATAGATAAATGGAATATGGATAGAGAACAAATATACTTTATTTATTCTTTAGGACTTGATGAGGAAATAAAGAAGCGCGTAGAGCTGATTGCAAAAGAAAAAGGTTTTGAGAATATTAATTGGATTAAAACTGGATGTGTGATTTCAACTCATGGAGGTCCTGGAGCAATTGGAGTAGTTGGATTTTTAAAAGTGTAAATTTAAACAGATGTAAACAGACATTTTAATATTAAAATTGTATAATTTAGAGTTTTCGTGTTATGAATTTATCATGTATATAATAGAATATATAATTATTAAGAGCAGTAAGATTTATGAAAGAAGGAAAAAATATGAGGAAGAAAATAATGAATTTTTTATTTAGTGAAGTAGCTTTATTATCAATATTACTTATTGCTGGAGCAGTAGTTATATATTTTACAGAATATATATTTAAAGATGTCTTATTTCTCGAAGGAATTGCAGTAATTATTTTCGGAATATTTTCTGGAATTAGTGGAAATCCATCAGGATTATCTCTTCTAGGTATGGGAAAAGATAGTGCTCAATATATTTCAAATTTCAATCTTGAAACTGTAAATATAGAGAAAGAAAAATCTAAAAATAATCTTGGAGATGTTATAAGTGTGAGAATAAGTATGATTACATTTATTATGGGTGGAGCATTGTGTGTTTTGATTTCAGTTGTAATTTAGAACAGCAGTTGGTATTGCAAAATCAAAAAGAGAGGAATTTGTAAAAAAATAGTATTTAATGTTAGAATATTTTGTCGAAAAATAAAATAAATAAATTTTATAGAAAAATGTAGAATATTTTGTCATAATATGATATTATGAATATAACAAAGATACCCAAAACCAATACCTAAACCCTCTCAAAATTTTATAAAATAGCAGTCACTAATGTGGCTGCATTTTTTTTGTTAAAAAATTTTCGACATTATTCTTGTCAACTTCGCTTAAGTTAAATTTAATAATATTGGTATATTCAAACCAAAAGAAATTTATTAATATATTTAGTTCAAGAATTGTATTATTAATAATTCTATATGATTTTATATCAGCTAAATTATGGTATATTCCGCAATATATTATTCCGTTATCGCTGAGACCATTTTCACTTCGAATATGGATAATAAATAGTGTTGTTAATATAAGTGTAATAAATAATAAAGGAAGAAGGTGCATATCTTTTGACGTTATTAATTCTCCGAACTCTAAAAGTGAAATGGCTGCAAAAAATACTAAAATATAATTTAGCCTATTTTTGGTAGTCAAAACTAGTTTGAATTTCTTTGTCCCAAACAATTTAATACAATCATAAATTTCATAAATATCTACAATACCACAGATAATTGCCACAAATAATAAAATTAATTCGAAAAATCCTAAAATATCTATTTCAGCAAACACATTTATTTGCCCAAATCCAGAGTATGTCATAATAAAACCTATGATTGCTCCTAAAAATGCTAATATAAAAAGAATTACAAGAAAGACCTTTTGCCATTTTTGCATGTCTTTTCCTCCTTAAAAAATTTCTTCGATACAACTAGGTGTCTATAAACTATTTATATGATTGGCAAACTTAATGTATTAATAATTTTTTGTAGTATTAAAGTCAGTAACATATTTTTCTGAATTCATTAAATTCATTTAATAGAAGTTAATAAATAAAATGTGTTTAAAATTTTATGTTTTAAAGCAAAATATAATTGGATGAAAATAATATGATTATGAAATAGAGAGTCAACTTTCTATGGTAATTGTGTAATTATTGATATGAATACTTTTATATTAAATTATAAGAAAATTATCCATATATAGAATAAATTGATTTTGAGAAGGGGATATTCATATGCTATAATAGGCAATACCATATCGGTGGCTAATGTAGCTTGAAGTATTTGGGAAATTCAAGCCGCAAATAAAACACAAGGAGTGGTTATTTGACAAAATTAAATAAACATATTACAAGAGTATATGCACTCTTTGCAATGTGTTTAATGTGCACTGGTCCAGGTTATGGCGGTGCTCAAGCAAAAGTGACTCAAATAAATAAAGTCGCTATGGGGAAATATCAAGGAGATTCAAATATAGAAAATCTTGATATTAAAGAGAATAGAGAAATTGTGGGAGAAGACATAAAAACTCTCAATAATGCAGTTAATGAAATAGTAGAAGAAGTTAAAAATAAGAAGAATGCTTCAATTAAACTTCAAGAAAATAATAATATAAAAGGTACACCGATAAAAGCTGAATTAACTGCATATTCTGATGATCCAAGATCTCAAGAACAATGGGGATCTCAAACAGCGATGCAGACGAGGACGAGAATAGGTGTTATTGCAGCTCCAAAAAATGTCCCTCTCGGCAGTAAAATGTACATTCCAGAATTGAAAAATTATAAACAGGATGGTATGTTTAATGTTGAAGATAGAGGTGGGGCGATTAAGGTGAAAAAAGATGGTACGTATGTAATAGATGTATGGGTACCAAGTCACGAGGAAGCTATGAAATTTGGAAGAAAATACACCACTATTTATTTAATGGAGTAATGGGTCACATTAAATATGTGTAAAATACAATATTTTACAGTAAAAAGGCAGTAGTAATTTAACTACTGCTTTTTATAGTTGTCGAAAAGATAATAAATTTATGAAAGTAATATATAGTATGTTTATAACTTTGATGTGGTACAATATTTATATAAAAGGTTTTCAATAAGTAAGAGGAGGAGAGAATTATGAGTGAAAAGGAAAAAATTACGATTGAAGCTACTGTAAATGTGAATGTTAAAAAGGTATGGGAGTATTGGACAGAACCTGAATGTATAAAAAGGTGGAATACCGCATCAGAGGATTGGCATACTACAATTGCAGAAAATGATTTAAGGGTTGGAGGTAAATTCCTATCTAGAATGGAAGCTAAAGATGGCAGCTTTGGTTTTGATTTTGGTGGAGTTTATGATGAAGTTGAATTACATAAGCTTATTTCATACACCTTGGGTGACGAGAGAAAAGTTAGAATTATCTTTGAGGAAAATGGAAATAAGACAGAGATAACAGAAATATTTGAAGCTGAAAGCGAAAATTCTGTTGAATTGCAAAAGAATGGCTGGCAATCAATATTGGATAATTTTAAAAAATATTCAGAAGAAGCCGCAAAGTAGAATTTGAGGAGGGTATTATTATGCAAAGAATAGTTCCGCATTTATGGTATGATAAAGAAGCTAGTGATGCTGCTAAGTTTTACGTTAGTCTATTTGATAAATCTTCATTATTGAGTGAAACAATACTAGAAGATACTCCTTCGGGTAATGCTGAGGTAGTTACTTTTGAGCTTGCAGGACAAGAATTTCAAGCAATTAGTGCAGGGCCTTACTTTAAATTCAATCCGTCAATTTCATTAATGGTGGCTTGTGAATCAATTGAGGAAGTTAATTCAAAATGGGAAGCTTTATCTAAAGGAGGGCAAGAATTAATGCCACTTGGAGAATATCCTTTTTGCAAATGGTATGGTTGGATTCAAGATATGTATGGTTTATCTTGGCAGCTTATGCTTAAAGAGAATGAAAAAACTACTCAAAAGATCACACCTTGCTTTTTGTTTTCAAAAGAATCATGTGGGAAGGCAGAAGAAGCAATGAGATACTATACTGAAATATTTGAAAATTCTGAAATTGAAACTATAAGCAGATATAAAGAAGGAGAAGCAAAGTCATCAAAGGCAAAGATAAATTATGCTGCTTTTAAACTTGAAGATATTAATTTTTGTGCTATGGATCATGGTTTTGATGTAGATTTTACTTTTAATGAAGCATTTTCAATTATAATAAATTGTGAGAATCAGCAGGAAATTGATTATTTCTGGAGTAAGCTTTCTGCCATCCCAGAAGCCGAGGAATGTGGTTGGGTAAAAGATAAATTTGGAGTATCTTGGCAAGTTGTTCCAACAATAATGAAGGAAATGATGAAATCTGCTGATAGGGAAAAAATGAAAAGAGTGACTGAAGCTTTTTTGAAAATGAAAAAATTTGATTTAGAAATCTTAAAAGCCGCATATGAAGGTGAATAAATATAAGGAGTGAAAAATCAGAGGAAGGAAGTATGCAGACTAAAACAATTTTAAATAACTGTTTAGTTAGAATAGATAGATATCAATGTTTGATTTGGATAGCCTTATAGAATTATATGTAATTATGCAAGTCCTAATATTATCTTTTTAGATGATATTAGGATTTTTAAATTATATATTAAATTACATAATTAAGCCAATAGTATAGATATAACAAATAAAATTAACACTAATTCACCAGATTCAAATGGAATTTCGAAGCATAAATGTTATGTATCCTTTTATGATACGCAACAATATGCTTGTCCAAATTTTGAGAAATTATAATAACTAACTTGTTACTAGGTCTTAAAACACTTAAAAGTGAATTTAAAATAAATTTTCTAATAAGTATATTACATCTTAATCGTAATAAAGTATATTTATTCATATAGTACCTCTTTTTATACAGAAATTATCTAACACACATTTATAGATTATAATTTATTTCCAAGTATTTGGCAAAATAAATCGTAATACAAATATTGCGCAAATTTTACATAAAATATTGATATTTTAAGCAAGTAATGTCGTTAGCAAGGAATTCTCGACTATATTAGTTGAATATCAAGAGAATAAAAATAAAGTTATATATTTAGGGGAGAATTGTGAAAAGGCATTATATAAATTATTACTAAGTTGTTCAGAAATAAGAGTTAAATGCCATAAATCGATAATAATGAATGAAAATATTACTGTTTTTTATACGTATTTTTTATCAAGGCATTAAAAGCCTAAGATTATCTTAAATGGATAAGTTAGGCTTTTAAGTCTATAATTATCTTAAAATATCGCTTTCAATATAATTTAAATTTTTTCTGAGTTCAGAGGCTATATGCCAGTTTATATCCCCATTTTCAAATAGAGATTGTATAATAATTCTTTCTAATTGCATTGCTTTAATGTCAGCTTTCTTTTTCTCATATTTATTATATTTTTCTAAGATAGATTTGCTTCCAAGCCAGCACATTCCTTGGTAATATAAAATTATTTTTTTCAAAGTAACTTCATTCTCAGGAGTGATAATTGACTTGATGTAGTTAATTAGATATTTTGCATTAGTTGAATAAAGCTCTTTCATTTCTATATTAGCCTTATTATTCTCAATTTCCTTATTATGCTCTAATCCCTTCAAAATAAATTTAAATCTCTTTATATTAGAAATCATATGAGCAAAATGTGTGTAAGCGTGCTTAAATTTTAATGAAAAACCTTCAACAGAAGAGAGTAGTTTGATTTTATTTCTTATAGCTTCTTCATAAGCATGCGCTGTTGTTTCAGATATTTTCTCTTGCTGCAATAGAGTTTCTGTATTTTCAATTTCTTTTTTAAAACATACAAGCATCCACTTTTTTTCTTCTTTATCACCTATGCTCCAATTTTTATAATAGGAATTTCCACGTTTTAATTGGTGGATACGGCGTTTATATTCAACTATGGTTAAAGAAATATATTTATTATTTTCAATTTCTAATTTTAGTTTATCTATTGTATTATTCCATACCTTTATTTGAGCTTTATTTAAGGTTTCTAAATAATCTGCTTCCTCAGATACATTTTTCTTTGCAAAAAGAGGTAGTATAAAAGTTGTTACTAGAAGGGTTGTTAAAATTACTCCAACGGATAAAAATAAAATTAGTGTTCTTTCAGGAAATGGTTCACCATTTTCAAGAAACAAGGGAATTGAAAGGACTGTAGCTAAGGTTACAGCTCCTCTTACTCCCGAAAGAGAAGTTAAAAGAGCAGCGTGAAATATTTTACTATATTTCTCGTTTTTACACTCATTATCGCTAATATACATAAATAGTACCCATAAATATCTGATTAGAAGTAAAGCAAAAGTTATTATTAAAACATTTTCTAAAGCTCTAAAATTATCGATTGTTACTTCATAATATGCAGTTTTAATTATGTCGGGCAATTGTAAGCCAACTATTATAAATATTAGCCCATTAAGAACATATGCCAAAACTGACCAAGTATTTTCTGATACTACATTGAACTCAGCATTTTCAAATCTGAATCTTTTTAAGGATAATGAATATACCATTCCTGCAATAACAACAGCTAATATACCTGAAACATGAAATACTTCTTCGGAGATAAGATATATTACAAATGGCGTTAAAATCTGAAGTAATATTTCAACAGTAACATCTTCCATACCGAGATTTCTAACCCAAAGTTCGAACCTAATTAAAATATGTTCTAAAACAAACCCAACAATTAGTCCGCCTACAGACATTAATAAAAAACTTGTAGTTGCATTAAATACTGAAAAGGTTCCAGTTAAAGCAGCAGCCAAGGCAAATTTAAAGGAAACAAGTCCGGAAGCATCATTCATAAGGCCTTCACCTTCTATGATATCAAGAATTCTCTTTGGAAGAGAAATTTTCTTTGAAAGTGCATTAACTGCAACATAATCGGTAGGTGACAATGCTGCTGCAAGAGCAAAAGCTGATGGTAATGATATAGAAGGAATCAACTTATTTATAAGAAATCCAACTAAAATAACTGTAATAACAACTAAAGCGACTGACATTAGAAGGATATTTTTTCGCTGTTTCCACAATGATATTTTATCAGCATTTTTCCCATCACGAAAAAGTAATGGTGCAATGAACATAACTAAAAAAGTATGGGGGTCAAGCTGAAGGTTAAATTCTGAATGAAAAATTGCAATTAAGGCTCCCATTGCAATTTGAATAATTGGTATTGATAAGGATGGGATAAATCTGCTTATTATAGCTGAAGTTAAAATACCAGTTAATAATATTAATACATAAGTAAAAATATGCAGTCCTCCTTTCGATTAATTGATGAATGAAATTAATAATTGAAATAGCAATAATATAATTATATCATATTATTTTAGTTATATTTCAGAAAATAGCTGTGTTAAGCGCAAAATTAATATATTGTCATTAGTGTTTAGTTTAGAAATCTTATTGATTTTATTTAAAATATTATATAAAATGTATTATGCAGTGTAATTGATAATAATATTCAATTAACAATTAAGAGGTGAAAATTATGTTTAATAATATAAAAAAGATAATTTATATTTTAAGTTTAGCATTAATATTTAATTTTATGCTTAGGATTAATGTTTTTGCTGAAGTTATAAGTAATGCAAGTGAATTATCGCCTTTAGATAAATTTTTAAACTTTTGCAATTATTTTTATGCAAAGTATGGCACAATATTGCTAGTCATTGGGGGAATAGTTTTACTTTCTCTTTTAGATGCATTTTATTGTTTTGTTGTAAAAGCCAAGGAGCAGGGAAAATATCTTAAGGATCTAAGTTTAGAAAGGGAGAGGTATAATATTGTTGTAGAACAATTAAATGACATTATTTTTGACTTTGACCTTACAGAGAAAAAGATGTTAAGTTCCTCAAAATTTGAAGAGAAATTTGGATGGAACTTAAATATTCAAAAGTATAATAAAAATTTCTTTAATGAATTTAAAATACATCCAGAAGATAAAACACTATTAAATAAAATTTTTGATGATATGAAAGCTTTTAATAAGCAATCTATTATTAAACAAATTAGATTAATGAAAAAGAATGGTGAATATTTATGGTGTGAAATGAAACTGAATTATATTCAGAGAAATGGTAAAATTGTAAGAGTAATTGGTAAGATTAGTGATATTGATCATATTGTTAAAGAATTTTCACTTTTAAAACTAAAATCAGAATATGATCAATTGACGGAATTGTATAATAAGACAACCTTTTATGATAAAGTTAAAAATTATATTAAAGAGCACAAGGAAAGTACATGTACATTAATTTTTATAGATTTGGATAATTTTAAAGCTGTAAATGATAATTTGGGACATATGACAGGTGATGAAGTAATAAAAGATACAGCAAATAAAATAATTGATGTTTTTAATGAACAGGATGCTATTGTTTCAAGATTCGGAGGCGATGAATTTTGTGTGTTTAATCCGAGCCTTTCTATTCCTTTAATAAAAGAAAAAATAAAGCTTTTATGCGAAAATCTTAATGCAAAGTATATTGGTAATAACATTGAGGTTCGAGTTTCGGCTAGTATAGGGATTGCCTTTTATCCAAGTGATGGAAAAACTTTAGAAGCTTTGATTGAAAAATCTGACGTTGCATTATATGAATCAAAGGAAAAGGGGAAAAATCAATTTACTATATATAATAAAAAACTTGAAGTATCATAATTACCTTAATATTAAATGCTAGGAGGTGATTTATTTGGAAGAAGAATTATTTTCTATAGGTAAGTTTTCAAAAATATGCTCTATTTCAATACAAGCCCTACGCTATTATGATAAGATAGGTTTATTAAAACCTAAATTTATAGATAAGGAGAGTAGTTATAGGTTCTATGGTGTCGAGCAAATTGTTATTGTGATGATAATTCAAAAAATGGCAGCACTCGGGTTGTCTTTAAATGAAATAGGGGTATTTTTACAAAAAAATGATATGGTAGGAATAAAGAATATATTTGAGCAAAAAAGGTATGAGCTTAAGGAACAAATTAATGAGCTATTATATGCAGATAAAAGCTTTGAATTATATATTAATAATATAAATATGTTAGATAATGCTGATTTTTCTTGTATTGAAATAAAAAGAATTCCCAAAAGAGATGTTATTTATTTGAAAAGGACAATAGAATTAAATGAAAATGGTTTTGCTAAATTATTTAATGATTTTGAACAGATACTTGAAATTAAGAAGAATTCTACCATAGGAAATCCAATGGCTATATATCATGGGGAAAGAATATTGGGAATGCCCTGTGATATTCAGCTTTGTATGGAAATTAAAGATCCATGTGATATAGAGTACAACTATAAAGTGATTCCAGAAGGATACTATTTAAGTAAAATGCATTTAGGAGCACATTTTAATAAGCCAAAAACATATGAGCAATTAATTGAGTACGCAAATAACAATAAACTTACTATAATAGGAGATCCTGTAGAAGTTTATTATATAGATATTTCAATAACTAGAAATCCTGAAGATTTTATTACTGAAATTCAAATTCCAATAAAAAGTGTATTGACTCTATAGTAACAATAGACTTTATAATTCTTCTCGAGATATTAAATCTATTTAATAATTGAGGAGGATGTAAAATGCCATTTATTTTTTTTACACTATTAGGTATTAGTATAGGAGTAATTGATGCATCACTTATTTCTAAAGCTGTTACTATAGCTGATTTTTTAAGTAAAATACTTTTATGGGAAGTTGTAGTTGGGGTAGGTGGTTTAGGAATCTTAGCATTTGTTGGACATGCATTGATGTCAGAAAAGATAGCAAAATATATTGGCTGGGAGTCAAATGGCTTCCAAAAGGAGTTAGGTTTTAGTGAACTTGGCATGGGAATCATTGCAATAATGAGTTTATGGGGAGGAAAAGAATATTTAAATAGTGCAATAATAGTAAGTTGTATATTATGTGCTGGGGCTTCTTATGTGAGAATAATTGATTTGACAAGGAATAGAAATCTTGTTTGGGGAAATGTTATATCTTTAGTGCCAGACTTATTTATACCTGTTTCACTAATAGTACTTAAAATTCTTTCAAGCGTGTTATAATTGTAATTGGCTATATAATATGCTTATTTAGAGTATGGACAAAAAATGAAAATAAATATATAAAATTAATTAATAATATGAATTAAAATAATATTAAGTAAAATTTTTAAGAGTCTAAATAGGCTCTTATTTTTATAGCACGGGTAGGAAAGTATGGAGTTTCAGAAAATATAGAAAATTAAAAAAATTGCTGACAAAAAGTGATAATCCAAATCTTGTATTTTGTTCTTCGAACTTTCTCTTTGAGCTCTAACCTTGATTATTCAGCATTACTTATTCATAAATGTCATCAATTAGCAAAGGCAATTGAGTACCTCAGGTACTTTTCTTTTGGCAAAACATATTGCAATTATCTTAATAATTAAGTATTGATAATTGACCATTAAATAAAAAACATCATAACTTTAGATATATGTAATAAAAAAAATTTTATTAGTAGTTGAAATATATGGGTACTAGTGGTAAAATTTACTTGTGAATTGGTAAGACCAATAAAAGAGCGGATTTATGAAAATTCAACAAAATAATAATATAAAATAGTATTTTCGAACTCTTAAATTCACAATTATGCTATTAGATTTGTTATTTGTTTTCATATTCCTACAAAAACAGCTTGAAGAATAAAGGAGAGGGAAATTATGCAGATTTTATTATGTGTAAAACAAGTTCCAGATGATTCTATTGAAATACATTTGGATAGAGAAGTGAAAAAGCCTAATTTGAAAGGTGTAAGCTTAGTAGCTAATGCGTTTGATACCTATGCATTAGAATTAGCAGTTCGCTTTATGGAGGCTAATGGAGGAAACGTTAGTGTGTTGACAGTTGGAGCAGAGGATACAACAAACACATTAAAAAACTGTCTTGCTGTTGGAGCTAAAGAAGCATTTTTTGTAAAAGATGACCAATATGCAGAATTAGATGCCATGGGAACAGCTCATGTTTTGGCAGATGCTATTCATAAAATTGAAAAAGATAAGGGAGAAAAATTTGATTTAATTTTATGCGGAAAAGAGTCGACAGATGAAATTACTGGACAAGTTGGAGCTATGCTTGCTGAAAAATTAGGATTAGGATATATAAGTAGTGCAACTGTAATCGATTTAAAAGGTGAGGCTATGGAAATTCATCAGGAAACTGATGATGGTTACAATGTGGTCTCTTTACAATGTCCCGCAGTAGTAACAGTAAGTAAGCCTGATTATGATCCACGTTATCCTACTATTAAAAGTAAGATGGCAAGTCGTAAGGCGGTAATACCAACTTATTCTGCAGCCGAAATTGGAGAGATAAATCCTAAAAAAGTTCACTGCATTGAATATGTTGAACCTCCTAAGAAAGAGGGCGGAATTAAAATTCAAGAGAAAGATGCTCTGCTTGCAGTAAATGCTGCTATGGAGCAAATGAAAAAGGATAAGGCAATTTAATTAAGGAGGTAAACAAAAGTATGAAGGGATTATTATTCATTGAAACAGATGGAGAAAAAGTAATAGGCGGAAGCCTTGAACTTATTACTGCAGCAAAAGCATTAGATGCAGAAGGAACAGCTATAGTAGTTGGAAATAAAACAATTGCAGACACAGTAGCAGCTTTAGGAATTCCAGTAACTTTTATAGATGCAGCTAGAGATTGTGACACTTTGACAGAAGTATTATCAGAAATTGTTAAGGAAGAAAATCCAGAGGTTGTCTTATTAGCTAATACTCAACTTGCTAAAGATCTTGCACCAAGAGTTGCAGGGCGTTTAAATTTAGGGTGTGTAAGTGATGTTACAGGAATTAATAAAACTGATGGAAAAGTTATATATACTAGGCCAGTTTATGGTGGAACAGTTTTAGAACATATTGAAGTAGATGGAACAGCCATAGTTACTGTTAGAAATGGTAGTTTTGCAAAACCAGAAAACACATCAAATGCAACTGTTACAGAAAAGAAAGTTGAAATTTCAGCAGATACAATCAAAGCAAAGATAGTTGACACTATAAAAGAAATTTCTGAATCTGTTAACTTAGAAGAGGCAGAAGTTATTGTTTCTGGTGGACGCGGAATGGGAAATGCTGAGAATTTCAAACTTGTTGAAGAATTAGCACAAGTGGTTGGTGGTGTAGTTGGTGCAACAAGACCAGCAATTGAAAATGGTTGGATTTCTCGTGCACATCAAGTTGGACAATCAGGCAAAATAGTTGCACCAAAGCTTTATATTGCATGTGGTATATCTGGAGCAACACAACATACATCTGGAATGACAGGCTCTAATTATATTGTAGCAATTAATAAAGATGAAGAAGCACCAATTTTTGAAATTGCAAATTTAAGCATAGTTGGAAATGTAACTGAAATTCTTCCAATCATGATTGAAGAAATGAAAAAGGCAAAAGCAGAATAAAGTTCACTCTTAACCTCAAAACTCTCATGAAAGCCATAAGTTGAAAGTAAATAACTAAAGTAAAAACAAGTTTAATGTATATAAAAATGTAGTATATATGTTTGTATTATCACTGGCAAATTCTCAATTGTAATTAGTGACGAAAGATTATGGGGAAAAGCTAAATTCTTACTTGTCTTTTAGAATTTTTTTGAATTGAGATGTTCAGTATTAATTAGAACTTATACGCATTAGCAGCAATTTAAGCAATATAATCGTACTAATAAGTGGAATACAAATTAAAAAAATAATGCCATTAAAAACATTTAAGGAGGACAGAAGAATGTTATTTTTTAAATTCTTAATGTCAATATTACCTATCATTTGGCTCATTATTGCACTTAGTGGATTAAAAATGCCAGGTTATAAAGCTTGCTCTATTGCACTTGTTCTAGCAATGCTTTTAGCTATATTTTTCTTTAAATTGGATGTTTCTTATACGATGACAGGAGTATTGGAAGGAATACTTAATGCATTATGGCCAATTTGCTTGGTTATTATTGCAGCATTGTTTACGTATAATTTGATTTTACGAACTGGTGCTATGGATTTCATTAAAAAAATGCTAGCTGGAGTTTCAATAGACAAAAGAGTTTTAACATTAATTATTGGATGGGGATTTGGAAACTTTATGGAAGGTATGGCTGGATTTGGTACAGCAGTTGCCATTCCAGCATCTATGCTAGCTGGACTTGGATTAAATCCATTTTCTGCAGTTTTAGCATGTTTGGTTGCTAATAGTACACCAACGGCTTTCGGATCAGTAGGTATACCTTTAGTAACAGTTTCTTCAGTAACTGGAATTGCAACTAACCAATTGGCTGCAAATACAGCAATAATTGAAGCAGCTTTAATTTTTATAAGTCCATTTATTATGGTGTGTATAGTAGGCGGAGGAATAAAAGCCTTGAAAGGGTCATTTGCTGTTACACTAGTAGCTGCATTATCATTTTTAGTACCTGCTTATATTACAGCTATGGTATTAGGACCAGAATTACCAGATATAGTTGGATCAATTTGCTGTATGATATGTACAGTTATTGCTGCAAAAATCTTTAATAAAAAACCACAACCTGAACATTGTATTGAAGTTAATGGTGAAAAGGAAGAAAATTGGTTATCTTTTGACAAAGCAATAAAAGCTTGGTGTCCATTTATTTTAATATTTTTAATGTTGATGTTTACGTCTACACTATGTGCACCAATTCATGACTTGATTGCAGGCTTCAAAAGCAGTGTTGTTGTTTATGCTGGTAAAGGTGGAAATACTTTAACTTTCAGTTGGGTTAATACACCAGGGGTAATTATATTTATTGCTGCCATTATTGGAGGCTTAGTTCAAGGAGCAAAGATATCAACGATGTTTGAAGTTCTTGCTAATACCTTAAAAGCAAATTGGAAAACTATTGTTACAATTTGTGCAGTAATGTCAACGGCTAAGGTAATGAGTTATAGTGGAATGATTTCAGCTATTGCAAGTCTTTTAGTTGTTGTTACAGGTGGTGCATATCCTTTAATCTCTCCATTAATTGGAGCTATAGGAGGATTTGTAACTGGTTCAGGTACATCAACAAGCGTGTTGTTTGGAGGACTACAATCACAAACAGCTCAAAACTTAGGACTTTCTGGGGCATGGATGGCTGCTGCTAATACTCTTGGAGCAGGTATAGGAAAGATGATTTGTCCACAAAGTATTGCAATTGGTGCAAGTGCAATTGATAAGACTGGTTCAGAAAGTAAAATCTTAAGAAGTGTATTAAAGTATTTTATTGCATATGTAGTTATTGCAGGAATCATATGCTTTATAGGAACACTTTAGACAGTTTACAGTTGGGGATGAGTCCTCGAATTGACGTAGGGTTGCGTATTAGTTTAAAGGAATTAGGGTTTTAAATTTGTATGTGAGAAAGGATGATTATTTTGGAACAGTATAATAAATTGACAGAAGAGTTAATCTCAAAATTACAGGAAGCAGCTCCAGGGCATATTTTAACTGGTGAGGATATAAATGAAGATTATTCTCATGATGAAATGCCTATTTATGGAAAAGTAGCACCACAAGTTGTTTTTATGGCTCATTCTACAGAGGAAGTTTCAAAAGTCGTGAAAATATGTAATGAAAATAAAATACCTGTAACTCCAAGAGGAGCTGGAACAGGTCTTGTAGGAGGCGCAGTACCACTTCTAGGTGGAGTATTAATAGATATTACAAAAATGAATAAAATACTTTCATACGATATGGAAAATTTTGTTGTTAAAGTTGAAGCAGGTGTTCTCTTAAATGATCTTGCAGAGGATTGTATCAAACAAGGCCTATTATATGCTCCAGATCCAGGTGAAAAGTTTGCTTGCCTAGGTGGAAATGTTGCGACAAATGCAGGTGGAATGAGAGCTGTTAAATATGGTGCAACACGTGATTATGTACGTGCAATGAAGGTTGTTCTTCCAACAGGAGAAATTACAGATTTTGGAGCTACTGTATCAAAGACAAGTTCTGGTTATAGTTTACTTAATTTGATGATTGGATCAGAAGGTACTCTTGGAATTATTACAGAACTTACTTTGAAGGTTATGCCAGCACCTAAGGTAGTAGCAAGTTTAATTATTCCATTTGAAAATTTGGAAGATTGTATTTCAACTGTTCCTAAATTTAAAATGGAACACATGAATCCACAAGCTATCGAATTTATGGAAAGAGAAATTGTTTTATCAAGTGAAAGATATATTGGTAAGAGCGTATTCCCACAAGTAATTGATGGAGTTACTGCAAATGCTTATTTACTTGTAACCTTAGATGCAGGGAATGAAGATGAATTGAATAATCTTATTGAAGAAGCAAGTGAGATTGTATTAGAAGCAGGGGCAATTGATGTGCTTGTAGCTGATACACCAGCAAAAATTAAGGATGCTTGGGCTGCACGTTCAAGTTTCTTAGAAGCAATTATGGCAGAAACTAAATTATTAGATGAATGTGACGTTGTAGTTCCAGTAAACAAAATTGCTCCATATCTTACTTTTGTAAATAAAACAGGTGAAGAATGTGGACTAACAATTAAGAGTTTTGGACATGCAGGGGATGGAAATCTTCATATTTACCAATGCAGCAATGATTTAGAAGAAGAAGACTTTAAAGTTAGAGTTGAAAAATTCTTTAAGATCATTTACGAAGAAGCAATAAAATGCGGTGGACTTGTTTCAGGAGAACATGGAATTGGTAGTGGAAAAATGAGCTATTTAGCAGATAGTGTTGGAGAAATAAATATGGAATTAATGAAAGGCATTAAAAAAGTCTTCGATCCTAATTCTATTATGAATCCAGGTAAAGTATGCTGTCCAATAGAATAATTAAGTCAGTAAGTTTCAATAAAAATAAAGCGATATCTCATAAATATTAAAAAGGAAATAGAAAAAAGAAAGGTAGGAAATTAAAATGAACTTTAAACAAGATGAAAATCATGAACAATTACTAGAAATGTATAGAGAATTTGCAGAAAATGAGGTAAAACCAATTGCAAAAGATATTGATGAAAGTATGAGATTCCCAGAAGAAAATGTAGCTAAAATGGCTGAAATGGGGTTACTTGGGATACCTTTTCCTGAAGAATACGGCGGAGCAGGAATGGATACCTTAAGCTATGTACAATGTGTTGAAGAATTATCAAAGTGTTGTGCTACAACAGGTGTTATAGTTTCAGCTCATACAAGTCTTTGTGCTACACCAATTTACACATATGGTACAGAGGAGCAAAAAGAAAAATATTTAAAACCACTTGCTTCAGGTGAAAAATTAGGTGCTTTTGGATTAACAGAACCTGTAGCTGGAACTGATGCATCAATGCAAAAGACAACAGCAGTATTAGAAGGCGATCATTATGTATTAAATGGAAGCAAAATTTTCATAACTAATGCAGGTTATGCAGATATTTATATTATCCTTGCAATGACAGATAAGAGCAAAGGAACAAAAGGTATTTCAGCATTCATAGTTGAAAAAGACTTCCCTGGCTTCTCTGTTGGAAGCCATGAATTAAAGATGGGAATCCGTGCATCTTCTACTTGTGAATTATTCTTTGACAACTGTATAGTTCCAAAGGAAAATCTTTTAGGAGAAGAAGGTAGAGGCTTTAACATTGCTATGGCAACTCTTGATGGAGGACGTGTTGGTATTGCTGCACAAGCTCTTGGTATTGCTGAAGGTGCAATAGAAGAAACTGTAAAGTATGTTAAAGAACGTATTCAATTTGGAAAACCTATTTCAAAATTCCAAAATACACAATTTCAACTTGCTGAAATGCGTGCAAACACAGAAGCTGCAAAACTTTTAGTATATCAAGCTGCTTGTGCAAAAGATGAACATGAAAAATTCACACATTTAGCTGCTATGGCAAAATTAGTTTCTGCTAGAAATGCAACAGATGTAACTAATAGATGCTTACAATTATTTGGTGGTTATGGTTATACAAGTGATTATCCAATTGAAAGAATGATGCGTGATGCAAAAATAACTGAAATCTATGAAGGAACATCAGAAGTTCAAATGATGGTACTTTCAGGTTGGATGGGTCTTTAGTATAGAAGAAGTTTTTGACATAAAAGATAAATTAAAAATCGTTAAGTAATTTTTAGAAAAAGAATATATGTTAATTGGAACGTTAAGAGCAGATTACCAGAAATATACAAGGTAATTTGCTCTTTTTAGAATACAAGAAATTATAGAAAGATTATCAAAGATGAATGATAAATTTAGAATTTTTATGATATAATGATTATTAAAAATTATGCCTAAGCATAACTAGGGGGCGAAATAGCATGTCAGTTACTGTAGGGAAATTATTTGGAAATGGGGCTGTTTTATATCAAATGAAATTGCTTGCAGGACAAAAAGGCTTAAACAACCTTGTTGAATGGGTTCATATTATAGAAAATGATGAAGTGAGCCAATTTCTTCACGGAAATGAAGTTGTATTTACATCTGGTATTTTAAATAATAATGATAATTGGTTATTAGAATATGCAAAAAAGCTGTGTAGTGTTGGGACTAGTGCATTTGTAGTTAATATTGGACCATATACAAAAGGAATTCCTCAAAAAGTAATAGAATATTGTGATTCTGTGAATATGCCACTTTATACTATTCCATGGGAAACAAGAATGGTAGATGTAACAAGGGATATATGTTATCGTATTATGAAAAGTGAAGAGACAGAAGCCAGTATTGCAAGTACAATCAAAAATATAATTTTTAAAGTTGGAGATTTAGATACTTTGATTTCTCAAATGGAGAGATATGGTTATCTAAGAGACAGTCGTTTTTGCTTTATTGCTATAGCTTTTGAAAACAGTCAAAATAAAGATAAAGAATATAATATGAAAAAAATAAAAATGTACTCAGAAAAAATTGCTAGAAGTATTCATCAATTATATATTTCTTTTGCTTATAATGATTGTTGTATTTTAGTTTTAGTAGATTATAGTGATTATGATATAGATAATTTTGTAAATACTTTTTTGAAAAATTGGGATGATGATTTATGGAAGATACACATAGGTATTAGCGAAAATTTAAATGATATTAGAGTTCAAGATGAGAATTTTAATAAAGCACTAACGGCTATGAAGATGGCAAAGAAAAAAGGTAAGAAAGTAAGAGATTATAAAAAGCTTGATATTTATAAATTACTTCTTAATTCAAAAGATAAACAGGTATTAAAAGAATATTATGAAGATACTATAGGAAAACTGGAAAAGTATGATGAAGAAAATAATACAGACTTAACTGACTTTTTGTATATGTATTTAAAAAACAATGGAAGCCAAAGTCTTGTAGCTGAAAAACAATATATTCATAGAAATACAGTTAATAATCAATTAAAAAAGATAGAGAAGATTACTGGATACAACCCGCTTGATCTAGAAGAAAAACTAAGGTTTTATTTAGGATTCTATATTAAAGACCTTTTATAGCTGCATCAATAACTCTTAACTTATAACTCTTAGCTCATAACTGAATTAACTGTGCAGCTGCACAAAAAGGATTAGTCATTTAGTTATTGAAACACAGTAAAGACCATTATATAATAAGTACAAGTTAAAGAATAAAACGAATTTATAAAGGTAACAGCAACGGAGCTTGTTCATTTGAATAAGTTCTGTTTTTTTATATGCAGAAAGTAAGGGAGTGTTAAAAATGAATGGTGAGGAAATTAAGAGTACATTAAAAAAATATAGTTTACAATCTTGGAGCAAACAAAGAAATATAAATCCTATTCCAATAGAAAAAGCTGATGGTATTTATTTTTGGGATTATGAAGGAAATTGTTATTCAGATATGTCTTCTCAGCTTGTAAATATGAATCTTGGTTTTGGAAATAAAGCAATAGGAGATGCAATTAAAGAGCAGGTGGATAAGTATTGTTTTGTAGGGCCATCTTATGGGGCTGAACCTAGAGCAAAGCTTGCAAAAAAAATAGTGGAATTAATGCCAGATAATATGGGAAAAGTATTTTTTACAAATGCAGGAGCAGAATCAAACGAAAATGCTATAAAAATTGCAAGGATGTTTACAGGAAAATCAAAAGTTTTTAGTCGTTACAGAAGCTATCATGGATCATCCTTTGGTTCAGGAAACTTAACAGGGGAACCTAGACGATACGCATTGGAACCAGGAATTCCTGGTTTTGTGAAATTCTTTGATCCATACATTTATAGGGAACCAATAAAATTTGAATCAGAAGAATCTGCAACAAAATATTATTTGGCAAAGCTTAGAGAACAAATTATTTATGAAGGACCAGACAGTGTAGCAGCAATTGTCCTTGAAACAATAACTGGATCAAATGGTGTTATTATACCACCAAAAGGATATCTTCCAGGAGTCAGAGCTTTATGTGATGAATTCAATATATTAATGATTTGTGATGAAGTAATGACAGGCTGGGGAAGAACTGGAAAGATGTTCGCATTTGAGAATTTTGATGTAAAACCAGATATAGTAACATTTGCAAAAGGTGTTACCTGTGGTTATGTTCAACTTGGAGGGGTTGTTGTATCAAAGGAAATAGCAGAATATTTTGAGGATAATTTATTATCTTGTGGGTTAACTTATAGTGGGCATCCTTTAGCTTGTGCAGCAGGAGTTGCTACAGTAAATTACTATGAAGAAGCTAATATTTTAGAAAATGTTAATAAAGTTGGAAAAGTTCTTGGAGAAAAATTAGAAGCTATGAAAGCTTCTCACCCAAGTGTTGGTGATGTAAGATATATTGGACTATTTTCAGCAGTTGAACTAGTAAAGGATAAGGAAACTAAAGAACCACTAGTACTGTATGGTAAAGATCCAGAAGGAATAATGGGGAAAATTATAGGACTACTAAAAGAAAGAAAGTTTATGACTTATTCTCATGAAAATATGATATTAGTAGCACCACCATTAATTATTACAAAAGAACAATTAGAAGAAGAACTTACTAAGCTTGATGAAGTACTAAGTATTGTTGATAAAGAATATATTTAAATGAGGTGAATTAGATGGCTTATGAATTTAGTTTACCAGGGAAAACAATTTTTGGAGATAATGCATTAGAAGCAAGTGAAAATGTAATAAAGACTTTTGGTAAAAAAGCTTTTGTGATTTCAGGAAAAAATGTTACAAAGGCAGGTACCGTTAAAATTCTTACAGATTATCTAACTAAATGGGAAATTGCTTTTGAAGTATTTAATGATATTACAGGCGAACCAACAGAGCTTATGATTGAAAGTGGAGTAAAGGCATATAAAGCATCAAATTGTGATTTTTTAATAGCTATAGGCGGAGGTAGTCCACTAGATAGTTGTAAAGCAATTGCAGCAATGACAAAATTAGAAGGTGAAATATGTGACTATATGGGAAAAGTTATTGAAGGCGATTTCCCACCAATGGTGTTAATACCAACTACGGCAGGTACAGGATCTGAAGCTACAAAATTTACAGTAATTACAGATTCAAAAAGAAATATAAAAATGCTTCTAAAGGGGGAAGCATTGCTGCCTGATTTAGCTATTATTGACCCAAGCTTTACTAGTACAGCGCCAAAGACTGTAACTGCTGCAACAGGTATGGATGCACTTACTCATGCAGTGGAAGCTTATACTTCAAAAAAAGCAAGCCCGCTAACAGACACCTTTGCATTGTCTGCAATAAAGAGGATATTTAAATATTTACCTCTGGCTTATGCGGATGGTGAAGACAAAGAGGCAAGAGAGGAAATGGCAATAGCAGCTTATGAAGCAGGAGTGTGTATAAATAATTCCTCGGTAACAATAGTACATGGAATGAGCAGACCGATTGGAGCATTATTTCATGTAGCTCATGGAATTTCAAATGCTATGCTTATAAAGGAATGTTTATCTTATGTTTTGGATGGAACTTATGAACGTTTTGGAGCTATAGGGAGAGCAATTGGTGCAGCAGCTGATGAAAAAAATGACAAAGAAGCTGCAGAAGCTTTTTTAGAAAAACTTACTGAGCTATGCAGTATTTGTGAAATTCCTACCTTAAAGGAATATGGAATTAATAAAGAGGAATTTGATAAGGTAGTAGAGAAAATGGCAGAAGATGCAATGAGCAGTGGAAGCCCATCGAATACTATAAAAGAGGTTAATAAAGGTGATTTGTTAAATATATATAGTAAGTTATGGAATTAATTGCAATGGCGCAAGACCTAAAAAGTTTTGCGCTATTTTTTTATGAAAAAAGCCATTGCTTTTATTCATAGATGTGAAATGTTCCAGGATAAAAGGAGGTTAAAATAAATGAATACAATATTAAAAGAAGTCGAACTTCCAAAGTCAATGGAAGAAAACATAGAAATCAAAATAGAAGATTTAAGTATGATTTATCAAGATAAAAATGGAGGAGAACCAGTAACAGCACTTAAAGATGTAAATTTAGAAATTAAAGAGGGAGAATTTATTTCACTGCTTGGACCTTCAGGATGTGGCAAAACTACTTTGCTTAGAATTATAGCAGATTTGCTTCAACCATCAAGTGGAAAAATTATAGTAAGAGGTCAAACTCCAAGAGATATAAGACTACAAAAAAAATACGGGATAGTATTTCAAAATCCAGTTTTATATGATTGGAGAACAGTGAGAAGAAATGTATGTATGCCTATGGAGCTTTTAGGGATGCCAAAATCTAAACGTACCGAAAAAGTTACTGAAATGCTTGATTTAGTTGGACTCACAAACTTTGGAAAGCATTATCCTTATGAACTTAGTGGAGGCATGCAGCAAAGAGTAGGAATTGCAAGAGCACTAGCAATCAATCCAGAAATACTACTTATGGATGAGCCGTTTTCGGCTTTAGATGAGTTTACGCGGGAAAAGCTTCATGAGGATTTATTAAATATATGGACAAAGACAAAAAAGACTGTAATCTTTGTAACTCATAATATTTCTGAAGCAGTATTTTTATCAGATAAAGTAGTAGTGCTTTCTCCACATCCAGGACGTGTTTCAGCAGTAATTGATATTAATATACCAAGACCAAGAAATATGGAATCAAAGCAAACAACAAAATTCTATGACTATATAACCAAGATAAGAAACAGCTTTGAGGGGGTGTAGGTATGATTACTAAGAAAGAAAAATATAAGATTAATTTGGTCTGGACTATTGGTATTATTCTAGTTTGGGAATTAATTGCTTTCTTTCTAGATAAGGTAGCTAAAGATCCTATGGCTTCAGCAAAATTGCCATATCCTCATGTTGTAGTGATGTCAATTGCACAAAATTTTTCGGAATTAATGGGAGCTGCGGGCCTTACATTTTCAAGGGCAGTTATGGGGTTTACGCTTGGAACAATTATAGGGGTATTATTAGCAATTGTAATGAGTTTATCAAAAATTGCTGAAAAAATATCTCTCCCTTATTTAATAATATCGCAAATGGTACCAGTATTGGGCTTAGCTCCAATTATCTTTACGCTAGTTAAAGATATGGATGCTTCAAGAATAGTGATAGCAGCATATATTACATTTTTTCCAGTGTCTATAAATATGTTAAGTGGCTTAAATAGTGTTGATAATGAAAAGAAGGAACTTTTATATTCTTATGCAGCGCAGAAAAAAAGTATTTATTGCAAACTTATGATTCCATACTCACTTCCATATTTATTTGCAGGTTTGAAGATAGCAGCGCCTATGTCTATTACAGCATCAATTTTGATAGATATGCTGGGTTCAAGTGGTGGAATTGGCGTGAAACTTCTTTATTCATTATATTCAGGTACAAAAGATGTGTTTTGGGCTTCGGTATTTACAAGTGCTTTTATGGGGATCATTAGTTACTTCATTGTTATTTTAGCAGAAAAGATTTTAATACCTTGGAGAAAACAAACCATATAAATGTGTATTGTAATGATCATGGATCAATAGTCAATGATCATTAAATGGGTATTTCATCTAGAAATCTTTAAGATTTTAACAATTCTTTTTATAGCATTCATATTAAAGAAAGGAGATTAAGATATGGGAGAAAAAATGAAAAACATTCTATGGCCCTTGAGTTTTGGAATACTTATAATAGTGGTTTGGGAATTAGGATTTATTCATAGTTTATTAGGTTTTAAACCCTTTCAGTTACCAATACCTTCACAAATAGTAAAAACTCTTGAAAATAATTTTTCTAAAGCAATATATGATACGGCAGTTACAGTGGCAGGTGCATTAGTAGGAATGGCTTTAGGTTGTTTGATTGGATTTATTGTTGCTTTAATAGCTACTCAATTTCCTAAATGGGGTTATACAGGATTAACAGTAATATCAGCCTTTAACGCAATTCCAATTGTAGCACTATCTCCAATTATGAATCGTTGGTTTACTAGTGGCTTTGCTCAAAAGGTGGGAGTAGTAACAGTTGTATGCATGGCAGCCATGGCAATTAATGCATATCGCGGTTTAAATGATCTAAAACCTTTTGCAAAAGATTTATTAGAATCTTATGCAGCTTCTAAAAAAGTCATATTTTTTAAGCTTCGTTTGCCGAATTGTCTTCCAAGTATATTTACAGCACTGAAAATTAATGTTGCTGCGGCCATAATGGGGGCTATGATAAGTGAATATTTCGCTTCATCTACTTCAGGGATTGGTTTTGGAGTGAAAGATAATTTGAGAAAAGGTATGATGGCCATGGGATGGACCTATATTGTTATGGCATCTGTCGTTGGGATCATTCTTTATTCAATTATTATATTGGTAGAACGCAGAGCTATAAAGTGGCATGCTTCACAAAGATAAAGATATTAAAGATATGCACAATAAAAAAATTTAAAATTTTCACAATAAAAAAATTAAAACCTACATAAATATAAAAAAAATAAAACATGAACAAAAATAAAAAATATAAAAAATATGAAACATGTATAAATATAAAAATACTAAATACATGAAAAAAATAAAATATTAAAGACATGGAGGAATTTATTATGAAAAAAAGATTATTAGCTTTATTTGTGATTATAATGACGATGACGGCACTGTTTATAGGATGTGGGGCTAATTCGTCAAGTACATCGGATACCAAGGATAAACCAGCAGCAGACTCAAGTGATACTTCAAAAAAGAGTGATGGGTCACTTCAAAAAGTTAAACTTCAATTAAAATGGCTGCCTCAATCACAATTTATGGGTTACTATGTGGCACAACAAAAGGGATATTACAAAGATGAAGGTATTGATCTTCAAATTCTTCCTGGTGGAAGCGATATTATCCCGGAACAAAATGTATATAACGGGGTAGCAGATATAGGAGTTACTTGGGTATCTAGTTTAATGACCTATCAAGCGCAAGGATACAATTTACAAGAGGTTTCACAAGTATTTCAAAAATCAGGTATGCTTTTAGTTTCTAAAAAAGAAAAAGGTATTAATTCACCAAAGGATTTAGCAGGTAAAAAAGTCGGTAATTGGTTTGGTGGTAATGAGTATGAATTACTTGCTTTATTATCAAAATATAACTTAGATAAAGAAAAAGACTTAAAGCTTGTACAACAAGATTTTACAATGGATCAAGTAAAAGAAGGTTCTATTGATGCAGCGTCAGCTATGACTTATAACGAATTAGGTTTATTATTTGAAGGCGGTATGAAAAAAGAAGATTTAAATATTATTGATATGAATGATGAAAATGTTGCAATGATGGAAGATTGTTTATTTGTTAATTCTGATTGGGCAGCTAAAAACAAAGATTTAGTGGTTCGTTTCTTGAAAGCTTCAATTAAAGGCTGGAAGGACGCAGTTAAAGATCCAGAAGCTGCAGGAAAGACTGTTTATGATGTTGATAAATCAGTATCTTTAGACCACCAAGTTTATATGGCGAAAGAAGTTGCTAAGCTTGTAGCACCACAAGGCTTTGATACATCAAAAATTGGACAAATTGATATGAAGGCAATTAAGCAAACAGGTGATTTCTTAAAGAAATACAATAAAGATTTAGCTAAAGATCCAGTAGTTGATGATACAACCTTTACATCAAAATATTGGGACGAAGCTGTAAAATAATATTAAATTTTAGCTTTGGGTGCTAGTTAGTTGCATCCAAAGCACCAAATATAAAAGGAGGAGAATACTTATGGATTTGATTATTAAAAATGGAACTATTGTAACACCAGTGGAATCTTACAAAGCAGATATTGCTGTAAAGAATGGAAAAATCGTAGCAATTGGAACAGGCTTTTCAGAAGAAGGTGCAAAAGTTGTAGATGCAGCTGGAAAGTTAGTTTTGCCAGGTGCTATTGATGCACATACACATTTAGCAATGCCTTTTGGAGGAACAGTTTCAGCAGATAGCTACCTTGCAGGCACAAGAGCAGCAGCTTGTGGTGGTGTTACAACAGTTTTTGATTATCCAATGCAAAGAAAAGGAAAAGGCATAATTGAAACTATTGAAGGCAGAAAAGAAATGTGTGATCCAGAAGCTTGCGTTGATTATGCATTTCACTGCTGTATAACAGATTTAAATGATGGCGCCATTTTAGATGAATTTGAAGCAGCTGTAAATTATGGTATTACAAGCTTTAAATGTTTCTTAGTATATAAAAAAGAAGGCATGATGGTTGATGATGGAACCTTAGTGAAAATATTGTTAAAGGCAAAAGAAACAGGTGCCATGACTAATATTCATGCTGAAAATCCAGATGTTATTGATTTAAATATCGAACAATTCTTAAAAGAAGGTAAAACTTCAGCGTGGTATCACTATTTAAGCAGACCAGAATTTGTGGAGGCAGAAGCTGATAAAAGAGCTATTCACTGGGCTAAATCTATGGAAGCACCTTTGTATATTGTTCATATGGCAGATAAGGAAGGCCTAGAGGCGGCAATAACTGCAAAAAACGATGGTCATGAGATTTATATAGAAACATGCCCTCAATATTTAGAATTTACTTGTGAGGTATATAAGAGAGAGGATGGAAGAAATTTCGTATGTTCTCCGCCAATGAAAGGTCAAGAAAGCCAAGATGCTCTTTGGAAGGCAATAGAGTCTGGAGCAATAGATACTGTAGCTACTGACCACTGTCCATTCCAAAGTTATGAAAAGGACTGGGGAAAGGATGATTTTACAAAGATTCCAAATGGTTGTGCTGGTATAGAAAATTTATATCCTTATATGCTTTCAGCTGCTAATGACGGAAAAATATCCTTTAATCGTGCAGTTGAATTATGTGCCTTTAATCCAGCAAAAATATTTGGATGCGAGGATAAAGGTTCTTTAGCAGTTGGGAAGGATGCAGATATTGTAATTTATGATCCTAATAAAGAGTTCACAATTTCAGTAGAAAACATGCATTCAGATTATGATCACACTATTTGGGAAGGGAAAAAACTTCACGGATATCCAGTAAAGACTTTTGTAAGAGGCAATTTGGTATATGAGGATGGGAATTTTGTTGGAAAGCCAGGTATTGGGCAATTTGTAAAGAGAGTAGGACGAAAATAACTATCAAAAATAATAAGATAGATTGAAAGGCATAGAATTTTTGAAGTTTGAAAGACTGATGAAATCTAGGGCTAGAAAGGATGAATGGAAATGAGTAGTTTATTTAATAAAGATATTTCTATTAATGAATATGTGTCAGGATGCTTACTATGTAATGAAGCTCCTTGCAGAAAAGCTTGTCCCTACACCCTTGAAGCGGATAATATTATTCGTTCTTTAAGATTTGAAAATAAGGCTGGGGCAGTAAATAAACTGCCACATCCACTTCCTTGTGAAACTTGTGCAGATAAGGCATGTATAAAGGCATGTTTAAAGGGAAAAATTAATGAACCGGTACCTATTGATAAAATTATGAAAGCAATTGCAGCTGAACCTAAAATTAAAGAGGATGATGTTGATTTATCTATAGATTTTTGCGGAGTTCATACAGAAAACCCATTTTTCCTTTCTTCCTCTGTGGTTGGAAGCAATTATGAGATGGTGGCTAAGGCATTTGATATGGGCTGGGCAGGAGTAGCTTTTAAGACAATAGGAATGTTTGTACCAAAGGAGGTTTCTCCAAGATTTACAGCTTTAACTAAAGAAAACTTACCTTTTGTAGGTTTTAAAAATATAGAGCAAATTTCAGATCATACCCTAGAAGAAAATATAAAATTCCTAAAACAACTTAAGGCGGATTATCCGACTAAAATCATTGTTGCATCAATTATGGGACAAAATGAAGAAGAATGGACAAAACTTGCTAAGCTTATGACAGAAGCAGGTGCAGATATTATAGAATGTAATTTCTCATGTCCACATATGACAGGGGAAGGTTTAGGCTCTGATGTCGGACAAAATCCTGAATTAGTTGATTTATATACTAAAGCAACAAGAAAAGGAACACACTTACCTATACTTGCAAAGATGACTCCGAATATTGGTAATATGGAAATACCAGCTAAGGCTGCAATGGAAGCGGGTGCAACAGGGATTGCTGCAATAAATACAATAAAGAGCATTATGAATATAGATCTCGAAAATTTTCAATCTGCACCAAATGTAGAAGGAAAATCAAGTGTTGGAGGATATTCAGGAAAAGCTGTAAAACCAATAGCCTTACGTTTTATAAGAGATATGAAGGTTTGTAAGGAACTAAAGGATGCACCTATAAGTGGTATGGGAGGAATTGAAACTTGGGCAGATGCGGCAGAATTCTTAGCTTTAGGCTGTGAAAATTTACAAATAACTACATCAGTTATGCAATATGGTTATAGGATTATTGAGGATTTAATTGAAGGAATGAAACTATATTTAAGTTCACAAGGTTATAAAAGGGTAAGCGAAGTGGTTGGAAAAGCCTTGCCTAATATTGTAGCTGCTGATGAACTTGAAAGAGATGGTATTTGTTATCCTAAATTTGATAGAGATAAATGCTTAGGGTGTGGAAGATGCTATTTATCCTGCTTTGATGGTGGACATCAAGCAATAAAGATGGATGAAAAAACAAACAAACCTATGCTTATAGCAAATAAATGTGTTGGGTGTCAGTTATGTGGCACTGTTTGCCCAGCTAAGGCAATTTCGCCAGCCCAGAGAGTAATGAAAAAATAATAAAATTAGTATATAAAACATCAAGTATGGCTTGTATAGATGGCTATTCCTGTGAATTTATGAAATTTCTGCAGGATAGATTATAATATAAAGGTTTATTATAAGGATTAAATTATATAGAATATAAGAATTTAAAGGAGGATATTAGTATGGTTACTTGTAACATTGATAGAATGGATGACAAAATTAAAACTTTTAGTAAATTTGGAGACACTGGAAGAGGCGGAATAACAAGATTGTCATTGTCACCAGCAGCATTAGAAGCAAGAGAAGAATTTTGCAGACGATGTAAAGCACTTGGAATGGAAATAAAAACAGATGATATGGCAAATATTTATGCAACACTTCCTGGAGAAGATGGTTTACCAGCTATTATGATGGGATCTCATGCTGATTCTGTTAAACAAGGAGGGAATTATGATGGGATTCTTGGTGTACTAACTGCACTCGAAGCAGCAGAAACCATAGTCACAGAAAAAATTCCTCATAAGCATCCAATAACAGTTGTTATATGGACAAATGAAGAAGGTGCACGTTTTGAACCTGCAATGATGTCATCAGGAGTTATTACAGGTAAATTTGATAAGGATGTAATGCTTGCATCTACAGATACAGAAGGTGTTACCTTTAAAGAAGCTTTAGAAGCAAGTGGATATATGGGAGAAGCTTCTAATAGAATGACGCCTGAAAAATATATGGCATTATTAGAACTTCATATAGAACAAGGACCAGTTTTAGAAGATGAAAAAATTGATATCGGTGTTGTTGAAGGGGTTTGCGGTATGATCAACTATGAATTTACTTTTGTAGGTCAAGCTGATCATGCAGGAACAACGCCTATGAAATATAGAAAAGATGCTTTGTATGCAGCAGTAAAAACAATTCAATATCTTCACGATGAGCTGGATAAACTTGATAGTAAGCTAGTATATACAACAGGAAAGATTTCAGCACATCCTAATATTCACACTGTAATTCCTGATATGGTGAAATTTACTTTAGACGCTAGACACCAAGATCCAGAAGTAATTAATCAAGTGCTTGAAATAATTAAAGCTATTCCAAAGGTTGTTGAAAAATGTGAAGCAAGTTATAAAGAAGCATGGTCACGTAAGACAGTTCACTATTATCCAGAATTTATTGATTATGTTGAAAAGAATGCAAAGGAATTCGGATATTCATCTAGGAGAATTTACAGTGGTCCAGGACATGATGCTCAATTTATAACAGATGTTATCCCAACAACAATGATTTTTGTTCCTAGTAAAGATGGACACAGTCATTGTGAAAAAGAATTTACTCCTCTCGAAAACTGCTGGAAAGGGGCAAATGTCCTATTACAAACTATTTTAGATATTGATAAAAATAATTAGACATAGTTGAACGATTTTTGAATAAGTAGAATACAAAATAATGATTGTTAGAAAATCAGATTTACAGAAAAGTTAGGTGAATCTTCTTTTCTAATGTTAAAAATAAAGTTCTTTAGATAATCACTGATGCGACAGCCACAACATATTAATCTTATTACGTTCGGCAATATGGATATTATTGTTTTTTATTCGAAGTGTATATGATATGAAGTTTTATAGCAAAAACAAAAGAAATGTGATAGAATACCAGTTGAAAGTATTTAAAATAATTTTAAAGATATTTAAATTAAATTTTAATAAGAGGATAGAAAAAATGGAAAAAAGAATAAAAATAGTAAGTCCTGTTTATCAGCAAATTGCTGCAGATATTGCTTCTAAAATAGCAACTGGATATTATCGTGTTGGTGAAAAAATATATGCACGATCTGTGCTTGCTAGTCAATATGGAGTCTCTGCAGAAACAGCGAGAAGAGCTATAGCAATCCTCGCGGATATGGATATAGTAGATGCAAATAAAGGCAGTGGAGTAATAATAAAATCAACAGAGAAAGCTATAAAATTTATCAGACAGCACAATGACGTAAAGACTGTTACTGATTTAAGGAATGATATACTTGACAAATTAGAACATCAAAAAGAAGAAAATGATTTGTTAAGAGATAGAATTTTAGATTTATTAGAGAGAACAGATAGGTTTAAAGCAATAAATCCATTTATACCTTTCGAAATACTTATAACAAAAAAAACACCGTATATAGATAAAAATGTAGCGGAAATTAATTTTTGGCATAATACCCTAGCTACAATAATATGTATTAAGAGAAATGGATGCTTAGAAATGTCCCCGGGACCATATGCCGTTTTACGTGAAAATGACATTTTTTATTTTATCGGAAATGAAGGTTGTTATGAAAAAGTAACTAAATTTTTGTATCCATAAATTGTTAATATATTTTGTGACAGGTAAAATATTAATTATTTGTATAACTCAAATGATTGATATTTTACCTGTTTTAATTTTAAGTGAATATTTCTAAACTAATATATATTATGTAATATTTTTAATTTAAGTTGTTACTTTTAAATTCATAAAAAAAATAATTTATTAGAAATAAATGAGGCTATTAATGAGTTTAAGTAAATAATAATTCTTAAATAACAGAGTGTAATTTGACAATAGTAACAACTTGTTGATATAATAAGGTTGTTACTTGGAATGCAAAAAGTAACAACCTTAGTTATGATATAAAGTTGCTAAAAGGAAGGAAGTGGAATTTGTGATAGAATTTATAAACATACGTAAAGATTTCAAAAATAAAACAATTCTTAAAGACATTTCATTAAAGATAAATAAAGGGGAACTTGTTGCTATAATAGGATCAAGTGGATGCGGAAAGACAACAACATTAAAAATGATAAATAGGTTGATTAATCCAACATCAGGAAAAATCTTTATTAATGGTGAAGATATTGCTTCAAAAGATGTAATAAAGCTTAGAAGAAACATTGGATATGTAATACAACAAACAGGATTGTTTCCACATCTGACTATTAGAGAAAATATTCAAATAATTCCTAAAGTTGAAAAATTAGATAAAGCCAATGTAGAGAAAAAAACAATTGAACTTATGGAAATGGTTGGATTAAGTAGTGATGAATTTTTAGATAGATATCCAACTGAATTGAGTGGAGGACAGCAACAGAGAGTTGGAGTTGCAAGAGCTTTTGCAATAAACCCAGAAATAATTTTAATGGATGAGCCTTTTAGTGCTTTAGATCCAATTACTAGGGTGCAGCTTCAAGAGGAATTAATTGATTTACAAAGTAAATTAAAAAGAACTATTGTTTTTGTAACACATGATATGGATGAAGCTATAAAAATCGCAGATAAAATTTGTATAATGAATAAAGGTGAGATTATACAATATGATACTCCAGAAAATATTCTTAAAAATCCTATTAATGATTTTGTTAACGAATTTATTGGAAAGAATAGAATATGGTCATCACCAGAATTTATAAGGGCTAAAGATATAATGATTGATCATCCTGTTACTTGTTTTAAAAATACATCATTGTTAAGATGCATTGAAAAAATGAGAAGTTCAAAAGTTGATAGTTTAATGGTGATAGATAAAGAAAACTATCTTTTGGGAATTACTACAGCCAAGGAAATACAAAATAAATCTGATAGAAATATTCTCGTAGAAGAAATAATGAATACTAAATTCATAAATGTAAAGCCAGATGATTCGATTATAGGCATCCTTGAAACTGTAAAAAAACATAAAATAGGACAAGTTCCGGTGCTTGATGATAAGGGCGTTTTAAAAGGAATAATTACGAAAAGTAGTTTAGTAACAACTCTAAGTAGTCAATTTTTAGATACGGAAGAGGTGAAATAAAATGAATGAATTCTCAAATTATATATTTACAGCAAAAGATCAGATAATGACATTATCAGTTGAACATATTAAACTTACGGCAATAGCTGTTGGTATAGCTATAATAATTGGAATCCCATTGGGAATAATTACAAGTTATGTGAAAAGACTGAATAAGCCGATTTTAGGTATAGCTAGTGTTGTTCAAGCAATTCCAAGTATGGCATTACTGGGATTTGCAATACCGTTTTTAGGAATAGGTACAAAACCAGCAATTGTAATGGTGGTATTATATTCATTACTACCAATTATAAAAAATACTACTACAGGAATTGATAGTATAAATTCAGAAATGCTTGAAGCTGCAAAGGGAATTGGACTTACTAAATTTCAAGTTTTAGTTAAAGTTCAAATACCTTTAGCACTTCCAGTAATAATGTCAGGAATAAGAATTTCAGCAGTTACAGCAGTAGGCCTTATGACTATGGCAGCATTTATTGGTGGTGGTGGTTTGGGATATTTGGTTTTCTCTGGTATAAGAACTGTTAATAATTATCAAATTTTAGCAGGAGCAATTCCAGCGTGTATATTAGCATTATTAGTAGATGGATTATTTGGAGTGGTAGAAAAACTTGTTACACCAATTAGTTTGCAAAATGGTAATAATAAAAGTAAAGCATCAAAAGTTAAAGCTAGAAAAATGCAAAAATCTATATTAGTTGCTACTGCATGTGTCCTTGTTGGAATTTTTGTTGTAACAGGAGTATCTCAAAAGGTATCTAGTAAAAAAGTTATTACAATAGGTAGTAAAGACTTTACAGAACAAGAGATTTTAGGAAATATAATATCAGAGCTTATAGAAAGAAAGACAGACATTACTGTTAATAGAAAATTTGCGTTAGGTGGAACTCAAGTTATATTTTCTGCTATAAAAAATGGTGATGTTGACATGTATGTGAGTTACAGTGGAACAGCTTATGGAGATGTATTAAAATATAAGCCAATATCAGATGTAGAAAAGGTTTATAATACAGTAAAAAAAGATTATAAGGATAAATATGATATTGAAGTGTTAAAGCAAATGGGGTTTAATAATACGTATACACTAGCAGTAGCAAAGGATACTGCTCAAAAATATAATTTAAAAACTATAAGTGATCTTGCAAAAGTTTCAAATGATTTAACTGCAACAACAACGCTTGAGTTCCTTAATAGAGAAGATGGATTAATTGGTTTAACTAAGAAATATAATCTTAATTTCAAAGATACTGTCGGAATAGACGGCAGTCCTAGATATGCTGCTTTAATTAATAAAGAAAGTGATGTAATAGATGCATTTTCGACAGATGGATTATTGAAGAAATATGATTTGAAGGTTTTAAAAGATGATAAACACTTTTTTCCACCATATTATGCTATTCCTGTGGTGAAAGCTGAAACATTAGAAAAATATCCTGAAATAAAACCATTAGTAGAAGAAGTAGGAGACTTACTTAATGATGATGTAATGAGTGAATTAAATTATGAAGTAGATGAATTAAATAAAGATCCTAAAGATGTTGCTATAGAATTTTTGCAAAAGAATGAATTAATTTAATAAAACAGAAAAGTTTTTTTGAATTGAAACCGATATTTGATATTCATTATTAATAATAAGATAATGCTTTACTAGATTTGAAACTTAATGAAGTTTTTACATTGAATCAAGCATAAAAATAATTTATAAGCTAAAAATACTAGTGCTGATTTTAATTGTGATTAGCACTAGTATTTTGCACATTAATAGCTGATTATTAAGTAATATTAATTTTTTCTTTAATTATTTCAATGTTCTTTTGATCTTCTTCACTTAAACTTAAAATATATTTTTTAAATTCATAGTACCAATCTTTTTCGTAGTCATTATTAAAGCTAAAATCTGAAATATGCTTTGCTAAGAGAATAATGTAAGTTTTTGATAAGTTTTTAAATAAGTGCATAAACTCATCATCGAATAAACATTCTGCATTTAGCATATCTATTAAATCTTCCAAGCTTTTAATATTATATTTTATCAATGTAATCTTATCTTGCACAGAAGAGCATTCTCTTATTTTTTCAGTTATATTTTTAAATGCAGTGTTACTTAGCTTTTCTCCGTCTTCATATTCTATAATTTCTTCATTTATATTTTCCTTAAAAGATATAAATACCGTTTCTAATTTATCCAATTTAATACTTTCATATAACCATTCTGTTAACTTAGTTGTAGACTTTTTAATATAATTAATCAATTCATTATTTTCAATAGTTAAAGTTTCACAACACTTAGCTGCACCTTCCAATAATTTGTCTTGTAACTTTTCAAGTGATAAATTCATCAATTTACTTATTAAAACTTCTCTGTCAGAATTAGTTATATTTAAGCTATTTAAAGATTTGTTGCATATAATCAAGCCCAGAGAATTAATAAGTATTAATTCGAATACATTTATCAAAAGTAAGTCACATCTTTTATCATATCCATAAAGCAATTCATTGATTTCATAAATATCAAATTTATTGCAAAATTCATTTTCTAAATTTAAGATTTTTAAATAATTTCTTATATACTCAATGCCTTTATAATTCCAATTATCCATGTAAAGTTGATAATCTATTGAGCCTGAGCATGAGCCTATATGTGGGGTAAAAAAGTAATCATACTCCTTAAAAAAGGGTGGAAGCCCATCATCTATAGTGTCATTATAAGAATAATTATTTATTTTAAGTTTATTATTTATAATGTATTCCAAAAGTTTTTTACTTTCTTTCATAGTGACTTTTATTAAGTCTCGACCAGTTTCTAACATTTGTGATAAGCTATTATTTTTTAATTCATCTATTATTAGCTCAATGGAATTAAAGGTTTTTAAATAAAAGCCTAATGTATAATCAATGCCCTCAAGCAAGTTTTCTGCCACTTCTACCATAACAGAGCTGCTTTCATCTTTAGTGTAATATTTTAATTGTATCTTTAATAGTTCAAGCCTTTCATAAGAAAGCCTGTTTAAAGTAGTATCATCTAGAAGTTTTTCCTTATAACAAGTTACTAAAACATCCTTAAAAAAATGATCTTCACTAAAATTATGCTCTACGAAGAAGCTATATTTTTCAATGCTATTGCAATTTTCCACAATTCATCAATCCTTTTCACTATCAAGATTAGTATAATCTTTTACACCATTTCGTATATTGTCAGCAATCTTATATAATACTTTTCCTTCTAAAAGTTCTAAAGAGCCTTGGCAATAATCATCAAAATAATCCTTCATGATTTCTATGAGTTCGTCATCTCCTATATAATCTAAAGTTTCATTCTTATAATTATAAAAAATTTCAACAAGTTCATTTATTGTATCACTATAGTTATGCTGCGATATATATGGTGAATCAGAAAATGCTGTAATAATTTTAGTTATAATTTGACCATTAAATTCTATTCGGCCACTTTTCTCTAGAGCAATAGTCCTCGTTTTCATAATTTCCTTAACGTCGTCTTCAGTTAGTTTCAAACTATAATCGCGTGTGATTTCATTACATTGAATTATTTCATTAAATACCTGCTTTTCTAGAGAAGTGTTTTCAAATAAATTAATAATTTCATTCAATTTTAAGACTCCCTTCAAAAAAAAAAGTGTTGACTTTTGTTTTATAATATGTTATGATAAAAATATATAGTTATAATTTGTTATTATACCATTGGCTTCTATTGTTGTCAATGGGTTTAAAGCGTAAAGAGTATCTTCAATTTGAAGATACTCTTTTTATATACAAATTCTAATTAAGATTATGAATTTAAATTCAAGAAATACTGAAGAGATTTAGCTATTAACTGAAAATTGAACAATGAACATTTAACATTGATAATTTAGATAGCGTAAATACAAATAATAGATAAAAATTAAGATAAATTTAATATCGCCATAAATTTTTTTGTTGTATAATTAAGAAATATAAGTAAAAATTGGAGGAATTGGTTAATGAACAAAAAACAAATTATAGGCTTGATAGCTGCTGCTTTATGTTTTGTATTTGTTGGTGCAGCAAGTGTTATTACAAATGCAGTCTCTAACAAAATAGATAATAAAAATAAGGATACAAAAAGTACTTTTGGCGAGATGTTAAATTCTAATAAAATTGCATTACCAAGTAAGGATTTTGTTGGAGTGGTTAAAGTAGAAGGTACAATTAAGAGTGGATCAAATTCTAATAGCATTTTTCAAAATACAGAGTCATATAATCATAAGCGTACATTAAAATATATTGATGATATGATTAAGTCGAAAAATAATAAAGGAATTATTTTATATGTTAACAGTCCTGGTGGGGGTGTTTATGAAAGTGATGAACTTTATTTAAAGTTAAAAGAATATAAAGAAAAAACAGGACGAACTATATGGACTTATATGGCATCTCAAGCGTGTTCAGGAGGATTTTATATAGCTATGGCATCTGATAAGATTTATGCTAACAGAAATACTTGGACAGGTTCCATTGGAGTAATTACATCATTAACTAATGTAAAAGGTTTATATGATAAATTAGGAATTAAAGAAATAGATATAACAAGCGGACCTAATAAAGCAATTGGAGCTTCAGGAGTGGAAATGACAGATGAGCAGCGTAATATTTTACAAGGCTTAGTTAATGAAGCTTATGAACAATTTGCAGGGGTTGTTGCAGAAGGAAGAAAAATGGACATAAATAAGGTTAAACCTATTGCAGATGGTCGTATATATTCAGCTAAACAAGCTTTGGATTTGGGCTTGATTGATAATATCGATACTTACGAAAATATGCAAAAAAATGTGATAGATACTGTAGGTCAAAGTGTTGAAATATTTACACCAGAGAACAAGGAAAACATACTTTCATCTCTGTTTGCAAAAGCAGAGAATTTAAAGCCTAAATCAGATGCACAAGTTATTTCTGATTACTTAGAAAAAGAAGGTAATGGAGGAATTATGTATTATGCTAAAACAGAATAAAGAAAACCTACAATATGCAGGCTTTTTTGTAAGACTTTCAGCATATATAATTGACTGTATTATTGTGGGAATAGCATTACTTGTTATAACAGTACCTAGATTTATAATATCTATGACAGATCCAGATGCATTTTTGATAAAACAATTCTTATTCAAATTTTCTATATTGGACATTGTTATTTATTTATGTGGACTAGCGTATTTTGTTTTAATGACATATTATTGTGGGGGAACTTTAGGAAAAAAATTATTTAAACTTAAGGTATGTAAAGATACAGGTGAAAAGCCATCTTTATTTACTTTAATTTATCGTGAAAGTATTGGTAGATATTTAAGTGGATTAATATTGTTTATTGGTTATATTATGATTGGAGTAGATTCGAAAAAAAGAGGTTTACATGATATATTAAGTGATACTTTAGTAGTTTATGATATCGAACCTATATATATTGAAAAAGAATTGTTCAACACTTAAAGATTTCCAAAGGAAATCAACATTATTAATAAAAGCTTAACCAGATTTAAAATTTGGTTAAGCTTTTATTTATCTAATATTACTTATGCTCATTAACGCCAACTGTGATGAGGGTCCTCATCTTTACCTGGCCACCTAAATTCTTTAGCAACCTTATTATTTTTAATTTGGTAAGCTGAAAAGCATCCTTGATGAGGAAGTATATATACATTGCCACTTTCCTTTCCAACTAAGTATTCCCCTGATTCAAATTCCATTTCTCCAGTACTATTAGAGTATTCATCAATAAGTAATGTGAAAAATTCCTCAGTAGGGAAGCCATAACTAGAGCCGTCAGCAATATGATCTTGATCATTAAATGGAGTAAGCTGTATATGGGTGCCATGATCAGCAAGTTTCTTTATATATGCACCATCTTCACGTAATACAATTTGTTTTGCTTGTTCAAAGGTTGTTACTGCATATTTGGATTTAGTTGTATTTGAAGAATCATCAGTTTTAGCAGAATTTTGAGAATTAGCAGGAGTTTCTTCTATAGTTCCTTTTTCATTAATATAGCAATTATCTACTGTTGTATTAGTAGCCATAGTTCCATCTGTATTTAGGTAATACCAAACACCATTATCTTTAATCCATCCAACTCTCATTTTACCATCAGCACCTAAGTAATACCAAGAATTCTTGTCTTGTATCCAATTTTTTTGCTTTTCGTTATCTTTATAAAAATACCAACTTCCACTCTCTGATTTCCAGCCATTTATGTTAACTTTTTCTTGTTTAGGTTCTTTTGAGGCTTCAACACTTTTAGAAACAGTATTAGTATTAAAGTCGTTATTAGCGGCAAATATTGCACCGCCAGCACCAGCGCCAACTATAGTAATCAAACCAATTGTTCCTAATATTATCAGTTGTTTATTCATACCAACATTCCTATCTAACTTGAATTTTTATCATTACATCATTAATAATTTATTTATATTAAGATAAGTTTCGTTTTTTGTAAGAACTATTATTTTCGTATTATATATTTTACCATTTAATTGCCTTTATATCAATATTTTGGAGAAGCCAAGGTTCTCAATTAACAATTTCAACTTATTCATTATAATTATGGATTAGATATTTTTTGCAAGTTTTTATCCCATTATATTAATTGCTATGCTATGATAATAATAGTGAATTTAGAAAAGAAATCCATTTGTGGGTTTAAATAAGGGTGGGGATTTATATTTTTCCAGATTTTATTAAGCATTATGATTTAATACGGTCAATACTTAGAGATGTTTTTTTATATGGCTGTTTTTCAAAAGGTGATTTAGAAAATAAGAAACATGGGAGTTCAAGAAAAGTCAGCTATGAGATGCGACGAATTAAACAATATATTGAAAATGATTTTATTAAGATAGATAAAGATGGTAAAAACAAACTTTTGAGTTTGAGTTATGATGACATTTCAAATACAAAAAACTTTTTGGTTAATACATATTTAAGCAAGAGCTTTACTCGTTCTGATATTACTTTGTATTATTACTTGCTTTTAATTTTAAACTATAAAAGTGAACCAATGAACTTTTCAGATATTGAAAATGAAATGATAAGCAAAGAATTAATAGATTATGAAAATATTAGTAGTAAAACTATAGAACGAAAGCTTAATGAATTAGTAAATTCTATGGAAATTGTTTCAGTTAAGAAAAATGGAAGAATTAAAGAATATTATCTTTCAGAGGATATATTAAAAGAACTCAATAATAATGAAATTTTAAAACTTTATAATATAGTAGATTTATATAAAAATATTATATTTCCTAATGTAAGTGGACATTATTTTTATGACACACTAAAAGATTATATGGAGTTTGAACGAAATATAATTCCAACGGATAATAATTGCTTTCAATATAAAAACCTGCATTTTCATCCTGTAATTGAGGAAGAATTAATTTTAAAAGTTATGAAAGCTATTGAAAATAGAAATGAAATAAAACTTAAGACTGATGATAAAGTCGCACGTGTAAAGAATGGTAATAATGAAGTACTCAGACCTTTTAAGCTTAGATATGATATTGAATGTGGAAGGTTTTATGTTTTCTCGTTTACTAGTAATGGGAAATGTATTAGTGCAAGACTTGATAGAAAAGACGATGTTGAAGTTTTAAAAACACGATTTAATTATGATAAATATGAAGAAAAGTATAAAATTGCTATGGAAAAGAGTTTTTCTAGTGTACCTCATAACATTGATGGGCAATATGAAGAAGTGGAATTTGAGGTTCAGATTAATTCTCCAAAGGAATATTACATAATCGATAAGATAAAAGGTGAACTTGGTGAGTGTACTTTTGAGGAAATAAATGATAAAATATATTCCTTTAAAAAGATAGTAAATGATCCTTGGGAAATGATTCCGTGGATTAGAAAATATGGTGGCTATTTAAGGGTTATTTCTCCTAAATATCTTCATAAGAAAATCAAGAATGACTGGGAGGATATGTTGAATAATTATGGAGTTATTTCATGAATATAAAAATAAATATTTTCATTTAGTATTTAGAATTCTAAATTTAGCTAATAATGGACTTTATAAAGATGAAATTATAAAGATTATTGAAAAAGAAGAATATGATGAAAAAGTAATAGGGAAAGACTTCAAAACTTTTGAGGGAATGCTTTTAAATCAATATGATAAAAAAGATAATTTCAATTTCTTAGAAGAAAGAGATGGAAAATATTATAGTATTTTAAATAATGAAGATAGGATGCCTCTTAAAGTTAGGTTTTCAAAACTAGAGAAATCTTGGCTTAATGGAATGCTAGAAGAGCCAGTAGTACAAGCTTTACTTGGAAATGAAACTTTAGAAAAATTACAAAAAGCACTAATAGAAATAAAAACAGGAAGTAATAAAGTAATAGAGTTTACAAACAAGGGTAAAAATGATTTTGAAGTTGATTTAGAAAAAATAAGTAAAAATTTTTATACTATTTTAGAAGGGATAATTGAGGAAAGGCCTATTTTATATTCTAATGTAGATAAAAATGGCAATGAATATAAGAATCAACTAGCACTTCCAATTAGAATTGAGTATTCATTAAAAGATGATAAATTTAGAGCCTCTCTTTATTCTTTAGAAGAGCAGCGGCCAATAATGGTTAATTTACATACTTTAGAGAAAGTAGAAATAGAACAAAAGGTTAATTCGAAAATAAGAAGGGAAGAGGTACTTAAGAAACTAAAAGAAAAGAAATACTGTGAAATTCCAATTACAATTGAACTTGAAGATATTAGGGGAGCTATGGAAAGGTGCTTTATGAGTTTTTCTTCCTTTGAAAGAAATTCAAGGAGTATTTCAGAAAATAAATATGAAATAGATATATATTATTATACTTTTGAAGAAGATGAGGTTCTAAGAAAAATAATATCTTTAGGGCCATATGTTAGAGTAAAGTCACCTGATAGCGTAAGAGAGATTATTATTGATAAGATTAAAAGAGCACTTAGGCTTGAAGGAACTAAAGAAATTGAAAATATAGAAAATATAGATAAGGCAAATTAATTATATAGTCTAATTATAAATAAATGGAGAAATCCCTTTAGGATTTCTTGAAATGAAATATACACTCCTAATTAGAACTTATATAAATAAGTTATCATAATAATATATATAATAAAAAATAGAGTTAGAAGTTTAAATTAAACTTTCTAGCTTTTTTCTATTTTACAACATATGCTAAAATATGATAAAATAATACAGTTGTGTAAAAAACAATAAGGGGTAAATTTTAGGAATTAAATTTTAGGGGGAATTAGAATGAAGAAGAAATTTAAAATTTTTATTGCTGCATGCATGGCTTTAAGTTTGTTAGCTGGATGTGGAGCAAAGGCAAAAGCTAAACAACCGACTGATAGTAGAATTAACGGAAATTATTATACCTTCACTGGTGAAGAATTTAAAAATTATTTTAATGAGGCAGTAGGCTCTGGTTCTAAAATTAATAAATTCGAAGGAAAGAAACTAGAAATCAATAGTAAATATGCTGGAGCAAAAAGGACTGAAGAAGATGACAGATACTTATACATTGAACATGTAGATAAAAATATGATTACAGCAAAATCTCAAAAGGAAAATGGACCACTATTAGAAGTTTCCATTGATTTTGGTGGTGGAGAAGAAACTAAAAAAGGATCATTTTCTGAAATTAAGTATACTAAAGGTGAAATTAATGATTTGAAAAAATATGCATCTGCAATATTTGATGTATGTGAACCAAATGTTGAAACAAAACAATTTGAAGAATTTTTTGATAAATGCTTTGATGGTAGAGTCTTAACAACGACTCAAGAAAAAGAAATTGGAGATTTAAAGATAACTTTGGTATCAAGGGAAAAACTTGAAATGACATTTGTACCTAAAACACAAAAATTTAAGTAACATATTATAAAGGCTAATTGTTAAAAGATAACTAATCCTATGTTATTTACACAATAATTATAAGAATAATCTGTGTAAACTCAAAGGGGATGAATTGAATTCATCATCCTAAGTTTATATGGATTTTTTTTATTACAATAAATATATGTAAAATACCTAATTGGTACTAATGGATTATAATTCTAAAGATGCAAAGTTTTTGTCTTTAAGAAAATTATAGAAATAATATAATAAGTATTGTAGTCAAGAGGACAAGTTAATATGGCAGTGCATATCTGAGTTACTTCGTATAGCAAAGTATAATAATGTTTATAAGTGATAATTAGGCTTTGAAATTAAACACAAAAATCAAATGAAAAATACATAATAGATACTTTAGTAATCATAAATTAATTTCTAAAGTAAATTCAATTCAGAAGGAAGGTTGAAGATAATGTGATAGTTTAATATAGTGCCGAAAACTACTCAGATAAATTTACTCCATTATATAGGTTAGTTTTAAGAGAAGTGCAGAAAAGTGTTACTTTGTAGTTAAGCTGAAATAGAAGTATTAAACACTTTTTGATTTTATCTCTGTTATATAAATACCACAAAGCGGTATAGTTTGCAAAACTTATTAATTAAAACAAATTAACGTGATGATAAGAGTATTTAGGCATATTACAATAAATAGATTGATTAATAAATTGTTGATAATATGGCCTATATGGTGCAACTCCATAAGTCATCAAAAAAATCTAACTTCATTATTGGAAGGAGCAAATTAAAATGTCAAAGTTTAATACTGTTAAGCATAAAACATTAAATAAATTAGGCCATGTAGCTTTTAAAATGGAATTAAAGGAAAAGCTAATAACTGAAGTTTTAACAAGTTTCTTTAGTGAAGGAAAGTTTTATGGAGATAATTCTTTAGAGATAGTTAAAGACTTAAGACAGATTATTAAGATAGATCCAAAGTTCATAGCTAACTTAGCTATATATGCTAGAAAAGAATTTCATTTAAGAAGTATCTCTCAGGTTATAGCTGGGGAGCTTGCTAATGATGTGCAGGGAAAGAAGTATGTTAGAAGAGTTTTAAATGAAATAGTTGAAAGAGTAGATGATATAGCAGAAATTTTAAGTTACTATTTAAATGTATATGGTAAGCCAATTCCAAACTCTTTAAAAAAGGGGCTTTCTGATTGTTTCTTAAGATTTGATGAGTTTTCATTTGCAAAATATAATAGAGAGAAACAAATTAAACTCAAAGATATAGTCAATTTGGTGCATCCAAAACCAAATAGTCTTGAGCAAAGCAGTATGTTTAAAAGACTACTTGAAGATAAATTAACAACACCATTTACATGGGAAGCAGTGCTTTCAAGTGAAGGTAACAACAAGGAGACCTGGGGGAAGCTAATTGAAAGCAATAAACTTGGTTATATGGCTATTCTTCGTAATTTGAGAAATATTATTAAAGCAGAGCCAGATAATATAAATATGGTATATGAAGTTTTAGAAAATGAAAATAGAGTTAAAAAGAGTAAGCAATTACCTTTTAGATATTATTCAGCTTATAAGGTGTTATCAAATGAAGGATTAGGAACCTCAAAGATCTATGATGTATTGGAAAATGCAATTAGGCATTCAACAAGAAATGTTGATAAGTTAAAGGGGAAAACCTTTATATCCACCGATGTGTCGGGTTCTATGAGTTATAACGTAAGTAAAAAAAGTGATATGACATGTGGTGAAATAGGAACTTTACTAATGGCGATTGCAAATAGTATTTGTGACGAATCTATAACAAGCACTTTTGATACAAAATTTAAAATAACACCACTTGCAGCTGGAAATGGAATAATATCTAATGCTAAATCAATAAAACAAACTTGGGGAGGTACTGATATTTCATTACCAATACGATATTTGTTAGATAATAGAGTATATGTAGATAGAATAATAATTTTATCGGATAATGAAATAAATAGAGGCTATGATCGGTTATGTCAAGATTTAATTGATGAGTATAGAGCTAAAGTTAATTCAAATGTGTGGGTTCATGCAATTGATCTTGTAGGATATGGGACTCAACAGTTTAAAGGAGAAAAGGTCAATGTAATTGCTGGCTGGAATGAAAAGATATTAGAATTTATACCAAATGTAGAAAATGGCCTAAGCAATATAAAAGATATAATAGAGGATTATTATTTTAAAGAAGAATTAAAATCAATCATATAGATAATATGGGGGAAGTGTATATTTAAGTTACTTCGATGTTAACGATAGATGTCACCGGTTCGAGCCCGGTCTTATAATTATCAAAAATTATAAGTAGCTCAGTTGGTAGAGCACTAAATACTTAAATAGTTTTTCTCCCCTTAATTTTAGAGGAGTAATGTTTATGTTAGAAGTTAAAGGAAAATATAATACAGCAAAAGTATTTACAGATAATATAGAAAACGAAGCAATTGAACAATTAGAAGAATTATGTGATCAGCCATTTGTAGAAGGCTGTAAGGTAAGAATAATGCCAGATACTCATAAAGGGGCAAGCTGTGTAATTGGATTTACAGCTGATTTAGGAGATAAGGTAATTCCTAATATTGTAGGAGTTGATATTGGATGTGGGATGTTAACTATTAATTTAGGAAAAATAGATGTTGATTTAGAAAAGTTGGATGATATTATCCATAAATATGTTCCATCAGGAATGAAGGTTCACCAAGGAAGAGTTGTTAGATTTCCAGAATTGCAAAATTTAAAATGCTATAGAAGTTTAAGAGATACTAAAAGAATTGAAAAAAGTATTGGCACTTTAGGTGGTGGAAATCATTTTATTGAAATAAATGAAAGTGCTGATGGAACTAAGTATCTTGTAATTCATTCAGGAAGCAGAAATTTAGGCTTGCAAGTGGCTAATCTTTATCAAAACTTGGCTATAGATTTATGCAGTGGTAAAGGTGATTATTATATTAAAAGAGAAAAAATAATTAGTGAGTATAAAGCTGATGGGCGTAGAAAAGAAATTCAAAAAGCTTTAAAAGCTTTAGAAGCATTATATGATGATTTAATGCCAAGTTATCCAAAAGGCTTATGTTTTTTAGATGGAGACTACAGGAAAGAATACTTACATGATATGAATATCTGTCAAGAATATGCTGTTTTAAATAGAAACACTATGGCAGATATAATTTTAAAGAAACTTTTTGGAAAAGGCTTTGAAGAATATGAGTCATTTTCTACTACTCATAATTACATAAATTTCAAGGACAATATTATTAGAAAAGGAAGTATTTCAGCTTATGAAGGGGAAAAAGTATTAATTCCACTTAATATGAGAGATGGAAGTATAATTGCCATAGGAAAAGGAAATCCAGATTGGAATTATTCAGCACCCCATGGGGCAGGACGTATTATGAGTAGGACTAAAGCTAAAGAAAAAGTGGATTTAGAGGAATTTAAGGCTTCAATGGAAGGGATTTATACGACTTCAGTTACAGAAGCAACTCTTGATGAAGCTCCAATGGTGTACAAGCCTAAAGAAGAAATCCTTCAAAATATTTCTGAAACTGTTGAGATAATTGAAATAATTAAACCAATTTATAATTTTAAGGCTCAAGGGTAATAAAATTACAATTATTTATATTGTATAGATTTTGAGTTTTGAACATCAAATTTAATCTGAGATTATATAGAAAGTTACAAAAATAAATTATTAGGAGGTGAGAAAATATGATTTGGAGAGATGACGCCTTGTAGTGGAGGTGATATTAATGTCAAGAAGCTACAAAAAGACACCCATTTGTAAGGATGGATATGGTAGTAAAAATTTAAAGTGGTGCAAAAGGTCTGCAAATAAGAAAGTGCGCAGATATAGTGATATTCGTAGTGGAAAGTCATATAGAAAAGTATATGAAACTTGGACGTTTCGCGATTATGTTTCTAGAAAAACTTTGAAGGAACATATAATTGAATTACAAAGAGAAATAGAGATATGTCTTAAATTACGTGGTAGTATAAATAATTTAAGTAATTATTATAAAAAAGAATATAATAATGGTTATTTTAGAATGTGGAAAAAATTTTATTATTGGAAATAATTAATAGGAGCATAGCTTGCTCCTGAAAATAATTATTTAGATGTATTAGGAAGGTTCTAAATGAAAATTGATATTTTGAAAAATGTTGAAAAAAAGTTCGCACCTTTTGATGGAAATATTTTAAGACTGAATATGAATGGTGAAAAGGTTCCTATTAGTGTTATAAGAGAAATAGTAGAGAAGATATTCCTATATTTAGGAAGAAATAATTTGTGTGGTAAAATTTATAGATATGATGACTGGTTGCAGCATGATGGACTATTATTTTACAAAGAGAGGTTTACATATAAAAAGTTAAAACAGATTTTAAATAATAATAAAGCATTTTACAATAGTAGGAATGGAGATGATTTAGTAAGAAGAGGGTATTATGATTCGAGAAGTCGGTGGTATGTGAGAGTATATATTTTGGATAGGATTGATTTAAAAAAAGGAGAAGAACTTTGGGGTGACTTTGATATATCAATATCAGATTATCATATTTATAAACTCAAAGAAATAATAGAAAATAAGTATTCAGTTAAATTAAATATAGAAGAAGCATATACATATTTTCAGAGGATAAATGTTGCAAATAGCCAATTTGATAGCTCTTCAGCTTTCAACTGTATTGAATTTCAAAGTTAGAAAAGCTTTGTTGATTGTTATAATTATGCAAAAGGCATTAAAAATGAAAGGAAAGGGATTCTGAGGCTTTAAATGAATTTTTTCATAAGACTCTTAGAGTTTGCTGAGGTGATATAAAATGAAAAAAGAAATTTTAAATAGAGAAGAATATAAATTCATAAATTCAAGTGTAAATTTGGGAGAGAACTTAATTTATTTAACCCTTTCAGGATCAATAGGATATGGAACTAATATAGATAGTAGCGATATAGACTTAAGAGGAATTACAATTGAAAGAAAAGAAAATATGTTTGGATTTCAAAGCTTTGAACAATTTGAAGATAAAGAAACAGATACAGTTATATATGGACTTAAGAAATTTGTTTCATTAGCCTTAAAAGGTAATCCTAATATTCTTGAGTTATTAGGTACACGGGATGAGCATATTATCTATATGAATAAATATGGTGAAGTATTGCGTAAAAATAGAAATATGTTTTTATCAAAAAGAGTAATACACACTTTTGGTAACTATGCCACTGCACAATTAAGAAGACTTCAAAATGCATTAGCAAGGGATGAGTATCCTCGAGAAGAAAAAGAAAAACATATTCTTAATACAATAAATAATCAAATGAAGCATTTTTCATCTAACTATACAGAGTTTCCAGAAGGAAGCATAAAATTATATATTGATAAATCTAATAAGCAAGAAATGGAAACAGAGATGTTAATGGATATTAAAATGGATAAATATCCATTAAGAGATTTTGTTAGCATATACTCAGAAATGAATAATATTGTTCATGATTATGATAAGCTTAATCATAGGAATAGAAAAAAAGATGAGGGTAAGCTCTTAAAACATGCTATGCATTTAATAAGACTTCTGGTTATGGGAACTGAAATATTAAATACTCATGAAATTAATACTTATAGGGAGAAAGAACATGCTTTGTTAATGGATATTAGAAAAGGTAAATATAGTTATGATGATTTGTTTAAATTGGTAGAACTTTATGAGTTTGATTTTAAAGAAGCATCAGTGAAAACAACTTTACCTAATGAGCCTGATGAAGGACAAGTTGAAGAATTCTTGATTTCTTTATATGAGGAATATTATAATTTGAAATATTGAGAATAGAAGGGGATGTAGTTAGATTTGTGTAAAAAATCTACTACATTCCTTTTTGTATTGTTTGATGGAGCTTTCTCTTTATTCAAATCTATCAGATTGTTTTTATTATTTGAAGTAATAAAGTGTCAAAAAAGCAAATATAAAGAGATAATATGCTGATAATTTGAATAATTGGGAAAGTATGCTATAATAGTTATGCCGTAAATTTTAATTAATTTACGGTGTTTTACTATATTTAACGAAAAATGAAAATGGGGATGAGAACAATATGACAGAAGAAATAAAAGTAAATCCAGAGGCATTTGAAAAAGTTATAGCGACATTAACACAGTGTAAAACTGAATTAAGTCAAGCCTTGGAGTATTACACAAACCTTAACAATGAAATGAAGGAAAATTGGATAGGGATTAGTGGTGATGCCTTTATTCTTACTGAAAGAATTGTTGAAGAACAGTTTAAAGAGAGAATAACTGATTTGGAAAATGAAATAGAAGATTTAAATAATACTATGTTTACAATGTTTGAAGAGGATAAATTAATTGGACAACTTATAGGTGGATCGATATTTGGGGAAGTGGGGTCTGAAGCAGCAGCTTTAATAAATAGCTCTGAAGATGTTAATAAAATGATTAATTCAACTAGAGCAATAATAAATGATGCTTCAAATTAACAATAATAAATAGTTAAGGGAAATAAGGTATATGAAAATATGGACAGTTAGAAGGATCAATAATGTCTTGAAGAAAGGAACGAAATAAATGGGGTGTAGATGCTCAGATATACGAAAATGCTCTCATGATATATCGCAAATAGAGAAAATAGAGTGTATTTTAAAATTTACAGATAACATAAATGAGAGAGTATCATCTGAATTAGTTAATTTGGCTTCAAATGGGCTTTCAACATTTTATTGTGCTAATGAAGATGAATTGATGACAAAGGAAAAAAAGCTAAATATTACTGTAACAGATGAACTTGATGAGTTAAAAGTTAAATGTAGTAATAAGATAACAGAATTACAAGAAGAATTATCTTCCATGAGAAGAGAAGATATAAGATATCATTTAGAAGAGAGAGAGAAACACCACCATCATCATGATGATTAATAAATAGTAATAGAGAGAATAAGTATGAAATTTGATTTTTTCAAAATACATTTTGACTTAAATCAAAATAGGGAAAACACATGGGAGTAAGTTATGGATTTTAAAGTAGATTTAGGGAAACTAACGGGTACAATTAGTGGACATGATCATGTAATGAGTATATTGGCTGAACAAAAAGCCATAGTTAAGGGTGCACTAAATGAATTATATCAAGGAGGATGGTCAGGAGCAGCTAGAGATAAATTTGAAGCAGCGCATAAAACGAGGGAAGAAAAGTATACATTGCTTGAAACAGAAGTGAAATTTATGAAGGAAGTTTTAACTTATGTTGAAAAAGCAACGGCAGTAAGTTTGAAAAAAGACTGTGAAAATTTTATTAACTATATAGATAGATGTGGAATTGGTAATGGTGTTACAGGGCCAGATACAGGACTGATATCCTTTTATGGTGACACTGCTCAGATAAACAGAAATATATCTAATTGTGTGGATAAAGATTATAAAGATATTCTCAAGAATATGGATACTATTTCTGATATTATAAGTAACTTGGAATTTACATCCTTTGATATAGGTGGAGATATATCAGGCATAGAAAAATCAATAAGTGATCAGACTACAAGTCTTACAGAATTTGAAGAAGCCTTTAATAAATATTATAATGGAGTGAACGAACTTGAAAATAAAGTTTGTGGTGAGTTTTCTAAATTATCGGGAATAACTGACTATAAAACCTTCGAGAAAAGTTCAGTTATTACTGCAAATGGGGAAATAGATAAAAATAATTTAGAAAAAATGCTTAAAGAAAATTCTGGAGAATTATCAGATGAAACTAAGGAGACATTGATATATTTATGCAGAGTTTTAGGTAAAGATAAATTTAATGATCTAATAAAAGAAATAGAAGCAGATGAAAAAGAAAAGCAGAAGCAGGCAAATATAAATAAGGATATATTAAATTTATTAAAGGATAATATTAAGGATGGGCTTAAATTAGATATACTAGGACAAGCAGAGGATACTATCAAAAATTTAAAAAGTTTATATGGTGATATAGGCGCAGATGAGTATTTAAAAAGTAACCTCGGTGAAGAAAATTATAACAAGCTAGTAGCGGGCATTGATTTAGCAGAAGGCTTTATTGATGATCCGCTTAAAGATATGAATAAACTAAATGATTATTTAGAAAATAGTGAAACTGGGCAATATTTAAAAGAGAATAATAAGCTGCTATATGACAAGCTAAAAATGAAACTTGTAAGACAAGAGGCATTAACAGTTGATGTAATTAATATGGGAAAAGGAATTTTAAGCCTTCATGATTTGCTTAAATATAATAACGATGTAAATTCAGACTTCATGGAAATTCAAGTAGAAAAAGCTTTAGGCATCAATGGAATGGATAATGAAGCTACATATAAGAAAGCACTAGAAGCAAACCAAAAAGATATGGAAAATGCCATGAATATGTCTTGGGATATAGCAAAGGGAATAGTGCCGGGAATAATAAATGATGTAAAAAATACTCTAGACCCAAAGAATGCATGGGACTTTTTCACAAATCCAGATATGAAATTGGAAGATGCACAAAAGTGGAGTCAAAGTGCAATAAACACTGCAATGACAGTAGATGGAGTTAGGGCGGGCCTTGGATTTGTCAAAGGAAAAATTTCTGGAATTACTAAGGTTGGCTCAGAAGTGGGATTAGAGACAAGTTTAGAAGAAGGAGCTAATGCATCAAAAACAGGTAAAATAAAAGCGGAAATAGATACTAATCTAGAAAATATTAAAAATGAAGAAATAAGCAGTGCTGATTTAGAATTAAAGGATATTAATAAGGAAATTGAAGTAGATCATATAAAAAATATAGATAAATCAGAAATTGATATAAATAATAAAGAAATAGAAGTAGAAGCTCCGGTAAAAGACGAGGTTGAAACTTTAAAGCTTGGGAATAATGTTGAAGTTGAAACACCAGTAATAGGGAATGTTGTAGATACTGCAAGGGAAACTGAGGTGCCTAAAGTTGACAAAGAGGTTGTGAAAGATATAGAATCAGAGAATGTTAAAGATGGCACTGAGAGTAGTAAGTATTCTGAAATATCAGAAAGTCATCCTATTGTAGAGGATATAAAATCAGATACTTCAATAGAAAATATACGAAAAAATAAAGATTTGATTCTTTTTGAAGAGACTTTTTCTAAAGCAATGAAGAATGAAAATATGATGATGGATGAATATATCAAATTGACCCACACTCCGATGAGTGAATTATCTGAGACAGACATTAAACGAATATATGCAGTGAACAATTCTGTTGATAATCCGACGAATGCAACTTTAATGTCTAAAGTAATACCAGAAAAAACATATCTAAATTGTATTGAAAATGGTAAATTTAGTGATACAGTAGGAAATTGTGTTACAAGAGCACAAGATATGCAGGATTGCTATACTTTTGATGACTATTATAATAAGCTAGGATTAAATTATGGAGATAATCCATTTGATACAGCTGACAAAATGTATGTAATGAGATATACGTCACAAGATACAGAAGCATTAGTTACAAGAAGTTATGGAGGAACAACATTAAAGGATGTAAAAGCGGCCCAAAATGTTTTAGGACTTAATGAAAATAATACATTTCTGAATAGTGACCCATATTTAGGAACTGGAGTAACTAAAGACGTTGAAGGTGGGATTGGAAAGATGGAGTTAATGACAATCAAAGATAATTTGGGAAATGCTCAATACTGCACTGTAGACGATGGATCAGCAATTTATGAAGTAGCAAGAGAAAGTAATAATGAAAGACTTATTGCTATTAGATATAATAAGAGATGGTGGAAGGTGAAATAAATGAGTGAAAATGGACAATATGCAATATATAAAGGAATAGAGTATAAATGTTGTTTTAGAAGTAATGGTAAAATTGGATTATTAAGTGAAATTCCTGTGGAAGGGTTTATTGAATTTATGGGAACTTATTCAAGAGATGTTTTAAGAGAAGAATGCTCAAGGGTATATAAAAAAACGTTATGTTTCAAGTATAATAATGATAGTTTTCTTATTCGTGAAGAAGATAAAAATAGGGTTTTGCTAGAAACAGGACCGAGATCCTATGATTTAATTAGCTTAGGCTTTGAACGTGTCCTTAATGATACTTTTCAAAAATGGATGCCAGTAAGTGAAGGTGAGAAGTACTGGGCAATTTATGATTATAAATAGAAGAATTTAAACCTATTGTGTTATAGGAGAAGCAGAAAAATTGATGAAAGATTGAGAATTAATGACAGATGTAGTGCAAGACAAATCAAAGAGCCAGTTCCAATAAAGACTTTAGAGGATATTGTTTTAATAGAAAATATTTGAGAATGGTAAGATGACATATGCAGAATATTTAAGTAAAATTAAAGATGGCGGTATAAATTTAGAAAGATTAAATATTGTGATTGGAAGAAAGACAAATATACCATATTCTAAATGATGCTATCAAGAAAATGATATTTGGTATTTCTATGATGTAAATGAAAGGCAAGATTTAGTTATTACTAAAACAGGAACAGAAAATGAAGTTTTTAGTTATTTATATTTGATTACAAAAGCATTACTAAAACAATATGGGAGATAAAAATGGAATATGATATTAATAGGAAAAGTTTATTACTTGCAATAAAAAGAAATGAACTAGATGATTTCTTAGTAGGAAGAGGGGTATATTCTTTTGGATTTAATCCATATAGGCCAGGAGATTCTATGTTGGACTTAGATAATGCAATGGCAGAAATATATAAATATTATATAGATGAACCAAATGAAAGAATAGATTTATTGTTAGAAAAAACATTATTGGATTGGTTAACATGGAAATCAGGGATAGGTGTATATGCAGTATTTTTAGTATTAAGTTATCAGTTGAAAATGGAGAAATCAAAAGAATCCCCATTTAATATAAATAAAAAATATATAATTATGGAATTAAGGAAAAGTGCTCTTAAATATGAAGATAAACTGAAAAATCGTAAAGAGTATGAAGGAGAAAATTTAGTAGAAGGATTATGGGAAGCTATGCAACTTGAGAATAAAAGAAATATTAAAAATTATGATATAGAAATTCTTTAATTTTATAGTTAATAGATAAATTGTATGCGTATAGGAGGAAGAAATGCTTAACTTTATTGGTAGTGGCAGTGCCTTTAATACAGAGATGGGAAATACAAGTGCTTTTGTAAAGCAAAGTAGTAGCTTGCTTCTTATTGATTGTGGAGGAACTGTTTTTCATAGATTGCAAGAACTAAATTTATTAGATGGGGTTGAAAATTTATATATTATTATAACTCATACACATCCTGACCATGTTGGAAGCCTTGGAGAAGTAATATTCTATTCATATTATATTTTGAAACAAATACCAACTATTTTCTTCCCTAATAAGGAATTGATTGAAAGCTTTTTAACTAGCATAGGTGTAAGTTCTGAAATGTATAAACTTAATGGAGTTGAAATATTTGAAATAATAGATGTTGATGACATGAAGCTCGGGAAGTTCAGCATAGAATTTTTACCAGTTTCTCATGTTGATACAATTCCAGCATATGGATTCATAATGGGATTGAATGATAAATCATTTTACTACAGTGGTGATGCGAATAATATAAGTGTCAGTGTTGTTAATAGAATTATGAGTGGAGAAATTGACAGGATCTATCAAGATATCTGTGGGTTAGATTATCAAGGAAATAATCACTTATCATTAAAAAAACTTTGTAGCATATTACAGCCTGAATATAGAAATAAGATTTACTGTATGCATCTTGACAAACATATAACAAATAAGGAAATAAGAGACAATGGATTTAATGTTGTTGAAGTTTATAAATAAAATTATGTTTAGATTTAATTGGAAGGTCTAAATCTTAGAAAAAGTGCTTATCGTTTGGGAGTAGGCACTTTTTTCTTTGCAAACTATGTGGTAGTAATATAAAATATGGTAAAATAGAGAAGATTATAAAAAATAATTAAGTATTTTGTTATTTAATTGATTGAAAATGTGTTTATTAAGAATAGCAACTAAAGAGAGGGATAAGTATGATGGTCACTACAATAACTTTTGCATTAACGCTAATAGTAATTAGCGTCATAGGGTTAGATATAAGTAAAAAGTTAAATTTATTACATAAAGGGTTCATGTTTTTATATTTTATTTTTGCACCACATATTGTTTTGTTAGGGTATTTTTTTAGTGAGCGTACTCAATTTGGACAAGATAATTCTATATGCAAATGGATTATTTTAACGGAGATGATTATTTTCATTTTATATCTTTGGATGAAAGTAAACATAGCGCCACATACAAAAAAGCAAATTGTTAACCTAAGATTAAGAGTGATGTTAGGTGGAAGGCGTATTGTTTTGTATGGCTTATATACAGCGTTTATTCAAACCATAATATATTTAACTGGATTCACTAAAATACAAAGCTTTGGAATGCCTGAATATGTTTTGATTGCAGATAGTATTGTAGTTACAGTAGCAATTCTTACTTTGTTTGTAAATGGAATGCTAAGAATTTTATGTACTTCAAGAAGATTAAATATTGTGAAAAGGCTCATAGTAGGTTTTTGGAGTTTAATTCCTATTATTAATGTTTTTGTGATGTTATATGCTTGTCGTATTGCAGGAATGGAATATGACCATGAATGCTATAAAGTGATTAATCATGAAGCACGTGTTGATTCAGTGGTATGTAAAACAAAATATCCTCTTGTATTAGTGCATGGTGTTGGCTTTAGAGATTTAAAATACATTAATTACTGGGGAAGGATACCTAAAGAATTAATTCGAAATGGAGCAACAGTTTATTATGGAAATCAAGAAGCTTGGGGTACCGTCGAGTATAATGCAAAAGATATTAAAAATAAAATTATGGATATAATAAAAGAGACAGGCAGTGAAAAGGTAAATATTATTGCACATTCTAAAGGCGGCTTGGATTCTCGTTATATGATTAGCAAATTAGATATGGGTGACTATGTAGCATCTCTAACTATGATATCATCACCACATAGAGGTTGTAAGTTTGTTGATATTGCCTGCAAAATTCCTGATAAGATCTATAAGGCTATTGCAAGGTTTTTTGATAAACACTACAAAATCTTAGGTGATAAGAATCCTGATTTTTACACTGCAAGCAGGCAATTCTCAACCTACCATAGTAAAAAATTCAATGAAGAGGTTAGAGATGTTGAACAAGTATATTATCAAAGTTACACATCAGTAGTAAAGAATATTTTCAGTGATTATGTAATTGCAATACCTTATATTTTTGTAAAGCTTACTGAAGGGGAAAATGATGGCTTAGTGGCAATTGATTCTGCAAAATGGGGTGAATTTAAAGGAGTTTTGAGAAACAAAGGAAGACGTGGAATTTCTCATGGAGATATTATAGACCTAAGAAGAGATGATTATAAAGGCTTTGATGTAATTGAAAAATATGTAGAAATAGTATCGGAACTCAAAAATAAGGGATATTAGGCATATATTTTATAGAACATATATAATAAAAAATATTTTATCACGAAATAGTTGTGATAAAATATTTTTTTATGCCTAATTATAAAAACTTCTTGTTATTACGTCTATATTCTTTAGGGGTAGTATGCATCTTATTCTTAAAGGTTATAGTAAAATAATTGGCACTTTCAAATCCAGTTTCAAAGGCAATATCTATAATTGGAAGTTCAGATTGTATAAGCAAATCAGCTGCTTTTGAGATTCTATAATTAATTAAATATTCAATAGGAGTATTATTAAAATGTTTCTTGAAAATTCTACAAAACTGTTCTTTGCTTAGAGAGATACTTAATGCCCAATCTGATAAAGAAAAGGGACTTTGATAATTATCTTCTAGAAAAGCAAGAATTTTTTTTATTCGAACCGTTGTTAAAAGATCTTCCTTTTTCAATTCATTGTTTTCAATTGAATGAAATTGAATTATGTTATAAAACATCTGTAGAATATAGGCTTTAATAAGAAGTTCAAAGCCAAAAGCTTTTGAATAATAGGCTTCTATTATAGCTGTTATGTAGTGAAATGTTTTATCGTATTCCCAAGAACTCTTATTAATATAGAGAAATTTCTTGTTTGATTTTATAAAATAAGGATCTAAGTAATTTTGCTGAATAGTATCATTAATAATGCTGGAAATTAAGTTTGGATGAAAGACTATTGCATAAAATTTACAAGGAGAGTTATTGCAACGTGAGGCTCCGTGAATTAAGTTTGGTGGAATTATAATAATATCGCCTTTATTCACAATAAATGATTGCAAATCAATTTGCAGCAGCATACTTCCTTCAATTATATATAAAATTTCTAATTCTTCATGCCAATGAGAATATAACATTATGTCGAGTGCGATTTTATGTTCAGTTAAGTGCACTGCAAGACTAAATAAAAAATCTCCATGTGAAATATTTTCTTTTAAGTCATTAGGCGATTTTAAATCCTTATTACCTAACATTTATTTTCACCCCATTTAATAACTGTATGACATTATATTAATAGTTTACTGCAAATATAATTATAACATGAGAATTTATAAGACACTATAATTATATATAAGAACAATAGATTTTAGGTGGGAGGTTAATTAAAAATGGATTTTTATTCTATAGAAGATGGAAAGTTGATTTTTGAAAACAATGGGGAAACCTTACAAATTGAAGCTTGGGGAGAAAACAGTCTGCGTGTCAGATCACGAATGATGGGCGAAATACTAGACACGGATTTTTCATTATTACCTAGCAGCAGTAATACTAAAGCTAAAATAGAAATTAACAAAGAAACACAAACTGCTACCATAAAAAATGGTAAAATAACTGCAAGTATCGTTAATCAATCAAGATGGGAAACTTCGGGAAGGATTTCCTTTTTCAATGAAAAAGGTGAATTGTTATTGAAAGAAATTAGTAGTGGTGGAGCTTTAAAACTTCAAGCAAGAGCCTTTAAACCTATCATTGGAGGAGATTATAAGTTAACCGCTTCGTTTGAAGGAGATGCCAAGGAAAAAATATATGGAATGGGACAATATCAACAAGAAATTTTTGATTTGAAAGGTTCAACTATAGAATTAGCTCATCGTAACTCTCAAGCTAGTGTACCATTTTTATTTTCAAGTAAAGGATATGGCTTCCTATGGCATAATCCAGCTATTGGAAGAGTAAATTTTGCTAAAAACAGAACAGAATGGTTTGCAGAAAGTACTAAGCAATTAGATTATTGGATTACAGCAGGAGACTCACCAGCTGAAATAGAAAAGGCTTATGGAAAAGCTGTAGGTACAGTTCCAATGATGCCGGAATATGGTCTAGGCTTCTGGCAATGCAAATTGAGGTATTATAATCAGGAGCAGCTATTAAATATAGCAAGAGAATATAAGAAAAGAAAGCTTCCAATAGATGTTATTGTAATTGATTTTTTCCACTGGCCTAAACAAGGAGATTTTAGATTTGAGGAAGAATTTTTCCCAGATCCAAAAGCAATGGTAGAGGAATTAAAAGAATTAGGTATAGAATTAATGGTATCTGTATGGCCGCAAATTGATCGACATAGTGAAAATTATGAAGAAATGCAGCAAAAGGGATACTTAATTAAAGCTGAAAAGGGAGCTAATGTTGCTATGATGAATTGGTTCCCAGCAAGTATTTTTTTTGATGCGACAAATCCAAAAGCACGAAATTATGTATGGTCAAAATGTAAAAAGAACTATTATGATTATGGAATTAAGATATTTTGGTTAGATGAAGCAGAACCAGAATATGATGTATATGATTTTGATAACTATAGATATTCCTTAGGACCAAATGTTCAAATAGGTAATATTTATCCGCAACATTATTCTAAAACCTTTTATGAAGGAATGCAGGCAGAAGGACAAGAGAATATTGTTAATTTAGTTCGTTGTGCATGGTCAGGAAGTCAAAGATATGGAGCATTAGTATGGTCAGGAGATGTTCATTCTTCTTATGAAGATTTCAGAAAGCAAATTGTTGCAGGCTTGCATATGGGGATTGCAGGAATTCCTTGGTGGACAACAGACATTGGTGGTTTTGTTGGAGGAAATCCTGATGATCCTAAATTCAGAGAATTATTAATCAGATGGTTTCAATGGGGAGCCTTTTGTCCAGTAATGAGATTACATGGGGATCGAGCATCAAGCACTGAGGTAATTAAAAAAGACGGCAGTAAGGCATTGTCTACTGGTGGAAATAATGAGGTATGGAGCTTTGGAGATGAAGTATATGATATTTCAGTTAAATATATGAGCTTAAGAGAAACTTTAAGAGATTATACTAGAGAATTAATGAAAGAAGCCCATGAAAATGGGGCTCCAATTATGAGACCACTTTTCTTTGAATTCCAAAACGATGAAATTGTTTGGGACATTAAGGATGAGTATTTATATGGAGCTGATATATTAGTTGCTCCAATAATATATGAAGGAGCAACCTCTAGGAAGGTTTATCTTCCTAAAGGTTCTGATTGGACAGATGCACACACTGGAAAGCTTTATAATGGTGGTCAAACCATTGAAGTAGATGCACCAATAGATATTATTCCAGTTTTCTTACGAGATGGAAAGCAGGAATATCTTATTGGCAAAATTTAAGCTTATATAGTGCTGCACCATGTGAAGGAACATTAGCAGTAACTATATTTTCAACTGAATCCAAATTCTCATGTTTCCATAAATCACGTATGAAAGCATGAGAATTAATTCCAATATCTTTTAAAGAAACTGTTATAGTTTTACTTATTTCTGATAAGTTAAATAGAGCAATATAACAACTGTCATCATTATTATCCTTACTAAACCATATAGCATGTGTATCATCACGTTCTATTTGAATTGCACCATGTGAATTTGCTATTAAATAAAGTACTTCATCATTTGTTAATAGCTCTAAGGTTTCTGAATCTAATTTTGTTAATTCAGCTCCAACCATTAAAGGAGAACGAAAAATACACCATAGAGTCATTAATGTAATTTGTTCATTTATAGTAAAGCTAGTATAGCGTTCTAAACCAAAACCTTTACCTAACCATCCAATTGGAATCATGTCACAGTCAGGATAGCAGCCAGTTGATACATGATTTTGCCAAACTTCACAACGTTCAAACATATTTTTAAGTAAAATCCAATTATCCCAAAAGTCATCAGTAATACGCCACATATTTGCATACTTTTCTAAGTGCCAAGCTTTTTCAATTACAGCAGGTCCGGGTGAAAGGCTTAAGACAATATTTCTTCCAGAATTTAATATAGCTTTATGAATCATTTCAATTTCTTTTTCAGCAGAATAAGGATTTTCCCTATACATATTAGTATTGCATATATCATCAACCTTTACAAAATCAACACCACATTCAGCATATAATTCAAAAATAGAATTATAATATTCTTGAGCACCAGGCTTTTGATAATCAACGCCATACATATCTGGATTCCATTTAGATATTGAATACGGATCTGCAATTTTATCTGCAGTTACATTGGTACCTTTAATTTTTAAAGGCATATGTGCAGCATATCTTGGAATTCCCCTCATAATGTGAATACCAAATTTTAAGCCTAAATCATGAATATAATCTGCAAGAGGCTTAAAGCCAGCACCATTTTTTGAAGATGGGAATCTGTTTTCAGCTGGGAGCTGCCTAGAATATTCATCTATATTAAAATGGCTGAAATTTATGTATTGACAATTTTTCCTGTCAGTACCTGCGTTAGGGTCAGACCATTGAATATCTACAATAATATATTCATATCCATGCGGTTTTAAGTATTTTGCCATGTATTCAGCATTAGCTTTAACTTGAGCTTCATTAACTGTAGTATCATAATAGTCATAACTATTCCAACCCATTGGTGGAGTTTGTGCAAAGGTGTTTTTTAGTAACATAATTAAAATCCTCTCTTTAAATAAAATTTTATTAACTAAAAGATCGTTGTATACGCTTATGAAAGTGAACGCTGTATGTTAAAGATGTTAGTGTTATTCATAATTCAATTAATTAGTATTATTTTAATTATATTTGTGGTAATAATGAAAATGGAACGCTTTCATTTATATAAGAATATGATATTCCCATATGTGAATGTGGTAAATATTTTACATTGATATTCTCTCCAACTTTGAAATTAGTAGATGCTGGATTAAAAAAAGTAATTACAATAAAAATGTATAATATAATTTTTGTTTTTGTTAATTTGCTTGTACTTTTTTTCATGCTTTTTACTCCAAATCCAAAGTATTGCATTAAATTATATCTCTATTATTATACCATTTAGAGTATATGCTTCCAATAAATTGTATGAGATTTAATGGAAAATTAAGATTAATTAAGGGTTGATTTTATTACAATTAAAAAAATGATAATATTGACAAGGATTAAATATTGTATTATATATAAAATATACAAAAATATTACCAAATTATTAATAAATGTTTGAAAAGATTAATAATTCAATTATTGGGGGCTATAAAATGAAAGAAATTAATATGAAATACGGTCAAGGTGAGATGAAAGCTTTAATCGAAGAAAAAAATCTACTAGAAGTAATTGAAAGCAATGTATTAAGGCAAGATAGAACAGAAGCTGAAATTATTTCTGAAGCATTACTTAATCCAATTGATAGCAAAAGACTTAAAGATATAGTACATGAAGATGAAAGAGTTTGTATAGTAATTTCTGATATTACAAGAAGCTGGCAAAAGCCACATGAGTTTCTATATAAAATTATAGAAGAACTAAATTTAGGTGGAGTTAAAGATGAAAATATTATATTTCTATGTGCTCAAGGTACTCACAGAAAGCAAACAAAGGAAGAGCATGAAATACTTCTTGGGGAAGAATTGTCAAAAAGGTTTGAAGTATATGACCACGATTGTTTTGATGAAGAAAATCTTGTATATCTAGGTGATACAAGCTATGGAACGCCTGTAAAAGTAAATAAAATAGCTGTTGAGGCTGATCATGTAGTTATCACAGGAGCAATAGTTTATCATTTCCTTGTGGGCTGGTCAGGAGGAAAGAAATCAATACTTCCTGGCATATCCTCTTTTAAGACCATATCAGCAAATCACTCTCTTTCTTTGAATGAAGGTCTTGGAAGTGGGACAAGGGATCGTGTATGCTCAGGTAATATTATAGAAAATCCTGTACATGAAGATATGATGCAAGCAGCTGCTATGCTGAAGCCGTCCTTTATGTTTAATGTAGTAATGGGACCAGATGGAGATATAGCTGGTGCAGTTGCAGGAAATTATATAGCCGCTCATGAAGCCGGAAGAAAATTAGTAGATAGTATTGATGGAGTTAATATAAAAAAGAAAGCGGATATTGTTATTGCTAGTGCAGGAGGATATCCAAAGGATATAAATCTTTATCAATCCATAAAAACCTTAATAAATGCAAAAGAAGCAGTAGTAGATGGTGGAACTATTATAGTACTTAGTGAGTGTAGCGAAGGCATTGGGGAAGTTAAAGATATTAAGGATATGATATTGAATTTTGATAATATGTTAGATAGGGAAAAAGACCTTAGAGAACATTATACTATTTCAAAATTTGTTGGATACTTTTTCTGTGAGACTGGTGAAAAGTATAAACTAATTTTGGTTTCAGAAATTGATCCTGTTTTGCTAAAAAATACAAAAGTTATTGTAACTAAAACCTTGGAAGAGGCGCTTGAAACTGCTTATAAGGATAAAGCTGAAAATCTTACAATAAGTATTATGCCTCATGGAGCAACTACGCTTCCAAAACTAGTTTAAATTAATAGTAAAACCAGAAATTAAAATGTAACTAGGAAAATAGCAAGTATGTTTTCTTTGATGTATTTAAAAGGCTTCACTAAATTTAAAGTTTAGTGAAGCCTTTTTGAAAATTTATCTAATTTTGGGTAATTAATTATAATATAGTACAGAAACTTTATAAAATAAAATTGACGCAGAGGATATAAGAATGATATATTAAATATATTAGATATATTATTTATAGTTAGGTATAACTTTGGTTAATATCAGCTATGAATTTATATGTTTATATTTTAAATAATATTTTATTAATGATCAGGAGATATATTTATATGAATGATAATCAGCCACTGTATCAAAAATTATACAATTCTTTATATGATAAAATTGTGAGTGGCGAATATTCTGAGGGAGAAAAATTGCCCACAGAAAAAGAACTCGCAGCACAATTTAATGTTAGTAATATTACAAGCAAAAAAGCACTTGAGATGCTTGCTGATAATGGATTAATAACACGAGTGCCAGGAAAAGGTTCTTTTGTTATGAAATATACTGAAGATAAAGAAAATATACATAAGGGAGAAGCACATTCACCAATTATTGGTGTTGTTCTTTCTGATTTTTCTGAGAGTTATGGAACGAATTTATTATCTGGAATTGAACAAGAAGCAACTAAAAACAACTGCTTTATAGTTCCAAGACGTTCCTATGGTAATCAGGATTTAGAAAATGATGCAATTGATTCACTGGTGGACATGGGGGTAGACGGAATAATTGTAATGCCAGTTCATGGAGAACATTATAATCCTAAAATACTGAAGCTTATAATTGAAGGATATCCACTTGTTTTAATGGATTGCGATTTAAAGGGTATTCCAGCAGCATTTGTTGGAACTGAAAATGTAGAGGCTGCAAAAATGGCAGCAGATTATCTTTTAGAACAGGGGCATAGAAAAATTAGCTTTATGTCTACTAATCCTAAAGATACTACGACTATAGAGGAGAGAATACAAGGTTTTATAATTAGTCATGCAGAACATGGCGTTAAAGTTGATGAAGCTCTATGGGAAACTAATTTAATGAGTACTTTACCAGGGATGGATAGTGATAATAATATCGAAGCAGATTGTGATAAAATCAAGAATTTAATTTTAGACAATCCAGATATAACTTGTGTATTTGTAACAGAATATAATTTAGCACTATTAGTAATGCGCGTTTTAAAATCGCTAAATAAAAAAGTGCCAGAAGATATATCTATACTTTGCTTTGATGGGCCATATAATAGCATGGGAGATTATTTTTTTACTCATATACGTCAAAAGGAAAAGGAGATTGGCAGTACAGCAATACAGTTTGTGCTTAAGCTTTTAAAAGGGGAAGTAATAGAGAAAACTTATCTTAAAGCTATACTCGTTATTGGTCAGTCAGTTAAAGAAATTCATGATTAATAGGAAAATAAATAATTATAGAAATAAAAAGGTGTTACTAATCTATTTATTAAATAGAGTTGTAGCACCTTTTTTAATGCCTAGAAAGTAAAGACTTTAAGGACCTGAGAGGCCTATGAAATCAAAGGTTATCTTTTGTTTTATATATGGCTAAAGGGAATAAAACGGCTAAGGGATTAAGTTGGTCGAGAAGCAAGAGTAAGCTATTAGCTATGATTGAGTAAATATAACAAATAAAAAATACGTTTAATATATTTAATATATTAAATGTATTTAGATTGACATAAAATAGACAATGTTTATTTAAAAAGTATAATTAATATATTGACTTTGACAAAATTGGAATATATAATATAGTCAAGTAAGAAAAAACATGGTGAAAGGAGAGTGAAGATATTGAATATATCAGAAATTGTTCTACAATATGTTGATGATATTGCAGAACAATTAGACACAAGTTTTAAGAAAACGTTTAAAAATTGTTATCTTAGTACACTTGCCACTACGACAAGTATTTTAGAAGATGGTACTACGTTTATTTTAACAGGAGATATTCCTGCTATGTGGTTAAGGGATTCTTCTGCTCAAGTAAGACACTATTTACCATTAGTCAATAAAGATCCTCAAATCGCACGAGTTGTTGAAGGGTTGATTAAACGGCAAATCATGTATATAGGGATTGATCCTTATGCAAATGCTTTCAATATGGAGCCAAACAATCATGGAATGAAGGAAGACTTAACTCTTCAAAACCCATGGGTATGGGAGAGAAAGTATGAGATAGACTCGCTTTGTTATCCAATTCAGCTTGCTTATCAATATTGGAAAGTTAGTGGTAGTAAAGAAATTTTTGATGAAGCTTTTTATAAAGTAATGAATACAATAATTAATTTATGGAAAGTTGAACAGCACCATTACGAAAAATCTGAGTATAGATTTCAAAGAGAAAATTGTCCAGATACAGATACTCTTCCAAACGAAGGAAAGGGAGCGCCACTTGATTATACAGGAATGACCTGGTCAGGCTTTAGACCAAGTGATGATGCTTGTACATATGGATATAATATTCCTTCAAATATGTTTGCAGTAGTTGTGCTTAAATTTATGGAGGAAATTGCAGCTTCAATTTATAAAGATAAGAATTTAGAGACTAGAGCCATAGAACTAAGAAAAGAAATTGAACAAGGAATACTTTCCTTTGGAATTATTGAAACAGAAGACTTTGGAAAAATATATGCTTTCGAAACTGATGGTATGGGTAATTATAATTTAATGGATGATGCAAATGTTCCAAATCTACTTTCTATTCCTTATTTAGGATATGCATCAGTAGATGATGAGATTTATCAAAATACACGTAGATTTGTTTTAAGCAACAAAAATCCATATTATTATGAAGGTAAATACGCTAAAGGGGTGGGAAGTCCTCATACTCCTGCTGGAAACATTTGGCCAATTGGTTTGATGATGCAGGCTATGACTTCAATTGATCCTCAGGAAATAAGTAAGCTTATTCAAATGATCATAGAAACAGATGATGGAAAAGAATGTATGCATGAGAGCTTTAATCCTAATGATCCTCATGATTTTACAAGAAGCTGGTTCGCTTGGGCAGATTCGCTTTTTGCTGAACTTATTATTAAAGTTTTTGTAGATTAATTTGATATATTAACCTCATTATATTTTATATAGTGAAGTTTATATAAATATTCCATGATAAGTAAAAATAGGAGGGACTTTATGTTAAGTAGAAAAATGTTAAAAAAGATTTCGTTATTAGTAACAGGTATTATAATGACAAGTTCTTTGGTTGCGTGTGGAAGCTCAAGTGACAAAGCTGCTAGTTCAAATCAATCATCAGATGGAGCTATAACACTTAAATTTACTTACAGAGATGATGGTTCTGACACTTATAAAAAATGGATTGAAGAAGTTAATAAAAAATATAACAATCCTAAGGTTAAGGTTGTTGCTGCACCAATCACTGCATCAGAAGGTGATTATTTTACCAAAATTGCATTAGCATTAAAATCTGGTGAAAATTGCCCTGATATTGTAACAGAAGATACCTTTATGTTAAATTCAGATGCAAGTGCTGGATATTTAGAAGATCTAACCTCTCAATTAAATAGTTGGTCAGATTGGACAAGCCAATTTAATGAGCCTTTAAAGAAAGGTGTTACTGCCTCAGATGGAAAGGTTTACGCTGTACCATATAGCACGGATTCAAGAGGACTTTGGTACAATAAAGAAGTCTTTAAAAAAGCAGGATTGACTGAAAACTGGCAACCAAAAACATGGGATGAGATTTTACAAGCATGTGCAACAATTAAAGAAAAGTGCCCAGATGTAGTTCCATTCTGGATGAATTCAGGAAAAGCTACTGGCGAAGCTACAAGTATGCAGACTTATGAAATGCTTCTTTATGGTGCTGGTGGTACACTTTATGATTCAGACAGCAAAAAATGGGTTGTAAAGAGTAATGAAATGACAGAGGCACTTAACTTTGTTGATACAATTTATCAAAAGGGATATGGTCCATCTCTTTCTCTAGTTCTTAATGGAGAAGCAGGAAACACTTTTGCACGTCAGTATATGCCTAAGGATAAAGTTGGTATTGGTTTAGATGGATATTGGACTTCAGGTAACTGGGCAAAGGGTGGCCCTGCTGAATGGGCAGATTATACTAATAAAGTCGGATTTGCACCTATGCCTACAAGTAAAGGACAAGAACCAAAAACTGTAACTATGGCAGGTGGATGGTCACTTGCAATTCCTAAACAAAGTAAAAACAAAGATGCAGCTATGGAATTTGTAAAATTTGCTATGAATAAAGAAAATATGCTTTCATTAGATAAAGCAGCAGGCTTCCTCACTACTCGTAAAGATGTAGCAGAAGATAAGGATTTTATGGCTATACCATTTAATCAACAAGCTAATGATATGTTAAAAAATGCAATATTTAGACCAGCAGTAGATAAATATCCTTCAGTATCAACTGAAATTCAATCAATGGTTGAAGCAGTTGCATCTGGAACAAAACCAGCTGATGCTATAGCAAAATATGCACAAAATGTAACGAGAATCGCTGGAGATGATAAGGTGACTGATAAATAAAAATTAATATAAACGGGCAGGGCCTGTATATGAAACTGCTCGTTTATACTTGTTTTGAATATATAAATAGCACTAAAAGTATTTAAATACATATTTTAGTTTGGTAATATAGCGATATTATTGCAAACTATATAGTTCATATAAGAGAAATGAATTAACTTTTATTAATTTTGAAAATTTCCAGGCATTTTGCCTGAGTACATATATATTGTAAGGAGGGTTAAAAGAATGAGTGTTGCTGGAGTTATGTCTTCGCTATTTAACAAAAAATCGAAATTTGGAAAATATATTTTTCTTTTGCCTGCAGTTTCACTTTTGTTATTATTTTTTATTTTTCCTATTGTATTAACTGTAATTTTTTCGTTTTCAAATTTGTCCTTGACAGGAAGTCAAGCTCAAGATTTTAAGTTTATAGGCTTAGAAAATTACAGACAGATGTTAAAGGATACTCAAGTATTTAAAAGTATAGTTAACACACTTGTTTTCTTAGTTTGCTCTTCTTTGATAGGACAACAGGTATTTGGGTTTCTTATTGCAGTTTTAATGAAAAATAAAAATACAATCTTCAGAAGAGTTGTAGGAAGTATCGTTCTTTCTGGTTGGGTTATGCCAGAAGTTGTTTGTGCACTTTGCATGGCTAACTTTTTAAATGATGCTGGTACTCTTAATTTAATAATTAATGCTTTTGGTGGTACACCAGTATCATGGCTTTTTAAATATCCTATGCTTAGTATTGTTATTGCTAATGCATGGCATGGTACAGCATTTTCAATGTTAGTATATCAAGCTGCCTTAGATGATGTTCCAACGGATATTGAAGAAGCAGCAGTAGTTGATGGTGCATCTAATATGGCCATTTTATTTAAAATAATTTTACCTAATATAAAAGGTTCTATTATAACTAATATGATGTTAAATACACTTTCTACTCTTGGTGTCTTTGGATTGATTTATATGATGACTGGTGGAGGGCCAGGAGATTCAACAACAACGCTTCCATTGCTAATGTATAATGATGCATTTGGTAGTTTTCAAATTGGTTATGGTACTGCAATATCAATGATACTTCTAACAATTGGTGTAATATTAGGTGTTATCTATGTAAAAGCATCTAAAGTAAAAATTTAAAGGCAGGTAAGACGTATGAATATGAAATGGAGAAGAAGAATTTTTGGAAAGGTATTTCCTTATGCAATTCTTAGTATAATTGGTGTTTGTTTTTTCCTTCCATTGCTATGGGTAATAGTAGCTTCATTTGATAGCAGTGCATCTCAGGCACTTCAGATACCAAAAAATATAACTTTGGGTAATTATATTGATGTATTGAAAAATCAAACTAATCAACGTTCGTTTGTTATAGGATTGTTAATCTCTATTTTACAAACAGTATTTGTTGTTGTCGTGTCAGGTTTGTGTGCATATCCACTTTCCAGATATCAGATGAAGCACAAAAAAATGTTTATGTATTCTGTACTTTTTATGACTTCACTTCCTATAACAGCATTAATGGTACCTGTTTATCAGCTTTTTATAACTATAAAGCTATATGATAATATCTTTGGAGTAATTTTATTCCTAACAGCTTCAGCACTACCTTATGCTATTTGGATGATGAAAAATTTCATGGATTCAGTTTCAATAGAGCTTGAAGAAGCAGCTTGGGTTGATGGAGCAGGTGTTTTTACAGCCTTAAGAAAAATTATTACACCTGTTATGCTTCCAGGAATTTTTACTGTAGCTATCTATACTTTTTCTGGCAGCTGGGGAAACTTCTTTGTTCCATACATCTTAATTAGTACTACTGAAAAATACCCAGCATCTGTTATGCTATATCAGTTTTTTGGAAATCATGGCATGATTGCTTATGGACCCTTAGCAGCATATTCCGTGCTTTATGCAGCACCATCTATACTGCTATATATAATTTCTCAAAAATATATGTCAAAAGGATTCAGCATGCAAGGTGCAGCTAAAGGATAATAGATAAGTTTTTTATACATTATGAATCCTATCAAAGTTGTAACTTAATAGATACCTTTGATAGGATTTTATTTATATAAGGCATATTTAAAAAATATCAAATCAATTTACATAAATACTAATAAAAATATTTAGTTTGAAAGTTTGGTGATTTTAATGTTTAGAAAAGAACGTATTCGTATACTTTGCAATGAATTAAAAAAATTATCTTCTGTTACATCTTTTGATATAACTAAATGGAAGAAAAAAGAAGGCTTTTATCTTAGACCACAGGATGCTGAAATGGATCAAACTCCATGGGAGGAATTTGATAGTAAGAATATGATTTGGATGGGAAAAGATAAACATTCTTGGTTTACAACTGAATTTACTGTACCAGAAGAATATTCAAATAAACCAGTATATTTAATTATAAAAACACAAATTGATGAAGCAGAGGATATGAGAAATCCTCAATTTTTAGCATTTATAAACGATATTCCTGTCCAAGGTGTAGATATGAACCACAGGGAAATACTAATTACTGAAAGTGCAAAGCCCAAACAAAAGTATAAAGTTGATTTACAATCTTATACTGGAACCCTACACGTTGAACTATTGCTTATAGGACATGTTACTCAAGTTGATGAGCAGATATTAAAATTATATCATGATTTTAATGTACCTTTATGTATAGCTGAAAAGCTTGAAGATGATAATAGTGCAAAAATGTCTCTTGAGGTTGAGCTTGAGAAGGCTGCTGATTTATTAGATCTTCGTATGCCATATTCACAGTCTTTTTATTCCTCTATTAAGAAAACTGAAGAATATCTTGAGAAAACTGTATATGGTACACTTGCTGATCATAGTGAAGTGATAGCTAGTTGTATTGGGCATACTCATATAGATGTAGCTTGGTTGTGGACAGTAAGTCAAACTAGAGAAAAGGTTGCTAGAAGTTTTTCAACTGTTTTAAAATTAATGAATGAGTATCCGGAGTATAAATTTATGTCAAGTCAACCTCAATTATATGAATTTTTAAAAGATCGTTATCCAGAAATTTATGGAAAGTTAAAAGAGAAAGTATTAGAAAAGCGATGGGAACCTGAAGGTGGAATGTGGGTTGAAGCAGATTGTAACTTAACGTCTGGGGAATCTCTAGTTAGACAGTTTATCTATGGAAAGAAATTTTTTAAAGAAGAATTTGATGTAGATAGCAAAATTCTTTGGCTCCCAGATGTATTTGGATATTCAGCTGCATTACCTCAAATTATGAAAAAATGTGGAATAGAATATTTTATGACTACTAAAATTGCGTGGAATGAATTTAATAAATTTCCTTATGATACATTTTGGTGGCATGGCATTGATGGTACACCTATATTTACACATTTGATTACAACAAAAGGTATAGATCAACCTAAAGAAAGCTTTTTTACAACTTATAATGGTATGTTACACCCAGCAGCTTTAATGGGTGGCTGGGACAGATATCAACAAAAAGAGTTAAATAATGATATTCTTGTATGTTATGGTTATGGAGATGGTGGCGGTGGACCAACTCGTGAAATGCTTGAAAATGGTCGAAGATTGGAAAAAGGAATTATTGGCGCACCAAGAGTTAAACAGGAATTCTCAAAAAATTATTTTGACAAGATTTATAAAGCTTTAGCTGATAATCCTGATGTGCCAGAGTGGATTGGAGAACTTTATCTAGAGTATCATAGAGGGACTTATACCTCAATGGCTAGAAATAAACGCAGTAACCGTAAGAGTGAATTTGCACTAATGGATTTAGAAATGCTTTCAGTTTGGGCTGAAAAATATGGTATGCCTTATCCTAAAGAAGAAATTGATTCAATATGGAAGACAGTTTTACTTAATCAGTTCCATGATATTCTGCCCGGTTCAGCAATTAAGGAAGCCTATGATGTTACAAAGTTAGAATATGAAGAAATTAAAAATAAAGTTGAAGCTTTAACTAATGAGAGGTTAGAGTTAATTGCTTCAAAATTAGGAGCAGGTAAAGAACAAATTGCTGTTGTTAATACTTTGTCCTTTATGCGTAGTGATAAAATTTTGCTAGAAGATTTTAATAAGAATGCAACTGAATTAATAAGTGAAGCTGGTGATGTTTTCCCAGTACAAAAAACTCAAGATGGTAAGCTGGTGGCATGGGTTAAAGACATTCCAGCAAAGGGGCTTAAGTTGCTTAAATTTAATGAGGGTACAAATCATGAAAGTCCATTTAACATTACTGATGGAGGAATAGAAACGCCTTATTATAAAGTAGCTATAGATTCTACAGGTTTCTTTACATCACTTCTTGATAAAACTTCCAACCGTGAAGTTTTAAAAGCTGGAGAAAAGGGAAATGTATTTAGAGTTTATGAGGATAAACCAAGAGAATTTGATAACTGGAATATTGATATTTATTATAATAGAAAATCATGGATTGCAGATGAAGTTACAAGGCTGGAATGGATAGAAAATGGTCCTGTCCAAGCAGTTTTACTAACTGAAAGGAACTATTGCAATTCATTAATAAGGCAAAAAGTTTATTTTTATGCTAACTCTAATAGAATTGACTTTGAAACTTATGTAGATTGGAAAGAGCATCAGCAGCTTATGAAGGTTGAATTCCCAATAGATGTCAATGCTAATGAAGCAACCTATGATATTCAATTTGGAAATTTGACAAGGCCAACTCATGGTAATACCAGCTGGGATAAAGCAAAATTTGAGGTATGTGCACATAAATGGGCAGATATATCCGATGGTGGGTATGGTGTAAGCCTTTTAAATGACTGTAAATATGGCTATGGCATAAAAAATCAGCTTATGACCTTATCACTTATAAAATCAGGAATAGAACCTAATTTAACAACTGACCAAGAAGAACATTGTTTTACGTATTCAATATTACCACATAAGGGAAATTGGAAAAAAGGTTCTACTGTAAAGGAAGCTTATATGCTAAATCTTCCTCTTTTGACCAGCTATCCAGAGAGCAGCAATGAAGTGGAAAATGAAAGTACAAGCCTCATTGAGTTGGATGCTGAAAATATAGTTCTTGAAACTATAAAGAAAGCAGAAGATGGGAATGGTACTATTATTAGAATTTATGAATTTGAAAATAAACGTACACAAGTGAAAGCATGTCTAGATATAAGTTGTAACAAAATAATAGAATGTAACTTACTTGAAGAAGAAATTTTATGCATTGCTGAAAATACAAATGAATTTACCTTTGATATTAAGCCTTATGAAATCAAGACTTTCAGAATAATGTAGCATATATTTTACAATGTTTAATTATAGATATCCAAAGCGAGAATTAGACTTATGCAACAATTACCGAAATCAGACACATTTATCTTCCACAGGACTAGTGAAATTTTCGCTGGATGGTTCTACGTGGAAGGTTGCACCCATTTCTGCATGTTCCTAAAGTAAATTTATGACAAGCAGAAAATGGAACAACCTTCCACTAATAACCATCATCAGCTCAATTTCACATGCTTGCTTCCAGAAAAATGTATCTGATTTCTTGTGTAGTGTTACGATTATAATTTCTCAATTATGCATGTATATTACATTAATAATCAAACTTATGCAACAATAACAGAATTATTATATGATTTTTGAAATTGGTAATGAATAATTATTTTTTCGATTCCCACCTTTCTTTACAGGATTTCTTGAATTAATAATGCGGAATTACTATTGCAACATATATATTTAATAAAATTATGAAGTTAGGTTAATTGCTATTTTCAAGGAAATTGAAATCAAGGAGGTTAAATATAATGAATAAAGTAGGAATAGATATTGGAGGCACTCAATTAAGATGTGCTATCTTTGACGAAGGTGGACAGCTTATCAAAAAAGTGAAATTTAATAATGAAGTGGCTCTTGGATGTACTGCAAATTTGGATAAATTAATAGATTTCATTAATGAAGAAAAAAACAATTATCAATTTAATGGAATCGGAATTGGTTGTCCAGGTCCATTAGATATTAGAAAAGGCAAAATTCTAAATCCTGTGAATTTAGTTGGATGGAATAATTTTGAAATAGTAAAATACTTTGAAGAAAAAACGCTTTTAAAAACAAAGCTTAATAATGATGCTAATGTTGCGGGATTAGCTGAAGCTATTTATGGAGCTGGGAAAGGCTACGAAGCAGTATTTTTCATTACAATTTCAACTGGAGTAGGCGGCGCATATATACTTGAAAATAAAATAATAGCAGGAGCTAATTCAGCGGCTGCTGAAATTAACAATATTATTATTAATGAAGATAAATATTCTCACAATGGTTTAAATGCAGGAGGATTAGAAGGTCAATGCAGTGGTACTAATATTGCAAGAATCGCCAGTGAAAAATTAAATAGAAAGTTAAATGCTGAAGAGGTTTTTGAATTGCATTATTCAAAGAATGAGGTGGCTATACAAGTTGTAGAAGATTTTTGTGAAAATATGGCTAAGGGAATTGCTAATATATGTGCAGTAGTTGATCCAGATATTTTTGTAATAGGAGGCTCTGTTGCAATTCATAATCCTAAAATAATTGACCTTATAAAAGAAAATACTAAGTCCAAGGTTTTTTACCCTGAAAATTTAAAAATAGAATTAGCTAAATTCCAAGATGATGCCGGTTTAATAGGAGCTTCACAATTAATTTAACTAATTAATAAGTTGTTATGTAAAGTAATCAGGACTACCTAAAAAGGTAGTCCTGATTATTTTATAAAGGTATTACTTTAAAAAAAGGAAAGAAGTTAACAAGGTAAAAATATAAGAAGATAACAAATTATAGAATATATGCGGGTTTGAAGGGGATAGGGGAAAATTAATAATAAAAATAAGTAAGTATAAGATGTTTTATGGAATCAGTTTATGGGATATAATATCAATGTACGAAGTAATTAATGAACTCTAAATAACATTAATTATGAGTTGTTCGATGTCTAAATGATGCTATAAAGGGCACAAATTTTTAATTTTAATACATGTTGGAGGTAGAACAATTGAAATATTTTAATGTAACAGGTCTTTGTATACCAGAAAAGCATTATATGGTTGATATAAGTTCAAAAGTTAAAAAAATTATTGAAATGGTAGATAGAGGAGATTATTTTACAATAAATAGGCCAAGACAATTTGGAAAAACAACTACATTTAATGAACTTGTAGAGGAATTAAATAAAAAATATATTGTTATTAAAACAAGTTTTGAAGGAATAGGTGATGATCTTTTTGAAACAGAAGAAAAATTTTGTAAAGAAGTATTTGATATTTTTGCAAGTAGTTTAAGGTTTACTAATAAAGAATTATATACAAAGTTAAAATACTACGCAGATAGAACTAAGAATTTTAAACAGTTATCAAATAATATTACTGAAATTATTGAAGAATACGGCAAAGATATGATTTTAGTTATAGATGAAGTAGATAAAAGTAGTGGCAACAGAATTTTTATGCAGTTTTTAGGCGTGCTTAGGAATAAATATTTGGCCCAAAATGCAAAGGAAGATCTTACATTTAAAAGTGTTATCTTAGGAGGAGTAAATGATATTAAAAATATAAAACTTAAAATAAGAGATGAAAAAGACAGGGTATTTAATTCACCTTGGAATATAGCAGCAGATTTTAAACTTGATATGTCCTTCTCAGTTGAAGAAATTAAAACTATGCTTGAAGAATATGTAAATGAAACAAATATTAAAATGGATATAGAGCTTTTAGCAAAGGAAATAAGGAGTTTTACTAGTGGTTATCCTTATTTAGTCAGCAGACTTTGTAAGAATATCGATGAATATTTAGATAAAGATTGGACTCTTGAAGGACTTACAAAAGCTATTAAAATGACTTTGAATGAGCATAATACGCTTTTTGATGATGTAATTAAAAATTTAGAAAATTTTGAAGAAATAAAAGCTGTAGTTTATGAAATCTTGGTTGAAGGAAAACAGATATCCTATAATTCTTTTGCATATGAAAAGGGAATAATGTATGGAATTCTTGCTGAACATGAAGGGCGCCTTGTCATTCATAATAAATTATTTGAAACATTGCTTTATGATTATCTTATTGCTCAAAGGGATGCACGTAAAATGGCATCAAGATTTACACAAATAGATAAATCTGAAGTTTTAGAAGACCATAAATTGGACATGGAAAAGCTTCTTTTAAAATTTCAGGAGTTTATGTTTGAAGAGTATAGAGAAGAAGATGAACATTTTTATGAAACCAATGGGAGATTAATATTTTTAGCTTATTTAAAGCCAATTTTAAATGGAAAAGGTTTCAGTTTTGTAGAACCACAAACAAGGGAAAATAAGAGAATGGATATAGTTATTACTTATGGAAATGAAAAACATATAGTAGAACTTAAGCTCTGGAATGGTGAGGCTTATAGATTAAAAGGTTTAGAGCAGCTTTCAACTTATATGGAGGAACAAAAGGTTGATAAAGGTTATCTGCTTCAATTCAATTTTAATAAAAATAAGAAATACACTAAAGAGTGGATTGAGATTAAGAATAAGAATATTTTTGAGGTGATTGTTTAAGCTTGAAATTTATATGTTTTATTATGAGTTTATGTTATTTAGAAAGAGGGGGAAAATTTCACATATGGCTATAGAAAAAGTTAAAGAGTATTTCAAAAAGTTCGGTATTGATAATCGAGTGCAAGAATTTGATGTATCAAGTAAAACAGTAGCGCTTGCAGCAGAAGCCTTACATTGTGATCCGTGTAGAATTGCAAAGACACTTTCATTTATGGTTGATGAAAATCCGATTCTGATTGTAGTTGCTGGAGATGTGAAAATTGATAATTCCAAGTATAAAGCACAGTTTAAGGCAAAAGCCAAAATGCTTACATTAGAGGAAAACGAAACCTTAATTGGTCATGCTGTTGGAGGAGTTTGTCCTTTTGCTATCAACAAGGGAGTAAAAGTTTATCTTGATGAATCCTTAAAAAGATTTGAAACTGTATTCCCTGCTTGTGGAAGTGGCAATAGTGCAATAGAGCTTACAATTGAAGAATTAGAAGAGTATTCTGGCTATGAGGAATGGATTGATGTCTGCAAAGGCTGGAGTAATTAAACTAAAGTATGTATCAGGACTACCTTTTAGGTAGTCCTAATTAGCTTGGAATGCCAAATAACAATTATATATCAATTGATTTAAAGTCTATTTCTAGATTATCATAGATATTTACCTTAACTGTATCATTAAAGGTATAAGCTGTAGGAGCATCGTATCCATGTTCAGTTAGTACATAAACTAATATATTCTTCTTCATTGGGTTTATTATCCAATATTCCTTAACTTCAAACTTTTCATAAAGGTTTAATTTTCTTACATAATCATTACTAGGATTATAAGCTGAAATAACCTCGACAATCATACTATTATTTCAATTCTTTCATTTTCATCAAAGGTTAGATAATCTTTATAAGTATAAGTTTTTAGTTTATCTATTAACATGAAAAAACCTCCTTGGTTATAGTATTGCCTAATAATTAATTATTTAAAATTTTTCATAATCTTTAATAAAATAATAGCATTAAATAAGCGTAAATTCTATAAGGAAAGAATTTATGCTTTAATGAAGTATGGTTTCAAGTACATTAATTTGGAAAATATGATATAATTAAGTAATTATGTTTGGAAAAACTGGGGGATTAATAAATGAAAATTTTAAATAAATTAAGTCCATGGATTAAATTATTAATAGGTGGGTTAATGCCAATGTCATATGATTTCTTTAATGTTAATTTCTATGTATTCATTGCAATATTTATAGTTTTAGAAATAGTAATGATAGCATTGGATGTATTTTTACATTTAAAAGGTAAAAGAAAAATATCAATGGATACTATAGTAATATATATATTTTATAATTTATTAGCGGCAAGAATCATTTACTATTTCTAGAGTCAGAAGAATGAGGAAGCTACTATATTAAACATTTTGTTACAGAGTTTTTTTAGTTATAATTGCCTTAATATTTAATACAATACATATCAAACTTATAGCAAGACTAGTCATTGATATATGAGTAAATAAAGCACCATTTCCATAAACTTTTATTAAACTAAAAAAGCAATAGCTAGGACCAATATCACCGCCATCAATAAAGAATACATTAAAAAGCATGTACGTTAACAAACCAAGATAAAATACAAGTTTTCGTTTTTTATTTCCTTCATTACAATTCTTAGAAACATAGATTATGCCTGAAATTAATATAATAAGATTGTATATTAAAAAAGGAAGAAAAAAGATTAGTCTTATCCAGCCTAGATTAAAAATATACGAAAAGATTCCAAGTATAACTGTAAATATTAACAATGCTAAATCAATTGTTTGTTGTTTTAATTTTATCAATTTTATCATCTCCTAATATAATAAGTTGATGTTTATCTGCTAAAAGGAATTACATTTGTTTAATTATATACTATATAACCATAAAACTTATATTGTTTAACATAATTATATTTCGGAAATATTTTAAATAGTTTAGATATAATATTGAAAATTAGAGAAATTTAATAAAGAATTACTGTTTTAGAGCTTATAAAAATAGGCTCTTATATTTTTGAAAATTATTTAAAGGGAGAAATTTCATTTGAACTTACATCATAACAAAATAAATTAAAAATATTATCATATAGTATTGATTATTATTATCAATTGTGTTAATATTTAAACATAGAAAATAAACGTTTGGAGGTTGAACAAAATGAAACATGAATTACCACAATTAGAATATAAATATAACGCTTTAGAGCCATATATAGATGAAAATACAATGACAATACATCATTCAAAACATCATGCAACTTATGTAAATAACTTAAATGCAGCCCTTGAAAATTATCCAGATCTTCAAAATAAATCAGTTGAAGAATTGATTAAGGATTTAGAAAGTATTCCAGCAGATATAAGAACTGCTGTTAGAAATAATGGAGGAGGTCACTTTAATCATTCTCTATTCTGGAAGTTATTATCTCCAAATGGAGGAAAGGAAAAAGGAGCTCTATTAGAAGCAATAAATGCTAAGTTTGGAAGCTTTGATGCCTTTAAAGAAGCTTTTGCAAAAGCAGCTGCTACAAGATTTGGTAGTGGATGGGCCTGGCTAGTAGTTAACAAGGATAAGGAGTTAGAAGTTGTGTCTACAGCAAACCAAGACTCTCCAGTTAGCGAAGGCTTGAAACCAGTACTAGCTCTAGATGTATGGGAACATGCATACTACTTAAAATATCAAAACAGAAGACCAGATTATGTCGGCGCATGGTGGAGTGTTGTTAATTGGGATTTTGCTAATAAGTTATATGAAGAAGCAGTGAAATAAAATTTATTTTATAAAAAGTCTACTTGGAAAGTTTTACAAGTAGACTTTTTTGGTCTGTTAAAGTTGCAATTATTCTTACTTCATTCCACTTCATTAAATATCACTCCTTGTAGTAGAATAATTGTTCTTAGAAGAAGTATTGAAAGCTTTAATTTGGAGGAAGTGATAAAATTACGAAATTATATTTAAAAAATTGCCAATTAATAAGGTGATCATTTATATATTGTTCATTGTGCCTGAATTAATAAGTTGAGAACTTATGGACGAATAAGTACTTTTTCTAATAAGACTTGAACAATTTCAGGATCAAACTGGCTTCCAGAATATTTCTTAAGTTCATTTACAGCAGCTTCTTCACTTAGGTTTTTGTTTGAAGTCATATATACATAGGCATCAGCAACAGCTAAAATTCGCCCTTCAATTGATATTTCTTCTCCTTTTAACCCTTTTGGATATCCTTTCCCATCCCATCTTTCATGATGTTCAAGAACATAATTAGCTATACTCGTAAATTCATTTACTGCTCGTAATATTTGATAGCCTACTTCTGAATGCCTATTAAACTCTTGCAATTCTTCTTCATTTAGAGGCTTTGGATTATTTAGTAACTCTTTGCTAATGGATATTTTGCCTATATCATGCATAAGACCAGCCAGTCCAATTTGCTCTAATTGTTCATTATCAAAATTCAAAGCTTTTCCAATTAATTTGCAAATTCCACTTACCTTTTTGCTATGAACTGCTTCTATTTTACTTTTTTTATGTAAAGAATCCATAATTAAATCAATTGTATTCTTCCTCATAGCAGGACTTTCAATAAGTTTATTTTTATACATGTCTTCTTCAGCTTTTTTAAATATTTCATCTATATCTTCAAACTTATTTTTCTTAACAGCAGCACCTATTGAAATAGATAAAATAACAGTATCTGATTTTTCATCATTAATTGCAGTTTTGATATTATTGATGATTTTTTCGGTTGAAATTTCATTTGTATTATAGAGGAGAATAACAAATTCATCTCCTCCTATTCTGCTTACAATTCCATTTGGCAGACATTCTATTTTTAGTATATTAGCAATTCTCTGTAAAAGTGTATCTCCAGCTTTATGTCCGAAGGCATCATTGATAAGTTTTAAACCATTAACATCAGCTATAATTAAAGCTAGTGGAATTTTTTCCTCAATATTTAATCGCCGAAGTTCTGCTTCATAAAATCTTCTGTTATATAAACCAGTAAGTTGATCATGATAACTTAAATATAATATTTCTTTTTCAGCTTTTTTACGATCAGATATATTTCTGACAATACTTAGCAAAATTCTTTTATCACCTATTGTAGAGCCTCTTGAACTTACCTCAACAGGTATTGAAGTCCCATCCTTTAAATAGTGCATGGTTTCAAATATGATTCCTGATGCATCAGCATCTTCCATTTGATCTATTATCTTCTGATGCCGTTCAATATGTCTTAAGTCAAACACAGTAAGCTTTGTAAATTCTTCAAATGTATATCCATATATTTTTATAGCAGCATCATTTACTTCAAGAATATGGCCCTCTTTATTGACAAATAATATGGCATCATTAGCATTTTCAGCTAAAATTTTATATTTTTGAAGTCTCTCTGTCAGCTGATTATTTTCTATTTCAATTTGTGTTTTTTTATCGATTTCTTCTTCTAATAGGGCATTTATATCTTGCATTTTCTCTTTTGAATTAATTACTTCACTCATTTCATTGGATATAAGAGTAAAAATTATAATTGCTGTTATAAGTACATAAAACCATCCTTTTACAATAGCTATGATGGTTATTGTATATGAGTCACGAAAAAATAGTTCAACTAAGTTATCTGATAATAAAATCCACAAACTTCCTATAATAAAATAAATAAGTGTAATTTTTAAAGCTCTGCTTTGCAGAGAATTATCTTTTCTAAATATAAATTTATTTGAGAATTCACCAAAGAAATTATTAATATTATTAGAATCTCTTTTTCTCATAAAATCTCACCTCCACACGGAAACTTATTCCAATTAATTATATTGTAATTCATATTTATAATGTTTACCATATTCTATTTTTTAAGAATGCAATATATTAAAAATATGTTTTGATTTTTATTAAATTTGATATGATATAATGTGAGTAAATATAATAATAAAGAAGAATTAGCATTATACGTTTTGAGGAGGTAATATAATGGATGAGAAGTATGTAAAAAAGCCACTTAAAGAATTAAAAGAAAAATTAACAGAAATACAATATAGAGTAACACAAGAAAATGCTACAGAAGCACCCTTTAATAATGAGTACGATAACTTTTTTGAAAAAGGAATATATGTTGATATAACAACAGGAGAGCCTTTATTTATTTCTTCTGATAAGTTTGATTCAGGTTGTGGATGGCCTGCCTTTTCAAAGCCTATAACAAGAAAAGTTATTAAGGAAAAAAAGGATGAAAGTCATGGTATGGTGCGAACAGAGGTAAGAAGTAATATTGGCGATTCTCACTTAGGTCACGTATTTAATGATGGCCCTAAAGATGCAGGAGGGTTACGATATTGCATTAATTCAGCAGCACTTAAATTTATTCCAATGGATAAAATGAAGGAATTAGGTTATGAAGAATATTTAGATGAATTAGATAGTTAAAAAGTTTTTTAGGAAATAAGTATGAAAAAACGAAAGAATAAAGCTAGCGAAAATAACTGCAACTGTTTATTAGACAATTGCAGTTATTTTCATTTATGGATTAGTAAATGAATCAGTTAGAAAATGTTCAATTGTATTAATAGAAATTATGTTATGGTATAATGTGGTTATGCTTTTGAGGGATATAAGGGGGATTTTATGTATACAAATGAAATTAAAATGATAATGAAGAGTTTCACTCAGTATAAGGATTTTATGCCTTTATGTGATGAGGAAAATAAAATAAGAATAGATGAAAAAGACAATATAATGATAAAAGATTATTATGGCACAATGATTGTCTTAGAATTAATGAATGGAGATTTATTTTCAGAAGAAGAAATAAAACAATATTTCGTAGATGTTAAGGAAAAGCTTCTAGGCATTAAGAAGAACACAATTGTATATTATTTTGGAATGTTTATTTTCGATAGTGACCCACCAATAGAGAAGGTTAAGATTATTGAAGATAATCAAGTTGATAAAGTAGCAGGTAATAAATATTTAAGAAGTATGGTTGTGGATCTTGAAAAGCAAAGTGTTGTGAGTTATTTAAATGCTAAAAGAGATAAATTTTGTGTAAAAGAACATTTAGAAAGGTATTTTGATGAATATAAGAAAATTGATACATCTACACCAAGTTTTGAAGAAATTGTGGAGAAGAAGAGGATGGAATCTAATGTTGAATTTAAGAGTAAAGACTCAATAATTACATATATACTGATTGCTTTAAATCTTTTTATTTTTGTCATAATGGGGATATATTCATGGGAGACAGGTATAGATTATAATAAACTTCTATTTGAATTTGGAAGTAAAGAAAATACTAGTATAATACAAGGACAATATTGGAGATTTATTACACCAATGTTTTTACATGCTAACATAATGCATGTAGCATTAAATTGCTATACATTATATTTAATAGGTAAACTTTCTGAAAGAATTTTTGGAAAAGCAAAGTTTATAACTATATATTTTATAGCTGGAATTTTAGGTAATATATTTAGTTTTGCATTTAATTCCAATCCTGGAGTAGGAGCATCAGGAGCTATTTTTGGATTATTTGGAGCTGTTCTTTTTAAATGTATAGAGAAACCAGCATTATTCAAGTCAGGATTAGGACCAAACATTCTTGGAGCAATATTAATAAATTTATTTTATGGATTTAGTAAATCTGGAATAGATAACTTTGCACATTTAGGAGGTCTTATTGGAGGCTTCACCGTTGCAGGAATTTTCAATGAGTCGAGAAAGAGGTTGTTGTACTTTAATAGATATATCTACGTACTACTAGCACTTATAATAACCGCATCAACAGTTTGGTGGGGATTTAATAACACTCAAAGTAAAACAATAAGATTAGCAATGCAACTAGAGCAAGATTACAAAGCACAAAATTGGAAGGCAGTTGAAAGTAATTCTAAGGAAATTTTGGCATCAAATCCGGATAAGAATATGAAAACTTATGTTTTAAAATCTATTATTAATGCAGATATATTTTTAATGAAGTATGATGATGCTGTTAATTATTCAAAGAACTTAATTGAATTAGACCCTAAAGATGGGCATTACTGTCTAGGAATAGTATATTATAATGCGAAAAAGTTAGATTTAGCAAAAGAAGAGATGCTTAAAGCAAAATCACTTGGAGCTAATTATGATAACGTGGATACAATATTAAAAAGTATTAAGTAATTTTATATTTAAATGTCATGAAACACTATCACTTCGAATTGAAATTTTAGAGAGTTTGACAGAGAAGGAAGTAGAAGAATTGTTAAGCTAAGTAACAATATGTTGAGGAGAAAACATGGATAAATACTGCAATATGGGCTGAAGTGATTTTATAAGATAAAAAAATGCTAACTTGTAACATAGATGAAAGGTATGAATAGCTAAGGAAATTGGTTATAAAATTAGATGTAGAGCTCTAAAAATAAAATTATTATGAAATAAATGGGAATTGTGGCTTAAAGTGTTAGTAATACAAAGTATAATATGATGGGGGAAATAATGAAAAGAATTATTCTAAATGATCAAATCACAGTAATACCATCAATAGATGAATGGATGTCAATCAATAATGGAATAATTACTTCTATTGAAAATGTAAGTATCTTAAATAATAGTATCTTCGAAAAAGCTGGTTCCTATTGTATTGACCAAAAAGCTCTTAATACACAAAAAACGTTGGGAGTTTTAGAAAAACGTAATTATAGAAGAAGAGAGACCTTTTGGCCAACAATAATATATTGGCCAAAAGGATGTCCTAAAATTGAAGAAGGATATTGTTCAACATTAGAAGAAAGATTATTTTTTAGAGTTTATTTTCATACATTTAAATGTTTTAAATGTGGATTAAGTGCAGATGGATATGCTTTGGAAAGGGATTCGTACATATTCAAAGAAGATGAACTAAATAGAGTTTATAATTCTTTTGATTTCTTTTCTTTAACAGAAATCTAAGTTTGGTAACAATTGTGGGATAGAGGGAATTGTTTGGCATAACTTAATTAATGGTGATATGGTAAAGATAAAATTAAAAGACTTCTAAATCTTTTAATTGATTAAATATAAGTAGTTGTAAGCTACAATTAGTTTTCAGTTTATTTTTAATAGTTGAGAGTGACTAATTTTAAGAAAAACACTACAATTCTTCTATATAAAACATTATCTTTAGATACTAAGATATTAAAAAAATCAAATGATCATAAGGAGTGATTTTTTTGAAAAGAGCAATAATTTTATTTCCTAATTTCGATAATATTAATATTATTAAAAGTATAAGAGAAAAGTATGATCCACTTGCAAATTGCATTGAACCACATATAACTATTGTTTTTCCATTTGATAGTGATATATCAACAGATGATTTGAAATTACATTTTAATAAGGTATTAAAAGGAGTAAAAAAGTTTAATGTTAAATTAAAGGATTTTACAGGAGATTTTAGAGATGGGTATTTGTTTCTTAATGTAAAGAAGGGAAATGACAATATAATTGAGCTGCATGATAAATTATACAGTGGAATATTAGAGCATTTTTTATTTACGAAAGTAACATATTGTCCTCATTTAACTGTAGGTAGATTACATAAAGAGAGTGAGTTTGATAAAGTTCTTGATGAATTAAGAAGCTTAGACGAAAGTTTTGAAATCATAATTGATAAAATATATATTGAAAGTATTGATATTATGGAACATTCTACAATCGAATTTTCATTTGAGTTGGAATAAGTTTTCTTTAAATAAGGAAAGTATATAATTTTATATCGGGAAGTAGATGGATTTTTATGGTAAACTGCAACTGTTTTGTTTGACTGTTGCAGTTTAAATTTATCTTAAAAATATTTTTTCAGTTCATCAATTGAATTTATATCAAATATTTCAGTTCCTATAACTTCTAGTACATCTTGAGGTAAGCTTCTTATCTTTTCTTTATATTCTTCTGGTACCATTTTAAATTTTTTTATTAATTGTTTTATTAATATTTCAGATGTTCCTTTTTCAATGCCCTTTTCAATACCTTTTTCTACACCTTCTTCATAAATCATTCTTCCTACTTCTGTCATGCTAACAACCTCCTTAAATCGTTTCTTTGAAACATCGTCACCGAATTTATCAAACAAAGCATAAAGTAGCATCAAGCAATTGTTTTTATTATCATTATCTTGAATATTCTTTGCTATCTCAATACTTTCTAAAGTAATTTCGCTTTTGCTCTTTTTACTGCTCATCAATGGTATAAAGCTTAGAGTTATAATATCCTGTTGAGTTAATTCTATATTATTATTCACCTTATATTCTATTGTTTGCAATTTTTCATCTCCATTAAGGTTTTTCATATAAAATGATTTTATATCATATTTAATTGACCCACAATTTAGATGAGTTTGTGCATCAGTAATTTCTGAAGAATAAACTACTATGGTAGTTATATTAATTTGATTTCTATAATATAGAGAGGCATCATAATATAAAAATCTTGATAAATCATCTTTCTTTTTAGTTGTTTGAAATTCAAAATGTAAGTAATTACCATTAGATGTATAAAATAAATAATCCATTACATTAGTTTTTATGTCAATGCTTTTAATTTCTGTTTCTGCTGGCGCAATTATTTTTAAATCTAAATCAAAAAATTCTGAGGCGCTATCTTTGAAGATTTCCATGGCCTTTTTAAATACTGCATCTTCAATTTTATTATAATCCATATCAAAACTCCTTCCAAGTAGTTGTTGTTTTAATTTTGACCATAAAGAAAGAATTTTATGCAAACATATATTCTTGTTTGTTACAATGACTTATCTTTTATCTAGAAGCTTATAACAACTCAATTTGATAGATGTGATATAATTAAGTAATTATTTTTGATAAAATTGGGACATTTAATGAAGGAATTGTGTTTAAAAGTACAAAAAAATTTTGGAGATTAATATGAAAAAAATAAAAAGGAATTTTGGTGTTCCAAGGCATAAAAGAATAAAAAGAGAATCAAGATTGTTGTTGGCTAAAGCTTGGGTAACAGAGTATGCTGGAAAGAACTTGATTAAAGGATATAGTAAACACTTTGCAGTAGATAAATTATGTGCTGTTAAGGAATTAACTTTATTAGGGTATAAAATAGAAGAGGAATATGTGACACAATTGAAGCAAAGCCTTGAGGCACAAAAGAAACTTATTGAGAAAAGAAAAAAATTAAGAGAAGATAGATTAAGTGGCAGCATATATGATGATTATGAATATATGTTTTGGGAGTATGAAGACTATGTGCAAGGGGATTCAATCTTTTAAGATGAATATGAAGGTTAGAAGGGGATGAAGAAGATGATTATAGGTTGTACAAAAAAATTACAAGATGAGATTGAACCAATTACTCAAAAGAGAGGCATTGAAGAGAAAGAGTTATTCTCTTGGAGTGCTAATTTGATTAAGATTAAGCGAAGAAAAGCGGTAATAGTGGTAAATGACAAAAATAGATTTGGATTTGTTCTTTTTGGTCTTAAATCAAAGGATTTTTTGAAAATAGATGAACTAATTCTACAAGGCATTAAAAGAAGCCTTAAGCAGTTAAAAATAAGAGAAGAAATTATAGAACAGTATTTAAGTGATGCTGGGGAAACTGTTTATACTAAAACAAACGGTCATAAATATGTAGCAAGATTAAATAAAGCATGTGAATTAGTAGGGCTCTTTGAAGATATATTAGACCTGGATAATGTTTATCAAGAGGAAATTTCAATAAAATTAAATTATGATCTTATTAAGACAGATAAATCTAATTACGAACATCCTTGTGAATTAATTTTAGAAGATCTAAAAGAAGTTTATGGAGAGTCTGTAATTAAGTGTGAGGCTAATAGTTTATTAGTAAAGCTAGATTTAGGAGGCTATACTGCTGAAAGAAGAATAGTAACACCAGTTGATATTAATTTTAAAAAACTTCATAAAATCCTTCAGATTGCTTTTGATTGGAAGGATTGTCATTTACATGATTTTGATATTATAAATGAAAAAGGTGAACGAGAATTAAAAATTATTAGTGAATATGAAGATGAAATTGATTTATATAATCCAGGTTGTAAAGTGGTTTTGGAATCAGAAGCTTATATTAGGGATTATATAAAAGATGAGAAAATAATAAAATATTCGTATGATTTTGGAGATGGCTGGGAACATGAAATTATATTTGAAGGTGAAATAGTTGATTATAATAGAAATCATCCTTTTTGTGTGGATGGTTTTGGAGATGGAGCACCAGAGGATGTTGGAGGAATACCAGGATATGAAGAATTTCTTGAAATCATGGGAAATGCGTCACATCCAGAATATAAAAGTATGAAAATCTGGGCAGCCAGCCAAATGTATAGAAAATTTGATATAGATTTTGTAAATAGAAGATTAAAATATTTAGAGTTGGAATTGTAAAGTAGTATAAATTATATAGTGAATCTGAGCAATATGAAAAATTGCAAAATTTAAAGAAGAAGATATTATAATTTAAGATATAGCAATGGAATGTCATAAAGAGGTGTGGAAAATGAGTAGAAAGCCTAGAGTTAGATATAATTTAAGTGATTTAACAGGACAAAAGAATCCTTCAAAGGAAGATATAAATAATATACTTAGAGCAGCAGATGAAATTATCGCCTCTGCAGGGAGAACAATGCTGGCAAAAATACTTAAAGGATCTAAAGATAAAAAAGTATTAGAAAATGGATTATATCAGTGTCCTAGTTATGGATACTACAATATGTTGACAATCGAAGAAATTACAAAAATCATAGATTGGATGATTGTAAATGGTTATTTAGAGATTTATTATAATGGAAGATTGCCTATGATAGTTTTTTCAGAAAGAGGCTGGGAAACCTATAAGCCTTATTATGTAGACGAATTATATAGTTTAGTTTTGAAAGTAAATGAAATTGGTGCGGAAAATTTAATAGAACGTTTAAAGCAGACTAATAGACAAGTAGTTAAGATGTTATTGTTAAAAATTGGGGAAAGTAAGAATATTGGTTTTATAAGATTTTTGATGGAATGGGAACTAGTAGAGGTGAAGAAAGTGAGAATTATAATAAATCACACAATTTCTAAATTAAAATCTGTTTATATATAGTTCTTTGTTATAGTTACAAGTATAAAAAGAACAAATAGGAGAAAGTTAATGGAGAATAAAAAGTTTTGGGATAATATTTATAAAAATAAAATAGTAAAGAAACCATCCTATGATTTGTGGTTAGATAAATACGCAGATACTTTGCAGAAATACAGGAAAGAAGAAATAATTGATTTAGGCTGTGGGATAGGAGCAGATACTTTATATCTAAGTGAAAAAGGGTATAAGGTAATTTCGTGTGATTATTCAGAAGAAGCTTTAAAGAAATTAAAGGAAGCTATACCAGAAGCAAAAACAATTCAAATGGATATTTCTAAAACTTTACCTTTTGATGATGGAAGTACTGGACTTATAATAGCAGATTTATCTCTTCATTATTTTGATGATAAAACAACCAAAAATATAATTAAAGAAACAAGAAGAGTATTAAAACCTAAGGGCTGCTTAATTGGAAGAGTGAACTCTATAAATGATTTTAATTTTGGAGCAGGATGTGGAGAAGAAATAGAAAAGAATTTCTATTTAACAGAGGCTGGATATAAGAGGTTTTTCACTAAAAAAGAGATTAATTTTTATTTTAGTGATTTTGTAATTGAGGTTTGTGAAGAAAATTGTGTTTTAAAGTATGGAAATGAGAAAAAGGCAATTGAGTTTATGGTAAGGAAGGGATAATTTTTAGGATAATGACAATGACGAATTGGAAGTAATTTATATTTAAATGAATAATTATGAAAAGAGTGAAAAGTGCTTATCTTAGTCGGATGGAGCACTTTTTTCTTTGCTTTTAATTTCTATATCAAGGCTAAGTAATTTGACTTAAATTTTTAAAGGATATAAGAAAAAAAGGTGAAATAGGAAAATGTGGAACGTATTTTTTTAGAAAATTCTCAGCAAATTCTCAGCAAACTCTCAGCAAATTCCAAGGATTTTTATGTATAATTTAACAATATATTGGATATATATTAAATTTATGGTAAAATCAATACAATAACATATGTTATAAAACCGTGCATGGAATTATATAAAAAATAACAAAAGGGAGTATTATTATGAAAATTAGCAGAAGAGAATTTTTAAAATGGTCTGTAGCAGCAGCAGTTGCTCTAAACATTGATTTAGATATGGATAGAGTGAATACAGTACTTGCAGCAGAAACAGATCCACCAGTTATATGGTTAAATGGATCAGGTTGTTCAGGATGTACAATTTCAACGTTAAATGTTACTAATCCAACTACTATTGATAATGTACTTTCAAGCAAAATTAGTTTAAAGTATGATACTACACTTATGACAGCAGCAGGAAATACTGCAATGGATACTCTTGAAGAATGTGCTACCACTTATAATGGACAATTTATACTTGTAGTTGAAGGTGCAGTGCCAACAGGTGAAAGTGGAAACTATTGTATAATTGGTGAGCAGAATGGTTCTCCATTAACGATGGAGCAAGCTGTATTAAAATATGGACCTATGGCAAAATATGTGGTGGCAGCTGGAACTTGTGCTTCCTTTGGTGGAGTATCAGGTGCAAGCAGTGCAACTGGGTGTAAATCAGTATCAACAGTGTTAAGTGGTAAAACAACCAATCCTGTAATAAATCTTTCAGGATGCCCAGTTCATCCAACAGTTATGGTACAAACATTACTTGACCTTATTTTAATAGGAGCACCAGCTGTAGATTCAAATAATAGACCAACAAAATATTATGGTACTACAGTTCACAAACAATGCGAAAGAAGAGGAAAAGAAAAGGTAAAACAACCGGGTATATATGGATGTTATGGATCCATAGGATGTAAAGGGCCTCAATGCTCAAATGTATGTCCTAGCATGAAATGGAATAATGGAGTTAGTTTCTGTATAGCAGCAAATCAGCCATGTATGGGGTGTGCAAATCCAGCTTTTCCTACAAATCCATTAATAGATGTTGTTTCTGGTGCCACTAAAAAAGCAAATAATGATGAAGAGTCCAATGAAAAAAACCAAAAAGACAAAACTAAAGTAGATACTGTGTCAGGTGCTACACTTAAAAAAGGATAAATGTAACTGAAATTTAAGCAATAAAAAAGATATGATTGAAGTTATTTACTTAACATAAATGGCTACTAAATTAGCAAGTTCAGACGAAAGGGATGATATAAATGAGTACAATAACATTAGATCCAATTACAAGATTGGAAGGACATTTAAAGATTAATGTAACGCTTGACTCAAGTAATACTGTAACTGCAGCTCAAGCTTCAGGAGGGCTTTATCGAGATTTTGAAAATCTTCTTTTAAATAGAGTGCCAAAGGACGCAGCTTTTTTAACACAAAGAATATGTGGATTATGTCCTGTCTCCCATGCAATATCTTCAGCAAAAGCAGTAGAACAAGCAGCTAAATTTACTCCCAATTTACAAGGAATGCTTCTAAGAAACCTTATACAAGGATCAAATTATATTTCAGATCATATATTACATTTCTACCATTTAGCATTAATGGATTATGTTAAAGGTCCACAATCACATCCATGGACTCCAACGTATGGTCAAGACTACAGATTTGATTCAACTGATAACCAAACTTTAGTTGATAATTACATAAAAGCATTATCAATTAGAAGAAAAGCTCATGAAATGGGAGCAATATTTGGTGGAAAACTTCCACACGCTGCTTCTATTGTTCCAGGTGGTGTAACTGCAATACCTTCAGCAGTAGATATAACTAAGTTTAAAAGCAATTTAAGCGAAATAACAACTTTTATTACAGACACATATCAAGCTGATGTTAATAAGTTGGCATCAACGTATAGTGATTATTATAAGATAGGAAAAGGTTATGGCAATTTAATCGCATATGGTGTGTTTGATACAGATACAAATGGAACTAAATTATTCCCACAAGGTACTGTAACTAATGGGGTTATAGGAAGCTTTAGTCAAGATAATATTAAAGAATACGTAGGTCATTCATGGTACTCATCACAGTCAGGAACAAATCCAGCTTCTGGAAGTACAACGCCAAGTTATGGAAAATCAGGAGCATATACTTGGCTTAAGGCACCAAGATATAATGGACAACCTTATGAAGCAGGTCCACTAGCAAGGGCATGGATAAGTGGAGATTATAAAAAAGGTGTATCAGTTATGGATAGACATATGGCAAGATACATTGAAACTGCTAAGATTGCAAATAATCTTAGTAAATGGATTGATCAAATACAAGTTAATAAAAGTGGATATACTGATATAGGGACTCCAGCTTCAGGAAGTGGAATTGGACTAACAGAAGCACCAAGAGGAGCACTAGGACATTGGGTATCAGTAGCAAGTTCAAAGATATCAAAATATCAAATTATCACTCCAACTTGTTGGAATGCATCACCAATGGATGATAGTGGTAATGTTGGACCAATTGAAAAAGCTTTAATAGGAACAACCATAGCAGATATAACACAGCCAGTTGAATTATTAAGAATTGTTCACTCTTTTGACCCATGTACAGGATGTTCAGTGCATGTAATGTCACCAGATGGAGTGGAAATGTCTAAGTTCATAATACAACCTTTAGGAATTTAATTATGAATAGTACTGTCATTATTGGAATAGGAAATATACTTTTAAAAGATGACGGTGTAGGAGTTTGTGTTATAAGACAATTAGAAAAGGAAAATCTTCCATCTACTATTGAATTAGTAGATGGAGGTACTTCTACATTAGATACATTAAGTTATTTTTTAGAATATAACAAGGTGATAATTATAGATTGCTTAAAAGCAGGATATAAGCCAGGAACTATTTATAAAATTAATCCAGAGGATATTAACGGTTATAAAAAGGAAAATTTATCAATACATGATGTTCAGATATTAGATGTAGTTCAAATGGCAAATATGCTTGGTAAATTCCCTAAAGTTGTAATATTTGGGATAGAACCTGAAGAAATATGTTTAGATACCGAAATAACTGAAACCATGAAAAATAAAATTCCTGAAATCATAAAACATATTAAAGCTGAGCTTAATATGAAAGAAGATGAACTAAATATAGGATAGGTGAATGCTTATGCATGAAGTATCAATTATAGAAAATACCATAAAAATTGTTCAAGAAAAGGCAAAGGAAAATAACTTAAAGAATGTATCTAAAATAACTATAAAAATTGGAGAGCTTTCTGGCGTAATGTCAGAATCTTTGGAATTTGCATTTCAAGGTATGTCAAAAGGAACCATAGTTGAAGATGCAAAGTTATTAATAGAAAAAGTTGATGCCAAAGCCTTGTGTGATGATTGCAATATTACATTTGAAATAGATCATTTTAATAAATTATGTCCAAACTGTAATAAGTTCTCCACTAATATCTTAAGTGGATATGAACTTTATGTTAGTACAATTGAAGGAGAATAGAGATGAGTGAAATTAAAGTAGTAACCAATATACTTCAAACAAATGATGAAATAACTGCTAAAAATAAAAAAATATTAGATGAAAAAAGAATTTATGTTGTTAATTTAATGAGTTCACCAGGTTCAGGTAAAACTTCAATACTTGAAAAAGTTATTGCTAAATTAAAGAATGAAATAAAAATTGCTGTAATAGAAGGTGATATTTATACAACTAAGGATGCAGAAAGAATTGAAGCACAAGGCATACCAGTTGTACAAATAAATACAGGTGGAGCATGTCATTTAGATGGAGATATGATCAAAAATTCACTGGATTCATTAAATTTAGATAGCATGGAGCTTCTTGTAATAGAAAATGTAGGAAATCTTGTGTGTCCTGCTGAATTTGAGATTGGTGAAGATATCAAAATTAGTGTTTTAAGCACCACAGAAGGAAATGATAAACCACTTAAGTATCCTTTAATGTTTGAAAAAAGTGGAGCAGTTATTCTAAATAAAATAGACTTGTTGCCATTTACTAATTTTAACAAAGAAGAGTTTTATAAAGATATAAAGTCTTTAAATGCTAATGCGGTAACCTTTGAAACAAATTGTATAAAAGATGAAGGAATAGATGAATTTTGTTCCTGGTTAAAGGACAAGGTTGTTGAAAAAAGAAAATAATAAATAGGATTTTAGGAGGAAGAGTAATATGCCAAGAATAGGATTTCCAGAATTAATAGTTATATTAGTAATTGCTTTAGTAATTTTTGGACCAGGAAAACTTCCATCAGTAGGTAAATCTATTGGAGAAGCAATTAAAGAGTTTAAGAAAGCATCAAATGATTTAACAAAGAATGATGATGATATTGCTGCTACTGAAGCAAAAACTGAAGAGATAAAAGAAGAAAAGAAAGACGAGAAAAAAGAAGAAAAGTAGGAGTGAAGGTATGGTAAAGAGTGAACAGATTGTTCATATAGCACATGTTCTAGAGAAATTCAGAAAAGTAATAATAGGAATATTTGCTATTGTTATTATTGCCACAGCAGCAATGTATTTTCAAGTGGATTATATTATAAAGATTTTAATTAAACCACTTAATGGGATTGATTTATATTTTATGACTCCTGTTGAAGGCTTTATGGCAAAAATGAAGGTCGCATTTTTAGGCGGAGTTATAGTTTCTTCTCCTATAATAACTTATTTATTAATATCTATCGGAGCTTCAAAAATTGATAAGAAAGTTAGAAGGTTGCTTTATTTTGTTATAATTCCACTTGCTGTAGCACTATTTATAGGCGGCATTTTATTTGGATACAAATTTTTACTGCCATCAACTATAGGTTTCTTATTAGATTGTGGAAATGATTTTATGAAAGCAACTTTATCAGGCAGCGATTATTTTTCTTTTATAGGAACATTGCTGTTGACTATAGGTATACTGTTTGAACTTCCACTCATACTCATTGCTTTGTCAAGACTCAGAATAGTTAATAGTAAAATGTTAAAAACCAAGAGAAAGTTTGCTGTAATGTTATCACTAATTACTGTAGCAATTGTTTCACCTTCATTAGATGCTGTAACTTTTATTTTAGTAACTATGCCTATAATAGCTTTATATGAAATTAGCATTGGTTGTATTTACTTATTAGAAAAAAGAGATAAAGCACATAAATACTGATTTTAGAGGTGATTATATGGCTGATGAAAATATAAAAGACATGTCTGTGGTGGATCACCTTAGAGAGTTGAGAAAGAGATTAATAATAAGCATTATATTTGTGGCTATAGCAGCAGGAGTAATATATGATAAGGTTTATTACTTAATAGAAATATTGATGTACCCTATAAAGAAGTTTGATTTAAATCTTGTCTATTTTTCAATAACAGAGGGATTCGTAACTAGAATGGAGTTAGCAATATTCACTGGTACTATAGCTGTAAGTCCAATTATAATATATGAAATTGCAGCATTTGTTAATCCAGGGCTCACTAAGAAAGAAAAAAAACTATTATATATAAATTTATATTTTATAGTTATCTTATTTCTTTTTGGTATGTTTTTTGGATACATATTATTAATACCACTAATCTTAAATTTTCTTATATCGTATGGACAAGAGTATATGAATCCACTACTTTCAGGAAGAACATATTTCAGTTTCATAGGCATTTTTTGCTTTTTCATAGGCGTAGTATTTTTGATGCCTTATGCAATTGTAATTTTAGGAAAAATGTCATTGTTAAGTTCTAAAATTCTTAAAAAATGGAGAAAATATATCATTTTCTTTGCTTTAACTTTAGAAGGTTTGTTCTTGTCTAATGCAGGATTATTTACTTGCATATTAACAATTTTACCCATAATAATACTATATGAAACAAGTATATGGATTGTTTATTTTATAGAAAAAAGAAAGAAGAAAGAGTAGAGTTTCGTATTTGAAACTCTACTCTACATTAAAAGAGATAAAGTTAAAATTTAATCTGATGTTTAGGAGGAAGTATTATGTGCTTAGCAGTTCCAGGAAAGATTTTAAGCTTACATGAATTTAGAGGAATTATAGAAATAGGTAATATGAAAAGAGAAGTTTTTATGCAGCTAATTCCAGATGCAAAAGTTGGAGAATATGTATTAGTCCACGCAGGTTGTGCCATAGAAAAAATTGATGAAGAAGAAGCAGCAAAAACTTTAGAACTGATAAAGGAGCTATCAGATAATGAAATTTGTTGATGAATTTAGAAATGGAGACTATGCTAAAGGCCTTGTGAAATTAATACAAAATATTACTAATGAAAAAATAAATATAATGGAAGTGTGTGGAACTCATACTATGTCAATATTTAGATATGGAATAAGGGATATACTTCCTGAAAATATAAAGATAATATCAGGACCAGGGTGTCCTGTATGTGTTACTCCTCAAAGTTACATTGATACAGCTTTAGAGTTAAGCTTAAATAAAGATGTTATAATTGCAACTTTTGGAGATATGATGAGAGTGCCAGGTAAGACAACTTCTTTAATGAAAAGAAAAGGAGAAGGAGCAGATATTAGAATTGTATACTCACCAATGGATGCACTCACACTTGCTGAAAACAATTCATCAAAAAAAATAATTTTTCTTTCAGTTGGATTTGAAACAACAACGCCAATGACTGCAATAACAGCAATAGAAGCAAGAAAGAAAGGAGTAAAAAATTTATTTTTTTTAACTGCTCATAAAATAGTTCCACCTGCCATGAAGACTCTTGTAGAAGATAAGGAAATAAATATAGATGGATTTTTACTTCCAGGGCATGTTAGTGCTGTTATAGGTAAAAAACCATATGAATTTTTAGGCAGTGAATATAAAATTCCAGGAGTTATAGCTGGCTTTGAACCCTTAGATATACTGGGCAGCTTAAATAAACTTATTAATATGATAAATGAAAAAGATTATGACGTAATAAATGATTATAAAAGAATAGTCAGGGATTGTGGGAATCCAGAGGCTTTAGGGTATTTACATAAAGTTTTTGAAGTTACTGAAAGTGCTTGGAGAGGAATTGGTGTTATTCAAAGTAGCGGATATAAATTCAATAAAGAATATGAAGATTTTGATGCGATAAAGCATTTTAATATAGATTATAAGGACTATGATGGAAGTCCAGGCTGTAGGTGTGGCGATATACTTAAAGGAAAAATAACTCCTTTTGAATGTCCACTATTTAAGAAGGCCTGCACACCTGAAAATCCTGTAGGATCTTGCATGGTATCTTCAGAAGGTACTTGTGCTGCTTATTATAGATACAGTCTATAATAAGCAGGGTACAGTTTGTACCATTTATGGTATCCTATGGGTAATTTACAGTTTAGTAGGATATTTCTTCGAAATATCTTACTAAGATTCACATGGAGACCAAATCCAATCTTAATCAAGTTTCACTTAATTAAGGGAAATAATTATAGATATATAATAGGAGGAATAAATATGGAAGAGAGAATTTCATTAAGTCATGGTAGTGGTGGAAAACAAACTAATAACCTAATTAATGATTTATTTATAAAGTATTTTAATAATGAAATTATAAGTGAAATGAATGATTCTGCGCAAATTAGTCTAGATGGCAGCAAGAGAATTGCTGTCACTACAGATTCCTTTGTAGTTAATCCCATATTTTTTAATGGGGGAGATATTGGAAAGCTTGCAGTTTGTGGTACGGTAAATGATTTAGCCATGAGTGGGGCTAAACCTTTATATTTAACCAGTGCATTTATTATAGAAGAAGGATTTGAAATAGAAAAACTAGAGATGATTGTAAAATCTATGGCAGATGCAGCAGAAGAAGCTAAGATTCAAATAGTAGCTGGTGATACTAAAGTAGTTGAAAAAGGTGGAGTGGATGGAGTATTTATAAATACATCTGGAATAGGCACAATTTATGAGAATACAAATATTAAAGCATATAATGCCATGGCTGGAGATGTGGTTATTGTTAATGGAACTTTAGGTGATCATGGAATGACTATCATGTGCCAAAGAAGCGGAATAGATATAGAAGGCGAATTAAAAAGTGATTGTGCACCTTTAAATTCCCTTGTGGATTCAATGCTCGAAGTATGTTCTGATATTCATGTCCTAAGGGATGCTACAAGAGGTGGAGTTGCAGCTGTTTTAAATGAAATTGCAGAAATGAGCAAAGTATCCATTGAACTAGATGAAAGTTCAATTCCTATAAGTGAAGAAGTAAAAGGAAGCTGCGAACTTTTAGGATTAGATCCATTATATATTGCTAATGAAGGTAAATTATGCTGCTTTGTATCAGAAGCTTATGCAAATCAAGTATTAGAGGCAATGAAAAAGCATTCACTTGGGGCTAATGCAGCGATTATTGGCAGAGTTATAGAGCAGGTGCCACAAAAAGTATATTTAAAAACAATTATAGGTGGAAAGCGAATAGTAGACATGCCTTCAGGTCAGCAGCTGCCTAGAATATGCTAAATTAGGCATATGAAAGAAAATAGATAGAGGATTGACTTTTTATTTTTTGATAATGCCTTAGGAATGAGGTTAGATAAAAATCATTTGGGTTGGTCTAGCAGCTATCTAGGATATTTTAAGCTATAGGAAGGTGTTATGTTATGAAGAGATTATTTTTGAAAGTAGAGGGGATTGTTCAAGGGGTAGGTTTTAGACCTTTTGTTTATAATGAAGCTCTAGCACTTGATTTAAAAGGGTGGATTAATAACAATTCAGAGGGAGTATATATTGATGTGGAGGGAGAAGAAGAGAAGTTAAATGACTTTATTAATAATTTAAAACTTAAAAAACCTTCATTAGCTAAAATAGAAAATATAATCATACAGGAAAAAGAGCTTATAAATTATAAAAGCTTTGATATTAGAGAAAGTGAAAGAAAAGATGAAAAAATCACTTTAATTTCTCCAGATGTGGCTACTTGTAAAGATTGTATTGAAGATATTACAAATCCATCAAACAAAAGATATAGATATCCATTTACAAATTGTACAAATTGTGGTCCGAGATTTTCAATAATAAAATCTATTCCATATGATAGAGATAACACAACTATGAAGAAATTTAAAATGTGCAGAGAATGCAATGAAGAATATACTGATCCAGTTAACAGAAGATTCCATGCACAGCCCAATGTTTGTAAGGAATGTGGTCCTGAGCTTTGGATTCAGGATTTCAAAGGAATAAAGATAGAAACTAAGGATGTATTAGGATGGACAAGAAAAAAACTTAAGGAAGGCAAAATTTTTGCTATTAAAGGCCTTGGGGGATTTCATTTAGTTTGTGATGCTGAAAATGAAGAAGCAATAAATATACTAAGAACTAGAAAAAAAAGACCACACAAATCCTTTGCTGTTATGATGAAAGATATAGACAAGGTTAAAAGGTATTGTTATGTAAATGAGGAAGAGGAAAAAGTACTTATAGGCATAAAGAAACCAATAGTAATACTGGATCAGATTGATAGTTACAATTTATTAGAATCAATAGCACCAAAGCAAAAGACATTAGGAGTTACGCTGCCTTACACCCCGCTGCATTATTTACTATTTGAAGATAAGGTTGAAATTTTAATTATGACAAGTGCAAATGTTAACGGATTACCTTTAGAATATAATAATGAAAGTGCAATTGATAATTTAAAGGACATTGCAGATTATTTTTTATTACATAATAGAGACATTTATATGCCAATAGATGATTCAGTAGTAAGAGTAGTAGATAATGAAGTGCGCATAGTAAGAAGAGCAAGAGGATATGTGCCTGAGCCTATAAAAATAGAGAATCCAAAAGAAATCTTAGCTTGTGGTTCAAATATGAAAAATACTTTTTGCATTGGAAAAGAAAATTATTTATTTTTAAGTCAATACAATGGGAATTTAGAAAATATAGAAACAATTGAACATTATAAGAATAATATAGAACATTTTAAAAATATATTTCATTTCACTCCCAAGTATATTGCTTGTGACATGCATCCAAATTATGCTTCTAGTGAATATGCATATAATTCACCCTTACCTAAAATTCAAGTTCAGCATCATCACGCACATATTGTAAGCTGCTTAGTAGAAAATAACATAAATAAAAAAGTTATTGGAATTGCTTATGATGGAACAGGTTATGGAATTGATGGAAGGATCTGGGGAGGAGAATTTTTACTTTGTAATAACAAAGAATTTACCAGATTAGGACATTTAGACTATATAAAAATGCCTGGTGGTGACAAGGCTGTTAAGGAACCATGGAGAATGGCTGTAGCATATATATATAAGATTTTTAAGTCAAAGATATGGAAGGAATGCAGCTCAGATACACAAATGAGAGAAATATTAATTAGACTCTATGGAAATAAAGCAATTAATATAATAGCTATGATTGAAGCAGATATTAATTGCCCTGAAACCTCAAGTATGGGACGCTTTTTTGATGCTGTATCAAGCTTAATTGGAATTAGAAACCATATTACATATGAAGGTCAAGCCGCTATTGAACTTGAAGCAGCTGCTTCTAAGAAGAGTTTGGATTTTTATGATTATGATATACCTTTAAGTGAAGGCTATATTTTGAAACCAGAAAAAATTATTGCAGGTATTATAAAAGATAAATTAATAGGTGAAGAAGCATCTATTATTTCAGATAAGTTTCATAATACAATAATTAAATGCTCAAAAGATATGTGCAATCTAATTAGAAAAGATACAGGTGTTAATGAAGTAGCATTAAGCGGAGGGGTATTTCAAAATTCTTATTTGTTGAAAAATTTAATAAATGACTTGGAAAATGAAAAATTTACTGTATATACAAATAAACTTATACCAGCAAATGATGGTGGTGTGGCATTAGGACAAATTGTCATAGCAAATGAAATATTAAATAAGAAATAGGATAAGTATGTGTAATTATTTTTCATACTTTATCTCAGGTCTAGCCTGCAAATATGTTGAATGTAATTTTATTTTTTCATAAACTAGTGAGAGAGGAGAGGTTGATATGAACTTCCCATTAAAAAAACATCACAAATGGATACCTTATGGTATTATAGTACTACTATTGCATGTTATAGGAATACTACTTTTATTAGCCAATATAACTAAATATCCACAGATAGTTGGACTTGGCTTTTTAGCTTATACACTAGGTTTAAGACATGCTTTTGATGCAGATCATATAGCTTCAATTGATAACACTGTTCGTAAATTGGTACAACAAAAAGAAAATCCTTTAGGTGTTGGTTTTTTCTTTTCTATTGGACATTCCTCGGTAGTATTTATCATGTCAATATTGACTGTGTTTTCAATGAAATGGGCTCAAGAGAATATCCCTTATATAAAAACTATAGGCAGTGTAATTGGTACAACCGTATCAGGCAGTTTCCTTATGCTTATAGGATTATTAAATTTATATATATGGTTTGATATTTACAAACTTTTTATTGGAGTACGCAAGGGGAAATTTGATGAAGAGCATATGAATCGGATTTTATTACAACGAGGATTTGTTTCACGCTTTTTTGGATTTTTGTATCGCTTCATCAATAAGAGCTGGCATGTGTATCCACTTGGTTTTTTATTTGGCTTAGGATTTGATACTGCATCAGAAGTAGCACTTTTAGCTATTTCTGCAAATGCTGCAACCCAAGCTGTTCCATTTTCTATGATAATATCTTTGCCAATTCTTTTTGCTGCTGGAATGAGTTTAATGGATACTGTGGATGGAATATTTATGACTACTGCATATAATTGGGCATTTTCAACTCCTTTACGCAAGATTTATTATAATTTATCAGTAACAGGATTGTCTATAATAGCAGCATTAGGTATAGGATTTATTGAATTAGCACAGATATTAACGCCTAAATTGGGATTGAATTACGGAATTTGGGAATGGATACAAAATCTTAATTTTGCTGGAATAGGATATGTACTTGTAGTTCTATTTATTTTATCATGGGCAGTATCGTACATAATTTGGAAAGTATTCCGTTTTGAAAAGGTGTAAATAAATACATATTCTTGATGGAATGGGAACAAGTAGAGGTAAAAAAGTGAGAATTATAATAAACCACACAATTTCTAAATTAAAATCTGTTTAATGGTGTATGTAATGAAGATGTGTAAATCTTATAAAAAAATGTTTTAATTTTTATAAATTTTGATATAATATAAATTAGAAAAGCTTAGTGCTGTAACACTAAGCAATCCTTAGAACAAAAGTAGATAGCCCAAATTTTATATTTGGTGCTGGTCACTTTCACAAAGTGCTTATTTTGTTTTAGGGCTATTAGATTAGATTTTTTAAATAATCTTAGAAAAAGTGCTTATCTTGTTGGGATGGGGCACTTTTTTCTTTACTTTTAACTTCAATATCAAGGCCAAGAAACTTAGCTTTAAATTTTAAATGATATATGAAAAGATTATGCACATTATTACTGTAGAAATACCTCCGCAGGAGTGTATTTCAATAAATTCAGTATAGGAAATCTGCTTTTGGGCAGCCGGATTTTAAATGTTGGAGGGAACAATGGGAAAGGAACTTAAGCCATTAATTTATAATGAATACAAAGATGTATTTGATGTAATTGAAAATTTATTAAAAGATAATGAAAAGTTATTAATTGCAATTGATGGAAGATGTGGTGGAGGTAAGAGTACTTTGGGATTACTGCTTAAAGAGCAGTTTGATTGTAACATTTTCCATATGGATGATTTTTTCTTACCTCTTGAGATGAAAACTGAAGAAAGGTTAAAAAAGGCTGGCGAGAATGTTCACTATGAAAGGTTTGAGGAGGAAATATTAAAGCCTCTTCAAAACGGAAAGTCTGTTACATATAGGAAATATCTGTGTAATATATGGGAATTTAGTCAGCCCATCAAAGTTGAATCAAAGAACTTAACTATAGTTGAAGGAAGTTATAGTCTTCATCCTAAATTAAGAAATTACTATGATTATAAAATTTTTATAAATGTTAATTCAAAGGTACAATATGAGAGAATACTAAAACGTAACGGAAAAGAAAAACTACAAGATTTTCTAAATAAATGGATTCCTATGGAAGAACATTATTTTGCAGAATTAGATATTAGGAATCAATGTGATTTAATACTCGATACTACTATGATGACAATATAGATGAGTGAAGGTACTATAATAAGTTCAGATGAAGAGATTAAAATGTATAAAATAAATAATCCATTACATTAGTTTTTATATCGATGTTCTTAATTTCAGTTTCTGTTGGTGCGATTATTTTTACATTTAGCGGAAAAATCATGGAGATATTTGTATATAATTAAGCAAAACTTTTAAATAAATTCTAAAAGTTAAAATGTATGTAATGAAGATGTGTAAATCTTATAAAAAATATGTTTTAATTTTTAAAAAATTTGATATAATATAAATAAGAAAAGCTTAGTGCTGGTAACACTAAGCAATCCTTAGAACTTTTATTTTGTTTTAGGGCTATTGGATATAATTTTAAATTTTAAGTTAAGAGATTAAAGCACTAATCATTATGGGATGGGTGCTTTTTCTCTTTGCCATTAAATTCTATATGAATTCCAAGAAAATTAATCTCTATTATCGATTTAGAAATAAAGAGATTATGCACATTATTACTGTAGAAATACCTCCGCAGGAGTGTGTTTCATTAAATTCATCTATCTAATAATATAAAGAGTAGTAAAACATTTAATAATCAATTCTAGCATATCAAATACCACCCCCTAACCATGATGAAATATCACCAATGGTCCTAGGGAGATATTACGAAACTTAGATTCTTTGAATCTTTAGTTGAGTTATGCTGTGCATAAAAAGTTCAAAACCTCCACAGCCATCCTTCTGTGGTTACAATATTTACATTGGTTATTGTACCACAATTATCTAGTGGTATATAGTAGCAAATGCTGGTAAAAGAGCATTTAAAAATTTAGATAAATTAACTAGTTATAAGTAAGGAAGTAACTAAATTTAAGAATATAAAACTTAGAGGAATTAGCTGAATGGACAGAGAATTTACTTATTAATATATAGTGATTTGTTATAGTTACAAGTATAAAAAGAACAAATAGGAGAAAGTTAATGGAGAATAAAAAGTTTTGGGATAATATTTATAAAAATAAAATAGTAAAGAAACCATTCTATGATTTGTGGTTAGATAGATATGTTGATATTTTGAAGAAATGCAGGAATGAAGAAATAATTGATTTAGGCTGTGGGATTGGAGCAGATACTTTATATCTAAGCGAAAAAGGGTATAAGGTAATTTCATGTGATTATTCAGAAGAAGCTTTAAAGAAATTAAAAGAAGCTATACCAGAAGCAAAAACAATTCTAATGGATCTTTCTAAAACTTTACCTTTTGAGGATGGAAGTAAGGGGCTTATAATAGCAGATTTATCTCTTCATTATTTTGATGATAAAACAACCCAAAATATAATTAAAGAAATAAGGAGAGTATTAAAACCTAAGAGCAGCTTAATTGGAAGAGTGAATTCTATAAATGATTTTAATTTTGGAGCAGGATGTGGAGAAGAAATAGAAAAGAATTTCTATTTGACAGAGGCTGGATATAAGAGGTTTTTCACTAAAGAAGAGATTCATTTTTATTTTAGTGATTTTGTAATTGAGGTTTGTGAAGAAAACAGTATTTTGAAGTATGGAAATGAGAAAAAAGCAATTGAGTTTATGGTAAGGAAAGGATAACTTTCAGTATAATGACAATGGAACATTGGAAGAAATTTATATTTAAATGAATAATTACGAAAAGAGTGAAAAGTAATGAAGACATATAATAAATTAGTAAGAGATAAAATTCCAGAAATAATAAAAGCAGATGGAAGAGCATGTGATACTGTAATTGTAGCTGGAGATGAAAAGTACAAGCTTTTGGAAGCTAAATTACAAGAGGAAGTTAATGAATTTTTAGAAGATAAGAATTTAGAGGAATTAGCTGACGTAATGGAGGTTTTATTTGGACTCGCTGATAGCTTAGGTTATAGTGAAGACGATCTTTTAAAGGTTAGAGATAAGAAGAGAGAGGAACGCGGGGGCTTTAAGGAAGGGATTGTGCTTAACTCTGTATTGTAAATTGTGCATATTTTAACATGGTTTATCATGGATTTAGGGAAGTGAGGAGCATTATGCCAAAAAATGATAATATGCTAGCAATTTTATGGATGCTGAATTCAGGTGCAAAAATAACTGCAAAGGAAATATCTGAAAGGTTAGAAATAAACATAAGGTCAGTTTATCGTTACATAGATGCATTGTGCGTTAGTGGAGTGCCAATAATATCGGAGCCTGGTCATAATGGCGGATATAGTTTGCTTAACAATTTTATTAGAACACCTTTGTTTTTTGATATTGAAGAGAAAAAATCACTTTTGCATGCTGCAACTTTTGCAATGGAAGCAGGCTATCCTTTTATAGAAGCACTAAATAGTGCAACATCAAAGTTAAAGAGGTTCTCGAATCAAGAACAAGAAAAAAATCTTAATCGTCATTTAGTGGGATTTGAAGTATTGAGCCGTGTTTGTGATCCAGCTGTCAAACCTATATTAAGGGAGATTGAACAAGCTGTTGCTAATGAATGCTCTATGGAAATTGAATACTGTACAGGTTATGAAGGAAATCCTAAGCATAGGTTTGTTGACCCATATGGGATGCTTTATTGGAACGATAAATGGTATGTTATTGGATTTTGCCATCTTAGGAATGAAATTCGCAGCTTTAGGGTAGATAGAGTAGTAAATATTATAAGCACTCAAAATACGTTTAAGCGTCCTGAAGCTTTTTCGGCTCGTGAGTTTTTTATAAAAAACTTATTATCCGATGTGGAAAGCAAAGAAGGACTTTGCACTTTAGTAATTGAGGGTAAATCAAAAGCATTGAATGACCTTTGTGCACATTGGTTTTTAGGATATCATCTGATAGAACGAACTGAATGCAGAGCTAATTTTTTAATGGATGAATACTCAATCCATACCTATGTTCCTCATATTCTACTCCAATATGGTAAGTCAATAAAGGTGCTTGAACCAAATAGTTTTAAAGATGCTATGGCAGCAATTCTTAAAGATTTGATGGCCCATTATCTTAACTGACCAAATTTGTCAGTGAAGATAATATATAATAGTTCGAGATGGAGTTTGATACCATCTTGTAATAAATAGCAACAATGAAATGAATTTGGAGGAATAGAAAATGAAGAATACAGTATATATTTATGTATTTGATACAATAGCAGACTGGGAAATAGGTTATTTAAGCGCTGAAATCAATTCGGGAAGGTACTTTAAAAAGGGAGCAAAGCCGCTAAAAGTAGTCACTGTAGGAATTACCAAGACCCCTATTATTACAATGGGAGGTCTTAAAATATTGCCAGAAATTGAACTTAAGGAGTGTAGTATTAAAGATGCTGCTGCTTTGATTCTACCTGGAGGGAATACATGGACAGAAGCATTCCATGCTCCAATTATAGAAATGGCTGAAAAATATTTAGAGAAAGGTATTGTTGTAGGGGCAATTTGTGGCGCTACAATAGGACTTGCTATGGGGGGAGTATTGGATAAACGAGATCATACAAGCAATGACCTGGGGTATCTTAAAATGGTCTGTCCTAGTTATGATGGAGAAATGTATTATAAGCAGGAATGTGTAGTTACTGATGGAAGTTTGGTTACTGCTTCTGGAATAGCTCCTCTTGAATTTGCTTTGCATATATTGAAAATTCTAGATGTATTCTCACCGCAGACCCTAGATGCCTGGTACAATCTTTATAAAACCCAAGAGTCAAAATATTTCTTTGAGTTGATGAACTCAATTCAATAAAATGGTTTGAAGTGGGTAAGATATCGACTTTTCACCTTAAAGTTGTAAAGTAAATAATTGGATTAAAATGAGAGTTTATGTAGAGTAAACTCTTATTTGGTACTGTATAAGTGTAAGTGTAAACCATAAATAAAGGGTTATACATTTGCACTTATTTTTATTTATAATTAAGGGAGTAATTGGTCTGGCGGAGCTCTTTTTGGATTTCTACATCCGTCACAAAAACTGTCAGCCATCCCTTATTATAGAGATTCGATTAAGCAGGTTGAAACCTTATGGCTTTCGTGTAACTAACCAAAATGAATTGTAATAAGTGCAGATGGAATACAATTGCAATAAATCAAGTTGGAGGAAACAAATGATGATTAGCGTTGGAATAGACATATCAAAAGGAAAAAGTACAATATGTATATTAAAACCATATGGTGAGATTATTAGTATGCCATATGAATTAACTCATACAGAAACGGAATTATCTGCATTGGTTAAGTGTATCTTGAATTTTAATGAAGAAACTAGAGTTGTCATGGAAGCGACCGGTGCATACCATCTTCCGGTACTTAGTTATCTTAAAGAACATGGCATATTTGTATCTGTGATTAATCCTCTAGTTATGAAAAAGTATGCTGCTATGGCGCTTAGAAAAGGTAAAACTGACAAAATTGATTCTATTAAGATAGCAAGCTATGGAATTGATAATTGGTTTCGCATGGTTGATTATCATGCATCGGATGAATTGTATTCAGAGTTAAGAATATTAGGTAGACAATATTCTCATTACATACGTATGCGGGTAGAGAGTAAAATTGTGCTTAGTAATATGTTAGATCGAACAATGCCAGATATTAAGAGTTTATTAAAAAATAGATCAAGTAAACCTGATAAGGATAAATTAAGTTCTTTTGTAGAAGAATACTGGCATTATGATAACATTACTAGCAAAAGTGAAAAACAGTTTATAAGGAGCTATTTAAAATGGGCAAAAAATAATGGATACCATCAAAATGAGTCAAAAGCAAAAAAAATATATGCTTTAGCTCAAGAAGGTATCCCCACTTTATCTTCCATTACACCATCGACCAAAATGTTAGTATTGGAAGCAGTTCGAGTTCTCCGAGAAGTGGATAAAACTCTATGTTTAATTTTATCACAAATGCAAGAACTAGCAAGTAGTTTAGAAGAATATAAAATTGTTAGAGAAATGCCCGGAGTTGGAGATACACTAGCTCCACGTTTAATTGCTGAAATTGGAGATATAAGACGTTTCCATAGTAAAAAAGCATTAATTGCTTATGCAGGCATTGACTCTCCACCTTATGAATCGGGATAGTTTGTTGGAAACAAACGTCGAATATCCAAAAGAGGTTCCTCATTATTGCGAAAGACCGGATATGAGATTATGAAATGTATAAAGAGCAATAAGCCTCAAAATGATGCAATATATTTATATATGATAAAAAAAGAAGCAGAGGGAAAAGCCAAAAAAGTAGCTAAAATTGCTGCATTTAATAAATTTCTAAGAATTTACTATGCTAGATTAAAAGAAATATATATGACCTGATTCTTAGGAATTTAGAAGTTCTTTGAGCGAAGCAGGATATCTGGTTGGCTTGTTTGCGATGCCCCTAAAAATAAATATAAATATTTATTTTTAAAAACCTACTAAAAAAGTGTTGATTTTTCTTAACAGGTTTTTGTGTTAAAATGTAGGTAGATTGTATTAAAATGGGTGAGGTTGAATGGATAAAATATATACACCACAAGAAACAATAATATTACCAAAGGAAATATGTCAGGTACCATATAGCAGTGAAGTCAATTATTCTGCTTTTGCAGGAGTATTTAATGACACATCTGCTAGTTATAAAATGTATTGGTTATTAGCAATATTAAAGGAAGTAGCTTCTAATAAAAAGGAAGTAGATTGTGATAAAAAAGAAATTGAGTTTAGAACATTAATAAGCAGGATGGTGGTTAAATCTTGGTATCCTATTTTAAAATGTAAGCTTAGTTTTGGATTATGTGATAGTTTAGCAAAGGTAGTTAATTATATTTCTGATACATATAATTTTGGAAGTAACTATAATGACGATAAGCTTTTTAAATTTATATATGAGTCAGAAGATAACAAATTAAATAAAATGTTAAAGGATTTAACTTATAATGTACCATATAGATTTCTAGCACCTTTTTTCAAAGGGAAGCTTAAAGGCAGAAAAGTTGAAAAGCAAATTGAAGAATTATCAAGACAAGATAATGAGTGTGTTTATGAGATATACCAAAATGAGAAAAATGAAAATTGCATTAGAATAAGAGATAACTGGTTCAATTATTTAAAATATAACAGAAAAATTATTGAAGGCTGGGCATACTATGAACTTACATGTTTTCTACAAAAGAGAAATCCCAATGTTCCAGGAATAGCAATGAAATTGGAAGCACCAAAAGAAAGAAAACTAGGAGAACAGAGAAAAATATGGAAGACTATTATAGATCAAAAACATATAAAGGATTTATATACTGGCTTGGATTTCTCAGAGAATAATTATGATGAGTATGGTGAGTTAAGTATAGATCATTTTATTCCTTGGAGTTTTGTGCTTCATGATCAAATGTGGAATTTAATACCTACATTTAAGAATATTAACAGCAAGAAAAGTGATAATTTACTTCATTATGATACTTATATTGATAGGTTTTGTGAAATGCAGTATGAAGCATTTTGTTTCGTAGTTGATGAAGATAGGAAAAATCAGCTTGATGAATATGGACAAGTGTTAAAGGTTGATAATCTTAAGAAGTTTAGGCATGAAAATAGGGAAGAGGAATTTGTTAAGAGAATGAAACAGGAGATTGGACCGGTTTATGGGGTGGCGGTTAATCAAGGGTTTGGAATTGTAGAAAATTTAATTTTTTAGGTGGCTAACAGTGAGAGATATAATTCTAGATGATTTATTACTAAGCTTTGGATAAGAAGATTGTATAAGGTTAGGTATGGACGAATATGGGAAATGTAGTGATTTGTTTAAAGTTGAAATTATATTAGAAGATACTGAGGGAAATGAATATAGTACAACTCAAGAAGGTGTTATTATTAGAGCAGAGGGAGATATTTTACATAAAGTAAGGAGAATGAGAGGCTTTAATAAATTTGCTTTTAAGAGTTTGTTTAAAAAATAATATCAATAAGTTAGGAGAATACATATGTTCTTATACAATATAAGTGGAGAAAAGCTAGAAGAAATAAAAGAAATACCGTTTAAAAAGGAAATAGAATTACATAAGTTATGCGAAGGTAATTTAGAAAATATATTTGGTTTAAAGTTTGTTAAAAGAGAATTCTCATTTAATAACTTTAGATTGGATACTTTAGCTTTTGATGAAAGCAGCAAGGCTTTTGTAATAATTGAATATAAAAATACTAGCAGTTTTAGTGTTATAGATCAAGGATATGCTTATTTGTCACTATTATTAAATAATAAGGCGGAGTTTATACTTGAATATAATGAAAATTGCAAAACATCGCTAAAGAGAGATGATGTTGATTGGTCACAATCAAGGGTAATATTTGTATCACCATCATTTAATAATTATCAGAAGGAATCTATTAATTTTAAAGATTTACCTTTTGAGTTATGTGAAGTAAAGAAGTTTTCTAATAATACAGTGTATTTTAATTCTATAAAGCCATCAAAATCATCAGAATCTATTAAAACAATAACAACATCAAATAATCAGGCTAAAACAGTTAATGATGAAGTTATTGTATATACAGAAGAAGATCATTATAAGAATTCTTCAGAAGAAATTATTGATTTATATTCTAGAATCAAAGAATTTATAATTTCATTAAATGATAACATAAGTATAAAAGTTAAGAAAATGGAAATAGGTTTTTTGTGCAATAATAAAATTATGATAGATATTCTTTTGCAAAGAAAAGGGTTGAAAATTTGGTTAAATACTAAAATGGGTACTATAGATGATTCTAAAAATATTGCTAAAGATATGTCTAAAACTGGACATTGGGGTAATGGAGATTACGAAATTCAAATAGTTAATGATGATGAATTGGAGTATATTTTTAGTTTGATAAAGCAGTTATATAGAATAAAAATGATTTGAATATAATGCAAGTGTGTACATTTATGTCAAATAATGATATAATTTACCAATGTATAAATAATAATATGAAAGAATGGGGGGAGTATTATTAAAGTTATAACGTTTTTTAATAATAAAGGAGGAGTTGGTAAAACAACTACTATTGTCAATTTGGCAAGTTATCTAAGCACTCATAAAGAAAAAAAAGTATTATTAATGGATCTAGATCCACAATCAAATTCAACTCAAGTAATTATTCCAGAAGACAAGTGGGATTTATACTATGGAGAAAATTCTAGTAGATCAACGATATATGATTTTTTTGATGGCATGGATAATGGAGAGCCAAACTTGTCTAATTTAGAAGTTTCATTTCTAGCTAAAGATAGTAAATTTAAGGTGGATTTAATTCCAGGACACCCCAATTTATCAGTAATAGATGATCTAATGAGTAGTTGTTGGGATGATACTATTGGTCAAAAAAAAGGTGGATTAAGAAAATTAAATTGGCTTAACCAAATTAAGGAAAAATTTAAAAACTATGATTATATATTAATTGATGTTGGTCCTTCGCTAGGGGCATTAAATAGAAGTATATTATTAAATTCAGATTATTTTTTTACTCCGATGGCATCAGATATTTTCAGTTTATTAGGTGTAAAAAATATTGCTTCATGGATGAATAGGTGGATGAAATTATATGAATATGCGCTAAATACATTTGAATTAACAGATAGTACGTTCAATTTAAATGAATATAAAGACAAATATTTAGTAAATATAAATGTAAAAGAGACAACTAGATTTATAGGCTACTCAATTCAACAATATTCTAAGCGGAAATATAAAAGTGGTATTAAGACAACGCAAGCGTATGAAAATGTTATTTCAGAAATACGATTTGCAATAACTTCGCATTTAAATATTTTTAGAAAAAATGGATTGAATGATGAAGATATAAAAATCGGTGATATTCCTTATGTATATAGTGTAGTTCCATTATCTCAGACTTCAAATGTTCCTATATTTGATTTAACATATAAGGATGGCGTAAGAGGAAATCAAATTAGCAGTGTTAATGAATATAAGGAATTTATGGAGCACATTGCTACTAGATTTATAAAGAATGTTGGTGAAACTAATGAGTAAAATAGTTTGGCCTGAAAATTTAATTGAAGAACTTGCTTATAGAAGGTGTATAATATTTTTAGGTTCTGGTATTTCAGCAACAGCTAAAAATGCAGATGGAAATTCACCAGATACATGGGGAACTTTTATTAAAAACATTAAGTCGTTAATGAAGAAGCCAACAGCAGATGATTTGCAGTATATAGATGGTATGATAGCACAAGAAAATTATTTATTAGCGCTACAAGCAATTAGTGATTTAACTGAAGCAGGAACGTATAATAAATACTTGAAAGATACATATTCTAGAGCAGGATATATTCCATCTGAAGTACATAAGTCAATTAAAGATATTGACAGCAAAATTGTAATAAGCACTAACTTTGATAAGATATATGATAATTTGTGCAGAGAATATGGGTATGTAACTTATGACTATCAAAAATCAAAATCGATAATAGCTAATATTAAATCACCGGAATCACTTATTATTAAAGCACATGGGACTATTGATGATACTGAAGAAATAATATTTACAGCAAAACAATATTATGAAGCACAATCAAAATTTCCAGAGTTTTATTCATTATTGCATGCATTATTTTTGACACATACAGTTATATTTTTAGGATACAGTCTTAGTGATCCAGATATAAATTTAATATTACAAAATATAAGTAATACTTCAAGTTCTGCATGTCCTCATTATATAGTGCTAAAGGAAGGTATTTCAAAACATAAATTAAATCACTGGAAAGAAACGTATAATATTGAGGCTCTTGAATATGGTCCAAGCTATGATGCTCTGGAAGAAAATATAGTTTTTCTAAGAGATTCAGTAGTAGAGTTTAGGGAAGAACGACAAATACCTTAGTTTATTTCAAATAATTTTATAAGATATAGGAAGAAAACTCATGGAAAGAAGGGGATTATAAAAATGATAATGAAAACTCCTATTAATTTTGATTCAATTATACATATTAGATATGAAGATGGTAGTATTGAAGATTCGTTTTCATTTCCAGGAATACAAGGTTTAAAAAAATGTACATTTAATAAGATGAATGGTTATGATTCAAATAATAATCGAGTTACTAATTTAGTTGGATATGATGGACGAGAACTAATAAAAAGGTGTCCATGTTGTATGTGCGATAAACATGTAACGGAATTTGGTTATAATGGAAGAATAACTAATAGAAAAAGAGATCAAAGTCAATGTACTAAATGCAGAGGTTCTTATTAGCAATATATTCAAGTTTTTTTATATTACTTATTAAGATATTTGTATTTATAGTATATTTATAGGTAATATTGTCCATAATTTCATGTGAGGTGAAAGATATGGATAACTTTAGCCAAGAGTTAACATCTATTTGGAGTTTCAGAGATAGAGGTGATTGGAATAATCATAAAGGTGATTATCCAGGAAATTGTAGTCCAAGAGTTATTAGAAATTTATTGTTGAAGTATACAAAAGAAAATGACACTGTATTAGATCAATTTCTTGGCAGTGGTACGACAGCTATAGAAGTACTACTACTTAACAGAAAAATTATTGGAATTGACATTAATAAAAAAGCTTTAGATATTAGTAATTGTAGAATAAAAGATTTAAATGGTAATAAAATATTAAAAGTTGGAAATGCAGAAAAACTTGAAATTAGTAATGAGACTGTAAATTTCATTTGTACTCACCCACCATATTTAGATATAATAAAGTACAGCAAAGATATAGAAGGTGATTTATCACTTTTAAATAAGGTGGATTTTTATACTGCGATAAAAAATGTTGCAAATGAATGTTACAGAGTACTTAAATTTAAATCAAAATGTGCAATTATAATTGGAGATGTAAGAAAGAAAGGCTATATTGAGCCTTTAGGCTTTAATGTTATGAATATTTTTCTTAGTACAGGTTTTTTATTAAAGGAAATAATAATTAAAGAACAGCATAATTGCAAAAGTACTGATAAATGGAAGGAAATTGCTAAGCAAAAAAATTTTTTATTAATACAGCACGAATATATTTTTGTTTTTGAAAAGAACTATTTTAAATAGTTCTTTTTTCATGTACAATAATGTGAGAAAGGACGAAAATAATGAAGTATTATTATAATGATGAAAATATTAAATTAATATATGGAGATACAACAAAAATATTAAAAAAGCTTCAAGAAAAATCAGTAGATATGATATTTTCAGATCCACCGTATTTTTTAAGTAATGATGGAATAACATGTTCAAATGGTAAGATGGTTTCAGTAAATAAAGGGGAATGGGATAAATCAAAGGGCTTTAAGAATGATGTTCATTTTCACAAAAAATGGATTAAGGCTTGTGATAGAGTATTGAAAGAGGATGGGTCTATTTGGATATCTGGGACATATCATTGCATACATCAAATAGCATATATTTTATTATCTATGGGATACTATATAATAAATGAGGTTACTTGGTATAAAACTAATGCAGCACCGAATTTAGGGTGTAGATGTTTAACCGCAAGCCATGAAACTTTAATTTGGGCAAAAAAATCAAAAAAGGAAAAGCACACATTTAATTATGAAATAGCTAAGCAATTAAATGCTGGAAAGCAAATGAGAAGTGTATGGGAAATAAGTACAACACCTAAAAGTGAAAAAATGTTTGGGAAGCATCCTACTCAAAAGCCATTAAAATTATTAGAAAGAATAATTAAGATTTCTACAAATGAGGAAGATGTAATATTAGATCCTTTTTGTGGTAGTTCATCAACTGGTGTAGGTGCAGTTAGTAATAATAGAAAGTATATTGGAATTGATATTTCAGAAGAATACTTGGAACTTTCTAAAAAAAGACTAATATATATAGCTAAGGAGAAAAATAATGGAACAAATTAAGGCAAAGCCATTTTTAAAATGGGCAGGAGGAAAATCAAAATTAATACCTGAATTAGAAAACAGATATCCTGAGGAATTATTAAATGGTAAGATAAGTATATATGTAGAACCTTTTATTGGAGGAGGAGCAGTATATTTTGATATTGCGTCAAAATTTAGCTTTGATAAAATTATCATTAATGATATAAATAGTGAATTAATATTAACATATAAAGTTATTAAAAATAGTGTAGATGAAATAATTAATTATTTAAATAAATATCAAGAAGAATATAATAACTTGAGCACTTTAGATGAAAAAGAAGAATACTATTATAAAATTAGAAATGAGTTCAATAAGGGAAAAGGGAATGTTAACTATCAAGAAATAGGCACTATGGAAATTGAACATGCGGCTTATATGATTTTTTTAAATAAAAGTTGCTTTAACGGACTATATAGGGAAAATAAGAAAGGTGGATTTAATGTTCCATTTGGGAAAAAAGAAAAAATAAATACATATGAAGAAGAAAATCTACGAGCTGTGAACAACTTATTGCAAAAAACAATAATCTTAAATGGTGATTTTGAAAAAGTCGAAGAATTTATAGATAATAAGACATTTATTTATATGGATCCGCCGTATCGACCATTAAAAGGTAAAGGTAGTTTTAAAGATTATTCTAAAGAAGAATTTAATGACGATACTCAGATAAGGTTAGCAGAATTTTATAAAAAAATATCACATAGCGGTGCTAAAGTTATGGAGAGTAATTCAGATCCTAAAAATTCAGATGAAGATGATTTATTTTTTGATGAATTATATAAGGAATTTAGAATTGATAGAATAAATGCTGCAAGGAATATTAATAGTAAAGGAAATGGAAGAGGGAAAATATCAGAAATATTAGTAACTAGTTATTAATATAATTTAGATTTATAGACAACTATCGTTGTAAATATGAGAATTTTATTTGCGATAGTTGTTTTTGTTTAATGATATAGCATTTCATAAAAATAGTATAAATGTTATAATATACTTAATATCTATAAGGACAAGCATTAATAATAGCTATAAATTTGTGAGGAGATTATGTATGGCAGAAAATTACATTACAACATTTTTGGGGAATTAAGGCAGTAGAAATTAGTACGAATGAGTGTTGTTAATAAATTAGATTCAGAAGACCAGGAATTTGTAAATTTTAAGATTATTTTGCTATAGAACGAAAAAGGAGAAAAAGATAATGAAAAGAAATTTTGATAAATGGTTAGAGACTTTTAGAAGCAGTATCGCAGATTATGAATATTATGTGAATTTTAAAAAGGTATTTCAAAATGTAGATAATATCAAGGTTGAGTTGAACATTTTAAATTCATTGATTGGCTCTTCTGATATAGAAAATGATTTCGAGAATTTAATGGAACGATATCCAGAAACTTTGAAATGTATACCAATTTTATTAGCTGTAAGAAATAATGAAATTTTAGCTATGGATGAAGATGGTTCATTTGTATATGATTTTAGAAAGAAAAATCAAACAATAGAACAATATAAAATTTTTATGAAAAAAACAGGACTCTTTGATTTATTGGCTAATCATGGTATTACAAATCTTATTGACTATGTAGTAGGGGTTGAAACAGGACTTGATTCAAATGGAAGAAAGAACCGTGGAGGACATCTCATGGAAGATTTGGTCGAAGGTTATATACAAAAGGAAGGTATAACTGATTATTATAAAGAAATGTATTTAAGTGATGTAGAAAAGAAATGGGACATAGATTTGTCGCAACTTTCTAATGATGGAAAAACTGCTAAACGTTTTGACTTTGTAGTTAAAACTCCTAGTATGATTTATGGTATTGAAACTAATTTTTATGCTAGTTCAGGTTCAAAATTAAATGAAACTGCTAGAAGTTATAAGATGTTAGCAGAAGAATCGAAAGAAATACAAGGTTTTACTTTTGTTTGGCTTACTGATGGGCTTGGATGGCAATCTGCTAAAAGAAATTTAGAAGAAACATTTGACGTTTTAGATACTATTTATAATATTAAAGACCTTGAGATTGGTATAATGAGAGAAGTTTTTAAATAAAAATCAATGTGATGTATTTTTAATTTAAGAGTTCATGTTATTGAAAAATTATAATGAGAAATGTAAAAAAGAAAATATGTCTAAAATAAAAAAATATTGACATATTTTCTGTCTTAGGATATACTATTATTTGTGATCTGGTGACGATGGCGTAGAGGTAACACTCCTATCCATTCCGAACAGGACAGTTAAGGTCTACAGCGCTAATGGTACTGCACGGGAGACTGTGTGGAAGAGGAAGACGTTGCCAGATAATATGGCTCGATAGCTCAGTCGGTAGAGCAGAGGACTGAAAATCCTCGTGTCACTGGTTCGATTCCAGTTCGAGCCACCATTTATGATAAAATAAGCACTAACTTTTGTTAGTGCTTATTTTATCATAAATAGATGTAAGTAAATTACTAATCATAAAGTTGTTTAATAAAATGCTAATTTATTAAAAGTTAAAGAGAAGGATGTGCAATGTATTGAAATATGAAGAATTAAGAACGGAATTAATAAGGATTTTTAATAATAATAATTTTATAGAAATGTATAAAAACAGGAAACAAAGAAAATTGAAATTTAATAATGAATATAATTATAATATTCAAATAATCTATCCAGGTTATAAAACAAAGGTTGAAGGACAAACAGTAAAAGCCTATGATTTTAGAGTTGATTATGAAAATATTGCAATATCTCATGCTAATATAGTAGTCGATTTATATAATAAAGTGGTACAAGCTCCATTTTTAAAAAAAGAACTTTTATCATTTATTAATGAATTGGGTAAAACAGGTATGGAAATAGAACTGGATAAGTATGAAAAAATACATACATATAATTTTATTTCACCAAGCAATAATTTATTACTACATATAAATGATGTTCATCGCAGTTTAAATAAGAAATATTTAATTGAAGGAAATAGAAAAAATTATTCAATTTCTGAACTCTCAATTTTAATACCATTGATAGTATTACAAGAAGATATAAATTATCCAATGCCCAAATATCAAGGTAGGAAGATGAGTTTTTACAGATATATTGAGAGTATATCATGTGATAATGTGGCACAATTATATGAAGTAATAAGAAGGACTCTTTCACATACAAGACCAATTTTATTTGAGGGAATAGATTATAAAGATATAGTTGAATTATCTAACTATGTATAATAGACAAAATATATATTGAGGTAGAAAATAAAATGAAGTATGAGAAATTATATAAGATTATAGAACAACTGCCATTTGATGAAAAAGTTCAAATATGTGAAGACCAAAATACAAGTATTTATGTAATAAGACCTTCTAAGCTAAGTAAAAGATTCAAAGATTACGATGTAAATAAAAATTTTCAAATTTATATAAAAGAAGGAAAACGGGAGTTTAAACCTAATCATCTAAGAGTAATGATAGATTTAAATTTAAGAGTACGTTCAAGAAAAGATCTTAAATTAGAGTTATTAAAAGTATTCGATGGAATATTTTATGGAGAAAATCCTGAAAAAGTTATAAAGACTATTGAAAATGAGAAGTTTGATCACTATTTAAATTCAATTAAGATTACGGCAACTTTATCTCAATTATTTCTTATTGAGCAAGAATATTCATATAATAAAGAAAGTAAATTTGAACCAAAAACCTTATTTTATCAAGGCTGGATTAGAGAATTTATTGATAGTCCAAAGGAAATAGATAATTTATGTATGAGCGTATGTAGCTTTAGACCTCCTACAGCGAAGTATACTAACAAGGAAAATAAAAAAAGTAAAAAATATGATGATTCTTTGACAGAACTTTGGTATATAGAAGAATAATGAATTTATTAAATGAAAATGGAAATGTAGTTACATATTTAATATTTCCTAAATCTTTAGGTCTAGAGGCGTCTTTAAAAAATTTAACTATACAAAATAATTTATATATTATTGGTACAGTTAACATTGATGATACTACGTTTTCTTTTAGTAGAAAAGTACTTGATCGGCTAATACTATTGAATTTTCAAATGTTAACTTAGAGGTTTTTACATTTGAAGAAGATGATAAACTTTTTAAACTTGAAGCAGCATTGATATTTTGCGCACAAGATTCTTTAACATAAAAGATGCTTTAAAAGTGGACAAGGAGCTTGTAGAAAATATTAATCTCTTCCAACTACAAATCAAAGACCAGATACAGTTTTATGCATAAGAAATATATCTGATAAAAATGATGAAAGAATGTACAGTTTTGATGCAAAGTATAGGATATCAATAGATTCTGAAGGATAAGCTGGCCCTATGGAAGAAGATATTAATGTAATGCATAGATATAGAGATTCGATAGTTGGTGAATTAAATCATGAAATGCAGTTTAAATATAAAACCTTTGGAGCATATGTGATGTTTCCATATAGTGATGAAAAGAAATTTATCAATCATAAATTTTATAGAAGCATAGAAAAAGTGAATATTGGTGCTTTTCCAATGCTTCCAGGGAGCACAACATTAATAACAGAACATTTAACAAAAATAATTAATTCAACAAAACTAGAAGCCAAAAGTCAGCGTGTTCTTATGGATGAATATGATGACTACAGCAAATTTAAATTAGAAAACGTAATGGTTGCAAATGTGAAGGATAATATGCATTTAAATATCTATTAAGAAAATAATTTCTACCATATTCCAGAAAGATCTTTAAGCAATATTAGAATGAATATTGAATATGTAGCCTTTTATCAGTCACAAAAAGTTTTTAGGGAAGATTCAGGAATAAGATATTATGGAAAAATAAAAGAAATAAAAAGATATAAGAGAAGTGAATGCAAAGAAATTCCATGCGAAAAAGGTTCAGAAGAAGAAAAATACTTAAGAATAGATTTTGAATGGATAAAAGAAATCCCTAAAATTGAACCTATACAATATGGACACAAATAGTAACTTACACAACTTTATATCTTCTACTAAATGCTCAAAATCTCCATGAGCTAAAATATAAAAGTAATTTAGAGGTTTTGGTATATAAAAAGATCAAGAAGATAGCTGATGAAAATGGAGTAAGAATTAAAAAGATTAGTGATAATTATGTTGTTGGCAGTCATGTTGTAGAAATTATTGATGGGAGAGTTATTAGAGTTAATGGGAAGATTGTTAGATTTAATGAATTGAAAAGGCAATGTTTTAAGAAATTGTGATTTAGTAATGTTATTTGTGAATTCATTAAAGAATAATAATAAAATTTTAATTGGTGTTAGTATATTATAGTTCAGACACCTGTGAATTAGGTGTTATATATGTTGCGCTGGCACAATCTCAAAACTCATTTGGTAGTGATGGTGGAATAGTGTGGTATGGCAAGATTAAGGATATTCATTTGGTGAAAAGAAATGAGATAATTGAGCTGCCAAAGGACAGTGATAGTTTATATTATAGACTGGAAATTGATAAATGGTGCAGACTTGAAAGAAAAATAGAAATAGCTAAGTACCAAGTTAGAAGCTTTATATATACAACTTTTTATCTTCTTAATAATGCTAGAAGTGTAACTGAATTATGTATTAAAAGTAAAGAAGAATTTAGGCTTTTTCTTGAACTTAGAAGATTTCATAATAAATCTTCAATTGAAGTTGATAGAGAGATTGAGGTTCAAAGTGAGATTAATGCGTTTAATTTTGATGGTATTAATATAGTTGTTAATGATGAAGGTATAATGAGTATTGTTGATAAAACGGTTATAGAGGTTTCTAAAGATGATTTTATAAAGAAGCCTATAAAAAGTATTAAAGAACTTCTTAGAAAATAGAAATAAAGTGACCTGGCATACTATGAAGAAAATGTAGTTAGATTAAATGCCTATTTTATTATTATGTCGAATATTATTGGTAATTATGTTAAAATATAATAAAATATTAATTTAAAATGAAGGGGTAAAAAGTGGGGGAGAATATGAAAAAGTCAAAATTGACAAAAGTAATAGCTAGTGTATTAGTAGTAGCTTCAGTATTATTATTAAATCCAATAGGTGCAAGTGCAGAATGGAAACAAGATTATAATGGCTGGTGGTATTCAGAAGGCGATTCATGGGCCAAAGGTTGGAGATATATTTCTGGAAACTGGTATTATTTCGGTACTTTTGGATATATGGAAAAGAATCAAGATGTAGATGGCTGGTATTTAGATAATAATGGAGTTGGGATAAAATGTATTAAAGCTGGGGAGTTTGATATTCTTAAGTCAACTAGCGGAATTGTAAAATTTAATAGAAATGTCCCTTGGGGTCCAGGAGAAACTGGTATTCCATTAGTTATACCAGGAAAAATAGGAGATATTGAGATAAAAAGCATAGGAAATAGAGGATTTTATGATTGTGGGTTTTTAACAGATGTAACAATTCCAGATAGTGTAACGAGTATTGGAGATAGTGCATTTGGAAGGTGTGTTAGTTTAAAAAGGATAATAATTCCAGATAGTGTGGAAAGTATAGGACGTGATGCATTTTACGCTTGTGATGAGGCTGTGTTTTATGTTAATAGTGAAAAAACAAAACAATATTTAATCAAGTATGGCATATCCCCAAGTAAAATTATATTAAATACTAAATGATGTTCATTAAATAGGTATATAAAAAACTACGTTATTTACGTAGTTTTTTTGATTGTGCCTAACATGGACTATTTTTGAATCTCTAGAATTTCATTAAAATCAACATGCTATTTTTTAAAGTATATATTATTTAAAATCATTTTTATTACTGTTTTTATTACTATTCTTTTTTTGAGCAGTTTTACTCTTACCCATATTATCATTGCTATGTTCGGAATTACCCATTAATATCACCACCTTTTTACTTTTTATTATTTGTAGAAAAAGTTTATGTTATTCATTCATTTTAAGTTAAGAAAAGTATTACAAAGAATGCCTTAAATAATTAGCAACTTGGTTATTAATGCGTCTAATTCTGAATTACATTCCAGATTAAGCAAATTTTCGGGAATTGTAATATAATTACATTTGCTGCTTTGTAAATAACTATGTATTATTTGAGTTTTATCTATTTCATCTTTATTAATTTCTATAGAATCGCTAGTAATAGTTTTAAAGTAGTGAATAATATTTATTTTTATAATTTCATTTAATTGTTTAACATTTATATCTTTCATATTATAAGTCTTAGAAAAAAGAACGTTACTTTTCTTAATGAGAAAAAGCTTTATTAAATGCTCATTTAAAGCTTCAATCATAACTATATTGTTATTTTCTTCTGCAAATTTTATAGTCTTTCTATTATTTGTAAGATAGGTTACTGAAGCCATGTAGTCTCTATATTTTGTGGCAGTTTCAAAGTCAAATTTTTCAGAGGCTATGAGCATCTTTTCTTCTATTTCTTTGAGTAAAGTATTATCAGTATCATTAAGTGAGGCTATAACTTTGAAGGTGATATTTTCATATTGCTTAGTTGTAGCTGCTATATCTAAGCACATACCAATACACAAGTTTAAGGAGTAGTTCAGACATGAAGTGCCATTTTTATAATTATAGTTGCAATTTATTTTATAAAAATCCTTTATGCATTGAATAGCTTTTTCTGCAGCATTCTTATTTGTATATGGACCAAAATAAAGAGTATGTTCATTTTGATTATTAGTGCTGGAAATTTCTATACTAGGATATTTTTCTCCTAAATCAATCTTTATATATGTATAAGATAATGGATTTTTCATTAATCTGTTGTATCTTGGTTTTAGCTCCATTATTAGCGTGCATTCTAGCATAAAAGCTTCAAATTCTGTGTCAGTAATAATATAGTCAAAATCCTTTAAATTTTTAATGAGCTTTTCAACCTTTGGAGTACGAGATTTTATATTTTGAAAATAAGAACCAACTCTATTTTTTAAGTTCTTTGATTTCCCAACATAGATGATGCTGCCAAGGGAATCTTTCATAAGATACACTCCAGGAACTGATGGGAGATCTCTTATTTTTTCCTTTAAATCCATGTTTATTCCTTCTTTCGTATAATATCAAAAATAGTATTCTCATTTAATGAGAATACTATTTTTATATGATAACTTACAGGAAAGAAAAAGTCTATAAATTCATTTTTTATGCTAAGAGAAATAGCTAAATCTACTTGGCACTGAGTAACACTTCTTAGAATAGCTAATATAATATTAATGATTAGGCTTATAACTGTATTAATATAAAGGAGTATTATATGTATAATAACCAATTTCCCTGTTGTCCTTACTACATGAATCAAGCTGCTTATCCATATTATAATGTAATGCGGAGAAATACAGCACCAAAATTTGCAGCCTTTAGTGGTACTGTTACAAGGATTGAAGATTTTTACCCAGGTCAAGATGATGCATCAGTAGGCTGCTATAAATTAATATCACTCGAAAACATAGACAGGGGACCGGTAAATTTTGTGATATCACCGAGAACTTACTTTGTAGATCATAAATTGGTAGAAGTAGGAGATGAGGTAACTGGATTTTACGATGCAAATGCACCTGCTCTTCTTATTTATCCTCCACAATATCCTGCAATTGTTATGGCAAAAGACACAGTATATCAAAATGTTACTGTAGACTATTTTAACAATCAACTTATAAGCAGCGATGGAAATTTAAAACTAAATATTGACATATCTACTGAGGTAATTCTGACAAACGATCAGATTTTTAATAGATTCCCTAGAAATAAAAATCTAATTGTTGTCTATGGACCTACAACCAAGAGCATACCTGCCCAAACTACTCCATATAAAATCATTGTTCTTTGTGGTCAGAACCTTGTATAAAATTACCAGGTACAAACTAAAATTAATATATAGATAAAGAGTCAGATAAGATGAATTAACAAAATCTTATCTGCTTTTTCTTTTTAAATATTTGATACTATAAAGGTTTCTAAAGAGGCTTTTATAAAGAAGCCTATTAAAGTATTAAAAAATTTCTTAGAAAATAGAAATAAAATAACCTAGTATATTGTGAGATAGAATATATAGAATATACTAGGTTATTTTTTGCTTGGAATAGGAACTTATGTGCGTATATTGTTTGTAAGATTGGAAATAATTAAAATATAAGTCTACGAGTACTCAAACTTATACTTATGATATAATAAAGATAGAAATATGATTCATTTATAAACTTATTTTAGATATGAGGATGCGAGAATATGAAATGGGAAGAAGTTAGAAATATATATCCTAATAAATTTGTACTTTTAAGAAGCTTAGAGGCTCATATTGAAGATAATAAAAAGTGTATAGATGATGTAGCTGTAGTGAGAGCTTTAGATGATGAAGAAGCAAGTGATTTATTAATTAAATGTAAAGGAGATACTTTTGTGTTTCATACATCGAAAAAGGAGCTATCAATGAATATAATACAAATGCCAATATTAAGAGGAGTATTTAAATGAAGTTAGAGTATAAAAGTGGTTTGTTATTTGTTGATATGAAAATTGGATATAAGGGCAATAATGTATTGCTTAAAAATGTGGTAGTAGATACAGGGGCTGCTCATACTATCATTAATCCAGACAGTGTATATAAATTGGGAATTAAAGCAGAAGCAGATGATTATGGTATTGGTGGGGAGCACTATTCGTATAGAAATAATATTAATTCAGTTAGTATTGGAAGCGACTGTATAGAAGATATAAATATAGATTTTGGTATAATTGATGAAGAAGGATATATAAATTGGTTACTTGGACTTGATGTATTATTAAAATTAGGTATAACCATTAATCTAAAAGAATTGGAGTTGTATAGTAGCTAATCATAAAGAGTATAAAAGAACTTCTTAGAAAATAGAGATAAATTAACCGAGCATGTTCCTAGTGAGATAGGATGTACTCGGTTATTTTTTGTAGGAGTAAGAACTTATGTGCGTATATTATTTGTAGGATTGGAAATAATTATAGTATAGCAAATGAGTACTCAAAGCTGATTTATTCTATATTGAAAGATATCTTGAAATAGCTTAAAATTAAAAGAAAGTAGTGAGAATAGTGACAGCTGATAGTAAGATAATAAGTTCTGGCGAAATAATAAAATCTTCTACGAATAAAACTTTAAAAGAATTAAACCTTGAAGATGATTTTCTATTTGCAAAGGTCATGAGCGATAAAGAAATCTGCAAGGAATTATTAGAAAAGATTTTAGAAATTGAAATAGAAAAAGTAGAAATGGTTGAAGAGCAAAAAACTATAGATTTATTGCTAGAGAGTAAAGGCATTAGGCTCGATGTATACGTAAAAGATGAAAAGAATACAATTTATAATGTTGAAATGCAACGTGGAAAATACAAAAATTTACCTAAAAGGCTAAGGTATTATCAAGGAAGCATTGATTTGGATCTGATAAGCAAAGGGGAGGATTATAGAAAGCTAGCTAAAAGTTATATTATATTTATATGTACGTTTGATTTGTTTAATAAAGGAAGGCATAAATATACATTTCAAAATGTGTGTTTAGAAGATAATAGTATAATATTAAATGATGAAGCGCAAAAAATAATATTAAATACAAAAGGAATTCTGAATGATTTAAACGAAGAATTATTAGAATTTCTTAATTATGTAGAAGATTCAACAGATGATAAAGTAAAGAGTATTAAAGGAAACCTTGTTAAAAGTATACATAAGAGAGTGCAAGAAGTTAAAAATGATGTTTCGATGGAGGTGGAGTACATGACTTTGTTAGAAAGAGATAGAGAGAAAATTGAAGAAGGAAAAGTTGAACTTTTACTTAAGCTATTAATAAAAAAGTTTAAAATAATACCTGATGAATATAAAGATAAATTAAAATCTTTATCAGAGGAAAATATAGAGTTAATAGCTACGGAAATATTTGATATGAAATCTATCGAAGATTTAAAAAAATATTTCTAGATAGTAGTTAAAGAAATACTTCATAAATCAGATGGAGAAAAATCTATAGAGATGTTAAAATTCACAAAAAGCTATCCAAAAGAGGATGGCTTTTTTGCATATTGAAAAGAAAATTTGGTACATATTTCATGTTTCAGTTACCAAATAAAAATCTATTTGGTAATAGAGAATTTGGATTTAGAATTGAACATATTAATAAAATATATTTTATGTAAATTTATGCTATAATATACATAAAAACTGGTAAACACTAGAAAGAGTGATTAAAATGAAGGAAACAATAAATAGAATAAGAAAATTTAGAGATGACAGGGATTGGAGTCAATTTCATACACCTGCTAATCTTTCTAAAGCAATATCAATTGAAGCAGGAGAACTTTTAGAAGAATTTTTATGGGATGAGGAAAACTATAATAAGGAGCATGTTCTAGAAGAACTTGCTGATGTTATGGTTTATTGTATACATATGGCTGATGCTTTAGGAGTCGATTTAGAAGAAATAATTAATAGTAAAATGAATAAAAATGAAGAAAAGTATCCAGTTGAGAAAGCAAAGGGTAATAGTAAAAAGTATACACATTTATAAAAAGCAGCTATGCTGCAATGCGAAACTTATCTGCAACCAAGATCATAAATTATAAAAAGCAGCTATGCACTTCTAAAAAGAGCAGCTATGCTGCAATACGGAACTTATCTGCAACCAAGATTATTAAAATTATAAGCGAGAAGCGCAACCAACATTATCTCATAGCTATAAAGAGGAGTGTATGAAAGGTGATTGTATATCAAGCTAGTAAGAAAGATTTTATGAAGCATGTTACTAATGATGAAATCAGTATTTTGATTGATAGAGAATATAAGAGCAAAATAGGAAAATCTAGAGAAAAAGAATTTCAAGCATGGGATAATTCTATGCTTTATATGTTTAAGGCTCTCAATACTAAGGAAATACCAGATGAGTGTGGAGTTGCTATTGAATATAAAATTCCAGGAACTTCTATGAGAGTTGATTTTATTTTAACAGGACTTGATGAATACGATAAAGAAAATATTATAATAGTTGAGCTTAAACAATGGACACATTTAGAAGAAGTTAAGGAAGAAAATGATATTGTATTAACATATTTGAATAATAGTAAAATTCCAAAAACACATCCATCGTATCAAGCTTGGACATATGCTAATTTAATCGAAGATTATAATGATGCAGTGGAGACGAAATTAATCAAGTTACATCCATGTGCATATTTACATAATTACATAAAGAAAAAAGAAAATGATCCTCTTTTAAGTGAAATATATAATAATTCTTTAAATTTAGCACCTGCATATACACGAGGTGATGCACTAAAATTAAGAGAATTTATATGTAGATATGTTAAAAAGTCAGACCAAGGTAAAGGTATTTATTTTATTGAAGGTGGAAAGATAAGACCTTCAAAATCTCTTCAAGATGCTCTTAAGGTTATGATTGATGGTAATGAAGAATTTATTATGATTGAGGACCAAAAGGTTGCTTTTGAAAGTATTATGCGAACTGTTCGTGATTGCATTAAAAATGAAAAGAAGAAAACCATAATAGTTGAAGGAGGACCAGGGACAGGTAAGTCTGTTCTTGCTATAAATCTTCTTGTTAAAATTTGCAATAGGAATCTTAACTGTCAGTATGTAACTAAAAATGCAGCACCAAGAAATGTATATTGTGAAAAACTTAAAGGTAATTATACTCAAAAATATATCAATAATTTATTTAAAGGTTCAGGTGTTTACACGGATACTTCCCAAAATGAAATAGATGTTTTAATAATAGATGAAGCACATAGACTTAATGCTAAGTCAGGTATGTTTAAAAATCTCGGAGAAAATCAAATTAAAGAAATAATAAATACTGCAAAGGTATCTATATTTTTTGTTGATAATAATCAAAGAGTCACTATGGATGACATAGGAAGTATTGAAGAAATAGAAAAACATGCAAGAGCTTTAGAAGTAAAGACTAGAAAACTAAAACTAACTTCACAATTCCGCTGTAATGGCTCTGATGGATACGTATCTTGGCTTGATGATGTATTAGAAATAGCTGAAACAGGAAATTTTGATGGCTTCGAATTTGACTTTGATTTTAGAGTATTTGATGATCCGAGTGAAATGAAAAAAGCTATTGAAGAAAAAAATGAAGTTAACAATAAATCAAGGTTAGTTGCAGGTTATTGTTATGAATGGGCAACTAAAAAGAAAGAAAATTATAATAAGTATGATATAGAATTCCCAGAATACGATTTTAAAATGAAATGGAATTTAAGTAATAGCCCAACTTGGGCAATTGATAAAGAATCCGTAAATGAATGTGGCTGCATTCATACCTGCCAAGGTCTTGAATTTGACTATGTTGGAGTAATAATTGGACAAGACTTACGCTTTGAAAACGGAAAACTTATAACAGATTTATTCAAAAGAGCCAAAACAGATAAAAGTTTAAATGGCGTAAAGAAGTTATACAAAGAAGATAAAGAAAAGGCACTAAAAATAAGTGATGAATTAATAAAAAATACGTATAGAATACTTATGACCAGAGGTCTTAAAGGGTGCTATATATGGTGTGAGGATAAGTCACTATCTAATTATTTTAAGGAGAGGCTGAATTCTTTTATGAGGCAAATTGTAGTTAAGGAAATTGAAGGAGAATATATGTACCTATTAAGAGAGTGAGAGAAATTTCACTCTTTTTAAGAAATTGATCAAAAGTAATTAAATAGAATAAAAATTAATTAGAACTAAAAGGAGCTTTAAATAATGAATAAAATAATATATTTTAATAAGATAGTTATTATTACTATGATAGTAGCTTTATTAGAAGGCTGTGGTGAAAAAACTCAACAAGTAGAGACAAGTCCTTCTAATCAAAACACAGCTAGTGAGGATAAGTTTAGTTCTAATACAGATAAGAAAGAAGAAATTAAGGCTGTTGAAACTACAAAGCAAGATTTTAAAGAAATTAATATAGATGCAAATTTAAAAAAGAAACTTGATACCTTTTTTAGTAATTTCTCAGAAGCGCATCTAAAGTCATTTGAAAAAGATAAACTTGATGATAGTAGTCTCATAGTATTTGGAATAAGACATATTATGCTTAATAATTTTAAGCTTATTCAGCTAAAAGGGGATACAGGTTATGTTAAAGCTGAAGATGTTGATGCAAAGGCTTTGTTTTATTTTGGGAAAAAGGTAAATCAGCATAAAAATACAGGTGAATACATTTTTGAAAATGGTTTGTATAAGATTAGAATGGCTTCTGGGGATGAATATACTTTCTCACAAATTAATAAGTTATATGATTTGGGAAACAATAAATATAAAGCAGAAGTTAGTGTTTATATAGCTTCAAGTGGTTATACTGGAGATTCTCATGGTACTATTGAGGAGTGGAAAGCTAGTGGAGGAGAAATACCAAAATTAAGCAATAAAGTTACTGCAACAATAGAAAAAATTAGTCAAGATGGAAATGAACGCTTTATTTTGACTGAATACAATATAAATTAATAGCTTTGTATAGAAAAAAACAAGCATTTTTAGACGAACTTAGTGGAATATAAATAAATTAACTGAGGATATTCTTAGTGAGATAGGATATACTCGGTTATTTTTTTGTGGGAGTAAGAACTTATGTGCGTATATTTTGTAGTATTGGAAATGAATATAGAAGTAATTAAATCTGAATTTATGCTATAATGGAGGTGAGCAAATGAGTCACAAAAGAGCCATGAATAATATACATGAAAAGTGAGAGTCCAAATTTTATATTTGGATTCTCGAACTTTCTCAGCGAACGAATGTGAGTCGAGCAGGTCTTACAAATATCTTTATTCTAATAAAATAGTGTTTTTAGATTTAGTAAAAGAAATGCTTAAAGCACCATGGGCTAATGATTTAAAGGCAACTTCAAGGAAATCTTCTGGAATCACTTCAACTGTAACTTTTCCATTCTCCATTTAGAGCTCAGAATTATCCACTAGAATATAAATTGACAGCATTTTAGTAAATGTTGTATAGTATATTATGAGTTTATATTTGTAAATTATTTTATGGTTTACAGTTCAGTGCCAAGGGAGGGATAAAGCATGTCAGAAATTAAAGTTGGAGAGAATGAATCTCTTGAGCAAGCATTAAGAAGATTTAAAAGAAAATGTTCAGCATCTGGAATTCTTTCAGAAGCAAAAAAGAGACAACACTATGAAAAGCCAAGTGTAAAAAGAAAGAAAAAGTCTGAAGAAGCTAGAAAAAGAAAATTTAAGTAGTAGATTATAAATTATAGTTTTATCAATAATATTAATGATTATAATAAAAAATGATTTTACTTATTTTAAAAAGTAATATAAGCGTTTTTGGGGAAGATAAGAATTTGCAGATAAAATTGCTAAGTTTATCTGAATATTAAAAGAATTAAAGTATTAGCCTAAAGTGGAAAGTATTTTTAATAAATTTCTACTTTAGGTTATTTTTATTATTTTAAGGAACTTCAATATATAGTGCTTCAGAAGTATCCTAAGGGAAGACACAATTATATGAATAGTATTTGCATAAGCTAGGAGTTTAAGAGGAACAAATATAATTAGATTAATGAAATTAGAGAAAGATATAGTGTTAGTGAGTATTTTAGTGAGGTAGCTTATTATACTGGAAAATACGAAATATTAACGAAATCCGAAAATATGGAATATGTAAGAAAAAATAATTTAAAGTTGAGGAACTATATGATGAAATTACTATATGATGTCGAAGGTAAAGTGAATTATGACAAAATTAATAAAAATACAACGGTTAAAGATGTGTTAGATGCAGTTGATATATTTTTAAATAATAATCCTCTTAATTGTAATGAATGTGAGGAGAGTTGCTGCAAAAGATCTTGGTCAGTAGAAATGGATAATATCTGTGTAAATAGATTGAGCAGTTGGAACGATGAGGCAGTTTTAGATTTTATACAGGAAAAGTTGGTTAAAAAGAAAAATTATTATAGAGATTTTGATCAGTATGTATTAAATAAGAAAATGGACTGTAATTTTATAACAGAAACAAATCTATGCACTATTTATGAGGATAGGCCAATAATATGCAGACTTTATATCTGCATTTCAAGAAGTTATAGATATAACTTGATTAGAGAGCTCATAGGAAGCACATATTTAAAAGCACTGATACATGAAGAAAAAATTAGAAACAATAATTTCACAAATGAAACTATTAATAAGTATAAACGAAATCCAGCAGTTTTGGCTAAAGACTACAATATACTTCTGGAAAAAGTATTTGATTATTCAGAAGATGAAGGTTGGCTTGATATTGATGAAAGAGAAGAACTGTACAAAGAAAGGATCCTAGAATAAATTTTATAATAATAATGATTACTTAATAAATTGGCAAGGAATTATTAGCAACTTCAACACTACGTGTTTCAGAAGAACCCATAGGAGCAATACAATTTTTGCCATCAACCACAAAACTTATGGAAGAGTTTTTGGATGAAATTATGGAGGAATCTTCTTATTCAAGCTTTGAAAGAGCAATAGAGCCAGTTAGGAAAGAAGAGTATTTAAAGGATGAATATTTCTGTACGAGAGAAGTTCTAGTAGGATCATTAAAAAGTAAGGAGCTGCCATACAACTTTTTATCTTCTTAATAGTGCTAGAAGTGTAACTGAATTATGTATTAAAAGTAAAGAAGAATTTAGGCTTTTTCTTGAACTTAGAAGATTTTATAATGAATATTCAATTGAAGTTGATAGAGAGATTGAGGTTCAAAGTGAGATTAATGCTTTTAATTTAGATGGTATTAATATAGATGTTGATGATGAAGGTATAATGAGTATTGTTGATAAAACGGTTATAAAGGTTTCTAAAGATGATTTTATAAAGAAGCCTATAAAAAGTATTAAAGAACTTCTTAGAAAATAGAAATAAATTTACCGAGTATATTCCTAGTAAGTTATGATGTACTCGGTTATTTTATGTATAGAATAAGAACTTATGTGCGTATATTGTTTGCGAAATTGGAAATAATTATAGTATGTAGAAGGAAGTGTGATAACTAATTACAAGATTAATATTTTAATAAGGCTAAATTTCAATTATAATTAATATATAGAAAAGCAGGTGGACAATTGTCGATTAGCAATGAAAAAGTAAAGTTGGATGAAGTTTTAAAATTTTTATTTTCAACATCGAAAAAGGTTTTAGTTAATTTGTTAAATGGAATTTTTCAAGAGAATTATAGTAGTGATCAAGTTAAACTATCTGTTAGTAATAATGAATTTGTAATGGATACATTTGATACTTTAAGAGGAGATGTGTTTTTTGATATACTAAATAGTGAAAGTGATAAAATATCTTATCATTTGGAGTTTCAAACGCGAAATGACAGTACTATGGTAATAAGGATGTTTGAATATGGATTAAGAAAGGCTAAGGAACAGTCGAGAAACAATGATGATTTTAGAACTATATTTTTTCCTAAACAAAAGGTGATATTTTTTGAAGAAAATAGAAATATTATGGATATAATAAAATTAAAAATAGTATTGCCAAGTGGAGAATCTTTTTTATATTCAGTACCTGTTATGAAATATTGGGAATATTCAGATAAGAAATTGTTAGAAGATAAAATGTATCCGTTGTTGCCATTGCAGTTATTTAATCTTAGACGGGAATTAGAACAGTATAAAAGAAAGAATGATATTAAAAAAATAAATGAATTATCAATTAAAGCAAAGGAAATTGCAGAAAAAATAGCTAATGAATCAAAAGAGTTATTTGAAAAGAATGAAATAATAGGAGAAGATTTTCATAAAATGCTATTAGCAATTCAAAATTTAATTGAGTACTTAAATAGAAATTATTTTAATGATGAGAAAATAGAAGAAGAGGTGATTAGAGTGACAAAGACGTTATTTGATCCAGAAGTAGAGAAACGAAAGGCAATTGAGATAGCTAAAAATTTATTAGATATTTTAGATAATGAAACAATAGCACTAAAGACAGGGTTAGAACTAGAAGAAGTAATTAAACTTAGGAATGCAATGCAGACAAAAGTTTCAAAATATATGCTATAATACCAATATTAAGAGGAGTATTTAAATGAAGTCAGTGTATAAAAGAACCTCTTGGAAAATAGAAATAAAATAATCGAGTATCTTTCTAGTGATACTCGATTATTTTTGTTTTTTAATAAGAACTTGCGTGCGTATATTATTTTTATGATTGGATATAGGCAAATGAGTACTCAAAGCTGATTTATTCTATATTGAAAGATATCTAGAAATGGATTAAAATTAAAAGAAAGTAGTGAGAATAGTGACAGCGGATAGTAAGATAATAAGTTCTAGAGAAATAATAAAATCTTCTATGAATAAAACTTTAAAAGAATTAAACCTTGAAGATGATTTTCTATTTGCAAAGGTTATGAGCGATAAAGAAATATGCAAAGAGTTATTAGAAAAGATTTTAGAAGTTGAAATAGAAAAAGTAGAAATGATCCAAGAACAAAAGGCTATAGATTTATTGTTAGAGAGTAAAGGTATTAGACTTGATGTATATGTAAAAGATGAAAATAATACAATTTATAATGTTGAAATGCAAAGAGGGAAACATAAGAATTTAGCGAAAAGGCTAAGATATTATCAAGGAAGCATAGATTTAGATTTAATAAGTAAAGGTGAAGATTATAGAAAGCTAACTAAAAGCTATATTATCTTTATTTGTACATTTGATTTATTTTCTAAAGGCCGACATAAGTATGCTTTTAGAAATATATGTCTAGAAGATAATAGTATAGAGTTAAATGATGAAGCTGAGAAAATAATATTAAATACAAAGGGGTTTATGAAAGATTTAAGTGAGGAATTACTGGAATTTCTTGCTTATGTTGAAGATTCAAGAGATGAGGTTGTAAAGAATTTTAACGGAAATTTAGTTAAAAGTATACATGAAAGAGTGAAGGAAGTTAAAAATGATGTTTCAATGGAGGTTGAGTTTATGCACCTATTAAAAGAGTGCGAAGCACAATTCGGAACTTACAAAATATTGGAAAAAGATAAAGTGAAAATTGAAGAAGGAATTGAACAAGGTGAAAAAAAGAAGGCATTAGAGATGCTAAAAGATAATGAACCAATAGAAAAAATAATTAAATATTCAAAGTTTAGTAAGGAGGAAATATTAAAAATTAAGATTTGAAAGTTATAATGTTAGAATTTATGAAAGCTGTCTTAAATGGATGGCTTTTTCACATATAAAAAATAGTATGATTTTTTGCATAGAAGTAAATTGTTAAAGGAGCAATTATGAATATTAATAATTTTAAGGAATATATAGATAAAACAATTTTAAAAAGAGGTTATGACTATTATACTGATGGAAATATACTTAATTCTTGTAATGTAGAAGATAATACCTATACCTTTGAAGTACAGGGAAGTGAATATTACCAGGTTGTAGTTCAGCTTGATGATAATGGAGAAATAATTCATTCTGAATGTGATTGTCCTTATGATTTTGGACCAATATGTAAGCATGAAGTTGCAGCTTATTTTGAATTGGCTGAACATATGAGCAAGAGTGTAAATAAAAATGATAAAAATGCAAATAATGTTATAAATAATGAAAAATTAATAAAGAAAAAGGCCAAGGAGCCAGAAATAAAGGAAGTCTTGAGTAATCTTTCAAAAGAAAAATTAATAGATATAATATTGGAAATAACTCAAAATAACAGAATTTTAAAAAATAGTCTTGTTGTTAGGTATTCAAAAGGTAATAGTGAACAGGAACTTCATAAATGTAAAAAGTTAATAGATTCTATTGTGAGAAAGCATTTAGGAAGAGAAGACTTTATCTCATATAGAGAAGCAGGAGACTTTGTAAGTGATATGGAGGTACTATTAGAAAAGATAAAAGAGACAGAGGATATAATATTAGCGTTTGATATTGCATTTCTAGTAATAGATGAAGGAATAGAGGCTTTTCAATATGCTGATGATTCCGATGGTGATATTGGATACTTAGTATCAGAAACTATTAATTTAATAGGTGAGGTAATAGGTTACAATGAAGATATAGATGTTAATATAAAGGAAGAGTTATTTGAGAAACTGTTGAGTAAAAGTGAAAGTAAAGTTTTTGATGAGTGGACTGATTATAGAATTGATATGTTAGAATTATGTGCTGAGGTTGCTGCTACAGAAGTTATTAGAAATAAATTAAAAACAAAATTAAATTATTTAATTGATAACAATTCTAATAATGAGTATATGAAATACAGTGATGAAAGTATGCATCATATATTATTTAATATGGTAAATAAGTATGGTACTGAGGAAGAAGCAGAGCAATTTATAAAAGATAACCTAAAGTTTTCGTCTTTTAGAGAATTATTTATAAACAAGTATCTTAATGAGAAGGATTATGAGAAAGTTATAGAATTAGCTCTAGAAGGAGAAAAGCAAGATGCTAGATTTGCTGGCTTAATTTTAAAATGGAAACAAATGAGATATAAGGCTTATAAAGAATTAGATTTAAAAGATGATCAAAGAAATTTAGCTAAGGAACTTTTATTTGAAGGTAAATTTGAATATTACAAAGAGCTAAAAGAATTGGCAGAGGATAAAATAAGTTTTTATAATAATTTAAAACAAGAACTTAAAGTAAAGGAAGACTGGCATTCAAAAAGTATGTTTCTTCAAATAATCTTGGAGGAAAAGGATTTAAATGAAATAATGGACTATGTAAGAGATAACCCGACAAGTATAGATCGTTATGCAGATATTTTAATAGATAAATTCAAAGATGAAGTTATAGAAATTTATAAAAAATATATAAAGTTTGAAGCAAGTCGTGCATCTAATAGAAGTCATTATAAAAGTGTATGTGCAATAATTAGAAAATATAAAAAGATTGCAGGAAAGCAAAGCCAAATTCCAATAGTAAATGAATTAATAGCTTTATATAGAAAGAAACCAGCATTTTTAGACGAACTTAGTAGAATTAAATAAAAATAAATTTTAAAAGCTGAGATTATCTTATATTTAAGAAAGTCTTAGCTTTAATTATATGTTAAATTATTAAAAATAGTTTTTTGAATAATAAGTAAGAATAATAGTATTTTGGAAGGAATGTGCTATTTGAAGTAGAATTATATACAAATAATTTATAGTTATTTGGAGGTTTTTGATCAAGAAAACTAAATTTTTAAAAGATTTCTACCATTATATTGAAGAAGAACTTGTTTTTTTCTTTCTGTTGAAACTTCTGTATAAATTTGTGTTGTTGTGATGCTTGAATGACCAAGTATTTCTTGAACAGCTCTTATATCAGCTCCATTGTTTAAAAGCTGTGTTGCAAAAGTATGTCTTAAATAGTGTGGAGTTGATTTTGTTTCAATATTGGCTAATTTTATGTATTTGCTGTATATATCTTCAATTGAATAGATAGATAATCTATCTCCATATTTATTTATAAAAAGAGCATCACCTTTAGGAGCTAAACTATCTCTAGAATTTATCCATGTTTTAAGTGTGTCTATAACATCGGAGCTGGATATGTATAGTAATCTTTCTTTTCGTCCCTTACCATTAATAAGTAATGTCTGATCATTAAAGTTAAGATCATTTAAGTTGATATTGACTAATTCACCTATTCTTATTCCAACACAATAAAGTAATTCAATAATTGCTAAATTTCGAATACAAATAATTTTTCTAAATTCAGTCTTAATATTATTAAGATCTTCTATGGGAGATTTCAAAAGTTTTATTATATCTTGTGAAGATAAGGTTTTAGGAAGCTTTTTTGTTGTTTTAAATGATATTCGCATGTGTTCAAAAGGATAAGAAGTAATTAAGTTTTTTCTTAATAAGTATTTAAAAAATGATTTTAAGGTAACGTATTTACGTTTTATTGAGGTGTCCTTTAGCTTTTTGTAATTTTGTAACCAAGTGATATATTGATTTATAGTATTAATATCAATTTCTTCTGCATTATTGTCTTTTAGCCAATCAGAAAAACTTGATAAATCAGATACATATGCTTTAATGCTTTTTTCAGAAAGATTCCTTTCGATTTTAAGAGTGTTGATGTAATTATTAATATTGTCTGATACAATTTTATTATTGTGTGTCATAAATTGCCTCCTCTTTAGTAGTAGTATAATTATATTTATTTTGGCGATATATGTCTATATTTTGGTAAAATAATTGGAATAATTAATATGAAACTTACATCTTAAATTCCAAAATAATTCAAGTAATGATATAATAAACATAAACTGTAATCGTAACCAATACACCGATGAATAATATAGCGGAAGGGGAACTTAAGGTGGATAATAATTCGGTAATTAAAAAATTAACTATGTGTGGAAATTCTTTGAAGAAATTATATAAATTTCTTCCGGAAAATAGTATAAAAGCTATTCCATATACAACATCAGGTGAGTCAAAATATGATTTGGAAGTAAATATAAATGGGGTTGAATTTAAAGGAAAAGAAGATAATTCCAACATAGTTATAAATAGCTTACATAGAAATTATACAAAAGAGGAATTAATGGCTATTCAAAAAATAGCCACAAAATGTTATACGTATCCATTTGGCGGATTAGAATTTTCTTTTGGACTAAATATTTTTAGAAATGATAAAACAGAGATAACAATAATTAATCTATTAGATAAATATAATATTGAACCATTTTTAGAAAGTTTAGATTCAGAAGGTCATATAGAATTAAAGATTAGTAATGTGAAATACTTTTCTACAGAGGCTTTCATAAATTTTGTTTTAGAATTGCAAACATTAATTTATTTATTAGATGAAAAATATGATGATAACTAAAGCATGAAGATGATGGATTTGAAATAATGTTTAAAGATGGAATCAATGAAATATTAGCAGCATAGTTTGTCTATTTTATAAATGAAGTATATATTATATTTTTTTGTACAGACTAAAAATATAACATTACATAATTTTAGTATTTGAAAAGAAGTAGAAAAATATAATTGGAAAAGAAATTTCCAGTTATATAACCTATCAAATATTTAATTTACACAAGTTATTCTATATTCTCGACATATAATTTAAAAATTATATATGATGGTAGGTGTTGCTATGAATATATTGAGAAAAATAATCATATTATTTTTGGTTTCGTTAACTGTGTTTACTTTAGGAAGTACAATTAAAGTTAAACCAACTTCTAGCTTAAATAATAATAACCGTGCAGTAATTAATATTGCAGTAATATTCTTCGAAACTGAAGATCCGTACACTATGAAAGTTATAGAAAGTTTTAAGGAGATAGAGAGTGTAAAGGAGAATAATGTTAAATTTACTTTTCTAAATCCTCAGAATAATATAGCTATAAATAATGAAATGTTAGATAATGCATTGAGAAGCAACTATGATTTATATATACTATATTTACCAGATAGAACGGAAGGTTCTGTAAACAATGTTATTGATAGAGTTAGACAGAGAGGTAAAGCATTAATACTAATGAATATTCCAACAGAAATAGCATTGAAATCTTCTAAAATCTATGATAAAGTTGCATTTGTAACACCAGATTCTAAGAAGGCAGGGATTGCTCAAGGAAATATTATTGTTGATTTATGGAAGAAGAATAAAGAAGCTTTAGACAAGAATAACAATGGCGTACTAGAATATATCTTACTGGAAGGACCTATTAATGATCCTCAAGTAGTTGATAGATCTAAATATGCTATTTCAACAATTAATGATGCAGGAATAAAGACCCAAGAGCTTGCTAAAGGAAATGAAGATTGGAATAAAGAGCTGGCTAAAACTTCTATTAATAACTTATTTCTAAGATATGGTGGAAATATAGAGGCAATAATTTCAAATAATGATGCCATGGCCATAGGTGCCATTGAAGCCTTACAAAATTATGGATATAACAAAGGCGATAAGCTTAAAAATATAGCAGTTGTAGGAATTGATGGATTACAGGAAGCAAAAGATTTAATTGACAAGGGTCTCATGACAGGCACTGTTATTCAAGATCCAAAGGTTCAAAGTAAATTGCTATATACTGTTGGAGTTAATCTTGTAAATAAATTAAATCCTATAGGAAATACAGATTATCAAATTGTTGATGGACAGATTATAATTCCATTTCCTTATGATACATATGTTGGTAAGGAAGTGAGTAATAACAAATAGATCTTTAAATTAATAGGCAGTCTATTGCTAAAAAATAGACTGCCTATTTGTAATATATTTTATTTAAAAATTATGTTACGCTAAAATAAATTTTCCTATCATTTATATTGCCTCTTATGAAATTTTACACTTAACTACATCATAAATTGAGATAGTAATTTGTTATGAATTCTAGATTACTCTAAAAGAATATACAAGTAATAAAAGTTATGCTACAATCAAATTATAAATAATTATTATCAATTAATAACTATTTTAGTGAATGATTTTGATATATTTAATAGGTTAAGTATAAATAATACTTATTCGAGGAGGTAAAATTTATGAAAAATAACATATTGAAAATAAATAAATTAAGTTCTCAATGGGGGACAAGTGATCCTTTTCTATTTCTGGCACACCATAAGGATGCTTATCCAAAGGGAAATAATGAAATGGGACCAAATGCTTCCCTAAAAGGCAGAAATATTGGAAGTGACTTTCAGGGAATAGATGGTTGGAATATGTATCATGGAGACGTTATTCCAGGGTTTCCACAGCATCCACATAGAGGTTTTGAAACAGTTACTATAGTGTTGGATGGGTATGTTGATCATGCAGATTCGGCAGGTGCTACAGGCAGATATGGAGCTGGTGATGTACAGTGGCTTACTGCAGGGAAAGGTTGCAATCATACAGAAATGTTTCCTTTAGTTAATACAGAAAAAGATAATCCGTTGGAATTGTTTCAAATTTGGATGAATCTACCTAAAAAAGATAAATTCGTAGAACCACATTATAAAATGCTTTGGGCAGAAGACATTCCAGTAATACAAGCTCAAGATGATAGCGGCAGAACAAGTACAATAAGACTGATTTTTGGTTTTTATAATGGTATTAAGAGCTTAGATTCCTCACCTAATTCATGGGCAGGTGAAGAGAATAATCATGTAAGAATCTGCCTTATTCGTATGGAACCTGAGGCTAGTATAGAACTTCCTAAAGTATCTTCGACTTTGAATAGAACTGTTTACTTCTATGAAGGAGAGAGAATAAATATTGAAGGAACAAGCATTGAGAATTATCATAGTATAAAACTTGCAGGAGATGAAATTATAGAAATAAAAAATGGTTCAAAGGAAAGCTGCCTGCTACTTTTAGAGGGGGAACCAATTGGCGAACCTGTTGTAAGTTATGGACCTTTTGTAATGAACTCTGATAAAGAAATTAGGGATGCTTTTGCTGATTATAGAAGTACTGGCTTTGGAGGATGGCCATGGGAACGTGATGATTTTGTTCATCCAAGAGAAAAAGGAAGATTTGCGCAATATCCTGATGGTAAAATAGAGTACAGATAATATTTGTCATCTGTAAATAGTAACAACAACATTTATGACTTTAAAGATATCCTAGGGAAAATAAAATTTATAACTTCGTATTTTGTGAATATTGAAGGACATCAAAAAAGATACTTGCCAAATGACAAGTATCTTTTCTATTGACATAACAAAATAAAAACGATACAATAAATTGATATCGCTTTAAGTGAAATGTATTATCTATTTCCCTAATTATATTATACACTTTCAAAAAAGCAATGTCAATAGTGTTTGAAAATAATTTCCCTAAATTATTTTTTAAGGAGTGAAACATTATGAGTAATAATGACTTTGAAGTGAAACTTGAACATGAATGGCTGCAGGAGGTGCTTAAAGAAGCTCGAAAACAATTTGATCAAAAACGTAATTTTAGAGAAAAATTTAAAAGTGATGCAATTGAATTACAAAGAGAGTTATGGGAGGAGGTAGGTTCTGTTTCTATAGCAAATGGATTAGAACAGATTGTAGATTTTATGCAGTCTATTAATGCTATGAAAATACAAAAGAGAAACCATGAGTTTACCAGAAAGCTTGAGAAAAAGTATGAAAGACTACTTTTGTCGCCTTATTTTGCAAGAATGGATTTCGTTGAAAAAGGAGAGGAGAAGGCTGAAAAGTGCTATATAGGAATATCCAATCTTATTAATGATAATTTTGACTTTTTAGTATATGATTGGAGAGCACCTATTTCCAGCATGTTTTATGATTACGAAATTGGAGAAGCACAGTTCAAATGCCCTGAAGGATTCATAGAAGGAAAACTTACACTGAAAAGACAATATAAGATTAGTAATGGTAAAATTGAGTATATGTTTGACAGTAATCTTAAGATAGATGATGAAGTATTACAGGACATCCTAAGTAAAAGCACTGACAGCAAGATGAAGGCAATTGTAACTACTATTCAGAGAGAGCAGAATAAAGTTATTCGTAATGAAGAGTATAAAAATCTAATTGTTCAGGGGCCTGCCGGAAGTGGGAAAACCTCTGTTGCTATGCATAGAATTGCCTATCTTTTGTATAAGCATCGAGAGAAAATAACTCCTCAAAATATAGTAATATTTTCTCCAAATGATATTTTCAATGAGTATATTTCTAATGTACTGCCTGAACTTGGAGAAGATAATATGCTTCAAACTACGTTTAAGGAATATATGCACAAAGCCTTAAGTAATGAATTTAATAAAGAAAATTATAGCGAAATGATGGAATATATTTTAGCATCAAAGTCGGAGGAAGCCTATGAAATAAGAAAGAACAATATAAAGTTTAAAGCTTCAATTGAGTTTGTTGATGTATTAAAGCTATATGTAATCTTCCTTGAAAAGGCGAATAGAAATTTTATAGATATTACATTTAGAGGAAATCTAATAATTTCCTCACAGGATTTAGAAGAGCTGTTTTTTAAAGATTATGTAAAGCTTCCACTGAAAAGGAGGCTTCAAAAGATAAAAGAGAGAGTGTTGTTTCTATTAAAGCCTTATGAAGAACAGCGTATAGTAGAAGTAGCAAATGAACTTATTAATTCTGATTCTTCTTTAGATAAAACTGAAATTAAGGAAAATAGTACAGCTATTGTAAAGAATGAACTGAAGGAGCTTTATTACGAAATCAATAGAATGACAGAATTTGATTTGGTTAATATTTACAAAAGGTTATTTGAAAATCTAGAGATTTTCTTGAAAGATTCAAATATTGAGTATGATGAAAAGAAAATTGGTGAAATAAAAAGCTATACCTTAGAAAGCCTAAAAGTTAGAAGACTTAATTATGAGGATCAAATCCCTATTTTATATCTAAAGGGTGCACTGGGAGAGCTTCCTAAAACCTCAGAAATAAAATACGTTATTATTGATGAGGCACAGGATTATTCACCACTACAATATGAAATTTTTTATCAGCTTTTTAACCATGCAAATTTAACTATACTGGGAGATTTAGATCAATCTATAAATCCATTTATGAATGTAGGAGATTATAAAAATATTTCTCATATATTTACAGAAGATAGTACTTGCATAATAAATTTAACAAAAAGCTACAGATCCACAATGGAAATTACTAAGTTTTCAAGAAGGATGCTTAATAAGGATATTGGGGCTGAATGTGTAGAAAGAAGTGGAAACGAGCCTTTACTCCTTGGCTTTTCAAATGAAGATGCTATAAAAGAAAAACTTCTTAAGGATATAAAAATATATAATGAGAAAAATTACAAATCCATTGGAATCATAACAAAAACTGCAAAGGAAGCAAATGATTTATATAATTTCTTAAAAGATAAGGTTAACGTTAGAGCAATAATGAAGGATGACGATGAATATGTAAGTGATACTTTGATAATACCCGCATACCTTGCTAAAGGATTAGAATTTGATGTAGTGCTTATATATAATGCTGGAGAAGAGAATTATAGTAGTGAGGAGGAGAGGCTTTTGCTATACACTGCTTGTACTAGAGCACTTCATGTTTTATGCGTATATTTCTCAGGAAATGTGACATCATTAATAAAACCGTAAATTCTATTCTATAATAATTTTAAATAAGCACTTAAAGTAAAGGAAGATTAGCTGTATATGAGAATTTAAAAGCATATAGAAAATATGAGTAATAAATTTAAGAGTAGTTTTGATAATATAAGTAAAATTATCAAAACTACTCTTTTGGTTACATTAAATAAAGTAACTTAAGATGTTTTCATGTAGTTTAATACAGGATATTTGAAATATACCAATTTTTATTTATTGGAATTTCATATGTTGCAGCTAAAGTATATTTTTTGATTTCAACTTATTAATACTTTGCTTAACTAAATTAATCGCCTCGGACGCGCTTTGTCCCTTATGCTTTATTTCACTATCACCTATTTTTGCAATTGCCTTAAATGGATATTGACTTTCATTATTTTGCATTACGACTATTTCATGATCTCTATATATTTCCATAAAGCATACCACCTTTATTCATTTTAGATTACTTCAGGTCAAACGACCTAATAGTATTATATCATACTCCGAATATTTTGAAAATTCCATCTTTTAATTATTTCCTCAAAAATAATTAAAAATACCCATTGACCTTGACATTAGGATAACCCGTATAATGTAATTGAGAGGAGGGAAAAATCGTGGAAAAGGATAAAGTATTTTATACTGCTGGAATATTTGCAAAGAAAGCCGGAATAACCTTAAAGACTATTCATCATTATCATAAGGAAGGCCTTTTATGCCCAAGCAGTTATAATGAAGCAGGTTATAGACTTTATAGTGATGAAGATTTTCAGAAACTTCAAAAGATATTAACTCTAAAGTTCATAGGTTTTTCCTTAGAAGAAATTAAGGAACTTATAAAATCAGATCAGCTTAAGAATGATGTAAGAGAATCCTTAAATCTACAAATGGATATAATTGATGAAAAGATTAATCATCTTGTTCTAGTGAAAAAGGCCATAAGTGAAGCAGAGCTTATGATTGATAGTGAAAGTAGTCTTGATTGGACTAAATTTACCAATATAATAAAAATAATTAATACAGAAAAGATATGGTTAAATCAATATAAGAATTCAGCTAATTTATCTGCTCGAATAAATCTTCATGATTTATATAGTACAAATAAATATGGTTGGCATAGATGGTTTTTTGATCAATTAGGACTAAGTGAGGAGATGACAGTTTTAGAGCTTGGCTGTGGAAATGCAAGTTTATGGCTTAGAAATGAGGATAGAATTCCAAAGAATTGTAAAATAACTTTAACAGATATATCTGAAGGAATGCTTAAAGATGCAAAGCAAAATTTAGGAGAGCACTCAAAAAAATTTGAATTTAAACAAGCTGATGCTCAAAATATACCTTATGAGGACAATAGCTTTGATGTGGTTATTGCAGATCATATTTTCTATCATATATCAGATAAACAAAAGGCTCTTTCAGAAATTAAACGAGTCTTAAAACCTAAAGGGTACGTGTATTTATCTACTATTGGGAAAAATCATCTTATTGAATTGAGGGAATTACTTAAAGAATTTAAAGAAAATCTAGTTATATCTCAATCAGATTTTTCTGAGGATTTTGGGATTGAAAATGGAGGAGAACAAATTTCTAAGAGTTTTGATTGTATTGACTTATTAATGTATGAAGATTCACTAATAGTAACTGAGGTTGAACCTCTTATAAGTTATTTGTATTCAACCACAGGAAATTCAAAGGAAATTTTAATTAATGAAAATTTAAAGAATTTTAGAAAATTGGTTGAGAATAAGATGAAAGCAACCGGAAGTATTTTTATTACAAAGGAAACAGGTTTGTTTAAAGCCTGTTCGAAAAAATAAGCTAGTATGAGTAAAATTAAAAATATTATTAAATATTAAGAATTTAGTGTACTTGCTTGTACACTAGATATATTAGAAAGGATGATTATTCATGAAGGTTCTAGTTACAGGTGGTGCAGGTTATATAGGCAGTACTGTCTGCTCTGCACTAGAGGATAATGGACATACACCGATAATTTTAGATTCTCTTATCCAAGGTAGGGAGGAATTTACTAAAGATAAAATATTCTATAAAGGAGATATTTCTGATAAGGCTTTATTAGAAAAAATATTTAAAGAAAATCCAGAGATTAAGTTTACCATTCATTTGGCTGCACTGATTATAGTACCAGAATCTGTTGAAAAGCCTTATGAATATTATCATAATAATGTTGTAAAATCCATAGAGCTGTTTAAAAATTTAAATGCTTTGGGATGTAAGAATATAGTATTTAGTTCTTCTGCTTCAGTATATGAGGATGTTGAAGATTTTATGGTATCAGAAACTTCACCTGTTAGACCTAGAAGTCCATATGCTCGTACAAAATATATGATGGAAATGGTTTTGGAAGATTTTTGTGTAGCGTATGGTATGAGGGGAATATCTTTAAGATATTTTAATTTAATAGGTGCTGATCCAAAGTTTAGATCTGGCGCTTACGTAAAGTCTCCAAGCCATGTACTGGGTACATTACTTAATGCAGCTTCTGAGGAAGGAAAGGTTTTTAAAATAACTGGGACAGATTGGCCGACAAGAGATGGTTCTGCAATAAGAGACTATATTCATGTGTGGGATCTTGCTATTGCTCATGTTAAAGCTATTGAAAATTTTGATAAAGCCTTTAATTTATTAGGAAATCAAAAAGAGCCTTATCTAGTAATAAACCTTGGAACTGGTACTGGAGTAACTGTTAAAGAACTGGTTACTGCATTTGAAAAGGTAATTGGAAGACCAGTTAATAAAGAAAATGCTAAACCTAGATTAGGGGATGTACCAGGGGCTTGCGCAAATGTTTCTAGGGCTAAAGAGCTTATTGCCTGGGAAACTAGTTATTCTGTTGAAGATGGCATTCGTGATGCTTTGAAATGGGATGAAGTAAGAGAGGATATAATTAAGTTTTGAAAAATTTTTTTGCAACCTTTCTATAAGTTCTAATTAAGATTTTATAGCTCACATCACGAAAGCCTAAATGGGTTTTAGGATTAATGACAATTGATAATTGAAACATATATATTTTACCCATAAGAATGTAAAATTTAGTAATGAATATATAATGATAACTATAGAAACAGAAAAAATTATTGAATATTAAAGAAAAACAGGAAATATTTCTGTGATTACAATTTTTCTCAAAATTGTTATTGACAATTTTGTCTCTTACCGTATAATATATTTATACACAATGGCTGGTGTTAATTACACCAGTCATTTTTTTTACAATAATTTTAACGTTAAAAAATTATCTAGGAATATATTAAAGAAATAATAGTAAATATTATTATGCATAATATGATGTGAACAATAAGCTGGGATAAAAATATTAATTATATGACGAAGGTGTCTATAAAATCAAGGAAGATTTTATAGACACCTTTTTTGTATAAAAAGGATTATTATTAAAAATTATAAGTTGGAGGAGATTTTTATGATAAAAAAGATGTTTCTTAAAAGAATATTTGGGGTAGTAACAGTAATAGCAATGACAGCAACAATGGTTATGGGGTGTAGCGAAACAGCTAAAGTAAGTTCAAACGGGGGAAGTTCAGCTAGTGGAGATACGATTAAGATCGGAGGAGTATTTCCATTAACAGGTGATGTTCCAGCTTTAGGTTCAGCAATGGAAAACGGAGCAAAACTTGCAATAAAAGAAATAAACGATGCTGGTGGTGTTCTTGGCAAAAAATTAGAGCTTGTTTCAGAAGATGATCAAAATCAAGCAGCAACAGCTCCAAATGCTATTACAAAGTTAATTACACAAGATAAGGTTTCAGCAGTAGTCGGAACATATGCAAGTAAATGTTCAATTCCAATGGCAGCAGTTGCAAAAGATATGAAAACCGTTATGATTACTCCAGGGTCAACAAATGAAAAGGTTACTACTGAAGGTGGAGATTATGTATTCAGAGCATGCTTTATAGATCCATTACAAGGTAAAGTTGGTGCAAAATTCGCAGCAGAAAACCTAAAAGCTAAAAAAGTAGCAATGCTTTATGATGTAGGTAATGATTATTGTGTAGGTATTTCAAAAGAATTCAAGAAGAACTTTGAAGCGGCAGGTGGTACTGTAGCATATGAAAAAACTTACAATGCAGGAGAAAGTGATTTCAAAGCATTTTTAACTGAAATTAAAGAATTAAATGTAGATGTACTTTATCTTCCAGATAACTACTCAACTGTTGGATTAATTGCAAAACAAGCAAGAGAAATTGGTATTAAGGCACCATTCTTAGGTAGTGATTCATGGAGTGATCCAGGTCTTGTAAAAGTTGGAGGAGATGCTATTGAAGGTTCTTACTTCACAGATCACTTATCATTAAAATCAGATAATGCAGCAATTAAAAAGTTCGTTGATAATTATAAAAAGGAATATAGTGGTGATCCTAGTGCATTCTCTGTACTTAGCTATGACTCAGTTTACATTGTAGCAGAGGCAATAAAACAAGCGGGAAGCACAGATGAAAATGCGATTAAAGATGCAATGGCAAAGTTAGATGCAGATTGTGGAACTACACATTATAAATTTGATGACAAACATAACCCAATTAAGAGTGTAGTTATTAATAAAGTTGTAAAGGGACAATTTGAATTTGAAACTGAGGTTAAATAATCCTAAAGAAAATTAAATTTTAGTGTTTAGCGGCTATATCAACTTAGGTAAGCTGTAATTTAAGTAGGCCTAAAGATATAGTCGTTTTTAAAGGAGAGATGTAGATGGGTACTTTATTGCAACAAATTGTAAATGGTATATGTCTTGGTAGTGTTTATGCATTAATAGCTATTGGTTATACCATGGTATATGGAATTATTAAATTAATTAATTTTGCTCATTGTGATATTTATATGGTTGGTGCTTTCTTAGGGTACTTTGCAGCAACAGTATTAGGCTTTGGATTTATTCCATGTTTGATTTTTTCTATGGTTTCTTGCGCAATCTTGGGTATGTTAATTGAAAGAATCGCTTATAAACCACTTAGAAATTCACCGAATGTAACCTTATTAATAACTACAATGGGAATGGAACTTATATTACAAAACTTTGTAAAAGCTGATTTTATAGCTGGTCCAAATACAAGAAATTTTCCAGAAGTAATTCCTCTAATTTCTTATAAAATTGGAACAGTAACGATAAGCAATCTTCAAATAATTGCGCTTGCTATCACTATTATATTATGTATTGGATTACAGTACTTAGTAAACAGAACCAGAACAGGTAGAGCTATGAGAGCAACTTCTTATGATAGAGATGCAGCAGCCTTAATGGGAATAAATATTAATAAAGTAATTTCTTTAACCTTTGCATTAGGTTCAGCTTTAGCTGCAACAGCTGGGGTACTTGTTGGTATGCTATATCCTAGACTTGAACCTGCTATGGGAGTTATGCCAGGACTTAAATCCTTTGTAGCTGCTGTTCTTGGTGGAATTGGAATTATACCAGGGGCAATGTTTGGTGGAATTGCAATGGGGCTTATTGAAACTCTATCAAAGGTATATATTAGTTCTGGTTTATCAGATGCAATAGCGTTTTCTATTTTAATTATAATTCTTATTGTAAAACCAACTGGTTTATTTGGTAAGAAAAACAATGTGAAGGTGTAGGTGATAAGAATGGAAAATAAGATGAGTAAAAAGGGAAATAGTCTAAGTTCAAGCTTAGTTAAGCCTATATATACCAGATACTTAATTACAACAGCAGTTCTGGCTTTGATTTATTTTTTTCTAATGTTTTTAGTAAATCAAGGGATAATTGGTGATTATATTCTTAGAATTATGAAGCAAATAGGAATATTTTTAATTGCTGCCTTGGGCCTTAATCTTATCTTGGGCTTTACTGGTCAATTTACTATGGGACATGCTGCTTTTATGTCAATAGGAGCATATGGGTCAGCAATAATGACTAAAAATTTTAATATGCCTTTTCCAATTGCTTTACTTGTAGGAATTATATTAGCTGGAATTCTAGCAGCTTTAATTGGATACCCAATATTAAGACTTAAAGGGGATTATTTGGCTATTTGTACTTTGGGTTTTGGAGAAATAGTAAAGGTTGTAATTCAAAATGTAGATTATGTTGGTGGTGCTAGAGGTATTTCAGGAATACCATCAAACACTTCATTTTTAATTGTATTTATAGGGGTTGCCCTTTGTTATGCAATATTAAAAAATTTAATTCATTCTTCAAAAGGTAGAGCAATTATGGCTATTAGAGAAGATGAAATAGCAGCAGAGGCCATGGGAATAAATTCTACTAAATATAAGATGATTGCATTTATAATTGGTAGTAGTATGGCTGGTCTTGCTGGTGGCTTATATGCTCATTTTAATTCTTTTATTGATCCAGCAAGCTTTGCTTTTGCAAAATCAATTGAATTAATAACTTATGTAGTACTTGGTGGAATGGGAAGTTTATCAGGAACTGTAATTGGAACTTCAATTCTTATTTATTTACCTGAATGTTTAAGAGGGCTAAGTGAAGTATTTAAGACCTATCGTATTTTAATTTATGCTATTATGCTTGTGCTTATGATGATCTTCCGCCCACAAGGTATCCTTGGAACAAGAGAGATTTCGGTAGCTAACCTAGTAAAATTCTTTAAGAAATTTGGAAAAACGTCTGTAAAGAATATTGATCAAAACGAAAAGGCTGGTGAGTAGTATGTCTTTGCTTTCAGTAGAAAATTTAACAATAAGATTTGGTGGTCTTACTGCTGTTTCTGATGTAAATATGGAAATTGGTGAACATCAATTAATAGGACTTATAGGACCAAATGGTGCAGGTAAAACAACTCTTTTTAATATGCTTACTGGTGTTTATAAACCAACAGAAGGAAAAATAGAATTAAATGGTGAACGAATTGATGGAACTAAACCTTATAATATTACCTCAAAACATATTTCTAGGACCTTTCAAAATATTAGACTTTTTAAAGACTTAACTGTAATTGAAAATGTTATGATAAGCTTCAACTATCAAGCAAAGTCTAGCTTGTTTACATCTATAATTAAGACTCCAGCTCATATTTTGGAAGAAGAAAAAATGAAGCAGGAAGCTTTAGAAATATTGAAGATTTTTAAGTTAGATGATAAGGCAGAGGAGCTTGCAAGTAACCTTCCTTATGGAAAGCAAAGAAGATTAGAAATAGCGAGAGCCTTAGCAGCTAAACCTAAACTTTTACTTTTAGATGAACCAGCTGCTGGTATGAATCCTCAGGAAACAGTAGAACTTACTGAACTTATTCGTTGGATAAAAAATCAATTTAAAATATCTATTTTACTTATTGAACATGATATGAAACTTGTAATGAATGTATGTGAATATATTTATGTACTTTCCTTTGGTGAAATTATTGCTAAAGGAATTCCAAAGGAAATTCAAAAAAATCCTCAAGTAATTGAAGCGTATTTAGGAAAGGGGGCGGCACAATAATATGTTAAAGGTAGAAAATATTAATATATCCTATGGGGCAATTCATGCAATTCATGATTTGAGTTTAGAAGTAAAGAGTGGAGAAATTGTGACATTAATTGGAGCAAATGGAGCTGGAAAAACTAGTACTCTTAGGGCAATTAGTGGTTTGAATCCAGTTAAATCTGGAGAAATAACTTATGAAGGCAAGGTGATTAGCAATATAGGAGCACATAAGATAGTAGGTTATGGTCTTAGCCAAGTTCCAGAAGGAAGAAGAGTCTTTGGTGATCAGACAATAGAAGAAAATCTTTTATTAGGTGCTTATTTAAGAAAGAGTAAAGCTGAGATTAAAGCATCAATGGAAGAGGTTTTTAACTTGTTTCCAAGAGTAAAGGAAAGAAGAAAGCAGCTTGCAGGAACTATGTCAGGTGGTGAGCAGCAAATGCTTGCAATTGGTAGAGCTTTAATGGCAAAACCTAGATTGTTATTACTGGATGAACCATCCATGGGGCTTGCTCCAATAGTAGTTGAAGAAATCTTTGAAATTATAAAAAATATTCGTAAAGCTGGAACAACAATTCTTTTAGTAGAGCAAAATGCAAATGCTGCCCTTCAAATAGCAGATCGAGGTTATGTTTTAGAAACAGGTAGTGTTGTATTAGAAGGTTTAGCACAAGATCTGTTACATGATGACTCTGTTAGAAAAGCCTATTTAGGGGAATAAAAATTTTATATGGATAAAATGGATTATAAAATATTAAAATGTTTAAAAGCAAATGCAAGAATTAAAGCCGCTACTATAAGCAGTCAAATTCACTTATCAGTTTCAGCAGTTCTTGAACGCATACATAAGATGGAAAAAAATGAAGTGATTCAGAATTATACAATAATAGTAGATCAAAAAAAATTAGATAATGATGTGACCGCTTTGATGGAAGTTAGTCTTGAGCATCCAAAGTTCTACGACACTTTTACTTTGGCTATTAAAGGTAATGATAATATTGTTTCCTGCTATTATTTAACTGGAGATTATGATTTTATGCTTAAAATAATTTGTCAATCATCTGACCATCTTGAGAAAATCCATCGTTCAATAAAGAGTATAGAAGGAGTATCAGCAACGAAAACTCATTTTGTTTTAAAAAATATAAAAAATACCTTTTGTGTAATACCAGAAGTGGAGGATTAAGTAAGTATACTAAAAATTAATATAGATGGTGAAAGCAATTTCGGGTGAAGCAGGTAGAGAATTAACTAAGTATATTAAAAAAAATATGTTTTTAACTGACTAAGCATATTAAAAATTTCATGTTTTTAACTGAAATTGTTAAAATATAAGAAAAAGTTTTGGTGAAATAGTAAATAACAATAAAATTTACTTGAATTTAAAAAAATATTGATAAATATTTCGGTTGGATATACTATATGAATATAGTATTAGTTCCAGAGAAGCACCAGATATACTTTAGACGAAGAAGTCAAATTCAAAGGTCTAAAATATGTCTGGTTTTTTATTTTAGATATTTTAGTATGAAAATTAAATTTGGATATTTTTAGGAGGAAAATTAAATGGAGAATTTAGGTTATTACAATGGAAAGTTTGGATTATTAGAAGAAATGACAGTACCAATGCTTGATCGTGTTTGTTATTTTGGAGATGGAGTTTATGATGCTACTTATAGTAGAAATCATAAAATATTTGCATTGGATGAGCATATTGAAAGATTTTATAATAGTGCAGGTTTATTAGGAATAAAAATTCCTCATTCAAAAGAGCAAGTAAAAGAAATTCTTAAAGAAATGGTGTTAAAGGTTGATTCAGGAGAACAATTTGTATATTGGCAAATTACAAGAGGTACTGGTATGCGTAATCATGCTTTTCCTGGAGATGAAGTTCCTGCAAATCTATGGATTATGCTAAAGCCTTTAAATATTAAGGACATGTCAAAAAAACTAAAGTTAATTACTTTAGAAGACACTAGATTTCTACACTGTAATATCAAAACCTTAAATTTATTACCAAGTGTAATTGCAGCTCAAAAAACTGAAGAAGCAGGCTGTCAGGAAGCTGTATTCCATAGATGTGATAGAGTAACTGAATGTGCTCATAGCAATGTATCAATTATTAAGGATGGTGTATTAAAAACTGCACCAACAGATAATTTGATTTTACCTGGCATTGCAAGAGCTCATCTTATTAAAATGTGCAAAGCCTTTAATATTCCTGTAGATGAAACAGCCTTTACCTTGAAAGAATTAATGGAGGCAGATGAAATTATAGTTACTAGTTCAGGACAATTTTGCATGGCAACTAGTGAAATAGATGGAAAACCTGTAGGTGGAAAAGCACCAGAGCTTGTAAAGAAATTACAAGCTGCTTTGTTAAATGAGTTCTTAGAAGAAACAAATGCAGATTAGGAGGTAAAATATGAATCAACAAGAATTAACAATATTTAATTTAGGTGAGAATTTAGACAATATAGTGAATTTAGACCCTAGAGGCTATGGTGTGTGCCGTATTTTATATTCTGCAGCAAGAAAATATACAAAAGAGCCTTTAACTACTAATGCAGCAAAAAAATTAGTAAACACCTTAAAAGATGGAGACTTAGTTTATATAATGACTGGTTTTGTGTTGCTTCCTTTTAAGAAGGCTGAAATGGATGGGATTGTTAGCTCTATGATATTAGCCAGAGCGCTTATAAAAGCTTTTAATGTAAAACCTGTAATAATATGTCCTGAAGATAATATGGAGGCCGTAAAAAATTTAGCTCAGGTAATAGGAGTTCATTTATATGATACTATGCAAGAATTAAAGGAATATCCTATATCCATTGCAGCGGTTCCATTTACAAAGGATATAAATGAAGCAGAGAAGCAAGCCGATGAAATTATAGCTAAGGGATTGCCAAGTGCTGTTATTAGCATTGAGTGCCCAGGAGCTAATTCAATTGGAGTTTATCATAATGCAGTAGGACTAGCTGTAACTGAATTAGAGGCAAAACAGGATATCTTATTTACTAAATTACAAGCTAAGGGTGTTCTTAATATAGCAATAGGAGATCTTGGAAATGAAATTGGTATGGGTACTATTAGCGAACATTTACAAGAATATGTTCCATATGCAGCTGAAGGGAAATGCAATTGTGGCTGCAATGGTGGAATTGCTGTAGCTACAAAGGCAGATAATATTATTACTGCTACAGTTTCTGACTGGGGCTGTTATGGATTAATTGCTGCAATTGCATATTTAAAGAAGGATTTAGAAATATTACACACAAAAGAGTTACAAGAAGAAGCAATGGTGGTAGCATCAAGAAGTGGAATGATAGATATGTATGGATGGCTTGTTCCTGCAATAGATGGCTTTGGATTATCAATGAATCTTTCAATAGTTAATTTAATGAGAGAATGTGTATCTTATGCTATTAAATTAGAAGATACCTGCGCAACTTGGTTCGATAAAGTTATTGAATTAGGCTTTTATGAAAAGGTCGTGTGAAATTATATCAGTTATTAGTTAAGAAGTATGAATTAAGAGTTAAGAGTTAAGGAAGAAAAGCCACAGGCTTTCCGATAAATACATTGCAGAAATAGTGTCACTATTTCATCCTAAAACTAATAACTCCAAACTCTTAACTCATAACTAAATTTAATAAATATAAGTTATGAGCTTTAGCTAATACCCTTTAGGGCATCCTGTAGGGAGGTATGAGTTAGGAGTTAATGGAGAAATGCCGCAAGATTTTCAATAAAGTTCTATATTGCGGCATAGCCACTTTTCTTAGAGATGAGAAGTTCTGTGTTGTGGCATAGCCACTTTTTTTAGAGGTGTATATTATTAGAAATAGCATCGCTATTTCATCCTAAAATTCATAACTCATAGCTCTGAACTCATAACTGAATAAAGGAGTGGTAAGTGGTGGATTATTCTAAAATGAAACCCAGTGAGGTTAGAGCTTTAATACGTGAAGGTAAAATTACAGGACCAACTTCAGGAATGTGTGCTGGATATGCACAAGCTAATTTGGTTATCTTGCCAAAGGAGTTAGCCTATGATTTTCTATTATTTAGTCAAAGAAATCCCAAAGCTTGTCCGATATTAGAAGTGAGTGATGTGGGCAGCAGGAGTTTAAGATATATAGCAGAAGGTGCAGATATTGCTAAAGATATTCCTAAATATAGAGTTTATGAAGAAGGAGTATTAACTGGTGAATATACTAGCATTGAGCATTTATGGAGAGATGATTTTGTAAGCTTTTTAATAGGGTGTAGTTTTTCCTTTGAATCCGAGCTTTTAGAGGCGGGAGTACCTGTACGTCACATAGAGGAAAATTGTAATGTCCCTATGTTTATTACTAATATAGACTGTGAACCAGCAGGTATTTTTAATGGAAAAATGGTGGTGAGCATGAGGCCTATTCCATATGATCAAATTGTAAAGTCTGTAATGGTGACTGGATCAATGCCTAAGGTTCACGGAACACCAATTCATATTGGGGATCCTTCTGTTATTGGAATTTCAGAAATTAGTAGGCCTGATTTTGGAGATAGTGTTAAAATAAAAGAAGGAGAAGTTCCAGTATTTTGGCCTTGCGGTGTAACGCCACAAGCTGTAGTTATGAATGTTAAACCCAAAATAGTGATTACACATTCTCCTGGGCATATGCTTATAACGGATACGAAAAATATAGACATTAAGTTCAGCTAAATTCAGTTTACAAATTACAGTGCAAAGTTTACAGTTAAGGATGAAATCCTTGCAGGATTTCTAAGATTGATGGGAAAGCATGTGGGTTTCAAATGCCAACAGAAAACTATTTATAGTTTAGAGTTAACAATGCACAGTTTTAGTTGAGGATGAAATCCTTACAGAATTTCTAAAATTAATAGGAAAGCCTGTGGGATTTCAAAACCAAAACTAAAGATTGTAAACTATCAACGTAAATGTAATTGCAGATTGTAAACTGAAAACTAAAAAACGTAAATGAAAACTGTAACTTGCAAATTGTAAACTGCGAATTGCCAAATATAACTGTAAACTGTAAACTGATCAAACGGGGTGGAGTATGTATAAAGTAGATTTAAATTGTGATTTAGGAGAAAGTTTTGGAGCCTATAAACTTGGTTTGGATGAAGAAATAATTTCATATGTATCTTCTGCTAATATAGCTTGTGGTTTTCATGCAGCTGATCCACTTGTGATGGACCATACTGTGAAACTTGCTAAGGCAGCTGGTGTTAATATTGGAGCCCATCCTGGTTTTCCAGACTTAGTGGGCTTTGGAAGAAGAAATATGAATGTTTCTCCAAATGAAGCTAAAGCTATGGTACAATATCAAATTGGTGCTTTAGATGCTTTTTGTAGAGCGCAAGGAATTAAAATGCAACATGTAAAACCTCATGGTGCTTTATATAATATGGCTGGCAAAGATTTAAAACTTGCTGAAGCTATTTGTCAAGGGATATATGAAGTGAATTCTGAATTGATTTTACTTGCTTTAGCTGGAAGTGAAATGATAAAGGCAGCAGAAAATATTGGATTAAAAGTAGCAAGAGAAGCCTTTGCTGATCGTGCTTATGAAGAAGATGGCTCTTTGGTTGCAAGGGCTAAAGAAGGCGCTATGATCACAGATGAAGCCGTGGTTATTAAAAGGGTTATTAAGATGATAAAAGAAAACAATGTTACTGCTATCACAGGTAAAGATATATCTATCAAAGTTGATTCTATATGTGTCCATGGAGATGGAGCTAAGGCTTTGGAATTTGTAAAAAAAATTAGGCTTAGCCTTGAAGCAGAAAATATAGAAATTGTTCCATTGTATAAAGTTTTATTGGATACATTATGAAAAGTAAAGTTGTAAAGTGGAGATATTATTTTATACAAATTAGTAAATAGTCATAGTGGGAAATCAATGAGTTAGGAAATAAAAGCTATTAGTTTAAAATATTAATATTAAATCAAGAAAAAAAGTCAGAAGAGGAGAAATATTTATATGGAAACAGGCAAATTCAAAACTGAAATTTCTCAAATAAGTGAAACAGCAGCTTTAGTTGAGTTTGGAAGGGAAATAAGTGAAACTATAAATAAAAAAGTGAGAACCTTTTGTGCTTATCTTGATGAGAATCCTTTTCACGGAATGATAGAGTATGTGCCAGCTTTTGCAAGTGTTTCTGTTATTTATAATCCTTTGGATATGAACAGTGAAGCTCCTTATGAAGTAGTAAAAGGTATTTTAGATGATATAATAGCTAAGCTTGATTTTTCATCAGTATATGAAGAAAATATAGTTGAAATTCCAGTATGCTATGGTGGTGAATTTGGACAAGATATTGGGGAAGTTGCAAAAATAAATAATATTTCTGTAGATGAGGTTATAAAGATTCATTCTGAAGGGAAATATCTAGTTTATATGCTTGGCTTTGCTCCAGGATTTCCGTATTTAGGAGGAATGTCTGAAAAGATTGCAGCTCCAAGACGGGAAACTCCAAGAACAGCAATACCAGCTGGTTCAGTAGGGATCGCAGGAATGCAGACAGGGGTATATCCCATAGAAACACCTGGAGGCTGGCAGCTTATAGGAAAGACACCCTTAAAACTGTTTGATTTAAAGAGAAAGTCTAAAAGTCTCTTGAAGTCAGGAGATATAGTTAAATTTTATCCTATTTCTTATGAAGAATATGTACAGTTAAAGGAGGAAGAATAGTGAGAATATCTGTTTTAAATCCAGGGCTACAGTCAACTATTCAAGATTTAGGAAGACACGGGTATCAAAAATACGGAGTTATAGTCAGTGGTGCCATGGATGCTTATTCCATGAGACTTGCAAACATTGCGATTGGAAATACTGAAAAGGAAGGTGTTTTAGAAATTACGATGATTGGTCCTTCTTTAGAACTAGAAAAGGGAACTTTATTTTCTATAACAGGTGGAAATATTTCACCCACAATTGATGGAAAGAAAATTCCAATGGGAAGACCTATTTATTTAAAGGAAGCTTGTGTATTAAATTTTGGAGCTTGTATAGCGGGTTGTCGTTCTTATTTAGCAATAGCAGGTGGCTTTGAGGTTCCAGAAGTTATGGAAAGTAAAAGTACATATTTAAGAGCACAATTTGGAGGCTTTAATGGAAGAACTTTAAAAAAGGGAGATATTTTAAATCTTGGAGTTAAAAGTGTGGAAGCTAAGAAAATAATAGAAAAACTACAGCAAATAACTTCAAAAGGTGAATTTACAGCTCCAAGCTGGTATATAGGGGATTCCATTGCAGAAAATTCTAATAGTACATTTGTAAGAGTTTTTAAAGACAGGCAATTTAATAATATTTCTGAGGAAAGTGTAAGTAAGTTTTTTAATTCAGAGTTTAATGTAGATAATAAATCAGATAGAATGGGTTATCGTTTATGTGGAGAAAAAATAGAGCTTAAAGAAAGTTTGGAAATGATATCAGAAGAAGTTTCTGTTGGTACAATTCAAATTCCACCGGATGGTAACCCTATTGTTTTATTAGCAGATAGACAAACTACAGGAGGATATCCTAAACTAGCACATGTAGCATCTGTAGATATTCAAAAAATAGTTCAACTTAAACCTAATGATAAAATTAAATTTAAACAAATTACATTAAAGGAAGCTGAGAGATTGTATTTAGAAAGAGAAAAATATATTAATAAAGTAAAAAAAACAATAAAATTTATAATATCATAATAGGACGTGAAATTATGATTAATATATGAGGATATTTTATAATGGAAATATCCAAATCTGTGAATATATTTTCAAATTTTTTTAGAAGTTGATGGCAATTCTCGGTTAAAACTTCACCTGTTTACTGTTTGTTTTATGAATTATTCATCTAAATTTAAAGATTTTAAAACTAGGAAATTAGTTATTTAGCAAATATGTAATTTGCTAAAATACATAATGCATATGAAATGAAATGTTACATATATGTATGTTTAAAATAAATGTTGGTAATGTTTAGAAACTTAATATTTAGGCAATTATTAAGAGGATTTGAATATTTAATTTATATTTTAACGATAAATTGAGGTGATTCTCTTGATAAAGACTGATACTAATTTTAATTTATTGAATTCTCATATTACTACTTTGATAAAAAAAGATATGTATTTAAATAGAATTATTGAAAAATGTCCTAATTGTGAGTCAAAACACTACATAAAATATGGATTGTTTAAAGGGTTTCAAAGATATAAGTGTAAAGAATGCGGCAAAACGTTCTCTAAGGCAACCAGTTCTTTATGGAGTTATTCAAAAAAGAAACCTACTCAATGGGTCAAGTTTACTGAATATGGGCTTGAAAGAAAATCCTTAAGATTTTGTGCAGAAAAATTGGGACTAAGCTTAGTAACAGCTTTTTATTGGAGACATAAAGTGTTGCATGGACTTAATTATGATAGTGTTCCAGAAAAGCTGAGTGGAGATGTACATATTGCTAAAAAATTAATACCTGAGAATTTTAAAGGAAGTAAAAATATTACTATCACAGTGCGTCACAATATTTGGGTTGTAGCTGCAAAAGACTGTGAGGATTCTATTATAATTAAACCAATTTCAAGATGTCATTGGCATTTGCCTAGCTTTAATAAAAAAATTTATTATTTAATTGATGAGAAAGCTTATATAGTGCCATATGGTGATCGATATATTTCTTTAGTAGCAAAAGCACATAATAAAAAGCATATAAAAGAAGTCAAGAATGATAAAATAATCTGGTCATTCCAAATTATTCTAGAAAAATGGCTGAAAAAATATCATGGTGTTGCTTCAAAATATTTAGAAAAATATCTTGCACTTTTTATATTATATATTACAAAAAAAGAAATAAATTGTATGGAAATATTCAAAAAATTATCTTTTGAAAACAAATTCATTAAAATATTAGATATAGGTAGGCTTAAGACTCAAAGCAATAGTGTATTACTTTGAGTCTCCAATTTCTAATTAGCAACATTTATTTTAAACATTCTTACATATGAAATAAAATATAAAGTTCTTCTTGCTTGCTATTTTATATTATTTAACATTATGGAGTTATTTGAGGATATTTAATAATCGGAACATTCGAATTTATGGAAAAATTTTTGAAATTTTTGAAAAAGCTGATAGCAAAATTAGGTAAAAAATTATCTTTTTACTATTAAATTTTCAAATCATTATGTCAAAGATAATTGATTATTCTTTTAGAAAAGTGAATTTTAGTACAAAATTCTGGAAACAATACAAAGACTTTTTATGATTTATTAAGACTATTTAAAATCATTCCTACAACTACAAGGAATGCTCCTATTAAACCAATAAATGTTGGAATTTTATCATGAAATATAAATACACCTCCAAGTAAGGTGAAAATTACCTCACCAGATTGTGTTGATTCTATGACAGCTAATTTATGTGTATCATTGCTTACCATATCAGTAGCTTTAAAAAATAATATGGTAGCTATAATTCCTGAAAAAATAGCAACTATTAAGGATTGGAGGATTTGTCCTTTACTTGGTAAACCAGCAGATATGGAAGCATAGCTAGCTAGTATTATCCAAAAGGGCATACTACATAGTGTCATGCCAAATACCCTTTGAAAGGTACTAAATTTATTATTACAAACCTCCATCATTTTACGATTACCTAGTGGATATGCAAATGCAGCTGCAATAACAGGAACAATTCCTAAAAGAGTTTTAAGAAAAGTTGTATTCTTTGCTTCTTCAAACTGCATTAAGAATATTCCTAATAAAATTATGGAAGACATGAGGAGAGATTTTTTAGGAAGCTTGTTTCTTATTTTGCATGTCCCATTATTAGTTTCAATACTCGTAAAAAACAATGGAGACATAAGTCCTCCAGCAACTATTGTCAATTGCCAAGTTCCAGCAACTAACCATGAAGCACCATATGCTGATGCAAAACACAAAGGTGCATAAAATAAACCAAAGCCTATTGTGCTCCAAGTAAGCCATTGAATAGGCTTTTTTGCTATATCTTTTAATACCTCAAATAATTCATTTTTTATAATAACTATAATAAATAGAATTGGAAGCATAAAAATATATCTTAGAGTGGAACTCCAAAGCCAACTACCACTAGAAATGTTCATTTGTTGATTAAGTATAAAAGTAAATGCAAAAAAGAATGATGCAGTGACTCCTAATATAAATGCTTTTGCCATTTTAAAACTCCTTTTTATGAATATTAAATATAAAAGTAAATGCAAAAAAGAATGATGCAGTAACTCCCAATATAAATGCTTTTGCCATTTTAAAACTCATTTTTATAAATATTAAATATAAAATTATAAACTAAATAAATTAAAGATGTTATAATATATATATACGTTATATTATACATTTGCATTATATATTGTGCAATATATAATATAATTTACGTTATAACATACAAAAGCATTATGTATACAAGGAGTCGAGTAATGAAAGATTTGAATTTAATTATTGGTAATAAATTAAAAGATATTCGAAATAAAAGAAATTTAAGTCTAGAAGAAGTGGCTAAGCTAACAGGAGTTAGCAAGGCAATGTTAGGTCAAATAGAAAGAGGGAAGTCTAATCCAACAGTTTCTACCTTATGGAAAATTGCAACAGGATTAAAAATATCTTTTTCCTTATTTATTGATGAAAATCAAGAGGATTTAAAGGTAATAAATCAAAAGGATATTAGCCCAATAATTGAAGATAATGACAGAATGAAGCTTTATCCAATCTTTCCTTTTGATGCAAACAAGGGTTTTGAAATATTTACAATTGAATTAGAACCAGCTTGTAATCATATATCTACACCTCATAATGAGGGGGTTGAAGAATATATTATTGTAACAGAAGGGGAAATTGAAATAGATATAAATAACAAAATATTTAAATTGCAAAAGGGTAATTCAATAAGATTTATGGCAAATTGTCCTCATTCATATAAGAATATAAATCAAGGTAGGTCAGTATTTCAAAATATAATACTTTATTTTAAGTAATTTGATTAACAAGGTTTTTGTAGAGGTCCACTTGAAACCGCTAAAAAGCACTTTCTAAAAAATTTGGATATTTATGTATTGATCATAGTAAGAAAATTGACAATTTAAATATTGAGAAATTAAATTTAATTATTGAGAATATTTTAGATGTTGAAAGTTTAGAAGAGGTAGATATATATTTCTAAATGTAAAAATTAAAAGATATTCATTGATTCAAAAGTAAAAAATTAAAAATATTTATTAGTTAGAAAAGCAGAAAATAAAAGAAAACTCTATAACAATCCTTTTTTTATAAGGAGTGTTATGGAGTTTTCACTAATTAATATATATAACTATTATTCTTCAATTGGAAACCAACCAGGTGTATTTACAATTGCATTCCAAAGAGGAACTGGTACAGATAAAACTTCTCTATCATTTTTATTTAATTTAGTTCGAATTTCTGAAGCTTTACCAAGTTGAATTTTACTAGTCCAATCAGGTTCGATAATTATTTCTCTGCCGAGGGCAACTAAATCAACACCACTTTCTAATGCTTTAAGGGCATCCTCAGGTGTATTAATTGCTCCAACCCCTATAAATGGAACTCTACCATGAATTTGATCTATTAGTTTATTAATAACAGGAGAAGTTTCCTTTGCATCACGTATTGAACTTTGCCAAAAATTCATTAATGAAGCATGTAAATAACTTAATCCTTGGTCAGCCAATATATCTACAAAAGAAAGAGTATCTTCTAATGTAATACCAGGGTTTTCAATTTCTTCTGGTGAAAAACGGTAGCCTACTATGAAGTTTTCAGCACCTTTTTCTTTTACTGTTTTTTTCACTTCTGCTATGACAGCTAATGGAAAATTCCTTCTTTTATCTCTGCTGCCACCCCAAAAATCTTCTCTTCGGTTTGAGTGAGGTGAAATAAATTGTTGTAATAAGTATGTGTTAGCACCATGAATTTCTACACCATCAAAGCCTGCTTCTATTGCGAGTTTTGTTGTTTCACTAAAAGCTTTTATTAGTTCTTGAATTTCTGCTTCTGTCATTTCCTTTGGTACAACTGCACCAGGTCTTTCGGCAGCTACAGCACTTGCACTAATAGGCTGACCACCAGGTATTTCATCAGGAAGTGCCATTCTACCAGCATGAAAAATCTGTAGTATTGCTAATGCACCTTCGCCTTTAATAGTTTCTGCTAATTTCCTTAAACTAGGTAAAAAGCTTTTGTTATAGGCAGCAAATTCTCCTTGAAAGCCTTTGCCAGAAGGGGCTACATATGTTGTTGCTGTAATTACCATACCAACTTCTTTAGCTCTTTTTTTATAGTAACTTAATTCAGCATCAGAAACTGTTCCGTCTTCATTTGCTGAAAAAGTAGTCATTGGCGCCATAACAATAGGATTTCTTAAAGTAATTTTTGTATTTAAATTTTTAGATTTAATTAAGTTTTTTAATTCCATTTTAATCTCTCCCTTTTCGAAATAATTTTTAATTATGAATATATAAGTTCGGATTAATGTTGTATATCTTAATTTAACATTGATAATTGGAACTTATATAGATTAATATTAGTTGTTAAATATAAAATTAACTTATAGACGATATAATTGCCTTAAATTTAATTTAGCAAAATTGATATGCTTAAAAAAATAAGCAATAATATTGATATAATCTGCTTTAAATTTATTTTACTACAATTAAAATTATTTGTAAATAATAATTGTTATTTATTAAGATTTTTTTCCTTTTCTTAATATTAAAAAGTTTTTCTATTTAAAACTAGATAACGTAGTACATACACCTACATCTAGTGCCTTGGGAATGATAGCTATAGGTGCTGGAGGTATGAGCGTAGCTAGGGCTATGCAGGTCAAACATTTCCATTAGTTATGCAATTAGAAAAATTAATGCATGGGGATAAGTTTGTTATGAAAATTATTTACATGATTTAACCTTTAGGATATAAGGGGGATTTACTCAAAAGATAAAAAGGGTTAAGCAGATTGCATTAACCCTTTTGTGTATATTTGGCATAAGATGCCTTTTATTTATATTAGCTAACTTTAGAATTATCTAATTCATTATCATTATGTAACTTTAAAATTATCTAATTCATTATCTAGCTTTTCAGCTAAAGATTTAAGCGTTTCAGCATACTTGGTGAATCTATCCATAGCAGAAGCTATTTCTTCAGTTGAAGCGGTTACTTCTTCTGATGATGAAGCAGTTTCTTCAGAAATTGAAGATATATTTTCTATTTCAATCATGGTGTTTTCTTTCTTTTCACCCACATCCTTTATAGAGAATTTTATCTCATCAATCTTATTGATCATTGTATTTATTGAATTAAGAATATCATCAAATATTTTTTGTGTATTAGTTACTTCTAAATCCTGCTCTATTACTATATCTTCAGTAGCTTTAATAGCTTGGACAGCAATAGTTGATTTTTTTTGAATATTTTCGATGATTGATTTTATTTCTTCAGTTGAATTTTTAGATTCTTCAGCAAGCTTTCCAATTTCTGCTGCTACAACAGCAAAGCCTTTACCAGCTTCACCTGCACGCGCTGATTCTATACTTGCGTTTAGTGATAATAGACTGGTTTGTTCTGTTATTTCTGCAATAGCTTCTGAAATTGAAGAAATTTTTATAGTACTTTCGTTCATGTCTTGAATAATTCTATTAACTTCTGAAGTAGAGGTCTTTGTTTTATTTGTTTTATCAATCAAAGTATTTATTATAGATAATCCTTTTGTACCTAGTGTTTTGGTATTATTGGATAACATATCTATCTGAGTGGAATTTTCACTAATTTTATCTAACTTTTTAGAAAGCTCATTCATTTCAGTAACACCATTTTGAGCATTTTGAGCTTGCTGTGTTGCACCATGTGCAACATCTTCAATTGCTTTAGCTACATCTGATATAGAAGCAGTTACTTCTTCTGACATACTAGCAAGATTTGTTGAAGTTTCTAATACTTCATTTGAAGAACTTGCCGCGTTTTGTATTAGGTTTGAAATATTATGCATCATCGAATTAAAAGAAGTTGCTAAGTCTAAAAACTCATCTTTTGTAACTGGCTCTATTGATACAGTTAAGTCACCATTTTCAGCCTTTTCAAAAACCTTTTTTAGATTTTTTATATTAGCAGCAATTCCTTTACTCAAGAATAAGGATACTAATATTGATATAATCAACATAATAAATATAGAAGTTATTGTAGTAATTAATATAGCTTTTGTATCAGTAGATAATTCACTTTCATTAAGAATTGCAACAACTTTCCAGCCAGTCATAGAATTTGTATCGAATGCACCAAACTTCTTTTGACCATTATATGTGTAGGTTGTAAAACCGCTGTCAGAGGTTTTTATTTCATTCCAAACAGCTAATTTAGAAGCTTCATTAGTATTGATAATATCCTTGTTAGGATGTGCTATTACATTGCCATCTGAATCAGAAATAAAGACATATCCAGAGTTACCAACTTTCTTCTCAGTAATTTTACCTGATAGAGTTTCTAATGAAAGATTCATGGCACAAACACCGATTACTTCTCCATTTCTTTCAACTGTCTTAGCTATAGATACAACTGATTTTCCAGTTTGCGAATCCTTAAAAGGTAAAGTCACAATAACTTGTCCTTTATGTTCCATAGCTTGTTTATACCAAGGTCTTGCTGTAGGATTAAAATCGTCTGGCATTTTGCTATTAGGATAAATATTAAATTTACCATCTTTAGTTCCAAAGTATGCACTGAAAATATCAGGATTAACATCCTTTACACTTTTTAATACGCCTGGTATAAAGGTGACATTTATATCATTGTCACTATTAATTACATCATAATTTTGTGATAACATGGAAACCATATTACCAAAACTGCTAAAATAGTTATCCATTCCAGTATTCACTTCTATAAGTGTTTGCTGACTTGTAGTAGAGAGCTTTTGATTAAGTATTGCTTTTGATTGAAAGTATGAAACTAAGCCTAATATAATTAGAGGAAGCATACAGATTCCTACTAAACTAATTCCAAGTTTGTTTCGAATATTATTGATTTTCATAAATAAAATCCCCTCTCGTAAAATATATTAAATTTGAAAGTGATGGTGAAAGTTGTCGTAAATATTGTTAATTTTATGTCATTCTATATTATTCGTACAAAATTCACAAAACTTTATACAAAAATGGACTGCAATTGACAAAAAAATGCAGATTATGTTCTATGGAATTGATAAAAATATTAATTTAAGGAGTATTTGCATTGTGTAGTAAGATTGCTGATACATAAATTCCATTTTAAGAGGAACTTATTTGTTATTTTACAACCCTGAAATGTATGATATCGTATACATATGAAAGGGCACAGAAAGAAAAATTAAAGGAGGGAAATGATGTATAACCTAAATGTAAGACAAATTGAATTTATAAATTTGTTATTAGAAGAGAAACAATATAAGCCAATTAAATATTATACAGAATTCTTGAATGTGTCTGATAAAACTCTAAAGAAAGATCTAATTATAATTGAAGAATATTTAAATAAACATAATGTTGAATTAGATAAGAAACATAGTATTGGAATAATGATAAAGGATACTATGAATGCCAAATTAATTCTGCATAGAGTTCTTCAATCGCAAGAAAGTAAAAATAATAAAATTTCGATTAATTATCGAAGAATTGAAATTATTAAAAATATGCTAACTGACCCACATAATAATACTTCGATTCAAAAGCTTTCTGATAAGTATTATGTTAGTAAGACAAGTATAGTTAATGATTTTAAATATATAGAAGAATGGTTTTCTTTATTTAATTTAAAGTTAGAAAAGACAGTTGAGGGAACACAAATAAATGGATTAGAGGTTGATATTCGTAGAGCCATTGCATCTTTGCTATTTGAATATTCAAAAGATGGAAAAAATAAAAATACGATTGAAGAATTAGCAATACGTTTAGATGCAATTACCTTAAATGCTTTATCAGAGTTATTTGAAAAAGAGAAGATAATATATGTAAATAGACTTCTTCTAGATCTAGAAAAAAAATATAACTGTAGAATAAATGATCCATATTATATTAATTTACTTACTCATATTTTAATTTCAATGGTAAGGGGTTCACAAGGAAGGAAAATATATAAAAAGAGTGATATTGGAAAATTTAAGCCAGAAAAAGATTATGAGGAAGCGGCTTTATGTATTAATAAAATCAATAGAGATTTTGGAATGACACTGGATGAAAGTGAAGTTTATTACTTATATCAATATTTTGTTTCTTTTGGACTGATCAAGGATATGTCAGGAAAAGAGGATACAGTATTAAGTGAATTAGATTGCTTAGCAATAAACTATAGAAATAGAATTACACACTGTATGGAAGAGATCTTGCAAGTAAATATTTCAAAATACCAAAATATAATGGAGAAATTATTACTCCATATACGTCCTATGTTAAATCGTATGAAGCATGATATTCACATATCAAATCCTCTTATTAATGATATAAAGGAGCAGTATCCGATTCTGTTAAATGTATGTAAAGCAGCTACGTTGATGGTATCCTTCGATATGAAACTAAATCATATTCCTATTGATGAAGTTGGGTATTTAACTTTATATTATCAGCTGGGATTAGAGGAGAATTATGCTACAAGAAAACGTGTATTAGTTGTTTGTCATAGTGGGTATGGAACTTCCAAACTTTTAATGACAAGACTTAAAAGATATTTTCCGGAATTTGAAATTATAGAAAGCGCTTCAGCTAGCAGAATGATGAACATAAATCTTGAGGAGATCGATTTTATAATATCGACAGTTCCTTTGGAGTTAGAAAAGAATAGCTATTTATTGGTATCAACTTTTTTGAATGAGCATGATATTAAGAATATATCTGATTTCTTGCTTAATAATAAAAGCAAGCATTTAAGATTAACAAGTTCAACTAAGCTCATTGGAGAGTATCTAAAAGAAGAATTAATATATTTTAACAAAGAAGAGAATGAAGTGAAGAAGCAAATCAATAGAAACATCAAGAGGAGCATTATATTCAATCCAATAGATATTAACAGAAATTTAAAGATACAACTTGGATTTTGCAAGGATGAATGCATACTTGGGCTTTCTATAAATGATATAGAAAATAATGAGAAGCAATTAACTTTTTATATTGCAATGGAAAATGTTGAAATAATGACACTTATTTTAAAAGAAGCATTCAATTTTAATATTAAAGAAGATTATGCCAATTATTTGATGAAATGTAAGAAGGAAAAGGATGTAAAGCAATACTTTAAACTAAATGGTGAAGGTGGTATGAAAATGGAAGTAGATTTAGCAAAAGTAATACAAAAAGAAACAATAAAACTAGATATGAAAGCGACTACAAAAGATGAAGCCTTAAAGGAACTTACAGAACTATTATATGATTCAGGTACACTTTCAAACAAAGAAGAATTTTTAGAGGATGTATATTACAGGGAAACCTTAGGATCAACAGGCATAGGTAATGGTATTGCAATACCTCATGGGAAATCTAAGTTCGTTAATAAAACATCAATAGCTTTTGGAAAAACCAGAAGTGACATTAAGTGGGAGACCTTGGATGGTAAACCAGTGAACTTTATAATTCTTTTTGCTGTAACAGAATCAGACAAAAACAGTGTTCATGTTCGATTGCTTTCAAAAGTAGCAGCAAGATTAGGAGATGACGAAGTATGTGAAGCTTTATTAGGAGCTAAAAGCTCAGAGGAAGTATATGAAATATTTACAAGTTCAGACGAAATTCAATAGGTTAATCATTTATTAAAGGGCTCATTAACTATCTATATTTATATAAATATTAAAAAGAAAGGATTGATACATATGAAAATTGTGGGAATAGCAGCTTGTACATCTGGAATTGCACATACTTATATAGCAAAAGAAAAATTAGTACGTGCAGCAAAAGCCTTAAACCATGAAATTCACATTGAAACTCAAGGAACAATTGGAACAGAGGATGAGCTTAGTCCTAAAGAAATTAGCGAAGCAGATGTGGTAATTATTGCAGCAGATATTAAGGTTGGTGGCAGAGAAAGATTTAAAGGCAAAAAGGTTATTGATGTTTCAACAGATATTGTAATTAAATCTCCAAAAGCTCTTATTAATAAGATTCAACAAGAACTAGGTTTATAAAAAAATTAAATATACAAGGGGGAACTTATTATGTTAAAAAAATTAGAATTAAAAAAGCACGCAATGACAGGAATATCATACATGCTTCCACTAGTTGTGGCTGCTGGGTTACTAATTGCTATTGGTAATTTGGCAGGAGGAAATCCATCCTTAATTTCTGATTACAAAGCTTCCTACAGTATTTGGCAAGCATCGGTTACCTTAGGCGTATTTGGAATGCAGTTATTGCCAGCAGTAATGGGTGCTGCTATATCATATTCTATTGCAGATAGACCTGGTATTGCACCTGGTTTATTAATGGGTATGGTAGCAAATGCAATGGGAGCGGGCTTCCTTGGAGGAATGCTTGGAGGATATCTTTCAGGTTATTTCGTAGTTTTTTTAAAGAATAATATTAAAGTGCCTAAATGGGCTCAAGGCTTGTTGCCAATGATGATAATTCCATTAATATCTTCAGTTGTCATTGGATTAGTTATGTTCTTCGTTGTTGGAAGACCAATAGCATCAGTTTCGGCTTCGCTTACATCTATGCTTAATAATATGCAAGGTGGCTCAAAAGCAATATTTGGACTAATCATGGGTGCTATGGCAGCATTTGATTTTGGTGGCCCTGTTAATAAAGTTGCTTCTCTCTTTGCTGATGGATTGTTATTACAAGGTGTTTATGGACCAGAAGCTATTAAGATTTGTGCATCTATGATTCCTCCTTTTGGTGTTGCATTATCTTGGGTAATAAGAAGGGCTAGATATTCTAAGAGTGAATCTGACAATATAAAAATTGCTTTCCCAATGGGAATATGTATGATTACTGAAGGTGTTATTCCAATTGCAGCTGTTGATCCACTTCGTGTAATATTCTCTTGTTCATTCGGTGCAGCCATTGGAGGTATGTTGATTATGTTATTAGATGTCGGCTCACCAGTTCCTTCAGGAGGAATGTTTATTGTACCTGCTATGCAAAATCCTATTGGCTTTTTAATTGCTTTAGGTGTTGGCTCTGTTATTACAGCAATTTTACTTGTAATTCTAAAGAAAGATGCAAAAGAACAAGTTATTGAAGAAGAGGAAGAAGAAGAGGTGGATCTATCAAATCTACAAATAAAATAAATATTTAAATAGATAGGAGAAGATTTTATGTATGTTTCAATGACAGAGATGTTAAAGAAAGCAAATGAAGAAAATTATGCAGTTATGGCCATTAATTGCTTCAATTTAGAAACTGCAAGAAGTGTAATTAAAGCAGCAGAACTAGAAAATGCTCCTATAATAATTAATTTAGTTCAAGATCATTTAATTGATCATTGTGACAGTGAGCTAATAACTCCAATTGTAAAGACATTAGCTAGCAGGACATCCATAAAGGTAGCACTTAATTTTGATCATGGACAAGAAGTCTTGTTTATAAAAAAAGCAATAGATGACGGTTTTTCTTCTGTAATGGTTGATGCATCACGTTTTGGATTGCAAGGAAACATTGATATGACAAAAGAAGTGGTAAATTATGCACATTCAAAGGGGGTTAGTGTTGAAGGTGAAATTGGATGTTTAGGAGGAACAGAAGGTGGTGCTTTTACAAATGATCATATGTATACGAATCCAGACGAAGCACTAAAGTTTGCAAAAGAAACAGGGATAGATGCACTAGCAATATCAATTGGTACATCACATGGGAATTATCCGGATGGAATGGTTCCAGAATTTGATTTTGAAAGATTAAAGACTATTAAAGAATTAACTAAAATGCCATTAGTACTTCATGGTGGTTCAGGGTCTGGAAGAGATAATATTTTGAAGGCAGTTAAGTATGGGATTAATAAAATAAATGTTGGCTGTGATTTCATGAATGCCAATGTTCAAGCTATTACAGCAATACTAAAAGAAAAACCAGATATTAATTATTACGTTTTAATGCATCAAGTTGAACAGGATAGTATTGATATTGTAAGAAACTACATTAAGCTTTCAGGCTCAAATAATAAAAATTTAAATATTTAAGATAAAAGACAAATATAAGATAAAAAAGGAGAAGATGATTATGTTAATGAATATGAAAGAGTTATTATCTATAGCACAGGAAAATAAATTTGCGGTACCAGCCTTTAATACAAGCAGTAATATGATTTTAAGAGGTGTAATGGAAGCAGCAAAAGAAAAGCAGGCTCCAGTAATTATTGCTATACATCCAGATGAATTGTCATTTTTAGAAGATAGTTTTATAGCAACTGTAAAAGAAGAAGCTTTCAAATCAGAGGTGCCAGTAGTTATTCATTTAGATCACGGTGGAACTTTTGAACAAATTCTAAGAGCAATAAGATGTGGCTTTACATCAGTAATGATTGATGCTTCACATATGTCATTTGAAGAAAACATAGCAATTACAAAAAAAGTAGTTGAAGCAGCACATCCACTTAATGTTTCAGTTGAAGCAGAGCTTGGAACTATAGGTACAACAGGTAACGGAGGAGAATATGGAGCAAATGAAATAATTTATACAGATCCGGAAAAGGCAAAAGAGTTTGTTGATAGAACAGGTGTAGATACATTAGCAATTGCTATTGGAACATCACATGGGATCTATCCAAAAGATATGAAACCAAAATTAAAATTAGATTTATTAAAGATTATAAGAGAAACAGTACAAATTCCATTAGTATTACACGGTGGATCAGCTAATTCAGATGATGAAATTGCTGAATCTGTAAAATTAGGAATATCTAAAATAAATATTTCTAGTGACATTAAGGATGCATTTTATAAGAAATGCCGTGAAATATTGACAGAAGATTTAGGAGCTCGTGAACCTAATGCTATTTATCCACCATGTATAGAAGCTATGAAAGAAGTTATTTATCACAAAATAAGTTTATTTAATGATGAAGACAAAGTAAAATGCTACAATAAGTAAAACAAAAAGCAGTCTATCGCTAAAATGATAGGCTGCTTTTTTTCGGAACTTAATTTTATCTTAAAATATTGAAAAATTATTCTTATATTTCCATATCATGATATACTGAGAATAAGTGATAAAATGAGTGAAAACTTATGAACATGAGACAAGGGGGATAGTAATGAGGATAACTGAAATATCAGTAAAAAGGCCAGCAGCCATGTGGATGGCGGTAATTCTATTTATTGGACTGGGAATTATGGGGTATAAAAGCATGGGGGCAGATTTAATGCCATCTATGAATATTCCTGTCATATCAATAATGACAACTTATAATGGAGCCAGTGCAGAAGATGTTAAGAAAGATATTGTAAAACCAATTGAAGATGCAGTTTCTGGGATAAGTGGTGTGGATGTTTTGAATTCAACTTCAGGAGAAGGTTATGGAACTGTTACAATAACCTTTAAAATGAGTGCTAACATAAATACTGCTTATTTAGATGTGCAAAAGGCAGTTGAGGTTGTTTCAGCAAGGCTTCCTAAAGCAGCAGATAAGCCTACTTTGTTTAAAATGGATATGAGTGCAATACCTATTATGATAGTTTCAATAAATGGGGACTCCAGTTATGAAGAACTTTATAATCAATCCGATATTTTAAAACAAAAATTAGAGAAAATCCCTGGAGTAGGGAATATTTCTTTGATGGGTGCAGATAAAAAGCAGCTTATGATAAAAATAGATAAAGCTACTATGGAGTATTATGGAGTAAACGTTGATGCCTTAATGGGAGCTTTGCAAGCATCAAATGTTAATATACCAGCTGGAGATATTAAACAAGAAAATTTAGATCAAGCTGTTAGAATTATTGGTCAATTTAATTCTATTGATGCTGTAAAAAATCTGTTAGTACCTGCTGGTAATGGAGTAAATATTCGTCTTGGGGATATAGCAAAAATCGATTTAGAAGTTCCAGATGCTACTGTATTGACAAGGTATGGCGGCAATAAGACCATAGCAATGATACTTGGAAAACAAAGTGATTCAAATGTAGTAGAAGTGGCTGATTCTGTGAAAAAGGAATTGGAGGATATAAGAAAGTCGCTTCCAAAAGGAACAGAAGTAAATATTTTAATGGATACTACTACTTTTATTAATTCTTCACTTACTCAAATAAAACATAATCTAATAGAGGGAATTATAACTACAGCAATTGTACTTTATTTATTTTTCCGTAGTTTCCGTTCTTCTTTAGTAGTTTTAATTGCTATTCCAACTTCTTTGGTTGCAACCTTCTTTATGATGTATCAGATGCATTTTACCTTGAATATGCTGTCCTTAATGGGCTTATCTCTTGTTGTAGGTACTCTGGTGGATGATTCTATAGTTGTTATAGAAAATATACAGCGGCATATGGACATGGGAAAAAATCCATTACAAGCAGCTATTGATGGGCGTAAAGAAGTAGGAATGGCAGCAATAGCTATAACTTTGTGTGATGTTGTTGTATTTGCTCCTGTTTCACTTGTATCAGGTTTAGTTGGACAAATGTTTAGGGAATTTGGATTAACTATCGTTGCAGCTACAATGTTTTCTTTAATTGTATCTTTTACAATTACACCAATGCTTTCTTCAAGATTATTAAAAAATCAAAACAATGACGAGAAGATAGCACCAAAAGAAACCTTTTTAAGCAGAATAAATTCTAAATTTGCTAGGAAAAGTTCTGATAAAAAAGGGTCTTTTGACAAACTAGTAGAAGTTTATAGAAAAACATTAATATGGTCTTTAGATAACAGGAAAAAAGTTTTAGCTTTTGTTATTGCAGGAGTTGTGCTTAGTGTGATGCTTATTCCAATGGGAATGATAAAGTCAGAGTTTATACCTGTAGCAGATCAGAGTTCTTTTACAATTAGCTTGAAGCTAGCTCCAGGATCTACTTTAAAACAAACAGATGCTAAGGTTTCTGAGGTAGAAAAATATTTACAAGGGACAAAAGAAGTAAAAGATTATTTTTCTTTGATTGGGCATGATGGAGAATCAACTGCAGATAAATCTATTGCTCAAATTTTCGTTAACTTGGTTCCTAAGGGTGAACGTAAAAAAAGCCAAAGTGAACTTGCAAGTGAAATTCGAACTTTTGGTAAAAAAATGTCTGGGGTAGACCTTAATGTAGCAGAATCATCTTCCTCAGGTGGTAGTAGTAAACCTGTATCAATTAAGATAAAAGGTAATGATTCATCAACTATAAGAGATTTATCAAAGGAAGTTGAAAAGTTATTAAATACAGTTTCAGGAATTACTGATATTAGTAATTCTACAAGCTCAAGAAGCAGTGAACTTAGGGTAAATATAGATAATCTTGCAGCTACTCAATACAAAATTTCTACTTCAAATATCGGAAGTGTTGTTAGAATGGCATTAGCAGGAACTAATGTAGGAGTATATAGATCAAACAATGAGGAAAATGATATAACTCTAAAGTTTGAAAATGGACAAATAAATAGTGCTGAAGACCTTAAATCTTTGATGATTACAAATTCAGCTGGAGAAGAAATTCCACTTAGTCAAGTTGCTTCTATTCAAAAAATAGATGGTGCACCTTCTATTTCTAGAGAAGATAAGCAGGATATGGTTTCAGTAGAGGCTAATATTCAAGGAAGAGTTCTTGGAGAAGTTACTGATGATATTAATTCTAAATTAAAAGCTCTTTCAATACCGGATGGATACAGTATAAGTTTTGGCGGAAATCAAAAACAAATGGCAGATAGTTTTTCTTCACTTGGACTTGCTTTATGTGCATCTTTAGCCTTAGTTTATATGATTTTAGTAGTGCTTTATGAATCCTTCTTGACTCCATTTATAAGAATGATGGCGCTCCCTTGTGCTATTATTGGAGCTTTTGGGTTACTGGCTTTAACTGGACAAACTTTGAATTTAATGTCTATGATTGGATTAATCATGTTAGAAGGACTTGCTTCTAAAAATGGTACTTTGCTTATAGATTATACAAATACTCTAATGAAGAGAGGAATGAATTTAAGAGAGGCACTTATAGAATCGGGTGTTACCAGATTAAGACCAATAATTATGACAAGTGCAACTATGATTGTTTCTATGTTACCAGTTGCTTTATCTATGGGTGAAGGAACAGAAATGAAGAAGAGTATGGCTATAGTAATAATTGGGGGAATGCTTGCATCAACAATCCTTTCACCAATTGTATTACCAATTATTTATACATTAATGGCTGACTTAAAAAATAAAGTATCTTTTAAAAAGAAGAAAAGCCATAGCTTAGAAGGGGGTAGCACCTATGAAGTTTAAGGAATTAATGAAAAAGAAAAAACTAATAGTAGGGATAATTTTAGCAGTTGTTGTGGTTGCAATTATTTTTAGCTTTCCTAAAAGTAAACCTGTAGATGTAGCACAAGAGGTTAAAAATGTTAAAACGGAAAAAATAACAACTGGAACAATTTCCGCAAGGGTTGAATATGCAGGTAACTTAAAACCTGCAAAGGAAGTAGTGGTTTTACCAAAGGCAGGAGGAAGAGTTGCAACTGTAAATGTGAAGGTTGGAGATAAAGTAAGTGTTGGCCAAACCTTATTTACCTTGGACACTACAGATTATGCAGCACAACTTGAACAGGCACAGGCAGGAGTGAGCGCAGCTAGTGCTAACTTAGAAAGAACCAGTGATTCAGGATTTACTCAGCAATTATTACAAGCAGAACAGCTTGTTGAAAAGCTACAAATTCAATATAATACAGTAAAAGACAGCTATGATAAAACTCAAACTTTATATTCCGCAAATGCAGTTTCTAAAAAGGAGTATGATGATGCAAAAGCTCAATATGATGCTATAACTATAGACTTGAAAAATGCTAAGGATAGTTTAGAATTATTAAAGAGCAAGTCTGGCCCTCAAGCTACAAAGGCAGCCGCTGCAGCATTAGAACAAGCACAAGCAGGAGTGAGTGCAGTGCAAAATCAAATAAATAATGCAACAATTACTTCGCCAATAGATGGAGTTGTGTCAGAAAAAGCTGTAGAAGTGGGGCAAATTGCTGGTGGACAATCAGGTTCTGTTACAGTTATAGATTATAGCGGATTAGAGGCAGAAGTAAATGTTCCTGATAAGATGCTTACAAAAATTAAAGAGGGATTATCTGTACCAGTTACTATAAATGCATTACCAGATGCAAAAATAGTTGGAGTGATAGAAAGTATCAGCCCAAATACAAGTTCCAAAAATAATTTCTATGTAGTTAGGGTTAAAGTTGATAATTCAAATGCTGATATAAAGGCAGGAATGTTTGCTAAAATTTCTTTACCAGCTGAACAGAAAGATGACATTTTGATGGTTCCGAATGAAACAATTAAAATGGAGAATGGTGTAAATTATCTTTATACAGTTGATAATGATGAAGTTAAAAAGATAGCTGTTGAAACTGGTATTTCAAATGAGAAATTTACAGAAGTAAAGGGAAAAGTACAAGACGGCTTACCTGTCATTACTGAAGGCCAAAATTTATTAAGTGATGGAGAAAAAGTAAACTTAGTATAATGGAAAATTATAAAATCAATTAATCAACTTTTATAGATAAAAATTGGAGCAAAGTATTTATTTTCAATAAATAAAACAAAGAACATTTGTATCAAAAAAATATTATATCAGATGTTACATTTAATATATTTAGGGGTAAGATTTTACTCATAAAAAGGCTCGCTATATGATAAATAACGAGCCTTTTTATATTTGGATATAGTTAGTTTATTATAAGTTATTAGGACATTTTTTTATGTTACAGAAGCTACAGCCGCGGTTTGATTGATTACGTCTTATAACTAATGCAAGATTATTGAGCGCTGCAAAATAATCTTCATACATTATTTCATCAATTAGAGAACTTACCCCATAATTAATGTCTCCATTTTTCTCTACTTTATGCCAAACTATATTACCTTTAATGGAATAAGGCTTGTTTAGTATTTGAAGTTTAAATTGATAAATGATATGTTTACCCATTGGAAATCTTAGTTTGGATGAAAAGCTTAAGCCACCAATGCTTAGATCTTTAATACAAACATTAGAACAGTTGGATTTTATTGGTTGCCCATTATAATTTACAATTGACATCTCTGTACAAATAGGTTCTTTAGTATATACTCTGAAGAATTTTCTATTGTTTATTAATTCAGCATTCTCCTGTGCGCCCATTATATCTCTCCTTGTTAGCTTGTAAATATATTGAATTTTATCCCTATAATAGGAAGTTTCGGTTTGTATATATTATAGCAAAAGAGTATACCGAAGTAAGTCAAATTTAGGTTAAAAGTATTATAAATTTATCGACATAAATATAGAGAAAGAGACATTTTTAATACATGACATATATTGCATGGAAAAGCTAAGAAAATTTAAAAATAAGAACTTACATACGTATATTTCATTTACTAATGGAATAATCATAATAAGGAATATGAGTATTAAAAGTCGAATTATGATATAATAGAAGAAAGAAAATGAGTTATAAAAAGGCTATAAATTACATACACAAGAGGTTTTAAAAAGAACTTTATTTCAAATAAATTTGGAGGTGGAGAGAATGAAAAAATTTAATAAAAAGTTAAGTTTACTTATTATAATGGCTTTATGCTCAGTTATTATAAGTGGATGTTCAAATTCAAATAAATCTGTAAATGACACAAGGGATACTACACAAACTAATAATGAAACCTCAAATACAACTGATCAGTCTAAAACTGAAGAAAATAAATTATTAGAAAATAAGAATGAAGATAGTAGCAAAACAGAAAACAATCAAGATTCAATATTAAAGAATATTAAAACTTTAGCAGAAGAAGGTAAAATTATTAATTCAGATTTTGCAGATAAGTCTTTTAACATATCAGATGTCGAGAAGAAATTGGGAAAAGCAGATAATGCAGAATGGGTAACTGATGCTAAAGGATACTATTCTACTTATTCAAAATATAAAGTGGTTTTTGGCTCTAACAAGGGAGGAAGAATTTTTGAAGTAAGATCTTTTGACAGTAGTTTAAACAATATTTCTCTTTCAAATGTTGAAAAATACTTTGGAAGTCCTAATCATAATGTTACAGTCAATAATGAAAAAATTCTAGGTTATGTGGCTGGAGCAGACTATAAAATTTTATTTGTATTTAAGGTTGGAGCAGATAGTAAGGAAGATCCTAAACTAGATCATTATTCAGTTTTATACCCACAAGGTACTGTTAATTCAATGGCCGGAGACTCTGGCAGGGAGTGGTAATATATTCTAGAAAGTGATGAGGCTACAGTCCCCCTAATTGATAGGAACTTTAATGAACTTATTAATAGAATAAATGATAAATTAAAGCTTTTATAGAGTACTATCGATAATTATTTTAAAATATAATAAATTAGTATTTTAAAATCACTTTAGGAAAAATTAGGGGGAGAAAATATGAAGAAGTCAAAATTAACAAAAGTAATAGCTTGTGCATTAGTAGTTGCTTCAGTATTATTACTAAAACCAATAGGTGCAAGTGCAGAATGGAAGCAGGATAAGAATGGCTGGTGGTGGTATTCAGAAGGAAGTTCATGGGCCACAGGCTGGAGAGTAATTAATGGAAATTTATATTATTTTGATTCAAGAGGTTTTATGTTGGATAATAGGCCAAATGATTTTCAAAGCGAGTATAGCATTAATAGCAGTGGTCAATTTGAAAATATCACATTTGAAGGTGCATGGGCCTTTTATAAGCAAACTGGTAAAATTGTAGCATATTTAGGGACTGACAGCAATGTAGTAATTCCAGATAAAATTGATAATGTTTTAGTAACTAGCATAGGGAATAAGGCGTTCTATAAAAATAAAAATATAATAAATATAACCATTCCTAATAGTGTAAAAACTATAGAAAGATCAGCATTTTACGGATCTATTAGCTTAAAAAGTATTAATATTCCTGCTAGTGTGAAAAGTATAGATGGGCAAGCTTTATTAGGCTGCAACAATTTAACAAGTATAACCGTAGATGAGAATAATACAAGTTTTAAGAGTATTGATGGTATATTATATAGTAAAGATGGAAACAAATTATTGTGTTATCCTAGTGGAAAAGCCGACGAAAAGTTTGCAATTCCTAATGGTGTTACTGAACTTGGAGGTAATGCTTTTTATGGAAATGTTAACTTAAAAAGTATAGAGATACCTAGCAGCGTAACAATTATCGGAGGAAGTGCTTTTGATAGATGTAAGAATTTAAGCAAAATAACTATTCCTAATGGAGTTACAAGTATTGGAATTGGTATGTTTTATGGGTGTACAGACTTAAGCAGCGTAACTATTCCTAATAGTGTTACAAGGATAGAACATAGTGCTTTTCAAGACTGTACTGGCTTAAGTAGCATAACCATTCCTAATAGCGTAACTAGAATAGATATTGGTGCATTTAGCGGGTGTAAAAACACTATATTTAATGTAAAGAGTGAAGCAGTGAAGCAACTTTTAATTGAATCTGGTGTAAATGTGAGTAAGATTATAGTAAACTCTTAAGGTTAAAAAAATGAATTAAGAATAAGAGTAGTTTTGATAACTTAAGTAAAATTATCAAGACTACTCTTATTTATTTTATAAATCTAAAATAATTTAATGAGAGCTTCAAGTTCTTCAGATAAAGCTTTTGCTCGTTCAAAATCAGTATTTCTAAGAGCTATAGATATGTTCATTTCTAAAGTTTTTTTCTTTTGTTCAAGTTCTAAATAATCTTTATCAAAGTATTTATTATAAATCATCTGCTTAAATTTTTTGATTTTCATTTTTCTAATGGTTTTGTCTTCAATAAGCAAAACATAATCTACGCAATTTGCTACAGAATAGTAATCATGGGATATCATTAAAATGGAACCATTGTATTTTTCTATTGCTGTTTCAAGAGCCATTTGTGAATAAATGTCTAAATGACTTGTTGGTTCATCTAAAAGTAGCATATTTGCTCCAGTAGCAGAAATTTTAGCTAATTGAAGTGTATTTTTTTCGCCACCAGATAATGATCCAATCTTTTGATGTAGTATTTCTCCTTCAAAATCATAGTTTGAAACATAGTCTTCTACATCTTCGTAACTTTTAAAGCCTGCATCCATGAATTCTTCAAGTATTGTATTTGATTCATTTAATATTTCACTTTGAAGTTGAGATAAATACGCTACTTCTATGTCAGGAGCTATTTCTATAGAAGGATGATTATTTTTGACTATGTCTTTAAGCAAAGTTGTTTTTCCAGTACCGTTTAATCCTATAATAGCTACTTTATCATTAGATTTAATTTCAAAGTTAACATTTTCTAAAAGTATATCATCAAAGCTAACACTATAATCAGTAACTTTTAAAGCTATTTTTTCTTCCACGGGATTATTAGTAGTTAAGCGAATATATGGCTGCTTAATTTCAACAAAAGGCATTTTTATTCTACGAGCTTCTAATCTTTCTTGAAATTTCATTCTAGCTTTTAGATATTTTCCAGCAGCAGTTTCACCTGTGACTTCAGCTCTATCTCTTAGTCTTTTAATTATACGTTCGTTTCTCTCAATTTCTTCATCATCAGCAATAGATAGTTCTTGTAGTTCAATTTTACTTTGAAGTAATGAGAAGTTATAATCTATATAGCTGCCATCAAATTCTTGGAGTTCGTGATTTTCTAGATGTATAATTTTATTAAAACAATGATTTAATAAATATCTGTTATGAGTGATAACGAGCATTATCCCTTTGTAAGAATTAATTAAATTTCTAAGAGCATTAAGATTTGCAAAATCTAAAAATACATCAGGTTCATCCATTATCATTACGTTTGGTTTACTAAGCATTTCCTTTATTACTTGAATAAGCTTAAACTCTCCGCCACTAAGTTCAGAAATATTAGTATATTTAAGATTATTTAATTCAGCCAAATTTAATTTCTTATTAAGTTCACTTTCAAAATCATCTCCAAAGGTTGCATTTAGTGTATCTAAAGCTTCTTGATATTTTTCAAGTAAAGTATCCATATCAGAAGCTGTTTCCATTTCAGCACAAATAGAAGTTATTTCATCTTGAAGCTTAGTGTAATCTTCAGATAGATATTCTAAAACTGTAGTTCCCTTTGCATTGTCTACTTTAGAGAATTGACTTACATATCCAATTTTACAATTTGGTTCTATTTCTATAGTACCATCAAACATATAGTCTTCAGGCTTCATAATTATATCTATAAGTGTACTTTTCCCACTACCACTTGAACCTATAAAAGCACAATGCTGATCTTCTTCTAAGGTAAAAGAAATATCATTATATAAGTCTTTTTGTGGAAAGGAGTAGGATAAGTTATTAATTTTTATCATATTATTACCTCGCTTTATCGTTTGAGAAGAGCCTATAAAATAAGCTCTTTACTTGCAAGTAGAGTTTTTTATTGAGTTGTCCTTCCACTATGCAATAACATTCTGCCTATAACTTTTTTTGGTTTTTCATTATTTTTAGTGTTATTTCCTTTTTGTTTCTTTTCTTCTATTAATTTTTTCATCATTTCTATATTTTTATCATTTTTATTATTCATATATTCCTCCAATTTAAAGCATTTTTATAAATGCATTATTACGTTAATCTATTTTAGTATGTCTTAGCTAAAAAAATATAATTACTTATATTTTTCTTTATTACAATTTTACATCTGATTGTATCATAAATTCGGAAGTTTATAAACTAAGAAAATAAAAATGAAGAACTAAAGGCATAGAGATATGATATAATAGCGATATATTAAAGTATTAGAGTAGGTGAAATAATGAAAGTCATGGCGATTGCTCCTTATGAGGGACTAAAGGAGTTAATGATAGATATTGGAAGGAACGAAGAATTTGAACTACAGGCTGAAGTTGGAGACTTAGAAAAAGGTGTTAGTTTAGCAAAAGAAGCACTCTTAAATGATATTGATGTTATCATAAGTCGTGGTGGTACTGCGGAAATGATTCAAAAAGTTGTTCCAATTCCTGTTATTGAAATAGAAATTTCAGGGTATGATATGTTAAGAGTTTTGACTCTTTTAAAGGATTATCCAGGAAAAGTGGCTATTGTAGGTTTTGCATCAATTTCAGAAGGTGCTGCAACAATATGTGAAATAGTAGATGTTGATATTTCTTCCTACACCATAAAAGAAGAAGCAGAAGTTGAACCAATGCTTATAAAATTGAAAAAGGAAGACTATCAGGTTATTATTGGAGACTTTATCACTGTTAAAAAGGCTGAAAGTATCGGGTTAAACGGGGTTTTGCTTACTTCTGGAAAAGAAAGCGTATTAAAGGCTTTTAAAAATGCTAAAAAAATTTATGATTATACTAAAAGATTGAAGAGAGAATTAGTTACTATTGATAAAATTGCGGAAAAAGAGAAAAATGGAATAATAATATATGATAAACAATTGAAGTTAACTTATTCTAATACATTTTTTAATAGGAAAATAAAAAAGTTTGAAGATATGTTGGATTTAAAAAAATCTGTAGCTGAAGTTTTAGAGAAGGGGACACTTCAATCAATTATATGTATAGATAATGAATATTGGAAGGTTTATGGATATCTAGTTGGGGATAGTAATGAAGTAGTGTTCAGAATTGCTGAGTGTGAAATAAATTATTATAAAAATATGCCTGGAATTGAAGTGATATCAGCTAATGAAAAGCAATCAGTAAATATAACTAATATGAGTGTTACCACCAATGAAAAAATGAAAAATTCCTTGATGCTGGCAGAAAAATATTTAAATATTAATGAGCCAATTTGGATACTTGGAGAAAAAGGGACTGGAAAAGAAAAATTAGCTAGATATATTCATTTTAATGGTATTAATAAAGATAAACCGTATTTTATTATTGATTGTAATTTGATGCTGGATGAGAATTGGAAAGTTATTATCGATAATATTTTAGAATTAAATAAGGGGATTTTTTTTGAAGCTGGAACAGTTTATTTAAAAAATATTGATAAACTTATTTTGGAGATTCAAAAACAATTAATATATTGTTTACTTAATAATAAATTTAAATGCAGATTCATAGCTTCATCAGATGAGAATATTTCAAAGCTTGTGGAAGTAGAAAGTTTTCAATATGAATTATACAAATTGCTATCAAAGCTCACCTTACAGCTTCCTTCATTGTCTGAAAGAAAAGATGATATAGAAAACTTAGCACGTATGTATATCAATGAATTTAACATAAACTTTGGAAAACAGATTGTTGGCATTAGAGAAGAAGCAACAGAACTATTGAAAAACTTCAGATGGAAAGGTAATATAGATCAATTTAGGCAAATTATCAAGGAGCTTGTACTTATAGCTAATGAACATTATATAAATGTAACTGATGTTGAAAAGGTGCTAGCAAATACTGAAGTAGTAGATGAAAAATTAAATATTGATTTAGCTGGTTCCTTAGAAGAAATCGAACAAAGAATTATAAAACAGATTTGGCTGGAAGAAGGTATGAATAATACTCGTACAGCTGAAAGATTAAAAATAACCAGAACAACTTTATGGCGCAAATTAAAATAGGCGCCATTTTTTTGCGTTTAAATTTATGAATTGTCGTATACTGAGCAAGCTATATATTGAATTTTGTAACTTTAAAAGAAAAATAAGTAAGACAACTGTTTAATTATTAAACAGTTAGGCGAAAAAAGAATAAAAATATATATTTTTTAAGAAAACTGTTTACAAATTAAACGAATGTATATATAATGAAATCATGAAAACAGTTGCAAAATGTTTTTTTGTTAAAGGAGGATACAAAATGGAATTTAAAGGTATATTTCCAGCAATGTTAACACCATTAGATAAAGATCAAAAGGTGAATGAAAAAGTATTACGTGAAATGACAAACTATTTTATTGAAGCAGGAGTTCATGGTCTTTTCGCATTAGGAACAAATGGAGAGTTTCATTTATTCAGCGAAGAAGAAAAGTTAAATATAGCTAAGATAATCATTGATGAAGCTAAAGGAAGAGTTCCAGTTATGATTGGAACAGGTGGAAATGGAACTGCAGAAGTAATTGAATTATCTAAAAAGATGGAAGCACTTGGTGCAGATGCACTTTCAGTTATAACACCATATTTTGTTACACCATCTCAAGAAGATCTTGCTGCTCATTATGAAAAGATAGCAGAAGCAGTATCTATACCAGTACTTTTATATAACATCCCAGGAAAAACTGGAATGACAATAGAACCAGAAATAGTTGCAAGATTAGCAAAGGTTAAAAATATCGCTGGTATAAAAGATAGTAGCGGTAAATTTGAAAATATAGAGCAATACATTAATGTGACTAAGGATGAAGAATTTTCAGTACTTGCAGGTACAGATTCATTAATCTTAAAAACTTTAATGGCAGGTGGAGTAGGAGCAATTGCTGCCACAGCAAATATGTTACCAAAAACAGTTGTAGCAATTTATAACAACTGGCTAAATGGAAATATAGATGAAGCTCAAAAAGCTCAAGAAGCTTTACAACCACTTAGAGATACTTTCCCGCTATCATCAATTCCAGCATCATTAAAGAAAGCAGTTGAAATTAGTGGAATTCCAGTAGGAGCTCCAAGACTTCCAATAGCTGAATTATCAGGTGAAGCTCTTGAAAAAGTTAAGGCAATGGTTCAATACTATAAAGAAAAATCAGAAATATAAAGAAAGGGAGGTCGCACAAAATGCTTGATAAGTATAATTTGAAAATGCCACATGCAGTATATAGCGGTGAAAATTCATTGGAAAACATAAAAACAATTCTTTTGGAAAATAAAGTTAATAAATTAGCTGTTTTTACAGATAAGGGAATTGAAAATGCAGGTTTACTAGATTATCCTATGAATTTTGTAAATGAAACGGGAGTTGATGTAATTATACTTGATGAATTACCAGCTGAACCTACATATAGTGAAGTACAAAAGCTTGTAGATCAATTTAAAGAAAGCAAGGCTGATTTCATCATGGCAGTAGGTGGAGGAAGTGTTATAGACACTGCAAAGCTTGCCAGCATACTTGTAACAGATGAGTATGGAGTTTACGAATTATTGGATCAACCTAAATTAGCTAAAAAGTGCATAAAGACTTTAGTGATACCTACAACAGCTGGAACAGGAGCTGAAGCTACACCTAATGCAATTGTAGCAGTTCCAGAAAGAGAATTAAAGATAGGTATAGTAAATGAAGAAATGATTTCGGATTATGTTATCTTAGATGCAATAATGATTAAAAAGTTACCTAGAAAAATCGCAGCTGCTACAGGGGTAGATGCATTAGCTCATGCTATTGAGTGTTTTACTGGTAATAAGGCAAATACTTTTAGTGATCTTTTTGCTCTTGAAGCCTTAGATATAATTCTTAACAATATTATTCCAGCCTGCGATGATGCTGAAGCTATGGACGCTAAAAATAAAATGCAAATTGCAAGTTTTTACGCAGGAGTTGCAATAACTGCTTCAGGAACAACAGCTGTACATGCTTTGAGTTACCCTCTTGGTGGTAAATATCATATTGCTCACGGTGTTTCTAATGCAATTCTTTTAGCACCTGTTATGAGATTTAATGAATCAGTATGTCGTGAAAAATTTGCTATAGCATATGACAGATGTGTTCATGGAGAAAAAGCTTGCACTTCTATGGAAGAAAAAAGTGAATTTATCATTAAACAGCTTGAACACATTGTAAAACATTTGGACATTCCAACAAGTTTATCTACTTTTGGAGTACCAGCATCTGATTTAGATGTGTTAGTTAAAGCTGGAATGGAAGTTACAAGACTTTTAGACAATAACATGCGTAAGCTTACACCAGAAGATGCTCGTGAAATATATAAGAAAATTCTTTAAGTCATTATAGAAAGTTATTAGAGGAAAAGTATTATGAAACCAATAAGATTAGCAGTTATTGCAGATGATATAACAGGTGCAAGTGATTGTGGTGGTCAGCTTATTCATTATGGTTTAAATGTTTCGGTTATTTTAAACAATAATTCAATTATAGAAGGAGACAGAGAGGCTATTATTTATAATACAGATAGCCGATCTGTATCTCAAGAAGAAGCTTATACCAAAGTTAAATATATTTGTGAAAAAATAAAAGGCGAAAAATACGATATAGTTTATAAAAAAATTGATTCTACCATGAGGGGAAATATAGGTCAGGAGGTTAACGCAGTATATGATGTTTTTAAACCGGATTTTGTATTGATAGCTCCTGGTTATCCTGAAAATGGACGTCAGATAATTGATGGCATACATTTTTTAAACAACATACAATTGCATGAAACAGAGGTGGCAAATGATCCTAAAACACCTGTGACAGATTCCAATATAACAAGACTTATACAAAAGCAGTCTAATAAAGATGTTGGGCATATTTCTTGCGGGGATTTACATGAAGGTTTTGAAAAGGTTGCCACTTTACTAGAAGAATTTAAAAAAAATAATATTTGTTATATTACAGTAGATTCAATTCAAGGTTCTGATTTAGAAAGTTTAGCTGAATATATCTGTAAGGCTAGATGTTCTGCTATTTGGGTAGGGTCTGCAGGACTTATGAATTATTTGCCAAAGGTTTATGGCTTAAAGCAAAAAGGCATGGATTTATCAATAAAACCAGCAGAAAAGCCAGTTTTATTAGTAGTAGGAAGTGTAAGTGCAATAGGTAGAGTTCAGTTAGAACATTTATTAAACGTAAAAGATGTAATTGGTCTTGAAATGAACTCTTCGGAAGTCCTATTAGATAATGAAGTTAAAGAAAAAGAAATAAATAGGCTTAAAGAGGAAGCAAAAAAAGCTTTCAATGAAAATAAGAATATTGCTCTTTTCTCTTCAAACAATGTTAAAGAAATACAAGCTATAGGAGCAAAAATTGGTAAAACTCCTATAGAACTAAGTAATATTATTGCTGATACCTTAGGTGAATTAGCAGTAGAGTTAATAAATGCTTTAGATATAAATCATCTTTTTCTTACAGGAGGAGATACTGCATATCAAGTTTTAGACAAATTAGATGTAAAAGAACTTCGTCTAATGGATGAAGTAGAACCTGGTATTCCAATTGGATACACAAAAACTAACAAAGAAATTTATGCTATTACAAAGGCTGGAAACTTTGGAAGTAAGCTAGCTATGGTAAATGCATTAAATAAACTTAAAGGAGGCACAATATGAAACCTATAATTGCTATTACAATGGGAGATGCTGCAGGTATTGGACCAGAAATTATAGTAAAGGCATTAGAACATAAGTCTGTATATGACATTTGCAGACCACTTGTAATTGGGGATCTTAAGATATTAGAAAGAGCAACTGCTGTAACTAAATCTAAGGTGACTTTTAATAAGGTAGAACATGCTAGTGAATGTAAGTTTAATATGGGAACAATTGATTGTATTGATTTAGATTTATTACCAGCTGATCTTACTTTTGGTGAACTTTCTGGCAAAGCTGGAGATGCAGCCTTCCAATTTATAAAAAAAGCTGTTGATTTAGCAAAAGCAGGAGAAATTCAAGTTATTTGTACAGCTCCATTAAATAAAGCAGCACTTCATTTAGGTGGACACATGTATCCAGGTCATACTGAAATTCTTGCAGATTTAACAGAAACTGAAGATTATTCAATGATGCTTACAACACCTAAATTAAAGGTAATTCACCTTACAACTCACAAAGGCTTAATAGATGCAATTAATTCTATAAATCCAGACCGTACGTACAAGGTTGTTAATCTTGCAAATGACACTTTAAAAAGTGCAGGAAATAAAAATCCAAGAATAGCTGTAGCAGGTATTAATCCTCATTGTGGTGAAAATGGAATGTTTGGATATGGTGAAGAAGAAGAAAAATTAATTCCAGCAATAGAAAAAGCTGCTGCTGAAGGGGTTAATGTAACTGGACCTTATCCAGCAGATACAGTGTTCTTCCGTGCTATCCGTGGAGAATTCGATATAGTTGTAGCTTGCTATCATGATCAAGGACATGTACCAGTTAAGGTATCTGGTTTTGAAGATGGGGTAAATATAACAGTAGGCTTAAAAGGCGGAATAATTCGTACATCTGTAGATCATGGAACTGCTTTTGATATAGCAGGTAAAAACATAGCTGATGAGGCAAGTATGATTGCTGCGTTAGTATCAGGTGCAGAATTAGCACCTAAGCAATAACACTATTAAAATTTAAAACATAGTAAGTCACTTGTAAAAATATAGGTGACTTACTGCAAAAATAAAATGAGTAAAAATTAAGGGAGATGAACTTATATGAATCAACATTTTTCAACATCAAGTCTTATGCTTATAGGCGGTATGATAATAGTTTATATTTTATTCACATCATGGTTAACAGTTAAATTACGCAGTAAAACTAATGAACAATTTATGACGGCAGCTAAATCTATGCCAGCTTTTATCGTGGGAATCTTAATGATGTCAGAATATATTGGTGCTAAGTCTACTGTAGGAACAGCACAGGAAGCATTTACAGCAGGGCTTGCTGCTTCTTGGTCAACTGTAGCAGCAACAATAGGATTTGTACTTTTCGGATTATTTATGGTTAAGAGAATGTATAATTCAGGTCAGGTTACAATTTCAGGAATGATTGAACAAAAGTTTGGAAAATCAACAAAGATTGCAGTTTCTCTTATTATGATTTATGCACTACTTCTTGTAAACGTTGGAAACTATATTAGTGGAGCAGCAGCACTATCAAGTGTATTCTCAGTTAATTTACCTATAGCTTATTTAGTAATAGCTGTTGTTAGTACATTTTACTTTGCCTTTGGTGGTATGAAGAGTATCGCTTATGTAACAATTTTACATACAGCATTAAAGTATTTTGGAGTTATCTTAATTTTAGTATTTGCATTATCTCAAACAGGTGGAATTACTCCTATGGTTCAAAATATGCCATCATTCTACTTTACTTGGGATGGACATATAGGTGCTACTACAGTAATTGCATGGATAGTTGCAACAATAGGTTCTATATTCTCAACTCAATACATTATTCAAGCTATTTCATCAACTAAAAGTGCAGCAGAAGCTAAGAAATCAACAATATATGCTGGTATCTTATGTTTACCTATAGCAGTTTTCCTTGGAGTTATTGGTGTAGCTGCTAAATATCTTTACCCAGATATGAAGAGTGTATATGCATTACCAGTTTTTATAAATGGTATGAATCCATTTTTAGCTGGATTAGTTACTACTTCACTTGTTGCATCAATATTTGTAAGTGTAAGTACTGTTGCTTTGGCAATATCGTCTCTAGTAGTAAAGGATTTTTATGTACCATACTACAAACCAAGTGCTGAAAAGGAATTCAAGATGACAAGAATCTTTTCATTAATAATTGGTTTTGTACCATTACTATTTGTATTCATGTTCCCATCAATTCTTTCATTGTCATTCTTTACTAAAGCACTTCGTTTAACAATTGCTATAATTGCAGTTATGGGATTCTTCCTACCAATGTTTAATAGCAATAGAGGAGCAACTTTAGGACTTTTAGGAGCAGCTATTACAACTTCAGTATGGTATGCATTAGGAAATCCATATGGAATTGATAATATATATATTGCTATAGCTACACCAATTATAATAATGCTTATTGAAAGATTGTTTGGTGGAAATAAAAAGAAAGTAGAAAACTTAAAAGAAGAAGCAGCTAGTTAGGAAATTTAATTCAGTTAAGAGTTAGGGGTTGAGGAAGAAAAGCCGTAGTTTTTTTGATAAAGTTCCGTATTGCGGCATAGCCACTATTTTCAAAGGTGAATAGCTCTGTATTGCAGCATAGCTGCTCTTTTCAGAGGCAAATAGTTCCGAATTGTGGCATAGCCACTCTTTTTAGAGGTGTATATTTTTAGAAATAGCTTTGTAATTTCATCCTTAATTCTTAATTTTGAATTCAAAACTCTTAACTGATTTACATATTTCTTAAAGCTTATATAGATAAGAAAGTAATATTTTGAATTTTAAACAGAGTAAAAAATAAAACAATGGAGTGATTAATTTGAGTAATATAGAACAAGGAAAATTATATCAAGTTGAAGGAGATTTAGAAAGGGTAGAAGCAGCATTACCATCATTTTGTATTCAAAATCATGCATCAAATGTTATGCCTTTAGCTAATGGTGATTTATTATGTGCCTGGTTTTCAGGGACTCAAGAAGGTATAGCTGATATATCAATTTTCATGTCAAGACTTAATAAAGGTGAAACAGTTTGGACAGAACCAGTAAAATTATCTGAAGATCCAACTAAATCTGAACAAAATCCTATTTTATTTCCAGCACCAAATGGAGATTTATGGTTAATATATACTGCACAAAAATCAGGAAATCAAGATACTGCAATAGTTAGATACAGAGTATCTTCTGATAATGGATATACATGGGGACCAATAGAAACTTTATTTGATAAACCAGGAACTTTTGTACGTCAGCCAATAGTAGTTTTAGATAATTCAGAATGGCTTATTCCAATTTTCTATTGCTATACACCACAAGGACAAAAATGGAATGGTGATTATGATGTAAGTGCAGTTAAAATTTCAGCAGATAATGGAAATACTTGGACTGAATATGAAGTTCCAAATAGCACAGGCTGTGTTCATATGAATGTAGAAAAATTACATGATGGTACACTATTAGCTTTATATAGAAGCCGTTGGGCAGATAATATTTATATGAGCAGATCAACTGACAATGGAAGAACATGGACAGAACCAGTTCCTACAGAGCTTCCAAATAACAATTCATCTATCCAATTTACTGTTCTTAATAATGGTCATTTAGCGTTAATTTTTAACGATATAAATGCTGAAAAAGCTACAGAAAGAAGAGCTTCATTATATGATGAAATAGAAGATGATGAAGAAGCTTCAGAAGCAGTAGATAACACAGAAAATAGTTTTGTCCCAGAAGACAATGGAACTGAAAGAAAAACAGCTTTCTGGGGAACACCAAGAGCACCTCTTGCAATAGCAATTTCTGAAGATGGTGGAAAGACTTGGCCATACAAGAGAAACATAGAAGTTGGTGATGGATATTGTATGAGCAATAACTCAAAGGAAAAAGTAAATCGTGAATTCTCATATCCATCTGTAAAACAAACTTCTGATGGAAAAATTAATATTACATTTACTTACTTTAGACAATATATTAAACATGTTTGTGTATCTGAGGAATGGGTTAAAAAGGGAGAATAATTATCATATATTGCAATAATACAATTATATTTTGAGGGCTCCTCTGTATAAACCAATATAAGCTTAGAAAAATATATAATTGTAATATATCTATAGCTAATAATTATGGGGATTTCCTCATAATTATTAGTGTTATTTTATTGCGCAGGAAATTTTTGTATTCCTGAAAACTAAGAAGTTATTAAATTATTCATTAATTTGAATCCATATAAAAAATAATTATAAGAATTAAAGGAAAGATTATTATAAGGAGTGATTAGATGCTATTAGAAGGAAAAATTGCAATAGTTACAGGTGCCAGCAGAGGTATTGGCAGAGAAATCGCATTAACCTTGGCTGAAAATGGTGCATCATTAGTGATTAGTGGAAATAAAGAAGACTTACTTAAAGAAGTGGCTGGAGAAATAGAAAAATTAAATCAAAAGTGCATTATACATACAGGAGACATATCTAAACCTGAGACCTCTAAGGATATTGCTTCAAAGGCTATTGAAGCTTTTGGTAAGATTGATATTCTTGTTAATAATGCAGGAGTTAATACTCGTATACCAACCCTTGAACTTCAGCCAGAAGAGTGGCAAAAAGTAATAAATATAAATTTAAGTGGTACCTTTTATAGTTGTAGCGCAGTTTTACCACATATGATAAAACAGCAATATGGAAAAATAATAAATGTATCTTCGACTACAGCAAAAACTCCACATAGAAATGCTTCACCTTCATATGGTGCATCAAAGGCTGGTGTAAATTATCTTACACAACATTTAGCTTTAGAAATGGCAAAAAATAATATATGTGTAAATGCAGTTTGTCCTGGTCCTATTGAAACAGATATGTCGCTTCAATGGACAGAGGATTATCGTAAACAAGTATTAGCTAAAATACCACTAGGTAGAATAGGTGAGTCAAAGGATGTGGCAAATACAGTTCTATTTTTAGCTTCAAATATGTCTGATTTTATAACAGGTGAATCTATTAATATTAATGGTGGTACTTATATGAATTAGGGAAATAATTTTTTTTAATATAGGAGATGATATAAAATGATTATTGCAGATTTAAAAGATTTTAATCACTATTGTAATGGAAATGAAAAAATTCAAAGAGCTTTCAAATTTATACAAGAAACAAATTTAAAAGAGTTAGAGGCGGGGAAACATTTAATTGATGGTGAAGATGTATTTGTATTAGTTCAAGAATATCTTACAAAAGAACCAGAACTATGTAGATTTGAATCTCATGAGCGTTATATAGACATTCAATTTATAGTAAGTGGAACTGAAAAAATGAGTTGGCTTCCAATAAATAAATTGGCTTTAGCTAAAAATGATTTAGCTAAAACTGACAAAGTATTATATAAAGATAGTTCTGAAGGAAATAACTTTATTGTAAATGAAGGTCAATTTGTTATTTTTTATCCTGAAGATGGACATAAAGCATGCATTGCAATAGATGAACCATGTTTAGTAAAAAAGCTTGTACTTAAAGTATCGTTATAACTGAAATAATAAAATTGATGGGGGGAGAAGTTTCGACATCAGCAGAAGAAATTTCAGCCTCTTCAGAGGAAAATGAGTGCTTCAACAGAAGAAGTAGCTTCATCAGCTCAAATACTTAATAATATGACTAATCAAATGATAGAAGAAGTTAATGAGTTTAAGGTTTAAAAATAAAGAAGTGAGTTCTAAGGAATTAGAACTCACTTTTTTATTGAATTTGTTTCTAAAGGGCTAATGGAAGTGCAGCAGGTAATTCGGTATGATATAATAGAAAATGATGGGATAATATATAATAGGGTATATTGGCTAAATGCTAAATTAATGATAGTAATTTTAAAACTTGTTGAGAATTATTAGGGGGTAAAATGATAAAAAAGATAATTACATTAATATTAATAAGTACTTTAATAATAACATTAAGTACTATTTCAGGGTGCAATATTGGAAAGTATAATACTTTGGGCAATTTTAAATCGGAGGAACCAAAGAAATTGTACAAAGACAAGAAATATGATGAAGCAATAAAAAGTATAGATTCTTTTCTTGAAAAATATCCTAAAAATAAGGAAGCTATTGCTTTGAAAGCATACATACTTATAGGTAGTGGGAAAAATGATGAAGGATTAGTTTTATTAACTGATTTATATGATAATGGAGAAAAGGATTCAACAACTTTAAATAATATTAGCTGGGCGTATAATAATCTGCATATGTATGAAATGGCAAATAAATATATAGATATATGTTTGAAAAACTCTCCTGGTGATTCAGAAGAATTCGTAAATAAAGGAAATGCACTTTATGGATTAAAAAAATATGATGAGGCTTTACTATATTATGATAACGCTCTTTATAAAGATTCAGAAGACACTCTTGCTTTGTACGGTAAAGCATTGAGTCTATATGCTTCTGAAAAGTATTCAGAAGGTCTAGTTAACTTTAAGAAATATGTTGAAATAGGAGGAACTAATAAAAGTGCGAATAGTTATATAATGAATTCTTACCTAAAGTTAAAGGATCATAATGGAGCTATAGAGGAGTTTAATAACCAAATAAAGAAAAATCCAGATAATCTTTCACTTTATATATCATTAGGAAGTATATATGAAAAGCAAGGTGATTTTGAAAAAGCAATAAGTTGTTATGATACAATAATTAATAAAAAAATTGATTTTGCGGCTGCATATTATAATAAAGGAGTCTGCCTTGTTAAATTAGGAAAAAAAGATGAAGCATGCAATAATTTAAAACTTGCAATTAAATATGATGAAGAATATATATATGACATTGAAGATGCAACAGAATTTGATTCTTTAAGAAATTATGATAAATTTAAAGAAATATTAAAAAAGAATTAAATCCTAGCATATAGTTCAAAGTAAAGGAGAAGAACAATGAGTAATATTATATTTTTAAATTCAAGTAAAATAAACTTTGATAATAAACTAGACTTTTCATTATTAGATAACTTAGGCAAAGTTACTAAATATGAAGATAGTAGTAATGAAGAGATTTTAAAACGAATCAAGGATCAGGAAATAGTAATTACAAAGGAAATGACAATAGGAAGAGATTTAATAGAGAAATTTCCTCCTTGTGTTAAATTAATTTGTGAAGCTGGTACTGGTTATAACAATATTGATATTGAAGCTGCAAAAGAAAAAAATATAGCTGTGTGTAATGTTCCGGGCTATAGTAGTGAAGCTGTAGCTCAGTTAGTTATTACATTTATCTTGAACTTAACTTCATCGTTAGCAGCACAGCAAAGGATGATTGAAAATAAAAATTATGATAATTTTACTAAGTATCTTCAAGTGCCTCATTTTGAAATTCAAAATAAAACTCTTGGAGTTGTTGGTGCTGGAGCTATTGGTAAGCAGGTTATGAAAGTAGCTAAAGCTTTAGGAATGAATATACTAGTATATAGTAGAACTCCAAAGGATTTAGGGGATTCAACTATTAAATTTGTTAGTCTTGAAGAGCTTCTTAAAAATAGTGATTTTGTGACTTTACATTGTCCATTAACTAATGCAACAAAGCATTTAATTAATAAGTCAACCTTAGAACTTATGAAACCAGAAGCTTGTATTATAAATACTTCAAGAGGTGCAATTATAAATGAACTTGATTTAATTGAAGCTCTTAAAAATAAAAAAATTGCTGGAGCAGCCCTTGATGTACAGGAACAAGAACCTCCAGAATTAAATAATCCATTATTTAATATGAAGAATGTTATTCTTACTCCACATATAGGCTGGCGTTGCCTTGAATCTAGACAAAGACTTTTAAATTTATTAGCTGATAACATTGAAGGCTTTACTACTGGAAATCCGATTAATATAGTTAAATAGTGTTGTTTAATATAATTAATGAGATGCTAGGTGAGCTTATATAGTGATGATTATGATAAACAAATAATTTTTTACAAAGGAAAAGGTACATTGATAAATGAGATTAGATAAATTTTTAGCGGAATCAGCAATTGGAAGCAGGAAAAAAGTTAGGGAGTATATTAAAGAAGGTAGCGTAAAGGTAAATGGGGAAGTAATAACTGAGCCTGCAATAGAAATTAACGAAAATTTTGATGTTGTTGAGTATATTAATGAAATAGTTGTGTATACAGGAAAAGTATATTATATGTTTCATAAACCTGCCGGATGTATAACTGCGAAAACTGATGCGGTTAATAAGACAGTATTTGATTTTTTCGATAATACCAGTATGAAGGGTGTATTTCATGTTGGAAGGTTGGACAAGGATACAGAAGGCTTATTATTGCTTACCAATGATGGTGAATTTGAACATAAAATAATGCATCCTAAAAAACATGTTGAAAAAACTTATTTCTTTTGGGCATTAGGTTCCTTAGATGAAGCTGATAAGAATCAATTAGAACAGGGAATATGTATTGGACAGGATAAAGAAATAATGACTAAACCTGCAAAAATAGAAGTGGACAAGTTTGGCATGTACAAGGAACTTAAACATAAAATTACAATTGATAATATTACTAGTATAGCTTCAATGCATCCTAATCAGCCAGTTGTGTCTGGATATCTTACAATTTCAGAAGGGCGCAAGCATCAAGTTAAACGTATGTTAAAGGCTGTAGGTTGTTATGTTGTATATTTAAAGAGGATTTCTATTGGGGGATTAACTTTAGATGAAACCTTAGAGAAAGGCAGCCATAGACATTTAACAGAAAGTGAGATTTTAAAAGTGCTGGAATGAGGAAGGCTGAAAAATTTTCAACAATAATAAAAGAATATTCGCTAAGAGTATAATTTGTTCTAAAAATTAAAAACATAAATTAAGAGCCTAAATGGGCTCTTAATTTATGTGAAAATATATTATGTGCTTATGTTATTATATATATTAGGCAGTTACAGTGATTTTGTCTGCGCTCACTCCAGAATTAACTAGAAGTTGTTTTGTAGCCTCACTCTTTACATAGATTTTAACTTTATTGCTGCCTTCAAATGGTGTAACTTTAATTACTTGATAATTAGGTCCATTTTCTTGTGTTTTTATATTTTGAACACTATTTGGAATTGTTATGGTATTTAGATTTTTGCAATGATTGAATGCACCCATTCCTATACTTGTTACCCCATTAGGAATAGTTATGTCTGTCAAACTATAGCAATAATTAAAGGTGTTATTGCAAATATTTGTTACCCCATTAGGAATAACTATACTTTTTAAACTCATGCAGCCTTCAAAGGTACTTTCGCCTATAAAGTTTATAGTATCTGGTAGTGTTATGTTTGTTAATTTAACACAAGATGTAAATGTACCATTTCCTAAAGAGCGTACACCATTTTCAATTGTTACATCTGTTAAGCTATAACATCTATTGAATATATTATTACCTAATGTTACTACACTGCCTGGGATTGTTATACTTTTCAACTTCCAACAATCAGTAAATGCATGATCATAAATGGATTTTACACTATTTGGTATTTTTATATCTGTTAGGTTTGTACAACCACTAAATGCGTTATAACTTATAATAGTTACTGTATTTGGAATTGTCACATTTGTTATTTTAGGAGATCTAAATGCATAAGCACCTATACCTGTTACTGGTATATTATCAATTTTATCAGGAATATTTATATTGGTTTCAGACCCTAAATATGTAACTATTTTACCAGTTTGTTTACAAAAAGCCCAGTTCCCGCTTATTGTAACATTTGTAAATTGCCCATCGCTATTTAATCCATATTCTGAATCAAAAAATCTAGTACGATCGTTGCTCATCATATATCCATTTGATTCAAAAAAATATAAGTTACCTTTAATGAGTCTCCAACCTGTAGCTACTGAATTTCCCTCAGTGTAGAACCAGCCTTTACTATTATTTTTCCATTCAGCATTTGCAGCTATTGGACTTAATGCTAAGAAAGATGTTATTAGTAAAGTCCCCGCTAATAATTTTGTTAATTTTAATTTTTTCATATTTACCCTCCACATTTTCCCTATAATTTAATTTTAAATACTAATCTATAATATTTTAACATTAATATCGATAATTTTCCATAATAGTACAATTTATGCCTTTTTAGTAGTATATAATGCTAAATCATAGGGAAAATTGGGATTAGGATTATATGTAAGCAAGCATAATTATGTTATAATTGGAATAAATTCATAATTATAAAAGAAGATGATAAGTTTACTAAAGAAGCTATAGAAAGAGTTGAAAATAAAAATGGATAATGAAATAAAGAGAATACCATGTAAAAATAGAGATTGTGACAAAACAATTTTGGAAGCAACAGCTGTAAAGACAGAAGGCTATTGCTATCCATGTTATAACTCAATAAAAGCAAAAGAAAGAGAAGAATATATAAGAAAAAATAAAAAAGACGTTAACCTTTATGAAGGGATAACTGATTTGGTAGAAATAATAAAAATAATGCATATGAATAAGAAATACGATCCATTAATAAATTACATTAGTTATCCAATGACAAAAGAAGAAGTGTATGCATCACTTTTGCCGAAGGATGTAAAGAGATTAAAGAAATATGCCATGGAGTTATTTAAAAATGATAATGATGAATGGGAACAAATATTATTACATTTAGTGTGCATTAATAGGGTTAATATAGATGAAATTTTAGAAGTACTAATTGATGAGTTTAAAATATTTGAATCATCTTTATTTTATAATGCATCAGATTATATAGCAGAGTTGTTAATGGAAAAATTAAAATCTAAAGATGACAGACTTAGTATTAATCATATATTACTAGCGTTAGCTATGATTGGAAATGACAGAGTAGTTAAAGCTTTTAATGAATGGAAGAAAAATGAGCCGGATTTTAGTAAAGATTTATATATCAAAGCTTACGAATATGCTTTAGAGGGCGGATGGAAGCTTGATGATCAAGGAAAACGGAAGAATTTATATTATGAAAAGTCTTATGGAATCAAAAAAGGATTTTCAGAAAAGGATACTCCTGTAAAATTTTTTAAAACTCAAGATGGAAAATGTGAATGGTGTGGAAGAAAATTAAAAAGTCTTTTTACGATTGATTTGCAGAATGAGAATATGAAATTCTTAGACTTAGATGGAGAAAATATAAATATATCTACTTGTAATAATTGTACATGTTATGGTTTTGTTTATACAGATATAGATACAAAGGGAAATGCAACTTGGAGCAAGTATAATGCTGAACCAGCTTATTTGAATACTCATGATGATGAGGAATTTGAAGAAGGTAATTATGATAAAAAGGTTTATATAGATCTTAATGTAAAGGCTGATAATTATGCTGCTAATCAGTTTCTTGAGGTAAGTTTTACTAAAATAGGAGGGATGCCAGCTTGGATACAAGATGCAGAATATCCTAAGTGTCCGAAATGTAAAGAAGAAATGAAATTTGTTGGACAAGCATCTATGGAAGATTTTGAAGACTATGGCGAAGGCATTTGTTATGGATTTGTATGTAATGAATGTAAGATTGCGGCAACAGGATATCAGCAGACTTAATAAAGAAAAGAGTAAAAGTTATCAGAGCCAGACAAAAGCAGATTTAACATCATGCTTTAGCTGGCTTTTCTTGCTTCCGTAATAATACTCTATTTTACTATGTTAACAGTTCCCTCTTTTCTAGGAGCTGCATTTGATGCCTCTTTGCTATTGAAACCTAAAGCAGCTGTACCTGATACTTCATAATTAGCTGGAACACCTAATTCTGTAAGGATACTTCTAACCTTAGGATCATCACCAGCTAGTGCTAATATATGAATCCAACATGAACCGATATTAAGTGAATTAGCAGCTAAGAATATATTTTCAAGAGCAACTGCACAATCTGATACTTTTGTTGGTGCGTTCTTTTCATAAGCTGTTATTATTATAGTAGGCGCGTTATAGAAGGGATTGAAGTTAGGGTTGCTTCCCATCTTTTTAAATTGCTCAATTGGAGAATTTTGCATAACTTCTTTTGCAGCACTAACTAACTGCTCAATCTTTTCTTTATTTTGAATTGCTGTGAAATGCCATTCTTGCTTTCCCATGCCACTTGGAGCAAACTTTGCAGCTTCAAGGATTAAGTTTAAATCCTCATCAGAAATTTGGTCTTCCTTAAAAGCTCTTACACTTCTTCTTGATAAAATATTTTGGATTACTTCATTCATAAATTTTCTCCTTTCAGTTTGAAAAAATTAAAAGTATATTTTTTTGACAAATATATAAATTATTTTTATAATTTCATTATGAATTATTATATGCAATTCATAAATTATTATTATAATAGCAATAAAATTTAATTGAGTCCAATTAAATTTTTTCATAGAATCTATAACTTATAGTTATATGTTTTAAATATGGTAGTTAATATTAAAATAATATATATTGCAAAAAAATTATAACATAAGCATTTCTAGAGGAAAGCAACCTTCATTGACCGTGGAGTATTGAACATTAATAACTGCAATATATATAAGAAGTACTAAGGGGGAATTTAATGAATTGGCAGCAGCTAGAATATTTTAAAAAAATAGCTGAAACAGAAAATTTTACTGAGGCTGCAAATTTACTTTCTGTAACACAACCAGCGTTAAGTAAGGCGATTTCTAAATTGGAAGAAGAATTGGAAGTATCTCTATTTGAAAAAAATGGACGCAATATAAGATTAACTCGTTATGGTAGTATGTTTCTTAAACATGCCGAAACTGCTATTAGTGAAATTAATGAAGGAATTCAAGAATTAAAAGATATGGTAAATCCAACTACAGGGACAATTTCAATTGCATCACTGTATACAATTGGAACACATTTTATTCCAACAATAATAAGTGAATTTTTAAATGAATGTCCAAATATAAAATTTGAATATTGCATGGAATCAACTGTGAATATTTTAAAAGGTTTAGAAAATGGAAATTTCGACTTAGGTTTTTATGATGAAATTGAGGCGAATATAACAAATAATAAAGAAGTAGAATCAATTCCTATAAAAAGAGAGGAACTTGTTTTAATAGTCCCTAAAAATCACTATCTTGCAAAAAATACTGAAATATCGTTAGAAGATTTGAAGGATGAAAATTTTGTGTTTTATTCAGAAAGAACAAAAAGTAAAATTTGTTCCTTATTTGAAAATTGTGGTTTCATACCAAAGGTGATAATGAAACCAAGTCAAAATAGTCTGATAGGTACAGGCTTTGTAAGCGCAGGTTTAGGTATTTCTGTTGTTCCCAATACGCCTAATTTAAAAGCTGATGGAGTAGCTATATTAAAAATAAAGGAAAACCATTGTTATAGAACTATTCATATGGGATGGAGAAGAAAAGGGAATATGTCTTCATCGGCAGAAAAATTTAAAGAGTTTATAATTGAAGAAATTTCTAGGTTAAAATTTTAATATTATTGAAATTCTCAGTTTTAATTATTTTATACAAATTTATGATATAATATACATTAAAATTGGCAAACTCTAGAAGAACATAGACTTAGAAATCTAACAGATGAAACTATAAGAGCATTAGAGGGAAGGTATGAATTGATGAAAGTTCTTAGTTTTGGATCCTTGAATATAGATTATGTTTACAGTGTTGAACACTTTATGAAACCAGGAGAAACACAAGCCTCACATAGCTTGGATATATTTTGTGGCGGCAAGGGCTTAAATCAGTCAATTGCATTAAGTCGAAGTAAAGCACAAGTGTATCATGCTGGAGCTGTTGGAGAATCAGATTCAGCCATGCTTATTAATGCTTTAGAGTCAGCTGGTGTAAATACTAAATATATTAAAAGGGTTAAAGGGAATTCAGGACATGCAATTATTCAAAAAGATATTACTGGACAAAATAGTATATTATTATTTGGAGGGGCTAATCAACAAATATCAGTAGAGTATATTAAAGAGGTTTTATCTAATTTTGAAAATGGGGATTTTATTATATTACAAAATGAGATTTCCTGTATTAAAGAAATTATGGAAGAAGCTTATGTAAGAGGTTTGAAAATTGTATTTAATCCATCACCAATGAATTCCGAGGTTTTAAAATATCCTTTAAATAATGTAGAATATTTTATTTTAAATGAAGTTGAAGCAAGAGAGATAATTGAGTCGGAAGAAGATGGAGAAGAATTAATTAAGGCAGTGGCTAATAAATTTCCAAATGCAAAAATTATTTTAACTTTAGGCGAAAAAGGTGCTTTTTACCGCTTTAAGGATATACAATTGAAACATAATAGCTATAGTGTTGAGGTTACAGATACTACTGCAGCTGGTGATACATTTCTAGGTTATTTTATTGGAAGTATTGCAAAGGAATATGGGGTAGAAGAAGCATTGGAACTAGCATCCAAAGCAGCAGCTATATCAGTCACACGCTTAGGAGCATCAACATCAATTCCAGAATTAGATGAAGTGATAAATAATAAATTTATTGAGAAAGCTTAATGCTATATTTAAATAAAAGGGTAATAAAATATGATTTATGGGATATTAAAATAATTAAGACATATTGAATATAACATAAGGAGCAATTATTTTGAATATTGAGAATAGTATAATTTTGATTAATGATGAAGATAAAACGGAAGAGATAGTGGACTGCTATCAAAGTGAAGAAGACAAACTTGAAGTGAGATTTAAAAATGGCGAAAGTAATACTTATAATAAGGACCAGATTAAGCTTAGTACTGAAGGTAAACTTATTGAACTTAAGAATGTTGTGATTTATGAAAATGAAGTTAAAATTACAAATATTTTAATGGCTATAATATTTGAGGAATTTAACATAGTAAAAATTATTTTTAAAAATGGAGAAAATAAGCTATTTGAGAGAGAACAATTAAATATTAGTGATAATGGATTTGATGAAGCTGTTGTTGAAAATAATTTTATGTATTTCAGAGAAGTTGCAAAGAAGCTTGATTTATATAATGTTTATAATAATGGGGTAAGTGAAGCTTTTGAAAGAATATCTATGATAAATCCAAATAGTGCCCTTGTAGATTATTTAAATCCTAAGGAAATTGAGACGATAGAGGATTTTGATTTTGCAATATATCCATATGGGTTTAATTTAAGACAACAAGAAGCAGTAGAAAAAGCTGTCACTAATAAAATAAGTATTATAGAAAGTGTATCAATAGAGGAGAGAACTGAGGCTATTTTAAATATTACTGCAACTGTTGTTTTAGAGGGGAAAAATGTAATAATAGTAACTAAGGATAATTTTTCTACCTTAAAATATTTAGAAATATTAAAAAAATCAGATATTGATTTCACTGTAAATCATTTAAAAGAAGAAGGTAATAATTTTATTAATGTTTGCGAACAATGGCTTAGAAATTCTGGCAGTAGGTTTGGCAATCAAAATATAGCTGATAAAAAAGAAGAGTGTCTAAATATTCAAAATGAGCTGGTTGAAAAATTAGAAAATATAGCTAAAATCGAAAGTTTAGAAAAAGAGCAAACTTATTTATTAGCTGAAAATGTTAAAGTTGAAAAAGAACTTCAATCAAAAGAAGTTAATATACCTCCTGCTATATTGAAATTTAACCAAGAAAAGCTCTTAGCCTTTAAGGAAGAATATATTTCAATCATCAAAAAACAAGGACATATAGGGTTTTTTACAAAAATAATGTTTATCTTCAAGTATAGTATTTGGGATTTTAGTTTTTATGATATTGATCCTGAACTGCTAGAAAAAGCTATAGAAGAAGTTTATAATGACAGGAAAGTTGATGAAATAAATGAAGAGATAAAAGCACTAAAAAATGATTTGGATAAAAATAAGATTGATGGTGAAATAGAAAAAATCCAAGAGAAATCAATGGAAGTATTAAAGTGTGGTTTATATGAAAACTTTAAGTATATAGAAGGAATGTATACTTCTCAAGAAGAGGAAAATGAACCAATAAAGAAAAAAGTTAATTATCCTATATTAACTTCAGCAAGGGATTTCTTTATAAATTCAATTTATGATAATTGCATTTTTGATTTTGTAATCCTGGATGAAGCAGCTGATATGGATATAGCTACAGGGGTTTTGGCCTTAGCTAGGGGAAGAAATATAATAGTTGTTGATGATTTAAATGAGATTAAAACTAAATTGGATGAAGGACTAGCTGATGAATTGAAAACAGTTTTTGATATGAATGAAGTAAATTCAGGCTATAAATATATGGACAATTCTTTAATATCATCACTTAATCAAGTTTTTAAACAAGTTCCAAAAACAGAACTTTCTAAAAAGAATAATTAAAAATTCTTGTACCATTGCATAAAGTGATTTTGCTTATAACTGTATATATTTTCTTTATTACTTAATCTACAAAAAGTACAAAAGTGTTGTATAAGTAACATTTTGTACATATATGGCATGTTGTCAAAAATAGTATGGGATAATATAATTAAGATATGCAAATACTTCTTAAGGATTTTAGCGAATTATATGGGTTATTGGTTCTATAGTTAAAAAAATAATAACCATCTTTGCTTGCAATGTATTGTTATAAATTGTGCATTTCAGGTACTTATATAATTATCATATATCTTCAGATATTAGAAGATCTCATAAAAAGATTCTAATGTTCTTGAAGATATTTTTTTATTCTTTAGGAATTTATAATAAAGTTAAATCTGTGGATAACTTATTGAAAAGGCCAATTAAGTAGGTTTTGTGTGTCAAAAAGAATAAAAAATAAATCTTATTCGCCTGCCAGATTTTTCTCACATGCGTTCGAAAAGGCAGATGCGTAAAAAAAATCTACGGCTCCACAGTCGCCTGCGATTTTTTTATATGAAACTTTCTTATTATGATAGATTAAGAATAATAAAAATATTTGGAAAATAGAAAGGTAAAGTTTATGAGATTATATTTTAAGGTAAAGCAGGCAGGTTCACGTAAAAATTTTATAGCAAAAGAAGAAATAGTGTTAGAGTGCATACCTACTACTTTAAGAGAATTAATTAAATGTATAGTTACGAAGAATGTTAAAGAGTTTAATGAAAATATTAAAAAAGAAAGGCTGGTAGATTATCTTACAAATAAGGAGATTGAAAATAGAGCTGAAGCTGGCAAGGTTTCATTTGGAAGTATATATAATGAATCAAAGCAGGATTTAGGTAAAGCATTAGATTCTGCATACTTGGCCTATGAGGATGGAATCTATAAGGTTTTTGTTGGTGATAAGGAAGCAGGAAAGTTAGATGAAGAAATAGAGTTAAAGGATGCTGATACATTAACCTTTATTAAATTCACTATGCTTGCTGGAAGACTATGGTAGAAATAAGGAGGAAATAGAATGTATTTCGATAAGGAAAAAGAAGAAATTATTTTTAGTTATTTAAAAGAAATTATAGAAAAAAACTCTTCTGATAAGGATATAGCTCTAGCTAAAGAAATTTCAGAAAATATTAATCCACCATATAGAGAACTTGAAAAAAAAGCTGACAGCTTAAAAGTGCTTTTATGGGATGAAAGTATAAAGGCTATTGAAGAGGTATTTGAGGGGGAAAATTACAAAAAAATAGAGTTATTGCTTCAGGAAGATTATGCAGAGCTTGGTAAAGTAATTTGGGATAATGCAACTAAATATCCGTATTCTATTGGTTATTGCAGAAGATCTTACAGAACTAAAAAATCTTCACAGCTATATCTAAACAAAAACATTGAAAAGCTAAAGGAACTTGTATACTTAAAGGCTTCTGGTTTTTCTTTAGTTAAATATTTTGAAAATAACAAGGAAAAGTATAGGGGGATAGATGTTATTGGAGACCTTATAGCTGTTGAACTTGATAGGGATAATAATGAGGTTTTAGAGAAAATAAAAGAAGTGATTTATAGTGATAATAACACTTCAATAATAACTAGGGAAATAATAAGAGGATTATTAATGAGTGAAAATGAAGAAGCTCATAGAATCCTTGGAGAGCTTTTACTTGCAGCAAAACTACAAGAGGGTTTAAGGCAGGTTATAGTTGAAAACTTAGATGAAGGTTCTAAGAAAGCCTTTATGTACATATTAAAACTTATAATAGACAATAATTTAATTAGATTTTCTTCTGTAGTGAGAGGTTTTAGTGTATGGACAGGATTATATTTAGAAGCTGAGAAACCAAAGCTCATATTAAAATGCTTTGAAGCTGCATATAGTGTATTAAAGGATAAAGAATACCAAAAGGAGTGCTTAGCTTCAGATGACAATATACTTTTATATACAGGCATTTGGTCTGTTGCCTTTGATGAACTTGAAGATGTAAAAGAGCTGTTAAATGAACTCTTACATGGAAAGGTAAAATATAAGAAGTTAGCGGCATTGCAGTTTTTAAGTCAAATTCAATTTGAAACCTATAAGCATAAAATTGCTTGTGAAATGTTAGAGGAGGAAGATTTAGAAGTTGTAGGTTCAGCTTTGAAAAATATATTTACAGGTATAAGTACTTATAGTTTGATTTATAATAAACATTTAATTGAACCTTATGCTGATTTAGGAGAAGCCTATTATGGAATGGAACTTTTCAATAAATTGAAAACAGTTCTTGATAATATGCCTAAAAAGGAAGTAATCTTTAAGGAATCCTTATTTCCATGGATAAGCTTTGAACTTACAAAAACAGAGCTAATGGATAATATGCTTTTAGCTGTTAGTATGAGTTATAATGATGAAATTCTTGATGTATTGGTTGATTATAAAGATAAGATGAGTGTTCAGACAAGAGAAGTTTTTGTGAAAAAATTTTTAAAGAAGCCTGGAAATCTTAAGCAAAGGAATGCTCTAATAGAAGCTTGTGGAGATAGAGGTCAATCTGTTAGAGAAGCAGCTTTTAAGAATATTAATGCTATAGAATTGAACAAAGAAGATTGTGTATATATAGAAGATTTACTTAAATATAAATCTGGAGATTTGAGAAAAAATGCAATAAAGCTATTATTAAAACAATCTAATGAGGAATTAATTAAAAGTATTAATAATCTCATAAATAGTAAAGATGAAAATAAAAAACTAGCTGCTATAGATATTGTAAATGCTATTGAAGGGGATACAAACCATAAAACTATATTTGAAGAGAGCTTAAAAGCCGTGGCTGCAATGGAGGATGTATTGCAGAAAGGTAAACTGCTTACGGAAAACATAGGTAATGACCAAAAAGAAGTGAAAAATTTAAATAACGGTTTTGGATTATATGATCCATCAAAAGATTACGAACCTATAGAAATTGAAAATAATAATTTTGATATTCAAAGTAAGTTCTGTTCTACAGAGGAGGAAATTATTAAGATAGTTAATACTTTCAGTGAGCTAATAGATAAAAACAGAGACTTAGAATATGAAACAACACGCTGGGATGGAAATAAAGAGATGATTACCTTAGGAGGTTCTTATTATCTTCAGCCTTTTAACACAGAAAGTAGAAAATTAAACAATTTTCCTTTAGCAGATGAAATTAGGACAGCAGCAAGGAATAATGGTTTAGATTCTTGGAAGCTTTTAGAGTTGAATTTTTATATGAGGGCAGTTCACTATAGAGCATATTCTGGAAATAGCAAATGGTATGTTGAGTTTCTAGAGCTGAATTTTAATTATGGGATAGTGTATAAACTTAGTAAAAGTATTGAAAAAATAAAATACTATCAGCTTATAAAAGATTACATTATCTTATTGGTGGATGATATACCACAGGACGAAATCTTTGAAATCAGCAAAACAATAACAGAATATATATATACGAAAGTTCCAAAGCATAGACATATTGAAGAATATTCACAGGGAGGCTACTATAATAACGGTACTAGAATAAAAGCGTATTTTTCAGCAGCAAGTGAAATTAATAATTGGCTTTACCTTTTAAAAAACAACTCAGAAACTGATGAAAAGTTTAAGGAGTATTTTAATATAGCCTATAATTATTATAAAGCTAGTGAGTATAATGTTGCAGGAAGCCTAGAAATCTATGATTTTGGAAGGGCTTTAGATATTGGGCTTATAGATGACAATGAAGCTTTAAAAGAAATTATGGGAAGACCTAATAGTAGTCAAAATATTGGATTATTAACTAGTGTACACAAATATCATAGAGAAAGAGTTTTAAAATATGGAAAGTTATTAGAACTTGCGGATAAGGCGGTAGAAGTTATATGTGAAATAGAAGTAAATAGGGGAGAATTAGATACAGAAGTATCACTATTAGCTTCTAAAGTAGGAAAATGCTATGGAGTAAACATTTTTGCTTCAATAATATTAGCATCAGAGAAAGACACTTATATTAGAGGCTATAATTTTGTGAGTGGAGATTGTACTAAGAAACAAATCTTAAGCCATTTATTAAAATGTTGCTATCCAAAAGCTTATGAAACAGCAGAAACTTTAAAGAAGTTCTTAAAGGGCAAAAAGGTAACCAGCAAACAACTGATTGAAGCGGCTATGTATTCACCTGGCTGGTTAGACATAGTAGCTGAATATTTAGGCTATGAAGGACTGAAATCTGCTTGTTGGTACTTCCACGCTCACGTTAATGATTATTTTTCAGATGAAAAAACTGCTATTGTGGCAAGGTATACACCAATAACAGTTGAAGACTTAAAGGATGGAGCCTTTGATCAGGAATGGTTTAAAGAAGCATATGAAACTCTTGGAGAAAAGAATTTTAAGGTGGTTTACGATAGTGCAAAATATATTGCAGGTGGTGCACTACATAAAAGATCTCAGCTTTTTGCAGATGCAACACTCGGAAAACTTGATTTAGAAGAAGTTAAAAATAGAGTTAAGGATAAGAGAAATAAGGATTATTTACTTACTTATGGATTAATTCCAGTTAAAAATAAAGAAGATGTATTAGAGAGATATGAATACATTCAGGAATTTATTAAGGAAAGTAAGAAGTTTGGAGCACAAAGACAAGCAAGTGAAAAGAGAAGTGGAAGTATAGCATTACTTAACTTAGCTAGAAATGCTGGATTTTCGGATTCAAATAGATTAATTTGGAATATGGAAACTTTAAAAATTCAAAGTGTACTAGAATATTTGAAGCCAAAAGCAATTGACGAAGTTGAAGTTCAGCTTGTGATTGATGAATTTGGGCAAGCAGATGTGGCTTGTATTAAAGGAGGAAAAGCATTAAAGAACATACCAGCAAAGCTTAAGAAAAATGAATATATATTGGAAATAAATCAATTAAAGAAGGATCTAAAGGATCAATATTCAAGGGCAAGAAAAAGTTTTGAAGATGCCATGGAAAATGGAGAGATATTTAAAGGTGGAGAGCTTATTGAGTTCTGTAAAAATCCAGTATTAGCACCAATAATAAAAAGTCTTGTTTTTAAAACTAATGCTTTTATAGGATATTTACAAGAAAATAGCTTAGTAAATTATAAAAATGAAATACTTAAGTTAAAAGAAGAAGATGATATTACAATTGCTCATCCACTTCATTTATATGAAGCTGAAGTTTGGAGAGATTATCAAAAGGATATATTTGAAAAGAAAATTGTGCAGCCTTTTAAACAGGTATTTAGAGAACTTTACTTGCCAAATAAAGATGAACTAAAGGAACAGACTTTATCGAGAAGATATGCAGGTCATCAAGTGCAGCCTAAAAAGACTTTGGCACTTTTAAAGACTAGGGGCTGGATGGCGAGTGATGAAGAAGGATTACAAAAGGTATATTATAAAGAAAATATAATAGCAACTATATATGCCTTAGCAGATTGGTTTTCACCTGCAGATATTGAGTCACCTACAATTGAATTTGTAAGATTTGAAGATAGAAAAACCTACAAGCCTTTAAACTTAGAAGAAGTATCAAAATTGATTTTCTCAGAGGTAATGAGGGATTTAGATTTAGTTGTAAGTGTTGCTTATGTTGGAGGAGTAGATCCAGAAGTAAGCATGTCAACTATTGAAGTTAGAACAGCAATTGTTGAGGAGATCTTAAAACTAATGAAGTTAAGCAATGTTAAGCTAAAAGGAACTCATGCTCATATTTCAGGAGTTCATGGTGAATATACTGTTCACTTAGGAAGCGGTGTGGTACATAAGCTAGGAAGTGGTGCTATTAACATAATTCCTATTCACTCTGGACAAAGAGGAAAACTATTCTTACCATTTATAGACAGTGATCCAAAGAGTGCAGAAATAATATCTAAAATTGCTATTTTAGCAGAAGACAACAAACTTAAGGATCCAAGCATACTAGAGCAAATTGTATAATTTGCATGAATGGTTAATTATGAAATATTATGTTACAGCTAGATTACATGGAGGGAAATAAATTTGGATAATAATGTTGAATGGTATTTGAAAAAAAGAGTTGATAGAACCTTGGAAAGTTTAAAGAATAACAATATGAAAGGATATTATATAGAGAAAAGAGAGCAGTTATTTGAAATATTAAAAAATTTGATAATAGAAAAATCAATTATTGGCATAGGAGATTCAATAACACTATCTGAAACTGGAGTAATAGATTTTCTTAGAGAAGGCAATTACGAATTTTTAGATAAATATAGAGATGGTATTACAAGTGAAGAAAAAAAGCAGATTTATATTCAAAACTTTTCTGCTGATACTTTTATATGTAGTACAAATGCTTTAACTGAAAATGGAGAGCTTTATAATATTGATGGAAATGGGAGTAGAGTGGCACCAATGATTTATGGTCCTAAACAAGTGATTATAGTAGTTGGGATAAATAAAATTGTTAAAAACATAGAGGAAGCAGAGAAAAGAGTAAGAAATTATGCGGCACCGATTGATGCAAAGAGACTAGACAAAGATACACCTTGCACTAAATTAGGTTATTGTGTAGATTGCAAGAGTCCAAATAGAATATGCAATCATTTTATATCAATTAGAGGTCAATTTGTTAAAGATAGAATAAAAGTTATTATAGGAGAAGAACTAGGATATTAAAATATATAGGAAAGCGAGAACAATAGAATGAATACAGAAGAAATAGTTCAAAAGCAGTTAGAGTTTTATAATGACCACGACTTAGAAAGTTTTATATCAACTTACCATGATGAGATTGAAATTTATAACTTGATGAATAATTCGATTATGATACGAGGCAAAGAACAGTTAAAAAACAGTTATAGAGAAAGATTTGAAGTGTTAAATGTATATGCAAACATTCAAAATCGAATTGTTATAGGAAATAAAGTAATTGATCATGAATATGTTACTGGATTAGAAGAAGACAAGATAAAAAAAGCTGTTGCAATATATGAAGTAGAAAATAATCTAATTAAAAGAGTTTGGTTTGTTTTTGAATAAAAATTAATAGGAGATACTAATGGAGAATACATAGCTTTATTAATAGAAGAAGCTTACAGACCATAATTCAATCCCAAAAATTGATTGAATTATGGTATTTTAGATTTAACAAAAATAGCATTCCAATATCGCAAGAATCATTAAATTTTTAACTCTATAGATGAATATAATTCAAAGCTTGAGTTGTTTAGGATTGCTTATGCAGAATTTGAAAAATCCCTTAATACTATGTTACAATGGATTGGTGAATTATGTGAAATTATGAATTAGAAGGCAATGTCTTGTAGATCTGGAGTTTTGACATATTATGAGGTATTAGATACTGATTTTGTTGAAATATTAATAATTAATACATGAAAAATAAGCAAATAAGCTTGTTATTATAAAAAATAGCATATAAGCATTAAATAGGGGGAATTAAGAATGGATAATAAAAAGGTTTGCGTTGTTGGAATGGGCGGAGTTGGAGGATATGTTGGCTGCATACTTGCAAAGCATTTTGACAATGTATACTTCTTTGCAAGAGGTAAACGTCTAGAATCAATAAAACAAAATGGACTAAAATTATGTAGTAATGCTCATGGAGAGACAGTGATACATCCTAAAATGGCAAGTGACAATGCTGAAGAAATGGGGGCTATGGACTATATTTTTCTTTGTGTGAAAAATTTCTCATTGGAACAGGTATGTGCTGAAATATTGCCAATGATTAATGAGAATACTGTAATCATTCCTTTGCTTAATGGTGTTGGAATTTCAGAGGAAGCCCGTAGATTAATAGGGAAAGGCACTATTATTGATGGTTTAGTTTATATTATATCAGGATCGGATAAAGATTTTGTAATACATCATACCAGTTCATATTGTAATATTCATATAGGTTGTGAAGTAAAGAAGAACCTTGAAGATAGTATCCTATTAGAAGTTCAAAAACTTTTACAAAGTGAAGAGATTACCTGCATAATAGAAAAGGATATAATAGCTGCTATATGGGAAAAGTACATATTAAACTGTGCGTTTAATGTTATAACAGCTTATTATAATGCAACAATTGGAGAGCTTAGAAAAAATGAAAATGCAATCATGCAAGTGAAATTACTCCTTAATGAAGCTTGTAAGGTAGCTCGAGAGTTAAAAATTAACATTGATGATAATTTAGAAGAAATCCATTTTAATCGTATAATGTACAAACAGTCTGACCAAGCAACAAGTTCTTTACAGAGAGATATGGAAGCAGGCAGACAAAGTGAATTAGAAGTATTCTCAGGAAAATTACTTCAACTAGCAGCAAGCTGTGAAATAAAAATTCCTACGACAGAATTTTTCTATGAGGAATTAAAAAAGAAGTGTTAAAGCAGATGAATATTTTATAGAATATAAAAATAACCTTGGGACAAGCTGTAAAAGGCAATTGTTTCAAGGTTATTACTATAGAGATATCTAATGCATCCATTGGTGATGGTGCCAGATAGATTCTATACATTTGAGTATAAGTGAAAGGAAGGAATAGATTATGAAAAAGAACTTGAGGCATTAAAATATATAGATCAACTAGATGCTCAATTAATTTTACATAAAGAAGATAGAGAATTGTATTCTAAAAAGCAGATAGAAGAACTGCGAAAGGAATATCCTAAAATTTCTGATGAATACTTAGAGTATCTTTCAGAAATAGGTGCAGGTAGTTTTGGAAGGGAGTTTTGCACTATCTTTGGAGATCTATGTGAACTTGATGAGTTTTATGATGAGAGCCTTTTGGAATTTTTAGATTTTGAGGAAAGGGTATTACAATTTGGATGTGATCCTTCTAATAAAGCTTTAGTTTTTTTAATTGATGAAGATTGGAAAGTAGGAGAAATTTGGGATGATGATTTAGGAAGTATAGACAAGACGGGAAAAACATTTTATTTAGATTTTAATTTACAAATATGCCAAAGGTGTTGTATAAATAATACTTTTGGCATATTTAGAATATTGTCAAACATAGAATTTCATAATATAATTAATATTAACAAATTAATATAAAACTGTAAATTATATTTTTAGGAGGTATATTTGTGGGCTTAGGGAAAATTTTGCATGAAGCTTTGGAATTTAGTAATGAATTAGATATTTTACATAAACATATTACTAAGAACAATCTTCAAGTTCAAAAAAGTGATTCCTTTGAAAAACAATGCTTTTTATTAGAACGCTATATGGGTGAGGAGCACTTTCAATCTATTCATAAAAAAATGAATATTGTAAATATTATGTCAGGAGTTTTTGCATTTCCTGTTCTTCTTATAATTTTGATGGTTTACGTATATGCGAAGTGGATTGATAAAAAATTTGACGTGTTCGGGTTCTTTCTAAATAATCCTGCACTATATATAGTACCTGCTGTTTTAATTGCTGTTACCATAATCTTTGCTATTTATCATTCTATATTGCGTAATAATCTTTACTATAAGATTTATCCTAAACTGAAAGAAAAGCTTAGGGTAGAAGACGTGACCTTTGAGTAAAACATACCAGTTACTGATTTAATTGTTATATATCTTCAGATGTTAGAGGTGATTTTCGAAAAGATTCTAATATTCTTGAAGATATTTTTTTACCCATAGAATGGCATAATATAATGTTCTTATGTCATATAACCCGAGGAAAGCTATGAAGAAAAAATGCACCAGCACATTAGATTTAGGTATCGTATTTGAGCGTCATCGCGGATTATATTGGCTTATTGGAAAGGGAACAGATAATGATGATTGGGATTTTGTATCAACAGATACATATTAGTATAATTATAGATATTGTAATGAAGAGCGAGCTGATATGATTAAAATCTAGGAGTTGATAATATGCTTGATTTTTCAAAGTTAAAATTTATTTCTGGAAGAAAAGATTCTACTAGGTTGCAAGAAACAGTAGATGTTAGAAAATATCTTAATTAAATAGACTTGGATACTTGTAAAAGTTATGAAATATGTATATGTGGATTTAGTTAATGCAGTATTTATATTAAAAAGACACGTATTTTTATGTAGATATAGTTTTATATGTGAGGAGAAAGAGTTTTGAAAGAATTAGAAGAACTAATAAAGAAATATGAATTAGAAGAAGTTAAAGATTACATATATGAAAACATTAAAAATATTATTTATTTAAATCTCACTGAAAAAGATAATTACAAGTTTAAAGGAGTATCAAGAGTAGGTGGTTATCCAGATGTTCCAGAGAACTTTCAGTGGCCTAAAAATGCAGAAGGAAAGCTTTTGACTTTTATAGCACAATTAAATCTAAAAGAAATTAGTTTTTGTGATGAAAATGCTCTTTTACCTAGAAAGGGAATGATTTATTTCTTCATGGGGATAGATGAACCAGCATATGATATTGAGCATAAAGTTATTTATATTGAGGAAAATGAGAAACTTAATCTTATGAAACCAGAAAAGCCAACAGTGTTAGAAGAAGAACATGAGCAAACATTTACTCCATATAAAGTAAATGGCAGAAATTCAATTGAAATACCTAATTATGCATATGTAGATTATGATATTCTAGAAGATTCGGATGCATTTTTTTCATTAGAAGAGGATATAAGATTTGAAAATACTGGTGATAATTGTGTTGGAAAAGTTTATGGATATCCAGAAAGACAGCATGATGATGCTGAGCTTGAAGCTGCATTAAAAATAATAGCTAAGCACCAATATAATTATAGAGAAAGTGAAAAAGAAATCTTAATTAAAGCCTTAGGTGGTAATAAAGAAAAGGCTGAGCAAGAAATACATGATATGGTAATGCTACTTGAAATAGATTCTAATGATAAAATTGGTTTTTCATGGTGGGATTCAGGAGTAATACATTTCTTCATTAGGAAGGAAGATTTGAAAAATAAGAATTTTGATAACACATATTTATCTTTATATTCAAGTTGAGTAATTCTTTAGTTGAATATCTATAAAGTTTTAAAGGAAAACATTTAATTTGTTAGATTGGGGGAAGTACAATGGATATAGGACAAATCATAAGTGCTGATATTTTAAAAGCTTTTGAGTTACTGTTTGAAAGTTTAGGAAAGACTATAGCACCTATGGATATAGAAAGAGCTTTTAAGAAAAGTGATTTAAGAGTTGGTATCTATGATTCAGTAGAATTTGATTATAACATGGGAAGAATTGAAATATTTTTAGATGAATTAAGTTATTCTAGTGCAGATGTAAAGTACTTAGGAAATGACGCAATAAAATTAATTACAAAAGACCAGCTAATAAATGAAGTAATACCAGTTTTACAAGAAAAATTGAAAAATAAAATGAAAACCTTAAAAGCTGATAAGAGGTTTGATTATAAATATATAATAAAAGGAACTTTTCGAATACAAGAAGGAAAAACAGAATTGACTGTTTTAGAGTACATTAATAATGAAAAAAAGGAAGCTTTAGCAAATAAAATTGAAAAATATATTGAAAATAATATAGTAAATGGCGTTTATCCAACTAAAGAAAGTGATATATTTTTTCTATGTAGATACATATTGGATGCTAAGCTATTTAATAAAATAGAAGCAGAGTATGTCATTAAAATATTTAATAAAATATTTGAGCTAAATGCTAAAAATACAAATAGCTTGGAGAGTAGCAGGCAACATATAATTTATTCTCTTGAACAATGGATAAAGAATAATTTTTTTAGAGAAGAAAGAATATATGGTTTTGAAAAGAGTGAATTGTTAATTTATGCAGCAATTTTAATATTAAAATATGAACCTGCATATTGCAGAGATACTGCTTTGAAATTTTTACAAAAAGCAAAAGAACTAGGCAATAAGAATGCAGTTAATATTATAAAAATTGGAACAGGGAAATTTATCAAGGAAGATATTATGTATGAAGATGATGATTTGAAATTCACGGCTAATGATGCTTTTGCAGAAATAAGGATTACAATAAAAAATGAAATAGAGTCAAGTTATTCAAAATCATTAGATTTAATAATCAATTTGTTGCAAAAAGATTTCCCAGCAAGTTATAAAATAATTTTAAAATCTCAAAATAAAAATTTACTTCCAATAAAGAAAATTGGTAAATCAAAAACTCAAATATTTTTTGCTAATGCCTTAGCTTATCCAGAACTTTATCCTAAAATAGAGAAATATGTTAGGTGTGCAATAATTAAGGACTATGAATGGTATTCAGATGTTGAGGCAGAAAAATGCTGCAGACCTGGAACTTATGGAGCATTTGGCTTGGGTTTATTAAGCAAAAAGTATTATAACTTGATAATAGACTATATGGACAAGGTTGATAATGAGCATCAGTCAGTTCAAAGTCATTTTACAGAAGCGTTTATAGAAAAGCATGGAGTTAATGCTGAAACTATTCCTGTACTTATAAAATGTTTACTTGCATGTTATGATGAAAAGCCTTTTAAAAAATTAGAAACTATTGAAACTTGTGAAACCTTAGAAATTTTAATAGAAGAACTTAAAGTTTTAAAACCTTATGAAATTGAACATGTTGTTTTCTTTATATGGGGAGGAATTGATAAGTTATCAAATAAACTAAAAAAGAAAACAGATATAAATAAGTATTATGAAAGGATTATTGAGCTTTGTAAAAGGTGTTGCACCAATCTAAAAAATACATTTTAACATTTATTTATATTATATTAGGAGGAATTAGCAATGAAATCTTTTCCTTTTGACAAATTTAAAGAGGGTTTTATAAAGGAGATAAAATCCGTATTCACACAATTTATTGATAAATATAAGGATAAAAAACCATATATATTCACAATACTCGTTCCAGATTATATAGCCACAAATCATCCAAAGTCTTATTGTATTTCTTTTAACGGAAATACAACGGATGAGTTTGAAGCTGAAGGCTATTGCTATACTACTAGAGATTCAGATGAGCTATATTACAAGTATTGCTCAGATGAATGGAATGATCATTCTATTTCAGAAAATGACTTTCCAGAATGCAATAAAATTGTTTTGGAGTATATTATTGAAAATGAAAATGTTATTTCAAATAAAGACTATAATTACACCGATGAATTTTTACAATTCAGAGAGGACTTTTTTGACACCTTGATAAAATCGATAGAACAATTAAGAGCAGAGGAATTTTTTAAATCAGTATATCAGGAGCATATATTAATTAATTTTGAAGTAAGAGAATACTATCAAGAGGATGAAATGCTCGAAATTTTCAAAAGGCTGAATACAAAAGAAGAGTTAAGTATATATGCAAAATGGCTGTAATAATGCTGTAATGGAACAAATTACATGTATCTGATGAGAGAACCTTATTAAAAATGTTCTTATTGTTAGTGTAATAAATTAAAATAGTATATTAGCGGAGCAGGAGAGAAATATGATTTATTTTACATCAGATTTACATTTTAATCATGAAAAAATCATCAAGCACACAAATAGGCCATTTCATACAGTGGATCAAATGAATGGAAGGCTGATAAAAAATTGGAATAGTATTATAACACCTAATGATGAAGTTTATATATTAGGGGATTTTACTATGAAAGGCGGCATAATTGCCAATCATTATTTACAATTATTATGTGGTACTAAATATTTAATAAAAGGGAATCATGATAATTTTATTGAGGACAATGCTTTTAATAAAGACTTATTTCAATGGATTAAAGATTATCACGAATTTGAATATAGAAATTATAAATTTGTACTGTTTCATTATCCTATACTGGAATGGAACAAAAAAGGGCATGGTTCTATTCATTTGCATGGACATATACATTCAGATATTACATATAATCTTGAAATGCTAAAAAATAAAGTAAAGGCATACGATGTAGGAGTTGATGCTAATAATTATATGCCTATATCAATCGAGGAAATTATTAAAACATTAGGGTAGAAGATTATGAAGATATTAATGTCAGTTGAATACATTTTAAAACAAGAAAGGAATAGGAGATTAGATATATTAGACATAAAAGCATATATACTGATTCAAAATGGGGGTTAGATTATGACCATGTCTTAGCTGATGAAACGACTCGGATTAAACGTCATTTTGTGTTAAGGACAGAAGATAATTCAGAATTAGTAAAATGTCTGTCTACGTATTCTTTTGATGGAACAAGCTTTAAACATCTATCTTCATGTGAAGACTTTGATAGTGCATTGATAGACAGTCCAATCGAAATATACATAGAGAATGAAAAAACATTTCCTCACTTATTCAAAATTGATTAACTTATATTTTGTTGTAAAAATTATAAGCTTGATCAAGTTTTAGCAAAGGTAATACCTAAAGAATGTCTTAATTTATTGAGCTCAAAATTTTAATTTTATGAGGAATATTTCTTATATTTTATATATTAGGAGGGAAAACTTTGGATGATTTAATTATAGATAACAGCATTTTTAAAATCAGCAATTATAATATCAATGAATTTTATGGTATACATATCGATGCTGATTTCCGCTTGAGCACAGGGGATATGTGTTATTTACCATCAAAGAATCAAATACTCTTTAGTATAAATGACTATAAAGATGCATCTGATATTGCATCACATTTAGATGAACTAGAGAAATATAAAGATAATTTTTGCTATATTAAAATGGATATGGAAAATTTACAAACCACATGTTACTGCGAATCTGAAGGAGTCCCATATGATCTGTTCGAAGGGCCAAATGATGAAATTTGGTGTGTAATTGGATACTCAAAAACATCTTTAAATAGGGAGGTATGCTTGCCAATAGGGGATAGGAAGGATATTAAGGATTGTAAACCAATGGCATCAGTAGCTGAACATATTTTTAGAGATGGAGATAAGATATTATCTTATACTGATGGAACTTTTAATAAAAAGCCTACGAAGCTAGGAGAATATAAATTTTCTAAAGCTAAACAATTTCAGTCAGTAAAGCGTATGAAAATAGAAGAGCCATTGGTAAGTAGATGCTTGTATAATGAAGAAGGAATACACGCCTTTTCAACAATTGATGAAAATATGATATTGCATCGCTTGCTTGATGATAAAGGAGTATCTATTAAGGAACGCAAAGTTTATGTAGAAGGTATGTTTTTGGATGCATTTTTTGAAAAGAATAGTCCTGTTATCAATTGGGAGAATCATGAGACAGTTGAGGTAACAGCAAATGGTGGAAGCATATTTCACGTAGAAAAACCCAGCGAAATATTCTATTCAGTTTATGGTATTGATGGTAAGAAGATAGAAGAAAAGAAGTTATTTGAACTTACTGAATTATGTTCTATATATTGTATGGAAAGTGTGAAGTTAGATAACTATACATATGCATTAACATTTACATATGGTAGCGATGATGAACCAATAAAAGGTGGTAATGGCTGGCTTGTAGTTAAATCTGGAGAGCTTATGGAATGTTGGTTACAGCATAAAGATAAAAAGAGTTATATTGATCAAGTTACAGGAAGAAATATTATACTTAATATGGATAATGTAATACTTCGTAAATTTAGGGCTTGTGGTAGAAGTTATTGCTTATATTTTGATGGAATAATTGATAGTAAGCATAGAAACAGAGCAATAGTATTAATAAAGAACCTTATTTAAAGAAGGGTGATAAGGAGATTTTATGATGAATTTTATCGATAGAGCTTTGGAACGAATAAATGAAATGAGTGCTGATGATTTTTTGCAATCAATGGCAGATATCTATAGTGAACCAATAGAAAGAAATGAGATTAAAAGGTATCCACAATTTGTACAAGATGTTATTTTTATTGTTGATTATGATACTGAATTGCAAATGGAAGGGTTAGAAGGCTTTTTTAATGATTCAACAAAAGATTATGTCAATGAAACAGTTGTTGCATTAAAAAATTGTGGAGCAACAAAAGAGGCTGAAATATTAGAAAAATGCAAGAAGATTGATATTGAAAACTACGATGAATATATTGAATTAGAAAATGAAACATATCTTAATAATGATTTTGAAGGTTTTTGGAAACTCGTTAAGGAATATATTGGAAGAGAAAAACAATTAAAAGATTATAATTTAGGAGGATAAAAGAGCTTGAATAATGAAGAACGTGTGGAAGTATTGATAAAGAGATATGACTTTGATTTTAGTGAGAAATACCATGTTGAAATCAGACAACTTCTCGAAAAAGAGATTATTAATTATCAAAATGGTAGCAGTGAATATTTACGTTTCTTATGCGGTTATTTGTTTTGTATAGGTGAAGTAAAGGACATAGAAATTATTAATAAGGCAAAGTATGGTATAAATATGGATGTTGGTTGCATGGTAGATGCTGAATGGATAGAAAGTCTTAAAAATGGTGGTGTAGAATCCGAATATGTACGCAACAGACATTTATTAATTGACGATTTCGTAAGCTATTACTCTAATTTTGAAGCTTCAGAAGATTTCGACGAGTGACACACCAATTCTAGTTTAAATATTATTAATATAAATAGTAATTCTATATGCTAGGAGGAAATTTACATGAATAGCTTAAAAAAATATGTATTTGAGAGTATAAAATCAGAAATTTTATCATGGAATAGTGACGTGATTAAGGATATTTACGTTATATCATTATATATTTCAAATTCAGAAGATGATCCGAGAAGGCCAATGATTACACTTGGATACAACAATATGGAGCAATATGAAAGTGCATTAGAAGATGCATCTGATAATGCAGAAGCAAAATGGAATTTTGCATTTTGGTTGCAAAATGAAGAATTAATTATTGGTGACGATTGGGGAGAAAATTTAGAAGATGGCGAAAGGATAAGCCAGTGGATTAAGGAAAATAATTTATATTATTCAGATGAGGAAGAGGACGAAGATTTTGATAAAGCATTAAAGTTAGGAGATGAAATAACTAGCAGATTTGTGGAACTATGTGTTGAAGTGGTTAAAAAGCTCCATGAAGAAGGCGTAATTGAAAAAAAATTTGGAAAAGCTCTACCTTTAATAATTCATGAACTTGAATATTATGATTTAATTGCAGAACAAAACAAGCGAGCTAATCCTAAGGAAATCATTAAAGAATTCGCAGATTGGATTTTAAAAATGTAAATTAGGGAAAAAAGATGAAACATAAAAATACTTCTGCATATAGAGTTAATGAAAATGTTACTGCATTCTTCGATTATGATGAAAATGATATGGTACAGAATATCTGGTTAATGCTTGCTATATATGAAAAAAATGATATTACAAATGCTGAAAAGTTATTACAGAAGTTGTCTGAAACTTCAGCGCTGCTGTTGGTAGATTGGTGTTGGAGTGAAGTATATTTTTTGGCAGAGAGTGAGCCTATAGTTTAATATTTAAGAAGACGTGAAAGTATATTTAATTAGTAATTTGAAAAGTTACATAAATAGTAATTTGTAGGAGATAGATAAATGGACAGATATAAAAGTATTTTAGAAAGTGTTAAAAATTCTAAAAAAGAGATAAAAATTCTTCAGGTTGATATTGAAGTATTGAATTGCATTAAAAAAAGATATGAAATAAATGAAAAAAGTTTATTTGGAACAATTCTTTTTAAAACTGGTGGAATTATAATTGACAACTGGCTTAGATTGTATGGATCTGGAGAATTAGACTTCAATAAAAGAAATGATTTATTTCCAGAGTCTGATATTATTGTTGCAGAAGATGTTTTAGGTGGCTTATTTGCAATGCAAGATGATAGTAATATTAGTTATTTTGCACCTGACTGTTTAGAATGGGAGCCGATGGAGATTTCTTATTCAGAATTCTTATATTGGGCATTTCATGGAGATACTGACACATATTACATGGATTATAGGTGGAATACATGGAAAGACGATATAAAAAGAATAAGTAATGATAATGGAATAAGTTTTTATCCATTCCTATGGGCGAAAGCCGATTCATTGGAAGGCAGACATCGTCAAGAAGTTTCTATGAGTGAGATAATTAAATTGGAATTTGATTTTTTAAACCAACTAAAGGAAACGAAATAACCTTTTAAATTTTGTAAGAATATTTAAGAGATATAAGGAGAAAGAATATTATGAGAAATAAAAATGATAACCAATTAATGGCTCCACTATGGCTAATGTATCCGAACATTTCAAATGGCAGTATAGGCTGGAGAATGGGATATGGTGAAGGATATGCTATGGATTTTTATTTGTGGTTTGATAATTTAAAAGAAGATGAGAAGAAAAATTATATGGAGATGTTTCCGAAGCCTAAAAGATGGGAAATAGATGATAGTATCTATCAACATAATGATTATTGGACATACACTTGGCAAAAAGACGGTAAGCCAGAATATGATTTAAATAACCTTATTTCAGATTATAAAAGTGGAAAGAATTTGGAATATATTTATTTTTGGGGGCATCATCCTAAAAAAGATGGGGGGATTACCAAATCTTGCTTTAGCCAGTGGTGGAAGAGTAGCTTTGATGTAGGACATGCTAAATATTTATTTATGGAACAATATATGATGGCAGAAAAAGCTAGATTGTTTGGAGATAAAGAAATAGAAGGTAAAATTATGAGTTGTAATAATCCTAATGAAATAAAGGGACTAGGACGTAAAGTAAGAGGCTTTGATGAAAATATTTGGAATAACATTAAGTATTCAATTGTTGTAAATGGAAATTATAATAAGTTTATGCAGAATGAAAAATTGAAAGCATATCTTCTTTCAACAGAAGACAAAATATTAGTTGAGGCAAGTCCTTATGATAATATATGGGGAATACAGATGTCTGAGAATGATGAGGAGATTAAAAATCCAGAATTATGGCGTGGAGAAAACTTACTTGGATTTGCTCTTATGGAAGTTAGAAATGAAATAAAAAGAGTATGTAAAAATAGTAATATGATTGATTTTGTTTCATTATATAAAAAATATAATTAGTAATTTTTCTTATATATTTATTTTTGGAAGAAGAAAGAAATACGTATTTAGATGAATTAAGTGGTGATGGATGTAGGATAGGAGGATATCCTATCTTTGTTCAATATGGTCCAAGGGAAAATGAAGAACTCAGAACTTTTGATACTTTGCTACTTCAACTTGATTGTGAATATGAGTGTGACTTAATGTTTGGAGATGGTGGAATAGCCAACTTTTTTATAAACGAAGAAGATTTAAAGAAACTTGACTTTACTAAGGTCTTATATAATTGGGATTGTTGCTAAAAATAAAATTAATAACGTAGTGAAAATTGTAGTGAAGATGAAGGTATTGATTCCAAGAGAAATATTTTGATATTATTATAAGGGGCAGATTAAAAATAAAAATATGTGGGGAGAAAAATGATGATTAGAATTGCTACGATAGATGATACTTTAGAAATAGAAAATATATATAATGAGATTTTAGATTATGAAGCACAAACAGTGTCTTATACAAATTGGCAAAAAGGGCTTTATCCAACAGTTGATTACGCTAAAGGTGCTATTGAGAAGAATTCAATGTTTGTTGGAGAAGATGAAAAAGGAATATATGGCAGTGTGGTACTTAATAGTATTCAACCAAAAGAATATGGAAACATTCAGTGGATTACAAAGGCTGAGCCAAGTGAAGTGATGGTCATACATACCTTATGCATTAGACCTTCTGAAAGTGGGAAAGGTAAAGCAAGAATAATGATGAACTTTATTGAGAAATATGCCAAAGAACAAAAATATAAAGTTATTCGTCTTGATACCTATGAAGGGAATATTCCAGCGGCAACTCTATATCCTAAAATTGGATATCTTTATGTAGGTACGACAAAATTTCATTTTCAAAATGTAATATGGGAAAATTTAAAATGTTTTGAAAAAGCATTGTTTTAATAAATATGAACTAAGTAATGTATGTTGGGCTAATTAATGTAATAAATAAAAATTTTGAATTATTTGCAACATTTTTCTAGGTTGAATTGTATTACTATTTGAAAAGGTAAATTAATGTGTAACTTAGAAGGAGAATGTATATTATGAAAAAATTAATGATAGGTTTATTAACAGCCGTAACAATTATGGGAATGACTGTTTCAGCATTTGCAGCAGATTTAAATACTCAAAACTCTAACACAGAAATTACTAATGACGCTTTGCCAATATCAAACTATGCACCAAAGGATTTAGATATTAACAAGGTGATAATCGGTGGGAAGAATATTGAAATTGGAAGAAATGGAGTTTTAATATATAAAGGCAAGGTTATGGTTCCACTTAAAATTACAGCAGAAAGTCTTGGCTTTAAAGTAGAGGCGGATAAGGATAATAAAATTATCAGCCTAGATAATGGTAAAATTAAAACAAATGTTTATATTGGAATGGATGGCTATTATTATTCAAGCAGTAATGCAATAGGATTGACCATGATGCATGAATTAGGTGCTGAACCAATAGTAGACAATAATATTGTATATGTACCAATTAATATGTATAATTTTCTATTCAATGATGAGAAAGCAGTAGGAAGTTTTTTCGTGAGGAATAAAGATGGACAATGGATTTATTCGATTAATGGTGAGCTATTGATAGGTTGGAAGCTAATAAATAATAAATGGTACTATATGGACAACAATGGCATAATGCAAAGGGGCTGGGTCAAAACTAATGACAATTGGTACTACTTATTAAATAATGGAGAAATGGCTGAAAATACAGTAACTCCAGATGGTTATAAAGTAGATCAAAACGGTAAATGGGATGGTAGGCCAGCAGCTATTGTAAAAACTAATACAGAAGATGGGATTGATATAATAAATCCTATTGAAAATTTTGATACTATAGATGATGCTCAAAAAGCTTTGAAATTTAAAATTACAGTGCCAAAGGAATTATTAGGCAAATATAATATAAAGTATATAAATACAATATCGCGTAACGTATTTCAAATATGCTATATGAATAAAGAAAATGATATTATATTTAGAATGGGACAAGGAATTGAAGATATAAGTGGTGACTATAATAACTATAAGACCTATAATACTATTAATATAAATGGAAGCAATGTAAAATTAAAGGGAGATAATGATCTTATAAAAGTTGCTGTCTGGAGTGCAAATAATATGTCATATTCTATTTCAATAACTAATGGCATGAAACAGGATGAGATAATTAATTTAATAAAAAGTGCTATATAATAGAAATAATGACTTTGTGAATGAACTGACTTCACAAAGTCATTATTTTATTTATTTAGTTCTAGTTAGATATCATTAAAGGTATAGATATCGAAAGTGAGAATTAGACTTATGCAACAATTACCGAAATCAAATACATTTATCTTCCACAGGACTAGTGAAATTTTCGCTGGAAGGTTCTAAATGGCAGCTTGTAGTCATTTCAGCGTGTTCCAGATGTAAAATCTGGACAAGCTTTAAATGAAACAAGCCCCCATTAAGAACCATCATAAGCTTAATTTCACATGCCTGCTTCCAGAAAAATGTATCTAATTTCTAGTGTAGTGTTACGATTATAATTTCTCAATGTATATTCCATTTATAAGTTTGATATATAATACCAAAAATGATACTATTAAGGTAATATAATACAAGGCTTATTTTGTAAGAATTAGAATAATATAAGGACAGCTTAAGTAATTAGATTGGAGAAGGATACAATTCAAGATATCAAATTAGGACAAACTTGGTGTTTCAGAAAAGAAAATGATTTGTATGAAAAACAAAGTTTAAATAACAATTGATATGGGAATAAAGATATCCAAAGCAAGAATTAGACATATGCGTAATTTACCGAAATTAAACACATATTTATTCCAGCGGACTAATGAAATTATCGCTGGATGGGTTCTAAGTGGAAGGTTGCAGCCATTTCTGCATGTTCCTAAAGTAAATTTATGACAAGCAGAAAGTGGAACAACCTTCCACTAATAACCATCACAGCTTAATTTCATATGCCGCTTGCACAAATATGTATCTAATTTCTAGTGTAGTGTTACGATTATAATTTCTCAATGATGCAATGTATATTCCATTTATAAGTTTGATTAATTGGATATCTATAATGCATTACATAAATGATAATTACGCTTAAGGAGAATCCATATGAATTTAAAAAAAGAAATTATCATAAATAAAACAGTTAATATTAAAGGAATTGATGTTAATTTAATAGCTATAACGTCAGAGGAAGAGGGTAGTGTATTATGGGCCATATATAAATTGCCGTATAGAAAGCACATTGAGGAAAATGTGACAAAATATCTTTCAAATCGTGAAGAAATAATTAATAGTGTAAATAAAGAAAGTAGTTTTATAAATATTAATATATCGGAAATAATTATTCAAGGGCAAAAAATATTGAGTTCTTCTTCTACTTCAATTCCTTTGTATTTATGGAAAATTGATAATTCTAGTAAGCTACAAAATTTTATAGATAATGGACTGATTTCTGCAAACTTACATTATTCAGATTTAGAAAATATAATAATAACAGAATATAAGTTAAAAGATTGTGATAAATTACCTAAAATTGATACCACAAAGAAGTTAGATATTATTTTAAAGCTTAGAAGTTATTCTAAGAGTATAATTATAAACCAATCAATACATATGAAATTTGGTGAAATGGAAATAGGAAATAAGTTTGAGTTTTATGACCATATTCAAAAGAGAAAATATAATTATTATATTAATAACATGTATCATTATGATGTTTGGAATGAAGTAAATAATAATTTAGAGATGGAACTAGGACAAGTTGTGCCTAAAGAACAGCTTGAAGAAGCTAAAGAAGAATATGTAGCTGCTTTGGAGAAAATTTGTCCTAGAGGAATGGATTTGGCAATGCTTGAATATGAAAGTGAAGAAGATTTTCAACTTAATGTTTATACTAAGGAATACTTAAATGAAAGAAGTGAAAATAAGGCTGCGGCAATTGCGCTATTCTTTAAAGCTCATAAGAAAATAGGAAAGAATGGACTTAAAAGCAGGGTATGTATGATTAAACCAGTAGATAAAGATTTTTATGACGATATTGATATTGAATTATTAACAGGATATATAAAAGTACCAGAAGAAATAATAAAAGTGTAGTGACCATAAGTATTGTGATAAAAAATGAAAGTAGGTGAAATCTCAAAATGGGAAAAAAGCGAATTAATTACTTGGTGCAGTTATGATAACTGATAGTAGATTGTGCCAAGATTAAATTATTATATACTATCAGAAAACTGCACCAATTTTCTAATAAACAGAATAAAAGAAAAGAGGGACAGTTATGAATTATAGTAAATTAAAAGAATTATGGGAAAAAGAAGAGAAAAAAGCCTTTGAAGGATGGGAGTTTTCATATATAGAAAATAGATGGGAATCTGAAGAACTACCTTGGGATTATAAAGAAATATTAAGTGAATTTTTAAATCCAGGTTATAAATTACTTGATATGGGAACTGGCGGAGGAGAATTTTTATTATCATTGAAACATCCTTATAATAATACATCAGTTACAGAAATGTGGGAACCCAATGTAGAATTGTGCAAGAAAAGATTGAAGCCGCTTGGTATCGAAGTTAAGCAAGTGTTTAATGATTCAGAGTTGCCTTTTAAAGATGAGTCCTTTGATATGATTATTAATAGACAAGCTTCTTTTGATATTAAAGAAGTAAAAAGGATATTAAAGCCAAATGGGATATTTATTACTCAACAAGTCGGTGGAAAAAATAACGAAGTATTATCAAAAGTATTAATTAAGAATTTTAAACCTTTATTTTCTGGGAATACTTTGGAGAATAACTTGAAAAAATTTAAAGAAAATTCTTTTGAGATTTTATATGCTAAAGAGTTTTTTCCTCACCTACGTTTTAAGGATATTGGAGCCTTAGTTTATTTTGCTAAAATTATAGAGTGGGAATTTCCGAGTTTTTCTGTAGATAGCTGTTTTGAGGAATTATGTAAATTGTATGAAGGAATAAAAGTTAATGGTTATGTAGAGAGTATTGAACATAGATTTGTTATAGTTTGTAGAAAACAAAAATAATTTAAATTAGTAAAATCATATTCATTTAATTATTTCAAAAGGAGATGCAAAAATGACTGTATATGAAAAAAGTTTAGAGGTTATAAAAGATCTATTTGCAAGGGATTATCAATTTGCACTAGCAACAGCAAATGATAATATACCTTCTGTTAGATTTATAGATACTTTTTATGATGATAATGCTTTTTATATTGTTACTTATGCAAAGTCACAGAAAATGAAGGAAATTGAAAAAAATTCTGAGGTTTCCATATGTAATAAATTGTATCGTTTTAGCGGAACTGCATATAATATTGGACATCCATTATGTGAAAAAAATTATGCCATAAGAGAAAAGTTGATAAAGGCATTTGAACCATGGTACTTTGCTCATAATAACGAAAAGGATGAAAATATGTGCTTTGTAAAGATTGATTTAAAACAAGGATTTTTTTATAAAGATGGAACTGGATATAAAGTTGATTTTCAAAATAAAAATGCTGTTGAATTTCCATTTGCTTTTGATATAAAATTAATTGATTAGACGAGGAGTAATTAGCTTACATTAAAAATAAAGCTGAGATTTTAAATTTGTAAAAGTCTCAGCTTAAATTTATATACATATTTATTTACTTACACAGTTTCTACCTTTTTTCTTAGCTTTGTATAAGGCCTTGTCTGCACCTTTCATTACTTCATTAGGATTTTTGAATTTATTACTTTTTTCACATACACCTATGCTTATAGTTACAAATAATTGACTTGAATTTCCTCGTTTTGATTTTGAAGTTTTAGTTGTTGATGGTTTTCTAGTATATCCGCATTTAGATATTTGCTCACGTATACTTTCTAAATGAGGCAGTACGTCTTCTATGGATTTACCAGGAAAAACTATTGTGAATTCTTCTCCACCATAACGAAAGGCTTTACCACCACCAGTTACTTGAGTTAAATTAGAAGCCACTAACTTTAAAACATCATCTCCAACATCATGTCCATATTTATCATTGAATTTTTTGAAAAAATCAATATCTGTCATGGCAATTGTGTATTTACTCCCCAACTTCATTAAATCTTCCCTAAGAGCTCTACGTGAAGGTATCCCAGTAAGTTCATCAAGGTATGCCATTGAATAGGAATCCTCAATTATACCTATAACTAATAATAAACCTGCAGCACTTAAATATATTGAAAATGATAAACTATCATTAATTAAAATAAGGGCTAAGAACAAAGAAATAGTAACTCCAATTAATCTTGTTTCAAGGACATTGTCTCTAAGAAAGATCTTTATTATGAAAAATATTAAAGTTAAATTAAATAATATTAATCCGATTTGTGGCATTGCAATTTCTTGAAAAGGTAAATTTATAAAGTTATAATTCAGCAAATTTTCAATTTTTAAATCATTGGAACTTGAAAAGTAATATATAATAACTAATTCAACTAGGATAAAAAGTATACGCAGTTTTCCCCATAGTGAGAATATACCTCTTTCTTTTAATTGTGAAAAAGTAATAAGATTAAGAGGCATAAGAATACACATTGTTGGATAGAGAATTTCTGAATAAAGCTCTATGTATTTAGATAACTCTTGACTGCAATTTAAGATTAATTCAAATAGTGCAAGCAACAAAATTATTAGGAAAACCCTGCCTTGATTAAACCTAATGCATAGGATAAGACCTAAAATAAAAATAATGTAGGAAGAATAGTTAAGAAGAAGTATAACAGGAGTGGTAAAGGTAGGAGTTTCTTTAATTAAAAAATAAGCTCCTAATAGGACAAAAATATAAATAATATGCGATAAAAGTGCTTGTAAAGTAATTTTCACTTAAGTTGTTCCTCCCCTAATTATCTATATATGATATATTAAATTTATATTGGTATTTTAAGATGATTACTATATAGTATATTTCGATTGGTAAAATATAATCTTTAATAGACAAATTTTATTAGCATTTTGATTTGATGTTGTTTTATTGATATATAAATTTAAATATTTATATATAATTTTAAAATTTAAATATAAATTATAACGTATTTCATCAAAATATTTTTTTGTTTATTTTATTCTTATATTATTATACAATATTAACGAATAATTCTTTGATTCGGAGAGATGTAATATGAAAAATATTATCAAATTTTACGAAAAGGGTTCTGTTGAGATTTTACATGGGGAAAGTAGCCATTGTTTTCCGCTTCATAGTCATGAAAGTTTTTGTGTTGGAGCTGTTACTAAAGGCAGTGCAATGGTCACAATAAATAATAGCAGTTGCCTGTTGACGGAAGCTATGATTTTTATCAATCCATCAAACACTGGAATATGTATGACAACTGATTCTAAATATGAATACATTACAATTTGTTTTAAAAATGAATTAAGAAAGAAAGTTGAAAATATAAAATTCAATAAATATTTCCTTGAAATGAAATACACTGAAGAAATGTGGGATTTATGTGAGGCTTTTAAAATTAGCAATAATGAGGAAGAATTTCTTAATTCTATTCTTAAATTAATAAGTCCAGCTATGGAATCAAATTCTATGTCTGTAAGTGATCATAAAAATGAAACTGCTTTATTAATTGCTGAGTATATAAAGAAAAATGCAGATAAGAAATTTGATTTAGATGAACTAGCAAAGACGTTTCATTTATCAAAGTATCATTTGATTAGGCTTTTTAAAAAGGAGATGGGTGTTACTCCAAATCAATATCATATACAAGCAAAAATGAGAATTCTTAAGGCGAATTTAGATGATATAGAATCTCAAACAAGTCTAGCTCAAAATCTTAATTTAGCTGATCAAAGTCATTTATGCAAACAATTTAAAAAGTTAATGGGTGTATCTATTAAAAATTATAAAAAAAATCTGACAAGAAAGTGAGCAATATTTTACAATATTTTTTGAAAATAATGTGATAATATTTTATTTGTACAGAAGATATAAATAATAAATTATCTATGGTATATGTATTGGGAAAAGGGGTTTTCATTATATGACATTCTTTACTGCATTTATGTTTGTTATTACGAAGTTTGCCCATATATTATGGTGTATATTCTTCTAAAAGAAGTAAGTGTAGTAGTTGTAAGGAATATTAGGGGTTCCATACAACAAAAACAACTGTGGCAGAGTTAATATAGGTATTCTGTTGCAGTTTTTTTATTTTAACAAAAATTAATATCAGAAAGATAAGAATAATGGCAGAAATTGAAGTGATAAGTGCAATAATTAATATGAGTTAAAAAAGGTGAGTTTATTGAAAGATTTAAATAAAAAATTTAAATGAGAAACCCCTCTGAATTTCTATTACAGAGGGGTTCTTATTAATTTCTTATTAAATAATCAAATGCACTCAAGGCTGCAGTTGCACCTGTGCCCATAGAAATAATAATTTGCTTATATGGGCTATCTGTACAATCTCCTGCTGCAAAAATACCTGGTATATTTGTAGCGCCATGGTTATCAATTACAATTTCACCTAATTTATTTTTTTCAACTGTGTCATTAAGCCATTCAGTATTTGGTACAAGTCCTATTTGAACAAATATACCATCAACATCAATATGCTTAACTTCATTAGTATCACGCACAACATATGTGATTCCATCTATCTTGCTAGTACCTGTAAACTCTTTTGTTTGAACATTTTTAAGAACAGTAACATTAGTTAAACTGTTAAGGCGGTTTAGTAATACTGAATCAGCCTTTAGTTCTGGCATAAATTCAAAAACTGTTACGTGATTAGCAATTCCAGCTAAATCAATAGCGGCTTCAATTCCTGAATTACCTCCGCCTATTACTGCAACTTCTTTTCCTTTAAATAAAGGACCATCACAGTGAGGACAGTAAGTTACACCTTTGTTTTTAAATTCTTGTTCTCCAGGAACACCGACGTTTCGCCATTTAGCCCCTGTTGAAATTATTACAGTTTTACTTTTTAAAATAGCACCATTTTCTAATTCAACTTCAAATAAGTCTTTTTTGATAATGTTTTTAGATCTTTGTAAATTTATAATATCAACATCATAATCCTTAACATGCTCTTCAAGATTAGCACCAAGTTTTGGACCTTCAGTATATTTCACACCAATTAAATTTTCAATTCCTAAAGTGTCTAATACCTGTCCACCAAAGCGTTCAACAATTATTCCAGTTCTTATGCCTTTTCTAGCTGAATAAATTGCTGCACTTGCTCCAGCAGGACCACCTCCTACGACAAGTACATCATAAGGCTCTTTATCATTTAAATCTGCTCCAGTAGGGGCACTGCTTAATTTTGCTAGAATTTCTTCAAGAGTCATACGACCAAGACCAAAAAATTCTCCATTTAAATAAACAGCTGGTACTGCCATTATATTTTTTTCATCAAGCTCATCATAGAAAGATTCACCATCAATTGTTACGTTAGTAACATTAGGATTTAGAATACTAATTATGTTTAGGGCTTGAACGACATCAGGACAGTTGTGGCAAGTTAAGCTCATATAAGTTTCAAAATTGTATGTTCCTTTTAAATTTTTAATAGCTTCTATTGTTTTATCGTCAATCTTTGGAGGCCTTCCGCTAACTTGTAGCATAGCTAAAATTAATGAATTAAATTCGTGACCTAATGGAAGTCCTGAAAAAATAACTCCTGTATCTTCTCCAATTCTATTAATGCTAAAACTAGGTGTTCTTAATAAAGTTGCATTCTCAACTTTTATTTTTGGAGACATAGCAGCTAATTCTTCAACTAATGCAGTAGTATCTTCTGATAATTCATCAGAACCAACACTTGCTTTAATTAAAATATCATTCTCCAAAAGATCAATATATTCTGCTAATTGTTCTTTTAATTCATCATCAAGTATCATAATTTTATACCTCAAATCTTCCCTACTAAGTCAAGGCTTGGCTTAAGAGTAGAAGCTCCTTCTTTCCATTTCGCTGGGCAAACTTCGCCCGGATTATTTCTAACATATTGTGCGGCTTTAATTTTATTGACAATAACACTGGCATCTCGACCTATATTTCCTGCATTTATTTCAACTGCTTGAATAATGCCATCTGGATCTATTATAAAAGTACCTCGGTCAGCAAGACCATCAGCTTCTATTAGAACATCAAAATTTCGAGAAAGTATATGTGAAGGATCACCAATCATAGTATAAGTAAGCTTTTTAATAGCTTCTGAACTATCGTGCCAAGCTTTGTGAGTGTAGTGAGTATCAGTTGAAACTGAGTATACTTCAGCACCAAGTTTTTTTAATGTGTCATAATTATCTTGTAAATCCTCTAATTCAGTAGGGCATACGAAAGTGAAATCTGCTGGATAAAAACAAACAACACTCCATTTACCTTTAAAATTCTCTTCTGATATATTTAAAAATTCACCATTTTTATAAGCAGATGCTTTGAATGGTTTTACTTCTGTTCCTATTAATGACATAATAATCAACCTCCTAAAATTTTAATTAATTATAATAATTATTGATATTAATTGATAATTATTATTGATTAATATTATTATAAAACTTTCACAATTTTTGTCAATACTAATTTCAGAAAATTTTCATAACTAAGTTCTAATTGATAGTCTGAATCTAAATTTAAGATATATTATATGGGGCAATTCGCTGAAAATAGATTATTGAACATTGATAATTGAGACAAGTTAATGAAAACATAAAAAATATAATGTTCAAATTTCTGTATAACAAAACTTAAAAATTAGAAAGATAATAAAATAGAAAATAATTTTTAAGAAAGGAAGGTGAGACGTTACAAATTTCTATATTTAAGATTTGTGTGACGGAAGATAAATGAGACGAAAAAATTTTATTGTAGGACTTATTATATTTGGAGTATTTATGTTTATAATAATATCTAAGCTTTGCAACTATAGAAGCTTAGAAGTTTGGCAAAATAGTAATAAGAGTTTGCCTAGTGAAGTTAGAATAGGATATCAGGTTTCACCTAGTGGAGAATTACTAGCAAAAGCAAATGGAGCTGTTGAAAAAAAATTCCCAAACACTAAAATATATTGGGAAAAATATGATAGTGGGAGGGAGGTAGTTGAAGCTTTAGCTAAAGGATTGATAGATATGGGCAGTCTTGGAACACCTCCAGCAGTTTTAGGTATAGCTAATAATGTTCCTTATAAAATATATTATATTGATGATATCATAGGGGATAGTGAGGCTCTTGTTGTAAAAAAAGATTCAGGAATAAGCTTATTTAGTGATTTGAAAGGTAAAAGAATAGCAACTACTTTTAATTCATCATCACATTATAGTTTGATAAATGCATTAAAATTAAACAAAATTAATCCAGCAGATGTAGAATTAATTGATATGAAAATGCCTGAAATATATTCAGCATGGCAAAGATATGATATAGATGGAGCATATGCATGGGAACCAGTTAAATCGAGATTAGTATCAGAAGGTGGAAAAATTCTAATTACATCTGAAGATTTGGCAAAAAAAGGAGTGGTTACTGGCGAAGTTGGAATTGTTCAAAATGATTTTGCTAGTAAATATCCAAATTTTCTTAAGGAGTATATTTCAGTGTTAAATGATTCTGTACACCAATACAGAGATAAACCTGAAGAATCAGCAATAGCACTTTCTAAAGAATTTAGTTTACCAAAAGATGAAACTATAAAGCTTATGTATGGAGTAACTGTACTTGATGCGAAAGATCAAACTAATCCACAATATATAGGAACTGAAAATAATCCAGGAGGCTTTGCTAAGGTATTGAAGGATACGGGAGATTTTTTAGCTAGTATTAATTCTATTAAAAATTCTCCTGATTTATCAGTTTATCAACAAGCAATATTAAATAACTTATATCAGTAACCCTTGAAAGTGAGGTTGTAATTTTTAGGTGATGTTGGCAAACCACTAGATTTGTTGTAATATACATATATTATATAAATTAATGAGGTGGTTTCAATAATGGAGTCTGAAGGAAAATCTTCACAAATGAAGTATAGGAACGATAGAAAAGGTAATAATATATCTATATTGGGTTATGGATGTATGCGTTTTACAAGAAAGGGAAGCAGCATTGATTTAGATAAAGCAGAAAAGGAAATTATGGCAGCAATTGATAGTGGCATAAACTATTATGATACGGCTTATGTTTATCCAGGTAGTGAAACAGCTCTTGGTGAAATTATAAAGAGGAATAATTGTAGAGATAAAATATTTATTGCAACAAAGCTCCCACATTTCATGGTTAAAGCTAAAAAGGACTTGGAAAAGTATTTTAATGAACAATTAAAAAGACTACAAACAGATTATGTTGATTATTATCTTATACATATGCTTACAGATGTACAGACTTGGAACCGATTAGTAGGTTTTGGACTTATGGAGTGGCTGAAGGAGAAAGTTGATAAGGGACAAATTCGTAATATTGGTTTTTCTTATCATGGAAATACAGAAACTTTTCTTCAGCTTCTTGAGGTCTATGATTGGGATTTCTGTCAAATCCAATATAACTATTTAGATGAACACAGCCAGGCTGGAAAAAGAGGATTGCAAGCTGCAAGTAAAAAAGGCATTCCGGTGATTATAATGGAGCCATTACGTGGAGGAAGGCTTGTTAATTTGTTGCCTGAAAAAGCTAAGAATATAATAAAAGAAAATTCAAGGAAACGTACTCCAGCAGAATGGTCTTTTAGGTGGCTTTGGAATCAACCTGAAGTTACTTGTGTATTATCAGGAATGAATTCTCTTGAAATGCTTCGAGAAAATATAGAAGTTGCTAAAAATGTTGATATAGATGAATTCACAAAGGAAGACTTTGAATTAATAGAGCAGGTTAAGAAAGAGATTAACAGCAATATTAAAGTAGGATGTACAGGCTGTGGTTATTGCATGCCATGTCCAAAGGGAGTGGATATTCCAGGAACTTTTCATTCTTATAATCTTATGTATTCTGAAAATAAGAAATCTGGAAGACATAACTATCTTATGTGCACTGCAATACGTAAGAATCCGAGCAGTGCTTCACAGTGTGTTGAATGTGGTAAATGCGAACAGCATTGTCCTCAGCACATAGAAATTAGAAAAGAGTTAAAAAAAGCTAGTAAAGAATTAGAAACACCAGTATATAAGATAGCCAAAACAGCTATAAAATTATTTAAGAGGTTATAACACTCTAGTTGGAGGAAATTATGAATATTAGTGAAATTTTGTTTGGGCCAAAAACAAAATCTATTTTAAGAAGTATAAAAAAAGGGAACATAGAAGAAATTAATTCTTTTATACAAAATGGTGGCAATGTTAATGAAGTAAATGATGAAAGGAGTCTTCTTCATTTCGCTATAGATAATTGTGAAGATAACTATTACGAAGTAATTGAACTTTTAATAAATAGTGGCGCGGATATAAACAGTACTCAAAGCCATACTAAAGAGACGCCTTTACACAGAGTGTGTGCCAGAATTAGACCTAGAATGGATGTTGTTAAATTATTATTAGAAAGAGGATCAGATGTAAATATTGAAAATATATCAGGTAAGACTCCTATTTTTCACTGTAATTTTAGTTTTTCAGTTGAACTTTTGAAGCTTCTCCTTGATTATGGAGCAGATATAAAACATACTGATAAATATAACAATACTATATTACATGAGGATTATGTATTGTGTGGAGATAAATATGATTTTGAAGAGTATTTAAAATTTATTTTATCACTTGGAATAGATATAAACTCAGAAAATAATGTTGGACATACACCTTTATTTCTTTGCAAAAATAAAGACATTGGCAATATATTATTTGAATACAGTAAAAAAAGTGAACTTAAATCATAGGAGGAATTATTTTGTCAGAGAAAAATAAAAAATATCATATTACTAAGATTTCTAATGCAAAAGTCAATGAAAGTTCTGGAACAATACTTGAAGCAGAAAAGCGCTTATCAGAATCAATGATTTGGAAATTACAGTCGGATTTTTTTGCAAATCAGGGACCAGAAGCGTGGATTAAAGGTATTGTGCCTCAATATATAACAACAAATCCTTATATTGCAAACCAATATGCTAAAACTGTTTTTGGATATTTAAGAGATTATGCTGCGAGAGAGGATATGGATAAAAATGCTGTTATATATATAATGGAACTTGCAGCTGGAGTAGGTAGATTTACCTATACTTTTTTAAAAAGATTTTTGCAGCTAATTGAAAACTCTTCATTGAAAAATATAAAATTTAAATATTTAGTAACAGATTTTGCAGAAAGAAATATTGAATATTGGCAAAATCATAGTTTCTTAAAACCTTATTTTGAATCAGGGATACTTGATTGTGCAACCTTTGATATATCTAAGGATGAAGAGATTAAACTTAGATATAGCGGGGAAGTTTTATCAAGTGGAAAAATGAAAAATCCTTTGATTTTATTTGCTAATTATACTTTTGACAGTTTACCTCAAGATACTTTTTATGTAAATGAAGGGGAGATTTTTGAAGGGTTAATTTCTATTACGTCTCAAGGTGAAAATAATGATCCTAATGATAAATCAATACTTGCAGGATTAGATTATTATTATACAGATAAAAAAATAGAAGATATGAATTATTATGAAGATAAGATTTTAAATGATGTATTGAAGCATTATAAGAAATCTTTAGAAGATACAGCATTTTACATGCCTATAATTGGGTTAAGATGTATTACTAGATTAAGAAAGCTATTTAACGATGATGTGATTTTGATATCAGCTGATAAAGGGTACAAAAATGAAGAGGTTATGAATAAAAACTATCATCCATATTTATCAAAGCATGGATGTGTTTCTATGACAGTAAACTTTCATGCCTTGGAATTATATTTTAAAGGTCTTGGTGGAAAAGCAATTCATAGCATATATGATCATGAAAGTATCAATGTATCTTTATTTATGCTTAGTCAAAGTAATCATGATCTTATAGAAACTTCAATGGCTTATAATGAAGTTATTGAAACTATAGGACCTGATGATTTTTATAATATGAAAAAAGCAATTATGCCTTTAAGTTCATCGCTAACAACTAAAGAACTTTTAACTTTTTTAAGATTTACAATATGGGATTCAAGAACCTTACTTGAATTGTATAATATATTACTTGAAAGAATACCAAGTGAAGAAGATTTTCCTAAAGATGAGTTAATTACTGCGATCAATAAAGCTTGGGAATATTATTTCCCTATTGGCGAAGAAGGAGATTTGGGATATTACTTTGGCTCAATATTAGGTTATCTTGGTCAAGATGAAGATGCTCTTAGATTTTTTGAGTCTTCTTTAGAGTTTTATGGTGAATGTCCAGAAACAAATTATGAAATTGCACTTTGCTATTATAATTTACAACAAGTGGATAAAGCACTTGAATATGCAGAGAAAGCTTTAAATATAGATCCTGATTTTGAAGAAGGACTAAATTTAAAGAACATGATTATTGAAATATTAACTGATTAATGATAATTAAAAAGCTGGGAATACATTATGCATTCCCAGCTTTTTGATAATTATAGCTAACTACATTATAAACGTATTTACTTTACCATTTTCCTTTAGACATGTGTCCTGCTAATTCAGCTTTTGATATTTGCTTAATAGTCCAAGCATCTTTTTTTGCTTTTTCAAAAGCAGCAACACAATTAGGATCTAATTTTAAGTCTATTCCTTCTATAGAGAGTTTTGCGATTTTATCAGCCAATTCAATTATCTCCATATGGATATCGTTAGTTCTGTCAGATTGATAAATTTTATCAGCTTCTTCACTCGACAGCTCAACAAACTTATCCTTTGGAACTCCGCATTTTGGACATTTTTCTGGAGCTTCTAAACCTTCACATACAAAACCACATACACTACATTTGAATAATTTTTTCATGTCTTTTCCTCCCTTTAATAATCATTATTATTTTATAAAATACAGTACATACTATTAATTCTATTTTATTAAACAAATTCCTTCTTATAAAGAAAAAATAAAAAACTTTTTTGAATACAAAAAATGACATAAAAATACAAATGCCTGTGATAAAATTTATATATAAATACTGTTTTTAAATATTTAATTAAAAAAGAAGTGAATAAAATGTATTTATTTCTCTATAATGCCTATATTAGCAGCTATTTATAAGAAAAATGAAATATTGTTTGGTTATGAAAGGGGTTAATTAGATGAATACCAGAGTTATGTGTATTAAACCTAATATAAGTAGTTGAAATATTAGGTTTAACAAAATATTGAGAATTATTACATGGTCAATGTATGAGGGGAGAAACAAAGAATGAATTTGGAAGAAAAGTACAAAGATATAATTGAAGTATTTGCAAAATCGAGCAAAAAAGATGATGGGTTTGAGTCTGATAGTTATATTCATAAGAAAAGTAAATTTAAAGGGGATTTTGAATATGACTATTTAAACAATGATAACAAAAAAAGAAACAAAAAAGATAGAAATAAGAGATGTATTTAAAATAGTCTTGAGGTATCTATCAAATGGTAAGCATCTCAGAAAAATTGAGATGCTTTGTTAATTTAAGGGCATATTTTAAAGGGGGAGACAAGATGAAAAAAATTAAAGTACTTTTTGTAGATGATGAACTTAATGTATTAAATGCAATAAAAAGAATAACATTACTTGAAGATTTCGAATCTCTTTTTTCTATGAGTGGAGAAAAAGCTTTAGAAGAATTTGAAAATAATGAGATTGCTGTTATTGTTACAGATATGAGAATGCCAAAGATGAATGGATTAGATCTTTTGGAAAAAGTTAAAGAAATATCTCCTAATACTGTTAGAATGGTGCTTTCGGGATATGCTCAAATGTCCCAGGTAATAGCAACGGTTAATAAAGTTGGCGTTTTTAAATATATTACAAAACCTTGGAATAATGAAGAAGAATTTCTTCCAGCAATTCATGAAGCTATAAAATATTATAAATTAGAGGATGAAAATGAAGCTTTTAAGATTCAACTATTAGAAAAGAACAAGTTATATCAAAAAATGTTAAATATGAATAATGACTTAATAAAGAATAGTCAAAAGGACATAGCTTATATTAAAGCTGTGAGTAAAATTATTTTTGATATAAAAAACAATATGTATGAGCTTTTAAGAGACGAATGTCTAAGACAAAAACCTTTCAGTGAACAAATTGATAAGGTGTTTTTTCAATATTTAGAAACAGTACCTAGTGTTATTGAAGTATTTAATTTAAATGCTTTTAGAGATGGGTTTGATGAGTTGAAAAAAAATAATGTGGCTGTTATTTTTGATGATCAAAATGTTGTTAATATTAATTATTTGGGAAATAGAAAAGTCCTAGAATTAATATTTAATAAGGTTTTGGAAGTTATTGCGTGGAAAGCAAAAAAAGAAGAATTACTCTTAAATATTAAAAATATTGATACACTAAAGCTTAATCTTTTTGTAAAAAATAAGGATGCCTTTAATGACATCATTAATGATAAAGAAGCTATGTTGATATTAAACTTTTTAGATGCTTTGGGAAAAATATTTGGAGGTAAAGTTACTGTAGTTCCAGAGAAATTTGTAATTATTATGAATACTGCTTTAAAAATAATGGATTAGGAGTTGATGGATATGAAAATATAAAGCAGATGAAAATATTTCATCTGCTTTATAAATTAATTCATACTCATTTCTCCAATAGTTTCAATGTACTTTTTAGTATTTGATGGTATCCATAAATCTCCAATTTTAGTAAAGCTAAAAGAGTTTGATTTGCTACCAGAAGTTATCTGTGCGTTATTAATTGCATTAATAAGGTTTGTAGCAAAAGCATCCATAATTTTTTGCTTATCAGTAATTCTTCCAGATATTACTTGATTTTTAGTTGTGGTTCCAACCTGATTTACAATTGAGTTTAAGTTTAAAGAGGTTGAAGTAACTTTAACTTGCGCTGTATTATTTGCTTTAGATACTTCTTCAAAAGTTGCAGAAGTCTTACTCATTCCGTTTCTTAATGCATCTAGTATGCTTTGAATTTGGCTATCAGATAATGAAACACCTAATTTAGAAAATTGTTTTTTGAAATCATTAAAATCAGTTTTATTCATACCCTTAATAATTCTATCTCCAAATGCTTTGCTATAACCAAGTTTCTCCATACCGCTGCTATCTTCTTTGATTACTAGATTCCAGAAAACTTCAGCACTTTCTTTTGGAGAAATACTTTCTTCGTTAATACTTAAATCATGATTGTCTTTAGAGGTTGCTAATCTAACTAATTTATATCCAAAATTAGTTTCATCATCTGCAACCCAATATTTGTTAACTTTTTTAAATTTAAAGGTATTTGAAGCTTTATCAGAGCTTATTTCAGCACTCTTCAATTCTTCAGCAAGTTTGACTAAATAAATTTCGCTAAATTTTTTATTTTCTTCATCATTGTTTGCAAAATTCATTTTGTCAGTTTCGTCTAAAGCAGCGACAGAAGCTTTTTCATCTATTTTTTTTATATCAAAATTAGTAGCTGAGATTTCTACTTCAGCTTGATCTACTGACTTAGAAATTTGTTTGGTCTCATAAGTGATTTTTGAAAGTGCTTCTTTATAAGCATCAGAGATTGAATTTAATTGTTCATCTGAAGCAGCATATCCCATCAAAAGAAGGTTTTTTTTCAATTCACTCTTTATCTTATCTTGATAGTCTTTTATTAGCTTATCTTTATCGGCATCTGATAAACCTATTTTTTGAATGTTTTGAGCATCAGATTTAAAAATCAATGAACAGTAAATGTCCGCTGAATTTTTTGCGGCATTAGTATCGCACCCACTAAATAGAAAACTAAATAGCAGTACTACTAATACTGTAAAACTAAGTATTCTTTTTTTCATCATTATTTACACCCCTAATATTATTTTCTCTATCAATAAATGACAAAATATATTATAACATCCAATTAAGTAAATTAACAACTACATTTTTAGCACTATTTTGCTAAAAATAGTCATATTTATTAATAATGATTCCGTTTGTTGTAAAAGTAAATTTTTAAATATAGTAACGAAGTTTAATAATATATGATATTGCAGTGAATAATGTTTTTATTGCGAAGGGGATTTGCTTTATGAAAAAATTAATTGCATTAAGGTTAAACTTTTGTTTGTTTCGTTTTGTGTAATCTTGAGGAGGTTTGTTGTATAAAAAGTAGCTTTCACAGTTAAACATAAACTGTGAAAGCTACTTTTAATCTAATCAATTTAGATGGTTTCTAACATATCGGTTGGATTTTTTGCAGCATTTACCTTCGAAAAGGCTTTTATAATTATTCCATTTTCATCAATTAAATATGTAGTTCTTACAACACCCATTGTCTTCTTCCCATACATATTTTTTTCTTTCCACACGTCATAAGCTTCAATAATTTTTTTCTCTGTATCTGAAAGTAAAGTGAAGTTTAGATTGTACTTATCAGCAAATTTTCTGTGAGATTCTACAGAATCTTTACTTATACCAATAACTTCTGCACCCTTTTCTTGAAAATCAGGATATCTTTCTGCAAAACCGCAAGCTTGCTTTGTACATCCTGCAGTATTATCTTTTGAATAAAAATACAATACAATTTTCCTACCTCTAAAATCTGATAGTGATGTTTCCTTTCCATCTTGGTTTAATAGCTTAAAATCAGGGGCCTTTGTTCCGAATTCTAACATAATTTTTTCATCCTCCTATTCTTTTATAAAGACAATATTTTTATTATTTGATTTTTCCTTATTAAATTTATAACCGAGTCTATTAAAGTTCTTTATTTCTGATATTGTTTCAATTTTTTCCTCAGCCATAAATCTAACCATTTCACCTCTGGCCATTTTAGCTAAGGTTCCTTTGGTTAAAATTTTACCTTCTTTATACTCACCAAAAGTGCATGATATCAATTGAACTTTTTTATTTAAATAATTTTCAATACATTTGCTATATTCTTTAGATGCAAGGTTTAAGACAATATTTGTATTTTTATATAGTTTATTAAATAAGCTGTCCCCCCAGTAATCATATAAGTCTTTATAACCTGAAAGCTTTATTGGAGCTTGCATTTCAAGACGATATGGCACGACGCCATCAAATGGTTTAAGAATTCCATAAAAACCAGATAGAATATATAAATGATTTTCAACATAATCTAATTGATCAAGATCAAATACATTTGGAGAAATATACTGATATTGTATTCCTTCGTATGCTAATATAGCAGGAGTAAGTTTTTCCGTAAGATTCATATTAGTGAAGTATTCAAAGCTTGTCTTAGCAATTTTATCACTACATTTCCATAAAATCTTAGCTTCGTCATAGCTTAAATTTTGAATATACTTCATTAATAATTCTGTTTTGTCTAAAAAACAGGGCATATTATATTTTTCGATTTCTGTGTCTAACTGCATCTTTTTTGCTGGTGATATAATTATCTTCAACTGATATTTCCTCCATATTGTTATAGATAGGTTAAGTGCATTTTTATTTATATTGCAAATACTACTTTTTATTTGAACTAATTTGATGTTCGCTTGTTTTTATTATATCACAATTAGGTTTTTGTTTGAGAGTTTAGGGAAAATGCAATTACTGAATAAATATAATTGATTTTAGATTCTCACTTTTTTCAGAATTTCTTAAATTTAGGTATAAAGTATTAATTTAGAACTTAAAATAAAGAATAAAAAAGTTATTGACAGACATAAATGAAAATGTTAAGATGAAAAACGTCGCTGAGATGCATCAACAATTTTAAATGAATTGATTGATAAAAGTTATAAAGACAGCTTAAAAGATTCTGAAAAAAGTTATTGACAGAGCATCTAGGTGATGATATAATTAATAGGTTATCAGAAACGACAGCAAACGATTAAAGATTATAGCGAAAGCTGTAAGAAAGAAAATGGTCTTTGAAAATTGAACAGAATAAGATAAATACATTTAAGTAAACCAGCAATTTTTATTTGAGTAAGCTAAGATTAAACTTTTTATTGAGAGTTTGATCCTGGCTCAGGACGAACGCTGGCGGCGTGCTTAACACATGCAAGTCGAGCGATGAAATTCTTTCGGGAATGGATTAGCGGCGGACGGGTGAGTAACACGTGGGTAACCTACCTCATAGAGGGGAATAGCCTTTCGAAAGGAAGATTAATACCGCATAAGATTGTAGTACCGCATGGTGCAGCAATTAAAGGAGTAATCCGCTATGAGATGGACCCGCGTCGCATTAGCTAGTTGGTGAGGTAACGGCTCACCAAGGCGACGATGCGTAGCCGACCTGAGAGGGTGATCGGCCACATTGGGACTGAGACACGGCCCAGACTCCTACGGGAGGCAGCAGTGGGGAATATTGCACAATGGGGGAAACCCTGATGCAGCAACGCCGCGTGAGTGATGACGGTCTTCGGATTGTAAAGCTCTGTCTTCAGGGACGATAATGACGGTACCTGAGGAGGAAGCCACGGCTAACTACGTGCCAGCAGCCGCGGTAATACGTAGGTGGCAAGCGTTGTCCGGATTTACTGGGCGTAAAGGGAGCGTAGGTGGATATTTAAGTGGGATGTGAAATACTCGGGCTTAACCTGGGTGCTGCATTCCAAACTGGATATCTAGAGTGCAGGAGAGGAAAGTAGAATTCCTAGTGTAGCGGTGAAATGCGTAGAGATTAGGAAGAATACCAGTGGCGAAGGCGACTTTCTGGACTGTAACTGACACTGAGGCTCGAAAGCGTGGGGAGCAAACAGGATTAGATACCCTGGTAGTCCACGCCGTAAACGATGAATACTAGGTGTGGGGGTTGTCATGACCTCCGTGCCGCCGCTAACGCATTAAGTATTCCGCCTGGGGAGTACGGTCGCAAGATTAAAACTCAAAGGAATTGACGGGGGCCCGCACAAGCAGCGGAGCATGTGGTTTAATTCGAAGCAACGCGAAGAACCTTACCTAGACTTGACATCTCCTGAATTACTCTGTAATGGAGGAAGCCCTTCGGGGCAGGAAGACAGGTGGTGCATGGTTGTCGTCAGCTCGTGTCGTGAGATGTTGGGTTAAGTCCCGCAACGAGCGCAACCCTTATTGTTAGTTGCTACCATTTAGTTGAGCACTCTAGCGAGACTGCCCGGGTTAACCGGGAGGAAGGTGGGGATGACGTCAAATCATCATGCCCCTTATGTCTAGGGCTACACACGTGCTACAATGGCTGGTACAGAGAGATGCTAAACCGCGAGGTGGAGCCAAACTTTAAAACCAGTCTCAGTTCGGATTGTAGGCTGAAACTCGCCTACATGAAGCTGGAGTTGCTAGTAATCGCGAATCAGAATGTCGCGGTGAATACGTTCCCGGGCCTTGTACACACCGCCCGTCACACCATGAGAGTTGGCAATACCCAAAGTTCGTGAGCTAACGCGCAAGCGAGGCAGCGACCTAAGGTAGGGTCAGCGATTGGGGTGAAGTCGTAACAAGGTAGCCGTAGGAGAACCTGCGGCTGGATCACCTCCTTTCTATGGAGAAATCTAGACCAACATGATGTTTGGCTAGTACAGATACATTTATGTATCAAAATTAAAATACTTACTCGACAGGTTGCTTAAAGTATTTGTTCTGTTCAATTTTGAAAGACTAAGTCTTTCAAAAAAATTTTGCTAAAAAACAGCAAAATTGTTGCGTAGCTTAGTAGCAACAAGTGCGAGGAAGCAAAAATTTTATGAAATGAAGCGTACTTCACGTAAGTGAATGAATAAAATTTGCAGCTGACGAAGCAATTGGTGGTAATAAGCAAGCAAGTTGTTCTTTGAAAATTGCACATAGATTTGATGTATATATAAAATACAACAAAGCCAAGAATATATATTCTTTGTGATATGACTAGGTAAATTAAGTGTTTGAATAAAATAATTAATTTGCCAAAAGCGAAGCTTAGTAGGGACAAGAACGAGGAAGCAAAAATTTTAGGAAACGAGCGTACTTCATGTACGTGAGTGAGTAAAATTTGCAGCTGACGAAGTTATTGGTGCTAATAAGCAAGCGAACCAAAGGTCAAGCTACAAAGGGCGTATGGTGAATGCCTTGGCATCAGGAGCCGATGAAGGACGCGATAAGCTGCGATAAGCTTCGGGTAGACGCACATAGTCAGAGATCCGAAGATTTCCGAATGAGGAAACTCACATGGGAAACCCCATGTATCATAAAGTGAATACATAGCTTTATGAAGGTAAACCCAGGGAACTGAAACATCTAAGTACCTGGAGGAAGAGAAAGAAAAATCGATTTTCTTAGTAGCGGCGAGCGAAAAGGAAAGAGCCCAAACCAGAGATTTATCTCTGGGGTTGCGGACAGAACATAACGTGAAATTATTGTTAACCGAACACAACTGGAAAGTTGGACCATAGGGGGTAATAGTCCTGTAGGTGAAAATAATAATGAACAGTTCTGCACCAGAGTACCACGAGACACGTGAAACCTTGTGGGAAGCAGGGAGGACCACCTCCCAAGGCTAAATACTACCTGATGACCGATAGTGAAGCAGTACCGTGAGGGAAAGGTGAAAAGAACCCCGGGAGGGGAGTGAAATAGAACCTGAAACCATATGCCTACAACCGATCAGAGCACCTTACGTGTGTGATGATGTGCTTTTTGTAGAACGAGCCAACGAGTTACGGTATGTAGCGAGGTTAAGTACTTAAGGTACGGAGCCGAAGGGAAACCGAGTCTTAATAGGGCGATTAGTTGCATGCTGTAGACCCGAAACCGGGTGACCTATCCATGGCCAGGTTGAAGCGAGGGTAAAACCTCGTGGAGGACCGAACCACGTTGCTGTTGAAAAAGCATGGGATGAGCTGTGGATAGCGGAGAAATTCCAATCGAACTCGGATATAGCTGGTTCTCCTCGAAATAGCTTTAGGGCTAGCGTCGGAAAATGTGAGTAGTGGAGGTAGAGCACTGAATAGGCTAGGGGGCATAGCGCTTACCGAACCTTATCAAACTCCGAATGCCATATACTATCAGTCCGGCAGTCAGACTGTGAAAGATAAGTTCCATGGTCAAAAGGGAAACAGCCCAGATCGTCAGCTAAGGTCCCAAAGTGTAAGTTAAGTGGAAAAGGATGTGGGATTTCTAAGACAACTAGGATGTTGGCTTAGAAGCAGCCACTCATTAAAAGAGTGCGTAATAGCTCACTAGTCAAGAGATCCTGCGCCGAAAATGTCCGGGGCTCAAACTTACCACCGAAGCTACGGGTTCACGCTTATGCGTGAGCGGTAGAGGAGCGTCGTAATCGGGCTGAAGTCGTACCGAAAGGAGCGGTGGACTGATTACGAGTGAGAATGTTGGCATTAGTAGCGAGATGTAGGTGAGAATCCTACAGGCCGAATATCTAAGGTTTCCTGAGTAAAGTTTGTCTTCTCAGGGTTAGTCGGGACCTAAGGCGAGGCCGAAAGGCGTAGTCGATGGACAATTGGTTGATATTCCAATACCACTATCATCGTTAATATCGAGGGTGTGACGGAGAAGGATAGGATGTGCTAGCTATTGGATGCTAGTCTAAGCGTTTAGGGAGTTGGGATTGGCAAATCCGTTCCAACAATTCTGAGGCGTGATGGGGAAGGTTCTACGGAACCGAAGTATCTGATTCCATGCTTCCAAGAAAAGCATCTAGAGAGAGAAGTAGTGCCCGTACCGCAAACCGACACAGGTAGATGAGGAGAGAATCCTAAGGCCGACGGAAGAATTGCAGTTAAGGAACTAGGCAAATTGACCCCGTAACTTCGGGAGAAGGGGTGCCTGCGAAAGCAGGTCGCAGAGAATAGGCACAAGCAACTGTTTAACAAAAACACAGGTCTCTGCTAAAGCGAAAGCTGATGTATAGGGGCTGACGCCTGCCCGGTGCTGGAAGGTTAAGGGGAATACTTAGCAGTAATGCGAAGGTATGAACTTAAGCCCCAGTAAACGGCGGCCGTAACTATAACGGTCCTAAGGTAGCGAAATTCCTTGTCAGGTAAGTTCTGACCCGCACGAATGGCGTAATGACTTGTGCACTGTCTCAACTGCAAATCCGGCGAAGTTGTAGTGCGAGTGAAGATGCTCGCTACCCGCGATTGGACGGAAAGACCCCGTAGAGCTTTACTGTAGCTTAGCATTGAATTTCGGTATTGTCTGTACAGGATAGGTGGGAGACTGGGAAACTAGGGCGTCAGCTTTAGTGGAGTCGTTGTTGGGATACCACCCTGATAGTATTGAAGTTCTAACTGGATGCCATGAAACTGGTGACAGGACATTGTTAGGTGGGCAGTTTGACTGGGGCGGTCGCCTCCTAAAATGTAACGGAGGCGCCCAAAGGTTCCCTCAGAACGGTCGGAAATCGTTCGAAGAGTGCAAAGGCAGAAGGGAGCCTGACTGCGACACCTACAAGTGGAGCAGGGACGAAAGTCGGGCTTAGTGATCCGGTGGTACCTCGTGGGAGGGCCATCGCTCAACGGATAAAAGCTACCTCGGGGATAACAGGCTGATCTCCCCCAAGAGTTCACATCGACGGGGAGGTTTGGCACCTCGATGTCGGCTCGTCGCATCCTGGGGCTGAAGTAGGTCCCAAGGGTTGGGCTGTTCGCCCATTAAAGCGGCACGCGAGCTGGGTTCAGAACGTCGTGAGACAGTTCGGTCCCTATCCGTCGCGGGCGTAGGAAATTTGAGAGGAGCTGTCCTTAGTACGAGAGGACCGGGATGGACTGACCTATGGTGTACCAGTTGTTTCGCCAGAAGCATAGCTGGGTAGCTAAGTCGGGAAGGGATAAACGCTGAAAGCATCTAAGTGTGAAGCCCCCCTCAAGATGAGATTTCCCATAGCATAAGCTAGTAAGACCCCTTGAAGACTACAAGGTTGATAGGTCAGAGGTGTAAGTGTGGTAACATATTTAGCTGACTGATACTAATAGGTCGAGGGCTTGACCAATAAGTTAAGTTGTAAAAAATACATTAAAAAGAGAGGAAACTCGACTCACTGGCGTTCGCTGAGTAAGTTCGAGAAACCAAATGTAAAAGCTCGCAGAGAAAGTTCTGCTAACCAAATGTAAAATTTGGAGCATCACTTTTTGGACTCTCACTTATGTGCAATTTTGAAAGAACAAATCTTTCAAGTAAAGTAATTACAAAATTACTGAAAAATTGTATAAGCGATGAATTAGAGTTCTTTTTTAAAGGAAACTCGACTCACATTCGTTCGCTGAGTACAGTTCATAAGGAATACAAATCACTAATCTGATTTGCATAAGTTTTTCAACCAAATCGTAGATTTGGGAAAAGCTAATATCTCGTGGTGATGGCATAGAGGTAACACTCCTTCCCATTCCGAACAGGAAAGTTAAGGTCTATAGCGCCAATGGTACTGCATGGGAGACTGTGTGGCAGAATAGGACGTTGCGAGGTAAGATAAACCGATAGTTATTATAACTATCGGTTTTTTTGAATTAAATTAACAAGAATGATAATTGGATTTTACAGTTCTATAATTAATCTTTAACAAATGAAAGATATAATTAGAAGGAGAAAATAATCAAAGGCTATTCCGATTTCTTAAAAAGTTCTATCAGAAGATGTTGTAGTTAAAAAGTATAATATTAAAGCATCTTAAATAGAAAAGTACATAGAAAATAACCAAAAAATAAGGAGGCAAATTAATGGGAATTTTAATTAGTACTAATCTATATAATACGAAAGAATTTGAAAAATTGTTTGAATTGCTAGAGATAACAGAGGATACAAATGTTGGAATTGAAATCTTTCCAATTTGGAATGATGCAGAGTTTGAAAATAAGTTAAAAGAAAATATTAATAAGATTAAAAGCAGAAATATATCCTTCCATGGTCCATATTATAATTCTGAACATTCAGCAAAAAAAGGAACTTCGGCCTATGACCGCACTATGGATTATATGAAAAAAACCTTAGAATATGCGCAAATGTTAAATAGTAACTATATTATTTATCATCATAATAATAGAAAAGTATCATTTAAAGAAAAATTAGAGATGATAAAAAATTCAAATGAAAATTTAATGGAGATAAACAATATAGCTAAGAAGTACAATCAAGAAATAGTAGTAGAGAATTGTGGTGTGCTTAGCAATGATAATATGTTGCTTAATGAGAATGAATTTATTGAGTTATGTAGATTTATTCCCAATAAAGTAGTACTAGATATAGGTCATGCTAATTGTAATGGTTGGAATTTAGAAAAAGTAATTAAAAAGCTTAAATTTAAAATAGTAGCTTATCATGTTCATAATAATTATGGGTGGATAGACGAACACAATAGGATTTATGATGGAAATATAGATTTTGAAAAATTCATAAAAATATATAAAAGATCAACTCCAGATACGGACTTGGTTATTGAGTATTCTAGAAACTTAAATAATGATTTGCAAGGTATTACAAAGGATATTAAACAATTAGGAGAATTGCTATTAGTCGAACCAATTGCAAATTAGAGATAATTATACTAGTAATAAGTAAAAATAGTAAATGTTTTTTTACCTAAGATTTATTGATGATATGAATAAAAAATTAGAATTAAAAGCTATTCATATGAGAATGGCTTTTTTAAATTTGACAAGGATAATTGAAAAAGATAAAATATTTGTTAAGACAAGTATTTTATTGGAGGAAATGTAAATATGAATAAATTTGATAATTCATTAGGATATTTGCTAGGGATTGCTGCAGCAATAAATAAGAACGAATTATATTCTGTGCTAGCGCCATACGATATTACTCCAGAGCAATTTACTTTGCTTACAAAACTTGATATAGATCCATCAAAAGGGAAAACCCAAAGACAATTGGCACATGAATCTTATAAAGATGAAGCAAATATAACTAGGATATTAAAAAAATTAGAATTAAAAGGTTACGTTCAAAAAATTGTAGATAGTAAAGATAAGAGAAATAATTTTGTTTTTCTTACAGAGGAAGGACAGAATTTGCTTAATCTCTTACAGCCATTAATAATTGATTATAGGAAACGAATGTTAAAAAATCTTTCTGAAGAAGAAATTTTGACGATGAAGAAAATGTTAAAAAGGATTATAGAATATTGATACTTTTAGAAAATTAAAGCTTTTAGTATTTATTAATTGTCTGTAAGTGATTATCAATATTTACTTGTCTTGACAAGCAATATGAAAATTTAACTTTTTATTTTTTGTAATTAATATTTATTAAATTAAAAAATTAGGAGGTGTTTACATGAATAGGATTAAAAGTTTTAGAGGTTATATAGAAAAATTAAATGAAATTGGAGAAGTAAAAGAAATTAATCAAGAAGTAGATTGGAATTTAGAAATGGGAGCAATTATTCGTTGGTGTAATGAAAACGGGGCTCCTTCACCACTTTTTAATAAAATTAAAGATGTTGAAGAAGGTTTTCGTGCCATAGGGGCTCCAGCTGGAGTAAGTAGACAAAAAGATTTATATTTATCACGGTATGCAATTTCCATAGGAATGAAACCAAATTCAACAGGTAAAGAAATCTTAGAAGCGTTAGTTGAAGGGTATAGCAAAAATCCAGTTCCTCCTACAATAGTTTCTAACGCATCTTGTAAGGAAAATATTTTATTAGGTGAAGATGTTGACTTATTTAAACTTCCAGTGCCATATGCTCATGATGGTGATGGGGGAAGATATATTAATACGTGGGGAACAATTATGGTTCAATCTCCAGATAAGAAGTGGATTAACTGGTCAATTGCTCGTATTATGATTAAAGATAAAAGAACAATGGTAGGTATGGTTGCTGGTGGACAACATATAGGAAAGGTTAGAAAGATGTGGGCAGACATCGGTAAGAATACACCATTTGCAATTGCATTTGGAACTGAACCAATGATACCACTTGTTGCAGGATCAACATTGGTTTCAGAGGGAAATAATGAAGCAGATTATATAAGTGGGTATTATGGAGAACCTATTGAACTTATTAAGGCAGAAACTAATGATATTCTTGTACCAGCTAATTCAGAAATAATTTTAGAAGGAACATTATCATCAAGTGAAACTGAGATGGAAGGACCAATGGGAGAGTATTCTGGTTATCTAATAAAAAACTCAAAGTCAGAAAAACCCATATATAATGTGACAGCTATGACATATAGAAATAAACCAATTTATCCTATAGTTGTAGCTGGAGCACCAATTGATGATGATCATCCAGTAATGGGAATTGGAGCATGTGCTGAAATATTAAATAGCTTAAGAAAGCATAAAATTCCAGTAACAATGGTATGGATGCCTTTTGAAGTTGCTTGTACTTGGCTTGTTATTACGATACCTAAAAAATGGAGAGAAATATTGAAGTGCAACACTAAGGAGTTTATGAAGAAAATTGGAGATGCCGTATATGCCTGTAAAGGAAGTTTTCTTTCGCCTAAAATTATTGTTGTAAATGATGATATTGATCCAACTGATACAAATCAAGTAATATGGGCCTTTGGAACTCGTAATCATCAATCAAAAGAGATATATTTTAGACCAGATAGTAGAGTAATAGGTTTAATTCCATATTTAGATTCAGAAGAAAAGAAAGTATTTAAAACAACAGCATGTATTTTTAATTGCTTATGGCCTGAAGATTTAGAATATGCTGATTATCACATTACAAGTTCATATAAAGGTGCATTTCCAAAAGAAGTTCAAGAAAATGCACTAGATAAATTAATAAAAGCAGGATTTTTAGAGTGATTTAAAATAAGTAAAGTCGTAGAAGTAAAGCTATATTTAATTAAGAGGGTGGTTACATAAATGAATAAAAATGAAATACTTCCTAACATTTCTGTAGAAAGTCATTTTGTAGGAAAAGATGTTATTTTTATAGTAACTGGTGGGTTGGCTCATATAGGAGCTGTAGCAACAGCTTATTTTGATGAACAGGGGGTTACTGTATCTTGCAAACAGTTACCACATCATAAAGAAGGGGAACTGGCTACTCAGATGGCTGAGAAAGCAGCTTCAAAACTTCAAGTTAATGTTACTGTCATTGTAGGTATTCATATTGATAATGCAACTTACAAACAAATAGTTCAACTTGTTGATATTGCACAAAGGGAATTTGATAAAGAGATTATCATATTTGCTGAAAAAAACTAAAAATATTGTATAATAAAGAAATATTTGTTGAATTAAAAGATACCAATTGTATTGCTTATTGAGTTTAATGTAATAATTTGCTAAAATATGTAGTGGGTATATATAGTTTAAGCGTGAGAATTAGCGTTTTTACTAGAGGATTATTAAGCTAAAATATGAGAAATTTATTGCTACATTAAACTTTTTATGGGAGGGATTTATTTGGTAGATTTTAATTTGGAAATAGAAAAGTTATATCCATTTAATGTTAAGGAGATTGAATTAAGCAAGTATAAAATCGATGAGAATATTAAGAAATCTATTATTCTATATAATGTAGCTTTAGGTGAAATGAAGAAAGGTAATTTTGATCAGGTTATAAGTGATTTAGAAAAAGCTATATCTTATAATAAAGAATTTACAGAGGCTATTAAACTTATGGGCTTATGTTATGTGTGTATGAATGAATATAAAAAAGCAGAAAAACTTTTTAAAAGCCTTAATAAATATGCAGTTTATAATGATTTGGTTAAGGAATATTTACAAAGTTTGTCATCTAAAAAATCAATATATAAAACTTCAACTGTTACAGAAACTGTTGAAGATATGTATAATGTCAGAGGTGATAAAGGTAATGGTTCAGGTAAAAAAATGGCTATAAGTTTAGCAGTTATTATGGTTATTGCCGCGGGAACAGGGATAAGTTATTTACATCCTGAAATTATGCAAGGAATGTTAACAAAATTTAAGGACGTAAGTCAAAGTGAACAGAATAATTCTGAAACTAAAAAGAATGATACTGTTGTATCTAAGGAGCAAACAAGTACAAATTTAATTAATGATAGAGTTTCTGTAGAAAAAAAAGCTGATGATAATGTAAAGACTGAAATTAGTCCAAAGAATGCAGCCAATGCGAACTTGCAAGATGATGCTTATAAAAATGAAACTTTAAATATGCTAAATGATGCTGAAAAAGCTTTAAACTCTGAAAATTATGAGAAAGCTGCAGGAATTTTAGTTGATATGAAAAGTAGAAATCTTGATGATGATACAAAATCTAAGTTTAGTCAGTTAAAGCAAAACTTAAGTCCAAATCCTATGTGGAAAATATATAATGATGGAAACAGTTTATACAAACAAAATAAATATACGGAAGCACTTCCTAAATTGCTAATTTCATATGAATTTGTTCCAGATAAAAAATTACTACCATGGATTACGTATGAAATTGGAATGTGTTATAAAAGCATGAATGATTATGCTAATGCACGTGCATATTTAAATAAAGTTAAGGAAGATTATCCAAAATCCGAATATGTTTACTATGCAAAGGTTAATATAAGTGAGATCGGTAACTAGAAATAAAATGATATTATAACAAATTCATTTAATTATAATTTGTTTATATATAAATTAATGTTAATAAAATGGGGGAAATATGAAAAAAAAAGGTTCAATAAAATTTAAGGTATTAACAATTCCACTGATTGTAGTATTTGTTGTTATAGTAGCTATAACAGCTGTTGCTATAACAATTAGTCAAAAAAGTTTAATGCAGCAGATGCAAACAGATGGTTTGAATTTAGCTAAACAGATTAAATCTCAAGTAGAGATAGACAATGAAGCTATGGATTCCATAAATCAATCTATTTCAGATAAGATTAGAACTACAGGTTCTTTTATCTTAAATAATTCTGATAAAGTTAATAATGAATATTTAACTAATTTAGCAAAACAATTTGAAATAGATGAAATAAATTATTGTGATCCAACTGGTAAAATAATTTATTCTAATCTACCAACAAGTATAGGGGCATCTTTTGATAGCAAGCACATAAGTTATCCTGTATTAAAAGGAGATAAAGATTTTCTTGTAGAGAATATTAGAAAAAGTAAAGAAACCAACGATTATTATAAATATGGTTATGTTTCAAAAAGTGGTTTGGGAATGGTTCAAATTGGAGTAATTGCTAACAAGGTTCAGAAATTAAGCCAAGCTGTTGATGTTCAAGCTTTGGTTGAAAAATTAGCTGAAGATAAAAGTATAGAATATGCTGTATTTATTGATAAAAACTTAACTCAAACTGCAAGTAGCAAAACTAATGAAATAGGTGAAAAAGTTGATGATATTGGAAGTAAAACTGCAGCAGTAGAAGGTAAGGAATATTCATCAATATTTAACTACAATGGAATAAAAGTATATGATGTATTAGTTCCAGTTCACAATGGAAATGATTTAATAGGTGCTATTAATTTAGGACTTTCTATGGAAATAGCGGAGAAGGCTTTTATTAATATGCTTGTTATTATAGTTGGTATTGCAGTTGTAATATTTTTAATATCCATTGTTGTATTATTAAAAATATCAAGGGGAATAATAAATCCATTAAACAAATTAGTTCAAGCTTCAGAAGAAATTGCGCAGGGTGATTTGAGGGATACAATTGAAATTCATAGTAATGATGAGATTGGTGTATTAGCTGATAGCTTTAATGTTATGTCAAATTATTTAAAGAATACATTAAGTACAATAAATCAAGAATCCTTAGATGTTAGTGAAATGGCATCAAGTTTAAATTCAAATGCAGAACAAATGGCTTCTGCTACAAGTGATGTCACAAATGCAATTCAAGATGTATCTCAAGGAGCCACACAACAAGCGTCTGATTTGGTAAATATTTCTAACAATGTTTTAGAATTATCAGATGAATTGGATAATATTCGCAATAAAATCAGCGATGTAAGAGATAGTGCTTCGTTAACACAAGAAAAAGCATACACAGGCAGTGATCAAATGAAGATTTTATTGAAAACAATAGAAGAAGTAAAAGTTTCGTTTGGAGAAGTTACAAAGAAGATTAATAGTCTTAATTTAAGTGTATCCAAGATAGGCAGCATTACTGATATTATAAATGGTATTTCAGAACAAACCAATTTATTAGCTCTAAATGCTGCAATTGAAGCTGCAAGAGCTGGGGAAGCTGGAAGAGGTTTTGCAGTTGTATCTGAGGAAATAAGAAAATTAGCAGAGGAATCAAAGACATCTACAGAAGAAATTAAACAATTAATAGGATCAATTAGTAATGAAACTAAAGATGTTATTGATAATTCTGGGAATGTTACTGATTTAGTTGAAAGACAGTTAGAAAATGTAAATAGTACTTTGGTAGCCCTAAGAGAAATGATGGGAGCAGTAGCAAATATAGGACCTACTGTTGATGTGGTAGATAAATCTTTACAAGTTACAATGAATTCAAAAAATTCAATTGTTGCGACTATAGACAATATCACCGCAGTTTCTGAAGAAACCTCTGCATCTTCTGAAGAAATAGCTGCCTCTTCGGAAGAAGTATTAGCTAGTTCAGAAGAAGTGTCAAAGTATGCAAGAGACTTAGAACATGTTGCAAAAAATTTAAATGAAGAAATAAATAAGTTTAAAATTTAGTTATATAATTTATTAAAAAGCAGAAACTCTAACTTAAATTAAAATTAGAGTTTCTGCTTTTTATATCCATACTTATCAATGCTCAATTGTCCATTATCAATTATCAAAATAGGAAATCCTTTAGAGATTTTTTATTCTCGAGGAATTTATAATGCAGTAAAATCTGTGGATAATATATGAAAAGGCATGTGTATAAGAAAAGAATAAAAAACAAATCAAATTCACCTGTGATTTTTTTATTTTGAGATATACAATAGTGATTAGAAGTTATGTATCTAAAAATAAGTTTAGAAAATTCTTTCCTGCTGTTGATAAATACCCAGTCTTAGGCCATATAATAGCTATTTGAGTTGATAATTCTTTTGATATAATTTCCTTAACAATTATATCAGATGATCCTATTAATTTTATCGCAGATTTAGGGACAATAGCCACTCCAAGTCCAGAATTTGCCCAAAGCAATGAAGTTCTTGCATCATCATTTTTACAATATACCGTTGGCTGAAAATTATAGTTTTCACATGCCTTTGATATTAGATTTTCAAATCTTCTATAAAAAATTAGTGGTTTATCTTTTAATTCGACAATTTCGATAGTATTTTTATCAGTCCAGCACAAATCTCTTGACATGGCTGCAACCATAGGTTCCTTTTGTAATAAAATTGAGTTTAAACCAAAATTATTAAAAGGAGTTCTTACGATTGCAATTTCGATTACTCCATTAGTCAATAATTCCAATAACTCAAAAGTATTTCCTTCATGAATTTCAAAATTTATAAATGGATATTTATCATGAAAAGTACTAAGTCGATTATCTAAAAGTGATGCACCAGAGGAGGATACAGTACCAATAGACAAAGTACCTTGAGTCCCTTGGACAAAATCTCTTAATTCATCTTCAGCTGATTTTGTTAAAGATAGTATTTGTTTAGCTCGTTTGTATAGTAAATGGCCTGCATCAGTTAATTTAATATTTCGGCTCCCTCTTTCAACGAGTTTTACTCCTAATTCATCCTCGAGAGATTTCAATTGATAGCTTAAAGGAGGTTGTGCTATATGTAGTTTTTTAGCAGCACCTGTTATCTGACCTTCTTCAGCAATTGTGTAGAAATATTTTAATTGTTTAATATCCATTCCTTAACCTCCTAATATATTGCAATTATCAATGATCAATGAAGGTTGATTTCCTTTGGAAATCTTTATATCTTGAATGATTCTTTTTGCGATATATATAAAAATTGTATGATACACATATATATTATGTATTTTTTATATGGATATCTTTTTGATATAATGATAAAGGAAAGTTGAAAAATATTCAAGAATATATTAAAGAATGGAGGAAAACCCTTGAATAATTTATTGAAATTCGTAAAACCTTATAAAAAGCAAGTTATTTTAGGACCAATATTTAAACTGCTTGAGGCAGTTTTTGAAATATCTATACCTACAATAATGATTCTTATAACTGATAAAGGTATAGGAACAAAAAATATTAACTACATATTTGAGATAGGATTAATAATGCTTTTGATGGCAATCTTAGGAGTATTATCATCTTTTACATGTCAATATTTCTCTTCCTTTGCATCACAAGGCTTTGGAACAATTCTTAGAAATGAGATGTTTAAAAAGATAGGAACTTTTTCCTACAATGAAATTGATGCTTTTGGAACACCATCACTTATTAATCGTGTTACAAATGATGTTAATCAACTTCAACTTGGACTAGCTATGGTTATAAGACTTGCTATAAGAGTTCCTTTTCTTTGTATTGGTGGAATAGTAATGGCAATGTATCTTGATATTAAATTATCATTAATAATGTATTTATCAATACCATTCTTTGCTTTTGCAATATATCTTATTATGAATAAGTCTCTTCCACTATATAAAGTAGTTCAAAAGAAACTAGATAAGCTAGCTCTTATATTAAGAGAAAATTTATCTGGAGTAAGGGTTATAAGAGCTTTCTCTAGAGTTGAAGGTGAAAAAGTTAGATTTAAAGAATCAAATGAAGAGCTTGCAAGTACTGCAATTAAAGTAGGGAAAATATCTGCCCTTATGAATCCAGTTACAAGTATAATAATGAATTTTGCACTTATGGCTGTAATTTGGTTTGGAGGAATAAGGGTAAACATAGGTGGAATGACAACAGGAAAAGTTATAGCTTATATAAATTACATAAACATGGTTTTATCTGCACTTATAGTATTGGCAAATCTTATAGTTACCTTTACTAAAGCAGCAGCTAGTGCAGCACGTGTAAATGAAATATTTAATACTGATTCAAGTATTAAATATGAAGGAAGCAGTGAATTTAATAAAGTTACTGATGAAGCTATTCCAGTACTTAAATTTGACAATGTATCTTTTGCCTATAAAGGATCTAAAGAAGATGCTATAAGTAATATTTCTTTTGAAATAAAAAGAGGTCAAACGGTTGGAATAATAGGTGGTACAGGATCTGGAAAAACTACTTTAGTTAATTTGATTCCAAGGTTATATGATACAACTAAAGGTAGTATTTTAATTAATGGAGTTAACGTAAGAGATTACTACAAAAAAGAACTAGATGAAAATGTAGGCCTAGTTCCACAAAAAGCAATTTTATTTTCAGGAACAGTAACAGAAAATATAAGATGGGGAAATGAAACAGCGGATATGAGTGAAGTTAAAAAAGCTGCTGAAATTGGGATGGCTGCAGATTTTGTGGAGAAAATGCCTGAGAAGTATGAAACACATATTTCCCAAGGAGGAGTTAATTTTTCTGGTGGACAAAAACAAAGACTTACTATAGCAAGAGCTTTAGTAAAGAAGCCTGAAATATTAATAATGGATGACAGTTTAAGTGCATTAGATTATGCAACTGATGCGGCACTTAGAAAAGCACTTAGAGAAAATACAGAAGACATGACTGTAATTATGGTTACTCAAAGAATCAGTACAATAAAAGATGCTGATTTAATAATAGTTCTAGACGATGGAAATTTAGCAGGTGTTGGAACTCATGAAGAATTGCTTAAAGAGTCAGACGTATATAAAGAGATATGTAGTTCTCAAATTACAAAGGAGGCTATGTAAATGAAGAAAAGTACATTTTCTAGATTGATTGGTTATGTTTCAAAATATAAAGGATACATGTTTGCATCATTGATATTTGCTTTAATAAGTAATGTACTTATTGCATTTATGCCATTGATAGTTGGAAAAGCTATTGATTATATAGTAACTAAAGGTGAAGTAGATTTTGATGGATTAATAAGAACAATTATAACCCTTGGTGTGATTTATGTTATAAGTGCACTATTTACATGGTTATTTACTATAGTTGCTAACATTGTAGCGTATAACACAGTAAAGGATCTTAGAAATGAGGCATTAGGTAAGATAAGTATTCTTCCATTAAAGTATTTTGATAAAAATCCACATGGGGATATTATAAGTAGGCTAACAAATGACATGGATAATGTTTCAGATGGTTTATTTCAAGGAATTACGCAATTTTATCCAGGTATTATAACAATAATAAGTTCACTTGTTTTAATGTTAAGCTTAAGTTTTAAATTAACTATAGTCATAGTATTAATGACACCATTATGTTTTCTTATAGCTTCTTTTATTACTAAGAGATCAAACAAAATGTTTAAAGAACAGCAAAAAACTTTGGGAGAATTAAATGGCTATATAGAAGAAATAGTAGGAAATCAAAAGGTAGTAAGACTATTTGGTTATGAAGAAAGAGCAGAAGAAAATTTTTCTGGAATCAATGCAAGACTTTATAAGTGTGGTCAACTTGCGCAATTTTATTCATCCCTTACAAATCCAGCAACAAGATTTGTAAATAATGTTACATATATTTTAGTTGGTCTTATTGGAGGAATACTTTCAGTTTTAAGTGGATTAAGTGTTGGTGTTATTTCAAGTTTTTTAACTTATTCAACTCAATTTTCACAACCAATAAACAATATTACAAGTGTAGCTACTCAGCTTCAAGCAGCTATTGCATCTTGTGAAAGAATATTTTCTATTATAGATGAAGTGCCTGAAAAAGCAGATTCTGATAATGCTGAAAAAATAGAAAGCTGTGAAGGAAATGTAAAATTTGAAAATGTGTCATTTTCTTATGATAAAAAAGTATCACTTATAGAGGATTTTAGTGTAGATATAAAAAAAGGAAGTACAATAGCAATCGTAGGCCCAACTGGAGCGGGGAAAACCACAATGGTAAACTTGCTTATGAGATTTTATGATTTGGACAAAGGTAGAATTACTGTAGATGGTAATAGTGTTAATGACTTAACAAGAAATAATCTTAGAAGTCAGTTTGGTATGGTGCTTCAGGATACTTGGTTATTTGAAGGGACTATAAGAGATAATATAGCTTATGGTAAACCAAATGCATCTTTAGAAGAAGTAGAAAATGCAGCTAAAGCAGCCTTTATACATAGTTTTATAAAAAGACTTCCAGATGGTTATGATACTATGATAACAGAATCTGGAGGAAATCTTTCAGAAGGACAAAAGCAGCTTTTAACTATAGCTAGAGTAATGCTTATAGACCCACCAATGCTTATATTGGATGAAGCAACAAGTAATGTAGATACAAGAACTGAACTGAAAATACAAAATGCTTTTCTTTCAATGATGAAGGGTCGTACAAGTTTTGTTATAGCACATAGACTTTCAACTATACGTGATGCTGATGTAATTCTCGTTATGAAAAATGGTAAAATCGTTGAAAGAGGAAATCATGATGAGCTTGTAAACAAAGGTGGAATTTATACAGATCTATATAATAGTCAGTTTAAGCATCAAATGTAATAGGAAATACAACCAAAGTTTTCTTTTAGTAAATTGAAATAAATACGAGGTAGAGAAATGAGATTAAACCATAGTAACAATAAAGATAAAAGGAAAGATGCAAAGAAAATGAAAAGAGTTATATTGTTTGTTTCAGTTATATTAGTTTTGATTTTAGTGAGTGGATTTGCAGCGCATAAATTCTCTTTAAATGTGAAAACAGTCCAAGCTATTGATTCGGCACAAAATAAAGATTCTAAAGAAAATACTCAAGATAAAGAGGAAACTAATAGCTCTGTAGATAAAGAAAGTGATACTAATGTTGAAAATGCTGCATACTTAGAAAAGTATATAGAGCAGCAAGTTAAAGGGCAAAAACCCACTGGAGCTGATGGTAAAAAAGTTGCATATTTAACATTTGATGACGGCCCATCAGAAACAGTTACGCCTCAAATATTAGACATACTTAAATCTGAAAATGTAAATGCAACATTTTTTCTTATAGGAAAATATGTAGATAAAAATGATGAAAGTAAAAATTTAGTGAAGAGAGAAATAGCAGAAGGAAATTCAATTGGAATACACTCTTATTCACACGATTATAATTATTTATTTCCAAATGGAAAAATAAACTTAGAAAATTGTATGTCTGATTTTGAAAAGACAGATAAAACCTTAAAAAATGTTTTAGGTCAGGATTTTTCAACGAGAGCCATTCGATTTCCTGGTGGACAAATAACTTGGGCTAAAAAAGATCCTCAAGGAGCAGATGCTGTTGACAAAGCATTACATGAAAAAGATTGGCATCAAATAGATTGGAATGCATTATCTGGTGATGCAGAAGCTGGGCACAAAAATGCAGCTGCATTAACAGAGGAAGCTATAAAAACTATAGGAAATAGAGAAAAAGCTGTAATTTTAATGCATGACACTTATGGAAAAGAAGAAACGGCAAAAGCTTTGCCAGGGATAATTGAATATTTAAAGAAACAAGGATATGAATTTAAAATTATTAAGTAATTAAATTTGAGGTTATCTAGATTTTATAGATAGCCTCTTTCTATTTTACAGACAATTATTTAACTTAAGAAAACTGGGTAATTTAAGAAATAAAGAAGTTTTAAAGTTATCAAGAAAAGGTTGACTAGTCAACCTTAAATGAATATAATATAGTTGATTAGTCAACTAATAGGAGGAGAAAAGGTGGAAAAAGAATCTATTCATTTTATAGCGCTAAATAGTAAGATTTTTAGAAATACACAAATCTTTTTAGATAAAGTCTTGAAAAATTACAATTTAAGTAGTGGATCACTTCCATATATATTTAATTTAGAAAAAAATGAGGGGATTACTCAAAATAAATTAAGTAAAGAAATAGGAAATGATAAGGCAATGTCAGCTAGAACCATTACAAAACTTATTGAGTTAGAATTTGTATATAAGAAACAAGATGAAAAAGATGGAAGAGCATATAACTTATATTTGACAGAAAAAGCTAAGGAGCTTATACCAAAAATTCGCAAAGATATTAGAGCAGTAGTTGATATAGTAACAGAAGATTTAACAGAAGAAGAGAAGTTTACAACTACAGAATCCTTAAAGAAGATTTTAGATAGAACACAGAAGTTAAGGGAAGAAGTGTAGCGCATTTTATATGAAGTTTACTACTATTTTAAGTGGAGGAATAATAATGAATATAAATATAAATGAAAAAAAATTTGCAGAAAATGAATTAATAGAAGGAAAAAGTACAAGTAGATGGACAATCTTGTTTATAGTTTTAATGTCAACCTTTATGTCAACTTTAGATGGGAGTATTGTAAATGTTGCATTGCCTAAAATGGCAACTGCTTTAAAGGTCACAACTGCAAGTATTCAATTGGTGGTAACAAGTTATTTAATAATCATTGCTGGTACGGTATTAATTTTTGGAAAACTAGGTGATATGTTTGGAAAATCAAAAATGTTTAAATTTGGAGTTGGATTATTTACTTTAGGGTCTTTATTTTGTGGAATAACAAATTCCTTTCCTATTTTGATTATAGCAAGAGTTGTACAAGCTATAGGAGCTGCTGGTACTATGGCTAATAATCAAGGAATTATTACTGAAACTTTTCCTCAAAATGAAAGAGGTAAAGCCTTAGGGTTTTTAGGGACTTCTGTAGCTTTAGGTTCTTTAGTTGGACCAGGGATTGGAGGTTTTATAGTTGGAGCATTTAGTTGGGAATTTATATTTTTAATAAATGTACCAATTGGAATAATAGCATTGTTTTTTGCTCGAAAATTATTACCAAAAGATAAGAAAAGAATTCAAGGAAAGCTTGATGGAGTTGGGGCAGCATTATTTATGCTTACAGTAGTTCCACTTTTCTTATCATTAGAAGAGGGTTTATCCCTTGGTTTCACAAATTCAATAATTTTATTAGGTTTTACTGTTGCAATTATTTCATTTATCTTATTTATTATTGTAGAAAAGAAAAAAGAAAATCCATTGCTACAATTAGAAATTTTCAGTAATAAATTATTCTCCTTAAGTATATTTTGTGCCTTCATAACTTTTATAGCAATATTTTGTAATAACATTATTTTGCCTTTTTATCTTCAAGATGTAATGAATTATTCGCCACAGAATGCTGGTTTAATACTTATGGTTAATCCTTTAATTTTAATTGTAGCATCACCTGCAAGTGGAGCTTTATCAGATAAAATTGGGTCAGAAGTTTTAACATTCATAGGATTAATGCTTGTTAGTTTGGGATTATTCCTAATGTCTACTTTTAATGTGGATTCATCCTTTCTAACTATGATAATATTTATTGCAGTTATGTCAATGGGGATGGGATTATTCCAACCACCTAATAATTCTTTAATAATGTCAACAGTGCCAAAAGACAAGCTTGGTATTGCGGGTAGTATAAATGCACTTGTGAGAAATATAGGAATGGTATGCGGGATAGCTTTGGCTACAACACTTTTATATAGTATGATGAGCTATGTAATTGGATATCGCGTTACAGATTATGTACCAGGGAGAAATGATGCCTTTGTATATGGAATGCGCGCAGTATATATAGCAGCAGGAGTAATAAGTTTAATTGGAGCTTTTTTGACACTGTTAAGATTGATTAATAGAAAGAAATCTAGAGAGACTAAATAAATATTTAAAAAGAATTCTATTAAAAGTTTGTAAGATATCATAAAAATTAAGAAGTATTTTGGATTATTATTATTTTGGCGTGATTTGTTAGAATTTTGTTAGAATACTTTGATAAAATTATATTAAGGAATGTATAATATTATATTTCTTTTGGGAAAATGGAATAGGGCTTGATAGTATTTATGAAAATGAGTATCTTAAAATGATTTTTAATTATCTTAAGATACTCATTTTGCTTTAGTTATGTTTTGGAAGGAATTTTTTTAAGTGGATGCTTATACACTTATTGTTTCATATTTACAATCATGTGTTATAATAGCTACATGAGGTGAGATTGTTGAACTTGAACTTCTTTTTATGTTTATTGTTATTAATATCGGCATGTGTGCTGATTTATATAGGAAACTATGCATGGAAGAGAGATAAAAGATATGTAACTTTATCTTTGGTACCTATCATTATATATTCATTTGGATATGGAATTGAAATCCTTTGTACAAGCTTAGAATGGGTAATGTTTTTTGTTAAAATTGAATATCTTGGTATAGCGTTTTTGCCTGCAGTTTGGTTATTGTTTGTGCTTCAATTTCTAGGATATAAGGATAAAATTAATAAATATATTTTAAGATTATTATATGTTATACCAATTATAATATTAATAATGGTTTATACAAATGATTTTCATCATCTATTTTACAAAGAAGTATATATGAATAATGATGGCCTTTTTCCTATTGTGGAGCTGGTAAAAGGGCCTTGGTATTGGGTGAATATTGTTTATACATATATGTCAATGTCAATTGGTTTGGTAATTTTTATAGTAACTTATTTTAAAGTTGTTTCAATTATAAGAAAGCAGATACTTTTTTTAATATTAGCTTGGATAATCCCTTGGATTTCTGATATCTTTTATTTATTACATCTGTTGCAATTTAATATAGATTTATGTCCACTTGCATTTTCAGTTTCAGGTATGATTTCAAGTTTTGCTATATTCAAATTTAAATTATTAAAGTTAACACCAATAGCGTTAGAGAAAGTATTTTATAATATGTCAGATGGAGTTATAATATTAGATTATGAAGATAACATAATTAATTTCAATAATTCATCCAAAGAAATTATTTTAGAATTAATGGATATAGAACCTGGAGATAAAAAGGTTTATGAAATATTAATGAATTATAGAGAAATATTGAATGCATTAAATAATGGATCTAGCGAAGATTGTTTAGTACGTATAGAAAATGATGAAGACTTAAAGTATTATAAGCTTAACATTAATAATATATATGGAAATGCTAATGAAATAATTGGACGAATTTTAATTTTAAATGATGTTACTGAAATTGAACTTCAAAGAAAAGAATTATCTGATAATCTCGATTTAATAAATAAATTATCAAAGTTAAAGGAAACTATGTTGAACATAGGATATTCAATTAATGAAACTTCTAATATTAATGATTTACTTCAATTAATCTTAAATGGAGTTATAAATTGTATTGATGAAAAAAGTTGTGGATCTATTTTACTTTTAGATGAAAATAATAACTTAAGAATAGCTGTTTCAAAAGGGTATAATTTAGAAGAAGCTGAAGGATTTTCAGTTAAGCTTGAAGATCATTTCGGTCATTTTAGTGGAGGAGAGGATATAGACAAAACAGTTATTATTAATGATATACACAAAATAGAAGGTAGGGAGATACTGGATACTGAGGATGGAGCAATGATAAAATCTGCTATAAGTGCTCCAATCATCATAGAGGGTGAACTTTATGGTTTTTTAAATATAGATAGCATATGTAGAAACTTCTTTAAGGAAACAGAATTAGAATTAATGGAATATATGCGAGCTCAGGTATCTATAGCAATAGCTAAGCATAAACTTTACGAACAGACTATATATTTATCTAGATATGATAAGTTAACTAATGTATATAATAGAAGTTATTTTGACCAATTAATTCGCAATTTCATTGAGAGTGAAGAAAACAAAGAATGTGTGCTAGTGGTATTTGATTTAAATGAATTAAAATTTACAAATGATAATTATGGACATCATGTTGGTGATGAATTAATCAGAACTTTTTCAAGGGAATTAATAAAATTACTTGGAGATTTTGATATATTAGGGAGATTTGGTGGAGATGAATTTGTAGGAGTATTTACTAATGAAACAATTCAAACATTAACTGAAAAATTAGAGTGGTTATGTAAAGAATTCAGAAATACTCCAATAATATATGAAGATAATAAAATTGTTTGTAGTTATAGCTATGGTATGGTTAATTTCCCACAGCAAGGAAAGGGATTTAAAGAATTGTTAAAAATTGCTGATAAGAAAATGTATGAATATAAAAGAAAAATTAAAAAATTTAATCATATAAAATTAAATTAAAAATTAAGAACTATACTATAGATACACAATGCAAGAATTATACTTATGCAAAACTTACCGAAATCAGACACATTTATCTTCCACAGGACTAGTGAAATTTTCGCTGGATGGGTTCTAAGTGTAAGGTTGCGCCCATTTCTGCATGTTCCTAAAGTGAATTTATGACAAGCAGAAAGTGGAACAACCTTCCACTAATAACCATCACAGCTCAATTTCACATGACTGCTTCCAGAAAAATGTATCTGATTTCTAGTGTAGTGTTACGATTATAATTTCTCAATGATGCATGTATATTCCATTTATAAGTTTAATTTTTAATTTGGACATCTATAAATAAAGACTGAAAGTATAATCAAACTTTCAGCGTTTTTTGATGTGGTTTTAATGAAGAACTTTAATGTGTAATAGATTCATTATTATAGTTAATATTTTACAATAGATAACGATTATCACTCACTATTGAAGTGAAAACTCATTTAGTGTAATATATATATTGAGAACTAAATATATATGTGAGAGACTTTACAAGCTTAGAGAAGGTGATTTTATGAATTTACTTAATGGAGTTATAGGAAATGAATATATAGTTTTAAATATAAATGTTGATGAAAATATAGGCAGGAGGCTTCAAGCTCTTGGATTAACAAATGGAACAAGAGTAAAAATACTAAATAATAAGAAAAGTGGTTCAATTATATTTAAAGTTAGAGGAACAAGATTAGCTATAGGAAAGAAAATAGCAGAAGGCATTTTAGTCAGCGAGGAGGAATAGACGTGGAGAAATCATTAAATGTTGCCTTTGTGGGAAATCCCAATTGTGGAAAAACAACTTTGTTTAATGCTTATACAGGAGCAAAGCTTAAAGTCGCAAACTGGCCAGGTGTTAGTGTTGAAAAAAAAGAAGGCAGTTATAAATATCAGGGGAATGATTTTAAATTAGTAGATTTGCCTGGAATATATAGTTTGACCTCTTATTCAATGGAAGAAAAGGTATCTAGACAATATATCTTAGATGATGAAGTAGATGTTGTTGTTGACATAGCAGATGCATCAAGTTTAGAACGTAATTTATATTTAACACTTCAATTAATAGAACTTGGAAAGCCTGTCGTGCTAGCTTTAAATATGATGGACATAGTAGAGCAAAGAGGCATGGAGATTGACCTTCACAGACTTCCAGAAATGCTAGGAATTCCTGTGGTGCCTGTATCTGCAAGGAAGAAAAAAGGACTAGACATATTAATGCATGCAGTAGTTCATCATAAAGATAAAAAGCTGGACAATCTAGAGCATGAGCATAAAAATAATAAGATGAGTAAACATAAACATGATCATCATCAAGAATGTGTAGTTGTTTATAGTGATGAAATTGAAGAAAAAATTGATCTTGTATCTGAACGATTAGAAAACACATATGGAGTAATAAATAATGTTAGATGGCATGCAATTAAATTATTAGAAATGGATATTGAAATACAAGAAAAATATCCAGTTGATTTATCAGATATTATTGATAGAAATTATGAAGCAGACATTACTAATCAAAAATATGATTTTATTGAAGAAATTATTGAAGAAGTTTTAGTTAATAAAGATGAAAAAGCTGAAGCAACTGATAAGATTGATAGTGTATTAACTAACAGATATTTCGGCATACCTGTATTTTTAATTATAATGGCCTTAGTATTTTTCTTCACTTTTACTATAGGTGACTTCTTAAAAGGTGGTTTTGAAGTAGGATTAGATGCGTTTTCAGAAACAACAAAAACTTTACTGGAAAGTTTAAATGTTGGTGCTACTTTAACATCATTAATAGTAGATGGTATTATTGCTGGAGTTGGAGGAATATTAACTTTTTTACCTAATATTTTTATTCTTTTCTTAGCTTTAGGGTTTTTAGAGGACAGTGGATATATGGCAAGAGTTGCTTATGTTATGGATGGACTTATGGGTAAGATGGGGTTATCAGGAAGGGCATTTATACCGATGATATTAGGATATGGATGTACAGTTCCAGCAGTGATGGCAGCACGTACCCTTGAAGATGAAAAAGATAGATTAAAGACTATTCTTATAACACCATTTATGTCGTGTAGTGCTAGGTTACCTATATACGTTTTATTTTCAGAAGTGTTCTTTCCAAATTATGCAATGGCAGTTGCTTTTTCAATGTATGTAATTGGACTAGTTGTTGCAATTTTAGTGGCTATTATTGCAGGGAAAATAGGATATAAGAAAGAAGTTAATACCTTGTTAATAGAACTTCCAGAATATAAAGCTCCTAATGCAAGAACAATAGCAATATATGTTTGGGAAAAGGTTAAAGATTATTTATCAAAAGCAGGAACAACAATTTTTGTAGCTTCAATTTTTATGTGGTTTATTTTAAATTTCAATTTTACTGGAATGGTAGAAGATATCTCTCAAAGTTTTGGTGCAAGCATAGGAAGAGGATTGGTGCCGGTATTAAAGCCAGCAGGTCTTGGAATGTGGCAAATAGTTGTAGCACTTATATCTGGAATAGCTGCTAAAGAAGTTGTTGTATCAAGCTTTACAGTATTATTCAGTGTTTCTAATATAACATCAGTAGCTGGAATGGCAGCTATGGCTGGAAGTCTTGGAGAATATGGATTTGGACCACTTAATGCATACTCACTTATGATATTTTGTCTACTATATACGCCTTGTATGGCCACAATTGCAACGGTTAAGAAAGAAACAAATTCATGGAAATTTACAATATTTATGATCTTATTCCAATTGGCTGTAGCATGGGGAATGTCAACACTAGTATTCCAAATTGGATCTTTATTTTAGGAAAATAATAATTATTTTAAATAAGATTTTAGGAGAGTGATAGAGATGACAACTTACATAATTTTGGCACTTATAGGTGCATATGTTGGATATGTTTTATATAAAAAATACAAAGATATAAAAAAAGGAAAGTTTTGTAATTGTGGCTGTGATAGCTGTGATTCTAAGAAGAAATGTCATAAATAAAGTTGTATAGAAAAAATGAAGGAATACAGGTTAATTGCCCTAAAGTTCCTTCATTTTTTTATAAAATGTAAAATAATATTAAGTATATTTTAATGGCTTTATTTATCCACTTTAAATTTATCAATAAGTTCTCCTTTTGAACTTATTGCATATACTTCAATACCTCTAATAGTAATATCAATGACAACAAAATGGAATTTGGCAATAGGGGCTATTACAATTCCATTTTTATCTTTAAACTTATCTTTAAGTTTTTCTCCACAGCCACCTGTTATAACTTGATAAATGCTCTTCCCATAGTTTATTTCACGCCTCGAATAATTATGTTCATGGCCTGAAAATACAATATCTATATTATTGTCATTAACTAACTTCCAAAAAGCATCTCTATGTTCTGGAAAACTGTCGAGACAATTGCCATAATGTGCACCGGTAGGAAAAGCAGGAGAATGAACAAATACAATCTTATTTTTTATATCCGCTGAAGCAGCTTCTCTAAACCATAAAAGTTGTTTCTTTGAAATTTTGTGTATCTCATTAAAGTGAAAAGAGTTTAATATTATAAGTCTGGTGTCCTCAAAATCAACATGGTATACTGTCTTGTTATAATCTCTAAGTTCAGAATCAGGCAACATATCCTTGTAAAATATGCTGAAAATTTTTTCGAAGCTATCGTCTTCAGGTTCATTATTGACCTCATGATTTCCAAGCACCGGTATTAAAGGAGTTCTTGGATAATATTTTTCTATTAAACTTCTTAAGTTTTGAAGTTGGTTAGTTACTTCCTTTTCTTTTTTGCTGCCAGCAATGTTATCGCCACCTAATATAATATAATCAACATTAGGAATTAATTTACAAGATTCAATTAGAAGTTTTGATAATACTTTTCTATTAATACCATTGTCTTTACCTTTTGAATCATTTAAAACTAAAAATCTCATTTTTATATCACCACCAAAAGCCAAAATTATTTATTAAGTGTTCAACCTTTCTTTTTATATTTTTTCTTAGAATAATTTATCCATTGAATATATAATTCCGGTCTGTTATCTTTTAAAAAATTAAAAAATTCTTCTTTGTATCCAATATCCTCTAAACCACTAATAAGTAAATTTGGTATTGTTGATCTTTTTTTCATTGCTTTGGCTGTATCTATGAGCTTTAGTTCAACAGAAGGTAATACTATAATATGAAAAATTGCAGCATCTTGTCTTAAATATCCTACCTTAACCATAGAATCATATAGCTTAATAATTTTGCTTGAGATTTGACCAGTAAGCTTTTTTGTCAGCAAATATTCATTTAATTCAACTCCATTAATGTATTCTCTGATGATGTACTTTTCTCCAAATTCATAGAGCCTAGGGAAATGTTCATCTTTTTGAGCCATTATTAGTGAGTTTACTTCATTATTGCAATCTTTCTTTTTTTTAAAGATTTTTATACACTTTTGAGAGTTTATTTTATATACCTTACCTTGAGTACCCTTGCCTATAAGTTCTAAACCTTTTATATTCAGCTTGATGCTTATCGCCTGTTTCGAAAATAATCCAATATCATACTATGCTTAGGATAGTATTTCTGTAACAGGAAATGTTGTATAAAGATTTAAATTTTATTTTTTGTTGAATATAAACATATATAAAGAAGCAAAAAATATCACAATATATCCAATGAAGCTTAGAATGTCTGGAAGGATTCCAAATAAGCATAAGCTAATTAAGGCCGAAAAAATTATATTTGTATAATCAAAAATAGAAATTTCTCTGGCTGGAGCGTATTTATAGGCAAAAGTTATACCAAATTGACCAAGACTGGCAGAGATGCCAGCACCAATAAGGAAGAAAAATTGAAGTAAGGTCATTGGTTCGTATGATAACAGCATTAAAGGGAATGTTATTATGCTTGAAAAAAATGAAAAATAGAACACTATGGTATTAGGGGCTTCTTTACCACTTAATGCTCTCACACAAGTATAGGCACCAGCAGCTGCTATACCTCCTAATGCGCCGATTAGAGAAGGTATTATCTCTAAATTAAAAGCAGGTTTAATTATAAATAGTGCTCCTATGAAGGCAATTATTATTGATATAATTTGTTTTGAATTAATTTTTTCATTTAGAAATAACCATGAAAATATTATAACAAAGAAAGGACTAAGCTTATTTAACATATTTGCATCAGATAAAACTAACCTATCAATTGAATAAAAATTGAAAATAATTCCAACGGTTCCTAAAGTGGATCTGATAATTAAAAGTTTTTGATTTTCTTTTTTGCCAAAAAAGCTAGTTGAATTTTTTAATATAAGTCCAAAAGCAACGATTAATGAAACAGCATTCCTAAAAAAGGTTTTTTGAAAAGAAGGAAGGTCCCCAGATAGCTTAATAAATGCTGACATCATAGCAAAGCCAAATGCGGATAATATTATAAAAATTATTCCTTTTGTTTTATTGTCTAATTTACTAAAATTCATTTTAATCTCCTTAAAATTTTAAAGTGTGCCTAAAATATAATTAAATTTTTATTAGATTTTAATTAATCAAATAAGAATATATAGAAGCTTAAAAATAATATATCATATACTATAATCGATGTAAAAGAAAGTCATTGTCGTTTAAGAGTAGGAGATAATAAATGGAAATAAAACAAATAGAGCATTTTGCTTTTTAAACTCTAGATAAAAAGACTTTCTTAAAATAAATATAATACAACGAATGTTGATGAAATTTATATAAATTCATCCCATTGTATTAAATTTTATTTTTAGAAAGTCCTGATATATTATAATTTTATGGATAATATATATTTTATTTTTAGTTATTAGGAGCCTGTCTGTATTCATGCGTTAAGTTTTTCAGGGTGTGCAAACTGAAAATACAATTTGGTTAATCACGCAAATAGGTATAAAATATACAATTCATATTAACAAATTATATGATATAGGGAGCTATGTGTATTCATTGTTAATATAGCCATAAAATATTTAACCAATTAAGTTATAGTAAACTAGGTTTAATAAGTTAACATGTTAAGATTATTTTGTAGTTAACTTTATGCAAGTGCTATTTTTTTTCCAAAATCTAAACACTCTTGTTCATTGCCATCAGGCTCATTTTGAATTATTAATGGGGTATCTATTATAGAACAACCATATCCAATCATTCTTTCTTCAAAATCTCTCATCCATTGACCATCACCCCAGCCATAAGAACCAAAAAGTGCAACTTTTTTACCTGACACTTTAGATGAAATTTCATCTATAAAAGGATCAAATTCAGATTCCTCAAGTACCTCATCACCCATAGCTGAACAACCTAAAACAAGTATTTCATCTTTTAAAAGTTCATCAACATTTACATCTGAAACAGATGTGACTTCAGCGTTTTTGCCAGCTTCTACAATTCCGTTTTTTATTAGTTCAGCCATTTTTTCAGTATTACCTGTTCCTGACCAATATATTATTTTCATTAAAGTATCACTCCTTTGGTTAATTAAATAATTATGAAAATCATTCTCAATAAGATACTACAACTAATATACAATTTTGTCAAGTATTAGTTCTTGAAAATATTTTAAAATAAAATTGGCATATGAGTATTTAATATATCAATGAACTTTTTATTTAGTAAAGGTTCCGTCAGAACATTGTTACAAGTAAATTTAAGAGTATCTAAGCTCATAGAAAGCTCTTCGGTTATGAACTCATCATACTCAGACCAACCAATTGAATTCTTTACAAAGTCGAAGACATCAGAAGGTGAATCAAATACTTTTAAAAATATTTTTTGATCAAAATCTTTATCCCATTCATTATTAAATTTTTCACAAAATGACTTCAAAGCTATATTTAGCAGCTTTTCATCAAATAGCCATAAATTGTTTAAGAAGTCGTAAGAATTATTTATAGAATTAATCATATTTAAATCAATATCTTTAGTATATTCAAGGACTTCACTAACAACTGTTGGATATGGTGATAGTGGTATATAAAAATCAAGGGATTTGCGATCAAACCAAGTAAAAAAGGCTGTAGGAAGGAAAACATGCTCTAAAAAGCCTAATAGTTTATAAACAGATGGATAAACAGCAAAACCAAAGTGTACTATGTTTTTTTCATTATCTAGGATTCCAGTATAAATTATTTTTGACTTTTTAGTTATGCATTCATTTTCAAAATAACCTTCCCATAAATTATCATTTCTAAGAATTTTATGTTCCCAGAAATAATGATGCTTATATGGATTCTTACAAATATTTTTTTCACTTTTTATATTGAATTTCAAATTCGTAATACCTCCTTTTAATATTGATTAATCATAAAGATAACTAAATATTTGAAAATCAAATATTTAGTTATCTTTTAAGAGTAATTTAATTATTAACTTAATCTTGAATAGTATTCTACAACCAAGGAATCATTTATTTCAATAGGTACTTCATTTCTAAGAGGATATCTTAGAAGAGTGCCTGAAAAATCATTTTCACTTTTGTCTAAATATGGATATTTATTTAAGTAATTAGATAAAAAATTATTTTTAAATAATTCATTTTTTTGTGATTTTTCTCTTAAAGTAATTACATCTCCAATACTTACATTAAAGGAAGGTATATTTACTTTGCTGTCATTTACTAAAAAATGTCCATGCACAACCATTTGGCGTGCTCCAGCTAATGAATTGGCAAATCCAAGTCTGTACACTATATTATCAAGTCTACATTCTAATCTTTTAATTAGAGAATAGCCAGTTTGCTCCTTATCTTTAAGAGATTTTTTCACATAAGTTGAGAATTGTCTTTCCATTACTCCGTAATATGCTCTTAAACGTTGTTTTTCTAATAATTGTATACCGTAAGAAGAAAGTTTTTTAGCATTTCTTGCACTGCCATTGTTTGATCTCTTCATTGCATTAGGATGTCCTATAACGTTTAATCCTAATCTTCTACATAATTTAAATCTCGGTGTTCTCATTTTTGCCATAATAATTATCATCTCCATACAGAAATTTGCCGCGATAAAATTAAGCCTGAAAATAATATAGCATAAAACAAATAAAATGTAAATGAAAATCGTTATCAATAATGCTGTTATATAAATTAATAGATATTATTCAATTTCAAGTGTTTAAAGTTCTTTTTATAACACTAGACAATTTGTGTAAAATGTATTAAACTGATATTGGTTAGTTCAAACTAACCAATATCAGTTTAATTTGAATATTTTCAAAGATTAATTAGTTCTGATATAATTGTAAAAATTCTAACAGTAATAAATATAGTTATAGGAATTATAGAAAGAAATTAGAGTATTATATTATTGGGTTAGTTAAAACTAACTTAATGAAAATATAAAGTAGGAACAATAGAGGAAGAGTTAAAATATTTTAGTTGTTATGGCAAAACATATTAACTAGATAATCGTTAACATTAAAAGAATACACATAATGAATTTAGTTTAGAAAATTTTTATTATAAAAAAGGAGAGATGATAAATGAGTATTGTTATAATTGGTGGACATGATCGAATGGTATGTGAGTACAAAAGAATATGTAAAAATTATAATTGTAAAGCAAAAATATTTACGCAAATGCCTAACAATTTAGGTAAACAAATAGGAAAACCCGATTTACTAGTCCTGTTTACAAATACTGTATCTCATAAAATGATACAATGTGCTTTAGCTAATTTAGATTCAAATAAAGCAGAACTTATTCGATGTCATCAGAGTAGTGGTACTGCATTGAAAAAAATATTAGATTGTAAATTTAGTAATAGTAAATAGTATAAAAGATGTTAGGAAGGAACTTTTGAAATATAGAATTTTAGATAGTTTTATGTCAATAAAGCAGAGCATGTATATAAAATATAACTCATTATAAGGGATAACCACAATTATAAAAAAATAATTGTGGGTTAATTTTTGAATATATTTTTTTCTACATACTTTTTTATTGCTTCAAAACTTTCGGCACTTATAACATGTTCAATTCTACAGGCATCTTCAGTAGCAATCTGGGCATTTACTCCAAGAGATTCTAACAAACTAGATAGTAAAGTGTGTCTTTCATAGACCATACTTGCTATTTTTTTCCCCTCTTTAGTTAGAGAAATGTGACCTTCATCTGTTATAATTATGTATTCCTTTTCGCGGAGATTCTTCATAGCAACACTCACACTAGATTTCTTAAAATTGAGTTCATTAGCAACATCAACAGAACGAACAGCAGGCAAGTTTTTGCTTAATATTAAAATAGTTTCTAAATAATTTTCGGCTGATTCATTTACATTCATATTACAAACCTTCCTTCTATAAACTTTAAGCAGTTAAGTTCAATGATTATCGACGTAAGTATATCATAATATATAGTCAACATCAAATATTATAGTCTTCTAGGGTAAGAATTTTTGCTAAAAAATTAGTATTAGAAAAGTTTTAATTTGGTAGCTAAATATATATCTTAGAGTTTGTAATAAAAAATAACAGAAGTATAATTGTATGGGGTTAAAAATGACTAGCTGATTTTAATTTTATATTCTTTGTTAGTTGATTTAATAATATAGATAGGAGCATGCCTAAATTTTAAATAATAGAGAAGGTGATACTTTTGAAAGTATATGAATTTGGAAATGATGAAAACTTGGCTATTATGTTATTGCCTGGAACCTGCTGTCATTGGAAAAATAATTTTTCTCGGGTAATAGATTTGTTAGCAGAAGATTTTTTTGTTGTATGTGTATCCTATGATGGTTTTGACGAAACAGAAAAAACAGAGTTTCGTGATATGCTCACTGAAGTAGCAAAAATTGAAGATTATATTAAGCAAAGATTTAATGGGAAAATACATGCTGTATATGGGTGCTCTTTAGGAGGTTCTTTCGTAGGTTTGATGGTGCAACGAAAAAAAATTCATATGGAACATGGAATTTTAGGCAGCTCAGATTTGGATCAAGCTACAAGACTAATTGCTGTAGTTCAAACAAATCTTATTGTTTTATTATTTTATGGGATATTGCATTGTGGAAGAATTCCTAGATTCCTTAGAAAATATATGCTAAAAAAGTGTGGAGAAGAGTATACAAAAAATGTACTTTATATGATGGGTTTAGGTGGTGTTGATATGTCCTTTGTTACTAAAAAGAGTATGAAAAATCAATTTTATACTGATCTTATAACAAAACTAGAGGACAATATTGAAGTACCAAATACAACAATTCATTGCTTGTATGCTGCTAAAATGGGAGAACAATATAAAAATAGATATGAGCAGCATTTTATTAGACCTCATATTATCCAACATGGTTTATTACATGAAGAACTTCTTTTATGTGAGCCAAATAAATGGATTGAGATTGTTAAACATTGCATATTATAAAATTGTATATTGAAGCTGTCGATTAGGTGTGTATTTAGTGAAAATTTATTAAGGGGATGAAGGTTAATGAAAATATTAATATATGGAGCAGGTGTCGTAGGGTCTTATGCGGCTCATGAATTAAAAAGGGTAGGTCATGAGGTTACAATTCTTGCAAGAGGCAAAAGATATGAAGAACTAAAAGAAAAAGGCTTAGGAATTAGGCATTGGCTACAAAGAAAAACAACAGTAGATAAAATTAATATAGTAAAAGAGTTACTGATAGATGAGCAATATGATGTGACTTTTGTAGTCATGCAGAACTTGCAAGTAAAAGAGGTATTGCCAGCAATCAGCGCCAATGTTAGATGTCCTTTATTTGTGTTTGTTGGCAATGAAGATAAAGCAAAAGAAATAAGTGAGGAAATTAGAAAAACATCGACAAGTAATCCTAGGATACTTTTTGGTTTTTTTAGTATCGGTGGAAGACGTGAAGAGAGTAAAGTGATTAGTGTACATACAAAATATCCGGATTTTGATATTGGGGATTTAGATGGGAAGAATGATTATAGAACTATTATAGAAAAAATATTTATGGAAACAAGGTTTAAAGTGCATTATCACAAAAATATGGATGATTTTTTTAAGACACATATAGCATTGATTATGCCGCTTGCATATTTAGCATATATGTCAAATTGTGATTTGAAAAAAATAGCATGGAATAAAAAGGCTTTAAATACTGTTATTGATGCAATATTAGAAGGCTGTGATGTATTAGTTAAGTTAGGATATAAAATTGATCCTGAAAATACTTTGAAACTGCTAAAAAATCACAGAAAAATAGTTTATTATGGATTAAAGATATGTGCACTAACACCTGTTGGCAGGCTTGCAATAAGTGATCATTGTAAATCAGCATATTATGAAATGGAATATTTAGATAGAGCACTTTTAGGATTGATTAAAAAATCAAATATGTCAACACCAAATATAAGTATCCTCAGAGAATATCTTATTAGATATGAACATTAAAAGAATATTCATAACTACTTAAAATTAACTTGTTTTTATTTTGGAGCTAAATATGTTGTTTGGGGTTAGTAGTAAAATGTTCATCAGAGTATAATTTAATTAGGTTAGTTATAACTAACTCGTTGTGATATTTCTATTAAGAAAATATGTAGCTAGATCAGAGGTGAATTTGTTTGAAAAAAATTTATATTGAAGAAAATATTGATATTTGTTTATTTGAAGTTTTACCAGGAATAGTTATTCGTTATGAAGATTTTGAGAATAAGGATTTGGTAGAAGTCGCCAATAAGGTAAATATAAAAGATATACAAGATGAAATGATAGAAATTAGTTATTGTCATGAGGGAAATATAGAATGTGTCTTTGAAGGTGGAGGATGTGTATATATGGGGAGCGGTGATTTACATGCAGGATTAGTAGATAAATATCCTCCAGTAGTTAGTACATTACCAGCTGCAAAATATAAAGGAATATCTATATATTTGTATGTTAATAAATTGTCTTATTCTATGCCAGGAATTTTAAATTATGCTTTAGGGGATATAAATGAATTCAAAGAAAAGTTATTTCCTACAGAAAAGTATTTTTGGAAAGTTGGAAATTGTATCAACTGGGTTGGAGGAAAGATCGAAAGAATTTTCTTAGATTTAAATAATTTACCCGACCTAGAGGAAAAGGCAAAAGATAATTATATGAAAATTAAAGTCGTAGAACTTCTTTTGCTATTAAGTGAGACTTGCGCCAATGAAAATAAAGCTAAAAACAAATATTACTTAAAATCTCAAACAGAACTTGTGAAAAATATTCATGATGAGATTATTAACGATTTATCTAAGAATTTTACTCTAAAAGAATTGTCAGATAGATATAGCATGAGTCAAATTGGACTAAAGAACTGTTTTAAAGCTATGTATGGTAAAAGTATTGCAAAATATATAAAGGCTTATCGAATGGAATATGCTGCAGTGATGCTTAGGAAGACTGATGAAACTGTTATGAATATATCAGCAAGTGTTGGATATGAAAATCAAAGTAAATTTGCAGCGGCTTTTAAAGAGGTTTTTGGAGTGAAGCCAACTGAATATAGGAAAGGAGATATGGCAACCTATAAAATTTAAATATATTAAATCTAATTAATAAAGGTTTGATAAATATGATAAAAATATGTGCGGGTTAGTTGAAACTAACTTGCTTGTAAAGAGTTTAAATAGGTCAGTTTTAAATAAAAGGAGAGGTTTTGAAATGAAAAAAGAATCTAGTATGTCAAAGTTATTTGGATATGCCGGAAAATTTAAATATCTAACAATAGCTTCGTGGATATTGTCTGGGGCAAGTGCACTTTTGGCATTAATACCATTTGTGTATATATGGAAAATTATTAAAGATGTATTGGAGGTTTCACCCAATTACAGTGCAGCTGAAAATCTATCATATTATGGTTGGATGGCAGTAGTTTTTTCGGCTTGTTCTATGGTTATTTATATAGGAGCTTTAATGTGCTCTCATATAGCGGCTTTTCGTGTTCAGGCTAATATGCGATCAAGAGCTATGCATCATATTCTCACCTTACCTTTAGGATTTATGGATGATGTTGGAAGTGGAAAGATTAGAAAAATTGTAAATGAGTCTAGTGCAGCGACTGAGACTTACTTAGCTCACCAATTGCCTGATAGAGCAGGTGCTTTAGCAACTCCAATTGGTCTGCTTGCTATGCTTTTGGTATTTGATTGGCGTCTTGGAATGCTAAGTTTAATACCTGTTGTGATTGCTTTTATTATTATGTCAGCAATGACTGGAACCAAGATGAAGCAAAAAATGAAAGAATATCAAAATTCTTTAGAACAGATGTCAAATGAAGCAGTTGAATATGTTCGTGGTATACCAGTTGTAAAAACCTTTGGACAGTCTGTATTTTCTTTTAAGCGATTTAAAAGTTCCATAGACAGTTATGAAAAGTGGGTTATTTCTTATACTAAGGATTTACGTATGCTAATGGTATTTTATACTACAGCGATTAATTCAGTTTTTGCTGTATTAATAGGAGTTGCTTTAGTTTTTACCCAGAATGGAGTTACAAATGAGTTTTTATTAAATCTTTTGTTCTATATTATAATTACTCCTATTATAACAGTTACATTAAATAAAATTATGTTTTCTAGTGAAAATATGATGATAGTTGAGGATGCATTAGAGCGTATTGACAGCATAATGGATATAAAGCCATTAGTAGAAACCAAAGCACCTAAAAATCCAAAAGATAACTCAGTGGTACTTAAGGATGTGTCCTTTCACTATAAAGATGCAAAAGAAAATGCCTTAAACCGAATTTCATTGAAAATTAATCCAGGTGAGCATGTAGCTTTTGTTGGTCCCTCCGGAGGTGGGAAAACAACTTTAGCTAGTGTAATAGCTCGTTTTTGGGATGTAGATAGTGGGGAAGTTTTAATTGGAAACGTAAATGTTAAGGATATTCCAAAAGAAGAATTGATGAATATAGTATCCTTTGTATTTCAAGACAGTAGACTTTTGAAAACTTCCATTTTGGAAAATGTTAGACTTGCCAAACCAAACGCCACAAGGGAAGAAGTATTAAAAGCACTAAAAGATGCTCAGTGTGAGGATATTATAGAAAAAATGACAGATGGAATTGATACTATAATTGGAACAAAAGGAAATTACCTTTCAGGAGGTGAGATGCAACGTATTTCTATTGCAAGAGCTATGTTAAAAAATGCTCCTATTTTAATACTGGACGAAGCTACAGCTTTTGCTGATCCAGATAATGAAGCAAAGGTGCAAGAGGCGTTCTCAATTTTATCAAAAGAAAAAACAGTATTTATGATAGCACATAGACTTTCTACTGTTATAGAAACAGATTGTATCTATGTTTTAAAAGATGGAGGTATCTGTGAATTTGGAACTCATTCAGAATTAATACAACAAGAGGGATTATATTCACATATGTGGAACCAATATAATGGTGCTGTAAAATGGAAGGTTGGTGTTAAAAGTGAAATTAATTGAAAAACTGCAACATAAGTATGCACTTTCTGAAAAAGGTGCAAAAGACATGATAAAAGCATTCATCGCTTGTACTTTATCATATATTGTGTTAATGATGCCTGTAGGACTTCTTTATTATCTGGTGGGAGATTTGATGCATAATAATATTGAAGGAATTAATCTCTCCTACTATATAATTGGTATTGCAGTATGTTTAGTGTTAATATTCATTACAACATATTTTCAGTATAATGCAACATTTTTAGCAACATACATAGAAAGTGGGATTAGGAGAATATCCTTAGCTGAAAAACTAAGAAAACTTCCTCTTTCTTTCTTTGGAAAAAAGGATTTGGCGAATTTAACAAGTACGATTATGGCTGACTGTTCTACGCTGGAAACTGCATCTTCTCATTGGATTCCAGAGCTTATAGGCTCTATTATTTCAACCTTTTTAGTTGCAGTGAGCTTATTCTTTTTTGATTGGCGTATGGCAATAGCAGCTTTATGGGTGCTTCCTGTTTCATTTATAATTGTCTTACTTTCATCAAAAGTACAATATACACTAGGAAAAAAACAAATGGGTGTAAAAATGGCTTGTGCAGATGGAATTCAAGAGTGTTTAGAATCTGTTAGAGATTTGAAAGCAAACAATGCAGAAGCAGCATATATGGGTCAATTGGATATAAAAATTAAAAATGTTGAAAAACGTTCAATAATTACAGAACTTGGAACTGCTATTTTTGTTGCATCAGCCCAAATGATTTTAAAGCTTGGAATAGCTACTGTTGCACTTACTGGTGGAATGCTTCTTGTTGATGGAAGTTTGGATGTTTTGACTTTCTTTATGTTTTTGCTTTTGGTATCAAGATTATATGATCCTATGCAAATGTCATTGCAGAATTTAGCAGCTATTATTGCAGCTAATATCCAGTGTGAACGTATGAATGAGATACTTGAACATGATGTACAGACTGGTGTTGAAGCACTCATAAATAAAGGCTATGACATTGTATTTGACCAAGTTGAATTTGCATATGATAATAAGGAAACTGTATTAAAAAATGTATCCTTTACAGCTAAACAAGGAGAGGTGACTGCATTAATCGGACCATCTGGTGGTGGAAAAACTACGGTATCAAGATTAGCAGAGCGATTTTGGGATATTAAAAAAGGAAAAATTACTGTTGGAGGTATGAATATTTCAAAAATTGATCCTGAAATATTAATGGGATTATATTCAATTGTATTTCAAGAGGTTACTTTATTTAATAATACTATTATGGAAAATATCCGTATTGGAAGAAAAAATGCTACAGATGAAGAAGTAGTACAAGCAGCAAAACTTGCTCATTGTGATGAATTTGTAGAAAAATTGCCAAAAGGATGGAATTCAATGATTGGTGAAAATGGGTCTGAACTTTCAGGTGGAGAACGTCAAAGAATATCAATTGCAAGAGCCTTTTTAAAGAATGCACCTATTATATTATTAGATGAAGCAACAGCTTCACTAGATGTTGAAAATGAAACTATGATACAAGAAGCATTATCAAGGCTCATTAAAAATAAAACAGTACTTATTATTGCACATAGAATGAGAACAGTAACAGGTGCGGATAAAATTGTAGTCTTAAAGGATGGTATTGTAGCGGAACAAGGAAGTCCAGATAAATTAGTAAAAGAAGGAACAATATATAAGCATATGGCTGAAATTCAATTAGAAGCAGCTTCTTGGAAGATTTAGGTTTCCTAAAAAATAATAAAATAGTATAAAGTAATTGGAAAGTTAATTTTGTATAAAATGCAAGGTTAACTTTTTTTATTAAAAATTGAAAGTAATTATTGTTTGATTATAAAGAGTAATACGAAGTTATATTTGATTAAATAAAATCAGAAGAGTATAATTTTAAAATGTAAATTTTATTGTTAATTTGCGAACGCATTATTAAATTAGCGAGGTGGAAAATGTCTAAAGATTTAATCAAGAATATATTCAATTTTAGGGCTACTGAAATAAATAAATTTAGTAAAAAGAAATTAGTGCTTGGTGCAATATTGATAATAATATCTTTAATAAGTTTGTTCTTTATATCTAATAATGAAAATTTCTATGATAAACCAATAGGTAAAGTAATTTCAATAGAAGAAAAAGAATTTGATAAAAAGACAGATGATGGAAAAATAGAATTAATGAAAAATCAAAAAATTAGAGCAATCATAATGAATGGAAATCATAAAGGGGAAGTAGTTGAAGCCGATAATATAGCTTCATTTTCACAAGTTAATGATCTTAATTTAAAGGTAAATGATCAGGTCTTTTTATCAATTACTGATAATGATAACCATAATATATCATCTGTAAAAATAACTGAATTTAAACGAGATAAATATATTGTGTTAATAATGATCATATTTATTATTCTAATACTATTAATTGGACAAAAGAAAGGGCTTCGATCCTTAGCAAGTTTAATTGTGAATATTATTATTTTGCTTATTATAACTGAATTGTTCACTAAGGGTTACTATTTAATGATATGTTCAATAATAGCTAGCATACTTTTTATAATTTTTTCTATTGTTATAGTTAGTGGTAGAAACAAGAAAAGTTTTGCAGCAATAGTTGGAACTTTAACTGGAACATTAATATCAATGATAATAGCAGGAGTTGTTATTAAAATAAATAATTGGAGTGGGGTCCACTTTGAAGAAATGGATTTTCTTACTCAGCCTCCAGAAACAATATTTTTCATAGAGTTAATTATAGGAACCTTGGGTGCAATAATGGATATTGCAATTTCAATTTCTTCGGCTGTAAAGGAATTATATGATAAGAATCCTAATACTAGTAGAAGAGTCATAGTTAGATCTGCTAGAGAAATTGGACAAGACATTATGGGAACTATGTCTAACACCTTAGTTTTTGCATATTTAAGTGGCAGTATACCAACTATATTGTTATTTTTAAGAAATGGTGTACCTATTACCTATATAGTCAGCATTGATCTATCGCTAGAATATATGAGAGCAATTGTTGGAAGTATTGGAATTGTATTAAGTATTCCTATCACAATATATATTTCGATTTTAATTCTTAAAAATCATAATATGGGAGAAATTTAAGTTATGAATATTATATTAATATTACTAGTAATACTATTAATTCTTATGGCAGCTGTTGGTGGGGGAAGAGGAATACAATCCTTCTTTACATTAATTTTAAATTTTGGTACATTATTTTTTATGCTCATACTAATCGGTGCTAAAATTGATCCGATTAAAGTTACTTTTATAGGAGCAATGATTATTAGCTTTTTTAGTTTATTTTTCATTAATGGGTTTAATAAAAAAACATTTGCGTCGCTGCTATCTGTTATAGTAGTAATACTAATAGTAATGCTTGCAACATATAAAATGGGAATAAATGCACAAATACAAGGCTTTAGTAACGAACAAATAGATCTGGTTTCGTTCTATTCTTTGTATGTTCAAATTGATTTTTCTAAAATAGTTGTCTGTGAAATATTGATTGGATTGTTAGGGGCGATTATTGATGTATCTATATCAATATCTTCAGCTATGAATGAAATTTATAAGAATAATTCACTTATATCAAAACATGAATTATTTAAATCAGGCATGAATATAGGAAAAGATATTTTAGGAACAATGACAAATACATTATTTTTTGCATATATAAGTGGTTTTATGACTTTAATGATATATTTCAATCAACTTAATTATTCTTTTGCAACAATAATAAATGCAAAGGTATTTTGTTCAGAAGTATTTCAGTCAATGTGTTGTGGTATAGGAATTATTTTAATTATACCTATTACTGCTTTTTTTACATCGGAATTAATATTTGTTAAATGGAAAAATAAAGAGAGAATTAGTGTAATAGAATAAAAAAATACCTTCCAAGAAGCAAGAATCATGATAACTTATATCTTCTTGGAAGGTTTTATATAAATTTTATGGAATGTATATTATTAAGGAAATTTAAAATAGTTTGTTTGTATTCATTTTGTGAATTTTCAGGTATGTGGACTGAAAATCCTAATTATGGCTAGTAAATATATAATTTGGAGGATTATATATACTGTACTTTTTTATTAAAGGAGCTCTTTATGCTTAAAGCTAGGTCGTGCGATGAGTTTCCTTTAAGCATAGTTTTTATTGTATATTCTTTTATTTTATCATAGTTGTTAAAAATTATTTTTGCTCTATTACTGTCGTTATATACTTTCCAGTAACCGCATAATAAACATTTTTTGGGTTCACATTCCATAAAATCTTTGACGTCTTTAATAGGTATTCCGAGGAATAACCCAAGTTCGTGAGGACAATGATATTGAGCATATCTTGATTTTAGTGTATTAACATAAGTATCAATAGAAGAATTTTTAGAATAGCCTAGATTAATTAAAAAATCTTGATTTTGCTCATAATTTAAATATTTTTCTAGTAAGGATTCTTCATAAATCATAATAATAAGTGCAGTGGAATCATTTCTTAATTCAATATAGTTTAAGTTAATATCTTTTATAAATGAATGCCCAAAACTTTTCCAACTATTATATAATTTGTGCTTATTCTTTTTCAATGTTATTGTAACAGCTGGTTTAACTCCTGCAATTATCAAAGACACATTGTAGACCAAAAAAGTTTCAATATATTCTTTATCTTCTAATGAATTTAATTTGTTGTGAAAATCTAAATATCCCATTTTTATATCACCGCCAAGTTATTTTTATGCTGAAAAATTTTCTACATATTCTTATTGTTTCCATTTTAATTTTTTTTATTAATTAAAGTAGAGGAAAACTTTTAGAATTGTATAAAATAAAATGAAAATCATTCTCAATTAGAGAATATACTAATTGAGAACTTTTGTCAAGAAATATTTATAAATAATTAATATATATTTTATGAGTATTGGGGTGTTACAATAACATTCCAATTTTCAATTAAGCAATCAGTTATTTTAGGATCATACATTATTTCTTTATTTTTTAATATTTCATTATAACAATCAATATTACTTATTACTTGCTTATAAGGTCTTTTGCTTCTCATAGCATCAATTGAATCACAAAGGGTTATTATTCTAGAACCTAATGGAATTTCATTTTTAGAAAGTTTAGATGGATATCCAGTTCCATTCCATTTTTCATGATGATATAAAACTATTCTAGCAATTTCTTTTAAACTATTCGTATTTTTTAATATATTATATCCTATTTCAGAATGCATTTTCATTTGCATCCATTCATGTTCGTCAAGTTTACCTTTTTTATTAAGTACATTATCAGGAACACCTATTTTCCCAATATCATGTAAGTGACCAGCTATATGGATCATTTGTAAAGTGTAATCATCTAGTTTTAATTTCTTACCTAATTCATAGGCCATATTACCAACTCTTGTAGAGTGGCCTGCTGTATAAACATCCTTTGCATCTAATGCTGCAGCCAATGCTTCAATTATGTCATGATACATTTCTTGGTTCAACATTATTTTTTATCCTTTCTGGCATGTATTAATATTGCTTCCTAAATTATTTGTGAGAATTATTTTTTTAATAAAGACTTATCACAATAAAATTATTCTTAACAATAATATAGCAGATGATTTTGAAAATGTAAATGAAATTCATTATCAGTGAAAAATCCATTTAATCTCGTTTTGATAAGGGGAATATAATATATTATTTAGAATAGTCTTAAGGAGTGGCGTTAACTTTGTAAGCAAGAAAGAAAAGTTGTTTGATTAATGATAGCATTAATCAAACAACTTTTGGCTCTTTTTTCAATATACAATATTTACTTCTGCTTTTTCTTATTAATTATTATAGATACTAATACACTAACTAATACACTAAGTATAAGTATCGAAATAATCACAGCAAGTGAAATTCCAACTGATATATGATATTTAAATGATATTCCAAGTTTTATACCTGTGAATATAAGTATTAATCCAACTCCATACTTTACATATTCAAAAGTACTGTGAAGCTTTTCAAGAATAAAATATAAATTTCTAAGCCCTAATATAGCAAAAATATTTGAGGTATATACTATGAAAGCATTTGTTGTTATTGCAAAGATAGCAGGTATTGAATCTATGGCAAAAAGTAAATCAGAACCTTCAATTAAAAATAGCAAAGCAAATAAAGGAGTTACATGAAGAACATTATTAATTTTAACAAAGAATTTTTCGTCGTGAAGTTCCTTAGTAACTGGAACCATTTTCTTTAAAAGTTTTATTAATTTACTATTTTCAAAGGATACATCTTCTTCTTTATTAATCATTATTTTTATACCACTAATAATGAGCAGGACTCCAAACACATATAAGACCCATTTGAAGGTATTTATAATAGCAATCCCTAATATAACAAATATAAATCTTAATATAATAGCTCCAAATATACCATAACTTAATACTCTTTTTTGATATTTTGAACTGATTCCAAAGCTTGAGAATATCAGTAAAAAGAGAAATAAGTTATCAACGCTAAGACTAAGCTCAATAATATATCCTCCAAGAAATTCTAAGGCGCTATCACGGCCCATGTAATACCATATAGCTAAATTAAATATCATTGCTATTAACGTAATTAGTAAAAATTTAAATAAATGTTTTCTGGTGGACATAATTTACAGCTCCCTTCAGACAAAGTTTGTATTAATTGTTTCTATTTTCTCTAATATATACAAAATTAATACAGAAAGCAAATATAAAAGTATTATTAGACTTTACCTATTTAGTTAAAAAATAGTATAATACAAATATTGTGGGGAAAGTTGAGGAGTGGGAAATAATGCATGTTAGTTTTAACTATAAAACATATGAAGAAAGTAAAATAGCTACTACATTTTCAATAACAGGAGGAGTATTTAATATATTTGGGAAGATAATACCTGTGACTTTTATTGTCCAATTAATCAAGGCAATAGGTGAGAACAACAAAACAGGAGAATCTAATTTATTATCAATTATTATTTTTAGTGTTATTCTAAGTATTGTTATGTTTATTATTGGTTTTATATTTAATATTATAGCTAAAAAAATAGCATTAAAGGAACGTGAGAAAAGATCACAGCTAAACTGTGAAGAAATTGATGATTTAATTTATAAGAAACCTGAACTTAAGAAATGGTTTTTAGATAATCATCCTGATTATAGATTATTACATAGAAGTGATATAGGATATAAAAATGTTGATGATATTAATACGGAAGTTGATGATAAAAAAATAGAATTCGCAAAAAAGAAAAAAAGACTTTTGATATTCTATTTTTGTTCATTTTTATTAGTAGCTATAGCTATTGCTTTATTTCAAAATGATAATGGCAGAAAGGTCAATAAAAGTGAAAGTAATTATAAAAGCTCTGAAGCTAAAAATGTTAGCAGTAATAATGGCAAAAATTCTGATGCTGAATATGATAAGAAATACCAATGTTATGTAGAATTCAATAATGATATCGTTGATTGTTATAATCAATCTATTGATTTATATTTTAAGAGTAAAGGTAATAGTGAAATCCTAAAACATAAGTATAATCCAAATAAAGTTGATATGGGACCAATTTTGAAGCAAAAATACGATAATATAGAAAAAGTAAAAAAAGCTGCAAATTCAAATCCTAAAATTGAAATTGATGAATATGTAATTAAATTGGCTGATGCAACACAAAAAGTTTATGATTTAATTAGCGAAATTTATTATGCTTATGGTGGTAACGAAGAGTATGGAAAGAAAAATGATAAAACAAAAGAGCAATTACATAAAGAGTTTTACAACTACGTAAAGGAATATGATGAGATCTATAGCAATTTTAATAAAAAGTTTGATAAGGTATCCATTGAACATATGCAGAGTGAATTAAAAAAATATGAGGATAGTGAAGATATGGATTCATACCATACTTTAAATATGCTTATTAAATCTGAAGAACTTTATAGATATTTTATTGATAATAATATTACCAATAAAAATTTATTTAGCATGAATTTAGATGAATATAAAAAGCTTTTGGATGATTATAATAAGGCCTATTTAGATTTCCAAAAGCAAGATATAAAAGGTGGAACAACCCATACTTCTGGATTTAAAGAATTTGTACAGGCATATCATAGTTTTGTTAATAACATAGTCAACATGGTAAATAATAAAACATTTGATTCAGGAGAATTAGATGCTAAGCCAGGCCTGGTTGGTCCAGATGATGATGAAGATATTCAAGCACGTCTTTATTTTTATATTGATAGGATGGTTTCAGAATATAATAGTATCCAACTCTTTAAAAAGTAAATGAAACGACTATTTAAATTATTTATAAGTTGTGGAATAAAGCAGATTATTAAATAAATGTAAAAAAGAAGCATACATAAAATATGGTATGCTTCTTTTTTACAAAAATTATATATTTAGCTAAAAAACATCACTATTTAAATTTAATATATGAATTTATCTTTGAAATCTATCATCATATATGTTTCTCTTAGGATTTTGATTTACACGAACATAAGCATATTCAGGAGTTCTATATTCTCGTCCAAAGATTAGAAATTCGAAAATTTTCTTAGCATAAGTTTTAATTAATAATTTATTCATTTAACATCACTCCTTACTTGTATGTTAATACTAATTATACTAGAATATTTAGAAAATTTCAACAATTATCAATAAATAATTATTATTACATACAAAAAAATCCATAATTCCCATGGTTAATTTATTGTTTACAAAGGTTGACGCTTATATAATATAAATGGGATATACACAATAAGGAGGGTTCGATAAATACAATTTATTATGAAATTACTAAAGAAAAAAGGAGAAGGATTCCTGTGAAAATGAAAAAGAAAATAACTATATTTGTTTTAGCTTTTGCAATTATGTTAAGTTTAGGACAAATGATAGGGGTACAAGCTGCAACTAGTGATTCTATGACAACTGCTACTCAAGCATCTAGTGCTATTCCTAATCCAGGAGTACCAGAAACTAAGCCAGAAGCCTTAAGTGTCATTTCGCAATATGTTACTAATAGTGCTAATAAGACTAATGTTATTAATGTTACATCAACTATTGGTTGGAAAAGGGAAAATGGATATTGGTACTACTATAAATCTAATAATACAAGAGCAACTGGATGGATTAATCCAGATAATAATTGGTATTATTTAAATGGTGATGGTAAAATGGCAACAGGCTGGTTGAACTATAATGGAACATGGTATTATTTAAATGCATCAGGAAGTATGGTTTCAGGGTGGAAGCAATTAAATAATATTTGGTACTATTTAAATGATTCTGGAGCTATGATAACTGGACTTAATAAAATAGATAATAAGATTTATATGTTTTATGGTAATGGTTCAATGGCCAAAGGTTGGGTACAGTTAAGTAATCATTGGTATTATTTTAGTAGTAGCGGAAGTATGAGCAGCGGATGGATTTTTGATAATGGGGATTGGTACTATTTATATGATACAGGTGCTATGGCTAAAGGCTGGATAAATCTTGGTGATACATGGTATTATTTAAAAGATAGTGGTGCAATGGCAACAGGTTGGGTTAATGTTGGAACTGATTACTATTATTTAGATACTCGAACAGGAAAAATGCTTACAAATACTACTACAAGCGATGGATTCAAACTTGGACCAGATGGGAAAAAAATTGGACCAGGAAATCCGGGAACGATTCCAGGAAGTAAGTATAAAGGAATTGATATTAGCCACTACAATGGAGATATAGATTTTGCAAAAGTCAAGTCGGCTGGTATTCAATTTGTATACATAAAAGCTACTGAAGGAACAACTTATGTAGATAATTATTTAGGAACTTACTATAATGGAGCTAAAAGTGCAGGCTTAAAAACTGGCTTTTATCATTTTTTAGTTGGGACAAGCTCTCCTGAAACTCAAGCACAAAATTTTTATAATAAAATTAAAGATAAGCAAAATGACTTGAAACCTGTATTAGACGTTGAAAGTAGTGGGTTTGATGTTATGGATTATACAATTAGATTTATAAATGAATTTAAGAGATTAAGTAATATGGATGTGTGTATATATACATATTCTAATTTTATTAATAATTTAGACAACAGGTTATCTAAATATACTTTATGGGAAGCAAATTATTCTAAAGGAATATTTAATTTACCAGCAAATAATATTTGGAGTAATAGAGCAGGACATCAATATACAGATCAAGGATATATTGATGGAATTAATGGTAATGTAGACTTAGATGTATTTACACAGGATATTCTAAGATAGTTTGTTGTTATTAATTAAATCAAAGTATAAAATAATATAAGTTTGAAGAACCTAGAAAGCATTCAAAGCTTTACTAGGTTCTTTTTTTAGATTAAGATGATTGAAAGGGGATTAGTATAATTTTAAAAACATTAAATAAAGTTTGGAGGTGTTAATATTAATGAAATCTTCAAAATATAAATTTCAAAAGATTATTCTGTTGATTACTATTTTAATTATTTTCTTTGGAAGTGTTATATATTTCTCATGGCCGTTTCTTACAGCTTTTAGTAGTCCAGATAAAGCTAGAAAAATAATAAGTGGTGCAGGTGCTTTTGCACCATTAATTTATATACTAATGCAGATTATTCAGGTTATTATAGCACCTATACCAGGCCAAGTAATTGGTTTAATAGGAGGAATTTTATTTGGACCAGTTTTAGGAGTTATTTATACAATAATAGGCTCAACTATTGGATTTACAATTATTTTTATCATAACGAGAAGATTAGGCAGACCATTTGTAAATAGATTTGTTAGTGAAAAATTCTTAAATAAGTTTGATCATTTAACAAAGGAACAAGGACCATTAATATTTTTCTTAATATTTCTATTACCAGCATTTCCAGATGATATTATTTCTTTTATTGCAGGCTTAACTACAATTAAAATTTCTACGTTGGTTATCATCTCAATATTAGGAAGACTGCCTGGATATATAGTTTTGAGCATAACAGGCAATGGACTAGTTGAAGATTTAAATTTTTCTATATTTCTATTTGCAGTATTAGCTATATTTTCAATTCTTGCATGGTGGAAGCGAGTTTGGATACATAAATTTGTGAATCATACTAATCGGATTTTATTTATTAAAGAACAATGGAAGCTTTGGTGGAAAGGTATACTAATTTATGGAACAATACTTATTATTACGATATTTTTACTTTATGAATTTATTGTAGTTTTTAAAATTATAAAATAAATCATAAGGAGTTAATAATGGATAGACAAATTAAAAGAAACAAGAGGGTAGTTTTATGAAAATGATACTTTTTACAATGGAAATAATTGATGCTAAAGATGATAATTATAAAATTAAAATAAGTAGGGATTTAGAATCTTCTGTTATAGAATTTAATACAATTAAAAAGGAATTGCAGTTTTTAAGTGATAATATTCTAACAGATTATCTAAAAATTAATGAATATCAACTTAGAAAGATGCTTCACAACAAACGAAGGGATACATATTTTGTGGGATTTGCTGTTAAATTTGTTTTAAGTGATGGCAAAGATGTAGCAGCTTTTAATGATAGAAGTAAAATTCTAGTTTTAGATAAAAGGAATAATAATTACAAAAGTTATGCAATAGAGGAACATAAGGTTGATAAAAAAATTTATAAGATATTCACAGATGCTAGTTATCTTGAAAAAAAAGAATATGGTGGTTATGCTTTTATAATAGAAGATTTAGAAGGAAAATATAATTTATATACTGAAAAAGTAGATAAAATTGGCAGCTGTCAAGCTGAACTTGAAGCAGCAATAAAAGCTCTGAAAATATTAAAAGATATCAAAAGATTGAGAATAATTACAGATAGTCAATATGTAAGAAAGGGGTTAACAGAATGGTTGCCTATTTGGAAATTTAATGGCTTTAAAACCGTCAATGGCGAGCCACCAAAAAATATAGAAAAATGGCTTAGTTTTGACGAAGCCTGCAATGATAAATATATTGAATTTCAATGGGTAAAGGGGCATTCAGATCATTTTGAAAATTCCCTTTGTGATATGTATGCAAGGAAGGCAGCAAAAGAATTAAGTCGATAAATACAAAAAAATCAAGTTTTGAAGTGGACAAAATGGGGACGAAAGATATAGAATGTATAAGATACGAAAAATTATTTCCGTTACAAAGTTAAAAAATGATTTAAGGGGGAAGTTAAGTGGCTGGGACTAGAAATTTGACAAAAGGTAATCCTGCCAAGTTAATATTGTTATTTACAGTGCCATTATTAATAGGTAATATCTTTCAACAATTTTATAATATAGCTGATACGTTTATTGTTGGTCGTACTATAGGTATTAATGCTTTAGCAGCTGTTGGATGTACAGGAAGCATAATGTTTTTAATATTAGGATTTGCTCAAGGATTAACCTCAGGACTTTCAATTATTACAGCTCAGAAATTTGGTGCTGGCGATAAAAAGGCGATAAAAGAAAGTTATTTTACAGGTATAGTAATAAGTATGATAGTGACAATAATTCTTACTACGATTAGTACTATTTTAGCTAGGCCTATATTAGTAGCAATGAATACACCTACAGAAATTATTGATGATGCTTATAATTTTGTGTTTATCATATTTCTTGGGATTATTGCATCGATGTTTTTTAATTTTTTCTCAAATATTATCAGAGCTTTAGGGGATAGTAAAACACCTTTAATTTACCTGATAATAGCTTGTATTTTAAATATTGTTTTAGAATTTGGTTTTATTTTAATATTTAAAATGGGGGTAAGTGGAGCTGCACTTGCAACAGTTATTGCTCAAGGAGTTTCAGCTTTATTATGCATATGGTATATAAAAAGAAATTTACCAATACTTAGATTGAAAAAAAGTGATATAAAGTTATCAAGGGATGTTTTTTTAGAGCATGTAAGAATGTCTTTGCCAATGGGATTTCAAGCTTCTATAATAGCAATTGGTGCAATTGCAGTCCAATTTGCACTAAATAGTCTTGGAGCTGTATCTGTTGCAGCATATACTGCAGCTCAAAAAATTGACACTATTGCAATTCAACCAATGATGTCCTTTGGAATCACAATGGCTACATATACTGCACAAAATTATGGGGCAGAAAAATTTGAAAGAATAAAACAAGGGGTAAGAAAATGCATTTTTATTTCAGTGTCATTTAGTATTATTGTAGGACTTATAAATATATTTGCAGGACATATACTAACTTCAATTTTTGTTGGGTCTGACCAAACAGAGGTAATATCGTTATCTCAAGTTTACTTGACAGCAAATGGAATTTTTTACTTTATACTTTCACTACTTTTTATATATAGGTACACTCTTCAAGGGCTTGGTCAAAGCTTTATCCCAACAGTTGCAGGAATCATGGAGTTACTTATGAGAACCTTTGCTGCAATTATGTTAGCTAAGCCATTTGGTTTTTTAGGAGTATCTTTAGCAAGTCCCTTAGCATGGATTGGTGCTTGTATTCCACTTGCTGGTGCATATTATATTACGATGAGGAAAATTGATCATGAAAAATTGAAAAAAACCCATTATGAAGGTGATAACAATATAGAGGATTGTGGTTGCATTGACAAGCAACTATAGAAATATAAATGATATTATAATTTTTAGATAAAGAATAGATGGAGCTTATCCATCTATTTTTTTGCAGAAGATGATATATTATTTTGATGAGGTTCACCATGAATACTAAAATCTTCGTCAATGTTTGGAGAAACTGCATCAAATTCATTTGAATAAAAAGCTATGGAAGATTTATTTTTTATGTCAGGTTTATTATCAGTTTCTGGATTATCGTGGATTTCAGGAATTTCATCTATGCCAAAATCATCTTTTATATTAGAAGAATCAAAATTTATATTTTGAGCTGTAATTGCATTACAAGAAACTAAAAATGTAGAACTAATAATCAATAATGTGATTAGAATGAGGTAAAGTATTATTTTACGCATATATTTAAAGTTCCTTTCTAAGTAATTGCGAGATTGATTGTTTAAAATTTCTAATTGAAATTAAGTCATATGTATCTTTGAAGCCCATATAAGATAACACTATTAATAAAGGATATACTGGATAAATATATCTAGATTTAATTTCCCATAAAATATAAAAACCTATGAACCCTAAGATTATTAAGCTTAAAAAAACTTCATTGAATTTTTTAGATTTCATTCCTAATACTAATTTTATAAGGATTAAACAATACATTAGAAAATTCATTACATATAAAATCCAATTTAAACCACTTCTATATATTGAATCGCCTTTAAATAATTCTGTTGCAAAAGTGGGATAGCTATATTGTTGATTATATCTATTCATTTTTTGTCTAGAATTGGTTGCTGCAGAATTACCTATACCAAAGGTTTCAATTTGATATGTTCCTTCAGTCCAGGTCCATAAAACTTTTTCGTAGTAAAACTTTGCTAAGTTAGGAAGAGATGTATTGGACAACTTTTTTTCTATCTCGTTCTTAAACAATTCTGAACTTTTTTCTTTATTATAATTAGCGTTTCTTTGATAAATATTATAGCTTTTCATATTATCCCAATAGCCTAAAGTATCTTGATTAAGGCCCATATTTAGCCACATATATATTGGAGCTGAATTTTTATTAATGGATTCACTGACAATACCATTTGACTTTAAAATAGCATCTTCAGTCCAAGCTGGAAGATTAAATAAAGCAAGGAGTATACAAAAAGCTGTTAATACTTTATTAATTCCAATTTCTTTTATATTTATAAGTATGTATATTAAGCCAGCAATTAGAAAAATTGCACCTATTCCTCTAAAATAGTTTCCTATTGATAAAAGAATCGAGGAAATTATAATATATTTAATTGATTTTTCTTTTATAAACTTTATGATGCAATACACTGCCGAGGTAAGAAGTGTTGTTGCTATAATATCATTGTATATATAATTGCACATAAGTAATGAAGGTATATACGTTGCTGCAAATATTAGCACACCATAATCATTACTTTTTGATTTATAATTTAATTCTCTATATATTAAATAAATCATTAAAGATGTAATAAGAGTAAATAATATATTAAAAATTTTTATTATTAAATAGTTATTAGGAAAGATGGATAATAACGTTTCTAAGTATAAAACTGTAGAAAAGTTAAAAGGAAACATATAAAGATATCCTTTTGCCTGAAAGGCTGAATAATTATATTTATAAAGCATGTTTAATGCTATTGATAATACGGTTTTAGAATCAGCCTCGGGTAATTTTGTAAATAAAAATATAATTACAATTTGGATAGAAAAACTAAAGATAAGTACTACTGGAATTATGATTTTTTTACTAAATCTATTAAGTTTTAAAGACAATTTATATAAAGCTATACTTAAAATAATCAAAATTACGGCTATTAAGAGAAAAATACCGATTTCTTGATTTTGAAGTATAGGTTTATCACCATAAACAAAAGAATTATACTTTGCTCTAATAAAAAATGATGAACCTATAAAAAGACCAATAAAGGAAATAAGTATCATATATATTGTTTTTTTAGTTAAATCTAGCATATAAAAACTCCTTAGTCATGTTTAAGTATAAAAACATAATAACTTTTTTATATTACAGTTTTGTTACAATATAATAATGACAGCTTGGCATAATTTTCACACTAAAAAATTATACCAAGCTGTCATTATAGAAAATAATACAAGATCAATAACTAATACTATTTTATTATTGATACTGCAACAGTATATAAGCCTAATGCTAAAATCAAATAAATTGTGAGTTTTCTAAATTTAAGTTCATTGATTTTAGAAGAGGCTTTTATACCAAATAACACTCCAATTATAAGGGCAGGAAAATAAATAATTGTAAAATTTAGTATTGATTGATTAATAATTCCTTCAAAGGCAAAAAGTATAATTGTAAATATATTAGTTATAAAGCCAAAAAAGGAGAGATTTGCTCTAAATACGTCTTTAGATACATTTTGATTAGTCAAAAATAAAACGATAGGCGGACCACTAAGACCTGCGCTACCATTTAAGATTCCGCTTAAAATACCAACTAAGCCATAAGATATTTTTTCATTTTGTATTTTGATTTTGAAATCATTAAACATTGCGAGAGCGTTAATGAAAATTACTATACCAACCATAATCTTTAGTATTTTAACATTTATATATAGTAGTAGGAAAGTTCCTAAAGGCGTAGAAATCATTGCAAATATAATCATAAGAATAATCTTTTTAAAAGCTATAGAGTGTCTTAATTTGTATAGAAGAATAATATTTGTTAATAGGCTATAAATGACTATTATTGGTGTGATGTCTTTAAGTTCTGGTATAAAAAATGAGAGAAGAGGAACAGCTATTAATGCAAAACCAAAACCTGTGATACCTTGAGTAAATGAAGCAAGTAATATTGATAGAAATCCAAACATAATATACACCATCCTTATAAAAAATAGAAAACGCTTTCTATGAATATGTTATTACAATGTGAATTATGTGTCAATATATAAGGAATAAAAAATAGAAAGCGATTTCTATAAAATGCGAAGTGTTATTAGCAATAATCTAAGGACGTATACACCTATAAAAAAGCAGCTATGCTGCATATGAAATCATTCATCATTCATATTTATTAATTCATTAATTGACAAAAAGAATATAAGAAAATATACTTAAAAAAACAAAGGTGTTTGAAAGATATATCTTAAGGTATGTTTTTCAAGCACTTTTTTAATAATTATGAAAGTATAGAATTTTAGAAAGTGGAAAAGATGATGAAATTAAGGGTTATCAAAGATTAATGGTGAATGATTAAGGAAGAAAAGCCTACATCTTTTCAGAAAATATACACCTATAAAAAAGCAGCTATGCTGCATAGAAATCATTTTAAGAAATTATTCATCATTACTCATTCATTAATTGACAAAGTAAATTGCGTGGAGCAGCCACTTTTGTTCTTATTGAAGTAATACATATCCAAGTTATCAATTGACAAGGTTCAATTAATTGAGGATCTATTTGATGGTTTCTTAAATTGGGATTGGTCATATTAATTAGAATTTATATAACGATAAATTTCTATAAAAGGAGTGAGGGAACTTATGAAAATTAATATTGGAGACACTGCCTTTGTAATAATTTGTTCAGCACTTGTATTCTTGATGACACCAGGACTTGCTTTGTTTTATGGTGGTATGGTTAGACGAAAAAATATTTTAAATACAATAATGTCTTCACTATTCATTTGCGGTTTATCATCAGTTATGTGGGTTATTATTGGATATTCATTATCTTTTGGAGAAGATATACATGGAGTTATTGGTGGAATGACCTTTTGGGGAATGATAGGAGTGGAAAATACCACTTCAACATATGCGCCAACTATTCCAGCACTGCTTTTTTCATCATTTCAAATGATGTTTGCAATAAGTGCTCCTGCACTTATGACTGGTGCGTTAGTTGAAAGAATGAGATTTTCAGCATTATTTATATTTATTTTAGCATGGTTACTTTTGGTGTACTATCCAATGGTTCATATGGTGTGGAGTAACGGTGGATTAATTAACTCTTTTGGAAGCCTTGATTTTGCAGGAGGAAATGTGGTTCATATTAGTGCAGGTATATCTGGACTTATCGCATGCATTATGCTAGGTAAGAGGAAGGATTATGGCAAAGTAGCATATAGACCGTGCAATATGCCAATGGTAGTTGTTGGAACAGGGTTGATTTGGTTTGGATGGTTTGGATTTAATGCTGGCAGTGCATTGAGTGCAGGAGATCTTGCAGTGCATGCTTTTGTCGTAACAAATATTTCAGCTGCTTCAGCAATGCTTTCATGGATGTTAATTGAAAAAATTAAGCAAGGAAAGCCAACAATCCTTGGAGCTGTAACAGGCGCAATTGTTGGATTAGTCGCGATCACACCAGGAGCTGGCTATGTTTCAATTAATTCAGCTATTCTAATAGGAACAATAATAGCTCCAATTTCGTATTTATTTATTGGAATAGTTAAATTTAAATTAGGATATGATGATGTACTTGATGCTTTTGGTTGTAATGGAATAGGAGGGATTTTCGGGGGAATTGCAACTGGTTTATTTGCACAGAAAACTATTAATCCGTCAATTAAATGGAATGGACTTTTCTTTGGAGATAATAAGCTCTTTATAGCTCAATTATTTGGAATTATAATAACAGTATTTTTTTCTGGAGTAATGACGTTTTTTATTATAAAAGTTATGAAACTATTTATGGATATAAGAGTTGAGAGTTCGGTTGAAGCTGATGGACTTGATTTAGCTGAACATGGTGAAGAGGCTTATCCTGCTTTTGATGGTTTTGATTATTAGAATTGCAATAATAAAGAATTGAATTTTGTATTAGTTTAATGAATGCATTTTAAATTTTGAGGAATAATATTCTAGGAGTTATTCAAATTATATCTTATTAATTAATATTTTAATGGATATATAAAACGGAGGAGAATATTATGAAGAATAAAAAAGAAGGATTATCTGCTTGGCAGCTTTCAATGATGGCATTAGGAAGCGTAATAGGAGGTTCATTTTTTCTAGGTTCATCAGTAGCCATTAATGCTGCTGGACCAGCAATTTTAATATCCTATATACTAGGAGGTTTCTTGGTGTATTTTATACTTTATGCTTTATCGGAAATGACTGTAGCGAATCCTGACTCAGGATCATTTATGACTTTTGCATCTCAGACTTTTGGTAAGGGAACAGGATTTGTCGTTGGTTGGATTTACTGGATTGGAATGATTCTTTCAATGTCAAGTGAAGCTACAGCAGTTTCGATTTTATTAAATGAATGGTTTGCAAATATATCAATACCTGTAAATGGAAGCCTAATTATAACTGGTGTAACATTAATAAATCTTTTGGGAGCTGATAAGCTAAGTAAGATAGCAAGTGGTCTTTCGGCGATAAAATTAATAGCTATAATTTCTTTTATAATCATGGCATTTTTATTAATTACAGGGTTGATTCCTGGAAGAACAGCAATTGGAGTTGGAGAATTAGTAAGAGAACCTTTAATGCCAGCAGGTATAAGTGGGATTGCTGGAAGTATGCTTATAGTGGTATTTGCTTATGCAGGTTTTGAGATAATAGGACTGGCAGCTTCAGAAGCAAAAGACCCAACTGTAACTATTCCTAAAGCAATTAATTATACTGTTATAAGTCTTGTAGGCTTCTATATACTTTCTATTATAATGCTACTCCCATTAATTCCTACAACAGAACTTAATGAAAGTATAAGTCCTATGGTAGCTGCACTTAACAGATGGGGAATAACCTGGGCTGGTAATATTATAAATCTTGTATTAATCACAGCTATACTTTCTGCATCACTTGCATCAATGTTTGGAATTGCTAGAATGCTTAGATCTCTTGCTGATGAAGGCTATGCTCCAAGGCTCCTAAAGGATAAAAAGGATGTTCCTTATAAGGCAATAATATTTTCAGGGATTTCAATGCTTTTAGGACTATGGTTTGGCTTATTATTTCCCAGGATCTACTTATTCTTAATTAGTGCTAGTGGATTTTCTTTACTTTTTACATATGCAGTGATTATGGCCACTCATATACGCTTTCGCAAAAGAAATGGATGTCCTCCAAATGGAAAGTGTCAAATGCCTGGATTTCCCTATATGTCTTGGATCGGTTTAATAAGTATGATTATTATTATTTTTAGTATGCCGCTTATTGCTGACCAAGCATCTGGTCTTATAACTGGAATTATATTGGTAGTACTATTTTCAATGATTTATGCAGGTATGAAAGCTTTCGGAAATTTAGAAAAAGGAAATAGAAGAAATAATTTTGTAAATAGAAAGCTACATAAATCAATGTTATCAACAGAGTTTTCTAGTGAATTGGCTGAAGATAATAATGAAAAGAATAAAAAATGTTGTGAAAAAAGAAAATAAACGTGTCGTATACACTTTTGATCTAAAGTGTATAAAAACTAGGAAAAAGTCAAAACTAAAATTGAGGTGATAAAAATGACAAATTACAAATTTATTACAAAGGAAGATGAAAATCAAGCATCAAATGCATCAAATACACAAAATCCAGGAGCAAATAGAAAGAGACATAAACCAGTTAAAGGACTTCCTAGAATATAAAACAATATATTATTTTAAGGCTATGTGATTTATGATAGAACATTCAATATATTACTAGTTATAATATGATTCTGTATTCTGAAGTGAATTCTTCTAAACCCTCAAGTTTCCTATAAATATATTAATCTATAAATATATTAATCTATAAAAATATTCAAATATATTAATATAAACCTTTAAAAATATAAATATATTTAAATAATAATATATGTTTATTTAATGAGAATAAAAGGTTATTATTAAGCTATATTAAACTCAATATTTAATCAAAAGATAGAAGGGGGAAGAGATTATGGATATGACAAAAACTAAAATAAATATAGGTTGGAACTTTGATAATAGTTATGCTAGATTACCGGATGTGTTTTTTACAAAGCAAAGTCCTGATAATGTTCCATCACCTAAATTAATAATTTTTAATCATTCTCTTGCTTTATCATTAGGTTTGAACGAAAAAACTACAGAAAATATTGAAGTGTTTGCTGGAAACACTTTACCTGAAGGTGCACATCCTATCGCGCAAGCTTATGGGGGCCATCAATATGGGTATTTTAATATGTTGGGAGATGGGCGCGCTGTATTACTTGGAGAGCAAATTACTCCGTTGGGTGAACGTTTTGATATACAGCTTAAGGGTTCAGGAAGAACTAGTTATTCTAGGCGAGGTGACGGCAAAGCAGCCCTTGGACCAATGCTACGCGAATATATAATCAGTGAAGCAATGCATGGCCTAGGAATTCCAACAACTAGAAGTTTAGCAGTTGTAACTACAGGAGAGTCAGTGTTTCGTGAAAATATTTTAAAAGGTGCAGTTTTGACTCGCATTGCAGCCAGTCATATTAGAGTAGGAACTTTTCAATATGCTAGAGAATGGTGTAAAGTTGAAGAGCTAAAAGCATTAGCTGATTATACATTAAAGAGACATTTTTATAATGAGGTAAATCATGAAAATAAATATCTTTTTTTACTTCAAGAAGTTATCAAACGTCAAGCTTTATTAATAGCTAAATGGCAGCTAGTGGGCTTTGTTCACGGTGTTATGAATACAGATAATGTGTCTATAAGTGGAGAAACTATTGACTATGGTCCTTGTGCCTTCATGGATAACTATGATCCTGCAACTGTTTTTAGTTCAATTGATAGTGAGGGTAGATATGCTTATGGTAATCAGCCATATATTGCTGCATGGAATCTTGCGCGATTTGCTGAAACTTTATTACCATTACTTAATAATGATAAGGAAAAAGCTATTCAATTAGCAGAAAATGCACTTTCAAATTTTACAGAATTGTATCAAAATAATTATGAATTAGGAATGAGACAAAAGCTAGGAATATTTAATGAGGAGCCGAAGGATAATCAGCTTATTAAAGAACTACTTAGTATTATGTATAAGTATGGTGCAGATTATACAAATACTTTTAGGGAATTAACACTTCATGAATTTTCAAATACGGAAATGTTCAAAAGTGAGGATTTTGATAAGTGGTATAAGAAATGGCAGGAAAGACTTAGTAGACAGATGGAATCAAAGGATTACGTTCAAAAACTTATGAAAAATTCTAATCCAGCAGTAATTCCGCGTAATCATAGAGTAGAAGAAGCACTAGAAGCAGCTGAAAAACAAGAAGATTACAGTGTAATGGAAAAACTTCTTAGTGTTATATCCAAACCTTATGATTACTCTATAGATCAGATTGAGTATACTACATTGCCAAAAAAATCTGCCTGTAATTATAGAACTTTTTGTGGTACTTAAAAAGCTTATTTATTTTATAAAAGTTCTAATTAATACTGCATATCTCAATTTAAGAAATTCTTAAAGGAAAAGTGAATTAGTTCTTATTGGTTATAAAATAAAAAGATGTTGTGTAAGCACAATGTTATTAAGTTGGTATTGAGGCAATAGACTTAGGTCTAAATCAAAAGTGGGAGAACTCTTTAATGAAGGAGTTCTTCCACTTTTTTGTTCATGTGCATGACAAAAAGACTGTGTAAGCAGCAGCTTTTTATTTTGGAAAATATTTTTTGAATTCATATGTAATTGGTAACAATTAGCTATTTATATCATATAAAAAAATAAGTACAGAAACATTTTGTACTAATACGATTGACAAACTAGGATAATGTTGATAATATTAATTTATTCCTACAGGAATTATATGATTTGAAAATTAAAGGGTGATAGATAATGAATATTGACTGGAATTTTGTAATTACTAGTTTACCGTTATATGAAAAAGCTGCATGGCTTACACTAAAATTAGCTATATTAGGGATAGTATTGTCGTTAATAATAGGATTAATGTGTAGCATAATATTGTTTTTTAAAGTTAAGGTAATAGATTTGATTGTACAAGCGTATATAGAACTTTCAAGAAATACTCCATTGCTTGTACAAATATTTTTTTTGTATTTTGGATTGCCTAAATTTGGATTGAAATTAAGTGAAAGCACTTGCGCAATAATTGGACTAGCCTTTCTTGGAGGAAGTTACATGGCGGAAGCTTTTAGAAGTGGATTGGAGGCAGTAAGTAAAACACAAATTGAAGCTGGAACAAGTATTGGTCTTTCAAAACTTCAACTTATAAGATATGTAATAATTCCACAAGCCTTTTCAATTAGTATGCCTTCAATAAGTGCTAACTGTATATTCTTGTTAAAGGAGACTTCGATATTAGGAGCAATATCTATAATGGATCTTACCAATTTAACAAAAGATTTGATCGGAATGTATTATAGAACTTTTGAAGCTCTTGCAATGCTTGTGATAGTTTATCTCATTTTGATTCTGCCTTTGTCATTTATTTTGTCTTGGCTTGAAAGGAAGGTGCGATATGCAGAATTCGGGATTTAATGTTATTTTTCAAGGAAATAATATTGGGCGATTATTTGAAGGTTTATTTATCACAGCAGAAATTGCTTTTATATCTATTATCTTAGGTTCGCTTTTAGGAATATTAATTGGTCTTAGTAGAACTACTAAATCTAAGCTAGTGCTTTTTGTAAATAGAGTTTATCTTGAAGCTTTTAGAATAATACCAACACTGGTATGGTTATTTATCTTTTATTTTGGGGTTACTACTGCATTAAATATTAATATTAGTGGTGAGATAGTTTCTATTATAGTGTTTACGCTTTGGGGAGCAGCAGAGATGGGTGACATAGTCAGAGGTGCATTAGAATCTCTACCTAAGCACCAAATTGAATCAGGTAAAGCACTAGGAATGAATAACTATCAATTATATAGGTATATATTGATACCTCAAGCTATAAGGAGAATGATACCAGGAACTATAAACCTAGCTACTAGAATGATCAAAACTACTTCACTTGTTGTTCTAATAGGTGTTATAGATGTAGTTAAAATTGGACAACAGATTATTGAAAGCTCTAGATTTCAATTTCCTACTGCTTCATTTTGGATATATGGTTTAATATTTTTCTTATACTTTATAATATGTTTTCCATTATCTAAAATATCAAAGAGATTAGAAGCAAAGTGGAATGATTAGGAGGAATTGCATGAATAAGAATAATAGTCCTGTTTTGCTTGAAATTCAGGATATTCATAAAAAATATGATGAAAAAGAAATATTAAATGGGATTAATTTGACTCTGCATAAGGGTGAAGTTTTAGTTGTTCTAGGACCTTCAGGGTGTGGAAAAAGTACACTTTTACGTTGTCTAAATGGCCTTGAGAAAATTCAAGGAGGGGACATAAAATTTGGGGATACAAGCTTCACAGCAAAAAATATAGAATGGCAGAAGATTCACGAAAAAATAGGAATGGTATTTCAAAACTACGAATTATTTCCTCATATGACTGTTATAGAAAACATACTACTTGGGCCATTAAAGGTTCAGAAAAGAGATAAAACTGAAGCTCTTGCTCAAGCTGAACAGCTATTAGATAAAGTTGGGTTATTAGACAGAAAGGACTCGTTTCCTCGTCAGCTTTCAGGAGGTCAAAAGCAGAGAATTGCTATTGTTAGAGCCTTGTGTATGAATCCAGAAATTATTTTATTTGATGAAGTAACTGCCTCTCTAGATCCTGAAATGGTTAGAGAAGTTTTAGATGTTATTTTAGGGCTCGCTATGCAAGGAATGACTATGGTAATAGTAACTCATGAAATGGCGTTTGCAGAAGCTGTAGCAGATAGAATCATTTTTATGGATAATGGTAGAATATGCGAAGAATCAAAACCAGATGAATTTTTTACAAATCCAAAGACTGAACGTGCAAAGCACTTTCTAAATATATTTCAATATTAAATATTATTAATGGGGGATGAATAATTATGAAAAGAATTAAAAAAATTATGGCAACATTGCTTTTAAGTACTATAGTAATTGGAGGGCTAACAGGTTGCGGTAATTCAGCAGCTACAAGTGCAAATAAAGGTGACTCTAATTCAAGCACTACATCATCAAGTTCAATTGATGAAATAAAAAAACGTGGGACTATAAAAATAGGAGTATTTAGCGATAAAGCCCCATTTGGATATGTTGATTCGAATGGAAAAAATCAAGGGTTTGATGTTTATATTGCTAAGAGATTTGCAAAAGATCTTCTTGGAGATGAATCGAAGGTTGAATTTGTTTTAGTTGATGCTGCTAGCAGAGTGTCATATTTAGAATCTAAGAAAGTAGATATAATAATGGCAAACTTTACAGTTACTGATGAGAGAAAACAAAAAGTAGATTTTACTAATCCTTATATGAAAGTATCTCTTGGAGTAGTTTCACCGGATGGGGCTAAAATTACTTCAGAAGATCAGCTAAAAGGTAAAAAAATTATCGTAGCAAAAGGAACAACTGCAGAAACTTATATGACAAAAAATCATCCAGATGTTGATTTAGTGAAATATGAGCAATATTCAGAAATATTCCAAGCATTAAAAGATAAACGTGGGGATGCAATATTAAGTGATAATACAGAAGTTATTGCATGGGCTAAAGAAAATCCTGGATTTACTGTTGGCATAGCATCGCTTGGAAGTGCAGATACGATAGCACCAGCTGTAACTAAGGGAAATACTGAACTTAGAGACTGGGTAAATACAGAACTTGAAACTTTAGGTAAGGAAAATTTTATTCATAAGGCTTATGATGAAACTTTAAAATCAGTTTATGGGGCAGAATTTGAAGATAGTCTTGTAGTTGAAGGTGGAAAAGTACAATAAAAAACTAAAGATTGTTTTAAGAAGGATGTGGGTATTTTGAAACCACATCCTTTATTGCGTGTGAATATAATTTGGGGAAATTCGACAGCCTTTTTAAGTAGCCAAAAGTGTAAGATTATGCTAATATTATTAAAGAGGACAGCTAATAATTGTAATCTCCTTTAAGGAATTGTAATAAGAGGATATGACATTTTTAGCATAATATGTGTTTATTTTTACAATAACTTTTAAATGTTGAATTGGAAAATAATCAGTACATTTGGAGGTGGATATAAGATGAGAGTTGTAAGTGTTACAAGCCTAAAGGGTGATGAAATATTAGGAAAACAAATTTTTGATGAAAGTGGTAGAGTTTTACTTAGTGTTGGAGTAAAGCTGAGACCTTATTATATTGAGAGAATCAAAGAATTAGGCATACAATCAGTATATATTGATGATGATTTGTCAAAAAATGTTGTTATTGAAGAAAGTATTTCTGAAAAAACTAGACAAATGGGCAAACATGCAGTTAAAGAAATGATTGGAAAGTATTGTCGTGAAGGTAAAACTGATAGCAGTAGTGTTATGGATTCTGTAACTTCAGTAATTGAAGATATTATTTCAAATAAGAACGTATTGATAAATGTGTCAGAAATAAGTTCAAGTGACAACAACTTGTATTCTCATTCAGTAAATGTATGTGTATTGGCAACAATAATAGGTACTCATATGGGATATAGTATGTTAAAGCTTAAAGATATTGCTTCAGCTGCAATAATGCATGATATAGGTAAAATAAAACTATTAAATGATAAGAAGATATTGGCTGAATATACAGATAAGGATGAGCTAGATAAGTATGTTGAAGTTATGCATCCAAAGGTTGGATATGATTTTTTAGGGGAACAGCAAGTCTGGAATGCAACTGTTAAGGTGGCAGCACTAATGCATCATGAACGAATTGATGGGAGTGGTTATCCTTTAAAATTAAAAGGTGATGAAATAAATCAAATAGCAAAGCTAGTAACTATATGTGATGTTTTTGATAATTTAATAACTGGTAGGAATAATAATGAACCAAAACCAGTATCAGAAACGATAGAATATCTTGTTGGAATGAGCAACGTCTATTTTGATGCTGAAATTGTAAATAAATTCACAATGAATATAGCAGCATTTCCAACTGGAAGTGGAGTTGTATTGAGTTCCAATGAAAAAGGGCTTGTAGTAAGGCAAAATAACTCAATGCCAACGCGTCCAGTGGTGAAAATTATATATGATAAAAGTGGAAATATATTATTAGAACCTTATGAAATGGATTTGCTAAAGGAATTAACTCTTTTTATCGCAAAGACTTGTGATATTTAGATTGGGGGAGAGATGTATGGGTGATGGGAGTAAAACTACAAATATTAGTTATTCCAATGACTATCTAAAGCAGATTTATAATACGTTTCATAAATTTTTGGATGTAGATTGGATTAATTATCAAAATAGATTGAAAAATTCTTTGGAGGAAGTAGGAACATTTTTTAATTTAGATAGAATTTATATTTACTATTTTTCTAAAGATCCCACTTTTATGAAAATAGAATGTCAATGGAATAATGAAGGTATACGCCCAAAGAGAACGGTTGAAGAGGAAGAAGTGGTATATGCCCTTCCATGGCTTATGCGTGAAATTAAGAGCAGCGATTTTGTTGCAATAAATAGTACTGAGGAACTTCCAAAGGATGCTGTATTTGAAACTGAAGTTTTTAATAATGAAGGCATAAAGGCTGCACTTATAATTCCATTAAAAAGTGAAAATAAATTAATAGGTTTTATTGGGTATGAAAGTCTGTCAGAGAGTGTACAATGGGAAGAAGAACAAATCAAAATATTAACTGATATTTCACGCGCGTTTTCTAATACAAGAGCGAGATTAACAAAGGAAAAGGAATATGAATCAATACTTGATGGGCAAGCTATTTTACTTAATAATTGCGAATCACAGATTTGGGCATTAAAGAATATTACTTCATATGCAACAGTAAATGAAGCTCATGCTGAGTTTTTTGGATTAAACAAAAGTGATTTAGAATATCAGGATTTATACGATATATTTAGCATTGATATTGCCAATAAATTATCTGAGCTCAATTGGGATTTGTTTAGAAAGAATGAACCTTCAAAAACTGAAATTGAACTTGAAAATGGTAAAGGAGAAAAGAGGCTGCTTCAAATTAATAGTAATCCTTATAGGGATGAAGCTGGGAATACAAAATACCTTGTATGTACAGCTGAGGATATCACTGAGCAACGTAAGGCTGAAAAAGAATTATTAAAGGCAAAGGAGCAGGCAGAGGCAGCTAATGTTGCTAAGAGTCAATTTTTAGCTAACATGTCCCATGAAATTAGAACGCCGATGAATGGAATATTTGGTTTCCTTGAATTACTCCAAACTACTGAACTATCTTTAGAGCAGGAGGAATTCATACGTGAAGCAAAATCAGCATCTGAAATTTTACTATATATTATAAATGATATATTAGACTTTTCTAAAATCGAAGCTAAAAAACTTGTAATGGAAAGTATTAAATTTAACTTAAGAACAACTATTGAAGATGCAGTTTCACTTCTTTCTCATAAAGCAGTTGAAAAAGGACTTGAAATCTATGTAATGATTAAAGATGGTGTACCAGAAGAAGTTATAGGAGATCCATCAAGGATTAGACAGATATTAAATAACCTTATAAGCAATGCGGTTAAATTTACAGAAAGCGGTGATATTTCTGTTTCTGTTGATTATGAAGAGAAAGAAAATGATATGGCTAATCTTTATTTTGAAGTAAAAGACACAGGAATAGGAATACGTAAGGAAGATATTCATAAGTTATTTCAATCATTCAACCAAGCGGATGCGTCTACTACAAGAAAGTATGGTGGAACTGGATTAGGACTTGCTATATCGAGTGAATTGGTAAAAATGATGGATGGTGAAATGAACGTTGAAAGCGAATTTGGAAAAGGTTCAACTTTTAAATTTAATGTGAACTTAAAGATAGCCAAAAGATCTTCAGAACCAAAATTTGATCTTGAAAAACTTAAGGGAGTAAACATCCTTGTTGTAGATGGTAATGATAATAATAGAGAATCTATAAAATCATATTTTCATGGAGCAGATATTAACTTATTTGAAGCTAAAGATGCAGGGGATGCAATTACTACAGTTATTAAAAATTCGAATTCAAAAAATAAAATTGATGTTGCTATTGTAGACTACAGAATGTCTGATATGACAGCATATGAATTAGCAACCACATTAAAGAGTATACCAATTGCAAAGGATATAAAATTAATTCTTTTAACTTCATCAGCTAAAATTGTAGATAGTAAAGCAGCTAAAGAATATGGTTTTTCATCGTATCTATCAAAACCTATTAGAAAGGACGACTTAATTAGTTGTATTGCCATATTATTGGGACTTGAAGAAGATCATGAAGAAGAACAAGAAGTCGTTATAAAGCATACTGTTAAAGAGATTAAGCATTCATTAAAACCAAAGATTTTATTAGTTGAAGATAATGAAATTAATCGTAAAATAGTTATTGGTATACTAAAATCTAGAGAAATGACTTGTGATATAGCAGTAAATGGTAGTGAAGCAGTGAAAGCAGTATTAGAAAGAGATTATGATGTGGTTTTCATGGATTGCCAAATGCCAGTTATGGATGGTTATGAGAGTACCGCTAGAATAAGGGAACTTGAAGGAGAAAAAAAGCATACAACAATAATTGCAATGACAGCTAATGCTATGGAAGGCGATAGTGAGAAATGTATTCAGGCAGGTATGGATTATTATATAAGTAAACCTATTAATTTTGAGCTTATGTTTAGTATGATAGAGTCAAATACTAAAACTAGAGAAATCACTATAAACTTTAATAGTATAATAGATGATTATATTGATAATTTTGCTGAAATTTCAGGGCTAGATAAAGAAGATGCAAAAGAAATCTTAGAGGATTATGTAAGATGTTTACCTGATTTATTTACCGGTATTGACGAAGCTATTGAAAATGAAGATTTTGAAAAAATGGCAAGGCTTACCCATGAATTAAAAGGATCCTCAGGAACTCTGAGAATAGATTCCATTCATAAATTAGCAATAAAGCTAGAAGAGAAATCTCGAAAGCATGAAATAGAAGAGTGTGTTAGTATATTTACTGAAATGAAAAAATTGTTTAATTAAATTATAAAGCAAATAAAATAATATATAATATATAAGAGGGAGTTTTAGTATGAAAAAGGTGTTAATAGTTGATGATTCGTCTTACATGAGAATGATGGTAAGGAAGGTTGTTGAAAAAGGTGGGTTATGTATATCTTTTGAAGCAGCATCAGCAGGGAAAGCATTAGAAATATTTAAGAATGAAAAGCCAGATATTGTGACTCTTGATTTGAATATGTCAGAGTTTAGAATGGATGGTATGAATTTGCTAAGTGAGATGATAAAAATGAATCCAGAAGTTCATGTAGTTGTTGTTACTGCAATAGGATATGAGGATGTTAAAGAAAGGTGCATGGCTTTAGGAGCTAAAGGATACTTAATAAAACCATTTAATGCTAAAGAACTATTGAACGTATTACCATTAAATGATGATGAATTTAGTATAGATGGAATTGTTAGTGAATCGATTGAAAAAAAGAACACTGAAGAGGTTTAATTTGAAGAATTAAGATCAGTGTGATATTGTTGAAATAAATAAACATACATATAATAAGGTTGGATAGTGAAAATATAACTTTCCAACCTTATTTTTCATTTATTGCATGAAATTCAGTATCAATTGGATTTATAGTAATATCTTTTTCAAAAGCTTTTTTTGTTTTCCCAGAAACTTCAATAACAAGTTTGTAATTTTTTGCACTAACTATTTCCGGAAGATTTTCAAAAACAACATAACCTTTTTGATCATTATGTGAAGATATATTTTTATTCATAAGAATATTCTCTGATAAAATATTTATGTTAATGGTTTTAGGGTCAGCTTCGTCATCATTTATTAGTAAAATTTCGTTTTTGTAACATTTGTCTCTAACTTCAGGAATAATTGCAGAATATGAATTAGATTCATCAATTAATTTTATTTCTACAATATCGAGGGAAGTAGTTGAAAGATTTTTCAACGTCAAGTATACAATTATAAGATTATTTTCATAATAATTCGGAGCATTAATAAAATAACTTTTGAAAATATCATATGAAATTATTAAGTTGGGAAGAGATTCTATGTATTTTCTATATTTATTAAGTAAAAGAAAACTATCAATTGTCAATAATAAAAGAAAAATAAATATCAATATATTTAAATTTGCTTGTATAAAAGATATCATTTTAAAAACCACCTTTCGTCTAATTTTATCATAAGTCAAATAGAAATGAAATTAATGGAGAGTTTATACTTGTAATTAGAGAAAGAACCAATGTGCTTCAAAATGAATAAAATAATAAAAATAGTTTTTTACCAATGAATATAAAGAGATTATTGTGAAGCAGGTGTTTAAAATGAATTGGGCGATTGTTTTTTATAATATTATGATGAATATAAGACAAGGATATTATTCATTTTTAGGTTCTGGATCTTGCAGGAATGTCTTTGATTTAGGAAATGGGTATGTAGTAAAAATTGCTAAGAATATGGCAGGAATTGCTCAAAATAAATCGGAATATAAAATTTCTAAAAGCGATAAATCAAAATTATTTGCAAAAATTATTCAAATATCAAATGACTCAAGTATGCTTATAATGGAAAAAGCAGATAAGCTATATAATCTTTCGTATATATGGGAATATTTTAATGTGAAAAATGAAATAGAACTTTTTGAATTAATGGAATTCCAGAAGATTAAACATGAATATAATTTAGAATTAGGTGATCTTGAGAGAAAAAGTAGTTGGGGAGTAATTAAGGGACATCCTGTGATTATAGATTATGGTTTTACAAAAGAGGTTAGTCAAAAATATTATTTTTAATACAAAAGTAATTGAGAGGTTTTTGTATAACTATTTTTTATTGTCTAGGAAAGTATAAAAATTTCGATTTTTTTAATCCAGTTATATTAACGCTTAAGAATGATATGGCTTGTAAAAATGTGATTAAAAGAGAGCATGGAGCAGCCACTTTTGTTCTGTTTAAAAGAATAGAAAACATGTATAAAAAATTCAAATCTATATTCATGTTTTCTATCTTTATTTTATTGCAAATTGTATTAAATATATTTATATGACATAAAAGGCTTTCAAGGTTATTATTTATAAGCATTATTACAATAATTAATATAATTTTATCATTTTCAAACGCGCATATTTGAATTTTGTTGAAAAAAGATAAATCTATAGCTCAAATTAATAAATATATGGTAAAGGACAAGTTAGGATACACAAAAGGAAATAGCAGTAGCTATTACAAGACTTTATTTATTATATCCAATCTCAATTAAGAAATCTCCCAAATCTTTATCTAAATTCATTATATGATTTTTAATCCAATCAACCAAATTTTGATGGATATTTAAAGCCAATACGGTTGATACTCCATGTGCTTCAAAAATCTTTCTGAATTCTTTAAGATCCTTCTTAAAATTTTCGTGCTGCATTTGTTGTATATCAAGTAAAGGATAATTTGTCTTTTTTTGAATTTCTTCTTCCTCAGTAAAATGTTTAATTACATATTCTTCAAGAAAGTTTAGTGCATTAATTATATCTGCACTACTTTTTTCATTCTCTATAGATGAAAAGAATTGGTTAACGAAATTTATTAACTCCTTATGTTGATCATCGATAATATCGACTCCTATTGATAGACTGCAATTCCAAGTTAAATTCATAAAATTTACCTCCATAAAATAATTAAAACTAAGTTATATATTCTACAAATTATAAAAAAAACCTTCATTTAATAATTATATATAGATAATATTTTTAATGATTTTTGTAAATTAGAGTTATAATTTTTTTATTAAATTCAAAATATTATAAAGCATTGGAAATATAATGCATAAATAAATTTTTCAAGTCTATAATAAAATAGGAAAAATGAAATTTTATTAGATAGGAGAGATGAAGCATGTACGAAAAAATCCAATTACCATATGCCTATAATTCATTAGAACCATATATTGACGCTGAAACTGTGGAAATACATTATACCAAGCATCTTCAAAAATATGTGGATAATTTAAATGAACTTTTAAAAGGATATGAGAAATATACAGAAGGCAAATCTATAGAACAATTACTTGCCAATGTTAATGAATTACCGGTGAGGATAAGACAGGGGGTAATTGATCAAGGTGGTGGAGTAGCAAATCATAACTTATATTTTTCTATTTTATCACCAACTGCCAAAAAAGAACCAGAAGGTATATTATTAGATGCTATAAATAGCGCTTTTGGAGATTTGGAAAAATTAAAGTCAGAGGTGAGTAATGCTGCAGTAAGCCAATTTGGTTCTGGGTATGGTTGGTTAGTAAAAGATGAAGACGGAAAACTATCAGTAAAAAAGACTTTAAATCAAAATTCTCCTTTAATTGAAGGGTTAATACCAATTTTAACTATAGATGTTTGGGAGCACGCATATTACTTAAAATATAAAAATTTGAGACCTGATTATGTTAAAAATATTTGGAATATAATTGATTGGAAAAAGATTGAAGAATTATATATAAGATAAGGAAACTTTTTTGAAGTAAAACTAGATATAAAATAATAAAATAGTGAGATATGAAAATTTAATCCTATAGCATTAATGAAATATATTATAGTGGAATTCTTTCATCCTATAATTCAGAAGAATTTTAGAATGAAAGAATTTGTTTATGTTATAAAATTTAAAAGAATGAATTTATTAATCTTGATTTATTTTATAACGATAAGTTCGTATTCTCGAGTTCCAAGACCTATTTTATCAGCATGTTCAAGACATGTACGCCATTCAGATTCAGGTGTAGAATTTGTAAAATGATCATGATGATCTTTAAAATCATGCTTAGATATGTTATCTGCTAACTGGCTGTTTGGTAAAGGTTTAGCTGACAGACAAGCATCTACACATGCTTGATCAAGTGCCAATGGATCAAAGGAAGCAAACATACCTAGGTTCGGAAGGATTGGAGCATCATTTTCGCTGTGACAATCGCAATTTGGTGAAACATCAATGACAAGAGATATATGAAAGCAAGAACGACCATCTACTACAGCCTTTGTATATTCTGCCATACGGCAATTTAACTCTCCATTAGCTGCATAGCTTGCAAACTCGATTGCATTAAAATTACATGCACCAAGACAACGACCACAACCAACACAGTTTTCTTTATTTATTGTCATTTTCTTTTTCTCAATATCGAAAAACAAGCCATTATTAGCACATTCACGTTGGCATCTTAGACAGCCTCGACATTGTTCCTCTATAATGTGTGGCTTACCGTTAATATGTTGATCCTTTTTTCCAGCACGAGAACCACATCCCATACCAATATTTTTGATTGTTCCGCCAAAACCAGTCATTTCATGTCCTTTGAAGTGGGTAAGGCTGATAAATACATCAGCATCCATAATTGCATGTCCTATTTTAGCTTCTTTTATATATTCACCACCTATTACAGGAACTGCAATATCATCAGTACCTTTTAATCCATCACCTATTATAACAGGACATCCTACTGAAAGAGGAGTGAAGCCGTTCTCCCACGCACATTCAAGATGCTCAAGGGCATTTTTACGGCTGCCAGGATATAGAGTGTTACAATCTGTAAGGAATGGTTTACCACCAAGTTCTTTTACAATATCAGCAACCGCTCTTGCATAATTTGGGCGAAGATAACTTAAGTTTCCAAGCTCACCAAAATGCATTTTGATGGCAACTAACTTATTATCCATGTCAATTTGGTTTATACCTGCATCTTTAATTAATCTCTTTAGTTTTGTAGGAAGTCCCTCTCCTAATTTGGTACGAAAGTCAGTAAAATAAACTTTTGATTTTTCCATATTTAATCGCTCCTTGTATAAAAGTTATTAATTTAATTTATCACGAAACCTGACTTAAATGTTAGGATAATTTAAGTTATTATAACAATAAGAAATAATTATCCAAGTGAAAAAAGCCTAAAGCCTTATATTTTAGAAAAAATATCTGCTAAAATTTTAGTTTCATTTTTATTATAGAACTTAGAGTTAACTCAAAGTCAATAGTTTTTTAATAATTAGACCCTAAAATGAAAAGTTAATTTCTTGTTTGCAATATTAAATTCGTGATTAATGACTTTAGTCTTGCACTACTTTTTTGATAAAATTTACCTTAAATGAAATTTGAAGTATCATTTTATTAATATAAGTAGAATTTAATCCATAGCAAAATATTGTATAAATTAAATGATCATGGTACTATTAATAATGTTTACAAATTAAATGGGGAGAAAATATGGAACAAGCACAACCAGTTATATTGTTTATAGTAGGGATATTGTTTTTTGCATTTATCATTCACAAGATTAGTTCAAAGTTTAAGGTCAACATAAAGGATGTTAATGTGCCAGGCAAATTGATGATGTTGTAAAAAAGTTATTTTTCAAGGTCTTTCAGCAAAGTCAGAAAAAGAAGATTTTGCAATATTTATATCAAACTTAAAAGATATGGTGAAATAAAAAGTTGAGAGGAATTTAAGAGGAGGTTTCGTTTTGGGTGAGTTATCAAAGTTATCTAATATAGGAAAAGAAGTTGAAAGACAGTTAAATGAAGTTGGTATATTTACTTGTGAGGAATTAAAAAATATTGGTACAGAAAATGCATGGTTAAGAATACAAGAAATTGATATATCTGCGTGCATTCATAGATTGTTAGCACTTGAAGGAGCAATTCAAGGAATCAAGAAGACAGAATTATCAAAGGAACGTAAAGCAGAACTCAAAGATTTTTATAATAAACATAAAATTGAAATATAGTTATATAACTTAATATTACTAAAAGTCAAATGTTATTTATGAAAAAAATTAATAAAGTATGGTATAATTAAGTTGTTACAAAATTATTATGCAGAAAATATGGAGGAATTAATCATGGAAATAAACGATAGAGTTGAATTTTTAGAAAATGATAATAAAGGGAAACAAGGAACAGTAATTAAGCTAATGGGAGATCACAGCGCTGTTGTTGTAGTAGACGGTGAAGAAGATGATGTTCCAACTTTAGCAAGAGTTACTAATTTAAAAGTAATTAGTAAATAAATATCATTAAAAAGTAATGTAATATTTAATAAATTTAAAAAAGCATTTTCTTGCTTCAAGAAAATGCTTTTTTGTATTTATAATACCAAAGGTTATAGGTGTCCATGATTAAAAATATGGATTAAAAAATCGTATTTAACATAAAGTGTATGCTAATACGATTTTGAAGAAAATATTAAGCTGGATAATTTAAATTTTCTTCTTTTATATTTAATAAAATTTCCTTAAGAAATTTATTTGCTAAATATTTAGCCATTGGAAGATTCATGTCTAAGTAATTACCACAGTCTCTTGCAGAAGCCCCAGGAATATCACCTTCAAACTCCGCTATAAATTTATAAAGCTCAGTAAGTAATGGAACTATATCTTTTGATTTGTAATCACCATGCAAAATTAGATAAAAACCAGTTCTGCATCCCATTGGACCAAAATAAACCGTTTTGTCAGCATATTCGTTATGATTTCTTAAAAATGTGGCAGCTAGATGCTCAATAGCGTGCATTTCTGCAGTATTCATAACTGGTTCGAAATTTGGTCTTGTCATTCTTATATCAAAAGTTGTAAGAACTGTATCTCCAAACTTATCTTGTCTTGAAACATATACACCTGGAAGTAAATCCAAATGATTAATTGTGAAACTTGCTATCTTTTCCATTAATATCACTCCTCAGTATCTAATAAATAATAAACTATATTACTTTATTTAGTAATTCTATCTTTACGTTTGTTTCTATTAAATTGTAGCATTAGAAGATTCTATTATCAATAGAATCTTCTAAATATGAATATTTGTAGAGTTTTTCATTTAGCAGAATAACTTAAAATACTACATGATTATTTTATATAGATATAGTATAAAAGGAATTAGTAGAAATATGTAGAAATAATTACTAATGACAGAATGAAAATGATTTATAAAAAAGTGGGGGATAAAATTGCAGAAAAGTAAAAGGATTATAAGCATATTACTAACTTGTGTATTATTTATATTTATGATTTCGTGTAGTAAAAATGAGAACATGCAAACAGAAAAAACTGATATAAATACAATGATTGAAACAAAAACAATTGGGAATATGGTGAAAATTCATTATATTGATGTAGGCCAAGGGGATAGTGAATTTATTCAAGTTGAAGATAAAAATATATTAATTGATGCAGGAACTAGTGATAGAAAAGCGTTAGATTATTTAAAGTCACTTGGCGTTAAAAAATTAGATTATGTAGTTGCAACACATCCTCATGAGGATCACATTGGAAGCATGGATGATGTAATTAAAGCCTTTGATATCGGAAAATTTTATTCACCAAAAGTTACTACAACTACAAAAACATTTGAAAACTTGATAAATGCATTAAAAGAAAAAAATCTAAAATTAACTGTACCAAAAGTTAGTGATGAATTGACTATAGGAAATGCTACTCTAACATTTTTAGCTCCTAATAATAATCAATATGAAAATTTAAATAACTATTCTATTGTATGTAAATTGAAATATGGGAATACAAGTTTCATTTTTATGGGAGATGCTGAAGAAGTAAGTGAAGGTGAGATATTGCAAAAGCAGTTAGATATAAAAGCTGATGTAATTAAAGTGGGACATCATGGAAGTCGTTCATCATCAACAAAAGCTTTTCTTGAAAAAGTAAATCCTAAATATGCAGTTATTAGCTGTGAAAAAGGAAATGATTATGGTCATCCCCATAAGGTTACTATAGATAAACTTAATGCTAAAAACATTAATGTATTTAGAACTGATTTAGAAGGAACTATAATTGCTACAAGTGATGGCAATGAAATAACATTTAATACAAAACCAGTAGATAAAATAGCAGATATCCCCGGAAATCCTAAGAAAAATTAAAAAGTTTTAAATCATAAATTGCCATTTTAATAAGTGGCAATTTATGGCCTAAAGTAGATATTTTAATAAAATTCCACAGAACCTCCACCAATTATTATAATTATGTAACCATAATCAAGAGGTTTTAAAATATAATTAGGAGAATTAGGTTCAAGACGTATAAATTCTTGCATCATTTGATTAGAATCAAAAATAATAACAACGGCTCTGCCAGTAGAAGAAGAGTTTTTGATATTATAAGAAGAACCAGTAACTAAACCTGTGTCGGTAAAATTATAAAGTCCTTGTGTGAATGATTTTGTGTCAGAAAAAGCAATATTGATATTAAAAGTAAATGTGAAAAATATAAAAATAAATAATAGAATTGAGAATTTTTTCATTATAGCATCCCTCTTCCGTAATTTTAATGTTATTAATATAAATATCTATTTAATGAAAGAAGATAAAATTAAAAAATATAAATCATTACTATTTTTTCCTTAATAGCTTACAATAGAAATTTAATTATCAAAATTTATTGTTTTACTTTGAATATAATTTTATTCAATATATAGAATATAATTTTTTTTAACTTTAAGTTCTATATAAAAATAGTTAGTGAAAAATTAATATATAAAAATGATTATTATTTAATTGTTTAATAAATGTTTAGCAGCATTTATAAAAATATTGTCGTTTTATGGAATTGATTGAATAAAATATCAAAAGTTTTGATAAATAGTGCGTGTAATTGCTGCTGATAAAATAAAATTATGTTATAATATAGAAAATGGACTAAAAATGTCAAATTGATGTGGGTATAAAATGGGAGGGAAGAGAAAAATGAAATGGATTAACAATTTAAAAGTTGGTAAAAAGTTAACATTGCTGGTGGTATGTTCCCTAATTGGTCTGATTTCAGTAGGTATAGCTGGGTATTATTACTTACTGGATTCTAGTAAAAATCTTGATTCTATGTATAATGAAAGATTATTGTCTAGTGAAGCTTTGAATGAAGGAAGAATACAAGAAGAGGCTATTATAGCAGATATTTATCGACTTATGGCAACAAGTGATAATAAAGAAAATGAAACTTTGTCTAAAGATATAAATGATAGAATTAGTGAGTTTAATAAAAATTTGGATAATTATAAAAAAATGAAGTTAGATTCTTTTGAAATAGATAAAATTAAAGAATTAGAAGGAAATATAGCAAAGTTTAGGGAAGGTAGAACAAATGTCCTTAAATTAGCCATGGATAACAAAAATGAAGAAGCATATAGTGAATTTGTTAAAAATGTTGATAAATATGCTCAAGCAGTATTAACTAATTTATCAGAACTTGGTGGTCATAATAGGCAAACAGCAGAGCAAATTTATAATAGTAATAAAATAAGTTTTAGCAAAGCAGCGATAATATTCATTTGTATAACTGTTATGGTAGCAATATTGATAATTTTATTAGGAATATTAATAACAAAGCGAATTACTAAGAGGTTAAATGAAATCGTTGCATTTGTGGATGAATTAGCTAAAGGTGATTTTGCAATTTTTGTAAACAAAGAAAGTTTAGAGGATAAGAGTGAATTTGGAATTGTGTCTAATGCAATTGAAAAAATGAGAAGCACTATACATGATTTAATTAAACAGATAGAAGATTCATCAGAGCAGCTAGTTGTTTCAGCAGAAGAGTTAAATTCTAGTGCTGAACAATCAGCTGATGCATCAAGTCTTGTAGCTTCAGCAGTGACAAATATGGCTGATGGAGCTGATAAGCAAGTTTCCTTAGCAAACGATACTACTCAAGTAGTTGGAAATATATCTGAGAAAATACACAATGTATCTGAGAATACAAAATCAGTCTCAAAATTAACGGAAGATGCTAAAACTTCAGCTAATGCTGGTGGAGAAGCTGTAGAAAAAGCAATTAAACAAATGGAATTAATAGAGAAAAAGACAGATGAAACAGCAGAGATTATTAGCGAACTTGAAGAAAAATCAGCTATGATTGGACAGATTGTAGATACAATTAATAGTATTTCTGAACAAACAAACTTACTTGCGTTAAATGCTGCTATAGAATCTGCAAGAGCTGGAGAAGCTGGAAAAGGTTTTAGTGTGGTTGCAGAGGAAATTCGAAAACTTGCTGAACAATCACAGTTGGCCACAAAAGAAATAGCTGAAATTATTAATGAAGTTCAAAATAAAACAAGTAATGCTGTTACAGTAATGAATGAAAATTCAAAAGAAGTTGATAATGGTGCAAAAGTTGTTAATTTTGCTGGTACAAGCTTTAATGAAATACTTAAAATGATAAGAAAAATAGCAGAGCAGATTCGTGAAATCTCAGAATCTATAGCCGATATAAATAATGGAACTAAAGCTTCAGTTAATTCAGTAAACAATATTCAAAGTATAAGCATGAAAATAGCAGATGAATCACAAACTATATCAGCTGCAGCGGAAGAACAATTAGCTTCAGTTGAAGAGATAGCAACCTCTAGTAAAATTTTGGCACAAATGTCTGAAGATTTGAAAGATATTATTCAAAAATTTAAAGTATAATTCTTAATTTAATAATAGCTATAGATATCCAAAGCAAGAATTAGAGATATGCGGAACTTACCGAAATTAAACACATATTTATTACAGCGGACTTATGAAATTTTCGCTGGATGGGTTCTAAGTGGAAGGTTGCACCCATTTCTGCATGTTCCTAAAGTAAATTTATGACAAGCAGAAAGTGGAACAACCCTCCACTAATAACCATCGCAGCTTAATTTCATATGCCGCTTGCACAAATATGTATCTAATTTCTAGTGTTACGATTATAATTTCTCAATGATGCATGTATATTCCATTTATAAGTTTGATTATTATTTGGACATCTATATATAAATCTAGTAAGTGAATAGACGTAGTCTGTCATATAAGATAAACAAAGATGAAAAATGACAGTTAAAAAATATTTTATTAAACACCGCGATATATAATCAGCGGTATTTTTTATTATTCAATAATAATTACAATTTGTGATATAATTTACTTGCGATAGTAAACTAATGACAAATAAAAGCATTGAATATTTAAAGTGATTATTCTCTTTAAAATTTTATATATGTAAAATTTTTCATTGGCAGCGAAGAGAAAATCTTATATTATAATAGATAATGCTGTTTAGATGATAATGTGACAGAGAGTGGGGAAAGATTAAAGGATGGTTGTATTTGAAAAATGTGAATTTGATGAAATAAAAGATAAGTTATGCGGGTATTATAGGGAAAATGACATATTAATAGAATCCTTTTTTGAGGAACATGTTATTTCCTCTGATTTTTTTCATATAGTATTGGATGAAGAAAAAATAGGATATTGTGGTATTTATAATAAAAAATTGCTAACATCATTTGGTTTAGATAATAAGTATAATTATTTGGCTCAAGATATATTTACAAAAGCAAAATACTTAGAACAAGTATCTGAAGCATTGGTACCTACTGGAGATGAATTTTTGTTGAGTCTATGTTTAGATGATTTTGATAGTTTGCACAAACAAGCATATTTTACTAGAGATTTAGATTTAAATAATGAAAATAATTGTGCTATAAATTTGAGGTTAGCAATACCTTTAGATGCACAAAGTATAGAAAAATATAGTGAAGATTTTTTTGATGATATAAATAAATATATTAATAACAAATTTATTTACATAGCAGAAAAGGATAATGAATTAGTGGGATTTGGCATAATTGAACCTGGTATAATAAGAAATGATTTGCAGAGCATTGGAATGTATGTTAGAGAAGAGTACAGAAGACGAGGAATTGGCACTTGTATATTAAATGAATTGAAGAAAATTGTTAAAGTAAGAAATAAGAAAGCTATTTCTGGTTGTTGGTATCATAATTATAATTCGTTAAGAACTCAATTTAAATCAGGAAATTACTGCTGGACAAGATTACTTAAGGTAAAATTTTAGCTTCGGAGGCTACAGATGAAGTTTGAAAATATTGGAGAAAATTATTATGAAGTATAAACTAGTTTGTATTGATTTAGATGGAACTCTTTTAAATAGTAAACGTAGAATTAGTGAAGCTTCAAAAAAAATACTCAAAAAAGCTGAGGAGCTCGGAATATATATTGTAATAACCACGGGGAGAACTTTTCTTGACGCTAAGGACTATTCAAATTTAATAGGATTAAATTCACCTATTATTGCTTGTACTGGAGCTATTGTTAAAGAAAAACATGAACCTGATGTTATATATAAGAGTACTATAGAGGAAGAGTTAAGTAGAAAATTATTAATAATATTAAAGAAGTATAATGCAAAGCCAATTTTTAATTCATTAAGTAAAACATATTGTGGCAACTTAATAGTAGCTACTATAATGAGATATCTAAAATTCAAAGGTTATGTGAACAGATCAGTTAAAATAGAGTTTGTAAAAAATAGCGAAAGATGGGATGAAGTCTTTCATAGTGAGAAAAATAATATAGTAAAATGTGAGATTATAAGTAGAAGTAGGAATAAAATAAATAGCCTTAGAAAAGAATTATTAAATATGAATAGCATTGAAATTACAAGCTCATCTAATCATAACATTGAAATTACCACCAAAGGAACCTCAAAAGGAAATGCCATTAAAATACTTGCTGATCATTATAAAATAAAAAAAGAAGAGATAATAGCAATAGGTGATAGCGAAAATGATCTGTCGGCTATTGAATTTGCAGGTATGGGAATTGCAATGGGCAATGCAAGTGATGCTGTAAAAGAAATATCAAATTTTATAACTGATACAAATGATAACGATGGAGTAGCTAAGGCTATAGAAAAATTTATTTTTTCAAAATATTAAATTTTCATATATGGTTCTTCGAACTTTATCTAATCGAGATTTCAGGATAATTAAATATTGTTAATTGAGACTTACATAAATTGAAGAGGCTAATTAATTCCCTATTATAACTAACTAATAGTTTATAATAGGGAATTAATTTTTTATTAGTAAAAATTATGAAAATTAATCAAATGTTCACAAAAAGTTAAAAAATGAAAAGGTATAAATGTTTGAATGTTGGAATAAATAGGAATAGAATATGAGTGGTTGAAAAAACTAAGAATAAAAATTGTGCATAAATATAGTTTTAGTCGTAAGAATGAGGTGAAGTATGGACTTAGTAAAAAAATATGAAGAATTAACTAAGAAACAAGCAGAAGTAAATCCTAAAAATGCATATAAAATGATAAAGCTAGGACTTTTTTTAGAAAAACAAATAGTAAAGTTTTCATCTCAAGAAGTCCCAAAAGCTTATAAAGAATTGAATTTAATTGCAATCAACTCAATCTTAAAAGGCTTGAGAGAGCCAGAGAATTCTGCATGGGTTAATATTTTTACTCCTGTAGAAATATTACAATGTTTTAATATCAATCCAATATCTTTAGAGTGTATGTCTTGCTTTATGTCAGGCTTTGAATGTGAAGATTTTGTCAATGAATATGCTGAAAATATAGGAGTGGCAGAGACATTGTGTTCTTATCATAAAGGGTTTATAGGAACTGTTGAAAGTGGGATTTTGCCAGAACCTAAATTTGCATTTACAACTTCAACTTGTTGTGATGGAAATGTAAACACAATACGTTATCTTGGAGAGAAACATAGTATAGATTCATACGTTTTAGATATTCCATATGAATATTCTATAGAAAATGAAGAATATGTAGTTACTCAATTGAAACATATGATTGCTATGCTTGAAGAAAAGTGCAATAAGAAATTTGATATAGAAAAATTATCGGAAATATTACAAAGAGAAAATGAATCAAAAGAATCCTTTAAAGAATTTTTAAAATACCAAAAAACAAAGTATTATCCTAGCTCTTTAACATTGCATATGTATATGCTTTTTGCATCACATGTAGGTATAGGAACTAAGGAAATATATGATTTTTATAAATTATTAGCTCAAGATATACAAAGCTATCCAGATAGTGAAGGCTTAAAGGTATTTTGGGTTCATCTTTTGCCATATTATCAAGAAACTATGAAAGAATACTTTAACTTTAATCCTAAATATCAAATTCAATCTTATGATACAAATTTTGATTATATGGAAGAATTAGATATAGAACATCCGTTGGAAGCATTAGCAAAGAAATTAATTTTAAATATATATAATGGGTCTTTTGAAAGAAAGATTGAAGCAATAAAAAATGCAGTTGATGAACTTGATTCGCAGGCAGTTATTAATTTCTGTCATTGGGGTTGCAAACAGTCTGCCGGTGGAGTAATGCAGCTTAAACAAGCAATGAAAGAAAAAAATATTCCTATGCTTATTTTAGATGGAGATTGTATGGATAGGCGTAATTGTCATGATGGTCAATTAAAAACTAGGTTAGAAGCATTCTTAGAAATCTTAAAAAATACGGAGGTACAGAAATGATTGGATATACCTGTAAATATACACCTATAGAAATATTTACTAGCTTAGGTGTGGAAATTAAGAGAATTGAGCCAAATGTGACAAGCTATGATAAAGCTGAAACTATGATGCACACAAATTTATGTTCATATGTTAAAGGTGTATTAGAGGATGCTATTTTAAATGACTATGAAGGTATAATATTAACAAGCTGTTGTGATAGTACAAGAAGACTTTATGATACTTTAAAGGAAAATTTTCCAGATAAATTCATATATATATTAGACTTACCAAGAAAGGTTAATGAAGATTCTATAAAAATATACGAATCAGTTGTTACTGAAATGATAAGAGCTTATGAAGAATTTAGCCATAAGAGCTTTGATGAGAAAAAACTTAAAGAAGTCTGCGATTCTATAAAGAGTGATAATATTAAACCATCCAAGGGATTAAATATTGGATTAATGGGTGCAAGATGCAATGATGGAATTGTTGAGATGATTGAAAAGTATAATGCTAATATTTTGTTTAATATTTCATGTACTGGAGATGATAGGAAGTACAATTTAAGAAATGATAACATATATAGTGATTATATAAGGGATTTATTAAGTAAATTGCCATGTTTACATATGGCAGATATTAGTGAGAGAAATGATTTTCTTAAAAAGCAAATAAAAAATTTAGATGGAATAATTTATCATACTGTTAAGTTTTGTGACATTTACTCATATGAATATGCTGACATTAAAGGGAATTATGATATTCCAGTATTAAAGGTGGAAACAGATTATACCAAACAATGTGAAGGACAAATAAAAACAAGAGTAGAAGCTTTTGTTGAATCATTAAATGCTAATAAAGAAAAAGGTGATAACAATATGGATAATAACGATAGCTTGTTAAATAAAGCATTTGAAGAAAGTTCTGCAGTAACAAAATACGTGATGGGAATTGATAGTGGTTCAACTTCTACTAATGCTGTTATTCTTAAGAACAATAGAGAAATTGTTGCATATACGATTGTTAGAACAGGAGCAAAAAGCAGTGAAAGTGCTAAAAGGGCCCTGGAAGAAGTATTGGAAAAGGCTAGATTAACCAGAGAAGATCTTTCATTAATTGTATCTACTGGTTACGGAAGGGTAAGTATAACCTTTGCTGACAAAGAAGTAACAGAAATAAGTTGTCATGGAAAAGGAGCACATTATTTGAATTCCAATATTAGAACAATTATAGATATTGGTGGACAAGATAGTAAAGTTATTAAGTTAAATGATAAGGGTGAAGTTATTGATTTTGTAATGAATGATAAATGTGCTGCTGGAACAGGAAGATTTTTGGAAATGATGGCTAGAACTCTGGAAATTGATATAAAGGATATGGGGCCAGAATCTTTAAAATGGAAAGAGGATATAAAAATAAGTAGCATGTGTTCAGTTTTTGCTGAATCTGAAGTAATTTCACTTATTGCTCAAAATAAAGAAAAAGCAGATATTATTCATGCATTAAATCAATCAATATCAAGTAGAACTAATGCTCTTCTTGGAAGAGTTGGAAAAGAAAGTGGATTTATGATGACTGGTGGAGTGGCACAAAACATAGGGGTAGTAAAAGCAATAGAAGAAAAAGTTGGAGAAAAATTATTCATTTCAGATGAACCAGAAATAGTTGGAGCACTAGGAGCAGCTATATTTGGACTTGAGGACTTGAAGTTATAGGTTTATAAAAATCAAAGGTTGAAAATAGTAAAATGCCACATTTGCAAAATGAATATGTGGTGTTTTTTTTATATTCTGTCATGAAGAAGATTAGCTGTTAGAATTATTCGCATTATATTTGGAAAGTTAGTTTTTATATTCTTTATGATTAATAGAAGTCACGAATATGTTATAATCAATAAGCGATATCAAAATACAACTTACAAAGTAGGAGGCAAAATGGAGTCTGAATTTAAAGTCAAGCAAGTTACAAAACTGTATCAGAGTTGTAATAAATGTGGAATACCAATGATAAATTGCATCTGTAGTATTGCGCCAAAGATAAAGTCTAAAGCAAAAATATTGATTTTATCAACGGAAAGCGAATTTTATAGACCTTCTAATACAGCAAGATTACTGAAATTAATTAATCAAGAATCAACGGAATTAATATTATGGGAGAGAACAAAGCCTCCTAAAAAATTAATTGAATATATTAATAGTAAAAAATATGAAACATATATATTGTTTCCTACAGAGAACAACGCTTTACAAAAAAGAGAATTTAAAGATGAAATTTCTAAAAAGATTCCAGTTTTTATAATTTTGGATGGTACATGGAAAGAAGCTGCTAAGATATTAAGAAAAAGTGATTATTTATATAAGTTACCAAGGATTTCATTAAATCCAACTCACAAGTCAGAATATGAGTTGAGAAGAGGAGCATCAGAAGGTGAATTGTGCACAATCGAAACAGCAATTGAAATCCTTAAATTAAACAATGAGTTTAAAAATGCACAAGTAGTTAAAGACACCTTTGATTTGTTTATAAAAAGGTTTAAAGCGGGAGCAAATGGAGTAAAGTTAAGCAATTGAAAAATCTTACAAGAAGAAGTTTTGAAGGCCTCTTCTTGTTTTTTATTATATTTAAATGAAATTAGAAATGAAGATATTTACTTGAGGATTTAATTCTCATTAAGCTTTAATAATTCGTTTTTTAAAAAATTTAATTCGAGTTTGGAATTGTTTTTTTTCCAAACAGCATAAATATCTGAATCATTTAAAGGATTTTGATATTCATATAAGCGTATTTTTTTATCAACAGGTATTTTATTGTTGCAAAAAGTAACTCCTTCACCATTTTTCACGGCAAGAATTAATGAGTTCATATTTTTGGTATACTTTACTATATTTGGACTAAAACCATTTAGTCGGCAAGTGTTTTTTATCGTTTCAACGCCATTTGCAGATTCATCAGAGGAAATTACTACAAAAGGCTGATCGGTTAAATCTTTTATTGTAACGTTATCCAATTTAGATAATGGATTAGAAGTTGGAACAGCAATTGCTATATTAACTTCTTGAAAGTGAACAAACTCAATATCTTTGTAAGAAGCCAGTTCAAAATATGGAACGAATATTATATCTAATTCCTTCGAATTTAACTTTTCGCGTAAACTTCTAAAGCCGTAAAGTTCTAAATTAACGTTTATATTAGGATAGTTTATTCGAAATGAATCTACTATTTCAAGTATAGACTCCTCACATTCAAAGGTCTCAGTACTACCAATATTTAGTGAACCTGAACAAGAATGGCTTAATGATTTTGCATTTGAAATAGATGAATTCAGTTTGTCTTCTAAACAACTCCATTCTTCGAAAAGAAATTTCCCACTTGGTGTTAGTGCCACAGATTGATTATTACGTATAAAAAGGGAGACTCCTAGTTCTTTTTCTAATATTTGTATTTGTTTGCTGAGAGCTGGTTGGGATATGTATAGTAATTTAGAAGCTTCAGTGAAGTTTAATACTTCAGCCATTACAAGGAAATAATGAATTTGTTGAAAAGATATTCTATACATTGATTCACCTCAATAGTTATTAATCAGTTATAGATACACAATGTAAGAATTAAATTTATGCAACAATTACCGAAATATGATACATTTATCTTCCGCAGGACTAGTGAAATTTTCGCTGGAAGGTTCTAAATGTGGGCTTGTCGTCATTTCAGCGTGTTCCAGATGTAAAATCTGGACAAGCTGAAATGAAACAAGCCCACATTAATACCCTTCAACAGCTCAATTTCACATGCCTGCTCCAGAAAAAAATGTATCATATTTCTAGTGTAGTCTAGTAATTTTAATTTCTCAAGAGTGTATACATATTCCATTTATAAGTTTGATTATTCATTTGGATATCTATAGTAAAATTAGTTTAATATATATATTCCAATGCTCAATTATCAATTGTATACTATAAAATGTTAATTGTAATAAATATAACTTTAATTCTACTTTTAGATTATATCTAAAAGTAGAATTATTAACAATAGATAATCTGTTATAACTAAAAGTTATAATCGATTATTCTAATTTAATATTGGACTATGTATACGTTTTATAGGTATAATTTATTTATAAAACATACTAAATTATAGTTAAGAAAAAATATATTCTTATGCAGATATATACGTTATATTCAAAAAAATATATGTAAAAATGTTAAAGTTTTATCAAAATTATAAATGGAGGAATTAGTAATGAAAAATATTGAAACAGATATAATTGTAGTTGCTGGAGGACTTTCAGGGTTAGCAGCAGCTATTTCAGCAGCAGAAAATGGAGCAAAGGTGACAATCTTTGAAAAATCAAATACAACAGGTGGAGCTGCTAACATGGGAATGGGACCACTCGGCGTAGGGTCATCAGTTCAAAGAAATCAAATGGTAGCGCTTACTCCAGGAGAAGCTTTTAGAAAGCATATGTATTTTACTCATTACCGTGTAGATGCTCGTATGGTTCGTGATTATTATTTTAAATCAGGAGACACTATTGATTGGCTTATAGATATGGGAGTTGAATTTGTAGGCGTATCAAGAGCTTTTGGAGCTCCAGAAAATACAAGAGCATATTCAGATGGAGAGTTTACATGGCACGTTGTAAAGCCAGAAGGCGGTGGAGCACCAGGTCCTCGTGCAGCTACAACAATGACAAAGAGAATGACAGAAAAAGCTGTAGAATTAGGAGTAGAAATACTATTTGAAACACCTGTTAGTAAAATCATAATGAAAGATGGTCAAGCTGTTGGAGTAATAGCTAAAAATAAAGATGGGGAAGAAATTGAAGCAAGAGCTAAATCAGTTATCTTAGCTACTGGTGGATTTGGAGACAATCCTCAAATGATTAAAGAAGAGACATGCTATGAATTTGGAAAAACTATTTTCAATTTTGCTATCCCAGGAATGAAGGGTGATGGTATCAAAATGGCTTGGGAAGTAGGTGCAGGACATACACCATGTTCAATGGAATTAATGTATCAATTACCAGATAATATGAATCACTTCATCCTTGATGGGGCATTTCGTCAACCTTGTCTTTGGGTAAATAGACTAGGACAAAGATTTATGCCAGAAGATCAAATTGCAAATACAACCTTTACTGGAAATGCAATTACTGCACAACCTGGAAGCGTAGCATATGCAATATTTGATAGTAAACTTCTTAAGAAATATAAGAAAAGAGGACCAGATATAGTATCTCACGTACATCCACATGATTTATTTGATCATTTTGATGAACAATGGGAAAAGGATCTTGAAGCTGGATATGAACCAATAGCTCAAGCTGATACTATTGAAGAATTAGCTGAAAAAGCAGGTGTTGATGTAGCAGGTTTAGTAGCTCAGGTTGAAGAGTACAATGACATGTGTGCTGAAGGTTTCGATGAATTATTTGAAAAAGACAGACAATATATGCAACCAATTGAAAAAGGACCTTTCTATATCTGTCGTCAAAACGTTGGAGCTTATGGATCAATAGGTGGAGTTCTTATTAATCATAAGACAGAGGTTATGACAGGAGATTATAAAGTGATTCCTGGATTATATGCAGTAGGTACAGATGCATGTAACATTTTTGGAGATAGTTATCCATTTATATTATCAGGGAACACAATGGGCTTCTGCTTAAACAGTGGACGTATTGCAGGAGAAAATGCAGCAGCTAAATTAAGTGATTTTTAATTAACAGATTTTAGATTTTGTCATTTAGTTAGCAGATATTAGAGCTTGCCAAGTAATTTAAATTACTTGACAAGCTACATAAAAATGACAAGTCTATGTGATTTTTGCAAGACTTGTTGTTTTATTTCATTAGGAGGAATATGATATGAAGATCATAATAGAGGGAAAAGAAATAGAAGCGAAAGAAGGAGCATCGGTACTAGAGGCTTCTCTTGAAGCTGGAATTTACATACCACATTTATGTAAGCATCCTGACTTGGAAGCTGTAGGAGGCTGTCGTCTTTGTTCAGTTGAAGTAGATGGAGTGGAAAATCCAGTACCTGCTTGTAAGACAACAGTACAAGATGGTATGTCAATAAAAATAAGTACAGAAAAATCAGATAAAACAAGAAAAATGGCTATGGAATTAATTCTAGCAACTCATCCAGCAGAATGCACAGGATGTCCAAAGTATGGAAAGTGTGAATTACAATCTTTATATCAATATATGGGAGTAAGTGCGGAAAGGTGGAGAAAAAAATCAAGACCAGTTCCTAACGATTCTAGTAATCCATTAATTGATCATTTATTTACAAGATGTATCAGATGTGGAAGATGTATTAGAGCATGTAGAGAACTAAGAGGAGTTAGAGTACTAGATTATCAAAGAACAAAGGACGGTATCCGTGTTGGAGTTGACGGAGGACTATCTCTTGAAGAAGCAGGATGTAAATTCTGTGGTGCTTGTATAGAAGTATGTCCAACAGGATCTATTATGGATTCTCTTGGCATGAAGAAAGAAGATATGTCTTATAGTGATTCTGTAGTACCTTGCAGAGCTGCATGTCCAGCACATACAGATGTGCCTAGATATATTCGTTACATTAAAGAAGGAGACTTTGTAAAAGCAACAGCAGTAATACGTGAAAAGGTACCTTTCCCAGAAACTTTAGGAAACATTTGTAATCATGTATGTGAAGATAATTGTAAGAGAAATGAATTTGAAAATCCAATTTCAGTTTGTAAATTAAAAAAGGCAGCAGCTGAAGGTGATGATGGTTCTTGGAAGAGCAAAGTTAGAAGAGAAGCAGCAACAGGAAAGAAGGTTGCAGTAATAGGAGCAGGACCAGCAGGATTAACAGCAGCATACTTCTTAGCAAAGAAAGGTCATTCAGTTACAATCTTTGAAGAAAATGAAAAAGCAGGAGGACAATGCCGTTATGGAATTCCAGCTTATCGTTTACCTGATGATGTACTTGATAGGGAAATTGGAGATATATTAGCAGAAGGAATAGAACTTTTAACTAATAATAAAGTAGAAAATCCAAAGGAATTATTAAATAAAGGTTATGATTCTGTGCTTGTATCTGTTGGTACTCATAAAGGTACACTGCTTCCATTAGAAGGAAATGACTTACAAGGGGTATATGTAAATGCTGAATTCCTTAAGAAAGCACGACAAGGGCAACCTCTTGAGGTGAAAGAAAAGATTATGATTCTAGGTGGTGGTAATGTTGCTTATGATTGTGCTAGAACAGCACTAAGATTAGGTGCGAAAGAAGTTCATATAGCATGTCTTGAAAATATTGATCAAATAACTGCAACTAAAGAAGAAATTGAAGAAGGTAGAGAAGAAGGCATTATTTTACATGTAGCACATTCATTCTTAAGAATTGCTGGAAGTGAAAAAGTTGAAGGTGTAGAATTACAAAAAGTTGATAAATTCTATTTTGATAGTGATAGAAAAGCTGTTATTGAATTAGTAGAAGGTTCTAATGAAATAATTCCAGTTGATAATGTTATTTTTGCAGTTGGTCAAAAACCAGCTGGAACAGAAGCAATGGAAATTGAATTAACTCATGGACCATATATTAAGACTAATGAATCTTCAGAAACAAGCGTAAGGGGAATTTTTGCAGCTGGAGATGTAGTTACAGGAACTAAATCAGTAATTTCAGCAATTGCAGCAGGACGTAAAAGTGCTGAAGAAATTGATAAGTATTTAGGTGGAAATGGTGATATATCAGAAAATCTTTTAGAAAAAGAAACACCAGATCCATACATTGGAAGTTGTTCTGGGTTCTCTAAAATAGAAAGAACCTCAATAGAACTTGTAGAGGCAGATAAGAGAAAATGTAATTTTGATATTGTAGAAAAAACTTTATCAAAGGAAAAGGCTATGTGTGAAGCAAGTCGTTGTTTACAATGTGATCTGAGATTAAATTTAAAAGCTCCTAAAATGTGGAATGAATATTAGAGAGGTGAAAGAATATGAATAATTATTTAATATGTAATGGAGTAACTGCATATAAAGAAGCACCAGTTTCAATTGATATTTTAAAGAATAATACATCTCAAGTTTTAGAAGCAATAAACTTAAAAAAAGCAGAAGAGAATTATATCGTATTAGATCAAAAGGAAAAAGAGCTTCAAAATAAATTAGAAGTAGAAGCTAAAAATTATCCTAATATGAACTTAAAAATTATATTAGTTGATGGGAGTTTTGGATTTGTTTATAGAAACTCAAGTGCAATTTTAAAAGTTATAGAAGGAGAAAAGGCAATACCTGCTTCTAAAGAGGAAGATAAAGCTGTATTTACAGTTGAAATGCTTCTAGGTAGTGAGTCAAAGAACGTATATATAAATGGAAGTGTAAAGAAAAGTGGAAGTTACACCTTTAATAAAAAGGTTTCTTCAAAGGAAATTATAGAAGCTGTTAGTGTTAAAGGTACCTTTAAAGGAATGTATTTAGGTTATCCAATGGCAATTTTCATAGGAGAAGCTGATCTTAATACTGAACTTGAACTAACAACAGACTATATTACTATATTTGATGAAACTGATTGTATTTTAGATAAATTAAAAACTATAGCGGAAGGCTATACTAAAGAATCTTGTGGAAGATGTGTTTTTGGATTTGAGGGGGTTACTCAAATTAACATGATTCTTTCAGATCTTACGCAAAAAAAGGGAAAGACAAGTGATATAGCTTTATTATTAGATCTTTGTAGTGAAATGAAGAATCAAGTGCTTTGTGAAGTTGATGGAACACTTGCTTCAACTGTACTAAGTGCTATGAATAACTTCAAAGAAGAGATAGAAGAGCATATTACTAAAAAATCTTGTAAAGCTGGGGCGTGTAGTAAATTTGTTACTTATCATATCCTTGCAGATAAATGTATAGGATGCACAGATTGTGTAGATGAATGTGATGATGATGCAATTCTTGGTAAGAAGAAGTTTATACATGTAATTGATCAAGATGAATGTACTCAATGCGGTAAATGTGTGGATGCTTGTGAAGAAGATGCAATAGTTAAGGCTGGAGCAATTAAGCCTAGATGTCCACAAAAACCTATACCATGTAAGCGCTAAAACATTTTGTACGAATTAATTGTAAAATAAATAGGTGTTTCAGATAAAAATATTATTTGAAACACCTATTTATTCTTTTATAAGAATAAACATTGAAATATTTATATTTTATACTTAAAAGATTTTGTTTAGTAATAAAACAAAGAATGACTCTAAGGGACAAGTCATTCCAATAATAAAGGGTTTAATATAATTGAATTGTTTATATATAAAGTATAAGATAAAAAGTAATTTCAGGCAAAATAAATAGTATTACAAATTAATACATAATATCTTTGTAAAAGATAAGATATTAAAAAAATCATAGAACATTCTGACAAATAAAACTGAAAAACTATATATTATGCAGAATTATGAGGGAATAAAAAAAGAGCAACAAATCGAAAAGTGAGAGGAAATAAGAAAGATAAATAGAAATATATATAATATGAATATAACTATGATATAAAATAAAATTTAGTTAATTTGGGTAGAATTTTGTTAACTAAATTTATGTTATTATAGTGAAAAATTTACAATAGTTACCAGCAGGATAAAAATAATTTAGGAGGGGGATTATGGTTAACATCAAACATTCAGAAGTTTTGAGAATTATAGCACAATTAGAAGCCAATACTATTTTAACTTGAATAATTTTTTGTATATTGAATGCAACTGAAGAGCAAGCGCTTCAACCGAACAGATGTATGCAAGTATTTAAGGATTATCAGCACTAAAAAATTAATTATATAATCTTGTGAAAGAATTATAGGGTTTAAATTATACTTTAATAAAAAATAACTAAATGGTATTGATGGGAGATGGAGTTATGAGAGAATTTTTATTTTCAAATGTTGCAGAAGCGTTGAATTATACCAGAAATAATTTAGATAAAGGATTTGTTGTTTTTTCTAACACTGAATTAATTACAGAATTATCTAAGCAGGTATCATCAAATGTTATACTTTGTTCAACAGCTGGAGAATACTGCAAAAGTGGTTATAAAAATGGTGTGATTACTGGATTTGAATATGATTTGGAACAAGGAGAAGTTGTTGAAATAACAAATCCTCCAATAAAGAATGTTAAAAAATTAAAGGAAGCCTATAAGAGAGTTCAAAGTAATAAAAATGCTTTTGCACTTTTATTATGTGATGGTTTAAATGGCACAGAAGAAAGTATTATTACAACTTTTTATTTTACAGATAATGATTTTAAGATAATTGGTGGAAGTGCTGGAGATAACCTTAAATTTGAAGAAACGCTTATTTTTATTGGGACAAGAAGGGTGAAGAGTGTTGCTATTTTCTTTAATATGAAAAAAAGAACGAAGATTATTAAGGAAAATATTTACGAATCTACTGGAAATAGGCTGCTAATTACGGATTCAGATTTAATAAGTAGAACTGTAAAAACTTTTAATAAAATTCCTGCAAGTACTGAATATGCTAAAGTTTTAAATGTAAGAGAGCAAGAATTGCCAAACTATTTTATGAATAATCCTTTGGGAAGGATTTATGAAGATGAAATCTACATAGCATCCCCTATGAAAGTTAATCCAGACAAGTCGATTACTTTCTATTGTCAAATGCTCTCAGATACATTTGTAGAGACTCTTAAGCCAGTTGATCCTGTTCAACAACTAAGAAAAACTGTGAAAGAAATAGATTTCAAACCTAGTTTCGTTTTGGCTATAAATTGTATATTAAGAAGTTTAAAATTTCAAGAAGATGGAATTTGGAAGTCAATTGATAATGAATTAACAGGGTTATGTCCAAATATAACTGGATTTGTAAGTTATGGAGAACAGTTTTATAGAAAACATGTTAATCAAACTATGGTTTTATTGGCTGTTGAATAGGAGGGAAAGTTTATGTTGAAGAAAGCGAAAGATACAAAAATTGATGATGTAAGGATTTCCGAAGATAATATTGTTAGGTATTCAAAAGATGGTGAAGAATGTTTTATATATATGGAGGAAGTTATAGAATTAGTTGAGCAGATTAAAAATAATGCTAGTTTAGTTGTTAGTGAAGAAGGAAATATTACTTATGGACTAGGAAATTTACTCAAGGGAGTAGAATACACAACAGAGCAAACTGAGAAGGTTAATGACTATTTACAGATGCTATCTAAAAACAGTGATAAGACAGAAAATTTATTAATAGATGTAATTACAAGCTTGAATAAGTCTCAGAATCAAATTGAAACTGCTAAACTAGACTTTGATGAATTGATAAAACAAGTTAAAATAGTTTCAACTGTATTTGATGAATTTATCAAATTGATTTCTAATATCCAAGTACAATATAATAGTATTCAAGATTTTGCAAGAATAATAACAGGAATTGCTCAGCAGACAAATTTATTATCATTAAATGCATCAATAGAAGCAGCAAGAGCAGGTGAAGCAGGAAGAGGATTTTCTGTAGTGGCAAATGAAATAAAAAAATTATCAGTTGATACTCAAAAGAACGCAAAAGATATTATTGATTCTTTAAAAAATTTAACACATTCTATGGGAGAATTATCTGATAAATCAAATGAAGGAACTTCGCTTATTGGATCTACTACTGGTATTATTGAAAAATCATCTACTATTCTAGAAAATATAATTGAATCTGAATCAGAAGTAAATGAAAATGTTCAACAAGTTCAGGAATCTCAAAAGGAAAATTTACAAGGAATAAAAGAAATATCTATGAACTTAAATAATTTGGTAGATAGATCAAGGCTTGAAAATAAAGAACTAGAAAATATACTTTATAGTATTCAGAAAAAAGCAGATTATTATATTAATGTATTTAATTATTTGAATCAAATAAAGATGCTTAGAGAAGAATAATATTTAAAAGAGCATTTATCATGATATGCTTCCTTCTAGGTAGACAGTTGAAATAATAAAACTGTTTTACTTAGAAGGGAGCAGTTCACATTGTGATATAAATGCTCTTTTATTATGAAATATGAGATGTGAAAAATATGTAATTCTTAATACTCTCTTTTGAGTAACTTATCTATTATGCTTTTAAGAATAGTTTTTTCATGACTATTTGGAAGCGTATCTATTAAACTTAAAGCTTTAAGTGTGTATTTTTCTGCAAGCTTTCTAGCAGTTTTTATACCATCAGATGTTTTTAAAATATCTGAAACAGTTGAAAGGTCATTTGACTCTAATGCTGATAATAACTTCACATTTTTATTTTTTATTTCAAATAGAAGTGGAAAGGTGTATATGCCTTCGAATAAATCATTTCCTGATGGCTTACCTAAAACAGTATTTGGAGTGGTTATATCTAATATGTCATCAATTAATTGAAAGGCAGTACCAACATAATATCCAATTCTTTTTAAAGTATTTATTATTTTATCATCAGCATGTCCATCTAAGGCTCCTAAAGACAAACTTAATGAAAAAAGTGAAGCACATTTACCGTTTATTCTTCTAAAATAATCAAGAATAGTGGAGTTTAAAGAATACTTTGATAAAAATTGATTTATTTCACTTTGACATATGAATTTTATTGTCTTAGAAATATTATAAAAACTTTCTCGCGAAGCAGATTCGGAAAATAAGATAAAGGCTTGTGCAAAAAGGTAATCTCCGGTAAACAAAGCCGTTTTTGCTCCATGAGTAATATTAATAGTTTCTTTTCCGCGACGTAGACCAGAATCATCTATTATATCATCGTGTACAAGTGTTGCTAGATGAAGAATTTCTATTCCAGCAGCAATATTATAAAGTTTAGATTTATCAATTTCACCAAAAGAACCACCAATTAATGTAAAAATAGCTCTTATCATTTTTCCTTCTGTTGCTGCTAATGAATTTAGCAAGGTACTAGTACTAGAATCTCTATTTTTTAAATTTAATGTAATAATATTTTTAATTTCAGATAAATCATTTTCAAAATAATCATATAGATTAGCACTTGTTATCATGTCATATCCCCTCTACACCCTAGTTATGATATATAAAATAATTGTTAATAAGTTTAAACGTTTATATTTCTAATTATAACATATTAATATATTTTTAGTTAATAAGTAGCAATAAATAGTAGAGTACAATATTAACTGGATAATTTCGACAACTTGAAATTTGTGGTCGATTATAAAATGAAACGACAAAATAAGACATATACTGTTGAAAAATGAGACAATTAAAAGGAAAAAGAGGAAAAATTTAAAAGGGAAAAAGATATAAATGTAGAAATATATTTAATTATAGATATAAAAAATTAGAAGAATTAAAAAAAGTAAAAAAATAAGATAGCGCTTGTAGAAAAATAATGAAATTAGTTTTAAATAAAATAATCAGTTAGTTATTTTGAGGAAATCACATGTTATGAGGGGTGATGTTTATGGTGAAAGATTTAAATGAGAATATTTCGAAGCAAATTAGTAATAATTTGAATAATTACTCAGAGAAGATTATTGAATTGCAATATTCGCTTCAGCCAGAATTGATAATAAAATATAACAAACTACAAAAGGATAAATTTTTAGAAGATATTAAAAGTACCTTGAACTTTTTGTCAGTATCTATAAGAGTTGGAAGTAAGGAATTATATTTTAGCTATATAAGATGGCTCACTAAATTAGTTAAAAAAATAAAAATTCCTATGGAAGAAATCCTTGTAAACTTTCAGTGTATAAAAGAAGTTATAAATAGCGAAATAGTTTTAGAAAGTATAAAAGAAATAGATGAAAAATTTAAAAAGTATACGGAGATATCTGAATTATCATATGGAATAATTGAAATTGTTTCTGGTCAAATTGATAATGACTTTAGTATTGATAGTTATTTAAAGGTAGCTGATGAAAATATGTATTTATTTAAGAGAAATAAAAAGAAAAGCGTATTCTATAATTAATTTCTTCTTCAAAATAATATATGGTTGCACAAAAATGTTCCAATTTAGACATACTTATTATATAATTATACATATAGATTATTTATTAATATTTTTTATGAGAGGAGAATTATTATGGATAACGTTATTAATTTTGCACGATGGCAGTTTGCAATAACAACGGTCTATCATTTCTTTTTTGTTCCATTGACAATTGGTTTGGGTTTTTATTTAGCAATTATGGAGACTTTTTATGTAAAAACAGGGAATGAAAAATATAAGAAAATGGTTAAATATTGGGGAAAACTATTTCTTATTAACTTTGCTATGGGAGTTGTAACAGGATTAGTACAAGAATTTCAATTTGGAATGAATTGGTCAAATTATTCTAGATATGTTGGTGATATTTTTGGAGTACCACTAGCAATTGAAGCTTTATTAGCATTCTTTTTAGAGTCAACTTTTCTTGGAATTTGGGTTTTTGGCTGGGAAAAAGTATCAAAAAAAATACATCTATTATCTATATGGATTGTAAGTATAGCAACAATGATTTCAGCTTTTTGGATTTTAACAGCAAATTCTTTTATGCATGAACCTGTTGGATATACATTAAATAATGGACGAGCTGAAATGACAAGCTTTACAGATTTGATTACTAATCCACATTTGTGGGTGCAATTTCCTCATACAATTTTTGCAGCTTTATGTACAGGTGCATTTTTTATATTGGGAATAAGTGCATATCATTTAATCAAGAAAAATAACACTGAATGGGTAAAATCATCTTTGAAAATGGGAATAATCATGGCTTTGGTTTCAAGTTTTTTAGTTGCCTTAATGGGAGATTTACAAGGTAAATATTTAGTTAAAAATTTACCAATGAAAATGGCAGCAGCAGAAGCGTTATGGGAAACTAAAGATCCAGCACCATTAGCAGTAGTAGCAATAGCAGATGAAGAAAATAAAAAGAATTCATTTGAAATTAGTGTTCCTAAATTATTAAGTTTCATGAGCTATAATAGTTTTACCGGAGAAGTAAAAGGAATAAATGATATTCAAGCAGAATATGAAAAAAAATATGGACCAGGAAATTATATACCACAAGTTAATTTATCTTTTTACAGCTTTAGATTAATGGTTGGAGCTGGTATGTTAATGATTTTAATAGGCTTACTTGGTTTATATTTTTATAAAAAAGGAACAATTTATAATCAGAAGACTTTATTAAAACTAATGCTTTTATCAATTGCGTTACCTTATTTAGCTAATTCGAGTGGTTGGATTTTAACAGAAGTAAGTCGTGCACCTTGGATTGTATTTGGATTATTAAAAATTGAAAATGCAGTATCACCAACAGTATCTTTAAGTTATGTAGTAACTTCTTTGGTTTCTTTTGCTTTGGTATATACAGTGTTAGCAATAATAGATGTTACATTAATGGTTAAGTTTGCAAAAGTAATGCCAGAAGAAGAGAAAAAGAACATTAATAATAAGAAGGAGGAGTCAGTATGGATTTAGGAATTATTTGGTTTATACTTATTGGAGTACTTTTTACAGGATTTTTCTTTCTTGAAGGTTTTGATTTTGGAGTTGGAATATTGCTTTTGTTAATTGGTAAGGATGATACAGAGCGAAGAATTATAATTAATACAATTGGTCCTGTTTGGGATGGAAATGAAGTATGGCTTATAACTGCAGGTGGTGCAATATTTGCAGCATTTCCTAATTGGTATGCAACAATGTTTAGTGGTTTCTATTTAGCATTGCTTGTAGTACTGGTTGCTCTTATTTTAAGAGGTGTTTCCTTTGAGTTTAGAAGTAAAAATGAAAGTCAGCAATGGAGGGATGGTTGGGATAAAGTAATATTCACTACAAGTTTGCTTTTAGCAATACTTTTTGGAGTTGCGCTTTCAAATTTTATAAAAGGTGTTCCAATTGATCAAACAATGAATTATGTAGGTGGATTTTTTGATTTGATATCAATATACACTTTAGTTGCTGGCATAACAACATTATTAGTTTTTACTTTCCACGGAGCAGTCTTTTTAGCATTAAAAGCAGATAAGCCTATAGCTAAAAAAGCTGAGAAAATAGCAAAACCAATTGGAATTGGAGCAATAATAGTATCAGCATTACTAATTCTATTAAGCTTTTTACAAACAGATTTATTTAATAGTAAGTTATCTTTAGTAGCAGCAGTGATTGCATTTATTTCTTTAATAGTGAGCTGGTATCTATTGGGAGTAGGAAAAGCTAAAATTGCAATGATTACTAATGGACTTTCTATTGGACTTGGAGTCGCTGCACTATTTGCAGGATTATTCCCAAGAGTTATGGTTTCAAGCATAAAGCCTGAATATAATCTTACAATTGCTAATGCATCTTCAAGCATGAATACACTTACATTAATGACTAAAGTTGCAATAATATTTGTTCCTATAGTATTAGCATATCAAATTTGGACTTACTGGATCTTTAGAAAAAGAGTTACGGCTAAAGATTTAGAGTATTAGAGGCTTATTTAAGATATATGATAAACAAAAGATTATTAAAGGAAAGCAACTTTAAAAGGTTTTATATAGTAGTATCAGCAGTATCATCTATATTCAATGCTTTATTTGTAGTCATTTCAGCATATTTATTATCAGCTATGATATCAGGAATATTTTTAAAGGCTAAAACTTTTAAAGATATGAAAATTTACTTTATTTTGTTTATAGCAAATGCATTGCTAAAATTTACTTTGAATTTTGTAAATGAGATTTATATAAAAAATTCAGCAGAGGATATAAAGGGGAATTTTAGAGAAAAATTGTTTCATTTGGTTGTTTCAGCTAATCCATACAAAGTTAAAAATGAAAAATTAGGTGAAGTTATAAACCTTATTACAGAAGCAACTGAAGCGATAGGACAATATTACTCAGAATATATTCCACAATTTTTTGCAGCATTTATAATTCCTCTGCTAATATGCTTAGGGGTAGCATATGTAGATAAAATCTCAGCATTGATAATGGTAATTACATATCCCTTAATTCCATTATTTATGATTTTAATAGGGTTTAAGTCAAAAGCAGCAAATGAAAAACAATGGAAAAAGCTTAATTTATTAAGCTCTCATTTCATAGATATGCTTCAAGGCTTAAGCACTTTAAAATTATTTGGAATAAGTAAAAGACAAGAAGACAAGATATATGAAATTAGTGAAAATCATAGAAAAGCCACAATGGAAGTTTTAAGAGTTTCTTTTCTTTCAGCCCTTGTGCTAGAACTTTTTTCGACTATAAGTACAGCTTTAGTAGCAGTCAATTTAGGTCTGCGATTAGTTTATGATCAGATAAGTTTTTTTAGTGCTTTCTTTATTCTTGTAATAACACCAGATTTTTATCTTCCAGTAAGACAGCTGGGCTTGAAATTTCATGCTTCATTAAATGGGGTTGTTGCTATAGAAAAGATAGAAGAGTTTGAAAAAAAATTCGCTAATGATAGTTCTCTTAGCAATATTGAAATCAAAGAAAATAAGTTTGAAATTGAAGTTAAGGATCTAGAGTTTTTCTATGATGATAAAAAAGTCTTAAATAATGTGAATTTTAAAATTACAGCTGGCGAGAAAGTTGCATTAATAGGGGAAAGTGGAAGTGGTAAGAGTACTTTAATAAATATATTGAGTGGCTTTCTTAAGGTACAAGATAATATGGTTTTTATTAACGGAAAAGATATAAACCAAATAGAAAACTATTTTGATAATATAGCTTTGGTACCGCAGTTCCCACATATCTTTAATAAAAGTATAAAAGAAAATATATGTGTAGGCTATAAAGATTTTGATGAGCATAAGCTTTTAAACATATATAAATATTCAAAAATTAATGAGTTTTGCGAAGCTGCAGAAGGTGGAGATGAAACTGTAATTGGTGAAGGGGAGAATTTAACAATAAGTGGTGGAGAGGCTCAAAGAATAGCTATAGCTAGAGCAATGGTAAAAAACTCTAATTTTATAATATTTGATGAGCCAAGCTCAGCCTTGGATTCAGAGAAAGAGGAACTTATTTTAGAGGCTATACAAAAATACTTTAAAGCTAATACAGTATTAATAGCAGCTCATAGATTAAATACAATTAAGATGGTTGATAAGATAATAATGCTTAATGAAGGTAGAATAATTGAAATGGGAACACATAAGGAACTTATAGAAAAACAAGGAGAATATTATAAGTTAATGATGTCACCAGAGGTAGAGCAATGAGAATTTTGAAAGTAATGAATTCATTAATGAAAAGACAGTTTTTCTTTGTTATTTGCTCATTGATTATGGGCGGGTTTACTATTTTGTGTAATGTTGGCTTATTATCAACCTCAGCTGTTTTGATTTCAAGAGCAGCTCTTCATCCAGATGTGTTAGATCTAATGGTTTTAATTGTTGGAGTTCGTTTTTTTGGAATATTTAGAGGGGTGTTTAGATATTTTGAAAGAATTTTATCTCATGATGCTACCTTTAGAATTTTAAGTAGTATTAGACAATGGTTTTATAAAAATTTTAATGAAAATTATTCAGAAAAGAGAAAGTTTAAAACAGGAGATATATATACAAAAATTGTTACAGATGTAGATAAACTAAGAGAGTTCTATTTAAGAGGTCTATATCCTTTAATTATAGCTATTTTAACTGGAGTAGCTACAGGTTTATTTATAGCTTCTTTTTCAATTAATCTTGCATGGACTTATGGTATAGGTTATATATTAACAGGTTTTATATTACCAATTTTAATATATAAGCTAAATAATAATTTTTTAGAAGAAGAACGCAAATTAAATAAAAGCATAAATTTAATGTTACTTGATAGTTTAAAAGGAATTATAGAAATAAATATTTATCCATTAAAAAATGAATTTGCTGAGGAATTCAATTATTTAAGTAAAAGGTTAACTCATATACAAAAGAAAAAAAACCTGATAAATATTTTTGGTACAAATCTTAATTCTTTAATGGGAACAATCTTAATGGGGTTAGCTCTTATTATCGCAGCTCCACTTGTAATTAATGGTGAGTTGGAAGGAATATATTATGCAATGCTTCCACTGACAGTTATAGCTTCTTTAGAAGCATTAATACCAATGAATATGGTAATGTATAAATTTAAAGAAACTTATGAAAGCGGAGAAAATATTTTTGCTGTAATAGAAAGTAGCCATATTAACAACAGCAATGAGTTTGAAAAAATACAAAACTATGATCTTTCAGTTAAAAATTTAAGCATTTATGATAATGATACAGATGCTTTCATAATTAATAATTTATCATTTGAACTACCTTACAAAAAGAAAGTTGCTATAGTTGGAGTTAGCGGTTCAGGAAAAAGTACAATACTTAAAGCATTATTAGGTTTTATCAAGTATAGGGAAGGTGAAATTTTAATAGGTGGAGAGTATTATAAAAATATGTCCATAGATGATATAAGAGAGGCTTTTACAGCTATTGAACAAAATCCTTATGTATTTAATACGACCATTAAAGAAAATTTACTGATAGCTAAAAAAGAAGCTTCGGAAAGTGAAATTTTAAGTTTATTAGATAAGTTTGAAATATTGGATTTAATAAAGAATAATGAAAAGGGATTAGATACTTTGCTTGGACAATTTGGCTACAATATATCTGGAGGAGAAAAGCAGAGACTTATGCTTGTTAGAGCTTTGCTTAAGCCAAGTGAAATATTATTGCTAGATGAGCCAACTTCAAATTTAGATATAGAACTTGAAGAAAAAATAGTGAAAGCCATTCATGAAGAAATTCACAATAAAAGCTGTATATGGGTAACTCATCGTTTAGTTCAAATGGACAAGTTCCATGAAATTATAGTACTTGATAAAGGTCAAGTAATGGAAAGGGGAACACATAAAGAACTAATTGATAATAAAGGTATGTATTATAAACTTTGGAATTTGCAAAATGATTATTTACACCTATAAAAAGAGTGCACATATAAAAAGAGCAGCTATGCTGCATATGAAATCATTTTAAGAAATCATTCATCATTACTTATTCATTAATTAACAAAGTCAATTGCGTGTCTTAGGCACTTTGTACTGAATGATTCTTTTTTGGAACATATATATTGCAATGGTCAATGAACAATGAAAGTTGATTTACTTTTGAAATCTTTTATTTTGAAACATATATAGGGTATTTTACATTTATAACAAGAGGAAGGGAATGATGGTTTATGAAGATTTTTGTTATTGGTGGAGGTTTTGCAGGTATTAAAGCAGCAAAGGAATTAGTAAAAGGATTATCAAATGAACATGAAGTTTATTTGATTGATAAAAATGATTATACAACAATGCTGCCTAACTTGCCGGAAATTGTAAGTGGTAGATTAGTAAAGGAAGATATCACAGAGAATATTTTAAATTTAGTTCCTAGAGAGGTTAATTTCTTAAAAGAAGAAGTAACGGATGTTAATTTTGATGAAAGAAAAATAACTACTAAAGGCAATATATACAACTATGATTATTTGATTTTTGGATTAGGTTCAACGACTAATTTATGTGGCTTTAATCAAAACTTAGATAAAGTAAATCTATTGGATTCTTTTGAGGCAGCAAAAAAAGTAAGAGAGAATTTTATAAAACATATGGAAGGAAGAGAAGAAATAAATTTAGTTGTTTCTGGAGCAGGCTTTACAGGGATAGAACTTGCTTGCAACTTATATGATTTAGCTATAAAGAACAATAAAAAAATAAATGTTTCCTTAGTTGATTTAACCAAAAAGGTTTTACCAATGCTTTCAGAAAAATCTGCAAACCATGTAGTTGATAGATTAAATAAAATGAAATTTAAAATATATACAGAAAATCTTGTTGCAACCTTTGATGGTAAAAATATAACCTTAAAAAATGGAGAAGAAATAAAGGATGTTTTCTTTTGCTGGTGCAGTGGTGTAAAGGCACCTTTAAAGGCAGTTGGTGACTATGAAGCATTGCCAGATGGAAGAATTATAGTTAATCAATTTTTAAACATTGATAAATATGAAGAAGTTTTTGCAGCAGGAGATGCAGCAGCTATAAAAGGCGATAATGGAAGTATATTGAGAAGAGCTGTAACTTTTTCTGAAATGTCAGGAAAGCATGCAGGTAAAAATTTAGTAGCTGTAATAAATGGTTTAGAAAAGAGAAAATTTAAACCTATTGATTTAGGCTGGATAATTCCAATGTATATAACTAGCGTGGGGGTTGCAATGGGCGTTGAAGTTAGAGGGCGTAAAGGAATATTTATGCATTACTTTATTTGCGGAATGAAAAATTATAGTTTTAAAAATTTCATGAAGGAGTTAGTAGCTGCAATTAAATATCCATTTACACAGTTAAAATAATTTTTTGGCAAGGTTCAATACTCAATATTATCAATAGTCAATAATAAATGAAGATTGCTTTACTTCAGAAACTTTTAAGTTTTGAACAATTCTGTTTGCAACACATATACTATAATTTTTATTGAAGTTAAGATGAATTTATATAATAAGCAAAGAAAAGGTTATACAGAAAGCTGTATTGACCTTTTCTCTTTTTACTTTTATATAGAAATTTATATTAATAAGAGACCATTTTAATGGTATAATTATATATATATTCAAAGTGGAAATTATAAATTTACAATGGTCAGTTTTTTAATGTAACTTTGCAATTAATGATGATATTATTGTGAATTTATTAAATTGAAGGGATGATATTAATTAAATATATATATTTTAAGTGGAAAATGGTTGGAGGATTTTAATGAAAAATGATTCAGTATATGTTGAAAATGACGAAGTTAATAAAAATTTTATAGATAAATATATAAATAAGTTTAAAAGATTAATTAATTTTAATAAGAAAAGTAAAAAGTTTTCAAAAAAAGAAGCTTTGTCTTTGGAAGAGGCCAAAAAGGAATTTAATGAGATTAAAGCAAGGAAGGAAAAATTAGAAAGCTATGAAGATGAATTACTAAAATACGATGATGAAATAATGGATATGGATTATTGTGTAGTAACAGCTAATGATTTAAATTCAATGATCAATTGTAAACAAGATACTTTAGGTAAAAGATTTATAAAATATGATAGTGTGAACATAGATAGTAAAGCCTTAAAGGTTTTGATGTTTTTTGACAAGGAAAGCATTATTAAACTAGAAGATGTTATAAATAAATTAGATAAAAATGAACTGAATATAGAAAAAACATATAAAGTAAGTAATTTTACAGTTAAAAATCTATGTGAATTAGAGATCAGCTTTGAAGAGGGTAAGTATCAAATTAAAAATATTACTCCTTACAATAAAGAGATATTAGGCACTTTAAATCAAATTACAAATAATTATGAAGAATATCATTTGCAAAATAAAGAAATAAGAGAGAGATTTCTTAAAGCTTTTTCAGATGCAAAATATGAACTGAATATTGGAAGTCCATGGATGAATAATTATGTTGTTAATGACGATTTAATTGCTATGATGGAAGCTTTGTTAAAAAGAGGCGGGATAATAAAAATAATTTATGGTATAGCAGAAAATAGCTCAATAGTTAATACGAAAAAAGATAATTATAAAAATAGAAACAGCGATAAAATTGCAGAAAAATTAATGGAAACATTCAGTGATTACGGTGCTTCCTTTAAGATTAAAAAAGTAAATTCTCATAATAAACTTTTAATATGTGATGAAAAATATTATATGGAGACAAGCTTTAATTTGTTATCTTTCTCTGGGGAATATGATGAAAATTCAAAAGATATTAGAGATGAAGGAGCAACTTATAGTAGTAATATTGAAGTTATTAAAGATTTAAGAAATAGATATTTTAATTTTTAGTTAAAGATATCCAAAGCGAGAATTAGACTTATGCGGAACTTATCGAAATTAAACACATATTTATTCCAGCGGACTTATGAAATTTTCGCTGGATGGGTTCTAAGTGTAAGGTTGCACCCATTTCTGCATGTTCCTAAAGTAAATTTATGACAAGCAGAAAGTGGAACAAGCCGTAGATGAAACTCGACTCACGTTCGTTCGCTGAGTAAGCGATTCACACCAAATCACAGATTTGGGTTCTCTGCTTAACAACCATCACAGCTTAATTTCATATGCCGCTTGCACAAATATGTATCTAATTTCTAGTGTAGTGTTACGATTATAATTTCTCAAGAGTGTATGTATATTCCAATTATAAGTTTGATTATTAAATTGGATATCTATAAATAGTTTTAGTTATTTATTTTATGGAAAACAAAAATCCCTTATAGTATTTACTATAGGGGGATTTTTGTGATTTTATCTCTTGTCAATGATATAAATTATTAAATGTTAAATAATTCGTCACCACTTTTGAAATCAAAACCTGGATGATGGTCAAATTTAACTGCACCAACAGAGGCTTTTCCTTTAACTGCTTTACTAACAAGTGCAATCCCTTCATTTCCAAAACCAGCGCAAAGTTCTATTGCTTTAACACCATTAGAAACTAATTCTTTTGCAATTTCAACTGCTTCACTATAATTTTTTACCCCTACAACAGTTAAGTTTACAACTGGGGTGTCAACTACAGTTCTATGTGATTTATAATCGACTTCTGGTGCTACAAATATAAATGCTGCATTAACTTTCATTTTAAAAGTCCCCTTTCAAATTTACATAATATAATGAATATTTATATGATAGCATCTATAATAAAAAAGAAATTGTAAAATATTGCTTAGTTGCGTAATGGGTTATGATAGCTGGTTAATTTGTCTTTTTAATATATTTGAAATAAGTCTTACAATTGTTGAGGAGAGCATTATTCCAAAAGCAATTGCTCCACCAATTGTCAAAGTTAAAATACCTTTATTTAAAGCGACTGTAAAATTTGATTGAACAATGGAAATAATAGTACTATAAGCAGTGATTCCAGGTACTAGTGGGAAAATTCCAGGAACGTAAAACATAGAAGCAGGCGTTTTTATTATTCTAGCCATAAATTCACTATATAAATTAACTGCAAAGGCACCAAAAAATGATCCTAGAGCTTCGCTTCCTGTTATGGAAAAAATCAAGCTGTATACAATCCAGCCAAGAGCACCAGCTAGTCCACACCATATAATCTTCTTTCTATCAATGTTAAATAATATAACAGGAAATACACTTCCTAAAAAAGATAATAAAGTCATTTTAATTAGCATATCAATTATATTCCTTTCAATCCAATAAATAATGAGGTTCCTATTCCAACTCCTACAGCTATAATCACTATCATTGCTTCAGAAAATTTAGCAATTCCAGCAGAAAAATCACCACAAAGTACATCTTTGATACCATTTGTTAGTACAACACCTGGAAGTAAAATCATTATTGCGCCGGTAATTACATTATGATAGCTTATTGCAGGGATTAGAAAATGGGCAAAAATGCTAGCGCCACCAATTAAAACCCCTGCTAAAAAGAATTCTAAAAATTGAAAAAATCCTAGTTGAGATACCTTTTCGAACAGCATATATGTAATTAAACAAATTATAACAGCTGCAATTCCATCTTGAACAGTTCCATTAAAGAATAGAGTATATATAAAGCCTGTCATACAGGCAGCCATAGTTCTAATTCGCATAGTGAAATTTGGAGCTTTTTCTATTTCATTTAAGTTATTTTTAGCTTCAGTATAAGATAGCTGATTTTTTTGAATATTTCTTGAAAAAGAATTGATAAGTTCAATTCTGTACAAGTCTACATGCTTCTCCTTAACTTTTTTCATGGAAGTAATTTTTTCACCATTGGAATCTTCAATTAATAGAAAGATTCCGTTAGATATTGCAATACATTCTCCATTAAAGTTGTACGCTTCACATATTATGGATACTGTTTCTTCTATTCTATAATTTTCAGCACCGTTAGCTAATAATATTTCCCCGGCAGTAAGGGCAATATCAATTACATTTTTAATTTCCATTGAAATCTCCTTTGTAAAATTTAGTTCATAATATTTGCTTAATATTTAAAATTAGACTTATGCAACAATTACCTAAATCAGATACATTTATCTTCCACAGGACTTAAATCAGTTTACAGTTAACAATTAACAGTTATCAGTTGAGGAAGAAAAGCTAATAGCTTTTCTTAAATTAAAGAAATATCTAAAGAGATTCTATACGTAACTCATACTTACTTTAAGTTCCGTATTGCAGTAAAGTTCCTTATTGTGGCATAGCCACTCTTTTTGCAAGTGCATAGCTAATCTTTTTATATGTGCATAACTCATAACTGATTCAAAGCCTGCTTCCAGAAAAATGTATCTGATTTCTAGTGTAGTGTTACGATTATAATTTCTCAATGATGCATGTATATTCCATTTATAAGTTTGATTCTTAAATTGGATATCTACAATTAAAAACAACAGTCTAATTATAGCATAGATAATTAATTAAGTCTTAATATTAGTCTATCAAGTTAAAATCTTGGTTAAATTTATAGAATTAAGAAGGACATTATGCTAAAATTACAATTGATTATCGAGTATACAATTTTAGAATTAAGATATAAATTAGATCAAGGAGTTTTAGATATATGAACAATAAATTTATAGTACTATCAGATATGAATAAAGAAATTAAGGATAATGCCTTATTCTTTATGTTTTTTAATGGAAATTTACTTGTAAAACAAGATAATGATAATATAGTTATTCCTGTTTTTAATGAAATTGAAAAACTTAAAATTAAGTATGGAGATAAATTCTTTTTTGGAGAATTTAATAATCAAGATTGTTTTGTTGCTGAAACATACGAAGAGTTTATTTTATTAGAGAACTATAAGTTGGTCCCTTTATATGAAATAGGAACTTTAATAGAGGAAGAATTATTTACAGCTATAGGTAGAGCAAATCAAATATTAAATTGGGACAAGACTCATAAATTTTGTGGCAAATGTGGAACAAAGACAGAGAACAAAAATAATGAACTTGCAAAAATTTGTCCAAAATGTAAGCATGTAATGTATCCTGTAATTTGTCCTGCAATAATAGTTGCAGTTACAAGAGGAGAGGAAATACTTCTTGCTCATAATAAAGGATTTAAAAATAATATGTATAGTTTAATTGCAGGCTTTGTTGAAGCAGGTGAAGATTTGACTAATACAGTAAAAAGGGAAGTTCTAGAAGAGGTTGGAATAAAGGTAAAGAATATTAAATTTAATAGGAGTTCACATTGGTCATTTCCTAATTCATTAATGCTTGGATTTTTTGCAGAATATGAGTCTGGTGAGATAAAGGTTGATGGAGAAGAAATAGTTCATGCTGATTGGTTTACGAAAGATAATTTCCCAACTATACCTCAAAAATTTACACTTGCCAGAAAAATAATAGATGAATTTGTTGAAAAAACAAAATAAAATAAAACCATGCATATATTAAGGAAAAAATTTCCCTACTATATGCATGATTTTTTTACGTTAGAAGATATCAATTTTTAGTCTAACTTCATTATAGACCTTGTTCGTAGCTTTCAATCATTCTTTTTACCATTTCTCCACCAACACTTCCATTTTGTCTTGAAGAAAGGTTTCCTTTATCTGCGCTTTCATAGTTGCTTAATCCTATTTCTGAAGCAACCTCAGTTTTTAATCTGTTTAACCCTGCCTTTGCTTCTGGTACTAAAGTTCTGTTTCTTCCACTATTGTTTGAAGCCATATCTACCTACCTCCTCAATAAAATTATTTTTGCTTTGCAATTTATTATAAATTTGCTTTGCACTATTATATTAACCAGCCTTTATAATAATACTCTATAAAATTATTAGAAAAAGTAGTATTGAAAACCTTTTTGGTTAACTTTTGATCTATTTTCTTTCTACTAGTATTTTAACCTCACTTTAACAAAATATTGTTTTATGTATTTTATATATTATCCTAGTTTTTGATAACATGTTTTTTAGTTTACCCAGTATTATTTGAAAATATAATCACATAATCCAAGTTTGCAAACATGTAACAATATTAGTAAAACTTAAGTATGATATTGACATGAATTCTATAAATTAAAGGCAGTATAATATGATATAACTTGTCTTCGTATCTACATAATATTATAATAATGTTAATGTTAGCCAATATACTTACAGTAAGGAGATTCAATATGAATGAACTTAATTTTTTAGGAAGAGGTTCAGGTTACAATGTTAATGAGGGAAATACCTGCGCTTATATAAAAAATGATGATACTTTGTTATTAATTGATTGTGGTGAAGCTGTATTTGAAAAAATTATAAAAAGAGATTTAATTAATAGAATTAAAAATGTTTATATATTAATCACACATATGCATTCAGACCATGTTGGATCTTTAGGAAGTTTTGTGGGGTATTGTTATTGGAAATCAAATATTACTGCAAATGTTTATTTTCATGAAAAACAAAAAATAGGCGAATTTTTAAAACTTACTGGAGCAGTAGAGGGGCAAAGTTTTTTAGTGCATGGTACTGAGAATCAAAGAATTGATTCATTAGGTATAACTTTTAATTCAAGATTAACTAAGCATTCTAAAACTATTAATACATATTCATATTTATTAAACTTTGATTATGGAAATGATATTTTTTATAGTGGAGACACTTATGAAACTAATATTGATATTATTCCATTTTTAGAAACTGGAAATTTAATATATCATGATACTTGTCTAAATGATAATAAAGATAATGTACATACATCGCTTAGGGTTTTGTGCGACAAAATCCCTTACAAATATAGAAAACAAGTTTATTGTATTCATATAGATGGTGAAAATTTCATAGAAAAAGCTACAGCTGAAGGCTTTAATGTAGCAGAAGTAGTCTAAAGGGAGAATTCATGAATTATAAAGTTGACTTGCATACGCATACTTATATTTCTGATGGAGCTAGTACACCTAAGGAATTAATATGTGATGCAAGAAAAGAAAAGGTAAAAGCAATAGCATTAACTGATCATGACAATATAGCAGGTATATTGGAAACTAAGAAATATGCACAGGCTAATAACATAGATTTTTTGCCTGGAATAGAAATAAGTTCCCTTTATAAAGATGGCAGAATTGTACATATCTTAGGAATTGGAATTGATATTACTAATGAATATTTTTTAACTTCTTTTTACAAAATGAAAAAAGCTAGAGAAAGTGGATTAAAAAATGTATTAGATGGGATTGCTAATAAGGGGATTCATATAACCTTTGAAGAGTTAAGGAAAAATTCATTAAGTGAATATTTGGATAGATATGATGTCTATAGATATTTTATGAAAAATAAAATTTGCAGTTCAGCACAAGAAATTTGGGATAAATATTTGGATCCGATTCCCTACGGGAAAGGTGAACTCATTGACGCTGAAGAATCTATTGATATGATAAAGAAAGCTGGAGGTTTGTCTTTTTTAGCTCATTATAATAAAGCAATAGGATTTGAAGGTTTAAATAATGAAGAAATTGAAAAGCAAATTAAGGGCTTAATTGATTTAGGCTTAGACGGCATTGAAAAATATTATCCATCCTTCACTTGTGATGATTATAAATTTATAGATTATATAGTCGATAAATATAATTTAGTTTGCTCTGGGGGAACAGATTATCATGGAGTAAACAGACTTGATATAAAAATTGGTTCAGGAAAAAATAATAATTTATTTATTCCTTACAATATTTATAAAAATATTGTAAAGCATTGTAACAAGCAAGATAAAAGAACTTAGCTATATTTTAATAAAAGATTAATAATTTTGACAAAGAACTGACACAAACTTCTATTAATATAAATATTAGAAAGGGAGTGTAGTATCATGGTAAAAGAAAATGACAAATTAGAAATAAGGAATAAAGTTACAAAGAAAGATAGGAAAATATTAATAAAAGCATTAGCTGGAATAAAAGGATGGAATTTTAATCCTATTGCAGTAATTACCAATGATATGGAAGACTATTATTTTATTTGCAGAGTAAAAACGATTGTAGAGAACTTACAAATGCAAATGGCCAGAATTTACATTAAAGTCACAGAAGGAAGCAAACCAAGATTATTAGCTATTGAAGAAATCGTATAAATAAGTTTAATTATATACAATAAATGTAGTTTTAATTATATACAATACTTGACAGAAAAGAAACTATGGAGTAATATTTAGAAAAAAATATTATTACTGTGAAGAGGAATAGTAAGTATATTTAATTTCTTTTAGAAAGGGAATGGGTGATGAAAATTCCTAGAAATTGTGTGCTGAACCAGCCTTGGAGTTCTGTACCGAAATGATAGTAGGCTACAGCAGGTATTCCTGTTATAGATAAGAGAGATTATAAAATTATTACGTGTAATTTTATAATAACTAGGGTGGTAACGCCAGAAATGGTCCCTTTATGGGCTTTTTCTGGCGTTTTTTGTTTTCAAACTTTAAATTTTTCAATGATGAAAGGAAGAAAATCATGGGTAAGAATAATAATAAAAAATTTGTAGAAGCAATTACAGCTATAGACGAAGATTTTGCACAATGGTATACAGACATTGTAAAGAAAGCAGAGCTAATTGATTATTCAACGGTTAAAGGTTGTATGATTATAAGACCTTATGGATATGCAATATGGGAGAATATTCAAAAGTATTTAGATGCTAAGATTAAAGAAACAGGACATGAAAATGTATATATGCCAATGTTTATACCAGAATCTTTATTACAAAGAGAAAAGGACCATGTAGAAGGTTTTTCACCAGAAGTTGCTTATGTAACTAGAGCTGGCGGAGAAGACCTTGCTGAAAGATTAATAGTAAGACCAACTTCTGAAACTTTATTTTGTGAACATTATGCAAAAATAATTCAAAGTCATAATGATTTACCTAAAAAATATAATCAATGGTGCTCTGTTGTTAGATGGGAAAAAACAACTAGACCATTTTTAAGAACCTCAGAATTTTTATGGCAAGAAGGCCATACTGCGCATTCAACAGCAGAAGAAGCTGAAAAAGAGACAATAGATATGCTAAATGTATATGCAACTATGTTGGAAGAATATTTAGCAATTCCAGTTTTAAAAGGACAAAAGACAGAAAAAGAAAAATTTGCAGGAGCAAAGGCAACATATACAGTTGAAAGTTTAATGCATGATGGAAAGGCACTTCAAAGTGGGACATCACATAATTTTGGTGATGGGTTTGCAAGAGCCTTTAATATAAAATATTCAAATAAAAATTCAGAATTGCAATATGTACATCAAACTTCATGGGGGGTTACTACTAGATTGATAGGTGCTATTATAATGGTTCATGGAGATGATAGTGGATTAGTTTTACCACCAAAGGTTGCACCAGTTCAAGCTGTTATTATTCCAATTGCTCAACATAAAGAAGGCGTTCTTGAAAAGGCAAATGAATTAAAAGATATGATTTCAAGTGAAGTTAGAGTAAAGCTAGATAGCTCTGATAAGATGCCAGGTTGGAAGTTTAATGAATATGAAATGAAAGGAATTCCAGTTAGAATTGAAATTGGACCAAAGGATATTGAAAATAATGTAGCAGTTTTAGTTAGAAGGGATACTAGAGAAAAAGAAGTAGTAAGTTTAGACAATTTAAAGGATAGAGTATTAGTTTTATTAGATGAAATTCAAAATAGTTTATATGAAAAAGCATTAAAAAATAGAGAAGAAAGAACTTTTGTTGCAAAAACAATGGAGGAACTAAAAGAAATTGCTGATAATAAATCAGGCTTCACTAAAGCTATGTGGTGTGGTGATCTAGAATGTGAAGAAAAGATTAAAGAAGTAGCTGGTTTAACTTCTAGATGTATTCCTTTTGAGCAAGAAAATATAGATACTCAATGTGTGTGCTGCGGTAAGAAGGCTGAAAAAATGGTTTACTGGGGAAAGGCATACTAAAAGAAAAGTACTACTAAATAGTATTATTAAATAGAGGTTGGAATTAAAAAATCCAGCCTTTTTTAACGTTTAGATTAGTATAAAAAACTTTGAACTTTATAATTTAGGATATAAGGGTTGAAAAATCAATCGTTCATTTTTTAATATTATTTATTCATTAATTGATGGGTACTTATGATAACAATTGCGCAGTTTTTAGGATTAATTTTACTATTTTATATAATTATAATATAATAATAAAGACAATTAGGATATTATCAAAAGAATCAAATTTAAATGGTATTATTTAGTGTTATATAAAGTTTTGATAATATTACAAACATTTTTAGGAGGACTATTATATGAAAGAAAAACTAGGTTTTCACCAAAATCTATTGATTGGTTCATTACTATTTGGACTATTTTTTGGTGCAGGAAACTTAATCTTTCCAGTACAAATGGGACAACAAGCTGGAAGCAATGCTTTTATGGCTACAATCGGATTTTTAATTACAGGGGTAGGATTACCAATGTTAGGTATTATTGCATCAGCTCTTTCAAGAAGTGAAAGTTTATTTGATATGGCAAAGCCAATTAGTTCAAAGTATTCAAAAATCTTCACTTGCTTATTGTACTTAACTATTGGACCATTATTTGCAATACCACGTACAGCTACGGTTGCATTTGAAGTTGGGATTCATCCATTTATAGCTGATGAATATTTAAAGCTAGGACTATTTATTTTCTCATTAATATTTTTTATTATTACTATTTATTTTTCATTGAAACCAGGACAAATTTTAGATTGGGTAGGAAAATATCTAACACCTATTTTTTTGGTATTATTATCTATTTTATTAATTGCTACATTTGTGAGCCCAATGGGGCAAGCTAGTCAATATCCAGCTCAAGGAAATTATGCAACTCAACCTTTATTTACAGGTTTGTTGGATGGATATAATACTATGGATGCTTTAGCTTCTGTAGCTTTTGCTATAATAATTATTTCTAATATACAAAAACTTGGAATTAAAGAGCCGCGTTTAATTGCTATCGAAACTTGTAAGTCTGGTTTTGTTAGTGTAGTTGGTATGACAGTTATATATGCATCATTAGCATATATGGGAGCAACTAGTTTAGGAAGCGTTAGCAGTGCAGAAAATGGAGGGATTATTTTATCGTTAGTAAGTAATCACTATCTTGGTATTGTTGGGAAGGTGCTATTAGCGGCTATCGTTGGCGTTGCATGTGTAAAAACAGCGATTGGATTAATTACTGCATGTTCAGAAATGTTTAGTGAGATGTTTCCAAAATCAATTTCGTATAAGAAATACGCTATTATATTTACAGTATTTTCTTTTGTAATTGCTAATTTTGGGTTAAGTAATTTAATACAGTTATCTATACCTGTACTTATGTTTTTATATCCACTTGTAATAACATTAATTTTATTATCTTTATTGGCGCCTATTATTAAGAAGCAAGGTATGATTTATAAGTGGACAACTGGATTAACAATAATAGCAGCACTCTTTGATTTTTGTAAAGCACTACCACAAGCTTTTCAAGAAAATGCGCTAATTTCGCAAATTATAAATTTTGCACATTTATATTTACCAGGCTTTGATTATGGCTTTGGATGGATAATACCGGCACTTGTTGGGTTTATTATTGGAGTTATTTTTAGTGGAATTTATGCTAAAAGAGTTTAGGATTTTAATTGTCAATTATCAATGATCAATTGAGGGGGAAGCTCACAGAGAAAGTTCATGTTTCCAAATATAAAAGCTCCAAGGAGAAAGTTCATGTTTCCAAATATAAAATTTGGACATTCACTTTTCCATTTGGGATTTCTCGAACTGATATGTATAATCTTAATTGGAACTTATATATAGATATACAAATTAATACTTAAACTTACAAATGTAATATACATGCATCATTGAGAAATTATAATCGTAACACTACACTAGAAATCAGATACATTTTTCTGGAAGCAGGCATGTGAAATTGAGCTGATGATGGTTATTAGTGGAAGGTTGTTTCATTTTCTGCTTGTCATAAATTTACTTTAGGAACATGCAGAAATGGGTGCAACCTTCCACTTAGAACCTTCCAGCGAAAATTTCACTAGGCTTGTGGAAGATAAATGGATTTGATTTCGGTAATTGTTGCATAAGTCTAATTCTCGCATTGGATATCTATATTGGAATTTTATTTAAAGGAGAAGTTAGTAAATGATTAAGCCAGAACTTTTAGCACCAGCAGGAAATTTAGAGAAACTTAAAACAGCAATAAATTTCGGTGCAGACGCAGTTTATCTTGGAGGAAGCAAATTAAACTTAAGAGCATCTGCGGATAATTTCACAATTGAAGAATTAAAAGAGGGACTTGAATATGCTCATTTAAGAGGTAAAAAAGTACATGTTACTTTAAATGTAATACCACATAATGATGATTTAAATGGTATTGAAGATTATATTACGGAATTATATGAGGTTGGAGTTGATGCAGTATTAATTGCAGATCCTGGAATTATGAGTATAGTTCATGAAGTTGCACCAAAGCTTGAAATTCATTTAAGTACACAAGCTAGTAATTTAAATTATAAGTCAGCAGAATTTTGGCATAAAATTGGAATCAAAAGAATTGTTGCTGCAAGAGAAATGAGTCTTAATGATTTAATAACTTTAAGAAAAGAATTACCAGAAAGTTGTGATATAGAAGCCTTTGTTCATGGAGCCATGTGTATGGGCTATTCTGGAAAGTGCTTATTATCTAACTATATAACTGGAAGAGATTCAAATAGGGGAACTTGTACACAACCTTGCAGATTCAAATATCATTTGTATGAAGAAAAAGAACCAGGTAATTATGAAAAAATTGATGAAGATGGAAATGGAATGTATTTTATGAATTCAAAGGATCTATGCATGATAGAACATATTCCAGAACTTATTGAAGCAGGCATAAACTCTTTTAAAATAGAAGGAAGAATTAAAAGTTCATATTATGTTGCCTCGGTTGTAAAAGCTTATAGGCAGGCAATTGATAAATATTTTGAAGATCCTAAAAATTATAAGTATGATCCTAAATGGCTGAAAGAACTAGAAAAACCTAGCCATAGACCATATACAACAGGTTTTTATTTTGATGAAGAAATAAGACAAAATTATGAAACTTCAGCATATATACATAATTATGATATGATTGGTGTTGTTAGGGATTATAATAAAGAAACTCATATTGCAACAATTCAGCAGAGAAATAAAGTTTTTAATGGTGATTTGGTTGAAGTTTTAGCTATAAAAGGTGATAACAAAATTATAAAACTAGAAGATATGAGAAAAGAAAACGGAGTAGAAATAGAAACAGCTAATCGTCCACAAATGATTTTTACAGTAAAATGTTCTGAAGAATTACAAGTAAATGATATTCTTGTTAAAAGCAAGAACTAAATTAGTGCCTCCTAAAAAATTATTTTTGGGAGGCTTTTTTTTCAATTGTCAATTTTTAATGATCAGTAGTAATTGATAATTGCTCATTGATCAGTGCTTACTGATGACCATATAGTCTCCACAGCTTAGTTGAACTACTTCAGCTTTAAGTGCTTTTGCAATTTCTTCAGTTAATTGCTTTTGCTCATTAACATCACTTGCAACTAAGATTAATGGGTTTCCATTTTGTGGCCTATCCTTAGCTAAGGTAATATATGCTAATATTTCATAACCTGTATTATATAAATCTGCACCCATAATATCAACCTTTCATTTGATTAGAATTTGATTTCATTATTTTATAGTTCTTCTTTATGCTTTCTAAAAGGGGAACTTTTTTTATAGTTTCAATAAAGGCACCTTCGTCATAAATAATTGGCACTAGCACAATTGCGATTCTTCCAGTTTCGTAATCACATTTCGTATAATGATATCTCTTAAGGCCTAAAATTCTGCATGCTTCAAATATTATTGCCTGCCTTTGACCATTGTGATTCAGTATTCTGCTATAATATCTTTCTTTAGGATGAATTACTGCAGCTATACCGCTGCTTTGAACTAGATTTCTAGCTAAGTCTATTCCTAAATGATTGGTAACAAAAATATCATCTACATATAATTCTGAATTTTTTACAGTTATTTTAGCAAGTTTTATATCAGCTATATCACTAACTGATTTCCCTTTTGTAAATGCTTTAAGGACATAAAGTAATATAGCAGCAAAAATAATTCCTAATAATATAGTAATGAAAATATTATTTAAAGGTATTATATGCATGATCAAACTGGTTCCAAAAGATACGAGCAATGAAAAATAATTTCGGGCTTCAAAGGTTTTTGCGATGCCATCAATATAGGCTTCACCTCTAAAAACATGCTCTACATTATCAATATCCTGTAGACTTTCTTTTTCGATTCTTCTCACTTCGCGAAATTGTTCCGTAGCTAGAAGAAGAAAGGTAACAGCCTCAAAGTTTTTTTCAAGTAATGCAGGAATTGCAATAGCACCTATTCCAGAAGAAATAAATCCAGTAACTAAGTGAATCAGATATCCATTTGGATAACTTGGATATTGTCTGTAGTCAACAATAAGCGTAAGGTATCTTGCAAGAGTTCCACATAGTATAGGTATTAAAATCAAAATTAGATAGTATTGTGAAAGTAGTTCCTTTTCCATAAAATCCTCCCCATAGTAAATAACAACATTAACTATAATAGTTTTTTGTTATAACGGTAAAAATTATACATTATTTTGAATTATAATCTTTGATCAAAATGGTTAAAAAAATATCATATTATGATAACAAATTTGGAGCGGATTTCATAAAATGAAATAATATTTAGAGTGTAAGAAAGTTGAGCTTTGAACTGAATTGTAAGGCGCGAAGATTAAATTGTAGGAAAATATTAGGCATAAAATAATATTTCGCTAATAAACTTATTATAAGATTTGAGAATCATAAGTGATATATTTGATAAAAAATAGACAAAGTTTTGAAACAGCTTTAACAAAATTAAGAAAAGATAACTTAGCTTGAACATTTTAAATTATAGGAGATGCATGTTGAAATGAAAGTAATTAGTTCTAAAGAAGCAGTACGTTTATTGTGTGACAATGATGTTATAGCAACCTCTGGTTTTGCAGCATTAGGTGTCTCAGAAACCTTATTAAAAGGCTTGGAAGAAAGATATTTTGAAGAAAAACATCCAAGAAATTTAACGTTAATGTTTGCTGCTGGACAAGGCGATGGAGAAAGTAAAGGTTTAAATCACTTGGCACATGAAGGATTATTAGAAAAAGTTATAGGAGGGCATTTTAATTTAGCACCAAAGATTGGAGATATGATTAGAAATAATAAAATATTTGCATATAATTTGCCACAAGGAGTAATGTGCAATTTATTTAGAGATATGGCAAGTAGAAAGACTGCAACTGTAAGTAAAATTGGATTGAATACTTTTGTTGATCCAAGGGTAGAAGGTGGGAAAATGAATTCAATTACAAAAGAAGATATAGTTCAAATTATTAATATCCTTGGAGAAGAAAATTTACTATTTAAAGTACCAAACATTAATGTGGCATTTATAAGAGGAACATATGCTGATGAAAAGGGAAATATCTCTATGAATCATGAAGCAACTTTTTCAGAGGCAACATGTATAGCACAAGCTGTTAAAAATTGTGGAGGAACCGTAATAGTACAAGTTGAAAAGGTTGTTAAGGAAGGAACATTAGACCCTAGAAATGTTAAAATACCTAGAATTTATGTGGACTATGTAGTGGAAGCAAATTGTGAGGAGGAGCAAGCCCAAGTATTAGGAAATGCATATGATCCAGCCTTATCAGGTGAGGTTAAGATCGTGGCCGATAAGTTGAAGTCATTAAAATTGGATGAAAGAAAGATTATTGGAAGAAGAGCAGCAATGGAACTTGTTAAAAATAGTATTGTAAATATTGGTATTGGAGTACCTGAAGCAATTTCTAGTGTTGCAAACGAAGAGGGGATAGGAGAGAATTTTATATTAACTGTTGAGCCAGGTCCAATAGGTGGAATACCTCAAGGAGGGAAAAAATTTGGAGCAGCGGTAAATCCTGAATGTATTTTTGACCAGCCAACTCAATTTGATTTTTACGATGGAGGAGGTTTAGACATAGCATTTTTAGGACTTGCTCAAGTGGATAAACACGGGAATATAAATGTCAGCAAGTTTGGAACAAGGGTTGCTGGTTGTGGTGGATTTATTAATATAACTCAAAATGCCAGGAAGGTAGTCTTTTGTGGAACATTAACTGCTAAGGGCTTAGTTGTTAATGTTGTAAATGGAATACTGGAAATTATAAAAGAGGGTAAAGAAAAAAAATTTGTAAATTCTGTTGAGCAAATTACTTTTAGTGGGCAATATTCATTGAGGACTAATCAGCCAGTTATGTATATAACTGAAAGAGCTGTATTTGAATTAAAAGAAGATGGATTGCATCTAATAGAAATAGCACCAGGAATTGATATTAAGAAAGATGTATTAGATTTAATGGACTTTAATCCAATAATAGATGAGAATCTTAAGCTTATGGACAAGAGAATATTTTATGATGAATTAATGGGAATAAAGGAATAGAAGATATACACCTATAAAAAGAGTGGCTATGCCACAATACGGATCATTTTTACTATAAAAAGAGTGGGGAACATTTCTGCTACTTGAAACATATTAAGATGAAGATATTCCGAAGGAATATTCTCATTAATCATTTATTATTCAATATTCATCATTAAATAAATGTGTCGCAGGCACTTTTGTTACCGTAATGATAAAGTTAATTTATAATATTTCGGAGAGGAAAATGAGGATGTTAGAAAATTTAAAAATCAAGCTTGTGAAAATTGTTAAAAAAGCAGAAGAATATAATTTATGTTTGGAAGGTGCAGGAAGCTTTAGTATTAGGGATGAGAATTCAGGATATATTATAATCACCCCTTCAAAAATGAAAATAGATGATTTAGCAATAGATCATATTTGTATTTTGGATATAGACGGAAATATAATTAATGCATTAGATGGAATAGAACCTGATAGTGATTCATTTTTACACCTAGAACTATATAAAGCAAAGAAAGAAATAAGAGCTATTATGCATATTAATCCAATTTTTGCAACTGCTTTTTCAGTTATTAACAAAGTTATTCCACCAATTACGTATGATTCTGCAAATTATGGTGGCTACATTTATTCTGTGAGTAACGATAGTACAAGCAATGTTGAACTAGCAAAGGATTTAATTGAAAAATTGAAAACAACTGACGCATGTTTGTTAGAGGGTAATGGAACAATTGTAATAAGTAAGGATATAGAAAATATAGTATCAAAGGGAAGATTCGTGGAAAAGACAGCAGAAGTTTATTATAGAGCATTAATCTTAAATCAATTTAAAGAGCCAAAGAGATTTAATGGAGAAAAACTAAAGCTATATCAAGATAAACAAAAAAATATACACCAATAAAAAGAGTGGCTATGCCACAATTGGGATCATTTTACCAATAAAAAGAGTGGCTATGCCACAATTGGGATCATTTTACCAATAAAAAGAGTGGCTATGCCACAATTGGGATCATTTTACCAATAAAAAGAGTGGCTATGCCACAATTGGGATCATTTTACCTATAAAAAGAGCAGCTATGCTGCAACAACGGATCTTATTTATAAAGAGTGGGGAAACTATTTTCAATCTGAAGCATATTAAAATGAAGATATTCCGACGGAATATCTTCATTAATCATTCAATATTAATTAAGCTGTCGCAGACACTTTTGTTTTAATATATTTTAAATATTTTTAACTACTTTTTCTAACGCGCCTTGATTTTTTTATTGTTAATTCGTAATCCCCTGGGATGTTTTCTATAAACCTAAGGTATTTAATTATCTTGTAATCTTTTTTTAAAGACTCAAGAGAATAATAATGGGTTGCTAATTCACGATTTGTAAAAAGTGCATGAATTTGTTGATGACAAGCTGTACATAAAGAAAGTGTTTCAAATTTTCTTCCACCTTTTGCTAAGGGAATTAAGTGATGTTTAGTAATAATAGGAACATTTCTATTACATAATTCACAAATATGGTTTTGTGCCATAAATTCCTCCTCTTATGCAGTAACTCATTATACTTAAATTATACCAAATTAATTGATAAAATCAATTGGTTTTATAATGCATCTTTTCCACGTTCACCAGTTCGTATCCTTACAACATCTTCGGCATCGTAAATAAAAATCTTTCCATCTCCATAATTACCAGTGCTGATTTCCTTTAAAACTTTATCTATTATCAATTCAGCTATTTCAGGAGCTACAACTGTTTCAACTTTAACTTTTGGAAGTAGGTTAACACTATATTCTGTTCCTCTATAAATTTTCTTGTAACCTTTTTGATTACCGTATCCCATAATATTTGAAATCATAACTCCAGTAGCATTGCATTCAGTTAGTATTTTTTTCAATTCTTCTAATTTTTCGCTTTTAATTACAATCTCTAATTTTTTCATATTATCACATCCTTCTTAATTAGCTATATTGGCTGAGTAGTTTCCTTAAATTTTGCTAATTGTTTAATTTCAATATTTTCAGGAGATTCGTAATCAAGCTCAGGCGATTTTAATAATTCTAAATCTGGATATGCTGAAACACCCATTTCAGGAATATCTAAACCATTTAATTCAACCTCAGGTGAAACTCTTATGCCCCACACTTTATCTAGAATTTTTAAGAAAACATAAGAAACTCCAAAGCCCCAAACAAATAAAACAACAACAGCAATTAATTGAGCTATAAGCTGAGAAGGATCACCAAAGAATAAACCAGTAACGCCTCCGGTAACTCCATTTAATCCATCACCATAAGACCCATCAGCAAAGAGACCTAAAGAAATAACACCCCAAAGTCCATTTGTGCAGTGAACAGAAATTGCACCAACTGGATCATCAAGCTTTAATTTATTTTCTACAAAGGCAACAGAAACACATACAAGCAATCCAGCAATTGCGCCAATAAAGAAAGCAGAAGGTGCATTTACAAAAGCACAAGGAGCTGTGATTGCAACAAGTCCAGCAAGAGCGCCATTTGCTGTCATTGAAGGATCTGGTTTTCCATACTTAATCCACATATAAAACATCGCAATAAGTCCACCTATTGCACCAGCTATCATTGTGTTTGTTGCAACAACAGCAAGTCTAAAATCAGATGCATTTAGGGTCGAACCAGCGTTAAATGAGAACCAGCAGAAGAATAAAACAATTGTGCCTATAATTGCCATTGGAATGTCATGCCCAGGAAAAGGTCGTGCAGTTCCATCTTTTTTGAATTTACCAATACGAGGACCTATGACAATTGCACCAGCTAAAGCAAGCATACCCCCCATAGAGTGAACTACAGCAGATCCGGCAAAATCAACGACACCATGACCAAGACCAAAATTTTTACCAAGGGTTGATAGCCAACCGCCACCCCATACCCAGTTTCCAAAGAAAGGATATAAGAACATAGAGATAAAGAAAGATAAAATAACAATTGCAGAATATTTAACTCTTTCGGCTACAGCACCTGTAGGAATTGTCACTGTGGTATCCATGAAAACCATTTGGAAGAAAAATAATGCATATATTCCTGGATCATAAACACCAGTACCAGATAACATGAAACCATTATACCCCATGATACCGCCAAGGCCAGGTATTGAAAGCATTGAGCCTAATGCAGCACCACCAGAGCCAAGACCTGCTGCACCGCCAGAACCTCCAAATTGAATAGCAAAGCCTGTTAGAAAATATCCAATCGCACCAACTAAAAATACCATAAAGTTCATTGTCATAGTATGGGCAGCATTTTTACCACGGCAAAAGCCTGTTTCAACCATAGCAAATCCGCACTGAAAGAAGAAAACCATAAAGCCTGTAATCATAACCCAAGTGAAATTTGCTCCATAATAACCTTTATTAGCTGTAGTTGCTACATCAGCCAAGGTTTCACTTCCTGTTGCAGCAACGTAAGAAGCACCAGTTGGGTCAGAACCTCCAGATACTGAAAGGGCAAGAGCTAACACAAAGGCTAATACGCCAAGAAACAATATAATAGCACCTAATTTTATTGATTTTTTCATAACCTAACCTCCAAATTAAAACAATTTTTATATTTACCTAAATTAAAAAATTTATTTTCGTTTAAAATTTCTCCATGAAAATTTAGCTGAAGATTCATATAATTCTTCTCTTAATTTAGTAACTGATAAATAGTATCTTATTCCCAAATATAAAACTAAAATTCCAAAAATCGCACCTGATATTGAAGAACTTAGAACTTTAAAATGAATATTATTAATCAGACTAAAAATGCTAAAAAATATTCCTAAAAAAATAATCATTAGAGTAGTAATAAAAAGAATATTAATGGTTATAACTTTCGATTTTTCTGGTGAAGAAATCAAACTATTCTTTTTCATTTTTAAAACCTCCTTTCTAGAATGGATTTCTAAGTAAAGCTTCATTTAAAATTTAAATGAAATCTGAGCTAAAAAACAGAGTCAAAGTAATTAAACTTTGACTCCATTGTCATTGGGGGGGAATTCCATAAAAACGAAAAGTCACCTAATATTAATAAATATTAGGCGACTTTGCCGTGGGTATTATATTTATTTTCATTATATGTAAGTTAATGTATAAAGTCAAGAAAATATTCAATTAATTACATATAAAGGGAATGAGACTGTATTCATATTTGATTAAAGGTAAAGCGTATAGTATTTGACAAATGTTGGAACTGTGATACTATATAAAATAGGATTATTAATTACCTATATATAATTTGTTTCTGACGTGGGAAACTCATTTTTCGAGTTTCTCATTTTTTAATTTAAAGGTTATATGATACAATAACATGGTTAATTATAGTTGAAAATTAAGTGTAAAAGCTTTTAGATTTAAATTAACTTTAATAATAGAAAGGGTGTGGTAAAGGTGATGTATATATTGATCTTACTTTTAGTAATAACTTTTACATTACCGATTTTATCGAAGCAAGTTGAAAGTAATCTTGAATTTTTTTTGTTTACTGTGGGAATGTTAGCAGCTATTACATCAGGTTCCTTAAGTAAGGAACTTTTTATTAATATATTTCAAAATAAATTTATGTATGTAATAACTTGTGTAGTATTAATAGGTGGATTCATGTTTAAAGCAATATCTACCCATGTAGAAGCAGCATTAAATTATATTTTAAAGTACATTCCATTAAAGCTTTTTATATTTTTGTTAATAATGATTATTGGGCTTATATCAAGTGTAATAACAGCAATAATTGCAGCCTTACTTTTAATAGAAATAGTAAGTATACTTCCAATTAGTAGAAAAAATAAGATAAATGTTGATATAGTAGCTTGTTTTTCTATTGGAATGGGAGCAGTATTGACTCCAATAGGAGAACCACTATCAACAACAGTAATTTCTAAACTTGATGAAAGTTTTTGGTATCTTTTAGAGCAGTTTGGTGTTTACATTATTCCTGGAATATTGATTCTTGGACTTATTGGAGCGTCATTTGGTATTCAAGAAAAGGCACATGAGGACAAGGAGGAAGAAATAATTATAGAAGAGACAAATGCTGCAATAATAATAAGAGCATTTAAAATTTTAATATTTATTATTGCTTTAGAGCTGCTTGGGGAAGGGTTTAAACCGATAATAGATACTTATGTAATTAATCTTCATACAGGATATTTATATTGGTTTAATATGTCTTCTGCAGTATTAGATAATGCAACCCTGGCAGCAGCCGAGGTTAGTAATAAAATGTCTCAGTTACAAATTAAGGCTGTATTAATGGGATTATTAATAAGTGGAGGGATGATGATTCCAGGGAATATTCCTAACATTATTACTGCAGGCAAACTTAAGATTCAAAGCAGAGAATGGATTAAACTTGGGGTACCACTTGGACTCATAATTATGTTAATATATTATGTGATTTTATTTATATTGTAAAATAATATTAACAAATGATAATATGACAAAATTTAAGGGGGAAATATATATAATGAATAATAAAAGAGTACAAGCTAATCTGCTGTTATTACTTACAGCAGCTATTTGGGGATTTGCATTTGTTGCACAAAGAGTAGGTTCTCAATATATAGGGGTGTTTACCTTTAATGGACTGAGGTTTGCTCTTGGAAGTTTATCTCTTCTGCCGTTAATCATTTTCTTTAATAAAAGAAATCAAAGCAATGTAAAAAATAAAAACGAAGCGAGCACTAAAAAAACAATTTTGTCTGGTGTCCTAGTTGGAACTATATTATTTATGGGATCATCCCTTCAACAGTTTGGTCTTATTTATACAACTGCTGGAAATGCTAGCTTTATTACTGCACTTTACATGGTTATAGTTCCTATAATAGGCATTATTCTAGGTCATAAAATTGGTAAGAAACTATGGATTGGAGTAATTCTTGCGGTAGCTGGTTTATATTTATTAAGTATAAATGAAAACTTTAGAATTGGTTTTGGAGATATGTTTGAACTTATATGTGCCTTTTTCTTTGCACTACATATTTTAACAATAGATTATTTTTGTAATAAGGTAGATTCTTTAAAATTATCTTGTCTGCAATTTGCAACAAGTTCTGGTTTAAGTCTAATATCAGCTTTTTTATTTGAAAGTATTACTCTTACAAGTATATCTAATGCTTTAGTTCCTATTCTATATGGGGGGCTTTTCTCTACAGGGGTAGCTTATACCTTACAAGTAGTTGCGCAAAAAAATGCTAAACCCTCTCATGCTGCTATTATAATGAGCATGGAATCAGTATTTGGTGCTATAGGAGGAATGCTTATTTTAGGGGAAACCATGAGCATTAGAGCATACTTAGGCTGCATTCTTATACTAATTGGAATATTGATACCACAAATTAGACTTTCTAGAAAATAAATATATTAGTAATAAATATTACTTTTAATAAGTATAATATTCTGAAAAAATATTAAGAGGAATGTTATGGAAAATATAAACAGCGGAAATGTTACAACAAGTAATGGAAATGCTTTATCAAATACTGGAGGTCTAAAAATCCAATGCTTTAGAGGCGGTAATTATATTCCAATTGATGGTGCAAAAATAACAGTAACAGGGATTACTAACGCGGGAAGCACAAAAAATATTGAACTCATTACAAATTCAGTAGGTTTAACTCAAGTTATAGAATTACCAGCACCTCCGTTAGAATATTCTTTAAATGAAAATAATAACCAAATGCCATATAGTCTTTATGATATAACGGTTGAAAGAAGTGGATTTAATCCAATAGTTATAAGAGGGTGCCAGGTATTTCCAACACAAGTTGCATTTCAAATATGTAATTTAGAGATTAATTTAGGCAGGGGAAGTATGAGGCAGCAAATTATAGATATACCCCCAAATACACTAAATGGAAATTATCCACCTAAGATTCCAGAAGAGGTTGATAAACCAGTGCCTCCTCCAACTTCAGGAGTAGTGTTGCCACAGCCTATAGTTCCAGAATATATTATAGTTCATCAAGGAAGTCCAAATGATCCTTCAGCCACTAATTATAAAGTTCCATTTAAGGATTATATTAAAAATGTAGCTTCCTGCGAAATATATTCAACTTGGACAGAGTCAACCTTAAGAGCAAATATTTTTTGCATGGTTTCTTTTACCTTAAATAGAATTTTTACTGAATGGTATAGAGGTAAAGGAAAAAACTTTGATATTACAAATTCTACAGCATATGATCAAGCCTTTTCTTATGGTAGAAACATTTATGATAATATAAGTCAAATAGTTGATGAGATTTTTTCAACCTATGTAAGGAGAATTGGGAAAAAACAACCGCTATTCACTCAATATTGTGATGGAAAGAGCGTTACTTGTCCTCAATGGTTAAGCCAATGGGGAAGTCAAGAATTAGGAAGGCGTGGAATGGTTCCTTATGATATATTAAAGTATTATTATGGTGATGATATTGAATTAGTTACAGCCGAAAAAGTATCTGGAAGCCCAATGTCATATCCTGGAACTCCTCTTGCTATTGGAGCTTCAGGTCCTGAAGTAAGAGCGATTCAAGGGCAATTAAATAGAATAGCTAGAAACTATCCACTTATTCCTAAGCTTGCTGAAGATGGTAAATATGGTCCAAAGACTGCGAATTCAGTAAAAGTTTTTCAACAGATTTTTACTTTGCCACAAACCGGAATAGTTGATTATGCAACTTGGTATAAAATATCTGATGTTTATGTTGGAGTGACTAAGCTTGCAGAACTTACTACAACTGAATCAAGTAGAGGCTTGGAATTAAATGAATTTATTCCACCAATTATATCTGGATTGGATGATAGGAGGACTATACCAAAGTTTTTTTATTAAATATAGATAAAAGATAGTAGGTCAGTAAAATGAGCTGCTATTTTTTCTAACTAGGCTTATTTGAATTTGTTAGATATAATATGTATATAATTTAGATATTATTGATTAAAGGATACGCAGATTATTTATGGAGGAATAAGTAATGTTGAAAGAGATTCATGATAAATTAATAGCCTTAACAGAGGAAGAATCACAAATATTAAATGGAGAAGCTTCTGTAAATAAAAGTCTTTATACTGATGAGTGGAATTTTGTTATTGATAGTAATAAGTTATTACCAGCAGGTGAATTAATTGATATTAGAAAGCATACGAGATTTGTAAATTTTCCTAGTCATAAACATAATTACATTGAATTTAATTATGTTTATCAAGGAAAATTAATTCAAATTATTGATAACAAAGAAATAATATTGCAAAAAGGTGAATTGATTTTTCTAAACCAATATATAACTCATGAAATAAAAGCTTCAAATGAAGATGATATAATTATAAATTTTATAATTAGACCTGAATTCTTTGATTATATAATAACTCTTTTAGATAATGAAAATATTATAAGTAAGTTTTTACTTACAACATTGTATACTGACTATGAAGAAGGGGAATATCTGTATTTTAAGGTTTCAGAAAGAGAAAATATTCAAGATTTGATTGAGAAAATAATCATAGAATTATATGAGCCTTCAATAATGAGCAAGGCAACAATAAAATTACTTGTAGGGCTTTTAATTGTAGAATTAATTAAAAATTCACAAGATATTGAAATTTATTCTGTAGATAACTATGAAAAAATGCTTATAATTCAAAGTCTTAAATATATTGATGAATATTATGATACTGCAACACTTTCTGAAATAGCTGAAAATTTAAAACAACCTGATTATAAACTTAGTAAATTAATAAAAAAACACACTGGGATGACCTTTAAAGAATTATTGCAGGAAAGAAAACTAAGTAAAGCTGTTGAATTAATTAAATCAACTAATTATTCAATCGTAGATTTAATTGGGATAATAGGATACGAAAATCCTACATATTTTTATAAGATATTTAAAGAGAAATTTGGAATGACTCCTAGAGAATACAAATTGAAATTATGCGATAATATAGATATCCAAAGCGAGAATTAGACTTATGCTTCAATTACCGAAATATGACACATTTATCTTCCGCAGGACTAGTGAAATTTTCGCTGGAAGGTTCTAAATGTGGGCTTGTCGTCATTTCAGCGTGTTCCATATGTAAAATCTGGACAAGCTTAAATGAAACAAGCCCCAATTAAGAACTTTCATCAGTTCAATTTCACATGCCTGCTCCAGAAAAAATGTATCATATTTCTAGTACAGTTTTGTAATTTTAATTTCTCAATAGTGTATACATATTCCATTTATAAGTTTGAGTATTAATTTGGATATCTATAATTAAATTAGAATAAAAAGTAGTGCTTATTTATTCCTGATTGTCATAAATGTATTTGAAAAAATTTATGACAATTAGAGTAAAATAAGGCTGCTTTTTTATTTTTTTATCAGAATTCAAATTATCAGTTTCAAATGTAGATTTGCAAATAAGGATAATAATTAAAACAAACTACGATATTAAAAACGGTTTCTAAATGCAATATAATTTAACCATAGTGTGATGAAAAAATGAACAGGAGGAAAGCTATGGAGTATTATTTAGCCATTGATATCGGTGCCTCTAGTGGCAGGCATATACTTGGCTCAATAGAAAATGGAAAGATAACATTAGAAGAAATTTATAGGTTTGAAAATGGAATTAGTAAAGTTGGGAATGAATATTGTTGGAATATAGAACAATTATTTAAAGATATCAAAAATGGAATTAAAAAATGCAAAGAAATAGGAAAAATTCCAAAGAGCATTGGCATAGATACTTGGGCTGTAGATTTTGTTCTGTTAGATGAAAACGATAATATGCTTGGAAATGCAGTTGCTTATAGAGATGATAGAACCGAAAGAATGATGGAAGAAGTTTTTAAGAGCATTCCGAAAGATATGATGTATTTATATACTGGAATACAATTTCAAAGATTTAACACTGTATATCAATTACTTTCTATTAAGAATAATAATCCGGAAATTTTAGAGAAAGCAAAGACTTTCTTAATGGTTCCAGATTATTTGAATTTCTTGCTTACAGGAAAGAAAGCTAATGAATATACAAATGCTACTTCAACTCAATTGGTAAACTCTTTTGAGAGAACTTGGGATGAAAAAATCTTAGAAGACCTTGGAATCAAAAAGGATATTTTTCAAGAAATAAAATTACCTAAAACTAGTCTTGGAAATTTAAGAAATGAATTAATTGAAGAGTTTGGGTTTGACATGGAAGTTATACTTCCTGCAACTCATGATACAGGATCTGCATTTATTTCATCTGTATGTAATGACAATGATAGCATATATTTAAGTTCAGGAACTTGGTCATTGATTGGAGTGGAAAATAGATTCCCAATTTGTGTACCACAAGCTATGGAATATAACTTTACAAATGAAGGTGGAATAGATTATAGATATAGATTCTTAAAAAATATTATGGGATTATGGGTTATTCAAGAAGTAAGAAGAAATCTTGATAATAAATATTCCTTTGCTGAATTAGTTGATTTGGCAAGAGAAAATTCAAAATTTGCGTCAATAGTTGATGTAGATGATGATAGATTTTTAAAACCAGATAATATGATTGAAGAAATTAAAATTCATTGTAAAGAGACAAATCAAGAAATTCCAGAAGAAGTTGGAGAAATTGCAATGTGCGTATTTAATAGCTTAGCACATTGTTATAAAAGAGCAGTAACTAATCTTGAAGATATATTTGAAAAAGAATTTAAGAGAATAAATATTTTTGGTGGTGGATGTCAAAACAATTTACTAAATGAATTGGTTGCAAGTGTTACTGGAAAAGAAGTACTAGCAGGACCAGTTGAAGCAACAGCTATAGGAAATATTGTGGCTCAAATGATCAGTAAAAATGTCTTTAAAGATTTAAGTGAAGCAAGAAAAGCTATAAAAGAATCTTTTGATATTAAAGTATTTAATTAATATTAAATTTGTAAAAAGTCTTATTAAAATAAATAACTCAAACAAGTAAAATTCCAACATAAATAGGAGGAAGAGAAATGAATATTAAAGAAAAATATGAATTAGCAAAAAAAGAATATGAAAAATGGGGAATAGACGTAGATAAAGCTTTAGAAGAACTTAATAAAGTTAAAATATCAATTCATTGCTGGCAAGGGGATGACGTTAAAGGTTTCGAAGTTTCTAAAAATGAATTATCTGGTGGAATTCAATGTAATGGAAATTATCCAGGAGCAGCTAGAAATGCTGATGAATTAAGACAAGATTTAGATAAAGCTTTAAGCTTAATTCCAGGAAAGCATAAAGTAAACCTTCATGCAATTTATTTAGAAACTAATGGTGAAGTTGTAGATAGAGATGAAATCAAACCAGAACATTTTGCAAATTGGGTAAAATGGGCAAAAGAAAATGGATTAGGATTAGACTTTAATCCAACAATATTCTCTCATCCAAAGTCAGCAGATGGTTTAACATTATCTCATCCAAACAAAGAAATAAGAGATTTCTGGATAAAACATGCAATTGCATCAAGAAAAATAGGTGAATATTTTGGTAAAGAATTAGGACAAACTTGTTTAACCAATATTTGGATACCAGATGGTTATAAAGATATACCAAGTGATAGATTAGGACCAAGAAGAAGACTTAAAGAATCTTTAGATGAAATCTTTAAAGTTGAAATAGATAAAAAATACAATCTTGATTGTGTTGAGTCAAAAGTATTTGGTATAGGGGCTGAAAGTTATACAGTAGGTTCTAACGAATTCTATTTAAGCTATGCAGCTAAAAATAACATAATGTCCCTAATGGATACTGGACATTATCATCCAACAGAAGTTGTTTCAGATAAACTTTCAGCAATGTTATTATTTAATGAAAAAGTTGCACTTCATGTAAGTAGACCAGTAAGATGGGATTCTGATCACGTTGTAGTTTATGATGATGAACTTAAAGAAATAGCTAAAGAAATAGTAAGAAATGATGCATTAGATAGAGTTATCATTGGACTTGATTTCTTTGACGCAAGTATTAACAGAATTGTAGCATGGACAATTGGTTCAAGAAATATGATAAAAGCATTATTAAATGCAATGTTAACTCCAAATGCTAAATTAAAAGAATTACAAGATGAAGGTAACTTCACAGAAAGATTAGCTTTAATGGAAGAATTTAAAACTTATCCAATAGGTGACATTTGGAATTACTACTGTGAAAAGAATAATGTTCCTGTAGGTGAAAAGTGGATTAGTGAAGTTAAAGAATATGAAAAAACTGAATTATCAAAGAGAAACTAGAGAACAATTAATTAATAAAAGAAAGTAGGAATAAAAATGGCTTTAGAAGATATGAAATTTATACAAAACTTTAAAAAGATAACAGAAGATGCATGGCTTAAGGGTTGGCATGAAAGAAATGGTGGAAATATTACATATAGACTTACTGAAGAAGAAGTTGCTGGAGTAAAGGTATTTATTAATGAAGATTCAGCTTACACTCCAATAGGTGTAACAGTTAAAAATTTAGCTAATGAATACTTCTTAGTAACTGGAAGTGGAAAATTTATAAGAAACATGACAGTTTGTTTAGAAGAAAATGCAGGGATAGTTAAAATAGATGAAAAGGGTGAAAATTATAAAATAGTTTGGGGCTTAACAAATGGTGCTAAGCCAACAAGTGAATTACCTTCACATTTAATGAGTCACTCAATTAAGGTGGAAAAAACAAATGGAGCTCATAGAGTTATAATGCATTCTCATACTACTAATGTAATTGCTTTAACTTTTGTATTACCTTTAGATGGAGCAGTATTTACTAGAGAATTATGGGAAATGGCAACTGAATGTCCTGTAGTGTTCCCAAGTGGAATTGGAATAGTTCCTTGGATGGTTCCAGGAGGATCAGCAATTGCAGATGCAACTGGTGAATTAATGAAGAGTCATGATGTTGTAATTTGGGCACACCATGGAATGTTCTGTTCAGGAGAAACTTTAGATTTAACTTTTGGACTTATGGACACAGTAGAAAAATCTGCTGAAATCTTAGTAAAAGTTCTAGCAATGGGTGGAAAGAAACAAACAATAACTTCTCAAAACTTTAGAGATTTAGCAAGAGATTTTAATGTAAGTATTTCAGAAGACTATTTAAGCTAATATAGTTATTTAGAAACATATTAACCAAAAGTATAAACTATAACTCCTTAACCATAATAGTTTCAAATAACTTATTAATATAATTATAATATGGAAAATTAAAATTACCCTTGGGACCCCTCGAGGGTAATTAAACATTGATAATTATCAGTTGTCAATGATCAATTATTTATGGTCAATATTTGACAACAGTTTAGCATAATTATAAAAGTTAATAATTTAACATAGTAAGCGTTAAATATCATATTAAAATATAAAAAATTTAAAGGAGATTGATTAAAATGGCAAATAGAATGATATTAAATGAAACAAGCTATATAGGTGCAGGAGCAATTGAAAATATTGTTGCTGAAGCTAAAGTTAGAGGTTACAAAAAAGCTTTAGCTGTAACTGATAGAGATTTAATTAAATTTAATGTAGCTACAAAAGTAACAGATTTATTAAAAGCAAATAATTTAGCTTTTGAAATTTTTGATGAAGTAAAAGCAAATCCTACTATAAATGTAGTTCTAGCAGGTATAGAAAAGTTCAAGGCAGCTGGTGCTGATTATTTATTAGCAATTGGTGGGGGATCATCAATAGATACTGCAAAAGCTATTGGTATAATAGTTAAAAATCCTGAATTTTCAGATGTAAGAAGTCTTGAAGGTGTAGCTGACACAAAAAATAAGTGCGTTGATATAATAGCAGTACCAACAACAGCAGGAACTGCAGCTGAAGTAACAATTAACTATGTAATTACAGATGAAGAAAAGAAACGTAAATTTGTATGTGTTGACCCACATGATATTCCAGTAATTGCAGTAGTTGATTCAGAAATGATGTCATCAATGCCAAAAGGATTAACAGCAGCTACAGGTATGGATGCTTTAACTCATGCTATTGAAGGATATATTACAAAGGGAGCTTGGGAATTAACTGATGCCTTACATTTAAAAGCTATTGAAATTATAGGACGTTCCCTTAGAAGTGCAGTAAACAATGAGCCTAAGGGAAGAGAAGATATGGCTCTTGGACAATATGTTGCAGGTATGGGCTTTAGTAATGTAGGATTAGGTATTGTTCATGGAATGGCACATCCACTTGGAGCTTTCTATGATACTCCGCATGGAATTGCTAATGCGGTATTATTACCATATGTTATGGAATATAATGCAGAAGCAACTGGTTATAAATATAGAGAAATTGCAAGAGCAATGGGAGTTCAAGGCGTAGATAGCATGTCTCAAGATGAATATAGAAAAGCAGCTATTGACGCAGTTAAAAAACTTTCAGAAGATGTTGGAATTCCAAAAGTGTTAAATGAAATTGGTGTTAAAGAAGAAGATTTACAAGCGCTTTCTGAATCAGCATTTGCAGATGCATGTACACCAGGTAATCCAAGAGATACAAGTGTAGAAGAAATATTAGCAATTTACAAAAAAGCTTTCAAATAATAAAGTATAGATATTCTAATTATCAATAATCAATTAATGGAGAAGATCACAGAGAAAGAAAATTGTTGATTAGTCTTACTATTACACTCATAATTTTTAGTAACCAGCGTTTTTCATTACTTCTAATAAGTTTGGATGTATACTTCTTTTTAAATCACTATATAACTCTTTGAAATCTAAAAAAACAGTAACAATCAAACTCGAGAATTTGAAGTTTGATTGTTACTATATTATCCAACAAATTAACTTTATAATCTATTATGGGTGATATTTTTGTTTCAAATCTGTAACTTCATTGTCTTTTATAGTTACATCACATAAAATTCCTTGTGTTGTTTCTCCAAGCTCTTTCTTTACTTCATCAAAGTTTGATTTAGTTGCTTCAGCACCAGTTTTAATTATACTATAAGTAGCATTATTTGAAACTTTTACTTTTTTTACTTCTTTGTTTTTATCTCTTATATAATAATCATTAGTATATCTAGACTGTGCTTCTTCTCTTGTACATTTATCATCTTCCATTATAGCCTTAATAGCTTCTTCTCCTGACAACCATTGTATATATTGTATTGAAATATACTTACTTCCACTTTCTTCATACAACTTTTTTACATAACCTAATTGTTTGCCATCACTAGTTGTTGCTCTAGCTGTATCAGTTTTAGCTGTAGTGGCTGTTGTATCAGATTTAGCTGCATTAGTTTTATCATTGTTTGTTTTAGTATCTGTAGTAGTTGTAGATCTAGTTGTTTCTTTTACTGCCTTATCGTCTGCACTTTTGGGGTCACATCCTGTAAAATTAATAGTTCCAAGTATTAGTACAGCAATTAATAATTTTTTCATATTTTCCTCCTAATTCTTTACATTTTTTATTTTAATTCTATAAATGAGCAATTTTCATAACAAATTTTGGTATTATATAAGATATGCACATATATATTTAGGCATTGCTGCCTTTTTAAGTTGATGAACAATATATTACTATTGTTTATTAAATTATTATTTTTAATAGTATTATAACATAATTTACAAAATATCACATATATCATATATTGGTACTCTTTTTTAAAATCTTTTATTTTGATATATGACTACATTGATTTGAACAACTTGAAATAGTTACTAAAATTGAATATTGAAAATTGTCAATTGACCATTTGAATATATATAGTATAATATCTGTGATTTTCTCTTTTGTTACAGGATAATATAAAAATTGGTGTTATTTACTTGAATAAGTATTTGGATATCTATAGATAATATTAATACGTAACAAAGGAGCGATTTATAATGAAATTAATTAAAAAGGCATTGGCAGTTATTGGGCTTGTAGTTATTATATCAGCAATAAAATTCTCTTATAGTTACATAGACATTTTTGCTCAAACAGTAGATCAAAAGCCTGTTAAAGTAGGAGTATTATTATATAGGTTTGATGATGCATATATTTCTTTAGTTCGTCAAGGGTTTGAAGAAATCCAAAAAAATAATCCAGATAAAGTTCAATTTACCTTTTATGATGCTAAAGATGATCAAATGATTCAAAATCAAACTATTGAAGCCATTTTAGAAAACAAAAGTGAAGATATATTACTTTTAAATATAGTAGATGTAAAAAGGGCTTATGAAGTTATTGGAAGAATTAAAGAATTTAATATACCAGTCGTTTTATTTAATCGAGAACCTCTTGATATGAATTCAGTAAAATCTTATAATAAGGCATTTTTTGTTGGAACTGATTCTGCACAAGCAGGCGCATTTCAAGGTGAAATTATAATTAATGCATGGAATAAAAACAAAGATACTATGGATGCTAATAATGATGGAATCTTACAATATGTAATGCTAATTGGGGAAAATAATAATAAAGATGCAAATGAAAGAACAGAATATTCTATTTTAACAATTAATAATGGAGGGATACAAACACAGGAAATTGCATCTACAGTTTCTGATTGGAATAGAGAGCAAGCTAAAACAGATTTTGAACCAATATTTATTAGATATAACACTGGAATTGAAGCTATAATTTCTAATAATGATGATATGGCTATTGGAGCAATAGAAGTATTGAATAAATATGGATATAATACTGAAGATGGTACAAAAAATATAGCTGTAGTCGGAGTTGATGCAATACCGACTGCTCAAGAATTAATTAAAAAAGGAGAAATGACAGGTTCTGTTGTTCAAGATGCTAATGCAGTGGCAGAAGCTAGCTATGTTATAGGTATTAATTTGTTTAATGATCAAAATCCCCTTGAAGGAACTTCTTATAAATTTGATGATACTGGAGTAGCTATACGTTTACCATATAAGGAATATGTAGGATGACTTTAAGCAGTTATATTAATGAAATTTATAGTAACATTTTATTGAAAAATACATAAGCAATGGCAAAATAAAAAGAGATAGTACTAGGAAATCCTAAAATACTATCTCAAGTTATAGATTAGAATAAATATCACTAATAAGTATTTACATAATTCAAAATAATATACAATAAAATTATTTTCCAACTATATGAGTTCTTATTAATTCAGCTGGAGATAAAATTTTATCTATAGTTTCTTCAGGGAGTATTTGTTCTTCAAGTAAAATTTCTCGAATAGTTTTTCCTGTTTCTAAAGCTTTCTTTGATATAGAACTAGCTTTATCATAGCCTAAATGTGGAACTAAAGCTGTGGCAGAAACTAAAGAATTTTCAAGATTTTCTGAACATCTGTCTTTATTCATTTCTAAATCCTCTATACATTTTTCTTTAAAGATTATAATACTTTTATCAAGAAGTTCAAGAGATTCTAATAAACATTCAGCTATAAGTGGAGTGAATGCATTTAATTCTAATTGCCCCATAGAACTCGCCATAGTAATGGCAGTATCATTAGAAATTACTCTTAAGCTAACTTGTGCAACCATTTCAGGGATAACTGGATTTACTTTACCTGGCATGATTGTAGAACCAGCCTGCATTTTAGGTAATATAATCTCACCTATTCCTCCACGAGGACCAGAATTTAGCAATCTTAAGTCATTTGAAATTTTGAGCAGATTCACGCTGCATGATTTTAATAATCCAGAAGTTTCTACAAATATATCACAGTTTTGGGTAATATCCATGGGATAGTCAGATCTAGCAATGCCAAGGCCAGTAAGACTTTGAATAAGATCTGTCATCATAAACACATATTTATTAGTAGCATTTAGCCCTGTGCCAATGGCAGTGCCTCCAAGGTTGATTTGTCTTAATCGTTCCTCTACTTTATAAATTCTCCATCTATCTCTTTCAATTGCCTTTGAATATGCACCAAAACTTTGACCTGCAGTCATTGGCAGTGCATCCATTAATTGAGTTCTTCCAAGTTTTATTATGTTTGAAAATTCATTTTCTTTTATTTGCAAGGCTTCTTGTAAATTAGATAAGGAGTTACTTAACTTTCTAATTAATTTAATGGCTGCAATTCTTAGAGCAGAAGGATAAACATCATTAGTTGATTGAGACATATTAACATGATTTAGTGGATGTACTAAATCATAATCGCCTTTAATACCTCCTAATAGTTCAATTGCTCTGTTTGCAATGACTTCATTAACATTCATATTAGTTGAAGTACCAGCTCCACCTTGAAAGGCACTTATTTTAAATTCGTCATCAAGTTTTCCATCTATGACCTCTTCACTGGCTTTTATTATTGCATCAGCTTTGTCAGCTTCAAGCAATTTTAAGGACTTATTGGTCATAGCTGCTGCTTTTTTTATTAAAGCAATTTCCTTTACTAGTTTTAGATTCACAGTTTTACTGTTTAAATCAAAGTTTTCAAGTGCTCTAACTGTATTTATACCACTGTAAGTTTGGTCATCTATATTTTTTTCTCCTAATAAATCTTGCTCCAATCTATAATTCAAAACGAACACATCCTTTTTAAATAAGTAGGCTGCATATTTAAAATTTAGTGCAGCTCAACAATATAATATCATATTTAGCATTATAATTTTATAAATTTGACATTTTATATTATAATAAAAGTATACACCTATAAAAAGAGTGGCTATGCCACAATACGGAACTTATATAAAAAGAGTGGCTATGCCACAATACGCACATATAAAAAGAGCAGCTATGCTGCAACAACGGAACTTATATAAAATATATGTATATAAGTTCCAATTGGGATTATTATATATATCAATTAAAGAAATACCGAAGGGATTTCCTCATCAATTGAGCATTGACAATTGCCTAATTGCCCAATGATAACTAATTTAAAGGAGAGTAATATTATGAGTTTAAATTCGACACCATCTGGAGAAAGAGTGCATATTTCATTGTTTGGAATGACAAATGCAGGAAAATCTAGTATTATAAATGCCTTAACCAATCAAGAGATTTCAATTGTTTCTGAAGTTAAAGGAACAACCACAGATCCTGTTTATAAAGCCATTGAAATTCTTCCTATAGGACCTTGTATGATTGTTGATACAGCAGGACTTGATGACTATAGTGAATTAGGAGATTCAAGAAAAAAGAAAACCCTTGAAGTATTAACAAAAACCAATGTAGCATTAGTAGTTATAGATATTACTATTGGAATTAGTGATAAGGATTTAGACATAATAGACAAATTGACAGAAAAGAAAATACCAATGGTTTGTATTTTAAATAAAGCTGACCAGAAGAATATTACAGTTGAAGAACTTAGTAAAATAGAAAAAGAAATTGGAGCTCCAGTTGTAGCTGTTTCAGCCTTAAACAAAACTGGCATTGATGAGCTTAAGGATAAGATAATAAGTATAATACCAGATGATGAAGATAAATTTAAGTTAGTTGGTGACCTTATTAGTCCTGGAGATATTATAGTTTTAGTTACACCAATAGATAAGGCTGCTCCAAAAGGAAGATTAATACTTCCACAGCAACAGACTATAAGAGATATTATAGAAAGTGATGCTATAGCTGTAGTAACTAAAGAGCATGAATTAAGAGAAACTCTTGAAAATTTAAAGAAAAAACCTAAGCTTGTTATAACTGATTCTCAAGTATTTTTAAAGGCATCTGCAGATACGCCAAAAGACATAATGTTAACATCTTTTTCAATATTACAGGCTAGATATAAAGGAAATCTTTTGGAACTTGTTAAAGGTGCAAAAGCGATAGAAGCTTTAGAAGATGGAGATAATGTGTTAATTGCAGAAGGGTGTACTCATCATAGACAGTGTGATGACATTGGAACGGTAAAAATCCCTAGATGGGTTAGACAAATGACTGGAAAACAAATAAATTTTGAACATTCTTCAGGAACTTCCTTTACAGAGAATATTGAAAAATATAAGCTTGTTATTCATTGTGGAGGCTGCATGTTAAATAGAGCAACAATGCTTTCAAGAATTGATGATGCAGTTAATAATAATATACCAATTGTTAATTATGGTGTCCTTATTGGATATGTTCAAGGTATTTTAGAAAGAGCACTTGAGCCGTTTCCTTTAGCTAAAGCAGCGTATGATGGAGAAATTTAGTGTAGTTAACAGTTTACAGTGTACAGGTTACAATTAGGGGTGGTCTGTGCAGATGACAATTATATTGCAAAAGAATTATTCAAAGCTTAAAGATTTCCAAAGGAAATCAACCTTCATTGACAATTGAGCATTGAACATTGATAACTGCAATAAATGATTCTATAACTAGAGCTTTTAGGAGGCGCTAAAATGTATTTGGTACTTATTGCATATATAATTCTTTGGGCAGCCATAATAAAAATTTATGGTTTTGATACATTATTTTTTATTGGAGGAATTCTCATATTAATTTCGACTATAATTGGTATTATTAGAACAAAAAAAGAAGAAGATATTTATGATATATATAATAAAAAGCATATTAGATGGAAGAAAAAAAGGAAATAAAAATAATACCAAAAATTGTTGATAATACCAGAAAGAATACAAATAGGCTAAATTTATATTTATATTTAGCAAAGGATATTTTAGCATAACTCATAATAAACCTAAAATTAAAGAGGGGCCTGGTATGTATGATTGAATATGACAGAAGGTATTTTGATAAAAGAGAAGAAAAAATTATTGATACTTTACTCCAGGTACTAGAACCTATGATTCCTAATGTTACAGTTGAGTTATTTTATGAAAGTATTAGAATAGTACAACTATATGAAGACGATAGATTAGTAGTTGGATTTAAAATTTTACATGAAGAAAAGAAAGTAGAACTCAATTGTATTATTATTCCTCTTAAAGTTAAACCTAAAGGAATAGGAGATAGAATTATATCTGCATTTTTAGAAGTTGATAAAGAATTTGATTATAGTTTCTATATTACTAATATTGTTACACATAAATGGTATGAAAAGTTATTAAATAGTGGAGCAGAGGAATATGGGGAAAATGGTTTGTACATAGATTCTATAAAATGGAAACCAGTAGAGCAGAATTGGTTGAAATAAGTGAGAAATAAAACAGGTGAATGCATCACCTGTTTTATTATTTGGATAGGAATTATCTGTAAGAGTTAAATTATTAAATAAATTTAATGACTTTGATGAAACTCTCTAATAATATCTAAAAATGATTTCAAAATATTATCTATAAACAAATCCTTTCTGTATATTAAGTTAACTGTTTGCTTAGGTGGATAATCAGAAATTGGAATTGCCTTAAAACCAATTTGTTTCACAGAGCGTATATAGGAATCAGGCAATATGGTTATATTATCTGTGTTTTCTATTAGTCTAATACAAGAATCTAAGTTTATTGTTTGGATTCTAGGTTTACAAATATGGTTAATCATACTAAAGGCTTTATCGATATTTATTCTTGAATTTGAAGTTTGGGTTAATAGAACTATGTTTTCTTGTGTTAAATCTTTTAAGGAAACAGAAGAATATTCTATGAGTCTTGAATTTAATGGTACAACAGCAAGATAAGATTCAATGTTTAAAAGTTCAGAATGAATAGCAGAGTCATCAGCAGAATAGTGGATTAAGCCTAAGTCAAGTTTGCCATTTTTAACATTTTCAACGATTGTAGAACCTCTATGTTCTTCCATTGTTATTAAAACATTGCTATGAATATTATTAAATCTTGAGCAGGGAACTAATAGTAGATGAGATCCAGAAGCACCTACACGAATTTGTTCTCTTAATTTTCCTGTGTAATTTTTTATATCACTTTCAGCCTGCTCAAGATCGAAAAAAATCTTATAAGCATGTGCTTTTAATATTTTTCCTGGTTCTGTTAAGACTGTTCTTTTTTGAACATAATCAAAAAGCTTAACATTTAGCATGTTTTCCAAAATTTTAATTTGGGTGCTTAAGGTAGGCTGAGAAATATTAAGGCGTTCAGCAGCTTTAGTATAATGAAGTTCTTCAGCAAGAACCAAGAAGTAGTTTAATAATCTTATCTCCAACATAATAGCATCTCCTTATATATAGTTATAAACTATGATCATCATATTAAATATAGTATTGATAGATAAATAATAAAACAATATAATAAATTTGTAAATGATATCAAGATAGAAAAGTAACTCAAGGAGGAAAATACTATGGATTACAAACGATTATCCACAGATATTATAAAAAATGTTGGTGGTAAAGAAAATGTTTTAACTTTAACTCATTGTGCTACCAGATTAAGATTTAATCTAAAAGATGATAGCAAAGCTAATACTGAAGTACTGAAAAGTACAAAAGGTATTATGGGAGTAGTAAATAAAGGAGGTCAATACCAAGTAATTATTGGTAGTGATGTTGCAAATGTATATGCAGAGATAAATAAAGTTGCTAGTTTTGATAATGATTCACAAAGTGATGATAAAAATGATAAAGGGCCTGTAGTTAGAGTACTTGATACAATAGCAGGTATTTTTACGCCAATTATACCAGCTATCACTGGTGCTGGTATGTTAAAGGCTGTTTTGGCATTATTAGTTACTTTTAAAGTTATTGCTGCTAATTCACAAGTGTATGCTGTTTTAAATTTTATGGCAGATGCAGCTTTTTACTTTTTACCGTTTTTAATAGCAAATTCGGCTGCTAAGAAATTTAAATGTAATGCTTATATGGCAATGTCTATAGCAGCTGTTATTTTACATCCTAACTTTGCTGCTATGGTTGATGTAGCTAAAAAGGGTGGAACAGGAATTTACTTCTTTGGATTACCAATAACTTTAGCAAGTTATTCATCTTCTGTTATTCCAATTATCTTAGGTGTTTGGTTTATGTCCTTTGTAGAACCAATTGCAGATAAAGTTTCACCTAAACCAATTAAGTTTTTCACAAAACCACTATTAACCTTATTAATTACTGGACTAGCAACTTTGATTGTCCTTGGACCTCTTGGAATAGTCTGTGGTAATGGTATTTCAGCTGCAATAGCATTCCTAAATACATATGCTAGATGGTTAGTTCCACTTATAGTTGGTACTTTTTCACCACTTCTTGTAATGACTGGTATGCATTATGGATTAATTCCAATAGGAATAAACAACCTAGCTACAGCAGGTTTTGATACTGTTGTTGGACCTGGTATGCTTGGATCTAATATTGCACAAGGTGGAGCGGCACTTGCAGTAGCATTAAGAACTAAGAATAGTGAATTAAAACAATTAGCATCATCAGCAGGAATTACTGCAGTTTGTGGTATTACAGAACCAGCTATGTATGGTGTTACATTAAAATTAAAGCGTCCTTTAATTGCGGTTATGATTGGTGGAGGAGCTTCAGGATTATTTTTAGGACTTTCTGGAGTTGGAAGATATACTTCTGGGTCACCAGGACTTTTAGCACTTCCGGGATATATTGGGACCGATGGATTTAGAAATATTATGTTTGCTTGCATTGGTGCAGCAATAGCTTTTGTTGTTTCGTTTGTTGCCACTCTTATCTTAGGTTTTGAAGATATTCCAGAAGCACAAATTGCTGATTCAAAAGCAGATGAAATAATTGAAAATGAAGTAGCTGTAACTGAAGAAAATGTAGTAAAAGATAGCATTATTTATTCACCAATTGAAGGTAAAGTAGTTCCTTTAAATGAAGTAAATGATCCTATGTTTTCAGAAAAAATGATGGGAAATGGAGTAGCTATAATTCCAAAGGAAGGCCGAGTTGTTTCACCTGTCAATGGAACAGTAAATGCCGTTTTTGATACAAAACATGCTATAGGAATTGTTTCAAATGAAGGAGCAGAAATTCTAATTCATATAGGATTAGATACAGTAAAATTAGGTGGAAAATTCTTTGATGCAAAGATAAAGGTTGGAGATTCTATAAACGTAGGCGATTTATTAGTTGAATTTGATATAGAAGAAATAAAGAAGGCTGGATATGATGTTATAACCCCAGTAATAATAACTAATACAGCAGCATATGCTGAAATTTCAATTGAAGCTAGTAAAGTATCTATAAAAGAAAAAGATCATTTAATGGATTTAATCAAATAATACTATAAAAGGTATAGTAATAGAAAATATGGGGTGAAGGATGAGAAATATTGATGTATAACAATTATTTCATCCTTTATCTTTTATTAATCGAGCTTTTAAATATAACAATACTTGGAAAAACATGTATAGATAATCCAAATTAATAATCAAACTTATAAATGTAATATATATGTGTTTAATTTCGGTAAGTTCCATATATGTCTAATTCTTGCTTTGGATATCTATACAGTAAATAAAATAGTTTTTACACGAGAGGAGAAAATAATATGAATATAAATTTTCCAGAAGGATTTTTATGGGGCGGTGCAGTTGCGGCCAATCAATGTGAAGGAGCATATTTAGAGGATGGAAAGGGACTTAGTGTTCAAGATGTGCTTCCTAAGGGAATACATGGGGTAAGAACTGAAGAACCTACTGAGGATAATATGAAATTAGTGGGTATAGATTTTTATCATAGATATAAAGAAGATATAAAGCTTTTTGCAGAAATGGGTTTTAAAGTGTTTAGAACTTCCATTGCATGGTCAAGAATTTTCCCAAATGGTGATGAAAACGAACCTAACGAAAAAGGTTTGAAATTTTATGATGATTTATTCGATGAGTGTCATAAATATGGAATTGAACCACTTGTAACAATATCTCATTATGAAACACCACTTGAATTAGCTAAAAGGTATGATGGGTGGAGAAGCCGTAAATTAATTGGCTATTTTGAGAATTATGTAAGGGTAATTTTTGAAAGATACAAAGATAAAGTAAAGTATTGGTTAACTTTTAATGAAATTAATTCAGTTATTCATGCACCATTTGCCAGTGGTGGAATCTTAACTCCAAAAGAGAAATTAACGTTAAGTGATCTATATCAAGCAGCTCATCATGAATTAGTGGCAAGTGCATTGGCAGTTAAAATTGGACATGAGCTTATGCCAAAGGCTAAAATTGGATGTATGATTTTAGGAATAACAACTTATCCTTTAACTCCAAATCCAGATGATGTTATTGCAACAATGATTAAGGATAGAGATACTTTATTTTTTGCAGATGTACATGCTAGAGGAAAATATCCAAGATATATGAATAGATATTTTAAACAACATGATATACATATTAATATGGAACCAGAAGATGAAGAAATACTTAAAAATACTGTGGATTTTATATCTTTTAGTTATTATTCTAGTAATTGTGAAACTGTAAATCCAGATTTAGCTGAAAAAACTGGAGGTAACTTAAGCAGGGGATATAAAAATCCTTATATTAAGGCTTCAGAATGGGGATGGCCAATAGATCCTAAGGGTTTAAGATTTACATTAAATAAATTCTATGATAGATATGATTTACCATTATTTATTGTAGAAAATGGACTTGGAGCTGTAGATGAATTAGTTGATGATGGAAAAGGAAGCAAAGCCGTAATTGATGATTACCGCATTGATTATTTAAGAAGTCATTTACTTGAAGTAGCAGAAGCAATTGAAGATGGAGTCGAATTGATGGGCTATACTTCATGGGGATGTATTGATGTTGTAAGTGCATCGACTTCAGAACTTAAAAAGCGTTATGGTTACATATATGTAGATCGTAATGATGATGGAAGTGGCACATTAAACAGATATAAGAAAAAGTCTTTTGATTGGTATAAGGAAGTCATTGCTACTAATGGAAATAGTCTTCTTAACAGTTAAGTAAATAAACAAAAGTGGAAAGAATAGAGTATAGATAGATTTTTGAGCAAAATTTATCTATACTCTATTCTTGGTTATTTATTAAATAGTTGTATTAAAAAAGCTTCTCAGATTAGCTTAAAATTTATTAGTATGATATACTAACCCTGTATACTTGTGAGAAGGTAGGAGATATTGTGAAATTATTAAGTCATATTAAAAAGATTCCAGCAGGAACAATGATTGTACCTCTATTCGTTTCTGCTATATTAAATACATTTTGTCCTTGGATTTTGAGAATAGGAAGTTATAGTCAAGCATTGCTTTCTGATGATGGCTTAAGAGTAGCTATGTTTTTGACTTTATTATTTACAGGAACACAAATAAAAATGAGTGATATACCAGAGGCTTTAAAACGTGGTGGAAGTCATGTGTTATTTAAATATTTGGCAGGAGCTGGTATTTACATTTGTATATTTCATTTCTTCGGCTATGGAGGAATTTTTGGTGTATGCAGTTTGGCAATTTTATGTGCATTAACAAATAACAATGGTAGCTTATATATGGGATTAATGGAAAGCTATGGTGATCATGCTGATCTTGTTGCAAGACCGATGTTTAACTTGAATTCAGGTCCGATGTTATCTTTGCTAACTATTGGGGTTTCTGGAGGAGGAGTAAGTTATCAAGAATATATAACAATTTTACTGCCATTATGTATTGGGATAACTTTAGCTAACCTTGACGATGAAATTAGAAGAGCTACAAAGAGTGGAAATGCATTAGTGCTTCCAATAATGGGCTTTATCTTAGGTGCAAATATTGACTTAGCTAAAATTATAGAAGGAGGCTTTGGTGGGATTTTCCTTTTTGTTATTGTGATGCTTGTTACTGGACCAGTAGCATTTATTGTAGATAGATTTCTGCTTAAAAGACCAGGGTATGGTGGAATAGCAACTGTATCTGTAGCAGGTAATACAATTGCAGTACCTGCAATGATAGCACAAATAGCTCCTGATTTTGCTCCTTATGTAAAATTAGCTACTATACAAATCTCATGTGCTGCTGTTTTGTCAGCAATATTGTGTCCTTTTATAGTACAATGGTTTGCAAAAAAATTTGGATGCCCTAAATATGAAGAGAATTTTGGAATTAAATTGAGTGGAATTACTGGATAAAAAATATATTTAAATATTTTGTAGTGTTACTGCATAGTTTAAGATATAAAATCATTTGAGGGGAAGAATAGAATGAAGGAATATATAATAGCTGTTGATGAACTTGATAATGAAATTGGTAAGATTGAAAAAATGGAGGCTCACCATAAAGGCGTATTACATAGAGCATTTTCTATATTAGTATTTAATTCTAAAAAGCAATTATTGTTACAAAAAAGAAACATAAAAAAGTATCATTCACCTGGACTATGGACTAATACGTGCTGTAGTCATCCTAGATATGGTGAGAAATTAGAAGAGGCAATTTATAGAAGGCTTAAAGAGGAAATGGGTTTTACATGTGAGCTTAAAGAAATTTTTAGTTTTATTTATAAGGTAGAACTTGAAAAAGATCTTTTTGAAAATGAATTCGACCATGTATTTATTGGAAAATACGATGGGGAAATAATTGCAAATGAGGATGAAGTTGATGCTTTTAAATGGGCAGATATTAGTGAAATTAAAAATGATATTTTTAATAAACCAGAACTATATACTTATTGGTTTAAATGTTTAATAAATAGAACAGAAAATATGTTAAAAGATGTGCTTTAATAGATAGGGACAATGTTTTGAGCATTAATGGGAGTGGGAGAAATGGAGAATACTGATTTTAAATTTGTTTCAGAAGAAAAATGTAGAGAAATTCAAGCTAATTTAAAAACTAAAATTGTTAAAGATAATACCTTTGAGTTAGAGGATATTCATTATATTGCAGGAGTAGATTTGGCATATTGGAAAGATGCTGTAGAAAAAGCAGTTTGCTGCATAGTTATACTGGATTATGCAACAGGAGAGATAGTAGAAGAAGTTAATTGTGTAGGCGAAATTAACTTCCCATATATTTCTGGTTATTTAGCCTTCAGAGAATTACCACTTGTTATGAAATGCAATGAAAAATTAAGTGTTAAACCTGACTTATACGTTTTTGATGGAAATGGATATTTGCATCCAAGACATATGGGGATAGCAACACATGCGTCTTTTTATTTAAATAAGCCAACGATTGGTGTTGCAAAAAATTATTATAAGATTGAAGATGTTGATTTTGTTATGCCAGAAAATGAACAAGGTGCATTTACAGATATCGTCATTGATGGTGAAGTTTATGGACGTGCATTAAGAACCTGCAAGGATGTAAAGCCAATTTTTATATCAATTGGTAATTACATAGATTTAGAAACAACAACTAGCATTATAAATAAATTAGTAAGGAAAGATAGCCATATACCAATACCTACGAGATATGCAGATATTGCAACACATAAAATGAGAAGTATATATAGATAAATATCTTTTTAAAATATCCAGTAATAGCCCTATTTCCATTAGGATTATTACTGGATATTTTTATGCATTTATAACGAGATTATTAATCAATAAATTCAACATCCAAAGAATTTCTTTTAACAAGTCGTTTATATTTATATTTTGGATATCCAACCATAATAGCGCCAGTAATAACTTTGTCTTCAGGGATATTAAATAGAGAAATTAGTGGAGGATAGCTAGAAAATGCACAAAATTCAAACAAGCCAGCCCAGCAAGAACCTAGTCCCATAGTAGTTGCATAGAGTTCAGCATAGGTGAGTTCTGAAATAGTGTTTTCTCGCCCATTCTTAAAATTCTTTGGAGCTGTTGCAATTATTAGATGAGGGGCATTTCTTAAGATTGAGTCTATTCCATCTACTGTATAATTTCTTACATGCCTTGAGAAACTCCAATGAGGAGAAGGTGTTTTTAATTGTTCTTCCATCCATTCAACTATAATTTTAGAAGCTTTTTCTAATATATTCTTATTTTCAACGATAATATAAGAAATACATTGACTGTTACTTGCAGTAGGTGCATAATGTGCAATATTAACTAATTCTAATAATTTTTCCTTAGGTACAGAGGTGTTTTTATAACCTCTTATTGAACGCCTTGATCTAAGAAAATATTCAGCAGTTTTTGAATTTATTACTGGAAAGGTCTCAATAGCAGTTTGCTTTGAGACTGGTGATTTTATATTATCAAGTGCCTCATTTGGACATACAGCAACACATTGTCCACATGCTATGCAATTATTATCATTTATGACTATAGGTCCAGATTTGTCCATTGATAAAACACTTGATGGGCATACATTTGTACAAAGTCCACATTTAATACATTTAGATTGGTTTACATTAATTAAATTCATTGAATTTCACTCCTAATTATTTAACAATATTTTTATCATATTCAAGATCTTGTGATATAATACAATTTATATGATTATATCAATATTAACAAGTACGCACTTTTTAGGAACGTGGTTACCATTTGTATACTATAGGGAGTGGTTAAACATATACGGGGGAATATAAATGATGGAATTTAAAGGTACTCAATATAATTGTTCTATGGAATTAACATTAGATATCATTGGAGGTAAATGGAAACCAATAATTATTTGGGAATTAGGGAAAAAAACTATGCGTTTTAATGAACTAAAAAGAAGGTTACCTAATATTACACAAAAAATGCTAACTCAACAGCTTAGAGCTTTAGAAGAAAGTAAGTTAATAAATAGAGTTATTTATAATCAAGTTCCTCCTAAGGTGGAATATTCACTTACGGATTACGGTTTGAGCCTTCTACCTGTTTTAGCAGATTTGTGTGAATGGGCAATTAATTATAGTAATTTAATTACATGTAAATCTGAAATATAATAATTGCCTTAAAAAACATTGTATCTATAGTTTAAAATAAAGCAGTTTAATATAATTCTAAAAGTGCCAACTAAGAGAGTTGGTGCTTTTTTTTATAGAATGATTTTTGTGAGAAAATAAGGAATATACATATAGTCAATATATTGACTATATGAGAGTTTGATATTATAATTAAATAGTCAATATATTGTCAAAAGCTTACGAACGTGGTAAGTCATCCTGTGAAATAAAGTCTTTTACTTAAAAAATAATTTTGCGAGGAGAATATATTATGAAAATAGAAATATCAAATATAGAAGCACTTATAACTGAAAAAATAGACATAAAGGTATTAGAGCTAATGCCTAATAGTAAAGTGAAAATTACTTTGAAGGCAGAATTGCCATGGTGCTCAGGAGAGGAATATTCCTCTTATGGTGTATTTATATCCAATGAAAAAGGAGAAGTGGATTTAGATTTAATTGAACCTATAGAAGGCACTTATAAAGCTAAAGATAGTATGGGATTGATTTATTCATTGAAAAAAACAAGAACTGTAGGAAAAAATATTGCTGAAAATATCTCTATTGATAAACCAATGATAATGCATATGATATTTGAAACTTCTGATGAAAAAAAGGAACTTGAATTAAAGAGGATTTTTAAAACAGATGATGTTATTGTTAAGAATATATGTGAAGAAGAGTTTAATGGAGAATTATTTTATAAAGAAAATTCTAATAATAAATTAATCTTGATGCTAGGTGGATCAGATGGAAATATGAGTGCAATAAAACTTATGGCAGCACCACTTGCAGCGAGAGGAATTAATGTTCTTATGGTTCCGTATTTTGCAGCTGGAGGATTACCAGAGAAATTAGAAGAAGTGCCATTGGAATATTTTGAAAAAATATTTAAATGGATTGAAAGTAATACAATTGTAAGTTCGAAAGAGATATTTCTACATGGAACCTCTAAAGGTGGAGAATTAGCATTATTGCTTGCATCAAGATACAAGCAAATAAAAAAAGTGGTTGCAGTAGAACCTCATGCATATTGCTTTCAAGCACTAAATGGAATGAATTGTGAAAAGATGGTTTCCTCATGGTCATTTAAGAATAAATCAATTCCATTTATAGAAATTGATAATAATATATTTTTGGAAGATCAAAAGACGGCTATAGAAAATGGAGTGACCTTTGGATTTGCTAGTTCCTATAAAAAAAGTATTGAAAAAGCAACAAATAAAGAGGAAGCAAGAATAAAAATAGAGAATTCAGAAGCTGATCTCCTTTTGATCACGGGAAAGGAAGATAATATTTGGAATAGCTATGATGGTTGTTTGATAATACAAGATAATCTAAAAAAGAATAACTATAAGCATAAAGTGGAGCTATTAACATGTGATGGAATGGGACATCCAATGCCAGTACCATATATTATTCCAATAAGTGATACACTAGCTATGAATATGATGGGAGGAGTGTTTTCTTCAGGAGGAACCATAGAAGGTAATGCAGACGGGCAGTATAAATCCTGGCAAAGAACAATTGGATTTTTTATGGAACCATGAGTATACTGTAAAGATTTTGTATTATTGATATTTCCAGAGTAAAGTTATATAATTTATAGACAATGTATTGACTAAAACCATTGTCTATAGATTATAATTTATGCTTTACAAAGGAGATTCACAGAATGGATTATGAAAAAGAATTTTATTTATTACACATAATGCAACAAGCATTTTCAAGTCTTTTTTCAGTTTCAAATAAACTTCAAGTTTTAGGGGATCAATATTGTGCTCCATTAACATCAAGGCAGTATATGACAATGCTTGCAGTACTTCATTTGCCTAAAGATGAAACTACTCTTATAAACGTGGCTAAAAAGCTCGGAACTACTAAACAAAATGTAACTCAATTAATTAAAAGTCTTGAAAAGAAAAACTTTATATCTATTATGCCAAGCAAAAAAGATAAAAGAGCGGTTAACATTTGTTTAACTGAACAAGGCATTGAGGCTATGATTAAATGTGGAAAAGATGCTGGAGTTAATTTCATGGTAGAAATTTTTAAAGATTTTACTAGGGAAGAAATAGAAACTCTTTGGAAGTTATTAATTAAATTATATAGTTTTGATGGTGTTGAAATGGATGGATTTGAAGAAAATGTTCAAATTCCTAATGTTGATTTGGAAGACGATTTAAAATTAATATTAGCTAACTTTTCTGAAATGAGAAATTCAAGATAATTATTTTGAAAATTTCTTGATTATAAAAAGATTTTCTAGATAAGTTCGCGTGTAAAAAAGACTAATGCTCTTGCAATAAAGAAGGAGAATTTGAGTTATGAAAAATAAAAATTGCAGAGTAATTTATTTTGAGGAATATATACACATTAATGGCATGAACCAATATTTATTTCATGCTGGTAAAAAAGCTGATAATCAAGTGATGTTATTTTTACACGGAGGACCAGGTTTTGCAGAATCTTCACTTTCACATATGTTTCAAGAAAAGTGGGAAGAAATCTTTACAGTGGTACATTGGGATCAATGTGGCGCTGGAAAAACTTTAATTAAGAATCCAGATAAATATCCAACGATGGATTTATTGTTAAAGGATTTATTTGAAATAATTCAATATTTAAAGAAAAAATATAATAAAGAAAAAATTATATTAATGGGTCATTCATGGGGAACTATTCTAGGAAGTGTATTTATTAAAAAATATCCAGAAGAAGTTGCTTACTATATTGGGGTTGGTCAGGTTATAAATATGTTTGATAATGAGCGTTTGGGTTATGAAAAGGTTAGAGAATTGGCGTTCCAGGCTAATGATAAAAGATCATTAAAAATACTTGAAGGCTTAGGTGATTATCCAGTTGGATTATCTGGTATTGAATTTAAGAAGAAATCTGAAAAATTACGTGAAATTCAGGGAAAATATAATCTAGCAGTTAACTTCAATTTATCTGCAGTCATTGAATTAATTAGAAGTCCAATATTTAAGTTAACAGATATTTTTTCATTACTAAAAATAGATAAGGTCAATAAAGAAATAATAGAATATTGGAGAAAATTTAATATAAGATCTGAATCGGCAGAGTACAAAGTACCAATTTATTATATTTTAGGAGAAAATGATTGGCAAACTCCATATGTTCTTGCAGAAAAGTATTTTAAAATCATTAATTCACCACATAAAAAAATGTATTTAATACCTAATGCAGGACATATGACTATGGTAGATCAACCTAAGTTGTTTTTTGAATCATTGTTAGAGATAAATCTGAACAATTAAAATTTTTAATTTCATTTTCAGGGTATTATCATAATGTTAAATAAAAAGTAAGATAATACCACTAAACAGTTAATATTTGATAAGAGTGGCTCTTTTTACTATTTTTATAGAAAAGTATAATAGTAAAATAAAGGAGTCACAATTATGAATAATTATATTATAGAAGAAAGTAATGAAAATGAAGCAGAATTAGTTGTAGAAAATTTGGTGAATTATAATTTATCTAAAGTTCCTCAAACTCAGCAGCAAGCTTTTGTATGTATAAATAGAATTATCAAGAATAATGATAGTGAAATTATTGCAGGAATAAATAGCAAAATGTATTGCTGGAATTGCCTCTATATAGATTCTTTGTGGGTTGAGGAAACTTTTAGGAAAGAGGGAATTGGTACTAAACTTTTAAATGAAGTCGAGCAAATAGCAATAGGTCAAGGATGCAAGTTAATTCATTTGGACACATTTGATTTTCAAGCTAAAGATTTCTATATAAAGCAAGGATATGAAGTTTTCGGAGTATTAAATGAATGTCCTCATAATCATAAACGATATTATATGAAAAAGAATATAAAATGATAGAATTATAATTAATTTAAAAATGAGATAAAACATATTATTACTTATGACGGTTAAAATAATTACTATGTTATAAATTTTTTGAAAATGAGAGGGTTTTATGAAAAAGTATTTAAAAATAAATGATAGTACATTACGTAAATTATATGAAATAAATTGGAGAGAACAGCTTATTCTTGTTGGTTGTTTATTATTTTTTTGACCAGTAGGATTATATCAGATGTGGAAAAATAGGCATTGGAATATAATTATTAAATCAATAATAACAGGATTTTATATAATTTTAGTAGTACGATTTGTATTATTTAGGTAAATTAAAATAACACGCAGAATGTGTGCCTTATTATATTTTATATACAAAGAATAATAAAAAAGTTAGTAAGCGTCAATGAATTAGTAAATAGAATAGAATGACTTCCATTAATATAGTATAGAAAATGATTTGATGAGGAAGCCATTTTATTATGAAATTTTTAGACTATAATTTCTGCTGAAAACATATAGGTCGTAAATATGACGCTTACGTGAAATTATATTTTATTATTTTGCTTCTTTTAATATTTCTATTCCTAATTTAGATTTCTTTTGGATTTCTTCGATAATAGTATCTATGTACGTAAAAATTTCTTTTGATAATTTTTCAGCCTGAGAATATAAGTCATTAGCATGTTCTTTGTCATGTCTTTTTATAGCCTCAATAACTTTAGTCCCAGTGTTATGTAATTCATGATGTATTTTATCAATAGCCGTCCAATATGGTGCAATATCTGGGTGAGAAATATTAATAGAATTATAGAAATGGCCAAAAGCACATTTTTTTGAATTTGTTTGTATTGGATAAATTTTCATCTCAGTTAAGATTTTTCCTAAATTACCCATCCATTTGTTATGAGCTTCTTTTGCTTTTACTAAAGCATTTACAAGTTCATTGTTTGAGAGCGCATTTATTCCACCGTTTAAGGAGGATATCATTTCTTTAACTATTTCGCTTAATTCAGTATCAATCATTGATATTTGTTTAGCATTTTCAGCACTTTCAACGGCATCAGTATGAATTTCTTGTGTCATATAATTTAATCTTTCTGCATCTTTAGCTGAAGAGTCCATTGCAACATTAATTTGTTTAGTTGCCTCTCTTATTTCTTTCATCGATTCTGACAACTGATTAACATCATTAATAGTTTCTTTTAATAATGATACATTTTCAATAATGGTATCATTAATTCCATCTAATTTTGAATTCATGTTCATAGTAGAAGTAATTGTATGCTCCATACTATCTCGACCATTTGTAGCTGCAACATGTATATTGTTAACAAAAATTCTCATATCGTTTAAATTTATTTTTGTATTATCTGCAAGTTTTCCAATTTCCTCAGCAACAACAGCAAAACCCTTTCCAGCTTCTCCAGCACGTGCAGCTTCAATTGATGCATTTAGAGCTAGGAGGTTTGTTTGTTCTGCTATTTCTTCTACACCATCAACTATTTCATTAACTTTTGCTACCATTTGAACTAAATTTTTAATCTGTTCACTTAAATTATTCATATCTTCAACAACATTTTCTTTTAAGAGTTTAATTTCCTTTAGTTCATGCATACCTTCATCATTTTTTTCGACTAAAGCCTTTGAAGATTCTGATAACTGATTCATTGTGTCTGATGTAATATTGATAGAATTATTGACTTGATTCATATTTGCTGTGATTTCTTCAACTACTGCAAGATTAGATTCACTCACAATAGACATATCTTTTGCAAAGTCAATTAACTTATTAGAAGAGTAGCTTGTTTTGACGTCAAAGTCGCTTAGTGAAGAAGTATGTTCTAACATTTTCTTAGCACTAACTGACATTTTCTTCTCTCCCTCTAAAAGTCTATCAAAATGAGAAAAAATAGTCTTATGAATTGGATAATCTATTATTGGTTTATCACTATCCTTACCACTTAATCTATCTTCAACATTTTTAATAATACATTCTGCTTCATGACATGGTGCTTTTCTAAATAACATATTATTTTCCCCTCCCTATTTTTAAAATGTATATATACTATTTTATCATAATTTTACGTTTACACACAGCAATGGATGAGTATAAATTGTTAAATTGATGTAAGATAAAAACATGTTAAATGTAATGTTAACTTGACATGAAAATCTAAGTTGAATATAATTTATGTAAGGTAAACATTACAGGAGTGATTGTTAATGAAAAATAAATTAAAAGAATATCGTGAAGCTGTTGGATTAACACAAGAACAGTTGGGAGAACTTGTAGGAGTATCGAGACAAGCAATAAATTCTATTGAAACAGAAAAATATGAACCATCTATATGGTTAGCTTATGACATTTCACGAGTATTTCACTGCTCAATAGAAGAGGTGTTTCTTTTTGAACAAAGTGAAAGAAAATCAAGAGCAGAGTTAAGCAGGAGGGCAATATAAATGGCATTAAGGCAAATTAGACTTTTTGGTGATGAAGTATTAAGAAAGAAAAGCAGAGAAGTTGAGGTGGTAGACGAAAAGATAAGACAGCTTCTAAATGATATGGCTGAAACTATGTATAATGAAGAAAATGGTGGGGGATTAGCAGCACCACAAATAGGTATACTAAAAAGATTAGTTGTTATAGATATGGGAGAAGGATTAATAAAATTAGTTAATCCCAAGATAATTAGTAAGGAAGGCAGTCAAGAAGTTATTGAGGGATGTTTGAGTAATCCTAATGTATTTGGAAAATTATTAAGACCAAAAACAGTAAAAGTACAGGCGCTTAATGAAAAAGGTGAAGAAATAATATCAACTGGTGCAGGAGATTTAGCAAAATGTTTTTGCCATGAAATAGATCATTTAGATGGTATTCTTTTTACAGATTTTGTTACTGAATATTTAAAACTTTAATTATGGGTATATTGAGGAGAACCAGGTCTAGGTAGAGGAGGTTCTCCTTTTGGTTTTGTGATTTGAAAAAGCTTTGAACTTTAATGATTTATATTAAAATAATCAATAAGAATTAGAGATATAACTATTTACCAGATTTATAAAGTCCTTAAGTAAAGGATTTATTTGTAAATTTTTATTGGCTATAAACTTAACTTCCAATTCAGAAAACTCATTTTTCAAATCATAAATAAAGAATTTATTGTTGTTAGGCAAAATACTTTTAGGTAAAAGAGATATGCCAAGTCCGTCAGCTATACCTCTAAGAATAGATTCTAATGAATCAAATTCAATAATATGGGCTGGTTTAGAATTATTATAAAGTAACCATTTTTGTAGAAGCTTGCGATAAGGGCAAATTTTATCTGAATTTATTATTATAGGAGAAGTTAAATGATTTACATCAGTAATTGGTACAGAAGATACTAGTGCAAGCTTTTCTTTGAAAGTAAAAATTTTTTTTATTTTTGAAGAGGAAATTTCACCAGATATAAAAGCCCCATCTAATTCAGCTTTTTGGATAAAGTTAACTAAAACTTTTTGAGTTTCTGTTTTTAAAGTTAAAGGCACTTCTGGATTTTTCTCATAAAATAGAGAAAATATTTTAGGTAAAATAGATGCAGAAATAGTCTGAGTAGCGCCTATTTTTATATTAGAAATAATTTTAGTAGGAATAAATTCTTCATTAACTTCATCTATTAATTCTAAAATTTTATCTGCATATTTAAGCAGTTTTTCTCCATTCGATGTAATTATAGTACCTTTATTATTTCTAATGAACAAAGTAGTGTTCAAGTTATTTTCAAGCAATTTAATTCTCATTGTAATATTTGATTGAGCATAACCAAGTTTTAAAGCGGCTTTTGATATGGATTTCTCATAAGCAACTGTCTGAAATATTCTTAAATCGTTAATTTCCATAATATAAGAACCTTTCGTTATAATTAATTTATCTTTGATATCATTATTAGTGATATTAAAGATTAGTTATAAGTATTATACAATTTTTATATGGGGAGTTAAACTGTAATTGTTAAAAATAATAAATGAATTGAGAATAAAATAGAACTGAAAAGGAGGCTGAAAGCCAATGATAGCAATGCAATATAATATTGGACTACCTAGTGATTATAATATGAGAATAATAAGGGATAGAGTGAAAAATAATGGGTATAAAACAGATAGTTTTGAGGATTTAAAATTTAAACTCTATTTAACAACAGAAAAGGGAAAAAATAATAATTTGCAAAATAGCTACTGTCCTTTATATATATGGAAAGATAGCAATGGATTAAATAAGTTTTTGTTTAGTGGTTTTTATGATAACATAATATCTTCATTTGGATGGCAGAACGTAAATATAGGAATACCATTAATTGATACTACAACATTTAGAATTAAAGATTGTAAATATTTATTTGAAATAATTAGAGAAATAAAGCCACAAGAAAGTCTTAATAATTTTAAAGATAAAATAATGGAGCATATACCAAACATTGAGGAAACAGAATTTCTGGTTATTTATAATCCTGATAAATGGAAATATCATGTATTTTTCTTTATTGATGATTTAAGTAAGATAAGAGCACTAGATGGAACTATTTATGATATACTTCACATATCGCAAGAATGACTAAATAAATATTGATACTTGTTGGTTGAAGATTGCGCAACTTATCTGTGCATATATTTATATTTTATTCAATAAAAACTGAGTTTGTTTTTTCTCATACTAACATTCAATACTAGACCTAGAGACATAAAATTTACAAGGATTGAACTTCCACCATAACTCATAAATGGAAGTGTAATGCCTGCAACTGGCATAATTCCAATAGTCATACCGATATTTTGAAATATTGAAAATAGGAAACCAGAAGCTGTACCAACACAAATAAGACGACCAAGAATATCTTTAGCTTCTTTTGCTAATTTAATCATTTTATAAATTAATATACTGTATAAGGCTATTAGAAAAATAGCACCTATTAGCCCCCATTCTTCTCCAACTACTGCAAATATAAAGTCAGTATGAACCTCGGGGATAAAGCCACTAGAAGCACGAACTCCTTTTAGAAAGCCAGCACCCAATAATCCACCAGAACCTATGCCAATTATGGATTGCATCAATTGAAAACCTGAATCTTGTTGATAGGATTCTGGATTTAAAAATACAAGTATTCTTTGCTTTTGATATGCTTTTAAGATATTACTAAACCATATTATAAGACTTAGTGGAATTACAGCTGCAAAACCAATAGCAAGAATTTTTAAATCTAAATCAGAAATAAAATATATTCCTAGTGTAATAAAAAAGCAAATAAGAGTCATCCCTAAATTTGGTTGAATAAGTATTAAAAACATCGGAATAAAAGCATAGAAAGATAAAATAACAAAGTTTTTAGGTTTATTTATATTTCCTTCCATGTCATCTAATTTTTTTGCTAATATTAAAATTAGTCCGAATTTTACAAATTCACCTGGTTCTATTGCTCTATTTCCAATTCTTATCCATGATGAAGCACCTTTTACTGCTTTGCTAGTAACATCGTTATATAATAGTAGAGCTATCCCAGACCAATAAATTATGCTTGAATATTTTCCTAGAGTATTATAGTCAAATATTAGAATGAAATATACTACTGCTAGTCCAAGAATTAACCAAAATATTTGCAGTTCACCATAATGTGCACCAGAAACTGAATATGTTACACTATAAATATTTATAATTCCAAAAATAGTAATGAGAATAGCTGTTACAAGCATGGTTACATCTAATTGTTTTAAAAGTTTTTTGTTAATTAAAAACTTATTCATTTGAATCTCCTTGTTAAAAAAATGAAATAACTAATATCTAGATTAATTATGTATTAGTTTATGAGAATAAACAATTATTAACAATAAATCTTAATTTTAATTTAATATATATGTAAAATTAAGAGTATTTCTTAATAATTTAGAAATATTTAGATATAGGTTGTTGTTTCATATTTATTGATGACTTAAGTAAGATAAAACATTAGATGGAACTATCTGTGAGATACTTCAGATATGACAAGAATTATTAAATAAATGTTGATACAGTTTAGTAATTAGTGTGCAAAAAAGCACCGAATTTCTTTTGTAAAATTCGGTGTCTTTTTAAGCGTCTATTTTGTTATAGATATCCAAATGAATAATCAAACTTATAAATGGAATATGCATACACTCTTGAGAAATTATAATCGTAACCCTACACTAGAAATACGATACATTTTTCTGGAGCAGGCATGTGAAATTGAGCTGATGAAGGTTCTTAATGGGGGCTTGTTTCATTTCAGCTTGTCTAGATTTTACATCTAGAACACGCTGGAATGACGACAAGCCCATATTTAGAACCTTCCAGCGAAAATTTCACTAGTCCTGTAGAAGACAAATGTATTGGATTTCGGTAAGTTTCACATAAGTCTAATTCTTGCTTTGGATATCTATATGGATTCAGTTAGTTCTTGTTAAATATCATAGTGTATTCAATCTCATTTGTTTCTTCACTAAAATGTTCATCTAAAACTTTAAAACCATTTTTATAATAAAAATTCACTGCATTTTTGTTTTTAATAAACACATCTAATTTAAGAACTAAATATTTGGATTTACAATAATCTAGTAACTTTTTACCTATGCCTTCTCTTTGATATTCCTTTTTTACAAAAAGGCCAGCTATATAATTTTCTTCCATAACTCCTATAAAGCCTTTTATAATATTATTTTCTTCAAATATATAAATATCAGCTAAAGGCAGCATTTCTTTAACTAAATTATAATTATTAATCCAGTATTTATTCTTTATAAAATTATGGGCATCTATATTAGTGTCAAGCCAAATTTTCATTACTGAGTCTAATTTACTTAAATTAAAATTTTTAATCATACTATTCTCCTCAATTTTTTTAATTACTAAAAATTAGAGTCGAATCCACTCATCAAGTTCACCCTTTCTTCTAACTGTAATTTACTTCTTAATTATAACATATTTTATGAATGTTGCATTATTCAAGAACTGAATAATGAAATGCTTACAATTTATGTTATAATTGATTAGAAATATTAGCTTTAATTATATAAATACTCGAAATTAAATATAGCAATAGGTGATTCGTATGGGAAACAATGTAGTGAATTTAGCTTAAAAATAAACTATGTAAATAATAAATATCATGAAGTGAGGTATGCAATAGATGATTAAAGAAATTGAAATGCGTAGGAGTATTAGAAAGTATAGTGATAAACCAGTGGAGGATAATCAAATAAAAGAATTACTTGAAAGTGCAAGGCTTGCTCCATCAGGTAATAATACTCAGCCGTGGAATTATATAATAGTAAAATCTGAAGAAATGAGACAAAAAGTAGTAGAGGCTTCTCATAATCAAAAGTGGATGTTAACAGCTCCAGTATTCATTGTATGTGTTGCAGATATACGCTGTAGGATAAAAGAAGAAGACGTTTATTTAGATGATAATAGTCCAGAAGATGAACTAAAAAGAATAATTAGAGATACCTCGATTTCAGTAGGATATATGTTGTTAGAAGCTAATAATTTGGGATTAGGGGTTTGTTGGGTTGCGGAATTTACACAAGAAGAAATTAGACCAGTCTTAAATATCCCTACTGATAAGTATGTAGTTGGTGTTATAACAGTTGGTTACCCAAATGAAAATCCTAAAGCTCGTCCAAGAAAAAAGCTTGAAGATATGATTCATTATGAATGTTGGTGATTATATAAATAAAAATAAATAAAAATAAATAGTTGCTTTTTAAAAGAAACGCTGTTATAATTAGTTTTGTAAGAAAAAAGGTTTTTTATAGATATTATGCATTTCTCCTTTTAGAGAATTATATGAGTCGATATTAATCTTTAATTTAAAAGGAGGAATTTAACATGGAAGATAAAACTTTAGTATGTAAAGATTGTGGAAATGAATTTGTTTTCACAACTGGAGAACAAGAATTCTACAAAGAAAAAGGATTCGATAACGAACCTGTAAGATGTCCAGATTGTAGAAGAGCTAGAAAACAACAAAATAATAGAAGATAGTTCATGTTATTTTTAGAGTTATGAGATTTTCTTGTAACTCTTTTTTGTTGAACAATTTTAAATAGAAATTAACTAAAATATATATCAAATTATGTATCTAATAAAACAATACAGTGGTAATATATATAATATAAATTACAAAAGAATTAAATCAGGGTAGGTGGTGTAATTGGATAATACAATAGTAGTTAAAGCTATGAAAGAGTCAGATATAGATCAAGTACTCAAATTATGGAATGATATTTTTGGAACAACATTTTTAGAGAGTTCTGTTACAAAAAGTGATTTAATAATATATTTGAAGAAAAATCCAGATGCTAGTTCTGTAGCTTGTACAGATGATGGAAAAGTAATAGGGGCACTATTATGTGGAAGCGATGGCGTTAGAGGATATATATATCATATTGCAATATATAATGAATATAGAGTTAATGAAATTGAAAAAAGGATGTTGGATCGTTCTTTGTCAAAGTTAAAAGAAGTTGGAATAAAAACAGGCTTTATTTTTACTAAAAGTAACAATCATGAAATGGATGCAAATTTCAATTCTATAGGGTGGGTTGTAATTCCTAACGAACTTAATTTAGGTAATTAACTATAAATGAATAATTAATTGTATAAATGACATATTAATAAATAAGTAATTATGATTGGAGAAATGAAAATGAGCAATATAATTCAATTTATGACTTCAAATAAACTAATGCTTTTATTATTAATATGTTGGTCAATTATTTGGAAGGGAGTAGCTCTTTGGCGCTCTGCCCGCAATAAACAATTAATATGGTATATTGTCTTATTAATTGTTAATACCCTTGGAATTTTAGAAATAATATATCTAAGTTTCTTTAAAAAGAAACATGAAAATTTATAATATAGTAATTTAAAAATTTAAAAATTGTTGATGAAGATAATAGGTAAAGATATTAATATACTTAAAGTAATATGTAATATGTGAGATATAGAACAGCATAAAGATGTTTTATATCAAGCATAGAACGTATTAGACTTAAGGTTATTAATATCTTTTTATGTTTTATATGTAAATAATTCAATCTATTCTTCATTTATGTCTAGTCTATTAATCATCATATCGCTATATTTTACTATTTCTTCAATACTGAGAGGCATATTATTTTCAAGCCACCAAATAGCTAAATTAACCATTGCGGAGGAATAAAATTCTGAAAGAATTGGTATGGGAATTGAAAATATTACGCCATTAGCTTCATTACTTACCAATTTTGCTTTTGTGCGTTCACCTACTGATTTTTGAAGTGATTTCATTGCAAAACCATTATTTGGTAATCCAACAGAATACATCTTTACATTCTCTTGCATATGTTCTAAAAGAAGTTTAAATAAATTTACATAGTATTGCCTTGGATTGTTAATTGGAGTTTGCTCCGTACTATTCTTTTCTAAGTTTTCAACCAATTCACTAATCAAAGAGTCAAGTAGATGATATTTATCTTCAAAATGCTTATAAAAGGTGGTTCGATGAATCATAGCCTTATCGCAGATATCAGAAATGTTAATATTATCAAAACTTTGTTCGGAAAGTAAAGATATTAAGGCTTCAGATAATAGTTTATGTGTCCTTCGTATTCTTAAATCAAGAGTTTTATTATCATTCATAAAGTCCCTCCTATGAAATAATCTACACATCGATAAAGACTGTAGTCTAACTATATAGATTAAAGTTATTGTTTCTTGATAACCTTCATATAACAGTATATAGTATTTATCATACAATTGTAAAGTTTTTATACATATGTAGATTAAAACATTTTTAAGTATTTCAATAATGAAGAGGTGGATATTAATGAGAAAACATATAAAAAATCTGATTGCTGTTGGAATTGCAGTAAATATTATGAATAGTAGTATTATACCAGTATTTGCAGCTGAATCTACATCTACCGAAAGTAAAAATATCTCAAAACAAATGCAAAATTATACTAGTAGTGGAGAAAACATAAGTATTAGTCAAGGGATACATGGTGATGTAAATAAGAAAGTTCTAAAACTACCTGATGCAATAAATGCGGCAATAAGTAATAATGATAAATTTGCATTAAAGGCAACACAAATAACATATTATCGAAATAAAGAAGATCTTCAAGAGAAAAGCACTGATTTTAATAAATCAATAGCAGGAGATAATTACTCTAGTGATGTATATGATTATCCTTACGATAAACTTGAATTGCAAGAAAAGCAGACAAAACAATCAAGGGATTTCATGATGGATCAAATATCCAGTGATATTACAAATAAATATAATGATATGCTGTTGAAGCAAATTGACATAGATAAAGCTAAGAGAAACTTGGAACTGAAGAAGAATGAGTTAGTTTATTTAAAAGAAAAACTTTCTTTAGGAATGGCAACTGAAAATCAAGTTACTGATGCTGAAGTTGAATTAAAATCATTACAAGATGATATAACTGCAAAGGAAAATTCCTTAAGTGATGCAAAAGATTATTTTAAAGTACTAACTGATTTAGATTTAAAGAATGATTATACTCTTGATTACGATCTTGATTATACAAAATTCAAAATATATGATTCAGTTGATGATTATGTGGATTCTAAACTCAGCGCTTATTTTGAATATGATAATAAAATATTAGATTTAACTAAAGACTATATTAAAAATTTAAAGGATGATGGAATAAAGGAAAATGTTGATAAAGATGCAGTAACAGCAGCAGCACCTAATCAGACTGATACAAAGTATCTTTCACGAGATGCGGCTGGGAATATTAATTTTAATTATGGACAATTTGCGTGTGATTCCTTACTTTATGCTAAAGATCAATTAAAATACTATAATGCTCTCAAGTCTTATGAAGGTTATTTAGATGGAAAATATCAATATGATGAAGCAAAAGTTAAGTTAGACGATACGAAAAAGAATCTAAAAAGTATATTAAAACAAAATTATTCAACATTACTTGATATAGAAAATAAAATAGATAATTTAAAAGAACAAGTTAATTCAACAAATACAAAGCTTGGATTTGCAAAAGCACAAGTAGATATGGGATTAATGCTTCAAAATGATTATGATAAACAAGTTGTAGCTAGTGAAGAATTAGATACTGCCTTAAGAAAACTTGTTTATGCTCATAATAACTTAAGAGATAGTATTCAAACACCATGGATACTAGGTAACTAATAAATTTTTTTGAATAAGCAAAATTATGTGTGGAAATAAACTTAATAATATTATTTTGTACATATGATGTGGTTAATATAAGGAGGATATATGAATAAAAAGATAATAGCTATTTGTTTGGTATTTTTTAATTTTACAATACTAAGTGGATGTAGTGGTAAAACTGATGCAAAAACTGATGCAAAAACATATCCAGTAAAAACTGCAGAGCTTCAAAATCAAAGTCACCCAGTCAATTTGGAATATCAAGGTATAACTGGTGGGAGTGAAGTAAGAAAGCTTTCTTTTAAAAGTCCAGCTAAAATTTCAAAAATATATGTTATAAAAGGACAACATGTAAAAAAAGGAGACAGTCTTGTTGATTTAGATAAGAGTGATTTGAATTTAGCAGAAAATGCAGCAAAGGCCCAAATGGATGCAGCACAGGCTCAATACGATAAAGCTTTAAATGGAGCTCAATCTGAAGATATAAATAAAGCTGAAATAGCAGTGAAAAATGCTCAGGATGAATATAATTACTGTAAGGACTTATATGATAAAACTGTTAACTTATATCAAATAAAAGCAGCTACACAGCAGCAGGTTAATGATATTAAGATAAAATTAGACGGTAGTGAAAGTCAGCTAAATGCAGCTAAGGAAACATTAAATCAAGTTAAAAATGGAGCAAGAGAAGAGGATAAACAAGCAGCATTGGCAGGGGTTAATGCGGCAAAGGCTAATTATGATTCAAAGGTTAATTTGGTTCAAGATGCATCACTTACAGCAGATGAAGATGGATATGTAGTAGATGTTCTTTGTAAGGAAGGAGAACTCCAACAAGCTGGATATCCAGTTGTATTAATTAGAAGTGAAGATCAAGTTGTTACTGCAGGTTTATCAGATGATGATGTTAAGAAAATACAGGTTGGAACAAAAGCAGAAGTTAAAATAGATGATGCTACTGCTGATGGAGAAGTTATAAATATGGTTCAAGCACCTGATAGACAAAGTGGAACTTACAGTGCAGAAATTAAAATTTCAAATCCAATTGATAATAATAAATATTATATAGGTCAATCAGTGAAGGTATATATTGAAAATGGAGAAAAGAGTGGGATATGGATTCCAATTACCAGTATTTTGAATGATGGACAAGATTATGTATATGTTGTGGAAGATGGACGTGCTGTTAGAAAAAATGTAACTTTAGGAGATACAAATGAAAATGAAGTATGTGTAGATGGATTAAAGGTTGCAGACAATCTCGTAACTGAGGGGATGAAAAATATAAAAGCTGGATATCAGGTTTCAGCAGAGTAAAGGGGGATGAATTATGGGATTGATTAAAGCGGCTATAAAAAATAAAAAAATAGTATTATTTTTAATAACTATAGCTATTTTAAGTGGATGTTATTGCTATTATATTGTTCCTAAGCAGGAAATGCCAGATGTTTCATCTCCAGCAGCAATGATTACAACAGTTTATCCAGGAGGTTCTCCTAGTGATATAGAAAGTTTAGTTTCAAAAAAAGTTGAAGAAAAAGTTGAAGAGATAGATGGTTATGATTATTGTGAGTCTTACTCTGTAAATAATGCTTCAATAGTTGTTGTTTTTTTAACTAATGATTGTGATAAAGAAAAAGCCTGGCGTGATATGAGAGATAAGGTAAAAGATTTAAAAGCAGATCTCCCAGATGGCTGTCAAGATAGTGATATAAATACGAATCTTACAGAAACTGCTGGTATGATTCTAAGTGTATCTGGCGATAATTATTCCTATGAACAATTGGGAAATTATGCAGATGATATAAAGAAACAGCTAAGCAATGTTAGTGGTATTTCAAGATTTGATATAAAGGGTAAACAAGATAATCAGGTAAAAGTGGAAGTGGATTTAAATAAGATAAATAAATATCCAATTTCTTTTGAAGACATATGTGGAGCATTAAAAGCTCAAAATATAGATATTCCTTCTGGAAATTTAGATTTAAAAACTGGAAAAATAAAGGTTCAGACACCTGGAAGCTTTACATCTCTTAAGGAGATAGAAGATACAGTGGTAAATGTTTCGACTGACACTGGACAAACTATTAGAATTAAAGATATAGCCAAGGTTTATATGGGATACGATGATGATTCAAATTATAAATTTACTTCTAATGGAGAAAATTCCGTATTAATTGCCGGTTACTTTCAAGATAATAAAAATATAGTTTTAATAGGTAAGGACATTACAAAAAAAATAGATGAGATAAAAAAACAATTACCACCAGATTTGAAAATAGAGCAAGTTACTTTTCAGCCTAAGGCTGTAGATGAATCAGTTTCTTTCTTTATGGAGAACCTCAGGGATGGTGTAATTCTTGTAGTTATAACTGTTTTAATAGGAATGGGATTTAGAAATGCGATGGTAGTATCAGCAGTAATTCCTATATCTATAGCAATGTCATTTATTGCTATGAATCTCCTTGGTATTAAAGTCCAGGAAATGTCTACCACAGCACTTATTATAGCTCTTGGAATATTAGTAGATGATGCGATTGTAATAGGCGATGTTGTGCAGGTGGGTATTGATGAAGGCATGTCTGGAGATGAAGCCGCTTTTCATGGTATTAAAAAATTATTTGTGCCTGTATTTACATCTACATTGATTATTATTGGTGCTTTTGCACCGCTTTTAAATATACCTGGAGGAGCAGGAGAATTCTTAAGAACTTTGCCTCAGGTAGTAATGATATGTATTGCATGTTCTTACTTATCAGCACTGTTTGTAACTCCCGCTATGGCATCTATATTTTTTAAGAAAAGTAAAGCAGTTGAGAAGGAAAGTAAAATCAAAAGGTTTTTCCATAAACTTTTAACTTACGGACTTAAGAATAAAATAAAGATTATTACAATATGTTTATGTTTGTTTGCCGTATCCATAGGTTTGCTAAATTCAATAGGAACGAAGTTCTTTCCTTATGCAGATAAAGACATTCTTTATATAGACATTGCTAATGAAAAAGTAGATAATATCGACAGCACAAGTGAGTTAGTAAAACAAGTTGAGGATATAGTAAAATCAGATGAAGATATTACAAGTTATACTTCAGCCATAGGTGGTGCTGTGCCTAAATTTTATATTACTATACCTCCTCTTGCACCAGCAAAAGATAAAGCTCAAATTATGATGAATATAGACTTAAATAAAACTAAAAAGTTTAAGACAAGACAAGAATTGGCTGAGTATTTACAAAGTGAAATAGATAGTAAAATATCTGGAGGCACTGCAACAGTAAAACTATTAGAACAAGCAATGCCAACGGGTGCACCTGTTCGTATAAGACTTACAGGAGATGATTTAGATAAGCTTTACGCAACTTCAGATCAAATACAAGAAAAATTAAAGGGTATTCCAGGAACTACAAATGTTAGAGATGATGCAGCAAAAAAGACTTATCAATATAAAGTAAATATAGATAGTACTAAGGCAGTACAGCATGGTTTATTAAAATCTGATATAGAAAAGCAGATAAGCATTGCTATAAGAGGATATGGAGCTTCTGTATACAGAAAAAATGGAAGTGATTACGATATACTAGTTAAAAGTAATGCAGCATCAGTTGAAGATTTGAAAAATTTACAAGTGAAATCTAGCCTTGCAAAAAATAAGGTATTGTTATCAGAAGTAGCAACTATAAGTCTCGATTCACAAATAGACCAAATAAAACATTATAAGAAAGATAAAACTGTAACAGTATATAGCGATATAAAAACTGGATATAATGCTGTTGACGTAGAAAATGCATTAAGCCCGGAAGTAAATAAGATGGATATAGATGGTATAAATGTTATTTATGATGGTGAGAAATATCAAATAGACAAAAACTTCACAAGTCTTGGTATAGCTGCAGCTATGTGTATACTGATAATTTATGTTATTTTATTTGTTCAATTTAAATCTTTCTTGCAGCCACTTATAATAATGTGTGCACTTCCACTATCATTAATAGGAGTGACAGTAGGGCTTCGAATATTTAATATGCAACTATCCTTGACTGCTGTAATGGGGATAATAAGTTTAATTGGAGTAGTTATAAGAAACGGTATTTTGCTTGTGGAATATATAATTGAAGGAAGAAATGAAGGACTTTCAATAGATGAAGCATGTTTGCATGCTGTAAGTCAAAGATTTAGACCTATAATATTAAGTTCAACAGCAACAATTACAGGGCTTATACCTCTTGCATTTTCTCACAGTGCATTATTTGGGCCTATGTCTGTAACCATAATATTTGGACTTGGATCAGCAACTTTCCTTACATTTGTAGTTGTTCCAGTGGTATATTCACTTGTTAACACAAAGTTAGAAGAAAAACCAATAGATATTAAATCAAAGTTTAATAAAATAAATTTTAAAGCATTGATGTTCTGGAAAAAGTAGTATTTAATATTTTAATTTAACAATGTGAAAGGAAAAGAATTATGGCGAATATAATTAAAGACATGATATTAGGATATAAAATTGATAATATGATGAAAAATTATAAAGGAAATAAACTTCAAAAAATAGATATGCATGTTCATTATATTCCTAGAGCATATAGGAGACTACTAGAATTTGAAGTAGAAGGGGAGCCAGATGGCTTCCCAACACCAGAATGGGATGTTGAAAGTCATTTGAAAATGATGGAATATTTAGGTATTACTACAACAGTGTTAAGCTTATCTTCTCCCCATTTAAATTTTGGAGATCCAGAAGTTGCTAAAAGAGTTGCAAGACAAGCTAATGAGGAAGGAGCCGAAGCTGTAGAAAAATATCCTAATAAATTTGGACTTATAGCATCTCTTCCTCTACCTAATGTGAAAGATAGTATAGAAGAAATCAACTATGCATTTGATGTACTAAAGGCAGATGGTATTGCATTTCCAACAAATACGCAAGGTGTATATTTAGGAGATCCATGTTTAGATCCTATATTAGAGGAACTAAATAATCGTAAGGCAGTAGTTATTCTTCATCCCAATAAACCTAGCTCTGTCCCTCAGAATGTAAATGAAGAATTGCCTATACCAGCAATGGAATTTTTATTTGATACAACGCGTACTGTAACAAATATGATATCAAAGGGAACTATAAGACGTTTTAACAATATTAAGTTTGTTATTCCCCATGCAGGTGCATTTTTACCAATACTTTGTGATAGACTTGATGCCTTTTTTAAAAAGGCTTACTTATTAGAGGGTAAAGAAAAGATAGATGTATATGGAGAATTAAAAAAATTGTATTATGATATTGCAGGAATGTGTATTCCAAGGCAATTAGAAACTATCTTAGAAATTGCAGATCATAGTCATTTGTTCTATGGAAGTGATTATCCATATACTCTAGAAGTTGGATGTATTATGCTTGCTGAAGAATTAGATAAAACTTATATACTTACTGATGAATTACGTCAAGATATTTATTATAAAAATGCTTTGAAGTTGTTTCCGAGATTAGTAGAAAATTCAAATATTAATTTTTCATAAGTATTAAAATAAACAGTGAAAACATAGGTGGATTATATTAAAGTAAAACCATCTATGTTTTTTATTATTCAGAGAGTTAATTTTTTTATAGCTGGAATTAAAAATTGCATTAATTATGGTAAAATATAGTTATAATTAAAGAGAGTATAATCAATAATATGAAGAAATATTTATTTACAGGTAGAATATTATTTTGTACGGCAAGACTAGATAGATAAAAGGGGATTAAAATAATGATAAGAAAAGAAGATATGAGTATTAGTAAATTTATAAGTCTTATATTAAGACATAAACCAGAAGAAATTGGATTGAAATTAGATGAATATGGATATATTAAGACATCAGATTTAATTAAAGGATTGAATTTAAAAGGATATAAAGTAACAATTTCAGATATTGAAAGAATTGTAGCTGAAGATAATAAACAAAGGTACTCCTTTAATGAGGATAAAAGCAAAATTAAAGCAAATCAAGGGCATTCAATTACAGTGAATCTTGAATTACAACCTATAGAGCCACCAAAGGTATTGTATCATGGAACAGCAACAAGGTTTAGCGAAAGGATCTGTAAAGAAGGCATCAAGAAGCAAAATAGACAATATGTTCATTTATCATCAGATGTTGAAACAGCAACAAAGGTAGGTAAGAGACATGGCGAATTAGTTATTTTTAAAATTGATAGTGATGAAATGTATAAGGACGGGTACAAATTCTATTTATCTGAAAATAAAGTGTGGTTAACTGATTATGTTCCAATAAAATATTTAAGTAAAGAATTATAGATATATAAAGGAGAGTTTACAATATGACTGTTTATATAGCATTGTTAAGAGGTATTAATGTAGGAGGAAAAAATGTAATAAAGATGGCAGATTTGAAACGAACCTTTGAATCCATTGGAGTTAGCGATGTAAAAACATATATTCAAAGTGGAAATGTTCTGTTCAAATCAAATGAATCAGAGGAGGCACTCTGCAATAAAATTGAACAAGAGATTGAAACCGTCTTTGGAATTTCTTTAGAAGTTATTTTAAGGACATCTAATGAATTAGAACAGCTTCTATCGGATTGTCCATTCTCAAATGAGGAAATAGCAGAAGCAGAGAGATTATCTGAGGTAGAAAGTTTATATGTTGCATTATTGAAACATAATCCTTTGAAAGAAAAACTTGAGTACATAGACAGCTATAAAAGTGAAAGTGATAAATATTATATTGTAGGGAGAAATGTGTATCTTTTATTTAAGCATAGCATTCGAAATTCAAAGCTTGCCAATAATCTTTATAAACTTGATGTAGCAACAACTGTGCGTAATTGGAAAACATTAAGTAAACTTAATTCATTGGCAAAAGCTTTGGAAAACTAAAATATATTTCAGCTATATAGATCTATTTTTGTGTAGAATTATTTAGATTATATTCAAAAACATGGTCATTTTCTGGCATATAAATATTATCGTTTGAATCTACAGCAGTACTATAATAATTTTTATTAGGCAAAACATTAAGTAAATTACCATTGAGGTCAAATTTATAATTACCAGTAAAGCTTTTTATATACAAATTATCATTATTGTCTATAGAAATTGTTTCAATATCTATATCTTTACTATTTAACTTTAAATCTAAATATTTAATGAATTCCCCATTGGAATTATATACATATATTTTTTTAGTATATTCACTAAAAATGTAAATATTACAAGAACTATCTAATGCAAAATTAGCATTCATCCCCGGATCTTCTTTGTTAGCTTTTTTTATAATATTATTAAAAATAGCCAATATAGTTCCATCAGAGTTTAGTTTATACAAAGTGTTTTCCATTGCAGAGGAAGTTAGTAAATATAGGTTATTATTTTTATCAACCGCTAAGGAGCCATAATAATCTTTTTCATTAAAAGTTGCTGATAAACTACCATCAGCTGTTTTATATTTCTGAATTGTGCTACCAGTAGAGACGTATAAATTTCCATTCATATCTGCAGCTAGTCCCTTAATTAGTTTAGAATCATGTTTATCTGCTTTTATTTGAATCATCTTAAGGAATTCACCAGAATTACTAAATTGTTGAATTCGTCCATCAATATAATCAGCAATCCAAACATTATTATCAGAGTCTATTGTAATATATCTTGCATCATTTAATTTTCCAGAATCTGTACCTTTTCCACCGAAAATTGTTACTAATTCCCCAGAGAAGTTACTGTTGTTAATAGAAAGAATTTTTAATTTTAATTCTTCAAGCTTCCTTTTAAGAGAAGAGTTTTCAGGATCCATTTTTAATTGTTCTTCTATATTAGATATTTCCATTGAATACTCGTTAAGTTGAAGTTTCTTTGTAACTTCACTAGCATTGCCATCATTATTAATAGTAATAGCTTGAAGTTTCTCATTCAATTCCTCAAGCTTTTCTTTAAGACCGGCGTTATCAGGGTCCATTTTTAATTGATTTTCTATTTTAGCTTTTTCTGAGGAATACTTACTAAGTTGAAGTTGTTTGGCGTAATCACTATCATCATTGGCTATAATAACAAAAGCTTTTGGATAAGCTTGTATATATTTCACATTAAATTTGACTCCAGTTGAAGGATAGCTGTATTTATTTAATGAATCGTTATGAACTATATTAAAATCTGATGATAAAAAATAAGTTGAAATAACATTGTTATCATTAGTAGGTTTAATCATAACATTATAGCGATAAACCGTTTCGTTATTGTATTGATCTGATGTTGGTAAATTATCTACAACCATAGCTTCACCTTTTTCGCCAAAATTATCGATAATCACATTTGTTAAAAAATGTCCTACAAAAATATTAGCAATAATAATTACAAATAAAACTGTAGAAAATTTTAATAACTTGAATTTAACTTTGTTTGGAAATACAATTTGGCTAATGATACCAAAAAGAATACACCCCAAAATACTAAGCACTGGATGAGCTTTTAATACAACTAGAAAAATAGCTATATATATCATTTTATGACCTCCGTAACGTTAAAAATAGTTTAATATACATATTAATATTTCTGTAATTTTATCTAAATGTTCATGATTTTACTTTTAGATATATATTCATTTGCTGTAAAGTTATTCTATTTTTAAGAAAGTAGTCTTATTATATCAATAATAAAATTTTCAATCAAGAAAAAATTAAGAATGATGTTATATTTTGTTAAAAATTATATATTTTTATAAAATAATAGTACTAAGGATGATAAATGAATCTTCTTTTACATGACTTTTTGTTTATCATCTACATATAAAATTCATAAGTTTATGCTAAAATGTTAAATATATATGTTGCAAAAAGAATTATTCAATACATAAGGATTTCCAAAGGAAATCAACATTTATTGAACATTGATAATTGAAATATATATGAGTTGGTAATAAAATATGAAAAATTCGAGAGGTTAGTACTATGAGTAATATTCTAATAATTGAAGATGAAAAAAGTGTATCGGATGTTTTAAAGGCATATTTAGAAAAAGAAGAATATGGAGTTTTCACTACTGAAAATGGGTTAGATGGAATTGAAATTTTTAGAAAAGAGAGAATTGATCTTGTAATTTTAGATTTAATGTTGCCAGATATTGATGGGGAGGAAGTTTGCAAAATACTAAGAAAAATATCAGATGTGTATATTTTTATGCTAACTGCAAAAAGTACGTTAAGTGATAAAATAGAAGGATTAAATATTGGAGCTGATGAGTATTTAACTAAACCTTTAAGTCCAAGAGAGCTTACTGCCCGTGTTAATGCATTATTTAGAAGGTTAGGGGATAACAAAGAGAATATTCTTTCCTTTGATAATAATAAATTAATAATTGATATTGATAAAAGATCTGTTAAATTAAATGGCGAAGAAATTAATTTAACTCCAAATGAATTTGATATATTATATGTTTTAGCTTCAAATAAAGGAAAAGTATTTACAAGAGAAGCAATAATAGAAAGAGCTTTTGGTATTGATTTTGATGGCTCAGATAGGGGGATAGATGTTCATATCAAAAATTTACGTAAGAAAATTGAGGAAGATACCAAAGCACCAAGATATATAGCTACTGTTACAAAAATCGGATATAAATTTGGTGATGAAATATGAAGCAGAGTATTAGGGGACGATTAAGTTTTATACTTATTTTTTGTTCAGTAGTTTCAGTACTTTTATCTGTTTTAATTATAAATACAACAATAACAAATACCTTCAATAAATATATGGAGGATATTCAAACTAAAAGAAATGCAAGGTTAGTAGAATATTTTCAACAGGTCTATAAAAATGATGGAAGCTGGAGTTTAACCTCTGGTGAAGAAATGATGCATGAAGCGTATATGAGTAATTACTGTTTAAGTCTTTTAGATGAAAATAGAAAAGTTGTATGGGAAATGAACCATGAAGATATACAAAATAAAAATCATATGATGGTAAACGGTAAAGAAGAAACAGGAGTGTATACTTCCAATATTTTTGATATAAATGTAAATGACAAAATTGTAGGATATATTATAGTTGGCCAATACTCACCTGTTTTACTATCTCAAGAAGATATAAGTTTCAAAGGACAAATTAATAAGGGGATAGTATTTAGTGGTATATTAACATTAATAATAGTAGGAGTAATAAGTTTAATATTATCAAAGCAATTTACTGAACCTATAAAAGCAGTTTCAAAAACTTCTGTGAGTTTATCCAAAGGAAATTATAATTCTAGATCAAATGTAAAAAGCAGCATTGAAGAAATTCGGAATTTAACTGAGAGTATAAATTCTCTAGGAGAGAAACTAAATAATCAGGATTTACTTAGAAAAAGACTAGTATCTGATATATCCCATGAAATTAGAACTCCATTAAATGTATTGCAGAATAATTTAGAAGCAATGATAGATGGAATTGTACCTATAACTACTGATAAGCTTAATAATCTTAATGATGAAGTAATAAGATTCGGAAAACTTTTAAATAATTTAAATTCACTAAAACAAGTAGAATCTGATGAAATAATACTTAAATTAGGACTAGTCAATATAAACGAACTACTTTCATCAGTAATAGAAGATTTCTCTATTGCTGCTGCTGAAAAAAATGTAAAATTGTTTATTAATGAAGATGAAGATAGAGATTTTGTGGTTTTAGGTGATTATGATAAATTAAAACAAGTATTTATAAATCTTATTTCAAATGGAATTAAGTTTAACAAGGTAGATGGGACAGTATGGATTAATATCAGCAGCGATGCAGATTACGTGATTATTGAAATTAAGGATAATGGAATTGGAATTAAAAAAGAAGATTTGCCTTATGTTTTTGAAAGAATGTATCGTGGAGATAAAAGCAGGCATAAAATTGAAGGAAGTGGAATTGGGCTTACTCTCGTAAAGAAAATATTGTCGTTACATACTGCAACAATAGATGTAGAGAGCAGAGAAAATAAAGAAACTACTTTTACTGTATGTTTAAGTAAAAATAATTAGGTTTCGTGATAATAAAAAAATAAGTAAAAAAATTACCAATATAAGTTCCGATGTTGCAGGGAAGTTCTTAATTGCAGCATAGCTGCTCTTTTTATAAGTGCATAGCTACTCTTTTTAAAGGTGTATATTTAAGTAAAAATAATTAGGGCAACAACGTTTTTTAAAATTTCGGTTATTAGAGAGTTTTTGTATTAAATCCTTTACAATTGAAGAGAAACGCAAATAAACAAGTATTTTGACATTTTTGATCGCTTTACTTATTAGAAATGAGGAGGATATAATGGAAAAATGGCTTGTATTAGAGTGATTGGATATATTTAATCTCATACAAGGTTCAAAAGTATACATTACATCTTTGGTATATTATTTTTTTCATGTTCCTAATATGTTTCGACAATGGCACTACAAGTCTTATGGTTAAAACATAAGACATAATATATGTGTATTTATATTTATTGCAAAGGAAGATTAATATGAAAGCAGCTAAAAAACATAATGATGTCACTAAACTAAGCCTAGGAGGAATATTAATTGCACTAGGTGTAGTTTATGGAGATATTGGAACTTCGCCTCTTTATGTAATGAAATCAATTATTCAAGGTAACGGTGGTTTGGAAAATATATCTGAAAACTTTATCCTTGGATCTTTATCACTAATTTTTTGGACAATAACTATTTTAACAACAATAAAATATGTTTTAATTACTTTAAGGGCAGACAACAAAGGTGAAGGTGGGATTTTCTCTCTTTTTACTCTAGTTCGTAATCGTGCAAAGTGGCTTATTATTCCAGCAATGCTTGGTGGTGCAGCCTTACTTGCTGATGGGATGTTAACCCCTGTTGTATCTGTAACTTCAGCAATTGAAGGTTTAAAGCTTATTCCAAGTTTCAATGCTATTTTTGGTAACGATCAAGATATTATTATTATAATTGTAATAGTAATACTAAGTATACTATTTTTTATTCAACATTTTGGAACTGATTTAATTGGAAAAATGTTTGGGCCAGTAATGTTTATTTGGTTTTCAATGTTGGCAATATTAGGGATTATGAATATTTTTCATGATTGGACTTTATTACGTGCATTGTCTCCATACTATGCAATCAATATTCTTTTTAGTAGTGAGAATAAAGCAGGATTTTTTATTCTCGGCAGCGTATTTTTAGCAACAACAGGTGCAGAAGCTCTTTATTCTGACCTTGGACATGCAGGTAAGAAGAATATCTATGCCTCTTGGCCTTATGTTAAAGTATGTTTATTATTAAATTATTTTGGTCAAGGAGCATGGGTGTTATCTGCTAGAAAAAATCCAATGTATACAAATTTAGATGATTTAAATCCGTTTTTTCAAATGGTTCCACATAGCTTTTTGATTTGTAGTATAATAATTTCAACCTTGGCTACAATTATTGCTTCTCAAGCATTGATTTCAGGATCTTTTACTCTTGTTTCAGAAGCAATTAAATTAAATTTATTCCCTAGATTACATATAATGTATCCATCTAGATCTAAAGGACAATTATATATTCCTTCAGTTAATAAATCTCTATGGATTATATGTATTGGACTTATTCTATATTTTAGAAGTTCTGAACATATGGAAGGAGCCTATGGATTATCAATTACAGTTACTATGTTAATGACAACTATCTTGTTGTTTAATTACTTATTAAAACAAAAGATTTCACCTGCTATTGCTATTAGTATACTAGTTTTCTTCGGGTTATTTGAAGTTTCTTTCTTTATTGCAAATGCTGCTAAGTTTATGCATGGTGGATATGTAGCTGTTTTAATTGCTTTATCAATTTTATCTCTTATGTATATATGGATTCAAGGTCATTATATTAAGATTCGTTTGTTAAGATATGTTAAAATTCAAGATTTTAAAGAACAATTGAATCTTTTACGTCAAGATTCTGATAGACCTAAATATGCAACAAATCTTGTATATTTAACTAATTCAGAATATGCTCAGAAAATTGAAAGAAATGTAATGTACTCTATTTTAGATAAAAGACCTAAGAGAGCAGATGTGTATTGGTTTGTTAATATTGTTGTAACTGACAATCCTTATGATGCAGAATATGAAGTAGAAACTTTTGGAACATCATATATTGTAAAAGTTAAATTAAAACTTGGCTTCAGAGTAGATCAAAGATTAAATGTATATTTACGTCAGATTTCAACTGAGTTAGTTAAAAGTGGAGAAATAGATATTCAATCTAGAAATTACACTATAATGCCTGATAGAAAAGTTGGCGATTTTCGTTTTAGTATAATTGTAGAACAGCTTTCATATGAATCAGGATTAAGTTTTAGGGAAGAAATCATATATAGAGCTAAGCTATTTATAAAAAGAATTACTGTTTCTCCAACAAAATGGTTTGGACTTGAGAATAGTGAGGTTGATATTGAAAGTGTTCCACTATTTATAGGCCGTTGCAATGAACAATTGTTAAAGAGAGCTTCAAAATAACTTTTTATTTTCATGTGCTTAAAAAATTAAATGTTAGATATTAAAATATATTAAACCTAAAAATCAAGGTAAGAGATGTCTTGATTTTTGGGTTTAATTTTATTTAGAATAGTTTCCTGTTTATTTTTCATTGTATCCTCATAAAATCTTCATAACTTTTTCTTATAATATATATATATTCAATTGTTAATGTTTAATTGTAAATTGCTATTAATCAAGAAATCCTTTTGAGATTTCTTGGATTAATAATGGGGAATTGCTATTGCAATATATATGTTGCAAAAATAATTATTCAAAACATAAAGATTTCTGAAGGAAATCAATATTAATTGAGCATTGTAATATGTAAAGATTAGTTATGTTTAAATTTATTATTAAAATAAATTACATTAATTTAGTGGAGGATAATATGAGTATTAAAAGAGAGATAATTAAAGTATATGATATGACATGTACATCTTGTGAAAACAGAGTGGAAAAAGCCTTAAAGAAGGTTAATGGAGTTGTAAATACAATGGCTAGCTATAATGCTCAGCAGGTGATTGTTGAATATGATAGTACCATTTGCTCTAAGGAACAATTAATGGAGGTTATCAATAAAGCAGGGTATAGTACAAAAAATTCGAGTAGTATTAAATTTGCAGGATTTTTAGTTATAGCTGCTGCTATATTTCTTCTTGGTAACTCAACATCAGGTTTTGATATGAGTGCTAAGTTAAATAATGCATCTTATGTGGTATTGTTTGTTGTTGGTATGCTTACATCAATACATTGTGTTGGTATGTGTGGTGGCATAGTGCTTACACAAAGTTTATCAAAAAATAGTATTGTAAATGAAAATCAGAACAAATTTAAGGCCTTAATACCTGCAATTTTATATAATTCTGGAAGAGTTACTTCCTACACAATAATAGGTGGAGTTGTAGGGGCTTTGGGGTCAGTGCTATCATTATCACTTAATGTAAAAGCTGGTCTTCAAATATTTGCCGGAGTATTTATGGTGATAATGGGGTTAAATATGACTGGATTCTCTTTATTTAGAAAGTTTAATATTAAATTGCCATGGTCAGCATGTAAAATAAAAAGTCAACCGAAATCTCCTTTCTTGGTTGGAATATTAAATGGATTAATGCCTTGTGGTCCATTACAAACAATGCAACTTTATGCATTAGGTACTGGTAGTGCAGCAGCAGGAGCTATATCAATGTTTTTATTTTCATTAGGAACCGTTCCTTTGATGCTTGTTTTTGGAGTAATATCGGGTTTGCTAAGTAAAGGTTATACAAAACAACTTCTAAAGTTTAGTGGAATTTTAGTAATAATACTTGGAATAATAATGGGTAATAGAGGTCTTGCCCTTGCAGGAGTTGGAGTTCCAGGTGTTAATGAATTAACACAAAGTATTTCAGGAAATGGTGCACAAGCAGCACAAGCCAAAATAGGAAAAGCAACTGTTGAAAATGGAGTTCAAGTAATAAGAATGACTGCTGATAATAACGGTTATACTCCTAATGCCTTTTATGTTCAAAAAGGTATACCTGTTAAATGGATTATTACAGGAAATCAAATAAATTCTTGTAATAATGCAGTAGTAGTCCCATCACTTAATATACAAAAAACTTTAAATTCTGGAGAAAATATAATAGAATTTACACCAAAGGATGGAGATATAAATTTCAGCTGCTGGATGGGAATGATACGAGGTGTAATTAAAGTAACTGACAATCTTGATTCTGTAGATACATCAAAAGCGGATTCGTCAATTCCAACTCCAAGTAGTGGAATGAGCTGTTGTACAGGTGGAACTGGAGCAGCAACTGCTGTACAACAATCCCAAAGCATATATGGTAATGATTTAAGTAAAGTTCCAACTGATAGATTAGTTAAAAAGGCAAATATTTCAGGAAATATACAAAGTCTAAATATAAAGGGAACTGGCTATGAGTTTGAACCTCTTGTTGTAGTATTAGAGAAAGGAATACAAACTAACCTAGTAATTGATCTTAATTCATTTGATAAGGCTGATGGGAATTTTACAATAGTAAATGCTGATACTGGTGATCAAATAAGTTCTTTTTCTGGGAAAAAAGGCATTACTAATGTTGGATTTAAGATAGACAAAAGTGGAACATATCTTATTATTAAAGATAATGTAGCAGCCATAGCAATAGAAGTTACTGATTCATTAAAAACAGTTAATTTAGAAGAAGTCCGTAAGAAACTTATTAATGGATAAAGCATCTATATATGTTGCAATTAAAAATGTTCAATGCTCAATGATAAATTAATGTTGATTTCCTTCTGAAATCTTTATGTTTTGGGTCATTGACAAATAACTTATTTAGAAAAAAGTTGCGGTTTTAGAATTGATTAACACTAAAACCGCAACTTTCTATTATTCTACTTCAAATTGTCCCATCATTCCAGCATCTTCATGCTCTAAAATGTGGCAGTGATACATAAATAAACCCTTTTGAGTAAATTTTATAAGTATTTTTACATCTTCATCAGGATTAACTAATACAGTATCCTTCCAGCCTCTTTCACTTTCAAGTGGTTCTATGCCGTTTCTTGATAATACTTGGAACTGAACTCCATGGACATGGAATGGGTGACTCATTCCTCCCATCATATCTTTTGGATTTGTAATTTCCCATATTTCAGTATCATTAAGTTTAACTTTTAAATCTATTCGATTCATATCCATCTGCTTTCCATTAATAGAGACCATATTTCCCATACCCTGAAGATTAAATCTTCTTACTGTTTTCGCAGAAGATTGTGATAGTTGCGTTATCTGAGTTAAGTAATTAGGTATTTCTGTAGTGTCTATTCCATCATCTTTTACATTAAACTTTAATACGTTAAAATCCCCACCTGTTAGAAATAAAGTTGTTCCTGTATCATATTTTGAAAAATCTATTATTATTTCAGCTCTTTCACCAGGTCCTAATTCTAATTTATTCATCTTCACAGGCTTTTCTAAAAAACCTCCATCTGATGAGATTTGTTCAAACTCATCACCAGTACTTAGTTCAAATGAATATATTCGTGCATTAGAGCCATTAACAAGCCTAAATCTCATCTTCACTTTTTTAACATCTAAGTATGGATTAATTGCTCCGTTAACTAATATTGTATTTCCTAAAGCACCATCCATCATTTGTGAATTATTATAAGAAAGAGTACCACTGTTATCAAAATAACGATCTTGAACAATTAAAGGAATATCATTTACTCCATAATCTTTGGGAATATTTAAACTTTTTGAAACTTCATCTTCTACATAAAGTAAGCCTGCTAACCCCTTATATACTTGCTCACTGGTTTTGCCATTTGTGTGTGGATGAAACCATAAGGTTGAAGCGGGTTGGTTAACCTTAAAATTTATATCTGCTTTACTTCCAGAGGCTATAGGTTGATGAGGTCCGCCATCAACATTTCCATCAATATTTAATCCATGCCAATGAATTGTTGTCTCTTCTTTCAAATTATTGTTTAAGTGAATATTCACATTATCGTCCTTGTTTACTCGAATTACAGGTCCAAGAAAATTACCATTATAACCATAAGTTTCCGAAGCTTTTTCATCCATAAAAGCAGTAGTTCCTTGATCAACATTTAAAGTAAAATCTTCTACTTTAGAATTGGGACTTTCATTCTCTAAAAGCTTAGGAATAGGAAGATTATTTTCGACGTTTTGTTTATTTGAATTATTATTTGATTGCATAGGATCTACTGCATGTGTATTAATTCCCATCATAGAACCGCTCATATTTGAATTGTTTTTAGTGTTTTTTACAGCGAGCATATATGCAGCTAAGCTAACCGCTACAAGAGCAGCAAATGTATAAATCAATTTTAACTTTCTATTAATCATATATATACCTCCGATATTTTAAAGTGATAATAATTATTATTTAATACTAATTTATTATACAATTTAGTTATGAAGGAAATATGAAGAAAGTTAGACTAATAAATATAAAATTGTATTTTCAATATTATAACTTAAAAATTATTTTTTATTCTGAGATTATCTTCATCAAATCTTCATATTTTTTATTTAAAATTTATTCATAAGGAGGGAGTAATTTTGAAAAGTTATAATTTAAACTTTAAACAGAAAAATATGCTTTGTCACAGATGCTTAATGACTGTAGTGAAAACTCTAAGTTCAGTTGAAGGATTAGAAGAAATCCATGTAGATTTAGAATCAAAAAAAATAAAAATAACTTATAAAGATGAAAATATATCAAAAGATGAGATTAAAGATATTGTAAATAGATCAATTTTAAGTGGGAAAGTTGGTAAGCTTGAACATTCACTATAATGAAAATATGAGGAGGAATTTATTATGAATTGTCATAGAAATAATAAAAATGGAGACAATAAAAAACACAATCCAATGAAGCATATGCTAATGATGGTACTTTGCTGCGGATTACCTTTTATAATTGTTGGAGCACTTTCTTTTATAAATGTAGGAACAGGATATAGAGTAGCAATTGGAGGAATAGCTCCGTTCATATGTCCTATAATGATGGTGCTTATGATGGGAATGATGCTTAAGGATAGTAAGCATGGAAATTGCTGTAGTGAAAATAAAGAAGTGAATGATAGTCAAAATAAAATAGAGGAATAGTATAATAATTGTCTACCTGAAAATAATAATCAAGAATAATTAAACTATGACCATTGCAAACAATGTGCTGCAGAATGTCATAAATGTGCTGATGAATGTAGCAAATGACTAATATGTAATAAGATTAAATAAATTTAAATGCAAAACTTAAAGTAAATTTCAATCAGGTTGCTGGTGGAAATTATTGGTAACCTGATTTTTATTGTAAACTATAAAAATATTTTAGCTTGGAGGTTAATTGCAGGAGCTAATAGAAATATATGTATAGCTTTTGGGTAAAAACAATGCGGTTTTTATGCGTTTGTTAATATTTTTGAAATTATTTTAATGTGATGCCCTTGACAATATTACTAATTAGTAATATTATTGTACCCATGGATAAGAATAAAATTACTTATGGAGAATTAAATGATTTAAATTTAAAGTCAATAATAGCATTAAGTCGATGTATTCAAAGCGTAAACAAAAGAGAATACAAAATTATTAAAGAAGGAGGGCTAACTTTTTCACAATTTGGAGTACTTGAAGTGCTATATCATAAAGGTGATTTAAGAGTCAGTGAAATATTAGAGAAAACCCTATCAACTGGCGGTAATATGACTGTTGTTATAGATAACTTGGCTAAAGATGATTTGATTGAGCGACGTCCTGATCCTAAGGATAGACGTGCGAGCTTAATAAGCATTTCTGAAAAAGGAATAAAGCTTATGAGTGAAATTTTCCCTAAGCATGTAGATAATTTAGGTGAAATTTTTAGCGTATTAGAAGTTGAAGAAAAAAAGATTTTAATAAATATTCTAAAGAAATTATCAGGTGTATAGACTTACACCTTTATTTTTGGGTAAATACTACTAATTAGTAATTAACTAATTAGTAATGATTGAATTTTAGTCTATTAAAGATGATTTGAGATTGAAAAATCATATATAAAATGGATTACTTTTTAAAGAATGAGTATAAAGGTGACTATATTATTAAACACCTTTTATATAAATAAAAACTAATGAGGAGAGAAAAAAGATGATTAAATCAATATTATCAAAATTATTTGGAGTTAAGGAAGAAGTTAAACCTGTGGACAATAAAATTATTTGTGGATGTTTTAAATTAACAGAACAAGATTTAAAAAATGCAGTTAAAAATGGTGCAAAATCATTTGAAGAAGTTCAAATTATCACAAAAGTAGGTACTGGCTGTGGTAAGTGTGTAAATGGTAACAAAAATTTAGTTAATAGATTATTATTAGATAAGAAAATTGATGAAAATCAAGTAGTGTGTGGATGTTTAAAAGTTACAGTACAAGATATAAATAATGCAATTAAAAATGGTGCAAAATCATTCGAAGAAGTACAAGCAATTACAAAAGTTGGTACTGGTTGTGGAAATTGTGTAGAAAGCAATAAAGAATTAGTAAAACAACTACTAGCAAGATAATAGTTTAAAGAGCATACATAGTAATAATATAAATGGTGAAACTAAAGAATGTTAAAAGAAATAATTTTAACATAATTAAAATCAAAACAAATATAACAAATATAATAAATTAGAAATAATAGATACTATACCAACTATAATACCACTTACATAGAGATGTAAATGCATCTCTATGTGGTGGTTTTTTGTTTATGATAATGAATTGTAATCAAATAATACTTATCTAGGTATTTTGTTAATATTTTATTATGAATTTTTTTATCCCCATAAAATTCACACAAATAAATGTTAGAATACGTTCAGAAGTTGTAAATATAGATGGGAGGAAACACAAAGTTTCAGGTAGTTCTAAAAAATTAAAATCTTATATTCTGGAGGTTATTAAAAATTGATTAGATTAATTCAGCAAAATATATTCTTAGTGATTATTATTGTAGTTCTTATAATAGTTATTGCAACTTATGTAGTTAATACAGATAAGAAAAAAAGTGAAGAAACTGCTGTGAGAGAATTTTATGCACTTGGCACAATAATAAGATTAAGAGTGGATGGAAAAAATGGAGAAGAAGCAATTCAAGAAGCTATAGACAGGCTTAATATTATAGAAAATAAAATGTCTGTATTTAAAGAATTTAGTGAGGTTTCCATGATAAATAAAAATGCTGGAATATCAAGTCAAGAGGTAAGCACGGATACTTACTTTGTAGTAAAAAAAGCAGTAGAATACAGCATATTATCAGAAGGAACTTTTGACCCAACTATAAGGTCTATAGTAAGCCTATGGCGAATAGGAAGTGATAATCCTAGAATACCAAGTAAAAGTGAAATTGAGAGTAATCTTAAACTCGTTAATTACGAAGATATAGTTCTTGATGAAAAGAACCATTCAATAAGCTTAAAACATGTAAATCAAGCAATTGATGTTGGCGGAATAGCTAAAGGATATGCTGCAGATGAAGTAAAGAAAGTTTTTGAAGGGTATAAGATTAAAAGCGCTTTAATTGATCTTGGAGGAAATATTTATGCCTTAGGTACAAAGCCTGATAAAAACTTATGGAATGTTGGTATTCAAAATCCTTTTGATACTCGTGGAGAACATATTGGGATCATTGGTGTAGAAAATAAATCTATAGTTACTTCAGGAAATTATGAAAGATATTTTACTAGGGAAGGAAAAATATATCACCACATAATTGATCCTAAAACAGGATATCCATCTGAAAGTGAGGTCATAAGCTCAACAATAATTTCAGATCACTCCATTGATGGGGATGGATTATCTACAGGAGTATATATTATGGGACTCGAAAAGAGTATTAAACTAATAGAATCCTTGAAGGGAATTGATGCTATTTTTATTACTAAAAATAAAGAAATATATGTAACCTCAGGGATAAAAAATAGTTTTAATATAACCAATACAGAATTTATTTACAAAGATAATCTGTAGGAGAAAAGCAAAATTTATTAACATCAATAGTAGAATGGGAGAGAGACGATGCAAAAAACAATATCAAAACTACAAGGATTAAGATTAATTTCGCAAATTGCATTTTTAATTTTAATGCCGGAATTATTTACATTAATTTTTAATCAATTAAAAAAGCTATACTCAATGATCCTTAAAGGAAATTTTGATGTAGTATTAGTATGGCCTCAATTATTAGCAATGGTTACAATTTTTATTATAACCATAATACTTGGGCGATTCTTCTGTGGATGGCTTTGTACCTTTGGGGCTATTAATGATTTTATTTATATAATTTCAAAAGAAGTATTTAAAACAAAATTTAAAGTAGATGAAAAATTAGATTCAGTATTAAAGTATTTAAAATATGTTATTTTACTATTTATAATAGTAGTTATTTGGACAAGTGGAAGTACATCATTTGACAGCTACAGTCCGTGGGATGCTTTTGCTATGGTTGATAATGCTTCTGGTGCTATAGCAGAATATACAGGTGGATTTATATTACTTGCACTAATAGCAATTGGGGCTGTTTTTATAGAAAGATTTTTCTGTAGATATCTTTGTCCACTTGGAGCTGTTTTTACAATCTTATCTAAGGCTAGAATTTTAAAGATAAATAAACTTAGAGATAAGTGTGGACCTTGCAGAATATGTACAAATAATTGTTCAATGGGAATAAAGCTTTATCAAACGGATAAGGTAAGCAGTGGTGAATGTATAAATTGCTTTAAGTGTATAGAGGTTTGTCCAAGAAAAAATACTAAGGTAAATATTTTAGGTGAAGATGTAAGTCCTTTACTTCCTGGTGCAATAGCAATTGCTGCTTTTACTGGTGTAAATGCTTTAGGTGGAGTTATGAATGATGGAATGGCTAATCATTCATCAAATAATACTGCTGCAAGTAGCTCTAATGTTAATAAATCTGAGCAAAAGAAGTATAAAGATGGAATATATACAGGAGTAGGAAAAGGTAAGAATCCAGATTTAAAAGTTGCAGTTACTATAAAAGATGACAAAATCACGAATGTAGAAATAGTATCTAACAATGAAACAAAAGGAAAAGAAGCTTTAAGCACTATCCCGAGCAAAATTGTAGATATACAATCTACAGATGTTGATGTGGTTTCAGGAGCTACAATGACAAGTAAGGGAATCATGGAAGCAGTAAATAAGGCATTAAGCCAAGCAGAAATCAATGCTTCATCAACAGCTGATAATCAAGGGAAATATAAGGATGGAACTTATAATGGAATTGGACAAGGTAAAAGCCCAGATTTAAAGGTTGCAGTTACAGTAAAAGATGACAAAATTACAAATGTAGAAATAGTATCTAATAATGAAACAAAAGGAAAAGAAGCATTAAATACTATTCCTAATAAAATTGTAGAAACACAAACTATAAGTGTAGATGTAGTTTCAGGAGCTACAATGACAAGTAAAGGAATTATGATGGCAGTAAATGATGCGTTAAGTCAAGCTATAAAGAATAATTAATATTTTCCAGATGTCTTAATACAGTTAATAATGATGATTTTTATGGGACGTTTTTAAGAATCCAAATGGAATAGAATATATTTATTTTTTCAAGGGAAAATAGAGTATATCAAAAATTAAGGAGGAATTAATTATGAATCATTTAGTTGTATTTGCTCATCCAAACCCAAAGAGTTTTTGTAAAGGAATAGTTGACAGTATAGAGAAAGCATCAAAAGAAAAAGGAGATAATATTGCTGTTAGAAATCTTTATGAAATAGGATTTGACCCTATTCTTAAACCGACTGATTTTGAGGCTTTGCAAAGTGGAAAACTGTCTGAAGATATAAAAACAGAACAAGAACACATCAAATGGGCAGATGTTATTACATTTGTATATCCTGTCTGGTGGGTTAGCGTTCCAGCAATATTAAAAGGATACGTTGATAGAGTCTTTTCTTATGGATTTGCTTATGAAAGTGTAGATGGAGCTCCAAGAGGTCTATTAAATGGGAAAAAAGCATTATTATTTTGTACTACAGGTAGTCCTAATGAATATTATGCTCAAAATGGAATGCATAATTCAATGAAACAAACTACTGATGATGGTATATTCAATTTCAGTGGAATAGAAGTGATTAGTCATACATTCTTTGGTGCAGTTCCCTCTGTCCCTGATGAAACTCGCAAGGAGTACTTAAGAGAAGTAGAAAAGATAATAAAAGAAAAAATATAGAAATTCTTACTTATTAATAAGAGGAAGATTATGAATTAAGATTATATCTTAGCAATATGAAATATGTTTGGATATAATCTTAATTTAATATACAATTAAGATGGTTTGATGAGAGTAAAACTTGGAAATAAGGAATTATAGCTCTATATTATTCCAATTAAAAGTAGTGTAAAGCAAAAATATATTGGGCATTTAACTTATAATTTATAAGTCAGGTAGGAGTAAAATATGTTGGAAGAAAAAAAGGTTATTATAGTAGATGATGAGAATAAGATAGTTGAAGTTATAAAATCATATCTAGAGAAGGAAGGTGCAATTGTATTTGAAGCATATGATGGTAATCAAGCATTAGAGGTGTTTGAAAGGATTAATCCAGATTTAATAGTTCTAGATCTAATGTTGCCAGATATGACAGGTGAAGAAATCTGCAACATAGTTAGAAAAAAATCTAGAGTACCAATTATAATGCTTACAGCAAAAATTGATGAAAAGAGTATAATTTCTGGATTACATATGGGAGCTGATGATTACATAACTAAACCTTTTAGTCCAAGAGAACTTATAGCAAGAATATATGCTATATTTAGAAGACTTAATGAAGAAGTTGTACCTTTATCTAATGAAATTTCGTTTAATGATAATGATTTGGTATTTGATATGTTAAAGAAAGAAATACGGAAAAATGGAGAGAATATAGCGCTTACCTCAAGGCAATATAAAATATTGATGACCTTACTTAAGTATCCTAACAAGACTTTTACAAGGGAAGAGCTTATAAGTAATGCACTTGGAGATGACTATGATGGATATGATCGTAATGTAGATACTCATGTTAAAAATATAAGACAAAAGATTGAAACCAATCCTAAGGATCCACAGTATATAATTACTGTCCATGGAACAGGCTATAGGTTTGGAGGAAAATTTAATGAAGAAAAATCTTAGAACCAGACTTTCGCTTTCATACATATTTATAACAATGATTTGCGTGGCACTCATTAGTATCCTTTCACACTTCTTTCTTGTAAATCAATTTAAAAATTATGTTATTCAAGAACGTGAAAGAGATAATAAAATTATTGTTGCAGCTATAAGTCGTGAGTATAGTGCAAATTTCAATATTGAGGCAATTCAAAGTATTGGTGCTGGCGCAATTGAAAATGGATTATTTATCACTGTAAAAGATGCGTCAAATAAAGTAATATGGGATGCTGAAACTTATAATAATATTAAATGTGAAGAAGTTAAAAATCGTTTAATTAGTACAATGCAAAAGATTTTTCCAACCTGGGAAAGCGAGTATTCTAAAGATGAATATCCAATAATAAATGATTCTAGTAAAGTAGGAACTATAAGTATAGGTCATTATGGTCCTTTTTATTATGACGAAAATGATATAATGTATTCAAAAACACTTAATAAAATACTTATAGGTGTTGGAGCAGCTTCTTTATTATTTGCATTAATATTAGGTTTAATAATGGCAGAAGGATTAAGCAGACCAATTTTAAAGGTTATAAATATAGCAGAGATGATTTCAAAAGGGGATTATAGTCAAAAGATTGAGAAGAAATCAAATGTTGAGGAGATAGACAAACTAACTTCCACCATTAATAGTCTTGGATATTCTCTTAATGAACAGGAAAAATTAAGGCAAAGACTAGCAAGAGACGTTTCCCATGAACTTAGAACCCCACTTTCTACTCTTCAAAGTCATATGGAAGCACTGATAGATGGAATATGGGAGCCAACCCCAGAAAGGCTTATAAGCTGCCATGAAGAGATACTAAGACTTAATCGTCTTGTAGGAGATTTGGAAAAGTTAGCACAATATGAAAGTGAAAATCTCGTTTTAAATAAGACTGAGTTTAATATTGGTGAGGCTGTTAAAAATATAGTTCTAAATTTCGAAAAAGAATTTTTAAATAAAGGTGTATCTTTAATTTTTCATGAGAAAGATATTCTTGCATATTTAGATAAAGATAAAATAAGTCAAGTTGTAGTTAATCTAATATCTAATGCCTTAAAATATACTCAGAAAGATGGCAAAGTGGAGGTTAATATAACTGAAGATAATAATTTTCTTGAACTAAGTGTTAAGGATACAGGGATAGGAATATCACAAGATGATTTACCTTATGTATTTGAGAGATTTTATAGAGCAGATGAGTCGAGACATAAATTAACAGGTGGAGCAGGGATAGGACTTACGATTTCTAAGTCTATAGTTGAAGCACATGGCGGAAATATAACAGTAGATAGCATGATTGGAAAAGGGGCTAATTTTGTAGTAAAAATAGCGAAAGTAGTATAAAGTTTTTTATACTATCTTCTAAAACTGTTGACAAAGTGTCAGCAGTTTTTTTTTGTGCGTATTTATACAATGTTTTGGGAAGATTGCAAAGACGAGGATAAGAATATCTCAAAACTTTATAAATTATCTTCATAATATCTACACATGTTCTATGTATACTATGTCATAAATGAAAGCTTAAAATTTTAACATTAAATTATTGAGAGTTGGTGAGGTTATGTCAAGTTTTATAGAAGCAAAAAAGGCAATAAGTAAAGAGCTCAATGAAGTTGAGGTGATTTTAAAAAACATTGGAAAAGATATTAGTTCAGATTCAACAGAAGAGGTATTTAAATATTTTTTTAAAGTTCCAGGAAAGTATCTTCGGCCGAGTTTGGTAATACTTTCAGCTAAAGCTATAAAACCTGAAATGACTGCAGAGGAAAGAATACAATTAATTAATTTATGTGTAGCAATTGAACTAATACATAGTGCAAGTTTAGTACACGACGATATAATTGACAATGATTTATTTCGCCGTGGTCAAAAAACTTTAAATAATATATTTGGTAGAAAGGTAGCAGTTCTGGCAGGAGATGCTTTTTATGCTAAGGCATTTTCAATATTATTAAAATTGCAAACAAAAGATGCAGAAGAGGTTATTACAGAAGTTATTGAAAAAATGTGCATTGCAGAAATCGAACAAGCACAAAATTATGAAATTTCAAAGCAGGATTATCTCAATATAATAGAAGGAAAAACAGCATCATTTATGGCTGCTTGCTGTAAACTTGGAGCCAAAACAGTTAAAGGAAAAGAAGAAGAAATTACAGCTTTAGAAAATTACGGATTAAATTTAGGAATGGTATATCAAATAATTGATGATTGCATAGACGGTGATCCTAGCGCAAGTAATAATATCACAGCTCTTAATGCTAAAGAATTTGCTTTAAAAGCTAAAGAAGAAATTGAAGATTTAGAACCTTCAATTTATAAGGATTGCTTAAATGGTCTTTTAAATTATGTGATTGAATCGTCTAATAGGAAAATAAAAAATGATTAATATTGAAATTATAATAAATAATACAAAGGAGATGGAATAAAATGAAATTTTTAAAGAATAAATACTTAGTACCTGTATGGACTATTTTGCGTATATGGTTGGGTTATCAATGGATAGTTCCAGGTATCGAAAAATTACAAGATCCAACATGGGTAGGTAGTCAAGCAGGTGTAGCAATAACAGGATTTTTAAAGGGATCTTTAGCAAAGTCAACTGGAGATCATCCAGGAGTGCAGTGGTGGTATGCAAGATTTGTTGAAAGTGTTGCTTTGCCAAATGCAGGAGTATTCACATATGTAGTTCCGGTTGGAGAAGTTCTTGTTGGTGTTAGTTTAATACTTGGCGCTTTTACTATTGCAGGTTTGATTGGTGGAGCATTTATGAATTTAAATTATCTATTAGCAGGAACTACTAGTACTAATCCAATTTTATATACTGCCGCTATAATTTTAATGGCAGCTGGAGCTAATGCATATAAAATAGGTATTGATCAATTGATCATCTCTTTTTGGAAAAAGAAATATGGTAAACGATAAAAATATTTAATTATAACAAATAAGAGGAAATTAAGTCTTTAGGCATGACATGAAGGGAGTCAAAAAACAATGAAAAAGAAAACAATTAGAGGTGCAATAGCAGGTTTAATATTTACGTTAGGTTTATCAACAGCAGCTTTTGCTGATGGGATGGGGAATATGGACATGGGAAAAGGCACTGAAAAAAGTGCAAGTGGTATTAAAGCAGAGTTAACTTTCAATAAAGATAATAAAGTTAAAACTGGTAAGAATGATGTGATGGTTACACTGCATGATGATAATAATAAAGAGGTTGAAAATGCTGAAGTTAAGTTAAGTGCAGAAATGGACAAGAATTCTGACATGGGTGGCATGAATATGGATAAGTCAAAGCCAATTGAAGCTGCATTAGAAAGTAGTGGAAGTGGTCAATACATGGGTAATATTGAGTTTACGGATAAAGGTAAATGGGTTGTTACAGCTAATGTTACTGTAAATGGAGAGAAGAAGGATATAAAATTTGATGTTGATGTAGTAAGTGCAGGTCCAAACTGGGTTGTTATAGGAGGCTTTGTAGGAATTGTAGCAGTAATAATTATAGTAGCTGCTGTAAAGAAAAAAAGCAAAAAGTAAAGCAAAAGAATAGAGGTGACTGTTTAATGTCAAAATTGGACAATAAACTTAGTGGTGAAACAAAAACATCGCAAGAGCAAAAAGGAAATAATTTATTAGATAATAAAATGCTTAAGAGCTTTATTAAAAGTAAATGGTATCCAGGAATATTTCAATTATTTGTAGGATTAGTTTTTGCGTTTATCGTATTTCAATTATTAACTGGTCCTGATGAAGCTCACGATAACTTTGGTACAGCTGGAACTTGGGTATTATGGTGGCCTATTCTTCCTATAATGTTATTTATAACAGGTAGATTCTGGTGTTCCATATGTCCATTTGGAGCATTAAGCGATGTAATTCAAAAATTTGTAGGAAATAAGAAACCAGTACCTAGGTTTTTAAAAAAATATGGTGTATGGCTTATAGATGCAATGTTTTTAGCTATTACTTGGAGTGATCATGTCTTTGGAGTAGTTGAATCGCCAAGAGGTTCAGGAACTTTACTTTTATTAATTACTATTGGAGTAATATTTTCTGGTGCATTTTGGGAACGAAGAACTTGGTGTAGATATCTTTGTTTCTTAGGAGGATTATCAGGAAACTATTCTAGAGCAGGGATGTTACAATTACGTGGAACAAAAGAAATATGTGCAAAATGTACTGCTGCACATTGTTATAAAGGAACTGAGAGGGCAGATGGATGTCCAATGTTTGAGTTCCCAAAAACTATGGAAGATAATTCAGAATGTAATTTCTGTGGTAACTGTGTAAAGAATTGTCCAAATAATTCAATTAACATATCATTGCGTGTACCTACAAAGGAATTATGGTTTATTAGAAAGCCAAGATTAGATGCAGCATTTTTAGCTGTCGTAATAATGGGTATAGTATTTGTACAAAATATTACAATGTTAGAAATATGGGATGGAATGTTAACATGGCTTGAAAATGTAACAGGAACACAAAATTATGCTATTACTTTTACAATAACATTTATTATAGCAATGGCTATACCTGTAGCATTATTATCGGTAACAGGACTAGTTGCAAAAATATTCAATAAAGCTTCATTAAAAGAAAATTTCATGAGGTATGGATATGCCCTTATACCATTAGATATGGCTGCACATATAGCTCATAACTTATTCCATTTACTAGCAGAGGGAAAATCAATATTTTATACATTTATAGAATTATTTGGAGTGAGCGTTGAGCATACGTCTTCAGCTATTTTAGATGATCCAACAATACAAGTATTTCAGTTCTTACTAATAGGAATTGGAACTTTAGGTTCAATATATACTGTATATAAAATATCTAAGAATAATTATGAAACTAAAAAAGTTAGCATAACAATTGTATATACTGTTCTTTTAATATTACTTGCTGTAGTGAACATAATGTTATTTTCATTACCTATGGCAATGCGTATGTAATAATATATTATAGCTTATCTAAAAAAATTTTAGATAAGCTATAATATTATTTTTTGAATCTTATAAAAGGAATAAATTAATACTAATCAAGAAAGATTACTTGATAGAGGTGATTAAAAATAAAATGACAATTGAAAAATTTAAGTTATTTATTAGGGCTTCAAGGCCTTTTTCTTTAACAGCTTCAGTAATTCCAGTTATACTTGGAGGAATATTAGCATTAAAAGAGCCTAATTTTAATCTTGGATATTTTATACTTTCAGTCATAGCAATTATTTTTCTGCAATCTTCAGTAAATTTATTAAATGATCATGATGACTTTATAAATAAGGTTGATACAAAGGATTCTCATAGTTCCAGCGGAGTAGTTGTTGAAGGACTGCTGACTTTAAAAGAAGTATATAAAAGCGGAATATTATTACTGATTGTAGGTTGTTTAATTGGTTTATACTTGGCTTACAATGTAGGAATTGTGATTTTAATTCTAGGGATTGCTGGTGCTTTGTGTGGATATTTTTATACAGGAAGACCATTAAAGCTTAAATATAGAGGATTGGGTACACCTTTGGTATTTATAATTTTTGGACCATTAATGACACTTGGAGGGTATTATTTGCAGATGCAGAAGTTTACGATGCAGTCATTTTTAATATCAATTCCAACTGCACTTTTAACTACAGCAATATTACATGCTAATGATATTAGGGATATAAAACATGATAAGAAAGCTGGTATAAAAACACTGTCAATAAGTATAGGCCACAAGAAAGCGCAAAAAGTATATTTAAGCCTGATTGTACTTTCGTATATTTTTCTCATCATAATAATCATTTTAAAATATATTCCCTATATAAGTTTAATTTGTTTAATAACAGTATCAGCTGCTACTAAAAATATTAACAAATTAAGAATTGCTAAAGATTCAAGCGATTATATTGCAGAGCTTGATAAAGAAAGTGGTAAGCTTCAAGGTCAATTTGGAATTCTTTTAATTTTATCGTTACTTTTATCTTATATTTTATAGAAAGGTGGTAAAGCTTTGGATAAAAATGAAAGTAAAAACAAAGTAATTATTTCATCATTAATCATAGCTACAATATTGTGGTTTGTAATATTTGTAGTAAAGCCATTTAATTTTTGGATTGAAATGAGTGCGTCTATATTAGCGTTAGTAACTATAGCTTTGTTCTCCGATAAAAACTTAATTTCATTTAGCAATATAAAATTAAGGTACATATTAATTGGAATTATTTCAGCTATAATATTATACTTTGTTTTTTATGCTGGAAATATAATTTCGGGATATTTATTTCCCTTTAAGGATGCTCAAATATCATCAGTTTATAGTAATAGGGTACAGGGGAGTTCATTACTCATAGGAATCCTATTAATGTTTATAATAGGACCTGGAGAAGAAATATATTGGAGAGGTTTTATACAAAAAAATCTTACGAAAAAATTTGGTGAAAATAAAGGATATATATTAGCAACTTTATTATATTCTGGCGTTCATATAATTACATTTAATTTTATGCTTGTGATAGCTGCGTTAGTATGTGGAATATATTGGGGATGGATTTATAAGAAAGAGAAGAGCCTTGTACCAATAATAATATCTCATGCAATTTGGGATTTTACAGTATTTGTTTTGTTTCCACTAATATAAGAGGATATTTAAAGCAACTCGTTGTGCTAGTTCTTTATACTGATATCTTAAATAATGAATGATGAATTATTCACCATTCATTTTTCACTATTTTAATCTTATTAAATTTATTAGCACAATACGTTAAAATAATAAAATTGTATAAGAGATATATGTAGGAAATAAAATTAATAAATAGATTAACAATTTTTTATAATAGAAGAATAAAAAAAGGTGTGGTGATTATAGTGGTAGAAATTAATGTGTCAGAGGTGGAAAAGATTTTTTCTGTTATTGCAAAAAGATATGATATATTAAATTCAATTTTAACATTAAATATTGATAGACTATGGAGAAGAAAAGCAATAAAAATATGTGATATTAAAGAAGGACAAAAGGTGTTAGATTTATGTTGTGGCACAGGACAAATGATTAATTATGAATGCAAGTCTGTTGGAAAAAATACTACAGTTATTGGAATAGATTTTAGCCAAGAAATGCTTAACGTTGGAGCTAAAAGATTAAGTGAATCTTTAAAGGATTATAGCTATAAATTAATTAAAGGCAGTATTACAAAATTACCATTTGAAGAAAACACCTTTGATTGTATTACAATAGCTTTTGGGTTAAGAAATATTGCTGATAAAAACAAAGCCTTATCAGAAATGTATAGAGTTTTAAAACCAGGAGGGAAAGTAATATGTTTAGAACTTTCTAAACCTAATATACCAATTTTAAAAAATATATATGATTTATATTTTAATTATGTATTACCAACAGTCGGATCAATAGGTACAGGAGATAAAGAAGCATATTATTATCTTAGAGATTCAGTTAATATGTTTATGAGTAAAAAACTACTTAAAGAAAAGTTTAGTGAGATTGGTTTTAAGGATGCAGGGTATAAATCCTTGACTTTTGGTATTTCATCTATACATTATGGAATTAAGTGAAAGGATATTTATTTAATATCAGAAATAGATATTCTAGATTGCTATAATAAAATGAGAATTTTATTTAAATATAACTTTAATATTTGCATTACTTTCTTAAAAAGGTTTAAGGCTATAGACACTGAAAATTAATGCTTATAGCCTTTTTTATTTAAAATGATTTGTTAAAATATTATAGCAAATATTATGAGAAAAATATAACTGAATTGTTGTTTAAGTAATTGATTATATTTATTCAGATATTTGTTTAAGATAATGTATACCAACAATAATTTCATTATCAGAATTTGGATTAAAACCTGAAGCTTGGGAAGTATCATAATCATAAGAAAATCCAACTACAAAATTCCCTTTGCTAGAGGAATAACTTACATAAGTTGTGGAGGTATCCTTATCATATTTTTTCTGCACTTCCTTTATATCATCAGGTAATATGCTTTTTGCAAGTTTTACTGCTTCACTATAAGGTATTTTTGTAGGATTCACCTCACTTGCATAGGTATAATCTTTCAGTATTTCCATATATTTTTTGTTATTAATTTTAGGGATTGCCGCTTCACTTCCAACAAAACTTTCTTTAGTTTCATAGTAAGTATTAGATGAATATCCGTTATTATAATTTAATGTAGATTTATCTAAATCTTTATATTTCTTATCGATGTTAGTATTATCTTTTTCATTATCTTCTCTTTGATTTGCTTCAAGAATTTTTTGTGCTTCAGGGGTATTCTGATATTTCTTAGAAGTGTCATTTTCAGTATTATTTTTATTTTTTTCGATAGTATTATTAGCTGTAGTTTTAGAGTTATCTTGTGATGTACAGCTAATGGCTACAATTGGTAATAACAATAATATTATTAACCCAATAAATTTTAGTTTTTTCACTGCATAAGCTCCTTTCACTATATTAAAATGGAATTTATTGCATTCACAATATGAGTAATAAATTATAGACAACAGAGTTAAATTGTATTTATATTTACCCATTTGGTAAATAAATATATATAGTATCATAATATATGTTTAAGTTTAAAGTCAATAAAACCCAATTAGAATTTCTGTCAACAATTCTAACATCTGTCTTGGTATAATTAGGGTTGAAATTTTCAAGGCAAATAGTTTCTGTATCTTTTACCTTTATTGTAACTATAGAAGTATGATATTGCGTTGTTTGTAGAGAGTGCGTAGTAATTCATGAAAATAGTGTTCTTTGAAAATTGAATAGTGTGATATATATGTTATAATTATTATGAAATAAATAGTAATTTGTAGAGGTGAAAAAATGGGAGAACATTTTAGGTCATTATCAGCTATAATTCCAATTATTTTACAGAGAAAAGATGGTGATGCGCTAATTTTATTGCATCGCAGGAAAAATACTGGCTATAAAGATGGAATGTGGGATATGGCAGGTAGTGGACATGTCGATGAAAATGAAACAGCTAAAATGGCTGTTGTGAGGGAATGTGCAGAGGAATTAGGAATTGACGTAAAAATAGCAGATGTATCTTTTGCTCATTTATCTCATCGTGTTAACGATGTTGGAGGAAGAACATATTATGATATTTACTTTATCGTTAATGAGTATGATGGTATACCTAAAATCATGGAACCAGATAAATGCTCGGAATTAAAATGGTTTAAAATAAATGATATTCCAAATGACATTATGGATATTAGAAAAGTAGTTCTTGATAATTATAGGGATAACATCCAGTATAGTGAAATAATTGAAATGTAGACTTTGAAGTATACAAATATCGCACTATTCATAATGAACTGCACCCTGTCAAGTAGACAGTGAAAATAACAAAAATAGTTTAAGCGGCTAAAGCCCTGAATTCCAAAGGACTTAGGCCGTTTAATCTTTTTTGTAATCTTTTGTTATTATAGAAACTTATATAGTCGTCAATTGCATTGGAAAGTTCGTCATATGTATCATATTTATATAGATAATACTTTTCGCACTTAAGGATTCCCCAAAATGCTTCCATAGGACCGTTATCTATGCATTTACCTACTCTAGACATACTTTGTGTCATCTCTGCTAATGTTAATTTACGTTTAAATCCATATGAAGTATACTGAAATCCTCGATCACTATGAAGAATAGGCTTTGCGCCGGGCGAAGCTGTAAGCGCCAAATCTAAAGTCTTAAATACAAGTTCATTGTTGTTAGAATGTCCAAGTACATATGAAACAATAGAGTTATCATTTAAATCTAATATAGCACTTAAGTATGCCTTCTTAGAGTTCCCATACTTAAATTCAGTAACATCTGTAAGCCATTTTTGATTAGGTTTATCGGCTGTAAATTTACGGTTCAGAATATTCTCTGCTACTTGCTGAGGAATTGATTTTATGTAACGTTTCTTCTTTCTTCTAATAACAGATTGTAGCCCTGCAACTTTCATAAGTCGGTAAATACGCTTGTGGTTGAAATTTTCACCTAGTTTTCGATTTAAATTCATTGTCATTCTTCGATATCCATAAATGCCATCTACGTCCTCATAGATTTTAATAATTTCATCAACTAACATTTTATTCTCATTTTCCAAAGTAGATTTTTCATGATTTGCCCATTTGTAAAATGATGAACGTGAAATCATTGCTATTTCACACAATAATAAAATAGAGAATTTTTCAGTGTTATGAAGTTCCTCTATAGCAATATATTTGTTTTCTTGTCTTATTCGGCTTAATACCGCCTCCTTTCTAGTTCCTCCAATTTTTTTAGGAATGCATTCTCCGCTCTTAGTCTTTCATTTTCAGCTTCAAGTCTTTTCATTTCAAGCTTAATTCTATCTTCAGGTGTTAGGTCTGAATCAGGCTTTTTTCTGCCACGCGCATCTTGGAGTGCATTTTCTCCGCCAGATTCGTATTTTCTAACCCATTGGTATACTTGATTATATGAGACTTTATAAGTCTCAGCGGCCTTATTATAATCATTGTTGTGAGCAATACAGTATTGTACAATTTCAATTCTTTCATTTAAAGATGTAGTTCTTCCCTTTGTCATAGAGTGCCTCATTCCTTCCGGTGTTGCAATTATCTTTCTATGACTATTATACTTGTTTATCCAAAGTTTAAATACTGATCTATTCGATATTCCGTATTTCTTTGAAATTTCCATCTGTGAGTATTTCCCTGAAAAATAGTCTTTCAGGGCTCGTTCCTTTATTTCCTTTGAATATTTCTGAGATTTTCTTGATTCTTTTAATCCGTCCAGTCCATGCTTTTCATATTTATATCTCCATTCATGAAAAGTAGATGTACTAATTTTATAGCTAATGCAGATCTCTTGTATTGAACCAACTCCGTTATCATAATCCATTAAAATATTATACTTTTCTTCTACTGTATATTTGGATCTTTTAGACAAAAAAATACCCCCTTTAAAATAACAGATTTTTATTTTTTAATCTGTCTACCTTAAAGGGAGCATATCATAAAAATGAATTTGCGGTATTTTTTTACGCAAATTTAGTAAGAAAGTGAGGTAGAGCAACAATGACAAACTATGAAGTTTATTTTGGAACAAAAGAAAGAGCAGTGGATTCTTTAGCTTTGCTTCTTGAATTCCCTAACCATCCAAGGAAAGAAGTAAGAGAGTTTCAGAAGGAAGTTAAATTAAAGAGACAGGGGCGATTAAATGGCTAGAGAGTGAATGTACTAACAAAAGATGGTGGAAAAACGAACCAATTAAAAGGGATAGGTAATACGCCATACTATTGTGCGACAAGAAGTCGCTAAATAACAGCGTTTCCAATAGGAAACTATGCTAGTCATTAAGCATATTCCCGCTCAAAACTGCATTTTGAGTAATTGAAATGTGGGTTGCAGGAGAGTTAAAGGTCTAATGTAGGACATAGTCACATTGAACTACAAGGCTAGGGAAAGAATGAGAATGTGTAAACAAATGTTGAACCTTTGTAATTTTCGTAAGGCGTAAATAAGCTAAAGTGACTGATAAGCTTATATTGTGGATAGGAAAGGTTGTATAGTAGGTAGACCATGGAATGACCCATATATCCACCGGAATATAGGAGGACACTTAACTCATTTGTATCTGTTATTAGTGGAACTTGGTAAACCCTATGTGCTCCTTAATAGGTAGGACAATCGTAAGAACGTTACAATGTGCAAAGGGTATGGGAATGTGGAGAAAGCGAACGCCGATAGGACGAAAGTCCAAAGGAATAAATAACTTGTCGGATAGGAGTTCAGAATTTGCTCTAACACGAAAGTGTGCAGACTTCCACATGGTCGTCAACATGAGAAAAAACGAAAAGTAATTAACTTGAAATGAGGAGTTTAGTTATGGAAACTTATATAAAAATTAATAAGTCGGCTACTGCTCCACAGGTTTATGATTGGAACTCTATTAACTGGAGGAAAATCTACAAATATGTGAAGAAATTGCGACAACGAATTTTTCATGCCGAGCAGTTAGGACAAACAAGGAAAGTCAGAAAACTTCAAAGATTAATGATTAGAAGTAAAGCAAATCTATTGCTTTCGATTAAAAGGGTTACCCAAATAAATAAAGGTAAACGAACTGCTGGAATTGATAAAATGATAATAATCGATGATAATGAGAGAATTAAACTATACAATCTAATTAAAAATTATAATGTTAAATCAATAAAAGTCAAACCAGCAAAAAGAACTTATATACCTAAAAAGAATGGGAAATTAAGACCACTAGGGATACCAATAATCAAAGATAGAATATATCAAAATATTGTTAAAAATGCACTGGAACCACAATGGGAAAGTAGGTTTGAATCTATATCATATGGTTTCAGACCAAAACGAAGTGCACAAGATGCAAGAGAACAACTTTTTCTAAAATTACGTAGAGGTACAAAAAGACAATGGATTTTCGAAGGAGATTTCAAAGGATGTTTTGATAATCTAAATCATGACTATATGATATCATGTTTAGATAACTTTCCATACAAGAAAACTATTGTGGAATGGCTTAAAGCTGGATATATCGACAATGAAGTATTTAATGAAACCATTACCGGAACACCGCAAGGTGGAATAATTTCGCCATTACTTGCAAATATAGCATTGCATGGAATGGAAGAAGAATTAGGTGTTAGATATAAAAAGAGTACACAAGGATATTACCTAGACTCTAATTCCATAGGAATCGTTAAATATGCAGATGACTTTGTAATATTATGCAAAACTAAAGAAGAAGCTAAATCTATGTATGATAGATTAAAGCCATATCTCGAAAAAAGAGGACTGGCTTTAGCCGACGAGAAAACCAAGGTTACTCATATAAGTGATGGCTTTGACTTCCTTAGTTTCAATGTAAGGCAATACAAAACAATACGAGGAATGGTGTTATTAATCAAACCATCCAAAGATAGTGTTAAAAAGGCTAAACAGAAAATTAGAGAAGTATTTATAAAATACAGAGGTGAACAAATTGGAATTATAATAAATAAATTGAATCCAATCATAAGAGGAATAGGAAACTATTGGTCAAGCTCTGTATCTAAAGAAACATTCAAAGCCATAGATTATTACATATGGACTAAGGTTAAGCGATATCTTAAAGTTCTGCACCCAAATAAACCATGGAAATGGATTATCAAGAAATACTTTAGCAAAGATATACATGGCATAAGTACTTCAAAGTGGTTATTAACGGATAAAAGCATTAAGAATTGTCAACTGATTAAAATGATCTGGATACCTATAATCAGATATCAATTGATTAAATACAAGAATAGTCCAGATGATAAAACATTAGAAGAATACTTCATGAAAAGAGATGAAAAAGAATTTAAAAGAAACAATATTTTGAGTAGACAAAAATTAGCTAAAAAATGTAAACATCAATGTAGAATTTGCAACCAATCATTATTCAGTGAAGAAAATCTGAAAATAAACCAAGTCGTACCCAAGGTACTTGGCGGAAAGAATGTTTATAGAAACTTTGAGATATTACATGAAAATTGCTATGACCAACATCAAAAATTACTGATAAAGTATGGTGGAAATAGCCAACTTAGTAAAATTAAAAAGTTTTTTGATGACAGACAGATAGAACCATCGAGTAAAGAAGGTATGAAACTAATGAAAGAACAATTTAAGCGTTTTAAATATAACTGTTAGGAGAAATGATGGCTTGAGCCGTATGTGGTGAAAGTCACAAGTACGGTTCTTAGGGGGGAAAGAAACCGAGAGGTTTCCGACCTACCCGACAGATTAGCAAGGAGGTCAGATTTATGGCAGAGCAGCTTTCAATGTTAGAAGAAACACGAAAAGAAAAAATAAAAAAGCAAATGAAACAAGCAGTTACTAAAGGAATAATTCCAGAAGCAACTGTAATTATAGATAAAGATAAAAATACTCTTTATCAAGTCGCTTATATCTATGTAGGACATGATTGTAATTTAGAAGTAAACATTCAAAGACCTGGCGTTAGTATGCCATGGAATGCATTAAGTGACAGATTAACAGTATTGTAGTACTGCACAATACTACTACATAAAGTACTATCATATAAATTAGTGAAACTAATATCTAGATATAATAGCTTTTAAATATAAATAAATTTTATAATTGATTAGGAATAAGATATTCGAATTAATTTATTATAGGAAAATATTATGAATAACTGTGTCAGTCATAACTTTATTATTGATATAGCATTAGACTATTGTTTATGAGGTTTATATTCGGTATAAGGCATATTAATTGTTACTCCAGTTTCATCAAATTTATAATTTGTGCCATTGAGAGGAGTATTGCCAGAAATCAGATTCAGTCCTATGGTATAAATTGCGTTGGCGTGGGCACGTGAATCTTGTACAACAGTACCTGTCATAATGCCTTGATCAATTAATTCTTTAGCTTTTGACAATCCGTCAATACCAACCACTGGTATATACTTAAATTTATCTCCTGTATTATATCCATATTTTTGTAATGATTCAATTGCACCTATTGCCATAGCATCATTATTAGAAATTATTGCTTCAATTTTACCATCAAGCGTTAATAAGCTTGATTCTATTGAAATTCTGGCGCATTCTTCTTCCCAATTACAAGGTATTGTTAAAAGTTCCTGAGTTTTTATTCCTGCTTCATTAATTGCTGAAATAGCATATTTAGTTCTTGCAATTGTTTCTGGACTATTAGTTGGACCTTTTAGCATGACATACTGAATTATATTATCTTTATTTCTATCTAAATCTTTTTTATTAGCATTCCATGTATCTACTAGGATCTTGCCTTGAAGAATTCCAGACTGATTTACATCTGTATCAATAATAATAGAATTATGGTAATTTTTTACAAAGTTTATTATCGGATTAGTTTTTGCATAATATAAAATCAATGGAATATTTTTTTGTGCTATTTTATTAAGCGTATCTTGAAGCTGATCAATATTAGTACTAACTGGATTTAATACCAAAAGGTCAAAATTTTCCTTGAGTGCTTTATCAATATCTTCATTTTGAATGACTTGATTTCCATTTGCATTAAAAAAAGTAAATTGAACTTTGTTTTCATTTTCACTTTGAATATCTTCTAAGTCTTTTTTCACATTGGAAATAAATATGTCATTAAAGCTATCTAAGAATACAGCTACTTTAAGTGGAGTTTGAGAACTACTATTTGGGATAGCATATGTAGTTTTGTTAATACTTTGTAATAAAAATATAGAGATAAAAGTAAGAGATAGTATCTTTTTAAATATTTTCATATAAAACCTCCATGGAGTAATTCTATGAATAATCAAGCTATTTTTTCATAACAGCTTAATAGATTCATATTTGTTAAATTACTATATTTAATACTAGATTGTCTCTCAATGAAAAATTTATTCTATATTTAAAAATCTATGTATTATAATAATTTGAATGAAAAAGTTAAGAGGTTATTTTGAGTTTTAATTTAAGCATTTAGGAATAAGAGGAGTAGTTAAATATTAAGGAAACTTTGTTGAAGGTTATAGCCTTTTACTGAATTAACTGGAGAAATATAGGGTGTTTCTTATATTTCCTAAAATTCATATTGCGTTCTTATGTAGTATATTTTGGCTTTATTACAATCATTTGGTTGTAATAAGTCGAGGTAAAAGGTGTTGGAAAAACATTATTTATTATAGTATGATATTTTAGAAAAAGTTATAAATTAAGAAATTATTTGTTAAAAAGGGATCTAAAGATATAAGTTATAAATACTAGCTCTTGAATGATACAATAATATATATAAATTATTAAATATAATGAGATGGGAGATTTCAAGATGAATACTGAAGAAAAGAAAGTAAATCAATTGAATACTGCGGAAATGTTGGTAAAGTGCCTTGAAGCTGAAGGAGTAGAATACATTTTTGGTATTCCAGGTGAAGAAAATTTAGAAGTAATGAATGCAATTTTGAACTCAAATATTAAATTTATTACAACTCGCCATGAACAAGGCGCAGCTTTCATGGCAGATGTTTATGGCCGTTTAACAGGAAAAGCAGGTGTTTGTTTATCAACATTGGGACCTGGAGCAACTAACTTAGTAACGGGTGTTGCTGATGCTGATAGTGATGGTGCTCCACTTGTTGCAATTACAGGACAAGTTGGTACTGAGAGAATGCATATTACATCGCATCAGTTTTTAGACCTTTGCAAGATGTTTGAACCAATAACAAGGAAAACCAAGCAAATTGTGCGTCCTGATACTGTAAACGAAATTGTAAGACTTGCGTTTAAATATGCTGAAAGCGAAAAGCCAGGAGCATGTCACATTGATTTACCAGTAAATATTGCAAAAATGCCTGTAAGCATTGGTGAAAAGCCTTTACAAAGAAAGGTTCAACCCAAAGAGCATGCAGATTTAACAACTATCGAAGAAGCAGCAGGCGAAATATTTAAAGCTAAGAATCCTATTATTTTAGCAGGAAGTAGTGCTATTAGAAATAATTCTGGAAAAGCAGTTACAGAATTTGCATCAAAATTAAAGATTCCTGTAATTAATACAATGATGGCAAAAGGAATTATTCCTTTTGATAATAAATATTCAATGTGGACAATAGGTATTCCACAAAAAGACTATGTTAACAAAATTATTGAAGAGGCTGATTTAGTGATTGCAATAGGATATGATATTGTAGAATATGCTCCGGCAAAGTGGAATATAAATGGAAATATTCAAATTGTACATATAGACACAAGTCAAGCTCATATTAACAAGCTTTATCAACCAGTTGTAGAAGTCGTTGGGGATATTTCAGATTCACTTTATAATATAATGAGAAGAACATCAAGAAAAGTAGAACCAATAAAAGCATTAGAGATAAAAGAAAAAATGGTAGCTGAGCATGAGAGCTATGCAGATGATAGTGCTTTTCCAATGAAACCTCAAAGAATTTTAAATGATGTCAGAAAGGTTATGGGGCCAAGTGATATTGTTATTTCGGATGTTGGTGCTCATAAAATGTGGATAGCAAGGCACTATAATTGTTATGAACCAAATACATGTATTATTTCAAATGGTTTTGCCACTATGGGAATTGGTCTTCCAGGTGCAGTTGCGGCAAAATTAATAAATCCAGATAAGAAAGTACTAGCTATAGTTGGTGATGGCGGATTCATGATGAATAATCAGGAATTAGAAACAGCATTACGTATTGGAACACCAATTGTGGTTTTAATATTCAATGATAGTAATTATGGTTTGATAAAATGGAAACAAGAAGATCAATATGGCAAGAGCTGCTATGTAGATTTTACGAATCCTGATTTTGTAAAATTTGCTGAAAGTATGTATGCAAAAGGTTATCGTGTAGAAAAGGCAGAAGATTTAATTCCAACCTTGGAAGAGGCATTTAAACAAGTGGTGCCAGTAGTTATTGATTGTCAAGTTGATTATAATGAGAATGTAAAATTAACAAATCATTTAAGTGAAGTTTATAAAAATATTTAATATAAAGCAATGAAAATTATTTTATATTGATTTAATACTTCAAATTTAAATAAGGTAGAAGTAGGGTTAGAATATGGTGAATTTTCTTAATTTAGAGTACTTTTTAGTGGTAGCAGAAGAACTGAATTTTACTAAAGCAGCAAAAAAATTATTTATTTCCCAGCAATCGTTGAGTTGTCATATTTCAAAGCTTGAAAATGATTTAGAAGTAGAACTATTTAATCGAACAGTTCCATTAACCTTAACGCCGGCAGGAAAGAGTTTGGTGAAAAATGCTACAAAAATGTTAGATTTAAAGAAACAATCTGTAAAAGAACTGGTAGATATCAAAGACTTTAAGCGAGGAGATTTATATATAGGTATATCTCATACAAGAGGAAGAGCTTTTTTACCTGAGATATTACCGTTATATAATGAAAAATTTCCGAGCATTAATCTGCATTTGTTTGAAGGAAATTCAAAGGAATTAGATTCAGCATTATTTCGCGGCAATGTAGATTTAATTGTTGGAATGTTACCATTTAATGTTGAGAATGTTGAATGTGTACCGCTTTGTAATGAAGAAATTCTAATGATTGTTCCAGATAATATATTAGCTAAGTACTTTCCGGATAGTTATGGTATAGTAAAAAGAAAACTTGAAAAAGAGGTTGATATTTCATTACTAAAAAATTGTCCATTCTTAATGGTTAATGCAAAAAATAGCGTTAGAATTGTTGCAGATGAAATGTTTAAGGAAAAGCAGATAAAACCTAATATTATTTTAGAGACAGAAAGTATTGAAACAGTGTTAGCACTTTCAGTAAAGGGAATGGGGATTACCTTCTATCCTAAAACATTAATGAATAATAAAAAGTTGGTATTCGATGAGAATACCTTGCTTGGTGTTAATATTTATCAGTTACAATACAATAAGACACACGGCACACTTGCTATAGGTTATCAAAAAAATCGATATATATCACAAGCAGCAAAGGAATTTATTAATATAGCTAAAAAGAAATATAATGCTATTACTTAATTTTAAATGCATAAGAAAGGCAAAGGTTAAAGATTTATATGCTATTAAATTGAAGTGGTTGTATTAATTGTATACATTTTGCATATAAAATTTAATTAGAGTTTTATTAATGTAAAAAATAAATAACAACTAAAGCATCTTCGATAATATACGACAAATAGAGTGAATAATTTATCGAATTGGAGGAAATGCATATGATGCGAAGGTTTAATAACCTTAAAATGATGACTAAATTGATTTCTATATTTATATTTTTATCCATGTTTATAGGAATTGTAGGGGGAATAGGAATATATAATATGGATAAGATAAAGTCAAATTCAATGTTAATGCACGATGTCAATCTCAAATCAGTAGAACAACTAAATAACATAGAACAAAATTATCTTAATATTAGAGCCACATTATTAAAAATGACTTACAAGGAAAAAATAGAGAAAAGTGAATTAGACGGACTAGTAAATGATTTTAAGGATTCAACCAAGAAAGCTAACGACCTTTTAGTAAATTATAAGGATAATTTTTCTACAGATAAGGAAAATGCATCTTTAAATAAAATAGAAAATCTATCAAAAGAATATTTAGGCATAGGAGAGAAGGTATCTAATGCAGTTCTGGATGGAGATTATCCAACTGCTCAAAAACAGCTTTCTGGAATGACTGCTACTAGAACGGGTCTTTTTAAAGCACTTGATGAAATAATAAATACTAATATGAGTGAGGCAGACACCGCAGCTGAGAATAACTTAATAGCATATAATGGTTCTAAAATTATGGTTCTAGGAATTACAGCATTAGGATTAATTATAGCTATAATGCTTGGCGTTTTAATATCATTAGTTACTTCAAAGTCATTAAAGAAAATTGTTAAATTTTCTATTGCATTGGGTGAAGGGGATTTGACTAAAAATGTAGATATTAATTCTAAAGATGAGTTTGGTGAAGTTGCTAATTCTTTAAATAAAGCGAAAGACAACATGAAGGCGCTTATAACGGAGATAGTTAACAATGCAAGTGATATTAGTGCTGCTAGTGAACAATTATCAGCTACATCAGAAGAAGTATCTTCGAAGATGGTATTGGTTAATGAATCTACTGAGAGAATAGCTAGGGGAATTCAAGATTTAAGCGCTACAACTCAAGAAGTTAGTGCTTCAGCAGAAGAAATAGGAAATGCAACAAATGAATTAACAAAGAAATCAAATATTAGTTTTAAGTCTGCAATTGAAATTAAAGAAAGAGCTATTAAGATAAAAGAAAAGGCAAATGATAATATAGAACAAGGAAATATAATATATGAAGAAAATAGGAAAAATATTTTGAAAGCGATAGAAGATGGAAAAGTTGTGCAAAGTGTTAAACTTATGGCAGATTCAATTGGCGAGATAGCTGAGCAAACAAATCTGCTTGCACTAAATGCGGCAATTGAAGCAGCAAGAGCAGGAGAAATGGGTAAAGGTTTTGCTGTAGTAGCGGAAGAAGTAAGAACCCTTGCAGAACAATCTTCAAATGCTGTTGTAAGTATTCAAAGAATGGTTTATAAAGTACAAGAAGCATTTGATAATATTTCACAAAGTGGACAAGAAGTATTAGAATATCTTGAAAATAACGTTAGACCAAGTTATGAATTACTTAAAGAAACAGGAGTTCAATATGAAAAGGATGCTGAATTTGTTAATGACGTAGCACGTGATATAGCAAATTCGTCTGAGCAGATGAATGAAGTCATAAATCAAATAAATCATGCATTAGAGGAATTAGCATCTACATCTGTAGAATCAGCTAATAATTCTGAGGATATATTAGTCAGTATAAATGAAACGACCCATGCAGTTTCAGAAGTTGCAAAATCAGCACAAAGTCAAGCTGAAACTGCTCAAGTATTAATTGGTTTAGCAGAAAAATTTAGTATATAATACTATTATAGAAGCAATTAAACAGCAGATCGTATTGGAGAAAAAACAATATAATCTGCATTTTTTATTGTGCAAATAAAGAAAATTATTGGATTTTAATTATAGATGTCCAAAGCAAGAATTAGTCTTATGCAACAATTACCGAGATATGATACATTTATCTTCCACAGGACTAGTGAAATTTTCGCTGGAAGGATCTAAATGTGGGCTTATCGTCATTTCAGCGTGTTCCAGATGTAAAACCTGGACAAACTGTAAATAAAACAAGCCGTAGGGGAAACTCGACTCACGTTCGTTCGCTGAGTAAGCGATTCACACCAAATCAGTTTTTTAAAGGAGGTTAACTTATGAATGAGTTAACTAAGTTCAAGAAACCAAATCATAGATTTGGACTTTCACTTATCTGCTTAAGAACCATCATCAGCTCAATTTCACATGCCTGCTTCCAGAAAAATGTATCTGATTTCTAGTGTAGCGTTACGATTATAATTTCTCACTGATGCATTTATATTCCATTAATAAGTTTGATTATTAATTTGGATATCTATAAAAATGAAAGTTGAATTTTGTTAGCTTTAGAAATAACGTGATATATAGACTCAAGTGCTTAAATCTATAATAGTAAAGACCAAGAAATATTACTATGGTTGGAATTAAGATAGTATTTCGATATTAATTGTGATAAAATATCACGTGAATTAGCTAAATAATTTTGCATATAATGCAAAAAATATAAAAAAGATGCGTGGAGAAAATAAATGGATAGAAATAAGATGTTTGAAATAAACGAAGTGGCAATGAGGATTAGTGGCTTAGCAATTCAAGCTATGATATATGAAGTCTCTTGCTATCCATCGCCAGGATTAGTATCACCAGTATCTTGTGGTGCTCATAAAGATATGAACTTTTTCACATTTATTGATAGTGCATCAGCATTAAATCAATATTTTACACTATTTGTTCAAGAAGGATTTTCAGATAAGTCCTGTAAGGAAATATTTAATTCTATAAGGAAGATAGGTATAAAAGCTGAAAAAGATATGTTTCTAAAAACTAAAGGCATAAATACTCATAAAGGAATGTTGTTTCAAATGGGAATTACATGTGCTGCGATAGGAAAAGTTATTTATGAGAAAAAGAGTTTTGAACACATACAAGGTATCATAAAAGAGATGACAGCAGGAATAGTAAAGAAAGAACTTGAAACCTTAAAAAAATCTGATGCAAATAGCCATGGTGAAAAATTATTTTTAAAATATAAAACAGATGGAGTAAGAGGAGAAGTAGAAAGGGGTATTCCAACAGTTTTTGAATTTTCTTTAAATTTTTATAAAGAGAATTTTGAATTAAGTATTAATGATAGGTTAGTTCACACTCTTATTGGAATAATGCAAATTTGCAATGATTCTACTATTATCTATAGACATTCAGTAGAAGTGTTAGAAGAAGTTAAAGAATCAGCACGAGAAATAATAGCAATAGGAGGGATGAAAACGGCAAAAGGAAGAGAGAAAATAAATAATTTATGTACAGAGTTTATAAAAAGAAACATTAGTCCTGGGGGAAGTGCAGATCTATTAGGAATAACAGTGTTTTTGAGTCTTGTAGAAGAATATATAAAAGATATTAGAATATAAGTATAATATTATATAGAAAACAACATTTTTTTGTAAATATTGTAGCAATAACAATATAATAGTTGTAATATTTATATAAGATAAATAAAAGAATATAGACATGATGTAAGGAAGTGAATGAATGGACCAAATATTTGAAAAGATTGAGAGCACTGATTTAAGACCTATTAGGGAAATAGTACTTGAGAGGCTTAGGAAGGCAATCATGGATGGAAGTTTTGAGCCTGGAGATAGATTAGTAGAAACGTCTATTGCTGAGGGGATGGGAGTAAGTAGAACACCTGTTAGAGAAGCGTTTAGACAATTAGAAATTGAAGGTTTAGCAGAGAATGTTCCTAGAAAAGGTACTATCGTTAAAGGCATATCAAAGAGAGATATCTTAGAAATATATGAAATTAGAGAAGTTCTTGAAGGATTAGCATTTAGATTAGCGTGTGCTAATATTTCTGAAGCACGAATATTAGGGTTAAAAGAAATGCTTTTGAAAATGGAACAAAGTATTGATAATAATGATATTAAGGAATACTGGAGACTACATGGTGAATTTCATAATACTATAATGGATTTTAGTAATAATCAAAGACTTATAGATCAAATGAAACAGATTTATGAATATTTATCAAAGCTAAGAAATTTCACATTGGTTATGAATAAAAGAAGAATTATTGCCATGGAAGAACATAAAGCATTAATTAAAGCTTTTGAGAATAAAGATGAAATATTAGCTGAACAGATAGGTAGAGAGCATACATTAAATGCTAAGAGGTTTTTATCAAAAGAAATTCACTTGTTTTAATTTTAGTTGTATACAGGTATACTTTACATAGTATGAAAATGAATATCTGTATACAATGTGACATAAAGCGTAAATATTCCTGATTTTTTTTGTAAAAACGATTGCAATGTATTAAAATATATATTATAATATCAATTGTAGAAAGCAAAGTTTTTTATTTTAGTGAATTGTATACAGGTATACAATAGCTATTGCGATATATACAAAAAGTATTTTGATATATATTTTTACAAAACAGATTGTATACAGGTATACAAAAACATTCTATCTCTATTTCAAATTGTATACAGGTATACAAAAGTATAACCTTTATTAATCACAACTCCGAATATGATTTTAATCAGGTATATGTCATAAAAATCTTTGCTTTGTATTATTGAGAAGTGATGCTCAAAGCAGGTATGAAGCTATAAATAATGTAATGTGTATAAAATATTACTATAAATATGAAGGAAGTGATGGTATGGAATACCTTAATTTGGAAGTGGTAATTATTGAAGGTAATGATTATAAAAAATTGAATGAGGTAAAAGAGTTTCTTACCAGACAAGGCTTGAGATTTGATAACAATATAGAATACACAGTTGCATTGTATGATAATGGTAAGTTAATTGCTACTGGTTCATTCGAAAGTAAAGTTTTAAAATGTATAGCTGTAGATGAAGATTATAAAGGGATGGGGATATCAAATAAAATAGTATCTGATTTAATTAGTGAACAATATAGAAGAGGTAATAATCATTTATTTGTATATACAAAGCCAGATAATTATAAAATGTTTAAAGATTTTGGCTTTTATAAAATTGAAGAAGTGCCAAAAAAAGTTCTATTATTAGAAAACGATCCAAATGGAATAAGCAATTTTCTTGAAAGAATTCATAGTAAAAAGGTTGAAGGGAAAATAATTTCATCTGTAGTTGTAAATTGTAATCCTTTCACATTAGGACATAAATATTTGATTGAAAAAGCAGCTAAGGAAAGTGATGTAGTTCATGTTTTTTTAGTTTCAGAAGACAGATCAGTTTTCTCAGCTAACGTTAGATATAAATTAGTTGAAGAAGGATTAAGGCATCTAAAAAATGTAGTGCTGCATAAGGGTGAAGAGTATATAATTTCAAGTGCAACTTTTCCATCTTACTTTATAAAAAAATTAGATGAAGTTGTTAAAATTCATACTTTATTAGATATTAAAATTTTTGCAGAATATATAGTGCCAACTCTAGGAATTAACAAAAGATATATAGGTGAAGAACCGACATGTGAAGTTACTAAAACATATAATGAAACAATGAAAGAAATATTACCAAGTTATGAAGTTGAGGTTATTGAAGTTCCAAGAATAGGCTTTGGAAATAATATAACAAGTGCATCAAGAGTACGGAAATTAATTAAGGAAAATAATTTCTTGGAATTGAAAAATTTAATTCCTGAGTCAACTTATAATTATTTAATATCAGCAGAAGCTAAGGCAATAATTAATAAGATTTAAAATTTAATAATTTTAAAATAACTAGAATTCAAGGTAGGAGGAAGAGTTATGGAAATAAAAAATACTGCTATGGCAGGAACTCTGGAATCAAGTGATATTACAATAGTAATTGAACCAAATTCAGATAAAGTGATATCAATAAATCTAAAAAGCTCAGTAGAAAAGCAATTTGGTGAACAAATTAAAAAAGTAATAGAGGGTACACTAAAAGAGCTGAATATAGAGAGTGCAATTGTAACTGCTAATGATAAGGGCGCATTGGACTGCGTTATAAAAGCAAGAGTACAGACAGCAGCCTTAAGAGCAGCAGAGCAAACTAACTTTAAATGGGGAGGCGAAAATTAATGTACAAACTAAGAAGAACCATGATGTATATACCAGGAAATAACCCTGGCATGATTAAAGATGGACACATTTATGGAGCAGACTCAATAATGTTTGACTTAGAAGATTCTGTGTCATTAAACGAAAAAGATGCTGCTAGATTTTTAGTACATAATGCATTAAAATCTATAGATTACGAAGGTATTGAAACAGTAGTAAGAATAAATGGATTAGATACATGTGGAATGGAAGATTTAGAAGCTATAGTTAGAGCACAGCCTGATGTTATAAGACTACCAAAGACAGAAAGTGCACAGGATATTATAGATGTAGAAAATGAAATAGCAAGAATAGAAAAAGAAGCAGGAATACCAGTAGGAAAGACAAAGATGATGGCAGCAGTTGAAGGTGCATTAGGAGTAATGAATGCAAGAGAAATAGCAACAGCTAGCAAAAGACTTATGGGTATAGCAATTGGAGCAGAAGATTATGTAACTGATTTAAAGACAACACGTTCACCAGAAGGAATAGAATTATTATTTGGAAGAAGCCAAATAATACTTGCAGCAAGAGCAGCAGGAATATATGCCTTTGATACAGTATACTCAGATGTAAATAATGAAGAAGGCTTTGCTAATGAAGTTAAATTAATAAAACAATTAGGCTTCGATGGTAAATCGGTAATTAATCCTAGACAAATAGGACCTGTTCATGAAATATATACACCATCGCAAAAAGAAATAGATAAATCTATTAGAGTAATAAAAGCAGCTGAAGACGCTAAAAAGAGGGGCTCAGGAGTAGTATCTTTAGATGGGAAAATGGTAGATAAGCCAATAATAGAAAGAGCTCAAAGAGCACTTATGTTAGCAGAAGCAGCAGGTGTATATGTTAATGAAGGAGGAGACGAAATTGCTTAAGAATAAAATTGGTAGAGAAGTACCAGAACATATAGAAGGACTTGGAGAACTAAAGGCTTACAATGGACCATTTGATTTCCAACCTGAAAAGCGTAAATTTGGACGTAAAATATCTCAAGTATTGCCTGGAGAAAGTAAATTATTGAATAGCATTGAAGATGCGGTTGTGAAATCTGGACTTAAGGATGGCATGACAATATCTTTCCACCATCACTTTAGGGAAGGTGACTTTATTTTAAATATGGTTCTAGATGTTATTGCTAAACTAGGAATTAAAAACTTAACATTAGCTCCAAGTTCATTAAATGGAGTACATGAACCAGTAATTGAACACATCAAAAATGGAGTGGTTGCTAAAATAATCACTAGTGGTGTTAGAGGACCTTTAGCTGAAGCTATCTCAAATGGAATTTTAGATACGCCAATTATAATTCGTTCTCATGGTGGTAGAGCTAGAGCTATAGAAGCAGGGGATTCACAAATTGATGTTGCATTTTTAGGTGTACCTTGTTGTGATGAATATGGTAATGCAAATGGATATAGTGGAGAATCATTCTGCGGATCATTAGGATATGCTAAGGTAGATGCAGAATTAGCAGATAAAGTAGTTCTTATTACAGACAATATAGTTGAATATCCTAATGTACCTGCAAGTATTGTTCAAACTGATGTAGATTATGTAATAAAAGTTGAGGCTATTGGTGATCCTAAAGGTATAGTATCAGGTGCTACAAGATATACTAAGAATCCAAGAGAATTATTGATTGCTAAATATGCAGCAGCAGCAATTGAAGCTTCTGGTTATTTTGTGCCAGGTTTCTCTATGCAATGTGGTACAGGTGGCGCATCACTAGCAGTTGCAAGATTTATAAGAGAAAAGATGATTGAAAAAGACATTAAAGCTAGTTTTGCCTTAGGTGGAATTACAGGGCAATTTGTAGAAATGCTAGAAGAAGGGTTAATTTCAAAACTATTTGATACTCAAAGTTTTGACTTAACAGCAGCAAAATCAATAGGAGAAAACCCAAATCATTATGAAATAAGTGCATCCTTCTATGCTAATCCTCATAACAAAGGGTGTGCAGTTAATAAGCTGGATATAGTTATGTTAAGCGCATTAGAAGTAGATACTGATTTTAATGTTAATGTTATTACAGGTTCAGATGGAGTAATAAGAGGTGCTTCAGGTGGACATTGTGATACTGCAGCAGGTGCAAAACTTGCAATGATTGTTTGTCCATTGATTAGAGGAAGAATACCTACAATTGTAGATAAGGTTAACACAGTAATAACTCCAGGAGAAACAATTGATGTTGTAGTTACTGATAGAGGAATAGCAGTAAATCCATTAAGACAGGATTTAATTGAAAGATTTAAAAAAGCAAAACTTCCTGTATTTACTATAGAAGAATTAAAAGAGAAAGCAGAAAGCGTTACAGGAAAAGCAAAACCAATTGAATATGGAGATAAAATTGTTGGTATAGTAGAATACAGAGATGGAACAATTATTGATGTTATCAGACAAGTAAAATAAATTAAATGGGGAATTGATATGATTAAAGAAAAACAAGTACTTGAACAAATACTTGATGCAAGAGAGAAAAGAGCTGAAAAGCAGAGAGAATTAATTAATATTTATCAAAATACTTTGATTTCTTTTACATTAAATATTCCAGGAGTAGAAAAGCAAAATCCAACATTCACAAATATTCATAAAAAAGGTATTGAATTATTAGAAGAAGAATTGAGTAAACAAAATATAAAATTACTTTGTAAAATAGTTCAAACTACTGCTGATGGTGATGAAGCATTCTTAGTAGTTGATGCAGGTCAATGGGTCATAAAAAGAATTACTACAGCTATTGAAGAAAGTCATAAATTAGGAAGAGTATTTGACTTTGATGTAATTAATAAAAATGCAGAACAAGTTAGCAGAAGTGGAATAGGCTTACATTTGAGAAAGTGTTTGTTGTGTAATAATAGTGCAAAAGCATGTGGAAGAAGTAGAAGCCATTCAGTTAGTGAATTATTAGATAAGATATATGAATTAATTGATTATGAAAAATAATATACACAGGCAACTACTAATACTTGAAAATCATGCAATCCAATTAATTGTATACAAGTATACAATTTGAAAATAAATATTTTACTTAATGGAAGGGTAGGTATAAAAAAGTGAAACAAAATATAACAAGAAAAATTCTGCAATCACATTTAGTTGAAGGACAAATGATTGCAGGCGAAGAGATATTAATTAAAATTGACCAAACATTAACTCAAGATGCTACAGGTACAATGTCATACTTAGCTTTTGAAGCATTAGGGATACCAAAAGTTAGAACTGAAGTTTCAGTAAGCTATATTGACCATAATACATTACAAGCAGGTTTTGAAAATGCAGATGATCACTTATTTTTACAATCGATAGCTAAAAAACATGGTATATATTGTTCAAGACCAGGTAATGGAATATGTCATCAACTTCATACAGAAAGATTTGCAGCACCAGGAAAAACATTATTAGGCTCAGATAGTCATACTCCTACTTCAGGTGCTTTAGGTATGATAGCTATAGGTGCAGGAGGAATGAGCGTAGCAATGGCTATGGCAGGACAACCATTTCCATTAGTAATGCCACAAGTAATTAATGTTAAGTTAGCAGGAAAATTAAAACCAGGAGTTGCTGCTAAAGATGTTATTTTAGAAATTTTAAGAATTATGACAGTTAAAGGCGGAGTTGGAAAAGTATTAGAATATACTGGATCAGGAGTAGAAACATTAAGCGTAACTGAAAGACAAACAATAACTAATATGGGAGCAGAACTTGGTGTAACAACTTCTCTTTTCCCAAGTGATAAAGTAGCTTATGAATTCATGAAAGCGCAAGGAAGAGAAAAAGACTGGGTAGAATTATTACCAGATGAAGATGCTGAATATGATGGAGTAATGGAAATAAACCTTGATGAAATTGAACCAATGGTAGCTCAGCCTAGTATGCCAGACAAAGTAGTTAAGATAAAAGATCTTGAAAAAACTAAATTACATCAAGTATTTATAGGAAGCTGTACTAATGCATCTTACAGCGATTTAGCTAAAGCAGCAGCTATTTTAGATGGAAAATGCGTTCATCCAGATGTAAGTCTTTCTGTAGCAGCAGGATCAAAGCAAGTTTTTGAAATGATAGCAAGAGATGGAATACTTCAAAAATTAATTGCTTCTGGAGCTAGAGTACTTGAAAGTGCATGTGGACCATGTGTTGGTATAGGTCAAGCACCTCCATCAGCTGGAGTTTCTCTAAGAACTTCTAATAGAAACTTTAGAGGTAGAAGTGGAACAAAAGACGCACAAGTTTATTTATCAAGTCCAGAAGTTGCAGCAGCTAGTGCTATAGCAGGAGTAATAATAGATCCTAAGGATGTAGTAGATGTAAGTATTCTAGAAACAATAAAAGAATCAATGGATCGTATTGTAGATGACAGAATGTTAGAAGCACCTGTTGAAAATACAGATGATGTTGTTGTAAGAAGAGGACCAAATATTCAACCATTACCATTAAGGGGAGAATTAGATTCAGAAATAAATGCACCATGTCTTATTAAAGCAGAAGATAATATTACAACTGATGATATTATGCCTGCTGGTGCTAAAATTCTTCCACTTAGATCAAATGTTCCAGCTATCTCTCAATATGTATTTAATGGAATAGATCCTACATTTGCTAAGAGAGCTAAAGAAAGTGAAAATGGTGGATTCATAGTAGCTGGAGAAAACTATGGACAAGGATCAAGTAGAGAACATGCTGCTCTTGCACCTATGTATTTAGGAGTTCAAGTAGTACTCGCAAAATCTTTTGCAAGAATTCACCATGATAACTTAATTAATTATGGTATTTTACCATTAAGATTTACTGATGCAGCTGATTACGACAGAATAAATCAAGACGATAAGTTAGTTATTAAAAATGTTAAAGAATTAGTAAGTAAAGGTGAATTTGTTATAACAAATGAAACACAAGGATCTGAAATTAAGGCTTATGCAACGCTTTCAGATAGACAAAAAGAAGTGTTGTTAGCTGGTGGACAATTAAACTTTATTAAGAAATTATTGTAATAATCAATACAATAAATTTTAAAAAGTACTATTATAAAAACTCAATAATTACAAAAAACTCAATAATTATAAAAATTCTTTGGGATGCCATTAGAATTATGTGGTGTGATTCAATGACATCTCAAAGAATAAGTGATAAAAAATTATCTAAATATGATTTTACTATTTATTGAAAATTTACGCAAGATATTAACAGGAAGCGATATTTTAAGGGAGAGTTGAAAATGAATAAAGTAAAATGTGCTATAATGCGCGGAGGTACAAGTAAAGCGGCAGTATTTCATTATGATGATATGCCAAAGGATAAGACTAAATGGTCAGATTTCCTTTTAGATGTAATGGGAAGTCCTGATGCAAGACAAATCGATGGTCTAGGTGGAGCTAACTCATTAACAAGTAAAGTTGCTATAATAAAAAAAGCAGAAAGCAAAGAGTATGATGTGGAATATACTTTTGCTCAAGTTAGTTTAACTGATAGAGTAGTTGATTTTAAAGGAAATTGTGGGAATATTTCGTCAGTAGTAGGTCCATTTGCAATAGATGAAGGATTAGTGGAAGTTACAGGCGAAAAGGTAGCGGTAAGAATATTAAATACAAACACAAATAAATTAATAGTTGCAGAAGTAGAAGTAGAAAACGGGTGTGCAAAAACTGAAGGTGAAGCCTATATTCCAGGGGTACCTAATCCAGGTTCACCAATATATCTAGGATTTTGCAATCCTGAGGGATCTGTTACAGGGAAGCTTTTACCTACAGGCAATGTAATTGATTTCATTGAAACTTCAATAGGTAAAATAAGCATTTCAATTGTTGATGCAGCTAATCCTCTAGTTTTTATTAATGCTGGAGATATTGGATTAAAAGGTACTGAATTACCAGAAGACTTTACAGATGAAAAGTTAAAGCTAATAGAAGAAATACGCTCTATAGCAGCTGAAATGTGTGGATTTGCCAGTAAAGAAGAAGCAACAAAAAAATCGCCAGCTGTGCCAAAGTCAACAATTGTATCAGCATCAGCTGATTATGTAGACTTAAGTGGAAATGAAAGAAAAGAAGAAGATATGGATTTAGTTGTTAGAATGATGTCAATGCAAAAACCACATAAGGCGCTTGCAATAACAGGTGCGGTATGTATAACAGCAGCTGCTAGTATTGAAGGAACTCTAGTTAATAAGTTAGTGCAAAACAGTAGTGATAAAATTACAATTGGTCATCCAGGCGGTGTTACAGATACAATTGCTCAATCTAATGGGGAAAAAATTGAATCTGTAAAAATTCTTAGAACTGCACGTAGAATAATGGATGGTCATGTCTATACAAGAGGAAATTATTAAAAGTTTATTACAAAAGAAAAAATATGATAAATTTCTAAATTTGAAAGGGGAACATTATTATGCATTTTAATATTGGAGCTTTTACGTTAAATCAATTTGTATTATTATTTGCAGCAGCATTTTTAGGATTAGCGTTTGGAAAAATAAAAATTGGAAAATTCTCGTTTGGACTTTCAGGAACTTTATTTTCAGGACTTTTACTAGGTTGGGCAGCAGTTGCTTTTGCAAGAGGTATAGGAGAAGGAGATGCGTTATATAAGACAGCACAGAAAGTTGTGACTGGTGGAATTATTTCTAAAGATTTCTTTGATTTCTTCTTAATTCTATTTATCACAGCAGTTGGACTTTTGACGGGAAAAGACATAGCAAGAGCCTTGAAAAAATATGGATTGAAATTCCTTATAATAGGTTTTGTTATTACATTTACTGGAGTAGCAGCAACATATGGATTTATTGTATCAAGTGATAAATATAGTGCTTACCAAGTATCAGGTATATATACAGGTGCGCTTACAAGTTCACCAGGATTAGCTGCTTCTCTTGAAACAGTAAAAAATCAAGCTGATAGTGTAGAAGCAAGATACCAACAATTATCTAATGAAGATAAGACTAAAGTATTAAAAATGGTTGATAAATCAGGTGCATTAACGCCAGAAAATACACCTGAATTAAGTAAGGAACAAATAGATAAGTTTATTAAGACAGCACAAAGTGATGTAAGTTTAGGACACACATTAGCGTTTCCATTTGGATTATTAACAATTATTCTTTCAGTAGTTTTCTTACCTAAACTTTTCAGAATTGATGTAGATAAGGAAAGAGAAGAATTTGCTGCAGGAATGCAAAAAGAAGCAGAAGGAATGAAAGAAGCAGCTGTAACTAGTGAAAAATCAGAAAATATTAAAGAAGGTAAATTTAATCTTATAGCTTTTGCCTTTGTATGTTTCCTTGGATATTTCTTAGGAAGTTTCAAGTTTAGCCTAGGAGCAGGTGAATTTAGTTTAGGAACATCTGGTGGTGTATTAGTAGCAGCACTTACTTGCAGCCACTTTGGAAAAATTGGACCACTTAACTTTAGAATGGATAGCAAAACATTAGGTGTAGTAAGACAAATAGGATTAGGATTCTTCTTATCTACAGTTGGTTTAATGTATGGTTACGATGCAGTTAGTGTATTTGGAGGTTCAGGTGCAGCAGTAGCTATGATGGGATTAGTAGTTGTTGTAGTATCAATCTTAATGGGATTCATTGTAGGAAGATATGTATTCAAATTAAACTGGATGGTGTTAGCAGGAGCAATTTGTGGTGGTATGACATCAACACCAGGACTTGGAGCAGCTACTGATGCGGTAGGAAGTGATTACCCAGCAATAGGTTATGGAGCAACGTATCCTTTCGCATTAATATACAAAGTAGTGTTATTAATGATATTACACAAACTATTTATAATTTAACATAAGAATAAAATCGATGTATTTTACCAAGGATGATTAATGTGATAGTGATTAATTAGTAGAATAAACAAGTAAAAATAAGAGAGATTTATTACCATAAAATAATTTTATAATGTAAATTCAATATAAAATGTACTAAATCTCTCTTAATTATCATTGCTAAAGGTGTAACAAAGTATGTGATTTGGAAGAGTATTTAAAAAAGATTAAATAAAGAAAATTTATAAAAATAATAGGAACATTGAATTAGAAAATTATAATCATATGAAAAGGACTTTAATAGAAAATTAAGAGAAGAAAATTTCATAGGAATTAAAATATATTAAAATATTAAGGAGAAGATTCAAAGATGAGTATAAATTTAAATTATCTAAATATAAAACAATATAATAACTTATATAGAAATATTAGTGTAGAAGAACTAACAAAGTTTGCAACTGAAAGGAGAGAAGGTACCTTATCGGATAAAGGAGCCTTAGTTGTAAATACAGGAAAATACACAGGAAGATCTCCAAAAGACAGATTTATTGTAGAAGATGATGTTACAAAAGACACAATAAATTGGGGAGAAATAAACTTACCTATAGATGAAAAAGTATTTGATAAAATTTATGCTGATGTTACGGATTATTTAAAGGAAAAAGATCTATTCGTATTTGATGGTTTTGTGGGTGCTTTAAAGGAATATACCCTTCCAATAAGAGTTGTATGTGAATGTGCTTACCAAGCTATGTTTTCAAATCAAATGTTTGTTAGACCAACTGATGAGGAACTTTCTAAGCATATTCCAGAGTTTAACGTGATTTCAGCTCCAGGTTTTAAGGCTAAGGGAATTGAAGATGGGTTGAATTCGGAAGCATTTGTATTAATGAATTTTTCAAAGAAGATAATTCTTATAGGTGGAACAGCTTATTCAGGAGAAATAAAAAAATCTATGTTTTCAGTAATGAATTTCTTACTTCCTCAAAAAGGTGTATTACCAATGCACTGTTCAGCAAATAAAGGAGAAGACGGACAAACTGTCATTTTCTTTGGATTATCAGGTACAGGAAAAACAACACTATCTACAGATCCTAATAGAAAACTTATAGGAGATGATGAGCATGGCTGGTGCGATAAAGGCGTATTCAATTTTGAAGGCGGCTGTTATGCTAAGGCAATAGGCCTTAATAAAGAAAAGGAAAAAGAAATATATGGTGCAATAAAATCAGGAGCTTTACTTGAAAATGTAGTGGTAAATGAAAATGGAGTTCCAGATTACAATGATGGTACACTTACTGAAAATACTAGAGCAGCGTATCCATTACATCATATAGAAAATATTGAAGTTAGTGGTGTTGGAAACACTCCTGATAAAATTATATTCTTAACAGCAGATGCATTTGGAGTAATGCCTCCAATAAGTAAATTAACTAAAGAGGCTGCTATGTATCATTTTATGTCTGGTTATACAAGTAAGGTAGCTGGAACAGAAAGAGGAATAACAGAACCTAAAGCTACATTCTCAGCTTGTTTTGGAGAACCATTTATGCTTTTAAATCCAGCAGTTTATGCAAAATTATTAGGTGAAAAAGTTGATAAAAATAATGCAGAAGTTTACCTTATAAACACCGGCTGGGTAGGTGGAGCATATGGAAAAGGCAATAGAGTTAATCTTTCTTACACAAGAGAAATGGTTAATGCAGTAATTGGAGACAAGTTTAAAGATGTCAAATTCAATGAACATCCAGTATTTAAGGTACTTGTGCCAGAAGTGTGTCCAAATGTTCCTGGTGAGCTTCTTGATGCGAGAGGTTTATGGGAAAATAAAGAAGAGTACGATAAAAAAGCTGAAGAATTAGCACAAAAATTTAATAAAAATTTTGCGAAATTTAATGATGTATCAGATGATATTGCAAATGCAGGACCAAGTCTATAAATATCTGCATGTAACTTGATGATTCTATATAGTCCCTTGTACTAAAAGTTGAAAATAGTAATTATAAGGAATACTTACAATGGTATTGGAGGAACAGAATTTATGGGAAGGTTTATTATAGAAGAAGCTAAGAGATGTTTAAATTGTAAGAAGCCAATGTGTAAAGAAGGCTGCCCAGTTAATACTCCTATTAATGAAATTATAGAAATGCTTTTAAATGGAAACATTATGGACTGTGGAGAAAAACTTTTCGAAAATAATCCATTGTCAGTAATATGTTCACTAGTATGTCCGCATGAAAATCAGTGCGAGGGACATTGTGTTTTAGGAAGAAAAGGCAGTCCAGTTCAAATAAGCTTAATAGAAAACTATATATCAGACTATTATTTAAATTTCGATACTAATAAAACAATAAAAAAAGTTAACAAGAAAGTTGCAATAATAGGCTCAGGTCCGGCAGGAATTACTATAGCTATTATGCTTGCGACTAAAGGTTATGACATAACTATTTTTGAAGCACTTGATAATATTGGTGGAGTTTTATGGTATGGAATTCCAGAATTTAGATTACCTAAAACTGTTCTATTAAAATTAAAAGATAAATTATTAAGCATGGGAATAAAAATAAGACCAAATACTTTAATTGGGTCGGCTATAACTGTTGACGATATATTTAGGGATGGATATGAAGCTATATTTATTGGCACAGGGGTGTGGAAACCTAGAAATTTAGGTATAAAAGGTGAAACTTTTGGACATGTTCATTATGCTATAGATTATTTAAAAAATCCATCAGTCTATAACTTAGGTAAAAGATTATGTATAGTAGGTGCAGGCAATGTAGCAATGGATGTTGCAAGAACAGCTCTGAGAAATGGCTGCACAGATGTTAATATAATGTATAGAGAAGGGCCTGAAAGCATTGAAGCAGAACCAATTGAAGTGGAATACGCTAAAATTGACGGTGTTAAGTTTGAATTTTATAAAGCCCCAATTGAAATAGTTGATGAAGGTATTAAATATGTGCAAACTAAAATTATAGAATGCACTGATGGAAGTAAAAAAATTGAATACTGTGAATCTACAGAGGCTATTTTTAAAGCGGATTCAGTAATTTTGGCAATTGGACAAGGACCCCGTTCAAACATTGTTTCCAACACTATAGGAATAAATGTTAATGGAGTTGGGTTAGTAGAGGTTGATCAATTTGGAAGAACTAGTAGAATAGGAGTATTTGCATCAGGAGATGTAGTAACTGGTGCAAAAACAGTAGTTGAAGCTGTAAGAGTATCTAAAATGGTAGCACAGGCTATTGATGAGTATGTTTGTTCACTAGAAGAGTAGATATAAAATACGGTTTGCAATAATTTAAATTAATTGTGAAGGGGAGGTGAAATTGAACTATTACAAAGTAATAGTTCAATTGGCATATGGGTATAAATGTAAAAGAAGAATCGTTAAGATTACATAAAGAGAAAAAAGGTAAACTTGAAGTAGTAGGAACTATGCCATTAAGAAATGGTGAGGATTTAGCATTAGCCTATACTCCAGGTATAGCAGGACCATGTTTAGAAATCGCTAAAGATAAAGAAAATGCATATGAGTATACTATAAAAGGAAGAAGTGTTGCTGTAATAACAAATGGAACAGCAGTACTAGGTCTTGGAAATATTGGATCACTTGCAGGACTTCCAGTAGTTGAAGGTAAGGCATTATTACTTAAAAGATTTGGAAATGTGGATGCAATGCCAATTTGTATAGATTCTACTGATTCAGATGATATAATAAATACAATAAAAAATATTTCAATAGGTTTTGGCGGAATACATCTTGAAGACATAAAAGCTCCAGAGTGTTTTTATATTGAAGAAAGACTAAAAGAAATACTTGATATACCAGTGTATCATGATGATCAACATGGAACAGCTATTGCAGTTTTAGCAGGATTATATAATGCATTGAAAATAGTAGACAAAGATTTAGCTAAAATAAAAGTTGTTATAAATGGTGCAGGTGCTTCAGGTATAGCAACAGCTAAACTTTTAATTTCAGCTGGAGTAGAAAATATAATATTATGTGATATAAATGGTGTTGTTGTAGAAGGTGATGCAACATTAAATGAACCACAACAAAAAATTGCAAGGGTTACTAATAGCGGTTTAGAAAAAGGGAAATTAGAAGATGTTATCAAAAATGCTGATGTCTTTATAGGTGTTTCAGATGCTAATACATTAACTAAAGAAATGGTAGAGAGCATGAATAAAGATAGCATAGTTTTTGCTTTAGCTAATCCAACTCCAGAAATCATGCCTGATGAGGCAAAAAAAGCAGGAGCTAGGGTTATAGCTACAGGAAGATCTGATTTCCCAAATCAAATTAATAATGTTTTGGTATTCCCAGGAATTTTCAAAGGAGCTCTAAAGTCTAGAGCTAAAGACATATGTGATGAAATGAAAATTGCAGCTGCAAAAGGAATTGCTAATTTAATAAATGATGATGAATTACATGAAGAATATATAGTGCCTACAGTATTTAATGAAGAAGTATGTGATGCAGTTTGCAATGCTGTTACTGAAACAGCAAGAAAGTTAGGTACAGCTATAGATTGGAAATAATCTGTATTAAGATAAGGCTGAATTGTTGCTATAAAAAAAGCTTTATATATTAGTGAAAAAGTTAATCCAGAAAAGCTGTTGCAGATTCAATACGTCTGCAGTAGCTAGTTTCTTGCATTTGAAATATTGAGGGTACTTGCTATAAATAACATATATATAAATAATCAGAAATGCTATTTGTAAAAGAGCAAAAAAATCTATCTTTTGGAGTAGGATTTCTATGCTCTTTTGACTCTTAAATAAATAACTATACTATATCAAGTAAAGAAGTACAGTAATTTGTTAGGATTTTAATATTTGAATTACCTCATCTTTAGTGTAAGTGGTTTTATCTTTTTTACTTTGAATAGTTTTAACTTTTTCATTTATAATACAATCAAAAGTTTCTACAGAATTATTGAGTTCGTTATTTGTTATGCATACAGATTCATTGCAACATGCACAAAATCCAAAACCTGCACATTTTGCGTTGCGTGTACTATAGTCATTTTCATTATTTTTATAGCTCATAATATAAATTCCCCCTTGATTTTTATGTTAATTTTTATTTTCCAATATTCAATAGTTTAAACTAAATTTTTATATTATTAGGTTAATTGCGCTTTATTAACCAGATTGTGAATATTCTGTAATATAATAATAAACTATAAAGTATAAAATGTAAACTATATATTATAGTTTATTACTATTTTTTGTTGTTTGATAAATATAATTTGTCATGATAAACTAAGATTATGTGGTGTGTCGGCGTGAAAGTTGCGGCGAAATGGAGGTTAAAATGATTCAAAAGCGAAATTTAACAAAGGAAAAAATTATTCAAACTACTTTTTTGTTAGCTGATGAAATTGGGCTTAACCAGATTAGTTTTCCAAAAATTGCAGAAAAACTTAATATAAAATATCCATCATTATATAATCATTACGAAAATATAGAGGACCTTAAAATAAAAATGACAATATACTTTTTAGATAATTTAAATTCAGAGTTAATGAAAAGATTAATAGGAAAAAGTGGTGATAACGCTATTAGAGAGTTTTCAGATGTATATAGAGAATTTGCTATTAAAAATAAGAGTGGGTATAGACTTTATATGAACATTCCAAGTACTGAAAATGAAGAAGTAAAGCGTTTATCAAAAGAAATTAATACCATGATACATAGAATTTTAGAATTTTATAATGAGGATAATGCATTTATAACTCATAAAAGCAGAGCCTTGAGGAGTCTTTTACATGGGTTTGTGTCCTTGAGTTCTCATGGATATTTCCAAACGCCAGTGGATTTAAAGGAAAGTTTTAAAGTAATGATTGATGATTTTATATTTAATATATCAATATCTATACAAAATAATTCTAATATTTGAAGTTGAATTTTCATTATAAAAATTTAATGATTTTTCTAATAAACTGTCTGTATTGGACTATCATTTTCTAATAGTCTTTTAAGCCTAAAAATTAATAGAGTTAAGGTATTGTTTAATTTTTTGCTTAGTTTCTCTAAGTGAATTGTTTACATTTGCTAAAGGTAGTGCTTCAGCAGTACTTTGCGTGGTGCTATATTTAATTATTCATGAATAATCTGTAATAAAAGAAGTAAGAATCAATTTTAATTGATTTTTACTTCTTTTATTATTTCTTAAAAGTGAGATGATTTTAAATTATTTTATAATTAAAAAAGAAAATAATAATAATTATGTAATTGCGTGTATAAATATCTAAAAAATAAATGGAGTTAGTGTAAATGAAAAATAAAAACACAACCAATAGTGCAAGAGAATACACTATAAACTGCAGTATTTTCAGATAAGTATTTATAAAAATGAATAAATTAAGAATAAATGAATGAAATTGTTTGAAAAATTGCAAAAATAATTTTAAAAATCTTGTGCGAGCATATAGTGATGTGATATTATAAATATACAGTAATGATGGAAATGTGGATTTAAATAAATGTAAGAATTAACTCTTATAAGAGAGAAATTATATAGAAAAAACTACTTGTTAGAAAATAGCAATACAAAAAAATTAGTATTTGCAAGCTATTAAGCAAAATAGAAAGGATGATATTGATGAAGATTACTTATATTGAGCATAGTTGTTTTTCAGTCGAATTTGAAAATGTGGTTCTATTGTTTGATTATTATAAAGGACAGCTTCCTGAGTTTGAAAAAGACAAAATAATTTATGTGTTTTCAAGTCATATGCATCATGATCATTTTAATATGTCAATTTTTGAACTATTAAAAGAATATCCAAATATTAAGTATGTTTTTTCAAGTGATATTAAGATTGCTTTTGGACGGAGTTTATTTAATATGCATGGGGTTACTGATGATATTTATGAAAAGATTGAATTCATGAGAAGTAATGATGTTCTTGAAACCATAGATTTAAAAATCGAAACTTTAAATTCAACAGATGAAGGAGTAGCATTTATTGTTACAGTAGATGGTAAGACAATTTATCATGCTGGTGATCTAAATTTATGGGTATGGAATTACAAGGATGAAGATTTTAATGATAATATGCTGCAAGATTTTGAGAGAGAAATAGCAAAAATAAAAAATAGACATTTTGACGCTGCTTTCCTAGTTTTAGATCCTAGACAAGGAGAATGGTTTAACTTAGGTTTTGATTATTTTATGAAAAATACTAATACAGATAAAGTTTATCCAATGCATTTTTGGAATGATAATTCAGTAATAAATATGTTAAAGGCAATGAATTGTTCTGAAATATATCGTGAGAGGATAATTTCATATTGATAATTAATATAATAACTATAACTGTGAAAAATATTTAAATAATCTTACAACTGAATAAAATAAAGAACATTTATGATAATACGTAACGTATAAAGAATCTTCTGTTTATTAGACATAGAAGGTTCTTTATTTTTTTACATGCAAAAATGGTGCTGTAAATGTCAATATCAAAATGTAACTTGAAAGTACAATGCAAGAATTATACTTATGCAACAATTACCGAAATCAGATACATTTATCTTCCACAGGACTAGTGAAATTTTCGCTGGATGGGTTCTAAGTGGAAGGTTGCCCCCATTTCTGCATGTTCCTAAAGTAAATTTATGACAAGCAGAAAATGGAACAACCTTCCACTAATAACCATCATCAGCTCAATTTCATATGCCTGCTTCCAGAAAAATGTATCTAATTTATAGTGTAGTGTTGAGATTATAATTTCTCAATGATGCATGTATATTACATTTATAAGTTGAATTATTAATTTGGATATCTATATATAAAATAAAGTCTTAAGTCATCTGATGTGCACAAAACTAATGTTAAAATCCTCTGTTTATAAATTTAACTTCAAAATATGATTGACGAATCAAAATAAATATGTAATAATTTATTTATAGTAACTTACTAAAAGTAATAAAGTATAGTTAAGTGCTTTTGTTGAAAATAGTAAGTTTTGAGATTTTAATATATCAATTCAACAATTTTGATTAAGTTATTAATAATAAATAGGAGGAGTGCAAAATGTTAAAAAAGATTGATAATAAAAATATGGGGATGAGTGATCTTGGATGGTTAAGAAGTAAATTTCATTTTTCCTTTGCAGAATATTATAATCCCAATAATATAAACTTTGGAGTTTTAAGAGTTATAAATGATGATTTAGTTGAAGTTAATACTGGATTTGATACTCATCCTCATAGAGACATGGAAATAATCTCATATGTAGTTGATGGCGAATTAACACATGGAGATAGTATGGGGAATAAAAATACAATAACACGTGGTCATGTTCAATATATGAGTGCTGGAACTGGGGTATATCATAGTGAACACAATTTAGGAAAAGATAGATTGAGATTTTTACAGATATGGATTTTCCCTGATAAACAAGGTTATAAACCTAACTATGGAGATTATAGATTTGATTGGAATAAAAGAGAAAACAAATGGCTTCATATGGTTTCAAGCAAAGATGGAGATGCACCAATAAAAATAAATCAGGATATAAATGTTTATTCTTTAGAACTTGAGGAAGGAAAAGAGATAAATTTTCAAGTTGATGAAAGAAGACAGGCATATTTAGTTCAAATAGAGGGAAAGGCTTTAATAAACAGTATTGAGTTAGAGGATCGTGATGGAATGGAAATAGTTGAGGAAGATATTCTAATCCATTCTAAAGAAAACTCCCACATTTTAATTTTAGAAATGAGTAAAGAAAACTAATATTAAATTAGTAGATTTTATTTATAAGAGAAATAATAAAAAAATATTTTAGATAACTAGGAGGAATGATTAATGTCAAAAGATTTTTTAACTGCAGTAGCAGATAGACGTTCATATTATGGAATTAGTAAGGAAACAGTAGTTTCAGATGAGAGAATAAAAGAGATTATAGAGCATGCGGTTAAGCATACTCCATCAGCATTCAATTCACAAAGTGCAAGAGCGGTTCTCTTGCTTGGAGATCAGCATGATAATTTGTGGAATATTACAAAAGAATCTTTAAGAAAAATTGTACCAGCTGATCAATTCAGTTCTACTGAAGAAAAAATAGATTCATTTAAAAATGGGTATGGTACAGTTTTATTCTTTGAAGACAGTAGTGTAATAGAGTCACTTCAACAAAACTTTGCTTTGTATAAAGATAATTTTCCAATCTGGTCTCAGCAAGCAAGTGGAATGCATCAATTTGTTATTTGGACAGCACTTGAAATTGAAGGATTTGGAGCATCCTTGCAACATTATAATGAGCTTATTGAAAATGATGTGAAGAAAGAATGGAGTATACCTGACAACTGGAAGCTAATTGGGCAAATGCCATTTGGAAAGCCTACAGCAGAGCCGGATGAAAAGAAATTCCAACCAGTAGAAGAACGTATAAAAGTATTTAAATAAGCTAAAGGTTAGAATTAAAAACAAATGATAATTATAAATAGTTGAGGAATTAAAAGATGATAAAATCAATAATTTCAAAGATAAAAAATACATTTAACTAAATATTTAACTTAGTTTGCCTTGTAATTTTAATAATAATTTATTAAAGACTAATATAGGAAATTTATTTGTTTTCTTATATTAGTCTTAATTTTTTCTCATAAATTAAAATTTAGGAAGTTTTACGTTAATTTTTATAGAGAATAATTTGTGCAAATAACAAAAGATATATAGAGTATATGTATATCTTTTCAGATTTAATTGACAATAATCAACGGAAAAGGAGTTGAATAGTAATGAAGAGAAAAATAAAACGTGTAATAATGTTCGTGATACTTATATCATTAACTCTAACTAATATAACCTATGCACAGCCAGCAACAAGGCAAAATGCACCATATGGTCCAAAAGTTGAGGATTTAAAAGGTAAAGAAGATATTATTCAAAACTTACAACAAATGAAAAAAATAAGAGCAAATTTAACTGTTATAGAAATAGCTGAGAGTTCAACAGAAGAACAACTAAAAAATACATATAAAAATTTAGAAAATTACATTCAACAATTAAATATTATTAGAACAAACTTAGAAAATCATAAAAATACATATAACGATTCTTTTCCAGATATATATTTTTCAGAAGAGATTTCATTTGTAGCTGAAAGTTATATTATAAGCATAAGGAATCAACAGAGCTTGATAACAGCTTTGGAAAATAGTAAGGCTGAATCGAAAAAACTATTTTATTCAAATTACTTAATACCTGTATATTATTATCTTACTTTAGGAGACCAAATGGTATCATACGTTGATACATATTTTGTAGTATCATAGTAGACTTAAAGAACAATTTGAAGTAGGATTTAGTGACTTTAATTTATAAAATGGAAGAACAAATTTTGTCAAATGATTAAATTATGTTAAGAAAATATTATGAATCAAAATGATTTGATACATATATTTATAAAATATAATAAGCTTAAAAGTTGTTTATTAAATAACTATTTTGTTCATATAAGTGAAAGGATCAATAGACATGGAGTTAATATATAGATTGAGAAAACCAAAGTGTTTTATCTTGTAGTCCCATGCTGGATCTATTTAAATAATCTTGCTTCTTTTTATCAGCTTCCTTTTTATTTTTGCCAACGAGTTGCTTTCTAAATCTTTTTCCATTGACATCTATTCCTACATCGCAAGTTATTCTGTAATATTCTTTTCCATTAGAACTGAAGTTAGTTTTTACGGCCATGAGATAATCCCCCCTTGTTTATTATGTCTATTAATTAATAGATTAATAAGTATTAGAAAACATTTATGTAAATATTATTTTATGTATTTGTAAAACTGCTATTAGTTAGATCGGCTTTTATAATACGTAGACTAGAGAATATGAAAATTTCAAAATTATAAATAAAATTATTAAAATGAAAAAATTAAAAAAGTACTTTACAACTTGATGGAATAAATTTACAATTAGGTAAATAGAAAGTGATTGTGAATTTGAAACAGTTAAGAGAGGAACGTGGAATTAAAGCATATAAGTTTGCTGAAAAACTTGACATAAGCAGAGTACAGTTTAGCAATATTGAAAATAGAATAGCTTAAAAAATATCATTAGAACATAAACAGATATATATGGAAATTAAAATTATTGCATTAATTTAAGAAGGAAAATGAATTTTAAATTTTCATAAATGAAAAATAATAGCTAAATTTAAAAAGAAGTGTCTTGCTAGTAATGTATGTATACTATTATGTTTTAACATGCAAATTAATTGGAGTTACTCCATCTTTTGAAGGTCTTGTGCAATTTGAAATATTTTATGTGAGGGAGAGGAATAATTATGTCTGATGTTGTTATGTGGGTTAAATTTAAAGTGGATATGTATGAAGATACTAAACTTAAGATAATAGATAGTGAGGAAAAAAGAGATTTATATTATTATATTTGGGCAAGGTCTATTGTTTTAGCTGGAAAAATAAATCTTGGTGGATATTTGTACATTACTGAAAACATGCCACACACAATTAAAACGTTGGCCATAGAATTTAATAGAAGTGTTGGAGAGGTAAACGATGCATTTAAAATACTTAGAAAATTAGAAATGATTGAACTTACTGAAGATAAAGTTTTTAAAATTAAGAATTGGGAAAAGCATCAAAATGTTGAGGGAATGGAAAGGGCTAAGCAATTAAATATTAATAGAGTTGCAAAATGTAGAGCAAAAAAGAAAGCAGCTAATGATAATGGTGAAAACACTTCTAATGATATTAATGGAGATATCAAGGAAAGTAAAAATAATTATACTATAGAAAATAATAACAAAGACTCCTCAGATAAAAAGTGTAATGTTACATGTAATGCTGAAAATTCAAATTGTAACGTTACAGTAATGGAACAGAATAAGAAAGAGATAGAGAATGAAAATAGTGTGGGTGATATAAATAATAAAAGTTTAACTTGCAATGAGGAGGTAAGTAAGTCTAGTCTCTTAGAAAATAATAATACCAAAAGTGAATCTTCAGAGGACAATATTAATCTCAAAGATTTAGAACTTATACAATATCATGAGAAAATCACAGGTAAAGTTGGTGGATGTGACTATGTAGCACTTAGAGCAGCTATTGATATTCATGGTGTGAAGTGGGTTAAGATGGCTATGGATGTTGGCTTTGAAAAGAATTGTCCTGATATAAAGTACGCTATTGGGATATTAAAAAACTGGAGAAGAGAAGGGTACCCAGAAGAAAATATGGAGGTGAAGAAGAATGGGGTTAGAAGCACTGGAACTAGTAACACAACAGATAAAAATATATTTGCAGGATTCAAACCAAAAGAACCACGAAAGCTTACAGAAGCTCAACGAAAGTGGGCAGAGGAAAACCTTATATAAATGCGACAAGTGTTGTGATATCGGTTTGGTTTTGGTACCACAGGAGAATATGCAGAGCCAATAGCTGTTAGCTGTGAATGCAGAAAAATAGAAAAGCTATTTCAGCCTTTAAAGATTTAAGTGTTTGTGATTGCTGCAAAGAAGCTTTGTGGCAAGAGCAAAGATGCATGTATAGGAATGTTCTTTGAAAATTCAATAGGGGAATATTTACAAAATATGCTATAATACTAATAGATAAATTGTAATTTATTGATGAGTCATGATTAAAGGAATGAGTAGAATATATGGATAAAGAATATATAAAGAATAAAATTGAAGAATTACTTGATGATTATGAATTATTGAAACATATTGCAATTAAAATGGATACTAAGAATATAGAAATAAATTATCAGGATTGGTTTAATAAATATCCTATTGGAATTATTATAAGTGAATTAAATTTCGATTATGAGTATATTAAAAATAATATTCAGGAATGTTTTATTAAAGCAAAAATATTTGATTGTGCCTGCTCGGAAGAATGGAGTTTAGATTTTTTTAATATATTAGAAACAGAACGAGAAAAGTTAATGGATTTGCAATTTTATAAGAATATATTTACTTATAAGCAAAAAATAATGAGATTTGTAAAATACGATAAGTTTTCGAAAGAATTTATTTGGTTTACATCGTCTAATGGAATGAGTAAAGAGATGCAAAATTATTTTTTAGATGAATTTAAAGATGGAGTTATTATTGAAATAGGCGGTTGTTATGCTGGTGATCATGAATGTTATATTATAGGAGACAAAAAAGTATTTGTAGTTAATTATGGAATATGGGATTAACAGATTTTGGGCGAATACAAATTCAAATTTAGAGGAGATTTAGTTATGATGATACATTTTACTAGAAATAGCGTATGCATGGGTGATGATTGCTTTGATAACAGCAGAGACTATGAGTTTGATAATCAGGCAACATGGGAAGACATTATGCCTGTTATTAAAGATAATCATTTTCTCGCTTCTGTATCAGGAAACGACGTGGTGTGGGTTCTTCAGAATTCGAAGAAAGAAGAAATTATATCGTACTTTACATATAAGGACATTATTATCCGCTGTACTACAAAGACCTTACTTTCAGAGATCTGTGATGAAGTTTATGAACTTCATTTCAAATATTATTCATCTCCGTCAAAACGTGGGGAATACATCGAAAATATTAATTATAATAGACAGTATAATATGTGGCATGATGGATGAATTGAAGAGTACAAGCTATGTAAATAACAAATTATAATTTGAAGGAGTAATTATAGAAATGAGATATGAGGAAAAAATTAAGATAGCAAAAGAAAGCGGAATTACTATTCCAGAAGGTATATTAAATAAAAATATTGTTGGTATATATGAATTTTTTAAGATTAAAGGAAATGAAGAATTCTGCTTTTATATCGGTAAATCTACCGATATAGTATATAGACTATTAGGATCTAGTAGTGGTCATATTTATATGTATATAAATAATAATTTTTCAAAAACAGTTCCTTTAAAAATCAAAGAATATCGTGACGATGGCTATGATATCAAAGTAAAAATCATTGAAGTTGATTATTCTGATAATTCTTTTTCAAAAGCTGCTCATCGACTTGCATTAGTTGAGCTTCAAGAAATAGTAAAATATCAAGAAATGGGCCAATGCCAATTTCAAGTACCTGAAGGTGTAGGAACAAATGAAGAAAAATTTTGGACTGAAAACTATAAAAAAGAGTGATATAAATGAATCTTTATTGTTAAATCCTTGTTTGATGAATTGATAAGTAATACAACAAATTTCAATTTGTACGCTTATAAAAAGAGCAGCTATGCTGCAATACGGAACTTTCCTTATACGAATATATCTAAATTCTTAACTGGAATGGTAAATTTCAATTTGTAATATTGAAAACATAAGTATTAACTAATTGAAAAAGATTAATTGGCAATAGAATATGAATAAATAATAGAAGCTCATCAGCCGATAAGCTTCTGTTTTTGATACCCAAACTAAGTTACATCAAATTTAACAACTTGTCCTTGAGTAACTTGAACGGCTGATTTTTTAATTAAGTTGCCAGAATTAGTTAACAAAACATCCTTGGAAATTATAGTGTCTATAAGTGAATTTATCTCTTCTTTAGTAATATCTGTTTTAATACCAGGAATATTTAAAGTGATTTTTTTACCAGATGATGTTAGAAAAGCATATTATAATCAAAACATAGATAATATAAATTTTTTTGAAGCACTAGAGAATTAAAATAGATTAATAATAGAGGATTCTGGTTATTAAAATTTAATAGTTGAGTTTAAAATACAATAGTTTTGGGTTATAATTTTAATAAAGATGAAATTATAGATAGTTATATAAATGAGGTGAATTTATATGGAATTAAAAAAAGATAATAATAACTTATATGATCAATTCTTAAAATATTCGTATTCAGAGTTGAAGGAATTATTTGATAATGCAAAGACAAAAGAAGAACAGGATTTTTATATGAATATGGCTAATTTGGTACTTCAAAGAGAACAAAGAAGAGTTATAAAGGAAATGCATGTATAATGAAAAGATATACTTTATTTGCAGGTGTGAATGGTGCAGGAAAAACCTCAATATATAAATCTGTTTTCTTCAATGAAAATTATATAGGAAAGCGAATTAATACTGATGAAATGGTTGAAAGAATTGGTTCCTGGAAAGATAATAATCTTCAAATTAGAGTTGGTAGAGAAGCCGTTAAAATGATTGATTATTATATAAAAAATGATATTTCATTTCACCAAGAAACTACTCTATCTGGTAAGAGTATAATTAAAAATATGAAGAAGGCTCAAGAATATGGCTTTTTTGTAGTTATGAATTATATAGGTCTTGAGAATTCTGATATAGCAAAAGAAAGAGTTAGGTTTAGGGTATCAAAAGGCGGTCATGGAATTCCAGATGAAGTAATAGAGAAGAGATACGTTGAATCACTATTAAATCTTAAAGAGGCTATTAATATTTGTGATGAAGTTAACATTTTTGATAATACAAATGAATTTATACAGCTCATAAATATTAAAAATGGAAAGTTGGTTTGGCGTGACAAGATTATACCAAAATGGGCGAGTACAATATTAAAAGAATTATAAACTTAAAGAAATAAATATAAAAAATAGAAGCTTATCAGCAGATAAGCTTCTATTTTTAGTCTCTAAACTGAGTTACGTCAAATTTTTTTATTAAATTATTCATATTATTTTTTAGGGAATTGGTAGCATAGGCAACAAATCTATGCTTTTCTAAATTGTACATAGAAACAGATTTGAAAAGTGATTGATAACATTTTTGCTGAATGTCTAGATTGTTATATACATCAATAAAAAGTTCTTAATGTTAATATTTCTTTGATTTTAAGATAGAACTGTTATAATTGGAACTACTTGGATAGAAGTAGAGGGCTATATTGCAAATTTATAAGTAGAGCTAAATTTGTGTGAAGAAATAAAATTATTTTTCAGAATATTTAATAAATTGTTGCAAAATAAAGAACAGTTTATTATAATTGGTTTAGGCGCCATAATAAGTAAAATAGTTAAAACTTTAACAATCAATATGAGATTTATATGAAGAATGAAATAAATAAATATGTTTTGAAGAGAAAAACTATGTTTTTCTTTTTAAAACGTTGATATTGATTGATATTTAACAAACAATGTTTTATGCATAAAATTGTGTTATAAGAGCGTAAACCTAATTATTAACCATTAGAAACCAAAAATAAACACAAATTATTAAAAAGGGGAGAATACTGATGAAGGTGACAAATATCGAAGAATTAATGAAAAAATTAGAAGAAGTAAGAAATGCTCAAAAGGAGTTTTCTACTTTCACTCAGGAGCAAGTAGATGAGATTTTTAGAGAAGCCGCTATCGAAGTTGCTCATCATAGAATCAGCTTAGCTAAAATGGCTGTAGAAGAGACTGGTATGGGAATTATAGAGGACAAGGTTATTAAAAATCATTTTGCATCAGAGTATATATACAATAAGTACAAGGATGAGAAGACTTGTGGAGTTATAGAAAGCGATGAAGCCTTTGGTATGACTAAGGTTGCAGAACCAATAGGAGTTGTTGCAGCTGTTATACCTACAACTAATCCAACCTCAACAGCAATATTCAAATCATTGATATCATTAAAAACTAGAAACGGTATAATTTTATCACCACATCCAAGAGCAAAGAACTGTACTATAGCAGCAGCTAAAATAGTTCTTAATGCGGCAGTGAAAGCAGGAGCTCCGAAAGGAATTATTGGATGGATAGATGAACCTTCAGTTGAACTTTCACAAGAGTTAATGAGAGAGGCAGATATAACTTTAGCAACTGGCGGACCATCAATGGTTAAAGCGGCCTATTCATCAGGGAAACCAGCACTAGGTGTTGGACCAGGTAATACTCCGGTTATAATTGATGAATCTGCTCACATTAAAATGGCTGTAAATTCAATACTTCTTTCAAAAACATTTGATAACGGAGTTATATGTGCATCAGAACAATCAATAATAGCATTAGATTCAATATATAACGAAGTTAGAAGAGAATTTAAAGAAAGAGGAGCATATATACTTAATCCTGAGGAAGCAGATAAAGTTAGAAAAGCAATATTTATAGACGGAAGCATAAATGGAAAAATTGTAGGTCAATCAGCTTATAAAATAGCTGAAATGGCAGGAATTAAAGTTCCGGAGACAGTAAAAGTTTTAATCGGAGAAGTTGAATCTTTAGGAGAGGAAGAACCATTTGCACATGAAAAATTATCTCCAGTACTTGCAATGTATAGGGCAAAGAATTTTGATAATGCCATAGAAAAAGCAAAAGTACTACTAGAATTGGGCGGACTTGGACATACATCTGTATTGTATGTAAATTCAATAACAGGTAGGGATAAAATAGCTAAGTTTGGTGGAGCCATGAAGACTGTAAGAACATTTATAAACATACCTGCATCACATGGGGCAAATGGAGATTTATATAATTTTAAAATAGCTCCTTCATTTACATTAGGTTGCGGTTCATGGGGCGGAAATTCTGTTTCAGAAAATGTTGGACCTAAACATCTTTTAAATATTAAAAGTGTAGCTGAGAGGAGAGAAAATATGCTTTGGTTTAAAGTTCCTAAAAAAATTTACTTCAAATTTGGATGTCTTGGATTTGCACTAAGAGAATTAAAAGAAATGAATAGAAAAAAAGCTTTTATAGTTACTGATAAAATATTAGAGGAACTAGGATATGTTGATAATGTTACAAAAGTTTTAGAAGAAATAGGAATTAGCTTTAGAGTGTTTTCAGAAGTAGAACCTGATCCGACTTTATCCACAGCTAAAAAAGGTGTAGCTGAAATGTTGAGCTTCAATCCAGACACAATTATATCCATTGGTGGTGGATCACCAATGGATGCTGCCAAAATCATGTGGGTATTGTATGAACATCCAGAAGAAAAGTTCGAAGACCTTGCTATGAGATTTATGGATATAAGAAAGAGATTGTATCCATTCCCGAAACTAGGAGAAAAGGCAATGATGGTATCAATACCAACATCAGCAGGTACAGGTTCAGAAGTTACTCCATTTGCAGTTATAACAAATGAGAAATCAGGAATCAAATATCCGCTTGCTGATTATGAATTAACACCGGATATGGCAATCGTTGATGCAGAGTTAATGATGAATATGCCAAAAAGTTTAACAGCTTCTTCTGGAATAGATGCGTTGATTCATGGTATAGAAGCATATACATCAGTACTTGCGTCAGAATATACTAATGGACTAGCACTAGAAGCCATAAGATTAATATTTAAATATTTACCTGAAGCATATGAGGATGGAGCGACTAACGTAAAGGCAAGAGAAAAAATGGCTCATGCATCAACAACAGCAGGTATGGCTTTTGCTAATGCATTCTTAGGTGTATGTCACTCTATGGCACATAAACTAGGGGCAGAACATCATATACCTCATGGAATTGCTAATGCATTATTAATAGATGAAGCTATAAGATTTAATGCGGTGGACAACCCATTAAAACAAACAGCATATCCGCAATATAAATATCCAAATGTAAAGAGCAGATATGCTAGAATTGCAGATTACTTGAACTTAGGAGGAAATTCAGAAGAAGAAAAAGTAGAATTATTAATCAAAGCTATAGATGAATTAAAAGAAAGGCTAAACTTACCAAAGACAATTAAAGAAGCAGGGGTTTCAGAAAAGAAATTCTATGCAACTCTTGATGAAATGTCAGAACAAGCCTTTGATGATCAATGTACTGGGGCAAATCCAAGATATCCATTGATAAGCGAAATCAAGCAAATGTTCATAAATGTTTTTGATAAAGCTGAATAAGAAACTTAAGAGGAATATTGATATTAATAAATTGGGTGAATCTTTTTAGATTCACCCAATTTTATGTATAATTTTAAAATTTTTATATTTATATGTTATGCAAAGCGACATATTTTTTGTGCTATAATATTTAGCGATATACATTTTATGGGAGGAAAGATAAGAAGTTTAAAACTTTATTAAGTATTAGATAAAGCAGATCATAATTTACAAATAGAGGAGATTTTTTTACTTTTTAATCAATGAATGTTTTGTAAGAGTTAGTGACTAATACATTGTTTGAGTACCTAGTGGCGCATACTACGCGTCGTAGTATCTCGTTCGGTTCGCTCGTCATAGTTTGGTGGTTATTTTAAGATGACTTTCAGCTGACGGTTTCCGGACGGTGGGACTATAGCAGGCCTAAGCAATAGACCAGGTGCTATTATTGAAATTGATAACAGTCCATCTCGCGATTTATATAATATTTTGGCCTATTCATTAAAATCAAGAGAAAAAATAGAGATAGTATACATGGCAGAATTGAAATGAGCCAAGATACTATCTCTATTATTGTATTTGTGGGATAAAATGCGTACAACTTAATTAGTGGCGCAATATAAAATAGTATACATTTCTTATAATTTTAAATCTAATTCATTATCATTAAATTTTATATAAACATAAATTACACACTTATTTACATGGTTAATATAAGGTTATATATCAGAATTGTAATACTTATTATTGACCAAGTAAAAAGTGAAGATTATCAAGTGTTACAGGATATAGATAATCAATTTTCATTTGTGGTTGCCAAATAAAACCATCGCTTCGAGTAATTTTACCTTGAACTTGATATAATTCTTTTGCAGCATATTGATTTGCTGGTAAAGGTAATGGTGATTGGAATCCTCCCATTTGTTCTATTCCATTGACAAGTTTATAAAATCCAATCCAATATGCTCCATTGCTATCATCAGAAATATACAGTTTTGAAATAAGAGCTTGGTTAGGGATAAAGGAAGCGTTACTTAAATCTATTTCTTGATATGGAGACAACCATGGACCATTGCTACCATAGTTTTTATTTCCAAAATTAAATTTCATGCCCAAATTCATATAACCGGTTGTACCACTTTTATATGCGCCTCCAAAATAGAAAGAGTAATTTTGTTGACTAAAGTTATTTTCTACCCCAGTTTTTGCGTCTACAACTGCATAATAAGTTCCTGGTTTACAGTTAAAATAAATTGCTTCAGGTGCATTTCCAGTTTGTACAGATTGTAGTCCTGCAATTTGTCCATTCGGAAGAATTTGCAATATATACAAATCATAATCGCAATTATTAGGTATATTAGTCAATAATGCGGCTGCTACTCCACCATTTGCATCTAAATCAGATTGAGTTATATCTATTTTATACCAATCCTCATCGGTAGCAGAATTAAGATTTGCTTGAATCACCTGATTTTTAATACCTGATGTTGCCACGCCAGAATTATTGTTTGGCTCATACTTATCAGGTGTGTATGGATCAGTAGCTGAAGCTAAAGTCTTTAAATTAGAAAATTTATTTAATTTATCTTTCAATTTTGACTGCACATTAGTGCTAAAATCATCCATATTTAAAACATCTACCTGTTTTTTGATATTATCCTCTATTGTAGTTTTAAGGGAATCATTTTTAAATGCTAAATCAGATTTGTCATTATTTTCTGCTGCGAAAACATTGCTTGAAAATAATAACTGCATAGCTGCTACTAATGAAATTATTTTATGAAACTTCATCCAATATTCCTCCTATTTCACAAAAATTTAAGCATCATGATATTTCATGACCTTTTGACATAATATTCCTTAAGGAAAAGTATTATTGTTTTAATTTCATATTTATATATTTATTGTATTGCAAATAAATATAACCCTATATAAGAAAAATAAAGCTTTATATGATTATATTACAATAATTAAGAGAGACAAAACATTATGTGAACATAAAAGAAGTAAATTTGGACGTATATGTAGATTAAGTAATGAATATTTACATTTAAGTAATTATATTTATATAGTAGGCTTAAAGTAGTTAAATGTGATGAAATAGAAGTTATGATTCAATGAAAAGGATATTTTAAAATCTTAAAAAGATATGAAGAAGGCAATTTTAATGAGAATGAATTACGAATTAATACGGAATCTATTTATTCTAAAAATGATATAAATTATAAGATTATATTCTTATAATGTCGATAATGGAAGTCAATCTGATTTTATAAATGGAATTTAAAGAGTTTTACAATAATGAATAGTGAATCATATCATAAGTGAGTGATAAATTTACTGAAATTAGATAATGAAATAGTTGAGAGAAAGGGACAGCTTCGCCTACATAATGAACCCCACGAAAATCTGAATTTTTCGTGGGGTGTTTTGATTTCTAATTTTTTTGATTCCCATTATTTAAGTTTGTTTGAGTATTTATAGCATGTGCTCTTGGCTGCACAAATAAAGGAAAACATAAAACTAATTGCATATATATTTTTCTATTTATTAGTACTTCCTTACAATATTGATGTTGATAGATGTATATTTGATCAGATACTTATATAGACCTTAATTAATAATTCATAAATTGTTTTAAAGATATGTTTTATCTAATACATATGGAAAGATTTTTTATAAGATATAAAATCTTGTATTTTGGAGTTATTAATATTTAAGATTCATGCTAAATTTTTAAATATTTATTTGAAAAAATCAGAAAATATGTGAAATAATATTGAGTTTTTGAAGATTATAAGCACAATATGCTAAAAGGAGTCCTAAATTAATACTAATTTACATATTATGTACTCGATTTCATTTATATTTCAAAATTGACTTTTATTTCAATATATTGTATTATTTTTAAAATAAAGGTTGGAAATATATTAATTGAAAAATATTAATGTTATTTTATTATTATTTAGGCAATTATATCTGCTAAAAATTATGAATAACACAAAAATAGATTAGTTTGTTGCAATTGGATTGAGATTTTTAGTTATAGCAACATAAAAGTAAGTTTACATCAGTTAAGGCGTGTATAGTTATAAAGAAACAAAAAAAGTATATCACGAACATAAAGATAACTGAACTTAGATTTGATTCATAGAGGAAGAATGTATGCAATAAATAACACTAGTAATATTTATAATAAATTTTAAGGTTTTATGCATAAAAACGAGTTGATTAAGGAGATGTAGAATATGTATGATGAAATTCAGATGAAAGAATTATTAATTAAGAGACAAAAAGAAAATAATTCAGAGGAGAAAAGTGTATTATATTCAACTCAAAAGTCTATTTGGGTTACACAAAAGCTTAATCCTAAAAGTTCATTATTCAATGTAGGTGGATATAATACTTACTATGGAAGGATAGACATAGGCATTTTTACAAAAGCATTTGAAAAAATTATAAATGAACAAGATATATTTTGCCTGAAATTCTTCGAAGAAAATGGGGAAGTATACCAAAAGGTTAGTGAGAGAAAAGAATATAAAATCTTTTACTGTGAGCAATTAAATAACGATGAAGAAGTTATGAAATATATAAGTAGAGATATGGAAGAACCCATTTCTTTGGATGAGCAATTATTCAAGACTATTATTTTTAAAGTATCTGATAATAAATATTATGCTTTTTTCAAGGTACATCATATCATAAGTGATGGTTACAGTATTAGTATATTAGTTAATAGACTTATAGATTTATATGTGACTTTACAAAATAAGAGCGAATCAGAATTTAAGTTAGAACATTCGTATTTTGATTTGATTAAAGATGAAATGGAATATAAATTATCTGAAAGATGTAAAAAAGATGAGAAGTTTTGGATGGAAAAGTTAAATGTAGAAAGACATTTAGCTTTTGAAAGTTGTAGAAATAATGGCAATAATAAAAATGAAGGTATAAACAGATTAAGTGTAAAACTTAATAAAGAAATATTTGAAGAAATAGTTCAATTTAATAAAAAAAATAATACTTCAGTTTTTGATTATTTAATCGCTGCTATTTATATTACCAATCGAATGTATAATAACGACTCATTCATATTGGGTCTTCCAGTACTCGGAAGAAATGTAAGCGAGGCGAAGAAAATAATGGGAGCATATATAACCATGATGCCTTTTTTTCTAAATGATAGGGAGTATAAAAATATTATTGAGATTATAAAAGCAGTTAAGAAAAATTTAGTTAATTGCTATAGACATATGAAATATTCAATGTTTGATTTAAGTGAAAAAATAAAACAAAATGGCTTACTATACAATATTTCTTTTTCTTATCAGCGAACAAAATATCCGGATAAGATGGGAGATATAAAAACAACAACTACTTACACAAATCAGGGAGATCAACAAGAGGATTTAGTTATACATTTGGTTGAAAATTTGGACAAACCGGATGATGATGTCATTATTTACTTTGATTATAAAAGGAATTTATTTAGGGAGGATATAATTAGCGAAATTTTAAATAGGTTTGCTAATTTGTTAAAAGAATTATATAAGTATCCAGATAAACTACTTTCTGATTATGTGACAGTTACAGACGAGGAACAAAATAAAATATTAGACGTATTTAATAATACTAAAGTGGAATTTCCAAATGAGAAATGCATACATGATTTTTTCGAAGAAAAGGCTGAGGAAATGCCAGATAATGTAGCAGTGAAGTTTAAAGATAAAAGTTTAACATATAAGGAGTTAGATTGTATAGCAGACAAATTAGCAGTGTATCTACAAAAAAATGGAATCGGAACAAATAATCTTGTAGGAATATGCATGGAACGATCTATAGAAATGGTTATTGCTATTATGGGTATTTATAAAGCAGGAGGAGCATATGTTCCAATAGATCCTGAATATCCAGAAGAACGGTTGAAATACATGATTGCTGATTCAAAAATATCTATTATGCTGACACAAAGTAAATTTATCAATGTATTAGATTATAAAGATATAGAAATTATAGAGTTAGATAATAAATTAAAAATTATTGAACAAGAAAAAAGAGAAGAACTAATTAGAAAGGTAAAATCGGATAATTGGGCATATATGATTTATACATCCGGTAGCACAGGTCGCCCAAAAGGTGTTATTAATATCCATAAGGCATTAGTAAATCGTATTGTTTGGATGCAAAATAATTTGCAAATTGGTGAACATGATGTAATCCTACAAAAAACTCCATTCAGTTTTGATGTGTCAGTTTGGGAATTTGTATGGTCGCTTATGATGGGAGCTACTATAGTAATGGCAGAACCTGGAGGACATCGTAATCCAGAATATTTAGCAGAGATAATAAAAAAAGAAGAAGTTACTACAATTCATTTTGTTCCATCAATGTTAAGAATCTTTGTAGATGAACCTAAGAGCGAAGAGTGTACAAGCTTAAAACGTATTATTTGCAGTGGAGAAGAGCTAAAAGTGGATTTAAAAGACAAGTGTTTAAAAAATTTTGATGCTAGTATATATAATTTATATGGTCCAACTGAAGCTGCAATTGATGTTTCATATTGGAAATGTGATGAAGATTCTGATTTAAAAATAGTTCCTATTGGACGACCTATAGATAATATTGAATTGTATATACTAAATAAGGACTTAAAAATGTTACCAGTAGGTGTAGCAGGTGAGCTTTATATATCTGGGGTTGGTTTGTCAGTAGGTTATTATAACAAAGAAGAATTAACAAAAGAAAGATTTATTAATAATCCATATAGTAAACAGGGTTATAAAAGAATGTATAAGACTGGAGATTTAGCTAGATGGTTACCAGATGGAAATATTGAGTACTTGGGAAGAGTAGATTTTCAAGTTAAAATTAATGGATTAAGAATTGAACTTGGTGAAATAGAATACCAATTGAGTATTTTACCAGAAATTAAAGAAGCAAAAGTAATTGACTGTATAGATAAGAGAGGAAATAAATGTCTGATAGCTTATTGCACAAAAGAAAGTGAATTTATTTATGAAATAAAACAATTGAAGAAACTTTTAAAAGAAAAGATGCCAGCCTATATGGTGCCATCAGCATTTATTTATATGGAACAATTGCCTCTTACACCTAATGGAAAATTAGATAGAAAAGCACTTCCTGAAATTTCAGATGTTCTTGAAGAAAGAGAATATGTAGAAGCTATAACAGAAGAAGAAAAGTTATTAGTAGAGTTATTTAAAGAAATTTTAGGCATAAAGCAAATTGGAATTAAAGATGATTTTTTTGAACTGGGGGGGACTTCTTTAAAAGGCATACAATTAGTAAGTAAGTATAAAGCTATAACAATTCAGGACTTATATAATTATCCTACAATAGAAGAGATTATGAAATATGTTCATACTAGAAAGCAAGTTGATAGTGGATGTATTGTTCCATTAAAAGAAAATAAAAATAGTAGTAGAAGTATAGTTTGCATACCTTATGGAGGCGGAGTACCTATAATTTATAAAGATTTAGCGGATAAAATGCCAGATGATTTTTCGGTTTATTCAATTAGTTTGTCTGGACATGATTATACAGCATCAAAAGATGATTTAAAGAGTATAGAAGAAATGGCAAAAATCATTACTGAAGATATAATTAAATATGTTCAAGGTAGAATTATACTTTATGGACATTGTGTTGGATGTGCATTGACTTATGAAGTGGCAAGGCAATTGAATAAGAGAGAAAAAAATATAGAACGAGTATTTATGGCGGCTAGTTTTCCATTTTTCTCAAAAAACATAAGAGGGAAGTTAAGCAGAAAACTTATTAAATATTATTATTTAAAAGATAATAGGACTTTGAAATTCATAAAGAAAATTGGTGGATTAGAAGAAGACATAAATCCAGAAACAGTTAGTAAAGTTTTAACATGGTTTAGGCATGATGGAAATGAAGCAATGAGATATTTTGAGGAAATTCAAAATAAAAATATTGACTATAAAATTAAAAATATGAGTGTTATTACTGGAACTAATGATCCTATAACAAAGTATTTTACTAATGAAGTATGGAGGTGGTCTGAGTTTGCAGAAAATACAAGATATTTAATTATGAAGGGCGCAACACATTATTTTGTTAAAAATCGTGTTGATGAGTTATCTAATATTCTAATAAGTGAAATAAATTAAATTTATTTAAATAATAAAGGGGCGATTTATAATGAGTAATATTAAAAAAGAACAATTAACAGTGGGGAAGTTTAGTTTACTAAGTGCATTATTTTTAGTTCTAGCTGGAATTTCATATGTTAATGTTCCTTATGCACAAAAACTAATTATTTTTAGTGAAAGTTATTTTGAATCTTTTAATCAGAATTTAGTACCTTACTTTGGTTTTTGGATATTCATGTTTATTCAAGCAATGTTTATGATAGGAGTATTATTATTTTTTAAAAAAGTTAACCATAAATTAGAAGAAAGTCCAATATTTACTTGGATTTCAACTTTAGCGATTATTGGATATATGTTAATGGGGTTAACATATATATCTAGATTATACTATATGCCTAATGTAACCAATGCTTATTTGAATAGTTCTGCTGGGACTAAAGAAACGATTGTGGCTTTAGGCACAATGGAATTTGATAAATTTATTATGTCTTATGGATTTTCTTCATTATGGTTTATTACTTTAGCTATCTATAGTATTAGATATAAATTATTTAATAAAGCTATTACTACATTAAGTGTTATTATATCGCTAGGATATGCAGTTGCTTTATTGGGTTATTTTATTAGAACAAGAATTTTAACAACAGGTAGTTCATGTTTAGTTATTCTGTTTCCAATTTGGGCATTTCTGATATACAAACATATAAAGAATATAAATAATGAGGTGAGGTAATGAAAAAAGTTGGAATTGTAGGAGGCATGGGGCCTGAATCTACAATAGAATATTACAATAAAATAGTTTATGGCTATCAAAAAAAGCATCCTAAAGACTATTTCCCTAATATGGTAATTGAAAGCATTAATATATTTGAGATGCTAGAATTATGTAAAACAAAAGATTTTGAAGCTTTAACTGAGCTCTTATTAAATGCAATTAAAAATGTTGCTGCTAGTGGTGCAGATTTTGCAGTTCTTGCAGCAAATACACCACATATAGTTTTTGAAGAATTAAAAGAAAAATCACCTATTCCACTTATTAGTATTGTGGAAGAAACTTATAAAAAAGTAGAGGAAGATAAGTTAAAGGTTGTTGGATTATTAGGAACTTCGTTTACTATGGATGCTGATTTCTTAAAAAAACCTTTTAGAGATAATGGAATCAAAATAGTAATTCCAGAAGAAACAATTCGTAATTTTATAAATGATAAAATAACTAAAGAGTTAGAATATGGAATAATTAAAGATGACACAAAACAAAAATTTATTCAAATAATTAAAGAATTAAAGGAAAGAGAAAAAGTAGAAGGGATAATATTAGGATGCACAGAATTGCCCTTGTTACTTAAAGACGTAGAGTTGTCACTAAATGTTTATGATACTATGGAGATACATGTAAATAGCATATTATCAAATATAATTAATTTAAAATGAAAGGAAAAAAATTATGAAAAAGTGTAGGAAAGGTTTGTGTATAGCATTTAGTGGAATATTACTACTAGTAGCAATATTATTAGTAAGAACATTTATGTTTGTTCCAAAATACGAAACAAAAGCAACATCTCTGGAAAGGCAAAATGCACAAATTGATGAGGATAAGGCAATTTCTGATTTGTCTGAGGCTATAAAATATAAGACAGTCTACGATTATGATAATTCTAAAGTAGATACAAATGCCTTTTTACAAATGCATAGTTTTATTGATAAATCCTTTCCAAACTTAACAAGAAGTCTAGAAAAGCAAGTTATTAATAAGTATAGTTTGCTTTATAAATGGCAAGGACAAGAGGATGATGATGCTATAGTTCTTATGGCACATATGGATGTAGTTGGAGGAGAAACAGGTTCAGAATCAGACTGGGATTATCCTATGTTTTCAGGACAAGTTACTGATGATTATATATATGGTAGAGGAACGTTAGATATAAAAGGTCAACTTATAGGAATATTGGAGTCTATTGATCAACTTGTAAAAGAAGGCTATGTTCCTAAAAAAACAATTTATATTGCAATTGGACATGATGAAGAATTAGGAGGAAATGAAGGTAATAAAGTTATTGCAGAAAAATTAAAAGAACAAGGCGTTAAAGTTGATATGGTATTAGATGAAGGTGGATATATTGTAAAAGGGGTAGTTCCTAAAGTAGATTTACCAGTGGCTTTAGTTGGCATTGAAGAAAAAGGATATGTAAGTTTGAAACTAACAGCACAAGGAAAGGGTGGGCATTCTTCAATGCCTGATAAGGAGATGGCTATTAATGATATAGCATCTGCATTAGATAAATTAAAGGATTCCCCTTTTGATGCTAAAATTGATGGGCCTACAAAAGAGTTTTTAAATAATGTAGAACCTAAGATGCCTTTTATATCTAGATTAGCAATTAGTAATCAATGGTTATTTAAACCTATAATATTAAATATGTTGTCTAATTCACCATCTTCAAATGCAATTATAAGAACTACAATTGCACCAACAATTATTTCAGGAGGAGTAAAGGATAACGTAATTCCGCAAACATGTGAGGCAATCATTAATTTTAGAATATTCCCAGGGGAAACTGTCGATAGTGTAAGAGAAAAAGTTGAAGAATATTTAAAAAATGAAAATGTTAAGGTCGATATAGTAGGTTCATCTTGGAATCCTTCAAAGGCATCTAATAGTAATTCAGATGAATATAAGGAAGTTGAACAGGTAGTTAATACTATTTTCCCAGATACCTTGGTTTCACCTTATTTGGTTGTTGGGTGTACTGATTCTAGATATTATCAAAATATTTGTGATGAGATTTTTAGATTTACTCCAGTAGTTCTCGAAAAAGAGGATTTAAATAGATTGCATGGGGTGAATGAGAGAATTAGTAAGAAAGGATATATAGATATGATTCAATATTATTACCAACTAGTAAAGGGATTAAAATGATTTGGTAAAATAAGATGAAATTTTAATTCAATATTTAATTACTTAAAGAGGTATTAAATGGTTAAAACATATGCTTTTAATATTGATGAATATATAAATGAAAAGAAAATAGAAGAAGTTTCACATAAATTAGTTAATGTTTTCTGCTAAAACTTTACTCTTAAACTCAATCACTAGAAAGAAACAATACGCAACACCTTAAAGCGCTGCTTCAAGCTATTGCCTTGTTATTTAAAGAAAGTTGTCCTTTAGAAAATGCGTATATAGAAATACTAACTATATATAGTGTAAGAATAATAAATGAATATAGTAATAAGAGTATATAGCTATAGGTAATTATAAATTGGAATAATGTACAAATGAGTATATTTGGAGTGGTGCAGCCACAAGGAGCACGCAGTGCTCCTCATATATTTATTCCTTGCTGCCGGTAGGCCATGTGATCAAGGAGAAGTACAAGCTGTATTGCTATAACTAAGCTTGTATATATATAAATAAATGTAATGATGAAAAATGGATAAAAGAGTATACAGCTTGTACTTCTCTTCCTTCTGGAGGAACAGTAACAATTAAAATACCTGCAACTGTAATAGCATAAATTGATTTTTTGAAAAGATAATTAAATATAAAGTTTATAAAAGGTACTTGCAGAAATGTAGGTATCTTTTAATGTTGCTACATAATTGTAGAAAATGATGGAAGAATCCTGGAATTTAGAGATAGCTTAGAGCTAAACAATATTACAATAGGAATATATCTTGTGTTGAGTTCCAGTAGTTTTAGAATATCATAACAAATTAAATACAAAGAGTAATCGATAAAATTAATTTCATAAAGTACACAATAAAAATATCATTATATCAAAATATACAAAAATATATAAAAAGTAACATATTGAAAAAAAATACAAATATGGTAAAATAAAAAATGTAAGCAATTAGGAAAAAAGTATATTAAAAAAATACTTTTTTAGAATTGTTGTAAAAAAATATAAAAGGGGTGGTTTTTGTGAAAAACAGAATTATTGCTACAATTATCGGGATGAGCATGATGTTAACTTGTAGTCCTGTCTTTGCAAGGGACAATACTATTGTTAAACACGTAAATAATGTCAAATTAGAGGACAAGTCTACTGAACTATCATCTAAAGCTTCAAACTCAGATATGTTTAAGACAAAATTGAAATTAGGTAAGCCAGAAATTAAATTTAATGAAAATTCTTTAAAAAATGTAAAAGAAAATGTAAAATCAAAATCAAATTTCCTTGCAGCAGACAATCAGACTACAACTGGTTCAGCTGTTACTATTAATGATAGTCCAAATAATGCTTACACCATAGACATTGGATCTATTTATGGTGATTCCATAACAAGTGAAGGGGCAGAAAGATGGTATGCTTTTAATAATTCATTTATTCAAAAGCTTACAGTAATTATGCAGGCACCAAACAGTACTAACATTGACTATGACTTGTATTTATTTAAATACAATGAGCAGACTAACGATTTAGATTTGGTTGCAGACTCATTATATTCAGGTAGTGCAAACGAACATTTAAGTACAATTGGCCAAAAAGGGATCTACTTTATTGGAATAAATTCAGTAAAAGGTTTTGATGATAAAAATCAATTTCAACTTGCAGTAATGTCTTCGGATAAATATGGTTCAAATGAACCTGATGATAACATATTTCAAGCAAAAGAATATGCTAATTCATTATCTATAGAGGATACGATAGATAATGAGTTTGATGAAGATTGGAGTAAACTTCAATTAAATGAAGATACGAATGGTATTTTATCATTCCAAAATTCATCAAGTAAAGGAGATTATGAGGTTAAATTATATGATGAAAACCGTTCTTTAATAGCTACTTTAAAAAATAATAATTCACTAGCCAAAACATTTCCTAAAGGAATTTATTATACAAGGGTGTTAAGTTTATCAGGTGCGGATCCAGATGCCACTTATAAGCTTAAGTTTGAAAAAAAGGTTCCAATAGATTCCAATATAACTCGAGCAACAATAACTAATATTTCTACTAATGCAAATGGTGGTTATATGGATTATGGATATGGAAAGAAATGGAGAGTATATTATGAGATGACTGTCCAAGGAACTGCTTATAATAAAGCTGGTATTCCAGTTGCAAATCAACCAATTGCAGCAGGAACAGTAGTACGTTTAAATAATAAACCATGTAACCAAACTGGCATGACTGATGCTAATGGAAATTTTTCGATTTCAATACACCTAGGGCCAGCTGTTGGAGAATACTCATTCGATAATAGAATAAGTACACATTATTATGATATAATACCATTTTTTATGGTAGCTGGTAATGGCGAGATTTCTACAAATGTAAATTCATTATATCATTTTGCTTATTCTATGTATAACTAATTTGTACAATCTCTAATAAAAATTATTACATTAATAAAGTTACATAATATATAACGTAATTTATTATATATTGTGTAACTTTTATTTTTATATTTAATCTATGATTGAGAATAAAATATACTTTGTGGGTGTGAAAAAGGTATTTTAGTATTCAAAGATTTAATTGTTTGTGAATGATGGAGAAAGGCTTTGGGACAAGAGTAAAGATACATGTATTAAGAGTTCTTTGAAAGTTTAATAAGGAGGTTTTGACAAAATATGCTATAATACTAATAGATAAATTATAATTTGTTTTTAGGAGATATAATGAAAATAAGAGAAGAATATACTTGTCCATTAGAATTAGTACACGATATGATTAAGGGAAAATGGAAATCTATTATATTATGGCGATTGCGCCTAGGCGCTACATCATTGGCTAGATTAGAAAGAGATATTGATGGAATTAATCAAAAAATGCTACTAGAGCAATTGAAAGAATTGATTGAATATGGATTTGTAGAAAAGAAATCATTTGATGGATATCCTCTTCGTGTAGAATATTCATTAACAATAGGGATGGGAATGCAAATAGTCAATGCTCTAAAAATTATGCAATGCATTGGAATTGGCTATTTAAAAGAACATGGTATGGAAAAAGTATTAATTGAAAAGGAAGTTATTTCAGAGTAATACCCACAAAAAAGTTGGTAATTTACGTTATAGATGCTCTTTGCTATAATTTGCCTATAAATAAGAGTGTTGGAGGTAATTACAATGGTAATAACAAGTACAGGTATTATAAAAGGAATGATTCAAGATCAATATGGCAGTCGTGGAGAATATTTTAATGAAAATGGAATTCCTACTTTTTCCCTTCCATTAAAAATAGAAAATGCTCCTGCCAATACTGTTTCATTTGCAATAGTATTAGAAGATAAAGATGCTTATCCAGTAACAGGAGGTTTTGCATGGATACATTGGCTTGCTGCAAATATTAGACGTAATGAATTGAAAGAAAATGAGAGTCAGACAGCAGATGATTTTATACAGGGTACAAATAGTTGGACTAGCTTACAAGGAAATCAACAATCAAGAGAACTTTCTTGCTATTATGGTGGTATGATGCCACCAGATAAAGCACATGTTTATGAGATTCATGTTTTTGCTTTAGATAAAATATTGAATCTAGAAAAAGGTTTTTTATTAAATGATCTATATCATGAAATAGAAGGACATACTTTAGGACAATATACATTGAAAGGAACTTATGAAAAGTAGTCTTATAAAAAAATCAAAATAAACATTCGAAAAGTTACAGACAAATTCCAATTTCGTACTATATAAGTGTAGACATTAAGTGAAATATCACTTAACTATCTACACTTATTTCTTTTATAATAAAAGAAATACTTGATTTTTATTAGCAGGTTTATTGTTTATGTAATTCACAATTCTTAATTAATGTATAATAGTAAATTATGGCAAATTAAAGATTATAAAAAAAGACATAGATAAATTATAATTTGTGTATTAACTTAAATATATTTATGTATAGAATTTATATTAAAAGTAATGCTGTGAGGTGATAATGCCATTGAAAGAAATAACAACATACGAATTTAAAATTATTACTAATGAGGAAGAGCTTTGGAATAAAGTAATTGATTTTGCTAAAAAATGTTCGTGGAGAGCTGGAAAATCTCTTGCACAAAAAATGATAAAAAATAAATTCGTTGATTGGGAAAGAGTTATTGTTGTTGCTGAAAATCAAAATATAGTTGGATTTTGCACTTTTACTAAAAAAGATAGTATTCAAGATATCCAATATGCTCCATACATTGGATATGTGTTTGTTGATGAATTTCATAGAGGAGAACGATTAAGTGAAGAATTAATTAGATTTTCAATTAATTATGCTAAAGAAATTGGTTTTAATGAAATATATATTGTAAGTGGAGAAATAGGGCTTTATGAAAAATATGGATTTGTTAAAATTGATGAAAAATATCATAATGGAAGTATAGAGCAAATATTTATAAAGAGATTCTAATAGATTAGGCATTTATAAGAAATTCAAAAACTAATTTATAGCATGTTACCAAAGTTGTTTTTACAAATTCCTATTTATCGTTCAGGTAATTTGTAATCTTCATAAGATGTGTAGAAATAAAGATTTTGTATTTACTACATTATTGTAAATAATTATGGTGGACAATTGGTTATGGAACTACATACGCAGTAACTCCAGAAGCTTTTCCAAATGGTTTAGCTTCAACTTGTACAAAAGAACAAGCTATAGAATGGCTTAAGGATGAAGCTGAAAATTGTGCTGAAAGAATTAAGTCTGCTTTAGTTAATGCAAATGTTACATTAACACAAAACGAATTAGATGCTTGTATAAGTTTTGCATATAACTGCGGAACTGGTGCATTATTAGCCTCTACATTCTGGAAGAACGTTATCTCTGGTGTAAGAGATACAGCTACAATTGTAGCTAATTTACAGACGTGGTCAAAAGCAAATGGAGTGACTAGTACTGGATTATTAAAAAGAAGAAATAGTGAAGCAGCATTATTTTTAAATGCAGATTACACAGTAAATATATAATATGATATAATGCATGTGGCTGAATTGCACAAAAATTAGCTAATACAAGGTAGATTGAGTAGAAATGCTTAGTCTACCTTTATTTTTTGTCTGAAAAGTTGTATTTGTAAATGTACTTAAATAAAAATAATTCATAGTATATATGTTAAAATAAGTTCTTAGCAATGATTATTGTTACTTTAATATAAAATTATAAGCTATATTTTTTTATCTAAAATAAAAAGTCAGTATCCGTAGCTACCCCACCAGTCCATTTTGCAAGACTAGTATAATTTATGTAAATACTTAATTTAATTTTATATTTAAATATCAATAAATAAAAATTAGTGTCCCATTTTATATATTTTATAGTTTATATAAATAATACTTAACATATAAAATGGAGCACTTTTTTATATAGATTAAGAATCAAATTTACAGAATTTTTAAATTGTCTCTACCTCCAATATTAAAAGCAGCAGAAGTACTATATAAATGAAATTTCTGTTACTTTTTAACTATCAATTCCTACAACTGCAAATGCACTATCTATTGAGTTAACTTCACTACTATTTGAACCATACAAATCAGTAGCAGCTTGAGCTAAAGCATCTTTAGCTCCAGAAAAATCAGTAGTTGGATACATATACTCGGTTAATGCTCTATAATATATTTTGGCAGTCTTCTCATTTCCTATGGATTTAGCTACTAAATAAGCAGCTTTGTTAGGAATACCTGAATTGGTGTGAACTCCGCCATCATCTGAGGAAGTATTTACATAGTTACTCATATTATCTGGTTGGTCATATAGTGTTGGATTAGCTAAACTTCTAAGAGCATCTCCTGCTATTTTAGGTGTATACACTTTATCGCCAACAACCCAGTCAGAAGGATCAAATTTCCATGTGCCACCATTTTTAACATTATATTTATCATAAGTTTCAATAAGAACTCCAAACACATCTGAGATAGATTCATTAAGTGCACCAGATTGATCTTCATAATTTAAGTCAGCAGTTCGTTCTGTAACTCCATGAGTCATTTCATGCCCAACAACATCAAGGTCTCCACTTAAATAAGTAAAGGTAGTTCCATCACCATCTCCATAGACCATTTGAGAGCCATCCCAGAATGCATTATTATACTTATTAGCATAGTGAACTGTGGATGTTAAATTCATGCCTTTGTTATCAAGACTAGTTCTTCCAAATAAATTCTTGTAAAAATCATATACAACTCCACCGTAGTAATGAGCACTAACAGCAGCTTTTAAAGTTTCAGTATTAAAAGTACTAGTAGTATTAGTGATTAAGGTTCCAGGCTCTGTTTGTTTATTATTTGCAGTATAAGTTAATATTTGACTTTTAGAAGAAGCTTTTGAAGTATCTTTCAATTGATATTTGCCTGAAGATAAGTAAATGTTGATATTTTTAGTTGTTCCGTCAACAGCAGTGCCTGTACCTGTTGTAGCACCATCATATCTAATTCTATCTTCTTTCTTTAAGATTGTTCCTGAAGAAGCCTCAACATATACATCATAGTTTGTTATAGAAGGTTCGTAAAATTTAATATTAACTTTATAGGTTTTATAAGCTTGTCCATCTTTAATGTAAGCTATGGTTTCAACTGTAGGTTCATAAGCTAATTCTTTATATGAAAATTCTTTTTTGGCTATTTCTACAGCATCTGCTGCATTAAGAGATTTAGTTCCTAGCTGTGAAATATTTTCGATTTTGCTTTCTACTTGTCCAGTAATGTTAGTTACTTGTCCATTTTTATTATAATGGATAGTAACAAATTTGTCTTTTACAGGTATACCAGCAATATATTGTCCAATTTTAACATGTGTAAATCCTAATGAATCCTTTTCGGATTTCTCAACTTTCAGTTTATCTTTTACATTGTCTAATTTAAAGAGTGCTTTGTTTTCATCAATAAAATTGAGTGCAGCTTCAGTACTTGTAATTTTTTCTGAAGATAAAGTTCCTGAAATAAAGAACTTTCCTTCAGATGAGTCGATATTGTACTTAAGATTATTTCCAGTTAAGCCCTTAAACTTTTGTAAGATTTGAGCTTCGGAATTTTGCGGAGAATTTGCAACGTCAGCGGCTGAAGCTGAAACAGATGGGAAGGTTAGGATTAAACCAAAACTTAGTAATAGAGAAATAATTTTTTTACTCATGAGAATACCTCCTAATAAAATATTTTTTATATAATGATTGCAAGATGCAATTATTACCGCGATTTATAAAGTAAGTAATGGATTTTAATGCTATGCATTGATTTTGAAAATTTATTTAATTGTATATAAATGTAATTGAGGTTTTAGCTAAATACATTTATTAAAAAAAGGACATACACCTAATAATAGTGCATACCCTCTGGTTTTCCAGTCGGATGTATTCAATTAATATTTAACAAATTTTAGTTATCCTTGTTAAAATTATGTTAATTGGATTGTTTTATATAATATAACACTAAAACCATAAAATGTAAATAAGTATTTGAAATAATATGTTGATTAACTTGTTTTGTATAATATAATATTTAAACTATAAATTGTAAATGAGCATTTGGAATAATATAATGCCACTTCAAGTAATAAATTTGAGAAAAAATGTTAATTTGAGAAAATGTGTTATTTTTGAACTGGATATATATACGCTAAAATCAGATGTTTTTTCAATTAGCTTAGCTTGTTTAACAAGTGCCATATTTGCTAGTGGAGCATTATATGTTAGTACAGTTACACCAGATGGCTATAAAGTTGATGAAAATGGGGCATGGTTACATTAGAATTAAATATTTATATTTTTAGGGCAGCAAAGAGGAATTAATCTCCATGCCGCCCTTTTTAATTACCTATAATTTCTGCAAAAAAACAAACAATTTATAATTATTGTGAGAGTTTGTAGAGCAGTAGCCAGGAGCAATTAACTACTGCTTATTTTTGTGCAAAATTTTAAATAGCATGTTTACAGAATATGTTATAATTAATGCGTGATGATATAATTTAGCGAAATCAAAAGAGAGGATAAATTTGGTGTATACATGATTATCCGTTATTTGTATACTAAATTTAAATTGGAATTTGTTGGACAGTTTAAACTAAAAATTATTTAAGCGAGGTGTAAAAATGAGCGAGCATACGATGATACCAAAATTAGATATTCCAATACATGAATTTCCTGAAACAGATGAGTTGCCGCAAGGAGTAAAAATAGTAAAGTTAAAGGACACTTATGGCTATGGTATAGACTTTTTGCCCAATGTTACATACATTAACAGAAAGGGCAAGGACTTAAGCTTACAAATACTAATTCCGAAAAAGGGCAAGGAGGGTGAAAGAGAGAAATGTCCTACGATTATTTATATTCAAGGATCTGCATGGCATAAACAATCACTATACGCAAGTCTTAATAAGCTAATTAGAATGGCTGAGAAGGGCTATGTTGTGGCAATTGTAGAGTACCGCCCAAGTGACGAGGCTATTTTTCCAGCACAAATAGAGGATGCTAAAACTGCATATAAATTCATGAAAATGAACAGTGAAAAATATTTTGTAGATACTGAGAACATGATTTTCTGGGGAGATTCTAGTGGTGGACATACCGCCTTGATGTGTGGAATTACATGCAACGACTACCCCATAACAGAGGATTATAAGGAGCAAGAAGTAAATCCAAAATGTATTGTAGACTGGTATGGACCTACAGAAATTTATGAAATGGCTTGTTACCCTAGTATCGGTGAGCATGATGCCCCAGACTCTCCTGAGGGAATGTTGATTGGTGGACTTAGAATTTCTGAGAACAGGGAGATAGCTGAAAAAACAAATCCTGGGAGATACCTTAGTAAGGAAAAGTCAACACCACCTATTCTTATAATGCATGGGGGAAGTGATGCATATGTACATTTTAATCAGTCCTGCCGCTTGTATGCAAAGTTAAAGGAGCTTAATAAAGAGGTAGAGTTTGTAAAGTTAATTAACTCAAACCACGGATTTTTCGGGTTTAACTGCGACGAATCCTTGAGTATCGTTGATGAGTTTATAAAGAAACATATTATATAGATCACAAACAAATCAAAAACAAATAATATTTTTGAAGAAATGTCATCCTAATAAATTCCAGTTTGTAGTGAAGTCTTAAAAATATATATTATCAACCATAGCCAAATTAAAAGTTTTTCACTAAAGTAATATATGATGAATTATTGATGAGTTAAAAAAATATAAGAAATGAGAGTGTTATTAATGAAATTTGAATATGCAAGTGAATTAGACTTTCAATTTATACTTGATAATGATAGACATTTACCAAAACAATTAATAAAAAATAAACTCAAAGAAAAAGAAATTATTATAGCAAAAGATCAGGATAACAAGGTTATTGGTTGGTTAAGATATAATTATTTTTGGGACAACACTCCTTTTATGAACATGCTATATTTAAATGAAAACTATAGAAATAAAGGAATGGGGAAAAAATTAGTTGGATTTTGGGAAAATGAAATGAAGAGTATAGGATATGAATTGGTTATGACATCGACATTGTCAAATGAGCAAGCTCAGCATTTTTATAGAAAGTTGGGATATAAGGATTCTGGCAGTTTACTATTAGATGACGAACCTTTAGAGATAATTTTTACCAAAGGCATATGATTCACATTTTTCTTAAGATGTATAGAAATAAAGATTTTGTATTTGCTACATTATTGTAAATTATTGCAAATTAGTTTTTAAAGTAATAAACCTTAGATTTTTGAAGAAGGTTTAACTATTGAACATAATAAAACTTCTATATATAGAAAGGTTAATGAGATGGATAAAGAAATTATTAGAGAAAAAATATATGCCTTATTGGGAGAAATGGGCTTTGAAAAGACATTTATAAACGGAATTGGGCTTTATTCATATGCTGAATGTTACTATAAAATAACTTACATAGAGCGATATAGTTCTTATGTAATTGAATATGCGAGTAATTATGATGAAGCAGTGAAAAATGTGTTTTGGGATGGGGATTGGTATCCAATTTCTTTAGGCGACGCTTTATTTGATAAGCTTAGATATGATTTAGTTAACTTTTATATGCATAAAAATTAAATCATGATATGACATAATTTTCTTAAAAGGTATAAAAATAGAAATTTGTAGGGAGAAAAACAAAAGTTTATGTATTTAATGTTAGGGTGGGGTTTATGTGGATTCATGATAAAATAAAAAAAGATTTGGAAGATATTTATCCTGGAAGTATCAAGAAATTGAATAATATAAAAAGTATCCCATACGAGAAAGCGATTCTACTGACTGCGTATTTATGGGAAAGCTGTTTTGTTACAACTAATGATATTTGGGTGATTTCATGCCGAGGATTATTATGGCAGATTCCGAATGATTGGATAGAAATCAATGTTGAAGAAATATTACAACATGTAAAAATTGATTGATCAGATGATTTTGAATATTCGAATATGTGTGCTGTGTTTGTACATATGCCAACTATATTAAAAATACTTATTGATATTGGGAAAAAGAAAGCGACTACATCTGCAGTATTAGAATTTGTTAATGATTTTGAAGAATATTTACCTAATGGGGATAGGTATATTTATTAAAAAACAATGGAGTTATTTGAAAGTGAGAAAGATTTATTAATAGATTAGCATATAGCAAATTCAAATTTGTCAATAGCTATATCTGTTATTATTTGATTCGCAACAGTAAATTATTACGAATGTAAATTTATTTTTAGATGGGGTATTTGTTATGGATATAATATTTGGTAATTTCAAAAATTGGATTAATAGTAAAAAAGAATTATGGAAAGAACAGGGTTTGATTATGGATGAAATTATTGAATCTACTCATGCTCACCAAATCCATATTAATTTACATTCAAATGATGGTTTTGGACATATCGGGTTGTTTGAGAGTAACAATATTTATTGGGTAGAATTTGAGGCGACCGCAAGAGAATTCGAGGACTTTTATAGGTATTTTGAATTTGAAAGATTACCATGTTTTGATAATGTTGAACAAGAATATATAAGGTTTATAACACTCAGGGAAGATAAATAACATATTAGTTTATTCTCAATATTCATAAAAGATAAAATGAAGAGCAGTAGGAACAATCCACTACTGCTTTTTTATTTACATAAAAATAGAGGCAGTTATACAGGAAATGGTCATAAAGCCACCTCTAAATAATAAATTATTAATCTTCAATAAGATGGATTAATCCCTGATTAAACACTTGTTTGACATGATCATTAGATAAAGAATAATATACTATTGTACCTTCTTTTCGATATTTAACTAATTTAGCTTGTCTTAGTGTTTTTAATTGATGAGATACTGAAGAACGATTCATATTTATTAGTGAAGAAATATCACATACACACATTTCAGATTTTGAAAGTACATGCAGTATTTTTATCCTTGTTGTATCACCAAATATATTAAACAAATCGGCTAAATCAGATAATATATTTTCTTCAAGCATATCTTTTCTTACTTCATCAACTATTTCATGGTGGATTGCTATGCAATTACAGTTATCTATTTTTTCAACTTCATTAAACATAATAAAAAAACTCCTTTAATTTAATTAGTTGTATATGTGTGCACATATACAACTGTTATATAACAATATATGCATAATGAAAAAAAACGACAATAAATTATTATAGAGATAGTATATGGCATCATTGAGGTGAGCGATACTATCTATATTATTATATTTAGGAGACAATATTCTTTTATTATAAATCACTAAAAATAAATAGCAAATTGTAAAACTGCATTATTCAAGAAATAGAAGTTTTTTATGCATACTGAAATCCAAACCGAATTATGGTTTTGATGGTTCGCCTTTCGTCATCACCATTGTTTATTTTGTGGGAGTAGTTTGTTTTGGTGGGGGAGTTGCTTTAATCACTTTTCCCGGCCTCAGCCTGAAAATTGTGGCCTTTGTTCTTATGCTTTGTGGTTTGTTAATGGTTCTTGTTTGCGGTTCAAATCTTTATTACATTAAACTCGGCAAACTACACCGTAGGGACAAGATGATTTCCATGATTGATTGGAAAGGAAATGAAAAAGTCCTTGATATAGGTACTGGACGGAGACTTCTAATGATTGGTGCTGCCAAAAAATTGACTCTGGGAAAGAGTATAGGCATTGATATTTGGAATCCGGAAGATATGCACAACAATACTTATCAAAATACCATGCGAAATGCCGAACTTGAGGGGGTCCTTGAAAAAGTTGAAGTAAGAAATGAGGATGTGCGAAGTATGTCCTTTCCCAATGATACATTTGACGTGGTTCTTTCCAATCTTTGTATTCACAACATCCCTACCAAAGATGGACGAAAGAAAGCCTGCCAGGAAATAGCGAGAGTATTGAAACCGAATGGAATAGTGATTATTACCGATAAATCACACACAAAAGAATATGGTGAAATTTTCGCAATGGAAGGGTTAACAGTGGAGTTTTTTCGTACTTCTTATGACGGTTCACTCCGCAGGATTGTAAAGGCGGCCAAAAAGTAAAGCTTATATTTGATACTAAACGCCTCAAAACTATTTGTGATTTTTGCAAAATGCAAGGGATAAACTCATAATAACTATTTTACGTCATAACAGCCACAAAATAGTAGTACCATTTTTGATTTATAGTGCATTATAAATGGTAAATACTGTCTTGTGGCTGTTTTTTACACGAATCGTTGCCGTACCCCAATTAGATTATTGACAAAGATTTCTAATAGTATACAATAAAGTGAATGCTTAATAGTCAGATAAAACCAATAATAAATAACTTGTATTTTCAAATAGAAATGGAGGAAATATAATTAATGAATATAGAGTTATATAAAAATATTGAAAACTATATGCTAGAATGTATGAACGATAGTGCCCATGATAAGGAACATATTTATAGGGTTTTATATATGGCATTAGATATTGCTAAATATGAAAATAAAGTTGATATGGATGTTCTGATTATTTCTTGTTTGCTTCACGATATTGGTAGAGAAGAACAATTCAGTAATTCGAAATTATGCCATGCTCAAGTTGGTAGTGAAAAGGCATTTAACTATGTTATAAATAATGGCTTTTCTGAAGAAAAAGCTGCTCATATAAAATCATGTATATTAACACATAGATTTAGAAGTGATAACCCTCCGAGCAGTATAGAAGCAAAGATATTATTTGATGCGGATAAATTAGATGTGACTGGAACACTTGGAATTGCGCGAACACTATTTTATATAGCACAGGTATCAGAACCATTGTATTCCATTGAGAAGAATGGAACTATATTAGATGGTACAAGTGATAAAAATCCATCTTTTTTTCATGAGTATAAATATAAGTTAGAAAAACTATATGATAAGTTCTATACTAACAGAGGAACTCAAATAGCTAAAGAAAGACAACGCTCTGCCATTGAGTTTTATACAAGTATGTTAAAAGAGGTTAAGGATTGTTATTCTAGAGGTATAAGTGAGCTAAACAATATACTAGAGTAATATAGATTATAGAAAAGTTAATTCGGATTTTCTTAAGATGTGTAGAAATAAAGATTTTGTATTTACTACATTATTGTAAATTTTTGTGAACTTATTGTGAAAGTAAGAACGATTTTTACCTTATTGACAATTATACGCATTTTCTTGTCAATAATAGGATATAATTATAAACAATACTGATAATTGAGGTGATTATATGGATAATATAATTGAAAAAACTATATCTGGATTTATAATGCTTCTAGCTATTATGGGAGTATTAATTTTTTTACCTGCATGGACAGCTAATTACCTACAGGCATGGCTTTATCTGCTTACTTTTGCTATTTCAACAATATTGATTACCATATATTTATTTAAAAACGACCCGAAGCTTTTGAAGAGACGGCTTAATGCTGGTTCAACAGCTGAAAAGGAAAAGAGTCAAAAAACTATACAAGCAATTGCAAATGTGTTTTTCTGTTTCATATATATTATTGCAGGGTTTGACCATCGTTTTCATTGGTCAAGTATTCCAATATACATTAGCATATTAGCAAATATTTTTGTTATATTAGGGTTTTTCATAGTATTTCTTGTATTCAAAGAAAACAGTTATACTTCAGCTATAATTGAAGTTGATAGAAACCAGAAAGTAATATCAACTGGACTGTATGCAATTGTTCGTCATCCCATGTATTCTGGAGCAATACTGATGCTGGTGTTTTCATCAGTTGCATTAGGGTCATATTGGGCATTGCTTAGTGTAGCGGCTCTAACTTTTACTATTATCGCTAGGCTTCTTAATGAAGAAAAGTTTTTATCTAAGAATTTATCAGGGTATGATGAATATTGTGAAAAGGTTCAATATCATTTAATCCCATTCATATGGTAGATATAATACTAGATAGTATATTAATGCAAAAGAAATAGTTAAATGTCCACATATTCATAAAAGATAAAATGAAGAGCCGTAGGAACAATCCACTACTGCTTTTTTATTTACATAAAAATAGAGGCAGTTATACAGGAAATGGTCATAAAGCCACCTCTAAATAATAAATTATTAATCTTCAATAAGATATGGATTAATCCTCGATTAAACACTTGTTTGACATGATCATTAGATAAAGAATAATATACTATTGTACCTTCTCTTCGATATTTAACTAATTTAGCTTTCTTCAAGCATATCTTTTCTTACTTCATCAACTATTTCATGGCGGATTGCTATGCAATTACAGTTATCTATTTTTTCAACTTCATTAAACATAATAAAAAAACTCCTTTAATTTAATTAGTTGTATATGTGCACACATATACAACTGTTATATAACAATATATGCATAATGAAAAAAACGACAATAAATTATTATAGAGATAGGATATGGCATCATTGAGGTGAGCGATACTATCTCTATTATTATATTTAGGAGACAATATGTAGATATGACGAAGTAAATTATAGAAATGTTCTTTGAAAATTGAATAGTACGATTTTTACAAAATATGCTATAATTAATACAGAATGGTAAATTATTATGTAACATAGAGGAGGTCATCGAATGGATAATCGTGAAATTCAAATTACCAACAAAAACTTAATTGAACCAAAGCATAAAAATGAGCATGAACCTTATGAATATTATAAGTATGAAGTAACAAAACGAAACAAAAATAGTCAATGTTACGTTGCTATATATGAAATTCCACCTCAGAAAGCAAATTACCCATATCACTACCATCTTAAAAATGAGGAAATTTTTTATATCATTAGCGGTAGTGGTATTTTAGAAACACCTGATGGCAATAAAAGAATTTCAGCAGGAGATATTATAGTTTGCCCTCCATTAGAAAATGGAACCCATAGAATAATTAATTCTTCACATGATGAAATGCTCATATATTTAGATTGTGACACAGTTAATTATCCAGATATAGCATATTACCCTAAGTCTGATAAAGTAGGAATAATTTTAAATGGAGAGTTAAGTACATTTTATAGAAAGAATATCGATGTAGATTATTATGAAGGTGAATAAATATTTATATTCTTTAAATAAAGATAAATTTAGCACACAATATTAAAATATTGTGTATCAATAAGGAGGGGATAGCTTTGAGTACCATTGGAATTATGGTAAGTATATTTTTGTTAGTAGTCACAGTTCTTATTGTGGAATTCATAAAGAAAAAGTTCACAATAAAGAAGGTATTTGAAATTATAATTATCATCTTACTTTTAATTAGTTGCATTATATTTGGTGCTTATAAGTATTTCCAAAGGTCAAGTAGTTTTATGTTTACAAAAACAACAACTCTTAGCCAAGAGAACATAGATGGCGTTCAAATGTATGAAAATATCGATAGCGAGGAATTTGTGCAAAAGTATGGGACAAAGATTGAAAGAATTGACAATGCTCTATTTGACTACTATAAACTAAGTGATGGTTTAGAAATTGCGACAAATAAACAGAGACAGATTATTAGAGTTATTATTAATAGTGGAACCAACAGTGATATTAAGACAAGCAAAGGTATTGGTTTAGGGAGTTCAGTTGACGATGTAATTAATGCTTATGGCACTAACTATTACAAGAGAACTGAGGAACAAATGCCTTCTTCGCTAGTAATTGGATACGTAGATCATGAAAGAAAGGTAACAATTGAATTTTGGAATGTAGAAAATAAAGTAGTAGAAATAAGATATGATATTACTTCTATGGAATAATATCATACATAAATATGAGCTCTTTAAGTATGAACCGAGAATGCCCAACCACTAGTATTATAATTTGGTATTTTAGAAAAAAAGAACAAAAGACAGTAAATCGTTAATTAATTCGCTGTCTTTTGGCAACCTGCCAAGCTATAAAAGATTAGCAATTGTAGTATTAGTAAATTGCCAATATTTATACTATGGATTATTTTAGCCTTATATAATATAATATTCCACAATAACATTAAGGTGGTGATTTTATTTTATGAAGAATGTGACTATAGATACAATCAAAGATACAATAAGAGATCTTCCAGAAGGTGAACAAGAAGTAATATTATACTTAGCTGAAATATTTAAAGGTGAAGAAGATAAAATATTAGAATATTGTATAAGCGAATTTATTAACGTTAACTAAATAATCATATAAATGCAGTCATTAATTTGGCTGCATTTTTTAGTGCAAAAAAGAGATAGTAATGGGCGTGTTATGGCATGAGTTAAGTAGTATCTCTAAAAAATTGTAAATAGAGTTTTAGTATATTTGAATTATTGACACTATAAAAAATAATATACATCAAGGTTAAATATTTTATTTTAATTTACTCTTACATATGGAATTTAACTTTTCGTTTTAGGACAGAAAAAATATTTGAAATCAAATATGATATTGATAAAAGTGTAAATGGATACTTTACAAAATATAAAAAATAAATTAAATGAAGTGGGTGTATACTTTGGAAAAATTAGGTATTGAATTTGCTGAAGTGAAATCTGATTTTAAAGGAGTGGTTGAATGGGAAAATGTAAATTTAATTAATCTGGTTGGAATATATCTACAAAAAACTATTACGAATTTTATAATGAAAATAGTTGATGCTATAAGTAAATTTATTCTTAACTAAAATCTATTTAGAAAGAATATATAAAAAATAATTAATTTAATTTATAATTCGTGGACATTATAAATTCAATTGTAGTAAATTTACAATTTATGTTATAATTAATTCGTAATTTTTTAAGACAAACTAAAAGGAGAATTTATTTTGCAGGAAGTAAATAAAAATATAACTTATACATTTGATGAATTGAAGGAAGTTTTAGAAGAACTTGAAATGATTCTAATATCATTACATAAAATGGGCTCTTATTATGGTGAAAAATTTCATACATATGGTGAAGAAATGTATCGTGGAGAATACGAGAAAGAGACAACACGTTTTATAGATGAATGGCGTGTTTGTGAGAAATTAGCAAAGGTAAGAAGTATTTTAAGTGATAGATTCGACCGTACATTAGGTGAAGATTATATGGACGATCTAGAAAGAGAAATGGATGAGATTAGGTATTGGAGTAAACCAGGAGATATGCTATAAAACAAAAATTAATAATTATAATTCGCAATATTCTTTAGAGACTTTATATTAGATTATGATGTAAAAAGTGCCCATTAGGAGGAGTGTATGTTAAATAACGATTATGATATTTGGATAGAAGCAGAACAGTGGGAAGATGTATTGGATGTACACAATGACAATACAGATGTAATAGTAGAATTTAAAAATGGTGCAAGATGGGGCGCTTCATTCTTTACATACAGCAATATAAGCAGACTTGTAGAAAAAAACAGAGTCACAGGAGAATGCTTGGGCGGAAAGTATTATTGGTCAAGTGATATGGTTCTTATAGATGAGATTAGTAGGAAGAGAATAGAGGAAGTTATAAATTACTTAATCTGTGAAGGAAAATTTGAAGTCATTTTTTTAAAAATTTCTGAATAAAAAGTTCACAGTTTTTTTAAATCATAAATTAATAAATATAGTTACAATAGTATTTATCCGTTATTTAATATAAATATCTAAATTGAAGAATGATCCATGCACCTGTTTATGGTGATGGTGATCCGCACATTGAAGAAATCTTACCTTACATGATTAACTGGAATCCGTTAAAAAAGCAATCTATGATTCATCATGAAGATGTCAACCAAGCACTATTACTTGCTGCTAGCACATCTGGTATTGGTGGCCGCATATATAACGTTGCAGATGATAATCCTATTGCTATAGGCGAATTATATAAATTGTATGAAGCACCAGAGCAAACACCTACTGAAGATGGATGGCTTATGTCTAACCTATGGGAATTAACTGCAGATCCAGCTCGCATTAAAGAGGAACCAAATTTTAAGCCAAAATATCCTTCTATTTATGCTGCTAGGGATATGGGAGCTTTGTAATTGTAATTTACAAAAATGATATTTTGAAAATTACATAAATAATGATAAATTCTAAACAAAAAAACAGTCATATGAAAGCTTTAAATTCATGACTTTGTAGGAAGTCATGAATCTAGTTGAAACTTTATATATGGCTGTTTTTTATATAAATTTTTGAAACAAAGTCATAAACTTTATACAAAATTACAAATAAACTAGAAAAACAATTTTATCCCTGCTAAAGCGGTCATTACAACGCTTAATTTTCTAAAAAACTTTTCATTAAGCTTTTTAATTGTTACTATTCCTAAAACAGCGCCTAACGTGATTGCAGGTATCATAGAAAAAGCAACAACACTAGTTTTTAATGAGATATTATGCCAGATTAGAATTTGTAGAGGGACTTTTATTAAGTTAATTATAAGAAAAAACCATGAATTTGTGCCTAAAAAGTCATTTTTCTTAAAGCCCATAGCTAACAAATACATTGTAAATACAGGCCCTGCAGTATTACCAATCATAGATGTAAACCCACCCTATAATTCAGTGTATTTTTTACTATTACCTCTTGCTTTTTCAATAGGATACTTTAGTTCATTTTTATCCATTTTAATATTTATAATTTCTTCTAAGTCAACATTTAAAGCATCAGCCATATGAATACAATAAACTATAACATCTGCAAGTTCTTCTAAAACATGCTCTTTATTATAGTTCTCTTCATCCCATAAAAATTCTTCTAAGAGCTCCCCTGCTTCAATTGATATTGCTTTTGATAAATTAGCAGGCGTATGAAACTGATTCCAATCTCTATCATTCCTAAACTTTATTATTCTATTTATTGTGTCTTTCATTATTATCACTCTTTCTATGTATCACCAGTTCTTATATTTATATCACAAATTTACATTTGTTAAATTTAGAGTAATCAACACAAAATGAAATTTCTTAAATTAAGCGTTATATTTGCCACATATCAAAAATATATTATTTAGAAACTTATCAATATAAAAATTACTTTTTACATAGTATATGTATTTATATATGTTATAATACCTGTATTGCTGTTTTTTAATAGGAGGACATATTATGATAGGGACATTACTTTTAAACAGATATAAAATATTAGAAAAAATTGGTGAAGGTGGCATGGGAATTGTTTATAAAGCAAAATGCACCTTATTAAATAGATTTGTGGCAATCAAAATATTAAAAGCTGAATTAAGTGAAAATGAAGATTTCATTGCACGATTTAGAAGAGAAGCTAATTCAGCTGCAAGTTTGTCACACCAAAACATAGTAAATGTTTATGATGTTGGCTCAGAAGGAAAAATTAATTTTATAGTTATGGAATATATTAATGGAAAAACATTAAAGAAATTAATAAAAGAAAATAACAAACTTTCTTATTCAGCCGCTTTAGATATCTCATTACAGATTTCAAAAGCGCTGTTATACGCACATAAAAATAATATAATTCATAGGGATATAAAACCGGATAACATTTTAATAAATGAAGAGAATGTAATTAAGTTAACTGACTTTGGAATTGCTAAAGTATCTGATTCTAAAACCTTAACCAATTCCAATAATATTATGGGTTCAGTGCATTATTTTTCACCAGAGCAAGCCCAAGGAAAGTTAGTTGATTTTAGAACTGATATTTATGCTTTAGGCATTGTGATGTATGAGATGTTCACAGGAAAAATACCTTTTACAGGTGATAATTCAATTTCAGTGGCAATTATGCATATTAAAGAAATTGTTACCCCGCCTAAGGAAATAGATTGTGAAATACCAGATAATGTAAACTCGGTGATTTTAAAAGCTTTAGAAAAAGAACCTTCTAAAAGATTTAAAAGTACCACTGAATTTTCTGAAATAATAAATTTAATCAAGGAAAATCCTGAAGTAGAAGTAAACTTTGAAAATTGTCATGATACTAAAACTGTTATTATGGATTCGTCAACTTTAACCTTCTCTGATACAAAAATTAATCCTACTGTGATAATGAAACAAGATGAAATTCAACAAACAAAATTAATTACAAAAACATTAGATATTAATAAAAAAAATAAAAGCAAAAATAGTAAAATTATTATAGTTTTTGGTTTTCTTATTTTAGCAATTACTTCTTACGTTTTAGGAAGCTTTCTATATAAAGGGACTTCTCAAGATGTTAAAAACGAATCATCAGTAACAGATACTGATACTCCGAGTTCTTCCACCGCAAGTACAGTTGAAAGCATACCAAAGGAAGATTTATATAAGCTTGTACCTTCACTTATTGGAAAAACTCAAGACATTGCTAATAGTATTATAAACAATAATGGCTTTACACTGGGCAACGTTACAATGCAATACAGCGATACTGTCCCTAAAGGTACAATTATTAGCCAATCACCTCCGCCAAATACTTCTTCTGAAAAAAATGAAAAAATAGATTTGATTATAAGTCAAGGACAAAAAATCACACAAATATCTCCTCAGTCAAAAGGAAACAATAATGGTAATGGAAACGGTAAAGACAGGGATGAAAAAAACAAACATAAAAATAAATGATCTAAGGTATATACTCTTAGATCATTTTTAATTTAAGCTAAAAAAAAATTATGCAATAGGATTTAAAGAACAAATTAAAAATGTGAATTTATTAATAAAGAACTCAGTCGGGAAAATAATAAAAAACACCAACAATTTAGTTTCCTAAATGCTGATGTTTACTAAAATGGTGACCCATACGGGAATCGAACCCATGATTCAATGAAAAGGATATTTTAAATATCTATAAGTGGCTGTAAGCCTTGAAAATACTAATGTCCATATTTTTAAGAAAATATAAGTGGACGTATCTAAATATAACTATGGTGTAAAAATGGTGTAAAATTTAGAGCACTTTAATCTTGTATTTCGAAGGGAAAGGATATATATGATATTATATTAAATATAAATTATAGAACAATGATATTGTAAAAGAGCTGGTTGAAAAGCTATGATGTTTATAAGAGTATTAAGAAATGTATCAGGTAGTGAGTAATTTATAAGATTCAACTATCTGATATATTTTTTTTACATAAATTGAAAACATATTGAGTTGATTCGATGATTATTTTTTATTTAGAAGAAAGTAGAAGTAATTTATTTATGTAATTATATTTTATGAAAAGATTGGATTATTAGCTAGTTTTATGTATTATTTAATATATAAGGATATAATATTATAACTTAGAAAAGGGGCAATGAGATGAGTATGCAGCTGTTATATACATACATAAACGATATTAATAGATGTTTATATAAACAGGAATTTTGTTTTACAAATAATTTTAAGATTAATTATAATGAAGAAACAAGACAACTAATTATCGAAAAACAAGAAAATTATTATAAATCTTTATGGGGCAAGAGGATAAGTAATGTAAATTTATTGATAGGTCAAAATGGTGCTGGAAAAACAACATTATTTGATTTATTAGGATCGCAACGAGATAGAAGAGCAAATCTGTTTAATGATAGGCCTAGAGTAGGAAGAACAAAATGTGCTTCTTGGTTCTCAATTTATCATATAGAAAAAAATATTTTTGTTATTGAGGGAATAGATTTAGGTTTATTTAAAAATTTATATGGTGTACCTGAAGATATTAATCCAGAATATTCTATAGTTATAAAATATGAGTGCGAAACAAAAAAAATAAAGTTTATAGCCTATACTCAAATGTACTATCGAAAGGAAAAAGAAAATATTTCCCTTGATCAAGAAATGATTATTTTATATGGACAAAATTTAAAGGAAAAACAATGGTTAAAAAAAGAGAGAGTAATTAGAAGAGCTGACTACTATGTAGGATTTAAACGCATATATTTAGATATTCCTAAGATAACTAATATATATAAGTTTATGAGCAAAGAATATAAATTGTTAGAAGAGTCATTTACTGCTAAGGAAATTGAATGTAAAATAAATTTTAAACTTTATAATTCAGATAAAGGATCTAAAAAAGAAATAGAAAAAGAATTTGATTTAAACTTATACAATAATAAGGAAGAAATATTATATTTTAAGGCAAAGAATACGTCTATAAGGTATATGGAACCAAAGGTGAATAAAGCCAAATGGAACATACAACAAGAATATATAATTATATTTTATGAATGTTATATTGTAGGTCTATGGATGGATGGATTAAAAGACAATGGACAAAAGATGAATATTGATAGCTTAAAAAAAGAAATTAGTAATTTAGAATTAGTTAGTGATGATTTTTTTAGCCGAGTAGATTATTTGCAAAAAGTTATAGGAATTTTATTCAAAGAAATAAGTGAAATTTATCAAATAGATAAAGATGAAAACTATTATGAGGAAGCAATAATTAAGTTTGGGAAATCACTACAAAATTTAAACATAAAGTATTTTCAGACGCATGAAAATATTAATATAAAATTAAATGATGGATTTGATGAAAATATTTATGAACTTTTAGAGACATATTGTACTTATACAATGCATGATATAAATAAACAAAATGATTTATATAATTATGTTGATATTTTCTTTTCAAATTTAAGCAACGGTGAAATTGATTTTATAAATGGGTTCTCTAATCTTTATACAGCATTGGATATCGAAAAATACAATAAAAGATTTAAATCAGCATTGATTATTTTAGATGAACCAGATGAATCTTTTCATCCTGAATGGTCGAGAAAATATATTTATTATTTAATTGAATTTTTAAATAAAGCTAGCAAAATTAAAAATTTAAAATATCAAATAATAATTTCAACACACTCACCATTTATGATTTCAGATGTACCAAAAGAATTTATTATATGCTTGAAAGTTGAACAGAATGAAAATGGAGAAATTGAAAGAAAAACAGTAAAAGCTAATTTTGGATTAATGAGTAATTTTTATGACATAATAAGGGATGATTTTTTTATCTCATCACCAATAGGCGAATTTGCAAATAAAATATTTAAACAAATAATTAATAAAATAGATATCATGGAAGAATATAATAAGAACAATATTGAAGAATTAATTGGGATAATAAGCGGAATTGATGACCAATTTATAAAGAAAAAGTTGTTAGATTATTTAGATAAGAAGAAAGTGAAATTAATGACACAAGATGTTAAAGAAAAACGTATTAAGGAATTAGAGGAAGAGATAAGGAGATTAAAAGAGGAAGATAATAAATATGATTAAGTTAAGTAAAGATAATGTGTATAGAATAAAAGATGATTATTTTAAGGAAGTTTACCAAGGGATTAAAAATAGATACATAGAACAGAAATCAAAAATAGTTTGGATTAATCCATTTACTAAAAAAGATTATCTTAACATATTTGAAGATGATAAAGGTGAGTTTAATGAAAATTTAATTAAAGAACTATTATGTGAAGAGGTTATTTCAAACAGCAGTAGAAGCATTGAATTAAAAAATTATACATTAACATCAAAACTTGTTTTCCATAGAACTTTTAAAGTAGATAAAATTTTAGAATTCAAGAATCTTAAAAGAAATCAGAATGAAAGACAACTTGAAAGAAAAAAATACGTTGATTTATATAAGAATGATTGGATAGAATCACATATATCTAAATATCCAGAGTACTACAAAGATAATGACAATTTCGATGAATTTACAAAAGATATTGAAGAAGATCTAGTAAAATTAAATGAGAAATATAGTAATATAATTGATTATAAATACTTAGAAGATGAAATAAGACATAAAATTCTTTATGAAATGAATGTACAAGTATGCCCATATTGCAATAGACAGTATATAACTAGTTATGTAAATGAAGGGAAAAAGCGAACAACAGCCGATTTAGATCACTTTTTACCCAAATTTATTTTTACATTACTGTCATTATCTTTATTTAATTTTATACCATCTTGTCAAATATGTAATTCTAGATTTAAAAATAGAAAAAGGGATAAAATTATTTATCCATATGATAATGGATTTTATGATGAAGCTAAGTTCAAAACTAAAATAACTGATAAATCAGATTTTAATAGTTTAACCGGAAATAATGATCTATTTGATTTGTATATAGATTATAATGGTTCAAAGAAAATAGAAATAAGAAATAATATAGAGATGTTTAAAATAAATGAAGTATATCAAGTGCATAAGCAATATGTTCGTGAATTATGTTATAAAAGAAACGCATATAATGATAGTTATAAAGAAATGCTAGATGATTTGATGAAGGGCTTATTGAACTTAAATGAAGATGAAATAAACCTATTTTTGTATGGTTACTCATTTATAGATAAAGAATTCTATGAAAAACCATTAACTAAACTTACGTTTGATATAATTAATGAATAAAAAATCCTTGATTATAGTAGCTCTTAATATAATTTATATTAAAAAATTTTAATTGAATTATTTACTAGCGGTGTACAGTTAAAATTTATATAAATTTATCATATGGATTTTATGAGTATATATTTTAATAATGTTTACTTAAATGATATTTATAGCAAAGTTAAAAGACAAATTGATATCTTAGTTAAATATAAAGTGCTAGTATTTCGTGAATATTGCTTTGTTGATTGTAAAGGCTAATAATTAGTCCGAACAAGTAGTATTAATTATAGAAAAATATGAGATTACAGATGGGGTAGAATGTTATGGAAATGAAATTTATAGAAGAAGAAATAGAAAAAGTAAGACGTACATATTTAGAAGTACCTGAAAGAATAATAAGTGATTATAATAGGGAACAAGAAAAAATAGAAGATTATAGAGGTCGTCAATTATTAGAGCTTATTCAAAATGCAGATGATGCATGTGTAATAAAAAAAGAGCAAACCGAAAAAAAGCGAATTATTCACATAAGATTAAAGGATAACAAGCTTATTGTAGCAAATAATGGTGAGCCTTTTTCAAGAGAAGGTATTAAGTCTTTAATGTACTCTAATTTAAGTCCGAAAGCAAAGAAGAAAAATAAAATTGGAAATAAGGGTACAGGATTTAGATCTATATTAAGTTGGACTAAATCCATATTTATAAAAAGTGGAGATTTATATTTGAATTTTTCAAAAGAAAGTGCAGAAAAGTTTTTAATAGACTTAATGGATAAAAATCAGAATATAAGTGAGTTTATTGAGGAATACTCAGATTTTAAATATCCTATTGCAACACTTATAGTACCTGAAATGGTTGATTTTAGAGAAGGATATGATGAATATGATACATATATAGAATTAGAATTAATAGAAAATGTTAAAGAAGAAATAGAGAAACAAATATCTGAATTAGATAAAGAATCAATCTTGTTTTTAAATAATTTAGAAACTTTAAAAATTGAAAGTGAAAATATAAGTATTGAATTTACAAAAAAGATTATCACTAGCAAAATTGTGAAAATAGTTGAATCAGATTTATTAAATGGAACTTTTAATAATAAAACATGGAATGTAAAAAAAAGAGAAGGACAAGTTGATGGAAAAAATTTCGAGATTAGTATTGCATATACAGATAACTTGGATGATAACAAAAATATTTTATATAGTTATTTCAAGACGGATGTAAAGTTTCCTTTTCCGGCGATTATTCACGGAACTTTCAATTTGACTGGAAATAGAAATCAATTAGTAAAAGATAATGAAGAAAATAAAAAGTTATTACAATTTTTGGCTGAGTTATTAATTGAAACTGCAAAGGAGATAGCTAAAGAATCTGTAAGTTACAAAGCTTTAAAGTTAGTGTCCTTTAATGAAGAGTTTGATATATGCATAGAGGAATTGGGATTTAATACTATAATATTAGAAGAAATAAAGAAGGCTAAAATATTGCCTAGTATTAATGAGATTTACTTAAATGTAGAGGAGGCTCCTATATTTATTGAAAATTTAGATTTAGATATATTGGAAGGTTTGAGTGAGTTTAAAAATACATTAAAGTATACTGATGATTCTCAGTTGAGTTATTTTATGAAGAGCAAATTGGGGGTTTCTTCTAGGTATAGCTATAAATACATGGTTGAAAAAATTAATAGTTTAATAAACAAATTTGATATGCTAAGAAGAGTTAAATTGCTAAAGTATTTTTTTGATGAATATGAATATCAAATTAATAATTTAGATAATTTAAGCGAAAAGCCTAAGCTATTTATAGATAGTAATGGAAACAGTATTGATGATAATATGACAACTTATCTTCCACCAGATGATATATTTTTTAAGAATTTACCAGAATTTTTAACTTTAAGATTTTTAAGTATCGAAATGAGTAATCAATTAAAATTAGAATTTTGCATAGGTTCATTTAGAGATTTATCAAATAAATTAAAAAAATTAAATTTAGAAGAATATAATTTTATAAGAATAGTAAGAGAGTTGTCTGGGCTTTTAAATAAAAATATAAATCAATATTCAATTAAAGATAATATTAAACTCACGATAAAGTGGCTATATGATGCATACATAGAAAATGAAGTAGTAAGGAAAATATCTATTCCAGAAGAAGTTAAATTCCCATTGATAACCAGGAAAGGGAGTTTAAAAAATTCTAATGAATTGTATATGGGGATTGAGTATAATGAAGATATTTGCGAAAATTTACTTGTTAATATAGATGAAAATTTATTTTTAGCAACTCCAAGTGAGTTTTTTAGTGTAGATTCAAATGAATATAATATTAATAAGTGTAAAGAGTTCTTTAAGTGGCTTAACGTTTCAATATATCCGAAACTACACAAGGGTAATATTAACTATTTGAAGAATTCTAATTATGTGAATTATGTAATTGATAATTTCTATTATCCTATAGAAAGCAATGAACACATTTTTAAAAATAAAAAAGGTTTAGAAAACACAGTTTTATACGGATCAGATTTAAAATGTAGTGATGTAACACAGTGTGATTTATTAGAAGAAATATTGATGAAAACTCAGTTTGAATATATCTTAGTTTGGCTTTACAAAGATTCAAATATAAGAAATATAATTTATAACAATGGATATGAACTTTCTGCTGATTTTTATTATATACACCATCCAAATTGTCAAAAATATAGGTATATAAGAAAAAATATTAAATCTCCTATTGACTTTATTATTAAGAATACACCTTGGATAAATATTGGATTAGGGAAAAAAAGTTTAATCAGTAAATGTATATTAACAAGAAGAAGTTTTTTTGATGGAATGGAAAAATATATTAATGTTGTTAAATTAGATTATACTCATCCTGTATTCAAGAAGCATATGTTAAACAAAAGTGATATAGATTACATTATGAATAAACTTGGAGTAGCTAGAGATTTGGCTGATTTGAATAAGAATATAATATACGAATTATTATTTTATCTACCTGCAATTGATTATAAAAAAAATAATAGTAAAAGAATTTATTCTGAAATAGTAAAAGCTTTGGATAAAGATGATATAAGCTGTAATATTGAAAATTATAAAAAGTTTATTAATTATGGGAAAGTACTTGTAGAAAAAGAAAATGAAAAAAAATTTATAGACATAAAAGAAGCTTACTATTTAGAAAATAAAAATGTTTGTAAAGAAATTGTAGATAAATTTGGTATTTTACAGGCAGAAAGAAGATTAGGGAATGATAAGGTTGAAAAGATACTTGGAGTAAAGCCATTCAAGAAGATTTCAATAAAATTAAATGGAGATATAATTCTTCATGAACTTGATAAGGAATTTAAGGCAGACTTAAAAACGTTATTTCCTTACATTTATTCTTATAGAATAGATAAAGACAAAAATAAAAGTGAGCTAAATATTATAAAGAAAATAAAGATTAACTTATGTGCAGAGTTATTTCCGATATATAAAACAGAAGTCATGGATAATTATGAGACTTTCAATATTAATGATTATGAGTATGTATTAATTGATGAAGAAATATATTTAAAGTTACCAGCTGAAAAATTTAATACAATAGAAGAAATAAAAGAGGATTTAATCTTTTGTAATATAATTTCAGATATTTTTTCTAATTTATTAAAAATTGATGAATATAAAAGCAACTTTCGAGAACTATATCCAAAAGATGATAAGAATAGAAAATTAATTTTAATAAATGATATAGATGAGGATTTAATTAGATATAATGAAGCGTATAATGAATTTGTTGAGTTAAAACATGAAAATATAAGTAATAGAGTATTAGTATTTTGGTATAGTATTTATAAAATTTTTGATAAGAATTTTAATATAAGTAATGTTGAAAATGAAGCTGAGTTAATAGAAACTATTTCTAAAGAATTAAATCTTGAAATTGATGATATATCCATTGATTTAGATCAATATGATATTTATAATAAAAAAAATTTGAAAATAGAAGCTAAAATATATATTTCAAATTTGTTTCAAAAGATAGGTATAGATTTAAAGCAGTTTAACATTCAATCTGATAGGGATATTGACTTTACATATATTTATAAAAAAGATTTTGTTAATATTATTGAATCAAATGAAGCAAGATATAGAAATTATATACATAAAGAATTGCTAGAAAATAATATTTTAGAAGATAAAAAAACTTTCTTAAAAAAAATGGAGCAATATAAGAATACCGAGCTAAACTTAAGTTGTATAAGGAATAGTATATATTTCGATGTTCAAAATATTTATTTTGAAATTTTTGGAATTGCTTGTAAAGAAGATTTTTATGCTCAAGAAGAAGTGGATTTAACAGAAATATATAGAAATAATAAGCAAAGATTTATGAATAAATTAAATCAAAATAATATTATATCAAATCAAAATGTTATAATAGATTTTTTAGAAAAAAGCGAAAATAAAAGTTTACTATATTTTAATGAAATAGATGTATTATTCACTATGTTAGTAGAGAGTATAAATTCTAACAATGCAAGTAGTATATTACATAAAAATAGTGTAGAGTCATTTGAAATTGGTAAATTTAATACAGAAGAGGTTGAGCTAGAAGATGTTGATATAACTAGAACTGGAATTAATGGGAAAAAACATATTGATGGGGCAATGAAAAAACCATATTATACAAATAGTGGGATGATTAGAGATAAACGTGAAGATATTGGTCTTATTGGTGAAATACTTGTTTTAAAGAAGTTACAAGGAGATCCTAAAATATTGCAAAGAAATGGCTATAATAATGTATTTTGGTGTTCAGAGAACGCTAAAAAAAATGACTATAATGAGAATGGTAATGATAGTTTGGGATATGATATAAAATATATAAATAAAGAAGGTATTACAAAATATGTAGAAGTTAAATCATTTTCAGGAAAAAAAGATTTTATTGAATTTGAAATTACAAAAAACGAGTTAAAATGTGCAGAAGAGAAAAAAGAAGATTACGAAATAATAATAGTAGAAAATATAGCATATGAAGATAGCAATATAACTATTAAAAGAATTAAAGGATTGTGTAATTATTCAATAGATGAATCATTCAGCAATAATAGTAAATTCTTAGCTGAAAATAAAGATTTTAAAATTAGATGTAAAGTCGAACATGTATGAAATGTTGAGTGTTTTAAAGCAGCTGATATATAAGGTGCGTTTTTGTAAAAAGAATTAAGAACGTAAAAATACATATTATTTAACAACTATAACTAATATTGTTAAAAAAATATATATAAATAGAAGAATAGATGGAGAGATGTTATGGCGTTTAAAGTAGTTTCATTATTTTGTGGTCCTGGTGGAATTGATTTGGGATTAAAAATGGCTGGATTTGATATAATTTGGGGAGTAGACCGTGATAAAAGTAGTTGTGAAACTCATAAAAAATGGTCAAATGCAGAAATAATAAATGATGATATAAATAATATAGATATAGACGATATACCAAATTCTGATATAATTGTAAGTTCATTAATTCCACCATTTTTCTTAAGTAGAATTACTGGAGAGGTTAAAGATATTAACTTAAATGGTACAACCTTAGATATTATATCAAAAAAAATGCCTAAAGGTTGTATTTATGAAGGACCAGCTGGACTTATACTGAGCAATAAACAAGAAATACTGAAGGAATTTCTAAATAATTTTGAGAAAATAGGATATAGAATTTATTATCAAATTTTAAATTATAAAGATTATGGAATACCTCAGAATAAGCGAAAGCTTGTGATTATAGGTATAAGAAAAGATATAAACCATATTTATGAATTTCCTTCTATACAAAATAAAAATATAACTATTCAAGAGGCATTTAAAGGCTTAGATAATAAAGAATTAAATTTAGATGATAGATTGAGCATATCATTAAAAGATAAAGAACGTAAAAAAGTTACAATTTTAGATAAGAATATGATATCACCGAGCATAGCTTTGGGAAGACTACCAATTAATTCTGATATACCAATGAAAGAAGATAAACTATTTACAATATCGTATCAAGAAGCTGCTATAATTCAATCTTTTCCAATAGAGTTTAACTTTAGTGGCAATAAAGCAATTAAGTTTAGGCAAATTATAAATGCATTTGCACCAAAACTGGCTTTTGAAATAGCAAATCAACTTAAGAACGTTTTAGATAAAGAAAATAGTTTGAATAAAGATATATTACCTATGGAAAGTTATAGAATTCCCAAAAATACTGATACATATGAAATAAGAAATAATATTAAGTGTCATGAGGAAGTGATAAAATTGGAAAAGCTTATGTTACCAGACAGGTATGAAGGATTAGAAGATAATCGTGAAAAGTATGATATTACTAAAATAATTTTACCAGTCAAAGAAGGAATCGATAAGATACTAGAATTATATGAAGAAATAGAAAGTAGTAATAGAGGAGCTTTCTTAATATTAAAGGGTAAATCAGGATGTGGTAAAACTACATTTCTTAGAACATTAGATGTTTTTATAGAAAACATAGAAATAAAGACAATATTTAACGATATTGATTTAGTGGAATCAATAAATTCAATGCAAGATACAAAAAAAAGGCTAAGGGTGGTGATTATTGAGGGGAGAGAGTCATTATTAGAATCAAGTTCAAGAGAAATAAATGATTCTATACATTCAATAAATAGATTTTTAAGGGGTAAAAATGGTAAAAATACTTTAGTTGTTTGGCCATGTAATGATAAGGAGATAATTGATGTTTTAGTTGATACAGCAGAAAATATTGGGGGAACTGCACTTCTTGATTTAGATGAAACATATTTTGAGTTTCAAGGTCCAAGTGAAGAATTTTATTTAACAATTGCGAAGCAGACAATAGAGTTATTGAATAATGGAAAAACATTGCTTGATTTTGGACTAACAGATGAAGCAGCTAACTCATTAATTGATAAAGTTGAAACTATAGGAGAATATCTGAAAATAATAAATAAGGTTATAAGAAAAAATAAAAAATTTGTAGAAGGACTGGTAAAAAGAGAACCATGTAAAATGTGGATAATAGTGCTTGCAGGGAATGAGCCAGATAAGGATGTTGCTGCTTTAACAAAGGGAGAATTTTTGTCAGCGGATATAAATAGAATGTTAATATCTACAAATGCTAATATTGTTGAGGATTTAAAGCGTTACCAAGATAAAATAGGAATATTGTCGAATTATTTTGATTGTAGAATAATATATATGCCTATAGTAACAACACTTTCAGTAATACGTGATTTTGCAGATGATAAACTGGAAGAAATTCTAAGGAAATATAAAATGAGTGATAAGAAAGATGGAAGTGGAGTAGAGAGATTACTAAATAGTGAATTGGCAAAAATGATAAATTCTGATTACAAAGCACAAGCGAAAAAGGGAAAAACAGGTCCTAATAGTATAGATGCTTTTGAAAAATTAACTGATATTGCTAGTAAAAATGATAAAATATTAAATAAAACATTTGGAAAAGCTTTGATTGAAGCGAGTTTGATTGATGAATTTGCTTCAGAAGGAAATTTTGGGGCTGGATTAACTAGAAGGACAGATTTAGTTTGTAAAACAATATTAGGTGAGATTAGATTAGAGTTTATGTGGAGAAAAAAGACATCTCAAGCTGAAATTGCTAACTATACACTAACGAAATTATATAATTACGGAAAAGCTATAGGTCTTTTAGAGTAATATAATAAAAAAATTTAGAGATAGTGTTAAATAAATTTTATTAGGTAGAAACACAAGTAATAATATTCAGTATACATTTTAGATTAATTAAGAGAAATGCAATAAATAATAATGGAGGTATATATTTTGAATATTAAAGGATTAACTAAAAAAAATATTGTAGAATTTATAAATACTTATTATATGCACATTTTCTTAGTGGCGTATTCTTTTTTTGGAGTATGGTACTTAATTTCTCTTTGGTTTCCTAGTATAGGAGATGGAATGTTTATACCAGTCCTATTCAGTTTAATTACATTAATCACTCATTTCTGCGAATTACAAAGTATTTTTCAAACAAAATTAAAGAAAGATATATTCATTGATAAATATTACGAGTATAAACCTGAAAATATAAGCGAAAATAATTTTGTGCTTGAGGACAAGCAAAAAATAGAGATTTATAAAATTATGTTTGAGGAAGATAAAAAAGAAAAATCAGATAAAGTATCTAAGAATCAAAAAAAGAAAGGGATTAATAAGATAAACTTCTTTTTTATAATGTTTGCGCATATAATAATTTTAGCATGCTATAGTAAATGGGCAGTAATGAATACAAGTAATAAAGGATTAACAGATAATGCTAAGAATGTTACAGATGTTTTATCATATTTCTGTAATGCATATACATATTCAATTTTTCTATTGTTTTTTGTGCAAGTAATTTATGAAAATGACTTTAAGAGATTATATCTAGACAAAGTATTTAAGAAACATATATTGTTCGGAAAAAGTAGGAAAAAGTAATAATTGGACTAGGTTACCCTAGTCCAATTATTATTTTGAAATACGTGTAATTTTCTTCAATATGAGTTTATATTTCTAATTTAGCAACGCCAACGTATCAATAGCCTTCTGTTTCTCCTTCTTCATTACATGAGTATATATATTAGAAGTTATTTCAATACTAGCATGCCCAAGTAATTTAGATACAGTTTCAATTCTGATGTTGTTTTCGAATTGCAAAGTAGCATAGGTGTGTCTTAATGCATGAAATTTTAAATGATCTACTTTACATCTTTTCAAAAAATATATCCAGCTCTTATCAATATTACCTGCGTCTATATATTCTCCAGCTTCAGTTAGAAATATAAAATCTTTATTTGTTCTGTTATAGCTATTACCACATTTTAGCATATCCTTTTTCTTTAGAGCTATAGCAGATTTTATAATTGGAATTAAGTTATTAGGTAAGGGGATATCTCTAACAGAAGTATTAGTTTTGGTTTTATCTATAAAAGTTTCTTTGTGCTTAGTTCCATCATCATCATAAACTAAAGTTGTAACTAAGTTTCTTCTAATATGAATTTCCATATTATCATAATCTATATCAGATTCTTTTAAACCTAATATTTCACCACGCCTCATACCAGTAGCGTAGGAGATTAAGGACAAATAACGTATTTTTGTATCTTCTTTTAGAGAGAGGATTTTTTGCATACTTTCTTTAGAGAATATTGGAACATCAGTAATTTTATCAGTTATATTTTTAGTTTTATCTTTAGGAATAACTACTCTCTTACCACTACAAGGATTTCTTAATATATAGCCACAATCTACAGCATAATTGAGGAATTGTTTTAATAGTTTAATATTATTTTTTATAATATTACTGCTTTTCCCTTGTTTATGAAGATCATTATAATATCGTTGAATATCAATAGATTCTAATTTATCTAAGCTTATATGGGATATAGAGCAGTTTTTAAAATATTTACTATAAATCCCTGCATACCTGGAAAAAGATGAAGCTTTAATATTTCCAGACATTTTCACTACTTCAAATAACCAGCTCCTCATTGATTGAGAAAACCAAAGAGTCTTATCTTGAATACCCATGCGGGATTTATTCAAGTAATCTTGTTTCTTTTGCTCAGCTTCTTTTTTATTTTTGCCAACGAACTGTTTTCGGATTCTTTTACCATTGGCATCTATTCCAATATCACATGTCAGTCTATAATATTCTTTTCCATTAGAAGTAAAGTTAGTCTTTACAGCCATAAGTAAAACCTCTCTTTTAAGTAATTTAATTAAATGAACTTAAGGTTAATTTAAAAATAACAATCATTAAATTATGTTAGAAAACTAATATATGAATGTATTAAAAATTAAGTACTAATTTGTATATAAATATTAAGAAATAATATGCATATACAAAATAGTAGAAAACTATTAATTCTGATGTTGTTATAAAAGAAAAAATAGGATGTAACAAGAATAAAATTGTAGCTTGTTACTTATGATTTTTTTCTATTATATAATTGATATCTGCTTTAAGAGCAGTAATTAATAATTAACCAAGAGAATATTTTTAATTATTATGTTGATTGAAAATTTCGTTACCACTTTTAAATGAACCAAGTTCTAAAACAGTATCTAAAGCTTTTTTTAAACTTTTAAAATCATCTCTAGTATTTACATAGTACTCTTCTTTATACCATATATTTAAAATTCCTCTGGCAATTCACTAATTAATACCAACTTTTCAATAAGACTTTTAGATGGAGTAAAGTTCCACTTTCTATTAAGCTATAGTAACTTTCACTAACTTTTAATTTGTCAGCTATTTCTTTTTTTCTTAGTTGAAGATCATTTCTGTATTTTTCTAAGTGTTCATTAAACATATGCGTCCCTCCTTAAATTTATTATAAAACAACTTTGCAGAATTGCAAAATATTTGTTTGTAAAAAATGGAAAATAAAATTAGTAAAGATATGATTAAGTATATTTCTTGTATTAGAATAACAATAAATTAATTAATTATTGCGAAAATGAAAATTAACTTTACAAAAATCAAAAATATATTATTAAACTGTAATTTTTTAAAAAACAACTTTACAAAATTATGGAATGAATTTACAATTAAGGAAAGGAGTGGAGAGAATGAATTTAAAACAATTGAGAAAAGAAAGTGGAATAAAGGCATATAAGATTGCAGAAAGACTTCATATTAGCAGAATGCAGTTTAGCAATATTGAAAAAGGTAAATGCAAAGTGGACATGCTCAAAATGGAAAAGTTAAGCAAAATTTATGAAAAGAGTATTGATGAGATCAAAGCAGCATGCGAGGGGACTTATTATGAACGAAGAAGAGATAATATTTAGTAAACTTTATGATGTTATTAAAAATTCTTGCTTAAATAGAAAGACACTTACAGTATTGGAATGTGCAGAGTTTATAAATGTAAGTAAAGAAAAAATAAGAGAGTTAATAAATAAGCCTAATACTGATTTTCCTTATTTTAAAGTTGGAGCAAAAGTATTGATAAATAGAGATTTATTACAAGAATGGCTTCAAAAAATATCATTAGAACATAGACAGATATAGACGGAATTTTAAATTTTCGCATGAATTTAAGAATGAAGATAGAGTTGAAGAAATTATGTTCAAATTTGAAAATAAATATCTTGCTAAAAATGTATTTGCTTAAATTTACTAATAATTAGCATGAATAAATTTATTAAGGCAAATAAAAATATGATACTAGTATGGTTAATTGTTGAAAAAAGAGGAGGATTTACAATGATCAGAAAATTTGAAGGTTTTACAGCTAATGATTTAATAGAAATACTAAGTAATTATCCAAGGAATTTAAAAGTATGTAACCAAATACTTGGAGAGAATTTTCCATTTAAGCAAGTTGAAGAATGTACTTATTATGATTGGAAAGATGGAAAGAAAATTAATGAACACAAAGGAATATTAATAAAATAAAAAATTGAAATTAATGAGGGATGAAGAGTGAATTTTAAAGTCTTCAGATATTATGTATTAACATGCAAATTAATAGGAGTTACTCCATCTTTTGAAGGTCTTTTACGATTTGAAATATTTTATGTGTGGGAGAAGGATAATTATGGCTGATGTTGTTATGTGGGTTAAATTTAAAGTGAATATGTATGAAGACACTAAACTTAAAATAATAGATAGTGAGGACAAAAGAGACTTATATCATTATATTTGGTCGAGATCTATTGTTTTAGCTGGGAAAGTAAATCTTGGTGGATATTTGTACATTAATGAAAAAATGCCACACACAATTAAAACGTTGGCTATAGAATTTAACAGAAGTGTTGAAGAAGTAAAAGATGCATTTAAAATACTTAGAAAATTAGAAATGATTGAACTTACTGAAGATAAAGTTTTTAAAATTAAGAATTGGGAAAAGCATCAAAATGTTGAGGGAATGGAAAGGGCTAAGCAATTAAATATTAATAGAGTTGCAAAATGTAGAGCAAAAAAGAAAGCAGCTAATGATAATGGTGAAGGAGAAATTGAACTAGCTTCATCTGCAAGTGATGTTGTTAAAGCAGCTGGAAATGAAGCTGATATTCAAGTGGGTGAAAATACATCTAATGATATTAATCAAGATATCAAGGAAAGTCAAAATAACGATACTACAGAAAATAATAACAAAGATTCCTCTGATGAAAATTGTAATGTTACCTGTAATGCTGAAAATTCTAATTGTAACGTTACAGTAATGGAACAGAATAAGAAAGAGATTAAGAAAAAGAATAAGAAGAAAGAGATAGAGATAGAGAATGAAAATAGTGTGGGTGATATAAATAATAAAAGTTCAACTTTCATTGAGGAGGTAAGTAAGTCTAGTCTCTTAGAAAATAATAATACCAAAAATGAATCTTCAGAGAATGATATTAATCTCAAAGCTTTAGAACTTATACAATATCATGAGAAAATCACAGGCAAAGTTGGTGGATGTGACTATGTATCACTTAGAGCTGCTATTGATATTCATGGTGTGAAGTGGGTTAAGATGGCTATGGATGTTGGCTTTGAGAAGAATTGTCCTGATATAAAGTATGCCATTGGCATATTAAAAAACTGGAGAAGAGAAGGGTACCCAGAAGAAAATATGGAGGTGAAGAAGAATGGGGTTAGAAGCACTGGAACGAGTAACACAACAGATACAAATAAATTTGCAGGATTCAAACCAAAAGAACCACGAAAGCTTACAGAAGCTCAACGAAAGTGGGCAGAGGAAAACCTTATATAAATGCGATAAATGTTGTGATACTGGTTGGGTTTTGGTACCACAGGAGAATAGTCAGCCACTAGCTGTTAGCTGTGAATGTAGAAATATAGAAAAGCTAAAAAGTGAGTGGAGGTATTCTGGAATTAATGTGGAGCAGAGTAAACATACTTTTTTTAACTTTGAGGTATGGAATAAAGCATCTGAAAGATTAAAGGATACGGCTGCAGCTTATTGTACTAACTTTGATGAAATTAAAGATAAGAGAAGAAATAGTATTTTATTATGTGGACAAGTTGGTAGCGGCAAAACGCATGTTAGTGTTGCTATAGCATTATATTTTTTAAAACAAAGAATTAAAGTTGTGTATATGCCTTATAGAGATGTGATCACAAAGATAAAACAAAATATGATTGATCAAGAATACTATGGAAAAATGATATCAAAGTATAAATTATGCGAGGTACTTCTTATTGATGACCTCTTCAAGGGAAAAATTAATGAAAGTGATCTTAACATAATGTTTGAAATAATTAATTATAGATATTTAAACTTTCTGCCAATCATAGTTAGTAGTGAATTTTCTATTAATAGATTACTAGCTTTTGATGAAGGGGTAGGGTCACGTATATATGAAATGTCAAAAGATTATGTAGTTGAAATAGAAAAGGATATAGGAAATAATTATAGGCTTAAATGAGCAATTATCAATTGTTAAAGTTCAGTGGTAAATTGTAATTGAAATATATTGAAAGGGTGTTTTTAAATATGAAAGAATCAGGAATGGTAAGAAAAGTTGATGCGTTAGGAAGGTTTGTAATACCAAGTGAAATTAGAAATGTTCTTGGTATTAGTGAAGGAGATCCATTAGAAATAGTGAAGGTTAATAATGAAATAGTTGTTAAGAAATATCATAGAGGCTGTATTTTTTGTGGATGTGAAAAAGGTATTTTAGCATTTAAAGATTTAATTGTTTGTGAAGGATGCAGAAAGGATTTTGGACAAGAGTAAAATGGACAGGCCAAAAGATTTTCATAACCGTTTAGAATGTCCGTACTGCAAAAGATCTGAAGAACATGGTGGTGAATGTAAGGGGAAAAGTATCGTTAGAAGCAGAGATGAAGGTTGCTTATACTTTGATATGGATGAAAAGGGATGTATTAGAAATACAGATCAAAAGATACCTTTTAATTTATATAGTGATATTCCACCAATTGGTATGTGGCAAGATGGATGGACCATATGCAATCAACGGACAATGATAAAGATTAAGAAGATATATGCCTTAAGCTGGAATGATAGGAAAGGTTTATTATATGTGAAATGTAATTTAGAATATTTCATAAATGAATTTAGCGAAGAATTTGAAAAACAAGAAAGTAAACCAAATTTAAAAGTGATTAAGTGATAATTAAATATAAGATATTTCAAATAATATAATTTGAAAATGTTACTGAGTAATAAAGTATTATGAATATTAATAAAAAAATAGAAGCTCATCTCATATAAAAAGATAAGCTTCTATTTTTAGTCTTTAAACTAAGCTACATCAAATTTAGTAACTTGTCTTTGAGTAACCTGAGCGCCTGATTTCTTAACTAAATTGCCAGAATTAGTTACAAAAACATCTTTGGCAATTATAGTATCCATAAGCGAATTAATCGCTTCTTTAGTAATATCTGTTTTAACACCAGGAACATTTAAAGTGCTTTTTTCACCAGATGATGTTAGAAAAGTCATAGACAAAGTATATTCCATTTATTTTACCTCCAATCTTAAAAATTATTTTTGGGAATGATCCTAAGCATTTGCTAAAATAGAAGCTTCATTTATAAAATAGTCTCTAGTTTTAGCCTGCATAACACCTTTAATTGCTTCTGCAACAGCATATACATTTTCAGGTGCAGCATTTGTTTTAATGCCTGAGAAAGCCTTCTTTGTGTAAATTGGATCGCCGGCCTTATCAGTCCCTTTTTGAACTTCAATACTAAGTGAAGCAGAGTCGATAGTTTTAGTTACAGCCATTTGTTTTTACCTCCTTCATCTTTATTTCGTAAATGATATATGGACAAATTTTAGTCAAAACATAAATAATAAAAAATTTTTTGAGTTACCAAAGAACTAAAATAGATTAATAATAATGAAAGGTTAAATATGAAAAATGAATGTCCTATTGATGGTCAAATAAGTATATTTGATTTACTAGTAATAGAAGTTATAAAAACAAAAGAAATTAGTATTAAAAAAGAGGAAAATATAGAATCAGATAAGCTTGATTCTATTGTTAAATTATATTCTGAAAGCTGCAGCAGAATAGTAAAAACTCTCAGTGGTGCATTGCTAGTAGAATTGGATGATAAAACATTATATTTTAATTCAACTGGAATAAATGAGTTTGAGCTTGCTAAAGATGCAGCTATTATACCAGGAGAAGAAATAATTATTGTAATTTGAAAGAAGAATTAAATATTAATAAGATAATTTTCAAAAAATTATACTAAAGTATAATGGATTATTTTGTAAAGTATGTTTACAATTAAAGGAATGCTTGTAATATAACTATATTTATGTAGATTATAAGATAATATAAAAGAATATATAATTTTAGATAATGATTGTTAGGGGATGAGAGAATGGAGACAAATATAAATGAGAAAAAAATTGAACCTATTGACTATAGGCAGATAGGCATATCTACATTTGAATTGGAATATATAAAAAGTTTTAAAGTAGAAGCAAGTATTAATAATCATAGTAGTTTAGATTTAGTGGGAATATTACCTGTAGATAAAAAAGATGATGACATTCATACAAGTAATAATACTCCAATTGAGGTATATGCTACAACAGAAGAAGGGAAAAAAACAATTTTTATTGGAATAATAACTGAAATTAAGGTTAAAAAATTTGCGGAATATTATGAATTACATATTAAAGCTAAAAGCTATACTTACTTAATGGATATCAGAAAGAAGCAACGTTCTTTTCAGAATATAAATTTTGATATAAATAACTTAATAGGTTTGATTATAAAACCTTATTATAAGAAAGCTTATAACTGTTATGTAGATGATGAGCCATTAAATAGGCTATGGGTGCAGTATAACGAGACAGACTGGGAATTTATTAAGCGAATAGCTTCATATTATAATGCAGGAATTTATGCTAATAATACCTTAGAAGGGGTTCATTTTTTTGTAGATACACCAGAATTGCAAAGAAAAAATTTAGAAATAAATGAATATATAGCTACGAAACTAATTGAGGATTATGATTCTATAAGAGAAAATGACTTACCAAATGCAAGTGAGGTAAATTATATTACATATAAAGTAAAAAGTTATGAGCTTTTGGAATTAGGTGATAATATTAGTTTTAAAAATTTACAATTCTATGTGTCAGAGTTTGTTTATGAAATTAAAGACAATGAAAGTATATTAGAAAATACTTATGTTATTAGACTTAAAGGTGGACTGAAACAAAAAAGATTGTATGGAGAAAATCTAGCAGGTGTTTCATTAGAAGGTTCTGTTTTAGCAGTCACTGGAGATAAAATCAAAGTTAAATTAGACATAGATCAAGAACAGGATTCCAGCACAGCATATTGGTTTAAGTATTCGACTTTAGCAGCATCATCAGATGGTAGTGGATGGTACTTTATGCCAGAAATAAATGATAGAGTGCGTGTTTATTTTCCAGCAAATGATGAAAAAGATGCCTTTGCCATAAGCTGTATACAGCAGATTAAAGGAGATCCTGAAGTAAAATATATATCAACTATTTATGGGAAAAAAGTTATCTTTTCTAAAGATAGTGTTACCATTACAGCTAATGATAATGCTACCATTGTCCTTGGAAAAGGAGGTGGAATAAGCATTAGTGGAGGTAGTATAAGTGTAAATGCAAGTGAGGCTATTAATCTTAGAGCGGAAAATAGCATTGTTATATCGGGAAAAGATAATGTAGACATAAGCTGTGATAAAGGTGGTAAAGTTACTTTGGATTCCGGAGGAAATATTGTATTAAATGGGACTAAAGTGAAAATCAATTAATAGTGAAAAGTAGATTTACATTGATATAAAAAAGTTTTTTACAATACAGGAGGGTATTATGGCAATAACTTATGTAGTAGATGGAGCAATAATAGAATGTTCCCAAGGTATTGGAGAAAGTACCTTGGGAAAAGGCTGTGAGTGGAATTTGGAACTTCATGATCAAAAAATACTAACGGTAGGAGATAATGTGGTAAATAAGAATGTGCAGCCTTTTCCACTATGCAAAAGTCCTAATAATCCAGCAGTTAAAGCAGGTGGGATGAAACCTGTTCCTTGTAATCCAGTTATATGTAAGAAATGGATTAAAGGGAAGACAGATTTTATTTTAAAAGGTGAAATGGCATTAACTAGTGAATGTTTATTGTCTTGCATGTATGGAGGAATAATAGAAATAGTAGATGATGGACAAAGAAAATAATAGTGGGGGTAGTTAAAAATGATTATTAATTATGAGAATGTGCAAGTTGAACTGCCTTTTGAAATATTACATATAAAAAAATTGAATTTTACAGCTGAAGTAAATGAACATCATACGTTAAAATTAGAAGCTCTTATAAGTGAAGAAAATGCAGAAAAATATTTAGAAGAAAGTGTTGATTGGAAGGAAGTAAAATTATTAGTCAATAAAACTCCTATTTATGTTGGCAAAATTATCAAGCTTGAAATTTGTTATAAAGGACAAGTTGCATATTTAAAATTGAAAACTATATCTTATTCTTATGATTTAGATATAAAAAAACATAAACAAGCTTTTATTAATTTAAATAGTACATATGAAGATGTAATTAAAAAGGTTTTAAGCAAATATACAAATGTAGATTTTAAAGATGATATTTCAAATGGGAAAATTATAAAAAATTTACTTGTACAATATGAGGAAACTGATTTTGAATTTTTGAAGCGTTTAGCCAGCCATTTTGAAACAGTATTAGTTGTAAATTCAACTTCTAGTGCACATAGAATTCATTTTGGAGTGGAAACGAGTTATAAAGAAGCTAAACTGGAACCATACTTTAGTGAAGTTAAAACTAGTTTTAATGAATTCAATAAAATTAGAAATTCAATAAATGAAGAAATCGGACAACAAAACTTTATTGGTTGGAAGACAATAGGAAATGAATATATACCTTTATGCAGTGAAATTATTTATGAAGGTCAAAGAGTTTGTGTAACAAAGGTTGACATGGAAATTAGTAATGGTGAGATAAATTATACATATGTATTGAAATTTTTAAAAGGTATCAAAACGACCTATATAATTAACTCTAAGCTTAAGGGAATTAGTTTAGAGGGTATTGTTAAGAATCGAAGGGATAATGAAGTCCAAGTACATTTTTGTATTAATGATTCTTATGAGAATGTAGAAAGTAATAAATGGTTCTTCTTTGGTAGAGAAGTCTCAAATTCTTATTGTATGCCACTAATTGAGGATAAGGTGCGAATATCTTTTTTAACAGGAGATGAAAAAGATACAATAATAACAAATTCAGTTAGAATTGCAGGAGCAGATGCAAAATATTATAGTAAAATATCGACACCTAGTAATAAATCATATTCCACAGAAAATGGACAGGAACTTTTAATGACACCAGATAAGCTTCAAATAGCAGAGGATGATGGGAAAAGTATTCAAATTACTTTAAATAAAAATGGAAGTATTAATTTAACAGGGAAAAATATAAGTCTAGATGCATCAAAAAATATTGAAATTGGAACAAGCTTATCATCGAGTTTTAATAGTAAAGTATTTAAGCCTAAGAGTATTAAGATATCAGCTAAAAACAAAGTGACAGTCACAAGATCATGTAAAGGTGTTAATTCAGCTGAAAGCATTCAGCTAGCAGAAGAAAATCATTTGAGGGGAATTGTTAAATTACTATGAAGTATTTTGAAATATTAGAGGATTTGAGAGTTCAATATAGATATAAAATTGAAAGCTTAGAGTGGACACAAATAGAAGAAGAAAGTATAGGAATTGTAAATTTTCAAGGTGAAGAGGACATGGTGCCTGACTTTATTGTTTACAAAAAGCAGTATTTAATTTCAGCTGAGTTTAAAAAAATTATAGAAATGTATACAGATGAAGTGAGTTTCAAATTAGTAATGTTTAATAATATAAAAGCTCAGGTTCAAAAAGAATATTATTGTGTAGAACCATTGGTGATTGAAGGGTTAGGAGGAAGTAGTACATATAACAAAGACAATTCTGTAAATAAAAAAGTATTAAGCTTTACAAAGGTAAAAGATTATAAGGTTTTTGGATTAAAAGAACTACATCTTACACAGTTTTCAAGGCCACATATTTTTGTGGATTTAGATATTGTAGAAAGTGTATTACGACGAGATTTGTGGGGAATGGTCTTTGAAGAATTGTCTGTGGAGGATTAAGTATGGATTTTTTAGATGAAAAGATTGCAGAACTTCAAAAGGAAGCTTATAGGGAAAAAAAGCATAGTGAAATTAATAGTGTGGAGAATGAGAAAATAGAAGAAGAAAATATAAACGAAATATCACAGGAAGAAGTATCAAAAGCAATTAGTAATGGTTTCTTAAAGATAAATGAAGAAGAATTACTTTTTGAAAGAAAGACATGTTTTGAAGGGAAAGTTGTAATTCCAATATTAAAAGATTTTTTTGATGAATTCCAAGAAAATGAGATTTTATACTGTTGGACTAAGAAACAAAAACTAAGTATTATTGCTGCAAAATTAGGAGCTGATGAATTAATTAATACTGCTGAGGATTTAAAAGAAAAAATTAGAGTTTTTTTCAAGGAAAATGAAATTTACACTGAATTACTAGAGTCAAGGGAAGAAGTAAATGAAAATTATCACAAGTATATTATTACTTCACGAACACCAACAGCTTTAGATTATATATATCAATACATAATTTATTTAAAATTAAAAGATGAGATGTTTAGTGTAACTTTAACTTGTTTAGAAGAAGATATAAAACAGTGGGAAAAAATTATGATAGGAATTGGAGAACTTATTGAGATAAATGAGGGAGAAATAGAAGAGTAATGAATGAATCTGAGGATAAGTTTTTAAAAGAAACAGTTGAGCCGATTTTAGAAAAGTATAAAAACGAAGTTTTATTAAAGATTTTGGATAATGAAGAAAATTTAAAAAATCAAGTATCTAAGGCGTTAGAAAATATATCAGAAGTGGCACAAGGGAAAGAGAATTATAAAGTTAAATATATAGAATTTTCTTTGCTTCAAATTGGATTTTTAAATGAAAAATATGAAGTGACAGCTATAGCTTATGATGATAATTGGTATGTAGGAGAAAGCATATGGGAAGTATTTACTATAGATTATATTTTTGAAGATTTAAAGGATATTAAAGCAAAGTTATTTCAAGATATTAAAAAGTATGTTGGGAAAATAAGAGCTTTTTATATTGAACAATATATTTTGAAGCAGTTACCAACTTATAATATGTATTTCTCATATTTCTTAATAAAATGGTTAAAACAATGGGATGAAGAAAAAGCATTTGGGAAAATGCCAAAGGGAGAAACTCTTCAGATGACTTGGGGAGAGTATAAAAATTACTCTCAAAAAATATTTTACCATGATAGTAGGCCTAAAAAAGAAGAGCGATTCAGAGAATTAATTCAAAAAGGAAAGCAAGAAGAAACAGTTTTTTCAAGTTGGACAAGCTTAAAGTTAGATAAACTGAAAATTGAAAGTATTGATATAAGTTGTATGAACTTGAAAGAAAGTGAATTGAAAAATATTTTTTTCTTATCTTCAATGTCAGTGGGATTAAACTTAAAAAAAGCATTTTTAAGAAACTGCTACTTTAGAAAATGTGATTTAGGAGCAAGTGATTTTACAGAAAGTCATTTGGAAGATGTTGTTTTTGAAAATTGCATTTTAAGAAATAATTGCTTTAAAGATGCAAAGTTTAAAAATGTATATTTGAGTGATGGCAAGAAATTTAAAAATATTTTAAGGGAAGAAGATTTATGGGGGTAAATATGGTAACATGTAAGGGAGTTGAGATATAGTGCTAGAGATAGTCATAATAGGAATAGCAGCACTTGTAACAGGGATATCTGCATTAGCAATGCATAATAGTGCTGCACAATCAAAAAGTTCATCTGTTCCAGGATTAAGTGCATTAAGTGAAATTGGGAAAATAAAAGATAAGCTTGAAAAAAAGGCTAAAGCTAAATTCTTTTTGGGAATAGTCGAGATATTAGCAGTGATTTATTCTGAAAATGAAGAAAAACTAAATAATGTAGCAAGTTTAGGGGCTTCAGTTTCAGCTAAAAGTACAGCAATAGCAATAAATGCTGCACAAGATGCAATTCAAGCTGTAAGAGGAGGAAATGCAAGTACAGGAATAGATTCATATAGTCCAAGAGTAATAGATGATGGTCCAAGCACACCACCATTAATACCACCGGCAGTAGATGATGGACCAAGTACACCTCCATTAATACCACCAGCAATAGATGATGGATCAAGTACACCGCCATTAACGCCTCCAGTAATAGATAATGGACCAAGCACGCCGCCATTAATACCACCAGCACCGGATGATGGACCAAGTACACCACCATTAATTCCACCGGCACATAAGGAATTAGAGGACATGATACTTCGGGCAAAAGTAGTACCTAAGACTGGAACTTGGATACCAGTTGGTAAAACAGAAGAAGAATGGAAAACAGATCATGGATATACATTGGGTCCTAATACACTTAATAAAAAAGAAGGTGAACATAAAAAGAGTTTTCCTTTAAAGGATAAAAATGGAAATGTAATAGGTAGAGTAGATAGAGGATATAGAGTTAATGGTAATGTTGTTGTGGATCATGTTCATTTAAATACAGATGTAGGAAATGTTCATCATTGGTTTAATGATAAGCCAAAGAAAAATAACAAAAATAAAAATAACAAAAATAAAAAATAGAAAGAGGTACCTATCATGTATAACATTAGTCACTTCGGATTATTAGATAATGAAAGTCAATTAGAAATTTTAGAATGTTTTATAAAGGATGATGAAGATTTATTATTTCAGCATTATATAAGAAATAAAATAAAAGAAGATGATATAACATCTGAAGAAGCGATAGAGGAAATAGATGATTTTTTCGATGAATATTGCAAAGATTTACTATTTTATTATGATAAAACGGTAAAAGATAATATAGAAGAAAAGGTTAAAAAAATATTGTTTGAAAGTATATATGGTAAAGATGATATTCGTGATTTGGAGAAGCGAAACAAAATTGAAGAAAAACTTTTTAAAGAATTAAAAGATGATGATTTAGATATAGATGATAAAGTTTTAGAAAAAATTAAAAATACAATATATATAGAAAGTTATAACAATAATTATGACAAGGTAGAAGAAGAATTCGTATGTAAAAGAGAAAAATTCTCAAATAATATATGGATATGGGAAGATGGAGTGCAGAGAAGTGATGGAGTAACTAGTTGGTATAAACCACAAAGCAAAGAAGAGTATTTACATGCAATGAAACTTGAAGTGTTCTATGGAGTAATAGTTCTAAAAAAAGATATAAATTTTGAAGAATATTCATATGCTTTAGCTTATTATGAGACAGCAGAAGATTATGATCTAATGATATTTGAGAAGAATGAGGATGACTTTAAAAATGTAGTTATTAAAAAAATAGAAGTTAAGAATTTAGAAGTTGCAAGAAATATTCATAAAATTTATTAGTGGTCTTAGAGCATATTTAGAATAATTTTAATATTATATTTGTTATACAACCAACAGGAATTCCATGGTATACAAAATAAAAGTTAAGAATAAAAGAAAGGTTGATTATTATGTTTGGGAATATAAATTAAAGTAATAGATGGTGATTGTTCTGGTAAAGATTAATGAAAAGATGAAAAAATTATTAAAAGAAATAGAAGAATCAGAAAAAACTGCAGGAATTAAGAGTGATGGATTATTTGCAATTATGTTTCTGAATTTTAAGGAAGTGCATAATAATAGATTTGGAAGATACTATAAAGGAAGAGAATGTAGATTTTCAAAGAATATTATCCATGTTTGGAGATAGGACAGGGTATGAAGCAAGTTGTAATGAAATAATAATAAATTATTACATTGATGATTTAGATGATAATATAATCATACAAACTGGTAAAATTATAATGGACTCATGGAAGGAGAAATTGAAAGAAAAGTATCCTAAATATCAGTTTTCTATAATATTAAGTTTCAATAAGGGATATTGTACTATTAGGTTTCATAAAATTAGGGAAGATGAAGATAGATGGCTAGAAAGTGATTTAGATAAATATGAAAATGAAGCAATAATTGTTGAAGAAATTTAATTTATTATATTATATATCTTAAAAAATTGTTATCAATCAACACAAATTGAATCACAGTACCTTGTTAATGATGATAAGTAAAATTGTTTATGGTTTTATGGAATAGATTAATATGCGTGGAGTAATAAAAATGAAAGTAGCATTTGAAGATACACAATTTGAGAATGATATAAGAAAAAATATTAATAAGTTGGAAGGAGATATCACTGAAGATGATTTAATTAATCTTACTGAATTAAGTATTGGGCACTATAGTGATGAACAATATATTACGAGTATAGAAGGAATACAATATTGTGAAAATCTTAAAAAGTTAGAGTTAATAGAAATTGGTATAAGAGATATTTCATTATTGAAAAATTTAAAAAAGTTAGAGTATCTTGACTTAAGCAATAACTATATAAAAGATATTAATGAGATTCGAGATCTGAATCTAATAGAATACCTAAATTTATCGTATAACCCAATTGAAAATGTAGATGTAATTGAAAAGTTACCAAATTTGAAGCATTTAAATTTATTTGAGACACAAGCAAAAGTTCCTAAAATAATGAATCCTACAGAAATATTATCTATAGGAATTCTTAATAATTGTATGGATTTAGAATTTCTTACTAAGTATGATAATGTTAAAGAGATTTTCGCTCCAAAGTGGATAGATGATTTCAATACTATTAAAAAATATATTAAATACGTTGATGCAATAGAGAAATTATATTTGTATAATAGTAAAATAAGAACTTTAAATTCTTTGGAAGGTTTTATAAATTTAAAAACATTGGATTTATCTGCAAATAGTATTGCGGATATTACAGGACTAAAATATTTAACAAATTTAGTTGAACTTGATTTAAGTATAAATAAAATTAGTGATATTTCGTTTATTAGCCACTTGGAAAAACTTGAAAAGTTATCATTAGATTCAAATTTAATTCACGATATTAGTGCTTTAGAAAATCTTAAAAATTTAAAAGAGTTAAGATTAATGGAATGTGGAATAAAAGATATTTCAGCATTGAAGTATCTAGTGAATTTGGAAAAATTATATTTAGACTATAATAAAATTACTGATATAAGTAGCATTGAAAATTTATCTAAATTGCAAGTATTATGGATAGATGGGAATAAAATAAATAATCAAGAGATTCTTAAGAAACTAAATGTAGAAGAACTTATTTATTAATATATATATTGCAATTAAAAATTTACAATGCCCAACTTAGGGCGAAATCGCTACGTGATTTCTAAAATAATTAATATACCTGTAGAAAACTAATTGTAATCCCTCTATTAGATGAATGTTTTCCTGAGTTAGGAAAGTTATTTTCAGATATTTTAGGTAAAACATCATTGGAAATACTAAAAAAGTATCCGTTCCCGAAGGATATGAAAGCTATGAGAATTGATAAAATTACAGAATTATTGAAAAGTGCTACTAAAGATAGAGTTGGGATAAGTAAAGCAACTTTAATTTGTGAAGCAGCAGAAAATTCTATACGCGTCTCTGCTGGTTTAGATGGAGACAAGCATAGATTGTAAAGATGGTGCCACTATGGAATTTGGTGTATTGTGAAATGTGAATAATCCTACATGTGCAGATTAAATTTAAGTTCAGAGATTAAGCTTGGGTTCGGAAAGAGCCAATACGTAATACCCTTTCGCTTTGCTCCAAGGCACTACCTTGATACTTTCCTAATTGATTTAGGTGTGTTAAAATGGCTTAAAGGCTCAGCCTTAAAGCATAAGATTAATGTTTCTATATTCAATAAGGAAGTAATAGACCAGCTTATTATCATTCCTGTAATATTTATATAAAAGTATTTTTATATTGTATAAGTCTAACTCAAGGTTATTTCATTAAAGCTTGCCTATTACCTTGATTTTAACTCGCTTACGCTTAGACAAAGGAAAAGAAGTACAAGCTATATTAAGATCTAAAATTCTTTTTGTGTAATCCAGATTATTATTATTATGTCTGTTACCTGAAGGTCTTGTCTTTATAGCTTGTACTTCTTATTGTTTTTATGGCTGCCGGCAGCAAGGAATAAATTTATTAAGGAGCACTGCGTGCTCCTTTGTGGCTGCGCAACTCTATAGTTTCTAGTTATTTTTATGTGTAAGCAATTATTATTGTATTCATGTATAGCAAATTAATTATATATACCTATTCATATATATGAATTAGTTACTACTATATACGTATTTCTTAAAGGACAAGATATTGTATTAGATAATTATTTGGGCGCCTTAATCCACCACCCTAAAAAGGACAGGTCATTAGCTAGAGCTTCTAAGTGCCTAAAAGTCTCCTCCAAAGTCGGAGCCTTTTATTCACTAAGAATCTCTATGCATTAGACTAGTCCTTTTTTGGGTTCCCGGTGGGGTGCAGAAGGCAAGCACACTTCGCTAAACAACCCGTTATCCCGTAAATGTCCAGGCTGAAATTTTAAATGGCCATAAGTTTTTAAGGTCTTTTGTGTTAGTAAAGATTTTTATAAATTAAGGTTTATTCCTTAATTTCAGCTAGGACACTTCGGGAAACGTTATTTAGCTAAATGTACATGCCTTCTATCTGGTATCAGGGTTTATTTCTGTATATGAAAGTGTAGTTGTTATTGTGGTATTTGTTGCATCATAAACTATAGATAGTCCTGCATATGGAGATAAGCGTTTTTAGTGAATGTTAAGTCCTCAAAGAAGTTAATGTTTCCCTCATCCATCCTTCTATCTCTAAATTCAGATGTTAAATCTAAGTCCGGAAAGAGTCAATACGTAATAGCCTTTCGCTTTGCTCCAGGTTATTACATTGACACTTTCCTTTGCAATTGCTCTAAGTGTGGTAAAAGTCTTAAAGGCTGCGCCTTAAAGTCTAAGATTAATGTTTCTTCATTCAATAAGGAATTATAGTTTATAGTTAAACTAAGGATATGGTCCTTGGTATTTAGGCTATAGTAATTTTTACTGCATAGAGATTGTTGTAGCCTGCCGGCAGCAAGGAAGTAATAGGCACAGCCTATTACAATTTATAACTCGCTGCGCTCGAACAGATTTGGAGCTGACGCTCCAAATCTTTCTTTTATACATTAACTTATAGTAGCTATAGCAGTTTTATTATTTCTTTATATATAAGGAGTTATTACTATATACGTATCTATTATAGGAATAGCATTAATAGGTAATATGTATTTGGGCGCCTTATCCACCACCCAAAAATGGACAGGCCATTATTTGGGCTCCAGGTGGGGCACATAATTCGTGTCTTAGTGGCCTGTTCGGATCATTCGTCATAGTTTGGGGTTATTTTAATATGGCTTTCAGCGGACGGTTTGAGGGCGGGGGGCTTGGAATTACTATTAAAATAGCAGGTCCATCTTGTACAGATTTTTTAGTCCCATCAAAGTTCGTTCTAATTCAACTTATATTTGATGTGACAGGCAAACTTGCACAAGATCTCCCCCAGATTTCCCACATTTTTTTAGATCTTTTGTGCCTGTTTAATAGAAAATGTGAAGTAATTAATGATAATAACGGTCTTTATACTTGTATAATATATTTATACAAAATATGCTATAATTTGTATAAAGAAGGTCAATCACATTTGTGATAAGAAAGGATGAAGAAATGAAAAAAGTATCTATTATAGCAATTGTTATATCCATTGGCTTCTCTATATTTGGATGTACTATAAATAAACAAAGGGATCAAGAAACTAGTAGTAGCTTAGTATCTAAACAAGAAGATAATTTGGAATCTACACAAGAAACATTTGAAAAAGAAAATAATAACGATAAGTCTTTAGAATCAAAAAATCAAGGTGTAATTGCTAATAAAACTGGGAGAAAAGATTATTATTTAGAGAAACTTAACGATATTCAGGCAAAAATAGATAAGGATTATAATTTTAAAGATACAAATACCACATATGAAATGAGAAATGTAAGTGGAGCTCAGTATAGAATGTGGGATGATGAATTAAATGAGATCTATAATGAATTGAGGAAAGCTTTACCTTCTGCACAAATGGAAAAGTTAAAGGAAGAAGAAATAAAATGGATTTCCCAAAAGGAAAGTGATGCAAAAAATGCAGCAGATCAAGTAAAAGGCGGAACTCTAGAACCAGTTAATTATTCTCTATCTTTAGCGGACTCAACCAAAAAGAGATGCTATGAATTAGTGAATAATTATTTTAAATAATTATAGTAATATAAAGTATTTTAAGTTAATAAGAGGTTTAGACAACGTTATGTTTATAATATATGTTATTATCATTTCATAATGGTAAATAAGTGTGAAATAAAAATTATTCAAAAAGAGACATACAAATAGTAATTCTACGCAAAAATTACATAGCGTATTATAAGAAATAAAATAGAAGAGGAGAATTTAAATGAAAATAGAAAATAAAGTATTTACTGAAGAAAAATTAAAAACAGTACTTGATTCTAATAGTGAAGAAGCACAATCAACTATTAATGATGAGGATAAATTTGAGAGACTTGTTCAAAGACTTGAAATCAAATTAAAGTTAGTACCTGGTATTGGAAAATATATAAGTGATATAGCTTGCATGGTTTCCTTAGTTAGAAGTTACATAAAAAAGGAATATACTGATATACCTATAGGCACGATAATCAGTATAGTTTCAACATTGATTTATATATTATCACCTGTTGATTTAATTCCAGATTATATACCTGTGGTTGGCTATTTAGATGATTTAGCTCTATTAAGTTGGGTATTAAAATTAATTCATTCCGATGTTGAAGAATACAAGAAGTGGAGAATTGAAAATAACAAACAAATTGTAGAGGAAATTTAGTATATGCTTTTACATACTTACGAATTCCAACGTATCGTTGAGGTAATTCGTACTCTTCATAAATGCTGAATTAATAAAATAGAAATTGACACATGCTTGACATAAATTTTATGTATTATAAATTTATAATATAGTTAATCATTATTTACCCATTATTACATGTAAATATCCAATATGCAGAATGATCTATTCACCCTAGTAGATCATTCTTTTTGTTTATAGAAAATACTAACTTTAAGGTTATAAAAATATTAAAATAATGTTTTTTTGGGAGGGTAATTATACCAGTAGAAAATAAATATTGTAAAGGGGATTGCGAGCTCTCACCCCTGTACAATATTTATTTTCTGTGGAGCCTAAGTTATTGCCCAAAAAACAACAGCTGGCTTGTCCTGTAATCTGGGTAATTGATTCTGTAGGTTTTCAAGGCTTTAAGTTTTGGCTTTGGGTAGTCTGGAATTTTAGATTAGTATAGTTGTTTATTGTTTATTCATAAAATTGAGTTAATAAAATAATCCTGGAGAGGTGGACCTCTTTAGGATTATTTTATTTCAAATTCAAGCTGTCTTGGTTTTGAATTTAGATAATATTTATATTTTTCTTCATAGTAGTGATGTACTTTTCTGCGTCCGTTTGGTGGCAATGTATTTAAAAGTGAATCATATTGATCTTTTGAAGAAAATCCTTCTTCTTTCTTTAACCAGGTTGTAAAAGTCATTGTATTGGTACTTTCATACTAATTTTATGATTAGTTATTATAAGAGGAAGATGCGTAATTGCCTCTAATCCCATTTGGTTTGTAAGTACTTTTGCCAATATTCATATTTCTCATGATAAAATAAGTCTGTTTTTTAGCCTCTTCTTTAGATTTTTCAGATATAATATTAAGCCATTCTTCGTAATTGGAAAGTGAAGCGAAACCTTCTTTAACTGTAAGCCATCTTGTAAATGAAAAGTATCTCATATATGTAATCCTTTCTTAACTTGATATTATAATTATTCCCAATTTTGCGAACTAATATTCTATGTTGCTTGTACAAATTTGAAATAAATTTTGTACATAAAACGTATAAGAAATTAATTGATGGATAGAATATTTTATAAGGAAGGAGTGGAAAATTAATGGAAGAAAAGAATAAATTAAAAGTTAAAAAGTCACCAACAAAGCAAGTACATTTGGAATGTGATTTGGCATTATACAATAAATTTGAGGAATATTGTTATAGGAATGGAAAAGATATAAGTAAAACCATAAGGGCATTCATGAAAATGTGTATAGGAGAATAAATTGCTTAATTTAAAGTATCTAAAATAGGCATTTTTTTGTACATAAAAATGTATAAAATTTTTGAAAGTGGGAAGAATATAAATAAGGGATGTGAGATAAAAAAGAAAGGTTAGGTTTAAAAATGGATAAGAAAAAGTATGAATCAAAAACACTAATTGCAGAATACAAATTTTTGAGTAAATTTGAGGAATTTAGGTTTTTGGAAACTGCTTATAGGCTTAAGGATGGAGCCATAATTATTGAGTTTGATGGTGCTAGTTTTAGTCTTTATGGATTAAAATTAAGCTATAAAAAGAACATAGGAAGAAAAGGTGTTTATGTTATAAATGATGAAGAGTATAGCTTTTGGAAATCCCTAAGAGGTAGAGATGATAATGAAAGTTATTTTGTGGATTGGGAAAAAGAACGTGATGATCAATTAGAAGAAACTTTGAAGGCTGAATTAAATGGGCAGATAAGTTTAGAGCATGATGAAATATTAGAAAGAGTATCTGGAGATAATTTACCATATTAATATAAGCACTTACATAGGGGAGAAATCCCCTAAAAATAATATTAAAATAAGGACATGCATCTGCAGTTTAAAAGAGCGAACAAGCTATGAATCATACATATCCATGATCAGTAGAGGACGCAAAAAAGGACAACCTCCAGGACGGAAAATATCTAAAGTGTTTATGAAAGGCTGTCCCACTGAGCAACATGCTAACTCATAGATTTTTCATATCGACTACACACATTTATATAAAATTTAAGTCAAGGCCGTAGAGCGAAGCGTGCCTTTACTTAAATTTTAGATAAATGTACCCTAGTATATGAAAAAACCATGTTCAAGAGATAATCTAAAGTTCCACAGGGGGGCGTTTTTGTACTGGCTTTTTCTTACTTAAGACTATAATTACAGAATAAAAAAGCTTTAATGTCGTATGACTAAAAATAATTTCAATTAAATATCTTTTATTATTTTTAGTTATTGGACATTAAAGCGTAGTTACATAATATACAATAATAACATCAGGAACTAAGCCTGTACAAAATGGACCTGCCATCACCTTTCTTAAACCTATTTCCATACTGGTGATGGCAAGTCCAAGCCCCCCATTCCCTTGCCAGCTTGTCTGGCCAATACAATTTAGTTTCGCATTTGCAAGACCTAACATATTGCTAAAAACTAAAATATACAGAATAAACTCTGGTTTCAGATGGAGGGGCGGCCTTGTTATTATGAAATAAAATATTAGTTTAAATGTTTATTAATATAGTTAGAAATTTAATTAACACACCCGCCCCGACGTGCCCCACCGGGTACCCAAAGAATGGACTAGTCTAATGCATAGAGATTCTTAGCGAATAAAAGGCTCCGACTTTGGAGGAGACTTTTAGGCACTTAGAAGATCTAGCTAATGACCTGTCCATTTTTGGGTGGTGGATAAGGCACCCAAATGATTATTAAATAAAGAAACCTGTCCTTTAGAAAATGCGTATATAGGAATACTGTCTATATACAGTATAAGAATAATAAATCAATCTAGTAATAAGAGTTAATAGCTATAGCTAATGATAAATTGAAATAATGTACAAAGAGTGATATTTGGAGTGGCGTAGCCACAAGGAGCACGCAGTGCTCCTCATATATTTATTCCTTGCTGCCGGCAGGCCATCGGACAAAGGAGAAGTACAAGCTGTATTGCTATAACTAGCTTATACACATATAAATAAATGCAATGATGAACAATGGATAAAAGAGTATACAGCTTGTATTTCTCTTCCTTTGTCTGAGAGTAAGCGAGTTACAATTAAGGTAATAGAAAAGCTTTAAGGGCATAACTTTAGGTTTATTTTATAATATATTAACATACTTCTATTCAAATATTAAAAAAGATATTATAAGCTTGTCTATTACTTCCTTAGTAGATTTGACGAATTGAGTTTAAATTTGATCTTTGATAATTGAATAATGTGGTATTTTTATTAAAAGATATGCTATGATTAATTAAAAGGCAAGCAAGAATTTACAAGAAAAGGATGATGATATAATGTCTAATGACTGGAGTTTTGTTGTTTCAGTAGTTAGTGCTTTAGGTGCTGTGTGTAGTGCTGCTGTTGCTTTTGTTGCATTGATGAACACTCGCAAACAAATAAATTTAAGTAACAAACAGATTTTGTTTGATAAGCGTATGGAGAACTACATCATTGCAAAAGGATTAATACAGTTATATAGGGAAAACTGTGAGCATATTAAGAATGAAAAATATGAATCAATGTTTCCAAATGATTTTTATTTCATGTTTCTAACAAATAATACTTATTTAGAGCAAATAGCTTACGCAATTAATAATCCACTAAAAGAGCCAAGCCATAAGGAATTATTAATTAAATTAGAAAATTTAAAGGACGTTGCTACTAAAATTAAGTTTTTATTTTCTGGCAATGCATCGACTTTATTGGAAAGTTTTGTTTTGAGCTATAAGGAAGTATTGCATGCAATGTATAAATATCAAATTGTTTTGAATGATATGGAGCAAGAAAATAAAAATCATAAATTAACATTTGAAGAAAGTTCACAATTATTTGGAGAGAAAGCACAACGAGTTAAAATAAAAAAAGCTTTTGACAATTTAAAGCAAGCAGATAGTGCATTAATAAAGGAAAACGCTGAAGAACAAATTGAAGAGCAAATAAGATTATACTAAAATGACAACCTAGTATTAAATAACTAAAATTATAATTTTTAGTTTTTTAGGCTAAAAATAGATAGATGTTTTTAATATCACATTATTCAAAGGATCAATAATGGATAGTGTGATTTTTTTTTGCATGTAATTATAACATTTTATAAATTAATCTTTTAAAATTGAATAATGTGGCGTGGAGAATAATAAAGTCAAATTAAAAAAAGAAGGATAATTGTAATTTATATGCAAAATGATATAATAATTACAAAAATAAACTTGATTTTAGGAGGAAGTGTGATGGCTTATAAATTAGAGGATTGGACAAAAAGAATTCGAAATAGATCAGATATGAGCGGTTACGTATATCATTTAACTAGAGGAAATGATAGTTTGGAAACCATTGATGTCATTATCAAAATTCTAAATGATAGAAAATTAAATGGCAGTACTACAAACTCAGGTTTTATTGTTGGATCCAATAAAGCTGTATGCTTTCAAGATACTACTACGTATGGATTATGTCAAAATACTTATCATGAACAAATATTACGGAGTAATGATAAGAAGCTTAAAGTTAGATATAGGCCTATAGGATTAGCTTTTGAAAAAACATATGTTTACGAAAAAGGTGGACGACCAGTGATTTATGAAAAAACTGAGGATGCAAAAAAATTGCTTGATAAAGATGAGTGGTGGAGAATTGTTAATTTTGATTTAAGTAATCGCGACCAAATAATTGACTGGACACATGAAAGAGAATGGAGAATAAAAGGTGATTTTGAATTTGATATAAGCAAGACAATTGTAGTACTAGTAAATAACAAAACGTATAAGAAGTTTATTTCAAAAGTTGACAAAAATATTTTACAATATATAGGAGGGATTATCGTTCTAGATCCTATATTAACATAACCAAGTTTATTTATTATTCTTTTTATTATGGCTAGTGTTGACACAAGATTTTTAATAAAACTATAATGATTTAAAATGCTGTGTAATAAAAATTTGATGAATTAGATTAATCTTTGATAATTGAATAATGCGATAAAAAGATTATGCTATAATCAACTTATAATACAAATTGTGGAGGAGAAAATGAGTATTAAAGATTTATTGTTTAACAAAGATACTGTTAATTCATGGATAAGTGTATTTGGAGCATTTTTAGGTACTTTTCTAGCAGGTATTGTGAGTGTTTTTATCGCGAGATGGACATTTAATAAACAAAATACTATGCAAAATTATGTGATAAGTAAAAATAGAGAAAAAGGAATACAGATGATAGAAGAATTTGTTCATTTAGCAATTGGTAGCTTGCTTTTACTTCAAGTTATGGAAGGTGAAAGAACGAACTTACACAATGTAATGACAAGAGAGATTAAAAAACTGAAAGATGTTAATTTTGAATTAAGTAATATTCCTAGTGAGTTAATTTCAATTGATATAAATATTCCATTTCAAAATATTCGAATTTTGTTAAAGATATTAGTAATTGAAATAGAAAATGTATTAATAAATCAGTATGAATCTGAAGATAAACTCATAAGAGAATTGGCAACGATTCAAATTGAAAGAAGGCTTTCATTAATAATTGAATATTTCATGAGCTTTTGCAGTAATCCAAAGTTTAAAAATATGTATGGAAATTTTTCTATTAAAAAATAATAAATTGCATAAAATGAATTTGCGGTATTTTTATTTTTAAAATACTACTAGATGAAGTAACATCAAATGAATTAATAAAACTTATATATAGTTACAATAGAATGAAAATATAAACAAATTTTAAGGCTATAAACATTGAAAATTAATGTTTATAGCCTTTTCTCATGCCACTTTATTAGAATCATCATTTTCAATAACAACTCCAAGTTTGGTTGAAATTATGGTGTTTAATTTGTTGATTGAATTGGATAGATTAATAATTTGTTTTTCCAAGCGAATTAGCAAATATGCTGCAACTGCTATGGCAAAACCATTATTTACTATCAAATTCATTAATTCATTTACTTCCATGATTTTATCACCTCCTGCAAAGGATATATGAGAAAAAATATATTAGTTTAGTAATTTGGAATAAATAATTTTTAAAGTTAATATTGTGTGCCTCCTTCATTTAAAATGTGATTGTGATAATGGGAAATTGCTATATCTACAATGCTACTAACACATACATTAATATCTGGATGTATGCTTTTTAATTCATTAATTTTTCGTATGGTAGAGCTTCTGAGGGTATAACTTCTTTTTATTGTTGGAGCTTCACCATCGATAGGAGGAGCAGCACCATTAGCTACAGGAGTTCTTCTGTTATCAAAAATATCATTTGTATTTGTAGAAATGTTTTTTACTTCTATAGGATCTTGGGAAGTACTTTGAATATTAGTTGGTGAAGTATCAATTTGGATATTAGCCTCTTCATATGATTTAATAGAAGTATTATCAGTTGATTTATTTTCAGGAAGTGATTTAGTGTTTTCTATTATCGAATTATCATCAAAAGAAAAGGATGAAATGCAGTTGCCGGGTACCGGAACATCACTTGTAAATCCAAATACTTCACCTTCATCATATTCAAAATCACTTTTTGGAATTTTATTTTTTCTTCTGGACATTAAGATTTCCCCCTTAATCAGATTATTTTAAATATTATCTTCTTAAATATGTTATATGGGTGGAGAATATAAATTCTTAAAAATTTTAGAATTTATGAATTTTAGAACTTTGGAATATAAGAACTTAAGAATTTTCTTATAAAATGCGGGTTGAGGGTAATGAGACATAAATTTTATAGTTATTTTTATGTGATTGAGGAGTTTAAAACATATATCCATAATAGCAGCTCATAAATTTTTTACAGCTGCAAATAATTTTTGGAGTGTGTTGGAAATGATTAAGGATCAAATTAAAATTAATTCAGAAGAAGCCGAGGTATATGATAAAAAGGAAATAGCTTTAGCTATCAGAAATTCAACGGTTGATGATGAATTGACTTGCTCACTTATTGAAGATGGTATACTTAATAAATGTGAGGGGTGCAGCTTAAAATATATTTGTGATGGAATTGATAAAGTTGTTGATGATTATGTGGAGAAAACTACCAAGGTAATTAATAGTTTTAATTTTGAATAAATATTAGTATTATAAAATGCAAGAGCTCCAAGGTTAAAATGACCTTGGAGCTCTTATGCTTTTGAATTTTTATAATTCATTGATATGCTATTTAATATCTTTTTTAAAATTGAGTTCTTTTTAAAAAGGGCAGTGGAGTAACGCAGATTTTTATAATAAGCGTAATCTTTAATTGTATTGTTTCTATAGAATATAAAGTCAATGAATTCTATTTCATCTTGATTTAAACTTTTAAGTGCAAGTCTTAATTCTTCATAATCGCAGAGGTCGCATAGAGAAGCTTCAGTAGATATTTCTTCTGATGGAATATCTTTTTCAAAATTATCATGTAGGCTTAAGGCATTATTACCTTCAGTAGAATTTCTATTTTTAATTTTTTTTATTAAATCATTCATATTATTTTTTATGGCATTGGTAGCATAGGCAACGAATCTATGCTTTTCTAAATTGTACATTGAAACGGATTTGAAAAGCGATTGATAACATTCTTGTTGAAGGTCTAGATTGTTGTATCCATCAATAAAAGTTCTTTTTGAAATATTGCAGATCAAAGGTTTAAATTCTGTAGCTAGTTTTTCTTTTGCTTCTTCATCATTATTTCTGCATCTAGTAACTAAAGTTTCAATATAATCAAAATCCATATAAACCTCCTTATTTCACTTAAGAGTTTAGGAACAATTTTTAATGAGATTTATTAAAATACAAATATTATATTTTGGGTTAAATTTATTTATATATCTAGTATATATGGCGGATAACCATATAAATTAGGTAGAGAAAAAATAAATTACATTTTTATAAAGATACATTTGAAAATTAATGATTAAAGAGGAGATGTTTAAAATGAGTAATTTTATTATTGCAGTAGGTCATACTGCAAGTGGAAATGTTGGGTGTGGAGTTGTTGATCGACTTGATGAAAGTAATTGCACTAGAATGATTGGGCCTTTAGTTTCGCAATATCTGAAGGAGAAAGGCCATGGAGTTAATTTACTTAGGATTGATAAGAGTAATAGCTATAGCTGTGAAGATTGTTATAATAGATCAGATCAAGCAAATGAAATAGCAAAATCTTTAGATGTAGAATTGTATGTGGAAATTCATATTAATGCAGGGGGAGGAACAGGTCCAGAAGTATGTGTTGAAGGAAAATCAGAAATTGCTAATCAATATGCTGTGAAAGTTGTTAATGCATTATCGAGTTCTTTAAACTTACCAAACAGAGGAGTGAAAACAAGAAGCCTTATTGTGTTCAATAGAACTGTTATGCCTGCAATATTAGTTGAATGCTTATTTGCTGATAGTGGTGATGCAGATAAATATAATGCTGAAGTGATTGCAAGAACTATTGTAAATGGACTAGTTGGAGCAGATGAATCAAGTGATGAGGAATGGAAGCTTGGGTGGAATCGAAATGATATAGGCTGGTGGTATTGTACAGATATTCAAAATAAATATTACTATACAGCTGATAATGGATGGAAAGAAATTAATGAAGAATGGTATATATTTGATAGTAGGGGATATGCTTTGAAAAGTGCCTGGTATATGATGAAGGGTATAAGGGTTGGTATTACTTAGATGATGAGTGTAAGATGGTTAGATGGAATAAGGATAAACCTTTGTGGAAGTTAATTGATGACAATTGGTATGATTTTGGAGATGATGGGAAGATGTATGACAGTTGTGTTACAAATGATGGATATGTATTTGAGAAAAATGGAGTTTGATTAAAATAATTGTATTTTGGGACTGACATTATACTTAAATTATTAAGAGCAAAATTCTTGTTATACAATAATTAGGGAAATAAAAAGTCAGTAAATTAAGTGAAAAAAATTTATATTTGTTATTTTCCTAATAGATAAAATAAAGTTACATTATTTTGTAGAAATATACAGTATTTATGATATTATTTAAATAAAGGTACAATAGAAAAAGTTAATTACAGACTTGAATTGGATATGAATTAAATTTTAGATTAGAAAATTTATTAAGATTATTGGGGGGAGAGAACAAATGAATATACCAAAAGTATTTATATCATATGCACATGATACAGAACAATTTGCTGATAAAGTATTAGAGTTTTCTAATACTTTAAGGAGTTATAACATAGATGCAAATATTGACCAATATGAAGAGTGCCCACCAGAAGGATGGCCAAGATGGATGGATAATCAAATTGAGAATTCAGATTATGTGCTTATTGTATGTACACAGTTATATTATGATAAGGTAATGAATTTTAATTCTGGAGAAGGAAAAGGTGTAAATTGGGAGTTAAATATTATATACCAACATTTATATGAATCATGTTGCAATAATACGAAATTTATACCAATAATATTTAATGATTATAATACAATAAAAATATTGAAGCCGCTACAAAGTTCAACATATTATTATGTAGATAGAGAAAAGGATTTTAAGAAGTTATGCAATAGGCTAAAAGGCATAAAAAATACTATAAAACCACCGCTTGGAGAGGTAGAAGAAAATATAGTACAACCAAAAGAAAGAAAAAATATGTTTGTTACCTCAATGATTGACTTAAAATCTTGGGATAAGGCGAAATGGAGAGGTGTTGCATATATGTTTGATCCTAAAAATGAAGCACCACCTATAATGGGGTTATTATACAAAGATAAAGAAAGTGCAAGTAAGATATTTAAAGACTGGAAAAGAAATTGTGGAGATAATGTATTTAATGATATAGAAATTTCTATAATTGAAAAAAAGAATATAGGTAGTTGTGATGGATACTTTGTACATATAACTAGCAATATAGATAAATGCATAAAAAGAGCAGAAAAACAAGGATTTTTGATGGATGAAACTTTATTTGCAGTGATTTCAAGATATCAATATATGGATATAAATATGTTTACTAATTATCTTGCTATATTTAAAAAGCAATTAGAGGTGAAAAAGGAATTCTATATAGTTCCTGCAGTTGTAAGTAATGAGGATAAAGAAATCACAATGGGAAATATTGAATTTGGAACACACTTAAAAATTAAGATGAATAATATTAAATTTATGAATTTTGAAGATGTAACTGAAAATGATATTGAATACTGTGTGGTGAAAATGCCTAATTATAACTTATAGATGAGCTTTACAAATTTAAAGAATACAATGAATCAGTTAGAATGGATTTATGATTAATATAGAGAAAATGTTAATTTTAATGGTAGGTTATAGGAGAAGTTTAATGAATACATTGAAAAGAGAAGAGTACATCAATTTTATAGTTAATAAACTTTGCCAACTTAAAAATGAGGTTGAATTACAAAATAGTATAAATCTTTATAATATTAATATTATTGCTGAGGATTTTTTTAGAGAGCTTCTAAATATTGTATATAAATATAATTTGATCAATATAAATAGCATTCAAAAAAATGTAAGTGCTATAGATTTAGGTGATGAAAAAAATCGTATTTGTATTCAAGTAACTTCAAATAATAAAAGAAATAAGGTACAAGAAACTATAGATAAATTTCTATGTAATGAATTTGAAAAAAAATATGATAGATTAATAGTTTTACTATTAGTAAATAAAACTAAATTTACAAAAGGTTTTGATACAAAGAATAAAATATCTTTCGATATCAAAAATGATATCTTGGAAATAAAAGATATACTTAAAACAATAAGATTTTTAGATTTTGATAGACTTAAAGAAGTATATATTTTTATAAAAGAACAATTTGAATCTATAGAGTATAAAAAACAAATGAAATATGTTGATAAGATTATGGAAAATGTTGATAAAAGATATATTTCTAGATATGTTATTGTATCAGATAAATATCAACAGGTGTTAATGGGATTTGAGAAAGGGGTAAATATTTATGATGTCTTTAGTATAAGTAGTCATATGCTTATACTAAGTGATGCTGGAAGCGGAAAAAGTATAGCAGCAAAAATGGTATCTAATTATATTAACTCGCATTTTAAAGAATCTTTCGCTTTTTATTATAGATTAAATACTTATACTGGTCAAAAGATAGAAGATTTAATACCTAACGCATATAAAGATGTACCTTATGAAAATATGGTAATGATTTTTGATGGATTTGATGAAATTATAAAAGGTAGTATAAATAAATTTGTATGTAATATTGAGTTTTTTTTAAGAAATAATCCTCAATGTAAAGTATTAATTACTACGCGAACAAATTTTTATAATAGAAAATCAGAATGTTTTTCGGGCACGATAGAACGATTTACAGAAACATCATTATGTCCTCTTAACGATGAAAGTATTAATGATTACTTGAAATTAATAGCGGTGAACACTACTTTTTTTTGGAAAGAAATACAACGTAATAGGTTTTATGACATTGTAAAATCTCCTTTTTATTTAAGTATTATTATAAAATTATTTGAAGCAGAAGGTAGGCTGCCACCCAGAAATAGCTTAATAAAAGAAATAATAGAAAAAAGTCTTCAAGTTGATGAAAATAAATATAAAAATATAGGGTTCGTAAATGATGCAAAAGATAAAATATATAAACTATTGAAAATTATTGGACTAGCTTTAGGATGCATAGGAAAGAATTTTCTTACTGATGGAGAGTATCGAAAACTAATAACTAAGGATGAGGAAAGAGGACTAGTTCAATATTGTTCCCTATGGTATAAGACTGAAAAAAATGAGTGGTGTTTTGAACATAATAATTTTGGTGAGTTTTTAGCAGCAGAATATTTATCGCAGTGTCCACTTAACGAGATTCAACGATTGGTTACATATGAGAATAATCCTGATAGAATCAAAGATACTTGGGTAAATACTATATCATTTTTATTAGCGTTATATAAGAAGGATGGTCTTTTTGAATGGATTGTAAGATCGAATAAAGAATTAATAGCTAGTCTTGAGAATAAACGTATTTCAATTAAAAATAGAGAAAATCTATTCAAAAATATATTTCAAGAATATGCAGCTAAAAAAATTTGGTTTACTGATAATAAAAATTTTGCAAAGTTTGTTGAATCGGAAGAAATAGTAAATTATCTTTGTGAAAATATAAAAAATAATGGACATTTTACTATAGTAGGAAGTGCACTTCTTATTTTAATGAATCTTGATTCATTATGTGGGCAAAATGATAGGATAGAAAAACTTATGATATTTGTTTGTTTATCAAATAAATATAGAAATAATGAAAAATATTATGCTTTAAGGTTAATGGGAAAATATAGGCTGGGAAATAGTTTAGAGTTAAAAAAAATAATTGAGTATAATAAAGAAAATGAAAATTCTTATCTACGGGCAGGCTATTTTAATTTATGTAACGAGCATAACATTGTAGATGAAAATATAGAAGTTTTCTTATGTAGATATTCAGAAGTTAATAAAGGTTTACGTACAACTAGCCAATATAAGTATGAAGATACAACACTATTTGATGAACAAACGGAGTTTTATAGAGGATTTTCTCTTATAAGACAATATAATACTTTAAAAAGGACTGAGGAATTTCTATTAGGTACTGAGAGATGTTATAGATATGATGAAATTATTAAAAATCTATGTAAATCAATGAGTAATGTTATTATCATAGATAAAAGAGTAATTGATTTGGCATATAATCTTTTTTTATTCTTTGTTAAGCATTTTTATAAAGATAATCTCATAATTCTAATAGAAAATTTTGATAAAGTGAATATAAGAAAATCTATTTTTTTGCGTTACTTAAAAGAAAGAAAGTATAGACTGCATGATGGATATTACTATATAACTGATGATAACTGTTTAGAATGTTTTATAGAAAGTTATGTAGATGGAGATTACGATAATAGTATTGCTTTAGAATTAATTAATTCTATTTCTGGAACTTTAATTGATTATGAAAGATTAATAAAGCTGTATGAGGAAAAAACTTTAACTAAGTTAATTAAGCCAATTGTGATGAATTGGGACAAGATAAAAAAAGATGGAACTAGAATTTATTTTGACAGTTTATTTGATAAAGAGAAATTCAAGAATTTAGTTTTTGAATTTTGCGGATTTTTCCATAAAAAATTAATGTCACATGATGAAATTGTAAAAATGGATAATAATTTATTACGAGAAAGATATGATTTACAACATATAAAGCGATTTATGTTATTCTATTTGGGAGAAAAAGACGTTTTTAAACCTGAAATAATAGAAAAAAATTGGAATTATATAGTTTTAAGCCAAGCACATTTATTGATTACATCAAACAATAATGAAATAGAAATAATTAAATCTAAGGAACTTATGCTAAAAACTATTTGTTATGAATTTATGGGTAAAGCTAACTTTAGAGATGCAATAAAATATTATGGTACTAGTCAAAGCACTAATAATTTGTGTATATATTTATGGTTTTATAGGGATTTGTTTGATTGGATATATCCTGATGATACTATGTTAGATATGCTCGAATTTGATTATTATAAGCAAGGGAAACAACTTGGAATTGAATATATTATTAATATATTACCTGAAGTAAAGGTAAAAAATCGAATACTTTATAATTTGCATAATCGTGATATAAGGGGAATAATTTATGAAAACCATATGAGATATTGTATTAACAAAAATATTGATGGAGTAGTTAATCAAGCAGGTAAAGTTTTATTGAATAAAGAAAAATTATCTACTGAAAGGATAATTTCAGCAAAGTATCTTACCATTTATTTGAAATCAAGTGATTTTATAAAAAAATATTTAATTCATTTAGATGGAGATTTATACTGGGATGTACTTAATATAGCCTATATTAAGTATACTGATGCCATTTCAGATTATTTGATATTATGTATGAGAAACTCTGCGGACGGTAAAAACTGTCTTTATTATGCTAAATATCTAATTCGGTTAAGTAGAGTTGAAGGCTTGAAATTTTATTATAATTGGATGAAAAATAATAATTCACCATTTAATGAGGGAGTATATCATAACAATATTAATAAAGCTATTTCAATGATTAGAGCAAATGAATGTGTAGATACATTAATAAAAATTATAGAGCTAACTTATGAAAAGAAATTCAAGGATTTTAATTATGATGGTGTGCAAACTAATGCCCAAAAAGCATTAGTTAATATAGGAGCAAGTAGTTGGGATAATTTTGTAGAGATAAATTCAAAATTAGAAAAATTAATCAATGACAGATCGGATTTGGATGATATTGGATTTTGTTATTACACTATCCAAGAGATAGAACATGAATATTACATAAATATCGAAAAAGAGTGTAGTGTTGAAGAAATAATGGATAGTATTATTAACTTAGAAAAAGTAATAATTAATAATAAACAACATAGTTGGCTATAAACAACAATTGCATTAATAATATAGTTGAACCAACTAATTTTAGAAGGAGCAAAAATGAGTAAATTAACAATTGCAAGATATAAAGAAGGATATATTGGGATTTCTGACTATAATAAAGATATTCATAAAAATGGTGAAATTTTCTGCCCATTTTGTAATCCACCTCTAGAGGTCACTGGAGTTGAAAATGATTTCTTTAGGGCTCTTCCAGGTAGAGAAGGACATAATTGTGGTAGACGTGTGGTTAAATATTTTGATGCTGATTGGGCAGGTAGAAAGTTAATTGAGACTTTGGGAGGTGAAAATGGAGAGGTTAAAGTTATTATTGATATAAATAGTCTGGAGAAGATAGGCAAAGACTTACATAAGATGAAGAAACCACAAAAGCCTGATGAAGATTGTTCAAAAGATGAAATTGAAATTTATAATAGATATACTACTTATAAAAAAGTTCTTAGAGATGTAGTGCGTACTGTGATACAGATGAAAAATTTTATTGAGAAGAATTCCATTGACAACTTAAATAAAATCAAATTTGTTTACAAAATGGGAACTGAGGAATTAAGAATAAATGAAGTAGTTAAACTTATTGATGAGATAGATCCTTCATTACATAATAAGGTTAAATTCATAATTTATAAAGTTGAGAGTGTCAAAATACGTGATGGCAAAATTTACATTAACTCATATGAAACTGAGTGGATAAATTTAGCTGTTTCATTTGCTTATCCTTCGAAAACAAATAAAACGGGGATAAAAAAGGATGATATTGTAATTGCTTTTGGAACTGTTAGTTATTATAGGCCTAAAAATAAATATTATTTGAATATATTAAATGATTTGAATATTGTAAAAACAGATGATGAGGCATTGAAGAAGTTATTTGAAAGTAAAGAAATAACAAAAAAAGATATTAATAAATATAGTACTAAAAATAAAATTACAGACAATATTGAAAAAGATGAAATAAAAATTAATATTAATAGTATGATAGTTCCCCAAACAATAGCATCAATCAAACATGAACAAAATGAGAACAATAAATTAGAATCGGTATCAATAGACAATATTAAGCAACCTATTATTGAAGAGAGTAATGATAAGGATAAGAAAAAAACTGGTTTTTTAAAAACAGCAATTATAGGATTAAGCAAATTATTTGGAAAATAATTTTAGTAAGAAATCCTAAGAAATCCAATGACATCTGAGGTTTAATATTATTAAGATTTTATTTACTAATGTCTCTATGTGTAACTAAAACTGCGTATTTAAGATAATGTTTGTATTAATATTTCGAAAATAACCTGGATGCGTTATATTATTCTAATATACAATACGTAAGGCTATTTTTTGTATTCTAAGATTTTAATTATGTTTAATTACAAATAAATATAATAGAATAATATAAGCTAGAATTTAATAAAACTATTCAGAACACACCTCTAACGTTGGAATTTATGTTCAATACTAGGTGTGTTTTGTTATTTTTAGAGATATTGCTCTAATTTATAGGTGGATTAGTGAAATTAAGTATAATCTATTTCAGTAAATTAATATATAAGAAAATGAACGATTATGATTTGTTGATGCCAAAAAACAAAATTAAATCCAGTTGTTGCAAATATTGTTGCAAAACAATAAAAAAGCTGCACTATAAGGCATCTAAACCAAATAATACAGCAATCTATCAATCTTAATGGTGCCGCTAGCCGGAGTCGAATCTATTAAAATAATAAAAACCTAAATAATAAATATAAAGACTATAAAATAAAATTTATACCACACAATTAGAAAATATCAATAAAAAAACTATGGTGTAAAAATGGTGTAAAATAATAAAAAACACCAACAATTTAGTTTCCTAAATGCTGATGTTTACTAAAATGGTGACCCATACGGGAATCGAACCCATGATTTCACCGTGAGAGGGTGACGTCTTGACCGCTTGACCAATGGGCCGTGCAACATAAATTAGTTTACACCTATTTTACTAATATGTCAATAATTTTTATATTTTTAATTTATCTTAAAATATTTTTGTCAAATTTTGATATTATATAGTTAGAGAGATTTTATATTATCTGAGTTATTTGAAGCCTTTAAACATACTAATACATATTATCGAACCAAGCTTTCTTTAGAAGTTTTATTCCATCAACAATATCTTGTTCTAGCATTGAGCCAAAACCAAGGAGAACCATATTATCTTTATATTTATGTTTTTGCATCCAAAATAATGAAACTGGATAGACTCGAACTGAGCAATTTTTAGCTGTTTCTATCAGAACTTTCTCTGTTAATCCGTTATTAACTTCTAGTAGAATATGTAAACCAGCATTCTGAGCATGAATGGTGACATTTTGGCCAAGAAACTCTTTAATAGCATTTATTAAGATATTATACTTTCTCTTATTTATTAGATATATTTTACGTAAATGTCTTTCATAATGTCCTAGCTTTATAAATTGTTGAATTATTTTCTGTTCAAGTAATGGGACTGGGGATTGATACATTTTAAAATTTTGATGAAACTTTTCTAATAAATTATTTGGCAAGACCATATAATTAATGCGTAAGCTTGGCGATAATGCTTTTGAAAAGGTTCCTATATATATAACTGTTCCATTAGAATCAATGCTTTGAATTGATGGAATAGGCTTTGAATTATATTTAAATTCGCTATCATAATCGTCTTCTATTATAATTCCTTGATTTCTTATTGCCCAATCCAGCAATTTTAATCTTTTGGCAATTGGTATAACAACGCCAGTAGGAAATTGATGTGATGGTGTTACATACACAATTCTTGATTTACTATTTTCTAATTCATTAATATCAATTCCATCTGCTTCTAAATTTATAGGGTTTACTTTATATCCATTATTAATGAAGATATCTTTTGCTCCAGTATAACCTGGATCTTCTAATGCAATTTGGTTAAAATCTTCCCTAAATAATTGGCATAACAGACTTAAACAATAGCCCATGCCAGAAGAAATAATTATCTGTTCTGATTTACAAGTTACTCCTCTGGATCTTTTTAAATAGTTCATAATTTCTATTTGCAATTCATTTTCTCCGGTACGGGAACCATATGATATCATATCTTCAGCATTTAAATTAGATAAGCATTTATTTGATATTCTTTTCCATATGCGTAAAGGAAAATCAGAAGCACTTAATTTGCCATATTCAAAATTATATTGATAATAGTCATCTGAGCTATTATCAAAGGAATTATAAATGTCATTAGAGAGGCTACTGTTTTTTTGTGTATTAGGTTCTATTTTCTGAGATGACATATTTTTATTTTTTAGATTAGATATAAAAGAATTATCTAATTTTAGAGAAAAAAATCCGCTGCCAGCTTTACTTCCAATATAACCTTCCGATGAAAGCTGCATATATGCACTTTCTACTGTGTTTCTGCTAACATTCAATTGGATTGACAACTTTCGCGTTGAAGGGAGTTTACTACCAGCTATAATTTCACCGGAAATTATCTGATCTTTTAATTGATTATAAATTTGTAAGTACAATGGAGTTTTTGAATCAATATCTAATACAATCATCTATATAAATCTCCTTATAACTGTATCCTATAAAATAATAAAAACTGGAACTTTTAATCATTACAGTTAGATTGTATAATCAAGATTGTAAAAAGTCAATTAATTGTGTATCTGCGTAATTTAATTAGTTAAAGCAGTTAAACGATAAATTAAAAAGAATTTAGGAGGAATATAAATGATAAATGAAAAATTACTTGAGGTAATGTCAAATGAAGGTGTGGTATCTATAGTATCTTGGAATAATGAAGAAGCGCATGTAGTTAATACATGGAATTCATATCTTACGGTGGTAGGAAGTGATAGAGTTTTAATACCAGCAGCAGGAATGAGAAGAACACAAAAAAATGTTGAAATAAACGACAAAGTTAAAATTACTTTAGGAAGTAAAGAAGTCATGGGACATAGAAATATGGGAACAGGATTTTTAATTGAAGGAACTGCAAAATTTGTTGAAGCAGGAACAGAATTTGAAATGATGAAAGATAAATTTCCTTTTTTAAGCAGAGTATTAGAAATAACAGTTATATCAGCAAAACAAACATTATAAATAAAAAATAAGAAGGAGTCTTTGCAGTCAAATTTAATCAACAAATCATAATTTTCAAAATATTTAAAAAATGCACTTGTTTTTTAAGAAAAATCTGTTAAACTATTATTTAGTTAGTAATTTAAATAGAGGTGTATATTACTATTTGATATACTCATCGCTCCTCTAGTATGACTAATAATCATACGAAATTACGACTCCTTTTTAATATTTTGTGGGATATCCATTGGAATTTAACTGGTAGCAGCTAAATTTTAATGGGTATTGTTTTTGTTTGAATTTATTGATATGGATTTTGTGGAAAGAAACTAGAATATAATTAGTAGTACTTACTTTGGAAGATAGAGGAGATACGTATTAATAAAGAACTGCTTATGAAATTAAAAATCCCTAAAAGGGATTTTTAATTTTCAAGCCAATCTAGAACTGCTGGATTAGCACATGCTGAAGTTTTAGCATCTATCTTTGTAACAAAAATTATATCTCCTTTGTTTGCTACAGAACTAACTTCTTGGAAGATCTCATTAGCTGACAAGGTGGTTTTTACAAAGAAACCTTCTGGCATGAATTGAGCCCATCCACCTAGAGATTTTATTTTTCCTACTATATTAGCAGCTCCATGTACATGTTCGTGTTCATGTTCATGTGAGTGGTCTTCACCGCAGCCACAATTTTCATCATGAACATGACCGTGAGTATCGCTTATAAAATATGTAATCATATATACTGACATATTAATCAATCCTTTCTAATTTATATTAGTACAATTAGATTATACAGTAATGATGAGAAAAGTAAATATAATAGTAGAAAAGAATAGGTAGAATGAGAGTTTGAATAATATATTGAATGGGTATACAATATATATTGAAGGGCTTTTATATCTTTTAAATTTAACATATATACATATAGAAGAAAGATCTTAAAATTACAATATTATAATCGAAGTTTATTTTTAGCTAAAATTGGAGGGAACAAGTAAGATGAATTATGATGTAATAATAGTAGGAGCAGGTCCAGCAGGAATTTTTACTGCATTTGAATTAAATAAGTTAAAACCAGAAGCTAAAATTCTTTTAATTGAAGAAGGAAAAAGAATTGAAAATAGAAAGTGTCCTAAAGAAAAAACTAAAGAATGTGTTTCATGTAAGCCAAATTGTCATATAACATCAGGTTTTTCAGGGGCAGGTGCCTTTTCAGATGGAAAATTGTCACTTAGTCATGAAGTTGGTGGAGATTTACCAAACATAGTTGGAAATGACTTAGCTCAAGAATACATAGAGTATACAGATTCAATTTATTTAAGCTTTGGAGCTGATACTAAAGTTGAAGGTTTAGGGAATAATGAAGCTATTAAGGAAATAAGAAGAAAAGCAATACAAGCAGGCTTAAAGCTAGTGGATTGCCCAATCAGACATTTAGGAACTGAAAAGGCTCAAGAAATATACCTTAAAATACAAAATCATTTATTAGAACACGGAATTGAAATTAAATTTGATACAAAGGTTAAAAATTTATTGATTGAGGACAGCAAAATAGCAGGAGTTTTAATTGCTGATTCTTCTAAAATTGAAAATGAAGAAGAAGTTTATGCAGAGAAAGTTGTTGCAGCTACTGGTAGAAAAGGTGCAGATTGGCTTAAGGATATGTGTATAAAACATAACATAGATCATTCTGCAGGGCCAGTAGATATTGGTGTTAGGGTAGAGCTTAGAAATGAAGTAATGGAAAGTGTGAATAATGTTCTTTATGAATCTAAGCTTATTGGATATCCTGCGCCATTTAAGAATAAGGTAAGAACTTTCTGTCAAAATCCAGGAGGATTTGTTAGTCAAGAAAATTATGATAATAATTTAGCTATAGTAAATGGTCACTCTTATAAAAATAAGAAATCAGAAAATACGAATTTAGCTATATTAAGCTCACACAGCTTTTCAAAACCTTTTAATCAACCAATTGAGTATGGTAAAAAGGTAGCTGAACTTGTTAATATGCTTGGAAATGGCAAGATATTAGTTCAAAGATATGGTGATATTTTGGATGGTAAAAGAACTTGGGAAAAAGAACTTTATCAATCAAATCTAAGGCATACTCTTGTAGATGCTGAAGCAGGAGATTTAACTTCAGCAATTCCATATAGAACAATGACAAACATATTGAATTTCATACAAGCTATGGATGTAGTCGTTCCAGGTTTTGCAAGTCCTGAAACTCTATTATATGGGCCTGAAATTAAATTTTATAGTAATAGAATAGTTTTAGATAAGAGTTTTGAAACAAATATAAAAGGCTTACATTGTCTTGGTGACTCAAGTGGCTGGACAAGAGGATTAATGATGGCTTCAGCAATGGGCGTTATGATGGGAAGAATGCTTTAAATGCTTTGAAATAACTACGGTTGAAGGTAAAAAGCGTGTATATAAAAATGTGTTTATGATGACATCCATCAACAGCACTTTCTTTAATTTTTATAGATTAAGGGGGTGCTGTTTTTTTGTTGTTAAAAGGTATTTTAAACGAGTTTGTTTATGAATTGAAATTAAAGATATTAATGCGTCATTGTCAGATATGATATAAACTTAAAATAAGTGTAGATAACATCAAAGGCTTAAATAAAAGTCTGTTTTTGTTATCCATTTTAAGTATAATAGTATAAATATGGATAATAAAACATGTAAAAATTTACTAAATTTCTTAGATATAAAGGAATTTGTATTACGATTATTGTTGGATTTAACTGGTATTAGAACTAAAATAAATATATGGAACGCGCGTTCATTTATTATTGAAAGATAAGGGAGAAATGATAAATGAAAAATTACTTTAAAAAGTTTAGTGTTATGTTTGTAATGTCATTAATGTTTATTGGGATTGGAATGATTCAAAATGGAAGCACTGCTAATGCAGCCACTATTGGACAATCATTAACAGCGCCTGAAAGTGGATGGAGAAGATATGATGATACAGATAGTAAAATACAGTATATAGGAACTTGGCATACTAGTTTAGGTACGAATTATTATTATGGTGGAACAATGAATTATTCATTAAAATCTGAAAATGCAAATAGTTCTGCACAATTTTCATTTTATGGTAATGAGTTAAGGATAATTGGAAAGAGAGATGGAAATAGTTCTATAATAAATATTAATATCGATGGCACAAATTATGTATCTGATAATACTTCCACATCTAATATATGGCAAGCGCTAATTTTTGAAAAATGTAATTTAAATATTGGCGTACATAATGTAATTATAACTAATATTGGAACTAAGCATATACAAATAGATGCACTGGATATTAATAAAGATGGTTATTTGGTATCTTATGGTAGTTCAATAGCAATAGATGAATCATCAATGGATTTGACAATAGGTGATTCATCACAATTAACTGCAACAATAGCACCATCAGGTGCAACAGTAACTTGGACATCAAGTGATTCATCAATAGGGACAGTAGATTCAACTGGTAAAGTTACAGGAGTAGCAGAAGGAACTTGTACAATAACAGCTACAACTCCTGATGGTTTAACTGCAACATGTACTGTAACTGTGACTAAAGAAAATAAGTCGATTTCATTAAATAAATCAACTACAAATTTAACAATAGATGATTCAGAAACTTTAATAGCAACAACAACTCCAGCTGGTATAAATGTTAAATGGAGTTCATCTGATACCTCTGTTGCAACAGTAGATTCAAATGGAAAAGTGACAGCTATAGGAACAGGAATAGCAACAATAATAGCTACAACATTAGATGGAAGCAACTTAAGTGCGTCATGTTTAGTAACTGTAGCACCAAAAGAAAATGATCCAACAGCAGGTTCAGAGTATATAACTAATATTGCTCATGCCAAAGGTACCAATACTAATAATCCTGGTGGTGATGTTACGATTATATTTCATGGATCATCTGACACTACATTGAGTTTAGTAAAAACAGCAGATGTAAAAGATGTATGGATAGGAGATAATTTCACATATACTCTTGTAATAACTAATACTGGTACAAAGACAGCTAAAGCAGTAGTGGTTAATGATCCAGCACCAAATCATATAGATTTTAATGTTAGTGGAGTGACAACCACTCAAGGAACAGTTGATTCAAGTTCAACGTCTAAAAATATTATAGTTAATGTTGGAGATATACTACCTGGAGGAACAGTAACAATTAAAATACCTTCAACTGTAATAGCATAAATTGACTGCTTTAAGAGATAATTAGATATAAAGTTTATAAAAGATACTTGCAGAAATGTAGGTATCTTTTTATGTTGCTACATAATTGGAAAATAAGGCAAAGTAAGGAGGAAATTAAATTTATGACTAATTATGAAGTTTATTTTGGGACAAAAGAAAGAACATTAGATTCTCTGACTTTACTCCTTGAATTTCCAGACCATCCAAGACAGGAGGTAAGAGAGTTTCAAAAGGAAGTTAAAGAAATGGGAGCAGCTAAATGGTTGAAAAGTGAATGTGTAAATAAAAGATGTTGGAAAAACGAACCAATTATGAGGAATAGGTAATGCTAATATGCCAGGTAGTTTGTAGAATGCATGACGTAAACAAATAAATAAAGATAACATTTAAGGCTTTAATAAAAAGTCTTTTTTTTGCTATCTATTTTTATCAAAAAAGTATAAATATGGATAATTATAATTGTAAAAATTTACTTAATTTCTTAGATATAAAGGAATTTGTATCACAATAATTGTTGTATTTTACCATAGATGGAATTAATATAAGTATATGGGACGCGCGTTCATTTACCATTGATAAGAGGAGAGATGATAAATGAAAAGTTATTTTAAGAAATTTAGTATAGTGTTTGTAATGTTACTAGCTGTGATAGGTTTTGGAACAATTCAAGATGGAACTGTAGCTAATGCTGCTACGGTTGGAGAAGCTTTAACAGCACCTGAAAGTGGATGGAAAAGATATGATGATACAAATTCAAATTTTATAAGAACAGGAAATTGGTATACTGATGGAAGTAGTTATGCTTATAACGGATCTGTTAGATGCGCTAAGACTACAAATGAAGCACTTAAATTTAAATTTTATGGTACAAAACTAAGAATAATAGCAGCAAAAGGGTTAGGACAAAGTGAGAAGGTTAGTATAACTATAGATGGAGTTTCAAACTTATATTCTGATTCTTCGTCAAGAGTTCAATATCAATCACTTGAATATGAGATTAGTGGATTAACTGATTCAATTCATACTGTGGAAATTAAATCTGTTGCTAATGGATATTGGCAAGTGGATGCGGTAGATATTAATAATAATGGTAATTTAATACCATATAATGAATCTATATCATTAGATAAATCATCAATGTCATTAAAAGTAGGTGATTCACAACAATTAACTGCAACAACACCTGCTGGAGCACAAGTAGTATGGTCATCATCAAATGAATCAATTGCAAAATATGATTCAACAACAGGTAGAGTAGTAGCAGTTGGTGAAGGAACTTGTACTATTACTGCAATTATAAATGATGGAAGTGGAATAAGTGCAACATGTACTGTAAATGTGGCTAATAAAACTGAGCCAACTAATCCAGAACCAGAAGATTCATATAATATAGTTAATATTGCTCATGCCAAAGGTACCAATACCAATAACCCTGGTGGAGAGGTTACAATTATATTTCATGGAACAGCTGACACTACATTAAGTTTAGTAAAAACAGCAGATGTAAAAGATGTATGGATAGGTGATAATTTTACATATACTCTTGTAATAACTAATACTGGGACAAAGACAGCTAAAGCAGTAGTTGTAAATGATCCAGCACCAAACCATATTGACTTTAATGTTAGTGGAGTAACAACTACTCAAGGAACAGTTGATTCAAGCTCAACAACTAAAAATATTATAGTTAACGTTGGAGATATACTACCTGGAGGAACAGTAACAATTAAAATACCTTCAACTGTAATAGCATAAAATAATTGTTTGAAAAGATAATTAAATATAAAGTTTATAAAAGATACTTGCAGAAATGTAGGTATCTTTTTATGTTGCTACATACTAGGAGAAATGGATGAAACAATCCGATAAAATAGGAGTAGTTATTATTTGAAATATATCACTCCAATTTTTATATAGAATAATTATAAATTAATGTTTGGGAGATAAGAGATTATGAAGCAAAAGATAAACTTATATGTTGATGATTTACGAGACTGTCCAAATGAATTTCAAATAACAAGAACAGTAGAGCAAGCAAAATACTATCTTGAAAATTTTAATATTGGAATATTATCTCTTGACCATGATTTAGGAGTTGATGAAGAAGGAGATTATTTCTTTTTTAGAACCAGAACTTCATGATGATTGTGGATATGAATATTATAAAAGGCATTAGAATATGATGAACATAGTATAGATGCAAGAGTTGGAATTTGTATAATTTTTTATGAATATCCAGCACCAAAATATAATGTGATTATAGAAGAAGAATATTTAGAACACTTACAAATTTTAATAAATAAATTTGATGAAATTACAGATGAAAAAAAGAAATCAAATATAATTCAACTTATGAAAAATTTAGTTGAGTACAGATTAAAAATAATCAGTAAATAAGCATATCAAAGAACTTAGTAAAAGTATATAAGATTTACTAGGCTTTTTAATATGATTATATAATGTAAAAAATGACAGAAATACTAAAAATATAGCTTGTTTTGCAAGAAAAATATGATATAATTATGAAAAGAGAATATATTTTGATATATTTCGACAATTACTGTATTTTATAATGTTGGGAGTGATTTGAGATGCCAAATGAATACTTAACTCAAATAATATTAGCGATTCGAGAAACTAAATATGATATAATAATGGTGTTTAAAAACAGATTAACCAATGAGGAAAGCAAGTTTATAAGTGATGTTGCTATGGAATACAGTAAAACAGTGTTATTTGCGTCAATGCAAACAATGCTATTTAACAATAATAAAAACGTACTTATTATGAAAGATTAAATTTAATAAGATATTCAAAACAGCTTTATTTTTTATAAGCTGTTTTTTTTGTTGTTAACTCTTGAAGTTAACGGAATATGATTTCAAGTATACAATAATATTTTAAAGATTATTTTTAAAAACAAATAAAATTGGAAACAAAACTCAACATAAAGCATATAACATAATAAGTAAGATAAACTATATAAGGGGAGGTGGAAATAATATGGATATTGCACAATATATTGCTCAAAATGCTTTAATTTTGATTCCTGTTTTATATATTATTGGAATGATTATAAAGAATACAGAGCAAATAAATGATAAATATATACCTGTTATATTATTAATAATAGGAATTTTAGGAGCTATTGGAATAATGGGGGTTAATGCTAATTCGGTGATACAAGGTGTATTAGTAACAGGTGTTACAGTTTATACAAATCAACTAATAAAACAAACTAGTAAAAAAGAATGAAATTAAATTTTAGTCACGTATAAGGATTGAATTCCATAAGATGTAGTAGCCAATTAACAAAGGAGGAGTTTCAATGGGAAACAATTATAATAATTGCGGCTGCTATCGTAAAGAAAATAAGCATGAAGAAAAAGCTTATAAAGTAAAATGTCATAACCATGAGTTTGAAGCAAGTACAGATTTTGAGAAAGATGATGAAGGTAGAATACACAATCATCGTATCGCTGGAGTGACAGGCCCTGCAATAAAATATGGTAAAACTCATGTGCATAAGGTAAATGAGTTGACAGATACTTTTGATGACCATTTTCATGGAATTTGTGAAACTACAGGACCAGCAATTTATCTTCCTAGTGGTAAACACTTTCATGTAATATCTGGAAGTACAACTGTTAGTGATGGTCATAAACATGATTTTTATTTTATAACTCAAGTTGAAGATGTTACAAACGTGCCAGAAGACGATAAATGTTAAGTGATTAATACAGGGATAACTCGATTTTAATAGATAGAAAATTTAGGGGATACAGATAATATTTCTGTATCCTTTATATTTTTTATTGAATAAAGTACTGTTCTAATATATAATTTAAGCAATGATTTTTAGGTTCATATATAATTATTATATGATTAAAAGGGAAAGTGGTTAAAATCCACTACAGCCCCCGCTACTGTGATGGAAGACTAATCTCTATAGCATATTGAAGTTTAAATATGCAAAAATCCACTGGGAGTTTTCTTGGGAAGGAAGAGAATGTAGGATGAGGCCAAAGTCAGGAGACCTGCCTAAAGGTTTATGTAATGCTGCTTCGGAGGGAAGGAACATAACAAAGGATAGAATGTGTTTGTAAAATTATATATTCTTAATTTGTTACATTTTTCCTCTTTATCGGTGATAAGGAGGATTTTTTTATTTGGATATAAGGTCTAATTAAGGTTTTTCATCTCTCATCAAGAAATCTTGAAGGGGTTTCTTGACTAATAGCAATTGATAATTAGAACATATGTATTAAAAGGAGGATATTATGAAAAAAGCAATTCTAGTAGTTAGTTTTGGAACAAGTCATCTAGATGCACTTAAAAATTCAATTGAGAAAGTTGAAAATAAGATTAAAAGTGAATTTAAGGAATATGAAGTTTTTAGAGCTTTTACAGCGCATTTCATTATAAAAAAATTAAAAAATAGAGATGGGTTAAATATTTTAACGCCTGAGGAGGCTTTGGAAAATTTAAAAACCAAGGGGTTTGAAGAAGTAATCATTCAACCACTGCACTTAATTCCAGGGGAAGAATTTGATTATATAAAAGGGATTTCAGCAAGATGGGAGAATGAATTTAAATCATTAAAACTTGGAAGACCAATATTCTATTATCAAGGAATGAATGGACTACCTGAAGATTATTCTTTGTTTATAAATAGCATCAAGGATGTAATTGAAGGAGAAGAAAGTGTAATTTTATTTGGTCATGGTACTGAGCATCCTGCTAATGCTGTTTATGGTATGCTTCAAACAGTATTGATTGATGAAGGCTATGAAAATGTATTTGTAGCAACTATAGAGGGATATCCAACTATACATAATGTATTGAAAAAGTTAAAAAAGAAAGATATAAAAAAAGCAACGCTTATTCCGCTATTGTTAGTTGCAGGAGATCATGTTAAGAATGATATGGCTTCTGATGAAGATGATTCCTTAAAGAGTATACTTGAAAGTGAAGGGATAGAAGTAAAATTACATATGCATGGACTTGGTGAATTAGACAAGTTTGCTGATTTATATATTAGCAGAATTTATGATTTAATTGAAGATAGATACTTAAATGCAGGAAGAACAAAAAAACTATAAATTATATATGCTGCAAAAATAAATATTCAAGATATAAAGATTTCCAAAGGAAGTCAATCTTCATTGATAATTGAAAAAAATATATATGAAAGAAATGGAGTGTTGATTATAATGAATAATGCTAATATAAAGGAAATGGAAGGCAAAGAAGTATTTAGCATATCAATAGTAGTAGATAAGCCAATTCTAGTGGGGCAAGATGATATTGTTGGAAGACGTCAGCTTATACCAATATTAGCTGGTGAAGTAAAAGGTGAGGGATTTAATGGAGAAGTTCTACCTGGTGGCATCGATAGCCAAATTATTAGACCAGATGGAAAGTGTGAACTTTCAGCAAGATATGCAATTAAATTAGAAGATGGTGCAGCAATTTATATTGAGAACAATGGAATGCGTACAGTTCCAACTGAATATATTGAAGATGTTAAAGCAGGAAAGTTTGTTGACCCTAGTGTGTACTATTTTCGTACAATCCCAACCTTTGAGACATATGATAAAAAATATAAATGGATGATGGATAATATCTTTGTATGCTATGCTACTAGGCTACCAGAAAATGTTTTATTGAAATTTTATAAAGTTTTGTAATTTTAACTTAAGCTTATATAAGTTCTAATTAACAGTTTACAGTTCACAATTTACAATTTACAATTAAACATTTTGATTAAAGAAATCCCTAAGGGATTTCGACATTAATTTACCGTTGACAATTGAAACTAAACGCGCTTAGAAAGGAAAATATTATGAAATCCATAATCATATCATCGAATTGTAGTGGTGGAGGAAAAACAACCTTCACTCTTGGATTAATGAAGGTACTTAAAAATAGGGAATTAGAAGTTCAAGGCTACAAGGTAGGACCAGATTATATAGATCCAGCCTTTCATAAAGAAGTAACGAAGAAGGCGTCGAGAAATTTAGATGCCTTTTTAACGGGTAAGGATGGCGTGGTTAAAAGCTATCTTAAAGGAAATGGTGACGTTGGAATTATTGAAGGCGTAATGGGGTTATATGATGGAATTGGAGCAGGTGAAGAAGCATCAACCTATGAAGTTTCGAAGCTTTTAGGGAACATGCCAATTATATTAGTGCTGTCACCTAAGGGGCAAAGTGCTAGTATATGCGCTGAAATCAAGGGCTTTAAAGATTATAGAAATGCTAATATTGTTGGAGTAGTATTAAATTCAGTAAGCAAAAAGTATTATAATTTATTGAAATATTCAATAGAGAAAAATTGCAAGGTTAAGGTTTTTGGATATTTACCTAAAACTTCAGAAATAATGTTAAGCAGCAGGCATTTGGGGCTTGTTCAAAGCATGGAGGTTCTTAACCTAGAGGAAAAATTGACTATATGTGAAAAGTTAATAGAAGAATATGTGGATGTTGATAGTATCATTAATGAAATGAAAGAATTTATTCCAAAGCTTGAGCATAAAGAGGACTCCTTTGCTGATTTTAAAAGAAAACAATCTAAGTCATTAAAAATTGGAGTTGCATCAGATAAAGCTTTTAGTTTTTACTATAAAGATAACTTAGAATATCTAGAAGCCTTAGGTGAAGTGATTTATTTTAGTCCCATAAAGGATAAGGCACTACCTGAAGGGTTAGATTTCTTATATATTGGTGGGGGATATCCTGAAGTTTTTAAAGAAGAATTAGCAGCCAATAATACAATGAAGTCAAGCATTAAGGAGGCACTGGAGAATGGTTTGAAATGTTATGCAGAATGTGGTGGACTTATGTATTTAACTGATTCTATAGATGGAATGGAAATGGTTGGCTTTTTTAAAGGTGAAAGTTTTATGACAAATAAGCTTCAGAATTTTGGTTATTGTAAAGTAAGAATTATAGAAAATTGCTTTGGAAAAGAATTAGAAATAAATGCACATGAATTTCATAAATCACGGGTTGATTTAATGGAAGATCAAGTATATGAAATAGAAAAGACTCAATATAATGGTGAAATAGTAAAATGGCAATGTGGTTATTTTAAGAAAAATACTCTTGCTGGGTATGCTCATATTAATTTTTTAGGTAATGAAGAGTTTATATTGAGACAAATTTAGGTTAAGAGTATAATTTGAAAGGATGGTTTAAAGTTAAATGGATTATTTAAAAAATCCTATGGGAATTGAAGAAAAAAGTTTTGAAATTATAGGTAAAGAAATGGGAGCGCATTCTTTTACAGAGGAAGAGCTTCTTATAATAAAGAGAACAATACATACTACTGCTGATTTTGAGTATAAGGAATTAGTGGAAATAAGTGAAACTGCCATTGAAACTGCAAAAAAGATTTTTGCTAAAGGTGCTAAAATTTATACAGACACAAATATGGCTTTAAATGGAATTAATAAAATGGCCTTAGCTAAAACAAATAGTAAAGTTATTTGCTATGTAAATGAAGAGATTGTCCATAAAGAAGCAAAAGAAAAAAACATAACTAGAAGTATGGCAGCAGTTGAAAAAGCTTGTAGTGATGATGTAGATATTTTTGTATTTGGAAATGCGCCTACGGCACTTTTCAGGCTTAAAGAATTAATAAAAGAAGGTAAAGCTAATCCAAAGCTTATCATAGCAGTACCAGTTGGTTTCGTAGGTGCTGCTGAAAGTAAGGAAAATATGGATGAGCTAAATATTCCTTATATAAGAGTAAGAGGAAGAAAAGGTGGAAGCACAGTTGCAGCAGCAATAATCAATGCTCTTATGTATATGGTAGTTGAAAGAGAATAAGGCACTATTAAATAAATAACAAGTCCTCTTGCTAATATAAGTTCCTTATTGCAGCAGAGCTGCTCTTTTCTAAGATGCCTATTTTTGAGCTGTTATTTATTTTGATGAGCCTAACTAGAGGTGACTTGATGTTTGAAATGTATATTGAAGCTAATGGGCAGAAATTAAGATGTGGATATACAACGGGAGCATGTAGTGCAGGTGCAGCAAAAGCAGCAACTATGATACTCTTTAATAAGTGTGACGAAATTATAGAAATAGAAATTGCATCTCCAAAAGGAATTAATATAGAAATGCCTATAGAAGCAATTGAGAAAATTGATGATTATATAGAATGCACTATTTTAAAAGATGGTGGAGACGATCCAGATGCTACTCATGGAATAGAAATAAAGGCTAGAGTGAAAAAAATAGATGAGTCTATTGGAGTAAGTGAGCAGGAAAGAGTTGTTCTTAAAGGTGGAATTGGAGTAGGAGTTGTTACAAAGGATGGGTTATTTGTACCTAAAGGCGAGCCGGCCATTAATCCAGTTCCAAGGAAAATGATAATAGATGAAGTGATGAAGGTCTTACCAGAAGGAGAAAAAGTTGAAGTGACAATCTTAGTACCACAGGGGGCCGAGATTGCAAAGAAAACTTTCAATAAAAGGCTTGGTATTGAAGGTGGAATTTCAATACTAGGGACTACAGGAATTGTTCATCCTATGTCAGAAGAATCACTTATGGCATCAATCAAATTAGAAATTAATCAAAAAGCTATAAATAATGAAAAATTAGTATTAACTTTTGGAAATTTAGGCGATAATTATTGTAAGGGACTTGGTTATAAAGAAGAAGAAATTGTGATTTGCTCAAATTTTATAGGATATGCATTGGAAGCATGTGTTTCATCGAAAGTGAAAGCTGTTATCATAGCTGGACATATAGGAAAAATGAGCAAAGTTGCTTATGGATGTTTTAATACTCATAGTAAAGTTAATGGTGTAAGACTTGAAGTCATTGCGCTAGAACTTGCTCTTCTTGGTTATGATATTTCTTTGGTACAAAGTGTTTTAAAGGAGAAAACTTGTGAAGGCGCAGTAAAGATGCTTGGAAGTGGGTACGATAAACTTTATGAGAATATAGGTGAAAAAATCATTGAAAAAACTTCAGAACACGTTTATGGAGAGTTAAAAGTTGATGCACTTATGTATTATGGTGCAGTAAAACCTATATTACTTTGGAAGTCTGGAGGTGTAAGGTAAGTGATTTATATAGTTGGCTTAGGTCCAGGACATAAAGACTATATTATGCCTAAAGCAATAGAAACACTAAAAAAGTCTAATATTATTTTGGGTTTTAAGAGAGCAATTGATTCTTTAGATTTTATAAATAACAAAAAAATATACATAAATAAATTAAGCGATGTAGATAAATTAATTGGTGAAAATAAAAACATGGATATTTCCATAGTAGCATCTGGTGATCCGACTTTCTATGGTATAGCAAACTATATGAAAAATAGAATAACTTCAGAAATTCAAGTAATACCAGGATTAAGTTCCTTTCAGTACTTAACCTGTAAATTAAATATGTCTTGGAACAATGCTTACTTAGGCAGTCTTCATGGAAGAAAGGAAGATTTTTTAGATATAATACTTAAAAATAAATTAAGTATTTGGCTTACAGATAAGGATAATAATCCAGCAGTCCTGTGTAAATTATTACATGAAGCTGAAATTGATTGTAAAGTTATTGTTGGCGAAAATTTATCTTACACTGATGAAATAATAACAGTAGGAAAACCTAAAGAATTTTTAAATAAAATATTTAGACCGTTAAGTATTTTAATCATTGATTACGAAAATTGATTATTAATATTTAATCAGCAGCTGTTAAGTTTTAGAATTAATAAATGAGTATTAAAAATGAAATTCTGATCATTGAAAATTGATCATTATCCAAAGAGGAGGTAAATTGGTGGTTTTTATAAAAGATAAGGAATTTATTAGGGGAAAATGTCCGATGACTAAAGAAGATGTCAGGATACTATCTGTTATAAAAATGAATATTGAAGAAGACTCTACAGTTTTAGATATAGGAAGTGGGACAGGGACAATTACAGTTCAAGCAGCTAAGCTTGCAAAAAGGGGTAAAGTACTTTCTGTAGAAAGAGATATGGATGCTTATAATATAACACGAGCTAATGTTGATAAATTTGAATGTGAAAATATCAAAACTATAAATAAAGAAGCTGGAGCAGTATTAGATGTTTTGATTTTTCAAGGTTTAAAGTTTGATTCTGTATTTATTGGAGGTAGTGGTGGAGATTTAGAGAAAATATTACTTAAAGTAAATACAGTAATTAAGAAAAATGGAACAATTGTCATGAATTTCATTACTTTAGACAATGCATACAGAGCTTTGGAAGTGATTAAAAATTTAAATTACAAATATGAAGTTTCTTTAGTTAACATAAGTAAAAATCGTGAAAATACTTTAATGATGATAGCAAATAATCCAATATACATTATTCAATGTATAAGAAAATAATTAATTATAATATTGGTAACTATATATTGCAGTTTACAGTTTACAATTTACAGTTTATGTCCTTTATAGGTATCTGTGAGTAATTGTGGTTTTAGGTCAAAAAGAAGGTTCGAGGAACGAAATGTACACCGATAAAAGAAGCAGCTATGCACATGTGAAAAGAGTGGCACTGCTACAATACGGAACTTTCCTGCAACCAAGAACTAATTCACTTTTTGATTCTCACATCAAGATTTCAAAATGGAATCAATCTTCACTTAAAATTGATCAGTGAGTATTAAATATTGATAATTGCAATAAATATATAAATAAATTAGTTACTTAAGAAGAAAGGAAATTTAGAAAATGGCAACATTATATGGAATAGGAGTAGGACCTGGCGATTCAGAACTATTAACAATGAAAGCTGTTAAAACAATAGAAAAGTGTCAGGTTATTGTTGCGCCATCTGCAACAGAAAATGGAGAAAGTATTGCTCTTGAAACAGCAAAAGAATATATAAAGCCAGGTACAGAAGTCGTAATTAAACATTTCCCAATGGGAAAAAAAGATAGAGTTATAAAAGCATTACAGGCTTATGAATTTATAGAAGCTAGACTTAGAGAAGGTAAGGATGTTGCATTTTTGACTATTGGGGATCCTTATGTGTATAGTACATATAGTCACATGCTTAAGCACGTTAGAGATTGTGGCTTTAAAGTTCAAACAATTCCAGGAATAACTTCTTTTTGTGCAGCTGCAAGCTTAGTTAATGAAACATTAGTTGTTGGAAATGAAAGATTAGTAATAATGCCAGCAGCAAATGTTAAAGAAATTACAGATGAAAAATTTGTAGTTGTAATGAAAGTATACAAGCATGAGGAAGAAGTACTAGATGTTTTAGAAGAAAAAGGTTTTGAATATATTTATGCAAGCAGAGTTGGAAGAGAAGGCGAGACAGTCTTAACCAACAGAGAAGAAATACTAAAATTAAGAGATTACATGTCCTTGATTATAGCAAATAGAAAGTAAAATAATTATGGGTTTACAATTAAAGGGAAATAACTCTGGTTTACAATCAGAAAAATATAATAAAGAATATATAAGTTCTAATTAAGGTATTACATCTCGCATTAAAAAATACTGAAGGGATTTAGCGACTAATGACAATTGAACATTGATAATTGGAACATATATATAATAAAAAATATAAGAAATTGCGCAGCAATTTCCACCATAACTGATAACTGTAAATTGTAAACTGTAAACTGAAAAAAGAGGTGTTAATAATGATATATTTTATAGGAGCAGGTCCTGGAGCTGTTGATTTAATAACAGTTAGAGGCCGTGATTTACTTGAAAGAGCAGATGTTGTAGTATATGCTGGTTCTTTAGTTTCTAAAGAACATTTAGAATATTGCAGACCAGATGCCCAAATTTATAATTCTGCTAATATGACTTTAGAAGATGTAATGGAAATTATGACAATGGAAGAGCAGATGGGAAAACTAGTTGTAAGATTGCATACAGGAGATCCATCTATTTATGGAGCAATAAGAGAGCAAATGGTGGAATTAGATAGAGTTAGTATTCCTTATGAAGTCGTACCAGGAGTTAGTTCTTTTACTGGGGCAGCAGCAGCAATAAATAGAGAATTTACCTTGCCAGGAGTATCACAAACTGTTATTTTGACAAGAATTGAAGGTAGGACTCCAGTTCCAACAAATGAAGATCTTGAGGTACTAGCATCTATAGGAGCATCAATGGCTATATTTTTATCAATTTCTATGATTGACAAAGTAGTCGATAAATTAAGAAAAGGATATAAGAAGAATGTTCCAGTGGCTGTAGTTGAAAGAGCAACTTGGCCTGATGAAAGGATAATCCTTGGTCATTTAGATGATATTGCAGATAAAGTTAAGGAAAATAATATTACTAAATGTGCTCAAATTCTAGTTGGAGACTTTATAGATAGTGATTTCGAAAAGAGCTTGTTATATGATAAGAGTTTTTCACATATGTTTAGAGAAGCTGAAGCTTCAAGTAACGAATAACATTAAACTTCAAATTGGTAATGCTGGAGATAGAACATAATGAATAATGAAGATATGCAAAATTGTGAAGAAAAGAAAGACAATATAATTTTGGAAGAATCAATAAGTATAATATGTCCATCGCCTAAAGGGAAAGAAATTGCTATAAAATTGCAGAAAGCTTTGAAGGCTCAGCTTTATATTAAAGAAAATGAAGAATTTAAATTACACGAGATTACTAAGCAGGTTATGAAAGAATCAAAAGCAATTATATTTATTTCTTCAACAGGAATCGCAGTTCGAGCAATAGCTCCTTTTCTTGAAGGTAAAGATAAAGATCCAGGAGTTGTTGTTGTTGATTTAGCTTGTAAATATGCAATCAATATTTTGAGTGGACATATCGGTGGTGGAAACAAACTTACATGTAATGTTTCAAAGATATTAAATATTATGCCTATTATTACTACAGCTAGTGATAATTTGGGGATAATTGCCCCAGACCTTTTAGCACAGCAAAATAATTTAGTGATTGAAGACTTAAAAAAGGCAAAGCATATAGCAGCAGTATTGGTCAATAATGAAATTATTGGAATAAAGGATGATTATGATATGCTTGAAATTAGCAAAGGTTATGAGAAGATAAAAGAATTAACTGAAAACTGTATTTGGATAACTCATAATTTAAAGGATCATACTCTGCAGGAAAACGACAATAAAGCAATAGATTATTCTAAAGTTTTACGCCTTATTAAAAAAGATATAGTTTTGGGGATAGGATGTAGAAGGGGTACATCCTATGAAAAATTAAAAGAGTTTGTAGAAAATTATTTGATAAAATACAATTTTGATATTAAAGCAGTAGCAACCATAGTTTCAGTTGATGTAAAAGCTAACGAAGAAGGAATGATTAAATTGGCTAAAAACCTTAATTGTCCCTTTAAAACCTTTAGTAAAGAAGCAATTAGAACAGTTCAAGATAAATATGAAAAAAGTGAATTTGTTTTAAAAACTCTTGGAATAACTGGTGTTTGTGAACCATGTGTTGATTTGGCAGGTGGGAAGGTAGTTGTTAGTAAATTAAAACATGAAGGAATGACTTTGGCTATTGGGCTGCTATAAGCCTTATATTGTACTAGTAGTATGAAGATGTGGTATAATATTACCGTATATAGTATTTTTTAGAGTATTACATTGGGAATCAAAATGATAGGGGGAGAAATTATGACCATTTTAGACATGCTGAATAAAGTGAATACAGGGAATAATTCAATGGAAAAAGCATTAGAGATTATTAAGGATAATTTTACTAACTTGGTAAATGACAATTATGAATTAGTCATTAGGGAGAATGGAGAATTAAATGTCAAAATTCCAAGCTTAGAGAAGAGAAATGAATATGTATATAAAGATCTCACAGAATATAAATATCCATTGATAATGTGCATGAGAGTGCAAGAGTTAAAGAATCCAGAGGCATATAATTATATTTTGACAAAGTTTATGGAATTATATAAAGATAAATTGGATTTGTTCTTTAAAGATGTAAATACAATCTATAAACTTAAGGATAACATAGTAAAAACAAAAAATAATACAGACTACATAACATATTCTTCTATGACAATGGGGGTTGTTGGAGCAATATCTTTATGTATATTTAATTTTAATGATATAACAAGACAGATATTTATATTAAGTATTATAATATTTTTTATTTTGTCAATGATGCTACAAACAACGAAGGAGAATAGGGTTAAAAAAGTAATAGATGCATATTTAAGCTTGATTAAAACTGACTGGTATCATGAAGAACTTTTAAAAGAAGCTGCTTTTCTTGCAAACTTCATAGGATAAGATAATTCAAGTTAAATGATGAATTATGGAATTTAAAAAATGAGAATTTGATTGAAGAGTCGAATTCTCATTTTTATCTTTATTTATATAGGGGCAATTGACAAATATTTCATTGTGTGATATTGTTTGATTTATAAAGGATTTATTGAAAAATAAATCTTATGAAAGGAGAAATGGTAATATGACAAAGAGTGTAAAGGTGATTACTGTTTAAAACTTAATATGGGCGAAAGTGCATTTTGAAAGGTAACATACCTTTTATTTGTGTTAGATTTTCGCAGTTTAAGATAACCTTTCAAAAATATACTTACTATTAAGGACGAATAGTGTAACAGGTTTGCCTGTTCTTTTGTTATTCCCGCAGATAGAAGCCAGTTTTGAGGTTTGTGTCTGCGGGATTTTTATGCCCATTTTTAAGAATTAGTAATAAAAAATATTTAGTGTTTATAGATATCCAATTTAAGAATAAAACTTATAAATGGAATATACATTCACAATCGTAACACTACACTAGAAATTAGATGCATTTTTCTGGAAGCAGGCATGTGAAATTGAGCTGATGATGGTTCTTAATGGGGGCTTGTTTTATTTACAGCTTGTCCAGATTTTACATCTGGAACACGCTGAAATAACGACAAGCCGCTATTTAGAACCTTCCAGCGAAAATTTCACTAGTCCTGTGGAAGATAAATGTATCTGATTTCGGTAATTGTTGCATAAGTCTAATTCTTGCTTTGGATATCTGTATTGCTTTCTAAGACTAAAAAACAGTAATCAAAAAAGGAGAGATGTATAATGAAAAATTTAAAAGTAAGATTTATTAAAAAATTAATAAAGGCATGTTTCAAAGAATAATGAGAAGATTATTTAATGTCATATGCCTAATTATGGAGGAACATGATGAACAACAATGTAATAAGAAAATATGGATATGATGATTATTATGAAGGGAAAATTAGTGAATTAAATTTATTCTTAGATGAATTAATTCCTGCAAGGGTTATTGAGGTTCAAAAAGAACAATATAAATTAATAACAGAATATGGTGAAAGCTCAGGAAAATTGAAAGGGTCATTATTTTATAATGATAAGATATTAAATGTTTATCCAACTGTTGGAGATTTTGTTTTGGTTAAGCATAATCCTATTGGAGATGATATTATTTATCATGTGCTTGATAGAAAAAGCAAATTTTCTAGACTGGATTCTTTTAATAAAGTTGAACAAATTGTAGCTGCTAATTTCGATTATGTATTTATAATGGTTTCACTTAATAATGATTTTAATGTAAAAAGGACTGAAAGATATTTGACTGCAGCATGGCAAAGCGGGGCAATGCCAGTAATAATACTTACTAAACGGGATTTGTGCAATGATTATAGTTCCTATGTTGAAAAGCTTGAAAAAGTTGCTCCATTTGTTCCAGTTATTGCAGTAAGTTCAGTTACTGGGGAAGGTATAGATGAATTGTGGGATTATATAAAGCCTTATAAAACCGCTGTATTTTTAGGTTCTTCTGGAATTGGTAAATCTTCATTAGTTAATGCACTTTCAGGAGAAGATATAATGAAAGTTAATGGAATACGAGAAGATGATAGTAAAGGACGTCATACAACTACCCATAGGCAATTAATAAGACTAAAAAATGATGCTATGGTTATTGATACACCTGGTATGCGTGAACTTGAAATGTGGGATGTATCTGATGGGTTAGATATAGCTTTTGAAGATATAGAAAATTTAGCTAAAGAGTGTAAATTTGCAGATTGTAATCATGGCAAAGAACCGGGTTGTGCTGTAAAAGCAGCTCTAGAAAATGGAGAGCTATCGGGAGATAGATGGAATAGTTATTTAAAGCTAAAAAAGGAAACAGCATTTGCAGAGAGAAAAGAAAATATAAATCTTAAATTGAAAGAAAAAGCTAAATTTAAAAGTTTATCCAAATTTCAAAAAGAGGTAAAGAGGAGAGGTTAAAATGCAGGAAATAAATCAAAAAATAATTATAAAACAATATTTAATGGAAAAAGAATATAAAGAATTAAAAGAACTTGAAGAAATTATTAAGTTAGTGGATAAAGTTAATTTAAAGTTAGAGTTGGATTATAAATTAGAACTAAATAATATTTCTGTATGTGGAACAGAAAGAATAAATGAATTTTTATATTATGAAGATGGTGTTTTAGTTTCCTACCTTGGTATCTCATGTTTTGGAGGAAATGTAGCTGAACTTAATGGTATGACTCATCCAAAATGGAGAAGAAAAGGGAAATTCAAAAAGCTTTTTGAACTTGCAAAGAATGAATGTATTAACAGAAATTTTAAGAAGATATTGCTTTTAACAGATGGCATTTCTGATTCTGGGAAGGAATTTATAAAAGCTGTAGGTGGACAATACGATTTCACTGAATATGGAATGGAGCTATTAAAGCAAACCTCATTAAAAAATGAAATTACTATTAATTTAAGGAAAGCTGAAGAGTCAGACAACCTAGAAATAGCGAGGCAGGATTTAATATACTTTTCTGATAAGGAAGATGTTGAAAATGTTGAAGAAATAGAAGAAGATAAAATAAGAATAGAAACTGCTAATATTATTGAACTAAATAATATTACAATTGGTAAAATTCATATAAAATATGATGATAATTCGGCTTTCATACTTGGTTTTGGTATATTGCCAGAATTCAGAGGAAAAGGTTTTGGGAAAACAGCACTTAAAGAAGCTTTGAAAATAATTAAAGAAAGAAATATTAGTAATGTAGGATTAGATGTAGCTGCTAAAAACAAAAGGGCACTTAATTTATATAAATCATGTGGCTTTGAAGAAAAATCGACTATGGATTATTATAAGATCTAATACATAGTCTAAAGTAAAATTTTGAGAATATACATTTTATTAATAATATATGAAATAAAGCTAAGTGGAAGTAACACAGATAATGGATGCAATGGGCATTAGAAATTGTGCCATATGCATTTGAAATTATGCGTTGTGCATTTTGGGAGTTAAATCTATGTAATAATGCTATCAAACTGAGGAATTTACTGAATTTGAGGGAAAATATTCAGTAAATTCCTTTTATTTATGGAAACTTTAGTAAAAGACAAAGATATGCACACATTGACATTTATGTATAAATCATTACAATAAAATTAAGGAATCTATTTGCATTGGTATATGTTTTTTTAAGAAAAAATTGTATGTAATTATACAATCTATAAATCAGATAGTGATTTGTTGAATAATACAATACTAATATAATAAATAGGAAATTTCTAATTATTTGAGCAACTTATTGTATTAATGGGAGGGGTTAATAAATGAAAAAGGTACTTGTTGTCGACGATGCAGCTTTTATGAGACTGTCACTGAAAACGTCACTTGAGAAAAATGGATATGAAGTTGTAGGTGAGGCAGACAATGGCTTAAAAGCTGTGGAAATGTATAAAATGTTAAAACCAGAAATTGTAACAATGGATATAACTATGCCTGAAATGGACGGCATTGAGGCTTTAGGAGAAATCATGAAATATGATCCAAAAGCTCAAGTTATTATGCTTAGTGCTATGGGACAGGAAGTTAAAATCAAAGAAGCTGTTTTATTAGGAGCAAAAGGTTTTGTAGTAAAACCATTTAAAGAAGATTATCTAATAAAAGCTTTAAGTAAGTTTTAAAAGTTAAGAAAACTGTATAACTGGGGGGGAAAATTATGGACACTAGAGAACCTATGCTCGATATTTTTATTTTTGAAACCTTTGAGATGTTGGAAAAGCTTCAGGAACTTATTATTGACAGTGAAAAAGTTAATGAATTAGAAACAGATGCAATTAATGAAATATTTAGAATAATGCATACAATAAAAGGATCTTCAGGTATGATGATGTTTGATAATATTTCAAACCTCTCTCATACGATTGAAGATATATTTTATTTTATAAGAGAATCCAAACCAGACACAATAGATTATTCAGATCTTACAGATTTAGTTCTTGAGGGAAGCGATTTAATTAGAGCAGAAACAGAAAAAATAAATAATGATAAGGACGCCGATGGCGACTTTTCATTATTTATAGATAAGGCGAAAAAGTTTCTAGAAGGGCTAAAATCATCTAATCAAATATCAGAAAATTCAGATAACGAAGTGGTTAAGGAAAAAGAAATTATTAATAAAACTGAAGAGGTTCAAAAATATTATATTAGTAATGATAAAACAGATTCAAACCTAAACTTTTTTAGTGCAACATTATTTTTTGAAGAATTATGTGAGATGGAAAACATAAGGTGTTTTACTGTGGTTCATAAGTTAAAAGAAGTATCTGAGGTATGTTATTTTTATCCAGAAGATATTATTGAAAACAATGAAACTTGTGAAATCATAAAACAAGAGGGATTTAAAGTATTTTTAAAAACAAATTATAGCCTGAAAAATATAAAAGAATTTTTAATGGAAACTGTGTTTTTAAACAGAGTAGATATAACTGAATTTAACAATGAAACTGAACTTTATGATAATTATAGAAAACAAGATGAAAAGATAGAAGAAGCGATAATAAATGAAATCAAGGAAAATGAAATAAAAGAAATTGAAAAAGAAAAGCAGAAAGAAAAGACAGTAACTAAAACTGCACACAAACAAAGTTTGATTAGTGTTGATGTTAACAAACTTGATAAACTTATGGATTTAGTAGGCGAATTAGTTATTTCAGAAGCAATGGTAACTAAAAATCCAGAGATTGTAAATTTACAATTAGATAGTTTTAATAAAGCTGCAAGGCAACATAGGAAAAGACTTTCAGATCTCCAAGATGTTGTAATGTCAATAAGAATGGTTTCTTTGGCTCCAACATTAAATAAAATGAATAGAATAGTTAGAGATATGAGCAAGAAATTAGATAAAGATTGTGAACTTGTAATTATAGGACAAGATACAGAAGTGGATAAAAACATAATTGAACATATAGGGGATCCATTGATGCATATAATAAGAAATTCCATGGATCACGGAATAGAAACTAAAGAAGAGCGATTACATAGTGGAAAACCATTAAATGCTAAAGTAACAATTGAGGCAAAAAGTACAGGAGGAGAAGTTTGGATTGTTGTTAAAGATGATGGTAAGGGGTTAAATAAAGAGAAAATATTAGAAAAAGCTAAAGAAAATGGTTTAGTGAAAGTCAAAGATACTGAACTAACCGATAAAGAAATTTATTCTATGATTTTCTTGCCAGGTTTTTCAACTAAGGATAAGGTTACAGAATTTTCTGGACGTGGAGTTGGAATGGATGTGGTAGTAAAAGAAATAGAAAAGATTAGAGGAAATGTAAGTGTTGATAGTGTTCCAGGACAAGGTTCAACGTTTTCAATAAAAATACCATTAACTCTTGCAATAATTGATGGTATGACAATAAAAGTTGGTAACACTGTATTTACAATTCCTGTAACATCTATTAGACAATCGTTCATTATAAAAAAAGAAGATATAATTAAAGACCTTGATAATAAGGAAATGATACTTATAAGGGGTGAATGTTATTCAATATTAAGGCTTCATGAATTATACAATGTTGAAACTGACATTGTAAATATCGAAGATGGTATTGTAATTATGGTAGAAGACCAAGGAAAAGTTAAATGTATTTTTGCAGATAAGCTTATAGGAGAACAACAAGTAGTTATTAAAGCTCTTCCAGACTATATAAAGAAGGTAAAGGGGGTAAGTGGTTGCTCATTACTTGGAGATGCTACTATAAGTTTAATATTAAACGTATCTGAAATTGTAAATCTTTAAATAATATCTAGGCATTGGATAAAAGGATGGGAGGACAAAGCATGGAAGACTTATTGGAAAAAGTAGTTGAAAGTGAGGAAGATACTCAGAAAGACAAGTATTTAATATTCTCTATTGGGAATGAATGTTATGGGATTGACATTAAGTATGTGACAGAAATTATAGGTATTGAACCAATTACAGAGGTTCCTGAACTTCCTAATTATATTAAAGGTGTAATTAATCTTAGAGGAAAGATTATACCAGTTATGGATGTAAGGCTAAGATTTAAGAAGGAACCAAAAGAATATGATGACAGAACTTGCATCGTAGTAGTTGAAATTGGAAATATTAATATTGGGTTAATAATTGACAGAGTTTTAGAGGTAGTGAATATTGATGAAAGTAATATTTCACCACCACCTAAGATAAATTCTAATAAGGATAATGCAAACAAATATATAAAGGGTATTGGTAAAACTCAAAATGAAGTTAGGCTTCTTATTGATTGTCATAAATTATTAGAGGAAGATGAAATAGAAGAAATAAAAAGTGTGGAACTTTAAATCTTTTTGACTAGGTAAATATGGGAATAAAATGAGAATGAGGGGAATTTGATTATGAGATGGTATATGAATTTAAAGATAAAAAGTAAGATTTTTATTGCATTCATAGGTTTGGTTATTTTAATGGGACTTGTTGGTCTAATTGGAATATTAAATCTTCAAAAAATAAGTACATTAGATAATGAATTATATGAAAATAATACTAAACCTATTGGTATTATGAGTAGTATACAAGTAAATTTGCAGAAAAACAGAATTATAACCAGAAATATAATAATTGAAAATGATATTAATAAGAACAACGAAGCTAAAAATGCTTTACTTGAAAATGACAAAGTAGTAGATAAAACCATGGAAGAATTTAAGAGCAGCATTTTAAATAATGCGGTACTTGAAGAATTTAATAACTTAAGAAAAAATATAGACAGTTATAGACCAGTTAGAGATAAAATAATTGAATTGAGATTACAAAATAAAACTGATGAAGCAATAAGTTTAATGAATGGAGAAGGTTCAAATCTTGTAAATAGTGTAGATGCCTCAGCAACAAAGCTTATTGAATTAAAGGAAACTCAGGGTAAAGAAAAAGCTGATAATAATTCAAAGTCTTCTAGTACTGCAACAATAACAATGCTTGGAATAATTATCTTAGGAATAATTATAGCTCTTGTATTGGGAATTATAATTTCAGGGTTAATAAGTAAGCCAATTAATAGAGTATTACATATTCTTGAAGAAATGAGCAAAGGGCATCTTGGAGAAAGAATCAAACTTGATACAAAGGATGAAATAGGTCAAATGGCCAAAGTAATGGATATTTTTTCAGAATCATTGCAAGGTGTAGTAATAGGCACTATGAAAAAAATTGCTAATGGCGATGTTAGTATGGATTTAGAAGTTAGAGATGACAAAGATGAAATAGTACCAGCATTAAATAAAATAATAGAAAATGTTAGAAAATTAGTATTGGATGCAAATATGCTATCAAAAGCTGCTATTGAAGGAAATTTTGAAGTTAGAGCTGATTCATCAAAGCATGAAGGTGATTTTAAAAAGATTATAGATGGTGTAAATGAAACCTTGGATACTGTAGTAGATAAGGCAGTTTGGTATGAAGCAATAATAGATGCAATACCATTCCCAATACATGTAACCGACAAAGATATGAATTGGACATACATGAATAAGTCATTTGAAAAGTTAATGATTGAGCAAGGTGTTGTAAGAGATCGTAAATCAGGATATGGATTACAATGTTGCAATGCCGGAGCTAATATCTGTAATACAGAGAAATGTGGAATTAAGCAGCTTCATAAGGGAAAAACAGAAAGTTTCTTTGAATGGTGTGGTATGAGTAATAAGCAGGATACATCATATTTAAAGAATAAAAAGGGTGAAACTGTTGGATATGTTGAAGTTGTAACTGATCTAACACCTATTATTAGAGTTAGTGACTATACGAAAACTGAAGTTGAAAGGATTGAAGGAAATTTAAAGTTATTATCAAGTGGTAATACCGATTTTGATTTAAAAATTAAAGAGCCTGATAGTTATACTGAAGAAGTTAGTAAACAATTTAAGAGCATTTCTGATAGTTTAGAAGAAGTTAAAAATGCTGTAGATAATCTTATTAAAGATTCTAATGTGTTATCTAAAGCTGCAACAGAAGGAAAGTTAGATACAAGAACAGATGCTGAAAAGCATAGCGGAGCTTTTAAAAAGATAGTAGAAGGTGTAAATAAAACACTAGATTCAGTAATAGGACCTCTGCATGTTGCTGCTGAATATGTAGATAGAATAAGCAGAGGAGATATTCCTGACAAAATAACTGATGAATATCATGGTGATTTTAATGAAATAAAGAATAACTTAAACAACTGCATAGATGTAATGAATGGTTTATTAAATGAAACTGATGATTTAATAAAAGCAACACAGGCAGGTGAGCTTGATACAAGAGGAAATTCAAAAAAATTTGCTGGAGGCTGGGGCACATTAGTTGAAGGAATAAATAAATTAATAGATGCTTTTGTCGCACCAATAAATGTGACAGCTGAATATGTAGACAGAATAAGTAAAGGAGATCTTCCAGAAAAGATAACGGCTGCATATTATGGAGATTTCAATTTAATCAAGAACAATTTAAATAGTTGTATTGATAATATAAAGGCTTTAGTAGAAGATGCAAATATGTTATCTGAAGCAGCAACAGAAGGAAACGTTAATATAAGAGCTGAAGCAGCTAAACATAATGGAGATTATAGAAAGATAGTAGAAGGGGTAAATAAATTAATTGAAGCCATGGTAAAACCAATACAAGAAGTTACTAGTGTTATGAACGAAATATCTAAAGGTAACTTAGAAAATTCTGTAAGTGAATCATATAAAGGTGAGTTTGGAGTATTGGCAAAAGCTGTGAATTCTACAGAAAAAGGTTTAAAGAGAATTGTGGGAGAAATTGATAGTGTAATAGGAGAAATTTCAAATGGGAATTTAGCAATAGAAAATGTAACAGAATTCCATGGAAACTTTAAGAGTATTTCTTTATCTTTAAATAGGATAGTAGAATCTTTAAATAGTGTTCTAGGAGAAATTAATTCTGCAGCAGAACAAGTGTTTACTGGAGCAGGCCAAGTTGCAGATGGAAGCCAGGCTTTATCAAAAGGAGCTACAGAACAGGCAAGTTCAATTGAGGAATTAACAGCATCAATAACAGAGGTTGCAGCACAAACAAGAGAAAACTCTGTTAATGCAAATCAAGCAAAAGACCTTGCTCTAAAAGTTAAGGAAAATGCCGAAGATGGAAATAGGCATATGAGTGAAATGCTTAAGTCTATGGGTGAAATTAATGAGTCTTCTGCAAATATATCAAAGATAATTAAGGTAATAGATGAAATAGCTTTCCAAACTAATATTTTAGCCTTAAATGCTGCAGTTGAAGCGGCAAGAGCTGGTCAACATGGAAAGGGCTTTGCAGTAGTAGCAGAAGAAGTGAGAAATTTAGCAGCAAGAAGTGCTAATGCGGCAAAGGAAACTACAACACTTATTGAAGGATCAATTAGGAAAGCTGAAACAGGAACTGAAATTGCAAATAATACGGCAAAAGCTTTATATGAAATAGTTGATGGTGTAACAAAAGCAGCATCTCTTGTTTCAGAAATAGCAGCAGCTTCAGAAGAACAAGCTAGTGGTATTACACAAATAAATGTTGGAATCGAACAAGTGTCACGAGTTATTCAAACAAACTCAGCTACAGCAGAAGAGAGTGCTGCGGCTAGTGAAGAACTTTCAAGTCAATCAGAATTACTAAAAGATATGGTTGCAAACTTTAGGTTAAAGAATAGTAGTAGTGAAAATAATATTATGAATTATAAGAGATCCAATGGAAACAAAGCTTATAATGCAAAGAATAATATGTATCAGAAAGAATCTGCTGCTACATTAACTAAAGTTGAAATAGATTTAAGTGATAATGAGTTTGGCAAATATTGAAAATGTTATAAAAATTGATGAAATGTTGAAGAGAGGTGCAATTTATCACCTCTTCTTCAATAATACATTGATTTATATAGCTGAAGGGGGAAAATAATGTGAAATGGTTTATTAATCTGAGAATGAGTAAAAAGTTAATATTAGGGTTTGCTTTTATAGCGTTAATTTCTGGATGTATGGGTGGATATGGTATTTATTCCTTGAAACAAGCAAATAGCTTAGATACAGAGTTATATAATAATATGACAGTTCCAATATCAGAAATAGGAGAGCTTGGAACTATATTTCAAACTATGAGAGTTGATATTAGAGATCTTATAAATGCGCAATCACAGGATGTAGTAGAAGCTAAATCAAAGGAAATCTCGGAAATAAGATCAAATATAGATAAACTTCAAAATTCAATTCAGAAAACTATTGTAACAGAGGAAGTAAGGAGACAATTTGATATTTTTGTCAAAGCAAGAGATGCATATGGACCAGAATTGGATAAAGTATTAGCATTGGCTAAAGCAGGAAAGAAAGAAGAAGCTATTATAAAGAATAATGAGAATGCTCAATTGGGACAAGCAGAAGAGAAGGCAATTAGAGATTTAACTGCAGCAAAGATTAATGCTGCAAAACAAAAAATTGATTTAAATACGACTAATATTAATACAACCATAAGCTTAATGCTCACAGTAATAGTAATTGTAATTATTGCATCAATATTGATTGGATTCTATATTTCAAGATTGATTACAAAACCTGTGCAGAAAGTGGCAAATATGATTGGTGAAATGGGCAAAGGGCATTTTGGAGAGAGATTGAATATTGAAACAATGGATGAAATTGGGCAAATGGCTAAAACAATTGATGCTTTTGCTGAAGATTTACAGACAAATGTAATTGGAAATATTAATAAGATTGCTCAAGGGGATGTGAATTTTGAGGTACTTGTCAAGGATGAAAAAGATGAAGTATCGCCAGCATTAAATAAAGCAGCAGAAAACATCAGAACTTTAGTTGAAGATGCAAATATGTTATCGAAAGCAGCATCAGAAGGTAAACTAAATACACGAGCAGATGCAGCAAAGCATAGTGGAGATTTTAGAAAAATAGTAGAAGGCGTAAATGAATTAATTGAAGCTATGGTAAAGCCAATACAAGAAGTAAATAGAATAATGAGTGGAATTTCTAATGGGAATTTAGAGGTGAGAGTTGAAGGTGATTATAAAGGAGAATTTGGAGTATTAGCAAAAGCAGTTAATACTACAGGAGAAAGTTTAAGTGTTATAGTAGGAGAAATTGATCAGATTATTGGAGAAATTTCCAAAGGAAATCTTGTGATAGAAAATATAAAGGAATTTGATGGAAGCTTCAAGAGCATTTCTGTTTCTTTAAATAGAATTGTAGATTCATTAAATGAAGTTCTTGGTGAAATAAATTCAGCTTCAGAACAAGTTTATTCAGGGGCAAGCCAAGTTTCAGATGCTAGTCAGGCATTATCAAGAGGAGCAACAGAACAAGCTAGTTCCATAGAAGAATTAACATCATCAATAACAGAAGTTGCCGCACAAACTAGAGAAAATGCAACAAATGCAAATCAAGCAAAAGAACTTGCCCTTAAGGTTAAAACAAATGCAGAAGAAGGAAATGAGCATATGAGTGAAATGCTTAAGTCTATGGGAGAAATAAATGAATCATCTGCAAACATATCAAAAATAATAAAGGTTATAGATGAGATAGCCTTCCAAACTAATATACTTGCTCTTAATGCAGCAGTGGAAGCAGCAAGGGCTGGTCAACACGGAAAAGGCTTTGCGGTAGTTGCAGAGGAAGTAAGAAATTTAGCAGCAAGAAGTGCTAATGCAGCTAAGGAAACTACAACTCTTATAGAAGGCTCTATTATTAAGGCTGAAAAGGGAACAGAAATTGCTAATAATACTGCAAAAGCTTTATATGAAATAGTTGATGGAGTATCGAAAGCTGCAACTCTTGTAACAGAAATAGCAGCGGCTTCTGAAGAGCAAGCTAGTGGCCTTACACAAATAAATATTGGAATTGAACAAGTGTCACGTGTTGTTCAAACAAATTCAGCTACTGCTGAAGAGAGTGCTGCGGCAAGTGAAGAACTTTCAAGTCAATCAGAGTTACTTAAAGATATGGTTGCAAACTTTAAGTTAAAGAATAGTAGCAGTGAAAATAACATTATGAATTTGAAGAGTTCTAATAGAAACATAGCTTATAATGCAAAGAATAAAAATGTACATAAAGAATCGGCAGCAACATTAAATAAATTACAAATTGATTTAAGTGATAGTGAATTTGGTAAATATTAATCTAAAGAGTGTTTTTAATTTTATAAGCATATAAGGGGTGCAAATATATGAATTTGTTTATGAATCTAAAGATTAGAAATAAAATAATTTTGTGTTTTTTCTTAATAGTTATTATGATGGGAACGGTTGGATATGTAGGGATATCTAATATGCAAACTATTGGTAAGCTAGACAACGAATTATATACTGATAATACTGAGCCTATAACCTCAATTACCGTTGTTCAGGTAGATTTGCAAAAAAATAGAGTTAATATTAGAAATATGATAATGGAGAAGGATATTGACAAAAACAAAGACAATAGAAAATTGTTAACTGAAACTGATAATGAAATTGATAAATTTATGAATGACTTTAAAAATACAATAAAAGCTCAAAATATAATGGATGAGTACAATGTGTTAAAAGAAAATATAGATAAGTATAGACCAGTTAGAGATAAAATAGCTGAATATGCAATGCAGAACAAAGATGATGAAGCAATTGCCCTTGTAAATGGTGAAGGAAGTGTTCTTGCAAAAGCAATAGATACTTCAGCATCTAAGCTCATTGACCTTAAGGAAAACCAAGGAAAGAGTAAAGCTGAAACTAATATGAAAACTGTAAGTAATGCAACTATTTCAATGCTGGTAATTATTATTATAGGAATAATAATTTCTACAATTCTTGGATTTGTATTATCAAATTTAATTAGTGATCCAGTTAATAAGGTTAAGAATATACTTAAAGAAATTTCTAAAGGACATGTTAGGGATAGAGCAAATATAAGTACAAGAGATGAAATAGGAGAAATGGCTAGAACTATGGATGAACTAGCTGAAAATCTTCAAACTAATATAGTTGCTGTAATGAATAGAATTGCTCAAGGTGATGTGAGCATGGATTTAGTTGAAATAGACGAGAAAGACGAAATAACTCCTGCTATGAATAAAATGATATCTAATATTAGAAATTTGGTAATGGATACAAATACTTTATCAAAAGCAGCTAAGGAAGGAAAGCTTGATGAAAGAGCTGATTCATCTATACATAGTGGAGATTTTCAAAAGATAATAGAAGGAATTAATGAATTAATTGAAGCTATGGCAAATCCGATTATGGAAGTTAATGAAGTTATGAAAGAAATGTCTAAAGGAAATTTAGATGTTTCAGTTAATGGAAATTATAAAGGTGATTTTGGGGCATTAGCAAACGCAGTTAATACAACAACTGATTCTTTAAATTCAGTACTTGGTGAAATAAATGGAGCAGCAGAGCAGGTGTTTTCAGGAGCAAGCCAAATTTCGGATGGAAGTCAAGCTTTGGCTAGAGGAGCTACTGAACAAGCAAGTTCCTTAGAAGAATTAACAGCTTCTATAACAGAAATAGCAGCACAAACCAAAGAAAATTCTGGAAATGCAAATACAGCAAAAGAACTTGCATTGAAGGTTAAGGAAAATGCTAATGATGGAAATGAGCATATGAGCGAAATGCTTAAATCTATGGGAGAGATAAATGAATCATCGGCAAATATTTCAAAGATAATTAAAGTAATAGATGAAATAGCTTTTCAAACAAATATACTTGCTCTTAATGCAGCAGTGGAAGCAGCAAGGGCTGGACAACATGGAAAAGGCTTTGCAGTAGTTGCAGAGGAAGTAAGAAACTTGGCAGCAAGAAGTGCAAATGCAGCTAAGGAAACTACAACATTGATAGAAGGATCTATTAAGAAGGCCGAAAGAGGAACAGAGATTGCAAATAATACAGCAAAGGCTTTATATGAAATAGTTGATGGGGTATCAAAAGCTGCAACTCTTGTATCAGAAATAGCCGCATCTTCAGAAGAGCAAGCTACTGGAATTACCCAAATAAATGTTGGAATTGAACAGGTATCACAAGTGGTTCAAACTAATTCTGCAACGGCAGAAGAAAGTGCAGCAGCTAGTGAAGAGCTTTCAAGTCAATCAGAATTGCTTAAAAATATGGTTTCAAGTTTTAAACTAAAAAATGCTATTATGATGTCAGAAAAGGGTATTCAAGCACAAAGTTATATGCGAAAACAAAATTATAATAGTATAAGTAATAATAAAGCATATACAGAAGCTGCAAATTCTATTCAAAAAATCAGATTAGATTTAAGTGATAATGAGTTTGGTAAATATTAATAATGAATTAGAATAAGGTTGGTGAATAATTAAATTGAGATTTGAGAAAATTGCTCTAGATACTATTATTAGCCATTTAGCTCTATTAGTAATTATTGTTGATAAAAATATGGATGTTAAATATAATAATTTAAGTTCACAAAATATTAGCGAAAATGATGATGAGGGGCCAGGATATTATATAAATTGTTTCAACTCAAAACATGGATGTGGTAAAAGTAAAGAATGTTTAAATTGTAGGTTAAGGCAGATAGTTATGGAGACAATTAGAACGTTAAAACCTAGTGAGGATGAAGAAGTTGAAATTAATGTAATACAAAATAATTTATCTAAAAAAGCGTGGTTTAAAATCCAAACAATTCCAATAAAAAATTTTGGAGAAGATCAAGTGATTGTTGGATTTACTGATATTACGGAATATAAAGAAAGGAATGAAGAGCTTATTAGACTTTCGAAAGCGGCGGATTCAGCCAATAAAGCAAAAAGTGAATTTTTGGCAAATATGAGCCATGAAATAAGAACTCCTTTAAATGGGATAATAGGTATGACAGATTTAACACTGGCGTCAAATCTGTCAAGTGAACAAAGGGAAAATCTAAATATTGTAAAAAATTGTGCCCATAGTTTATTGTCTCTAATAAATAATATTTTAGATTTATCAAAAATTGAAGCTGAAAAAGTGTCAATAGAGCATATAGACTTTAAATTAGATGAATTAATAAAAAACGTTGTATACACAAATATTCCAAAAGCTAATCAAAAGTACATAGAAATACATTATGATATTGATGAAAAAATTCCTGAAATTTTAATAGGCGACTTGCATAGATTAAGTCAAGTGTTAAACAATTTAATATCAAATGCTGTTAAATTTACTGAGAAAGGATTTGTATTAATAGAAGTTAAAGAAGTTGGCAGGACTAAGAATTTTTGTGAAATTGAATTTGCTGTAGAAGATTTGGGAATTGGAATTAGCAAAGATGAAATGAAATTACTTTTTAAAAGTTTTTCACAAGTAGATGGATCTATAACAAGAAAATATGGAGGGACTGGCCTTGGATTAGCAATTTCTCAAAAGCTTGTTAATTTAATGGGAGGAGAGATTAAGGTTGATAGTCAAAAAGGAATTGGCAGCAGATTTTATTTTACGATTAAATTAGAAGAAGCTAAAGAGGAAAAATTAGATTCAACAATTAATTCAGTATCTAATTGTGATGAAAAAGAAGAGAGTATATTGTTAGTAGAGGATAATAGTATAAACAAATTAGTAATTAAGAAAATGTTAAAGGAATTGGGATATGAAAAAATAAAAATTGCATCTAACGGTGTGGAAGCTTTAAAATTACTTGACGATAATAGATTTGATATAATTTTAATGGATATACAAATGCCAGAATTGGACGGAGTAGAAACTGTTAAAATTATTCGATGCAATGAAAAGGAATTGGGAATTCATACTCCTATTATTGCGACCACTGCATATGCACTAAAGGGTGATAAAGAAAAATTTTTATCACAAGGTATGGATGATTATATATCTAAGCCTGTTGATATTAATGAATTAGGTAGAATATTAAAAAAGATTGAGGACTATTTAAGGAGTGATCAAGTAAATATAGTTCAAGATTATTTAAAACCTAAATTATATAGCCAGGAAGATTCAATTGAAGACATTGAAGTTAATAAGAGGCAGTTACTAGATGAATTAGTTAAATTAAATTCATATTTTAATGAAAAGAATAACAAAGTGGTAAATTATTTTGAAATTGAAAAAATTGCTCATAATATTAAAATAGAATGTGAAGCAAAAAATCTAAATCAAATAAAAACATTAGCTTTTAAAATTGAACTTGCAGCAAGAAAACAAGATGATAGTGGAATAAAAACTAATATAGATAAAATTCTTACTATACTGCAAAAGAAAAACTAAGATAAAAGATTTACATAATTGTTGTTGTTCTTTTGAATAGTTAATTAAGAAATAATGCACAGGGGAGTGGTTTTATGAAAATATTAATAGTAGAAGATGATTTATCAAGTAGAAAATTCTTATATAAGGTTATGTCTGAATATGGAGGATGTGATGTTACTGTAGATGGAATGGAAGGTTTAGATGCATTTATGATTGCATTGGATGATGGAGAACCATATGATTTAATATGTTTAGATATTATGATGCCTAAAGTAGATGGCGTAAAAGTTCTGAAAACTATAAGGGAAATAGAAAGACAGAGGAATATTGAAGGAGATAGTAAAGTAAAAATAATAATGACAACAGCGCTAAATGATGCAGAAATTGTTAAAAGTTCTTTTGATAGTGGATGTGAAGTTTATGCGGCAAAGCCTATAGATATAAAAAAATTAGAAAATGTTATGGAAAAATTAAACTTTACAAAAGGCAAAAAATAAATGAACTTCAATATTTATAAATATGGATATCCAAAGCGAGAATTAGAGTTATGCAACAATTACCGAAATCAGATTCATTTATCTTCCACAGGACTAGTGAAATTTTCGCTGGAAGGTTCTAAGTGGAAGGTTGCACCCATTTCTGCATGTTCCTAAAGTAAATTTATGACAAGCAGAAAATGAAACAACCTTCCACTAATAACCATCATCAGCTCAATTTCACATGCCTGCTTCCAGCAAAATGTATCTAATTTCTAGTGTAGTGTTACGATTATAATTTCTCGAAAATGCATACATAATCCATTTATAAGTTTGAATATTAATTTGGATATCTATATGTATTAGATCAGCTATACTAAATATTATTAGGTATAGCTGATCTGCTTTTTAAAACAAGCCATTAAGCTTTTGTAAGTAAGCGTATATTCTTACCTATAATTTTAATTCCTTTTTCAATATCTTCATCAGTTACTCTTCCAAAACCAATTCTAAAAGTATCATTTCCAGTAATAAATTTAGAAGTATTTTGCATATTTTCGTAAAAAATATCTCCAGGCATAAATAGAACATTATCTTTATAACATAAATCTAAAAGTTTGCGTGCGTCTAAATTATTTTTTAATTTTACAAAGATATGAAGACCGCCTTCTCCAGTGATATATTCATATGGAATATATTTCTCTACCAAATTCACTACAAGATTGTATTTATCGCGATAGTATTTTCTAACATTTTTAACATATCTGTTAAAGGCTCCACTTTTTAAATAATAATAAAAAGCACTTTGGTCAAGAAAGGAAGAATGAATATTTTTACCACGTTTTACACTTTCTAAAATATCTACCAGTTTATCATCAGCTAATATCCATCCAATTCTTAGTCCTGGAAATAGAATTTTTGAAAGGCTTCCAATGTATATCACTCCATTACCACTACCACATAAGGATGCAATTGGATCAATAGGAGAACTGGTATATAATAATTCTTCGTTAAACCCATCCTCTATTATAGGAACAGAAAATTTACGGAAAAGTTTATAAATTTCTTTCCTGCGTTCGGTCTTCGTAACTATACCAGTTGGATTATTATATGATGGGATTAAATATCCAAATTTGGGGTTGTGATTACTTAATGCTTCTTCAAGAGACTTTATATTTAAGCCTTCTTTGTCCATTTTAACTTGAACAATATTAAGGCCATAAGCTTTCATTATCTTTAAAGCAGTATTATGTGTTGGTTCTTCACATATAATTGTGTCACCTTTATTAGTTAAAGAACTTATAACTATATCAAAAGCTTCAGTAAATCCATTTGTTATTAATATATCTTTATTAATAGTATTAATCTGCTTTTCTTTCATGTACTCTAAGAAATAATCAATTAAAGGTTTATAACCCTTAGCATATCCATAATTAAGTAAATTAGCACCTTCATATGCCCAAGCATCTAAGAATGATCTTTTAAAATCATCAAGATTAAAAAGATGACTCTCAGGAGAAATGGATTTAAAAGATATCATACCTTTTTTATATGGAAGTTCACTTTTTACAATATCAAATTTTTTTAAAGTGTCTCCATATGCATTTATTCGTTCAATATAATCAACATTATATTCATAATTTTCATTTTCACCTTCAATCAAAACGAAAGTGCCTATACCTCTTTTGGTAATAATTATCCCCATACTTTCAAGTTCTTCATAAGCAGAAATAACTGAATTCCTGCTTATATTTAAAAATTTACTAACCTCTCGTGTAGAAGGAAGTTTACTATGTTTTTTTAATTCTCCATTTTTTATTCCTTGTTTGATATGTTTTTCTATTTGAAGATATATTGGTTCATCTTTTTTTACAACAAGATTAGAAAATATCAATGTCTGAGCACCTCTCTCCTTAAGAAATTATCATTAGTATTATATCAATTTCTGTACAGACTTTACAATATTAACAGAAATATAACAATAATTATTAAGATTTAACTTGAAATACAAGTCGAAGAATGAAAGATTTTAATGGGAAATTTAAAATAATTAACAATATTTGATTTGCTATGGCTAAAATTGTAGAAAATGTATTTCGAATATGATAAAATCGATATGACAATTACTTTATTTTATTTTCGCATGTCATAAAAAATTGCATAATGGGGGGAAGCTTAAAATGTGGAAAAAGTTATCTTTTAAAATGAAATTATTGGTAAGTGTTTTACCTATAGTAATAATTGGAATGTTAGTCTTAAGCATAACTGCAATTTACCAATTTAGACAAACTATAAGAACAGAAGTTATTAATGATAAGGCAGTAGAAACAAAAACTATGTCTGAAAATGTTAATGGTTGGCTTGAAGGAAAGCTTCTTGAAGTAAGAAATTCAACCAATATGCCTACAGCAAAGGCCATTGAAACTGATATTGCATCAGTAGATAAATTTAATTCTGATAGAATTAAAGCCTTTGAAAAAGAATATCCTGGAGAGTATGATAACGCGGCAGCAACATTATTCAATAATGATGGGAAATCGAGAGCTCAGTATGCAAATGGAAATTTTGTTAACGGAGATGTGGCAGAAAAACCTTGGTATAAAACTCTTATGAGTGGGGCATCTTTTGTTATTTCAAATCCTGTTATATCAAAGGGAACTGGTAAAGCACTAGTAGTTATTGGAGCCCCTATTAAAAATGAACAAAATAAATCAATTGGTACAATGATATCTGGAGTAAATTTAGCCTATATTCAAGATAAGATTAAAGCTTTTAAATTTGGAGAAAAAGGATATAGTTTATTAATTGGTCAAGATGGTACATTCATTGTTAATCCTGATGAATCTTTGGTTATGAAAGCTAAAATAGCTGATGCTGAAGATTCTAATGTAAAAGAACTAGGAAATAAGATGCTTCAAACTGACACAGGAACATTTACTTTTAATCAAGGTACCGAGAAATATATTGCTTTTTATAATAAAGTACCTTTATCAGGATGGAGTTTAGCAAGTGTAGTTTCAGAGGACGAATTATTAGCAGCTTCTAATAAACTTATGACAACACTTCTTTTAATAACTGTTGTTATTGTAATTTTAATTGCAGGAATCATAATATTAGTTGCTAAAAGAATTACAGCGCCATTAAGAAGATTATCAGAGTTTTCAGAAGAAATTGCAGCTGGTAATCTTACAGTGCAATTAGAGTTAAAATCAAATGATGAAATTGGAAAGGTTGGACGAAGTTTAAACAATACAACAAGTAAATTAAAGGAAATGATAGGTGCAATAAGTGATTCGGCTAATGAAGTAAGTAACTTATCAAGCAACTTGATTGTAGCAACAGAGGAGTCTTTAAGAGGAACTGATGAAGTGTCAAAGAGTATGCAGGAAATAGCTTCTGGTGCTGTTGCACAAGCAGAAAGTGCTGGTAAAGCTTCTACAGCAACAGAAGAACTTGTTGATAAGATAAGTGAAGTTACAGCAAAGTATGGTCATATGACGGAAATGGTGGAAGATTCTAAAAAAGTAAGTAGCTCTGGGGCGAAAGGAGTTAAGGAAGCAATTGAAAGTATTCAAATTATAGCTTCAACTAATAAAGCTAATGTTGAAGAAGCTAGAGAATTATTAGAAAAATCTAAAGAGATTGGACAAATAGTGTTTGTAATTAAGGATATAGCAGAGCAAACAAATCTATTAGCTTTAAATGCTGCTATTGAAGCTGCAAGAGCTGGTGAACAAGGGAAAGGCTTTGCAGTTGTTGCTGAAGAAGTCAGAACTTTAGCAGAAGAATCAAGTGAAGCTTCGAATAGAATAGCTGCTTTAATAAATGGAATTCAAACCCAAATTCAAAATATTGCAGAACAAATGGATAGTGGTACAAGTAATGTAGTGCATGGAGTTGAGGTTGCAACTTTAGTTGGTGAAAATTTTGGGCAAATTGAAAACACCTTTAATAAAATTAGTTCTATTGTTGAAGAAGTGTCTCAAGCTACAAAAGAAATGTCAAATAAAGCTAATACAACAAGTGATGTAATAAATAATGTGGCAGCAGTAACAGAAGAAAATTCAGCAGCAACAGAAGAAGTAACAGCTGCAAATGAAGAACAGACAGCTTATATACATCAAATTGGAGAAACAGCAAATAGATTAGATCGACTTGTTGAAACTTTAAAAGATACAGTAAACAAATTTAAAATATAGAGATATCCAAAGCGAGAATTAGACTTATGCGAAAATTACCGAAATCAAATGCATTTATCTTCCACAGGACTAGTGAAATTTTCGCTGGAAGGTTCTAAATGGCGGCTTGTAGTTATTTCAGCGTGTTCCAGATGTAAAATCCCCAAGGAGAAAGTTCATGTTTCCAAATATAAAAGCTCCAGGGAGAAAGTTCGTGTTTCCAAATATAAAATTTGGACACTTACTTTTTGGACATTCACTTTTGGACAAGCTTAAATGAAACAAGCCATAGAGGAAACTCGACTTACGTTCGTTCGCTGAGTAAGCGATTCACACCAAATCACAGATTTGGGTTCTCTGCTTAACAACCTTCAACAGCTCAATTTCACATGCCTGCTTCCAGAAAAATGTATCTGATTTCTAGTGTAGTGTTACGATTATAATTTCTCAAAGATGCATGTATATTCCATTTATAAGTTTGATTATTAATTGGGATATCTATAATTAGAAAGTATAAATAAGACAACCTATATCTTATGAAAAGATAAGATATAGGTTGTCTTATTTTTGAATTCCATATTGTTTAGTCACCGGGTCCATAAATATAGGGAATTTAGGTGGAGAAAAAGTGAATTTTGTAAAAGTAATAAATATTATAAAGCTTAAAATTAAAGATATAATAAATACTAATGTATTCGTATTTCCATAGGTATAAATATGAAAAGCTAAGCATTGTGCAATTAAGATGCCTAGAAAAAGTGAAAATATATCGAGAAATAAAGAGTGGATGCCTAAAGCTCCAGTGTAAGTATAGTAAAAGCATACTACGATTAAAGCACTCATAATTACTGATACTAAACAACTTGTGAACCAGTTATATATATTTATTTTGCTTTCAAATAGTAAGTAACCCAAGATAAACCAAGCAAAGGTTGGATATACAGATAATTTTAAATGTTCCCAAATGCTTTCATTAACAGGTGCAAAAATTCCTATTAAAGTTGATTTGCCACTTAAATCATATGCAAAGTGCATAAAGGAGCCTAATAAAAAAATAAAAGGAATTCCTAGAAGAAACCAAATAAAAGGCTTAAAAATAGTATTATTCAATTAAGTAACCTCCATGTATAAATATAATGCAGATGGTAAAAATTCTGAAAATAAAATGTTAGTGAAAGAATAGTACTAGTGAAAATCTTATATTATAAATATATTTAAAGGAGAAAAATTATATGTCAAACCTGATATAATTTTTACTTAGTACTATTTAAAAAATAAAATAATTAAATTTAAATTATTTATCAGTTATGGTGAAAAGTATCATAAACAAAGGGTTGATAAGATTGTTAAAATATACACAAAGTATTCTTAATTAACAAAATACCTTTTAAAGTTGCTTAATATTTTAAATTTTCAGACAAAATGATATTATCTAGTTACACCAAACACAACAACAAAATATTAAATGTAAATGTTTAAATATAGAGGAGATGTTTTAAATGAATTATTTTGAAGAAAGTTTAAAATTACATGAAGAGAAGCAAGGAAAAATTTCGGTTACATCAAAAGTTAAAGTTGAAACTAGGGATGATTTAAGCTTAGCATATACACCAGGAGTTGCAGAACCTTGTAGAAAAATTCATGAGGATCAAGAAAACGTATACAAATATACTTCAAAAGGAAATCTAGTTGCTGTAGTTACAGATGGATCAGCTGTACTAGGTCTTGGAGATATAGGGCCTATGGCTGGAATGCCCGTAATGGAAGGAAAGGCAATACTTTTTAAAGAATTTGCAGATGTAGATGCTTTCCCAATATTAGTTGATACAAAAGATGTAGATGAAATAGTTAATGTAGTTAAATTAATAGCTCCAACCTTTGGAGGAATTAATTTAGAAGATATTGGAGCACCTAGATGCTTTGAAGTTGAAGAAAAGTTAAAAAAAGTTCTTGATATACCTGTATTCCACGATGATCAGCACGGGACAGCAATAGTAGTACTTGCTGGAGTAATAAATGCTCTTAAAGTAGTTGATAAGAAACTTGAAGACATAAAAGTAGTAGTAAATGGGGCTGGAGCTGCAGGAACTTCAATAGCAAAACTTTTATTATCCTCTGGAGTTAAAAATCTAATTGCTTGCGATAAAGTTGGTATTTTATATGAAGGAATAGAAAATGTAGATGATGCTAAAAAAGAATTAGCTAAAATAACTAATCCTGAAAATGTAAAGGGAAACTTAGCTGATGCATTAGTAGGAGCAGATGTATTTATAGGAGTTTCAGCACCAGGAATAGTAAGTCAGGATATGGTTAGAGCTATGAATAAAGATGCTATATTATTCGCAATGGCTAATCCAACTCCAGAAATAATGCCAGATGATGCAAAAGCAGCAGGTGCAAGAGTAATAGGAACAGGAAGATCAGATTTTCCAAATCAAATAAATAATGTATTGGCCTTCCCAGGAATATTTAGAGGTGCTCTTGATGTTAGAGCAAAAGAAATAAACGAAGAAATGAAAATAGCAGCAGCATATGCCATTGCTAATTATATTAAGGACGAAGACTTAAATGAAAATAACGTAATTCCAAGTGCATTAGATAAAAATGTAGCTGCAAAAGTTGCAGAAGCAATAGCTAAGGCTGCTAAAGAAAGCGGAGTAGCAAGAATATAGTTAAATTATAGGAGGTATAATTATGCAAATTCCAATTAAGAAAACCCTTGATAAAATCCCAGGTGGTATGATGGTAGTTCCATTATTTCTAGGAGTATTGGTTAATACATTTTGTCCACAAGTATTAAAAATAGGTGGTTTCACAACAGCATTATTTAGTTCAACGGCATCATCAACAATTTTAGCTTGTTTCATGTTTTTAATCGGTTCACAAATTAACTTTAAATTAGCACCAAAAGCTATAAAGAAAGGTGCAATATTAATCTCAGGAAAATTTATAGTTGGAGCTGGTATTGGTATAATAATTGGTAAAGTTTTTGGACCAGCAGGAGTATTAGGTTTATCACCATTAGCAATACTTGCAGCGCTAACAAATTGTAATGGGGGCTTATATGCTTCTCTAGCTTCACAATATGGTGATGAAACAGATGTAGGTGCTTATGCATTATTATCTTTAAAAGACGGCCCATTCTTCACATTAGTTGCATTAGGTGCATCAGGCCTTGCTCAAGTTCCTTTTATGGCACTTGTAGCAGTAATGGTACCAATAGTAATAGGTATGATTTTAGGAAATTTGGATCCAGATATGAGAAAATTCCTTGGAAGCAGTAAGATGTTATTAATCCCATTCTTTTCATTCCCATTAGGTGCAGGGATGAATCTTTCAACTATAATAACAGCCGGTGGTCCTGGTATCTTATTAGGAATAATAGCAGCATTTACAGGAATAGGAGCATATGTATTACTTAAGATCTTTAAAGAAGAACCTATTATTGGTTTAGCAACTGGATCAACTGCAGGAAATGCGGTTGCAACACCAGCAGCAGTTGCAGCAGCAGATCCAACATTAGCAGTTGTAGCTACAGTTGCTACTGCTCAAGTTGCAGCAGCTTGTGTAGTATCGGCTATAGTATGCCCATTCATTGTATCGTATGCTTTTAAAATAATTAATAAGAAGAAAGCTGAAAAATTAAATACTGAAATGGCAGCTTAGCTTAAAGCATAACAATAGTGTAGAAATATAGATATCCAACGCGAGAATTAAACTTATGCAATAATTACCGAAATATGATACATTTATCTTCTGCAAGACTAGTGAAATCTTCGCTGGAATGTTCTAAATGTGGGCTAGTCATCATTTCAGCGTGTTCCAGATGTAGAATCTTGACAAGCTGTAAATGAAACAAGCCCCCATTAAGAACCTTCATCAGCTCAATTTCACATGCCTGCTCCAGAAAAAATGTATCATATTTCTAGTGAAATGTTGTAATTATAATTTCTCAATTAATCAAACTTATTATATTTATAAGTTTGACTATTATTAATATTATTATAATAAAATATACACCTTATTATGGCTTAGGATACTTATTCTAAGCCATAAAGTTTGTATTATTTTAGATTTGAAAATAATTAATTTATATATGTTGAAAAAAGAATTGTTAAAGATTTCTAAAAGAAAACAATAATCTATGAGCATTGAGTACTTAACATTGATAATTGTAATATTTATGTTGCAATAGTAATTCCGCATTACTAATTCCGCATTACTAATTCAAGAAATCCTGTAAGGAAAAGTGAGAATCAAAAAGTGAGAATCGAAATTTCCCATTGGGCGTTTCATATTTCGTTCTTCGAACTTTCTCTGTGAGCTTCAACCATAACTATAAATTGCAATATATATTTTTTTTAGCATCAGATAATAGTTTTTATTGTATAAAATCTTATACTTATAGTATTATAAAACTAGAAAACTACTGATTGATATATTCAAATTTAAACGGATTAAGGTATAATTGGGTGGTTAAATGAAATTAAAAGGAAAAATAATATCATTTGTAATAATTATTCTTGTAATTTCTATTGGAAGCATTACAATACTTTCATTTAATGAAATGAAAAATTTGTTAAGGGATCAAATAGATAGAAATATGCTGAATATTGCTGATTCTTTTGCATCAACTTATGAAGTAAAGGAATATTTAAAGGGAAATATAAATATTTCTAGAGATATGTTAGATGACGAAATAGAAAAGGCTCGTATTAAAACTAATGTGCAATTTATAGTTGTAATGGATATGGAGGGAATAAGATATTCGCATCCAGATAAAAGCAAGATTGGTGAAAAATTTTCTGGAGGGGATGAAGAAAGAGTTTTAAAAACTGGAGAATCATATATTTCAACAGCAAGTGGAACTTTAGGACCATCAGTAAGAGCTTTTACTCCTATTTTTGATGAAAATAATAAACAAATAGGGGCTGTAGCAGTAGGAATTTTATACAATCAATTTGATAATGAAGTATATACAAAAATGTATAAATTTATTCCTATTATAGTTATGGGACTATTTTTAGGAATCACAGGAGCAGTTGCTCTTTCTTACAACATAAAGAAGGCTATATTTGGATTAGAACCAGAAGAAATAGCCTTGAATTTAAAGCAAAAAGAAATAGTTATAGAAAATATAAAAGAAGGTTTAGTAGCTGTTGATCGTAAAGGACATATAACTTTATTTAATGAAGAAGCAAGTAAAATTTTGGGATTAGATAAAAATGATATAGGTAATCATATATCAAAATATACATATGAAAGTATTGTGGATATGGTGTTACAAAGTGGAGAACCACAAAATAACATTGAAGTTAAGGTACGTCCAGGCTTAAATATAATATGTAAGTATAGTCCTATACGGGGAATTAAAAATGAAATTTTAGGGTTGGTTATAACCTTTGAAGATTTAACTGAAGTTCGTAAAATGGCGGAAGAACTCACAGGCATTAAAAAAATGGCATGGGCTTTAAGGGCGCAAAATCATGAATTTATGAATAAATTACATACAATTTCAGGACTAGTTCAATTAGAAGAATATGATGAAGTAATTAAATATATTAATGTAATATCAACAAGCAAAAAGAGTATAACAAATATAATTTCTGATAAAATAAAAGATGTATCTCTTGCTGCATTAATATTATCAAAGTATAGTAAATGCGAAGAAGCAAGAATTAATTTAATAATAGATGAAAGTTCAAGACTGGATAAATTACCAGAATATATGACTTCAGATGAATTGGTGTCTATTATTGGTAATTTAATTGAAAATTCGATAGAGGCTGTTAAGAATGATGGAACTGGTGAAATATATACAAAAGTACGTCAAGAAGATAGTGTTCTTGAAATTATTATAAAAGATAATGGTATAGGTATACCAGAAGATATTAGAGATTCCATTTACCAAATAGGCGTTTCTAGCAAAAAGGGTAGCCGAGGTTTTGGTCTGTTTATAGTTAAAAGAATTATTAACGAAGCAATGGGAACTATAAATTTTACAGTTAATAATGGTACTGAGTGGAAAATAACTATACCAATGCAAAGGAGCTAAATATATGATTAAGACAATGATTGTTGAAGACGATCCAATGGTTAGGGATATAAATTCAAAATTTTTAAATAAAGTAAAAGGATTTACATTAAAGAAAGCAGCAGCAAATCTTACTGAAGCCAAAGAATTTATACTACAAAATGAAATTGATTTAATTCTTTTAGATGTTTATCTTCCTAATGAAAACGGTATAGATTTTTTGAAGTGGTTAAGATCTAATGAAATAGCTTCAGATGTAATACTCATTACTGCTGATAAGAGTGTTGAAAGAGTTAGAGAAGCATTTAGATATGGTGGAGTTGATTATTTAATAAAGCCTTTCACCTTTGAAAGGTTTAACGAATCACTTAGTGCCTTTAGAGAAAAACTTAATAGTTATAAAAGCAATGAAACCCTTGAACAAATAGAACTAGATAAGTTAATTTTAAATAGTAAATCAAGTGAAATAATCGAAGATGAATTAGAAAATAATTTAGAAAAAGGGTTAAATAAATATACATATAATTCAATAATAAATGAACTGAATTCTACAGAAGCCGAATATGTTACAACTGAAGAAGTATCTGAAAAGCTTCGTATAGCTAAAGTTACAGTTAGAAAATATCTTGATTATATGAGTAAACAAGAAAAATTAGAGAAGATTATAGAATATGGTAGAGTTGGTAGGCCGTTATATAAATATAAAATTAAAAATTTATAATATAGATATCAAAGCGCAGAATTATAATCGTAACACTAAACTAGAAATTATATACATATTAGTCCGCTGGAGTAAATATGTATATAATTTTGTTAAGTTTTGCACAGTCTAATTCTTGCTTTAGATATCTATGTTTCAATGATAAATTGTTTTGTTTTCCCCATTTTGTATGCAAGTTTGATGATAGATATTTCATCTTCTGTAAGATCTCTATTATATATTTTTTTAAATTGATTTAATAAAGCCTCTGTATTAATTTTTTCCTTTGGTTTAGATATCCTCCTTTTAGATGGGGAGGTAGAATAGGTTGAAGGACTTAATCCAGTATCATAAATTGACTTAAAGACTTCAGTAGTGTAATAAGCATCATTAAATGCATCGTGAAAATCGCCATAAATAGGTATATCTAAAAGTTCAATTGAACTTTTTAACCCAATCTTAGATTTTTTTGGAGCATTTAGATGTATTGATGCATATTTTTGAATATCAATATATTTTGAAAATTTTGAGCAAGATAAATTGTGAAATTTTACATTTCTAATTAACTCTTTTATATCATTAACTCCCCATACACAGAATATAAATTCTTCATTTCCAATAAAGTTAAGAAAATCATCATAGACATCGATAAAAGATTTACATAAAGCTACTTTCTCATCAGTGATTTTTGTTAAACTTACAATATATGGATGAATGGATTCGTATAAAGTTGGTTTAATTAAGGAATTGAATGTTGATATAGTTGTTAATGATTCATTAAGCTTTAAAGCTCCAATTTGTATTATTTCAAAGGGCATATTAGCATTGTTAGACTTTGTCTCAATATCATTTTCGCTTATAGAAGTATTATTTTTTTGATTAAATTCTAAATCATATATTATATAATTCACTTTATCACCTGCTTATTATTCTGAGAATATAATTATTTTTAGTTATAGATATCCAAATTAATACTCAAACTTATAAATGGAATATGTATGCATTATCAAGAAATTATAATCGTAACACCACACTAGAAATCCGATACATTTTTCTGGAAGCAGGCATGTGAAATTGAGCTGATGATGGTTATTAGTGGAAGGTTGTTTCATTTTCTGCTTGTCATAAATTTACCTTAGGAACATGCAGAAATGGGTGCAACCTTCCACTTAGAACCTTCCAGCGAAAATTTCACTAGTCCTGTGGAAGATAAATGTATCTGATTTTGGTAATTGTTGCATAAGTCTAATTCTCGCTTTGGACATCTATATGTTTACTTATTTATATTATACCAAAAAGCTGCATCAATAATTATGACCATTGTTTTTGTTTTGAAAAAACGTAGCCTTTAAGATGCTCATTTCATATTATTTAAATATAACTAATTTAATAAGGAAGATTCTATGTTAAAAACAGTGGTAGAACCAGTAAAAATATTATTAAGAAAAAAAATAAATAAATTTGGAGTTAAAAATAGTGTAGTAAAAAAGTCTGAGTATACTGAGAAAGCGAGAGAAGTATGGGAATTGATTGATAAAGATTTTGGTATTTCTACGACCATAGAGAATGTCTTGAAATTAAAAATAGATAAGTTTGAACAAGTATTAATAAAAAAGTTTCCAGAATTAAATTCTCAGGAGATTGAGAAGATAAAGAATAGTATAATTGTAGATAGTAATTTGGGTAAAACTATAGAATTAGGTAAAATTAATGCACTAAAACAATTGCAAGAAATTACAATTAAATTAAAAGAAGAAAACAAAAAGTTAAAGGTAGAATTAAATAAAATTAAAGAAGTATTACCTTTAGGGAAAGATATTAAATTAAAGTCTAGTAATGAAGGATCTGATGAAAAAAAATAAAAGTGTATGTAAATAAGAAAAGGGAAGGAGTGAAATCCAAGCCCTTTTCCATCGAAATAATAATTTTCTATTAAAAATGGAAATTTTTAAAGGAATATATAATTATGTGTAGAACAATAAACTAAGAGAATAATATTATATTTTTATTGTGTAAGGGTGGAATGTAGTAAGAGTAATTTATGATTAAGGTAAGGTTGTACTAAGGAAAAAAATATTAATAAATACGGACAATTAGGAGGAATTTTAGTGAATAGAGGAATTGTTTTATTTGCAACTGACGATGAAAATATCATTAGAGATGTTGAAGAAAAAATATCATTATCTAGAACTGAATGCAACATAATTAAGGATACAAGCAAAATATTTATTGAACACTTATTTCGAATCATTGAAAAAGGAAATAGTGGGGATAATAATCTTGATTGCGAATTTGAAAAAGGTTTTTTTAAGACTTACTATGATAACATAAGTGCGGAAGTGGTTGAATTAAACGTTAATGATTTTTTAGTAGCACTTTTTTCAGCGATTACAACTTATAATAAAAATATTGAAATTGAAAAAGAAATTACATTACCTGACAATCATAAATTTAAAATAAATAAGGCACTAGTTGAATCATTCTTAAAGCACATATTTTTGTTTTGTATAAATTCTAATGACAATTACGTAATAAAAATTAATAGTGGCATAAATTATGTTGTAAATAAAGAAATTGTTAATTTTATAGTTAATATAGCTGATAAAACAAATGAAAAATCAAGTTTAAATAGTAGCATTAGTAAATTAACATCAGATAGTTTAGAATTTATTAATGTTTTTATGAATCAATTACTTGAATCTTACAATGGGAAATTTAGAATTAATAAAATTGATGCGAAGCTAACAATTGAAATGCATTTAATTAAGACTGTAGAAAAATAGTTAGTACCATAGGTATATATGTATACTTAAAAAATATATTAAATATATAGGTTGAAATAGTCTGAGTTATTATATTTATCAGACTATTTTTCCTAAATAACGGAATTATTTATATACAATCAATTTTATATGGTATAATAGTTATTGTTGATTAAAATAGTATCAAATATTTTAGGTGATATAACAACAGGAGGGAAACTAATTATAATATGATTACTTTAATAAATGTTATCATTGTAATTTTTTTGGTATTTATGAATGGGTTTTTCGTAGCTACAGAATTTGCAATGGTAAAGGTTAGAAAGTCTAGAGTTGAGACATTAGCTTTAGATGGTAACAAAAATGCAAAATACACTTTAAAAATTGTAAAAGATTTAAATTCATATTTATCAGCATGTCAGCTAGGAATAACTTTAGCATCATTAGGCTTAGGGTGGGTTGGAGAACCAGCATTTGCGGATATGTTGAGACCATTGATTAACTTATTTAATTTGCCTGAAATTACATTACATTCAATAGCAGTTGTTTTAGGCTTTTCAATTATTACTGCACTTCATATTGTACTTGGGGAGTTAGTACCTAAATCATTAGCTATTATAAGTGCTGAGAAGATTGCGTTATATACAGCATTACCACTTATAGGATTTTATAAAATTACTTATCCAATAATGTGGAGTTTTAATCATAGTACTAATTTAGTGCTTAAAATATTTGGAATATCGCAAGTTGACGAACATGAAGCTGCTCATACAGATGAAGAAATAAAACTTCTTGTTGAAGATAGTTATAAACATGGATTGATTGATCAAACAGAATTAACCTTTGTTGATAATATATTTGACTTTTCAGAAAAAACTGTAAGAGAAATTATGATACCTCGTACTGATATGGCATGTGTTTTTATTGAAGATTCTTTTGAAGAAATAATAAAGTATGTTTTGGAAGAACAATTAACAAGGTATCCTATTTGCAAAGATAGTAAAGACAATGTTATTGGGTTTATACATATTAAAGATTTGTTCAAATTGAAAATTGAAGGAAATGAAAATATAGAAGGAATTATTCGAGAAATAAAATTTGTACCAGAATCATTATCAATAAGTGAATTATTTACAGCATTTAAAGAAGAAAAAGCGCAAATGGCAATAATTATTGATGAATTTGGTGGAACCTCAGGACTCGTAACTACCGAAGATATTTTGGAAGAAATTGTTGGTGAAATTCAAGATGAATTCGATGACGATGGAGAAGAGGATATTATTCAAACAGAAAATGGTAGTTATGTGGTTGATGGAAAAGTAATTTTAAGTGATATAAATGAATTATTGGAAACAGATATTCAAGATGAAAATATAGATACAATTGGAGGGTGGATATATTTTCAATTAGGATCTTATCCAAAAGTTAAGCAAAAATTCACATATGAGAATTATGAATTTATTATTTTAAAGTGTGATAGAAAAAGAATTAGTAAAATCTTGATTAAAAAGATAACAGAATAATTTAAAATACCCTTTACTTTGATTTATAAAAGTAAAGGGTATTTTTTTATAAATATATCAATTGGTACTTACATGTTTATCTTTTGCCAATATAATTGTTGAAATTAATATAAGAGAACTACCTATTAATAAGGTGAAGGTGAGCTTTTCATCAAGAAATAATGCTCCTAAAAGGATACTAACTACAGGTTCAAAAGTCCCTAGTATAGATGAAGAGGAAACTCCTATTAGCTTTATTGCTTTTAAAAGTAAAATAATTGATAGTATTGTTGATATTATAGAAATACCTAAGTAGCAGCTAATAGCCTTAAAATTAAAGTTAATAATTATAGTATTTGTAAACATTCCATAAATAATCATTCCTATTGTTGAACCAATACAAACATACATTGTTATAATACTATTGCTTAAGTTTTTAATGGATTTTAGATTAAGAACTATCATTGTAAGTCCATATGATATTCCAGAAAATAAAGCTAAAGAAATACCTAAAATATTAAGGCTGTTATTCTTAAAAGCAACTAATGAATATATACCTATTGCTGCTAGAAGCAAAGATATAATTTTTTTATTGCTCATTTTGTTTTTAAATAATATAAAGCCTAGCACACAAACTACAACAGGATATATAAAATGTAGAGTAGTTGCAAGACCAGCGCCTAAATAACTATAAGAGATAAATAGAGTTTGAGTTGTTATAGTATAGCCAATAATGCCAATTGATATCAACAAAAGAACTTGTTTATTACCCAATTTAATTTTAATATTCTTAAATTTTAAATATAAAAATAAAATTAATGATGAAATTAGAAATCTAAAAATCAAAACAGTTGTTGGATTAGAGCCATTAGCATAAGCTATCCTTGCTAAAATTGGCATTATTCCAAATGCTGTTGATGATAAAAGTGCATAAATTATTCCTTTATAATTGTTCAAAAAATTGTCCCCCTTTGGACGCAAATATTTAGTTGTACGATTTTTGGGCACATAAAATTAAAAAGCCAATTAGAGACGGCTTTTTAATAATACATTTGTAATTAGAACCCACTACATTATAGCATAGAGAAATATAAAAACTAGTAAAAGATAGAAAATTTAAAATCATAATAATGCTCTGAAAATTACTTCTGAACTTTCAGTTTATACATGTGTGGTTTTTGTTACGTTTGCTAGATAATAAACATAATAAATATAAGTTTGTAGATTAGTAGACAATTGTAAGTATCTGATGTATAATAAGTGAGAAGATACAGCAGAATTTGAAAGGAGAAATTATTGTGGAAACCATAAAAAGATTTTTAGATGATGAGGGGAAAATAAAGATTTGGCCAAAAAAGAAGGAGCTAAAAATTGAAATATTGAAATACTTGAGTACTAAGTTTGAATATGATAAAAATTACGTTGAAAAAGAGGTAAATGTTATAATTGAAAAATGGCATACCTTTAATGACTTCTTTTTACTTAGAAGAGGCATGATTGATTATAAATTCCTATGTAGAACCAGAGATGGAAGTAATTATTGGAGAAACAGGGAGGAATAATTAAATTAAAAAATTGGAAAAGTTTAAAGTTTTGGCATTGTCGTGGATTCAATAATATTACTAAAGTTAGTATAAAAGGTGAATTGCTAGATGAAGGTTATGCTTGTATTGAACTTGAAAAAGCAGTTTCAAGGAGTAGTGATATTAAACCTTAGAAAAATTTACAATATAAATATGGGAGCAAATAATTATGATGGCTTTAGAAAGTGAAAGATTAATTTTAAGAGGATGGTATATATCAGACTTAGATGATTTACATGAATTTACCTCGAATAAAAAAGTTGCTGATTTAGCTGGGTTTAAAGTTAGAAACAATAAAGGGGAAAGCTTGCAGCTTTTGCAAAGATTTATTATTGATTCTAATGACTCATTGTGGGCAATTGAATTAAAAGAATCAAATAAAGTAATTGGATGGATTGAAGTACATGAGCCGGCAGAAAAAACTTTTACTAATTCTAAGGAAATAGGGGCAACATTATCAGAGGAATATTGGGGACAAGCTTTAATTCCAGAAGCAATTAAACAAGTTTGTAGCTATTTATTTATTGAAGAAAAAATAAGTATAGTTGTATGGTCACATTATGTATATAATGTTCAATCTGAGAAAGCAATAATTAAAGCTGGGTTTAAATTATATTTAGAAGAGAATAATAAAAAATATTATTATATACATTCTAATTATCAATGATCAATTAATGTTGATTTTCTTTGGAAATCTGCAAGTTTTGAATAATACTTTTGGGAACATATAAATCAATATGGCCTTGATTAAGGATGAAATAAAGTACGGATTGTATAGATATCCAATTTAAGAGTTTTACTTATAAATAGAATATGTATATACTCTTGAGAAATTAAAATTACAAAACTATACTAGAAATTAGATACATATTTGTGCAAGCGGCATATGAAATTAAGCTGTGATGGTTATTAGTGGAAGGGTGTTCCGCTTTCTGCTTGTCATAAATTTACTTTAGGAACATGCAGAAATGGGTGCAACCTTCCACTTAGAACCCATCCAGCGAAAATTTCATTAGTCCGCTGTAATAAATATGTGTTTAATTTCGGTAAGTTTCGCATATGTCTAATTCTCGCTTTGGATATCTATATTCTAAACATCTTTTATTGGTTGAAATACATATAATTCACAATAATCATCTTTTGATATAGAATTATCAATATATTCAAATCTAAAAGTATCAGCAAATTTATAGCCTGATTTAAAAATCCATTTTCTATATAATTGGACTAAGATACGTCCTAAATGACGATTGTTAAGATTGTCTGGACGAAAGAATCCAACAAAACGAAATACCACATATTTATGAGCTGGGATTGAAATACATGTCATTCCCTTTGGAACATTATTTAAATCTGTTACTTGTATACTTGGAATATAGTATATAAATCCATCACTGCTCCAATCTGTGAAGCCAAAATACTCTTCAGTTTGTATTGCATTTGGAATTTTATTTTTATGATTATAAAAGAAATCTCTTCCATATGCATTTGCACTTCTGTCACCAGATTTACTCATTATCTTATATTTAATACCAACCAAATTAAATTTTTGTTTAAATACAAAATATGGTGTATAGGTAACTGAATTACCAAAAGATAAAATATCATTTGTATTAATTTTTTCAGTTAAAACTAAGCTCAAGGAAGTTTTGTCTGATCTTACCTTTAATGGAGTATATCCAAAAACCTTTTTAAAGGCGCGAATATATGACTGTTCATAATCGAAGCCATAATCTAAAGCAATATCAATTATTCTCATATTAGAATTTATAAGTTCAGTTATGCTTGAGGTTAGCTTACGACCTTGAACATATTCTATAATAGATTGTCCTGTTAGAGATTTAAAAATTCTATGAAGATAATATTTTGATAATCCAGTATGCATAGATATATCATCTAAGGAAATCTTATTATAGAGATTTTCTTCAATATAATTTACTGTTTCAATAATAGTTTCTTTTAAATCTTTCATAAATTTAAACACCTTTTCTAATAATAAAAAGCAATATCTGTTCATTTTAATAAATAATTTGCATGTAAAATTACATTGAAAGACAGTACAGAATCATTTAATTTATTATAGTCATTAATTAGATTAAAGTAAATACTATGTGAATTAGAAAAAATATACTTATTATAAATAGGAGGATTTTAAATGAATAGAAGAGTTGTTATAACAGCCATGGGAGCAGTTACAGCATTAGGGGTAGGTGCAGATAAACTTTGGGATTCAATAAGAAGTGGAAAATCTGGTGTAAGTTTAATTGAAAGAGTAGATGTTTCGGATATGCCAACAAAGGTTGCATCAGAAGTAAAAGATTTTGACCCAAGTGATTTTATTGATAAAAAAGAAATTAAAAGGATGGATAGATTTTCACAATTTGCTGTAGTAGCAGCCCAATTGGCTATGGATCAATCACAACTTAATTTAGATAAAGTTAATAAGGAACGAATTGGTGTAATAATTGGTAGTGGAATAGGTGGAATTGAAACTTTAGAAAGTCAATATGAACAGCTATCTGAAAAAGGGCCTCGTAGAGTAAGTCCATTTTTAGTTCCTATGATGATTGGAAATATGGCTTCAGGACTTGTTGCTATAAGATTTGGGGTCAAAGGTTTTAATGAATGTACTATTACAGCTTGTGCAACTTCTACAAATTCTATCGGGGATGCCTTTAAGGTAATTCAAAGGAATGATGCAGACATAATGATTGCAGGAGGGGCAGAAGCATGTGTTACAAGGCTTACTTTAGCTGGTTTTTGTGCAAGTAAAGCAATGACAACAAACCCAGATCCTAAAACTGCAAGCAGACCATTTGATGTCGATAGAGATGGCTTTGTTCTTGGAGAAGGTTCTGGCGTGTTAATACTTGAAGAACTTGAGCATGCATTGAGTAGAGGAGCTGAAATTATTGCAGAGATTGTTGGTTATGGTTGTACAAATGATGCATATCATATAACTTCACCAGCTGAAGGGGGAGAAGGTGCTGCAAGATGTATGAAGCTTGCAATCGAAGATGCTAAAATTAATCCTTCTGAAGTTGGATATATAAATGCTCATGGTACTTCTACAACAGCAAATGATAAAAATGAAACTGCAGCCATAAAATCCGTTTTTGGTAAGTATGCATATGAACTTCCAATTAGTTCAACGAAATCCATGACTGGACATTTGCTTGGGGCATCTGGAGCTATTGAAGCAATAATTACAGCTTCAGCTCTAAGGGATAGATTCATACCGCCAACAATAAATTATAAAAATAAAGATGCTGAATGTGATTTGAATTATGTACCTAATGAAGGAATAAACTCAGAATTTACTTATGCATTAAGTAACTCTTTTGGATTTGGTGGACATAATGCAACATTGGTATTAAAAGCATATAAATAATCTAACTATTTGTTAAATTAGAAACTGCATTAAGGTATAGAAACTTTAGTGCAGTTTTTATTGCTGTTAATATTTAAATAAATTGACAAAATCACTTTACAAATACAGAAGATAAAATATATACTAAATAAATGCGGTATTATACGAAAATTTTATATACTTACGTTGAGTATATATAAATGATAAAACGCCAGGATAAGGTGTTGAAAATCTTTTATGTAGTATATAAAAAAGAAAGGAGCTTATAATGATTTTCAAGGACATGTGAAATTAGCTGATATGCATAATTTACTGTTTTCTTGGTGTGTGAAAACTTTGAAATTTTCAAAATTTCTAGCTAAATTATTAGCAGAGCAGATATTCTTTCACGTGCTTAAATATTCATTATACAATGTGTATAGCTATGAATGTAAATTTGGCAGAGGAACGAGAAATACTAATTGAAAAGAAGAAAGTTATACAAGAGGAGATTAAAGAGAAGAAGTTAAAATTTCAGGATGTTTCTAAGAAACTTAATAAACTCAATAAGGAAGTAAAAACTTTTAGTGAAGAAAAAGTCGCAAATGAACTTATTTTTAATCGCTTAGCTAAAGATATTGAAAAATATGAAGAAGCCTTAAGTGAACCGTATTTTGGAAGAGTAGATTTTAGAGAACATAGAAGCTTTACAGAAAGTATTTACATTGGAAAGAAAGGTATAAGCAATAGTAAAGATGGAGAAGAGATCGTTGTAGATTGGAGAGCACCAGTTGCAGATCTTTATTATAGTGGAACAGGTGGAGAGGTATACTATACAGCTCCAAAGGGAATTATTGAAGGAACATTAGAATTAAAGCGTAAGTTTTTATATAAGGATAATGATATAGAACAATTATTTGATGAAGGATTAAATGAAATAATTATAAATGGTGGAGAAGGGCAAAACTTAGTTGATGAGTTTTTAAAGATTAACCTTGAGGAGAATAGAGGTAAAAAACTTAAAGAAGTTGTTGCTACAATTCAAAAGGAACAAAATGAAATAATAAGATGGCCTAAGAATCTTCCTATAATAGTACAAGGTTCAGCTGGGTCAGGAAAAACAACAATAGCATTACATAGATTAGCATATCTTATTTATAGATACAAAGAAAATATGAAAGGAGATGAAATCTTAGTTTTAGCTCCTAACAAATTATTTCTAAACTACATTTCAGATATTTTACCTAGTCTTGGTGCAGATGAAGTAAATCAAAGCACCTTTGAAGAACTTGTTTTATCAAAGCTTAAATTAAAAGAAAAAATATATAATAAAGATGAAAAAATAATGAAAATTATTGAAGAAAAAGATGAACATAAGAAAAAGCTTATTGTAAATTCTAGTAAAGTTAAGGGTACATTATTATTTAAGACTATGCTTGATAGATATCTAGCCTTAATTGAGAAAGATACCATTAGTATTGAGGATATCAAAATTGGAAATGAGATATTATTTGATAAAAAGGAAATTAAAAGGCTGTACTTTAAGGACTTGAAGAATTATCCAATAAATAAAAGAAAAAATGAAATAAAGAAATATTTGAACTTAAAGCTAAAGGGAAGAACCGAAGAATTATTAATAGATATAGATAATCAATGGGAAATAAAAATTCGTGAAATAAGAAATAGAGATAAAGATTCTGAGGAAAGAAGAAAATTTCTTATTAAGCTTTATGAAGAAAGAGATAAAATAAAATCTGATGTAAAGAATAATGGCAAGAAAGAATTTAATAATTACTTTAAAGAATGGAAAGATATAAACTCAAAGGACATTTATTATAATTTCTATAATAATGAATTGTTTGAAGAAGCGACTGGAGGTAAAATACCTAAAGTCTTAGCAGATTATATGAAAGAAGAATTTAATAGTAATTATGAAAAAAATGTATTAGATGAAGATGATTTAGCGGCTCTAGCTTATTTAAGAATTCTACTTGAAGGAATAGAGGAAAAAGAAAGATTTGAATATATTGTAGTTGATGAAGCCCAGGATTATAGTCCATTTCAAGTTTATTTAGTCAATAGATTTGCAAAAGGCAATGCTTTGACCTTAGTTGGAGACTTAGCTCAAGGTATTTATTATTACAAAGGTTTAAAAACATGGGAAGACATAACGGAGAATGTATTTGAGGGAAATGCAACTTATGTACAATTAACGCAAAGTTATAGATCAACTGTTGAAATAATTGATTTTGCTCAAAAAACCTTGAATGCCCAAAATTTAGGACTTAAAGATGCAAAACCAGTTTTAAGACATGGTAAAAAGCCGCAAATAATAAAAGTATCTAAAGACGAGGAAGTTAAGATTGCTATTGAGAAGATCATAAATGATGTTAAGGAAGAAGGGAAACGAACAATAGCTATAATAACAAAAGATAGTTTAGAGGCTAAAAAAATATATAGTTATTTAAAGAAGAGCAAATATAAATTTGAATTAGTTGAGGGAAAAGAAAAGGAATTAAAAGAAGAATTAATAGTGATACCTTCATATTTAACAAAAGGTCTGGAATTTGACTGTACAATAATTCTAAATCCTAATATAGAAAATTATAAGGAAAATATTTTAGATGAAAGACTATTATATGTATCATTAACTAGAGCACTTCATTTAGAATATATAATAGAAAAAGATGAAATTACAAATTTGATACACCTATAAAAAGAGTGGCTATGCCACAATAAGGAACTTTTCTGTAACTTGAAATTTATGCAACAATTACCGAAATAAGATACATTTATCTTCCACAGGACTAGTGAAATTTTCGCTGGAAGGTTCTAAATGTGGACTTGCAGTCATTTCAGCGTGTTCCAGATGTAAAATCTGGACAAGCTGAAAATGAAACAAGCCCCCCCATTAAGAACCTTCATCAGCTCAATTTCACATGCCTGCTTCCAGAAAAATGTATCTTATTTCTATTGTAGTTTAGTAATTTTAATTTCTTAAGTGTATATTATTCCATTTATAAGTTTAATTATTCAGTTGGATATCTATCTTAAGAGCACAATAGTATTTTAAAATAATTATTGTGCTCTTTTGATTATATAAAAGTTTGTAATATTTATATTTTAGTATAGTTAAACCTAAGAGTAATATATTTATTATTATATCAATATATTATATTGGAGGTGGATGTAAATGATAACAATTAAGAGTGATGCCTGCAATACAAGAGAGTCAATTGAGTTTTATAAGAAGTATATGGATACCTTTGGAGAAATAACAGAAGCCGAAATGATAAAAGAAGATTGTTATATATTAAAGCTTACCAATAACAATAAAGAAGAATTTATTTTTGAATATGGACTTACAGCAGGATATGGTGGAGAGGGCGCAGAAGGAACCTTGGAAGTATTGAAATTGGCAGGTTTTGATGCGTATCTAGATGTAATTTTCTCCAGAGAAAACTTTAAATTAAAAAAATGAATTTAAGAAGTCCTACGCAATTTGTAGGGCTTTTATTATATGGATTAATGTATAAGGCACTATTAAATAAATAACAAGTCCTCTAGCTAGCATATTTTTGACTTGTTATTTATTTTCATGTGCCTAAGAATCATTTTTAAAACAATTAAGGTTAAATTAAGGTGTGGGATTATTGTAAAATAATTAGCAAGGAATATAATAAAAGATGGTTATATCAAATTTGATAAGGGAATGGAGAGGGTTTTTTTATGAAAAAATCTAAAATTAAATTAATTATTGCAGGGGTGTTAATATGTTCATTGTTTGTTGGTCAAGGTACATGTGTTAAAGCAGCAGAGACTGCTACTAATGCCAATACAAATGTTGCGCAAACAGTAAATTCGATGAGAATTCAAGATGATTTTTATAATTATGTTAATAGACAATGGTTAAATACAGCAAAAATAGAAGCTGGAAAGACATCTAATTCAGCATTTATGGAAGCTGATAAATCATTGACAGAGCAAAAGAAACAAATAATCAAGGATTTATTGGCTAATGAAAAAAATTACTCAGAAAATAGTGATGAAAAAAAGATTATTAATTTATATAAAAACTACTTAAATATGGATGCTAGAAATAAAGAGGGCATAGAGCCAATAAAAGAAGCAATTCAAGAAATGAGAAATATTAAATCAGTAAATGATATTTCAAATTTAAGCATAGATTCAAAAATTGGCAATAGTTTGTTAGATTTAGGATGCCAAGTGGACTTAAAAGATGCAAATAAAAACGCGCTATATATTGGACCAACAGCTCTTAGCTTAGGGGATTCAGATGAATATATGAAGCCTACAGAAAATAGTAAAAGAGTAAAGGGGTTAGTAGAGAATTATTATGTTAATATTTTGACTTTAAGTGGTTATAGTAAAGAGCAGGCACAGACAAAGGTAGATAATTTATTTAAGTTTGAAAATATTATGGCTGCGTCAATAACTGGTAAGCAAGAAACCTCAAAAGATGATAATGCTATAGATAAACAATATAATGTTTACACTTTGGATCAACTTGATTCAATGGCACCTAATTTAAAAATTAAAGCAATTATGAAAAATAGCAAAGTAGAGAAGGCAGATAAAATCATTTTAACTGAACCAAAATGGTATAAAGCCTTAAATGATATATACAAAGATGAAAATCTTCCAATGATTAAGGATTATCTTGAAATTCAAAATATTGCTGCTATTGCCCCATATTTAGGTCAGTCATTTGAAAAGGCTTCACTTGAATTTAAAAATGCATATTTAGGATCACAAGGGGATATATCAGAGGAAGAAAAAGCTATTAATATGGTTAATGCTACATTAGGTGATCCTTTTGGCAAAATATATATTCAAAAATATTTTTCTGATAAAGTTAAAAATGATGTTAAAGATATGACAAATGAAATTATAGAAACATATAAAACTAGAATTAATAAGTTGGATTGGATGAGCGAAGCAACTAAAAAGAAAGCAATTGAAAAATTAGATAAGCTTAATATTCAAATTGCGTATCCAGATAAGTGGGAAGATTATTCAAAGCTACAAATAAGATCCTTTGAAGAAGGTGGATCACTTTGGGATAATATTGAGAATTTAAAAAAATTCGCATTTGAAAAGCAAATAAGTAAATTAAATCAACCAGTTGATAAGACAAAATTTGCTTGCCCTCCACAAACAATTAATGCATTTTATAATGCAACCTCAAATACTATAACTGTTCCTGCTGGAATTCTGCAAGGAGCATTTTATAATGCCAATGCAAGTAAAGAAGAAAAGCTTGGTGCAATTGGAACTATTATAGGTCATGAAATAAGTCATGCCTTTGATAATACTGGTGCAAAGTTTGACGCTGATGGTAACCTAAACAATTGGTGGACAGCAGAAGATTATGCTAAATTCCAAGATAAAACAAAGAAGGTAAGAGCTTTTTATAGCAACGTAAAATTAGATGATGGGAAAAATGTTAATGGAGATCTTACTGTTGGTGAAAATATTGCTGATATTGGTGGAATGACTTGTGCGTTAGATATTTTAAGCAAAATGCAAAATCCTGACTACAAAGCATTTTTTGAAAGCAATTCATCTGTATGGCGTGAAATTAATACTAAAGAATATGCAGAAATGCGACTTCAATATGATTCACATTCACCGAATAAAGTTAGAAGTAATATAGTTTCTGCCCAATTTGATAAATTCTATGAAACTTTTGGAATAAAGCCTGGCGATAAAATGTATGTTAAACCCGAGGATAGATTAAAAATTTGGTAAGATTATTGTTTAATATATTTAACTAACAGAGATAAAATTAAAAAAATATTTGATAAAAGAACTGCATTATTCTTTATGAATTTGCGGTTCTTTTATTTTAAGATCAATTATTATCAGCACTTTAATAGTATTTAAAATAAAATAGTATAAATTTTATAATTTACATCATATTACTATTAGAACTTATTTTTAGATAAGAACAAATTCCATTTATACGGAGGAAAAGCCCAATGAGCATTAAAGACGTTAAAATAAATAAGTATAGGGTTTGTATCATTTTAACTGCAGTGATGATAATAACTTCAGTATTATTTATTGGACCAGAAGTTGGTGTTGCTGATCAAGGGGATTTTGATAGAATAATGAATATTTCAGGATTGAGTTTGCTAGATAAGGATAAAAATAATCCTGATTTTATTAGATTTTTCAAATACATAGTTACTGAATATAAAATTAATCCAATAGATAATCTTTCAAAGACTATAAAGGGGTGTAGTATTAGTTATTTAATTGTGCCCATAAGTAAAGTTATAAGAATGTTTGGAGAAAATATATTTAAAACTAAATATTTAGCTCTTATATATAGTTGTTTATATACTCTAGCATTAATTATTATTTTAAAAGCATTTAATATAAAAAATACATTAAATTCAATCATAGTCTCTACTTTAATTTTATTGATTTTTTTCGATGGTAATTATTTAGTTTGGTTCAATAGTTTATATGGTGAACCAATGATGATAGTAACTTTGTCTCTATTTATTGCATGTGTATTAAACTATATACATTGCAAATACGCTATTAAAAATTGTAAGAATATAACTATAAATATTGCTTTTATAATAATTACCGCATTTTTATTTTTAGGATCAAAACTTCAAGTAACTATCTCATTACCAATTATAATTGCTCTAATATTAAAAATTATATGGGATAACAGGCTATGTTTAAGTAAAATTAGCTTAGGGGCTCTGTGTATACTGATATACATATTAGTTCTTTATCCAATTGGAATTTGTAATAAAAGTGATAATTTGTGTAAAGATACAGAATATAATTCTGTTTTTTATGGGGTATTAAATGGTTCAAAAACACCTAGGCAGGATTTAATTGATTTGGGACTTAATCCGGATATGTCTATAGAGGCTGGAAAACATTCATATTTAGAGAAAACTGAATATGAAAAATATATTCCAGGAGCAGAAATAACAAACGAAGAGTTTTATAGTAAGGTTAGTAACCTGAGTTTGGCGAAATTTTACTTAACTCATCCTATAAGATTATTTGAAGGGATGGAATATACGGCCGGAAAAGCTTTTAATACTAGTACATCATTAGGCAAATGCTCTCAAAATTATAGTGAACTCCCTATAGTAGAATTTCATAGATTTACAATTTGGTCAGATTTTAGAGATCATATATTGCCTAAAAATTTATATTTTATTGTAGCAGTTTATCTAATAATAATAATTCATTCTATTCACGATTATATTAATAGTAAATCAAATTTAGAATTTAAGAATAGGATACTACTACTTTGGGTAGTAATGCTAATTGGAATAATTCAATTTCCTATGCCATTTGTAGGAAATGGAAAAGCTGATACTGCAAAACAACTATTTCTATTTAATTTTATTTTTGATGGATTACTCCTATGTATGTTTACATATGTTTATCTAAAATTGAAAACTTTTTATAAGCGTAAATTGCAAAGAAAATAAAATAAATTAAACCAAATATGCCTAGGCCATTTACAATATAAGGGTTACCTATAATATAACCTTGGACTGGTAGTAATTTATATGATGATCCTAGAATAGCTAGATTTAGATTATTCCATAATGTAAGCATTATGCTTGGAAGAATTACATTTTTAGATAATGTAAAAAGATATGTAAAACCGAAGTTTATAGCAAAAACGGCTGCAGATTGAAGCAAAGTATAAACAATAGCTTTTGATAAACCATGATGAAAATTTAAAATAAAAATTACTGGAAGATGATATAAGGTTATGATAACACCAATTATAAAGGTAGCACGTTTTATTTTATATTTTTCAATAAGTCTAGGAAGTAAATATCCTCTCCAACCAAACTCTTCTAATAAACCTACAATAAATAACACTATTGAGATTAAAGTAATACTTACTATTTTTAAAAATATGTTGTTCCAACTAGTTAGTAATGAACCTTGATGTGTAAATATAGTAACTAACATACAAAACAATACTGCGGTTATTGGGAAAAATATTGTAAATGCTAAACTTTTAACAGATATTCTTTGAAAAAAAGGTGTAAGTAGATTTTTTAAAGATTTATTTTCAATTAACATTGAAACGATAGCTGCAAATGCTGGAAGTGCAGTAATGGCAAGCAATAAGCTATTTGATCCTTTAAACCAAAATAATATGCTAATAAAATAAGTTATTGGTAAAATGATTGATAAAAATATTCTTTCGTATTTCATGTTTTAGCTCCTCTCAATGATTATCTAAATCATTGTATCTATTGTATAATACAATTATGACGGTAATTTGTAAAGAGGAGTTTGGAAGTAATAACTATTTTGAGTAATAATGCCAGTAAATAGAATATATTTAAATAGTATAAAGATTAAATCTGTATTAATTTATAGCTTTATGGTAAATTTTTTGAATGATATAATATTAATAAATATTACAGTATTTAGGAGTTTTTGATTATGAAGAAAAAATTGATAATTATTAATGGAACAATGGGAGTTGGAAAAACAGCAACTTGTAGAGAACTTAATAAGAAACTTAAAAATTCAGTATGGCTTGATGGTGATTGGTGTTGGATGATAAATCCTTTTAAAGTTAATGAAGAAAATAAAGAAATGGTGATTGATAATATAACTTACCTATTAAAAAACTTTCTTAAAAATTCAACTATAGAATATGTCATTTTTAATTGGGTCATACATATTGAAGAAATTTTTGAGGAAATATTGAAGCCTTTAAATGCTTTGGATTTTGAAATTATTAAGATTACTCTTACCTGTAGCGAAGAGGCTCTTAAGAATAGGATATTGGAGGATGTTAAACATAATATACGAAATGATGATTGTTTAGTTCGGAGTATTAATAGACTTGAAATGTACAAAGACATGTCTACAAAGCAAATTGATACAAGCGAATTATCAATAGTAGAAACAGTTAAAGAGATAGTGAAAATAGTTAAATGACTTTTGATATGAGTATATTTTTATAAAAATATAGGGGCCTAGCCCTTGAAGAATCTCTTGTTAAAGGATATCATGAAGTATATTGAAATAAACGGGAGTATACAGGAGAACTTTTTAGCTAATATCATTTAAATGAGATATACTAAGAATTGCTTTGTTGAATAATGTCGAAAATATGATAGTATAGAGTCATGGACTTCACAGAAAAAGCGAATATGATTAATTTAAATTATAAAATCATGTTTAAGTTTTTAGATTTTTATTTATAATGTGAAGTCAAATACGAAAGATAAAGGAGAAAAACTAATGAAGAAAGCTTTTTTAACAAAGATTGTGACAGGGGTTATTGCTGCAACAACAATTACTACTATAGCACCATTAGGAGTATCTGCAGCAACTACTAATTCAACATATGATAATTTCTATAATTATTATAATTCACTTGCAAATTCTATTGTTAACTCTGGATGGGTTAAAGATAATGGGAATTGGTACTATTTTGATAACTCAGGAGCAAAGCAGACAGGTGTACTTAATATTAATGGAAAAACTTATTGTTTTAATCCATCAGGAATAATGCAAACTGGAAAAGTTGCTATTGGTAATAAAACGTATACATTCTCTGATAATGGACAAGCTATTGGATCGAAGACTCCATCAGTGGACAAAGTATTTGATTCAACTAATAATGTAGTAAAAGATAATAATAAAACTACTACAGTATCTAATCAAAATAAAAATGAAACAACAACAAATGCTGGAACTACAACTAATACAGCAAATACTAATTCAGGAGCTAAAACAACAAGTAGTACAAGTAATACAGCTTCAGTAGATGTGCAAGGGTTACCTAAGCTACCAACAAATTATTCTGTAAGTATTCAAACTTCTGCAGAAGATAAGATCCTTGAATTAATGAATGCTAAAAGAGTTGAAGCAGGTTTAAAACCATTAACCTTAGATAAAACATTAATAAGTGTAGCAAGATATAAAAGTAACGATATGATTCAAAATAACTTTTTTGATCATACAAATCCAGATGGAACAAAGTGGACAAACTGGTTACAAGCATTAGGCTATAGTTATACTACAACAGGAGAAAACATTGCATACAATACTTATGATGCTGTTGAACTATTTACTCAATGGTGGAATTCACCAGGTCATAGAGCTAATATGATGAATGCTTCATATACTAAAGTTGGTATAGGAGTAGTTTATGGAAATGGAAAATATATGGGCTCACAAGAATTTTCAAATTAGTGTACAAGCCTTAAAAAATAATTATTAGCTAAAATATAAATACTAAAAAGATGAAATTTGAGGTAGAAAAATAATACTAAAAATTTCATCTTTTTATTGTTAATAAAGCATCTAAAAAAATTTTATATGATACACAACAAAAAATGTGATATAATATCATTGTGCGAAAATAATATACAACATATGTTTCTAAAGGAAATAAATGGGGGATGTTTTATGATACTGTTAACTAATATATTACCAAGTATAATTTTTATTGTTTTGGGAACTATATTAAAATTGTGGCCACCAAAAGAAATAAATCATGCTTTTGGATATAGAACTTTTTTTGCTATGAAAAATAATGAAACATGGAAAGAAGGTAATAGTTTCAGTAGTGCAATGCTGATATTAAGTGGTGTTATAGCTTTGTTTTTCTCAATATCAGTTACATTTTTATATTCTAATGCTCCAAGTATATCAAGTACGCTATCTGGAGTTGGTAGCATATTGCTTGGATTAAGTTTTGGGTTTTATACTGAGGTGCATTTAAGAAGAATATTTGATAAAGATGGAAAAAGAAAAGTAGAATCAGAAGTTTTACAATAAGGAAATTTTAGGGAATACATTAGGCACTATCAAATAAATAACAAGTCCTCTTGCCAGAAATTTTCGACCTGTTATTTCTTTTCATGTGCCTTATGCAATGACAATCATAGTATAGGTTAAGTAAAACAGAAGTAAATATTAAAACTTCTGTTTTTTTTATGGATTCTTTAATAATGGAGGAATCAGGAATTTATATGGAATGAGTACTTTGCTATTAAATATTCAAAGGTATTATTTAATATAACTGTTGGGGGTAAATATGACAAAGAAAAAGACAATAATAATAATTTTAGTATGTTTATGTTTGGGTTTATTTTATGCCTATAACTTTAACGTAAATTCTAGGGGATACATAAATGATATTATAAATAATATAGAAGGTAAAACTTTAAATTCAAAATTTGAAACAAAGATTAAATCAGGAAATTTATCTACTGATTATAATATAGACCAAGTTCTTAAAGACATAGATAAACTTCAATTAAATACATTGAATGTGCCAATAGTTATTAATGTTAGCTCTAGAACATCTAGTAATATGTCAATAGAAGGTTGGAGCGAGAAAAGAGCTATAGAATTAATTAAGAAATTAAGGTTTAAAAAAATAAATATTATACTTGAGCCTTATCCTTGGATAGAAAATGGAAGTGTAGGGGAAACTGAGTGGAAGCCAGATAATATAGAAGAGTTTTTTTATAATTGGGAAAATGATGTTTTAGGAAAATTGATTAAGGATGTAGCAGTACCTTATCATGTAGATGCATTAAATGCTGGAACTAGTTTTGTTTATATGGAACAATATGAAGATAATATGTGTCATATGATTGATTATGTTAGAGAACGATATAAAGGATTAGTGACATATAGAACAAATTTTTGGGTTACTGCTGCAGATTTTGCGCCAGAATACACGGAAAAATATAAGTCAAAATTAAACAATCAAGTATTTTCAAAAGTTGATTTTATTTCAATAGCAGCTTATTTTGAGTTGACAGAAAATGAAACAAACACTGTTGAAAACTTAACTAAAGCTCTTGAAAATACTACAAAATTTAATAGGAAACAAAATATAAAGCAAGAAATAAAGAATTTTAATGAAAAATGGAATAAACCAATTTTCTTTGGAGAATTAGGCTTTCCTAAGACAAATAAAGCAACAGAAGAGCCTCATAATCCATTAATGTCCAATATTATGAATAATAAAGAACAAGCTAATTGTTTTGAAGCCTATAAAAATGTGTTTAGAAATGAATCCTGGAATTTAGGTTTTTCAGTATTTGCAATTGGAGAAACCAGTGATGATAAAAGATATTATCCAAGTAATGAAAGTGCTGAAATAATAAAAAACTGGTATTCGTAAGTATAAATAATAATAATATAAATCAAAGCTGTTGCTCAATACATTTAGTGGGCAGTAGCTTTTTTTATTAATTTCTGTTAGGAAACATCTATGTAACAAATTAATGGTAAAATGGTAATATAATCTAAACTTGAGGTGAAAAATATGGAGACAAGTAAAATACTTGTAGTGGAAGATGATAAAAGTATAAGAGAAATGTTAACCTTTGCTCTTGAAACAGAAGGGTTTAGTGTTGATGTAAGTAAGAATGGAACTGAAGCTTTAATGAAAAATAATGAATTTAAACCCAATTTAGTTCTTTTAGATTTGATGCTGCCAGATATAAATGGTTTTGAAGTTTGTAAAAAAATACAGCAGGAAAGAGATATACCAATAATTATGGTTACAGCAAAAAATGATATAGTGGATAAGGTTTTAGGCTTGGAAATAGGTGCTGATGATTATATTACAAAGCCTTTTCATATAAAGGAAGTAATAGCAAGAGTTAATAAATCTCTTAAAAGAATAGAAAAAGCTGTGAAAGCAGAAAGAGAACAAGCTTTAATCACGATTGGAAAAGATATCTTTTTAGATGAAGAGGGGAGAATAGTGGTAAAGAAAGGTAAAGAGATAAATTTGCGGCCTAAAGAATATGATTTGATATATCTGTTAGCAACAAATAAAGGTAAAGTTTTTTCAAGAGAAGAACTTTTAAATAAAATATGGAGCTATGATTATTATGGTGAATTAAGGACTGTAGACGTACATGTCAGAAGATTAAGAGCTAAGATTGAAGATGATGAAAATAAGTATATTGAAACAGTTTTTGGTGTTGGATATAAGATGAGGTAGCTATATGAAAAATAGAAAGCTGAGAACTAAAATTACATTGAGGATTGGAATTTTTATAATTTTATGTGATATTGCATTAAATATAGTTGTTAAAAATATAATAGATTACAGCAGTAGTAATACAATTAAAAATGATATGATCATTCAGCAAAATAATGCAACAGATTTTATTAATGAATACTTTATGATTAATGGTAAAAATTTAGATAAGCAGACCTTTATAAGCAATAGTCCTAAAATATCAATAAGTTTATCAGAAAATAATAATTCTACAGTTGGAATTTATGATGATAATGGACAACTTCAATATGAAAGCGTAAAAGGAGAAGTAAACAAAAGCATAAATGAACATATTAACAAAGCTAAGGAAAATAAAGCATATATATACTTTGCCAAAGAAAATGATGAGAATAAAGGATATTTTGCATATCCATTTTATTCAAATGGAGAAGTTGTTGGAATAGTTGAAATTATACGAGATTATAAAGATATAATTTATAATAATAGAAGTATTTATTTACTATTTACTTTGGTTGAAAGCATTTTCTTTTTTATAATATTAATTTTAATCTATATTATATTGAGAAAATCAACGCGCCCTATTGAAAATTTATTAAAAGGCGTTAGAGAAGTATCTAATGGTAATTATGGATATGAAGTGGTTGAGCTAAATAATAAAGATGAAATTGGTGATTTAGCTTATGAATATAATAAAATGAGAACTAAAATTAAAAAGCAAATAGAAGTTACACATTATTTGGAAAAATCTAGGAGGGATTTTTTCTGTAACATCACCCATGAATTAAAAACACCATTGACCTCAATAGCTGGATATGCAGAACTATTACAAACAAATTATGATAATGAAAAATTTAGAATACAGGCAATAAATTCAATTGAAAAAGAAAGTGCAAAGTTAAATAGTATGATATCGAGCATATTGGAAGTATCAAGAGGTCAAATCTTAAATAGAGAGAAAAATGAATTTGATATTGGAAAGCTGATAAAAGATACTTCAGATGAAATGAAAATAAGAAATAATAATAGCTTAAAAGTTAAATTAAATGTTGAGAATAGCAACATCCTTGGAATATACGATGAAATAAAAAGTCTTTTGTTAAATTTACTAGAAAATGCTTATAGATATTCAATTGAATATGGAGAAATAGAGATAGTTGGACAGAAAAAAGATAATTATTATAATTTGTCAATTTCTAATAAAAGCTATAATTTGGATTCGGAATTTCAGGAAAAAGCTTTTGAACCATTTATAAGAGGTGAAAATGCTTTGAATTTAGAAGGTAATGGTTTGGGGTTATACATATGTAAGTTAATTGTGGAAGAACATAATGGAGAAATAGATATTGAAATTAAGGATGATGTTGTAAAAATTATGATAAAGTTAACAACTATGTAACATTATTCATAAATTTTGAAACATTTTAGATATAAAATATATATATAGGGTAAAGCACGTGAAAAACCGTATTATAAAAATATTAACTAAATAGTTTACTGCTATTAGAGTTAGGGGGAATTAATGTTGTGATACATTTAGTTAAATTAATAATTATATTGTTAATGGCTTTAATAACATCATTAAGTGGATGCACGAAGATAAAAGAAATTAAAGTTTCAGATAATGTAAAAGCAGAAGTTACATCTAAAGCAGAAGATAATAAAATTAGAAATCAGCCTGAATTAAAAAAGAAGCTTAGTGGGCTTGAAAATCAAGTGGTATTATCTTGGATTGATGATGAGAATGTTTTAACGGTTAATCGAGATTCTTCTTGTCTTAATGATTCGAAAGTAATTCTGAGTAGTTATAATGTTGAAAGTGGTGAAATTACAGAAATATTAAATGATAGTAGAATTACGAGAATATATGATACTCCATTTAAACAGCATGATGGATTGATTTTGCTAGGAAATAGAAAACAAGCATTTACTTTTGATCCTAAAGAAAAGAACTTGGAACTGGTTTTAGATGTTGACAAGGAATTCCCAAATGGGGTACCTGGAAGTCAAAAGTCAAAAGATCAAATGGATTTAAGAGTACTTAATGTTCAATTGATTAAACATGATTATATTTCATACGTTAGTAAATTAAATAGAGAAAAGGGAAAAAAATATGCAGAAACTGCAGAGTATACAATATTAAATTATAAGGAAAACAAAAAATATACTCTTGAGGAACGATTTTCAGCAGCAGGAATTGATTGTAAATTTGATTTAACAGGTAATAATATTTACATTGGCCAATTTGCTAAATTGACTAAATTAAATATAGAAACGGGAGAAAAAGTATCTATGGATCTAAGTATGCCGAGTATTGAAAATATATTTGAAGATGGGACATTACTTGTTTATTGTATAGAAGAAAATGGTACAACTTATGATAAGGAAAGGATATATAAAGTGGATTTTGATAAAAAAGATGTAACTAGATATGTAGAAAACTATGAAGGAAAGAATTTATCGATTGACTCGATTGATTTTAAAAACCAGTTTGTTTGTTACACTTATTTTGGGGATGGTGAAGATAGAAGGCAAGATGTTGCCATGTATGGGAGCTTAAAAGGAAATAAATTTGTTGTAACCGATAAATTGTTTAAGAATAATGAAGAAGAAGGCTGTAATGATCCAAGAGAATTTATTTTTAGTCCAAACCATAATAAATTTATAGTAACAGTAAGTAAATCTAAAGTTGAAAAAAAAGATGATAGTAAATTTGATGTTACATATCTTAAGGATGATAAATATCTTTTTGAATTACAATAAATTTTTAAGAAATATGTATGATAAATAATTATATAATAGGGGGAATAAAGAATGAAAGAATTTAGGAAAAACTCATTAAGAATAACTCGAAAAACAATAATAAGCTGCATGGTGCTTGCAGCTGTTACAGCAGCAAATTGCTCTGTGGTTAAGGCAGCTGATAATAATTTGATAACAGCTACTTCAAGTAGTGAAACAAATGTTAATGGAACATATAAATTCATTATTGATTCAGATGTAAAAGATTATGATGATATATACAAACTAGAAAAGGTTACAAACTTTAAATTTAAGCTGCCAAATTTTCTACCAGAAGGAGATAAATTACAAGCTATTCAGTTAATCAAACTGTCAGATAAAGATAATGCTATCCAATTATATTATAATGGTGAAGATAAACATATAGCATCTGATATTTCATTAAAAATATCTAAAACTGATCCTGTAGAAGCTACAAAGAAAATAGAAGTTGATAAAATGAAGACAACTAAAAATCATAAGGTTGAAGCTGAAGAAAAAACTATGAAGCTAGGAGATATTAATGGTACAAGTCTAAGCTTATCAATAACTTCTCCTTCAGAAAAATTACAAGATGGTTTTATAACAAAGGAATTTAAAATAAGTGACAAATATTTCATCTGGCAAGCTGATGGTATATATTATAGCATAAGGTACAGTTCACAAATTATTGAGGAAGGTAAGAGTGATAAGGAAAATATAATACTTTCAGAAGATATGATTAAAAAAATAGTAAAATCTCTTGTAACTCCATCAGAAATAAAAATTAATGACTATTCTACCATAAAGAATGAATTATCAACAGAAACTGGGGTTATGGGAATTTATGATAATGAAGATTTGAAAAAAGCTGAAAAGCTTCTTGGATTTACTCCAAAGCTACCAATAAGCATTAATGATGCTATAAATATAAAAGAATCAGTAGTTGGTGTTTCAAGTGATTCAGATATTAAGAATAATAAGATTGATTATGAACTTGATAGTTTTTATACAAATAAAAATGGTTCCATTACTTTTAATGAAGGAAAAACTTCAAAACAATATGATTATATAAAGAAGAATGGTTATTATAGCGAAAAAAATTGGAAAACTAATGAAATGGTTAAAATTGATGTTAGTAAGTTAAATGTAAATAATACAGAAGTTTTTAAATTTAAGGAATTGCAAGTAGAAGAGAATCAAGCACCATGTCTATGTTACTTTTGGAAAGAAAGTGATATTTATTATTCAGTTATTTTCTTTGGGCAAGCTGATAATTCAGATGAAATAATAAAAACTTTTGTAAATTCTAAACCTATGGCCTAATTTAATACAAAGTTGCAAAAAGAACTGCTACTATTTTTGTAACAGTTCTTTTATGTGAAAATTTATTTATTAGAATCTAGGATTCTATAAATTGCCTTTGCTACACCATGTTCTAAATTGCTTGAAGTTATATATTTTGCAACTTTTTTTATTTCTGGAATTGCATTTTCCATAGCAAAGGAATTTGGAAATTCCATAAACATAGAATAATCATTTGAACTATCGCCTAAAACAACTACTTCATCTTTTTCTATGTTAATATTTTCAGCAACTTTAGCAAGGAGCTTTCCCTTAGTCGCATTAGCATGGTTAATTTCTATATTTGTTATAAAACTTGAGGAAATAGCTAAACCATCAATTTTATTTAATTGCTCTTTTAGTATGGTGATTTCTTCAAGGGATTCTGTAAATGAAACGAATTTTCCTATATTTACATTATTGTTCAAGAATTCTTCCATATCTGTTATGTAATTCATATTAACAAAATGTGGATTTTTAATAGCATATTTGTAGATTTCATCTTTATTGGTGAGTTCAGGATGGAAGGTCTTTTCTCTTTTTATCATACCAGCTAAGGTTTCTTCCTTTGTATTGGTTGTATAATATCCATTGTCAGTATATATTTCAACCGATAAAGGATAATTTGACATTACTTTTAAAATTTCAGAAGCTTTATTTTTATCAATATATATTCCAGCAACAGTTTTGCCATCGATATTTCTATATTCTCCGCCATTAAGTACTACACATTCACATTTTAAATTATGTTCGTCTAAAAAAGGTTTTACATCTTCATATGCTCTGCCAGTAGCAATAGCAAACTTAATTCCTTTATCTTGCGCTAATCTTATAGCTTCTATATTTTCTTTTGATATCTTATGGTTACTTCCTAGTAAAGTACCATCCATATCCGATGCAATTAATTTTATCATGTTGAGTTCTCCTTATAAATATTGTCAAGTTGTGTATGTTACTTCTTATTTTTGTTTTAGTTAATTAATTTCTTGACCGTGCATTTTAATAATAAACTAAAAAAATAATTGTAGCAAGAAAAACAACTGCTAAACCTTGTCTCAAGGTTTAGCAGTTAAACACTATAATGCTATTTATGTTAATAATTTTATAGAGTATTATTGATAGTAGTGGTTAATATAATAGTGCAAAGCAAATTTATAAAAATTTGCTAGGTAAAGTTTAAACTTAAGGAGGTATGTAATTATGGCATCAAGTAATAGTGGAAGCAATAGAACTTTAGTACCAGAGGCAAAGGCAGGTTTAAACAGATTGAAAACTGAGGTTGCTTCAGAAATAGGATTAAGCAATTATGAAAATACTGATAAAGGAAACCTTTCTTCAAGACAAAATGGAAGTGTTGGTGGAGAAATGGTTAAAAGAATGATTGAAAGTTACGAACAAGGACTCTAAAAAATAACTAATAAAGAATGCACTAGGATAATTCTTAGTGCATTTATTATTTTTCGTATTAATATTAATTATGTATGAATTTTTTGATTCTAAATAAAACTTTATAGGTTTTCTGATGAATTCATAATATAATGGCGAATTTTATCTTTTATTAAGGATAAATCTTGATTATCAAGAATATCACAGGCTTCGGGATAAGTTAGTTCTCTAATAATATATTTTGAATCATTATGAATTTTATCATTAGAAGTATCCTTGCTTCTATCATAAAAGTTAATAATATCAAATCTGTAGTTAAAGCTTTTTAAAAGATCTAGTATTGAGTAAATATATTGAACATTAAATTCAAGATCATTATAATCTGGAGTCATTGAATATATGAAATTAAAAAAGTTTCCTTTTGATGAATTCAATTCATAAAATACTTCATAAGGAGGAAGTTTTGTCTTATATTCATCAAATAAGTTCAGGGAAGAATCTATATTGAATTCTAATCTATCATAATTTGAACCATTATTAATATTAAGTAATTTGTTTGTATAAGATTCATTTGATTTTAATGCATATTTTTTTATATTATATTTTATTTTAGCGTTAATTTCGTCATTAAAGTGGCGCTCAAAATAATTATCATATATTAAAGCATTATCTATGATTATATCAAAATCACAATTATCTATAGCAGAATTAACTGCCATTAAAATACAATTATCGGATAAAGAATTCATAGAAAATTTATGATTTAAAGATATTGAACTGTTATATCTTGTTTTAATATATTCATTACATTGATCTACATAGTAGCGGCCTTGTGAACACAATTCAAAAAATTTATTTATATCTTTGGAAAAAGTTAAAACGCATATAATTAAAAAATATAAAATTAGTATTATATATTTTGTATTAAAGTTAAAAAATATAAAGAAGTTATCCAAAGTATTAATAACTAACATTCCACATTTCATAATAAGAGAAATAATGAAAGTCCATCTAGCCCAATTAATACCTATCCTTATTAAAAGTAGTAGTATTACATCCAATGCAATAGTAAAAAGTCCTATTAATAAAAATGCTAGATTATTTTTTATTACTGGAAATAACATATAAGTTACAATGTCAATAGACATTATAAGAACAAATAGATAAATAAAGTAGTGGGTCATTCTTTGTGTGTTTTTATTTTCATTCATATTATTTATTACCTTTCAACAATTAATCTCTTTGAATACCTGCCATGTTTTGATAATCATAAAAGCGATATACAGTATTTTTAAAATTATCAACAGTAAGTTTATTTATGTCTAGGGCCTTAAGAGTTTTATCATCATACCAGCTAACAGCTGCTTCTTCAATATCAGTGTCAGTTCCTTTCTTATTTATTATTCTACCACTAACAGTAATACCAAATACAGTATGTCCAAATTTTTCTGGATAAAGGGTGTATAATGACTTATAAAGTTCAACACTAGCATTTATTGCAGCAGCTTTTAATTGTTCGCTGTTTCCATAATAACCAATGTTTATATGAATTAGCTGACAGTTATTTGTAAAACGAATAGAACTTAAGAATGGTTTATCTATATTATTTTTCTTTCCAAAAGTTTGATCTACACAAAGGTTAACATACTCATTAACGGTAAGTCTGCTATAGTCTTTAGGATCAATAACATTATTTGAAGAACTTTGAGTGGATTTAGTAGAACTATCATTTTTAGCTGGAGATCTTTTGTCATTGTTCTTACTATTTTCTGTATCAGTTTTTGAAGTTTGAGTATCATTTTTAGAAGAAAGTAAATCATTAATCTTATTATCAATATTTAAATTTGGTTTTTGCAATGTCGTAAAAATCGAAATTCCATATGCAAAAATAAAAATTACTGAAAGTATTATATTTTTTAATTTGAACCTTTTCCTAGGCTTTAATTTAAATTCCATGTTATCCACATCCTTAAATATAATCAGTTAAATTATAACATAATTTTCAATTTGATACTTGTAAGATTATAATTACGTATGTAAATACTAATAAAAAAGCTATATATATAGAAGAAAAATTATAATTAATATGTACATCTTAGGAGGTAAAAAAATGACAGAGGAAAAATTTAAATTATCAGAACTTCCATATGAAAGAATAACAATTGAAGCTTTTGAAAAGGAAGCTTCAGATATAATTAATCAATTTAATCAAGCTAAAGATGGAGAAGAGCAGTTTTCGGTTCATAAAAAATATTACGCTTTAATGGAGAAAGTTAGTACAGCTATGGTTTTGGCTGCTATGAGACATCATGGTGATGTATCAGATAAATTTTATGAGGGGGAGCAGGAATATTATGATACAATATCACCTAAAATTGAAAGCTTTAAGGTAAAGTATCAAAAGCTTCTTTTTAACTCAAAATATAGAGCGTATCTTGAAGATAAAATTGGCAAAGTGGCTTTCAAGGATATTGAAATAAAAATGAAGTCATTTGCAGATGTTCTTATTCCACTTAAACAAGAAGAAAATGCTCTTAGATCAAGATACACTAAGCTTATAGCCCAAACTAAAGTTGAATTTAGAGGGGAAATCCTTAATTTATCTCTAATGTTAAAATATTTAAAGTCGAAAGACAGAGCAACTAGAATAGAAGCAGCAAAAGTGAGATGTGAAAAATTACTTACAATTGCAGATGAACTAGATGAAATTTTTGATAAACTTGTAGCTAATCGTAATAAACAAGCAAAGTCAATGGAATATGAAAATTTTGTAGAGCTTGGTTATTATAATATGCAACGTAATTCTTATACTAAAGAAGATGTGGCTAACTTTAGAAATCAAGTTAAAAAGTATTTAGTTCCACTTGCATCACAAATGCATGAAAATAGAAGAAAACGTCTAGGTTTGGAAAAACTTGATTTTGTTGATGAGGGAGTTTATTTTCTAGAAGGAAATCCTATTCCAATTGGAACTGCTGATGATATTTTTGCAGCAGGTAAAAAAATGTACAGTGAATTATCTCCAGAAACAAATGAATTTTTCAATTTTATGTTAGATCATGAATTATTCGATGTTCTAGGAAGACCTAATAAAAGAGCTGGAGGTTATATGGATATGCTTATGCTTTATAAGGCACCAATAATCTTTGCTAATTTTAATGGTACTAGTGGTGATGTAGATGTTATTACACATGAGTGTGGCCACGCCTTCCAAGGATTTTTAACAAGAAATGATGAGGTAGCAGAACATAATAACATTACTATGGAAACAGCAGAAACTCACTCTATGTCTATGGAATTTTTTACAGGCAAATGGATGGAATTATTCTTTGGTGAAAGAGCAGAAGATTATAGAAAACTTCAACTTGAAGATGCTATAGCCTTCATACCATATGGCTGTATGGTTGATGAATTCCAAGAAATAGTATATACAAAACCAGAACTTACCCCTAAAGAAAGAAGAGAAGCTTGGAAGCAGTTAGAAAAAGAATACAAGCCACATCTTGCATTTGAAAATGACGAATTTTATGGTGATGGACGTACTTGGCAAATGCAAAGACATATATATAATTCACCATTTTATTATATAGATTATTCTCTTGCTCAAACTTGTGCACTTCAATTTAAAGGCTTGATGGATGAGGATTATATGAAGGCTTGGAAAAAATATGTTGCATTTTCAAAACAATCAGCAAAAGATTTCTTCCCTAATATGTTAAATCACGTTGACCTTAAAAGTCCATTTGAAGATGGTTTTATGAAGGAACTTGTTGAGAAAATAAAATTATAAACAAAAAGGTGTGCTTAAATCATAATATAACTAATAAATATAACATATATAAATAATTTAGGTGATATTATGAGTTACACAACCAATAGACAGCCACAAGGCATTATGAATAATATTGAAGGCTTTTTAAGAGAAGGTCTTATTTCAGAGATGGTGGGAATAAATGATTATAGTGATTTTATAGAATCAACAGATAACAGACAATTAAAAGAATTATTCCATCATATAATGTTGGAAGAAAAGAGGCACTATTCGATTTTTCTAACTTTATTAAGATCTTTAGACTCAGAAGAAAAAGAATTATCTGAAGAAGTGAGAGATCATTTAAAAATATCTCAAAAGGGTAAATACAGTGATTTGACAGGCAAAGTACTTAAAGAAATAAATCTTCTTGTTGTAATTAGACAAGCGATAAAGGGGGAGTTAGAGACTATATTACTTTATCAGGAATTTGTAGATAATTTAACTGATGAGAATTTAATAAGAATTATTAATGAAATAATTAGAGACGAAAAGGAACATGTTGAGAAATTATCACGGGCACTGATAATATTGGATAAAGATAGGTATGGAGATCTTAACCCCTCAATGCCGAAGAAAAAAAGAGTCGATGAATAATCAATATTCAGAAAATTAAGCAATTAGGCAAAGTCATAAGTAATATAGGTTGCAATTATCAGTGTTCAATACTCAATGCTTAATTAATGTTTATTTCTATAGGAAATCTCTAAATTTTGAACAATACTTTTGCAACAAGTATATAGAATATAAAATTTTCTGATATAATTGTTTATTATAGATAGTAAAGGATGAGATATATGGCAATTGGTAGAAGTAAAGTGGTAGTGGTTGGAACAGGTGCTGTTGGGGCAGCAGTAGCATTTGATATAGTAAGAAATCATGTTTGTGATGATTTGATATTAATTGATATTAATAAAGAAAAAGCATGGGCAGAGGCCACTGACTTGCAACATTCTCTTGGTTATAGTGGGAGTAAGATGAGAATTAAAGATGGAGAATATGATGAATGCTCTGATGCGGATATAGTTGTAATAGCGGCAGCTCTACCTTATATTACAGGACAGACGCGATTAGATATGATAGAAAAAGCAGCTGGAATAATGAATAATATTGTACCAAAAGTTATGGAAAGTGGTTTCAGCGGAATTTTCATTGTCATAACAAATCCAGTTGATGTTATGTCTTATTATGTTCATAAACTTTCAGGTATTTCTGCGAATAAAGTTATTGGTACTGGTACAGCTTTAGATTCTGCACGTTTGAGATATCATTTGGCAGATGTTATGAATGTTGATCCACAAAGTGTGCATGCATTATGTATGGGAGAACATGGGGACTCACAAATTATTCCTTGGAGTCAAATTACAGTTGGTGGGAAAAAATTTCTTGATATTATTAATGATAATAAAGTACGTCTAGAAGGATTTAACATAAATACAGTTACAGAGGATATTAAAAAAATAGCTTACAGAATTGTTAATGCTAAAGGTGCAACGACTTTTGGAATAGCTGCAACAACTGTCCAAATTATAAGGGCAGTATTAAATGATGAAAATAAAGTAATACCCGTATCTGCTATGCTTAATGGTGAGTATGATGAAGAAAAAATATATATTGGAGTGCCAGCAGTTTTAAATAGTCAAGGAGTAAAGGAATTGGTGGAATATCATTTATCGGATGATGAGATGGTAGAACTTAAAAAATCTATTAGTATTATTAAGGAATATAATGAAAAGTTAAATTAAAAAACATAAATAAATGAAAAACTAATCTGTTTGTTAATGGACACAAATGGGTTAGTTTTTTGTTTGAAAAAAATATTGATAAAACTGTAGAAAAATAGAATAAATAATCAAAGATGTGTGAGAATAATAAATGTATTCGTATTCATTGAGAAAATTCTACATTTTTCTTAAGAATATATCATAATTAGGATATTGCATTTAAGTACAGAATTACTATAAAATTATTTTCATATGATATTATAGGGGGAAAACAAATGCTTACAAAGTTTTTAGACGTTTTGCTAGGAGAACCGTTATCTAATGAGCAAGGTAGCCATGAAAAATATAATGTACCTTTTGGACTTGCAATTATGGCAAGTGATGCGGTTTCATCAGTTGCCTATGCAGCACAGGAAATTCTTTTTGTACTAATAGTGTTAGGTGCAGCTGCATATCAATGGTTAACATGGACTTCATTTATGATTATAGGTCTGTTAATAATATTAACAATTTCTTATATTCAAATTATTAGAGCGTATCCTCAAGGTGGAGGAGCTTATAAAGTAGCAAGTGAAAATATAAGTAGTAAAGCAGGTTTAGTTGCAGGTGCAGGTTTAATAATTGATTATCTGCTTACTGTTGCGGTTAGTGCCAGTGCTGGTGCCGATGCAATAATTTCAGCATTTAGCAGTCTAGCACAATATAAGGTCCCTTTTGTTTTAATAATAATTATAGTTTTGACAATTTTAAACTTAAGAGGTATAAGTGAATCTTCTAAAATATTTGCGATACCTACATATATTTTTATTTTTAGTATGATTTTCATGATTATCTATGGATTATTTAAATACCTTGTGTTAGGAATTCACCCTGAACCAGTATTTTCAGCTCCTTTGCATGCGACTGAAAGCTTATCAATATTTCTTGTATTACGTGCATTTTCTTCAGGATGTTCAGCATTAACAGGATTGGAATCAGTAAGTAATTCTGTTCCAAATTTTAAAGAACCAAGTACTAAAAATGCTAAAATTGTAATGATTTTATTAGCATTCTTAATATTCTTCATATTTGGTGGAACTTCAATATTAGCTATTTTTTATACAGCTATGCCAATTGAAAATGGACCAACAGTTATTTCACAAATAGCTACTGCAATTTTTGGTAATAGTATAATGTACTACATAATACAATTTAGTACAGCTATAATATTACTTATGGCATGTAATACAGCATATACTGGATTTCCAATGCTTATGTACATAGTTGGAAAAGATGGTTATGCACCTAGACAATTTACTATTAGAGGAAAAAGACTTAGCTTTTCATTTGGAATAGCAGCACTATCCTTTATTGCATGTTTTTTGGTTATCATATTTAAAGCAGATACTCATAGTTTGATACCTTTATATGCAATTGGTGTATTTACATCTTTTACTTTAGGTCAATTTGGTATGGTAAATCACTGGAGAAATGAAAAAGAAAAAGGCTGGTTAAAACGCGCTATCATCAATGGATGTGGTGCAATAGTTTCATTAGTAACAACAATAATAATTTTAGTTGAAAAATTTAAAGAAGGTGCATTCATAGTTGCCATTTTAATTCCAATTATAATATTGGTTCAACTAAAAATTAAACATCACTATGATAAAGTAGCTAATGGGTTAAGTATCAGCCAATTAAATTTAAAAAAAGTAGATTTAAGAAAAAAATATACTCATATTGTTGTAGTTCCAATTGCTAGTTTAAACAAGGCAACTATTGGTGCCCTTCAATATGCACAAAGTATAAGTGATAATGTTATTGCTCTTAATATTTCAACAGATAAGGTTGCAATGGAAAGATTAAAAACCAGATGGGATGAATTAGATACAGATATCTTGTTGGTTTCAAAATATTCTCCTTTTAGAGCTGTTGTTACTCCTTTATTGAAAAATATTGAATTAATCGCAAATTCAGCAGCTAAAGATGAAAAGATAACTGTTGTTGTACCTCAGTTCATTACACATGAAAGATTTGGTGAAGTATTACATAATCACACAAGCTTCTTTATTAGAGAAACTTTGTTAAAAAATGATAATATAATAGTTTCTACTTTCCCTTATCATTTAATGGATGAATGTGAGCATAAACATAATAACTAAAAAAATTATTATCTGTTTGTAAAATAATTTACGTGGTGTATTAGTTTAGTAAACTACTATATCACGTTTTTTTATATTAAGATATAGATATCCAAATTAATAATCAAACTTATGAATGCAATATATATGTATTATTAAGAAATTATAATCTTAACACCATACTAGAAATACGATACATTTTTCTGGAGCAGGCATGTGAAATTGAGCTGATGAAGGTTGTTAATAGACGCTTGTTTCATTTCAGCTTGTCCAGATTTTGCATCTGGAACACGCTGAAATGACGACAAGCCCATATTTAGAACCTTCCAGCGAAAATTTCACTAGTCCTGTAGAAGACAAATGTATTGGATTTCGGTAAGTTTCGCATATGTCTAATTCTTGCTTTGGATATCTATATTCTCTATAAATATAATTTCCATTTATTTGGTACTATTTACTGTGAAATTGAATATGATGTAAATCGAAAGGAGATGTTTAGATAAATGAATTTAGAAAGAGAAGAAACTTATAGGGATCTACAAGATTTACAAGATAAATGCAGAAAGTGCATGTATTATCATATCAATATGACTATGACAGATGGAAGTACTCTTGATGGAATTATTGAAACTGTAGATCCAGATAGAATTATTGTCTTGGTTGGAGAAGATGTAATGGAACAGGAAAATCAAGAACAACAGTCTGAGCAGCAAAGACAATATTATGGTTATGGGCACCGTCCAAGAAGAAGATATAGGCGATTTAGGCGTCAAGCGTTTCCATTAGCTTCTTTAGCAGCCTTGTCTTTATTACCTTATCCATATTATGTTCAGCCACCATATCCATATTATCCTTATTATTATTAATGGATACCTAAAATTTTTTGAATTGTCCTTTTGCAATTAATGTTTTACTTATGACCATATAGATCAATTCTATATGGTCATAAGTTCTTTATAAAGTTTATTTGCTTCTTTATATCTTCGTTTACTTTCAAGATATTCAATTAATTTTAATTTAATATCATTACATATATCAATTTTTCTCATAGACTCATAATATGGTAGAATCTTATTTTTTACTTCTTCATAAAAAATTTTTTCGTGAAAATTATGCACAACTAAATAAAGGTAATATATAGAATTATAATGTTTAGAAGATTTATATTCATCACTTAAGTATATATCAAAGATAACGTCACATTCATCTAATCTATTTAATTTTATACAAGCTGAGATATAATTATAGGCGCACAATATATTTTTATAACTTGATTCCATAGCTAGGCGGCTCCATTTAATACATGATTCATAGTCTCCTTTTGATAAATAGCAGTCAGACAAATTTGTATAAAGATGCCACAATAATTTATCCATATTAAAATGCTTGGCAGACATAAGAGCTGCTTTAAAATGTTTCTCAGCATTTTCGTAAATTTTAAGATAAGAGAAACATACTCCAATATAATTATGACACCATACTGCATTGAAATATCGTCCACTTCTCTCATAACTATCTAAAGCTTTTTCTAAATAATAAGCACCTCTACCCATAGCATCATTGAAACAAAAGGCTTTCCCTAAGCAAAAATTTATCCAAGATGTATCTTTAATATTTAACGCAGTTAACTGCCTTTCAATGCTTTTTTCATTTTCATGATTTCTGAATAATATATCACCAGATACAAGAAGGTATAAGTATCTGAGTTCACGACTCAATGAATTAGATATTTTATCTAATAGAGTTAAATCATCTTTTAAATATTTATAATCTAAGCCATCCACAAAGGTTTTATACATAAGATCATAGATTTTAAATTCTATGCTATAAGGAGAGTGGTTAATAATTGGTTCTATCTTTAAAAGTTTCTTATAAATTCTTTTAGCTCCATCAAAGTTATAGCTTTCAATATCATTCATCATTGTGTTGAGCTTTTGCCTTACTTTTCCTATATCAGTGAATTTATCTAAATCAGTAATTTTGAGTTTTTTCAATAAAGCTTCGATAATTTCTTTTCTTAAATGCTTTTTACCATTTTCGAAATAACTCAAATGACTAACAGAACATATACCATGGGCTAAAGCTTCTTGGCTAAATCCATTTTTAATCCTTGTATATTTTATCCAAGAGGATAAGAAATCATATTCTAATTCTTTACCTAATATTACTAAAGTGGATTCCATGAAAATACCTCCAATTAAATATAATAAAAAATATATTATTTGACTAATAATTATCAAGTATATCTAAAATTATAGCATTAAAGTAATGTTTTTAGTAGAAATTATTCAATAGGATTGCTTTGAAATAAATGGAACTTATAGGTAAAATAAATATGAGAAGGGGGTATGAAAATGAAAGAATTCATTAATAATTACAAAGGACTGCCTAAAGAAATGTATATAATATGCTTTGCAAAATTCGTTAATAGATTGGGGGATTTTGTAGTACCATTCCTAGCTTTATATCTTACACAAAAAATCGGCATGACAGCAGCAACTTCTGGAATTATAGTTATGTTGTCATCAATTATAGGAGTGCCAGCATCAATCATTGGAGGAAAAGTGTCAGATACTTTTGGTAGAAAGAAAATATATATGTTTGCTCAAAGTATGGCAGCTGCTGCATTAATACCTTGTGCTTTAAGTAAAAATGTTGTGATTACAATTATATGTTTATTAGTAAGTACTTTTTTTAGTGGCTTTTTGCGACCATCATTTACTTCGATGATTACTGATATACTTTCAAGAGAACAAAGACAAGCGGGTTTTTCACTTCAATATCTTTCAATAAATGCTGGAGTTGCTGTAGGACCTATTATTGCTGGATTTCTATTTAATAACTTCTTACCTATGTTGTTTATAGGAGATGCTATAACATCTTTTATAGCAGTGTTTTTAATATGGAAAAATATTAAGGAAACATATTCCGTAAATTCTAAAACTAAAGTTGAAAGTAAGGATGAAAAAATAGAAAAAGGAAATACAGTTCAAATGCTTATAAAAAGACCTCAACTAAGTATGTTTTTTATTTTAAACATAGTATACAATTTTATTTATGCACAACATGAATTTGCATTACCACTAACCTTAAATATAGAATTTAACAATGAAGGGGCTAAATATTTTGGCTATCTTATGAGTATAAATGCTGTTACTGTTGTAGTTTTTACTGTTTTTGTAGGGTACATAACTAAAAAAAATCATCAATTAACAAATATGGCTCTTACTGGAATACTTTATGCTGTAGGTTTTGGAATGATAGGCTATATAGATAGTTTTGGTTTCTTTATAATATCAACAATAATATGGACTGGAGGGGAAATTTTAAGTTCTATTAGCTCTGGAGTATATGTAGCTAATAATAGTCCTAGTAATTATAGAGCGAGATTAAATGCAATAACAACACTTGGAATGTTTTTGGGCTCAGCACTAAGCACCTCATTTTCTGGCGCTTATATCCAAATTTATAACTGTAAGTCATTATGGGGATTAACTTTCTTTATGTCATTAATTGCAGCTGGATTAATGTTTTGCTTGAAAATATACACATATAAAAAAAGCAGCTATGCTGCAACCAAGATCATTTAATAAAAAAAGCAGCTATGCTGCAACCAAGATCATTTAATAAAAAAAGCAGCTATGCACATCTGAAAAGAGTGGCTTTGCCACAATACGCACCTATAAAAAGAGTGGCTATGCCACAATACGGATCTTATAAAGGGAGTTGCTATGCCACTATAAATAACTTTCCTGCAACCAAGAACTAAATCTTTTTTAGATTCTCACTTTTCCCTTCAAGATTTCTTGATGTGAGAGGCAATATCCTTAATAAGAACTTATATAACTAAAACTTGTTAACTAGTGCTTTGTAAATTTTATAATCGCCTAAAGTTAACAAGTCTTTTATATAAATGATAACTTGTACATCTTAATTAATGACAGGAAGATTAATTTTTTTCATATAGCAGACCATTCTAACTGAAAATATTGTTATTAATGATAAATGTTGAGCTGTATGTGCACCTAGTATAGGATAAAAAAACCAAAGTAACAGTGAACCAACAATACCTGCAACACAATAAATATCTGTTTTAAATATTTCTGGTTTTCTATTTGTAATAATATCACGAAGCATTCCACCACCAACACCGGTTATACTAGCAGCAAATAAAAATAACATCAAATTATATCCACTTTCTATAGCTTTAAGGCCAGAAGAGACAAAAAAAGCAGAAAGTCCAATTGCATCAACTACTACAAACAAAGTATTATATTTTAATTTTCCTCGAAGAAGAATTGGAATTGTTGCTCCTAGGATGATAAAAGGGATAGTTTTATAGTTAGAAAAGAATGCTGGAATTCCAACATTTGTGACAATATCACGAAGAACTCCACCTCCCATAGCGGTAACAGTAGCTAAAATATAAATACCAAATAAATCAAATTTTTCTTCTATTGCTACATAAGCACCAGAAGCTGCAAAAGCAAAAATTCCTAGATATTCTAATAGGGCAATATCATACATGAAAAATACTCCTTTCAAGTTACAGTTTACAGTTTTGGTAAGAAATGCACCACATTTCTCTCAATTGTTTATTTTTTCCTTAGTTATCATTTATCTTTGATAACTATTGATTTCATCAGTTTCTCAAATTTCTGAAATACTATACTTTCGTAGACATAAAAAAGAGACGAATTGCGTAAACAATTCGCCTCTGTTATGGTACCTGAAAGATTCTCTTTAAGAGCAAGTTTATAATAATTAATTATAATTAATGCTAAATTAAAAGATTGCTTCTTGGGTGTCATAAGACTTTCCAGAGTTTCGTCAGAATTCGGTCCTTTTGCCTGAGAGTTTGTTGCGGCTTCACCTTCGGCGCTGCTATATGGCACTATCAAATAAATAACAAGTCCTCTTGCTAGCCTATTTTCATGTGTCTAAAGCAATTTTTTCTTTAAAATGCTTTATTTGCAGTCTCTCCCAAATTCGTCATACGAGCACTATAAATTTCTAGATAAATTATAAATTAGTTTTAATAGCATGTCAATAAAATTGATTAAAAGTTAGTTTATAAATAGTAGAGTGTTTTACTTATATCAAGTACGGGCATAAAAGTATTTTATGGTAAAATAGAATAATGATGTTATATGAATTGTATTATAATATAATTTATAATTTAAAGTATAAGGGAGATCATTAATATGAAAATCGGTAGATTTGTTGAACATAATAATTTAACAATTGATACAGTGAGACATTATATGGATATGAGCCTAATAATACCAGAAAAAAAGGGCGGACAATACGATTTTGATAATAATTGTCAAAAAGATTTAGAAGAAGTTTTGGCTTATAAAGGGATGGGATTTTCCTTAAGTGAAATAAAAACAATATTTATGTTTAAGAGATTAGCTAAATTTACTGAATATCAAGAAAATGAATATTTTAAAGAACTTTTTATAAATAAACATAATCAATTGGAGCAGCAGTTAATTGAAATTGGTGAAATGAAGGAAAGACTAGAATCCAAACTAAAAGAACTTTCAGAAAAGAAAATGAATAATGAATCGATTATTGGTGTGGATATTAGGGCCTTGGATATTTTAAAATGCTTAAAATGCGGAAATGATTTAGAACTGTTTGAAGGAAAGGTTTCAAAAAATCAAATTATAAACGGAAAATTGAAATGTTGCTGCGGTGAAGAATACTTAATTGAAGATGGTATTTTAAAAATTACTTGTATAAACGAAAAACATACAAGTGATTTTGACAGGAATTATATAAATGATTATATCAAAGTTACTGATTCAGAATACTTGGATAATGTTTATAGAGGAATAGAATGGATTAACAAAAAAGTAGATTTTGAGAATCTCAAGAACAAAGTAATTCTAGAGTTAGGATCAGGAATTGGATTTTTCTTAAGAAATATTTATGAATGCTTGCCTGATGATTCAATATATATTGCTGTAGACAATGATATAAATAGACATAAATTTCTAAAGAATATATTAGCAGCTACTAATTGTAGAAAAAACATATTGTTTATTTGTTCTGATTTTCAGAAGCTTCCTATAAAAGAAAAATCTATTGAAGTACTTATAGATATTTCAGGAACAAGCAATTACAGTTTTGACAATGAAGAGTTTCTACTTAAATTAATTGACAAATATGTAAAGGACGAAGCAAGCATAATAGGAACTTATATTTTATTTGAAAAATTTGCTTTAAATAGTTTAATAGAAAGTAAATATCGAAAAAATTTTATGATGGATAATGTTAAGGATCAAATTTTAACGCTTAAATATAATATAATTGATGAAAGCATATCACGCCATGTTGAAAGTGGTGGCATATATGAAGATTATTTCGTAGATGGTGAAAAAGTATATTCATATATATTTATTGGACGAAGATAGGGTCAACCCTATCTTTTATTAATTTTAGAATAAAATTTAATAATTAATGGACTTGATGTTGGATCAAGCCAATGATTTAAACTAACTTTAGGGAGTTATAGACAGAATAAATTAGCCCTAAAGAAAGTGAGCGTGAAATAAAATGTTATATTCATTATTATCATTTAAAAATATTATAAAGAATAAGGAAATTTCAAATATTATGCTATTTTCAGTAGCAAGCAGCATATCTTTATTAGGCACAGCCATTTATAATTTTGCTATAGGCTTATATGTATTAAGGATCACTGGTTCAGGATTGAGTTTTGCAGTAACATTATCGGTGAGCGTCTTATCAACAATACTTGTAAATCCATTTGCAGGTGTTTTGGCAGATAGACTAGATAAAAAACTTTTAGCAATAATTACTGATATGCTAAATGGCATTTTATTTATAGGTTTATATGTTGTAACTTGTAGGAGTACTTTAAATTTATCGATGATATATGTAAGTACCTTTCTCTTAAATGTATTTACTACTGTATATGGAATAAGTATTGAAGCTGTAAAAGCAAATTTAGTATCAGACGAAAAACTGATTTCAATGAATTCTATAATTAAAGTTATTGAATCAACAGCAGCGATACTTGGGCCATCAATTGGTGGAATAGTATTTGTTTCTTTAGATGTAAAATTTTTTATTTTTATCAATGGCTTATCTTTTGCATTGTCTGCAGTATTACAACTCTTTATAGATTTTAGTTTTAATTGCAAAGAGAGTAATAAGGTAAAAGCAGAGATTAACTTTATTGCTGATATTGTTGAAGGAATTACTTTTCTAAAAACTGAAAAAAAAATTATTAATATGTTTAAAATTTTTGTTATATTAAACTTTTGTATTGGTTTATCAATAGAAGTTCCAATGCCATATATTATTAATAATATTTTAAAACTTGATGCGAATTTTCTAGGAGTTATAAATGGTGCTTGGTCATTAGGAATGATTTTAGGTGCTTTTTTGATCAAAGGGTTTATGAAGAAATATTCATATACAGAAATTGTTAGGTGGGCGAGCATTTTACTATCTTTTAGTATGGTTGCTATTGGTTTTTCTGTGATATTATACTATGAATTATTTAATGAAATATTTTACTTAATATACTTTATACTCATTATGATAATAGCTGGAATATCCATATCTTTTATAGATATCCCTTTATTTTATATATTGCAGAAGGATATTCCTGAAGAATTTAGAGGTAGGGTATTATGTATAGGCATAAGTCTTGCCAAAATAATACTTCCAATGGCATTAATTATGTCCGGAGGATTTATAAATTTAGTTCCTGCATATGTTTTACCTATAGCAGGTGGTTTGGTACTATGTATTTTTAGTATAAGGAAAATTATGAATTGATTTTCGTTAACTGGAATAGATTATAACTTTTAAATGTAAGATAATGAGGAGTATTTATCAGAGAGAAATATGTTACGTATTGTAGTATAATATCATATATAGTATAATTATGGAAGTTGAGTTGTACAAGGAGGATATAAATTTATGAATAAAGTTAATGTTGGATGTCCAAGGTGCGGTAGCTTAAATGTTAATGTAGTAAGTGATGTTACAGAAACAACAAAAGGGTTTGGCGCAGGAAAAGGATGTTTAGGATATATTTGTTTTGGCCCTATAGGCTTACTTTGCGGCTTAATCGGTATGGGAGAAGGCAAGACTGAAACAAATACGTATCGAGTATGTGCAAATTGTGGCGCGAGATTTAAGTAGTTTGATGGACAAAAAAACAAAAATATGGATTTTTTTAATGAAACTTGGAGCATACAGCTGTCATCAAATTTATGAGAGAAGCTTTACTTTTAGAGGTTATCAGTTTCCTGTATGTGCAAGATGTACAGGCCTCTTTTTAGGAAATATATTAGGAGTATTTTTAAGTATTATAAAAATTAAGATTAATTTAAAAATAAGTTTGCTGCTAATATTCATAATGGCTTTTGATGGATTTTTGCAGTTGCTTAAGATAAAGAATTCAAATAATATAAGAAGATTACTAACTGGATTTTTTGCAGGAATAGGATATGTTTTTATATTAGTGAATATTGTATCCTATTTTATTTAAACATCTGCTTGTTGTAGGTGTTTATTTTAATTTATGAATTTTTATATAACTAGAAAAATCAGAGGAGGAAGGTAGGTTGAATATTTAAATTATGAGAGCAGAGAGATTTTTATCGATCTTAATAATTATTTCACAAAAAGGATTGGTTACAGCGAAGGAATTAGCTGAACATTTTGAAGTATCCTTGAGAACCATTTATAGAGATATAGATAAAATATGTGAAGCTGGGGTGCCTATAGGAGCAACTGGTGGCAAAGGTGGTGGTTATTATGTTATGGAAAATTATAATATAAGCAATCTATTTTTTAATAAAAATGAAATTGAACCGTTGCTTTCAATGATTGATAGTTTAAAATATGTATTTGGAAAGAATAAGCAGTTTAATGATATTGTATTAAAATTTGAAACCTTATATAAAAGAGAAAAAAATGAAAATGAGAAGCTTAATATAGATATGTCTCACTTTAGTATGGAAGAAGAACTAAGAGAATATTTATTTTTGGTAAACCAGGCCATTGAGACTAACAAATTATTGATCTTTGAATATATAAATAGGAAAATGGAATGCTTTCAAAGAATAGTGGAGCCTATCCAAATAGAATTTACGGATGGACATTGGTATATTATTGGCTTTTGTAGAATAAGAAAAAATTACAGAAGATTTAAGTTTGTAAGAATAAGAAATATAAAGATTGGTGAGAATTTTGTAAAGAAAAATATATCTCAAGTTGAAATAGAAAAAATCTTTAAGGAAAGTTATAGTGATAGCAGCATTTTTGTTAAGTTCATATTTTCTGAAGAAATTGGAGAACAACTAAGTGAATATTTTTCAAAAGATAAAATTAAAAAAATAGATAATAAAAAGTATATGGTAGAAGGCTTTTTTCCTAATGATGAAGGATTAAAAAGATTCGTGTTAGGTTTTGGGGTACATTGCGAAGTTTTAGCTCCAACGAAACTGAGAAAAGAAATGCAAGAATACATAAAAAATATATATTATAAATACAATGACTGACATAAAGGTGTCAGTCATTGTATTTTATAATGGTAAAAGAATATTGGTTAAGAGAAAGAGAGTATAAAAATATGAAAATTGAAAAAGTGAAGAATAGAAACATTTTATTTAATAAGAGTTTTCAAGAAGGATGGAATTTAAATGTTCATCTTATTATTGGGGAGAAATACAATTATATAATTGATACAGGAGTTGGTTCTTCACATCTTGAATCAATTATGGAATATATAAAAAATGATAATAAAAATATAATAGTTATTAACACGCATCACCATTGGGATCATATTTTGGGAAATAGCTTTTTTAAAGCTGGGATTATTGTAGCTCATAAATTATGTAAAGAAATGATAGAACATAATTGGGATGACATGTCGAAAAAGCATAAGGAATATATTAAGTATAATGAGGAAATGTATTTACCTAATTTATTATTTGAACAGGAACTATATTTTGAGGAAGATAAAATAAGAATCATTCACACTCCTGGACATACAGTTGATTCCATAAGTGTAGTGGATGAGTTAGATAAAGTGATAGACGTAGGTGATAACCTTGGAGATTCAGTTGAAGAGCTTATTCCTAGTATATATTGCGAAAAAGAAAAATATATTAATACACTTTTAAGATATAGTCAGATGGATTTTGATACTTGTATATCAGGTCATAATATTGTTATGAAAAGAGATGTTATTGATGAAATTTTAAAAGACATATCAAAAATATAGATTTAATAAAATATTGAAAGAGGTTTTTATAATGAATGTATGCTTATTGTATTATGAAGGGTTTTGTGAGTTTGAAGTTGTATTTGCAGCAAATGAATTCAGGGATTCAATGTTTTCTGCTGCTTTAGAAAATCGTATTTATATAAGTGAAGAAAAACAGAAGTTTTTGCCTGATAAGGTTATAGAGGATATAAATCCAGAAGATATTGATCTTTTTATTATACCTGGAGGAGAATCAAGTAAGCTGTATGAAGAAATAGAATTAAAAGAATTTATTTTAAAATTAAATGAAAAAAATAAACTCATCGCTGGTATTTGCGGTGGAGCTGAGCTCATGGCTTATTATGGGTTACTAGATAATAAAAAGGCTAACGGTGATAGTGCTGGATTTAAGGTAGATGAAACAAACAAAAATATCTATGATAAAGTAAATATTGTGAGTAAGGATGTTGTTAAAGATGGAAATTGTATTACAGCAATAGGAAAAGCTTATGTAGAATTCGCAATTGAGCTAGGTAAAGTAATGAAAATATTTAAAAATGAGCAAGAGAGTATTGATGAATATAACTGGTTAAAAAATATAAGTTAGAAAACTTTCTAACTTTAATTACCAAAGGACGTTGAATGTAAATGGAAAAAATTATATAATAAAAGTAATACATATATTCGCAATTAATATGAGAATCTGAGTTTTTAAAGATCATAAATATTTTAAAGGCGGTGAAAAATGATGGATAGCAGAGAACTTTTTAGTGCAAATATTTTAACAGATGATGAAATTATTAATGCAGCTATTAAAGCACTTAATGTTGATAAGAAAGAAATTTTAATAATTCGTAATCCTGATGGATGGATAAACAAGAAAGAAGAATCTATCATTTTTGAAAGTATGGGATTACTTGATGAAGGAGATACAGAAGAATATATTGGATGTTATTATTATAATATCTATTTCAATTCTAATGAATTTTTGGATAAGATAAAATTACTAGAAAAAGAATTTGACACAAAAGTTAAAGTAAATATATAAATAGTAAGCATCTACATAATACAATGGTAGGTGCTTTTTTTATTCTTTAAGAATTTATAATGCAGTAAAATCTGTAGATAATATATGAAAAGGGCTATTTAAGTGAGTTGTGTATAAGATAAAGAATAAAAAACAAATCATATTCGCCTGCCAGATTTTTCTCACATACGTTCGAAAAGGCAGATGCGTAAAAAAAATCTCCGGCTCCACAGTCGCCTGCAATTTTTTTATGTGTAAATTTAATGAAATATTTTTAGGTTAACAAAAGAGTATCGATGAATATGATCAGATAAAAAATATAAGTTACAAAATTTCACTTGACAATATAGGGAAAAAATAACTATAATAAGTGTGTACTAGTTCACGTGGTACACATAATACAGATTGGAGGAGAATTAATATGAAAAAATCAATTTTAGCAATTGGAGCTGGAGTTTTTGTTGTAGTTACAATTTTGCTATGTATGAATAATGATGAAAAAATGTATCAAAAGAAAAAACATTTTGATACAGTAAATGATGTTTTGTCGCAATTAGAAAATAATGAAATTAGAAAAATTAGTGATACTGGTAGAAGAGAAGAAACTGATGAGTTTCTTGAATGCCTTTCAAAAAGAAAAAGATTAACTGATTCACAAATGGATTTTAAAAATTTAAAAATTAATAATGTCAAAGAATTAAATGATGAAGAAAAGAAAGCATTAATTGAAGACTATAATAAAATTCAAAAGAAATTAAACATGCCTTATAAGGCAACAAAAATAGAACCAGTAAGATTGGAAGCAGAAGAAATATTTCCATATAAAGATGAGAATGGTGAGATCTCGAAAAAAGAATGTGATATTGATTTTGTAATGGTTGATGAAGGCGAAGGAATGGTGATTGACTATTACGTTGAAGGTATAGATAAAAATTCTGATAAAAAAGAAGGAAACATGCATGCTAAAGGTTGATCCTAGGAGTAGTACTCCTATTTATGAACAAATTCAACTTGGAATTAAAGAATTAATATTAAAAGGGGCATTGCAAGGTGGAGATAAGATTCCATCGGTTAGAGAAATGGCAGCTTTGCTTACAATAAACCCTAATACAATAAGCAAAGCCTATGGAGAACTTGAAAGAGCTGGGATTATTGAAACATTAAGAGGAAGAGGTACATACGTTGTAGATAATTTTAATAGAAAGGTTGATGAAAAGAAAATGCAAAATATTTCTGAGGAGCTAAAAAAAATTATCTTAGAGGCAAATTATAATGGGATGGATAAAGAATCATTCATTGAGTTAGCACTTAAAATCTTTTCAGAGCTAGGAGTGGATAATAAATGATCGAAATAAATAAATTATCCTTTGAAATAGATGAAAAAGTAATTTTAAAGGATATAAATTTGAAGATAAATAAGGGAACAATCTTTGGAATAATTGGTCCTAATGGTGTTGGAAAAACAACTTTACTTAGATGTCTAACAGGAATTTATCAGCCGACTTGTGGTTCCGTAAATTATGATGGAAGAGAAGTTTATGATAATGTTGACGTTAAAAGTGAAATAGGTTATGTAGCTGATGAAAATATAATGCAGTCAAAATTTAAAGTTAAGGAAATATTGAAGTATTATAAATATTCCTATAAGAATTTTGATGAAGTTAGATTTAATCAATTAAATAAGATTTTTAAAATACCAACAAATAAATTCATTTTTCAATTATCTAAAGGAATGAAAATGAGATTATCTATAATGCTTTCGTTTTCAATTAAAGCTAAATATTTAATTTTAGATGAACCAACCTCAGGGCTAGATGCAATACTAAAAAATAAATTATTAAAACTATTTGCAGATGAAGTTATTGAAAATGGGACAACAATAGTAATAAGTTCCCATCATTTAAGTGAATTAGAAAGAATTTGTGATGAAGTAGCTATATTAGATGAAGGTGTAGTTTCTTATGAAAATTCAGTAGAAAATATGAAAAATAAAATTAAGAAAATACAAGTTGCTTTTGATAAACAGATTTCAGAAGAAGAACTTAAGTTAAAAGGAAATAATAAAATATCAAAAGTTGGAAGAGTATTCACAATTATTACAGATGAATACGATGAAGAATTAATACAAAGCTTAAAAGTATTAAAGCCTTTATTTATTGAAGAAATTGATTTAAGTTTAGAGGATATATTTATTTATAAGGTGGATAAGGAGGATAGTTATGAAGAACTATTTAAATAAGGGATTAATTTACGAGTGGTTTAATGCTGGTAAAGCAGCTATTTTGATTGGCCTTATCACTTGGGGATTTTTAGCACGTACTCTCTTAGTATCCAATGTTGATAGGGTGAAAGATGAAATTGCTAGGGCGGATTCAAGCGCGTTTTATGCAGTAAATTTAGGTGAGTATTTTATACTTGGAATAATCTTTTTAGCTATATATATTTTTGCTAATGGAGTTAGCAAAAGAAATAACATGATGTTTTTATGCAGTGGACCATATACTAAGAAGCAAATTAAGATTAATGAATTAATATGCTTATTTATAACATTATTACTATTTATAATAATGTATTTATATATAGTAGCAACTGTGTACATTAAATATCATGAACTTATGTATATTATAAATTATATTCCTCAAATAATATTAATAGAGGTATTAAGATTATTTCTTTTTGGTGTCTTAGGAATACTGCTAATGCTTACAATTGACTTATTGTTTTCTAATTCTATAATGGCTTACATTGGTATGATAGGTTTAGGAATAGCAACAATAGGGGGGATAGCTAAGTTATTTATGGTGATATCATATTTTGGTCAGTTTGAAAGAACTATAAATAATTTTATATTTAGAAAGATAGATAAGGATGGTGTAAGACATTATAATTTGTTATTTGGACAAGGAAATTTTGATAATGAACAATTCGGTCTTATATTAAAAGGAAGTATAGTAATGCTTATTATTATAGGAATCACCTTCTTTGCATTTAACTTTTTTGAAAAAAGATCAAAATTGGAAACATCTGGAAAAGTATTTTCTAGCAAAGTAAACGAAACTATTATTAGTATATATTTATCAGTAGGGGCAGCTTCAGTTTTAAACATTATATTTACAGAAGATAGGGTTTCTAGAGTTATATACAAATCCGGTCAATATACACCATTAATAGCTTCGGATTTAATTAAGGTTTTATCTATTGATATATTAAGTATAGCTGTAATTAGTTTTATTTCATTTAAAATACTTAAAAAAATAATAAAGATTGTAGGGTAAAGTGTAATAAAAGATGTAATTGCTTTAGGGGATGGTTATGCAATGGCTATAATTTTAATATTAAAGATAATTTTAATATTTATAATTAATTTTTTGTTTATATAAAATTAGATAAATTAAAGGAAGGAAAATATTTTATATTGGGGAAAAATTAATATTAGAGTTTAAAAATAATATAAAGGAAGAATCTTTACTTAAATTAAAGATTCTTCTTTTTTAGAGTATTTATTACTAAGGTATATCGTAATTTTACTATGGAAGTGATAAAATTAGTATAAATAATACAAGTTTTTCAAATTTAATAAAGTACTATCACTTTGTTAAATATTAACATACATTATAGTGTTAGGAGGGATAAAATTGATTAAGAGAAATTTGATCATAACCATGTCATTATCATTAATGCTATTATCAGGCTGCCAAATGTCTAATGGAAATTCAGAAAAAAATGAGGCAGATAAAAAAATAGTTTCATCTGAAGACAAGCAAGAAGCAAAATCAGATGATGATATAGAAGCGAACTCCGGTAAAGAAAAGAAAGTTGAAGCAGGGAATGTTAATGGCGCTGATAAATCAGATAATAAAAAACTAGCAGAATCACAAAATTCTGAAGCTTTATCTGAAGAAAAATCAATAACTCCTAAAATTGTAGCAGATACATCAAGCTTAAGCACTAAGGCAATACCTTGGTCTTGGCTTTATTCTCCAAGAGATAACGCTAGTCTTTTAGAAAAATATAAAGGTTATGCCTTTGGAGATACTTCTAAAAAAATAATCTATTTAACCTTTGATGAAGGATATGAAAATGGTTATACTTCAAGAATTCTAGATGTTTTAAAAGCAAATAATGTCCATGCAACCTTCTTTGTGACCAAGCCATATGTTACTGGAAGCTTTAATGGAGTTCAAGATTCAGTTTTGATAAAAAGGATGATTAATGAAGGGCATATAATAGGTAATCATTCAGTGCAGCATAAATCGATGCCTTCCTTTAAATCAGAAAGTGCTTTTAATGCTGAATTAACAGGAGTAGAACAAGCTGTTAATAGTATACCTGGATGTAAAATGTCTAAATATTTTAGACCTCCAGAAGGTACTTTTAGTGAATTGTCACTATACTATACTCAGAAACTAGGTTATAAATCCATATTTTTCGCCTTTGCTTATCAAGACTACGATGTAGATAATCAGCCAAGTCCTGAGTCAGCTAAGGCAACAATATTAAAAAATACTCGAAATGGGATGATCTGCCTACTTCATGCAGTGTCTAAAACTAATACAGAGATTTTAGATAGTTTGATTAAAGAGTGGAAGAGTAGAGGATACGAATTTAAATCTTTAAATGAACTCCCTAATTAATTATATTAGTCAGAAATTTCAAGTTCACCTTCTCCTATTAGCACAAGTTTATAGCCTGGTTGTAGAGGAATTAAATTAAATTTAGGAGATTGTGGCTTTAAACGCACACCTTGAAGTGGAGTAGCTTTGCTATCAAAAATAAGTATGTAAATTCGTTCACTGAAGGAATTATTTTGTATAGTGTAGATTGTATCTGGGGATAGATTTAAATCACCAGCTTTATAAAAACCTTTTTTTAGAGTTTGTGAACTAGCCATTGTAGGCGAGCTAAGTAAAATAGAGGAAAGAGTAAAAAAGCAAATGAATAATGAAACTTTCTTTAGCATATATAACTCCTTTCAATAAATAGACTTTATAATAAGAAATATATATAAATCAAAACTAAAAATATATTATTATCTACCTAATCAATAGTGACTTCTCCATTAGTAACAATCAACATTTGATAACCTGTATCTAATGGTGTTAGAGTATATTTTTCAGATTGAGGATTTAATTGCATCAGCTGTTGAGCAATTTGGTTTGAGTCAAAAATCATAAAAAAAACATATTCACTTGGGGAATTGTTTTGTATAGTATGAAGTTTATTAGTCGGTAAATTTAAGTCACTAGCTTTATATAAACCTTCCTTTAGATTAATTACTTGTGCAAAGGACGGAGTTATAAACAGATTATTTAACAATAAGAAAAAAAATAAGAAAATGACAATATATTTTTTCATAAGCTAAAAACCTACCTTTCCAGCTTAGATTATGCAAAATGTAAAGAGGATATACTGAGTTTTATTTTAAATTAAAAAGTTATTGGAAATTTAACAAAGTTTTACTTGCATATTATTATTAAAATTATTATAATTTACGAGTCGAGTAAAACTTTTCATAAAATAAATTGAATTTTATAAGGTGGTGAATTTGAGTGGATGACTATTCGGCCCAGGAGTATTATGAACAACTGAATATAAGAAAGGGAGGATTAGTTTATGCTGCTCATTTTATATAAACTTATCCTCCCCAAAGATGGAGGAGGATTATCATGTTTACATTACCATTTAAGAATGATAAAAAACAACCAATTATACTAAGAAAGTTGGGCACAGAAGTGCGAATAATTGAGTATAATGGTCTAAAATGGATTGATATTATAAGGCCAACTAATAAAGAAATCAAAATGCTTGAGGATATGTATGATTTCCATGAACTTCTATTAGAAGACTGTATGACAGAACATCAAAGATCTAAGGTTGATTCCTATGAGGATTATAGTTTTATAGTTCTTCATCTTCCAAGATATAGAAAGGAACTCGTTAGGCTTGATTCAGAAGAAATAGATATATTTATAGGACAGAATTATTTAGTTACTTTGCATGAAGGCGAATTAAAACCTTTGGTTCAATTGGCAAAAAAATGTGAGTGCAATGAGAATGCAAGAAAAGAGTATATGGAAGAAGGCTCAGCATTATTACTATATGAAATAATTAAAGCTTTATTTGATTATTGTTTCCCTATGCTTGATAAGATTGGAAATATGGTTAACGAAATTAATAGGGAAGTATTTGCTACTCGTTCTAAGGCTATGCTTGAGTTAATTTCAAGAACAAAAATGCAGATAATAAATTATAGAAGTGTTATTAAGCCATTAAGACCTGTTATATTAACTTTAGAAAAAGTAATTACTAAATATCTTCCTAGAGATATGGATATATATTTCGATGATATTACAGATAGAATCGAAAAAATATGGGATATGCTTGAAAATTATAAAGAAGTAATTGAGTCTGCTGATAATACATTTGCAACTCTTACTAATCATACTATGAATGGTCTTATGCGTACATTCACTATTATTCAAGTAGCTATATTACCTATGACACTTGTAAGTGGTCTTTTCTCTATGAATGTTCAAGGAATTCCAATGCATGATTATGAGTTTGCTTTTTGGATAGTATTTGGAATGATATTTATTCCAACAATGGTTATAGCTGCAGTGTTACTTATTAAGAGAGATAAGTGGTTTTGAGTTGTTAATGGTATAAGATTGAGTATTTGTCATAAAATTCGTTATCGAATGAATTTTATGACATTTTTATATGTGAAAAGTTATTATTGCTATGTTTTTGAAAAGAATATTGGAAAAAAATTAAATAATAATTAAAAATCTCTTGGTTAAAATTAAAGTTTGAGTTACAATATATTAGGATTAAAGACAGAATAGTGGAGAGTAGAAAAATGAAACAAAGGTTAAAAAGTATATTTATAAACAATTGGCTATTTTTATTTATGGTGGTTGTGCTTCAGTATAAATCCATCATATTATTATCTATGCTTAGAACGCAAGATTCATCAAGCATTAATTTAGGGGATATTTATTTTGGAACGCCTGTAAAATGGGCGCATATAGCAATAATTTTTCTTATTTGTAGTCCTATACTTCTATTTAAAGAAAAAGGAAGATTAAGAACTGCTGCTATAATTGATTTATTGGTGACTATTCTATTTGTGGCAGATATTTGGTATTATCGTGCAAATGGAACTTTTTTATCTGTTAGATATATGACGCATAGCGAGATATTTAATCCAATAGGTAAAAACTTATTAAATTTTAGATTAGTAGATTTATCATTCATTATTGATTTTGTTATATTATTTTTGATATGCAAATTTGCTAAAATAAAAGCTAGCGACAGAAATTCCAAATTACAATTTAGAATAATTAAAGGTTTTTCAGTATTTTTAATAAGTGCTGTTGTAGTTGGATTAGGTCATTATTTCATTGATATTAAAAGAATAGATCCATCAAGAAATTTATTTAGTCAGTCTTGGGCACCATTTCAAACTTTTAGTGATATGAGCCCTTTAGGATATCATGGTTTTGACATTAATTTTTATCAAGATAAAAATAAGAAACTTTCGAACGAAGATGAGGATAAAATTAAAAATTGGATGGAAAATAATAAAGAGAATCTTCCTGATAATCAATATAAAGGTATCTTCAAAGGAAAGAATTTAATTGCAATTCAAGTAGAATCCATGGAAAACTTTGTTATAAATCAAAAAGTTTATGGACAAGAAATAACACCTAATTTAAATAAACTTTTAGGAAGTAGTATTTATTTTAATAATATATATGAACAAAATAATTCAGGCACAAGTTCAGATTGTGATTTGTTGGTTAATTCATCAATATTTCCGATTAGAGAAGGGAAAACAGTTTTCTCTTATCCTTGGACTACTTTTAATTCATTACAAAAAAATTTAGAGAATGAAGGCTATAAGACAATTTCAACTCATGCAGAAGTGCCAGGAAATTGGAATTGGGCTGAATTACATAAATCTTTTAAGGCTGATGAAATATGGGATATTGGACAATATAATGTTGATGAGAAAATAGGATTGGGATTATCAGATGAATCATATTTGAGACAAATATCTCAAAAATTGAAAAATCAAAAAGAACCATTCTATGCTTTTATGACTACATTAACAAGTCATGGGCCATTTGAAATGCCTGATAATAAGAAATATTTAAATTTGCCAAAAGAACTTGATGAAAATATGTTGGGTGCTTATTTTCAAAGTGTAAGATATACAGATGAAGCTATTGGAAAATTTATAGCTGAATTAGATAAAAATAATCAGCTAGATAATACGGTTATTATGATTTATGGAGATCATTGTGGAGTTCATAAATTTTATGAAGATGATATAAAAAATTCTCCGTTAGAAGGGGATTGGTGGAAAGATAATCATAAAAAAATTCCATATATAATTTATTCAAAAGGATCTCAGCCAGAAGTGATTTCTAAAGCTGGTGGGCAATCTGATTTCTTGCCAACAATATTATATATGCTTGGATATGATAGAAAAGCGTTTGAAGATAGTTCTATGGGAAGAGTATTAGTAAATACAGAAAGAGATGCAACAATTTTAAATGATGGGCAGATAATGGGAATTCCAAAAGATGAAAAAGAACTTAATCATTTAAAAGAGACCTTTGATATAGCTGATACTATAATTGAAAAAAATTATTTTAAAAATAAATATTAATTGATAAAATATAGTAAGGATAAATTGCAATAATAAAAGTTATAAAGTTAATTATATAAAATAATATTAAGGATAAATAACAAATTATAAAAAAGTGAGGATATTATAATGGAAGAAAATAAAAATATACAAGATAAAATAAACTTATTTTTAGAGGAAAACAGAATAAATGTAAAGGGTGGAACAATAAAAGATGAAAAGCAATTATCTTTAGTGTTAAATAACCTTGCAATGAGTGATTATGAAAAAGGAAAACTTGAAAAAGCTTTGTATTTTACAGAAAGTGCAGCTGAATTTTATGAAGAAAATTATTATAGTTACTATATTAAAGGATTAGTATTAAGAAAATTAGCTAAAACTAAAGAAGCAATAGATGCTTTTGAAAAGTATTGCGATAATTCTGATGATTCTGATGACTCGTTAGCGCATATTTATTTAGGTCTTTCCTATGCAGAATTAGATGATGCGGAAAATGCTTTGATGCATTTAAGGACTGGTGAAAAAAATATTAGTGATGAAGAAAAAGAAAAGAATTTATTGTTGATTTGTGCTGTATATGAATGTATAGGAAATATATATTTAAAGAGAGAAAATATAGTTGAGTTCACAGAGCATGATAAGTACAGCATGAATTATAAGTCAGCAGTAAGATATTATAAAATGTCACTTAAAATTAATAGACTTAATAGCGAATTGATTAATAGGCTTGCAGCTTGCTATTATCATTTAGAAGATTTAAATAAAGTTTTATATTGCTATGAACAAGCAGCAAAAATTGCACCAGATAATGCGATGTTTAAGGATGCAATAAAAGAGTTGAAAGAATCTGGAGTAAAGGCAGAATCAGCAGGATTTTAATTTTCAAAATAGTTTATTTGGTGAACATATTTGTTTTGTAAATGAATTTTTTTAGACATAAAGATTTCCAAAGGAAATCAACATTCATTGACACTTTATTATTTCAGTGATCATTGAGAATTAACCATTGTATATATAATTATCTTTTTGTTATTAGTAATACCAAAAATTAATAAGTAGCATAGTATATAATTGAGGATATATTATTTGGTAACTCCTATTTATATAAAGCTATGTGTTTACAAAAAAAGTAATATATAATTTTTGTGATTACGAAGGAGATAATAAAATGGATAGCAAATATGATAAAAATGAATTTGATTGTTTTAAAAATGAATATGAATTTATGGAAGAAATAGATAGTAGTTATGATAAAATGGACTATGGCCTTGATGAACTAAAATGTGATTATGAAGAAATGGATAATAGTTACGAGGATAAGAATTCCGAGTATGATCAAAAGAACAATTATGATCAAAAGAACAATTGCATTACTGAGGTTTTAGAGAAGGTTTATAAGGAAGGCTTTGAAAAAGGATGCAAAGTTGGTAAAAAAATAGGAATAAAGCAATTCATACAATTTTTAAAAAAGAATAGATGTTGCATAAAATGTCATAAACGTTGCAGTAAATAAACTAATGAATATTGTATTGATGTAAAAGATTTTAAAGGAGAAGTGAGAAATACTTCTCCTTTTTGTTAGGTTTTTTGAATTTTAAGTAAATGCTATTTATATATGCATATACCGTGCTATTTCTCATCAAAATTTAAATAAATTTCAGTGACAAAAGTTGACATAACAGATTATATGATATAGTATAAATTGTGTGTATTATCTGTTAAAAATTAAAAGATAATTTTGATAAATTATTAATATTTATATAGTATTTTTATTCTATATACAATTTTAAAGATAATATCAGATTCATAAAAATATTATAACCTTAAAGATATTTTAAGAATAATGTTTTTGTAACCACTAGAAGTTAATTTACATAAGGGGGGGCTATTATTTTATGAAAAGGAAAATTTCTTTGCTTTTGGTGCTAGCAATGACAGCTTCGTTTAGTTTAGCTGGGTGTAGTTCAAAATCTGATACAAAAGCAAATGTGGACAGCGACGTAATTAAAATCGGAGTGTTCGAACCAATGACAGGTGCTAATGCAGCTGGAGGAGAATTGGAGGTAGAAGGAGCAAAGCTTGCTAATAAACTATATCCAACTGTACTTGGGAAAAAAGTAGAGTTGGTTTTTGCTGATAACAAGTCAGACAAGGTAGAAGCAGCAAGTGCAGCAGCAAATCTTATTGAGCAGGAACATGTTAACGCTATTATTGGAAGTTGGGGAAGCGGTAATTCAATGGCAGCGGGAGATATAGTGCAGGAAGCTAAGATTCCTGCAGTTGGAGCATCCTGTACAAATCCATTAGTAACTGCAGGTAATGATTATTACTTTAGAGTTTGCTTTATAGATCCTTTTCAAGGGACTGTTATGGCAAAATATGCAGCAAATAATTTAAAAGCTAAAAAAGTGGCACTTCTTCAAGAGGTTTCAAGTGATTATTCAGTTGGTATTTGTAAATTTTTTACTGATGAATTCAAGAAATTAACTGGTGATGAAAATGCAGTTGTAGCTAAAGCAAATTATAATACTGGTGATCAGGATTTTACAGCTCAGCTTACAAATATAAAAAGCAGTAATCCAGATGTTATATTTGCGCCAGGGAACTTTACTGAAGGTGCAATGATAATAAAACAAGCGAGACAACTTGGTATTAAAACACCTATAATTGGTGGTGATACATGGGAAACACCAGAATTCTTAGATATAGGTAAAGAGGATGTCGAAGGTACAGTATTTTCAACTTTCTTTGCTAGTGAGACACCTATTACTACTGAATCTAAGACATTTTTAGATGCATATAGAAAAGAATATAATAAAGAACCAGCAGCAGTAACTGCACTATCATATGATGCTTATTTGGTAATTTTAGATGCAATTAAGAGAGCAAATTCAACTGATCCAGTGAAAATTAGAGATGAAATTGCAAAAACTAAGAATTTCCCTGGAGCAGCTGGAGTTATAACGATAGATGAAAATAATAATGCAGTAAAAGATGCGGTTTTAAAGGTTGTTAAAGATGGTAAGTTTACATATCTAGACACAATAAAACCAGAATAAAATAGGGGTGAAAATATGACATTAATGGATTTTACAACATTCATGCAAAACTTGGCAAATGGGATTTCACTGGGAAGCTTATATGCCTTAATAGCTATTGGTTATACAATGGTTTATGGAATACTAAAGCTTATAAACTTTGCTCATGGAGATATATTTATGATGGGGGCATACTTCGCATTCTTTGGAATAGCAACGTTTGGACTACCTTGGTACTTTGCTTTTATAATAGCTATTGTAATTACAGCAGTACTTGGAATGGGAATTGAGTTTGCAGCGTACAGACCACTTAGAAATGCACCTAAGATTTCAGTTTTGATTTCTGCAATTGGTGTGTCTTTCTTACTTGAAAATTTAGCGGTTGTTTTATTTGGGGGAAGACCTAAGGCATTCCCTGATATAAAATTATTTACTAACGTTATGGTTATAGGTGGGGTTTCGATTCAAAATCTTACTTTTATCATTCCAATAGTTACTATAATTTTATTATTCATTTTATTACATCTTGTTAATAATACAAATGTTGGTATGGCTATGAGAGCTGCATCTAAGGATGTAGAAACTGCAAGACTTATGGGTATAAACGTGAATAGAATAATATCTTTTACTTTTGCAATAGGTTCAGGACTTGCAGCTGTAGGATCAATGATGTGGTGTGTGAAATATCCACAGATAGTTGCTCTTATGGGGATGATGCCAGGATTAAAATGCTTTATAGCTGCTGTAATAGGTGGTATTGGAGATATTAAAGGTGCAGTTATTGGTGGATTTATTCTTGGACTAACAGAAATCATGTTAGTTGGATTCTTTCCAGCATTAACTGGATATAGAGATGCATTAGCTTTCGTTTTATTAATTATAATATTATTATTTAAGCCTACTGGAATTATGGGCAAAAATCTAACAGAGAAGGTGTAAAAATGAACAATAAAAATAAATTTTTAAATATAGCTCTTATTGCAATTGTATTTTTACTCTTGTTTGTTGCAAATAATGGCTTAGACTCATATAAAATTAGAATTTTGAATTTATGTGCTATATATACAGTGCTTGGACTTAGTTTGAATTTAATAAATGGATTTACAGGACTTTTTTCATTAGGACATGCTGGGTTTATTGCAATAGGTGCATATACAACTGCATTATTGACTATGTCTGAAAAAGTAAAAAATCAAAATTTCTTTATGGAACCATTAATGGCACCATTTAATCATATTTCAGTGCCATTTATAGTAGCGTTAATTATAGCAGGACTTTTATCAGCCCTAATAGCAATCTTAATTGGTGCTCCAGCTTTAAGACTTAAAGGAGATTATCTAGCTATTGTTACTTTAGGGTTTGCAGAAATTATTAGAATAGTAATTACTAATGCACAAAGCTTAACTAATGGTGCTTTAGGTCTTAGAGGTATTCCTCACATGACAAATTTATACTGGAGTTTTGGAATTACTATTGCAACCATAATAATTTTATTGTCACTTATAAATAGTTCATATGGTAGAGCTTTAAAGGCAATTAGAGAAGATGAAATAGCTGCTGAAAGCATGGGAATAAGTTTATTTAAACATAAGGTTATTGGATTTGCTGTTGGAGCGTTTTTTGCAGGAGTAGGCGGAGGTTTACTTGGTAACTTAATGGGAACAATAGATCCTAATATGTTCAAATTCAGTCTTACTTTTAATATACTTCTTATTATAGTAATTGGTGGTATGGGAAGTGTTACTGGTACAGTAATTTCAGCCTTCATTGTAACAATTCTTGGAGAAGTCTTAAGATTTTTGGACATGGAAAAAGTGTTTGATTTAGGAATTTTCAGTTTTACAGGTATACCAGGTTTAAGAATGGTTATATTTTCGATATTACTTATGGTAATAGTATTGTTCTTTAGACATGGAATTATGGGAACAAAAGAATTTTCATGGAAATCAATATTTAAATATACAAACAATAAACCTCTAGAAGAAGGGGGAGATAAATAATGGCATTATTAAATGTTCAAAATGCAACAATGCAGTTTGGAGGACTTACAGCTGTAAGTGATTTTAATCTTCAAATTAATGACGGTGAAATAATTTCATTAATTGGACCAAATGGGGCTGGAAAGACTACAGCTTTTAATATGATTACTAATGTTTATACTCCTACAAAAGGACAAATTACTTTTAATGGTACTAATATTACAGGGATGAGACAAGATAAAATAACTCAAACTGGTATAGCAAGAACCTTTCAAAATATAAGATTATTTAAAGATTTAAGTGTGCTTGACAATGTATTAATTGCTAATCACGTACATATAAAATCAAATTGTTTTGAAGCTATGTTAAAACTTCCTAAATACAGAAAAGAAGAAAAGGAAATGATTAAAAAATCTCTAGACCTTTTGAGAGAATTAGGTCTTGAAGACTTAAAAGATGAAAAAGCTAGTTCGCTTCCATATGGTAAGCAAAGAAAGCTTGAAATAGCTAGAGCACTTGCAACTAATCCTAAGCTCCTTTTGCTCGATGAACCAGCAGCAGGAATGAATCCTACAGAAACAGATGAGCTTACTGCTTTTGTTAAAGAAATAAAAGATAAGTTCAAGTTATCAATATTTATGATTGAACATCATATGAGTATGGTTATGAGTTTATCTGATAGAATACAAGTTTTTGAATATGGTATTACTATAGCTGAAGGTACACCTTCTGAAATACAAAACAATAAGAAGGTTATAGACGCATATTTGGGGGTATCTGAAGATGATTAAAATTGATAATTTAGTAGTTGCTTATGGAGGAATAGAAGCCTTAAAAGGCATAAGCATGGAAGTACCTAGTGGTAAAATTGTTACTTTGGTTGGAGCAAATGGAGCTGGGAAAAGTACTACCTTGAAATCCATAGTAGGTCTTGTTAAACCTAAAAGTGGAAGTATAGATTATGAAGGAACTGATTTAACTAAGCTTAGCACTGAATTAATGGTTAAAAAGGGAATTGCTTTAGTACCAGAAGGTAGAAGGGTTTTTTCTGACCTTACAGTTTTAGAAAATTTAAAAATAGGTGCATACTCAAGAAATGATGCTAAAGGTATCGCAGAAGATTTAGAAAAAGTATATTCATTATTTCCTAGACTTAAGGAAAGAACTTGGCAATTAGCTGGGACGCTTTCAGGTGGAGAACAGCAGATGTTAGCTATAGGCAGAGCTTTAATGTCAAGACCTAAGCTTATAATGATGGATGAACCTTCTTTAGGTCTAGCACCTATAATAGTTAAAGAATTATTTGGAATAATTAAAAAGATTAATGAAGAAGGTATGACAGTTCTTTTGATAGAACAAAATGCTAATGCAGCTCTTAAAATAGCTGATGTAGGTTATATTATGGAGACTGGAAGAATTACATTAAGTGGTTCAGGACAAGAATTACTTGCAAATGATGAAATTAAAAAGGCTTATCTTGGTGAAGCCTTATAAATTAATAAAATCAAATTTTATTTTGTAGTGAAACAAGTTAGTAGACATACCAATGTCATTAAGTTAAGATGACATTGGTAGAAATACTGGCTTGTTTTTTCTTTAATACTCTTATTTAACAACAACATATTGAGAACATAGTAAACAATAGAAGTATTTCTATGTTATAATATTGTCATGGCAATAATGCTTTAGAAGTCAACAATAAAATATTAAAGGAAATGAGTGTATGTTTTTTATAGGAATATTTGGAATAGAAAGTAAAGAAAAGGAAATTACTATTATAGATAATATCAATTGTAATAGATGTAAATCAACAGTCAAAGGTCACTTAATAAAAAGCTATGATTTTTTTCATTTCTTCTTTATACCTATTTTTAAGTGGAATGAAAAATATTATTTAGTATGTGAAAATTGTAACGAAGTATATGGTATTAAAAAAGAAAAGGGTAAAGCAATTGAGCGTGGTGAGAATATAAACATAACATATTGGGATTTATATGATTTGGATCAAAAGCAATATGGTTCTAATGTATATGGAAAGACTGTATGTAGAAATTGTAAAAATGAAGTAGATGGTAATTTTAAATTTTGCCCTTACTGTGGTACGAAGATTGATTAAAATTTATTGAAATAGTATCATTGTATTCTTTTTATGGGCTTTTGTATTGTAACATATGATACATATTGCTATTTTGTTATGTAATATAATTATAATGCATAAGTTCTGATAAAAGTTCTACATTAATTAAATAGAAATTCTGGAGCAAAAGTAAGTGTCGAAAAAGTGAATGTCCAAAAAGTGAATGTCCAAATTTTATATTTGGAAACATGAAGTTTCTCCTTGGGAGCTTTTATATTTGGAAACATGAACTTTCACCTGTGGATGTTTAAACATTCATTGTAAACTGTAAAATTGTAAACTGCAAACTAGAACGGAGGGATAATATGAGTTATGGAAATCTTCAAAAAGTTATAAATGGAAAGAGAACTTTCGCAATAACCCCACATATTCCAGGGGGATTTATAACTATAGATAATATGCAAAAAATCTTAGATATAGCTAAAAAATATAAAGGGGTACTTAAAATTACATCTGGTCAAAGAATATTAATAACTAACCTTAAGCAGGAAGACTTGGAAGCTATATGGAATGAACTAGGAATGGAACCTGCTGTAAGAACGCAAAATTCAGTTAAGAATGTAGAAATGTGTCCAGCAGGCTATTGTAAGAGGTCAAAATTTAATACAATTGGAACAGGTATGAAACTTTCAAAAAAGTATCAGTGGATGGAGACTCCGTGTAGAACTAAAATTGGGGTTGCAGGCTGTAGAAATGCTTGTGGTAGTGTATATAGTAAAGATGTAGGTGTAATTGCAGATAAGACGGGATTTATTGTTTCTGCTGGGGGTTCTGGAGGGTATAATCCAAGGATGGCAGATATTATTGCACAAGATATATCAGAAGAACAAGCACTTAACTTAGTAGATAATATTTTTGAATATTACATGGAATTTGCAGAAGATGGAGAAAAATTAGGATTTTTTATTGATAGAGTTGGAGTTGAAGAGTTTAAAGAAAAGGTAAGTAAGGATATATAAAGATTATCAATTTAAAGTCTTTTTTTGATAATAATAATAATATTCTGTCAAAGGATTTTTTAATTAAAATATGATATACTTAAAAATGTAAATAAATTTTAGTTTTCAAAATAACAAATTTAAATTTTTGTGGGAAAAAATGTATTTGTTAGTAACTAAATTTAATATAACCATTACATGAAAATAAGGAGTGAAATTATGGTGAACAACAATACATCATTTATTCAAAGTTCATTAGGATCAGTATTCTCAGTTTTTAGTGAGGAAGAGTTAAAACAATTAAAGGATGGCAGAAAAATAGCAATCTGCGGTAAGGTTAATAAACCGGGGATAATAGAAGTTCCAGAAGGGGCAACTCTTAATGATATAATAGAATTATGTGGTGGACTAATAAATAAAAGTGGTTTTAAAGCAGCACAAATTGGATTACCTTTTGGCGGGTTTTTAACTGAAGATAGTTTAAATAAAGAATTTGATTTTAATTTGTTTTATGAAAATATAGCAAAGACAATTATTGTTTTATCACAAGAGGATTGTATAATCCAATTTGAAAAATTCTATATAAGATACTTATTAGCAAAAATCAAGGATGGTTCTTATAAAAATTATGAAATAGTAAAAGAAGATATAACAGAAATGTATAATGTCTTAAATAGAATAAGTAAAGGCGTATCTAATATGCGTGAACTTTATACATTAAGAAATCTTGCAATAACTGTTAAGACTAAAATGAATCAAAAGCATAATATAATGGAAGAAATTATAGATAAATTTTACGAAGAAATTGAGGAGCACATTGAAGAAAAGAAATGTCCAACTTCTCAGTGTAGTCATTTAATTAAACTAAAAATTACAAAGAAGTGTATTGGATGTGGAGCTTGTAAAAGAGCATGTCCAGTGGATTGTATAGATGGAGAATTGAAAAAACAACATGTAATAGACGATAATAGATGTACTCATTGTGGTGCCTGTGTATCAGCATGTCCAGTAGATGCAATATTTACGGGAGATAATACTCTTTTATTCCTTAGAAACTTAGCAACACCTAATAAGGTTGTAATTACTCAAATGGCTCCAGCTGTTCGTGTAGCTATAGGTGAAGCTTTTGGCTTTGAACCAGGAGAAAATGTTGAAAAGAAATTAGCAGCAGGACTTAGAAAGTTAGGAGTAGACTATGTATTTGATACTTCTTGGGGAGCTGATTTGACAATAATGGAAGAAGCAGCTGAACTTCAAGAAAGACTTGAAAAGCATCTTGCAGGAGATGAAAATGTAAAACTTCCAATACTTACTTCATGCTGTCCTTCATGGATTAAATTTATAGAACAAAATTATGGTGACATGTTAGAAGTTCCTTCTTCAGCAAAATCTCCTATGGAGATGTTTGGTATTGTTGCTAAAGAAATCTGGGCAAAAGAAAAAGGATTAAAGAGAGAAGAAATATCGTCAGTTGCAATTATGCCTTGTATTGCTAAAAAATATGAAGCATCAAGACCAGAATTTTCTGTAAATCTAGATTCAGATGTTAACTATGTTATAACAACAAGAGAACTTATTAAGATTTTCCAAGATTCAGGAATAGATTTAAGAACTCTTGAAGATGAAGAAATAGATACAGTAATGGGTGAATATACTGGTGCTGGTATCATTTTTGGTAGAACAGGTGGAGTTATTGAAGCAGCTGTAAGAACAGCAATGGAAAATATGACTGGAGAAAGAGTTGACAACATCGAATTTGAAGGTCTTAGAGGCTGGGATGGATTTAGAGTTTGTGAAATAGAAGTCAAAGATATTAAATTGAGAATCGGTGTTGCTCATGGACTTAGAGAAGCAGCTAAGATGTTGGATAAAGTAAGATCTGGTGAAGAATTCTTCCATGCTATAGAAATAATGGCGTGTGTAGGAGGCTGTATTGGTGGCGGTGGTCAACCTAAAATAAGAAAGAATAAAGACGAAGTTTTACAAAAAAGAGCTGAAGGTTTAAATAATATAGATAGAGCTAAGACTCTTAGAAGATCTAATGAAAATCCAGAAGTTCTTGCAATATATGAAAAATATTTAGGACATCCACTAAGTAATAAGGCTCATGAATTATTGCATACAACATACTTCCCAAGAGCAAAAAAGAATAATGAATAATAATTAATTTAAATTAAAAGTTGCATAGAATAATGGAAAGTAATATATGTTCTTACATTATTTTTGCAACTTTTAGTTTGCAAATTTTCTGTTAAGATTTCTGAGAAATTATTGCTAAAGTGATAAATTAAAGTAAATTAAATCTGTTTTTGATTACAAAAATTACTAATAAAATTAATATATGAGAAAATTCAAGCATATTTATATTAAATTTAGGTTAAGTTTTTTAAAAATAGTTTAAATTTATATTAAAATAGAATATACTAGAACAGGATTATGACATTTGGCAATATATTAAATTTTTATACTTATAGGGAGATGTGATAATATGTTCAATTTAAATCCAAAAGAAGACAAATTTTATAAACTGTTTAATGAAGCTGCACAAATCGTTGATGAAGGTGCAAAACTTTTAAGAAGGACCTTAGATTCACTAGATAATATTGATCTTGATGTAAGTAGAATAGAAGAATTAGAACATCAAGGTGATAGAATAGTAGGTATTATAGTTAAAGAATTAAACGATTCTTTTATTACTCCATTTGATAGAGAGGATATCTATGTTTTAATTAAGAGATTAGATGATGTTTTAGATTTAATCAATTCAGCAGTACATAGATTTGTAATGTTTAATGTTAAGCAAAGTACAGAAGCATCAAAATTATTAGCTGATATGTTAATTAAATGTACTGGTCATTTAGTAGAATTAATGGATGAACTTCACTTAATGGGCGGTAAAAATCAAATTGCTGAGAAGATAAAGGTGATAAACCAAATTGAAAGTGGAGCGGACCGTTTATTTAGGCAAACTGTGTGCGAATTATTTAGAAATGAAAAAGATCCAATAGAAATTATTAAATGGAAAGAAATTTATCAAATAATGGAAAACACTATTGATAAGTGTGAAAAAATTGCAAATATCATAGAGGGAGTTGTAATTAAGAATGCTTAGTGCTATGACTATAACGGTATTAATAGTAATAACGGTATTAATATTTGATTTTATTAATGGATTTCATGACACAGCCACAGCAGTTGCAACATCAATTACAACTAGAGCTCTTACACCAAGAACAGCAATTATAATATGTGCAATATTTAATTTTATTGGTGCATTTAGTGGAACAGCAGTTGCAAAAACTGTAGGTGAAAGTATAGTAAGCCATAACTCGATTGAACAATGGGTTATATTAGGAGTTTTAATTTCAGCGATAATATGGAATATAATAACTTGGTATTTTGGTATACCAAGCAGTTCTTCTCATGCTCTAATTGGAGCATTAATGGGTGGAGGAATAGCATATAATAATAGTTTTAATGTAGTAAATTGGTCTAATTTATTTCATGAAGTAATAATTTGGATATTTATTGCTCCAATTATAGGTTTTGTAGTTGGATACTTTTTAATGATATTATTAAATTGGATTTTAAGACCTTTTAAACCTGGTTTAGTAAATAAGATATTTTTAAAATTCCAAGTGGTTGCAGGTGCGCTTATGGCATTAAACCACGGTAGTAATGATGCTCAAAAATCAATGGGATTAATTACCATGGCCTTGCTAAGTGGAAAATTTATTCATGAATTTGCAGTTCCAACTTGGGTAATAGCATGTTGTGCTTTAGCTATGGCATTGGGAACAGCATCAGGAGGAAAAAAAATTATCAAAACTATGGGAAGTGGGATGGCTAAATTAACACCTGTTAATGGATTTGCAGCTCAAACTGGTGGTGCAGCAGTAATCTTCCTAGCTACATTTTTCCATGCACCAGTAAGTACAACACATATAATTTCAACTACTGTAATGGGTGTTGGAGCATCAAAAAGATTTAAGTCTGTTAAATGGGGAGTAGCACAAAATATAGTTTGGGCTTGGATATTAACAATCCCTATTACTGCAACTTTATCAGCACTTATTATATATATAATGAAGATGTTTTTTTAAAATTATTTAATAGTAAAATATAGTTATGTAATTTATATTATAGCCTGTAGGTTTTCCATTTGGAGACTACAGGTTATTTTAGTATTTAAAAATGATATTAATTCTTTAATAGATAATATAGATATCCAAAGCGAGAATTAGACTTATGGAACAATTACCGAAATCATATACATTTATCTTCCACAGGACTAGTGAAATTTTCGCTGGAAGGTTCTAAGTGGAAGGTTGCACCCATTTCTGCATGTTCCTAAAGTAAATTTATGACAAGCAGAAAATGAAACAACCTTCCACTAATAACCATCATCAGCTCAATTTCACATACCTGCTTCCAGAAAAATGTATCTGATTTCTAGTGTAGTGTTACGATTATAGTTTCTCAATACTACATATATATTACATTAATAAGTTTGATTATTAAATTGGATATCTATAATTAACCATTTTAAGTTCAAAAATAATAATTGAGCATAGATTAGTTACAGGAATAAAATTTAGTTTTAAGTCCAGATAACTAGGTATATAATGGAGGTATCTATGGAACAGCTGTCATATGCAGAATTAATTCTTTTGGATAATTTGATATATTTAGAATGGGAAGCAAAAGAAAATAAGAGTGTTAAGGAAATTGTTGATGATATATTAAAGGATGCAGATTTTGATAAGCTTATGGGGAATATAGGAAATTGTATAATGAAAACGCCTAAATACCAATGGATAAAAATATTAAATTACATAGGAGAAAATAATAATTTATGCAATTATAGAATTAAAAATATAGCTGCTTATAAAAATGGTATGAAGTTTGCATGCTTAGTAAATGAAAATAATAATGCTGTTGTTATTTTTAGAGGCACCAGTACAGAAGCAGAGTGGGAGGATAATGGAGAAGGTGCATATACTTCTGTTACTAATGAACAACTTGAAGCTTTAAAATTTATAAATAATTTAAATTATGATAATATAACTGTATCAGGACATTCTAAAGGTGGTAATAAAGCACAATATGTAACAATTTTATCGTCTAAAATCAAGAAATGTGTATCAATTAATGGACAAGGTTTTTCTAATAGTTTTTTAGAAAGCTATAGGGAAGAGATTAATAAAAATAAATCTAAAATTGTTGGTATAAATGCAGAATATGATTATGTCAGTTGTTTATTTAATACCATTTCAGGAGAAAATCATTTTATAAAGACGGATTTTCAAGTTAATCCATTTGACTATCATAGAGCAAATATACTTTTAGATAATAACGGAAAGCTAAGACAGGAAACAAATGAATCAGTAATCTTTGATATAGTAAATGGTTTTTCAAAATATATAATTTCAAATTTAAATGAAAATTTTGAAAGAGCAATTGTTGATAAAGTTATCGATATAATAGAATTATTTTTATGCAAGAAAGATGAAAAAAATATAATGATTTTTGCAGGAGAATATTTAATAATGGATTATTATAGAAGTAAATATGAACAAGACGAGGATTTTATTAAAAGTTATGCTTTAGTAGAAATTTTAATTTTACCTTTAGTCTTTTGGGATGAATTTATATATATTGAAGAAACTAAATCAGAGGCACATCTTAAAGCTGTAACAAATAATATAAGATGGTTTTGCAATAAAATAGTAAATAAGGTACAAAATTTTGATGAAAGTCAAAAGTATATTGTTGTTTGGGTTATGAAGGGGATAAATGATTTTATTTACAGATTAGAAAGAGAAATTTTATAAATTTCAAGAGAATGGAGCAAATCAATGATAAAAAATATAGTTTTACTGTTGGGTTTATCATTAATAACCACATATACGTATTTAGATAATAAGTTATTAGGAATATCAAAATATAAAATTGTTAATAATAAAATTCCAAGAGAATTTAATAACTTTAAAATTATTCATTTGTCGGATTTTCATAATTATAAGTATATAGGAGATAATAATAGTACTGTCATTGGTAAAATAGATAATGAAAAACCTAATATTATAGTTATGACGGGTGATATGGTAAATAAATACGATAAAAAATTTGATAATTTTTTTAGTTTGGTTGAAGCGTTGAGTGGGAAATATGAGATGTATTATATAGTAGGAAATCATGAAAAAAGGTTAAATTGCTATTACTTAAATCTAATCATGACTAAGCTTAAGAATTTGAATGTTAAAGTAATAAATAATCAAAAAATTACGCTAACTAGAAAACAGGATTGTATTAATTTATATGGCCTCGATATTCCACTTTCGTTTTATAAAATAAAAAATAGACCATCAAATATAGAAGAAATTGTAAGTACTGAATTAATTAAATGTAAAGGTAAGGAATATAATATTTTATTAGTTCATAATCCACTATATTTTGATTTCTATGCAAAACATAATATTGATTTGACTTTAGCTGGTCATGTTCATGGAGGAATGATAAGAATACCATTTATAGGTGGATTGCTTTCTCCAGAAAGAAAATTTTTTCCTAAATATAATAGCGGAATTTATGATATAGATAATAAGAAACTTATTGTTAGTAGAGGAATGGGGCATAGTTCACCAGGTATAAGAATATTTAATATGCCAGAAATAGTAAGTATAACTTTGCAAAATTAGATTTTCTGTTTAAAAGGTATACACATTAGAAAAGGCAGCTATGCTGCATATAAGAACATTTTATGCAAGCGAATATGATTTGTTTTTTATTCTTTTCTTATACACAAATCATTTAAATAGCGCTTTTCATATAGTATCCACAGATTTAATTACATTATAAATTCCTAAAGAATAAAAAAATTAATATATTTTAATTAACTGGGCACAATATAATTACACTCATAAGAAATATATTTTAGGAGGTAATTATTTATGGTACATGATAAAGATGATTCAACAAAAGGTAAGGTTGGTGGAAGAAGTATTGGTGGCTGGTTAATTAGGCTAGTATTAACTGCCGTAATCTTAGCAATAGCATCATTTTTTACACCAGGTTTTACAATTATAGGCATGTGGTCATATTTACTAGCAGCTTTAGTAATAAGCATATTGGATTATTTAGTTGAAGCTTTTATGGGTGTAGATGCATCACCATTTGGAAAAGGCATAAAAGGATTTTTTATAGCTGCAATAATATTATATATAGCGCAATACTTTGTGCCTAATATGAGTGTATCAATAATAGGAGCACTTTTAGCAGCTTTGGCTATAGGAATACTGGATGCAGTAATACCTGGAAGAGCAATGTAAAGTCTTGAATAATAAAGTAGGGATGATTATATAGTAATCATCCCTATAAATTTTTATATTATATTTTATTCATGTAATTCTAAAGGTAAACCATCTGGATCTGAAAAAAAAGTAAATTTCGTTCCAGTATATTCATCTATACGAATTGGTTCTGTAATAATGCCATTCCTATTCAATTCTTCAACAACTTTTTCGATATTTTCAACTCGAAAAGCAAGATGCCTTAATCCACAAGCTTCAGGATAAGATGGTCTTTTAGGTGCATTTGGCATTGAGAAAAGTTCAATTTCACTTGTTCCTATTTTTAAATCTAATTTATAAGAGTTTCTTTCTTTTCTATAGTTTTCTCTTATAATTTCAAAGCCTAAAATGTTCACATAAAAATGTTTTGATACTTCATAATCAGAAGTAATAATAGCTATGTGATGTATTGCGTCAAACTTCATAATAAATCTCCTCATTAGTTTATTTTTTAGCGAACACTACTTTAAATATCATAGCATTTAAAGTAGACTTCAAGAAGATTAGTTAATTATTTTTTATTGTGTTATCTTCTTGTTCATTTGCTGATGCATCCTTTGAAGTATCTGATTTTCCTTGAAGTGCATCAAATCTCTTCATTACTTCAGTATAGGTATCTTTTGAGATTTGAGGAAGATCATCCATTTTTGTAGAGTTTTTAAAGTCAACTCCAGCTTGTTTAAAGCCTTCTTCAACAGCGTTTCTCATTTGCTGAAGTTTATCTTTATCATCTCCAGCTAAGGCAGTAGCCATAGTCATAATACGATCTGCCACAGCTTTTACAGAATATGGGCCTCCATCTGAAATAGCTTTTTGTGCTTCTTCAGGAGTAGTTCCAGCTTTAGGATAAGCCTTGTCAAGAGAGCCGAAAATCTTAGTAAGAAGATCTGAACTTTCTTTTGAAAGGCCATTATTTTCTGTACCATTACTAAAATTATTTTGTGTATTTATAGTGTTTTCTATAAATTTTTTTAAGAATGCCTTTTCTTGTTCTGCTTGATCATCATTTAATTGTTTTATTTCCTCTGCTGAAAGTTTCTTTTTAACTGGTTTATAAGTTAAATTTGTTAAGTCATCGTCTGAAGATTTTACAAATGTATCTTTTTCTAATTCATTTGCTGAAGTATTACTAGCATCATCGTTAACTTTATCTTTCTTTGAAACATCGTTTTTAGTAGCGTAAGTTGAAGTATCAACATTGTTAAGATTAGAAATACCTGTAATCATATTTAATCGCTCCTTTTTATAATCTACTTAATTTATTCTCGATTTATAATAAGGATACTTTATATAAATTGTTAGAATTTTCATATGTATGTTGACATTCAACTTAATTAAGAGTATTATATATTATAAATAAAAAAATAAAATTCTATGAAAGGAATAGTAGATATATTATTAGTATCTTAAGCGAGTAGAGGATGGTGTAAGCTCTATGAGAAAGTATGTATTGAAGACATCCTGGAGAAGTTTATCTGAAGGTATTAATATGCAGGGAGTATTTGGATTTCCCTAGTATTTGAAAGTTAATTTTAGTAGGATAAGCCGGAAGCCTCCGTTAAAAGGTTAGAGATGACTTAGTTTATTTGCTTAGTCAAAGTAGAATGGCACCGTGAAGATAATGCTTTCACTTCTATACATGAAGTGGGAGTTTTTTTATTTTTATAAATTGGGCCCGGTTTATGTTTACAACGCTACTATTTTATTTTTAAGCAATGTTTTAAGTCAAAAAGGGTGGTACCGCGAAAATTTTTTGCCCCTTGAGTTTAGCTAGCTCAAGGGGCTTTGTTGTTAAAAAATATATGTAAATTTAAAGGAGTATTTGAAATGAAAAGAGTAATGATTAATGAAATAGATAATTATATAAATAAAAAAATAGTAATTAAGGGATGGGTATATCGCATAAGAAAATTAAAATCCATAACATTCATCATATTGAGGGATAGAACAGGCTATGTTCAATGTGTAGTAAGTAATGAGTTTAAATTAAATACAATTAAAGTGGAAGCCGTAATAAGTATTTATGGAATGGTTAAGGAAAGCAATAATAAATATAACGGATTTGAAGTTGATGTGGAACAGCTGAATATTATTAATAATGTTTTGGCAGAACTGCCAATAGAATTAAATAAAGAGAATCTTGAAATTAATTTGGATACAAAATTAAATAATAGAATGTTAAGCATAAGGCATGATAAGGTAAATTCAATCTTTAAAATCCAAAATATTATAGCTAATGGTTTTAGAGAATACTTAAATAATGAAGGATTTACTGAAATATCAACACCTAAGTTGGTAAAAGAAGGAGCAGAGGGTGGCACAGAATTATTTAAGGTTGAATATTTTGAAAAACAAGCCTATTTAGCCCAAAGTCCACAATTTTATAAACAAATGATGGTTGGAGCAGGTTTTGAAAGAGTGTATGAAATAGGCCATGTATATAGAGCAGAAGAACACAATACTAATAGACATTTAAATGAGTATATAAGCATGGATTTAGAGTTAGGCTTTATTGAGGATGAAGAAGACATAATGGATTTGGAAGAAAGACTGCTAAAACATATACTTACAAAAGTACTGAAAGAAGGAGAAAAATATTTAAAGATTTTAAAGGCAGAAGTTCAAGTTATAGAAGACAAAATTCCAAGAGTTAAGTTTTCTGAAGCAATAGAAATATTAAAGACAAAGTATAATAAAACAGGATTAGATGGCGATATTGACCCAGAAGGAGAAAAATTAATATGTAAATATGCCAAGGAAAAATATAATAGTGACTTTATCTTCTTAACCCATTATCCAAGGGAAAAACGACCTATGTATACAATGCCTTGTGGTACTGAAGAAACACATAGTTTTGACTTGTTATTTAGGGGGATTGAAATTACCACTGGAGGACAGAGAATACATGAATATGATATGCTAATAGAAAACATGAAATATAAGGGATTAGATCCTGAAAATTATGATAGCTATATATCAAACTTTAAATATGGAATGCCACCTCATGGAGGTTTAGCAATTGGACTAGAAAGAATAACAGCTAGACTTTTAGGTTTTGAAAATGTGAGAGAAGCAAGTTTAATACCAAGGGATAGAACAAGATTAATGCCATAATCCTAGAGCCAGGCTCTTAAATTTTACTAATAAGTATATATTAATATTGGATAATATATAGATACACAGCGTAAGAATTAGACTTACACGAAAATTACCGAAATCCAATACATTTGTCTTCCACAGGACTAGTGAAATTTTCGCTGGAAGGTTCTAAGTGGAAGGTTGCACCCATTTCTGCATGTTCCTAAAGTAAATTTATGACAAGCAGAAAATGAAACAACCTTCCACTAATAACCATCATCAGCTCAATTTCACATGCCTGCTTCCAGAAAAATGTATCTGATTTCTAGTGTAGTGTTACAATTATAATTGCTCAATAATACATATATATTCTATTTATAAGTTTGATTATTAAATTGGATATCTATATATATAAATTAATCTGAACTCTTATATCACGATAAACTAAGGACTCTATGGAAATACATGAGTAGCATTTAAAAATTAACTATAATATGATAAATTATTGTTAAGGGAGTGAAGAAAAAATGAAATATGATTTTGAAACACTTATATCAAGAAAAAATGTTGGAGCAAGCAAATGGAATTTGATGCAAAAGTTAAATAAGGATATTAATGAAGAAATAGTTCCATTTTCTATTGCTGATATGGAATTTAAGAATCCTCCAGAGATAATTGAAGGTTTAAAAAAATATATGGATGCTAGTGTTTTTGGATATACTGAAGCCACAGAAGATTATTATAAAGCAGTGTGTAATTGGATGGAAAGAAGACATGATTGGAAAATTGAAAAAGAATGGATCACAGAATTTTCAGGAGTTGTTCCAGCACTATTTACTATTGTTAGGGCACTAACAAATGAGGAAGATGGTGTTCTTGTTATGACTCCAGTATATTATCCATTTTATAAAGCAATAGAAGCTGGAAATAGAAAGATAGTAAAAAGTTCTTTAAAACTTTGTGAAGATCATTATGAAATTGATTTTAAAGATTTTGAAGAAAAGGCAAGTTTAGAAAGCACAAAGTTATTTATTTTATGTAGTCCACATAATCCTGTTGGACGTGTATGGAGTAAAGAAGAACTGATAAAGATAGGAAAGATATGTATAGATAACAATGTGCTTATAGTAGCTGATGAAATTCATTTTGACTTAATTATGCCTGAATATAAACATATGGTTTTTGCAAATATTTCTAAAGAATTTGCAAGTAATTCAGTAATTTGTACAGCACCAAGCAAAACATTTAATTTGGCAGGGCTTCAAGCATCAAACATAATTATTCCTAATAAAAGAATAAGAGATAAGGTATTACATGAAAAAATGATTACTATAGGAAATGCGGGGTTAAATATTTTTGGATATAAGGCTTGTGAAATAGCTTATAATGAATGTGAAGAATGGCTTAATGAGCTTATTCAAGTTATACATCAAAACAAAAAGCTTGTTGAAGGATTTATGAAAGCAAATTTACCAGAGGTTAAAGTAATAAACTTAGAGGGGACATATCTTCAATGGCTTGATTTTAGTGCAATTGAAAAGGATCATAAAGCCCTTGAAAAGTTTATGAGAATGGAAGCTTTAATGTTTTTAGATGAAGGATATATCTTTGGAAAAGAAGGAATTGGCTTTGAAAGAATAAATTTAGCTTGTCCAACAAAGATACTTGAAAAAGCATTAGAAAGACTACTTGAAGCTGTGAAGAAGTGCTATAAGTAGTAAAATTCAATAGTTATATGCCACGATGACTTGGAAAATAATAAGAACAAACATACGTATAATTATCATTGTATTTGGTAAGAATTGCATTATAGATTATATTAACGCTTATGATTAAATCCATGTTATAATTATTCTAGCAAAATTAAGTATAATGTCTTTTCACTTAATATATAATTTAACAAAGGATTTACTAAAGCAAAAGGAGTGAATGCTTGTGGCAGATAATGATCAAATGTTTGATTTACTAACTAAAATGTATTCAGAAGTTCAAGGTATAAAATCAGATGTTGGCTACATGAAATCAGATATCGGTAATATGAAATCAGACATTAGTAATATGAAATCTGAGATAAATGAAAGATTTGATAATTTAGAAAATGTAGTTCGTAAAACTAATATGACTATTGAAAATGAAATTAAACCTAAAATTGATGCTTTATTTGATGGATATAAACAAAATACAGAATTAATTTTTGGTTTAACTAATAAAGTAGATAATTTACAAACTGATGTAAATAATTTAACCATAAGAACTATAAAAAATGAAAATAGTATAATTCAGCTTTCAAAACATAAAACCATAACTGGAATGAGTTGAATTATATAAAATGTAGTAGCATAAATGTGTGTTGCTACATTTTTTTTGTGGTTTTTTATTTGATGTAATAGATAAATATTCCATATATGAAAAATAAGAGGTATAATGGTTGATATAACCTAATTAATAGTGGATAAATTTTATTCTCATTATGTCTATAATTGGAAGTTTGTGTTCATGAGAAAATGCTTAATTTCTAAATTAAATTTAGGATAATGAATGGTGAACCATATCATAAGTGAGTAATAAATTTACTAAAATTGGGTATGGAATTGCTAGAAATGACTTACCATATAAAAATGAATATGGTAAGTTTTTTATATTAAGAAAGATATGTTAGAGAATATTAATTTATTGTGTCTTATAGGTAGTATATAAATGACTACTTTATTAAACGCGCACCTAGTTCAAATGCTTTTTGACTGTCGAAAGGAAATTGAACTTTTCGATGTGTTGCTTTTGCTTCTTCAGAAAAAAAAGTAGATTCATATTTTGAGTAATCATCAAATTGGTAAGTATCATTACAATACATTACTTGTGGTTTTGTAAATATACGTTCTATAAAGGATTCAAATTTACTGAATGTTAATTTATAATTTAAATTTTCCATTATTTCTTCTGGAGAACCCATTGTATAAATGAAAGCTGTTGGCATCCTTTTTGGTGCAATTGTAGAAAGGTTCTTATCATACACTAAATAGGGAAATAACAATCTTTCTAAAAATGAGTGTAATTGACCTGATATATTATCCCAATATACTGGAGAGCCAAAAATAATTCCATCAGCTTGAGATAATTTTTCTAGAATTTCTTGAATATCGTCTTTAACTGCACATTTTCCATAACTTTTACCTTCAAGTCTTTTGCAAGCAAAGCAACTTCTGCATCCAGTATAGTTTAAGTCATATAAATTGATTATTTCAGTTTCAATTTCTTTATCTTTTGCAACTTGTACTACCCCATCTAAAACTCTTTGAAGTAAAGTAGCTGTATTCTTATTTTTTCTTGGACTTCCGTTAATAGCATAAACCTTCATAGTAACACTCCTATTTTCAATATTTTATTTTTCTGCTATAATCAATATACCATTAGGATATAAATATGCAAGTATGTAGTTTTTTCTTCGTTAGTATAAAAAGTATACTGTAAAGTTTAAAGGAGTTGTAATTATGAATAAGAATATAGATTGTAATCAGAAATCCCCTAATAATATATATGAGGTACAATGTCCTACTTTATATGCACTTAATATTTTGGGGCAAAAGTGGAAATTGCCAATTATTTGGTATTTGGCGGAAAATGATATTACAAGATACAATGAATTAAAACGAAGAATTAAAGGCATTACTACCACTATGCTCACAAAGTCTTTACGAGAATTAGAAGAATATAATATTATTGTTCGAACTCAATATAACACGATTCCTCCTAAAGTTGAATATTCTTTAACGGAAAGAGGTAAAGCGTTAATTCCTGTTTTGAGTGGATTAAATGCGTGGGGTGAAGAACAAATTGAAATTGATAGATCAAAGTAAGATTATATATAACATAAAAGAATTGTGTATGAATTTATTTTAATTATTGAAAATATTTTAGATATAGAAAGTTTTGAAGATATTGAAAAATATTTAAGTATATGATAAATATATTTTGGTAAGAGAGAAGATGGTTCATAAAAAACTATTATTGACAAAATTTATACTATAAGCTATTATTTTAAGTAAATTGAATAATAAAAGCAATGAAAAAGAGGAGTAGAAATTTGGAGGCATTAAAAGGAAACTCACTCATAGGAGTTGAGGAGTACAGTTCTTTTCTTGAATCATAGATTTGGAGAGAACTAGTTAGAGAGAGGGAGTAGCTGAAAACCCTTATGCTGAAAGTTTTGAAGGTAGCTTTTGAGCTTCTTTAGTGAAATAATAGTAGCTAAAGACGGTTTATCTGAATCGTTATTTAAATTAAGAGTCCATTAGAGCATATATAATTGCTTGTGTGGAAATAAAGGTGGTACCGCGAGTCTTCGTCCTTTTGTGATGAAGGCTCTTTTGGCGTTGAGAATTCAAAAGTGAGAATCAAAATTTTATATTTTGTTCTTCGAACTTTCCCTGTGGGCATTTTATATTTGGTTATTCGAAAGCCCCCAGCGAACGAATGTGAGTCGGGTTTCCTTAAGAATTAAAAATATAAAATTCATAATTAAAATTCAACGATTCAATTTAGGCATTATATTAATAGAGGAAGGAGTGTTAGAATTTTGTTTATGAATTATTGGTGGCAATTATCATTATTAGTTGTATTTAGTTATTTTATTGGTAATTTTTGTACAGCTATTGCTATATCAAATAAGTTTATTCACAAAGATATTAGAGAACTAGGAAGTAAAAATCCAGGGACTACTAATATGACTCGTGTATTTGGGATAAAATATGGAGTTATGACTTTATTTTTAGATTTTTTAAAAGGTTTTATTTGCTCGTTTGTGGGAAAAATGATATTTACTTCAATAGGTGGAGCAGAGGTTGGAATGTTTGCTGCTTATTTAGCTGGATTTGCTGTTATACTAGGACACATATATCCAATATTGCTTAGATTTAAAGGTGGAAAAGGCTTTGCCACAGGTATTGGAGTTTTTATGGTTGTAAATCCAGGTTTTACATTAATTTCATTGATTGTAGGAGTAATTTTATTGCTAATTGTGGATAGGATGTCAGTGTTTGCATTAACCTTTTTTGCAGCAGAGGCAATTTATCATTTGATTGTATATGCAAAAGACTATTGGTGGATTTCCTTATTTGCATGTTTATACTTTGTATTAGCTACTATTGCCCATAGATCTAATATAACTAGATTAGTGCATGGTGAAGAAAAGCCTCTTGGACTAATTGGGATTCTTAAAAATGAGAAAAAAAACTAATAGAATAAAAAATAATTATTACTAAGCCGATTTTTTTAAAAGCAAGGCTTTGATATACATCATTACTAAAATATGTTTTAAATAATTTTAAAATGCTATAGTAATTTGAATGTAGCTATATATAGCGCTATGACAAGGGGCATTTAATACCTTGTACATCAGATTTTAAACGGAGGAATAGAAATGTCAGAAGAAATGAAAAACATTGCAACCACATATGATCCAAAAGAATTTGAAGACAGAATTTATAAGAATTGGGAAGAAAAAGGCTATTTCACACCAGTAGTTGATAAGCGCAAAAAGCCTTATACTATAGTTATGCCACCGCCAAATATAACAGGTCAACTTCACTTAGGGCATGCCTTTGATGATACACTTCAAGATATGCTTATTAGATTTAAGAGAATGCAAGGATATGCTGCTTTATGGCTTCCTGGTGAAGATCATGCGTCTATTGCAACAGAAGTTAGAGTGGCTAACATGCTTGCTGAGCAAGGTTATGACAAGAAGGAAATGGGAAGAGAAGCTTTCCTTGAAAAAGTTTGGGAATGGAGTGACAAATACAGAGCTACTATAAGAAACCAAGTTAAAAAGCTTGGAGTATCTGCTGATTTTACAAGAGAAGCATTTACAATGGATGAAAATCTTAGTGCAGCTGTTAAACACGTATTTGTTAAGTTATATAATGAAGGTTTAATTTATCAAGGAAATAGAATAACCAACTGGTGTACACATTGCCAAACAGCTTTATCTGATGCAGAAATTGAATATGAAGAACAAGCAGGACATTTCTGGCACATCAATTACCCATTAGCTGATGGAAGTGGTTTTCTTGAAATTGCTACAACAAGACCAGAAACATTACTAGGAGATAGTGGTGTTGCTGTAAATCCAAATGATGAAAGATACAAACATCTTATAGGTAAAACAGTAATACTCCCATTAGTAAACAGAGAAATTCCTATAGTTGGTGATGACTATGTTGATTTAGAATTTGGAACTGGTGCAGTTAAGATGACTCCAGCTCATGATCCTAACGACTTTGAAGTTGGAAAAAGACATAACTTAGAAATCATAAGAGTTATGGATGATCAAGGAATTATCAACGAAAAAGGTGGAAAATACAAAGGTTTAGATAGATACGAAGCTAGAAAAGTTATAGTTAAGGATTTAGAAGAATTAGGTCTTTTAGTTAAAATAAAAGATCATGCTCATAACGTTGGTACTCATGATAGATGTGGAACTACTGTTGAACCAATTATTTCTAAGCAATGGTATGTTAAGATGGAAGACCTTGCAAAGCCAGCTATAGAAGTAGTTAAGAGTGGTAAGACTAAATTTGTTCCTGAAAGATTTGATAAGATTTACTTTAACTGGATGGAAAACATTCAAGATTGGTGTATTTCAAGACAATTATGGTGGGGACATAGAATCCCAGTTTACTATTGTCAAGATTGTGGTGAAATGATGGTACTTGAAGATGCACCAAATGCTTGTACTAAATGTGGAAGCACTAATATTAAACAAGATAATGATGTACTCGATACATGGTTTTCTTCAGCATTATGGCCATTCTCAACACTTGGTTGGCCACATAAAACAGAGGATTTAGAATATTTCTATCCAACAAGCACATTAGTTACTGGTCATGATATTATCTTCTTCTGGGTTGCTAGAATGATATTCTCAGGACTTCATTGTATGGGAGAAACTCCATTTAATACAGTACTTATTCATGGTCTAATTAGAGATTCTCAAGGAAGAAAAATGAGTAAATCTTTAGGAAATGGTGTAGATCCATTAGAAGTAATTGAAACTTATGGTGCAGATGCATTAAGATTTATGATAGCTACTGGTAATGCTCCAGGAAATGATATGAGATATTATCCAGAAAGAGTTGAATCATCAAGAAACTTTGCTAATAAGATTTGGAATGCTTCAAGATTTGTTATGATGAACCTTGATAAGGACATAATGAACAAATATAAAGACTGCAAGGAATATTCTTTAGCAGATAAGTGGATCTTATCAGAAATGAACACTTTAGTTAAAGAAGTTACAGAAAACATGGAAAAATATGAACTTGGAATTGCAATGCAAAAGGTTTATGATTTTATGTGGACTGAATTCTGTGACTGGTATATAGAACTTGTTAAACCAGTATTCTATGGTGATGATGAAAAAGCTAAGGGAATAGCTTACAATGTATTAAATACTGTACTAATTACAGGCTTAAAATTATTACATCCAGCTATGCCATTTATTACAGAAGAGATCTTCACTCATTTAAGTGATGAAGAAACTATTACAACTTCAGCTTGGCCAGTATTTGATGAAGCTTTAATAAATAAAGAAGCAGAAGCTGATATGGCATTCGTTATTGAAGCTATAAAAGGCTTAAGAAATATTAGAGCTGAAATGAATGTACCACCATCAAGAAAAGCAAAGGTTATTTGCTATATAGCTGAAGATGCTAAAAAAGCATTTAATGCAGGAAGTGCCTATATTGAAAAATTAGCTTCAGCTTCAGAAGTAGAATTTATAGCTGATAAAGCAAATGTACCAGCTAATGCTGTATCTTTAGTTGTTAAAGGTGGAGAATTATTCATGCCTTTACTAGACTTAGTTGATAAAGATAAAGAATTAGAAAGATTAAATAAAGAAGTTAAAAAGCTTGAAGGCGAAATTGAAAGAATTGATAAGAAATTAGGAAATCAAGGTTTCGTAGCTAAAGCACCAGCAGCAGTTATAGATGCTGAAAAAGAAAAGAGAGTAAAATACGTAGAAATGCTTGAAGCTGTTAAAGTTAGAATTGAAGCTTTAAATTAGCTAATTGTAGGTAATATTTATAAAGGATGAGTTATTATTTTAATGGCTCATTCTTTTTTCATATAAAAGATTAGATTTTCAAAAAAATTATGGCGTGATAAAATTTATGATTATCAAAGAAGAAAGATTAATAATTTGATAGGAAAACCTACAGAATTTTAATGGGAATTATTCAACCTTAACATAAATATACTAGAGTATAGAAATAATAAATGGTGCATTATAGTATTTTTCATTAAGAAATGGAGGTTTAAATGAATACTAAAAGAAATTTTATTAATTTAATTTTTTGGATAAGTATATCAATATTATTTAACATCTTTATATATCTAACAAGAGGTCAAACAGCTGCAGTTGAATACTTTGGTGGATACATATTAGAAATGTCGTTGAGTTTAGATAATTTATTTCTATTTATTATGGTATTTAGTAACCTTGGAATAAGAGAAGAATATCAGGAAAGAGTATTACTATATGGAGTATCAGGTGCTATGGTACTAAGATTGATATTTATTTTGCTTGGAGTAAACATAGTTAATAGATTTCATTTTGTGCTTCCTCTTTTTGGTCTTATATTAATATATAGTGGATTTGCTGTATTTAAGAAAAAGCATGAGGATAAAAAATTTAACAATAATCTTTTGATTAAACTAGTAAAAAAAATAATACCAGTTACAGATCTTTTTTATGGACAGGCTTTTTTTGTTAAACAAAAGAAAAGGATATATGCTACACCTCTTTTTGCAGCTCTTATAATAATAGAAGGTTCAGATGTAATTTTTGCTATCGATTCAATACCTGCAATTTTTTCAATAACTACTGATACTTTTATAGTATATACTTCAAATATCTTTGCTATCCTCGGTCTTAGAAGCATGTATTATGTCTTAGCTAAAATGAATACTAAATTTAGATTCATGAAATATGGAGTAAGTGGAATACTGATTTTTACTGGAATAAAACTTATTTCACTTATTGTTAAGATACAAATTTCAGTCACAAATTCTGTATTAATTATACTTAGCATTCTTTTACTCAGCATTTTATTGTCCATAATATTTAGTAATACAGCTACAAATAAAAATAAAAAAATATATCACTAGAGTAATTTGACTATGATAAAAATTGCTTTTTTCTAGAAAAAAGCATAAAATAAAACAAGAATAAAATTATAAATAAAAGCAATAATCAAAAAAGTTAACAACTAACAGTGGATTTCGATTTGTAAGTATAACCTATAGACTGCTATTTGCAAGTTGCGCCTGTAAACTGATAACTACTAACTGCAACTGTAAATTGTAACCTGTAAACTGCATAACTCAACTGTTAACTGTAAATTGTAAACTGAACAAATTGGGGGTAAATTATGTTATCAAAAGATATGATAGAAATAGGAAGCAAAAGATCGACAATTAGAGAAATATTTGAATTTGGGAAAAGAAGAGCTGAAATTGTTGGGCGAGATAAAATTTATGATTTTAGCATTGGAAATCCTAATGTACCAGCACCAGAATCCGTTAAGGAAGCTATTCTTGACATACTAGAAAATGAAGATTCAACTGTTGTTCATGGATATACTAGTGCTCAAGGTGATGATAAGGTAAGAGAGAGTATTGCTGATTCAATTAATAAGAGATTTGGAACTAATTATACAAAGAATAATTTATACATGACAATAGGGGCAGCAGCTTCTATAAGTATATGTTTTAAAGCTTTATCTTGCAAAGATGATGAATTCATTACCTTTGCGCCGTTCTTTCCAGAATACAGATGCTTTGTTGAAGCAACTGGGGCTAAGCTTATCGTTGTAGAGGCTAATATCGAAAATTTTCAAATTAATTTTAAAGAATTTGAAAAGAGTATAAACAAAAATACAAAGGCAGTAATTATAAATTCGCCAAATAATCCATCTGGAGTTGTGTATTCTGAAGAGACAATTTTAAAATTAACTAAGCTTTTAAAAGAAAAATCTAAGGAATACGGCCATACAATTTACTTAATTTCAGATGAACCATATAGAGAAATAGTGTATAAAGGTGTTGAAGTTCCATATATTACTAAATACTATGATAATACTTTTGTTTGCTATTCTTATAGTAAATCACTATCATTACCTGGTGAGAGAATAGGCTACGTATTAGTGCCTAATGAAATTGAGAATTTTCAAGATACTTATGCAGCTATTTGTGGAGCAGGAAGAGTTCTTGGATATGTTAATGCACCAAGTTTATTTCAAAGGGTAGTAGCAAAATGTGCTGACCAAACTTCTGATGTTTCAATATATGAAAGAAATAAAGAATTATTATATAATGGTTTAATTGAAATGGGATATAAATGTGTAGAACCAGGTGGTGCATTTTATTTGTTCCCTCAATCGTTAGAAGCTGATGCTAAAGCTTTTTGTGAGAGAGCAAAAAAATATGATTTGCTATTAGTACCTGGTGATGATTTCGGCTGTCCAGGTCATGTTAGAATTTCTTATTGTGTGCAAACTGAACAAATAGTAAATGCATTACCAATATTTAAAAAGTTAGCTGAAGAATATAATATTACAAAGTAGAGATAAAAATATGAAAAGAGGTATCGTATAGCAGCTATTAAGTAGTTATAAGGTACCTCTTTTTAAGTGTATCCAAGTGTTAGCGGACATTATCTGTCATTTTATTAAGATAGATATAAATGATAAAGTTTGTGCAGTCAAGTATAAAAGCTCCAGGGAGAAAGTTCGTGTAACCAAATATAAAATTTGGACATTCACTTTTTGGATTTTCATTTTTGTGACAGTCATTTTTTATAGGTTCGCTTATATTTTAGAAATTCTTCATACTTAATATTTAATTCGTAATTGTAATATAAATAGATATATGTATTAGGAATTTGTTTGTATTTGAAGTATAATGTAAGAAAGGAAATACACAAAGCAAAGAGGTAAGCAGAAATGAATATGACTTATGAAGAAGCAATGAATTATATAACAAGTGTAGGGAGATTTGGTTCTAATTATGGACTTGAGAGAACTTTTAGAATTTTAGAGTTACTTGGAAGTCCACATAAAAAACTAAAATTAATACATATAGCAGGAACAAACGGAAAAGGCTCGACTACAGCTATGGTCACTAAAATTCTTAGAGGAGCAGGTTATAAGGTTGGAATGTATACATCTCCTTATTTAGAAGAGTTTGAAGAAAGAATACAAATAAATGGTGAAAACATAAATAAAGATAGATTAGTTGATTTATTAGAAAAAGTTAAAGTTGTAATTGAAAGGGTAGTTGAAGAAGGTTATGAGCATCCAACCGAATTTGAAATAATAACAGCTTTAATGTTTTTACATTTTTATAATGAAAAAGTTGATTATGCAGTTATTGAAGTTGGGCTAGGAGGAAGGTTAGATTCTACAAATGTAATTGTACCTAAGGTTTCTGTAATTACTTCTATTAGCCTAGATCATGTTAATATTTTAGGAGATAGTTTACAAGCAATAGCAAAAGAAAAGGCTGGGATAATAAAAGAAAATGTACCTTTAATATTATATCCACAAGAAAAGGAAGTTGAAGAAGTAATTCTTAAGGTAGCTGAAGAAAAGAAATCTAGAGTTTATTTAGTTAAAAAAGAGGATAGTAGATTACTTAATATTAATAATGATGAATTATATCAAGAAGTTCAGGTAAAAAGTAATAAGAATACATATTCAGTAAAACTACCTTTATTAGGGGAACATCAAATAATAAATTTATCTGTAGCATTAAATGTTATAGAGGCATTATATGAAATAGAAAATATTATAATTAATAGAGAACTAATAGAGAAAAGTTTAGAAGATGTTAAATGGATTGGAAGACTTGAAGTGTTAGGCAAAAAACCTGCAATAGTTATTGATGGAGCACATAATATTGATGGAATAAAAGCACTTAGACGAAATGTTGAAAAATGTTTTAAGTATAATAAGTTATATTTATTGCTTGGTATTTTAGCAGATAAACAAGTCAAAGAAATGGTAAAAGAAATAACTCCAATAGCAGAAAAGGTTTATGCATTGACACCTCATAGTGAAAGAGCAGAACTTAGTGAAGATTTAAAAAAAGAGATATTAGAGTTTAATCCTAATGTTGTTTCATTAGAAAGTTACGAAGAAGCATTTTTTTCAGCAGTAAATGAAGCTGAAAAAGATGATTTAATATTAATCAGTGGATCGTTATACATGGTAGGAGATATGAGAAAAATTATTACTTCGAAAAATAAATGTAGCATATAAATTCTAATTAATATTGCATGCAGTAATTGATAAGTGAATGTTGAGAATTTACAATTGATAATTGAAATATTTAAAAATAAGTATTGATCTTGAAGAAAAGGGGCAAGGATGGGTTTATGGTTAAGAAAGACAAGAAAAATATAATAAAATCTATTTATTATGATTTAAAAGAATATCATTATAGTAATGCAAATGAGATTTATGGGTATCAAGATTTTGAGACAGCTGGAAAGAGAGAGTATAAAGTTATAACTAAGAAAACTCACCAGCTTGAAAATTATGAAAAAAATAGACTTGCAAATGAACTGATGAAAATATTTATTAAAGAAATCTATTCTTCAAATGAATTAAAAAATGTAAATAGCTTTATAACATCAAATCCAATAATAAGATATTATGATAATTTTATTAAATTGTTTAAGGAATTTATAAGCAATGATAATAATGCATTGGAAAATTTTAGAAATAGTATAATTAAATTAATCAAAGAAAGTGCTTATAGTGAAGAAGTAAAATTAGGATTGTCATTAGCTCCATTTTGCAATATTGAAGATATAGATGAGATATTGGAAATATTCTCTATTCACAATGAATATTTGTTTTATACAATAATGGCATATGAGCATATTGGAAAATGCAACAATATTATATTTGAATTAGCAAAGAAATCAAACGGATATGGTAAAGTATTTTGTGTAATGAATCTTAAGCCAATAACTAATGAAATAAAGAAATGGATGATAGAAGAAGGTGCAGATAATAATGTAGGGGGTACAGAATTATTATCGTATACTATGCTTTCTTTAGATTTATTAGACTATCTTGAAAATACAGAATTCACAAAAAGAGAAATTGAACTTTTGTCAAAATCGTTTAGTTTACTATTTTCAGACTATGGCATTGAAGAAATTAACGATGGAATAATAGTTTGTCGTAAGTTATTAGAAATCATAGATAAAAATAGTAGCGGAATATATTCTTTATATGCAGTAATATCAATACTTTATTCAATAGAAGCTGTTATTATAGAGGATTATAAAAACAAAAGGAATTTTCTTTCAAATAGATTTACTGATGCTTATAAAGAATTAATTGAAACTTGCAAGGAAATTTGTAAGAAAGAAATATGGCATGAAATAATAGCTAAAGAAGTGTCTAATGTTGAAGTAGAAAGCAGTGTTTTGATAAGCTGTGCAGAAAAGACACAATATAAATTAAAGAAAAAAGAATTTGAAGCAATTTTTAAGAGAGATTATACAAATGCATTATTATATAAATATGCGTTTGCAGTAGGTAATAAATCTATAAAAAAGGTTATCCTTGATTTGGGATTGCAAAAGTTGCCTCTTGATCAAATATTAAAAGGGCAAGATGAATTGAAAATGGATAATTTAGTTTATGATGATATTGCACAAATTTGTTTCTTTATATTAATTAAATATCTTGAATATGAGGATTACAAAGATAAATATAAGGAATTAAATCTTCAAGCCTTGAGAGCAGCTTTAATTGAAACAAGGCTTCAGGCGGCAACTAATCTTCAAAGATTCAAGGATCAATTTGATGAGATTGACAATGAACTTATAAATGATGCTATCAGCAGTGAAATGGTAGTTGAGGTTAGAAGGTTATTAAATTCCTTAAGAATAAAAACAAATGATAAGGAAAAGAAGTATATTGAGGTTACTGAGGATATGCATATTGATATTCATGTGAAAGATATTTATTTGATTACTGTAAATGTATCAGGCACAAGATATATAGATATGAGTGAGGTAAGTAGTAAATTATTTGAAGAGGATTTAGTTTATTTAAAACGAGAATATGATAATCCTTATGATTCTTATGCAATTCGGGTAATAACAAAAGAAGGTTATATTATTGGATATATTCCTAGAGAAAATAATTATATTTTGAAAAACCTAATGGATAAAGGAAAATATTTATATGGTAAAATAAATGAAATCAGCGAGGATTATAATAATATAAGCATTAAAATCTACTTGAGCTATAAGGATGTAATAGAAGAAATAACAAGCACTTTATCATTATTATCAGGTGAAAGAGAACATTTCGTTCAATAAAAAAATATACACATATAAAAAGAGTGGCTATGCCACAATACGGAACTTATCTGCAACTTGAAACTTATTAAGATTAAGATATTCCGAAGGAATATCTTAATCTTCCATCATTAATTTAACGTGTCACAGATGCTTTTGCTCTTATAGATTATTTTCTTCTTTCCAAGCTAATAAGGCTTTAGACAGTTGATCAGGACATGAAGTACCTTTGCTTCTACAATCTATTCCTTTTAATCTTTCAATAACATCGTCTACTGGTAATCCCTTAACTAGTTGTCCAATTCCAAAAAGGTTTCCTGGACATCCGCCAACAAATTCCACACTTTCTACAATATTATTATTGATTTCCACATTGATTGCACTTGAGCAAACACCTGATGTTTTATATGAAAACATTATAACAACACTCCTTAAAAATAATATAAATTATAACTCGTCCATATATTAAATATATATGTTGCAAAAAGAATTATTCAAGACATAAAGATTTCTAAAGATAATTAACATTGAGTATTGAACATTGATAATTGCAATATATAAGCACTAATAGCATTATATGAGTCGAGTTCACTTTATTATACTAGAAATCTGTCAATAAATAAAGGTTATGAATTAATAAATAGTGCCAATAATGTATTTTCAGAATATATTATATATATGAAAATGATTATCTTTAGGGAGGAAAATGGATTGAGTTATATTATATTATGCAATACTGCTTCAGATAGTTTAAATAAGATAAATACTGAAGATTTAAATAGTGAAAGTATAATTTTATCTGATGGTGAAGGTCCATTTGGTCCTCATGGATTATCATTATACAAAGATAAAATTTTAGTTGCTAATAATTATAATAATAGTATTTCTATAATAAATTATAATAACTTTAAAGAAGAGACTAATTTATATGTAGGCGCACACCCAAATGACATTGTTGCAATAAATGATATAGCGTATGTTTTATGCGGCGAGTCAAATTCGGTTATTATTTATGATTTTATCGGTGAAAGAATAAATTTTGAAATCCCAACAGGTAGGTTTCCTCATAATGCTACATTATTTGAAGATAATAAATTAATATTTATCAGTAATATGGGAGACGATAGCATATCTGTAATAGATTATTTAAATAATAGAGAGATAAAAAGAATAAAAGTAGAAAATATACCTATGAAAACAATTATATCTAAAAATAAAAAATATTTATATATATGTCTAAGTTGTCTTGGCTATGATAAAAATGGCACAGTTGGAATTATCGATTTAAGCACTCTTGAATTAATTAATAAAATTGAAGTTGGAAATTCTCCAGTGGACTTATTTGAGGAAGAAAGCTTCCTATATATTTCAAATTTATGTGATGGAACTATCAGTGTAATAGACTTAAAGGAATTTAAAGAAAAAAATAAAATTAGAATTGGTGGAATGCCAAGAGGCATTGTAAAGGTTGAAGATAGAATTTTTGTTGGAGATTATTTGAATGGAATATTAAAAGTAATAAATCTTACAGAGAATAATGTAAAAGTCATACGTATAGGGGACGAACCTAATAGTATGACTTTGTGCACATGAAAATAAATAACAAGTCAAAAATTGTTAATATAAGTTGTGGATTGCAGCATAGCTGCTCTTTTTAGATGTGCATAGCTGCTCTTTTAAAATGATCTTAATTGCAGCATAGCTGCTTTTTTTAAAGGTGTATATTTTAACTAATTAATCAATAAATTAATGATATTTGTATAAATGTCAGAAGGATTTTCCTTCCACTTATTGCAAATTAAAGTAGCCTGATTTTTAGATGGAACAGATAACTTTAATTCCATTAATAATGCTTGATCTTCAATGGCTTTAAGATCAACTATAAAGCTATCATTGCTTCCTAAAGTATAATCAGCATGTATTGTTAATTCTTTCTTTATAGCTTCGATTTTATCTTTAATATACGCATCAATGATGGATATTTTTGAAGGGGATAATCTATCTTTAAATAAGGATAGAACATTATCTCCTTTTTCGGTTAATATAATAAGTTTTTTATCATTAACATCATTATATTCTACAAATCTAGATTCTTCAAGCTCAGACAAATATTGCTGGAATGTAAAATAATTAATAAAGTTATTTTCAAGAATTATTTCAGTAAGCTGAGTATTTGAAATGGGCTCTTTAATTGATTTTAATACATATAACATTAATAATTTATTTTCTGCTAATTCTGATGAACTTTCGTACATAAATACCTCCATAATTAATGAAAATCTCTTTTTATTATAAGTCACATTGAAAAAAATAACAAGTGAAGTATACGGTTTCTAATATATTATCGCTAATTAATATTTAATAAAAATAATTATATAGGGAAGGTATACTTTAAAAGGTATTTTCTTATGCATTAAATTCAAAATACTTTTAAGGAATAAAAAAATATGTAATGAATATAGTTAAAATGTAAAGCACGAAAAGGGAGAAAAAAAGTGGTATGGAAGAAAAAAAGAATAGGACTAAGTGTTATTTTGATTGTTCTATTAATGCTTATGTCTATAGGGACTAGCAAAACTATTCACGCAGTATCAAATATAAATGAGGAAGAACCAATATACTGTGTCGATACAAATGAAAAGGTAGTAAGTTTAACCTTTGATATTAATTGGGCGGAAAAAGATAACTTGCAAGTAATATTAGACATATTGAAAAAATATAATATAAAAGGAACATTCTTCATAATGGGAGGGTGGGTTAATTATAGTCAAGAAAATGTTGATAAGCTAATGGCGATAAAAGAAGGGGGGCATGAGATAGGTAATCATAGTTATAAACATCCTCTATTTTCAAAAATAGGACCAGATAGGATGAAGGAAGAGATTGAAAAAACAAATGACATAATTGAAAAATACACAGGTGAAAGGCCAAAGTTATTTAGATTTCCAAGTGGAGATTATAATAAAGCAGCCTTTTCTAAAATTAGAGAATTAGGATACAAAGCAATTCAATGGGATGCAGATTCAGTTGATTGGAGAGAAGTTTCGGCTGAAACTGAATACAATAGGGTTATGAAAAAGGTAAAACCTGGATCAATTGTTTTATTTCATAATAATGCCAAGTATACTCCAGGAAATTTAGATAGGATTATTAAGGAGTTAAAAAGCAAGGGATATGAATTTAAAGCGGTTGGAGAAATGATATACCATGAAAACTATATTGTGGATGGTGATGGAATTCAGCATAAAAAAATTTAATAAATATTGAAAGATAACTAGTTTTTGTATTATAATGGTAATATATGCAAGTGGGAGCATATATTAGACACAAAATAAATTAATTTCCGATGGAGAGAGGGATTACAATGGATAATTTAATGCTAAATAACAAGATTTACCTTGAAGGTAAAGTGACATCTGAATTAGAGTTTAGTCATGAAATGTATGGGGAAGGGTTTTACACTTTTGATTTAGATGTAATGAGATTAAGTGATTCAGTAGATACTTTAAATATTACTGTTTCAGAAAGATTGCTTAATGACATTAAGCTAGAAGTAGGTGTAGACATAATTTTGGAAGGACAGTTAAGATCTTATAATAAATTTATAGATGGATCTAATAAGCTTATACTTACTGTTTTTGCAAGAAATATCGAACCATGTCTTGAAAGAAGTAAAAATCCTAATGAAATATTCCTAGATGGGTATATTTGCAAAGAACCAATCTACAGAACAACACCTTTTGGACGTGAAATTGCTGATGTTTTACTTGCAGTAAATAGAGCATATAACAAGTCAGATTATATTCCAACTATTGCTTGGGGTAGAAATTCAAGATTTTGTCAAACATTAAGTGTTGGAGATAATATTAAAGTATGGGGAAGACTTCAAAGTAGAGAATACCAAAAAAAGGTATCAGATAATGAAGTAGTAAAAAAAGTTGCTTATGAAGTTTCGATTTCTAAAATGGAAAGAGCTCATAAGGAAGAAGTTACTGGAGAACAACAAGGCGCAGTATAGCAAAAAAAGTGGCATAGGCCACTTTTTTTATTATATAAACATATGTAAATTCCTATTTTCTTAAATCTTCAAGAATTTGTGTTTTGTCCTTTGTTTTATCATCTACAGTCTTTACGATTTTTGCAGGTGATCCAGCAACAACAACGCCAGCAGGTACATCTTCAGTAACTACTGAACCAGCAGCAACAACGCTACCAGCACCTATCTTAACTCCTTCAAGAATTACAGAATTAGCACCAATTAAAGCATTGTCTCCAATTTGGCAAGGTTCCTTACTAGGTGGTTCTAATACACCAGCAACAACTGCACCAGCTCCTAAGTGAACATTTTTACCTAATTGTCCACGAGCTCCAACTACTGCATTCATATCAACCATTGTTCCATCGCCGATTTCAGCTCCAATATTAATTACAGCACCCATCATAATTACAGCATTTTTACCAATAGTAACTTTATCTCTTATAATAGCACCTGGCTCAATTCTAGCATCTACTTCTAGTAAATCAAGCATTGGTATAGCTGAATTTCTTCTATCATTTTCTATTCTAAAATGCTTTATAAGATGTTTATTATCTAACACTATTTTAGTTATAGAATCAGATTCTCCCATTAGTATATAAAATCCGTTAGAACCATACCATTCTACATCATTCATTTCTGCATTGCTTAAATCTCCATTAATATAAACTTTTACTGGAGTTGATTTTTTTGATTCCTTAATAAATCTAGCAATTTCATAAGGATCTGTTAAATTGTATGACATTAAATCACCCTTTCTAGTATTTTTCAAAAATGGCATATGAAATAAAATAACAAGTATAGTAACCTGTTATACTTGCATAACCTAGCTTTATTATAATAAAGTTTTAGCATAATTAAAAGAGAAATAAGTATAAAAATACAAATTGTTTGAATCAGGGGAAGTAATGTTGTAAAATGAATTTATATTGCAAATAACAGGGGGCACAATTATTATGAATAAACAAGTTGAAAAAATACAGATCTCAGGTATACGAAGATTTGCAGAAAAAGTCAATAAAGTAGAGGGTGCAATTTCATTAACTATAGGTCAGCCGGATTTTTCTGTACCTGCAAATATATGTGAAGCAATTACAAAAGCAATAATGGAGAATAAGACAACTTATACTTCAAATGCTGGGATAGAAGAACTCAGAACAGAAATAAGTAGACATTTAGGGAACTTTGGGATTAAATATGATAAAGACGAAATATGTATAACCGTTGGTGGAAGTGAAGGTTTATATTCAGTATTATTTGCACTCATGAATTCTGGAGAAAAGATTTTATTGCCAGGGCCTGCTTATCCAGCTTATGAAAATATCTCAATAATGATAGGGGCAGAGGTTGTCACGTATCCTTTAAAAGAGGATTTTACAATAGATATTAATGTAATTAAGGAAAAGTTAGATAAAGAAAATATAAAAGTATTAATGTTATCTTTTCCATCTAATCCTACAGGTGCAATTTTAACTAAAGAACAAAGAGATGCACTTATAGATATTATAAAGGAAAAGGATATTGTTGTAATAACAGATGAAATGTATTCTTCTATTATTTTTGATGAATACTATTCAGTAGCTCAGGCTAGTGAAATAAAAGATAAGGTTATCTATGTAAGTGGATTTTCAAAGATCTTCTCGATGACGGGTCTAAGAATTGGTTATGTTGCTTGCGTAAATAAATATATGAAAGAAATAATGAAGGTTCATCAATATGGGGTATCTTGTGCTCCTTCTATTGCTCAATATGGGGCTTTGGAAGGGTTAAGAAATTCATCAGAGGATGTTGAAAGGATGAGGAAATCCTTTGAAAGAAGAAAAGATTATTGTATGAAGAGGTTAAAAGAACTACAATTAGAGGTGGCAGAACCTAAAGGAGCCTTTTATATATTTCCTTCAATTAAAAAATTCAATATGCCAGCAGAAGAATTTTGTGAAAAGCTATTAAATGAAGGAAAGGTTGCTTGTGTGCCTGGAACTGCTTTTGGAAGCCTTGGGGAAGGCTATATGAGAATATCTTATTGTTATTCTGAGGAAGTGCTAAAGGAAGCTTTTGATAGAATTGAAAGCTTTTTAAATAATAATTTTATTAATTAATAGGGGGCTATGACTAATGGTTAAATTTACAGAAATGAATGCAAAAGAATTAGAAGAAAAAAAAGAGATACTTTTAAAGAAGTACGAAGATTTTAAAAATATGAATCTTAAATACGATATGTCACGTGGAAAACCCTGCAAAGAACAATTGGATTTATCAATGAAGATGATGGAAATTACAGATTATATGAGTTCAGATGGAGTAGAATGCAGAAATTATGGTGGACTTGATGGACTTTTAGAAGCAAGAGAACTTTTTGGAGAGATTCTTGGGGCAAATGCAGATGAAGTTCTTGTAGGTGGGAATTCAGCGCTTAATATGATATATGATACAATAGAACGTGCAATGAATTTTGGAGTGTTACCTGGTGAGATTCCATGGGGAAAACTACCTAAGGTTAAGTTTTTGTGCCCTAGTCCAGGATATGATAGACACTTTGCTATATGTGAACTTTTTGGTATTGAAATGATTCCTATAGATATGAATTTAGATGGACCAGATATTGAAACAATTGAAAAGCTTGTAGGTAGCGATGAAGCTATAAAAGGAATTATGTGCGTACCTAAGTACAGCAATCCAGATGGAATAACATATTCAGATCATATTGTAGATAGGCTTGCTCAAATGGAAACTAAGGCTAAAGATTTTAGAATAATTTGGGATAATGCATATGTAGTACATGATCTTTTTGGAGAGGGAGATAAACTTAAAAATATATTTGAAGCTTGTAAAGAAGCTGGACATGAAGATAGAGTATTTATGTATATATCAACTTCAAAGATAACTTTTCCAGGTGCAGGTGTAGCAGCTATGGCTACTAGCAAGGAAAATTTAAAGGAAATTAAAAAGAAACTATCAATTCAAATGATAGGACCTGATAAGATGAATCAGCTTCGCCATGTAAGGTTTTTAAAGGATATGGAAGCTATTGAAGCACATATGAAAAAGCATGCTGAAATTATGAAACCAAAATTTTCAACTGTTTTAAATACACTTAGTGCTGAACTTGATGGAAAAGAAATTGCTTGGTGGAATAAGCCTAATGGAGGATACTTTATTAGTCTTAATACTCTCGATGGTTGTGCTAAAGAAGTAATTAAAATGACAGCTGACGCTGGAGTAATTATGACACCTGCTGGAGCTACTTATCCATATGGTAATGATCCAAGAGATAGAAATATTCGTATTGCTCCATCATTTCCTTCAGTTGAAGAACTTAAAAATGCAATGGAAGTTTTCTGCACTTGTATACAAATAGTAAGTATTAATAAGCTATTGCTTAAGTAATTCTTAACTAATATAACTTTTGGGGTAAAAAAATGAGTGAATTTAAAAATGTAACAGCAGTGAAAAAGGCAAATATCTATTTTGATGGCAAGGTTACAAGTAGAACAGTAATCTTTGAAGATGGGGAAAGAAAAACCCTTGGAATAATGTTGCCAGGTGACTATGAATTTGGTACAGGTGATAAGGAAGTAATGGAAATCTTGGGTGGCTCAATGGATGTTAAGTTACCAGGGAGCGATAAGTTTGTAACCTATAAAGAAGGAGAAAGCTTTGAAGTTCCAGCTAATTCTAAGTTTAACTTAGAAGTTAAGGAAGTAGCAGATTATTGCTGCTCATATATTAAAGAATAAATTTAAAACGACACTTAATTATAAGTGTCGTTTTTTTTAAGTGTGACTAAGCAAGGCTTTCTATTCATTTTAAATAATATATATGATATCATCTATTTTAACAAATCTAATATTTCGTCCTCTGGAAGTGAAGAATCACAACGAACCTCTATTTCCATATTTTTGCTAACAATAAATCCTGGTACAGTCACAATATTATATTTTTCTCTAAACGAGTTAATTGAATCATCTGAAGAATCAACACTATCCACGTAATAAATAGTTGTGTTAATTTTACTAGTCAAAGCACTTAATTTTTTGGCAAATTTACGGCAGTATGGGCATGTTGATCGACCAATATATGTAACGGCTATGCCTTCATTAGATAATAATTCGTCTGCTTGTGTAGAAGTCACTTTTTTAAATAACTTTACATCTTCTTCATAGCTATCATTTTCAAACATTTATATCCCTCCTAGCTTTTTACAATATTATATCAAAGCTAAACTATTTAATCAATTTAATTAGTTTTTCTTGTGGCTATTCTGAGGAATTATAGAAATTATTCTTAAAACGGAACTTAGTTATAAGTAATGTCGTTTTTTTACAATACAAGATCCAATAATTATTGGTAAAATTAAATTGATATACAAAAAAATAGCTACATGCTGAGTTAAATATTGAAGATATTTATAATTGGTAAATAAAGGGGGAATAGTATGAAGTTTGTAACCGAAGAAGTGAATAAAAGTTATATTGAAGTTAAGCATACTGATAAAGAAGGTATACTGCAATATGCTTATTGTTTGTTTGATTATGGAATTATGCCAGCACCAGCCTCTACGGCTGTTCATATTGCATTTATTATTGATGGAATAGGTCACTATAATGGTATGAAAATAAAAACAGGAGATGTACTTGCTTATGGAATAAATAAAGAGCCTATGATTAGCAGAGTTGAAAATGTTGCTGTATTTATAGTAAGTATAGAGTTTTGGCTATTTTATCAAATGACAGGAATTACTCCAGCAGCTTGCCAAGACATAATACTATTTAAAGAAGAAGATTCAATATATAAGATTGGAAATAAACTGTTTACACATTCTCCAGAAAAGTGGATGTATATTGTTGAGGATTATATAAATGAGATTCAAGATAGTGGAAAATATAAATTTACAAATCAAATGACGCGAGTATTTAATGCAGCAAATTTATGTCATATACAAAATCAAAAAAGTTTTAAAGAAATTGCTTCAGATTTAAATATATCTTATAGACAACTTCAAAGAGATTTTAATACTATTCTCGGAATTACATTAAAAGAATATGAAAGTATTGCTAGGTTTCATAAAGCTGTTAATCATTTAGAAGAAAAAAATATAGTTCAAAGTGCAGTTGAAGCTGGATATTGGGATCAGTCTCATATGATACGTGAATTTAAAAGAATGTGTGGATATACTCCTACTTATATTAAAAAGAACCAAACTAACGAAGTATAAGAAGAAATATTTTATGGAATTCTAATATTTCTGGTAGAGGAAGATTAATAAATAAAAAGTTACAATTAGGACAATCGATGAGGAAATCCATTTTTGGGACAATTTTTGATGGAAAACTATCTGAGGTAAAAAAATTATAGAGTGAATTTTAAAGAGAATACATAGCTTTGATTTAAACTAAACTATGTATTCTCTTTAATTTTTAAGGAGTTATCTGCAGAATTAATTATTATTTAAAGGTTTCTATAAACTTTTTAGCATACTCTGGTTTCCAATCTCGTTCTAAGAGAGGTTTATTATTTTTAAAGGCTGCAACTATATCTGTATATTCAGTTTTTTCCTCTTTATATATAATCCCAAGAGGTATACCATTTTCCCACTCCATAGCTTTTTCTAGAGCTTGAAGCTTATTGCTGTAGTCATAATTATCATCAAGCTTATAGGTATTATCTTTATACCATTTAAAAGTATTTATATGGTTAAAGGTTACACAAGGTTGAAGAATATCTACTAAAGCATAACCTTTATGTGTAATTGCAGCTTTCATTATAGCTTTTAAGTGCTCTTTATCTCCAGAGAAACTTCTTGCAACAAAGGTTGCTCCAGCAGTTATTGCAAAGGCAAGAGGCTTGAAGGAATCTACAGTTGTTCCTTCAAATTGCAATGAAGTTATTTGTCCTTTGTTAGTAGTTGGTGATCCTTGACCTTTTGTAAGTCCATATATTTGATTGTCATGAACAAAGTGAGTAATATCAATATTTTTTCTAATATTATGAAGTAGATGGTTTCCACCTTCACCATAAGAATCACCATCACCTGAGTTTATAATTACCTTTAAATTCTTATTTGCAAGTTTAATGCCAACAGCAGGAGGAACTGCTCTTCCATGAAGGCCGTTAAAACCGTTCAAATTTATATAGTGAGGCATCTTTGCTGCTTGGCCTATTCCTGAAGATAGTACAACTTCGTGAGGCTTTATTTCTAGTTCTGCTAAAGTTTCCTTCAAAGCATCTAGTATTCCAAAATCTCCGCAGCCAGGACACCATGCAATTTCTTCTTTTGTATCATACTTTTTAATTTCGATCATTTTAGAATACCTCCTTTTTAACTCGAGAATAAATTTCTTCTGAGCTTAATTGTCTTCCATCATATTTCAATATGCTATTATCAATAGAAATTCCAGTTTCCATCCTAATTAATTTAGCAAGTTGACCGTTAAAATTTTGTTCTACATTAACTAATTTTTTAGCTAAAGTTGAATACTTTTCTAAAAGCTTTGTTGGAAGTGGATATAAATCTCCAAAAACAAGAGCTCCAACAGAATAACCTTCACCATTTAAAAGTTTAACAGCTTCTTCAACAGGGCCCTCAAGTGATCCCCATGCTAGCAAAAGTACTTCAGGAGTTTCAACTCCAAAGTAATCTGGTTCAATTAAATCTTTTTCTAGTAGTTTAAGTTTTCTCATTCTTTTATCCATTTGTTCTATTCTAACTTCAGCAGATTCTGTTATCTGACTGTCTTCAGTATGCTCATCGCTATCAATTAAAACTACAGCATTTTCAAATTGACCTGGAAGAATTCTTGGAGATATTCCACTCTCAGTAACTTTATATCTTTTATAGCTTCCATCGCTTTCTAAAGCTTCTTCTCCAGCAATATTTCTTTCGATTTTCACTTTGCTTAAATCGAATTCTGGTATAGTTACAGCTGTATCAGCCAAGTATTGATCAGTTAATAATATAACTGGTATTTGATACTTTTCAGATATATTTAAAGCTCTTGCAGAAGCATAAAAAGCGTCTTCAGCATTTCTTACTGAAAGTACCATTCTTGGTCCTTCTCCATGAGAAGCTGTAACTAAAAAGCTCAAATCACTTTGTTCTGTTCTAGTAGGAAGTCCAGTAGCAGGCCCAGGTCTTTGAGAATCTATTATTAGCAAAGGAGTTTCTGTTATACTCGAAAGTCCAATAGCTTCGACCATAAGTGAAACACCACCTCCAGAACTTCCAGTAGCTGATCTTGCACCTGCATAAGAAGCTCCAAGCGCCATATTTATGGCTGAGATTTCATCTTCTACTTGTTCAACTATTATTCCTGCATCCTTTTGAACTTTAGATAAATAAGTCATTATGCTTGTTGCAGGAGTCATAGGATATGCCGAATAAAAGCCTAGTCCACCTGCTAGTAGACCTAAAGCCAAAGCTTCATTACCAGAAATAAGAATGTTGTTATTATTTTCAGCTATAGAAAGATTAAAACGCTCTTTTGAAATTTCATATCCTCTAGTAAAAGCTAATTTGTTTGCTTCATTTGTTTTTATGTCCCATTTTTTATTAAAGATAGAGTTTATATTATCTATCTTAAGATTAAAGAGCTTTGTTAAAACTCCAACAGCAACTGTTCCAATTGTTTTAGAATTACCAACTTCAGTAGATATTGCTTTCATTGGAAGCTTTAACACTCGTGAATCTTCCACATCAATACTTTCATCACAAATCACAATTCCAGTTTTATTTAATTTTTCAATGTGATTAACAATTGTATTTTTATCCATAGCTACAATTACATCTATTATAGAACTATGGGAAGTTATTTTTTCATCTCCAAATCTTATTTGAATAAAATTATGTCCGCCTCTGACTCTAGACATATAATCTTTTGTGGTATAAAGATTATACTGACTTTTCTTAAGGATTTTTTCAAAGAGGGAACTGATAGTATCTATACCTTGTCCAGCAGAACCCCCAATTAAAATGTTATATTTCAATGTAAATCAACTCCTTCAAATAAATTATATTTATTAAAAATCATAATCGATAATAATTATCAGTTAATATTTATACTTATTATATATCACCTTCTAATGTATTTCAATATATAGCAAAAGAAATAATTATTAGAAAAGAGGTGTGTTATTATTCTGGCGTCGGTTTTAGTGGTGGAGGCGCTGCGAAAGCTGGTAATAGGATACTTGAGGCAGAAAACAGAAATAGTCTTTAATGTATATATAGCTTAATTATCAATTGTCATTAGTCAAGAAATCCCTTAAATATTTCTTGATGAGAAGTGTAAAATCTTAATTGGAACTTATATATAAAGAAAATTGCATTAATGTCGAAAATTAAATAAGTTGATAGTGTGGGACATAATTTAAAAAATATAATATGGAAGGAGGAAAGGTTATGAGTTATACTATTAGTCCATTAGCGAGAAGTTATGCTTACAATAATCTTATAAATAGTTCATCTAGTTTGAATAAAAACTCTAACAATAATATAAGTAAGTTAAATAATAAAACAAATAATTATAACAATGCATTTACTGGTGTTAATGCTACTTCAAGGTTTAATGACACCTTTACAAAAAAGTTAAATGAACTTCAAACTTATACTAATGATTCAAAAAAGTTTTATTCTGAATTTGTTAATGATTTTTCTGAATTAAAAAAATCATCTAATGCATTAAAGGCTTATAGTTCAACTTCAGCTTTTAAAGCTGACAGTTATGGCAGCAGCAATACAAATGTTGTAACTACAACAAAGACAAGTGGTTATGATAAAAAGGATTATTCAGTGGAAGTTAGTCAATTAGCAGCTGGAAAATCAATATCTTATAATGAATTAGCTTCAACTGGAAAAGATCTAGTTGCGACTGGTAGCGTATCAATAGATAATGGTAAAAATTCTTATAACTTTGATGTTGGTACTGAAAATGCTCTAAATAACAAGGATGCTATGAACAAAATAGCAGATAAAGTTAACAAAGCAGCTATAGGCGTAAAAGCAACAGTAGAAGAAGTAAACGGAAAGAGTTCATTGAAATTTCAATCAAATACAACAGGTGAAAATTCAAAATTAACTGTAATTCTAGGAAATAATTTAAATCAGGAAATGACAGTTAAAGCAACTCAAGAAGGAGTAAATGCAAAGTACAAAGTTAACAATGTAGATTATACTTCTGAAAGTAATAATGTAAATTTAAGTAGCACAGTTAAAGCAACTCTAAATGGTATTGGAAAAGCAGCAATATCCTCTGACAATATTGATAGCAATAGAATTGTAAATTCAGTTAAAGATTTTGCTAATGATTATAATAAAGTAGTAAATTTTTTAGGAAGCAATTCAGATAAGTCATCTAAAATTGAAAGTTTATCTAATTCCTTTAAAGGAACTAAAAATAACAGTGATTCATTATCATCTATAGGAATTACAGTTGAAAATGATGGGAAACTTTCAGTAAATGAAAATACTTTGAAAAATGCAATTAGCAAAGATTTTAAAAATGTTAGAGATATTTTAGGTGGAGCTTCAGGCACAGCAACTGAAACGTATAGTAAAGTACAAGATGCTATGAATAAATCAAAAAATTTATATCCTAGTTTTCAATTTGATTCTGGAGAAAATTCAATATACTCCTATAAAAATACTAATGTGATATATAGTCAGTATAATTCATTATACTCAGGAGGGGTTTTCTTAAATTCATTAATTTAAAATTTTAAGAAGCGATATTAATCTTGAGAGGTTGAATTATATTAAAAAGAACAAATTCATAAGAAAAGCTCTTTCATTAATTATAGAAGATTTTATAAAAATCTTAAATATATTGATGAGGGAGCTTTTTTAATAAAAATACACAAATGCATATAAATTAAAATACAATATATATGAGTTAATTATTTTTGGGAGAATCAATAAGCTTTATGGAACAATATAATAAGCCAATTAGTAATGATGAACAATTGCAGATGGCACTGAGGGTTATGTCTAGTTATTTTGAATTTAAAAGGATTAGTGAAATTCTAGAAGCTTACGATAGACAGCAAAAACAATTTACTATAGAAGAATTGTCACAATATAATGGGAAGAATGGAAAACCAGTTTATGTAGCAGTTGATGGGATAGTTTATGATTTAAGCAATGTAAAACAGTGGGCTAGTGGAATGCATTTTGACGTTGTAGCTGGTAAGGATTTAACAGCTGAATTTAATTCACATCATGGAATTAAAAAAGTTCTAGAAAATAAACAAAAGGTTGGAATACTTATTTGATCTTAGAAATTTTTAAAATTAAAAATCATAATATTTAAGAATTTGTCGCAATTATACAATACAATGGCTCTATTACTAAGTAAAATAGGAACTGTAAAGAATAATTTTTTAATAAGGGGAGAAATAGTAATGAAAAACTTAAAAAAATTTTTTGCAGTTTTCTTAGTAACTGTGATAGCATCAACAATGCTAATTTCATGTGGAGGGCTAAAAGTAACAGCAGAAGAAAGTGCTAAAATATTCTTAAATGTTTTATTAAAAAATGATAAAACAAATATGGATAAAATAGGGTTTACTGAAGATAATTATAACAAACTTGTTAAAGATAAAGAAGACAAGTTAATGAAGAGCTTCACTGGAGATAATATTGATAAGAGCGTAATAACAGATGAAGTAAAAGCAAAATTTAAGGATAGTTTAATCAAAGGATTAGCAAACATAAGCTATGAATTAAAGCAAACTTCAGCTGACAAAAAAGTTGAAAAATTTGATTTGAAAATAAAAATATTTGACATGAAAAAGATTTTTGCTGATGCTCAAAACAAAGCAATGCAAGACATTAATAGTAATCCAGGAATGACTAAGGAAGAAATCCAAAAGAAATTATTAGACTACATTTGTGATGGAATTGCAGCAGGTACAGCTAAACCGGAACCGCAAACTGTAAGCTTAATCTTCACTAAAGGAGAAAAAGTTTGGGAACCAATGGAAGAATATAGCGGACTAGAAGGAGTTATTTTAGACTATATATTCATGGGTTAAAAGATATTAAAGTAAGGTAAATAAAATTCTATAACATTATATTAAAATGAAACTGGCATAGGGAAAAGTCAGTTTCATTTTTTTGCTTATTTTTAGGGAGATAATTAATTGAAAAAAATTAAATGGAAGATTTGATAAATAATTTGTACTTTGTGGAAAAATAAAGGAAAAATTGTAAAATGTGTTGTATAATTAAGGTAGGTGATTTGAAAAAGGGATTATGTCTATAATCAGCAGTTCATTTTAATGAATATGTTATTTAGGATTGGAGGATGGTAATATTAGCAGCTATTATAGGGAAGTTTGTTTATTTGGCAATAGCAGCTGCAAAAGGAGAAATTCCACCAGATAATGCAGATTTAAAATTATATCAGTTTTTAATGATTAATAATCTTTGTATAAAACATGAATCATGGTTACATGAAAATGAATATCGGGTATTATTGCCAAATATAGAGAAAGTATTATATGGAAAAAGAGTGCCGTTGGATGAAATAGGAGTTAAAATAAAATCAATTTTTTTGGGTAAATATTGCAGTATGCGAAATAAGAAAAAACTATTTGAAATTTCACAGAAGCTAGGAATTAATATTTTTTAAATGGATTTAAAGCATAAGAGTAATGATTTTGAAATGGAGTACAAGCCTTATATGAGAAATTAGAAATGAGGGAAAACATTATGTAATTATTAGATACAATTAAAAATTTCTTGGAAGAAATAACATCACAGAGAACAAAGGATTCATATATCAAAAAAATAACAAGTTTTTATGATTTTTTAACCAAGCAAAATAAAATAAGTAATGAAACATATAAGAATTATTTTGCTGGAATAGATATTGATGTTATTGAACAAGCACTTGATTATTATATTAAAAATCAAAATATAGAATCAGAATCAGCAGCATACCATTATAAATCTGTAATACGAATGTATTTTGATTATATACAGAACTTGGGAATAGTAGCGGATAATTTAATAAAATCATTTAGTATAAAATCAGGAATTAATTCATATAGTGAACGAATAAATTTGAAAATTAAAAATGATTCAAGATTAAAAGAAAGAATGAGCAATGGAATAATAACAAAGGATGAAGCTATTGACATTATTGATCAGTGTGATAGAAATATAAAAAATCTAATTGAAAAAGACAATTTTTTGAATTTTAAAAAGAGAGCAGATGATTACACTAATCTATTAGGAAATATAATAATTAAATTTATTTTATTTACAGGTTGTAAATACAGTGCTTTAAATTCTATAAGAGTAAATGATTTGAATTTTGATACAAATATATTAAATATTAATGGATATGAGATTACTCTACCTAAAAATTTATCACTTCAGATTAGACAATATATAAGGATTAGAACTGATTTCTGTAATAAAAATAATCAATCATTATTTATTAAACAAAATGGTGAAGAAATTGATTATACAAATTCATTTTTAAGTAATATATTATCATATTTTAGGGATGGGAATATACAAGTTACTATGCTAATTAAATTTGCAATAGTTCAAATGATAAGTGTAGATATAAATAAAGATGTAATAAAATCTTTTACTAAAAACAGTGATGACATATACACTGATTGTTTTAATTATGTTTATGAAAATGATTCAGCATTTAGAAATCGATATTTAAATTCTAAACTTAGAAGTATGGAGTGGTATGATAGGTTATAGAAATATGTTCTTGAAAAAGATTAATGTTCAAGCAAGATACTTTTATCTAAATAACTTCTTATTATTCATAGCAAATTATACGAAGTTAGGCAGAAAAAAACTCAAGCCTTGAATTTAAGCTTGAGTTCAAAAGTTATAGAAGTCCGCCTAACTTTGGATAATTACAATAGCACGAAACCGCGGAAATATAAGCAGTTATTATGGGGATTGAATAGTCTCATTCCCTTTAATTTTAAAAACAAATTAAAAATTAAAGTTTAAAAATATAGGGGTAAAGATATAAAAACGTATTAAATAGTGCAAAACCGGCATAGTTTCCCCCTCCCCATTACAGGCTATATTACGAATGTTATGAAGTTTTGGTGGTTATAGGAGGAGAGTTACAAAATGTAATAGACCTATTGAGTTTGTTTGAGCCGCAGTGAGTGCATTTTGATAAATCTCTACCTGTAATTTCTTTAATTAGTTCAAGAATTGGAATTTTATCTCTAAGTAAAATAGGTGTATTAGTAAGTTGTTTACAAATATTCAGTTTTGTAGTTTTATTTCGATTACCTAGCAAGCCGTAGTGCCTAATTTTCATAAATCCACTTGGAAGTATATGAATAAGAAATCTTCTAATAAATTCATCAGCAGAAATAGTCATTACCTTATACTTATTTTTGTCTTTGTAATCACGCCATTTAAATGTGGCATTGCCATTGTCAATGCTTAGAATACGGGTGTTTGATATAGCAACTCTATGTGTATATCTACCTAAATATTCGACGACGCAGGCAGCATTTTTAAAAGGTGGTTTACAGTAAACAATCCATTCTTTAGAATATGTAGCTGAAAGTAATTTTTCGAATTCAATTTCATCTGAAAGATAATTTTGATTCCCATGAAATTCAAGATTATTTTCATAGTATAATTGCTTAAGATAATACAGAAACTTGCCCCTAAATTTACGAGATAATACTTTAACCGGAATAAAAAACTTTTTTCTGCTGCTTATCCATTTGCCGATCGACGATAGTCCGCCGCCAGGTACAATGCAGTGAATATGTGGATGATGCATAAGATTCTGACCCCAAGTATGTAGAATTGATGTAAAACCAAGTTTTGCACCAAGGTATTTTTTATCAAAGGATAATTCAGATAAAGTTTCAGAAGTAGCCTTAAATAAAATGGTATAGAGTTGTCTTTGATTTTGATATACCATAGAATTTAGAGTATCTGGAATAGTGAATACGACATGGAAATAGCCAACGTTAAGTAAATTGGATTTTTGATTGTAAATCCAGCGCTCTTTTGCAAGAGCTTGGCATTTGGGGCAGTGCCTGTTACGGCAGGAGTTATAAGAAATCTGAGTATTTCCACAGTTATCACAAACATCTACATGACCACCTAAATGCGATGTTCTGCATTTTCGTATTGCAGACATAGCTTTATGTTGAACAAGAGTAAGCTTATGTTTATTCAAATAATCTTCACCATATTCTATAAATATATCTTGAACCTCAACCATTAGTTTTCTCCGTTTCTGTCAAGAAATCTAGAGGACTTTGTACATTTAAAGATTGAATTTTAAGTAAATGCAAATAAAAACATGTAGAACTGATATCTGAATGCCCAAGTAATTGTTTAATATGAAATATACTTATGCCAGATTCTAGTAGATGTGTAGCAAAACTATGCCTTAAGCTATGGACGGTAACTTTTTTAGAAATATTAGCTTTTTCTATGTATTTGTGGAATATATTTTGTACAGCCTTAGAAGTAATGTGTGTTCCGGTATTTACTCGGCTGTAAAAAAGCCATTCTTTTGGACGATAAGCTTTCCAATAAACTCTTAGAATTTCAAGGTTAGCTTGTGAAAGCAATGCATAGCGATCTTTAGAGCCTTTGGCATTGCGGATAAATAACTGCATTTTTTCACTATCAATATCAGTAACTTTTAGAGAAGCAACTTCACTAAGTCTTAGTCCAGCGCCATATAGAGTCATTAATATACATTTATCTCTAAGATTATCACATGCATCAAAAAGGCTTTGGATTTCACTTTTAGTAAGTATTTCTGGAAATTTACGTTGCCTGCGGTGGCGAGGTATTTGTTTGTAATTCAAAGTAGCATTTAAAGTTACACCATATAAGAATCTAAGGCCGCTATTGTATGAATTTACACTTCCGGAAGTAAGACCTTTTTCTGTTGAAAGATAGTGCAGGAATTTTCTAATATCTTTTTCGTCAAGTTCAGTAGCGGGTTTGTTAAAGTGGTCTTGAAAAATTTTAACTTTAGTATAATATTCAGCTTGGGTATGTTTGCTTAGACCTCTAAGTTCCACATCAAATGTCAATTTTTCTAAGACTTGTTCTTTTGTCATAATTAAAACATCTCCTTTAAATTTAGAATTATCTATATATTAAAGGATTTATAGAAAAAATAAACTGGTATAATTAAAATATGAGTTCTAGATGTAAATGTATTACATATTACCACCGCGCTAGCGGTTTAGTGCTATTCATATAATTGGACATGAAGTGATTCCTCAACAATATAATAATATGTAGAAAGTGCGTAGCAATTAATAACTGAAATGTTCTTTGAAAATTGAAAAATGTGATAGTGGAAAGTTATGTTATAATTTATATTATATAGAATTTGGAGGCGTTATACCATGGATGATAAAATTAATTCGGAAATCATAAAGACGGAAGATGATGTATTTCTTATGCTAGATGAGTTTTTAGAAAAACGAGATAACGAATGGTGGAATAAATTCTATTCAAATAAGGAAAAGGCAGTTCCATTTTTTAAAAATATTCCTGACGAAAATCTTATTACTTATTTTGATAGAGGAATATTAAAAGAAGGAAAAGCTCTTGATATTGGTTGCGGAAAAGGCAGAAATTCTATTTATATAGCGAAAAAGGGACTTGAAGTTTGTGGTGTGGATTTTTCAGAAACATCAATAGAAATGGCTAATAAAATAGCGACAGAACAGGGGATAAAAGTAAAATTTTCATGCCAATCAATATTTGACTTTCAAAGTGAAAAAGAGAATTATGATTTCATTTATGATAGTGGTTGTTTTCATCATATAAAGCCACATAGAAGAGAGCAATATTTAAGTACTATATTAAAATATTTAAAACCTAATGGATATTTTGCTATGATATGTTTTAATTTGAAAGGCGGAGCGAATATATCTGATTATGATGTTTACAAAGATAATTCGATGCATGGAGGAATAGGGTTCTCTGATTATAAACTAAAAATAATTTTGGAATCTTATTTTGAAATAGTTGAATTTAGAGAAATGATAGAATCTGACAATGAAGAAGTATTCGGTAAGTCTTCCCTTTGGTCTGTATTAATGAGAAAAAAGAATTAATAGTAAATATAATTACATAAATTTAAAATATCGCATTATTAAATTTGCGATATTTTTATTGAACAATAATAAGAAGGGATGAATATAAATACTCGCATTAGAAGATAAAAGTTATTTACTTGGAGAAGTTATGTTTTTTACAATTTGGAGGTGATAAAGATAAAGCGAGATAGACTTTTTTTGAGTACGACTATTATTTGCTTTTTGCCATTGATTCTTTCGTTTACACTATATGATAAATTGCCTGAACAAATTGCTATTCATTTTAGTAGAGTAAGAGGAGATGATTATGCTCCAAAAGCGTTTGCGGCTTTTGGTTTACCAGTTTTAATGGCAGCAATTAATATTCTTACACACCTTAAAGTTAATAATGATCGAGATAAAATAAGCTCTATATCTGTATCTAAGTACTTAGGGATGTGGTCTGCTCCTGTTACTTCAGTCATATTAGTACCAGAACTCTTATTTATTGCACTTAGATATAAAAACCCTATTCAAGGTATTTTATCAGAAGTATTAGGCATTATGATCACAATGTTTGGAAATTATCTATCAAAGTGTAAGAGAAATTATACTTTTGGTATCAAATTACCATGGACACTAAATAGTGTGGATAATTGGAATAATACCCATAATATAGCAGGGGATATCTGGATACTAGGGGGTATTTGCATGATAATTAGTGGTTATATACGGATTCAAGGTATTCAATTAATTTTAATTATTTTAGCAATTATTACGACGGTTCCTTTTCTCTATTCATATTGGTTATATAAAAAAGGAGTATAAGGAATTCATTGGGTGTTGCTTCCTCATAATATTAATGATTTTGAAAGATTTAGCACTAATATTACAAAGTTATAATTCTTTAATTAATCTTCTAATTATTAATATACCCATTAAGATAATAATGTTTAGGAAAGTGCAACATCAAATAGAAGGAGAATTTTTTATGGAAATACATAATCATAATTTAAATATTCATTACTCATTACCAAATGAAATATGGAAAAAGTTAGCTGAACTATATAAAGAGATGCCAGGATGGAGTGGTTTTATTGATGGAATTCCGCATTGGTATGCACAAGATAATGACAAAAGAATAATTAATGCTTCAGTTGAACCTAGTGGTCTGCAATTTTATGCTGAAATGCAGCAAGACGAATGGAATACGTGGTTTGAAAGGTTCAAGAAGGAAGCTTCGGTATTATTAGGTTTTGAAGTAGGAGAACCAGAAGATGGAGTTGACTTTCCTAATCTATAGATATTAAATAACAATTATCTATATTTACTAAATAGATTTTAGAAGGTGAAATATGAATATTAATAAATTTAAATATTTCTTTTTAGATGCATTAAAGAGCTTAAAAAGAAATATTACACTTACTGTTTTTTCAGTATTTACTGTATCAGCAACTATTTTTATTGTTGGGTTATTTTTAATATATTTGTTATCAGTTAATAAAAATTCAGCAACTATTTTTATTAATAATAAAGGAATGAGCACAGTTTTTGAGTTGCTGGAAATTGCAGTTTTTTTAATAATACCAGTTGTTTCATTATTTTTAATTGTAAATGCATTTAAGATGGCTATGTTTCAAAGGAGATATGAAGTAAATATAATGAAGCTTGTTGGAGCTACTAATTGGTTTATTCGATGGCCTTTTATTATTGAAGGGGTATTTATAGGAATTGTAGGAGTTTTTGTAGGAAATTTATCTTTATTTGTTATATATACTTTCATTTACACAAAAGTAATGGCGTTTACACCAGAATTAAGTCTTGTACAACCTTCTTTTATAATAAATACAATGCTTTGGCCATTTGCAATAGTTGCTGCATTTATAGGGTCTATAGGAAGCCTTATAGCTTTGAGAAAAATTCTTAAATGTGGAGTTTGGGAAAGTTGAAAATATTAATAAAAGTAAATAATAATAAGTTTATAGAAAGGTGAGAATATTCCTATGAACAGCAGATATGAAGGTATGATAAACAATTTAATTAAATATGGAGAAACATCCGAGCTTATAAAAGCAGAAGTCCTCATTGGCTCACAGTCAAGAAAAGATAATTGTGCCGATGAATATTCAGATATAGATGTTATATTATTTGTTTCTGATATCGATTTCTTTATTAAATCAGATGAATGGCTTAACTTCGCAGAAGTGTTCATTAGACTAATAATGTGAATAACATTTAAATTTGACGCAGTAAAATAAAGGTGGAAGTTAAATATCACCTCCAACTTTATCAAATTAATATTCATTTTATGAAGTTTATAGAAAAGTATTGAATTGTGAGTAAAATTAATCTATAAGAATTCCAGCTCCAGTATAAAAATAGTTAGAATTTCGATCTAGTGTGAGTTTATTATTAGTTTCTATAGTAAAGTCTTCCCAAATTACATGGTCAATGCCATAAATTGAATCTAATATCTTGAAAGTGGAATGATCTAGGTTATATAGAGAATCTAAAAGTTTAAATGTATTTTGCTCATATTTAATAAGCATGTAATGTAGTGATGGAGTCATATAACCTATACTACAGATAATAATTGCGTATTTATTAGCACCTTTTTTAACTTTATCAATTATATCTATATTTTTTGTAGATATGTTAAGGTTTTTTGCTATTGGTATAACAGTGCTATTGCTTAACATACATGTGTAAGAGTACGAACTCCAATTATTACTTAATTCATAAGCAATTTTTTCTGGGTTTGAATAAATTTCAGGAATTCCCATATTGTTTGGACCAATTTGAATTTTTTTATGTATATTAGCAACAAAGGTTCTATCATTTATAGATTGAGCTTTAGTGGTTTCCCATAAATAGTAAGCAATTGAGTGTGCACCACAACTATTGCTTTCTATAGTTTGAGAAATATATGGTTTCATAATAAAATCAGTCTCCTTTCAAATATAGCATATTAATTTAATCACTATAAAAATTATAGCACTTATTTTATATAATAAAACCAAATTTTGTATTTAGTGGAAGTATAATCGGAATATTAACATCATCCTATTCAGTTTGATTTTTTTACGCAATTCTACTATTAGATATTGCAATTAAAAAAACCTAATATACTAGGGGCATAAAATGAATAGAACAAAAGAAAAAATATTCAGGAAGAACCATTAATTATATGATGATTATTCTTAAATAATTAATGATATAACAAAAAATAAAAAAGCCCCGATTAAGGGGCAAAAAGGTAATTTTTTTAAAACTATGAAACCAATATTATTATATGATTATTTATATCAATTAATACACGATATCAATTGTAGATTTAACGCAGTTCTTAATAAAAAATGTTCTTTGAAAATTGAATAATGCGGTATTAGGCAAATATTTTAGAATTAATTTTATTATATTGGAAATATTTAATTGTAATTAAAAACTGAAAAGGGAACACATTAGGTTCCTCTTCCAGGTATTCGATTATGCTCTTTTCGATGTTTCAGAATATTTGTATAGCAATCTAGATAAAGAACCCATAAGCTTATGCATTGGCGATATTAAAGTTATTAATGCAATTCCTGTTAAGCAGGCTAACAAAATCATACTTACGTTATAGTGAAGTATATTTGCAGAGGTAAATAATAACCAGGTACTAGGAAATAAAAATAGAGTTGATGTTATTATTCCAGGTACATAGTGTTTAAAACGGATGCATGAAACCATATGGATAAAAACAAAATGTAAAGTTATTCCTAAGAAACCACTATACCATATAAAATAATTTTGAAAAATTAGAGAAAATAAACTAATCAGCACAAAAATTAAAAAGATAATTTCGACTCCAATAGAAAAGGCTGGCGTTTTACAGCAATGTACATAATTTAAAGCAAATGGTTGGTGTTCTGGCCAAGTAGTATCGATTGCTTTTTTATAGCGCTTCCCCCACACTTCAGCCATAATGATTTCTTCAAAATCATGAAGCATAAAAATGATTGGAAACATCCAAACAATAGAATTCATAGTATTCATAAAATTTCCTCCTTTTTATATTGACACAATTGTGTCTATTAACAATATCAATTATAATATGTGGAAAAGCATATTCAAGCATTTCTGCTCAAAAGCTACAAATTAGCAGATTTGTGACAATAGAGGAGGGACAAACTATGTATGGTAAAAATAAAGGAAATAAGGTATCTACTCAATCAAAACTTTGGATGGAGGATGCACTGTTAAAACTGATGGAGACAGAAAATTATAGAGAAATTACGATACAAGAAATTACGGATAATGCAGGGCTTTCAAGGCGGACTTTTTACCGTAACTATTCTTCGAAAGATGAAATTTTAGAAGGTTGCTTCTATAAAATTTGGTTGGAATATAGATCAGTTATTGTGCAAGAAACAGATTTGTCATTGCCTAATATTGCCACAATATTTTTTGCCGTGATGAAAAAGCATTTCGTTTTTTTATCCCTTGTTAATCGTCATCACTTACTCCCACTTTTTCTTTTAAAGATTGATGAGCTTTTGCTTCCAGCATTTAATGAGGTAAAGGGGGAAAATATGCCTTTTTCTAAAGAAAGTATTCAGTACGCTTTAACATTTAGCACTGGTGGATTTATGCGAATTCTTATTAAATGGATGAATGACAGTAAGCAGAAATCACCAGAAGAAATGGCAGCAATGATAAAAGATTTTATTTCAATTTGCAACTATACGAATCTCTAAAAAGTTGATTAGCCATGGAAAACTCTAGAATCAAGGAATATCGCATAACAATAAATATTTTAGAAAAGTATGTTTTACTAAAATAATAGAAATAATGAATCTACAATATTTTTGTTACGTTATACTAGTAACGGATGCAGATCTATTGTATACAATGTAAATTTGATGCAGTAAATAAAAAATATGTTTTTTGAAAACTGAATAATGTGGTAATTTAACAAAACATGCTATAATTAACTAAAAGATAAATTATCGCGTAAAAACTGTCGATTATTATATTTAGGAAAGGGAGTGGAGGCTATGGAAATTTTTAAATTAACCAAAGAGCGCATTCCTGCAGTTGCGCAATTAATGTGTACGATAAAACCAGACTGGTGGGATTATGAAGGTGCCTTTGGACAACTGAGCGATATCAATGAAACGATTAGGACAGTTGGATGGTATCTCGGTGAGGATGAACGACATCCAAAAGGTTGGATACTTTGCAGGGAGTTTATTGGTTACCATACATTAGAACTTGAATGCAGCGGTTTTGACGATAATGGAATTTTTAAGTTGGAGCATAAGCTGGAGGATCTGATAGATATCGCTTCACGGTATGCAAAAGAAAAAGGTTATCTAACATTCAGAAATGGAATAAGTTCTATTGGATTTAATATTCACGGGCAAGATATTGATAATATTTCGGAAGCAATTCAAAATCTTATCTGTGAAAGAACTGATTATAAGTGGATGTTGGACTATGGATTCAGAGTAATTGGGATTCAGCCTAATGCGTATGAAAAAGGATTCCACCTGATACTACTGGCCAAAGATATTTCATAGAGATTATAATCATTATATTAAGACGACAAATTATAATTTGTAGAGTGGATCTTTTATATTTGAAAATTTAATAGTAAATTAGAATATCGCGCTATTTATAACTAAGAATAGGTTTGCGATATTTTTTATATTAAAATACTACACAATACTAGTGTGCGACAAGAAGTCGCTAAATAACAGCGTTTCCAATAGGAAACTATGCTAGTCATTAAGCATATTCCCGCTCAAAACTGCATTTTGAGTAATTGAAATGTGGGTTGCAGGAGAGTTAAAGGTCTAATGTAGGACATAGTCACATTGAACTACAAGGCTAGGGAAAGAATGAGAATGTGTAAACAAATGTTGAACCTTTGTAATTTTCGTAAGGCGTAAATAAGCTAAAGTGACTGATAAGCTTATATTGTGGATAGGAAAGGTTGTATAGTAGGTAGACCATGGAATGACCCATATATCCACCGGAATATAGGAGGACACTTAACTCATTTGTATCTGTTATTAGTGGAACTTGGTAAACCCTATGTGCTCCTTAATAGGTAGGACAATCGTAAGAACGTTACAATGTGCAAAGGGTATGGGAATGTGGAGAAAGCGAACGCCGATAGGACGAAAGTCCAAAGGAATAAATAACTTGTCGGATAGGAGTTCAGAATTTGCTCTAACACGAAAGTGTGCAGACTTCCACATGGTCGTCAACATGAGAAAAAACGAAAAGTAATTAACTTGAAATGAGGAGTTTAGTTATGGAAACTTATATAAAAATTAATAAGTCGGCTACTGCTCCACAGGTTTATGATTGGAACTCTATTAACTGGAGGAAAATCTACAAATATGTGAAGAAATTGCGACAACGAATTTTTCATGCCGAGCAGTTAGGACAAACAAGGAAAGTCAGAAAACTTCAAAGATTAATGATTAGAAGTAAAGCAAATCTATTGCTTTCGATTAAAAGGGTTACCCAAATAAATAAAGGTAAACGAACTGCTGGAATTGATAAAATGATAATAATCGATGATAATGAGAGAATTAAACTATACAATCTAATTAAAAATTATAATGTTAAATCAATAAAAGTCAAACCAGCAAAAAGAACTTATATACCTAAAAAGAATGGGAAATTAAGACCACTAGGGATACCAATAATCAAAGATAGAATATATCAAAATATTGTTAAAAATGCACTGGAACCACAATGGGAAAGTAGGTTTGAATCTATATCATATGGTTTCAGACCAAAACGAAGTGCACAAGATGCAAGAGAACAACTTTTTCTAAAATTACGTAGAGGTACAAAAAGACAATGGATTTTCGAAGGAGATTTCAAAGGATGTTTTGATAATCTAAATCATGACTATATGATATCATGTTTAGATAACTTTCCATACAAGAAAACTATTGTGGAATGGCTTAAAGCTGGATATATCGACAATGAAGCATTTAATGAAACCATTACCGGAACACCGCAAGGTGGAATAATTTCGCCATTACTTGCAAATATAGCATTGCATGGAATGGAAGAAGAATTAGGTGTTAGATATAAAAAGAGTACACAAGGATATTACCTAGACTCTAATTCCATAGGAATCGTTAAATATGCAGATGACTTTGTAATATTATGCAAAACTAAAGAAGAAGCTAAATCTATGTATGATAGATTAAAGCCATATCTCGAAAAAAGAGGACTGGCTTTAGCCGACGAGAAAACCAAGGTTACTCATATAAGTGATGGCTTTGACTTCCTTAGTTTCAATGTAAGGCAATACAAAACAATACGAGGAATGGTGTTATTAATCAAACCATCCAAAGATAGTGTTAAAAAGGCTAAACAGAAAATTAGAGAAGTATTTATAAAATACAGAGGTGAACAAATTGGAATTATAATAAATAAATTGAATCCAATCATAAGAGGAATAGGAAACTATTGGTCAAGCTCTGTATCTAAAGAAACATTCAAAGCCATAGATTATTACATATGGACTAAGGTTAAGCGATATCTTAAAGTTCTGCACCCAAATAAACCATGGAAATGGATTATCAAGAAATACTTTAGCAAAGATATACATGGCATAAGTACTTCAAAGTGGTTATTAACGGATAAAAGCATTAAGAATTGTCAACTGATTAAAATGATCTGGATACCTATAATCAGATATCAATTGATTAAATACAAGAATAGTCCAGATGATAAAACATTAGAAGAATACTTCATGAAAAGAGATGAAAAAGAATTTAAAAGAAACAATATTTTGAGTAGACAAAAATTAGCTAAAAAATGTAAACATCAATGTAGAATTTGCAACCAATCATTATTCAGTGAAGAAAATCTGAAAATAAACCAAGTCGTACCCAAGGTACTTGGCGGAAAGAATGTTTATAGAAACTTTGAGATATTACATGAAAATTGCTATGACCAACATCAAAAATTACTGATAAAGTATGGTGGAAATAGCCAACTTAGTAAAATTAAAAAGTTTTTTGATGACAGACAGATAGAACCATCGAGTAAAGAAGGTATGAAACTAATGAAAGAACAATTTAAGCGTTTTAAATATAACTGTTAGGAGAAATGATGGCTTGAGCCGTATGTGGTGAAAGTCACAAGTACGGTTCTTAGGGGGAAAGAAACCGAGAGGTTTCCGACCTACCCGACATTACACATAAAAAGCCCCAATTAAGGGGCAAAAAACTAAAAGTTTTTTATAAAAAATGAGCATAGTTATTAAATCAAAATTATTATGCTCAAAAATATAAGAAAATATTCAATAATTTATTTTATAAACAAAATGTAGATATTGTTAAAAAGACGGGATTAAGTAGAGCAACAATATATAGAGTATTATCAGATTTAGGATTGAGATAGGAGGGAATATTAAAATGTTAAAAATCAAAGATTTAGAATCAGTTTTAAATACAAATATGATGAATGTAATTTATGAAGATCATTGGAATGGACAACAATATGGATATGTAGATAGTGAAGCTAAAATAGAATTAATTCTTCCAGTTAATGAAAATACTATAAAAATTAGTGTCACTCCATGATTCGTAATTTTATAGTTACAAACAGTTTGTGAATTTGACGTAGTAAATAAAAATATGTTCTTTGAAAACTGAATAATGCGGTATTTAGAAGATATCGGTAGTCAAGTCATTATAGCAGGATGAACCAATTAATTGCAGAGTGAATAATATAATATACCAAGTGTTTACTAATGAATATAAAGAGATTAACATGGAGTAGGTGTTAAAATGAGTGGTATATTTAATCAAATTATGTTTAATATACGACGAGGATATTATAAGTATATTGGTTCTGGCTCTAGCAGAGACGTGTTTGATTTAGGAAATGGGTATGTAGTGAAAATTGCTAAGAATATGGCAGGAATTGCTCAAAATAAATCGGAATATAAAATTTCTAAAAGCGATAAATCAAAATTATTTGCAAAAATTATTCAAATATCAAATGACTCAAGTATGCTTATAATGGAAAAAGCAGATAAGATATACAATATTTCAGAGGTATTGAATTATTTTAATGTTAGAAATAAAAGGGAATTATTGAACTTAAAAGAACTACAGAATATTAAGAGTAACTATAATTTGTTATTGGGTGATTTAGATAGGAAAAGCAGCTGGGGAATTATTAAAAGAAGAACTGTTATCATTGATTATGGTCTTACGAAAGAAGTTAGCCAAAGATATTATTAATCCTTTTAGATATAAGGTAGAATATCATATATTATAAAACTTAATGCTAAATTTAAGAACATTATGTAAGAGTGAGAATATAATATAGTATACAAAAGAAGAGAGGTGATTAATATGCCATTCTTTGGATTCCCTGGGTTCTGTGGGTGCTGTAGATGTTGTAGGTGCAGGCGTCACAGATGTCACAGACGTTGTCGGAGATCTAGTTGTTGCTAATGTATGCTAAATTAGTTACTTTTGTAATAAAGCTATAACGAAATTGTTAATAATAAATGCCGTATTATTCAATAAAGCGAATTTACGGCATTTTTCTTGTTGCACAATACTACAAAAGGATGCATATATGGGGAATACAGTAAGATAAATTATTATGATAAGTTTTCTTATTTAATGAGATTAAAATGAAGTTGGGACTAAATGTCACAGAGGAAGATTAAATATATGGTGAATTGCTAAACTCTTCTAGGAGAGTGTATTGTTGTAGTTATATTAGGAACATTAATCAGGAATTTTGTTATTTTACAACAAACACTCGTTGATATTTGATTACTTAATTATTATCCAAGTCTGCATTAATTGGTGTAGAATATAGAATATTTCTATATTCAGTTGGTGTTATACCTTCATATCTTTTAAACATCTTTAGAAATTGGGTGTAGTCAAAAAAGCCACATTCTTTTGTTATCTGCTTAACACTTAAATGCGTATTCAAAAGTAACTGCTTAGCACGATTTATACGCTGTGACAAGATGTACTCTTTTATACCCATCCCTTTTTCACGTTTTACGATTTTGGAAATATAGTCCTTATTAAAATTGAAATTTTGTGCAACGGCAGAAACATTAATATCTTTCTGTAAATTAATATCTATCCATCTACAAATGCTATCAACAACTGAACGATGTTTTGAATATGTTCTGTTAAGGGTTCGTTTAAGTTCATTTAATAGCAAAATCAGAGCTGCATTTGTTTCATCAATGGAATAAGAAGAAAAATGCAAAAGCTGTTTAAATAACTGATTAATAAGTAGGGTGTCTTCGATATGGGCAAAGGTTGGGAAATTTAGATAAGATTCAATATTGGTTTCGTACATTACCCAATAAAAGCTAACGGGCGAAGTACTCTTTTTATGACCGTAATGGGTCAAGCCAGAACGAAAAAACAGAATATCACCAGGTCGGATTATATATTGACGGTCTTCTTCGGTAATATACATTTCTCCTTCAAGCATGAATGCTACTTGATATAAAATAAATTTGCGTTTCATATGGTTCCAATTGCCAGCAGATATAAATTTTCCACATAAATTATAATTTAAATAATTCTCCATTAAGTCTGATTTATCCATCCTTTCTTCGATAATGACCATTGTTAACTCAATGGTATATTAGTAAAATATTATCATAAGCATTGGGCGAAGTCAAAACTATAGGAATTTGTACACATGGGTTTTGCACTTATTTCCAAAAATAAAATGACTGATTTATACATCTAATACGTATCGGGAAGGGGATACAATTATGAAATTAGCAGTACAAGGTTTTCCAAGCTTAAGCAAAGTAAGACTTTTAGAAGGGTTTTTTAAAACATCTCAGGATCTGGGAGAAAAATATATTTTATCTCTCGATGTGGACAGATTTTTAGCTCCTTGCTATGAGGCGCATGGTTTGGAACCAAAGAAAAAACGTTATTCAGGATGGGAAGCAAGAGCAATCAGCGGACATTCATTGGGACATTTTATGTCAGCTCTTGCAGTAACATATCAGGCTACTGGGAATGAAGAGTTAAAAAAGATTCTTGATTATGCGGTGTCGGAATTATCGCATATACAGCAAGTAACAGGAAGGGGATATATTGGAGGCTTGGTTGAAACACCCTTTGTGGAAATAATAGATGGAACAAACATAGGAAAATTTGATATTAATGGATATTGGGTTCCTTGGTATAGCATACATAAGATATACAAGGGATTGATTGATGCATATGAGCTAGCAGAAAATTCTGAGGCCCTAAATGTAGTGGTTAATTTTGCTGACTGGGCAGTTTCAATATTAAATCAAATGTCTGATGAACAGGTTCAGGCAATGCTCGAATGTGAACATGGGGGCATGAACCATATATTTGCTAAGCTTTACGGTTTTACATGCAATAGCATATATCTGGATACAGCAGTTAGATTTTCACATAAAGCTATTGTTGAACCACTTGAGCAATGTGTTGATGATTTACAGGGAAAGCATGCAAATACTCAAATTCCTAAAATCATAGGTATAGCAGAAATATACAATCAGGAGCATGCTTATGAGAAATATAAAACAGCTGCGCAATTCTTTTGGAATACCGTGGTTAATAGACGTTCCTATGTTATCGGAGGCAACAGCTTGAAAGAGCATTTTGAAGCAATTGACATGGAAAGCCTTGGTATTAAGACTGCAGAAAGCTGTAACACGCACAATATGTTGCTCTTGACAAAACTATTATTTTCATGGAATCATTACAGTGCGTATATGGATTATTACGAAAATGCTCTTTTTAATCACATTATTGGAACGCAGGATTGCCACACAGGAAATAAAACCTACTTTACATCATTGTTACCTGGACATTATAGGATATACAGTACAAAAGATACGGCTTGGTGGTGCTGTACAGGCACAGGCATGGAGAACCCAGGCAAATATGCAGAAGCCATATATTTTCAGGAACAGGATGATTTATATGTTAATTTATTTATATCGTCACAGTTTGATTGGGAAGCAAAAGGATTAACCATAAGACAAGAATCAAATTTACCGTATTCGGATACTGTAATTTTAAAAATTATTGAAGGAAAAGCAGAAGCAAATATTAATATACGTGTACCCTCATGGATAACAAGTGAACTTGTTGCTGTTGTAAATGGCAAGGATAGGTTTGTACAACGTGAAAAAGGATACCTTACAGTCAGCGGTGCTTGGGATAAAGGGAATGAAATCAGAATCACGTTTCCAATGGCAGTTTCAAAATATACATCAAAGGATAATGCTGGCAAGATTGCATTTACCTATGGTCCAGTTGTTCTTGCAGGTAAGTTTGGAAATATTGGACTTCCAAATGATACAATTGAGGACGAAGTGGCATTGGACACAACAACTGCGTCTGTACCAGATATATTTACAGAGGATGATGATATATCAAATTGGATTACTATGGAGGATGCTGAAACCTTAACCTTTAAAATTTCAGCTGAGGTTACCACTGATAAGAATGAAGTAACACTTGTTCCGTTTTATCGGATACATCATGAATTTTATAGCGTGTATTGGAATTTGAACACGGTAGGGGATAAATTTGAAAAACTATTAAGTGATATTACCATCGACAGCATAGAACCTGATGGACAACAGGATGAAATAGGGCACAGCATGAAAGGTAATTGCCTCGAGGCAACACATTATGGTTCGTTTAAAGACATTAATGGTAACATGTCCATGTGGAGAGATGCATATGGTGTCAAGGAGGCTTACTTCAGCTATGAGATGAGTGTTGACGGAGAAAGGCAAAACTTCATCTGCGCAAAGTATTTTAGTGAGGATAACAAGTTCAAAGATGATAGAATAACCTATTCAAGGGATTTTGACATTATAGTGGATGATAATGTTGTTGCTGAACAGACCATCGAGATTAGTGATAAGGAAAAATATTATAGGTTTTATGAAATACCAAAGGAGCTTACATTAAATAAAAGCAAAGTTAAGGTGATGTTTAAAGCGAAATCTGTTTATTCCTGTGTTGGGAAGGTGCTCGAAATAAGAATTACGAGAGGAAAAATAGATCAGTAGAGACTAGAAGTTTTGTTAAACAGTTTTTCATGCCTTGCTTACAGAAATGAATCTTTATAAATTAAATTCTTAGATAAAGTGTAGTAAGAGTTTATTACATACTCTTTAATCATGAGTTGATGAAATTAAATAGTAAATTGAAAATCGTATTATTCAAGAGATTGGATGTACGATTTTTTACTGCATAATTATAATAAAGACTCAATAAATTATAAAAGGTCTCTGAGAATTGAATGAAGGAATATTACAATTTGTGCTATAATTGGTTTGTGATAGTAAAAGCATATATTAAAGATTCTTATATAAATTGAGTATTTAACTAAATGGATTTTAAGCAGCGATATTTGATTTTGATTATTCATATATCAAATAGGCTAATAATATGAAGCAAAGATTTGTGATAGTTAATATAAATTTTCCTTTGGGAGTTAATTAGGATAGTGTTTTGAAAATATGTTGCTTGTATTATATTGAAAGATAATTTGTAGGAGAGATTGAAATGAAAAAAGTTGTTGATCATATTACAGAAATGTTGGAAGCTAATAATTTAACTTTTATAGATAAGCCAATTCTTATAGGTGGAATGTCTATGGAGTATTATGGAATACGAAAAGCTGGTGCAGACATTGATCTAATAGTAACAGATGAGGATTATCAGGTTCTTGCACATAAATATCCTAATAAGAGAAAAGATTTATATGGAGACTTGGGAATGGTCATTGGAGAATTTGAAATATGGAGAAGTATTGCACACCTTGATTATAATTTTTTTAAGAAAGATGCTATTGAGGAAGAAAATATTCTAATTGTATCAATAGACAGACTTTTATGGACTAGAGTGTGTGCTATGGAAGTAGAAAAATATAGAAATGATTTGGAATTGCTAAAAGAATATTATTATAACCATTATACTAATCCAAAATACCATCAAGAAGCGCTATTGCATGAGAAGTCATATTTAAAAATGAATGGCACAGTTTTGGGTGGCAAATATGATGATTTATAATATCAGATTTTAGTAATATTTTCATTAAGGACTAGATCATGTATATTCAAATTTAATGGTTAGTATAGCAAATGGAAGTTTATGGAGGACAATATATGTTTAAAATTAGGAATAAGGAGTTTAGTGTTAAATAAATATGAGAATATATGTTTATTATCAATATGAAGCAGATAAATTTCAATATTAAAATCAACTACGTAGGGAGTTAATAATATGATAAGAAGAGCAGAAATAAAAGATGCATCAAGGTTAGCAGAAATTTTAATATTTGCAAAAAGAACTGCTTACAGACAGATATTTAATAATGACAATGTTTCATTTAATGAAATGCAGGTCTTAGATTTAGCATTAGATTTTCGGGATAAAGAATCTGAATTAGATGACTTATATGTATATGATGACGGAATTGTAAAAGGACTAATTAAATGGGGATATTCGAATATGAAAGATAGTAGAAATAGTATTGAAATTTTTCAACTTTATGTTGATACTTTTTTTCAAGGACAGGGTATTGGTAGTATTCTAATAAAAGATTGCATTGAGCATGCAAAGAGGAAAAGTATCAAAAAAATATTTTTATGGGTGTTAGAAAAAAATCATGATGCTAGAAAAATTTATGAAAAACATGGATTTAAAGCAGATGTTGTTAGTAAATTTGAAGATGTCACTACAGAAATACTATTAAGATACAAACTAGAAATGTAAATTGTTATTTACTTTGTTAAAATAAACCTGAACTTGCAATAATAAGGAGAAAAGTTTGAATAAATATACACGCAAGGATTTATCGGAATTATTTAATATAGGAAAAGAACCTTTAAGATATTATGAAAATAGATATTTGTTACCTAATATAACTAGGAATGAAAGTGGTTATAGAGTTCATTCTGATTATTATTTATATTCTGAGAAGGATTAATAAAATGTATTTGGTGCAAGCAAACACAAATATGAACTAAATCCAGCATTAGAAATAGATACGATACATAAATTTGATTTATAGAGTGAATTCTGGAAACATAGGATGGGGAAATGAATTATGAAAATATCAATATAATATATACAATTTATAGAGTTTATGCTGTAAATAAAAAATCGTTCTTTGAAAATAGAATAAAATGGTACTTGAAAAAAGTAAATTATTTGTATATTGTAAGGTAATTTGAAATTAGTGGAAGTGGGGGGAATATGAAAAAGATGAAATTAACAAAAATAATTGCTAGTTTATTAGTAGTAGCTACAATGCTGACGATATATCCAATAGGAGCAAGTGCAGAATGGAAACATGATTCTAATGGCTGGTGGAATAGTGAAGGTAGTTCATGGTCCGTAGGTTGGAAGCAAATAGATGGAAAGTGGTATTATTTTGGACAAGATGGTTATATGGTTCATGATGCAACAGTAGATGGATATAAGATTGGCTCTGATGGAGTTTGGATTGAAACCACAGAAATCAATCCACCACAGATTTCAAATAATTATAATATTAATTTAGATGCATATAATAAAGGTTGGAAACATGGTGCCAATGGCTGGTGGAATACAGAAAAATCATTTATTACAGGTTGGCAATTAATTGAAAATAAGTATTACTTTTTTGATATTGATGGTACTATGGAACGTAATAAAATTATTGATGGATATTATTTAGATGCTGATGGAGCTTGGGATTCGTCCAAAGGTAAAGCTAAATTACAAGATATTACCATGAAAACAGAAAAAAGTATATATGCATTAGGTACAAAAGATATTAATGCTTATATTGTAAATAACACAAATCAAGAAGTTGAATATGGAACAATGTATGAAGTAGATAAGTTTGAAAATAATGAGTGGCATCCTTTAGCTTTTGCAGATAATACAGAGTTTGAAATGGTTGGAATAGTTATACCAATTCAAATAACAGGTAAGGAAAATTACAAATTAAGTACACTACAAGATTTTAAAAAATTAACAGCTGGAAAATACAGAATAGTAAAAGAAATAGATAATTCAATAGGTATTACACATGCAACAGCAGAATTTGAACTACAATAAAAAATAAATAGTAGATTTTAAGTACCGTATTATTCAGTTGAATGTACGGTGCTTTTTATATGCAAAATATAACACAATATGAGCATAATAGTGCTACATATAGGAAAATGTGCTTTGTTCTTGATAAATTGAAATTTGTAAGGAGGTATTAAATGAAATATTGTTGTACTGAGTCAGATAGAAAAGGTACATGTTACCATGAATTTCAAAAAGGGAAATTCAAAGGTTCTTTTTGGAAGGAAGATTCGCTTTTAATGCATGATGATAATTTGTATAATTTGCATCTAGAAGACTTATTTCTTAGTGTTGTTTCTTCATATGATGCATGTGGAGAGACAGAAATAGATCAGGAGCAGTGGAAAGAAATATATCGTAGAGGTTTAGAAATTGATGGAGAAATAAAAATTGCTATAGATGAAATAAATAGTTGGGCTAAAATAGTTTTTGAAACCAATAATATATTTACTATTTTGGGACTGTAGATTTAAATATGGGTTATAGTAAGATTCAAGAGAAGAATGATAAATAAAAGGTGGTTAAATTGTGTTTAATAAATTTTGCGATGATTATATTACAAATGGAATTACATTCAAAGATGAGGATAAGGAAATATTAAATGAGTGGTATCAAAAATATAAAAATATGTCTAGAGAATATGCGTTACCAATAATAATGACTTATGAGGAGTCATGTAAATACTCTGATTATATTAACCAATATGATAGATTTCCTGTAGGTAAAATGATCCCTATTTGGGAAGGTTATAATATGTCTTCGTTTATTGGATATTATTATGATGGCCCATTACAGGGAATGATCTTTTATGGAAATCATGAAGAAGTTGATATTTCACCAAAATTTACGTCATTAAAGGATTTTTATGATTATTGTTCTGGAATTTTTGAAATTGGTTTGTCATTTGATGAAGACAAAGGATATGAAGAAAATGAAGAGTATTTTGAAAGTGTATCTGATTTTTTTGAATATAAGATCTGGGAAAATGTAATTGATAATAACGGAAGAAAACTTTCAGATGAAGAAGTTGAGATAAATTATGAAATTGCTCAAAAATTGATAAAGATATGGAAGACAAAAGAATATCCTAATAGTGAAATTGGAGATGTTTTATATGAACAATTGGGATTTTGTATAACTAAGATAATTCCAGATAAGTATGTTGACAGTCTTATTCCATATTTAAACTTAGAAGAGGATGAATATGTACTTGGTAAAATGTGTAACAAAATTGCGAAAGTAAAATGTGTTAAAGCACTAGATGCAGTTAAAATATTAGCAAAAGCTGATGGAAAAGAGATATTTATAGGTGGTTATACAAGTGGAGAGATTACAAAAAGAACTTTGAAGGTACTAAATGCCTGTGTAGTTTATATGCTTGGTGTAATGAATTAATCCTACATAATCGTGCAAGAATAGTCGGATAGATAAATATGATTTTTGATATTCTAGTAATGAAAGGAGGGGACTAAATGGATTCGTTGAAGAGAATGAATGAAGCATTAAATTATATTGAAGAAAATCTTGATGGTGAAGTTGATTTAAAAAAAGTAGCAAAGTTAGCATTCTGTTCAGAATATCATTTTCAAAGAATGTTTTCTTTTCTTGCGGGTGTTTCGTTGTCTGAGTACATTCGTAGGAGACGTCTTACCTTAGCGGCTTTTGAACTTAATAATAGTAATATAAGAATAATTGATTTAGCTGTTAAGTATGGATATAAGTCAGCAGATGCATTTACAAGAGCATTTCAAAATTTGCATGGGCTAACTCCATCAGAGGCTAGATATAATGGAAAATCATTAAAAGCCTATCCACCAATGACCTTCCGATTATCTATTGAAGGAGGAAATGAGATGAACTATAGAATTCAAGAGAAAGAAGAATTTTGTATAATTGGCATAAAAAAAAGGGTGCCTATAATTTTTAATGGAGTAAATCCAGAGATTGCTAAAATGTGTCAGAGCTTAACAGCTGAAGATATTAATAAACTGAAAGAGTTATCTAATATAGAACCAAGAGGATTAATAAGTGCATCTTTAAATTTTTCAGAAGGACGAATGGAGGAAAAAGGTGAACTTGACCATTATATAGGTGTAGCAACGACGAGAGAGTGTCCAAAGAACTTGTCAAAACTTGAAGTTGTTGCTTCAACATGGGCAGTATTTGAAGTTATAGGTCCATTCCCAGATACATTGCAAAATGTTTGGGGGCGTATTTATTCTGAATGGTTTCCAGCTTCAAACTATGAACAAAAACAAGGACCAGAGATGTTATGGAATGAAAATAAAGATGTAACTTCACCAACATTTAAAAGCGAAATATGGATACCAGTTATAAAAAAGTACTAGTATAGAAAATTAGAAATATCACATTACTTCAGAAATGAATTTTGTGGTATTTCTTTATACACAACTCTAATATAGTAGTTATTACTCCTTTAATTATTAAATATTTTAAATTTGTATTAATTATGGATTAATATTATAATTGTAAAATAAAGGAACATAATTTTAACTTACAATTTTCAACAATATTGCAGAAGGCAGATCGTAGGGTATAAAAGAATTAGATAAATATTAATTTGATAAGGAGGCATCATGATGGAATTTAATAATGAAGAATTGGAAAAAGCCAAATCCATGCTATCTTCTACTATTACTAAATGTGAAAAAATGCAACTTAAGTTTTTAGAAGGAACATCTCAACATTCCCTCTTAAAAAACAGAATTAAAGCACTTTATATTTCCAAGTCGCTTCTTATGGGTGATAAAACAATAAATTATACAAGCAAAGAATTGAAAGAAGCATTGCCTCCTGTGGTTTCAATCATAAATAAAACTACAAAAGCACAAAGTAAATATGAAAAAGGAACTTCGCAATTCAATCGATTTGAACCCATAATCCAAGCCATGCTTATTTCAAAAGTATTCATTGAGAGCAAAATAAACACTGATTAGGTATTATGATAAGTTCAAATTTGAAAGGGATAGTAAAAATATGTATTAATAATTATTATATGTTTAGTTAAGGGGAAATTAATTATGAAGGTAAAAGCTTATACATTAAATTCATTTGCAAAATGCATAGAGGGAGGAAATCCTTCTGGAGTTGTGCTTAATGCAGATGATTTATCAGAAGATAGTATGAAAAAAATTGCGGGTATTATTGGTTTTAGTGAGACGGCATTTGTCATGAAATCAGAATTAGCAGACTTTAAAGTTAGGTTTTTTACCCCGAATAAAGAGGTTGATATTTGTGGACATGCCACAATAGGAACTTTTAGTACACTATTAATCAAAAGATTAATTAAACCTGGTAAGTATCTTCAAGAAACTAAAGCAGGAATTTTAGGTATAGAATTAAAGGAGGATTTTTCAATAATGATGAATCAAAATGCGCCAAGTTATCATCAAACAATATCTAAGAAAGAAATTGCAGATTCATTGAATATTACTATGAATGAAATGATTGAAGAACTACCAGTACAAATTGTATCTACAGGTCTTAGGGATATACTTATACCAATTAAGAATATAGATCTAGTTAATGCAATAAAGCCCAATTTTGAAAAAGTGTCAGAAATCAGCAGTAAATATAATACGATCGGCTATCATATTTTTACTCTTGAATCGCTTAATAATTCAAATGCCTACTGTAGAAATTTTGCACCACTCTATGGAATACCAGAAGAATCTGCAACTGGTACATCTAATGGTGCTCTTGCATGTTATTTATTTAAATATGATAAAATTAAGTCTGACAATGCTAATAATATAGTTATTGAGCAAGGTTATTCAATGGAAAAGCCTTCAGAAATAATTGTTGCTTTAAGAACTGAAGGCGAAGAAGTTATTGAAGTTAAGGTCGGCGGGAAAGCATTAAATTTATCAGAGATAGAGGTTCAAATATAGTAGATAAATAAAAGCTTACTAATAAAGCACAATAATATAAATACGTTATTAAGTTGGCAATTCTTCTTTATGTTCCATTTCAAGTGAGATTATAACGAATAAAATAACGTTAGATAACTAGTTATAGAAGTGTTCATTAGACTAATAATGTGCATGACAAGTAAATATTGTGAACTAATTAAGAAATTTGAAGAATGCGGTATTATAAAAATATGCTATAATTAACTCATAAATGTGCTATTGTATGAGTTTATAGTTTTTTTACTAAGAAATAAATTAGAATTTGATGAGGTGACTTTGTTATATGAAAAGATATATTGCATTTTTAAGGGGCATCAATATAAGTGGCAAAAATAAGATTCCAATGGTTGGATTAAAGGCAGGCTTTGAAGAACTTGGTTTTTTAGAAGTTAAGACATATCTGAATAGTGGCAATGTCATCTTTTCAAGTGATGAGGATCACAAAGAGGATTTTTCTGGTCAGCTTGAAACAATGATAAAAGACAGGTTTGATTTGCAAATACCTGTTTTTGTCATATTAAAGGAAGAACTTGAAGATATATTACATAATGCCCCTGACTGGTGGGGAAATGAAGACAAGGAAATATACGATAATCTGATTTTTATAATGTTGCCGGCAACATTTACTGATGTATTTAGTGAAATAGGGGAGCCTAAAGAAGAATTTGAAAAGATAAAGAATTACAAAAAAGCAGTATTCTGGTCTTTTAGTCGAAAGGATTATCAAAATACAAATTGGTGGTCGAAGACAGCTAAGGCAAACATTAGTAGCAAGCTGACAATCAGAACGGCAAACACAGTTAGAAAGATAGTTGAGATGTAATAAAGTTGCAAATACCACTTTATCGAGTAAGTCAAAGAACTAATTTGAAAATTTGATGTAGTAAATAAAAAAAGGTCTTTGAAAATTGGATAGTGCGGTATTACAGAATGTGTTATATAATAAATTAAAGCATAAATATCATTGTAAAAGGGAGATTGAAATGGCTAGGTCACGGAAAATAGCCTTCTAAAATAGAATTACAAAAATTTTTAGGAGGCCCAAATTATGAATTTTAATTTAATAGATATTAATCATTGGAGTAGAAAGCCATACTTTGAACACTATTTAAACACTGTGAAATGTACTTATAGTATGACTGCCAATATAGAGATAACTGATTTATTGTATGAAATTAAACTTAAAAATATTAAATTTTATCCTACACTTATTTATATGATTGCAACTGTGGTTAATAATCATAAAGAATTCCGTATTTGTTTTGACCATAAAGGTAGTTTAGGATATTGGGATAGCATGAATCCAAGCTATACTATTTTTTATAAAGAAAACGAAACATTTTCAAGTATTTGGACGGAATATAACGAAAGTTTTTTACGTTTTTATAGTGATTATATTGATGATATAAAAAACTATGGAAATATCATGAAGTTTACTCCGAAATCAAATGAACCTGACAATATATTTCCGGTATCAAGTATTCCTTGGGTGAGTTTTACAGGGTTTAATTTGAATGTATATAATGAAGGAACATATTTAATTCCTATTTTTACTGCAGGAAAATATTTCAAACAAGAAAATAAAATATTTATTCCTATATCAATACAAGTACATCATGCTGTTTGTGACGGTTATCATGCTAGTAGATTTATTAATGAAATGCAAGAATTAGCATTTAGTTTTCAAGAATGGTTAGAAAATAAATAAATATATTTAGATAGTCATGTCTTGATTACATTATTTATAGAGTAATAAAAATAAAGAATAGAAGAAATACCGCATTATTCAATAAAAATGAATTTGCGGTATTTTTTTATTTAAGAACTAGGCAATACTAATATACTATCTATTACACCTTTAATTATTAGATATTTTTAAATTTGTATTAATTATGGATTAATATTATAATTGTAAAATAAAGGAATGTTGTTAAAGCTTAAACTTTTGTATTGCGGCACAATGGTTTGAAGATATTGATAGTTATTAGTGATATTCTAATATTATAAGAAAGGCGTTTCTTAGCAAATTATAATTTATCTAACAGAATATCTACATTTCTAGAAGGAGATGGTTAGGTTTGCCTATAAATGATTTTAAGACTAGGATATTGATTGAAAAAGGATGGTCAGATGATATAAAATATTGCGTTATAACTCCTGAAGGAAAAAAGTATTTGTTACGTATTTCAAAAATAGAGCAAAAAGAATGTAAGAAAGTTGAATTTGAAATGATGCAGCATGTAGAGGAACTTGGTGTTCCTATGTGCAAACCTATTGAATTTGGCACTTGTGATGAAGGCGTATATTTTCTACAAAGTTGGATCGAAGGAGAGGATTTTGGAGAAATTCTTACAACTTTGACCAATAAAGAACAATATTTATATGGAATTGAGGCTGGTAAAATACTTAAGCATATTCATACTATTCCAGCACCTGATACACAAGAGGAATGGAAGGTACGATTTAATCGTAAAATTCTGCGGAAGATCCAAATGTATAAAGATTGTCCTATAAAATATGAAAATGGACAATCGTTTATTGACTATATAAATGAGAATCGTTATTTGCTGAAAAATCGATCACAATGTTATCAACACGGTGATTACCATGTGGGGAATATGATGATTGATTATGAAGGAAAACTTCAAATTATTGACTTTGATAGATATGATTTTGGTGATCCATGGGAGGAATTTAATCGAATTGTTTGGTGTGCACAACAATCGCCACTTTTTGCTTCGGGGATGGTAAACAGATATTTTGATGGTGATGTGCCAATGGATTTTTGGCGATTGCTTGCATTATACATTTCAAGCAATACTTTATCATCTCTACCTTGGGCAATTCAATTTGGACAGAGTGAAATTGATATTATGATAAAACAAGCTCAAGATGTTTTAGAATGGTATAATAATATGAAAGATCCAGTTCCTAGTTGGTATAAGGGGAGTATAAAATGATCACATATATATTAAAGCTGTTATGGAAAAGAAAATACTTTTATTTAGCAGGTTATAGCATAGGGATTATATGTGTATTTTAAAGTTATGCACTAGGGGAATTGTACATTTCAGATGATAATGAAAGCAGAGGAGAAAAATGAATAATAAAACTTATGAGAATAAAATACCAATTTATTTACAAGAAATGATTGATCAACAAATTGCAAAAGCAAAAGAGTTTCAAGGTCAAAAAACAATGAGTTTTTCTTTTTTTACTGATCCCCATATTACTGAAGCATCAACTTTTGCAGATATAGAGACCATAAACTATATAAATAACAATATGGATATTAAGTTTACAGCTTGTTGTGGGGACAATCTAGATAATGGAATAACGAAGCAAATTCATTTAGATACAGCAAAAAAATTAATTAGTAAAATATCCTTTGATAATTATTTTACTGTTAAGGGAAATCATGATGATAACTCTATAATTTCAAATGGAGTAGACAATGTAAAATATACTATGATACCAAAAGAACAATATAATATTATGTTTAAAAGGCTAGATAGAATTGTTCAATTTGATGAATCAAATAGAGAAGGTATGTATTATTACTATGATATTCCAGAATACAAGGTTAGAGCGATTTTTTTAAATTCTATTGATATTCCATATATTAAAAATCAACCTAATAATGCAGCATGGAAGTACGATGGACAAAATACTTATGCTTACTCAAATGCTCAATTAAACTGGTTGGCGCATATTGCTTTGAAGCTGCCAGATGAGCAATGGAAGGTTATGTTCTTTACACATGTTAATCCATTTCCAGAAGGAATGATAGGAGCAGACAATCTTGTATATAATGGAACTGTAATGTTAAATATTATAGATGCATTTAAGATGGGAGTAAAATACAATTCCATAGCAACTACTGGAGATTTTGGACAATCAGTTTCAGTTGATTTTTCTTCAAAAGGAATTGGAAAGGTTATTGCATTTTTCTATGGTCATACGCATAGTGAACAAGTATTGACAAGAAATGGAATTAAATATATTAGTACATGGAATGATGTGCCTAGAAAATCCTTAAGCAATCCAAATGCACCAGCAAGGGCAATAGGTACAACATCAGAAATATGTTTAAATATTGTTACAGTGAATTTCGACTTAAGTAAAATTTTTATAACTAAAGTTGGGGGAGGGGCTGATTTAGTTATTGATATATCATAAAATTGAATTTGATTTAAGCTCATTATTCAAAATAAATTTATGATTTTTTTCTATACATAATTCTGACAAACTAATAACTGGCTATTGAACTTATGTTTTTCAGATGATAAATAAAAAATAGAACATCGTTTGTTCTATTTTTTATTTTCTTATATTACTATCCTATTATATGGTTTAGTTATATTTTATGATTTTATTTGAGAACTTTATCGGTTTTATATCTTCTTTCTGCATTTTATCATTAAAAATTTTACTGGAGGTTTATCTGGATTATCCTTATACATGTCATCAACCTCTACGAAATCTACAAGTCCATAATTTTCGAATTCTTTCTCTATAGACTTAGAATTATAGAAAAACAGTTTCACACCGTATGTTGTTTCATAATAATTTTCATCAAGCTTTGTACCATTGCCGTACATTGGAGTTTTTTCTGAAACAGCCGTAAAAATCATATATCCACCTGGCTTTAAATGGTTATAGCAATCATTAATAAACTTTTTTCTTTCAGCTTCATTTAACAAATGAATAAGTGCAAAGCTAGCTACACCATCATAGAGTTTATTTTCAAAAGGCATATCAGATACTGATCCATGGTAAATTTTATTATTAATTCCATTCTTCTTTGCAATATTAATTGCTGTTCGAGAAATTTCGATTCCTGTAACTTCCATGTTATTATCAATAAACGGTTTTATATTTCTTCCGTATCCTACACCAGGAATTAGGATATCCTTTAAATTATTTTCAGCAAAGTAATCTGACACTATAATTGCAGTACTTGACGGTTCAAGACCCCACATTGCTTGCTTTTCTGCAAAACTTCTTTCCCAAAATTCAGACATATAAACATCTCCTTTATAATTTTATTAATAATATAAATATCATTTTAGAATATACATTGTAATAAGTTATTTAAAGCACAAGTACAATTATTTTAATTAAATATATTATAGACTGTATTTATCTATAATTAGAGCGTAAAAAACTTATGAAATTAAATTGTTTTTATATAATTTCAAATAGTTTTTTATTTTTAAGATAGGTTTCCATCATATTCTCGGCTTCTTCCATTGCTTTTTGAATTTTGCACGCATGATTCTCCTTCATTTCACATGTAAACATAGGGATACTTCCTTCAGTTGCCTTAATTACATCTAAAAGTGAAATTTCTTCTTTGCTCTTCTGCAAAACATAGCCACCATTAACACCGGGAGTTGATTTAATTATATTAGCTTTAACTAACTGTGTTAAAATCTTTGACAAATAACTTGGCGAGGTATTTAAATGGTTTGCCAAAGGAAGTAAACTTAGATTATCTCTTTTATCATACTTAATCATATAAGCAACTATATGTAATGCATAATTAGTAGCTTTTGTATATTTCATATTAATCCTCCATGTAGTATTATTAATCGGATATTATAGACTCTATTTATCTATAATATATCCTTTTATATTTTTAGTCAATACTAATTAATGATTAAGTAATTTTTATTATTTGTGTTATAGAAACTTCCAAATTCTAATTTGAATAGTAGTTTAAAGTTTAGTAATGGGAAATTAAGATGATCGAGTTAAAAGAGTAATAGGTTTTGTGTAATAAAATTAATAGCAATTAATTAAGAATGTTCTTTAATAATTGAATACTTCAATGTTTGTAAGATATGTTATAATCAATATTGAATAGAAAATTATGGTATGAAAAAGAAGTGAGGAAATAATTATGGTAAATATGTTATTTAGTTTATATAATTTTCATGAAAGCTGGGCAAGGGAAAAAGTATCAAAATACATAATGCCTAATGACAAGATTTTAATAATACCATTTTCCTTTAGTGAAACAATAGGAAGTGATAACGATTGGCAGGATGCGTATAGTAGGAATACTGGAAAATATTATGAAAGCATTGTAACACCATTCTTGAGCTATGGAATTGAAGAAGAAAATATAAATTTTATAAATTACTTTAAAGATACAGTAGAAAATGCAAAAGATAAAATAAAAAAGAGCAATGTAATATTCTTTACTGGTGGGTTGCCTGATAAAATGATGTTACGTTTAATTGAATTTGATTTAATTGAGTATATTCAAAGTTTTACAGGTGTTGTTATTGGCAGTAGTGCAGGAGCAATGATTCAAATATCAGAATATCACATTACGCCAGATAGAGATTATAATACATTTACATACAATAAAGGACTTAACTTTATTAAAGAATTTGATATTGAAGTTCATTATGAAGGCAGTGAAATGGTTAATCAGTATATCAATAAGGTATTAGAAGAAAAGAGAAAGAAAGTATATGGAATTACAAATACTGGTGGAATAATTATTGATGATGAAAAAATAACTCTGTTGGGAGAGGTTAAAACCTTTAGCTAACAGAAATTGAATTTATCGAAGAACATTCAAAAGAATGGTTGTAATATGTAAAATTGAAAAAGTTAGATGAATTTTAATTTATGAATGAAATAAGATTTTTTTTAAATGAATAATGTTAAGTAAGTGCGAACTGGTTAATATTGATTATATGAAATATGGACAAGTTATTGGAGGATGTCAATGACGGATAGTAATTTAAATGAATACTTTAAAAAACAAAAACAATTTAGTGGAAATGTATTGGTATCAAAAAATAATGAAATTATATTTAATCAATCATATGGGTATTCAAATAAGGAAAAAGGAATAAAAAATACACCTGAAACAAAATTCATGATTGGTTCTATGACAAAGCCAATAACTGCATTATGTATTATGCAGTTATCAGAAAAAGGTATGCTTTCAACGAAGCAGAATATTGAAGATTATATTCCAGACTTATACAAGGGTCAAGGAATTACAATTCATCATCTTCTAACTCATACTTCTGGGATACCTAACCACATAATGCTAAAAAAACAAATAAAATGGGGAGAACATCATACCCCCCAAGAAATACTACAAATTGTAAAAGGTTATAAATTGAAATTTCCTGTTGGTGAAAAATGGTCGTACAGTAATACCAATTATCTTATTCTTGGCTTGATAATTGAAATGGTTTCTGGAATGAGCTATCACCAATATGTTAAAAATCATATATTTATTCCTGCTAAAATGAATAATTCAGGTTTTTGTGATGAAGAACAAAAAAATGTAGCCAATAATTATATTAAGGGTGAAAAAGGCTTCTATATGGACCCATCATTATGGTTTGCTTGTGGTGATATTGTATCAACTGTTGGTGATTATTATTTGCTTGATAGAGCAATTCAGGATGGTAAACTATTGAAAACCCAAATAGTAAGGGAAATGCAAGAGCCTCACTATGATGGCAAGTATGTAAAATATGGCTATGGATTGCTTATTAAAAAACATTTTGATTGTAAAAGTATATGCCATGGTGGGGGAATTGCGAATGGTTACACTTCTCATTTTGAGAAATATATTGATGACGATATTACTATTGTTGTATTAAGCAATGATTTAGTAAACTATCAATTCTTATCATTGGGAGGGGCTGGTGGTACATATATAAGTAGAGAGATTGCTTCCTTAATTTATGGTAAAAAGTTAGGTGCTTTAAAGAAGATATTCTAAAAGAGGTTTTTAATATAGATAGTTACTGGATATCTTTTATAAATCATGAACTAAAATATAGTTTAAATTAGAAATTAAAAATGATTGTCTTTTACATCATGTAATATATAAGTGATAATAATTCAATTTATGCTATTTTAAAACAATGAAAGGTTAGGATGATTATGTATCTAGAACACCAGAAGAATATGATACATGGATTATAGATGGACAAGTTGAAATTGAAGATTTAATAGAATTATCATTAATGAATTGTAATTTGAGAAGCAGGTTTTACTGCTAAAGGAGAATATAAAAATGAGAATTGAGACAGATGAATTAATTATTCGTAATTTTGAGTTAAGGGATGAAAAAGATTTATGTGAATATATGCTGCAGAGAGTTAATGCTGAATTTGAAGCATATCCAGATTTTTCTTGCAAAAAAGCAAAGAAAGAGATTGAATACAGAGCGCAAAGTGATGAATTCTATGCAATTGAGCTAAAAAAAGAGAATAAAGTAATTGGAAATATTTATTTAGGAAATAGGAGTTTTAATTCAAGAGAGCTGGGATATGTATTAAATGTGAATTATCAACATAAGGGATTTGGAAGTTCTGCCAGTAAAGCAGTTATAGATTATATGTTTAATCAAGGTGTTCACAGAATTTATGCAGAATGTGCTCCTCAAAACGCACCTTCATGGAAGTTAATGGAGAAGATTGGAATGATACGTGAAGCACATTTTAGAAAAAATGTTTCATTCCATCAAGATGAGAAAGGACAGCCTATATATTGGGATACCTATGTATATGCATTATTAAATCCATATAATGAAATTTAACTGACTGACAAAGTCTAATTTATGAATGAAATAAGATTTTTTTACAAATACAAAATGTTAAGTTATTGTAAAGCAGCTTTAAGATTGGAGGACATTATATTGTGGATATTAAAGTTATTAAGGGAGACATCAGTTATTTAGATGATTGTGAGGTGGCATTAGTTGATTCAGAACTTGGGAGAAGATACTTTTCACAAAAAGGTAGTGCCCGAGAATCACTAGAAGAAGGTTTTTGCAAGGAAGAAATATATGTCGCAATAGACAATGATAACAATTGTAAGGGATTCGTTTGGGTTATAACAAAAGGAGTTTTTCATTCATTTCCTTATATACATATTATCGCAGTAAAAAGTGAAAATCGTGGTCAAGGTATAGGAAAATTACTCTTAAAGTTTGTTGAGAATGAATGTTTTAAAAAATATTCAAAAATATTTTTGGTTGTAGCAGAATTTAATCTAAATGCAAAAATACTGTATGATAAAATTGGATACATTCAAGTAGGTACTATACCTAGTTTATATAGGGAAGGAATAACGGAACATTTAATGATGAAATCAAGATAAAAGAACTGATAACAATATTTTTTGATTTAAATAAAAGAAACATACTATTTTAAATAGTACAGAATTTAATAAATTAGGTGTAATAAAAGAAGGAGAGATTGAGTATGGAAAAAATTCTTCATTCAATACTTGCAGTGTTTCCCACACCAAATATCGAAGAAACCGCTAAGTATTATAATGAGATTATGGGATTTAGAATTGTTAAATATTTAGATGTAAGAGAACCACATATATGCCTTTATCGCGATAGTGTGGAAATTGTATTGACTAAAGCAAATAGCGAAAAAGTTTATACGAATAGGGAACTCTATGGTTATGGGGAAGATGCCTATTTTATTACAGACAATCAAAAAGCATTACAAAATGAATTTATAAGTAAAGGTGCTAAAATTGTTCGTCCACTCCATATGACAGATTATAATAATATGGAATTTGTGTTAGAAGATATAGATGGACGGTGGATTGCTTTTGGAATGAAACAAAAGTAACACTACTGCAAATAAGCATAATGTATAGTTGAGTTAATGCATATTTTTCTATATTAGTGAATTAGAATAATGATGTATTATTTCAATTTTTAGGTTTCAAATTACAAATATTAATTTTCTAGGGGGAGCTAATGAAAAAATTATCTGGAGGTAATTCTACAAGCGTATATAAGCATAACGAAACAGTTTTGAGGGAACAGAAGACTTGGAGTTCAACGATACATAGAGTATTGCTACATTTAGAAAAATTTGAATACACTAATAGCCCACGATTTATAGGAATTGATGATATGGGAAGGGAAATATTATCATTTGTTCCTGGAGAATGTAAAGCTGATTATCCTTTTACCAATGATGAAAATGAACAATTATCTATAATTAAAAAAGTGGCTGAAATTATGCGTAAATATCATGATGCAACGCTATCCTTTGAGAGAACAGATATAGATAGCTGGATGTTTTCATATAAAGGAGCTTTAGAGAAGGAAGTTATATGTCACAATGATATTGCGCCATATAATATGACCTTTGTTAATAATATGCCATATGGATTAATTGATTTTGATACATGTTGTCCTGCTCCTAGAATATGGGATATTGTATATGCACTGTATAGATTTGTTCCATTTAGTAAAAAAATTTATGATAATGAAAAACAGGAATACAGGAATTATGATGTTGATAGAGACAAGGAGTTTAGGAAAAAGAGTATTAGGGTATTTTTTGATGCATATGGAATGGAATGTCCTGATGATTCATTTGTACAAATGACAGCTAGACTACAGGCCCTTGCTGATTTAATTTATAATGAATCTCAAAATGGAAATAGTGCCTTTAAGAAAATGTTGGAAGAGGGACATAGGGATTTATATTTAGCAGAAATTGAATTTATCAAAGAACATGCAAAAGAATGGTTGTAAAATTTAATTGATTTGAGTGAGAATGTAAAAAGTCAGTCAGAGTTGTTTTAATTAATAAATCATAATTTGCGGAGGATATAAAATGAATGATATAAAAATTTCGGATATGATGAATATGCAGAAGGAGTTATATAATTTACATAAAGATAAATGGTCACCATTGGAAGCAGAGTACGGTAGAAACTTTATTCTTTGGATGATGGAAGAAATAGGTGAATGTATTGCAATTATAAAGAAAAAAGGTGATTTGGCTATAATGGAGGATGAAAATGTTAGAAAAGCATTTTGCGAGGAAATGAGTGATGTATTAATGTATTTCAATGATACGTTGCTTAGATAGGGAATTACAGCAGACGAAATATCATCTTCGTATATAGATAAGCATAAGAAAAACATGGAGCGAAATTATATCCAAGAATATAAGAGTAAGTATAAAGAATAGCAAATTTCAATTTAATAAGGTAAAAAAGATATACAAATTTGGAGTGGTAATTTTAATAGTATTGTTGATTTAGAAAAGTACATAGAAACTGAATATACAGATGATGGTGTTTGTCATGATTCAAAATTTGAAACAGATTTTAAAATGGAATAAGGAGGCAAAATAATGATTCAATCACTTGTACATATTGCTTTAGTAGTAAAAGATTATGATGAAGCAATCGAATTTTATACAAAAAAACTTCATTTTACATTAGTAGAAGATACATATCAACCTGAGCAAGAGAAAAGATGGGTGGTAGTGTCCCCACCAGGTTCAAATGGAACAACAATATTGCTTGCAAGAGCATCTAAGCCTGAACAAGAACCTTTTATAGGGAATCAAGCTGGAGGAAGAGTGTTTCTATTCTTAGGAACTGATAATTTCTGGCGTGATTATAACGAAATGAAAGAAATAGGAATAGAATTTATTAGAGAACCTAAGGAACAGGATTATGGAATAGTTGCTGTATTTAAAGATCTGTACGGAAACTTATGGGATTTGGTTGAGTTCAATGAAAATCATCCTATGTATAAAAGAGTCAAATAAATATTGACGAAATAATAATATATGAGATTTTAATTCGGTTTTATGCTTTTTCACAAAAAAGAGTTACTGTTTAAAATGGTTCTGTAATTACAAGGGTTGTAAGATAAATTATAATTTGGGAGTGATGTACCTATGTGTTTAGTAAGTGATAGAATTGAAGAAACGATAGAAGGTAAAAATAGATATTTTGTTAAAGAGTTATAAACAGAATATTTCATATTAAAATATGTAAAATGGTTTTATTAGTCTAAAAGGAAAATAGATTATGAATAGAAAAGAATTGATTGAACAGAAAAAGAAACAATTATATTTCAAAAATTTAATGAAATCAATAGATGTAGTAACGACTAAAGAAATTTATAAAATTGGAACTGAGAGAGACTACTATAAAGACATTATTTATTCTTACCATAAACTATGGCAAGAGGGTAGGATTAAGCCATATAGTAAATTGACATGCAAGGCAACTGATAAACAATGTTGCAATTGGATTATAGACCAATCAGAATTAAAATGCGATAAAGAATATATTTTTATTAAAGTTGGATATTATGAAGGTTACGCTAGAATTATATTTAATGATTTATTTGAAGCAGTACTTCAATTATGGAATCATGAATTGAAATTAAATAATTTATATAGTTCTATTAATTGTGGTTTTTGTAAAGGATTTTGTTTAATTGATTTAGCAGATAAAAAAATAATTGATGTTGCTTTAGTTAGTGAGGATGAAGAAAATTATCAACTTTGGAAATGGTATTATTAAGCATATTTTTATTTTATGGGAGGAGTGGTTAAGATAAAGTTTAAAATTATAGGTATACTTCTTATTTTTCTCTTAAGCATGTCATTTACTGCATGTTCAAATAATAAAGACAGTTCAAACCTAGATATCAAAAATGAAAGTGAAAAAACTCAGTTATCATCTGATAACAATAAGAGTTTGGCAATAGAAGCACATAAAGCAGTATTACAAAACAAGGCTGAATTTTTTAGTACGGATAATAATAAAGATGTATATTTGAATGATTTTTTAAGTAATGAAGAGATTTATGGAACTGTATTCAAATTAACTCACTTTACAGTACTTGATATGGATGGAGATGGAATACCTGAAATTGTTCTTGAATTAACTGTTGGCAATTATGTGGAGTTTTATGAGGTCTTACATTATATGAACAATAAAGTTATTGGATATATTCAAGTGCTTAGAGGCTTTGGAAATCTTAAAACAGATGGAACAGTTCATTATTCAAACAGTGCTTTTAATAACGGATATAGAAAATTAAATTTTAAAACAAATGCCTGTGAAGATTACATATTAGGTTATCATAATACAAATGACAACAATGGAAATCCAATAAGAACATATTTCATTGATGATAAACCTGCTACAGAAGAAGCATATAACGCTTTTGTTAAAGAGCAAGATGAAAAAAAGGATGTAGTTTGGTATGAATTTTCTCAAGAGAACATTGAAACTAAAATAACTGATAGTCAAACTAAACCGAGTACAGAAAATAATAACATTAAACAGAAAACTAAGAAACAGGAATATAAGGATAAACTAGATAAAATTGAATTGGGATTTAAGGGCTTAGCCGATAAGGCTTTAACTACAAAGGATATGTATGACGAGGCATGTAAAGAACATAAACAATGGGATGATGAACTAAATGATATTTATGCTGTATTAAAAGTTCAGTTATCTCCAAGTGATATGAAAAGCTTGCAAAATGAAGAGCTTCAATGGATAAAAGATAGAGATTTTAAAGCAAAAAAAGAGGCTGCTGAAGCGGCTGGTGGTACATTGGAAAAAGTTTTATATGTGAGATCTTTGGCGGAGTCAACAAAAGAAAGATGTTATGTGTTGATAGATAAGTATATGAAATGATGAAAGTTACTTTATAAAAATATAGCAACTAAATTGAATTAGACTCGGTAAAATTAGATTTGTTGTATATAATGAACAGTGTGTGGCTTAGATTTATAATAGTATCAAGAGGTGGGATAATTATGCTATTTGGATTATTTAATAGTAAAAAAGATAATGATAAAAGTAATAATATTAAGCATTATGCTGTTGATATAGCAACCAATTTTAATGATGAAGATAGAGAATATATGAAACCAATTTATATAGTTAAATATTATTCTAAATTAAATAACGCAGTTATTAATGAAGCGTTTTTTTCTAGAAATATAGAAAGTGGAGATATTACATTAGAACAAGCTTTTTTAACCTTAGAGGGAATCTTGAAGCAGAGTATAGAAAATAGATTGTTAATTAATACAACTATTAATGAAAAATATATGTTGTCTAACGAAGAAGAAATGATAATTAATAAACTCGAAGATATAATTAAATTTTGGTTGCCATAATCCATAGAAAAAGGATAATTATTGTATTTTGAAAAGGTGTTGAAAGGTTTAATGTTGATATAAATTCTGATTTTTTGATATTAGGGAATATTAATGAAAGTGAGATGATACTATGGAGAATATCACAGAATTGATTGAAAAACTATATTCTAAAGATGATAAAGCTGCATATAAAGCATTACAGTTATTAGAAGCTGAAAGCGAGAAATCTAATGATGTTTATAAGTTTTTTGATAGATTTGTTGAATTAATTGAAGATAGTAACTCATATAGAAGAACAAGAGGAATTATATTAATAGCAGTTAATGCAAAATGGGATACAGAAAATAAAATAGATGAAATTATTGATGAATATTTAAAACATATTTTAGATGAAAAGCCTATAACATCAAGACAATGTATTAAGGTGTTGCCTAATATTGCAAAATATAAACCAGAGTTAGTAGAATACATTACAGAAGCATTAAGAAAAGCGGATACTAAGATATATAAAGATAGTATGCAGGCTTTAGTATATAAAGATATTATATCTGCTCTTAAGAAAATTAATTAAAAAATTATGATTTTTAGAGCTGATTATGTATGAAACAGGGGGAAGATACCATGAGCTTAGAGATAAAACAGATTTTTTTACCAAATCCGAACACAGATAATGAACATGTGACTTATGAAAATAAATTGCAGCCATGCATATTTTTCGAAGATTTATCACTTAAGGCGTTATTTGAAAAGCATAATGATGAAATTTTTAAAAATATAGTGAGGGAAATAACTGACTATGTGAATGATGAAAATACTTGCAATGATGACATAGTAATGTTTCCTCGAAGGTGTGAACTGACTGGTGAGTGGTATGTTGGAGAGATTTATTTTGAGGATTTTAATTATCTAAGTGTTATGACACGTTTTTTAGGATTTCATCCAAATTCAAAAAGAATGCCCATTGATGATTATTTAGGACTTGAAGTACATTTTTATTATGATGAGGAGCAAGATAAATTTATTTTCGACGGAATTGACAGCTCATGCATTTAACTAAAATTTTTTATTATCAAAATATAAACTTTTTTACAGATACCTTTATGGAAAGATACATATGAATATGCTGTTTTGAAATCTGAATTTATACAACAATATTGCTTGTAAGAGCATCTAAGCTTTAACAAAAGTCTTTTATAAGGAATCAAGCTGGAGGAAGATTGCTTCTTAATATAAATAATTTTGAGAGTTGAGATGATATAATATGGATTCACAGATATTTTGGAATGTAATAGAAATGTATAATAAACAAACCATTATAATACAAAGCATTCTTTTGATTTTTATAGTTCTAGCAATTATTTTATCTTATAGTAAAAAGATTAATTGGATTGCAAAAGCTGCACTTGGTATTGGTAACTTATTTATTGGGATAGTATTTTTCGGATTATATGGGGTAGAACCAATTCAAAAATATTTTGCATTACCTTTGTATTTGTGTTGTGGTATGTTGTTTCTATTTGATAGCATTAAAAGTAAAGATGATGTTCTCAATAAACCAAATAGGTGGCAAAGCATTTTAATAATATTATATATAGCATATCCTTTTATTTCCTTTGCATTGGGAAATAGATTTCCTAGGTTAGTAACATATGTAATGCCATGTCCAATTATTAGTCTTAGTATAGCTGTATATTCTTGCTACCATAAGAAAAATAAAATTCTATTAGTTTTACTAACAATTTGGGGATTAACGGGAATAAAGTCGTCAATTTTCAATGTTTATGAAGATTTTATTTTATTGGTTTGTGGAATATATGGAATTTATCTTATTTATAGAGAGTATAAGAACAATAGGCATCTAAAGATGAGGAAGAAAACTTAATGAAAATTATAGCGAATTAGAGATGGGCATTATTCCTAAAAAGGATTGTCTAAAAGAACATTAACTAATCATAAGGTTTGCAAGATAAATATAAATTGTATTGAAGGTTTTAACTAATTAAGGAAAATCTAATTAAAAATGAAAGGGAATAAAAATGGGAATATTTAAGAAATTATTCACTAAACAAAATGAAAATAAATCAGTAGAAGTTGAGAAAGTAGAAAATAAAATTTTGATAGAGAGCTGGTCGCCAGTGTGCAATATTCAGGCATTTGTTGAAAAAAGCCAAACTACAATTTATTTCTATTTATGGTTTAATCCTGGTTCTGAAAACAGCACAATAAAGCCATGTTGGGGCTGCAATATATTTAAGGGAGAGAAAGATATTGATTATAAAGCAATGGATAATGGTGCTGCACCTACAATGCCTTTAGAATACTGTAGTCATAGCAATGAAGGAATTGATATTGATGAAAATGATTTATCAATTATATGGTTTGAAGAAGGGGATGCAGCTGCATTAATTGAAAATAATAAACTTTTGGCAGTAATACCTGGATGGGCAGAAAATGGATTTTATGGATATTCAAGATATGCTATTGGAACTGCACCATTTGCATGGGAATTAACAGAAGCTGAAGATAGTCTTTATAAAAGAGTAATGAAAAGCAAAAAATATTGGGAATATCTAAATGAAGATTATTTTAAAGATGTACAGGCTATGCATTTATCTGTATTAGAAAACTTTTTTGGAAAGCATGAGAAGTATTATGCTATTGATAATAATGAGTTTCCTTCTAAAGCCTTAATTACTGGAACTAAGAATAATGTTAATTATGCATTTACAGCAGGGGTAAGCGTACTATGTCAGCCTAAAATTGAACAGTTTTTAGAAGATGGAGAAGCAGAGAAGAACAGAAGAATAGAACTTGGATTTGCATGTTGCGAGGATTTTAAAAATAATGATGGTTATATGAAAATGTTAAGTTATATAAGTGGACAGACAAATCTTCCGTGGCAGGAAATAACCTGGATTGGAAATGGACATACTATTCCTTGTAATGCTATAAGTAATTTTGAAGCTGTATTATTGATAAATAATAATCTGTTTCCTAAAATTAATTCACCAAAGTATGATAATTTTATGGAGGAAAGAATTAATTTGTTATGGATAATTCGAATAACTAGGGAGGAGTACAACTATCTCCAAGATAATGATGTTGATAAGCTCCTTAAAAAATATAATGGCAATTTAGAAGATATGATTATATTTGATGAAAATGCAAAGTTTATTTAACTAGAGTTTATAATTGATAATCAAAAACTCTTATTTGAGATTAATTGTTATAACTAAGAATTTAAATTAGATATATGAAAGCAGTTTTAAATGAAGTAGCCCTTTTCTCTTTCCAATGATAACATGGGGAAAGTTTTTTGAAGAAGGTAAGAAAATTATTATGCCATTAACTATTCAAATTCATCATGCTGTTGCTGATGGATACCACTGCTCATTATTTTTTTCAGATGTAAACAAAATATTATTAAATCCAGAAGAATATTTAAAGTAAACTCAAAATGTACTTACAACATTTTTATTAAAATATAAAGAAATTATTTATCCTTGACCAAATAATGAAAACAGCTAATCATCAACATACTTTAGTGAATTTAAAAAAAATGAATTGAAAAAATATATAGTTTGGAACATTATAATGAATTTTTAAATAGTGAATTTAAATGTTTTATTATAAAAGAAAATGGTAATTTAGAAGATAGATATAATGAAATTATTAAGAACTTTAAACTAGCATAGAAGCAGTTTGATTTATATATTCGGAGGTTTAAGATGATTGAAAAAATATGTGAAGTTATTGATGGTAAGTATTGCTGTGATATTGATATAACTACTGAAGAATGGAAGCAATTACTAATAAATCCTAAAGTTTTTGATGATAAAAGCAAAGAAGCTATACGAAAATGGTACATAGAACCCGGATATTCTGCTACGTGTGGTTATATAGGTAAAAAATATAATGAACATAGTATGAGTGCTAATGGAATTATTAATGGATTAGCTGGAAGAGTCCAAAAAGAACTTGGGCGATTCGTTGTTAAGGGTATAGGAGATATAGCTACAGGGACAAGATTTATTGTGGTAATGAAAAGTAAACAAATTAATACTAAGCCAAAGACTTGGGAGTGGACATTAAGAGAAGAACTTATAGAAGCGATTGAAGAATTAAGTATATTTTCAGATGATAGTTATTCAGATGATGATCTTGTTTCAGATATTAGTAAAAGTGATATTACTTTGGATGCTACAGATTTTAAATATACAGGTAAATCTAAAAATAAGAAAGTTCCCGTGTGTATTAAAAATAAATATGTTTATCCTAGAAGTCGTAGGGTGTCAATAAATGCGTTGCGACATGCACAGCATAAATGTGAATTTGACAATACTCATACAACATTTCTTAGGAAGAATTCAAATCTAAACTATACTGAACCACATCATCTAGTACCACTTACTTATTACAACAAATTTGAAGTTTCTCTTGATGTTGAAGAAAATATCGTTTCGTTATGTTGTAATTGCCACAAGAACATACATTTAGGACAAGGATTTGAAGGAATGATTGAGAAACTATATAATGCACGAAAAGATTTATTAAAAATAGTTGGTATAGATATTTCTTTAGATGAGTTGATTAAACTATATAAAGAAGATGAATGTTAAAAATTAACTGGGGGAGTTTATATGGAAGAATTAAGAACAGAAAGGCTTATAATACGTAGATTTTTAGAAAATGATGGAGAGGATTTATATGAGTACTTTTCCAATCCTAAAGTGCTAGAATTTGAACCATATAAACCATTTACAAAACATGAGGCATATATGGAGGCAAAAAGGCGTGTAAGTGATGAAAAATTTCTTGCTGTATGTTTAAAAAACGGAAAAGTAATAGGGAATATCTACTTTGCTAAAGGAGAATTTGAAACTTGGGAAATAGGGTATATTTTCAATGAAAAGTACTGGGGAAATGGATATGCAACTGAAAGTATTTTTGCACTTATGAAATATGCATTTGATAACCTTGATACTAGAAGGATTATTGCCATGTGTGATCCAAAGAATCCAAATTCGTGGAAATTATTAGAACGAGTTGGTATGAGAAGAGAAGGAACGTTGCTTCAAAATATATACTTCTTTAAAGATGAAGAATGTAACCCTATATGGAAAGATACATATGAATATGCTATTTTGAAATCTGAATTTTCGCAACAATAAAATGTGAATGGTTTCCGAAGCAACAAGGCATATGCCAGGACATATTTCTATTTTTATCGAATCAATGAAAACTTTAATAAGTGGAGATCTGTTGGTTTCAGAAGGTGGTGTATTGAGAATTGCCGATGAACAATTTGTACTAGATAAAGAGGCAGAAATAAATTCACTAAAGAAAATTGTTAATTTGGATATTGGAAAAATTGATAAGAAAGATGTATATATAAGTTTACGCAAGAGCAAAAGTACAGAGCAACTATATCGTGAATTGATAAAAAATATAAAATGTAAGCTTTAGGGAGTGGTTAATATGAAAAAGTTAGGCCTAGTTGGTGGAATGGGACCGGAGTCTACAATTCCATACTATCATGATATTGTATATGGAGTGCAAAATAAAGTAGGAAAAAATTTTTTTCCTAATATGACTATTGAAAGTGTTAATGTTTTTGATATCCTTAAAATGTGCGAACTAAAACAATATGAAGCACTTATAAATTATTTAATGGTAGCTATCAATAATTTGCAATCCAGTGGTGTAGATTTTATAGCTTTATCCGCTAATACTCCGCACATTGTTTTTGATGAGCTTAAGAATCGCTCAAATATCCCACTTGTCAGCATTATTGACGCTACTTGTAACGAAGCAAAACGACGTAATATATATAAGGTGGGATTGCTTGGAACTATCTTTACTATGAAAGGGGACTTTTTTAAAAAGCCGTTTACTAAAAATCATATAGAAGTGATAACTCCATCTGATGAAGAAATGGATATTGTTAATCAAAAGATTTCACAAGAATTGGAGTTTGGTATTGTCAAAGAAGAAACTTTATCAGCATTTTTGAAGATTGTCCAGAGAATGAAAGCTGAAGATAGAATACAAGCAATTGTTTTAGGTTGTACCGAATTACCATTATTGTTCAAAGGTGTCCAAACACCAGTAGAGTGTTTGGATACAATGCAGATACATATTGAAATTCTTATCAATATGATTATAGATGATTGAATGAAATTTCAATCTGACCAGGTGATTTAATAAGTAAATGTATAGGTTATATTTTCTGATCAGTTAAGAATTAATAGATATGAGTAAAAAGTTCCGTATTGCAGTAAAGTTCCTTATTGTGGCATAGCCACTCTTTTTATAAGTGCATAGCTGCTCTTTTTATAGGTGTATAAATTATAATTTGAAAGGCGGATATATAGTGACGAAAATGGATGATAGAATTGAACTGATTTCTAACTTAGATAAGTTGCATACAACAGATTTAGGAGTAGTTAGAATTAAGAAAAATCTTTCTTTAGACGTGGATGATGTTATTAGTTGGTGTAGAGAAAAAATAGAAAATCAAAATGCCTTGATAACTAGAAGAGGAAAGAATTGGTATATAAACATAGATGATTGTGAAATAACAGTAAATGCTTATAGTTATACAATTATTACAGCTCACAATATAAAAAATTAAAGTGAGATTATTTGAATAGATAGTTTCTATGGATAAAATCTATGATAGCAAAAGAGAGAAGGAAGTATATTATGATTACTATTTATGATTGGTTTGGCTATGAACTGACGAAAATGGAACGTTATCGTTTGATAAAAGATGCTGGATTTGATGGGATTTTATTATGGTGGAGTGATGGCTTTGGACGTGATTGCTTTGGTGTAGGTGATTACCGTAATGGACCTCTTATAGTGCGAGAAGCAGGGCTTTTTATAGAAAATATCCATGCACCAGTTTATGGGGAAAATAATCTTTGGCTTGACAATCTTGACGGCGAAGATATTATGGCTTGCTATTTGCAATGCATTTCAGATTGTGCAGAATTTGAAATTCCAACTATGGTGGTGCACTTACCTAATGATAATCATCTGTATAATGAAGTAGGGATTGATAGGATAAAGAGAATTGCTGAGAAAGCTGAAAAATTTGGTGTTAATATTGCGATGGAGAATTTAAGAAATTTCTCTAATTTGTCATATGTATTGGAGCAAGTAGATTCACCTCGTATTGGGTTTTGTTATGATTGTGCTCATCATAACAGGTATTGTTCAGACAATGATTTATTAGCAATGTATGGTTCTCGTTTGATGGCACTACATTTGCATGATAATTATGAAAAAGCAACACATAGATTGCCTTTTGATGGCACAATTGATTGGACTAATGCAATGAAAAAAATTGCAGAAACAAATTATTCAGGTCCAACTGCCATCGAGGCCATGAATTGGGATTATAAGGATTTATCAGCAGAGGAATTTTTAAAAGCAGCCTTTGAGCGAGCAAAAAGATTAGAAGCATTACGATTTTATTATTGATGTAGGAGGATAATATGTTTCCAAATAGAGAAATAGCTGAAAAAGAATTAGAGTTAGCAGGAGAATTAAACCCGGGGCCTTGGACGGAACACTCTATTAATGTAGGATTGGCAGCACAAATAATTGCTGAAAAATGTGGTAATCTTAACCCAGAAAAAGCATATGTGCTAGGAATTCTTCATGATATTGGTAGGAGATGTGGCATAGTAGCAAGAAGGCATGCGATTGAAGGATATAAATTTATGCTTAAAAAAGGCTGGGATGAAGTGGCACGGATTTGTTTGACACATTCATTCCCAGTTCCTGATTTTAATAAAGAAATAGGTAAAAATGATATGAATGATGAAGAAAGTGAATTTGTAAGAACTTATATTAATGAAGTGATTTATGATGACTACGATAGGCTGTTGATTCTTTGCGATTCACTGGCAGATACTCAAGGTTTTTGTATGTTAGAAAAGCGATTTGTTAGTACTACAAGACGTTATGGCACCTTTTCATTTACAGTGGAACGTTGGAATGCAACTTTTGAAATAAAAGAGTATTTTGAAGAACAAATGAAATGTTCTATTTATGATATTCTTCCCAATATTAAAGAAACTACATTTGTGGATGTGCCATTATGGAAGCCACCAGTTAAGATAGAGTAATCTTCACTTCAGAGTGAGTGTATTAATCCTTGCTGATTTGTTTTAGAAATATGTTAAGGAGGAAAGAGCAATGGCTTTTGGAAATATAATATTTGCAGCTATATGTTGTTTGTGTTCATTGATTTTTGGAGTAATAGCTCTTTGGGCGTTCAAACGGAAAGATCCAATGCACTTTTGGTCAGGAACTACAGTAAGGCCTGAAGAGATAACAGATATACCATCATATAACCGGGCAAATGGTTTGATGTGGACAATTTATACCATTTGTATGATTGTGACAGGTATATTGTCACTTTTTAGCATTATAACAGGTGTTATTTTATTAATTATTTTATGTGTCCCAGGAACTGTGGTATTAATCGTTGCATATAATCGTATTTATTACAAATACAAAAGTACAGCGGTTATTTACAGGACTGATGAGTCAACAGCCAAGACACCAAAAGCAGTTATTATTGCAATAATTTCAATTACTGCAATAATTGTTATTTCATTAGTTCCATTATTTTATTATGGGGAAAAAGATCCTGACATAAGTATACTTGATAACCAAATACAAATAAAAGCTATGTATGGATTAAACATTGACTTCTCAGAAATTTCTAAAATATCTCTTATAGAAAAAAGCATGAGTGAAATTGGTACTGTTAAAAAGACAAATGGTTATGACGGTATTGGAGGAACATTAAAAGGAAATTTTAAAGCAGATCACCTTGGCGAAATTTTACTCTTTGTGAAATCAAAGTCAGCTCCTACAATAGAGATTGAAAGAACTAATAAGGAAGCTGTATATATAAGTTTACGTAACAGCAAAAATACAGAACAGCTATACCATGATTTGATAAAAAAATATCATTAAAAAAGAATTAACTTATGGGAGGGTTAAAATATGTCAGTAATTAAAGGGTTGGGAAACACATTTAATTTAGTATGTATTGAATATGATAAGTGGCGTCCTACTTATGTCAAAGCGTTATATGATGATATTTTTGATGCAAAAGAAATAAATTCATCAAGCAATGTGTTGGAGGTTGGAATAGGAACTGGTCAAGCAACATTGCCAATAATTGAAACAGGTTGCAAATTAACTGCTATTGAATTAGGTGACAAGTTAGCAGAGTTCTCACGTTATAAATTTAAAGATTATGAAAATTTCAAGGTTGAAAATTTAGCATTTCAAGAGTTTGAGTATCCTTCTAATTCCTTTGATATCATATATTCGGCTACAGCCTTTCACTGGATTCCTGAAGAGATAGGGTATACAAAAGTATTTGATATGCTGAAAAGTGGTGGTATTTTTGCACGATTTGCTAATCACCCATTTAAGGATAAGATACGAAATAACATAAATATTGAATTTGAAAAAATATATGCAAAGTATATGCCAGGGGCATTAGGTGGGGAAGAATATAGTGAGGAAAATGCCCAAAATATAGCAAACATAGCTTTTAAATATGGTTTTATAGATATAAGTTATAGGCTTTATCATAGAACAAGAAATTTTACTGCTAAGGAGTACACATTATTATTAGGAACTTATTCAGATCACATTGCTATTGAAGAAAAGACAAGAAGGAAATTCTTTGGTGAAATAGAAGAGGTGATCAATGATAACGGTGGTATTATTACTATATATGATACAATAGATTTACAACTTGCAAGAAAACCATAACTTAAAAGCGTATTTTCAATAAAAAAATATAACTGGGAAAAGAGGGAGAAATAATGATAAAACCAATTGTAAAAGATATATTGTTCTTAGGACGAAAATCAGAAAAAGCTACTAAAAATGATATAGCAGTAGTTGATGATTTGGTTGATACGTTAAGTGCAAACTTAGAGCATTGTGTTGGTTTAGCTGGTAATATGATTGGAGTAAAAAAGCGTATATTGGTATTTACTGTAGGTAGCTTTATTGTGCCTATGATAAATCCAGTAATATTAAAAAAGGAAAAGCCTTATGAAACAGAAGAAAGTTGTTTATCTTTAATTGGCTTTAGAAAAACAAAAAGATATGAAATGATAGAAGTTGAATATTTTGATAGAAATTTTAATAAGAAAAAGCAAGTTTTTAATGGATTTACAGCACAAATAATTCAACATGAAATGGATCATTTTGAAGGTATAATAATTTAATTTGAATAGTTAGGAAGAATATTCAATTGATGAGGGTTCTCTTAGCTATTTTGGATAAGTTTTCTTATAGGAGGTTATGGGATGGTGTTAGAGACTCAAAGATTAACATTAAGAGAAATGACACAAGGGGATTTTTTAGCTCTTTGTAAAATTTTACAAGATGCTGATGTAATGTATGCATATGAAGGCGCATTTAATCTAGATGAAGTTCAAGCTTGGCTTGACAAACAATTTAAACGTTATAAAGAATATGGCTTTGGTATGTGGGCCGTTGTTTTGAAGGAAACAGATAAAATGATAGGACAATGTGGGTTATCAATGCAAGATTATAATAATAGCAAGATAATGGAAGTTGGGTATCTTTTTCAAAAAGAATATTGGCATAATGGATATGCAAGTGAGGCTGCAATCGCCTGTAAAGAATACGCCTTTGATAAACTGAATGCTACAGAAGTATATTCTATTATTCGCGATACTAATACAGCATCTCAAAATGTGGCAATACGAAATGGAATGACTTGTATTGATAAGTTTATAAAGCATTATAGAGGTGTTGATATGCCTCATGTTCTATTCTCTGTTAAGAAGGTTTTATAAATTACTGTTGGTTAATATAAATAAAGATGGGTTTTATTTAGTAGAGTTTGAGAGGTGGTAATAATTGAAGTCATCATTTTTTATGGGGATAGCTATTGCATTAGCAGCTTATTTAATAGGTTTTTTATCAAATAATTATAATGTAACGTTAAAAATAACTGGATTTGTTGTAATTGTCTCCTTTTTTATAGCTGGTATATTAAATGGTACATTTATTAGTGGTGATAGATACAGAGCTAACTTTATGAATGAAACTAAAGAAGATAGAGACAAAAAAATGAAAATGGTAAATTATTTGCTGCTATTGTCAATACCAAATGCTATTATTTCATTAGTGATAATAATATATAGAAATTAAAGTTGAAGACAATTACTTAATACATTAATAATTTATGATAGTTTACAATTTTTTAGGAAGAGACGAAAGTGTTATCAGATAAGCTGGGTAGTGAAATTTAACTAATATAAGGTGTTAGAAGGGAGTAAAAAAATGAAAGAAAATAAAACTACTTATCAATCAATAGATGAATATATTTTACAATTTTCTCCCGATATCCAGGAGATGCTTAAAATGTTAAGAAAAGTTATAAAAGAAGCTGCGCCAGATGCAGAAGAAAAGATAAGTTGGGGAATGCCTGCTTTTACTCTTCATGGAAGTCTAGTATATTTTGCTGCTCATAAAAATCATATAGGATTTTATCCTGCTCCCAGTGGAATTGAAGCATTTAAACAGGAATTGTCAGAATATAAGGCAGCAAAAGGATCAGTGCAATTTCCTATAACAAAGCCATTACCATATGAATTAATAAGCAAAATAGTTAGGTTTAGAGTTGCTGAGAATACAAAAAATAAAAAAGATAAATTGAAATCTAATAAATAATTGAAGTCAATACAAAAGGCAATTATTATAAGTTATCTATTTTATTAAAACACAGTACTAAATATATATTTTAGTATTGTGTTTTTTGTATAATTAAGTATTATTTTAAAAGTATTAGTCTATATTTGTATTTATGGTATAATTTTATATAGAATAAAATTTTAACAATAACATTGACTTGCTAACTTAATATCTTGGTTAATGTTGCTAAGTGCGTACTTGAGAATAAATAAGAATTGGAGATGGATATAATGAATATAGTTGAAAAATATATAAATAGATTAAAAAAAGCATATTATTATAATTCTGGAAAAAAGAGTTGGGATCATTTTGAAAGTATTATGCATGGTGCGAACAAAGAAGATATTAAGAAATTGAAAGATGAATATCCGAATGTTCCTGATTCTTTAGTAAAACTTCTTGAATACGTAGATGGAACATATTGGAGAAAATATGAAGGAGAAAAAATCGCATTTTACATTCTTGGTTCCGATGTTAATGAATATCCATACTATCTACTTTCAGTAAATCAGATTTTAGAGACTAAGAATGAGGCATTTGACTTCTATGCTGGCTATGTTAACCGTGAATTTGGTGATGATGTTGAAATAGATGAAAAAATTATAGATTGTGCAGATAACATGAAATGGTTACATTTTTCAGATTGTATGAATAATGGTGGTACATCACAGTTATTTATTGATTTTTCGGCTTCTGAAAAAGGAATTAACGGACAGGTTGTAAGATTTTTGCATGATCCTGATGAGATTCAAGTGATAGCAGATAGTTTTGATGATTATTTACAAATGTTAATTGCCAATGAGATGGATTTTATTAATGAAGATACATTTGAGTAAGTGAATTAATTTTTGAAAAATTAATATTTAGAATAGAGAAAGAATAATAGTAATCTATTAATGTTTCAGAGGTAAAATATGAATTAAACAGATTTTCAAAATTTCAAGTGGCTAAATGAGAGTAACATTAGATTTAATTTTATATTTATAATAATTTGAGAGGATGATGGATGAAATGGCTACTTTTGATAGTTATGACAATTATTATGTGAGAGCGATGGAAGCTTATTGCTCTAGTGAGAAAATAGATCCGAAAGATATAAATGATGAAGAAAGAGAGAGTGTTATTAAAAGAGCTTGTATTCATATGGGATTTTATCTTAATATGTTGTGATGGTAAACTATGGAGTGATGATTTTAACAATAAAGGATTAGCATTTACTGAATATTATTATTCCAGTGGAAAGTTTATTAATGATTACATAGATTTTGTCTTGAATGAACTGCATGATATTCCTTGTGAATTTGATTTTAAATGGAATGATTATAAGAAGTTTGAAGACATACTTGATAGAAGGTATGAGATTTTTTGCAAAAATGAGGAGGACATTTAATATGGGGGTATTAAGCAAATTATTTGGCAAAAAATCAAAACTACAATCAAAAGATTTAGCTAGTATTTATACATTATCAATTGATGAAATATTTACAATTAAAAACTTGGGTTGTAGTGTAGTTGGTATGGTAAGAGGTGCAGATATAAGAGTTAATGAGGAAGTTGATGTTGTAGATGCTAATGGAAATAGGCTTGCATCTAAAATTAAGGGAATGGAACACCCAAAAGTTGGAAACATGGATGTGGCACATGTAGGAATTCTTTTGACAAATATTGAAGAAAAGCAGTTACATAAAAGTGATGTTTTAACCAATGAAAAAATTAATTAAGAATAAGAAAATGGGACTTTATTAGGGGGAACAGTAATGGGGTTGTTTAAAGCTGGAAAGAAAGAAGAAGGATATAGATGCACGCAGTATGCTTTATTTGATGGTATAGGGTTTGATCCAGAAGTTTTTATTCATGGTTTTGAAGAAGATTGGGGAGTAAAATTAGATATAGAAATAAGAAATGAAGATAAAATTAAATTTTTACATTTTAATATAGATAAGATTCAGTTTGTATGTTCATTTATGAAATCTGAGTATCCAGATAATTCACCAATTGAAGCTGCAAGAAGAAATCCATTTTGGAAAGAGGCAGAAGAATGTATTGAAAATCATAAGACATTTATGATTGTTGCTATTTTAAAGAATGAATGTTTAGACCAGATTAAAACTTGCTCTATATTTACACAGGTTTGTTGTTCGTTTATGAGACTAGCTAATGCACTATGTATTTATAATGCTGATTCGGGTTTAGTTATAGAAAAAAATAGCTATCGTAACTATATGTACATAATGAAAGCTGCAAGGGAACATAATGATTATTATCTTCCATATCAAAATTGGATAAACATTAATTATATTAGAGAAGAAAATGGCGAAATAGGAGCGTTCACAACAGGATTAAATATGTTTAATATGTTAGAAATAGAGTTAGTACATGTAAAGTATGAAGTTGAGATAATGCAGAAGATTATAAATACTATTTTGTTTTGTATAATAATGGACAATAAGACATTAGAAAGTGGGCAATTAATTAAGTTAGAGGAAGGTATTGAAATTATTACAAAACAAGCAAAAGGATATTATTTAAATGATAGAGAAGTTATGCATATTATTTATTAATAATTCTTGGATGAATTTGGTATTAATGAAATATATATAAAGAATAAATATTTTTTGGATAATAATTAATTAAATTTAAGTTGATTTCAAAATGTTGTTATTATATAAAAGATTTGTAGATATTGTGGATAAATATTTGTTATAGTAGTAAAATTTAGTAGATTAATAGTTTATTTTGAGTTTTAGGGAATATGGGAGGGAAAGTTGAAAAAGTTAAGATTAACAAAAGTAATAGCAAGTACATTAGTAGCTGCTTCAGTATTAGCATTAATCCCAATAGGCGCAAATGCAGAATGGAGGCAAGATTCAGAAGGCTGGTGGTATGCAGAATCAGGAAAATGGGCTGTAGGCTGGAAAGTAATAAATGGAAATTTATATTATTTTGACTCAAAAGGTTATATGGCACAAGGGAAGCCAAATGACTTTGGCGAGAAAGATGGGTTAAATGATGATGGTCAGTTTACAAATGTTTCAATACATGGTGTGTGGGCTTTTTGCAAACAAACAGGTGAAATAGTAGCATATTTAGGGTCAGACAGTAATGTGGAAATTCCAACTAAAATTGATAATGTTATAGTAACAAGTATAGGTTATGAGGCATTTTATAAATGTAGTAATTTGAAAAATATAACTATTCCTTCTGACATAATAAAGATAGGAGAAGCTGCATTTTACGGATGTACTAATTTGAGAAGCGTTAATATTCCAGCAAGTGTAAAAATGATAGGAGATAAGTCATTTAGTGATTGTTTCGCCTTAACAAATATATCAGTAGATAATGATAATACAAATTTTAAAAGCATTAATGGAGTATTGTATAGTAAAGACGAAACTAATATATTATGTTATCCAGCTGCAAAAGATGATACAAATTATACAATCTCTAATAGTACAACAATTATAGGAAGATATGCGTTTAGTAAAGCTACAAAACTAACTAATATAGTAATTCCTAATAGTGTAAAAACTATTGGATATAGAGCATTTGAAGGATGTACAGGCTTAACAGAAATAAGTATTCCTGATAGTGTAACAAGTATAGTAAATAGTGCGTTCATTGGCTGCACAAACTTAACAAGGGTTACCCTTCCAAAAGGGCTAACAACTATAGAATCTAGTATTTTTGCGGATTCTGATAGTTTAATAAGCGTAACCATTCCTAATAGTGTAACAAGTATAGGAATGTGTTCATTTGGTGGACGTAGTACCAGTTTTTATGTAAATAGTGAAGCAGTGAAAAAACTTTTAATTAAATCTGGTGTGAATGAAAGCAGAATCGTATTAAATTCTTAATAATTAACAGTAAAATAATAAAATATAATGCTGCATTACTTAAAATGAAATTGCAGCATTTTTGTTGTATAATTCTGAGGTTGATTTATTACTGGTGTATAAATTTGAGTTGAGATGGGATTTTTACAAGATATGAATAATTAACTCAGAATAGTAAATTAGGGGGTATTTTATGAAAAAAGTTTTATTATGTTTATTCATTATATTAACAATGTTTATAACTTCATGTTCGTTCTCACCTAAAGGCGCAGGAGTTGAAAGTGTAGAACATAATGATGGAATTAACAAACAAATTTTAGATTCTGTAAAGATATTGGACGATAAGGTTTTAGATGGTATAAGGAATAATGATCTAGATAAAATTCTTGAAATTAGTGGCGAAGAATTTAAGAGTAATTCCTCTAATTTTAAAAATATCTTAGTTAAGACAGAGGAAGCTTTAAAAGGTCAGTCTTTAGAATATAAAGATAGATATTATTGCAAAGTAAATAAAATTGGTAAGTATAATGCTATTATAACTGATTCAAACGACGATTCTTTTAATATCACAGTAGAGGCAGTTAATAAAGATATTTTCGTTTCTATGATTAAAACAACCTCAAATAAGGATGACTTTTTACTTACATTGATATACATAAAAGAGAATAATGAGTGGAAGCTTTATTCGGTAAGTGCAGGAAATTACAGTTATGGTGGAATGAGTGCAATTAATTTATATGAAAAAGCAAAATCCCTTGAAGCACAAGGATATAAGGTAGCAGCAAATATATATATGGGATTATGTGGCAAGATATTACGGCCAGTTCCGTTTATTCAGTATAAGAAAGAAACTGAAATGATAGATTATGGCAAAAAGCTTCAACAAAGTATAAGTAATGAGTATGCTTTTCCAGATAAGCTGAAAAATAATAACAATATTCAGCTATACGGATTTCGCGTGGAGTACACTAGAAATGATGGGATAATTCCTGTTATTAGATACGTAACTAGCACTGGGTTGGATAAGAAGGAAGAACTTAAAAAGGAAGCAAATGATATGGATAAAGAAGTAACTGACAAGTATAAAGGACTAAAAGAGAATTTTAAGTATGTTTTGTACGAAGCTTACTCTGAACCTCCTATAGACCCAAAGAAAACTTATAATGATTTTAGAACAGGGGTTGAACAGAAATAAGCCTATCATCAAATTGACATAGAAAAAATTTTAGTTCATATATTATTTATACTTTTAAAGTTTTCTAAATTGTTATAGTAAATAAAAAGCGAAAAGGAGCAAATAATAATGAATCCTAAAACAATATATGAAAAAGGAATACTCTTTCATCATTATTCAAATACAGCGTATCCATTAACTCCATCATCGTTTATGGAATACAAGATAAGTGATGAAAATAAGATTCCACAGTTTCTGGAAGAAGAACTTAAGAAGTTTGAAGAACTGAGTCTTTATATACATATACCATTTTGTAAGCAGAGGTGTCGTTTTTGCGAATATGCAGTTTTGGAAAATACAGATGATGAAACAGAAGATATTTATGTATCACTTTTGCTGAAAGAGATAGAAATGTATTCTAAACTTCTTATAGGTAAAAAGATTGTAGGATACGATATAGGCGGAGGAACACCAACTAAGTTGTCGGAAAAAAACTTGATGAAAATTACTGAGGCACTTCGTAATTCATTTAATTTCTCAAAAGAAACGGTTTATAGTATAGAAACTACACCACTAATTGCTATGCAGGAGCTAACGAAAATTAAAGCTATTTTTGAAATGGGATATGGCAGAATAAGTATGGGGATTCAGACTATTTCAGAAAAGCTACTTAATGAATTAGGTAGGGAAGGTACTACTGGAATATATGAAAAGGCTGTTATGAATATAAGAAAAGCTGGGTTTACACAGCTAAATGTTGATTTAATGTATGGATTCCTGCATCAGACTGATGATGACTTTGAAACCACTTTGAGATATGCAATTGGTTTGAAGCCAGAGTATATTACACTTTATCGTAACAGATATAAAGGAACTAAGATTGAAGCAGAGGCTGGTGGGGTATCCTTGTATAAAGTAATTCGCCAGTATCGCCTTGCATTTAAGGTTTTAAATGAAAATGGTTATAAAGCAAACTATGGTAAGAATACCTTCAGTAGAGTTGAGGGGGACTATGGGACAAGCGATTACCTTACAAAACGTGTAATTAATGGAATACCATATATAGGTATTGGTCTCGGAGCACAATCTTTTGGATACGATTATTTAGCATACAACGAAGGTGCAGCTAGTAAGCAAATAAATACTTATCGCAAAAAAATTGAAGAAGGAAAGTTTCCGATACAAGATATTTATAGGCTTCCACTTGAAGAAGCTATAGGTAAAATGATTTCAGTTGCTTTTTATTTTGGTTTTGTAAATTTTGAGGCTTTTGAAAAACGCTTTGGGATCAAATTTTGTGAACATTTTAGCGAAGAAGTTAAATTTGTAACGAAAAATGGCTTTATGGAAATAAAAAATGGAGGGATTTATCTTACTGAAAGAGGAGCTGACTATATAAATGGAGTAATACCATTATTTTATTCAGAACGTTCCCAAAAAGAACTTATTAATTTATCCAGCAAAACCATTAATAGATCACAGGATGAGAAAATTTTTTTAGAGGCTTACAATATTGAAGCGTATTCTAAACCCTCTCTAACTGCCGATTGTGTGATTTTTTTTACTGAAAAAGGTAAAGAACTTGATGATAAAAATATGAAGGTACTTTTAATTAAGCGAGGAGAACATCCATTTATGAATTGTTGGGCAATCCCAGGAGGCTTTGTTAAAGTAAATGAAACCGTGGAAGAAACAGCGGCTCGTGAGCTTGAAGAAGAGACTGGATTAAAAAATGTTGAACTATCATTAGTTCAAGTGTTCAGTAATACGAAGAGAGATCCAAGAGGATGGATTGTTTCATGTGCTTATGTGGGGTTAATTAGAGAAGAACCAGAGTTTTTAAGTTATGGTGAAGATGCCATTGATGTAAAATGGGTTGATGTAACAGAGGTTGACAAGCTGGAACTAGCTTTTGATCATGCTGAAATAATACAGGCTGCTCTTAATAAAATTAAAAAATAATGTTAAATAGTAGGTGTAAAATTGATAAGTCCAGCAATTTTGAAAGGTAAACTTATTGAAAAGTTTAGAGAACATTTATTAGAATTTAATTATTACCACATTATTTATGACGGAGTTAGAGCAGTTAATTAACCAAGGATTGTTTAAGGGATGAAATTAAGTTTAAAGTAATAGAAAATAAGACTGTTTTATATACAGTAGATGAATAGTGATTAACTAGTAAAGTTTAATGAAGTAAAAAGGAGAAAGAGTATTATGGGAAATAGAAATGGTGATTTACTAATGGCTCCAGAATGGCTTATGTATCCAAACATTCCATATGGAAGTATTGGATGGAGAATGGGCTATGGTGAAAGTTATGCAATAGATTTTTATAGGTGGTTCAACAAATTAGAAGAGGATGAGAAGAAGAAATATAAGGATATGTTTCCAGAACCTAAAAGATGGGGAATTGGAGATAATATTTATAGATATAATAAATATTGGACATATGTTTGGCAAAAGGATGGAAAGCCAGAATATAATTTAAATAATCTTATTTCAGATTATAAAAATGGAAATAATTTGGAATATATTTATTTTTGGGGGCATCATCCTAAAAAGGATGGTTCTGTTTCCAAGTCTTGCTTTAGTCAATGGTGGAAAAGCGGCTTTAATGTTGGACATATTAAATATTTATTTATGGAACAATATATGATGGCTGAAAAAGCAAGACTTTTTGAAGATAAAGAAATTGAAGAAAAGATCATGAGCAGTAATGATCCTAATGAAATAAAAGGACTTGGACGTAAAGTTAGAGGGTTTGATGAAGGTATTTGGAATAATATTAAATATTCAATTGTTATTAATGGAAATTATAATAAGTTCATGCAAAACGAAAAGCTAAAGACATTTCTTCTTTCAACGGAAGACAAGATATTAGTAGAAGCTAGTCCTTATGACAATGTTTGGGGTATACAGATGTCTGAGGAGGATATGGATATTAAAAATCCAGAATTATGGCGTGGAGAAAATTTACTTGGATTTGCACTTATGGAAGTTAGGAATGAAATAAGAAGAATATCCACAAATAGTAATATGATTGATTTCGATTCGTTGCATAAAAAATATGATTAAAATTTAATATAATTTGAAATTATAATATTCTTCTAAAGAATAGATAGGGATAAAATGTTATTAACATTTTTGCTTTAAGTGGGAGAAATAAAAATGATAGATTTAAGAGGGATTTTTCTAATGAATTAACTTTATTAGAGAATGTAATTGAAGACGATATTTATATAAATAATTATATGGAATATTCAAAATGAAATGATGAAGTTTTTTAAAGAACATGTAAAGATTGATGGAAAATACTACGTAAATGAAGCTATATGCAGTCGTTATTGTGGTACTAGGATTACTAGCGATTATTTTTATCAAGATACAGGTAATAGTGTTAATGATTTATATTCTAATTATACTGTTAAGTATATGAGTAAGAATGAAATTTTCCATATAAGTATTGAGTTTTGGATTAGTTAACATTAGTTCACAGAGATAATATAAAAATAGTAGCGATAAAGTGTTTTTATAATCATCATCAACATTTAGGATTTATACAAATCTAAATATTTCTGTACACTTTGTAGAAAGTGTGTACTAGTAATGTTGTTAGGAGACACTAACTAGGTGCCTCTTGAGAAAAATCTAATAGTCCTCTACCTAGTATAACAATGGTATAGTCATTTTTGAGAGGTATTAAATTATGCTTTTTAGATTGTGGTGTCAAGCGTATGAGTTGGATTAGATTTGGCTTAGAGTCATAAATAATCAGTAAGGCGCGTTCGTTAAAAGAGTTGTTTTGAATAACATAGTTAATATCGGGAGATAAATTTAACGTATTTAGTGTATATATACCTTGGATGCTATCTTTGGATATCTCTGCATAAGTCATTGTATTATTAGCAAAGAATAAACAGAAAAAAAATAAGAATATGGAAATGAATCTTTTCATAAATATTTTCACCTGCCTTTAGATTTAAGTTATACTTTAAGATATAACGACTTCTCCTTTACCAATGACAGTTACTAAATAGCTAGTAACTGGAGGTTGAAAAGAATAATTTTTTGATAAAGGTTCTAATTGAATAGACTCATAAACAATTTCGTTAGTGTCAGAGATAAGTATAACAACAAATTCATTGGGTGAAATATTTTGTATATTATAAATTTTATTTGGAGATAAATTTAATTGTTCACTTGGATAGATACCCTGAGAAAGAGGTTTTGAGTCAGCTAAGGAACAAACAATAAAAGTATTAAATGATATAAAATAAAAAAGAAAAAAAGTAATACTAAATCTTTTCATCAAATAGAATCACCTCAATATAGTTTTAGAGTAGATATTTAAAGAAACTATAATTATTATGATTGGTTTTAGATAATATTATTCAAAAGTAACTTAATTTGATACGGAATTCTAGTAAAATATATCTATAGATTAATTGTAATGGCTATTTCACCTTTACCAATTATTGCAATTCGGTCATCATCTAAAATAGTACCTAAGTTTACAGATTCATTTGCAGTATCAAATTTTTTATAAAAAACTTCATTTCCATTAGGATCAATTAGTATTAAACTTGTAACAGTGTTAGGAGTTGTAAGCATAGCAGTAGCTTTAACTTGTGGCGTATTTGTAATGTCATACACTCCTTCTTTGTAAGTATTTGACTGAAGAATTGCTTTTGGATATTCTGTAAAAGTTATTGCAGATATTAAAATAACTGTTAGAAATAATTTTAGTTTCATTGTGTACACCTCGCTATCTTGATCGTGAAGACATTATATTATCTGCAAGTTTAAATAATATATTCAAGGTAAATAAATATTTTCTTACGTAATACTAATACAAAGTGTATAAAGATAATTATACTTAAAGAATGAGAGGGAATAACGTTGATAACATATAAGACTGAATTTAGAAATGCAATTGACTATCCTTGGATAAAAATGGATCCAATTAATATAGGAGAAGTTCCAAAAACATTAGGCACTCCAGAAATGTATTGTACTGTTAAGAAAGATGATAGTGCACATCTTCTTATAAATATTTATCTTGAATATTCGACAACATTTAAGGATGCCATCATTTGGAATAATTATATTGCTATTGGATTTTGTGACTTATTTTATTTAATAGACATTGAGACTCATAGTTCCATATATACTAGAGTCGATGGCTATTTTGGGTATATATACCCATATGAAGAATTTATTCTAGTCGCAACTTGTTTTAATATACTATGTTTTAATAAAAATTGCACTCTGTTATGGACATCTGATAAATTAGGATTTGATGGAGTATTGGTTCATGATTTTGATGGTAAGTATATTTATGGATCTGGCGAATATGATCCACCAGGGGAATGGGAAGACTTTGTGATTGATTGTAAAACGGGGAAAATAGTTTAGAGGATCATTGGATATAGGAACTGAATTTTTGGTTCAGTATAAAGATGAGAAAACTCAATATGCATTTATAAATTTTTTAGTTGAGTATGATTAGTATAATTATGGTGATTATAAAAAGATTATTGATAATTATTTTGAAACAAATTATTAGGAAACAGATGCAGAATATCTAAGAATTCTATTAGCAAGATGAGTAGAAAATTATAAGAATATTGTTAATGCAGCTATAAACAGAATACATTAAAAAACGAGGTGATAAAGTGATTTGTAATAAAATTATGAAAAAGCATTTATCAAAATTGGAGAATCTTAGAATGATAGAAACAAAATTTAACTTGTTTGATTTTGAAAATATAATTTTACCTAATATATATGAAAAAGTAAATTCAAAGGGAGAAACATATTATTGCATTAATAATTTTTGTGGATTGAATAAAAAGAGATATGTTGAATATTCAGGAATTGATCTTACTAATTTTGAATGGGATGGGAATGAGGTTTATATCTGTATAGATACTGAAAGTGAAATATATTCAACTCTAAAAGTTGGATTAATAGCAGTGAATTCTTGGAAAAATATATTAAAATTAAAGTTTCCACAAGTTCAGTTTGATATAGTTATGAGTATTTCTGATGGGATAGAATTTGGGATTACGCCATCAGTTACATTGAGACTTTATGCGATTCGTAATGAGTATCATTATGTAGAAGCTGATTCGATAGAGAATTTTACACAACCTGTTTTAATAGAGCAAGTAATTTAATAAGTTTTTAGGAAAGAATTAAAAAAAGAAAGGGAATGAGTTATGAATTCAGAGGAAAGAAAGCTAAAATCAATTGAAATATTAAAATTAAATCAAGTTCCATATATGGAAGGACTTCCAAGAATAGAAGATGTAAATGAAATAGAGGTTAGAAGTGCTGAAGAAATTGCTAAACGTGCAATAGCTTGTTTAATTGCGATTCAAGTAGCCTGTGACATTAATAATGGAGAAAACGTTGAAGAATCTAGAGAATTTTTTAAAGGATTTTTAGAAAAGTATGGAGTATCAAATGAATTAACAGAAGCAGAGAAAAAAATTATATTTGGTACTCCAGAGGAACAAGATGTAATTAATATGGCATGGAAATGTGAAGCCTATTGGACACTTATTTGGGCATTAGGGATTTTGGATGAACTTAACTATCCTTCACAAATATGTGATTGTGATTTTGCAATTAATGTGGTAGCAGATTGTAACGATTTTGATGAATTTATGAAAAAAGTTAATTTAAGAAGTGTAGATGAAATACTTAATGAAGCAGACTTAATTTTTAGATATAACTGGGCTTGTGTAGATGCGAGAATACATGGAAAAAATGCACCAGCCAAATTAGATTCTGGAGTTGTGTTTGAGCGCCATTGGGGACTAAATTGGCTTATTGGTAAGGGAACAGAAAATGATGATTGGGATTGTGTATCAACAGATACTTAACAAATTAATCTTAACAAAGGAGGATATCAATATTTGGAGATAAAAGAATTAAGACTAGGAAATATAATAATACCATGTAATGTCCTTATGGCACCACTTGCTGGGTATACATGTTATCCTTTTAGAATGCTGTGCTATGATCTAGGGGCAGGACTTTGTTATACAGAAATGGTAAATTGTAATGCACTTAAATACAAGGATGAAGCAATGCAAAAACTTCTTTTTACAACAAGTGATGAAAAGATAAAGGCAGCTCAGTTAGTTGGTTCTGATCCAAGGATTATGGAGAAAATGGCTAGAAGCGAATATCTTTCTGAATTTGATATTATTGATATAAATATGGGGTGTCCAGTGCCAAATGTATTTAAAAGTGGTCAAGGAAGTGCACTCCTTGGGGATTTAAAAAGGGCTTCTTCTATTATCAAAGGTTGTAAAAAGAGTGGGAAAGTGATTACTGTTAAAACTCGTATTGGAATAAAGGAAGATGTAATGATTGCAGGAGAATTTGCAAAAATGTGTGAAGATGCAGGAGCGGATATGGTTACAATACATGGGCGAAGTCGCAATATGATGTATTATGGGACTCCATATTTTAATCAAATTGAGCAAGCAAAGTCAGTAGTTAAAATACCCGTAATTGCAAATGGAGGGATTTTTTCAATAGAGGAAGCTGAAAAAATGATGAATGTTACAGGAGCAGATGGAATTATGGTAGCAAGATATGCTCTTGAAAATCCATTTATATTCAGTGAACTTATTCATAAAGATATTAAGAAGGATAAGTATACAGTAATATCGGAGCAAATTGATTTAACATCAAAATATTACGATGAAATATTTACTATCTTGTATATAAGAAGATTTGTGGCTTATCTTATGAAAGGAAGCAAAGCAGCCAGACAATATAAAACTGAATTATATAATTGTGGTAATATAGAAGAACTTAAATTCATTGTGAAGAAAATATTTTTGGAAGAAAGAGAGAATTATTAATGGAAGATGGATTTATTATCAATGATGGAATTTTAGAAGCATACACACTTAGAGATATAGTTGTTAAGATTCCAGATGAAGTTTGTGTAATAGGAAAAGGAGCCTTTAAAGGATGTGCTTCTATTGAAGAAATCATGCTTCCTGAAACAATAAGTAGAATTATGGATACTGCATTTAAGGGATGCAGAAAGCTAAGAAAGATAAATTTTCCTTCAAAACTTACTTATATTGGAGAATATGCATTTCATCGTTGCCATTCATTAGAACGTGTAGAGCTCCCAAGTTCAATAAAGAGGCTTAATAGTTGTACTTTTTTGTATTGTGATGCTCTTGAATATGTTTCAATGCCAGGAGTAATAAATTTAGAGAGACATGTATTTTCCAATGATGAAAATTTAAAAACTATAGAGGTTTCAAAGGATTTAGATATATCAAGTATTTGCGATGTTTTTACAGGCTGCGGGAAAATTTCTAGAATATGCTTAACAGATAAAACTAACTTTGATATTGAAAGTGTAATTGATATTATAGCATCAAATTCTAATGTACATCCTGTAGTTAAAGCTATTGCTACAGATATATATAGGATGATGGAAATTGATAATAGAGTTCTTACAAGATTTCTTATAAATGCAAAGGAAGTTGAGATACCAAAAGGAATAACAGAGATAGGAAAAAGCTGTTTTTTTGATAAGAAAGGTGTAGTTTTTGTTAAGTTTCCAGAAACATTAATTAATATTGAAAGCAGGGCATTTAGAAATTGTATTAATTTAGAATCTATAGAATTTACAAATGAAAATGTGAACATAAGTCCTGATGCATTTAAAAACTGTACAACACTAAAATATATTAAATTATCTAATGGGAATACATATGAACTTAAGGGTTTACCAGATATATATGATGAAGATATACCAGACATAGTTAAAAAAATTCATTCACAAATTCTTAATAATTTCTTTATTAGTGGAACTACTTTAGTTAAATATAGAGGGAGTGAGGAAAAGGTAGTTGTACCAGATGGTATAACTATAATTGGAGAAAAAGCTTTTGCAGGTAATGAGGCAATTGGAAAAGTTATTTTACCACAATCAACAAAAGAAATTCATGAAGAAGCTTTTACTGATTGCTTACTTTTGCAAACAATTAATTTTGTTGAAGGACTTGAATACATAGGTAAATCAGCTTTTGAAAATTGTGTGAAGCTTATACGAGTAGATCTACCAGAATCAATTACTATAATTGAAAAATCAACATTTAATAGATGTAGAAAATTAAATGAAGTATCTTTTGGAAGTAATGTTAGAGAAATTAAAAACTTGGCTTTTTATGGATGTAATTCACTAAAAAATTTGCAGCTTCCAAGAAAAATTGAAAGTATAGGTGATATGGCATTTTATAAATGTTTTTCTTTAACTGAAGTATGCTTGCCAGAATCTTTATGCAAAATGGGAAGTAATGTGTTTACTTCCTCAGGTGTAAAATCAGCAGTAATAAATTGTGATTTAAAAGAGTGTGGAACAGATATTTTTTCAGAATGTAAAAAACTAAGAGAATTAACATTTGGAGAAGAAGTTAAAAGTATTGGTGATAAATTTGCATTTAAATGTCCTTCACTTAAGTATATTAATTTTTCTACCTCAATTGAATATATTGGAAGAAATGCTTTTGAAGATAGTATTTACATGAAGGAAATAACTCAAAGTGATAAAATTAAACATATATTTATGAATGGAGTTAATCTTTCTGATAATATTGTAATTCCTGAGGGAGTCACGTCTATTGCAGGTGGAGCATTTTATGGTAATACTAATCTTAATTCTATAACACTTCCAAAATCACTTAAACGAATTGGTTCAAGAAGCTTTTGTGGCTGCACTTCCCTTAAAAATATAATAATTCCTAAAGGACTAACTAAATTGGAAGAAGGAATTTTTGCATATTGTACATCTTTAGAAACTGTTGAATTTGAAGGTGAAATAACATATGTATCAGATAATTCATTTTATGGATGTAGTTCTTTATCAAAGATTAATTTATTAGAAACAAATTATATAGGTGAAAATGCATTTAATGGTTGCAAAAATCTTTATGAAATGGATGTTAAATTAACAGAGATAAAAGCAAATGCTTTTAGAAATACTAGATTTTTGGAAGAATTAAAAAATAATTCACAATTAATAATATTATCAAATATTGTTATTGATGGAACGGGTTGTTTTGGAGATGTTATAATTCCAGAAGGTGTAGTAAGTATTGCTCCATATGCTTTTTCAGGAAATGACAATATAAATAGTATAGTGTTTCCTAAAAGCCTTGAAGCTATAGGAGAAGATGCATTTGGTGGTTGCAAAAATGTAAAAGAAGTTATTCTTCCTGAATCCTTAAAATATGTTGGAAAAAAGGCATTTGAAAAATGTATAGGTATTACGAAGGTTTCTGGTATTTTAGAAAAAATTTGTGAGGGAGCATTTTCATATTGTATTAACTTGAAAAATGTATTTCTTCAACAAACAATATCTTTTGGGAAAGAAGCATTTTGTGGATGTGAAAGTCTTGAAGTTTGTGAATGTATGGAACTTGAGTATATAGGAGATAATTGCTTTGATGAATGTGGAGAATTAAGAAAATTTGATTTCACTAATGTTAAAGCTATAGGAGTTAATGCTTTTAATGATTGTAATTCGATTGAAAGTATATGTCTTAATGCAGATACTAAGATTTCTAATCATGCTTTTGAAAATTGTGGTAACTTAAGGGAGATAATAGTGTCTAATGAACACATTAGACATGGAAGCTATGCATTTGCAGGATGTACAGCACTTAAAGCAGTAATAATCGGCGAAAAGGTATATCCAACTGAAGATTATTCAATTATTTTTCAAAAAAATGTGCCAGATATTGTGAAATCAATATACAATAGTTCAATAAGTTGTTTTGATATAGATGAAAATCTTTCTTTATACGGATATTTTAATAAAGGACGTTATATACATATACCAAAAGGAATAAGAAGAGTTGAACGTGAAGTTTTTAAAGATGCAATGAATCTTGAAAAAATTTATATCCCTGAAAATGTTGAGTATATTGGAGAAAGAGCTTTTCACGGGACAATGTGGCTAGAAAAACAAAGCAAAGTTTCACCTTTGACAATTGTAAATAATATACTAATTGATGCAGCTGGATGTAAAGGTAGAGTTGTAATTCCTGAGTATATTAAAATAGTTTCAGGATGGGCATTTGCAAATTGTTTTGACCTTGAAGAGGTTGTTTTTTCATCTCAAAAAACAGTTATAGAAGAATATGCATTTAGGAATTGTATTAATTTAAAAAAGGTTATTACTGCAGATGGAAAAGAGTATAAATTAACAAAAATCTCAGATAGAAATGATGAAATGCTCCCTAAAAATGTAAAGCAAATATTTATGGATTGTTTAAATTGTTTTAAAACAGATGAAAATGATGCTCTTGTTGAATGCACAGGAAATATAAAAGAATTAATATTGATAGATGGCATAAGAGAAATTAAGGATAAAGTGTTTAAAGATAGTAATTTATTAACAAATATAACTTTAACAACTAATGTTAAGGCAATAGGAAAAAATGCCTTTGAAAATTGTAAATGGCTTGTATCTGTGAAAAATGCATGTAAGGTTAAAAGAATAGATAAATTTGCATTTTCAAGCTGCTATTCGTTAGAAAATATAGAGATTTCAGATCAACTTGAATTTTTAGGAATGAGAGCATTTGAAAACTGTTCATCCTTAAAAAGTATTATAATACCAGAGGGAATAACTGAAATTCCTGAAAAAGCATTTTATAGATGTAAGAGTTTAGAAAAAGTCTATCTTCCATCAACATTAAAGGTAATAGGAAAGGAAGCTTTTGCATTTTGCTATGAATTAACAGATATATATTTTCCAGAAAAACTTGAAATCATAGATTCAAGAGCCTTTTCATGGTGTTCAAAAATTGATAAAAAACATGTTCCAGAAAGTGTTGTAGTAAGTGATGATGCCTTTAGCATTTGATAACTAGTGTGTATAAACATAAAGTATAATGCATTGGGTTAGTGAAAAATGAATAATTAAGGAAGAAAAGCCTTCTGGCGTTTTAAAATAATAATATTTTTTAGATATACTGAAGAAATATCATCCTCAATTATTCACTGTTCATTACTAATCATTAATCTATATGTAAAAAAGCATGAGAGGAGTTAAAATATGAGATACAGGAATTTAGGAAGTACTGGATTAAAGGTATCTGAAATTGGATTTGGAACAATTCCAATACTTAGTGGAAATGCCCCTGTATTGCCAGATTACTTTAGTCCAAATGAAGAAACTGCAATACAAATAATGGAACACGCATATAGGCTTGGTTGTAATATTTATGATACAGCAATTGTGCCTGAATATGGAGATGCAGAAATAAAGCTTGGTAAATTTGCTGCTCATATAGGAAGAGAAAAAATTATAATTGCAGATAAAGCAAGGTTTTTTAATGGAGATGAAATGTATAAGGCTGTCAATGAATCTTGCAAAAATCTAGGTACATATGCAGATATTTATTTTGTACATCAAGTAGATGAAAGTAATGAAGATATTACCTTTGAAAAATATGGTGCTATAGATGCATTAAATGAATCGAAAGCAGAAGGTAAAATCAAATTTACAGGACTTGCAACTCATTATTATGAAATACTATTAAGAGGTGCGAAGGATAATAGAGTTGATATACTTCAAGGAAGCGGAAATATTTTTGAAAGAGGAATGCTTGATAGAATAGAAGAAGAACCTAAGTTTAGAGCAAAAGGATTTATTTTGAATAAAGTATATGCAGCAGGGATATTACCCTCATTTTTTTCAATAAAAAAACTTTTATCAGGTGTACTTTCATATCCAATATCAAGTGCACTAATAGGTATGGGAACTTTAGAGCAAGTAAATCATGCAATGCTCAATGAACCTGACAACTATTATCGACCAACCTTTTCACAAGTAATGTCTAAGCTGGAAAAGAGTTTTAATCCTATTCCTTGCGATAGATGTCAAAGATGTAGATGCATATATGGTATTGAAATACATGTGTTTTTTAGACAATATAATTATTATTTTCTTGGTAAAGATTATTGGGAACTCAGAAAACTTGACCTCGGCATAAAAGAAAGTGCTGAGAAATGCAAAAAGTGCATAGATATGTCATGCTTAAAAAAATGTCCAAAGTCAATAAATATTCCTAAAGTTATTCAGAATATAAAAGAATTAGTAGAAATTCATATTAGAAATTCACTAATATAGCTATTCTACAGTAAATATTTGAAAAACCTAATGGAATTTTATAGACGGAAGGAGACTGTAATGAGTTTAAAATATATTAAAGCAATAAAAGAAGATGCAGCTTTGTTAATAGAAATTTATAATGCATCGTTCTATGATGATTATATTAAATATGGGGAATGTCCTGCATATGGCAGATCAAGAGAGCGAATGGAAGAGTCTATTGATAAATTTCCTAAATTTATTATTTATTATGATAATATTCCTATTGGAGTTATTTCAGTTGAAAATAGGGGAGGAGGAGAATATTACCTAGGTTGTCTGTGTGTGATTCCCAAATATCAAGGTAAAGGTATTGGTGCGCAAGCAGTTAAATATATGTTGGGATATTTTAAAGATTGGAGTAAAATAACATTAATAACCCCTGTAGACAAGGTTGAAAATATAAATTTTTATACAAAGAAGTGTGGGTTTATAGTTAACGGGACAGATATGGATGGTAATGTAAAAGTAGTTCATTTTCTAATGGAAAGATAAACTTTAATTAAATATTTAAGATTATAAATATGAAGATCATAAGGTAATTAACAAATTTTAAATTTTACTTAAAAGGGACATGCCGTAGTACTTTTAGATTTTTAAGCGAAAGGAATAATTGCAAGTTGAACATATTAATGCTGAATAGTTCACATAAAAAATGGAGTTAAGGAGGAGTATATGAAATCAAAATTTATGTTAATAATATCAATTATTCTATTTGTAGTCGCAATTATTATTTTATGGAAAACCGATAATCATGTTATTGGCAGTGCTTTTTTGTTAATTTCATTGCTCATAAATCTTATTAGGCAATTTATTTACCTATGGAATAATAGAAGAGTGAAATAAGTTATATTTTATCTTACTATAAGCGGAAGATATAATAAGTACTAACTAAAAAATGCAAGGAGAGAGATCATGGAAATTAAACAGTTTAATATAAATGTAGGATGTAAAAACATACAAATTAGAGATGAAAGCAAAGACCTTTTATTTAATGTTCTTATACAATATCCAACAAAAGAAATTTCTGCCCCAACAGTATTTGGCCCATATACAATGGATGTTTGTATAAATTCTAAAATATTAGATGGGGAATTTCCACTTGTTGTGATTTCTCATGGTAATGGAGGTTCACATCTTCTTTATAGAACAATTAGCACACATCTTGCTAAAAATGGTTATGTTGTGGCCATGGTAGAACATTATGGTAATAACAGGAATAATAATGAATTGGAAAACACAGAAGAAAATCTTATTTTAAGACCAAAGCATATAAGTTTAACAATTGATAAACTTCTTTCAGATAGTTTTTTTGGAAAATATGTTAAAGCTGACAAGATAGCAGTACTAGGACATTCTATGGGTGGATACACGGCTCTTGCATTGGCAGGAGGAATTCCAAGAACAATAGACGGTAAGAAAATAGAAACCAATATTGATAATAGAATTAAAGCAATAGTTTTACTTGCACCAGGCGCAGGTTGGTTTATGAATGGTTTAGATGATGTAAGAATTCCTATCCTTATGCTAACAGCTGAACATGACACAATAACTCCTGCTTGGAATGCTGAAACTGTGTTAAAGAGTATTCCAGATAAATCTTTAGTTACTTTTAAGCAAATTGAAAATGCTGGTCATTTTTCATTTCTCAGTCCATTTCCAGAGTCAATGAGAAATCCAAATTTTTTGCCATCGACAGATCCAGAAGGATTTGACAGAGAAAATTTCCATGCTCAATTACCAAAAGATATACTTGCTTATCTTAATGAGAAATTATCTTGAACAGATGTACAAGAGTTTTAGAAGTTGAATATAGGTTAAAAGGTTTTTAAATATAGACTTAAGTTATGTCCTAATTAATGTAGGTAATAAGATTGCTTCTGATAAGAGTTATATATAATTTTATTGAGGGTGGGGAAAATTTTATGTGTACAAGTTTTATTTATCGAGGAAATGATACAATTATTGGAATGAATTTTGATAATAATGGGATGAAATATTCTATTGATACTAAAAATCCTAACTGGTTTACTGTAAAGGTTGACGGAGGACGAGGAAAATATCCGTCGTTTGGAGTAGATTGCTTTGGTAGATTTTTTAATAATCTTGTAGTTAATTCAAATGGAAAAGGATTATATAGAAGACCAAATAAAAAAGTTACTCATACAACCAAATTTATAATGGATATACTAAAGGGAGTTATTAGTACTGAAAAATTAGAAGAATATTTAAGTAATGTTGAAGTTGTTAATGGACCAGATTGGAGCTGCCATAATATGATTTGTGATTCTAATGGAAATGTGTGGGTAGTAGAACCAGGTCGTGGGAATATAAGAAATATAGCAGACTCTTCAAAGTTTTTTGTTATGACAAATTTTTCATTATGGGATTATTTGTATGAAAATGTTGAATGTAATTGTGATAGGTTTAAAGTAGTATCAAGTGAATTGGAAAAAGCGGAGAAAGTAAATGTTGAAACGGCATTTAGTATACTTGATTCTGCAAGTCAAAGGAATGGAGAATGGATTACTGAATTTTCAATGGTTTACTCAAAAAATATGAACACTGTATATTATTGTTTAAATGGTAATTTTAATGAAAGGTTTGAATACAAGTTTTTATGTCTCAAAAATGAATGATAATTAATTCATTTTATAGGTTCTAAACGAAGCTTAAAGTAAATTATACAAATTATTTTCCGGAAGATTATATGAAAATGGGTATAGTTGGAGATTTAGTGGTGTATGATTATGATGGAGGAACAAGTTACTATACACTAACGGGTAATGAAGTTTTTAATTCATTACAATGTATTAAATAATAATTAGATAGAATTTAAACATATGATAGAAAATATATGTATGATAATAGATAGAAAGGGGAATAAAGGTGGAAGTAGTGAATGTAACCAATGAAAGTTTGGAGATTTTTTCAAAAGTTTTAAATGATTCTGCCAAATGGCTTAATTCTATAAATCAACCAATGTGGAAATGTGAAGATATAACAAGTGAACAGTTACTGAAGAAGTATAGAATTGAGGATATGAAATTATGTTATGAAAACGGAAAATTAATTGGAGTATATGTTTTGCAATGGTATGATCCTTTATTTTGGGAAAGTTTACAGAAGAATGGATCTGGAATATTACATAAGTTAGCTGTTTGTAGAGAATATGCAAATAAGGGGTATGGAAGTAAATTAATACAATCTGCAGAATTAATGTGCAAAGAGCGCAACGTTAAATGGTTAAGGTTAAATTGTGGAACATTTAGAGACAGACTTAGAAAATTTTACGAAAGTAATGGTTTTAAAATGGTGGATAGGGTATTCATTGATAATAGGGATCAAATTAGATACGAAAAATTTCTAACCCTATAGGAATTATTTAAGGATAGTAAAATATAAATTTTTTTAGTTACTTATTCAGACTACATAGCTATTGAAGAAAGAGCAAGAATGAAATTAAATTGGAAAATGGTAATTGGAGTGAGATAGAGATGGTTATTTTAATTGGTGGAGTAAGTTGTACAGGAAAAACAGTGATGGCTCAAAAGCTACTTGAAAAATACAAAATTCCATATTTGTCTATTGATCATATAAAAATGGGACTGATTCGTGGAAGTAAATATTGTGATTTTTCTGTAACTGATAGTGATAAAGAACTTACATATAAATTATGGCCAATAGTAAAGGGAATAATTATGACCAATATAGAGAATGGGCAACACATTATTATTGAAGGCTGCTATTTACCTCAAGAGTATATTAATGATTTTAAGCCTAATTATTTAAAAGAAATAATTACATTTTATATAGGTTTTTCGAAGGACTATATTGAAAAATATTTTGGCTCAGGAATTATAAAGCATAGAAATAAGATAGAACAAAAGATATTTGATGAGCATTATATGAACAAAGATAACTTCATTAAACTTCACTTGCAAGTTAAAGAACTTTGTATTAAGAATAATGCTAATTTTTTTGAGATTAGTAATGATTATGCAGGTGAGATGAACAGTGTATATAAGTGGATTGATGAGGAAGTTGAATTAAGAAGACAACAGGAATAAAATGTGAAGTTAATTTGTAATTTTAGAAAAAATGAAATATAAATTATTAGTACTGAAATGGAGAGAATGAATATGAGCATTTATGAGATTACTGAAACAAAATGTTTGGAAAAATTATTTGAAGGCTGGCAGGAAACATTAATTTGGTCATGCTTACAAGGATATATGGGAAGAGCATATGCAGATAGTATTACTAATCCCAAATCAGCTAAAATAGTAATAGGAGATTTTTGTTTTTTTGCAGGTAAAGCCAACATAGAACTTGTATTGAATAAGCAAGAGGTTTATAAATCAAATTTCATAATTATGATTCCACAACATGATGAATGGAGCAAGCTGATTGAACAAACATATAAAGAAAATTCAAAAAAAGTATATCGTTATGCTATTAAAAAAGAAAAGAATATATTCGATATAGAGGAATTAACAAAAATTGTTGAAGATATAGAAAATGAATTTACCATTCAAATGATAGATGAAAATGTTTTTGATCAGGTTATTAGCAACTCATGGTCTGAGGATTTATGTTCACAGTTTAATGATTACGAGGATTATAGAAAACGAGGACTTGGAGTAGTTATACTAAAAGATGGAATTGTTGTTTCAGGAGCATCATCTTATACTGTATATAAAGAAGGAATTGAAATTGAAATTGATACTAGAAAGGATTATAGAAGAAGGGGCCTAGCATTAGTTTGTGGAGCTAAATTGATTTTAGAGTGCCTGAAAAGAGGGCTGTATCCAAGTTGGGATGCACAAAACAAAGGTTCAGTTGCCTTGTCTGAAAAACTTGGATACCATTTTGATAAGGAGTATGTAGCATATGAAATCATGAATTATTAAATGGTACAAAAAATAGAGAAATAAATCTGAATATAAAGAGGAAAATATTATGAATATACGACAAGCTATAAAAATAGATTTAAATACTATAAAAAACATAACTTATGAAACAATTCAAACAATATATCCTCATTATTATCCAAATGGAGCAGTAGATTTTTTTATACAGCATCATAGTGATGAAAATATATCTGCTGATATTGATTCTGGTAAAGTGTTTATTCTAGAAATAGATAAAAAAGCTGTAGGAACAGTTACTATTAACGGTATTGAAATCTGTCGCTTATTTGTTTTACCACATTGTCAAGGAAAGGGCTATGGTGGAGCTTTAATTGATTTTTCAGAGAATTATATATCGAAAAACTCTAAAAAAGTACAGCTAGATGCTTCGCTGCCAGCTAAAGGAATTTATTTAAAGCGAGGGTATAAGGAAATAGAATCTCATTCAATATTAACTCAAAATGGAGATTATTTATATTATGATGTTATGGAGAAAAATTTAAATTTGCCATCTATGATGCTAAATTATGATGGGAAAACATTTATTCCTAAAATCAATACTGAAAATGGTGAAGTAGATAACAAAACAATATTTAACTATCACCAAAATGAAAATGTTGTTTGGGCTGAATATATTGGTGGTGATATTATTAGAGGAAATATAATTGGGACTGTATCGGAAAAAGGTGTATTAGATTTTTATTATCAACATATTAATAAACAAGGTCAACAAAGAATTGGAAAATGCCATAGTGTACCACAGGTTCTGGAAAATGGGAAATTAGAATTACGCGAAGAATGGCAATGGTTAAATGGTGATAATTCAAGAGGTTCATCAATTATAGTGGAATTATAAATTAAAATTAGTATTTATACATAATTTTGAAGAGGAATAAATGTGTTAAGGATAATCAATGAAAGAGGTTTCTGAATGAAAGAGAAAACTGACAGTAATTTATTGATAAATCTCATGAAAAGTAATGAGGTTTTTCTTGATGAAGAAAATATAGCTTCATTAGAAAAAATTTTTAAGCCAAAGATAATAAAAAAAGAAATGTACTTTTTGGAAGAAGGAGAAAAATCTACAGAAATCGGATTAATCATTAATGGGATTTTTCGTTCTTATTATATAGATGGAATGGGTAATGATATAACAAAATATTTTTATAAAGAAAGTGATATTTTATTTTCTTACATGGCACATCTTTGTCAGAAAGAATCAGAATATTACATACAAGCATTAGAAGATAGCGAAATTCTTGTAGCTAAAATTTCTGATTTTGAAAAAATAGTTAAAAGTAATGATAAACTACTTTTGTTTTATAAAAAAATGATTGATAAGGTTTTGGTTATGAAAGAAAAACATGCAAGTAGTTTTAAATTATTAGATAGTGTGGGACGATATAAACAATTCCTTGATATGTACCCTGGTTTAGAAAAGCGCCTTAAGCAATGTCATATTGCTTCTTATTTAGGAATGACTCCTGTATCTCTTAGTAGAATAAGAAAAAAATTGAATCTTAACAAATGATAATGCAAACAATCTCTAAGTAATTTATGATGTATATAAATTTTACTAATGGAGGTTGATTTATATGAAAAAAGAATCAGTTATTTTAATTACAGGTTGTTCCACAGGAATTGGACGAGAACTTTGTAAGAGTTTATCCGAGAAAGGATATACAGTTGTAGCAACAGCTAGAAATGTGGAAAGTATTATGGATTTGCCGGTGTCATTAAAGTTATCTCTTGATGTAACTCAAAAGGAATCCATATCTAATGTAATAAACGAAGTGTTATCAAAATTTGAAAAAATTGATATATTAGTCAATAATGCAGGTTACTCAGCTAGAGGAGCTTTGGAAGAGCTTGATTTAAATGTTGCAAAAAGTATGTTTGATGTAAATGTATTTGGTATAATTAATATGATTCAGGCGGTCATTCCAGAAATGCGTAAGAAGAATTTTGGCAAGATTATAAATGTGGGATCTATTTCTGGAAAATTTGTTCAGCCTATTAATGGTATGTATTGTGCATCAAAATTTGCAGTTGAAGCATTAAGTGATTCATTAAGATTAGAATTGTACAATGATAATATTCAGACAACTGTTATCGAACCTGGCCCTATAAAAACCAATTTTTTTAAAACTATGGTTAATAACTCAAAAGATATACTGACAAATCAAAATTCACATTATTCTAGGTTTTATGAATCAGACGCTAAATATAGGGATAAGCAAAATTTAACTGATCCTAAAGTGGCTGCAAAAGCAATTGCTGATATAATCCTTAGAAAACGACTTAATTCAAGATATAAAGTGGCTGTTCCGTTTTTGCATAGTATGGTAATACACTTTCCAGATTTTTTGAGAGAATATATTATGAGGAAGCGTTAGCTTTTAGTGATATATAGTACTAAAGAAGTATTCAAAAGCAAGTGGTTATGTATTTTTTATTTAAATGATACAGTACAGTCTTCATCAAAGGAGAAGTATATGAAGGTATTAGAAGAAGGTAAGAATAAGAGAAAATCGAGACTTAAAAAAATTATCGTTGTTGCTATAATAATGCTTTTAATTGGGACAGTATGCCAAAGTATAATGGTTGAAAAAGAAATGAAGATATTATTGCCTAAGGGAGAAATATTTAATATTAATAATCACAATATGTATATAAATTCGATAGGAAGTGGAAGAAATACTGTTGTTTTTGTTGCAGGCTCAGGAACACCAAGTTCCTTTACAGATTTTTATAGGATGCAAATGGAACTAAAGCCGTATGCAGAAACAGTAAGTTTTGATAATGCTGGTTTTGGCTTAAGTGAGAAAACAGATTTACCTAGAACCATAAATGTATTAACTGAAGAGCTACATGAACTTCTTAAAAAATCAGGACAACCATCACCTTATATATTAGTTGGACATTCATTGGCTTCTTTGGAAGTAATCCATTTTGCTCAAAAATATCCTAATGAAGTCAAAGGCATTGTTCTATTAGATGGAGGAAGCCCAGAATTTTATGCAAACGATTCTGAGGTAAAATCATATATATTAAATCGTATTAGTGCAGGATTAAGAATAACAGGAATTGCAAGAGCACTTGGAAGTTTAGATATTAAACTGCCACTGCTTGGAGAAAATTTACGTTATAATGGATTACCAGAAGATATAAAGAAGGTAGATTTAGCAATGTATTATAGATATCTTGGGAATCCAATGAATTTAGAATATATTAAAAATATAAATGAAAATGCTACAGAAGTAATGAAGAATGGACATCTTAACAACGTTCCTTTAGTTATTATATCTTCTGATAGTGGGGAAGATTGGGAAAAAAGTCAGAAGGAATTATTACATTGGTCAAATCGAAGTTCACAGGAAACACTTCCTAATTCCAGTCACTATATTCATTGGACTAATAATGATTATGTAGTTGAAAAAATAAAGAGTCTAATATTTTTAACATCAAATATTGAAGATAATTAACTTGTAATAAAACACAGAAAATTTTTGAAGCAGAAGTATATCTGCAATGGTTAGAAGGAAATCAGGAAATTAAAAATTTAGGTATAGAAGGTTTTTGGGAGAAAAATTCTGAAAAACCACATTATAAGATATATAAGGAAAAATAAAAGAGCTCTAATTATTATTGTAATAGCTGAAGGAGGTGGTTTCATGATAAGTGACATAAGTGATATGAGGTTTATGAATTATAGAGGAGGAATATCATGTTTAAACCATTTTTTAGAGAAGATAAAGTTTTAAATGGAGGGATATTTTTAAATTGTGAAGTACAATTTAACTTATTCCATTATATTTTCGAAGGAAAAGAAGTAATTGCTTTAAAAACCTGTGATAATAATGCAATAGCAATCCAAAATACAGGGCATGCAATGTGGTTATGGGTGAATGAAAATCGTGAAAAATCCAAAATTGATAAAATAATAGGCTCTTTATGCAATCAATTGAAGGAGAGTAAATTATCTTCGATTTCAGGAAAACCTGAATTTGCAAAGATCTTTTCAGAGAAGTATTCAAAAATTACTGAATCATCTAATAAAATATCTCTTAGTATGGAAGCTTACCAATGTCAAAAAATTATTCAGCCTAAAAATGTTCAAGGAAAATTAATAAAAGCAGAATTAAGTAATAGGGATATTATTATTTGAATGTTATTGTGAAAAAGGTATTTATAGATTTTGGATGGAAATTCAATTATTGAATATTGAAGTTAGAAGCATCTGTATTTTCAGGTGATTCTTTATGAAATAAGGAATTAGAGAATAGTTTTTTGTATCTAAAGAAATATATTGAGGAAGTTTTAGCTTATTTCTTTACTTTAAGAAAATTAGTATAATATTGGTTAACCTAAAATTAACTTTACTTAATGAACGTTTTAAGATATCTTTAACATATGGAAATGTTACTAAACTATACCTTTTGAATATGTTATTGTATATTTCTAAAGTATGTCCATATAATGCAAAGGACATTTGACAATAAAATAATGTTTAAACTTTTTCTCTAAAATTAAGGATATAGGACTCTTGTTTTGAAAACGTGTGCAAGAATTGACATTAAATAGAGAAAGGTTAATATAAAATAAAAAAATTCACTAGGGGGAAATTAAAAATATGTTAAAAAGAATTTCAAAAATGACAAGTTTATTAGTTTGTGCAGCATCAATTATCTCAATTGTTCCAGCGATGGCTGCTGATGTTAAAAAGGTAGATTCACAAGATGGAACTGTTTATGCTGCAAAAGCTAAAGGTGCAGGAATTTATATTGATGGAGAAATAAATGGTAAAGATGAAGCAGAATATTTTATGACTCCTGATGGAAAATACAATTCTATTGATGGTATTGATGCTGGACTTGCAGTGGATGATTTATTATTAAATCAATATCTTGTAATGGATGATAATGATACAGTTGCAGATATAAAAGACAACTATAAGATAGTAGATGGTAAGAAGAGATCGGATTTACAAGACGATGTAGCTACAACCTTAAGAAAAAAAATTAAAAATGACAATGATGGAAGATTTTCAGATTCTGACAAACAATTTACTACTACTAATAAATTTTTAGATGGTGGTAGTGGATTAAGTGCTTATACTTATACGTTAAAAACTCCATTTAATATTGGGGCTACATCAATTAAAACTACAGATACAGTTTATGTAGATTATGCTGGAAACTATGTTGATGCAGATTATAACTTAGGTAATATGAGAGTTGGTACGACAACTAGCAGCAGTGTTTATATCAAAAATACTAAAGATACTTATGAAATAAAGGACAATATAGGTACAGGAGATCATGAATTAAAAGCTGTAATTAGCAACTCATCATACATAACTGTTAGTTCTGATGTAGTGTATAGATGGGCAAACCTTTCAATATTTGAAAAGGATAAAGGTGCTGATGACTCAACTTATACGAATGTTACAGATACAATATTATTTGGAGGAAAAGGTACATTATTTACTTCAGGTTCAGGTCTAAATAAATCTGTGGCAGTATTACAACAATTTACAAAGGCTACTGCGACAGATGATATAGATGGTATTAAGTATCCTAAAGATTCAACTGTTTATTTCTGCGCAAAATACGATTCAAAAAGTAGCACTAATGGTGGAGTTTCAGATAAATTAGTATTAGGAAAATCTGTAGCTGATGCAAGCAGTAAAACTGGTCATACAATCAGTGCGGCAAAAATGACAGGTGATGCAACAGGTTTTGTAAGTGCAGCCTTAGACACTTCAACTGCTGGAAGTCATAAATTATATGCAGAAACTGTTAAATTAAAATCAGAAAATGGATTTAATCATTTAGACATTAGTGATTCTGACAGTATCGATGTACCAGATAATTATGCTATTCAAACTGGAAGTGGGACTTTATGGGGATTAGATTCAGGCTATGTAAAGCAATGGGATAAGTCAAATGATAACTTTGCAAAAGTATATAAGGTAGATGGCGGATTGAATAATATTTCTGTTGGTAACAAAGATATCATGATTCTTTGGAATGAAGATGATAAAAACTATTCAATTATAAACAATACATCTAAAACAGGAACGACTGCAAGTACAGCAACTACAAATGCAGGTACAGCAGCAACTACTACAGCTGCAACAGCAACAGCTGGTTGGGTAAAAGCAGCTGATGGAACTTGGACTTATAACAAAACTGATGGAACTAAGGCTATTGGCTGGTTAAAAGATGGAACTGCTTGGTACTATTTTAAAACAGATGGCGTTATGTCTACTGGATGGAGTAAGGATGGAGGTAATTGGTATTACTTAAATGCTTCAGGAGCAATGCAAACTGGTTGGATTAATGACAACGGAACTTGGTACTATTGCAATGCATCAGGTGTTATGCAAGCTAATACAACTGTTGATGGATATGTATTAGGTGCAAGTGGTGCTTGGATTAAGTAATTTTAAATTATAGAAATACAAAGGTAACTCAAAATTATTGAGTTGCCTTTTTTAGTTCTTCAAGAAAATATAATTAAGTTAAAGCTTTAGATAATTTTTGAAAGTATTAGAAACACAGAGTTTGCAAAACAGATTATTTTATTAAAAATAGTACTATTTTTATGGCTATTATTTGTAATATTTGTTATTATTTAATCATCAAGAATATTTCAAGTTCTGAGAAGATATTTATTGGTTTGTTTATAACTTTTTTGGTTATCTGCGTAATAAATTCATAAGGAGAGTGGGAGTTATGAAAAAGCCAGAAGCTTTAGTAAAGGGAGACAAAGTTGCAATTATAAGTATGTCAAGTGGCATGCTTGGTGAGGACTCTGCAAAACATGAATTAGAGTTAGGATTAAAAAGAATCATGGAGTTCGGATTAGTGCCAGTCTTAATGCCAAATGCATTAAAAGGGATTGAATATTTAAAAAATCATCCAGAGGCTAGAGCAGAGGATTTAAAAGAGGCATTTTATGATAAATCAATTAAAGGGATTATATGTGCTATTGGTGGAGATGACACTTATAGAACTTTACCATATTTGCTAGAGGATAAAGATTTCATTAATGCTGTTCAAGATAATCCTAAATTATTTACTGGTTTTTCAGATACAACAATTAATCATTTGATGTTCTATAAGTTAGGAATGGAAACTTTTTATGGTCCTTGTTTTGTTTGTGATTTAGCAGAATTGGATGAAGAAATGCTCCCATATACTAAAAAAACATTTCAGAAGTATTTTGAAAATCCTGAGGAGCAATGTATAGAATCAAGTAAGACATGGTATGAGGAACGCACAGACTTTTCAATAGCTGCAATTGGAACAAGTAGAATAGAACACTTAGAACAAAAAGGATATGAAGTCCTACAAGGAAGTGGAAAAGTTAATGGTAGACTTTTAGGTGGCTGTCTTGAAAGTTTTTATGATATATTGACTAAAAATCGATATGACGATGAAAAAGTTATATGTGAAAAGTATGGAATATTTCCAGGATTAGATGAATGGAAAAATAAAATATTGTTTCTTGAAACTTGTGAAGAAAAACCGAAACCTGAAGAATTTGAAAAAGAATTGCTTATTTTAAAAGAGACAGGTATATTTGATGTTATAAATGCAATTATTGTTGGAAAGCCTCAAGATGAGCAATATTATGAAGAATATAAAGAACTTTATTGCAAGATTTTAGATAATAAAGATTTACCAATTATGTACAATGTTAATTTTGGACATGCGTTTCCAAGATGCATAATTCCATATGGAATCGATATTGAGATTGATTTATATAAAAAGGTACTTACTTTGAAGGAAGCTATCTTTTCATGATTGATTGATATATATTATTATAATTTAGTTGTAATTTTTGAATGGTGATGGAGGTGTTAATTTTGAAATATGAACGGAAAAGAGAGGAAAAGGAACTCTATTTACCAAAAGAAAAACCAATTTTAGTTAAGGTTCCTAAAGCAAAATATTTTTGTATTAAAGGAAAAGGAAATCCTAATTCCGAAGATTTTTCTAATAGGATTGGAGTTTTATATTCACTAGCATATGCAGTGAGAATGATGCCTAAAAATGGGTTTACACCTGAGGGATATTTTGAATACACGGTTTACCCATTAGAAGGATTATGGGATATGACCGAAGAAGGTAAAAAAAGTGCAATATTTAATAAAGAAGAACTTTTATATACTATAATGATTAAACAACCTGACTTTGGTAATGAAGAAGTCGTAAAGAAAGCTTTTGAAATTGCTATTAAGAAAAAGCCAAATCCTTTATTAGAAGAAGCATATTTTGATGAAATAGAAGATGGATTAGCAGTTCAAATATTACATATAGGTTCATATGACACTGAACCAGAAAGTTTTAATAAGATGAAGGACTACATTAATGAAAATAATTTAATAATTAAAAGCCTTGTTCATAGAGAAATATATTTGTCAGATGCTAGAAAAGTAGAAAAAGATAAATTGAAAACCGTATTAAGATATATGGTAAACCAGAATGAGAACATAGAGTGAAAATTATACAAGTGGAGGATCTGTGTGAAAAAAGCAAAAACGATTATTATAGTATTAAGCTTAATAGCAATAATTTCAGCAACTGTTACATTTGTGGTGAAACTTAAATATAATAAACCAAATAATGAATTAAATAATAAAGTGGAAGAAATTGCTGATGATATTTCAGTTAATAGAGTCAATGTTCCAGATGAAAGTTCAAAGGTTGATAAAAATCAAAACGGAATACCAGATCCTATTGATATAGTGAATTCTGCTAGAAAAGAAGCTGAGAGGAAAACAATATATAAAGATGCATATTATGTTGGGGGATATCCACCAGATGGTGAAGGAGTTTGTACTGATGTAATATGGAGAGGTTTTAAAGGCATCAATGTGTCAATTAAAGATTTAATGGACAAGGATATTAAAGAAAATATACCCCAATATAAGGGAATCAATGGGAAGGCAGATCCTAATATTGATTTTAGACGAGTATTGAATCAAGATGTATTTTTTAAGAAAAATTGTATCCAGTTAACTACAGAGTTCAAGGAAAACGACATTAATAATTTAAAAGAATGGCAACCAGGTGATATAATAGTATTTATAGAGGGATATGAGCATATTGCTATTATTTCAGACAAGAGAGATGAGGACGGAATTCCTTATGTAATTCATAACTCTCATCCATGTGCTTCTGAAGCAAAATTAAGCTGGTTTCATAATCCAATTCATGGACATTATAGATGGAAATATTAGATAATTTTCATAATGATTTTTAATTAGGAGGAACAAAAAAATGAAGCGTTGTATTGTATTAGCTCCATGCAGAGTCTAACTAGGACTAACCAGCATGGAGTAAAATAAAATTAGTCCTAAAAGACTTTGCATTTTTAGAGATAATATCAAAATAAAAGGAGCAAAGTCAATATGAATTTATTTAAGAATAGTATAAAGGAACTTCACAGTTTTTTAATTTTATGGATTACACAATCACTTTCAGAGTTAGGTAGTTCTATGACCAATTTTGCTTTAATTATATGGTCATATCAACAACATGGCTCGGCTTTAATAACGGCCATGCTTTCTGTTTGTACGTATTTACCATATGTAATTATGAGCATATTTGCAGGAGCATTGAGTGATAAATGGAATAAAAAAATAACAATACTTGTAAGCGATAGTTTTGCAGCTTTATGTACGATTGTAGTATTAATCCTGCTTAAAACAAATAGGCTGGAGATATGGCATATTTATTGCTTAAATGCATTAAATGGCCTAATGAATACAATTCAGCAGCCTGCTGCAGATGTAACAATTAGTATTCTTACACCCAAAAAACATTATCAAAAGGTAAGTGGAATGCGTTCATTTTCAAATTCTTTAATAACTATAATGACACCAATTATTGCAACAGCATTGTTGGCACTAACTAATATGCAGGTAGTTAGTGCATTTGATCTATTAACTTTTGGTATTGCTTTTATTTCTTTGCTATGTTTTGTGAAAATACCAAAAGTAGAAAATGAAAATACAAAGAAAGAATCTATGTTATCTTCAGTAAAAAGTGGACTTAGTTTTCTAAAACATAACCGGGGAATTTTAGATTTGATCTTGTTTTTAGCAGCAATTAATTTTACAGCTTCTATATTCAATGCAACTTTGCCTGCTATGATTTTATCAAGAGCTGAAGGTGGTGAGGTTGCACTTGGTATTATTAATACAGTCACAGGAAGTGCTATGCTTGTTGGCAGTATTGTGGCATCTATATTGCCAGCCCCTAAAAGTCGTGTTCGAGTGATTTGCAATGCTTTATTGCTTTCAATGAGTACTGAAAACTTTTTTCTTGCCTTTGGGAATAGCGTGCCAATATGGTGTGTTGGAGCAGTTTTAGGTTGGATTGCTATTCCTATTATGGGGACCAATATGGATGTATTATTAAGAAGTTATATTCCAATAGATATACAGGGAAGAGTTTATTCTGTAAGGAACACATTGCAATTTTTCACAATCCCAATAGGATATTTTTTAGGTGGAATATTAGTTGATAAAGTATTTGAACCATTTATGTTATATCAGCCATCAAGTGGATTTTTAACAATGATATTTGGAACAGGAAAGGGTTCAGGTGCAGCATTATTGTTTTTTATTCTTGGCATTTTGGGTGTATTAACATGCATAATCTTTCGTAGAAATATTCACATATGGAATTTAGAAAAATAATAAATTAGAAAAAGCGCTAATCATAAATGATTGGCGTTTTTTTACCTTTATGTTTACTTATTAGTGAATTAAGAGAAAATTAAGGAAGATATAATGTATTGTATTTACAAAATATGCTATGATTAACTTAATATTAATTGTAAATTTATGAGAATGAAAAAATTATTATCCATTTGCATATAAAAATGATTTGATTAAACCATTTATAGGTTGTGCTATTTTCATTAATACCCCTTTAGATATTGCAATGGCAAGACGCGTGTTACGGGATATGCACAATTCCAGTGGGGATGAAATCAGGGAAGAAATGATTTTTTATTTAAAATATTCGAGAATTGCATATGAAGAAATGTTAAACACTATTCTGCCAAATTCCGATTATGTTATTGATGGCAGTATTTGCGTAGAGGAGATTGTAAAAAAAATTATGGATATAATATGATGATGAAGTTCGAATTACATGGTATTTAGATTTACAATTATTTGGCTTTAAGGACGTATTATTCAGATGGAGAATCAAAATAACAAACACATGAAATTGACGAATACAAAGTTTGTGTTGCTCTAGACAATAGCGTTTTAGAATTTGCGAAGGGAGAAATTTATGAATAAAAGAAATGATATGATTATTGAATGGGCAATAAAAAAAATAGAAACAGATTTTAAGGATGATGTAAGCCTTTTACTTTTTTATGGCTCCTATGAAAATGGAACTGATAATCCGCTTTCAGATGTAGACTTCTATTTTATACCAAAGACAGAACGCGCATATAAATTGACTAAAACATTTATAGTAGAAAGCGTAGGTTTTGACTTGTTTCCGATGTCATGGGAACGTATTGAAGGAATTGCAGAAGTTAATGAAGTTTTGTTACCATGTATAGCAAACGTCAAGATTCTCTATTGCAATTCAGATGCTGACAAAACAAGATTTAAAGAATTACAGAATAAGTTAAAGAAAAATTTAAGTAATAAAGTGTTTATGTTGGATAAAGCATCTAAGAAGATGGGAAGAGTAGAAGATTTATATAAAACTATGATTTTTGAAGACAATATGTGTGAATTGAGAACAATTGCTGGTCATATAATTTTGTCTTTAGCAGATATTGTGGCATATTCAAACCAAACTTATTTTAGTAGAGGAGTAAAGAAACAGATAGAGGATTTGAAAAATATGGAGGTAACTCCAAAGGACTTCATTTTACTGTATGAATCAGTTATAAAAGCTGATTTAGAATTGCAGCTCAAAAAATATTGTTACAAAATTATAAAAAATACACAAGAATTTTTGGATAGCAAAACTGAAAAAGCAAATAAGGAAGAAAATAAAGCAAATCATGAAGCTCTTGCAGAACTTTACCAAGAAATTATTTCTACTTGGAATAAAATCTATATATGTTGTGATAGTGGAGATATTAATCTTGCATATATTTCGGGGACAAGTCTTCAACGAACATTGAATGAGGCTACAAGAGAAAATGGTTTGAATAAATTCGATTTAATGAGTTATTATGATTCAAGACATTTAAATCAATTTAAAGAGAGAGCTATGGAAATACAAAAGACTTTTGTGAAAACAATTGAAGAGAATGGTGTAGTAATTGAATCATACGATAAAATAGAAGAGTTTATAGAAAGAAATTAACTATTTTAATAGTTTTTAACAAGATTGCGTTACGCCATGAAGATCTTAAACCATGGAATGAATCGCTTATTGGTATTGGAAATTATGAAAAATTATTGGAGATTTCAGTAGCTTCAAAGAACAGGGAGCGTTTTGCTCAATTTGAATTTGAGGATGTGAGTATTTGATGGAATGGTTATTCATGGATATTGGATCTACATTGGTTGATGAAGAGCAATGTGATAAGTATAGAATAAAGGAGACTTTAAAACAAGAAAAAGCACCTTCTAGAGACGAATTTGTATCGAGAATGAATTTTTATGCTACGCAAAATAAAGATGCATATAAATGTACTTTAAAAGAATTTGGACTAAATAAAGTGAAGTGGAATTGTGATTATGAAAAGCTATATGAAGGTACTTATGAGGTGCTTGAGTTACTGCACCAAAGATTTAAATTGGGGATAATAGCAAATCAAGTTCTTGGTACAGAGAAAAGGCTCTATAATCTAGGAATAAGGTGTTTCTTTGATCTAATAGTAACTTCTGCTGAAGAAAAAATTTCAAAACCAGATTTAAAAATCTATAATATTGCATTAAATAGAGCAAATTGTTCCCCTAGTAATGCATATATGATTGGAGATAGATTAGATAATGATATTACACCAGCAATAAAAATAGTAATGAAAACTATATGGGTGAAACAAGGATGGGGAGGGATGGGGAGTTTGGATGAATTGCCCAAAAAGCCTGATGTTATAATTTCTAATTTCACGGATATTATTAATTATATATAAATCATAAAATGATTAAATTTGGTCTAAGTGGCTAGTAATTTAGAAAGTATTTGCAACAAGGAATAGTGCAATTTTTTTCTAATTAATAATGCTATATAAGGAGGTTTTAGGAATGATAGATGAAATTGTTATTATTGAAAGTAACCAGTTAGTGGAGGATTCGAAAATTGTGATGGTTGGGACAAATGGAGAAAATGGTTATCCTAATATAAAAGCAATGATGAGATTAAAACATGATGGTTTAAAGAAATTCTGGCTTAGTACAAACACTTCTACAAAAATGGTAGAACGCTTAAAAGATGATAATAAGATGTGCTTGTATTTTGTTGACGATAATAACTTTGCAGGACTTATGCTCATTGGTACAATTGAAATATTACAGGATAGAGCATCTAAGGAACTGTTGTGGACTGATGGCTGTGAAGTTTATTATCCATTAGGCGTAGATGATCCTGATTATACCGTATTATGTTTTACGTCAGAATGGGGAAACTATTATCGTCATTTAAAAAATGTAACATTTAAAATGGAAGATATTTAAAATAATATATTAGTCACAAAGATATTTTGGAGGTATTTATGGAACTAAAAAGAGTGGCAGGAGAAAAAGCGGCGGAATATATAAAAGATGGAATGATACTAGGATTGGGAACGGGTTCGACATCATATCATATGATTAAAAAGGTAGGCGAGTTAGTTCAAAATGGTATGAATTTGAAGGCAATTGCAACTTCAAGAAGCACAGAGAATTTAGCAAAAGAATTACATATTCCTTTAGTAGAAATAGATGAAGTAGATAGAATTGACTTATGTATTGATGGTGTAGATGAAATAGATAAAAATTTCAATGCAATTAAAGGTGGTGGAGGGGCATTATTTAGAGAAAAAATAGTTGCTAACTTAGCAAATGAAGTAATATGGATAATGGATGATAGTAAATTAGTTGATAGCATTGGAGCTTTTCCATTACCAATTGAAGTATTACCTTATGGATATACACAAGTTATCAAGAAATTAGAAACATATTCTTTAAATCCTAAATTAAGGAGGAAAGGTGACAATATTTATATAACTAACAATGGTAATTATATAGTTGATTTGCATATAGGAAAACCAATTGATATTATTGATGTTAGTGAGAAAGTTAATGGAATAATAGGAGCCTTAGAAACTGGATTATTTATTAATATGTGTAAGTACATTATTGTTGGCACTAATAATGGAGCAGAGGTTATTGAAAATAAAATTAATTAATATATAAAGTAGACTTGTTCTAGTTATGATTAAATGATGTGCCAAGTCTGAATAAGAATGGAAACTATATGATTGAAGTAAGGGGTGGAGGTACATAATGAAAACAATAGTAGTATATAAGTCTAAAACAGGTTTTACAAAGAAATATGCACAATGGATTACAGAAGATTTATCTGCTGATCTTTTTGAAGTGTCAAAGGTTAATATCGATATACTGACTCAATATGATACCATAATTTATGGCGGCAGTTTATATGCAGTAGGTATTATTGGAGTAAAATTAATAACAAAAAATATTAATAAGCTTAAAGACAAAAAGGTAATAGTTTTTGCAACAGGGGCATCACCAGCAAGGAAAGATGCGATAAAAGAGGTTACAGATAAAAATTTTACTCCAGAAGAACAAAAATATATTAAGTTTTTTTATTTAAGAGGTGGATTTAATTATAGTAAATTGAACGCTTTTGACAAATTCTTAATGACATTACTAAAATGGAAAATAAAACATAAAAAACAAGGAGAATTATCAAATGATGAAATAGGTATGCTTTCTGTTTATGATAAACCAGTTGATTATACATTAAGAAAGAATGTTGAATCAATAATAGCTTACGTTAACCATAATTAACGTACTTAAAGATTAATAGGTTCTTTATAGTTTAAGTTTTGTTAGTAAATGAACATTAATTTGTAAAGGAGAAAACTATGTATCCAAGCGTAATTCACATATATGGAGCATCAGGTTCAGGAACAACTACATTAGGTAAATTCATATCAGAACAATTAGGATATACCTTTATGGATACAGATGATTATTTCTGGATCAAAACGAATCCTGAGTACACACAAAAAAGAAAAATAGAAGAACGGATTCAAATGATGAAAAAAGATATTTTACATTCAGATAAAGTTGTTATTTCTGGTTCAATGGTAGATTGGGGTGATGACTTAATTCCATATTTCACATTAGCAGTTCGTGTGGTTACAGATAAAAATATTCGAATTGATCGCCTAAAGGAGAGAGAAAAGAAACATTTTGGTTCACGTATTGAGATAGGTGGAGACATGTATCAAAATCATATTGAATTTATTGAATGGGCAACAGCTTATGATACTGGTGATATTAATATGAGGAGTAAGTTAAAACATGACCAATGGCAAAAATTGATCAAATGTAAACAAATTATTGTGCGTGGTGAAGATGATTTAAAATATAATTTAGAAATCATAAAAGTTGCTCTTGGGTTAGAGTGAAGGATTTCAGTTATAGATTTTGATGAAGTAATTAGTATATAAGAGAAAGGTGAAAATAATGAATGCTGATGAGTTAATATATAACTATGGAACATATATATACAACTATGCTCTTAAATTATCATGCCATCCAAATACGGCAGAGGATTTATGTCAAGAAACTTTTATAAGAGCATGGGAAAAAATTGATACTCTAAAAAATCCTGATGCAATTAAATCTTGGCTACGTAGAATATGTTTAAATAATTTCTTAATGAATGAGAGACAAAAAAATAATCATATGGAACTTCTTTATGATGAAATTGAAATCCTTGAACAGGAAGGTAATCTTTATGTAAATACATATACTAAACCAGAAGATGAAGTTATTGTAAAAGAATCAATAAGTGAATTACAAAATGGGTGTTTTCTTGCTATGGCACGACTTCTTACCCTTAACCAAAGAATAGCTTTTTCCCTTGTTGATATGTTTGGTTTATCATTAGAAGAAGTATCAGAGGTATTAAATATATCAAAAAGTGCTACAAAGGGACTTCTTTATCGTGCTCATATGAATCTTGCTTCTTTTTTTGATAAGCATTGCAATATTTTAGATGTGAAAAATCCATGTAGCTGCGAAGCCTGGATTGAGTTTGCTAGTAAAAAAGAAAATTTACAAGATGAAGTGAAACAAAAGAACAGTAAACTAGTTAAAACCCTAAATTATAAAGAATCAAATTATGCTTTTAATGATAATGTTCGTAATAAAATCATTTATTTATATAAAAATATACCAGATAAGAAACCTTCAGATGAATGGTATGAAAGAGTTATTTGGGTTTTAAATAATTAATTTTAAATTTTTTTAATTAAGTTGCGTGACTTTCATATTTTTAGTGCATCTATATATATGAATAGGAAAAAATTTAAGGAGGAATTTATTATGAAAAACTATGATAATTTTTTTATGGGAGTAAGCAATTTAGAAGAGGCACGAAAGTATTATGAAAATATTTTAGGATTACAGTTGAAATTTGATTTTTCAAAAAAGGGAATGATTGCTTTTAATATTGGTGATGAAGAACCAGCAATTATTTTAAAAGACGAAAATATATTTCCAAATATAAAACCAACAATTTGGTTTGAAGTTGAAAATGTTGAAAATGAGTATAACAAATTAAAAGAAAATGGTGTTGCATTTTTATCTGAACCTTTTCAAATTATGACTGGAATGGCTGTAGAATTTGAAGATCCATTTGGAAATAGATTAGGTATCACAGATTATTCTAAAAGAAAGTAAAATGATACTTTACCAATGGACGTAGGAGATAGATTTTCGTTATAACCATATATAAAAATAACATGATTAATAAAAGGAAGGTACAACAATGAAAATTACAGAAACTCAAGCGAATACACAAGATGCTATAAATTTAATGGAAGAACTATCTAAGAGTTTAGAATTTATAACGGGTGATAGTGGAAAAAATTCTTTTAATTCAAATGATGTTTCTGTTCCTCGTTCATTATTTGTAGTAGCATATAATGAAGAGGGGGAGGCAATAGGTTGCGGAGCAATACGACCTATTAATGAAGAGGTTGCTGAGGTTAAAAGAATGTTTGCAAAGACAAAAGCAATTGGAGTTGGAAGTGAAATCTTGCACTACTTAGAGAATGGAGCAAAAAAGTTGGGTTACTCTGCTCTTTGGCTTGAAACTAGATTGATAAATGAAAGAGCAGTAAGATTTTATGAAAAAAATGGTTATCATCGTATCTCTAATTATGGTAAGTATGTAAATAAACCTGAAGCAGTTTGTTTTGAAAAAAATATAATCATGGATTTGAAAGGGAACTATTAAAGTAATTGTGATTAATAAAGTTTATATGTAAATTAAAAGGTGAAAAAATCAATACAAGTAATTTAAATATCGAACAAGTTGTAGATATTATTATTAAAAGAATTACGTAGCTTTGAAGTGTAAACTGTGTGCTTATTTATGGAGGTGATATTTTGAAGATAGATATTATTGGAGCAGTTGGAAGTGGTAAGACTACATTAGCACACAAGATAGCTAAAGAATTCCATATTCCTTGTTATGAACAAGATAATGTTGTTTGGATTAGAACAAGTAAAGGTGATGTTAGGCGTACGGATGATGAAATAGAAAAAATTTTTTTTGATATATTAGAAAGTGAGAATTGGATAATTGAAGGTTCACCAAGAAAGCTTTTGAAAAAGCGCTACGAATATAGTGAATATATTATTTTTTTAGATACAAATTCTTTATTAAGACTGTATAGAATTTTAAGACGATGGATTCGGCAGAGATTTGGAAGAGAAGCTTATAATACCAAACCAACTTTAAAATTTTTATGGATGAATATAAAATGGCATTATGAATTTAATAATGAAAAGAAGTTGTTAATGACAGAATTACTACAATGTGGTGAAAGGTATAAGAGATTTACAAATGGACGAGAAGTTATGGATTTTTGTTCTAGTGAATACAAAAAGTAAGATGGTATTTAGCAAAATTTATAAATTAGAATATAATTTGAAAAGGAGTTTGTATTATGGAATATGATCAATATGTAGAATTAGGATTAAATGGTGAAGCACCGTTAAAATTAATATTATGCGGGAATGTTGAAAATAAAAATGACTGTAATGTTGGAGTAGTAGCAGTTGTATATGCTACTACCGATAAAAAATTGGCGGAAGAAAAGATGAAGGCATTAATAAATAATAAAGAGAATTCAGATAAGTATTATATGGTGTATAGTGTTCCACTTAACACTGATTTGACAACGCTTGATCATTATCCATCAATAGAAATAACTAAAGAAGATTTATTATAATTAAGAGAAGTAAATGGAGGTAAAAATGGAAAATAAAAATAAATTTGTACCAGATGATTTTATTGTTCCTATTGAGCATATAAGTGAAAATTTCACTATACGTAAACTAACTGCATTAGATTTAAAAGAAGATTATATTGCAGTTATGGAAGCTAAAGAGCATATTCATGAACTTTATACGGAAGAATATACAAATGGATGGCCAGCTGATAATCTAACAATCGAGGAAGATGAGATGGATTTAATAAGGCACGAGAAAGAATTTGATGAAAGAGTAGCGTTTGCTTATACTGTATTTGATTTAGAAAATAAAAACTGTTTGGGATGTCTTTATATTGATCCAAGCAATTATCATGATGCTGAAATTACAATGTGGACAAGAAATAGTATAACAGACGAACTTTTGTATAGAACCATTAAAAATTGGATAAAAAGAGATTGGCCATTTAAAAATGTCAACTACCCAATCTTTGAAGAATTATATTATAAATAGTGTCAATGAAGAATCTATTATTGTAATAGAACATAAGCCCAATTTGAAAATTAAAGAATAACCATTAATTGGTTATCCTTTTTTTTATATTAGTCATGCATAATACTTCACCCTTTGTTTTTCAGATTTTAAAATAAGCATTTGTTTATATTATAGTATTGACAAATATATTGTTACTTATAACAAGAATTTATTTATTTTATATTTGGATTTTACCAATTTAATGAATAAACTAATAACATTTTGGGATCATCAATTGTTACTTCAATTTCACTATTATCAGGAAAATGATACTCTTTCGTTTCTAAAGCTATGCGGCTATCTGTAGAAGGAAATTTCTCATAAATTGCAGAATCAGTTCTATATTTTTTATTAATTTTAATTGTTAATGTTAGTTTTTTTGTGGGTTCAACAATTGTTGTAGAAAAAGATGTTGACGCTTTCATTTCTTTATCAGTTAATTTAAAAATTAGAGTTAAATCGATGATTTCTCCTTTTTTAAACTTTTTACCAAAATAGACTTCAAATTGTTGGTAAGAATCTCTTCTTGTTGTAGAAAAAATTTTATTATGAGAATCTGAACTTGTAATAATAGGATTATTGTCACCGGTCCAATTATATTTATCATGAAATCTATCAGTGCTCTTACGCAATAGAATTTTATATTTTTTTGTATATGTTATGTCCTCTGGACTATTATATTCATATGTCAGCTTTTTTTCGAGAAATATATAATCAAAATCTGTATCTAAATAGAAATTATGAAGAGGACTAACCTTTTTATAGATCACTAATGCTAATAAAGCAACTAAAATAACAGAAGTAATAGTGATTATAGGTGCATAATCCATCAAATATTTGTTATTAATAGAAATAGAGTGAGTTATAAGGCCAGAGATTCCACCAAGTGCGAAAAAAAGCAAATAATTAATTAAATCATATATACCTTTGCCAAGTGCACTTTCTAATGCTTTTTTGATACATTCTAGCATTCGATAACCTCCATAAATATATAACTTTTATAAATTTTATTATTAGAAGTTATAAAATATACCCATACATTGTATCAATTAAAAAATAATTTTTTTATTAATGGAGATTTGCGAGAATTTAATAAATATGCCCAATAAAATAACAGAAATATATTATAGTATCAATAATCTGAATGGATTATATTTACAAGGTATGTATAGATATAAGTAAACGGAAGTACAATTTTATGGAAGAAGAACTTCAGTTATATTTAAGGTGGGATTTGATAATTGATAAGTGTTATATATAAAAACAGAAGTGATATAAGTATCACTTCTGTTTTTCATAAGTTCAAATTTATTATTCAAGCCCTATAACATCATTCATGTCATAAAGACCTGGGATAGTTACAGTAGCCATGTATTCGCAGGCTTTTAAAGCACCAACTGCAAATACTTCTCTTGAAATTGCTTTATGAGTTAGTTCAATTACTTCACCAGTTCCAGCAAAGATAACTTCGTGATCGCCTATAATACCACCACCTCTAACAGCATGGATACCAATTTCATTTTCTTCTCTTTTAGCATTGCCTTCTCTTCCATAAACATACGTTGTTGTATCTTTTATAGATTCCTTAGCAGCGTCTGCAAGCATTAATGCAGTACCGCTAGGTGCATCAACTTTTTGGTTATGATGTTTTTCGATTATTTCTATATCATAATTTCCATAAAGCATTGGAGTGATTTTCTTTAAAAGAGAACTTATTAAATTTATCCCAAAAGACATATTGCCAGATCTAAATAATTTTAAAGTTTTACTTTTTTCATCTATTAGTGCTATATCTTCTGGTGTAAAGCCAGTAGAACATATTACTAATGGCTTTTGAGTTTTTTCAGTTAAGTTTAATAAATCATTAAGAGCTTCGGCTCTTGAGAAATCTAATAAAACATCATATTCAAGATTTAAAGCTTGTGCATTTTCAAATATAGGGTAGGGTGCATTACTTTGGAACTTATCAATTCCAGCAACTATTTCTAAATTTTTGAATTTAGTAGAGCAGTCAGTAATCATTTTTCCCATTTTACCTGAACAGCCGTTTAATACTATTTTAATCATCTTATCACCTTACATTAATTTATTCTCTTTTAAAACAGCTTTTAAAAGTTCTTCATTTTTAACTTCCATTTCGCAAAGAGGAAGTCTAAGCTCTCCAACTTTAAAGCCTATAAGATTCATTGCTGTTTTAATAGGGATTGGATTTATTTCTACAAATAGAGTATTTGTTAAAGCTAAAGTATCAAGTTGAATATCTAAAGCTTCTTTGAAATTATTATTTAAACAATTTTTAGCCATTTCATGGACTTTGTTAGGAATTATGTTGGCTAATACAGAAATAACTCCTTTACCACCAAGTGCCATGATAGCTACTATTTGATCATCATTACCAGAGTATATATCAATAGAATCTTTGCATAAGGCCTTCATTTGTACAACCTGACTGATATTTCCACTAGCTTCTTTTATTCCAACAATATTATTTAATTTAGAAAGTTCGTGTAAAGTGCCTGGAGTTACATTAACTCCTGTTCTACTTGGAACATTGTAAATTATTATTGGTGTCTTTACTTCAGCATTGATAGCTGAAAAATGTTTTATCAAGCCCTTTTGAGTGGTTTTATTATAATAGGGTGTAATAACAAGAAGTCCATCAGCTCCAGCTGCTTCTGCATATTTACTCATAGAAATGGCAGAAGCTGTATTATTAGAGCCTGTTCCAGCTATAACAGGAATTCTTTTGTTTATTACATCAACAGTAAATTTAATCGTAGCTTGTATCTCTTTTTCTGTCATTGTAGTAGCTTCACCTGTAGTGCCGCAAATAACAATTGCATCTGTACCTTCCTTTACATGCCATTCTAAGAGTTCTTCAAGTTTCTTGAAATCAACTCCGGTTTCATTAAAAGGGGTAACTATGGCTACAGCTGAGCCTTGAAAGATTGACATTTAGATTCCTCCAACGTAATTACTTAAATTATTTGTTGTCCTTTATCATTATTTCTGCAATTTGGATAGCATTAAGAGCTGCTCCTTTTCTTATGTTATCACCAACAACCCATAGATTTAATCCATTGTCAATACTAAAATCTCTTCTGATTCTTCCAACATATACATCATCTTTACCTGAAACTTCAAGAGCTGTTGGATATTTTAATTCCTTAACATTATCATATACAGTTACACCTTGAGTGTTTCCTAATAATTCAAAAATATCTTTTATATCGAATTCAGAATTTAGTTCAACATTAATACTTTCACTATGTCCGTTAAGAACTGGAACTCTAGCAGTAGTAGCTGTAATTCTTAAGTCTGGTTCATGAAGAATTTTTCTTGTTTCTTTAATCATTTTTTCTTCTTCTTTAGTATAACCATCTTCTAAAAATACATCTATATGAGGTAAAACATTACCAGCTATAGGATATGGGAATTTCTTAGGTGCTACACCTTTAACTCCATCTTCTAAATCTCTTATACCTTGGATGCCGGCTCCAGATACTGCTTGGTAAGTAGAATATACTATTCTCTTAATTCCATATTTGTTATGTAAAGCTTTCATGATTGGCATTGCTTGAATTGTAGAACAGTTTGGATTAGCTATAATTCCTTTGTGAAGTTTGATATCTTCAGGATTAACTTCAGGTACTACTAGTGGTACCTCAGGATCCATTCTCCAAGCACTACTATTGTCAATTACTACAGCTCCATATTGAGCAAAAACAGGTGCAAATTCTTTACTTGCATCCCCACCAGCTGAAAATAGTGCATAATCTATTTTTTTATCTTTTATATTCTTTTCACAAGTTTCTTCAACCACATATTCTTTTCCTTTAAAAGGTAAAGTACTTCCTTCTGATCTTTTTGATGCGAAAAGATATAAATCTTTTACTGGAAAGTTTCTTTCTTCTAAGATTTCTAAAAACTTTCTGCCTACGTTTCCAGTAGCCCCAACTATTGCAACATTATACACAATAATCCCTCCTAAATTTATTTATAATAATTTTATTTATACAAATACTATAGTTAAATATTGAATAAATATCAAGTCAATGAGAAAAATAATTTGAAAAAAACTATTCATTAATCAATAATTCTTTTCATTACCAAAGAAAAATCAAGTATTATGTGAATAATTATACATAATTATTTATAAAATTATGAAAAGTAATTTATAAGAATATATATAAATAATAAGGATAAAATAGCAATAGTAGATTTTGAAATTTGGAGGAATAAGTTATGGCAGATAGAACTATGAAAAAAGTAATAAAGGCAAAATTAAAAGCAAATAAGGAACTTACAGAAGAAGAAAAATTGCGAGAAAAAATTAAATATGAAATAGCGGAGGAGCTAGGTTTAATGGATAAAGTTAATAGAGAAGGCTGGGGAGGCTTATCAGCAGGAGAAACTGGTAGAATAGGTGGAATTATGGCTAAGAGAAAAAAGGAAAATAACCCTTAACTTACTACTAATTTGACTAAGTAAAGAATTACGATATAATATATTAGAAGAATTAGTATTTTAAAATTAAGGACGTGATTAAAGTATATGGCATATAAAGAATTTGCAACTATTTATGATGAATTAATATATGAAGATATTAATTATGATAAGATTGCAGAGAAAGTAGTGAATTTATGCAAAGAAAACAATGTGAATTTTGACAATTATCTAGATTTAGCCTGTGGAACAGGTAATGTAGCAATAAAGGTAGCAAAATACTTTAATAGCCTATATGCTGTAGATTTATCTGATGAAATGTTAAATATGGCTTTTGAAAAATTCAAGAAGAATAAGATCAAAGCAAAAGTAATATGCCAGGATATGAGTGAGTTAAGCTTGAATAAAAAATTCGATCTAATAACATCAGTTCTTGATTCAACAAATTACATAACAGAAACTGAAGCTTTAGAAAATTATTTTTTAAAAGTAAATGAACATTTATCTGAAAATGGACTTTTTATTTTTGATATTAATTCATATTATAAACTTTCAACAGTACTTGGGAATAATATTTATACATATAGTTCTGATGATGTTTTCTACACATGGGAAAATTCCTTTGAAGATGATATAGTAAATATGTTTTTAACCTTTTTCGTAAAACAAGAAAATAATTTATATGAAAAGTTTGAAGAAGAGCATTTTGAAAGAGCTTATAGTGAAGAATATATTGAAGATATTTTAAAAAAATGTCAATTTAAAATACTAAATAAATTTGAAGGATATTCAAATGAAAAAGTAAAAGAGAATTCTGAAAGAATTCTTTATGTTGTGGGAAAATAGTGCTATTAGATGACAATTATCAATAGTAAACTATAAATGTTTAATTAATGAGGAAATTTAGGATTTCTTAAACTTAAACTTAAATTTATAATATTAATTAGAACCTATAAATAAATAATTAACTTAATAAAGTAGGAGATAAAGCGATGGGAAAAGATAAAATAATAAGAGCAACTGCAAAAGATGGAATGGTAAGAATTATTGCAGGAATTACAACTGAATTAGTAGATGAAGGTGCAAAATTACACGATTGTACTCCAGTAGCATCAGCAGCTTTGGGAAGAATGCTTACTGCAGGAGCTATAATGGGAGCTACATTAAAGAATAAGAAGGAAGTTATAACCTTAAAGATAAATGGTGGTGGTGAAATTAATGGAATTACTGTTACAGCTCATAGTGATGGAACTGTAAAGGGAGTTATAGGTAATCCATATATTGAAAGACCATTAAATAATGTAGGAAAACTTGATGTTGGTGGAGCTATAGGAACAAATGGAATTCTTTATGTAATAAAAGATTTAGGATTAAAAGATCCATATATAGGACAAGTGCCAATACAAACTGGTGAAATTGGTGATGATTTAGCTTTTTACTATACAGTATCTGAGCAAACACCTTCAGCTGTTTCACTAGGTGTATTAGTTGATACAGATTTATCAATAAAAGCAGCTGGGGGATTTATTGTACAAATGATGCCAGGTGCAGATGAATTTCTTGCTGATGTAATAACTTATAGACTTCAAGAAATTCCTCCAATTTCAACCTTAATAAGTGAAGGCAAAAGTATAGAAGAAATTTTAGAATTTATATTTGATGGAATGGATTTAAAAATATTAGATTCAATGAATCCAGAATATAAATGTGATTGTTCTAGAGGAAGAATAGAAAAAGCTCTGATATCTATTGGTAAAGAAACACTTCAAGAAATATATGATGATAATAAAACAGAAGAAGTTGTATGTCATTTTTGTAATAAAAAATATGAATTTACGCATGAAGAAATTGGTAAATTGTTAAATAATAAATAATTTATATATCCAATTAAATGCACTTTTGTTGAAAGTTAGTTTAGCAAGAGTGTATTTATTTGTGAAAAATTAAGTATAACAATATTATTACAAACTATTAAGAATCTATTACATATCCTATAAATTTCTCTAAATATAAGCATAAAGCTACAAAAATTAGTTATAATGAGCTTAATAAAGACATGACTAATTTGAAGGAGATGAGATTTATGAGAAAAAATTGGAGCATTATATTAGGTATATTTTTACTTATTTATGTAATCTACATTAATTTTATTAGCGGAACTAAAATTGCCTTTAGTGTTCCAATAGTATTTTTAGGAATTATATTAATATTCTTTAATTTCATTAAGGAAAAAATTATGAGAAATAAAGCTATAATAAAAGGCTTAAGTATTATAAAAAAGCTTTTAGTCGTATTAATTATTTGCTTTATTAGTATTGAAATAGTTATTGTTGCTTTTCCTAAACATAATGATAAAAAGGATGATTATGCTATTGTTTTAGGTGCTGGATTAGCCAATGGAGAAACTCCTAGTTTAATACTTGAAGACAGGCTTGATGTAGCAATAAAATATTCCAAGGAAAATCCTGATTCATATTTGGTTTTATCTGGAGGGCAAGGTGCGGATGAAAAGCTGCCTGAATCTCTTGCAATGAAAAAATATTTAATTGACAATGGAATAAATGAAAACAAAATATTAATTGAAGATAAATCAAGAGATACAAATGAGAATTTTAAATATTCAAAAAAAGTAATAGAGAATAATAGTCATAAAGATATAAAAGATGTGAGCGTAAAAATAATTACAACAGACTTTCATGCATTAAGAAGTAGTATTTTAGCAAAGAAAAATGGTTATGGATATTTTGATAATTATTCAAGTGATACTGTGTGGTATTTAATTCCTATTACATATACTAGAGAGGCTTTTGCACTCATAAAAAGCATATTATTTGATAAATAGTAGAATGATTGATTTATATTGAGGAAGGAATAAAGATATTTAATGAGAATAAATAAACTTTTTAGCAATTATGGAATTTGTTCACGAAAAGAAACTAATAAATTAATTGAAAAAAAGCGAATTAAAGTAAATGGTAAACTATGTGTATTAGGACAATGGATTGAGGAGGATGTAGATAAAATACTTCTTGATGATAAACCTATTTACAAAAAGGATAAAATTTATATTGCTATGAATAAACCAGTTGGAATTATCTGCACAGCACAAAATGATGTCAAAGGTAATATAATCGATTTTTTAGGATATTCTGAATATGTTTTTCCTGTAGGAAGACTAGATAAAGACTCTCAGGGACTTATAATAATGACTAATGATGGTGAATTAGCTAATGCAATTTTAGAATGTGAAAATTTACATGAAAAAGAGTATATTGTAACTGTTGATAGAAAATTTGAAGATGAATTTATTGCTAAAATGTCTGAAGGAGTTGAAATTTCAGCAGATGAAAGTTCTGGAATAAAAAGAATATCAGATACCTTAGGTGTATATAAAAATATAAATGAATATAATTCAGAAAAATTCACTGATTTTATAAGTTTAAAGGAATTAGCGGAGAAGAATCTTATTAAGAAAAATAAAATAAAAACCAGACCCTGTAAGCTTGTAAAAGTTGATGATATATCCTTTAGAATTATTTTAACACAAGGACTTAATAGGCAAATACGAAAAATGTGTGGAGCATTAGGTTACAAAGTGATCAGGCTTGAAAGGGTCAGAATTATGAATATTACCATAGATAATTTAGAAGATGGAAAATGGAGATATCTAAGGAAAGAAGAAATAGCGGAACTTAAAAGTAAAGCTTTTAATAGTGAATATTGTAATAAGTAAAGCCTTATGAGATAATAGCTTGAATACAAATATGTGTGGAGCGTGTAGAAAATGAACAAAGAATATATAAATGCAATAGAAGCAGCAAAAAAGTATAATTTGTTTTTAAAGGTAGTTGTGTCAGTGAAAAGTTTTGATTCATATAATAGTTTTTTTAATATCTATAGTGAACAGGAGCAACCCTGTAGAAGAATTGCGGTTCTTACTAAAACTCAAGAGTTAGAGGAAGTCTATGAAAAAAATGATACTGAAAAAATAAATGAATGCAAAATTATTGATGGGAATATATGGATTAAGGATTACTCTTTGCTAACTAATCCAGAAAAGATTGATTTAGAAAATTTTAATGTTGATAAAAAATTAGTTGAGGAATTAGTATGCAAATAAAAAAGCGATTAACAATATCAAACATTCTTATGTTAATAATACCTGTAGTTGTTATTTTCGTAATTGCAATGATAATGAGTATTCCGTTTTCAAAAGCTATTGAAAGTAGATTTTCAATTGAAAGAGAGCGTGATCCAAACGCTTATATTCTTCAGCAAAACATTAGGCCAGATATTAATAAGTTTGTGGATAAAGAAGATTTTGAAAATCTAACAAAAGAGCTACAAAAACTTTTAGAACCTAAAGGCTATCATTTAATAATCACAAATGATGGGGAGATAATATCATCTAATGTTACAGAAGAAGATAAAAAAGCAATTTCTATTATTGGAGATGATATTCTTTTTAAATCAAATTCAATAGTTTTAGAAATGAATTCAGCTTCTTTAGTAAAGAATAGTTTTATGAGAGATGGTAAAATAATAAATATTATAGCAATTAATTCAGATTATAAGCCAATTATATTTGATTTTAAAAGTGAAATGTCAAAATTTATAATAAGCTATATTGTTTTAGTTATTATTATTTCATTGATTGTTGTTACTATAACTAATGCTATATTATCTAGTAAAATATACAAGAAGTTAATAGTACCCCTTGAACTATTGAGTTATGGATCTGAACAAATTAAAAATGGAAATTTAGATTTTGAGATGAATTATGATAGTGATGATGAATTTAATCAAGTTTGTGGGGATTTTAATGAGATGAGGATGCGACTAAAGGATTCTGTTGAAATGCAGTTAAAGTATGAGGAAAACAGGAAACAGCTAGTAGTTGGAATATCTCATGATTTGCGAACTCCATTAACTGCTATTAAAGGATATGTGGAAGGGTTGCGAGATGGAGTAGCTAGTACGCCTGAAAAACAAAAAAAATATTTAGATACAATTTATACAAAGGCATGTGATATGGATGCACTTGTAGATAGCTTATTTTTATTCTCAAAGTTAGATACTGGGCAGTTTCCTTTTAAGTTTAATATAGTTAATGTTAATGAATATTTAAGAGATTTCTTTAAATGTGCTAAAAAAGAGTTTTATGGAAAAGAGGTTGAGATTTCTTTCTTAAGTGAGTGTGATACTTCAACAGAAGTAAAGCTTGATTCACAGGAAATGTATAGAGTTCTTTTAAATATATTAGATAATAGTGTTAAATATAATAAAAATAGAAAGTTGAAAATAGAAATAAGTTTGTACGATAAAGGAGATTTAATAGAATTAATCTTAAGTGATAATGGAAGTGGTGTACAAGAGGAAGATATTCCTAAGTTGTTTTTGAGTTTCTATAGGGGAGATGCTTCACGTACAAAACCTAATGAAGGGAGTGGACTTGGTCTAGCTATAGCTAAACATATCATTGAGGCCCATGATGGACAAATCATAGCTTATAATAAGGAAGGTTTATCAATTAAAATAATACTTCCTAAGAATTATAAAAAAAATATTTGAAATATTAACAATTTAAATTGTGAAGTTTAAAAAAGGACGATTTATTGATTTGGGGGAAGTTTGGTGAAAAAAATATTAATTATTGAAGATGATGAGAGTATTGCAGAGTTAGAAAAAGATTATCTTGAGATAACTGGATTTGCAACAAAAATTGCATTAGATGGAATTCAAGGGGGGGAATTAGCTTTAAACGAAGATTTTGATTTAATATTGTTAGATGTTATGTTGCCTGGAAAAGATGGATTTAAAGTTTGCCAAGAAATCAGAGAAGTTAAAGAAATTCCAATTTTAATGGTTACTGCTAAAAAAGAAGACATTTACAAAATTCAAGGGCTTGGCATAGGCGCAGATGATTACATTGTAAAACCTTTTAGTCCGAGTGAACTTGTAGCGCGAGTAAATGCTCATATTTCAAGATACGAGCGGTTGACTTCTGTAGAAAAGAATAATTCAAAGGAAAAAAGTTCGATAGCTATTGGGAGAATTAAAATTTTACTTAAAGCAAGAAGAGTTTATATAGAGGAAGAGGAAGTAAAGTTTGCCAATAAGGAATTTGAATTATTATTATTTTTGGCTTCAAATCCTAATATAGTATTTTCAAAGGATGCATTGTTAGATAGAATTTGGGGAGAAGAATCTTTAGGGGATAATTCAACTGTAACAGTACATATCAACAGAATAAGGGAAAAAATTGAATTAGATAGTAGCAACCCACAATATATTGAAACTGTTTGGGGGGCAGGATATAGATTTAATATTTAAAGTCAGTGATAAAATTTAACTAATATAATATTGCAATATAATGTGTAAATATTTAGTGAAAGTACAAGTGTCAAAAGATAGAAATTTGATATTTGTACTTTTTTTATCATAAAAAATAAATTTAACATAAATTTAACATTGGTTTATGGTTTGTTTATATTTGCGTAATAGGGCTGTTACATAACTCAATTATAATTAAAAAAAGATTTTACAATAAATACTACTATTAACAGAATTATATTTGGAAGTTGACAAATTAAGGAGGAGAAAATATTGAAAAAGAAAATAATTAGCGTATTAATAATGACTTTGATTGTATCATCAAATGTGGCTTTACTAAATGCACATTTAGTACAAGCTGCTACAACAGACAGTTCAACTAATTCGAATGATAAAATTAAAGTATCATTAGAAAATATAAGAGATATTATGACAGAAAACAATTTAGATATTAAAATGAAAAGCAATGAATCAAAAATAGCTAATGATACTTATCATGATGCAAGAGATGCGTTTGAAACTAAAAGTTCTGCAAGAGATAGTGCAAAAACTGCACTTGATACAGCAAAAGCATCTGGTGATACAACGGCTATTAGTATAGCACAAAGTGCCTATGATACAGCACAAAGCAACTATGAATCAGCAGAAAAGGCTTTAGATAGTGCTAGAGATGCTTTGAAAACTGCTAGGGATAACTATAATTCAAATGTTGAAACACAGATATACAATGCTCAAACTGCGTATATTACTTATTTAAATGATTTGGCTACCCAAAATATAAAAGAAGATACTGTAACACAAAACAAAAGAAATGAAGAAATATATAAACTACAATATGAAAATGGATTTATTTCTAAAAATAAATATACAGAATTAGTTCAAGCCAATACTTCTGTTAATGATCTTAATTCAGGCAATGACACATTAGAATTGGATAAAGTTAAATTATGTAATCTTCTTGGGATAAGTTCTGAAGATGATTTGACCTTCGAAACAGATATTACAAAAGATTTTGAGGTAATATCAAAAATAAAATATGAAGATGATTTAAATACAATGTTAGGAAATAATGTTGATATACAAAATCAAAATGACACGATTAATGATTTAGAAGATGAAGATAATGATTCTGATTCACATGATTATGAAGTTGAAAATGCAAAAATGAAACTAACCAAACTTACTAATGATGCTGAAACAGATTTTAAAGGTCAATATGATCAATTAATGAGTTCTTATAACTCATTAAAAAATACTTATGACGTTATAAATCAAAAACAAAATGAATATGAAATTACCAAAACAAAATATGATTATGGATTTGTTTCAAAAAATGATGTTGATGCTGCCAAACTATCTTTAGATAATGATACAGCTACATTTGTTAATAATAGAAATAAATGTTATCTAAATTATTTAAAGTACATTGAGATGAAAGAGGGTTACTAAAATTGAAGTTGTTATTTAAGAAAAGTAGTATAGAAAATAATGGTATTGTAGGCTCGGGATTAGCAAAAAAGAAGTTTTTAACAAAGAAAAAAATTATAAGTATAGTAAGTTTAGTACTTGTTGTAATTTTAGGAGTTACAGTTTATAAAGTTAAATTTTCAAAGCCTAAAACAGCACAAGTTAGTGCTAAATATACAACCTTAAAGAAAGGAAATATCCAAACAACAATTAATTCATCTGGTGCTATTAAAAGTGGAGATTCAACAAATATATATTCAAACTTAGAGTATAATGTTGCATCAATAAATGTATCAGTTGGAGATGTGGTGAAGAAGGGAGATGTTCTTGCAACAATTGATACTACGACGTTACAAGAACAAATTTCTGAAGCTCAGCAAACTTATACTGCTAATCAACAAAAGAACCAATTAACATTAGCTAGTGCAAAACAAAAATATGAAAATTTAAAATATTTACAAGATAATAATTTACAAACTGATATTATTAATGCAGAAAAAGCACTTGATAGTGCAAAAATGGATATGGAAGATAAGCAAAGAACTTACGATTATGACAAAGTAATGCTTTCAAAAGGTGAAATTTCACAACAAGATTTAAACACTGCACAAAATAATTATCAAAATGCGAAAAATACTTATGATAAGGCAACAGTTGCCTTAGAAGCTGCTAAAGTTAACGTTAGTCAAAATTTAGCTGAAGCAAAAAGCAATTATGACAGTGCTCAGGCAACAGTTAATAATCAAAGTGATAAACTTGCTTTAGAAGATAAGCAAAAAAAGCTTCAAGATGCACAAGTAGTAGCTACTGTTGATGGTACTGTAACTAATGTTAATGCAGTGGTAGGTATACAAGCTAGTGGAGCGTTATTTGTAATTCAAGATTTAAGTAATTTAATTGTAAATGCTAGTGTTGATGAAACAGATGTTGCAAATATTAAAGTTGGACAAAAGGCAGAAATAACAACGGATGCTTCAGGTTCAGCTGTTATTGAAGCTGAAGTGGTAAGTGTAGAACCAGTTTCTAGCACTGCTAGTGCAAGTACAAGCAGTACGAGTACAAGTAGTGGTAAAACTAGCACTTCTACAAGTACAACAAGCAATTCAACAAGCAGCGATGTTACATTTACAGTTAAAGTACACCTAACTGGTCAAAATGACAAAGTTAAAGTTGGAATGAATTCAGTGGTTAAAATCATCACTAATGAAAAAAACGATGTTTATTCAGTACCATATGGAGCGGTTATCACAAAAGATGGACAAAGTCATGTTTATGCCGCTGTTAAACAAGGGACTCAATATACTGTTAAAGAAATTTCTGTAACCAAAGGTTTAGAGTCGGATACTAATGTTGTAATTGATGGTGCTGATCTTACAGATGGTATGCTTATATTAAACGAACCATCAAATTATAAAGATGGAAGTACAGTAGCAATAAAATAAATTTAGGAGGTGAGTTTTTTTGAGTAAAAATGTAATAGATATGAAAAATATTACAAAAAGCTTTTATATAGGAACTCCAAATCAATTGAATATTTTAAAGGGCATTGATATTACAGTGAAGGAAGGCGAATTTGTATCGATAATTGGTTCTTCTGGATCAGGAAAAAGTACTTTAATGAATATTATTGGTGCTCTTGATAGAGCCACTTCTGGTGAATATGTTTTAGACGGAACAAATATCAATGAAATATCAGATGATGGTTTGTCAGAAGTAAGAAATAAGCAAATAGGTTTTGTATTTCAAACTTATAATCTTATGCCAAGAAGTACAGCTTTGAGTAATGTTGAATTACCTCTTCTTTATTATGGCATGAATAGAAAACAGAGACGAGAGCGAGCAGAAGAACTTTTAGATTTAGTTGGAATGAAAGATAGAATGGCTCACAGACCTAATGAATTATCAGGAGGACAAAAACAAAGAGTTGCAATTGCTAGGGCTCTTGCAACGAATCCTAGCATAATTCTTGCTGATGAACCAACAGGAGCACTTGATTCGGCAACAGGAAGAATGGTCATGGATTTATTTCATAAAGTTCATGAACAAGAAGGTAAAACCATTGTATTTATAACCCATAATAACGAACTTGCAGATGAAACACAGCGAATTATAACATTAAAAGATGGTAATATAATTTCCACTATGGAAAATAGTAATTACTATAGAAGATATCAAGAAGAGGAAAAGATATGTTTATAAAAGAAAATATGTTGCTTGCAATAGCAGGCCTTAAAGCTAATAAAATGCGTTCGTTACTTACTATGCTTGGAATAATTATTGGTATAGCATCAGTAATAGGCGTGGTTTCTGTGGGAAATACAATGACATCTTCTGTAACAAGCTCTATGGCATCAATGGGCGCAACAAATATTACTGTTAATGTTCAAGAAAAAAGTACATCAGAAAAAGCAAAAGCTTTAGCACAAAAAACTGCAACTGATGAGTCAAATGCTAATGTAAATACTGAAAAAAGTGATGACAAAAAAAGCGATAAGTCAGGAATGCAAGGTGGACCTCCAGGTGGAGGTGCTATGTCAGCTGGTGGACAAGGTGGCCCTCCAGGTGGAGGTGGAATGCCAGGAGGTGGTCAAGGTGGAAGAATGGGTAGTTCAAGCAGTTCTACATCTGATACTGATCTTATGACAATGGAGCAAATTAATGCACTTGAAGAAAATTTTAGTGATAAAATTAGCTCGATAAGTATATCAGAAAGTGGGAGCTCTGGTAAGGTTAAAAGTGATTCATCCTATGCAAATGTAAGTGTAACTGGTACAAACATTGGATACCAAGACATAAAAAGTCTTACAATTACGGATGGAAGATACCTTACTCAAAATGATATTGATGGAGCTAAAGATGTTGCTGTAGTTTCAGATAAATTAGTGTCAAAGATATTTGGAGATAATGTTGATCCAATTGGACAAAAAATTAAGTTTTATACTTCAGATGCTATTTTTACCTATACAATAGTTGGAGTATATAAGTATCAATCAGGCGGAGGAAATAGAACTACCTCTGATGAAAATTTATCTACTAGCTTATATATTCCTATATCGGTTGAAAAGAAAACAGCAACAAATAAAAATTATCAAACGTTCACCATAAAAGCTAAGGATAATGTTGATGTTTCAACATTTACTACTGAATTATCAACTTATTTATCTAATATTTATGCTAAAAATATTAAGTTTGTAGCACAAGCAAGTAATATGGAAAGTATGCTTGAATCAATGACTTCAATGTTAACTACAGTGTCTCTAGCTATTTCTGGAATAGCAGCTATATCTCTTTTAGTTGGCGGAATTGGAGTTATGAATATAATGCTTGTATCTGTAACTGAAAGAACAAGGGAAATAGGAACGCGAAAAGCTCTTGGAGCTAAAGCCGGACATATTAAAATGCAATTTATTGTTGAATCAATAATAATTTGCTCAATAGGTGGAATTTTGGGAATTGCTCTAGGTTTAGGAGCTGGTACTATTGGGTCAAGTATAATAGGAAAAACTTTAACTGTATCACCAATAGTTGTGTTAATCAGTTTCTCATTTTCAATGTTTATTGGGGTATTCTTTGGATATTATCCAGCCAAGAAAGCTGCAGAACTTGATCCGATTGAAGCGCTTAGATATGAATAAACTAACTATTTATAGCAATATTATATAGTAAAACAAGAGTAAGGATTTATTGAAAAACTTACTCTTGTTTTATTTTTTATATTATAAAATTGAAGTGATTTAATTTAAAGTAAAAATAATATAAAATAAACCAGCAAGTTTACATATTGTTTATATTTAATTTATAAAATTAAGTTAAAATATAAATTAAAAAATATAAAATTAAAGATGGTGAAAGATATGTTTATTAAAGAAAATATAATGCTTGCGTTGGCAGGGCTTAAGTCAAATAAAATGAGAGCATTGCTTACTATGCTTGGAATAATAATAGGTATCGCATCTGTAATTGGAGTTGTTTCAGTAGGTAGTGCAATGACGGCATCTGTGGAAAGTTCAATGTCTTCAATGGGAGCAACTAATATCACTGTTAACATTCAAGAAAAAAGTACGACTAGCACGGAAAATGTTAATTCACAAAATAATGCAAATGGAAAAAATTCAACAAACAGTCAACAAAATAATAGTAAAACATCTAATAATGCTTCACAAAATGCAGGAAATAAAGGTAATGCAAGTGCTAATGTAGGGAGCATCTTAGGTGGTGGAAGACCAGGAGGTAATATTCCTTCAGGTGGAAGAATAGGTAAATCAAGTAGCACAGCAAAAGATTTTGATCTTATGACAATGGAACAAATAAATACACTGCAAGAGGAGTATAAAGATAAGATAAGTTCTATAAGTGTAAGTGAGAGTGGTTCTTCTGGTAAAGTAAAAAGTGAAACTTCATATGCTAACATAAGTACTGTTGGCACAAATGTAGGATATCAAGATGTTAAAAATATTGCAATGAAGGAAGGCAGATATCTAGCACAAAATGATATTGATGGGGCTAAAAGTGTCGCAGTAGTTTCGGATAAATTAGTAGCAAAAATATTTGGTGATAGTAATCCTATTGATCAACAAATAAAAGTTTATACATCAAATGCTATTCACATATATACTGTAGTTGGAGTATATACTTATAAAGCATCTGGAGGAAGTAGAACATCTTCAGATGAAAATCTAACAACAGATATATATATACCTATATCAGTTGAAAAGAAAACAGCAACAAATAAAAATTATCAAACGTTCCAAATAAAGGCTAAAGATGGAGTTGATGTTCAAACATTTACAACAGAATTAAATAGTTATTTATCTGGCCTTTATATAAAAAATACTAAATTTGAAGCAGTTGCAAGTAATATGGAGAGTATGCTTGAATCAAGAACAACAATGATGAATACCGTTGAAGTGGCCATATCTGGAATAGCAGCTATATCCCTCTTAGTTGGTGGAATTGGGGTAATGAACATAATGCTTGTATCTGTAACTGAAAGAACAAGGGAAATAGGAACAAGAAAAGCCCTTGGAGCAAAAAGTAGGCATATAAAAATGCAATTTATAGTTGAATCTATGATTATATGCGCAATAGGAGGCATTTTAGGGATTTTCCTAGGTTTAGGAGTTGGTTCGTTTGGTTCAAAAGCAATGGGGTATGTTACAACAGTATCGCCAGTTGTAGTAATTATAAGTTTCTCATTTTCAATGGTAATTGGAGTGTTCTTTGGATATTATCCAGCGAAGAAAGCCGCAGAGCTTGACCCAATAGAGGCTCTAAGATATGAATAATTTTAAATGATAAATTTACGGTTGATTTCCTTTGAAAATCTTTAAAATCTGAATAAATTCGTTGTACAATATATGTATCAATTGAATAATAAGAAAGAAAACAATACATTTTTCGTGTAATGTTTTCTTTTTTATAAGGAAACTAAATAAAAGCTTCATATATACCTAAGATGATTATAATAAGCCCAGAAATTATACTTCCATTTTTCTTTAACCAATTATAAACATCAGTATTGAAATATAAAGAACCTAAGTAAAGAAAAAGAACAGAAAAGATAAAATAAAAGAAGATACTTATGCTAATATTAATACCAGTAAGCCCAGCGCCAAAGGTAGTATAAAGTGTATTTAAAATTAGTGCAGTTGAAAGTGTTAAACCTTCCTTTAATTCAATAGAATTAGATTTATCTAAGTCAACTATACTTGGATTTTCGAGAATACTTTTATATTGTAATCCATTTTCAAAATAGAAGGAAGTATCATAACCAGCATGCTTTTTTTGAAGTCTAAAATTATCAGAAATGAAGTATACTCCACTGAGACTTAAAACTACTGCGCCAAATATATTACCTAGAGAAGGATCAAAAAATGTTAAAATAAATTTACCTAATAGCATAGAAATAAAAGTACCAATAGTTACTATAATAGCTATTAATAATATGATAAATTTAGGAAGTTGAATCTTTTTGTTCTTAAAATTAGATGATACTTGTAAGGTAAAAATAGTAGAAGTGATAGCAAGTAAAAGTGGTGATAAAAATATCATATTAAGCTCCCTAAAAATTACTATAATATAGTATATTCATGTTCCTTGTAAATGGTTATAATTTGATAAATTTATATAATATATGTATAAATATTAATATTTTCGTTGAAAAAAAGTTAATTTATTTACATATAATAAGTGGTATGGTAAAATACATATAATATTCAAAATTCTAAAGAGGTGATATAAGTGGGGTTAATAAGAAAGTAGATAAAACAATAATATTTATTATGAAAATTCGAGGCGTAGTTGAGGGACTATATCTGGGAGTCAAAATGGCATGTGGAAATGAATTTTATAATAAATATATATTTGGGGGGCTAATTAGATGTTAAATTATAAGAAATATAAGAGATTTGAAACCATTAAATTCAAGGAAAGAACTTGGCCAGATAATGAAATAACAAAAGCACCAACTTGGTGTAGCGTTGATTTAAGAGATGGTAACCAAGCTCTTATAAATCCAATGACAGTAGATGAAAAAATAGAATTTTTTAAATTGCTTGTGAAACTTGGCTTTAAAGAAATTGAAGTCGGATTTCCTTCAGCATCACAAATTGAATATGATTTTTTAAGAAGACTAGTTGAGGAAAAGCATATTCCAGATGATGTTATAGTACAGGTTTTAACACAGGCAAGACCACACTTAATTGAAAGAACTTTTGAAGCATTAAAAGATGTTAAAAAAGCAATTGTTCATATTTATAATTCAACTTCTGTTCTTCAAAGAGATGTTGTATTTAATATGGGTAAAGATAAAATTAAAGAAATTGCAATTGAAGGAACTAAATTAGTAAAAGAGTATGCTAAAGAGTTTGATGGAGAAATTTTGCTTGAATATTCTCCAGAAAGTTTTACAGGAACTGAAGTAGAGTATGCTGTTGAAATTTGTGATGCAGTTTTAGATACATGGGGAGCAACTAGTGAAAATAAGGTTATAATTAATCTTCCTTCTACAGTTCAAATGGATACTCCTAATGTTTATGCTGATCAAATTGAATGGATGTGTAAAAATTTTAAAGATAGAGATAGAGTAATAGTAAGTGTTCATCCTCATAATGATAGAGGTACCGGTGTAGCTGATGCAGAACTTGCACTTCTTGCAGGTGCTGATAGAGTTGAAGGAACTTTATTTGGAAATGGTGAGAGAACAGGAAATGTAGATATTCTTACTATAGCTTATAATATGTTTTCTCATGGAGTAAATCCTGAATTAAACCTAGAAAATGTAGATGAAATAATAGAAGTATATGAAAGATGTGTTAAGATTCCAGTTCATGTAAGACATCCATATGCTGGAAATCTTGTATTTACTGCATTCTCTGGATCACATCAAGATGCAATAAATAAAGGAATGAAGAAGTATCAGGAAAGACATGATAACATATGGCAGGTACCATATTTACCAATAGATCCAAGTGATTTAGGAAGAGAGTATGAAGCATTAGTAAGAATTAATAGCCAGTCAGGTAAAGGCGGAATAGCTTTTGTTATGGATCATTGTTATGGCTTTAAGATTCCAAAAACTATGCAAAAAGAATTTGCGGACGTTATTCAAAATATTTCTGAAGGAAAAGGTGAAGTTTCTCCAGCAGAAGTAATGAACGCATTTGAAAAGGAATATTTAAATTTAGAGGAACCATTCAAGTTAGTAAAATGTGCAATATCAGATATATCTGATTACGCTGGAGATGAAGATACCAAAGTTAATGTATCCATAGTTCATAATGGAAATGAAAAAGAACTTGAAGGTATTGGAAATGGTCCTATTGATGCATTTAAAGCAGCCTTGGCAGGAAGTAGTTTGATTAATATTAAGATTATAGATTACACTGAGCATGCTTTAAGTACAGGTTCTGAAGCAAAAGCAGCTGCATATGTATATATGGAAAGAAACGATATTGGTAGTAAAACTTTCGGTGTAGGTGTTGATAGTAATATTACAAGAGCATCGATAAAATCAATGATAAGTGCAATTAACCGCCTATATAAAAATTAAATATGTTGGAATGGATATTTGACTAATAATAAAACCTATATTATGATATAAATGGTAAGTATAGGTATAAAATAACTATCTAGTATTAATACTTTATACTAGATAGTTATTTTTTTGGAAATGGCTAATTAATAAATGCAGATTAGGGGGAATCGTTTTGCAAAAAGACACACCTTTTACACTTTGTGCAGAGTTTATTTAAGGCTTAGGCATTTGACTTAGCATGAAGTTAAAACAATAAGAATAATAGCCTAATATATTTTAAATAAATTCTGCACCCTTAGAGTAAATAATTTCTAAGGAGTGGAATAAAAGTGAAATATATAAGCGCAGAAAATATATTACCAAAAGAATTAATTGAAACAATCCAGAAGTATTGTCAGGGGCAATACGTCTATATCCCAAAGGAAGATGGAATTCGTAGTAAATGGGGAACAAAATCGGGTGCAAGAAAAGAACTTGAGATAAGAAATAAAGAGATTAAATTCAAATTTCAATGTGGACAGAGCAAAGAATCTTTAGCAGAAGATTATTGTTTATCAGTTTCAAGTATAAAGAAGATTGTATATGAAACTAGCACTTAATTTGATAAAAAGTGATAAGCTCATTTGCTCATATTGACGCCTTAGAAGGGAGTGTGAAATGATGAAGATAATTTTAGATGCTTTAATTTTGGCAGTTTCAATGGAACATTTTTTTATTATGATACTTGAGATGTTTTTTATAAAATCTCCAGTGGCTAAAAAAGCTTTTGATTTGGATAGTGAGTTTCTTGAACAAAAGAAAGTTAATGTAATGTTTGCTAATCAGGGATTATATAATGGATTTTTGGCAGCTGGACTTTTATGGAGTTTACTAGCCTCTGAAACAATAAGCTTGTACTTAAAAATTTTCTTTTTAAGTTGCGTTATAGTAGCTGCAGTATTTGGATCTATTACTGCTAACAAGAAAATAATATTTACTCAAGGTGGCTTGCCTATTGTTGCAATGGCTGTATTGATTGTTAGTATTTTTGCCTAATGAGTTTTGCACACAAAGGTATGTTAAGGTATAATGTACTTAAATGTAAAACATACTAGGGGGCAATTAAATGAGTAAATTTTGGAATGACAAGGTAAAAGAAATAGAGCCTTATGTGCCTGGGGAGCAGCCTAAGGACAAAAAGTACATAAAATTGAATACTAATGAAAATCCATATCCACCAGCAGATAATGTAATTGAGGCTATGAAAAATGCTGTAAATGATGATTTGAAGCTTTATCCAGATCCAACTTGCAGTGAACTTATAGAGGAAATTGCAAAATATTATAGTTTAAATAAAGATGAAGTCTTTATTGGTAATGGTTCGGATGAGATTTTAGCATTTTCATTTATGACTTTTTTTTCAAAGGAAAAACAAATTTTATTTCCTGATATAAGCTATACATTTTATAAGGTATATGCTGAGCTTTTTAATTTAGATTATAAGTTGGTAAAATTAGATGATAATTATAATATACCATTGGAAGAATTAAAATTTTCGAATGGAGGAATAATAATCCCTAATCCAAATGCACCAACAGGTAAATACATTGATATTGAACAGTTGAGAGTCTTAATTGAAACAAATAAGGACAGTGTAGTTATTATTGATGAAGCTTATATAGATTTTGGTGGCGAGTCTATGGTGAAATTCATTAAAGAATATGATAATCTTTTAGTTATTCAAACCTTATCGAAATCACGTTCATTAGCAGGACTTAGAGTAGGTTTTGCTTTAGGACATAGAGATTTAATAGAAGGTTTAAATAGGATAAAAAATAGTATAAATTCATACACTATAGATAGAGTTGCTCTAGCAGGTGCAAAAGTAGCTATAAAGGAACAGGAATATTTTAAAGAAATAACAAAGAAAATAATAAATACAAGAGAAAGAACCGTTAAGGATTTAGAGGCTTTAGGTTTCCTTATTTTAGAGTCTAAAGCAAATTTTGTTTTTGTGCAGCATAATAAAGTGTCAGGGAAATATCTTTATGAGACATTAAAAGACAATGGAATATTAGTTAGATATTTTAATAAAGATAGAATAGATAATTTTTTAAGAATAACCATAGGAACTGATTTTGAGATGAATGCTTTAATTGAAAAGTTAAAATTAATATTAAATTAATCATAATTTAGAGATTCGTATTGTATGTGAATAATTTATGTTATTATGGACAATATTGAAAATTAATGACAAGTTGTTAAAAGGGAGTAACTGCCTGTATTGGTGATAAAGTCAACATACTGACCTATTGGTCTGACTTTATCGTGGCTTATTTTAGTCAAGTGAGACTTTTAATGCAATGGTTTTATCAGTGTACTTAAACTTTTTAGTATAATTTTTTATGCTAGAAAGTTTTGCTAGAGATAAGACATATTGTGTTAGAGGTCTTTTTTTATTTACATACTAAATATAATTAGGGGGAAAAGAAATGACGGAATTTATTAAAGCATTATTATTTGTAGTGGTGGCAGAGATGGGCGATAAGACTCAACTTATGACAATAGCAATGTCTGCAGAAAGCCACAATCCTTTATTCATATTAATGGGGACAACTGTAGGGATGCTGATTGCAGATGGTATAGGTATACTAGGTGGTGCATAGATGTGTAGACATATTCCAGAAAAGTATATTAAGTGGGGAGCAGGAATTATATTCATGATATTTGGAACAATTACTATTTATGAGTCAGTTGCTGTAATTTCTAACAATGCAATTTATATAGTTTTGTATTTAATAATACTTGGTGTGCTTATTTATTTATTTGGAGTAAAATTTGCATATACTGAGCAAACTTGTAATATTATTTTAGATAATAAGGAAGAAGTAATAGAAAAAGTTAACGATATTGTATAGATATATTATACTGACATAATATTGATTCATCTAATATTATATTTTCAATACTAAAAGTGTTACTTTATCTATACAAATATTATGAGGATTAAGCTAACATTTGAATAAGATAGGATATTTATGATAATATTATAAATGAAAATAACATAATATACTTTTGGAGGTAGATATGAGTAATAATATAAGTGTTAATAAGGAATTAGTCTTAAAAACAGCAAAAGAAATATTAGAATTTGATAGTCCTACAGGGTTTTGTTTTGAAATAATAAATAAAATAGAAGAAATGATAAAAGGTTATGGATATAAATTCGAGAGAACTAACAAAGGGTGTGGGATTATTACTATTGAAGGAAATAGTAATGACAAGACAGTTGGACTTTGTGCGCATGTAGATACATTAGGGGCTATGGTTAGATCTATAACAGCTAATGGAACTATAAAGTTTACAATATTAGGTGGGCCGATAGTACCAACTTTAGATAGTGAGTATTGTAAAATAAGAACAAGAGATGGAAAACTTTATACAGGAACATTTTTAAGCACTAGTCCAGCAGCTCATGTATTTGAAGATAGTAAAACTAAAGTAAGAGATGAAAAAAACATGGAAATTAGAATTGATGAAGTGGTAAAAAATAAAGAGGATGTCTTAGCGTTAGGAATTGCTCCAGGAGATTTTATATTTATCGAACCAAAGACAACAATCACTGAAAGTGGGTTTGTAAAATCTAGATTTATCGATGATAAAGGCAGTGTAGCAGCTATAATAGCTTTGTTAGAATTAATGAATAGAGAAAAAATTAAGCCTACGTTCACTACAAAAATAATAATTTCAATATATGAAGAAGTTGGACATGGATCTGCATATATACCAAATGATATTACTGAATTAATAGCAGTCGATATGGGGTGCATAGGTGATGATTTATCTTGTACAGAATATCAAGTTAGTATTTGTCCAAAGGATTCAAGTGGACCTTATGATTATGAAATGACTACAGAATTAATAAATTTAGCAAAAGAAAACAATATAGATTATGCTGTCGATATTTATCCAATGTATGGGTCTGATGTAAGTGCTGCATTAAGAGCAGGAAATGATATAAAAGGGGCACTTATTGGCCCAGGAGTTCATGCTTCACATGGTATGGAGAGAACACATTATAAAGCATTAGAGAACACAATCAAACTTCTGCATTTATACTTAACAAAATAGTAATTAGACAGAATTAAAAAAATAATTCATATAATTTACATAATGTGATATAATTATAAGGAAAGTATAAAATTGCAATTAAGGAGGAGAGAGTTTATGATGTCTGGGGTAGGAGCAGGATTTGGAATTATACTTGTATTGATTTATTTAGTAATATTTGGTGTATCTATTTATTCGCTAGTTTTATTTATCAAACTAGCTAGAAGAGGTATAAAAGCTCTTGATATATTTATAGATGAAAAATCTAAAAATCGATCATCTAATGATATATACTAAATCAGTTAAATAAAATGATAAAGAGGACTCTAGGAATAGAGTCCTCTTAGTATTAAATTTCGAAATTAATGTTTTTTTAGCATAATTTGAGATTTTATAAATATAGTGCTATAATATATGAGGGAAAAAATTAAGGGAGACGATTAAATGCGACATAATAAGGTGAAAAAATTAGTAGTATTAGCAGTATTTTTATGTATTTGCAGCTCGCCAGCTGTGACTTATGCAAAAGATACAAGAATTAATGGGGAGATATCAGAGCAAATTAGTATTAATGTTCATGATAACTGGCTTACTCAAGAGGTGGCTAAGCAATTAAATAAAAAGGTTGATGATCTTACAAATCAAGATTTTTTAAGCATAAAGAAACTCGACTTAAAATCTGTGAAGATTGAAACTGAAATACCAGATGAAATGAAATTATTAAAAAATTTAGAGTATTTGAATTTGAATTATTGCCGATTAACTGGACAAGTTCCGGAATATTTGGGAGATTTGCCTAAATTGACTTATTTGGATTTAGGAGACAATAAGTTAACTAAATTACCTGATAACATAGAACAAAAAATTATTAATGGGAAATATACATATAGTGATGTAGAAGGTAATAGATTTAGTCTTGATGAAGGATGGCATTTTCTTAAAGGAAAGTGGTGTTACTTAGATAGAAAAGGACAAAGAATAAAAGGAACTCAGACAATTGATGGTAAGGAATATCAATTTACTGATGATGGAAATGTAAGAGAAGGTTGGGAAACTGATAAAGATAATAATAAATACTATTTTGATAAGATGAATGGACTAGTAAAAAATGATTGGAAATCTATTGATGGAAAATGGTATTATTTTGATGATAAAGGAATAATGCAAAAAGGATTTCAAACAATAAAAAATGTTAAATACTATCTTGATGATAATGGAATAATGGTTACAGGATGGCAAAAAGTTGATAGTAAGTGGTATTATTTTGGTAACATTGGTGCAATGCAATACGGATGGGTAATTTACAATAATAAGAAGTATTATCTTGATCCTAAAACAGGAGTAATGACTATTGGACAAACTACTATTAGTGGAAAAAAATATACTTTTTCTGGCGATGGTTCCTTAATGACAAATGTATGGCTTGATAATTATAATTATATTCAGCCTAATGGTCAAAGTGTAAATACTCTTTATAATTATTCTCATTCAAACACAAATTATCAATTGTTTAAATATATGACTTCACCAGCTAACCAAGCAAGTGTTGATAGTACTGCGATAGATTTGCACGGTGGTGATCTTAAAAATAATTGTGTATATTTTTCATCAGAAGCTCTAAGAAGAATTGGAGTTAATATTCCGAGAGGAACATGTAATACAGTTCAATTTGAAAATATATTAAAAGGAATGGGCTTTGTATATAGCTATGATTTACAACAATTAAAACCAGGAGATCTTGTATTTACAAATGGATATTCTCATGTATTTATATTCATGGGGTGGGATGAAAATGGTTATGCATACATTGTAGATAATCAAGGAATAACTTATGGAGGTACCCTTCATAAGAGATTGATATTTATAGATGGAGCAAATACTGACAGAGCAACACACTTCTTCTATTATCCAAATTAATAGTTTAATAAATATAACATCCATAATTAATAATTATTTATTAATTATGGATGTTTTTTTGTATTTAGAATTCCACCAGTTTACTGGTTATCGTGACTTGAAAAAATTGTATGGAAGTTCAATCATATATATCAAAAACTAATAGTATAAATAAAAATATGAACATAATTAAAGAAAGGGAAAAGAGTAATGAAAGCTAAGATAGATATATTTTCTGGATTTTTAGGTGCTGGAAAAACATTGTTAATAAAGAAATTACTAAGCGAAAAGGCTTATGGAAATAATACAGTAATTATTGAAAATGAATTTGGAGAAGTTGGAATAGATGGACAGATACTTAGAGAATGTAAAATTGATGTAAAAGAAATCAATTCAGGTTGTATTTGTTGTCAAGTATCTGGAAACTTTGGGGATGCAATTATTGAAGTCATAAACCAGTATAATCCAGATAAAGTAATTATAGAGCCTTCAGGAGTAGCAAAGTTAAGTGAAATACTAAATTTGCTAAATGGTTCTAGGTTTCAAAGCATACTTGAAATAAGAAATATATTTACCTTAATAGATGTTAGAAATTATAAAATGTATTTGAAGAACTTTAAAGAATTTTATGAAAATCAAATAAAAAAAGCAAATAAAATTGTTCTAAGTAGGAGCCAAATGCTGGATAGAAAAGCAATTGATGAAATAATCAGTTCATTAAAAACTATTAATTCTGGAGCTGAAATTATATATGATAGTTGGGATAATTTGAAGGCTAAAGATTTTTTAAAGAACAATACTTTACAAAGCGAAATAAAGAGCAATAATAGTACTAACTTTCTTAAACGCGAAATAAATCATTCAGCAAAAGAAATATTTGAGAATTTTCCAATCTATATTAATAAGAATGTTAACATAGAAGAAATTGAAAAAAAGTTTGAAGTGATTTCTAATAATGATATTTATGGGAATATAATAAGGGCAAAAGGAGTAGTAGAAGATTGCAAGGGTATATTTCATCAATTTGATTATGTTCCTAATGAATTCAAAAGCAGGAATATTAAATGGTCTAATGTGAAGGTTTTATCGATTATTGGAAGTCATTTAAATAGAACAGAATTAGAGCAATTATTTAGTAAGTAATGAATAGTAGACCGCTTATTATTAAATCGTAACAAAAAGGGATGGTGGGAAAGTGAAAATACATATTGAACTAGTTACGGGGTTTTTAGGGGCTGGGAAAACTTCATTTATAAATTCTATTTTAAGCGAAAGTATAGTAGAGGGCGAAAGAATTTTAGTTTTACAACTAGAACATGGGAAAAAGGAAATTAAGCTGGCTAACAATAATAATTCATTTATAGTTCATAAGTTGTACGATATAGATGAACTAAAAGAAAAACTCATATCTTTAATAAGACAATATAATCCAAATAGAATAATTGTTGAATATAATGGAACAATAAAATTTAATACTATTCTTGATGTTTTAAATGAAAAAGTCTATAAAGAATGTTGCAAAATTACTACTGTATTTTTTGTAGCTGATGGTATTACTCTGAAACAATTTATTGATAATTTGGGAAGTTTTATAGTTCCTTTTATACAGAATGCAAATATGATAGTTGTTAATAATACAGATTACTGTAGAAAAGAATTACTAGATCAAAATATTAATAAAATTAGAAATATAAATCCTAGAGCATATATATTAAAAGTGAATAATAAGTATTCTGTTAAATCTACATTAAAGGAAGCTAAAGTTTTGGATAATGGATATTTAAAGAAATTAAGAATCAAAGTAGTAAATCACTTTAAAACATATTAAAGAAAATTTGGAGGAATTAATATCAGTATATGAAGAATTGTAATAGTAAGATTTTAATATTTCTTTTTATTTGTGCGATTGTATTGCTATTTTGGTTTTATACTAATGACAAAGGTACCTTTCTAAAAGAAATAGGAGACTTTTCAAGTATATTCACAAGCATTTTAATTGAAGCAATTCCTTTTATTATTATAGGAGCATTAGTATCAGCAATAATTCAAACATTTATATCTGAGAAATTTATAGCAAAATTAGTGCCTAATTCTAATACTGTTGGATACTTGGTTGCAGCATTAATTGGATTGATTTTTCCAATCTGTGAGTGTGCCATAGTACCTATTACAAGAAGATTGATTAAAAAAGGGATGCCAGTCGGATTTGGAGTGACGTTTATGCTTGCGGTACCTATAATTAATCCAGTGGTAATAATGTCAACTTATTATGCATTTTACGATAAAATAATTATGGTATTTATTAGAGTTATTGGAGGAATTGTTGGTGCTATTTTAATTGGAATAATTGTAAATGCATTAGAAAATAGTGGACAACCAGTAATCATGGATTTTTTTGAAAGTGAGGCATATTGTAATTGTGGCTGTAATTCATTTGTTGAAAGCCAAAATAAATTCAGAGCTGTTATTGAGCATACTAATAGGGAGTTTTTAGATATTATGGGATATTTAATTTTTGGAGCATTTATCTCAAGTTTATTTCAAATTATAGTACCACATGGGAATATGGACTTTTTATCTAATAATAAAGTATTTGGAATAATTATAATGATGTTACTTGGCTTTTTTTTATCTTTATGTTCTGAGGTTGATGCTTTCGTTGGAAGAAGCTTTTTAAGTAATTACTCATTTTGTGGAGTGGCTGCCTTTTTGATTTTAGGGCCTATGCTTGATTTAAAAAATCTTATTATGCTAATAGGTGCTTTCAAAAAAGGTTTTGTATTTAAATTAACCTTAACTACAGTTAGTATAGTATTTTGTATATCTTTCTTATACATGTTATGTGGATTGTAAGAACAATTATAATTAATCCATGAAGGGAGATATATAAGTGAAAAGATTTAATTTTGATGAATTTTTATGGTTTATAGTTTTATTTTTACTAGACTTATTTTTACTAGATTTAGTGATTACTAATAAAATTAATTTCTACATTGGAAATAATATGACAAAATATATTTATTTTGCTATAACAAGTATAAGCATTATTACAATTTTTCAAGTAAAAAATGTATTAACTCCAAAGAGTGCTATTAATATTAAAATTAAATTACTGCCTATAATTTTAGCTATAATATTGGGAGTGATTTCAATAAGAACCCATCAAACCTTTAAGCACTTTGAGTTAAACAATGAACTTAAAGAAAACAAGATTAGTAATATTGATAAACAATTCCTACTTGAATATGAAATGAAAAATAAAAATATAAATTTAGATAATATTGAAGATAATTCTAAGAAAAATTTTGGGAAGCCCATAATTGTAAATGATAGTAATCCCATGGTTCTTGAAGATATAAGGATGAACCCAGAGAAATATTTAGGAAAAGAATTAGAAGTTGTAGGTTTTGTTTGTAAAGAAGATTATTTAAATAAGAATCAGTGTATAATAGAAAGATTAATTATGAACTGCTGTGCAGCAGATTCAAAAGCTGTTGGAATAATTGGAGAATATGATAAAGTTAATGATTTACATGAAAATGATTATGTTGTTGCAAAAGGGAAGATTAGAATTTCAAAGATACAAGACGATAATAATGTTAGTCATTACATACCAGTAATAGGTATAGAAAAATTAAGAATTAAGAATTCAAAATAAAACTTTACACTATTTGGATAAAAAATAAAATGCTTACTTTTGAAATCTGTGTAAAAAATCACATACTCAAGAAAAAAGTAGTAATTTCTTAGAGCATGTGATTTTCTATTTTTTATGCATCTTGCTTAAGAAAGCTGTATTGAGCAGTATATAACTTGTAATAATAACCATGATTAGCAAGTAGCTCCTCATGAGTACCAGCTTCAACTATTTTTCCATGGGAAAGCACAAAGATTTTATCACAATCCCTTATAGTAGAAAGTCTATGAGCAATTACTATAGAAGTTCGTCCTTCCATAAGTTTTTTTATTCCATCTTGAACTAATATTTCAGTTTGAGTATCAATATTTGCTGTAGCTTCATCTAATATCAATATTCTTGGATCAGAAATAAGAGCTCTTGCAAAGGCTATTAATTGTCTTTGACCAAGAGAAAGTCTTGAACCTCGTTCATTTACATCAGTATCATAACCATTTTCAAGCTTTATTATGAACTCATGAGCGTTAACAGCTTTTGCAGCCTTTACTATTTCTTCATCAGTGGCAGTTAATTTACCATACCTAATATTTTCTTTAATAGTAGTTGAAAATAAAAATGAATCTTGAAGCATAATTCCCATTTGGCTTCTTAAGCTTTCAATTGTAACCTCTTTAATATCAATGCCATCTATTTTAACAGAACCTAAAGTAGGATCATAAAATCTGCTTATTAGATTGGTTATTGTTGTTTTGCCAGCACCAGTTTCACCAACTAATGCAATTTTTTCACCTGGATTTATTTTAAAAGTAGTATTTTTTAGAGCAGCTATTTCAGCATTTGTATATGAAAAAGTAACTTGATCAAATTCAATTTCTCCATTTATTGGTGGAAGGCACTTAACAGAATCTTTATCAACAATGTCACTAGTGGTGTCTAAAATATCAAAAATTCTTTCACCAGCAGACATACTTGTAACAAATGCATTATAAAATGATGATAAATTTATTATAGGTCTCCAAAGCATTTCAATATACATAAAAAATGCCATTAATGTACCTAAACTTAAATTTCCTTGTTTATTAAGTAAATAACCAGAAACTAATAATATAACCATACTTAAGCCACGAAATGCAGTTAAAAATGGCCAAAAGAAATCTTGAGTGAAAACGGCTGTCATAAAGCCTTTTGAATGTTTTCCAATATGGCTATCAAACTTATCCTTAGCATAATATTTTTTACTAAAGCCTTGGATTACCTTCATACCAGAAAGCGATTCATGAGTATATCCAATCAATGAAGAACGATGCTCTCTAAATAGTCTCCATTTTTTGTCTGCTTTAATTTGAATAAAAAGCATAACAAAAAGTAATAATGGCATAGTAATTAGGCAAATTCCTGCAAGCATTGGATTTAGGAAAAGCATTACGCAAATTACTAAAATAATAGTGAATACATTTGGAATTAAATTTACAATACTATTATTTAGCAAATTTTGAAGAGCATTAACATCTCCAACAACTCGAGAAATAATTTTTCCAACAGGACGATTATCAAAAAAATTAAAACTTAAAGTTTGAATATGGGTATATAAACTATGTCTAATATCTACAAGTATTTGATTGGTGATTTTAGACATCGCTATTGTTCTTATACCTGAAAGGATCGTAGAAAATATATTTAAAAGAATTAAACCACCACCAAGTAATAATAGAGCTTGTATATTTTTTTCGGCAACAAAAGTGTCTATGGATAACTTCATTAAATATGGAGTTAGAGTGTTACAAGACATTACAACAAGTAAAAGAAATACAACAAAAGCAACTTTTATTTTATAAGGTCTAACATAAGTTAATAATCTTTTTATTATTTGAATTTTTGATGATTCATGAACTATATCATTCATATTAATTCGCCTCCAATGTCAGGGCTTCAAAATCTTGGAATTGATGAGAATAAACATTAAAGTAATAGCCTTTTGAATTAACTAAGCTGGAATGAGTGCCTTTTTCGATAATTTTACCATCTTTCATGAAGAGTATAATATCAGCATCTTTTACACCAGATATTCTATGAGCAATTATAAAGGTTGTTGTCTTTTTCTTATCATTCTTTAAGTTTTGAAGAACCTTAAATTCTGTTTCCATATCTAGAGCTGAAGTTGAATCATCAAGAATCAAAATAGGTGATTTTCTTATGATAGCTCTTGATATAGCTAGTCTTTGTTTTTGACCTCCAGAGAGACCAAGACCTCTTTCTCCAATTATTGTGTCAAAGCCTTCAGGCATTTCCTTAATAAATGAGTGAGCGGTACTATCTTTAACTGCTTTGATTAATGCACTTTCTGATTTACCACTACCAAAATCAATATTGTTTTTTATGGTATCTGAGAATAGGAAAGTGTCTTGGAATACTACTGACATATTAGCTCTTAAAGTTTCTAAATTCCAGTCTTTAACATTAACATTATCTACTAAAATTTCTCCAGCAGTTACATCGTAATATCTTCCAATTAAAGAAAGTAGAGTACTTTTACCACAACCAGTAGTTCCCATTATTGCAACAGTACTACCATGAGGTATATTTAAATTTATATTGTGGAGAATTTCAATATTATTATAAGAAAAGCTTACATTTTTAAAGACAATATCTCCTTTAACGTCAGTAGGGTTATAACTATCATTTTTTGAAACAATAGCAGATTTTCTATTTAATATATCTGCAATCTTGCTCATAGAAGCTTTATTTTGAGAAAGTAAGTTAATAAATGCACCTAAATTTCTTACACACCACGATAGATTGAAAATATAGCTAGTAAAAGCAACTAGACTTCCAAAACTTAAATTCCCTTGAATACATAGATAACCTCCGTATATAATCATCAAAATTGGAGCAGAATTTGTTAGTAGCTCAATCAAAGGACCATAGGTACCAACAATCTTTGCTTGGTCAACATTTAAATCATAGAATTTTTGGTTTACTTTTAAAAATTTAGATATTTCATATTTCTCACGAGCAAAAGCTTTTACAAGTCTAATTCCAGAAACATCTTGTTGAACTATAGAATTAATTTCAGCGGTTTGATCACTTATTTGTGAATATACATTCCAAAACTTCTTGTCCATAATCATTCCAATATAAGCAACTGGCAACAATACTATCAAACAAATAATTGTTAAAGTTTTGTTAATGCTAAACATAATAGTTACTGATACTGAAAAGAGTATTATTGCTTCGATTAATAATCTTAATCCAAAGGCTAATGTATCCCAAACAACATCAACATCCTCAATAATTCTTGAAAGTAATTCCCCAGTATTATTATTATCGAAGAATGAGAATTCAAAGGATTGAAATTTGGTATATAAATCTTGTCTCAATTTTTTGCAGATGATTAATGCAAATTTATCAAATAAAAATTCATTAATATAAGCAAATAAACCATGAAGTAATGCTATCATTGAAATTATTCCTAAAAAAATAGTTAAATAATCGTGATTATTTCCTAGAATTATATTATCTATAAATATCTTTTGAAAATAGGGATAAGAACTATCTGCACAGATACATATAATCATTGCAAAAAAGGGAATAATAAATAATTTCCACTGCTTTACAATGTAATTTTTGAATAAAGTCATAAAAATTCCTCCTTTATCTATTTATGTACTATTTTTGTCAAATACAATTTAGTCAGTAAACAAATATTATTTTTGGACTGCAGTCACGAATTATTACTTAACTGAAATTGTACCTTTAATGGATTTGACTGTTTAAAATTATTGAGATATCTATATTGATATAGATGAGTTTGAATTAATTAAACGCAAAAAAACACAGCTATTCAGAGCTGTGTTAAACAAACAATATAAAAGTTAAATGCTAAACGTAAAAAATGTATATCAAATAGCATATCTCTTATGAGGTTTCACAGATGAATAATAAAATATATTTGATTTTATAATAGCAGTAAATATTATATTTGTATCCATAGTTAAACCTCCTTATAATTTTATAATTCTAAACATCTTGTTGTTAATATACTATAAATTAAAAAATAATGCAAGAAAAAAATAGAAAAAATTTATAATTAATGTAAAAATTGATTAAATAATTATCCTAAAAATATTATATTATAGAGTATTAGATTAATTCATTTGTTAAAATAATATCTTTTATTGCACACGTGTGCGAAGAGTATTATAATTAGTTTATAAAAAATAAAAAGCAAGGGAGATAATTAAAATGGGTAGAGATAATACAGTAAAATTTGGTACAGTAAATGAAGAAAAAGAGGTGTTTGCAGTATTAAAGGCAAGCGTTGTTAATGGACATGAAGTGGAATCTACATTGTTAGGAATCTATGAAGATGAAAAAGAATTAAAAAAAGATAAAAAGAATTTAGAATTAGATGGTCATAAGACTATTGTAAGAGTAAAAGTAAAAATGGAACCCGTTGAATATATGGGGGATATAGAGAATCTTAAATAGTATATTTTAATTTATAGATTAAGCGAAATTGAAAATTTATTGAGATCAATTAGGCACATTAGGGAGATATATCTGCGCTATCTTCTTAATGTGCCTTGTATGTTTAATAATCATTTTTAGATTTAAATAAATTTTTAGAAAGAAGTAAATTACCTAGCTTGGAACCATTCTCTGAAACATATACACCTAAGAAAATGAATAATGCACCAAGTGCAGAATATAAAGTGATTTTTTCATTTAGGATACAAATAGAAAATAATAATGTAAAGGCTGGAATAAGGTAAATATAATTATTAGTTTTTATTACTCCAAGCTTGTCTACAGTAAAATTCCATACAACATAGCATAAACTAGATGCTATGGCTCCTAAAAATAGAAGATTCATAATAACACTGATATTTTGGATTTTTTTTATATCAAAATTAAATTCTGACGTCCATAAAAAAGGAACCATAGTTATCAAAGCATAAAAGAAAATTTTTCTAGTTAAATATAGATGATTATATTTACTGCCAAACTTTTTAGTTGTTATAGAATAAACTGACCAAGATATTGCTGCGCCTAAGGCAAGCATATCTCCAACTGGATTTAATTTAAGCATAAAGCTACCGTTAAAAATAACTAAAAAAACCCCTGAAATTGCAATAATAAAACCATAGATTAAATTTCTATTTATATGTTCACCTTTAGTAAAAAAATGAGCAAGGAGAGCAGTTATAATTGGTGCAGTGGCAACTATAAGTCCGACATTTGATACTTGTGATATTTTAACAGCTGAATTTTCAGTTAAAAAGTAAAGTGACCCTCCTGTAATACCGCATATCAAAAACATGAACTCCTCTTTTAAAGAATGTATTTTGTGAAATTTAGGATAAATTATAAGCAATAAAATATAAGCAATTATAAATCTATAAAACATAACTTCAAGTGGAGTAAAAATATTTAATAATATTTTACTAAAAATAAAAGTAGTAGACCAAATGAGTACTGTAATTAGTGCTAATAAATTTAAAAGAATTTTATTGTTGTTCATTAAAGTGTCCCCTTTATGTTCTTATTAAAGATATTCAAATCGAAAATTAGACGTATGCAACAATTACCTAAATCAGATACATTTATCTTCCACAGGACTAGTGAAATTTTCGCTGGAAAGTTCTAAATGGCGGCTTGTCGTCATTTCAGGTGTTCCAGATGTAAAATCTGGACAAGCTGAAAATGAAACAAGCCCCCATTAAGAACCATCATCAGCTCAATTTCACATGCCTGCTTCCAGAAAAATGTATCTGATTTCTAGTGTAGTATTACGATTATAATTTCTCAATAATACATATATATTACATTTATAAGTTGAATTATTAATTTGGATATCTATAACTAATATAGTATATGATAACTTATTTTAAAATAAATACTACTAAAAAATAAGTTGATTATTATAGAGAAATATTTAAAATATATACAGTTCAATTATCAATGTTCATTATCAATTGTCATTAGCCACGAAGCTCACAGAGAAAGTTCGAATAGCGAAATGTAAAATTTCGATTCTCACTTTTCCTTTCAGGATTTCTTAATGTGAGATGTAATGCCTTAATTAGAACTTATATAATATGAATAAAAGACTTAATAACAGTATTATCAAGCCTTTTATATAAAACTTTTGATTTAATATAAAATTTATTTATGAAATTTTGATTTGTTAAATTTGTTGTTGTAGGATTTGTTTTCTGAATTATCATTTTTTACTTCAAGGGAATAATTATAGTCTTCAAGAATTCCTCCAAATACTTTTTTTTGTTTAAATTCAACATTGAATTCTCTTTCATATTTTTTTATTATACTTAACTGTTTGATTGTTGTTACACATATAGAAGTACCATGAGCATCTCCTCTAGCAGTTCTTCCAGCTCTATGTAAATATTCATTTAATTTCAAAGGTAAATCTAAGTGAAATACATGAGTTATTCCTTCAACATCTAAACCTCTAGCAGTTACATCTGAAGATACTAGAATTTTAATTTTACCATTTTTAAAACTCTCGATTGCAAGTTTTCTATCTTCTTTTGATATTTTACCAGTCATTGCAAAACAATCTTTACTATGATAATTTAGTTTTACAGTTGTTAATTCAATATCATCATTATCATTAACAAAAATAATTGCTTTCTCGGGCTTAACAGCGACAAGAAGTTTTCTTAGAGTTTCAAATTTATCACGTCTTTCACATACAATAAACATATGCTCAATATTAGGGTTGATCTGTGGTTTATCCTCACCTTTTATAATTAAAGGTTCCTTCATTAAAGTTTTTGCTGTTTCTAAAGTTTCGGCTTTAATTGAGGCAGAAAAAATCATAAGTTGTCTATCTCTCATTGTTGTTTTAATAATGTTTTTAGTGACAAGAGCTCTTTTTGGGTCTAATAAATTATCGGCTTCGTCTATAACAATTGTCTTAATAGTATGAGCAGTTATTTTCTTTTTTTGAATTAGATCTAGAATTCTTCCGGTTGAGCCAACAATAATATGAGGTTTAATATCTTTCAATTTTTTAATTTGATTATTGATATTTACATCTCCAATTATTGATAAAGATGTAACTGGTACATCAGAGTTTTGAGCTAAAAGCTTAATTTGATCTTCAATTTGTATAGCAAGTTCGTGAGTAGGAGCTAAAATTATTCCTTGCATTTCTCTTTTTGTTGTATCTATCTTATGAAATAATGGAATTAGATATGCTAAGGTCTTTCCGCTTCCGGTAAAAGCTTCACCAATTATATCTTTATTTTCAATAGCTGGAATAATTGATGATGATTGAATTGCAGTTGGAACAGTAATTCCTTGTTTTTTTAGTCCTTCTACTATATTTGAATTTAAATTTAAATCGCTAAATGAATTGTTCATTAATTTCTCCTTTTATGTTTAGATTTACTTCACAATGAAAAAATATATTTAAGTTAGAATAGTTAACTAAAATTTGATTAACAGCTTGATTTTTTATCATTGCAAACTAATTATATCTTTATTATATGAATATTGCCAGATAAACTTGTATAATTTGCTTTTAATGCAACTATTAGTTGACAAAATTCTATTTTTAATTGATAGAACTAACAAATTAAATTTGATATGATTGTAAAGATATAAATATAGATATGATTTTTAATGTTTTAAAAATAGATAAGGATGGTATAATAAGAAAGATTATAATTACAAAGGAATAAAAGTGTAAATTATTAGATTAAGGAGAAATTTAAATAATGAAGAATGGGTTTAGCGAGTTTAAAATTGGAGAAGATCTTTTGAAGTCTATTGAAGGACTTGGATATAAAAAGCCATCTGAAGTACAAGAGAAGGTTATACCAGAGGTTCTTTTAAATAAAGATGTCATTGTTAAGTCACAGACAGGAAGTGGAAAAACAGCTGCTTTTGGTATACCTTTATGTGAAAAAATAAATTGGGAAGAAAATATTCCTCAAGTATTGATTTTGACACCAACAAGAGAACTTGCAGTGCAAGTAAGCGATGATATTTCAAATATAGGACGATTCAAAAGAATACGAGCAATTGCTGTTTTTGGTAAGGAGCCAATTTCGGAACAAGAAAGAAAATTAAAGCAAAAAACACATATAGTAGTTGGAACTCCAGGTAGAATTTTAGATCACATAGATAGAGGAAGTCTTGATACTACAAAAATAAAGTATTTTGTTATTGATGAGGCTGATGAAATGCTAAATATGGGCTTTATAGGGCAGGTTGAAGGCGTTATTAGAAGAATTCCAAAGAAGAGAGTAACAATGCTATTCTCAGCAACAATCCCAGAAGAAATAAAAGCTTTATGTGAAAGACATATGGATAGGCCCATAGATATCAGTATTAAGAGTCAAAAGTTAATTACAGATAATATTGAACATAGGTTATATTATGTTCAGTATGATAAGAAGTTAGAGGCATTAAATAATATATTAATATGTGAAAAACCTGAGACAGCTGTAATTTTTGCAAAGACAAAAGAAAATGTTGACATGGTTTTTGAATATTTGAAATCTAAAGGATATTCAAGTAATAAGATTCATGGAGGCCTTATGCAAAAAGAGAGGCTTGAGGTTATGGAAAAGTTTAGGCGTGGAGAATTTAGGTTATTAGTAGCAACGGATTTGGCATCAAGAGGAATAGATATTGAAGGAATTACGCATGTAATAAACTACGATTTACCAGTTGAAAAAGAAGCTTATGTACATAGAATCGGGCGAAGTGGTCGTGCGGGTGCTAAAGGAAAGGCTATTAGTTTTTGCGCTAATGAAGGAAATAATTTATTAATGGATATTGAAGCATACATAGGATTTAATATACCCGTATATAATCAATTGGATGAAAAAGAAATCGAAGAAAATAAAGAGGTTTCTATTAAACTTTTAAAAAGTAAACCTAAAGCAAAGAAAGAAAAGAGTAAAGTTATTAATTCAGATATAACAAAAATATATTTAAATGGAGGAAAGAAAAAGAAAATCAGACCTGGGGACATTGTTGGAGCTATCTGTAATATAGAGGGTTTAAGTGCAGATGATATTGGAATTATTGATGTACAGGATTCTGTATCTTATGTAGATATTTTAAATGGAAAAGGCAAAAAAGTTATAGAACAATTAAAAACTATGACAATTAAGGGTAAAAAGATTAATGTTGATAAAGCAAAAAAGTAACTAATTAATGGTTACAATGTTATGTTATTGATATATAATGTATTAGAAAGTAAATTATAAAAAAATATGAAATCTATAGTTCTTTAATATAGATAAGTTTGAAGAGGTGTTATTAAGAAAATGAATTTTGATAGAAATGCAAAATGTTGGTGTGGTAGTGGATTGAAGTATAAAAAATGCCACTTAGAATTTGATGAAAAAATTGAAAGTTATAGACATAAAGGGCATATAGTGCCACCAAGAGATATAATTAAAAGTCCCGAAGATATAGAGGGCATTAGAAAAAGTGCTAAAATAAATAATGAAGTATTAGATTTGGTAGCAAGTAAAATTAAAGCTGGAATGAGTACTGAAGAAATTGATAGATTAGTTTATGACTATACAACAGAAAATGGTGGGATTCCAGCTCCATTAAATTTTGAGGGCTTTCCAAAGAGTGTGTGTACTTCAATTAACAATGAAGTTTGTCATGGTATCCCAGATGAAAAAATCATTTTAAGAGATGGTGATATAGTAAATGTTGATGTTTCAACAATTTTAAATGGATATTACTCAGATGCTTCAAGAATGTTTATGATTGGGGAAGTTGATGAAAAAGCAAAAAGACTAGTTACTGTAGCTAGAGAAACTATGGTTAAGGGAATAGAGGCAATAAAACCATGGGGCTTTTTAGGTGATATAGGAGCTGCTTGTCAAGAACATGCCCATAAAAACGGATATACAATAGTTAGAGCTTTAGGTGGTCATGGGGTAGGTAATCAATTCCACGAAGAACCTTTTGTACCTCATGTAGGCGAAAAAGGAACTGGAATGCTTCTAGTACCAGGAATGGTTCTCACTGTAGAACCAATGGTAAATGAAGGAGATTTTGATGTTTTTGTTGATGAAGTAAATGAATGGACTATATATACAGCTGATGATAAATTATCAGCTCAATGGGAACACACTGTTTTGATAACAGAAACTGGAGTTGAAATTTTAGCTAAGTAAAATTTTGATTTTATATTAATAAAGGTAGGATTGAACTTTTGTCAGTCCTATTTTTATTGTACATAACATTATTAAGTTTAAGAATTGTGAATGATTAAAATATATACAATAGCGTCAATAATATTATTGGGAAATATTAAGTGAGTTGATTTTAGAAATTATAGAATAAATTATTTAAGGAGTATTAATTAATGAATGACTTAGCACTAGCACATGAAGCTTTAGAAAAATATTATGGGTATAAAACCTTTAGAAAAGGTCAAGAAGATATAATAAATAAGATAATAAATGGAGAAGATGTACTAGCCATAATGCCAACTGGAGGAGGTAAATCCATATGTTATCAAATTCCTGCTCTAATATTAGAAGGGATTACCGTAGTTATTTCACCACTGATTTCATTAATGAAAGATCAAGTTGATACATTAAAAGATATGGGTATAAATGGGGCATTAATTAATAGCACATTAAGTTCTGTAGAAGAAAATCAGGTAATTGAACAGCTGCAAGATGGTGAGATAAAAATACTTTATATTGCACCAGAAAGATTAGAATCATTTGAATTTCTTAATGTAATATCAAAATGCTGTATATCACAAATTGCTGTTGATGAGGCTCACTGTATTTCTCAATGGGGACATGACTTTAGGAGTAGTTATAGAAAAATATCAGATTTTATAAACTTGCTTCAAAATAGGCCAATTGTAACAGCGTTTACCGCAACAGCATCTGAAGAAGTTAGAGAAGATATTATTAATCTTCTTAAATTGAAGAATCCAAAAGTTTTTATAACAGGTTTTGACAGAGAAAATTTGCTTATAAACGTAGTTAAAAACGGAAATAAGAAAGAGTATCTATTCAAATATATAGAGAATAATAAAGAAGTTTCAGGGATAATATACGCGGCAACAAGAAAAGAAGTTGATTTAGTCTATGAAATGCTAAATGCTAAAGGATACAAAGTCGCTCATTATCATGCTGGATTGTCAGAAAATACAAGAAAAGAAAATCAAGAGAATTTTATTTATGACCAAGCAAATATTATGGTAGCAACAAATGCATTTGGAATGGGAATAGATAAACCAAACATAAGATATGTAGTTCATTATAATATGCCAAAGAATATAGAAAGTTACTATCAAGAAATAGGGAGGGCTGGAAGAGATGGTGGTGAGAGTGAATGCATATTATTATTTTCACCTCAAGATGTTCAAGTTCAAAAATACTTAATTGAGAATTCAATAGAAAATATTGATAGAAAGAATAATCAATATAAAAAACTACAACAAATGATGGATTTTGTTTATAGCAATGATTGTTATAGAAAATATATTCTTGAGTATTTTGGCGAAACCCATGCAGGAGAATGTAATAAATGCAGCAATTGCTTAAGTGAAGGCGAACTTGTGGATAAAACTATCGAAGCGCAAAAAGTACTATCATGCATTTATAGAATGAAAACAAAATTTGGTATTGGAATGCTAGTTGATGTACTTAGAGGCTCTAAAAATAAAAAGGTTATTCAATTTAATTTTCATGAATTATCAACTTATGGCTTGATGAAAGAGTATTCTTCAGATCAGCTTAAGACTTTTATTAATACTTTAATTTCTCATGGCTACATAAATGTAATTGAGGGAACTTATCCAGTGTTAAGTTTAAATGAAAAATCCCGAATGGTGTTAACTTCACAAGAAAAAGTTGAATTAAAAGAATTTAAGGTTGAACAAAAAGTTAAGGAAGATAACGAATTATTTGAAATTCTTAGAAGAATACGACATGATTTAGCAAGTGAAAATAATGTTCCGCCATATGTTATATTTGGTGATATAACCTTAAAAGAAATGGCATCTAAATTTCCTGTTAATAGAAGTGCAATGCTTAATATTTCTGGAGTTGGGGAAGTTAAATATAGCAAATATGGAAAAGCTTTCGAAGATGTTATAATAGCATTTGTAAAAGAACATAATATTGAAATACCTGATAATAATGTTGAAGAAGAAAAGTCAAATACTGACGAAGTAAATGATGAGGAGTTAAAGTTGGTGGTGACTACAGATTTAACTCTATATAATAAATTAGATATCTTGAGAAAACAACTAGCAAAAAAAGAAGGTGTTTTACCTCAAGCAATAATTACTATGAATACGTTGAAAGAAATTAGTGGTAGATATCCTGATAGCCTTGAAAAATTAAAAGATATAAGTGGAATGGGTCCTAAAAAAATAAGTGAATATGGAGATAGTATTATAAAAATTGTTAAAGATTATATCGATGAAAATCATATTCAGGTAGATTGGATGGAAAGAAAACGAAGAAAAGTCATAATTGATGGAGAACAAAGAGAAAATAATCAAATTGCTATTGATATGCTTAGAGAAAAAATTAATATTCATAAAGTATCAGAGAAACTTGAATTATCAATTTCTACTGTTTTAGGATATGTTACAGATTATATTAGACAATTTGGAGAAAATATTTTTGAAATTGATCTTGATGAATTTTATAGTGAAGAAGATGCAAAATTAATTTCTGCTGCATGTGAAAAGCATGGGTATGAAAAGATAAATGTATTAAAGAAAGAACTTCCGTCTTATATAAAATATGAAAGTATACGATCTGTAATTCTTAAGAAATACTTTTTATAAAATTTGCTTTAAATCATTATATGCTTTGATATATTTTGATATGTGTATTAATAAATTATCTAGAGGTATTAGAATATTAAGAACTTTTATAAATATATTTAATAATGGAAAAATATATTTTGAGGTGTGGTGGTATTGGATCCATATAAAGTTTTAGATATCGATGAAACTGCGTCACAGGACGAAATAAGAGATAAATTTAAATCTATGATTGAAGAATATTCAGAGAATCAAGATGAAACAACAAGGCAAAAAATATTAAGTATAAGTGCTGCATATGAAAAGATTTTAAATGGTGACTTGTATAAAGAAATTAGAGAATTAATTGACAAAAAAAATTTCGTAGAAGCTGAAGCTAAATTGAATTTGATTAATAATGCAAATTCATCAGAGTGGAATTATTTACAAGGATTTATTTCTGTTCAAAAAGGATGGTTTGAAAGTGGGTTAAATTACTTAAAAAAATCAGTTGAGCTGGAACCAGATAATTATGAATATTTAAATAGCCTAAATAAGCTACAATCAAGAATGATTGATTACATGAAAAAATATTCTCAGAAGAATATAAAAGCAAATTCAAATAATATGAATGCTTGTGGCGGAGATAACAGTAATAATGGAGGTATGTGTTAATATATATAATTTATTTAACTTTTATGTTGATATTGGAAAGCTTTTATGTTATTCTATAAAAGCAGTTGGTACGTAAGTGCTAATTTGGAGCTTAGAGTGTCCTTCGCCGGTCTCTAAGCTCCTTTTATTTTTTTATTTAAAAAAATTTTTATTACGTGTTATAATGAATTTGAGTTTCCATTTTATTTGGAAGTGTTAAATAAAGGATTATGAATAAACTTTTTCATTAATTCAATAAAAAGTACCAAAAAGATTAATTTATATTGTATATTATTATGACCGGAGAAGGGAGCGTATGAAATGCTTGAATGTGTTTTAATAGATTTAAATGTTGATAAGAACACAAGTATCAATGAACTTATAGAGAATCATATGCCTTTTATTATTAAAAGTATTTCAGAAGTAACTGGAAGATATGTATCTTGTGAGAATGATGAAGAACTTAGTGTTGGATTGCTAGGATTTCACGAGGCTATTGAAAGATATGATAATGAGAAAGGCCATTTTCTATCATATGCAAAACTTGTTATAGGAAGTAGAATTAAAAATTATTTGAAAAGCGAAAATAAGCATCAACATTCATCTCTTGATGATTTATTAGATAAGGGAGTTGACATAAAAGATGAGTATTTTGAGCCTAAAGAAGATAATAGTTTACTACTAGAACAAATAAACAAGCTTAAAACTGAGATCGGTTCGTTCGGTTTTACATTTGAAGATTTGGTAAATGAGGCTCCCAAACAACAAGCTACAAGAAAAAATGCAATTATGTTAGCAGAACAAATTAGTGTAGAAGAAGAATTTACTTCGTTTATGTATTTGAAGAAGAGATTGCCTATTACAAGAATAGTAGCAAAGTTTTCTGTTACAGAAAAGGTAATAAAAAGAAGTAAAAAATTTATTATTTCTGTGGTTATTATAATTGATAAAAACCTTAATGCTTTAAAAAATTGGATCAGAAAGTAGGTGAAAAAATTGAATAAAGGGATAATAATGGAGATAAAGAAGAATTATGCTATAGCTTTAAATGATGAAGGCTTAATGGAAAAGATAGCTTATAAAAATGATATGAAAATAGGTCAAAAAATATTTTATTTTAATGAAGATATTATAAATAAAACAACAAAGAATGGTTATAAATTTAATGGATTTAAGAAATCATTCGGATCAATTGCTGCATTATTTTTAATTATATTCACCTTCTTTCAGATAATGAGACCACAGGAAGCATTTGCAGTTGTTAGCTTGGATATTAACCCAAGTATACAAATAGAAGCAGATAGTAAACTTAACATCATCAAGGTTGAAGGAGTAAATGATGATGGTAAGAGTATGGATTTTAGCGATATTAAGGATATTCCTCTTGAAAGCGGAATACAAAAAATAAAAGATAAACTTATTGCAAATAATTACCTAGAAAAAAATCATGAAGTTTTAGTTGGATATATGTTTGAAAATGGAAATGATGAGACATATGTGAAAAATTTAGAGGGAGCTATATATTCTTCATTTGATCCAAAACAAGTAACCTTTGTTTCAGGAGATAAAGAGGATGTAAGCAAAGCTAAAGAACAAAATATAAGTTTAGGTAGATATGAAGCAGCAGCTCGTGTAACAGATGAGAAAATAAAGGATAAGATTAAAACAGCTCCAGTTAAGGATATTACTGAAAGTATAAAAGACAGTGAAAATCCAAATCAATGGCAATTTGATGATAATAAAAATGATAAAGCTCCAGCAGTTACTGAGAATCCAGAGGTAAAATCTGATAAACCAGCATCAGATAAACCTAAAATAAATGCTCCATCTGATACAACTGAATCTAATATTGGTTCAAATAAGAGCAATGATAATACTGGTAAAACAGAAACAAAAAATAATATTATAGACTTACAACCAGATGTACCTGCAACAAGTGGTAATAGTAATAGCGGAGCTGGTGGAAATTCTACCTAAAGATAACGGTATTAGTTTAACACCAAATAGTGGAAGTAGTGATAATACTACAAATTCAGGTAAGTCTAAAGAAGAAACTAAAAAAATAGTAATACAAGAACCTACAAAACAAGCAGATAATTCAATTGATATAAAATAATAAATATTGTTAAGTATTTTAAAATAGATTTATCTTGAAAATAGATAAATCTATTTTTGTTTTAAATAAAAATAAGGACGGCATGAGAAATTTATAGTATACTTACTTTAAATATTATTTATAGAAATTGGGGAGATTAAACAATGATAAGAGAATATTTGAAGAAGAATATATTAATATTTGATGGGGCAATGGGCACTTATTATGCTGAATCAACTGGTAATGATATTTCATATTGTGAATTTGCTAATTTAGAGGATAAAGATTCAATTAAAAAAATTCACGAACAATATATTAATGCTGGGGCTAAATTAATTAGAACTAATACTTTCTCAGCCAATACATATGACCTTAATGTATCTTTAGATAAATTACGTGAAGTAATAAAATCAGGAATTGATATAGCAAAGGAAGTTGCTAAAGATAGAGAAATTTATATTGGAGCAAGTATAGGGCCAATAAAGGCAAGTAGTATATTAGATGAAGCACCGGAAAATATATTAAATGAATATAAGTTTATAGTTGATTGTTTTCTTGAAAATAATATTAATGTTTTCGTATTTGAAACTTTTAGTAATTATTCGTATATTGAAGAAATAAGTAAATATATTAAAGATAAAGACAGGAATAGTTTTATATTAACACAGTTTGCTGTTAAACCAGATGGATTTACTAGAGATGGCGTAAGTATTAAGAAATTAATTAATGTGGTCAAGTCTATTAAAGAAATTGATGCTTATGGATTTAATTGTGGTTCAGGTCCAACACATATGTCTGAAATAATTAAAAGCATTAATATAGATAATGATATAGTTTCAGCACTTCCTAATGCTGGGTTTCCTGAATTGATTCATGAAAGAACTGTTTATCCAAATAATCCTAAGTATTTTGCTAAAAAGGTAAATGAGATACGATTACAAGGAGTATCAATAATTGGAGGATGCTGCGGAACAAATCCTAATTATATAAAAGAAATTGTAGCATTAGTTGAAGGAAAATTTGAAAAAATTAAAGTTATAGGTTCAAATAATAAAGAAGAAGTAGTAGAAAAAGAATTTTGCATAGAGAATTCTTTTAGGAGTAAATTAGATAGAAATGAATTTGTGATTGCAATTGAGTTATCTGCACCAGCAGATACTGATATTACAAAACTAATGAATGGAGCTAGAATATGTAAAGAGAATAATATAGATTTAGTAACGATTCCTGATTCTCCGATGTCAAAGGTAAAAGCAGATTCTACAATTATAGCTACTAAGATAAAAAGAGAAATTGGAATTGAAGTTATGCCACATATCTGCTGTAGAGATAAGAATACAAATGCAATAAGATCTTCATTAATTGCTTCACATATTGAGGATATAAGGAATGTATTAGCAGTTACAGGAGATCCGATATCAGATGCAACAAAAATAGAAACAAAAAGTGTATTTAATTTAAATTCATTTAAATTGATGGAATTAATAAACGATATGAATGAAGAATTTTTTAAAGGCGATACTATTCATATTGGTGGTGCCTTGAATTTAAATGTTTTAAATAAAGAAGTTGAATTTAACCGAATGCTTAAAAAAATAGAAAAAGGTGCAAGATTCTTTTTAACTCAGCCAATATATGATGATGAGGCTATTGAATTTTTAAAGAAGATTAAAGAAAAGACTGATGTGAAAATTTTAGCGGGACTTCTTCCAATAGTTAGTTATAGAAATGCTATATTTTTAAATAATGAACTCCCTGGTGTTACAATTCCAGAAAAATATATTAGGATGTTTTCTGAGAACATGGATAAGGAGGAAGCACAAAGAGTTGGAGTAAAGATAAGCGTGGAAATTGGAAAGAAACTCAAAGATATTGCAGATGGTTTATATTTCATTACTCCATTTAATAGAGTTAATATGTTAATTGATATAATTGAAGAAATTAAGAATTAGTTAAAATAGTAAGAGGGATTTTGATGAGAATAGACTAAATAGATGTTTTGACGTTAATTATCTCTTAGTCATATAAATGGAACGTTGTATTTGTATAATAAAGAGTAAATATTTAAATATGCTATCCTATTTGATTAAAAAGGGTAGCATATTTTTTAATAAATAGTTGAAATAAATATAAATATGAGTTACTATGCTTAATGTATAATAAAACAAAGGAGGAATGTTAGATAAATGTCAAATATAGATTTTTTATTAAATGAAGCGTCAAGATGTTTACTATGTAAGGTGCCAAGATGTAAGGATAATTGCCCTATTTATACACCTATACCTGAAATTATAAAACTTTATAAAGAAGGAAAACTTAAGGAAGCTGGAGAAATCTTATTCAATAATAATCCACTTTCTGTAATATGCTCATTAGTTTGTATTCATGAAGATCAGTGTAAGGGTAATTGCGTTAGAGGAATAAAGGGAGAACCTATTAATTTTCATGATATAGAACATGAAATATCAAAAAAGTACTTAGAAGAAATTAGTTTGAGTAATGTACCTAAAGACAAAGATAGAATTGCTATAGTTGGTGGAGGGCCAGCAGGAATAACAATTGCTTTTATTCTTGCTATGAAAGGCTATAAAGTTACTATTTTTGATGCACACGTGAAAATAGGGGGAGTATTAAGGTATGGAATACCAGAATATAGGTTGCCTAAGAAATTAATTGATACACTTGAAGAAAAACTTGTAGAAATTGGTGTTAAAATTAGGCCAAACACTCTTATAGGACCTGTTATTTCTCTTGATAGATTATTTGAAGATGGATATAAGGCTGTTTTTATTGGAACTGGAGTATGGAATCCAAAGACTTTGAATATTAAGGGCGAAACTCTTGGCAATGTACATTTTGCTATAGATTATCTAAAATCACCAGAATATTATTGCTTGGGAGATAAGGTTGCAGTAATTGGAGCTGGAAATGTTGCTATGGATGCTGCTAGAAGTGCTAAGCGAAATGGTGCAAAGGAAGTTACTATAATATATAGAAAAGGCTTCGAGGAAATGTCAGCAACAAAACAAGAAATAAGAGAAGCAAAAGAGGATAATATTAATTTTAAATTATTTAAGTCTCCTATAGAAATAACAGAAGAAGGTGTGAGACTTGCAGTTACTGAAAATGTAATAGATTCTGATGGAAAAATGTTTACTAAAACCATCGAAGGAAAAGAGGAGTTTTTTAATTGCAATTCAACAATTATTGCTGTAAGTCAAACTCCAAGAACTAACATTGTTTCAAATACAACAGAGTTGAATACAAATAGATGGGGATTATTAATAACTGATGAAAATGGAAATACAACTAAAAGAGGAACTTTTGCATCAGGAGATGTAGTGACAGGTGCAAAAACTGTTGTTGAAGCTGTAGTTCAAGCAAAAAGAGTTGCAGAAACTATAGAAAAATATTGCCAAAACAATTAAAATTAATATATTATATATAAATTTAAGTCTATAATAATAGAGGAATTATATTGTTAAATATGCTTATGATTAATATAAGAATTGAATTATAATATATTTTTGCATATTTTATACAATATGGTAGAATAAATTCATAATATTAATAAGGGGTGCAGAGGAGTAATGAGTGTTACTATAAAAGATATTGCAAAATTGGCTAACGTTTCTCATACAACAGTGTCAAGAGCACTTAACAATAGCCCATACATAAATGAAGAAACAAAGGTTAAAATTAAAGCTTTAGCAAAGGAATTAAATTATGTTCCAAATTATAGTGCTAAAAGTTTGGTTTTATTAAAATCATATGTTATAGGAATTTTCTTTTCTTCCATTAGTGAAGGAACTTCAGATACATTTTTCCATGAAATTATTAAAGGTGTAAATAAGGTCATGGATAAAGAATATAATTTAGTCATTAGAGGAATTGATGATTATGAATATTCACATCCAATTGATAATAAAAATTTTGATGGAATAATAGTTGTAAGCCAAAGTAAGAACGATGATAAATTTATAAAAACTATACTAGAAAAAAATATACCAACTGTAGTCATAAATAGAAATATTGATGATGATAAAATAATAAATATTATGTCAGATGATACTAAAGGGTCGTACGATGCTGTTACATATTTTATAGAAAATAATCATAAAAGAATAGCATTAATAGAAGGAAATAAAGAATTTGAATCTAGTTCATATAGAAGAAAAGGATATATAAAAGCATTAGAAGATAATAATATTCCTATTAATGAAGAATTGATTATAAGTGGTAAGTACGATTTACAGAGTGGGTACATAAGCATGAATAAATTATTAGAATTAGATGAAAAACCTACAGCAGTATTTTGTTCTAACGATGATATTGCTGTTGGAGCTATGAAAGCTATATCAGAAAGCGGTTTAAGCGTTCCTGATGATATTTCAATTATAGGCTTTGATGATAGTAATTTTTGTAATTATGTAACACCAACATTATCAAGTGTAAAAAAAGATTCGTTGACAATGAGTAAATATGGAGGCACTTATATTTTAAATCTAATAAATAATAAAGAGATTGATAGAAACAAAGTGTTTATAGAATCAAAGCTTGTAATGAGAAAATCAGTTAAAAAATTATAAGTTGTTTTCTAAGATGATTAATGACAAAATCACTAATTATCTTAGAAAAATTTTTGTTAACGTTAACTAAAACTATTGCATTCTTAATTTAGAAATAATATAATGTTAGAAGTGAGTTATATCTTTATTTAAAATTGTTCACGTTAACAAACCATGTAAACTTATGTTATTTACGTAAACCGTTACTAAGTAAATTATATTGTACAAACATGGAAATGATTGACAAGGATTTAACATAGTATTAGAAAGTAAAGCTTTATATAATTTTAATTGTAAATGTTATATATGTAGTATTTATAATTAAGTTAATATAAATATTAAAATTTGGAGGTAATAAAAATGAACTTTGATGAAAAATGTTTTTATTGTTCAAAGAACGAAGAACTTGATAAGCTAATGATTAAAATATGTGATTTAGAAGTATCAACAGTATATTTGTTTAAAGAACAAACTTATAAAGGGAGATGTAATGTGGTTTTTAAAGAACATAAGAGCGAAGTTGCTGAATTGACTGAACAAGAAGCTAGTTCATTTATTAAAGATGTTCGTAGGGTTGCGCAAGCTATACATAAAGCTTTTACTCCTAATAAAATAAATTATGGAGCATTCGCTGATACAATGAAACATCTTCATTTTCACTTAGTACCCAAATATGAAGGAGGTCCTTCATGGGGAGGAACATTTGAAATGAACCCACAACAAGTGTATTTAAGTGATGAAGAATATAATGAATTGATAGACAAAGTCAAGAAAAATTTATAATAAGTTGTATAAGTCTAAGCATTATAATGCTTAGATAAGGAGGATAAAAATGGAACAATCGAAGAATAGTCAGACTAAAGGTTCTGACAATGGAAATACTAAGTTAAGTTTAAGAGAAAAAATTTCATATGGTTTTGGAGATTTTGGAAATGGATTTATGTTTGACTTAGGACAATCATATCTTACAAAATTTTTTGTAGATACTTGTGGAATTGGTGCTGCAGCTGTTGGTGGAATATTTGCATTTACAAAGATATTTGATGCTTTTATGGATCCATTAGCAGGTTCAATAATTGATGGGAGAAAAGCTGGGAAATCAGGTAAATTTAGACCTGTAATGATGATATCTAGTATAATTTTAGCAATACTAACTGTGATTACATTTACTATGCCAAATATTTCACTTACATCAAAAATTGTATATGGTTATGTAACATATATGATATGGGGGCTTATGTATTCATTTACTAATGTTCCTTATGGATCTCTAGCATCAGTAATGACAAGAGATGTAGAAGAAAGAAGCCAATTGGCAACATTTAGACAAGCTGGATCTCTTGGAGCTCAATTAATAACTGGAGTAGCTTTTGTACCTATTCTTATGATGTTCAATGATAAAAAAATTGGGTATCCTATTGCAGCTGCAGTTATGGCTTGTATAGGAGTTATTTCATTCTTTATTTGTTTCACTAATACTAAAGAACATGTCGTAGTTAATAGAAATGGTAAATCAGAAAAGGCATCTGCGAAAGACTACATTAAAGTAATATTTACAAATAGACCACTATTATGTTTAATTCTTATGCAATTATTCACTATTTCTGCTATGAATACTAATAACCAAATGATGATATTCTTTTGTCAATATAACCTAGGAGATATAGCACTTCAGCCAAAAGTTAACGGTATAATGATTGGATGTTCTGTAATTGGTATATTTGCAATACCATTTTTAGTAAAGAAATTTGGTAAGAAGAAAACTGCAATTTCAGGACTATTGATAGGTATTGTCGCTAATGGATTGAATTTTATTATGCCAACTAATCAAGCAGATCCAACAATTTTCATAACACTTGTAACTATTGGTTATGTAGGATTAGCTATTCCGAATGGGGTGACTTGGGCATTCGTTACAGATGCAATAGATTATGGTCACTGGCATACTGGAATAAGAAAAGAAGGTGTGACATATGCAGCGTTTAATTTCTCAAGAAAGATAGCTCAATCTTTAGCTGCTATTGTAAGTGCAAGTGTATTAGGAATGACTGGATACGTTGCAAATGCACAGCAAAGTGCAGAAACATTACTTGGAATTAAAGGTGCTATGACATTATATCCAGCAGTAGCATTAGCATTGGCTGCTATTGTTGTAGGGGTATTACACAACTTACCAGATGATAAATATAGAAAAGTTGCACAAGATCTTCAAGAAGGTAAATGGGAAAATGGTATGCTTGAATAATAGATTAACATTAAATTAATGTTAATAAAAAAAGTTGCATTTTAATTAAAATACTAATATAATAAAAAAAGATAAATGTTCACGTGAACAATGGCACTATTCCATAATGTTTGCGGAAAATAAAGAGAGAAGGATTTTACTATGAAAAAATTTATGGATGAAAATTTTTTATTATCTAGTGAGGTGGCTCAAAAATTATATCATGATTATTCTGAGAAAATGCCGATCATAGATTATCATTGTCACATTAATCCAAAAGAAATATTAGACAATAAACAATTTGAAAATATAACTCAAGTTTGGCTTTATGGGGACCACTATAAATGGAGACAAATGAGAACTTTCGGTATAGATGAAAAGTTTATAACTGGAGATGGAAGCGATTATGAAAAGTTTTTAGCATGGGCAAAAACAATTTCAATGGCTATTGGAAATCCATTATATCATTGGACACATCTAGAATTGAAGAGATATTTTGGAGTTGAAGAAACATTAAATGAAAAAACAGCACCAGCTATTTGGGAAAAAGTAAATAAAATGCTAAATACTGAAGAATTCAGAGTAAGAGGTCTTATTAAAAAGTCAAATGTTAAAGTGATATGCACTACAGATGATCCAATAGATTCATTAGAATATCATTTAGCTATAAAAGAAGATAAGAGTTTTGATATTAAAGTTTTACCAGCATTTAGGCCTGATAAAGCATTAGGAATTAATAAAGAAACATTTAAAGAATGGTTCAATAAATTGGAAGAAGTTGTTGGAAATAAAATCACAAACTTTGATGAATATTTAGAAGCTTTAAAGAAGAGAGTTGAATTCTTCCATGAAGTTGGATGTAGAGTTTCTGATAATGCCTTAGATTTTGTTCCTGTTGGAAATGCTTCTAAGGAAGAAGTAGCTGAAATATTTGTTAATGTATTAAAGAATGGTAGTGTTTCATTTGAAGCTGAAAACAAATTTAGAGTATTTGTTTTAAAATTCTTTGGAAAACTATATCATGATTTAAACTGGACAAATCAATTTCACATGAATTGTGTTAGAGATAATAATACTAAGATGTTCAAAGTATTAGGTCCTGATACAGGATTTGATTCATTAAATGATACTGAAGTTGCAATTCCACTTTCAAGATTATTAAATGCTTTAAACATGGAAAATGCACTTCCTAAAACTATAATATATAGCTTAAATGCAAATGATAATTCTACTATCGGAACATTAATAGGATGTTTCCAAGGTGATGGAATAAAAGGTAAATTACAATTTGGTTCAGCTTGGTGGTTTAACGATCACAAAACTGGTATGCAAGAACAAATAAAATCACTTGCTAGTTTAGGAATGTTAAGTACATTTGTTGGAATGCTTACTGATTCAAGAAGTTTCTTATCTTATACAAGACATGAATACTTCAGAAGAATACTTTGTAATGTGATAGGTGAATGGGTTGATAATGGCGAATTCCCTGATGATTATGAAGTTTTAGGTAAAATAGTTTCAGATATTAGCTATAACAATGCTAATAATTATTTCAATATGTAAATGAGTTATTTTATAACTTATTAATATATAATTTTGCGCAATTCTCAAGAAAATAAAAATTTTAAATAATATTAAAATCCATCATAATCCCATAATATTTATACCATAATTAATGATTATAATTAACCAACTTGGGAATTGCGCATGTTTAAAAATAAAATGATAAGTTCACATAAGTATTATAGCTGTGAAAATATCGTGATAGTTGAGGCGAAAAAAATGAGAAGAGAAGTAGTATTACAAAAAATTAAAGAAGCTGGAGTTGTAGCTGTAGTTAGAGGCGATTCAAAGGAAGAAGCTATAAAAATAGTTGATGCAGTTTCTAAGGGTGGAATAAAAATCATGGAAATGACTATGACTGTTCCAAATCCTATAGATGTAATTAAAGAAGCTGTAGAAAAATATGAAGGTACAGATATAATAGTTGGAGCTGGTACGGTTTTAGATTCTGAAACTGCAAGGGCTTGTATTTTAGCGGGAGCACAATTTATTGTTAGTCCATATTTGGACGTTGAAACTTTAAAACTTTGCAATAGATATAAAGTTTTAGTTATGCCTGGAGTAATGACTGTAAAAGATGCAGTTACTGCTTTTGAATACGGGGTTGATGTTGTTAAAATATTCCCAGCTAATCTTTATGGACCATCTGTAATTAAATCATTTAAAGGACCACTTCCTCAAGGTGATTTTATGCCAACTGGTGGAGTAACAGTAGCTAATTTACATGAGTGGATTGAAGCTGGAGCTGTTGTTGTTGGTACTGGTGGTGATTTAACTAAAGGAGCAAAGACTGGTGACTTTGAATTAGTTGAAAAGACTGCTAAACAATTTGTAGAAGCGTTTGAAAAAGCAAAGAAGTAGAATTATCTTACAAGTGTAAAATAGTTAGATATTTATTTGATATGATTTTAAAAGCTTAATTATATTAAGTGTATCCTATCTCTAAATACACTAATTAAGTAAAAGATAAATATGAAATTTATATTAACTATTTTGCAAATTTAGTTTTTTAAAAGTCAATGAACAATTGACAATGTATGATATTAAAGTTTGTTTATAAATATTTTGCATTGTGAATTGTGTATTGAAATAAAAATACCTAAATAGAATATTTGGAGGAAAGATCTATGAAGTTAAATAAGGAAACATATAAAGAGTTTAAAAGTTATCCTGAAAAAGTATTACAATTTGGAGAAGGAAATTTTCTAAGAGCCTTTGTTGATTGGCAAATAGATAAGATGAATGATGAAGCTGGTTTTAATGGAAGTGTAGTAGTAGTACAACCATTAGAAAATGGTTTAGTTGATATGTTAAATGATCAAGATGGATTATATACACTATATCTTCAAGGTATGCAAAATGGAAAAGCTGTAAGAACTCATAAGGTTATGAATAGTATAAGCAGAGGAATCAATCCATACAGAGATTATGAAGAATATTTAAAAGTTGGAGAAAATCCTGAATTAAGATTTATAGTTTCTAATACTACAGAAGCTGGAATAGCTTTTGAAGCTGATGATAAATTAGAAGGTGGATGCCAAAAAGGATATCCTGCAAAATTAACAGCACTTTTATATCGTAGATTTAAGGCATTTAATGGTGCAAGCGATAAAGGATTAATTATAATACCATGTGAACTTATCGATAGAAATGGTGAAAAATTAAAAGAAATAGTATTAAAATATGCTGAAGTATGGAATTTAGGACAAGAATTTGTTAATTGGATTAATGAAGCTAATACTTTCTGCTGCAGTTTAGTAGATAGAATTGTACCAGGATATCCAAGAGATACAATTGAAGAAGTTAGAAAAGAAATCGGTTATGATGATAATTTAGTAGATGTAGGTGAAATCTTCCACCTATGGGTAATTGAAGGACCACAATCAGTAAAAGATGAATTACCAATAGATAAAGCAGGATTAAACATCAAAGTTGTAGATGATATGACTCCATATAGAACTAGAAAAGTAAGAATACTTAATGGACCACATACAGCAATGGTACCAGTTGCATATCTTTATGGATTAGAAACTGTTGGAGAATCAGTAGATCACGAAGTAATAGGTAAATATGTTCATGAAGTAATTTATGATGAAATTATACCAACATTAGATCTTCCACACGATGAATTAGTTGAATTTGCAGATGCCATAATAGAAAGATTTAGAAATCCATATGTAAAACACTATTTAATGAGTATAGCATTAAACTCTATGTCAAAATATAAGACAAGAGATTTACCAAGCTTAACTGAATACTTAAAGAGAAAAGGTGAATTACCTAAGAAATTAGTATTCTCTATTGCTGCTTTAATAGAATTCTATAAAGGAAAAAGAGGAGACGAAGATATTCAACTTTCAGATGATGAAGATATTTTAGAATTATTTAAGAATCTATGGACAAACTGTGATGGAACAAGCGAAGGTTTAAAGAAGGTTGTGACAGGGGTTCTTGGATATGAAAAGAACTGGGGAAGCAACTTGAACGATGTTCCAGGATTAACTGATAAAGTATCTGGTTACTTAGAAATAATCGAAAAAGTTGGAATGAAAGAAGCTGTTAAAGAAGTTCTTTAATTTCTAATTCTTCAATGAGTTTTATTAAATTTCTATGCGATTTTATTATTTCATAAAATCGTATAGAAAATACTATAATTTGTTTAGCTGATGAAATATAGATAATTAAAATATTAATTCACAGTGCACAAATCACAATGCATAATACAGGAAAAAATCTAAAAGTTTTTCTAAGAAGAATTTTATCCTAAATTGTGAACTGTGAATTGTGCATTTTAGCGTGGAGTAGCCACGCTTTCTAAATAATAAATTGAAAGTAGGTAATGGTGCATGAAGGATTTTATTAAGATTAATGATAAAGATAATGTGGTTGTAGCACTTAGAGATATAAATAAAGGTGAAATTTTAGAATTAGATAATATAAAAATAGAAACTAAAGAAGAAGTTAAAAGAGGTCATAAAATAGCAATAGCTAACATTTCGAATGACGAAAATGTTATTAAGTATGGATATGCTATTGGACATGCTATAAAAGAAATTGAAGCTGGAGAATGGGTACATACTCATAATATTAAAACAAATTTAAATGGAATAAAAGATTATTCATTTAGTCAACAATTAAATGATGTATCTAGAGCTGATAGAAAACTTACATTTGATGGTTATGAAAGAGAAAATGGAACTGTAGGTATAAGAAATGAATTATGGATTGTTCCAACTGTTGGATGTGTAAATGGAATTGGAGAAAGAATTCTTGAAAAGTTTAAGTCTGAAGTTAATCCAGTAGGAATTGATGGCCTTGAAGTATTCAAACATAATTATGGTTGTTCACAATTAGGTGATGACCATGCAAATACAAGAACAATGCTTGGAAATTTAGTTAAGCATCCTAATGCTGGAGGAGTATTGGTTTTAGGACTTGGTTGCGAAAACAATACTATGAAAGAATTTATTGAATCATTAGGTGAATATGATAGTAAGAGAATTAAATTTTTAGTGGCTCAAGAAGTTTCAGATGAAATTGGAGAAGGGGCTAAAATATTAAAAGATCTTTATGAAAATATGAAAGATGATAAGAGAGTTCCTGTATCTATATCAAAATTAAAAGTTGGATTAAAATGTGGGGGCTCTGATGGGTTCTCAGGAATAACAGCTAATCCGCTTGTTGGAAGTTTTTCAGATTTCTTAGTATCTCAAGGTGGAACTACAATTCTTACTGAAGTTCCTGAAATGTTTGGTGCAGAAACTATATTGATGAATAGATGCTCAAATGATTCTGTATTTGATAAAACAGTACATTTAATTAATGACTTTAAGGAATACTTTATGTCATATAATCAACCAATATATGAAAACCCTTCACCAGGTAATAAAGCAGGAGGGATAACGACGCTTGAAGATAAATCATTAGGGTGTACACAAAAATCAGGAAATGCTACGGTTGTAGATGTGCTTAAATATGGAGAAACTTTAAGGACAAATGGATTAAATTTATTAAGTGGACCTGGTAATGATTTAGTTGCAGCCTCAGCACTAGCGGCAGCAGGATGCCATCTTGTATTATTTACTACAGGAAGAGGAACTCCGTTTGGAACTTTTGTTCCAACAATTAAAATATCTACAAATTCAGCTCTTTACAAATTAAAACCTCATTGGATGGATTTTAATGCAGGTTGCTTAGTTGAAGATAAAAATATGGATGAAGTGACAGAAGATTTATTACAATATATAATTGAAGTTTCTGGTGGGAAACTAGTTAATAATGAAATTAACAAGTTTAAAGAAATTTCAATTTTAAAGCAAGGTGTTACATTATAGAACATTCTTCTAAAGTTAAGTAATTTTAATATTCTATATTGCATTTATTCTAGGAAAATAATCTTAGGGATATAGATGCAATATAGAAATTAAAGTTGTTAAAAAAATAGCAAATGAGGATGTTTTTTTTATTAAAATACTTGTAATTGATTGCAAATCATTGTATAATAAATATGTAGTCAGCACACGTGTGCAAAACTCTTGTGAACGTGTGCAAAACAGTTCGATTTTATGTATGAATAAATCATTAATTTTTTTTGCTGGTATTGAACACGTGTGCATGATATAATTTAAAAGGATTTATTACAATATGGTTGAGTTGTTAAAAGGATGAACTTAATAATTTAATTATTAGTATTAGTTAATGTTTAGGAGGAAAATACATGAAAGATTATGCAAAATGGATGGCTGAATCTGTCATAATGAGAAAAACAGATCTAACTAGCTACTGGGCTTATGAATTCGGTTTGACGTTAGATGGAATTGCAGAAGTTTGGAAACAAACTAAGGATAGAAAGTATTTTGATTATTTGAAGGAATGTATGGATACTTTTGTTCAAGAAGATGGATCCATTAGAGGATACAGAGTTGATGAATATAACATTGACCATTTGAATAATGGTAAAATATTATTAACTATATATAAAGAAACTAAAGAAGAAAAATACAAGAAGGCATTACAATTATTAAGGTCACAAATTGATAAACATCCTAGAACTAGAGAAGGTGTTTTCTGGCATAAAGAAATCTATCCAGAACAAATTTGGCTAGACGGACTATATATGGGTGCAACTTTTTATGCAAAGTATGTAAACGAGTTCGGGAATGTTTCTGAATTTGATGATATTGCTAAACAATTCATTATTGCTAGAAATCATTTAATCGATGAAAAAACAGGTTTGTTATATCACGCTTATGATGATGCAAGAACTCAACTTTGGGCTAATAAAGAAACAGGTTTATCTGCACATTTTTGGAGTAGATCAATGGGGTGGTATGTTATGGCACTAGTTGATACTTTAGAAGAATTACCAGAGGATAATAAGTACAAACCAGAAATCCTTAGAATATTTAATGAATGTGTACAAGCACTAGTTAAAGTTGCAGATAAAGATAGTCATGTTTGGTATCAAGTATTAGATCAAGGTGATAGAAAAGGAAATTATTTAGAGGCTTCAGGTTCTTCAATGATAGCATATGCTATTTTTAAAGGTATAAGAAAGGGATATTTACCAGAAGAATTAAGAGAATTTGGTAAGTTATCTTATAAAGGATTAATTGACGAGTTTATACTTGAAACTAAAGAAGGTCTTATTAATTTGAATAAAATATGTTTTGTAGCAGGACTTGGTGGCAAGGACAATAGAGATGGTTCGTTTACTTATTATATAAGTGAACCAATAGTTTGTAATGAACCAAAAGGTTTAGGACCATTTATAATGGCAGCGGCAGAAGCTAACTTACTTTAAACTTAGTGATATATTACATCTTTTTGATGTGATATATCATAAAGCTCAATGTAAACGCTATTTTTCTGTTAATTATTAAAAAATGACAAATGAGAACTCTTGGGTGCTAATGATATAGTATTTGCTTTTATATAATTAAATTATGCCTGGTTTTTGTAATGAAATAATTAAAAACGGGCATTATACAATAATAATTTTTTAAGAGTCTTAAAAAAACGCATTATTATGTGAGACTATTTTTGCTTTTATTAGAAATCATAGAAATATTAAAATGAAAATCGAGTTAAAGTTTGTGTTATAGGTTTTCAAGAGTGCTCAAATTATATGAGGAGGAAAAAAACAATGAACGAAAAAATTAAATTAAGAAATATACTTGGTTATTCAAGTATAAACTTTTTAGGAAGTGGAGCCCAAGGGTTAATGTCAGCATGGTTGCTGTTATTTTACACTACTGTTTGCGGACTTGATCCAATAAAAGCATCATCTATCTTCACAATTGCAAGGCTTATCGATGCTGTTGGAAATCCAGTATTAGGATTTATAAGTGATGGTTTTGGTCAAACAAAGTTAGGTAGAAGATTTGGTAGAAGAAAACCTTTCATAGCATTAGGAATAGTTGGAATAGCTATTATATTCCCATGCTTATGGATAGCAGGTCAATCTTTTTCTTACTATTTCGCAGTTAATATGATATATGAAATAGCGTATACTTTAATATTTGTACCTGGAACTACTCTTCCAGCTGAAATGACTCAAAATGCTGCAGAAAAAGCAAAACTTATTGGTGGAAAACAATATTGTGGTACTTTATCAGGATTTATTTCAGGATTAATAACTGCATATATTTTTAGTACTTTTGGAAAGGCTACAGCTCAATCTTATTGGTATATAGGACTTTCTTGGGGAATTATAACCACAATAGCTTTACTATTCTTCTTGTTTAATGTATATGAAAGAGATCCTAAAACAGTAGTTTATGAAGATGCTGCAGGTTCACTTAGTGAAGTATTTAAGAAGCTTGGAGTTGATTTAGTTTCATGTATGAGACTTAAAGCATTTAGACTTCATAGCACTATGTGGTTTTTGGGTAGTGTTTACAAACAACTTCAAGGAGGAGTTCTTACTTTCTTTGCACTTTATGTTTTAACTTTAGACACTGTTAATGTATCAGCAGTAAATAGTGTCTCATCAGGAGTTTCACTTGTAGCTGTATTTATATATATAATACTTGCATACAAATTTGGTGGTCCAAAAACTTTCAAATTAGGTATTGGAATAATATTTGTATCACTTTTAGGTTATGTATATCTTGTATTTACAGGACATAACTCATTTACTTTCACTTTATTCTTTGTTTTCACAGTAGTTAATATCGTAGGTAAGGCTGCAGTTGACTATGTACCAACTTACCAAATGGGATTCGTTGCAGACATAGATGAAGCACTTACTTTAAAGAGAAGAGAAGGTATTTATAACGGTATAAATGGTTTGTTCGGAAAACTTGCAGCAGCAATAGAAACTAGTATACTTGGAATTGGTTTAGCGGCTTTTGGTTTTGTAAGCTCAAGTGCAAAAGATAAATTAGTACAACAACCACCTAGCGCAATAACAGGTATAGCAATAGTTACTATAGTTTTCCCAATAATATTACTTACAATAACATGGTTTGCAGCTTCAAGATATAAACTTACAAAAGAAACTCATAAGTTATTAGTTGATGAAGTAAATAGAATTAAAGCTGGTGGATCAATGGAAGATGTAACTCCAGAAGCTAAAGCAGCTGTTGAAGTTTTAACAGGCTGGCAGTATGAAAAATGTTTTGGAAACAATAATGTAGCATATACAAATAAAAGTGGTGGGTTTAATAATACTGCTTTAAATTAGTATAATATAACTAAATTTGTAAAAACCATGACAGTAATGCCATGGTTTTGCTTTGTAGAGAGCGCAGCATGAAAGTATTTTATTATGTTTAAAATAATTTAAATAAAAGTGGCGTGAAATTGGATTAAAATAAATATAATGATAAATTTGGGAGGAAAAATAATGTCTATATTAAAGTGGAATGAAGATTTATATAAAAAAATAGAAGATAAAGTAAATAAGAATATGCCTGTGCTAGAATTTAAGGTTAAATATGATATTTTAGATGAAAAATATTCACCTTTAGTTAAGGAAGTTGAAGAAGAATATTTCGTACATCCAGATGGACCTTATAATGGAACTAAGAGCGAAATGAAAAAAGATATAACTTATATCAGTAAATCTTTAATAAAGAAAAGTAGAAAAATAAAGTTTTATGGAGATGCAATACAAAAAGCAATAAATGAAGCATCCTTTAATGGAGGAGGAAAAGTTGTAATTAAGGGAAGTGACGATTCTCAAAATCCTAATGTGTATTATACGGGAGCAATATATATAAAAAGCAACATAGAATTACATATAGAAGAAAATGCTATACTAAAATTTGTTAGAAATAAAACGAATGAATTCTACCCATTAGTATATACAAGATGGGAAGGGATAGAAATGATGAATTTTTCTCCTTTCATTTATAGTTATGAAGAAAACAATATTGCTATAACTGGTAAGGGGATTTTAGATGGATGTGCAGATGAATTTAATTGGATGCCTTGGAAGTTTGGTTATTTTAACGAAGAAGATCAACAAATTCAAAGAGAAAGATTATTTAATATGGGACAAGAGGGTGTAGATGTCAGAAATGAAAGAATATTTAGTGATGATATTTCCACTATCAGGCCGCCATTTATTCAGCCGTATAAAACAAATAATATTTTAATTAGAGATATAACAATATTGAATTCACCTTTCTGGGAAGTAAATCCAGTATTATGTGAAAATATAAAGGTAAGTGGTATTAGAATAGATACAAATTTATATAATAATGATGGGGTAGATCCAGAGTCATGTAAAGATATGATAATAGAAAATTGCTATTTCTTAACTGGAGATGATTGTATTGCTATTAAATCAGGAAGAAATAATGAAGGAAGAAATATAGGAATTCCAACATCAAATATTATTATAAGAAATAATGAATTCAAAGATGGACATGGTGGAATAACAATAGGTAGTGAAATTTCTGGTGGAGTCAATAATATATTTGGACATGATAATTATTTTGATAGTGAAGAATTAGATTATCCAATAAGATTTAAGACAAATGCAGAAAGAGGCGGTTTGCTAGAAAATATTTATATTAAAAATAGTACTGTAAATAAATCAAAAGTCGCAGTTATTCATGCTGATTTCTTTTACGAAGAAGGTACAAATGGTAATCATAAGCCTATCTTAAGAAATATTGCTTTATCAAATATTAAAACTGTTGATGGTGGAAGTATAGATGCTAAAAATGCATTATATTTAAAGGGGTTTGAAGATGCCCCAATTGAAAATATATTAATAGAAGATGCTTTATTAAATGGTGTAAAAGGTGAAGCAGTTCTTCAAAATATTAAAAATCTTACATTTAGAAATGTATCTATTAATGGCAAAAAATTAGAAGATAAATCTATAAATATTGACAATAATTCGAAGATTGTTTAGTTAAAATAAAGCTACAAAAACATGAATATGATTTTTGTAGCTTTATTATTATGAGATTTATTATAGTGTTTGTTTTTGTGTAATGATATTATAATAGAAGTATTTTTATATGGGAAGTATCGCATTTGATTGTTTGAATAAAATCAATCACAAACAATCAAAAGTGATACTCTTTTTGTTTAATATTTTAATCTAATTTGAGCACTTAACTTAATAATAGTATAATCATTAATTGAAAAATAATTATTTTAAATAACTGTTAGTGAAAAATTATAGTATAATGAGAGATGGTATTTATAGACAACAGAAACACATTGTTAAAGAAAAAGAAAATAAGAACTCATAGATTTTTAAAATAAGAGTTGAGAAAGAGATTTTTAGGAGTATATTAAAAGATAAAACATCCAAAAACAGCCATGTATAACTAGTTAAAGAATTAAAAAGTCATTAATAATTAAAAAAAGTTAAAAATATGATTGTTTTTGAAAGAAAATGATTGATTTTTGTTTTAATATGAGTTATTATAATTATAAGGAGTGGTGATAATGTTTACAGAAGAAAGATATAATATCATTCTTCAAGAATTAAAAGTTAAAGGAATAGTATCTGTTACTGATTTAGTAAAATTATTGGATGCATCAGAATCAACAGTAAGAAGAGATTTAAACTCACTTGATAGTGAAGGTCTTCTTAAAAAAATTCATGGTGGTGCAATTTCAATTGATGAAAGTGCTTCCAAATATGACTATAAAGTTAATATAAGACAATCTTTAAATGTTGATGAAAAATCAGAAATAGCAAAATATGCAGCTTCTTTAATTGAAGAAGGGGATGTTATTTATTTAGACGCAGGTACTACTACAGAGCTTGTAATTGATTTTATAAGTACAAATAATATTACTGCTGTAACAAATGGAATAGTTCATGCAAAGAAACTTTTGGAAAGGGGGATTAAAACTTTTATAGTCGGGGGAGAGTTAAAAGCTATTACTGAAGCTATAGTAGGTACAACCGCTGTTGAAGAATTAAAAAAATATAATTTTACAAAAGGCTTCTTTGGTGTTAACGGAATAAGTAATCAAGGAGGGTTTACAACCCCAGATGTAAATGAAGCAATGGTCAAAGAACAAGCTATGAAGATGTGTAAAGAATCTTTTGTTTTAGCAGATCATTCAAAATTAGAAAAAGTTAGTTTTATAACTTTTGGTGCAATATCTGATTCGAAAATTATAACTTTTAGAATAGATGGTAAAAATATTAGTTATGATACTAATGTAATAGAGGTGATAAAAATTGATTAATACTATAACACTCAATCCTTCATTAGATTATATTGTTAAGGTCGATTCCTTTAAAGTGGATAAATTAAACAGAACTGAAGAAGAACAAATTTATGCAGGTGGAAAAGGAATTAATGTATCGATAGTTTTAACTAATCTAGGAGTGGAAAATAAAGCTTTAGGCTATGTAGCAGGTTTTACTGGAGATGAGATATTAAGACAAGTAAAAAATCATGACGTAGATTGTGATTTTATCAAACTTGAAAATGGAATTTCTAGAATTAATGTAAAACTTAAAAGTGATGGAGAAACAGAGATAAATGGATCTGGTCCTGAAATTACTGAAGATAATTTAAAAGCATTATTTGAAAAATTATCTCATTTAGAAAAAGGTGACTATTTAGTTTTATCAGGAAGTATCCCGGGTAGTGTACCTGATGATATTTATGAAAAGATAATGAGCAGACTTTTAGAAAAAGGCGTTGAATTTGTAGTTGATGCTACAAAAGATTTGTTATTAAAGGTTTTAAAGTACAAACCATTTTTTATTAAACCAAATCACCATGAACTGGCAGAAATGTTTAATGTTACGCTTGAAAGTGATGACGACATAATAAAATATGGTAAGAAGCTTCAAGAAATGGGAGCTAAAAATGTACTTATTTCAATGGCTGGTGATGGAGCAATCTTATTACCTGAGAATGGGAATCCTATAAAAAGAGAAGTTCCTAAAGGAACATTAAAGAATTCAGTTGGAGCAGGAGATTCTATGGTTGCAGGTTTTATATGCGGATATCTTAAAAATAACGATATAAATGAAGCCTTTAAGATGGGAATTGCTACAGGTAGTGCAAGTGCATTTTCTGATGAACTAGCAACTAAAGAACAAGTAAATGATTTGTTAAAGCAAATGAAATAATAAATTATTTAGCAAATTGATATTTAATATATGTTGTAGTTACAAAATTTAATTAAATTAAGCTACATTTTAATCATTATATTGATTAATGTAATATTAGATGCAACATATATTAAATTGTTTAATAAATACTTATTAAATGAAAACTATGAAACAATATAACTGTAATCGTTAATACTAAAAGGTATTATAACTTTTTATTTATTATATTGAAATTATATTTTATTTTGAGGAGGATCAAAGTATGAGAATCGTAGATTTATTACACAAAGAAGGAATAAATTTAGATTTTAATCCTAGTACTAAAGAACAATGTATTAATGAATTAGTTGACCTAATGGATAAGACAGGAAATTTAAATGATAAACAAGAATATAAAAAAGCAATATTAGCTAGAGAAGAATTAAGTACAACAGGAATAGGGGATGGAATTGCAATTCCTCACGGCAAAACAAAAGCTGTTAAAAATGCTTCACTAGCAGCAGCTATATGTAAAAATGGTGTTGATTATGATTCTTTAGATGGACAGCCTGCAAACCTTTTCTTCATGATTGCAGTTCCAGATAATAATGATAATTTACACTTAGAAGTATTAGCAAGACTATCAACTATATTGATGGATGAAACATTTAGAAGCAATTTAATTAATTGTTCAGACAAAGATGAATTTCTAAAATTAATTGATAAAAAAGAAAATGAAAAGTTCCCAGATGAAGTGAAAGGAGAGAATACTATGAGTGATAAAGGTTATAAAATATTGGCAGTAACTGCTTGCCCAACAGGTATTGCACATACATATATGGCAGCTGAAAGCTTGGAAAATAAAGCTAAAGAATTAGGCGTATCAATTAAAGTTGAAACAAATGGTTCTGGAGGAGCTAAAAATGTATTAACTAAAGAAGAAATCGCTAATGCTGATTGTATAATCATTGCAGCTGACAAAAATGTTGAAATGGCGAGATTTGATGGTAAAAAACTTATTAAGACAACAGTTGCTAATGGTATTCACAAAGCTAAAGATTTAATTAATCAAGCTACAAGCGGAAATGCTTCTGTTTACCATCACGATGGTAAAGGAGAAGAAGGAAGTGTAGATATAGGAAATGAATCAGTAGGACGTCAAATATACAAACACCTTATGAATGGCGTATCGCATATGTTACCATTTGTTATAGGTGGTGGTATACTTATAGCTTTAGCATTCCTTTTTGATACATTTAATCCTGCTAATCCTAGTGGATTTGGTTCAGGAACACCACTTGCAGCTGTACTAATGAAAATTGGTGGTACTGCATTTGGATTTATGTTACCAGTTCTTGCTGGATTTATAGCAATGAGCATTGGAGACAGACCAGCCCTTGCTGTAGGTTTTGTTGGTGGTGCTTTAGCTAATGCCGGTATTACTTTTGCAAGTGCATTTGATCCAAAGGCACCAGCAGTTAGTTCAGGTTTCTTAGGAGCATTACTTGCAGGTTTTATTGCTGGATATTTAGTTAATGCATTAAAGAAGATATTTGCAGGTTTACCAAGAAGTTTAGAAGGTATTAAGCCAGTATTATTATATCCTTTAATTGGAACATTCTTAATTGGTGTAATAATTTTATTCATAAATCCAGTAATGGGTGTAATTAACACATCTATCAGTGGAGCACTTGGTTCAATGGGTGGTACTAGTAAGATTCTTTTAGGTATTGTATTAGGTGGTATGATGTCAGTTGATATGGGTGGACCAGTTAACAAAGCAGCTTATCTTTTCGGTACAGCATCACTTGCTAGTGGAAACTTTGATATAATGGCAGCTGTTATGGCTGGTGGTATGGTTCCACCACTTGTAATTGCAATTTGTACTACAGTTTTCAGAAACAAATTTACTGAAAAAGACAGGCAAGCAGGACTAGTAAACTATATAATGGGTCTTTCATTTATCTCAGAAGGTGCAATACCTTTTGCAGCAGCAGATCCAATAAGAGTATTACCATCTTGTATAATTGGTTCAGCTGTAGCAGGGGCACTTTCAATGGCATTTGGATGTGCATTAAGAGCACCTCATGGTGGAATCTTTGTAATTGCTATAGTATCTAATCCAATTTCATATCTTATAGCAATACTTGTAGGTTCTGTAGTTGGTGCAGTAATATTAGGTATATTAAAGAAACCAGTAGAACAATAGAAAATATAAGATAAAGATTAATTTAGACATAATAAAAGGTATTCTATCAAGAACATTGATAGAATACCTTTTTTGTGTATACAAATCATTCATTATTCATCATTCACAAAAATGTGCTATAGTTGCCTCAAATTAAATAATATCTTGTAACGTATATTTACTAATTTCATCAATAAAGGACTTAATTGAAGAGTGGAGTATATGTTTCAACTTACATTTAGATGATGGAGCACAAGAATCCTTTCCACTTGAAAAACATTCGTCGAGATTTATACTATCTTCAGTAATGATTAAGATGTTACCAAGATTAATATCTTTAGGAGGCATTCCAAGTTTTAATCCACCATTTCTTCCTTTAGTGGATATTACATATTCAGTTTTACCTAATCTATGGACTATTTTTTTTAAATGATGCTCTGATATTTCAAGTTTTGATGCCAATTCTTCTACAGTACATATTTTATCTTGGTTTTTAGCCAAATATATTAAAATTCTAAAAGCATAATCTGAAAACTTAGATAAGTTCATATTTTCTCATCCTTTCTGTATATAGGTGATATGGAAGAATTACCGAAATCAAATACAGTTGTCTTCTGCAGGACTAGTGAAATTTTCGCTGGTAGGTTCTAAATGTGGGCTTGTCGTCATTTCAGCGTGTTCCAGATGTAAAATCTGGACAAGCTAAAAATGAAACAAGCTCCCATTTAGAAACTTCATCAGCTCAATTTCACATGCCTGCTCCAGAAAATGCATCTGATTTCTAGTGTAGTGTTGTTAATAAAAGATTTATACATATCTAAATTTAATTACTAAATAAGGTTATCGTAAGTGAATAACTATATTATAACTGAAAATAAGAAAAAGTAAATTGGTGAAAAATAAAATGTGTATTTGTATTGCACATTAAAAAATCTTGTGCTAATATAAAAGTGTATTTAAAATGCACTTTTTAAATTATACATATTAAGAAATTATAAATAGTTACATTTTGGAGATTGTAATATAATTTTTAGAAAATAATTAATTAAATATTAGTAGAATAGGAGAATTGTTATGAATAATAGTTTGTTAAAAGTATGTGATTTAAGAATTGAAGCAGATAATAAAGAAATCTTAAAAGGATTAAATTTAGAAATAAATAAAGGTGAAATTCATGTTATTATGGGGCCAAATGGAGCAGGAAAATCTACCCTAGCAAATGCTCTTTTAAATAACCCCAAATATAAAAGATTAAGTGGAAATATAGAGTTTGAAGAAGAAAACATAAATGAATTAAAAACCGATGAAAGAGCAAAAAAGGGATTGTTTTTATCTTTTCAATATCCTGAAGAGATTCCAGGAATAACAGTAGAGAATTTTTTAAAGTATGCAAAGAGATCTTCAGATGGAAATATGCTTAAACATTTTAAATTCAATATAGATTTACAAAATAATATGAAAGAATTAAAAATCGATGAAAGCTATGCAAGCAGATATTTAAATGTTGGATTTTCAGGTGGAGAAAAGAAGAAAAATGAAATACTTCAAATGTTAACTTTAAATCCTAAACTAGCAATTTTAGATGAATCTGATTCAGGATTAGATGTTGATGCTATAAGAATTGTTTCTAAAGGGATTAAGATGTTTTCAAATGAAGATAATGGAGTTTTAATCATAACTCATAATACAAAAATATTAGAAAATTTAAATCCTGATTATGTTCATGTTTTAGTTGATGGGAAAATAGTTAAAACTGGAGATAGAAGTTTAGCACAAACTATTGAAGAAAATGGGTATGAAGCTTTTAAAGAAAATGTAGCAATATAAAGGTGGTGAATTAAGATGGAAAGCAAGAAGAAAACTTATATAAAGGAAATGGATAGAGGAATCTATGATGTTAAAAACGAAGATAGTTTTAGTTTTAAATCTGAAAAGGGATTAACAAGGGATATAATTGAAACTATTTCAGAGGAAAAAAATGAAGCCAAATGGATGAGAGACTTTAGATTAAAAGCTCTAGAAACATATAATAAATTAAACTTACCAACTTGGGGACCATCCTTAGAAGCTTTAGATATGGATAACATTGTAACTTATGTAAGACCAAAGAGCAATTTAGTAGGTTCTTGGGATGAAGTACCTGAAGATATTAAGAAAACCTTTGATTTACTTGGAATTCCAGAAGCTGAAAAGAAATCTCTTGCTGGAGTTGGAGCGCAATATGATTCTGAAGTTGTTTATCATAGTATTAAAGAAGATTTAGTAAAACAAGGTGTTATTTATACTGACATGGAGACTGCTTTAAGAGAACATGAGGATTTAGTTAAGGAATATTTTATGAAGTGTGTTACACCAAATGATCATAAATTTGTTGCACTTCATGGAGCAGTTTGGTCAGGGGGATCATTTGTGTATGTTCCTAAAGGTGTTAATGTTGACATACCACTTCAATCTTATTTTAGATTAAATTCACCTGGAGCAGGACAATTTGAACATACATTAATAATAGTAGATGAAGGAGCAAAACTTCATTTTATAGAAGGCTGTTCAGCTCCTAAATATAGTGTTACTAATTTACATGCTGGCTGCGTTGAGCTTTATGTAAAAGAAGGTGCAACTCTTAGATATAGTACTATAGAAAATTGGTCCAAGAATATGCTTAACTTAAATACTAAGAGAGCAATAGTTGAAAAAAATGCAACAATAGAATGGGTATCAGGTTCCTTTGGATCACAAATATCAATGCTATATCCTATGAGCATTTTAAAGGGAGAAGGAGCAAGAGCAGAATTTACAGGAGTATCTTTTGCAGGTAAGGGACAAAACTTAGATACTGGGGCAAAGGTTATACACGCTGCACCAAACACTTCTTCAACTATAAACTCAAAATCAATATCAAGAAATGGTGGAAAAGCTACTTATAGAGGGGTATTAAAAGTTACCGAAAATGCTTATAATTCAAAATCTATAGTATCTTGTGAATCTCTAATGTTAGATAATAAATCAAAATCTGATACAATTCCAGTAATAGATTTATTAAATGATGATGTTGAAATTGGCCATGAAGCAAAAATTGGTAAGATAAGTGATGAATCTATATTCTATCTTATGACTAGAGGAATAAGTGAAGATGAAGCAAAATCAATGATAGTAAGAGGTTTTGTAGAGCCTATATCAAAAGAATTACCATTAGAATATGCAGTCGAAATGAATAATTTAATAAACATAGAATTAGAAGGAAGCATAGGGTAGGTGAATGAAATGAAGGCTATACAATTTAATAATTTAAATAAAACTCCAATAAGAACAAAAAGCTGGGTGAATATTAATGATATAAGCCTTGGAGAATTAAATATTGGAGATCTTAGAAACTTTGACAATGTAAAAATTAAATGTAGTGATGATGTTGATATTCAAAAATTAGCAAAGGATAAGATATTTCCATTATATAAAAAATTTCAATATGGAGTTAGTGAAGAGCTTATAAAGCAAGGCAAAGAAGATTTTGATCATGGATATTTAATAACAATAGGAAAAGATCAAATAATTGATGAACCAATAGTAATAGAGTTTGATTTTGATAAAGATAATAGTACCCTTGTAGATAATTTAATTATAATTGGTGAAGAAAATTCAAAGGCTTCAATTATAGTAAAATATAAATCTTTAGATGATTCAACTGGTTATCATAATGGAATTTGTACGGTATTTTCAAAGAAAGACAGTGAAATAAAATTAACTAAGGTGAATTTCTTAAATGATAATATAGCCCATTTTGATTCCAATGTTTCTGACGTTGAAGAAGATGGAAGAGTTGATTTTATAACAATAGATCTTGGTGGAAAATACAGTGTTTATAATTATCATGGAGACTTAATTGGCGATAAAGCAACTTCAAATGTAAATTCAATATATTTAGGAAGTAAAAAGAAACTTATCGATATTAATTACATCATTGCGCATAAGGGTAAAATGAGTAATTCTAATATAAATGTAAAAGGAGCTCTTCAAGGGGAAGCTAAAAAGGCATTTAAAGGAACTTTAGATTTTAAGACAGGTGCATCTAAGAGTGTTGGCGCAGAAGATGAATATTGTATGTTACTTTCAAAGAAAGCGAGAGCAAAAGCAATGCCAATATTACTTTGTTCAGAAGATGATGTATCAGGAGAACATGCTGCTTCGTCAGGAAGAATTGATGAAAACAAATTATTTTATTTGATGTCTAGAGGGTTAAGTTATGATGAAGCTAAAATTATAATTGTTAGAGCAGCTTTTAATCCAATAATAGACTCTATTGGTCATGAAAGTATCATAGAAGAAATATTAGAAAATGTAGACAGGGGATTGAAAAATGAATAATGTAGATTTTTTGAAAGATTTCCCTATTTTAAAAGCTGATGAAAAAGGGGAAAGATTAGTTTATTTAGATAGTGGTGCAACAACTCAAAAGCCAATTAAAGTTTTAGATGCAATTGAAAATTACTATAAGTTAAATAATGCAAATCCTCATAGAGGTGCTTATAAATTAAGTATAGATGCAACTCAAGCTTATGATGATGCTAGAGAAAAAGTAATAAAATTTATTGATGCAGAATTTTCAAAAGAAGTAATTTTTACTAAAAATGCAACAGAAGGCTTTAATCTTATTGCTTCTTCTTATGGAATGAATAATATTGATGAAGGTGATGAAATTGTTATTTCAATTGCTGAACATCATTCAAATCTTATTCCATGGCAGATTGTAGCAAGTGCAAAAAAAGCAACTTTAAAATATATGTATGTAAATGAAAATGGAGAAATTCCAGAAGAAGAAATAAAAACTAAGATAACTGAAAAGACGAAAATCGTTAGTATTACTCAAGTTTCTAATGCACTTGGGACTATAAATCCAGTTAAAGAAATTATAGACTTTGCTCATTCAAAAGGTGCTATAGTAATAGTTGATGGAGCTCAAAGTGTACCACATATGAAGGTAAGTGTTAGAGACTTAGATTCAGATTTTTTAGTTTTTTCAGGGCACAAGCTTTTAGGGCCAATGGGAATAGGCGTAGTTTACGGAAAGAAAGAGCTACTAGAAAATATGCCTCCATATATAGTTGGTGGAGATATGATCGAATATGTTTATGAGCAAGAAGCAACTTTTGCTGAATTACCATCAAGATTTGAAGGTGGAACACAAAATGTAGAAGGAGCTGTTGGTCTTGGAGCAGCAATTGATTATTTAGAAAATATAGGTATGGAAAAGATAGACGAAATTGAAAAAGAACTTATAGGTTATGCTTTAAATGAATTTGAAAAGCTTCCCTATATAAAGATTTATGGACCTAAAGATTTAAACCATAGAGGTGGGATAATTTCATTTGACATAGAAGGAGTTCATCCACATGATGTTGCTTCTGTTTTTGATTCTCATAAAGTTGCAATAAGGTCAGGAAATCATTGTGCTCAGCCTCTTATGAGATATATGGGTATAAATGCAACTTGTAGAGCAAGTTTTTACTTTTACAATACAAAAGAAGATGTAGATAAATTAATTGAAGCAACAAAGAAAACATATGAAATGTTTTCGAAATGGAGGTAATAGGATGGATTTAAATGCAATTTATACAGAATTGATTATGGAACACAGTACTTCAAAGCATAATAAAAGAAGCTTAGAAAATCCTGATATTAAGGAAAAGGGACATAATCCAAGCTGTGGAGATGAAATAACATTAGAGCTTAAATTGAACAATGATTCTATTGAAGATTTGGCATTCACAGGACAAGGGTGTGCTATATCTCAAGCCTCAACATCAATAATGATAGATTTAATAAAAGGCAAAAAAATTTATGAAGCCTTAATGCTTACTGAAACTTTTATTGGAATGATAAAAAGAGAAATTAAAGATGATGAAGAACTATATGCATTAGAAGATGCAATGGCTTTTAAAAATATTTCGAATATGCCTGCAAGAGTAAAATGTGCAGTTTTAGCTTGGCATACATTAAAAGAAGCACTAGAAAAAAAGCAAGGATCGTAAAGAAAAATTTTATTAGATAATTTTAGTATAAGCAGGTATAGCAAGGTGAAGATTTTGTTATACCTGCTTTTCAATGGTCAATTATCATTGAAAATTAATTTTATTTGGAAAACTTTATGATTTGAATAATCTTTTTGCAACGTATATATTTGTCTATAAAAAGTTTAAATTCAAACTATTTTTCACATAGTTTTCAGTAATATGAATAACAAAAAAGCTCATAGCAAATAATAAAAAAATAATGATGAATATAAAAATGAAATGAGGTAAATATGATGAGAAAAATGAAAACTATGGATGGTAATACAGCTGCTGCATATATATCTTATGCATTCTCTGAAGTAGCAGTAATTTTCCCGATAACACCATCATCACCTATGGCAGAGCATGTTGATGAATGGGCTTCCCAAGGGAAAAGAAATATTTTCGGTCAACCACTAAAAGTCGTTGAAATGCAATCTGAAGCTGGTGCAGCAGGTGCACTGCACGGATCACTTCAAGCAGGAGCGTTGACAACTACGTATACAGCGTCACAAGGATTATTATTAATGATTCCTAACATGTATAAAATAGCAGGTGAATTACTTCCTTGTGTAATACATGTTGCAGCAAGAGCTTTAGCCACATCAGCCTTAAGTATATTTGGTGATCATCAAGATGTTATGGCAGCAAGGCAAACTGGTTTTGCAATGCTTGCAGAAGGTTCTGTTCAAGAAGTAATGGATTTAAGTGGAGTTGCCCACTTAGCTACATTAAAAACAAGAATGCCTTTCATGAATTTTTTTGATGGATTTAGAACTTCTCATGAAATACAAAAAATAGAAGTACTAGAGCAAGAAGAGCTTGCTAAACTAGTTGATTATAAAGCTATCGATGATTTTAGAAAAAGAGCCTTAAATCCTGATCACCCTGTTACAAGGGGAACCGCTCAAAATCCAGATATTTATTTTCAAGCTAGAGAAGCCGTAAATCAGTATTATGATAATATTCCAGATATTGTCGAAGAATATATGAGCAAAATAACAAATTTAACAGGCAGAAGTTATCATTGCTTTGATTATTATGGGGCTGCTGATGCGGATAGGATCATAATTTCAATGGGTGCTGTCAACGATGTTGTTGAGGAAACTGTAGATTATTTAAATGCTAATAAGCAAAAAGTAGGATTAGTGAAAGTAAGATTATATAGACCATTTTCTATTGAAAGATTATTAAAGGTCATTCCTAAAACTGTAACTAAAATTGCAGTTTTAGATAGAACAAAAGAACCAGGTTCAGTAGGTGAACCTTTATATTTGGATGTTGTAAGAAGTTTCTTTGGTAAAGGAAATGCTCCAACTATTGTAGGTGGAAGATTTGGTCTTGGATCAAAGGATCCAACTCCAGCACACATTGCTGCTGTGTTTGATAATTTGATTTTAGATGAACCTAAGAATAATTTTACAATTGGAATAATTGATGACATTTCAAATTTGTCACTTAAACCTCTTGAAGAAATAGATGCTACACCAGAAGGAATTACATCCTGTAAGTTCTGGGGATTAGGATCAGATGGCACAGTTGGAGCAAACAAGAGTGCTATTAAGATTATTGGAGATTATACTAATATGTATGCACAAGGATATTTTGATTATGATTCTAGAAAATCAGGTGGTATAACAGTATCACATTTAAGATTTGGAGATAAGCCAATTAGGTCAAGATATTTAATTGATAGGGCAGATTTTATTGCTTGTCATAATCAATCCTACGTATATAAATATCATGTAGTTAGAGGTTTAAAGAAAAATGGAAAGTTCTTATTAAACACAATTTGGACTCCAGAAGAATTAGAAGAAAAACTACCAGCAGCAGTTAAAAGATACATTGCACAAAATAAAATAGAATTTTATATAATTAATGCTGTAAAAATTGCACAGGATATTGGACTTGGTGGTAGGATAAATATGATAATGCAGGCTGCGTTCTTTAAAATAGCCAATATAATCCCAGTAGAAGATGCAGTTAAATATTTAAAAGATGCAGTAGTTACATCCTATGGTACCAAAGGCGAAAAAATTGTTAATGCAAATCATGCAGCTATTGATGAAGGAGTTAAAGGAATAATTAAAATTAAAGTTCCACTTGATTGGAGTAACACTCAAGATGATAAACTTGATCACGATGAAGATTTTCCAGAATTTATAAAAGAAGTAACAAGGCCAATGAATAGAGTAGAAGGAGATGCATTAACTGTTTCAACAATTATTAATGCCGGAATACACGATGGTACCTTTATGCATGGAACAACATCTTATGAAAAAAGAGGAATAGCTGTGAACGTTCCTGAATGGATACCAGAAAATTGTATTCAATGTAATCAATGTTCTTTTATATGTCCACATGCTACAATTAGAGCATTTTTATTAAATGAAGATGAAAAAAATAAGGCTCCAGAAAGTGTTAAATTACTTGAAGCTAAAGCACTCAAGAGTGATGAAAAGCTATATTTTTCAATTGGTGTTACTCCACTCGACTGTACTGGATGTGGTAATTGTGCACAAGTATGTCCAGCGCCAGGTAAAGCATTGGTAATGAAATCTCAAGATAGTCAACATGAACAAATAGAAGCTTGGAATTATACTGTGGAAAAAGTTGCAAGAAAAAATCCAATGGATAAGTATACACTTAAAGGAAGTCAATTTGAAAGGCCATTGCTCGAATATAATGGAGCATGTGCAGGTTGTGGCGAAACACCTTATGCGAGATTAATTACTCAATTATTTGGTGATAGAATGATGATTGCAAATGCAACAGGATGCTCTTCTATTTGGGCAGCTGGAGCACCAGCTATGGCATATACAATTAATCAACAGGGACATGGACCAGCATGGGCAAATTCATTATTTGAAGATAATGCTGAATTTGGATATGGAATGTATTTAGGAGTAAAGACTATAAGAGAGAGAATTGCAAACAATATGGCAATTGCTTTACAAGGAGAATTATCTGAAAATACTAAAGAAGTGCTTAAGGATTGGCTAGATAATAAAGATGTTGGGGATGGTTCAAGGAATAGGGCAAAAAGGTTAATTGAAGTACTTGAAAATGAAAATAGTGAAATTGCAAAAGAAATATTGAAGGATAAAGAATATTTTGTAAAAAGATCACAATGGATATTTGGTGGAGATGGTTGGGCCTATGATATTGGATATGGAGGTCTTGATCAAGTTTTGGCAAGTAATGAAAATGTTAATGTACTAGTATTTGACACAGAAATATATTCTAATACAGGAGGTCAATCTTCAAAATCAACTCCAACTGCTGCAATAGCTAAATTTGCAGCATCAGGAAAGCGAACAAAGAAAAAGGATTTAGGAAGAATGGCTATGACTTATGGATATGTATATGTGGCTCAAGTCTGTATGGGAGCAGATAAGAATCAAACAATTAAGGCAATTAAAGAGGCAGAAGCATATGATGGACCATCGCTTATAATTGCTTATTCAACTTGTATAAGTCATGGAATAAAAGTTGGAATGGCAAATTCTCAAGCAGAAGAAAAAAAGGCAGTAGATTGTGGATATTGGCAGCTTTATAGATATAACCCAGCCTTGAAAGGTGAGAAAAATCCATTTATATTAGATTCTAAAGATCCAAAAGAAAGTTTTAAAGATTTCTTGATGGGTGAAGTTAGATATGCATCACTTGCAAAGGCATTCCCAGAAGAAGCAGAACAATTATTTGCTAAAACAGAGCAGGATGCAATGGAGAGATTATCAATTTATAAAAAACTTGCTAGTGAATAATAATAAAAGAATTAATTAAAATCAGAAATATTTTATAGTGATACTTGCTTATAAAACTATTAGCATTTTAGCACTTGTAAATATTTCTGATTTATTTATTATGATTAATGTAGATTTGAAATTGTTACTATGAATAATTTAATCTATGCATAAATATTATTAAATATGAGTATTACAAAGGAGATATATGTGGCAAGTTTAAAAAATTGTAATCTTTATTATGAAGATTCACCTGATTATTTAGTTCAATATAGGGGCAAATTCAAAGAAGAAATTGATAAAATTGACTATGCTTGCGGGGATATCATAACAAATACTCTTGGTGTTATATCTACATCACCTCAATATTTAGACAGGCTACTAAACGATGTACCATCAATTAAGTATATTGATTCTAGGAGTAAATATGTACTTCAAGATATTTCACCTTCTAATGTTGATAATATAAATGCTATAAGTATTAATCCTTATCTAGATTTAACAGGTAGAGGCGTTTTAATAGGAATTGTTGATACTGGGATAGATTTTTTAAATGATGAATTTATTAGGGAAGATGATACGTCAAGAGTACTAAATATATGGGATCAAAGTATTAAAGACGTTTCTGATACAGCAGTATTTATTGGCAAAACTTTTTCAAATGAAGATATAAACAATGCAATAAAGGCTTATAGAAACAAGCAGAATCCATATGAAATTGTTCCATCAAGAGATGAAATTGGTCATGGAACACAAATGGCAGGAATAATCGGAGGAAGAGGATTTAACGCAGGATTTAAAGGAATTGCACCAGAATGTGAATTTGTTGTGGTTAAACTACTTGAATCGATTAATTTTAAAAATCAGTTACAAGCAAATGGAGTGCCGTATACACCAATATATAATACATCTGAACTTTTAGCTGGAATTGAATATTTGAAAAATTTTTCAATAAGAAGTAACAGACCTATGGTTATTTATCTTGGAATTGGAACGACTGAAGGTAGTCATGACGGAAATAGTATAGTATCTAGATATATATCGGATATTGGTACAATTAGAGGAATTGCAGTTGTTGCAGGAGTTGGTAATGAAGGGGCATCAGAAGGTCATGCCTCTGGATACATACCACAAGTGGGAGAAATATCGACAATTGAATTAAGGATACCGAAGGAAATAAAATATTTTTCATTTAATATATGGATAATAAAGCCTAATCGAGCATCAATTAATGTTATTTCACCCAATGGAGAAGCATCAAAATTTATAAAAGCAAAGGCGGGTGAAAGTGAAGATATTAATTTTGTATTTTATAATACTCAAATGAATGTTAGATATTATGTTCCAGAAATTTTTACTGGTCATGAAGTAATAGCACTAAATTTTAGTAGTATAAAAGCAGGAATATGGACTTTTCAATTAAGAGGTGATTATATAACTAGTGGTCAATATCATATATGGCTTCCACCTAAAAAGACTTTGCCTGAAAATACGAGATTTCTTCAATCAGATCCATATTATACATTGACGATTCCTTCTACCGCTAGAAATGTGGCTACAATAGCATATCATGGAAATAATAATTCATTAGTAGCTGAATCAGGTAAAGGGCCGAACGTTAATGAGATTGTTACTAATCCTGATGTAGCAACTCTAGGAATTGGAATTTTAACTACAAAAGTGTCTGGTGGAATAACTACCGTTTCTGGAAGTTCAGCAGCAACTGCTATTGTAGCAGGAGCATGCGCACTTTTGATACAATGGGGAGTTATTGATGGAAATGATAAGACTATGTTTTCAAAAAAAATTCTAGCATATTTAGATCTTGGTGCAGATAGAAGTAATCGTATTTATAGATATCCTAACAGGGAAATAGGATATGGTTTTTTTGACTTATTAGGAATATTTAATATTATCAGTAGAAGTTTTAGAGGAAATTTATATAAAAAATTATATAGAGATTATAATTATACTGAATACTATGTGAAGGATTTATTTATAAGAATTCCTAGAAAGAATATGGAGGAGGTTAAATGAAGAAAAGTTTAGAAGCTGAAAAGATTTTTCATGATGTTAGATATGATAATTATTTGGTTGAGTACAGGGGTGATATTGAAGCTGAAATTTCTCAAATACCAGATTATTATTTAACAATAATTAATGATAGATATGCAATTGTTTCAGTAATAAAAGATGTTGAAATTAATATGGGTGGAGAAACAAATATTAAATCTATTGTTTATGTTGCACCATCAGATTTTTATACATTACAAGATATTACACCTGTAGAAGCCTCACAAGCTAGGTACTTACAAGTTGGAAGTGAACTCAACTTAACTGGAAAAGGAATTAATATAGCTATTATTGATTCAGGAATTGATTATCTGAATGAAGAATTTACAAGTATTACTGGAGATACTAGGATTGAAGAGCTTTGGGATCAAACGATTTTGGATGTTAATAATGAATCAACAACAGTTCCATTTGGAGTTACTTATAACAAAAGTAGAATTAATGATGCTTTAATAGCAAATAGAAATGGAGGAAATCCATATGATATTGTGCCTAGTACTGATGAAATTGGACATGGTACAAATATGGCAGGAATAATAGGTGCTACTGGTAAAAATCCAAGATTGAAAGGGGTTGCTTACGATTGTAATTTTATAATTGTTAAATTGATCCCTGATTATTCTTATAAAGCACAATTTCCAGAAATTACGATACCAGTTTTTAATATAACTGCTGTATATGCTGCTTTTCAGCATGTCTATGAATATGCTTCAAATTCAAATATACCAACAGTTGTATATTTTCCATTAGGCAGCAATTTAGGCAGTCATAATGGACTTGGAATTTTAGCAGGTTTCATTGATCTAATAACAAGTAGTGAAGGAATAGCTATAGTTACGCCCACTGGTAATCAAAAAGACAAAGGGGTTCACACTTCAGGAACTTCAATACCATTCACAACTATTAAAGGTCAACCAGGTGGTATAATAGAATTTGTTGCATCTCCTGAACAATCACATCTGTGGATTGAGATTTGGGTTGATTTGCCCAATGTAATGTTTATAGAAGTGATATCACCTTCTGGTGAGAGTACTGGTATAATTGCAATTGTTACAAATTATACAGCCACTTATACTTATATTTTTGAAAAAACATCAATTAGAGCAAATTATTATTTACCAGAAGAAACTACTGGGGATGAATTAATACGAATTCGATTTTATAATTTACGACCAGGAATTTGGAGAATTAGATTATATGGTTACAATACTACAACAGGTAAATATAATGCGTGGATGCCTCAAAATGGTATAACAATTGGAGGTACAAGCTTTAGCTTTGCTGATCCTTTTGGAACTGTCACGAATCCATCAACTTCAATATACTCAGTTACAGTTGCTGCTTACAATCAAAATAATAATAATCTTGTAGATTTTTCAGGGAACTCTTTTTTGGATGCTTATATTGATAGAATCGATGTTGCTGCAGGGGGAGTTAATGCTATAACAGTAGCGCCAGGAAATAAAACAGCAGTTGTAAGTGGAACAAGTGTTTCAGCTGCCGTTGTATCTGGAATTTGTGCTATGCTATTTCAATGGGGTATTATAAATGGCAATGAACCTAGAATGTTTGCTCAGACTATTAAATCTTATCTTGCAAGTGGTACAGTTATTCGAAGTGGTGATTTAATTCCTAATCCATATTGGGGGTATGGAATTGTAAATGTTCCTAAAATTTTTGAAAATAGAATATAATTAAAGTATTCATGTATATAAATTAATTTAACGACAGCCTCATTTTATTTAAGTGAGGCTTTTTTCATTTAGTTAGCTTAATACTAAGAACTAGACATCATCCTACTTAAGTAATATACTAGATAGTATAAAAACGCAGTTTATATAATTTTGATTATAAGGAAAGTAAGAAGACTAAGCTTATTTTACCTAGAATAGGGGAACATAAATGTCAGATTTAAATAAAATATTAAAACCTAGATTTGAAACAATACTCCAAGAAAAGGATAATATTAAAGATGAACTAATAAATGAAGGTTATTTAACTAATGCTTTAATTCAAAATACAAGTTTAGATTATTTTGATAAGGAAAGAATAGAGATAAATGGCTGCCGATTTATAAATGTTACATTTAATGAAGTGAGTTTTAAAAATATTGATTTAATAGATGTAATTTTTGAAAACTGTGATTTATCAAATGTAGATTTTTCAGATGGAAGTATACATAGAGTGGAGTTTAAAGAATGTAAACTAATTGGAACTAATTTTGGTGAAAGTAATCTTCAAAACGTACTTTTCGAAAAGATTATGGGAAGATACTTAAATTTTGGATACTCTAAAATGAAAAATATTAATTATAATGAAGCTAGTATGCAGGGGGCAATATTTTTAGAGTGTGTTCTTAACAAAGTTGCATTTAAAAATTGTGATTTGAGTAGTTGTGAATTTACGAATACATCTTTAAAAAATATAGATTTTAGAGATAATGATATTTCTGATATTTTATTAACAGGAAAAGAATTAAGGGATGCTATTGTATCACCTATACAAGCGGTGGAACTTGCAAGATTTCTTGGAGTTATAATTAAATAGAAAAGATATACAAAATGTTTACTGTACCGAAGTTATAGTATTATTAAGGAGGAACATAAATGGAGAAAATAGCATTAATAACAGACAGTGCTTCAGATATAAACTTTGAAATATTAGAAGAAAATAATATTAAAATGCTGCCTTTTAGAATAATATATTCAGATAAAGAATATGAAGATAGAATAGATATAACACCTGAAATGATGTATGCACGGTTAGAAGATGAAATACCAAAAACTTCATTGCCTAGCATAGAGAAGATAACTGAAGTTTTTAAAAAGGTAATTTCAGAAGGGTATACACATGCAATTATAATAACAATTTCAGCTGCTTTTTCAGGAACTTACAATGCTGTAAGATTGGTTTGTGAAAGCTTTCCAGAACTACAAACATTTGTTTTTGATTCAAAAACATTAACTATGGCTGAAGGGGCCATTGTTCTTGAAACTTCAAAAATGATAATGGATGGTAAAACCTTTTTAGAGATTACAGAAGCATTGCCAAGACTTAGGAAAAATATCGATTTATATTTTACTATCGATACATTAGAATATTTACAAAAAGGTGGACGAATAGGTAAAGTAGCTGGAACTATTGGAGAATTCTTAAATCTTAAACCCATAATAACGGTAGCTGATGATGGAACTTATAGAACTGCTGCTAAAGCAAGAGGTTCAAAGCAATCGGTATCGAAATTGGTTGATATATTTAAAGGATATTTAGAAAATGGAAAATGTAAAGCTTGGATTTTAGATGGGAATGGCCCTGATAAAGTTCAAAATTTATATGATTCTATAAAAGATTTACCGAATGTAGTTGAATGCTCAATAGCATGTACTATTGGACCAGCACTAGGAGTTAATACAGGTCCAGGACTTGTAGGTTTAGCGATTGAAAAGATAGAGTAAATATATACCAATTTATAAACTTCTATGAAATTAAGTATTTTTAATTTCATAGAAGTTTTGTTTTTTTAATTTTAAATATTTTTTATAAATTAGGATAGACTATTTAAATAATAAAATAGATACCAAGGAGGCTTTAAAGATGAATTACCCAACATGTTTTCCTAAACAACATCAAAATGAACAACCAGGATTAGAACACATAATGAATCCTATACCTATATTTGATAATCCTAATTGTAATAAAGGTAAATTATTAGAAAATAAAGTTGCAGTAATTACAGGAGGAGATAGTGGAATAGGAAAGGCTGTGGCAATTGCTTATGCAAAGCAAGGAGCAGACATAATTATAGTATATTATAATGAAAAAAATGATGCCGAAGAGACTAAAAAAATAATCGATAGCTTAAACAGAAAATGTACCCTTATTGAGGGAGATATAAGTAATTCAAAATTTTGTGATGAAGTCATACAGAATATTGTCAATGAATATGGAAAAATTGATATACTAGTTAATAATTCAGCAGTACAATATGAATGTACTGACATGAAGAAACTTACTAATGAGCAATTTGATAAAACATTTAAAACTAATGTATATGGAACCTTTTATATGACTAGGGCTTCCTTAAATCATTTAAAACCAGGAGGATGTATTATAAATACTGCTTCTATTACTGCTTATAAGGGGAATGAGACTTTAATTGATTACTCTATGACAAAAGGCGCTATAGTTGCATTAACACGATCTTTATCAACAGCATTAGCAAAAGGTAAAACAGGGATAAGAATCAATGCTGTAGCACCAGGTCCAATTTGGACTCCACTTATTCCAGCAAGTTTTGATGAAAACAAAGTCTCAAAGTTTGGTTCAGACACACCAATGGGAAGAGCAGGTCAACCTGTAGAATGTGCTGGTGCTTACGTATTTTTGGCTTCAGAAAGTGCTTCGTATATTACTGGCCAGGTGATACATATAAATGGCGGAGAAATAGTAAATTCTTAAACTAATTATATTAATATCTTGATTCTGCCTTAGGGGCAGGGTTTATGTTTTGTGTGGAGGGGTTTTTTTAGAAATTAATTTCGTATAAATATAACATAGAATTAACAATATATATACATGGAATTATCATCAAGTTGATATAATTAATTTACAATTAAATATCAAGGATGGTGATTTTCATGACTCCAAAAGAATTAACTGAAAAAACTATTAAAGATATTATGAAAAGAAGACAAAAGATGAAAAATGAGTTTTATGGATATCAAAAAGAAAGAAATGTTAGGAAATTAAGAAATTGGAGTGTAAAAGTTGGAGGTTGTCGCTGGTAATATTTAAAAGGATGTAAGTATTTAAGGATATTGAAGAATATGGCATTGTAATATGATTATTAATTGTATTGCAATGCCATATTTAATTTTTTAGTATAAATTATACTATACATAACATATAGAAACATATATAATTAATGATATAAATGTTATTATTTAGTTTATTTTATTACTAAACTGATGTTATAATGTTTTTATTGTTGTTTAGGGGTAACGATAATATCAAAAATATTAGGGGGATAAGGGAGAGATGTAATGTATAATGTTATAAACTACATGGAGATATGGGTAAATGAATATATGGATGTGTTATTGGAGAGATCAGGCGGATGCAAATGTGATAACTGTAAGAGAGATATTTTTACGTTATCACTTAATAATTTGAAGCCTTGTTATGTGGCAACCCCTATAGGAAACATAATGGCTAGGTTGGAAAGTACTAAACAACAATTTGAGACCGACATAATTGTAGAAATTACAAAGGCAATAAACAAAATTAATTCTAATCCAAATCATTAAATTAAAAATACATATTTTGTTTAATCTTAGAGCTTAGATTAACTTAAAAAATGTTTATACTTATTTACTTAAATATATGGAATATAAAATAAATTTATATTTCATATATTTATTTTTAGACAAATTAATTAGCATAATAAAGAAAACAGGTGATTTATAATGATATATTGCTTAAAAAACGACATTTTGAATAAAGATTCCATTGAGGAAATAGCATTAAATAATGATAAATTATTTATTGGAGTAGTTACTTTTAATGAATTGAGAGAATTAGCACCTAAACTCAACATAAATGAAAAAATATTAAATGATTGTTTAAATGGAAGGACCTCAAAGTTTGAAAGTTATGAGGGGTTTGATTATATTGCTCTAAAAATTCCTAAAATAGAGGATATCTTATCTCAGTCAAGAAGAGTATGTATATTTTTGGATAGTAATGTACTTTTATTTATCGGTGATAAAGAAAAACTTTTAGATGATATTACTTCAAAATGTGAAATAGAAGAAATAAAGTGTACTAGTCTTTGTAAAATGCTCTATATATTTTTTGATAAGCTTACATCGGAAGATACTTATCATATTGAAAATATTGAAAAAGAAATTACTGAATTAGAAGATGGGTTATTGACTTCAAAGAATGATAATTACTTAAATAAAATAATTATTCTAAGAAAGAAGTTATTGAAGCTAAAGCGATATTATGAAAGACTTTTAAATATTGCTGAAACTATAGAAGAGAATGAAAATGAATTAATTGATGAGAAGACAATTAAATATTTTAGAATGTTTACAAATAGAATTAATAGATTATATCAAGGTGTCAATAATTTAAGGGATTATGTCACACAAGTTAGAGAAGCATATCAAGCACAAGTTGATATAAATCAAAATACATTAATGAAACTTTTTACAGTTGTGACTACAATTTTTTTACCACTAACATTAATAGTAGGCTGGTATGGAATGAATTTAAAGATGCCAGAATATAATTGGGATTATAGCTATCCATTGATTATTATAATAAGTATTTGTATAATAATTTCTTGTGTTTATTGGTTTAAAAAAAATAAATGGATTTAAATGTTGATTTATAAAATTCAATATGACATAAATAATTTATAAGTTAGATTTTATTATTTTTTGATTAAATAGAATTAAAAATGGAATAAGATGGGTTGGAAGAATGTTTTTACATTTAACTTTATAGCAATGATGCAAAAAGCCAGCAATTAATTTAAGATTGATTGTTGACTTTTTTTTATAAAAAGAGGGAAAATTAGAATATTAAATGTTTTAGATAGGTTAAAAATTAAGTACAAGATACTTATAATTATTACAAATATACCATAAAATTTTTGAATAAAATTAAAGAAGGATTATAAGGGATGTTTTATAAAACATCCCTTAATATACTTATGTTCAAGTTTATAGATTATAAAATAAAAAATGATGCAGCTATTATAAAATATACAGCAAGAAGTTGTACTCCTTCAAGCCAGTTTGATTCTCCATCATTGGACACCCTATTAGCTATAAAAACTGCTACGATAAGGGCAATCAATTCAAATTCGTTAAAAACAATACTCATAGGAGTAAATATCAAACTAATAAATATCAAGATTGGAGCCACAAAAAGAATTATTTGTAAGCTAGAGCCGATAGCAATTTCTAAAGCCACATCCATTTTATTTTTCATAGCCATTATTACCCCAGTGCTATGTTCGGCTGCATTTCCAATAATAGGTATAATGATAATTCCTACAAAAAATTCACTAAGTCCTAAACTTTTAGTTACTGATTCAATACCACTTACTAAAAATTCACTTTCAATAGCTATTAATACAGTTGCAATTATTAATACTAGAATTGCTTTCTTTAAAGACCATTTAGGATTAGCAGATCCTTCTTCTTCCAGATTAACTGAATAAATATCTTTGTGAGTAAAGAAAGAAAAAACTAAACTCAATACGTAAATAATTAGCATAATTACTGCAACAACAATACTTAAACCTTCATATCTTGTGTTTAGTAACGATGGATCTACAGTATGTGTGAATAATGCTGGCACACACAAACCTACTACGGCGAAAAGCAGCATACTAGAGGAAACTTCTACTACTTTTTTATTGAAGGATTGGGTTTTGTATTTTAATCCTCCTGCGAGCATGCTTGCACCAAGCACTAATAAAATATTTCCTATTACTGCACCTGCTATAGAGGATTTCACCACTTCAAACAGTCCTTGTCTAAGAGCGAAAAAAGATATTATAAGTTCAGTGGCATTTCCAAAAGTTCCATTTAGAAATCCACCTATCTTGGGCCCTGAATAAAATGAAATTTCTTCAGTTCCTTCACCCATAACTCCTGCTAAAGGTACAATTGAAAGAGCAGCAAGAACAAACATTATTGTAGGGGAAGCATGCAAAAATTCAGCCACAAAGCTTATTGGTATAAAAATTAGTAAATACTTTAAAAATTTCAAGTAATTTAACCTCCTTATGTTGTAAAAATTAAAAATGCCAGTAAGAATATTATGCTATATTATACTGATAAATACAATAATATAGAGCTTTTTAATTTTAACAATGATTTATTGCGAAAATTTGGTATTTTTACATTGTAATTAATATGGTATATTATAATAGAAATATTTTATGGAATATAAATTTTTTTATTAATAAAAAATTAGAATAAAGGGGGACATTATATGTCAGTTAAATTATTACATACTTGTATTAGAGTTAAAAACTTAGAACAATCATTAAAATTTTATAGAGATGCTTTAGGACTTGAAGAAACTAGAAGAAAGGATTTTCCTGAGCATGGATTTACCTTAGTTTATTTATCGGATATTAATAAAGATTATGAAATTGAACTTACTTATAATTATGATTCAGATGGATATGATATAGGAAACGGCTTTAGTCACACTGCTATTGGAGTGGAAAATCTTGAAGAAATGAGAGAAAAGCATGTTGCTTTAGGCTATGAAGTTACACCTTTAAAGGGATTACCAGGAGAACAACCTAAATATTATTTTGTTACAGATCCAGATGGATATAAAGTCGAAGTTATAAGACTTTAGAAATATAAATTTTGAAGGGATGCTTGTATGGAGAAGAAGAAAAATGTTTATGTCATCATAGGGACATCTGTAGTAGTCATTCCATTTATAATATGTGTTGTAGCTTTCTTAATATATAATAATGTTCATAAGCCACAAGATAAATTAATAGAATATGTTAATTTAATAAATGAGAAAAGTTATGATAAAATGTATGAATTAACTGATTCTGGCACAAAGCAGAAAATTTCCAAAGATGATTTTATTGCAAGGAATAAAAATATCTATGAAGGAATGGAAGTTTCAAAACTAAAAGTTGATATTAAAAATGTAAATAAAAATGGAAGCCTAGCAACTATAGAGTATGAAACAAGTATGGATACATTATGTGGAAACTTAGAATTTTCAAATAGTATAGTGTTAAGTAGAGAATTAGGACAGGAATATAAAATACAGTGGGATTCAAAGAATATATTCCCGGATCTCACTGATTATGACAAAATTAAAATTAAAACTATAAAATCTAAAAGAGGAGATATTTTAGATAGAAATGGAGTACAGTTGGCAACTGATTCGATTTCTTCAAATGTTGGAATAGTTCCAGGTAAATTAACCGGAGATAAAGAAAAGGCAATTAAAGATGCTGCGAAATTATTGGAAATTTCACCAGAATACATTAACAAAGAAATTAGTGCTTCTTATGTTAAAGCCGACATGTTTATTCCAATAAAGTTAATACCTTATGGTGATTCAAGAATTCCTGAGTTACTTAAAATTTCTGGTATAAAAATTAATGATAAGGATTCTAGAGTTTATCCATTAGGGGAGCAGGCTGCACATCTAGTAGGGTATATTCAAACTATAAATAAAGATGAACTTGATAAACATAAGGATCAAGAATACAATGATAGTTCGGTTATTGGTAAAGCTGGTCTTGAAAAAGCATTTGAAGATACACTTAGAGGAATTGATGGTGCTGAAATTTATATTCAAGGTAAAGATGGTGAGAAAAAAAAGTCACTTATAAGTAAAGAAGTTAAAGATGGTACTGACTTGAAATTAACAATTGATGCCAACTTACAAAGTTTAATATATAACCAATTAGGTAATGATAAAGCAGCTTCAGTTGCTATGAATCCAAATACAGGTGAAGTTTTGGCTTTAGTTAGCACACCATCTTATAATCCTAATGATTTTGTATTGGGTATGTCTAATGATAAGTGGACAAATTTAAATAATGATCCTAATAAGCCTCTATATAATAGATTTCAAGCAGCTATTGTCCCAGGTTCGTCATTTAAACCTATAACAGCTGTTATAGGTGTTGATACTAAAAAAATAGATCCAAATACTGATAAGAATATTAAGGGCTTAAGTTGGAAAAAGAATAATAGCTGGGGAAATTACTCAGTTACAAGGGTAAGTGAGTATGGGGGTGCTTCTAATTTATTAAATGCTTTAGTATATTCAGATAATATATATTTTGCACAGGCAGCAATTGATATAGGTAAAGATGTGTTTAAAGATAAATTAAATAGTTTTGGATTTACAGACAAAATACCTTTTGAATATCCATTGTATAATTCTCAATTTTCAAGTAATAAAGAATTCAAATCGGAAGTTCAACTGGCTGATAGTGGTTATGGTCAAGCAGAAGTTTTAGTAAATCCAGTTCATTTAGGTGCACTATACACAATGTTTGAAAATAATGGAGATATACTAAATCCAACTCTAATATATAGTGGTTCTCATGACAATAAAGTATGGAAATCTAATGTAGTATCAAAAGATGCAGCTAATTTAGTGCTTCAAGACTTGATTCAAGTAGTAGAAAATCCTGCTGGAACAGGACATGCTGCTTTTACTAGCGGATTAACAATAGCAGGTAAAACGGGGACTGCTGAACTTAAAACCTCTCAAACAGATACAACAGGTACAGAAACAGGATGGTTTGTAGGAATGACAACTAATAAAGTACCTAATAATTTATTAGTTGTGATGATGGTAGAAGATGTAAAAAATAGAGGAGGAAGTCATTACGTAGTTCCAAAGGCTAAAAAAGTATTAGAAACAGTTAAGTAAGGATTGCATTAAAGTATAGGATTTAAAACAAAGTTTTTATGATTTAGAGATAGCCCACTTTAGTTTAAATATTTGATAGTTAAGCTAAAGTGGGTTGATTTTAATTACAGTTCACGTTCGAAAATGCTTACTTTTTCTTTATTATGAAAATCATCTATTGAATGAATATCTAATTTATCTAAAATTTCATCGAGCACTTTGCTATGAACAGGTACTTTTATGGCAGAATTATAAGCTATGTCATCAGCTGCTTCTTTTCCTAAAGTTGTTGGTATTATGGCTTTTGGTCCACCGACGCATCCACCAATACAACCCATTCCTTCAAGAAAGTTTGCATTTATTTCACCAGCTAAAGCTTTATTTAGAAGCTCCTTACATTCCTTGACACCAGAAGCCTGAGTAGATTTAAAGTGTTTTGCTTTTTTAGGATAAAGTTCTTTAATAACATCATTAACAGCTATGGAAACACCACCACTTCTAGCATATAATCTTCCACCTCTTGACGCATATTCTCTAGATGGTATGCCTTTTAATTTATCTGGCTCAATGTCTAAAGCTGAAAAAATTTCATCAACTTCTTGAAAGGTTAATACGAAATCAACTGCATCATTCAAGTCTTTCTCTTTAGCTTCAGCCTTTTTTGCTATACAAGGACCTATGAATACAACCTTTGCATCATTATCAAGTCTTTTTATGATTCGAGCTGCAGCAACCATAGGAGAAACTGAAGGAGATAAATCAGGGACTAGTTCTTTATATACCTTTCTTAACATACCAATCCAGAGAGGGCAACAGCAAGAAGTAATCATTAAATCTTTTGGGCCATGTATATGTTTATCAAATTCTACCGCCTCTTTTATTGATAACACATCAGCTGCAAGTGCAACCTCGATCATATCAGTAAAACCAATTTTAATAAAGGCTTCACGTAATTTATCTAGAGTTACACTATCTCCAAATTGACCACTTATTGCAGGAGCAACAATTGCAAAGACTTTTTGGTTGTTTTTAATTAAATCTAAAACAGGAATAAAAAATACTTTGTCTAATATTCGTCCATTCTTACAAGCATCTATACAGACTCCGCAATTCAGACAACGTTCATTATCTATATATGTAGATTTATTTTCTTCATTGTATAATATTGCTCCAAATGGGCATGCTTCTTGACAGGGGAATTTTCCACTTTCATTTTCCGAACAATTTTCAGGACAATCTTTTATTTTTTCAATTAATTTTGAATTTACAGTATATTCAGTGATTGCTTTTTTTAAATTATATTTATAATTATTATCAAATTCCATGGAAACCCCACATAAAGATGTTATAATGGAGAAAGTTTCTTGTGGAGACTTTTTATGGCATACCATAATGCGTTCAAGTGTTTCATCGAAATTACCTTCATAATATGATTTTACTAATTCATCAAATAAATCAGTATATTTATTATTCATTTAGACACCTCCATAGTGAAAGTATTATTATATGTTAGTATACATTTATTTTTAAATAAAAATACTTAAAATCAAAATAAGTAAAAAAAATAGATAAAAAATAAAATAAAAGAAGGGAATATTGCAAAGATGTAGAATAATACAAGTAGGATAATAAATTTTAGTTTATTTGTAAACGTATAAATCATTTGAATGGGATTTTTAAGGAGGATTGAAATGTTTTTTTATATATTAAATTTGTTGAATGATGCATTGAAAAAAAATAAAATAGATAATTTACCAGCTTTTGAAGTTATAGATGATACGACTAATATTGCAAAATTAGCAGGAATCAAGAGAAATTTTGATTTTAAATGCTTTAATGATAAAATAATCACTATTTTTAGACTTTTTAGCAAGTATAAGTTAACGTTAACAGATAGTATCGATATACTAGATAAGCTTATTATAAATGAAAAAAATTCTTGGATATTAAAAAACATTTATGGAGATGTATATATATATGAGAAGGAAAAATCAAGATTAGATTTGATATTTTTGATAAATCATATTTTAAATAGGTATAAAATTATGGAAATGGAAGTAAGCTTAACTGGATTAGCTTTATAAAATAATGCAAATTAAAATAAGGAGCAACATAATGTTGCTCCTTAAATTTATTTGAAATTAAGCTTTGTTTACAGAACCAAATAATTCCATTTTTTCTTTAACTGTAGCTTTTATAGCTTCAAAACCTGGAGCTAATAACTTTCTTGGGTCAAATCCTTTTCCTTCTAAATCTTTTCCGGCTTCAATATATTTTCTTGTAGCTTCTTGGAATGATAATTGACACTCAGTGTTAACGTTGATTTTAGCAACTCCTAAAGAGATAGCTTTCTTTATCATATCTTCAGGGATACCAGTACCACCGTGTAATACTAATGGCATTTCAGTTCCAACAGCTTCTTCGATTTTAGCTAATGCATCAAAATCTAATCCAGCCCAGTTAGCAGGGTATTTTCCATGGATATTTCCAATACCAGCAGCTAACATTGTAACACCAAGTTCAGCAATTTGCTTACATTCGTTTGCATCAGCAACTTCACCTTTACCAACAACTCCGTCTTCTTCTCCACCAATTGAACCAACTTCTGCTTCTAAAGAAAGTCCTTTTGCATTAGTTATAGCAACTAATTCTTTAGTTTTTTCTATATTTTCAGCTATTGGGTAGTGAGAACCATCGAACATGATTGATGAGAATCCAGCTTCGATACATTTTTTAGCACCTTCATAGCTGCCGTGATCTAAATGTAATGCAACTGGTACAGTTATGTTTAATTCTTCGATCATTGCTTTTACCATAGCAGCAACAGTCTTATATCCAGTCATATATTTTCCAGCACCTTCAGAAACACCTAAAATTACTGGTGAATTGTTTTCTTGTGCAGTTAATAATACAGCCTTAGTCCATTCTAAATTATTGATGTTGAATTGACCAACTGCATATTTTCCTTCTCTAGCTTTGTTTAACATTTCTTTAGCTGATGTTAACATTTTACGACCTCCGTATACTTATATATTTATTATAATAACTATAATATGTTAAGAAAAATGAAATTGTTATTTTTATATCAAGTTTCTTTTTTCACCCTTATTATACTCTAAAATTACCTATATGAAAACAAAAAAATGAAAAATATGCTTTTGTAGTCTTAATGTAGAATATTATTGCTTAAGGTTTTTGGTAAAATAATTGAAATCTATAATATATAGGTATATTATAGAAATAATGTTTCTACATACATGATGTAAAGAAAAATATAATTTAGTTTAATTGGAGGAAGAAAGCTATGATTTGTGAAAACATAAAAAATACTAAAGATTACACTGGTATTAATCCAAATTTTAAGAAAGCATTTGAATTTATAATCAATAATAATTTAAACGAATTGAAGGTTGGCAATTATGAGATAGATGGTGATAAAGTTTTTGCATTTGTTCAAGAATATACTACACAAGCAGCAGTAGATAAAAGATGGGAATCTCATGAAAAATATATAGATATACAATATATTATTGATGGAGAAGAAGTTATGGGATATGTTCCAATCCATAGTTTAAAGGAATGTGAAGATTTAAGAGCTGATAAAGATTTAATTTTTTATAATGAAATTGAAAAAGCTTCAAGTATTACCTTTTCAAAAGGAGATTATGCAATCTTTTTTCCAGAAGATGGACATAAGCCAGGATGTGCTTTAGGAGAAGGTTCTAAAGTAAAAAAAATAGTTATAAAGGTTGCATGTAAATAAAATATCTATTTAAATATTATAATTTAAGTTACAAAAAAGAATCTTTAACCATTGATGGTTAGGGTTCTTTTTTTATTCTTTGGAAATTTAAATGCAGTAAAATCTATGGATAATATATGAAAAAGGCTATTTAAGTGAGTTGTGTATAAGAAAAGAATAAAAAACAAATCATATTCGCCTACATAAAATGTTCTCGTATGCAGCATAGCTGCCTTTTCTAAGGGAATGTTCTTATATGCAGCATAGCTGCTCTTTCTAAGGTGCACATTTTTCTCACATACGTTCGAAAAGGCAGATGCGCACCTATAAAAAGAGTGCGAAGCACAATACGGAACTTAATATTAAAAATCTCCGGCTCCACAGTCGCCTGCTATTTTTTTATGTGATAAAGTCACAGACAGTGTTAAAGTATATAAGTTAAACTCTAGTTAAGATAGTAATTTCAATAGTTTAGGTGATGATAATAAAAACAAATTGTAGATATTTAACAAGTTTTAATTTGTTAAAAAATTAATTTACCAACTTTAGTTATTATTGTATTTAGATAAAAAATTGTAAGAAGGAGAGATTCTTATGGGTAAAAAGATAATCATTGTTGGTGGTGTTGCTGGAGGAGCTTCTACAGCAGCTAGACTTAGGAGGTTAGATGAAAAAGCTAAAATAATTATGATTGAAAAAGGTGAATATATATCATTTGCTAATTGTGGACTTCCATATTATATTGGAGAAACTATTGATGATAGGGGAAAACTTATTGTTCAAACAGTGGAAGAGATGAGTGAAAAGTTTAATTTAGATATAAGAAATTTAAACGAAGTTATGAAAATAGATAAAGAAAATAAAACGGTTAAGATAAGAAATCTTAAAACTAAAGAAGAATATGAAGAAACATATGATGTTTTAGTGTTATCTCCAGGTGCTGCACCTATAAAACCAGGAATAGCAGGTATAGATGAAGCTAAAAACCTATTTACTTTGAGAAATATTCCTGATACAGATAATATAAAAGGGTATGTAGATAATAATAAACCTAAGCACGCCACAGTAATAGGCGGAGGTTTTATTGGTCTTGAAATGGCAGAAAATCTTCATGCTAGAGGTATAAAGGTTACTCTTGTTGAAGCTAGTGATCAAGTAATGGCTACACTTGATATAGAAATGGTAAGCATAATACATGAGCATTTAATTGATAAAAACGTTGAATTAATATTAAAAGATGGAGTCGCAGAATTTAAGGATAATGGTAAAAAAATAATATTAACAAGTGGCAAAGAAATTTTAACTGACATGATAATATTGTCAATTGGAGTTAAACCAGAAACAACGATAGCAAAAGAGGCTAATCTTAATTTAAATGAAAGAGGTGCCATTGTAGTTGATAAATTCATGAAAACTTCAGACCCTAATATTTTTGCCTTAGGGGATGCAGTAGAAATTATGGACTATGTAAATAAGAAGCCAACTATGATTCCTCTTGCATGGCCTGCTAATAGACAAGGAAGAATAGTTGCGGATAATATTTGTGGACGAAATGTAGAATACAAAGGAACTCTTGGTTCATCTGTAGCAAAGGTCTTTGATTATACAGTAGCTACAACTGGAAATAATGAAAAGATATTAAAACGTTTAGGTATAGAATATGAGGCTATTCATATTCATCCAAGTTCTCATGCAGGGTATTATCCAGGTTCTTTTCCTATAGCATTTAAAATGCTATTTGAACCTAAAACAGGGAAAATATTTGGAGCACAAGGTGTTGGCTTAGATGGGGTTGAAAAAAGAATAGATGTACTTGCAACTGCAATAAAGGGAAATTTAACTGTTTTTGACTTACAAGATGTAGAATCTTGTTATGCACCACCATATAATTCAGCTAAAGATCCAGTAAATATGCTTGGCTATTATGCTTCAAACATTATTGAAGGACTTACAGAAATAATTCGATGGTATGAAGTGGATAATTTAGATAAAGATAATTCGATTATATTGGATATAAGAGAGGAATTTGAATTAGTTACAGGTGGTTTTGAAAATTCTACTCACATTCCACTTAGCCAGTTAAGAAGTAGATTAGATGAAATACCAAAAGATAAAAAAATATATGTAACCTGCCAAGTTGGGCTTAGGGGATATGTTGCTTGTAGATTATTAAAGCAAAATGGAATTGAATGCTCAAATATTGATGGAGGAGTTAAGACTTATCTTAATGTAAAAAGGGCGGAAGAAAGTATTAAGAATCAATGTAAAAATAAAGATGAAATAAAAGAAGAGGCGGCTGTTATGAAAGAAGATTTAGATATAACTAAAGTTAAGGCAAATATAACATTGAATGCTTGCGGATTACAATGCCCAGGGCCAATAAAAAGAGTTTTTGAAGAAATGAAGAATATGGAAGACGGCAATATTTTAGAAGTTAAAGCTAGCGATCCAGGTTTTGCTAAAGACATAAAATCTTGGTGTGATTCAACAGGAAATACTTTATTAAAATCGGAATTTAGTAATCATGAAAAAGCTTTTGTGGCTTATATTCAAAAAGGAAAAGCAGTTTTATCAAATAAAGAAGTAGTTCAAACACAGGCTACTAATAAAAATGGAGCCACTTTAGTTGTATTTAGTGGAGATTTAGATAAGGCAATAGCATCCTTTATTATCGCTACAGGAGCAGCTTCTATGGGTAAAGAGGTTACTATGTTCTTTACTTTCTGGGGACTTAATATATTAAAGAGTGAATCTAAGCCTAAGGTAAATAAAGATGTTATGGAAAAAATGTTTGATGTAATGCTTCCAGCACATCCTGGAAAATTGCCATTATCACAAATGAATATGATGGGTATGGGTCCAGCAATGATTAAACAAATCATGAAAAAACACAATGTTGACAGTTTAGAAACATTAATAAAAAATGCTATCGATATGGGTGTTAAGGTTGTTGCATGTTCTATGAGTATGGAGCTTATGGGGATTAAGAAAGAAGAATTCATTGATGGAGTTGAAATTGGTGGAGTTGCTTCATATTTAGGAGCTACAGATGATTCAAGCTTGAATTTGTTTATTTAAATTTGCATTCAGGTGATATTTATCCAATAATTCTTTATATTTACATTTAAAAAAGTTAATGATAAAATTTTATATAATTAATAACAAAGTCACTACATTTACAAAAAATAGTTGAATGTAGTGGCTTTTAAATTAATAAAATATATAGGTATCCAGCGCGAGAATTAAACTTATATGGTAACTTACCGAAATTAAACACATATTTATTACAGCGGACTAATGAAATTTTCGCTGGATGGGTTCTAAGTGGAAGGTTGCAGCCATTTCTGCATGTTCCTAAAGTAAATTTATGACAAGCAGAAAGTGGAACAACCAATAGAGGAAACTCGACTCACGTTCGTTCGCTGAGTAAGCGATTCACACCAAATCAGTTTTTTAAAGGAGGTTAACTCATGAATGAGTTAACTAAGTTCAAGAAACCAAATCATAGATTTGGACTTTCACTTATCTGCTTAAGAACCATCATCAGCTTAATTTCATATGCCGCTTGCACAAATATGTATCTAATTTCTAGTTTGGTGTTACGATTATAATTTCTCAAGAGTGTATGCAGATTCTATTTATAAGTTTGATTATTAAATTGGATATCAATAAGCAATAGCTATTAAAATGGGGGAGAAGGATGAAAATAAAAAATATAGAGGTATTTGAAATTTCAGTACCATTAGTAACACCTTTTAAAACAGCATTAAGAACCGTTGAAAAGATTAATGATATAGTTGTAAAAATAACAACTGATACTGGAGAAATAGGTTATGGTGAAGCTGCACCTACAGCTGTAATAACTGGTGAAACAAAAGAATCAATAAAATCAGCTATTATTAATTATATTAAACCTTCAATTATTGGACTAGATATAGCTGAGTTAGAAGTTATAATGAAAAAACTGCAAAATAGCATTTTAAAAAATACTAGTGCTAAGGCAGCAGTAGATATGGCTATATATGATTTATATGCCAAAAAATATGAGGCACCATTATATAAGATTCTTGGGGGATATAGAAATGAAATCACAACAGACATTACCATTAGTGTGAATGATGTATCTGAAATGGTAAACGATAGTATCAAAGCTGTTAAAGATGGATTTAATATTCTAAAAATTAAAGTTGGAAAAGAAAGTGAAAAGGACATAGATAGAATAACAGAAATAAGAAAAGCGATTGGAGAAGACGTTAAGCTACGCATAGATGCAAACCAAGGCTGGACAAGCAAACAAGCAGTCAAAATAATAAGTAGATTAGAGGACAAAAACATCAACATCGATTTGGTAGAGCAACCAGTAAAATATTGGGATTTAGAAGGTATGAAGTATGTTACTCAAAATACATACACAAGAATATTGGCAGATGAAAGTGTTTTTTCTCCGTTAGATGCCTTAAAGATAATCCAAGAAAAAGCAGCAGATTTAATAAATATAAAACTAATGAAAACAGGTGGAATATATAATGCATTAAAAATTTGTGATATTGCAGAAATGCATGGAATAGAATGTATGATTGGTTGTATGCTAGAAAGTAAGATTAGTGTAAGCGCTGCGGCAAATCTTGGAGCTGCTAGGAAAATAATTACTCTTGTAGATTTAGATGGCCCAGCACTTTGTATGAGTGATCCAATTATTGGTGGTCCAATTTTTAAAGGAAGTTCTATTAAAATGGTAGATAGAAATGGGATTGGTTTCGATAATATGATAGAAATTTAGGAGGTACTATTTAAAAAGTATTTAAGAATGGTAGAGTATTTTGATAAAGAAATTTTAATATATATAAATATAAATAATTATAGTAAAAAGGAATTCTACTTAATTAATAAATGAAATTTAACAAAAATTATGAGATTTATTAAAAACGTTTGATTTTAAAAATTATTATTTTAAATTAAAATTAAGGAGTGTGTTATTGTGATAAGACCAAAACACTTAAAGAAAGGTGACAAAATTGGATTAATAGGTTCATCTAGTCCAACTCCACAAGATAGAATAGAACCATCGATTAGAGCTATGGAAGCTTTGGGGTTAGAAGTAATTTTAGGAGAAAGTTGCTTGAAAAACCACGGATATCTATCAGGGACAGACGAAATTAGGGCAAATGATATAAATAAGATGTTTGAAGATAAAAGTATTAAGGGCATATTTGCAATAAGAGGTGGTTACGGAGCTCCTCGAATTTTAGATAAATTAGATTATGATATGATTAAGAAAAATCCAAAGGTATTTGCAGGATATAGTGATATTACAGCTCTCCATAATGTGTTTAATCAAAAATGTGAACTTATAACGTTTCATACACCAATGCCATCAACAGAAATTTATAAAGGTATTGATGAATACACTTTAGATTATTTCAAAAAAAACATATTTAGTGATATTCCACTAGGTGTAATTAAAAATCCAGATGGTCAAGATTTAAAAACTTTAGTAACTGGAGAGGCAGAAGGGATTTTAGTTGGAGGAAATCTATCATTAGTTGCTTCTTCTTTAGGTACACCTTATGAAATTGATACAAGAGGCAAAATATTGTTTCTAGAAGAGATAGAGGAATATCCATATAAAATTGATAGAATGTTAGTTCAGTTAAAATTAGCAGGAAAATTTAAGGAAGCAGCCGGAATTATTTTAGGGGCATGGACAAATTGCGAAGCAAAAGAAGGTGATAATAGTTTAACTCTGATGGAGGTTTTTGAAGAAATAATTATACCAGAAAATAAAACTACAATTTATAATCTAGCTTGTGGACATTGTATGCCAACTATAAGTCTTCCTTTAGGTACAAAGATTAAAATAAATGGATATAAAAGTGAAATAATTATGTGATCTTCTATTACGTGATAAGTAAATATGAATAGAATTCTTTTGATATATTAGCAAAAATATCTGTAATGCATAATATATTCTTACAGGAGGTGTTTTTAGTGAATATAAATTTTCACTACTTCACAATTAAAGCTCTTGCAAGAATATCTGGTTTTGATGAGATGGAAGCTCAATTGATAGCTGAATACTCTCAATTTGTTGATGATTTTCACCAATTTTTAGAGGAACCAATTAAGTGCAGCTGCGTTCCAGAAAGTGCAAAGTTTTTATGTAAGGATATCTATGATAAAGAACTAGATATGTATGTAAGAAAATTCATTCCTGTAAATACCGGATTTGCTGGTGTTAATATTATATTTGCTGCCTCAAAAACTCTTCAAGAAAACGCATTGATACCCTTTCATTTTATACCAGAAAAACAACTTAATTATATAAATAATAAATCTAGAGGAATAGAAAACTATCGTGTTAAAAAAATGCAAAAAACATCTTGTTTATTAAAGTCACTTTTAGATTATACTGCATTTTTATATAAAAATAATATTGGTGCTATTATTAATTTAATTCGAATTGGTATAGTAGTGCACATTTTTGCAGACACATATTCTCATCAAAAGTTTTCAGGATATTGGGGATGGGAAAATTCTTCAAGGGTTATCAAAGTAATAGATAATTTAACAAAAGAAGATATCACAGCAAAGTATAGAAAAAGACTCCTTGATAATCTTCCAGCAATAGGTCATGCTAATGTAAATACAGTTCCTGATGATAGCAATATCTCATTTACTATAAATTTTAAGATAGACAAAAATGATTCATTATATATGAAAGAATATAGTAGAGATAATACAAAAGAATTTTTAATAGCATCAATAAATATTATTAATTATTTACGATACTGTAAAGGTAATAAACCAATTAGTAAAGAAGAATGGAATATATTAAAGAAAAAATTAATTAAGGGGTTTTTGTTCCCTAAAAAAAGTGTCAGCTCATTAACAGTTCACTGGTCAGAAATTTTTAATGAGCTTGAATTTTACTACGATGAAAGAGAATTAAATAAGCCTTCAGATAATTTTTTTGATTTTAATATCTGTGCCTATGAATTTAAAGAGATTATTTTAGGTAACTTATCTTTTCCTAGTGAAATTTTTTATTCAAATAATTAGACTTAAATGTAGTTATCTAATAATAGAAATAGTAAGACTTCTTGTTTTTGCTGAAATCAGTATAGTTGTAGCAAAAGTGAGAAGTTATTATTTTGTATATTATTATAGAAAGACATTTTTAGAATAAAATGAATAGAAATAACTAAAAAATATTTTGAGAATTTTCAGAAAATACTGTATAATCAAAATAAGAAAAAATTTAATATTTTTAGTCGAAATATATATTTATTTTATTAAACTTCATTAAGGCGAAAATATTAGTTGCTACCAGGATATAAAATGTTATTGTAGAGAGGAGTAATTTAGATGAGTAGACTTGAAATTTCAACGCCCAACAGAGCTCAAACTGTAGTTGAAGGTCTTTATAAAGACTTAGAACGCCGTATTATTGCTAGTCCTCCTGGCCTCTGTCCAGTAGATATGGCAGCATCTTTTTTAAAACTTTGTCATGCTCAAACTTGCGGAAAATGTGTTCCTTGTAGAATTGGATTAGGGCAATTAGAAAGTTTGCTTAATGATGTTTTAAATGGAAATGCATCCTTAGAAACGATTGACTTAATAGAGAAAACAGCTCGAGTAATATTAAATTCTGCTGATTGCGCAATTGGCTATGAAGCAGCTGATATGGTACTAAAAGGAGTAACTGGATTCAGAAGTGATTATTTAGAACATATTATAAATGATAGATGTATTTGTAATTTGGATCAACCAGTTCCTTGTGTTGCATTATGTCCTGCAGGTGTAGATATCCCAGGCTACATAGCATTAATTTCAGAAAAAAGATATGCTGATGCAGTTCGTCTTATTAGGAAGGATAATCCTTTCCCAACAACTTGTGCACTAATTTGTGAACATCCATGTGAAGCTAGATGTAGAAGAAATATGATAGATGATTCTGTAAATATACGAGGTCTTAAACGTTATGCTGTCGATCATGCAGGAAAAGTTCCAGTACCAGCATGTAGTACAGCAACTGGTAAAAGGGTAGCTATAATTGGTGGAGGACCTGGTGGCTTAAGTGCTGCTTACTTTCTTTCTTTAATGGGGCACAAAGTAACTATATTTGAAAAACGTGAAAAACTTGGAGGCATGCTTCGTTATGGTATTCCTAATTATCGTCTTCCAAGAAAACGTTTAGAAGAAGATATTGAAGCAATTATATCTACAGGAGTGGAAATAAAGACTGGTATTACAATAGGGAATGATGTTTCATTGGCAGATTTAAAAAATGAATATGATGCAATTTATATTGCTATTGGAGCACATACAGATAAGAAAATAGGAATAGAAGGTGAGGAAAGTAAAGGTGTTATTTCAGCTGTAGAAATGTTAAGAGCAATTGGTGATAATATTTTACCTGACTTTACAGATAAAGTTGTTGTTGTTGTTGGAGGAGGAAATGTTGCAATGGACGTTACTAGATCTTCAGTGCGTTTAGGTGCAAAAAAAGTTCTTAATGTATATAGACGTAGAAAAGTTGATATGACAGCTTTACCAGAAGAAGTTGAAGGAGCTATTGCTGAATGTTGTGAAATATTAACTTTAAAGGCGCCTATAAAGATTGAAAGTGACGAAAATGGACAAGTTTCTGCATTATGGGTAAAACCTCAAATGATAAGCAAAATTGACAGTTATGGACGTCCTACAATTGTGGATTCAGATGAAGATGAAATTAGAATTCCGTGTGATATTGTTATTGTAGCAATAGGACAAGGAATAGAATCTCGGCACTTTGCTGAACATGGAGTACCTGTTAAAAAAGGAGTAATTGAAGCTCTTAGTTCAAGTGGAATTGAGAACAGTAAAGGAATATTTGCAGGAGGTGACTGTGTAACTGGCCCAGCAACTGTAATTCGAGCTATTGCAGCGGGTAAAGTAGCAGCAGCAAATATAGATGATTATTTAGGGTTTAATCATATTATAAGTGTAGATGTTGATATACCAACAGCAAGACTAGATGATAGACCTGCGTGTGGAAGAGTAAATATGCTTGAGAGAGATGCAATGGAACGAAAAAATGATTTTGAATTAATCGAATATGGAATGTCTTGTGCAGAAGCGCACCAAGAATCATTTAGATGTTTGCGATGTGATCATTTTGGATATGGAGTATTTAAGGGAGGGAGAGTTGACAAATGGTAAATTTAAAAATAGATAATATAACAGTTGAAGTTAATGAGGGAACTACCATTTTAGAGGCCGCTAAACTCGCTGGAATTCCAATTCCAAGTCTTTGTTATTTAAAGGGTATAAATGAAATAGGGGCTTGTCGTGTTTGTGTTGTTGAAGTAAAAGGAAAAGATAAATTACTTCCAGCTTGTAATAATATGGTGGAAAGCGGAATGGAGATATTGACTAATAGTCCTAGAGTTAGGGAGACACGTAGAACTAACGTAGAGCTTATTCTTTCACAACATGATTGTAATTGCGCATTTTGTGTTAGAAGTGGTAATTGCAATTTACAAACAATTTCTAACGATTTAGGGATACTTAGCTTAAGTTATGATAAAAATGTAGAGCCATATATATGGAATGAGAGTTTTCCTTTGATACGTGATGCTGGAAAATGCATAAAATGCATGCGTTGTATTCAAATTTGTAATAAGATTCAAAGCTTAAATATTTGGGATGTTGCAAATACAGGTTCTAGAACTACGGTAGACGTTTCTTATAATAGAAGAATAAAGAATTCTGATTGTTCATTATGTGGGCAGTGCATTACACATTGCCCTGTAGGGGCATTAAGAGAACGAGATGATACAGTAAAAGCATTTTCTGCACTTGCTGATCCAGATAAGATAACTGTAGTACAAATAGCGCCTGCTGTTAGAGCTGCATGGGGAGAAGCTTTAGGTCTAACTCGTGAAGAAGCAACTGTCAATAGATTGGTATCAGCATTACGAAGAATGGGATTTAATTATATTTTTGATACTAATTTTTCAGCTGATCTTACTATAATGGAAGAAGGAAATGAATTTATTGAAAGAATATCTAATAAAGAAAACAACATATTCCCTATGTTTACATCATGTTGTCCAGGCTGGGTTCGCTTCTTGAAATCTCAATATCCTGATATGGTTGAACAACTTTCAACTGCAAAATCTCCACAGCAGATGTTTGGAGCAGTGGCAAAAAGTTATTATGCAAAAATATTAAATGTAGATCCATCGAAAATTTTTAGCATATCAGTTATGCCATGTGTTGCAAAAAAACATGAAGCTGAAATTCCTGTTATGAATGATGCAGGGGCAGGTCAAGATGTTGACTTGGTTCTTACAACACGTGAAATAGAAAGAATGATAAGAGCAGAACACATTATTTGTAAGGATTTAAAAGAGGAAGAGTTTGACATGCCTTTAGGAGTTAGTTCAGGAGCAGGTGTAATCTTTGGATCAACTGGTGGAGTTATGGAGGCCGCTCTTCGTTCAGCTCATTTTATCATAACTGGAAAAAATCCTGATCCAGATGCATTTAAAGAAGTTAGAATAAGTGGAGGAATAAAAGAAGCAGTTTTTGAAATAGCAGGTTCTTCAATAAAGGTTGCAGTAGTAAGTGGACTTGGTAATGCGAGAAAACTAGTTAAAGCTATACGTAAAGGAAAGGCACACTATGATTTTGTTGAAGTAATGGCATGTCCAGGAGGGTGCTCAGGTGGAGGAGGGCAACCAATTGCAGATGGGTTAGAACTAGGAAAGGAACGTGCTGATAATTTATATAAACTTGATAAAAAGGCTGAACTAAGATTTTCACACGAAAATCCTTCTATTATACAACTTTACGCTGATTACATGGAGAAACCTTTATCACACAAAGCTCACAAACTTCTTCATACAGATCATAATGCATGGATTATGCCACTTTCGCCAAGAAAAGACTTCGGTGACAATGATGATGAATAAAAAATAATAGATTAAAAAATGTAACCTGTGAATATCATATTCACAGGTTACATTTTTTAATCTATTATTTATCGAAATAATTTAATATTTATTTAGGGAATTATAGTAAAAAGGGAATATAATGTAATTTAATATGAAATTAAATAGAATTTATTATTTTAGTAGATTTTTTATTAAAAATTAATTTGATTTATAGTATAATAACAAAATGAAGCAAGACATAATTATGAATGACTAGAAGCGAAAGTAGGAATAAAACGATGAATTTTAAAACTCATATAAACGGTGGAGTATTAATAGGCTTATATATTGGATCGCAGATAACAAAAAATGATATTCTCTCAGCAGGCGTATTTTTTGGAGGAACAATTATTGGAAGTTTATTGCCAGATATTGATCACAGAAATAGTTATATTGGTAAAAAAGCAAAAGGAATATCAAAAACTATAAATAAACTAGCTGGACACAGAAAATTATTTCATGCACCATTGATGTATTTGCTTTTATACTCAATCAGTGCTGGTATACCAATGAAAAAAGTGTATTTTATTGGAATTACAGGTTTATTTTTTGGAATATTATCTCACTTAATACTTGATAGTTTTACAATTGGTGGTCTGCCGTGGTTCTATCCGTTTACTAAAAAGAAGTTTTCATTAGGGAAAATTAAAACAAATAGTAAACTAGAAGATGTTTTCTGTGGAATTTTAATTTGCATAAACGTGGTGATGCTATTAGATTTACTAAATATAACATCTATATTTACTTTTACTCAAAATTATAAAAGTAATGTAACCCAAGGAATTAGGAACATTATTATAAATACAAAATAATACTATAAGAAAAAGGAGATTAGTAACTATTTGTGTAGTTATCAATCTCCTTAAATTAACTTAGTGTGTAAGGTTAATATTTGATTTATCAGTGTTTTTAATTTCTTTAAGTGCCAAGTAACAATATATTATAGAGATAATATAAAATATTACAATGAAATTATCTATTTCCATTCCTGATATATTTATAAGAGCTTCAAGAAGCAGAGGTAAAGTAATTGAATAAAAGCCTAATGTACAAGCCGTGGTGTAATTTGATTTTATACTCATGATGGAACTAATTAATAAACTCATAGGTCCTATAATAATAAATACCGCTGCTAAATTTACAAGGAAAGAGACAATAGGATTAACAATTAAAAGTATTACTGGTAAAATTACTTTTAAAATAAGTAATATTTTAGCGATACTGCTATTTGTTAGGTTTATATCGCTATACTCTGAAAAATCAACAGTATAAATTGTAGTATAATTTTGCCTGTAGACAAGCTTGCTTGAGTTTATATAAATACCATTATTATACTGATTTAAAGCTGAGGTATCTGTTTTGTTAACTGTATCTATAATAAGCATATCTCCATTATGTTTATAATAAAAAGGTTCTTTTGAATCCATAGATAATTGTCCATTTTTAAATTCGAAGCTTGGAACTTTATTAAGAACCACTTCATGTATATCTGATATTTGAGAATTAAATGTGTCAATTATCTTAAAATTAGTTAATGTTGAAAATATTAAAGTAACAAGAAAAATATATAAAACAGATTTTCCAAGTCCTTGCGCTAAAAATTCTTTATAGGCAGTAAAATCAAAAAAACTGAATACAAATTTATGCCTAAATCCCATTTTGTTTTTCAATGAAAGACCTCCTTAAATTTTGTGTACAACAAATTGGTTCTTGCTAATTATAACATATTAAGCTGAAATACAACAGAAAGTTTGCATATTTAAATTAAATGTGTTATCATAACGCTTGTAAAATATTGCTTGGTTATTTTAGAAATGCTCAAGTTAATATATATTTTATGTTTACCTATAACTAAATATGGACAGTTCATTAAGACCATCCTGTCCTTAAACAAAACTAGGCATTGTAATTTTAGATTTTTTAAATTTAAGATTAATTTTGTTGTTCTAGTTTTAGATATAACAAAATTAGTCTTTTTATTATGTTTAAAATTAATTACTGTATAATAGGCGTGTTTTGTTATAAGAATATAAACGAATTAGAAATGTTATGTGAGGAGAAAAGTATGTTTAAAATTAAAAGTGAAGTACAATTTGATATGGCTCATTATTTAAGTGGCTATGACGGGAAATGTTCAAATATACATGGACATAGATATAGATTAATTGCTAAATTAAAATCTGAGACACTACATAAAGAAGGGCAACTTAGAGGAATGGTAGATGATTTCTCTAATTTTAAAGAAGCACTAAAGCAAATAGAAGAAGAATTTGATCATAAGTTAATTATTGAAAATAATGAAGAAGGAAAGGTACTATCAAAAAAATTATCTGAACTTCAAAATAATTTTGAAATAAGTTTTGTGAATTATAGACCTACAGCAGAAGAAATGTCTAGGGATATTTTTAATAGATTGAAATCAAAAGGTTTATCTGTATGTGAAGTTGAATTATTTGAAACTCCTAACAATAGCTGCATATATACAGAAGATTAAAATTGGAGGATTAATAATGTTTAATATTGTAGAAAAATTTATATCTGTTGATGGAGAAGGTCCTAGTTCAGGCGAACTTGCTACATTTATAAGATTTCAAGGGTGTAATTTGCGCTGCACTTGGTGTGATACCACTTATTCATGGGATAAAAGTAGTATTTGCGAGATTTTAAGTGCTGATGAAATTTATAATTATATAAAAGAAAACAATGTAATAAATGTAACATTGACAGGTGGAGAACCACTTATTCAGAAAAATATTGATGAACTGTTAAAATTATTAAATGATGATGAAAATTTAAAGGTTCATATAGAAACAAATGGTGCAGTTGATATAGAACCATTTAAAAAGATTTATAATAGTAAAAATATATGTTATATTGTAGATTATAAGCTACCAAGCAGTCAAATGACTAATAAAATGAGTAATAATAATTTAAAAGTGATAGGAAAATCTGATGTATATAAATTTGTCATAGGTAGTATTGAAGATTTAGAACATGCTTATGATATTATTATCAGAAATGATTTAACAAGTAAATGTATTGTTTATTTTAGCCCAGTATCGGGAAAAATAGACCTTAAAGAAATTGTAGAATTCATGAAAAATAAGCGATTAAACAAAGTTAGATTACAAACACAGCTTCATAAAATTATTTGGGATAATAATGCGAGAGGTGTTTAATAAAACTCTATGAATGGATTAATTTGATTAGTTTTGCGGATGTAAGGAGGCTTTTTATGCCAAAAAAAATTGATACAGATAAAATTGAGAAATGTATAAGAGAAATTTTAATTGCATTAGGTGATGATCCTAATAGAGAAGGTTTAATTGATACACCTAAGCGAGTAGCTAAAATGTATGAAGAAGTTTTTGCTGGAATGAATCTTACTAATGAAGAAATTGCAAAAATGTTTGGAACTACATTTGAAAATGAAGAGTATGTACCTGAGAACTATAATAATATGGTTGTAGTAAAAGAGATACCTATTCATAGTTATTGTGAACATCATTTAGCACTTATGTATAATATGAAGGTTTCAGTTGTATATATACCTAAGGAAAAAATAATAGGACTTAGTAAGATATCTAGGATAGCAGATATGGTTGGAAGAAGACTTCAACTTCAAGAAAGAATTGGCAGTGATATAGCTGAAATAGTAGCTATGGCTACAGGAAGTGATGATGTTGGTGTTCTTATTACTGGTGAACATGGTTGTATGACTTCAAGAGGGATTAAGAAACCTGGTTCTGTTACCACTACCACGACTTTTACTGGAAGATTTGAAAATAATGATATGTTAAGGCAAGAAGCTTTAATAATTATGAAATAATTAGAATTTGTATGCAAAAATGGAGGAAGTTGAATATGAATAGAAAAGCTGTTGTTGTGTTTAGCGGTGGTCAAGATTCAACCACATGTTTATTTTGGGCACTTAAAGAATTTGAAGAGGTAATAGCTGTAACATTTAATTATAATCAAAAGCATAAAAAGGAAATTGAATGTGCAACTGCTATAGCTAAGGAATTAGGAATTGAACATCATATATTAGATATGGAATTGCTAAATCAATTAGCACCAAATGCGCTTACAAGAGATGATATTGAAATCAAAGCAGGTGAAAATGGAGGCCTTCCATCAACATTTGTAGAAGGACGTAACATGTTGTTCTTAACTTTCGCTGGAGTATTAGCTAAAGTTAAAGGTGCAAATCACATTGTTACAGGAGTATGTGAAACTGATTTTAGTGGATATCCTGATTGTAGGGATGTATTTATTAAATCTCTAAATGTTACTTTAAATTTAGCTATGGATTATAATTTCGTTGTCCACACACCTTTAATGTGGATAGATAAAGCAGCTACATGGAAAATGGCAGATGATTTTGGAAAGTTAGATTATGTAAGAGAAAAAACTCTTACTTGCTACAATGGAATTATTGGTGACGGTTGTGGTGAATGCCCAGCTTGTAAACTTAGAAGAAGGGGTTTAGAACAATATTTAGAAAGTAAAACTAAATAATTATATTGTAAAAATGCAACAGTGAACAAGTACGAGTTTGCAATGAAAAGTCTAATGACTTTTCTAGTATTATAATTATATTATATGATAAGGAGTAAATCATGAGTGAAAGTGGAAGAAAATCGAAAGAACTTGAAGGAATAAGCTTACTTGGAAATCAAGGGGTAAAATATGATTATGGATATAACCCAGAGGTACTAGAGGTTTTTGATAATAAACATCCAGATAATGATTATTTTGCTAAATTTAATTGTCCAGAATTTACTAGCCTTTGTCCAATTACTGGTCAACCAGATTTTGCAACTATTTATATTAGCTACATTCCTAATATAAAAATGGTAGAAAGTAAATCTTTAAAATTATATTTGTTTAGTTTTAGAAACCATGGAGATTTCCATGAAGATTGTATGAATATAATAATGAAGGATTTAATAAAGTTAATGGATCCTAAGTATATTGAAGTATGGGGAAAATTCACACCAAGAGGTGGAATTAGTATTGATCCATATTGTAATTATGGTATGAAGGGAACCAAGTTTGAAGAAATGGCAAATTACAGAATGATGAATCATGATATGTATCCAGAAAAGATAGATAATAGATAATTTGGGCAGTTAAGAGTTAGGAGTTAAGCGTTATGAGTTAAGGGAGTTACCCCAAAATTCGTAACTCTTAACTCAAAACTTCTAACTGGATCTAGCGGGGGGATTTTTAAATTGAGTAAAGTTATAGTTATAGGAGCAGGTCCAGCTGGAATGATGGCGGCATTGGAAGCTTCAAAAAAACATGATGTTATTTTAGTCGATGGGAATGAAAGGATAGGAAAGAAATTATTTATAACTGGTAAAGGCAGATGTAATGTTACAAATGCAAAAGACATATCAGAGTTTTTTGATTATATTCCAGGTAATTCTCATTTTTTATATAGTTCTTTGTATACTTTTACTAATAAAGACACTATGGAGTTTTTTGAAAATGAAGGGATTAAGTTAAAAGTAGAAAGAGGAGATAGAGTATTTCCGTATTCAGATAAATCTTCAGATATAATAAGAGGATTATCAAATGCATTGAGTAGAACCAATGTGAAAATAAATTTAAATTCTAGGGTTACAGATATTAAATTTAAGGATAAAAAGATATTAAGTATTAAAATTAACAATAATGAAGAGCTAATTGGTGATTATTTTATTTTTGCTACAGGAGGAGCATCGTACCCTCTCACTGGTTCTAGGGGAGAAGGTCAAAAGTTTGCTCAATTGTTAGGGCATAAAATAATTCCAATGACACCAGCGTTAGTTCCAATAGAATTTGTAGATCAAAAAGTTAAAGAACTTATGGGATTATCCTTAAAAAATGTTGAGATAATAATTAAAGAAAATGATAAAAAAGAAGTATATAAGAATTTTGGTGAAATGTTATTTACTCATTTTGGCGTTTCTGGCCCAATTATTTTAAGTGGGAGTAGATTTATAGAAAAATGGAAAAAATATAGATTGCATATTGATTTAAAGCCTGCTTTAAATTTAGGAGAACTTGATAAAAGGATTCAAAAGGATTTTGGTAAATATTTAAATAAGGACTTTAAGAATTCTTTAGATGAATTACTTCCTCAAAAATTAATCCCAATTGTTATTGAAAGAGCAAATATTCCTGAAAATAAAAAAGTTAATGAAATAACTAAGGAAGAAAGAAAAAATTTAGGTAGAGTAATTAAGGATTTTGATTTTGATATTAAAGGATTACGTCCGTTAGAAGAAGGAATTGTAACAGCTGGTGGAGTAGATATTAAAGAAATTGATCCTTCTACAATGAAATCAAAATTAATTGACAATCTTTCCTTTGCTGGAGAAGTTATGGATGTAGATGCTTTTACTGGAGGTTATAATGTTCAGATTGCCTTCTCAACTGGTTACATAGCTGGAAATAATATACACCTATAAAAAGAGTGGCTATGCCACAATAAGGATCTTAATATAAAAAGAGCAGCTATGCTGCAACAACGGAACTTATAGAAAAAGATTTGTCTGCCAAAATACGCACATATAAAAAAAGTGGCTATGCCACAATACGGATCTTATATTTATATAAAAAGAGCAGAAAGCTAAATATTTAAATCAGTATAGAATTTTCGATTTTTAAATATCTTCTTGTTTCAGTTGGTAAAAAATTATATAATCTTAAGGAAGACATAAATTTATAGATTCAGAAATGGGGAGAAAGTTTTGAAAATTTCGGTAGCAATAGATGGTCCTGCTGGTGCAGGAAAGAGTACTATAGCTAAATTAGTAGGAAAAGAATACAACCTAATGTACATAAATACAGGAGCTATGTATAGAGCTGTAGCTTTAAAAGCTGCAGAGAACAATTTGTCACCTGAACAAATTAATGAAATTTGTAGTATTGTAAATGATATGGAAATGCATTTTGAAAATGATGATTTAATTTTAAATGGTGAAAATGTTCAAGATCAGATAACTACACCTGAAATAAGTAACATAGTATCAAATTATGCAAGCATTCCAGAAGTAAGAACAATGCTTGTAAAACTTCAGAGAGACATGTCTTATAAATTCAATGTAATTATGGATGGTAGAGATATTGGTACCGTTGTACTTGAAGATGCAAACTTTAAATTCTTTTTAACAGCTAGTCCAGAGGAAAGAGCTAATCGAAGATTTAAAGAACTAAATAATAGAAATATAGAATGCTCATATGATCAGATATTACAGGACATAATAGAAAGAGATTATAAAGATACTCATAGAGCTACAGATCCATTAAGGAAAGCTGATGATGCTATTGAAATTGATACAACTAGTTTAGATATAAATGGAGTTGTTCGAACAATAAGCGAGTATATAAAAAAAGGAAAGTAACAGGGAGACAAACATGAGTGATGTTCTTTTAGCTAGAAATGCGGGTTTTTGTTTTGGAGTACAAAGAGCAGTAGATGAAGCATTAAGAATCCAAAAAGAATATAATAAGAAAATATATACTTTAGGTCCATTAATACATAATAATGATGTAGTTAAATTTTTAGAAAATAATAATATATATTCAATAGAATTTGAAGAGGTAGATAAATTAAGTGTTGGAGATGTAATTGTGGTTAGATCTCATGGTGTTTCTGAAATGATTTTGGATTATCTTGAGAACAAACAATTTACAGTTATAAATGCAACATGTCCTTTTGTGACTAATATTCAGAAGAAGGTTAAGAAATATTCAAAAGAAGGTTATCATATAGTAATATTAGGAGATAAAAATCATCCAGAAGTTATTGGGATCAATGGTTGGTGTAATAACAAAGCAATAATTACTAAAGATGGAACTTTTGAAGAACAGATTCCCCAAAAAGTTTGCCTAGTTTCACAAACTACAGAAAAAATGAAAAATTGGGAGAATACATTAGTAAATTTAAGTAGAGTTAAAGAATTACTAGCTTTTAATACAATTTGTTCAGCAACAGAAGTTAGGCAGAAAAGCACCAATCAAATATCAAAAGAAGCCGATGCTATGATAGTTATTGGTGGAAAAAATAGTTCTAATACTACAAAGTTATATCAAATTGCAAAAGACAACTGTATTAATACAATTCATATAGAAAACTTTAAAGAGTTACCTAAGGATTTTATTAATAAAAATATAAAAAAAATAGGAGTTACAGCTGGTGCTTCAACACCAGATTGGATAATTAGGGAGGTACTAGATACTATGAATACAGAAAACAATGTAAACACTGAAAATCAATTAGACTTAATGAACCAAAACGATATTAAGGTTATAATTGGAACTGAAGTTGAAGAAAAAGTAATATCAAAAAATAATGATGGAATTGTAATTGAAATGAATGGATATGGGATTGATGGGATCATTCCATATAATGAATTAACTACAAAGGGCGATTCAAAATCTTTAGCAGATTCTATTAATGTTGGAGATTTAATAAAAGCAAAGGTTATAAAATTGCAAAATAACGATGGCTTTGTAGTTTTATCAAGATTAGAATATGAAAGAGAAGAAGCTTATAAAGAACTTGAAAAGTTATTTACTGAAGGTACAATTTTTGAAGTGAATATTAAAGAAGCAAGAGAAAAAGGATTGGTTTCAGATTATAAAGGGGTAAGGATTTTTATACCTGCTTCTCAAATTGATATAAGATTTATTCAAAATAAAGATGAATTCGTTGGAAAGAATCTTGAAGTTAAGTTAATTGATTTTTCTTTAGGTAAACCAGTAAAAGTGGTAGCATCAAGAAGAGTATTATTAGAAGAAGCAAAGAATGCTGAAGAAGCAAAAGCATTAGAAAATATTAATATTGGAGATGTAGTTAAAGGTGAAGTTAAGAGATTTACTAACTTTGGCGCATTTATTAATATTAATGGTATAGATGGATTATTACATTTATCACAAATTTCATGGAATCATATAAAAAATGCTGGGGATGTATTAAAAGAAGGTCAAATTATAGATGTAAAAGTAATAGATCTAGATAAAGAAACTAAAAAGTTATCTTTAAGTATGAAAGAACTTATGCCAAAACCATGGGATAATGCTAAAGAAAAATACCCTGAAGAATCAATTGTTTTAGGAAAAGTAGTTAGACTAAATGATTTTGGTGCTTTTGTTGAATTAGAACCAGGTGTTGATGGTTTAGTTCATATTTCAAAAATATCACATAATAGAATTGAACATCCATCAGAAGTATTAAAAATTGGTCAAGAAATCAAAGCAAAAATCTTAGGTGTAGATGAAGAAAATAAGAGAATAAGTTTAAGTATAAAAGATGTATAAATAATACTTCGTAATTTATAAGAAAACTTTTCTTTAAAAAATAGAAGCATATAAATTCGAAAATACTACAAAATAGCATATTTATTTTGTAGTATTTTTAATATTTATATTTAGTGTATTAGGAGGTAATTTATTTATGAAACAAAATAAAATTGCAAAAGTTAAACCCTTGATTGAAACGAGATATTTAAAGTTATATGAAGCGGAATACGAAAATAAAGTTGGTGATATAAGAACATGGACAATAGCATCTAGGAAAGATAATGAAACTATTCAGCAGAAATTTTTTGAAAATAAAAAGGATTCACCTGATGGAGTAATAATAGCAGCTTATCATAAAGAACTAAAAAAGATAGTTATTATAAAACAATTTAGAATACCATTAAACAGTTTTGTATATGAATTGCCAGCAGGTCTTATCGATCCGGGTGAAGATGCTAAGAGTACCATTGGTAGAGAATTAATGGAGGAAACGGGTCTTAAGATAGTAGATATTATTAAAAATAGAAGTATTGAACAGGTTTATGTATCAGCAGGAATGACAGATGAATCATTAGCATTTACATATTGTACATGTGAAGGTGAAGTAAGTGATGCATATTTAGAGGATGATGAATGTATTGAAACTCTATTAGTATCTCAAGAAGAAGCCGTAGAATTAATTACATCTAAGGATAAGTTTGATATCAAATGTTATTTATTACTTCAAAGTTTTGCATTGTTGGGAGAAGAACTTTTTTCTGAAGCATAGTCAAAAAAGTAGGACATATATTATTTAATAATTATGACCTACTTTTTTGTTCTATTATTTAAATTTTGAATGTATTACTTAATAAAAGAATTTGCTGCAAAATATAGCAGGAAAATAAATGAAGTGCTATACATGATTTTAGATACTTCCTTACCTTTGTTATGGCATAGCTTACACAACGGATATAGGATAAAACCTAAAGCTATTCCATCTACGATACTATATGTTAATGGCATTAATATAATGGTTACAAAGCTTGGAAACAATTCACTTAAATCATTAAAATCTATATTCTTTAAATTCTGACTCATTAGACATCCGATTATTATAAGAATTGGTGCCAATGCTACATCAGGTATTAGAGAAATAAATGGTATAAAGAATATTGATAATAAAAATAGCAAACCTGTAAACATACTAACAAATCCTGTTTTTCCACCAGCTGTAATACCAGCAGTACCTTCAACAGTCGATACAGCAGGGCTTGTACCGCTAAGTGCGCATATTATAGTAGAAAATGAAGTACACATTAATGCTTTATTAGTTTTATCAGGAGCTTTAAGTAAATCTGAAACTTGACTATGAAGTATACCGATATTTTCAAAAACCAATACTAATGTTAATGAAAAGGTTCCTATCCAGAATTTAACTGTGCTTAATCCACTAAAATCTAATTTGAAGAATATATCATTATATTCATTGAAATTAGGCATTGTATAATGAACATTGTTTAAGTTAATTATACCTAAACACATACAAAGTAATGTACCTAAAGTTATTGAAATCAAGAAACCTCCAGGCACATTTTTTAAAAATAGTATTAAAGTAATAACCATAATAAGCATAAAAGCTATAACTTCTGGACTGGTAATATCACCAAGTTTTAACATGGTGGAAGCATCTGATACGATGATTTTTGATTTTTGTAAACCAATAAAGGTTATAAATAATCCTATACCAACAGTAATAGCCTGCTTTAAGTTATAGGGAATAGCTTTCATAAGATGCTTTGATAATGGCGTAATTGCTATCATCATAAATATTATTCCTGAGATAAAAACTGAAGCTAATGCTTGATGATAATCTAGACCAAGAGTACGAATTAAAGTATAAGTAAATAATGCATTCACTCCCATACCTGGCATAATTATCAGTGGGGTGTTGCTTACAAATGCAACTAGTAGACAGCTTACAGCTGAGGAGAGTGCTGTAGCTATAATTAGTGGTTTAACAGAAATACCTCCATCGCTTAATATATTTGCATTTACAATAATTATGTACATTGATGCAACAAAAGAAGTTAGTCCTGCTAAAATTTCGCTTTTAATTGTAACTTTGTGTTTTTTTAGTTTAAATAATTTTTCCATCCTTTCAACCAACTTTCAAATCTCCCTCACCCACCCGCACAAAAAGTGCATGTTTATTATAACATTAATAAAATATATGTCAACTCTGAGTTCCTATTTTGGTATTAACTTTAAAGATTGTATTAAATAAGAATTTATATATAAAAATAATGGTATTGTTTTAGAAATAGTAGTAAAATATTATTTAATACTAATAAATGGGGGCGTTTATATGAATCTGGAATTTGAGCAAATAAGCAAAACAAGGATAATGATAAATTCGTTATGTATATTTACAAACATTAAAGAAAATAATGTGATAAGGAAATATAAAGCATTATTAAAGTATATAGAAAAAGATAAAATATCTGCTGAGAAAGCTATAAATCTATATAATGATTTTATTTATTCTTTATTAGATGTGACAAGCAATACTTGCTTTAAAAAATTTATAATAGATATATTGTTTTTAGACAGTAATCCTTTTACAAGGATTATTGATAATAATAATTTAAATAACATCAGCATATTAAATCAAGTGAAATATGAGCTTGAAGCTTTAGAATATATAGCTAATATCAAATCCTCTAATATTAAAGAAGTAATTATATCGAAAAGCAAAGCTAAGACTTTTCAAATAGATATAATTCAATCACTGATTGATTTAAAACTTGAAGATGATGAAGCTGAATCAGAAAAAGCTATAAATAAGTTAAAAAATCGTATTGTTTCTAATAATAATTGGGCACAATATTTAGATGAGATTATAAGTTTTTATAATCAATATGGTACAGGGGAATTTGGAGAATATAGGGCTTTTGTTTGGGAACATGAAAATGATAGAAAGTATCTTAGGGGAATAAAAACTCCAGATCCAGTGAGATTACAAGATTTGGTTGGATATGAAGATCAAAAAGAAACGATTATAAGCAATACTAAGCAATTTTTGAAAGGTTATCTAGCTAACAATATTCTATTATATGGTTCAAGAGGAACAGGAAAATCATCGACAGTTAAGGCTATTATAAATGAATTTTATAATGAAGGGTTACGACTTATTGAAGTTGATAAAAGTAAACTAGTAGACTTTACTAGGATAATAAGAATTCTTAAGGATAAAAAACTAAAATTTATAATTTTTGTTGATGATTTAGTCTTTGAGGAAGGGGAAGCAAGTTATTCAGCGTTAAAAACTATATTAGAAGGTGGAGTAGAAAATAGATCAAATAACATATTGATCTATGCAACAACGAATAGAAAACATTTAGTTAAAGAAACTTTTAGTGAAAGATCCGGTGATGAGATTCATGCAAATGATGCAATAGAAGAGAAGTTATCTTTAGCTGATAGATTTGGTATGACAGTATCATTTTATTCTCCAGATCAAAAAGAATATTTAACAATAGTTGATAATATAGCTAAAGCTAGAGGGTTAGAGGTTGATAAAGAATATTTGCATAAAGAAGCATTAAAATGGGTAAGATGGTATAATGCTCGATCACCAAGAACTGCAGTTCAATTTATTAATTGGTTTATTGGTGAAATGAATTAATAATTTTCTTTGTATACATAACTATCGCCATAACACTAATACTATAAATTAGATGGGAGGTGATTAGAGTGTCTAAAGATAAAAAAGAAAAACTGATTTTACAATCTGGTAGTATGTCACAGTCGAAAGTTAAATCTTATGTTGAAAAAGAAAGAGATGAATTAAGGACAAAAAGAGTTTCTAGAGGTAAAGATATAACAATAAATAATAAATATTAGAATGAACTAATACTTATACAAAATGCAAAATATTCTGAAGAATATTACCATAGATATTCTTCAGAATATTTTTAGTTCTAAGTATTTTTTGCCAATGTGAAAGCAACACTAAAAGTAGTACCTTCAGCTTTAGAACTTTTAACAGCTATCTTACCATTATGAGAATCCGCTATTGTCTTTCCAATAGCCAGTCCTAAACCATAACCATCTTTTTTTCTGGCTCTTGATTCATCTATTCGATAAAAGCGTTCAAATATATAGGGGATTTTTTCTTTTGAAATAGGTTCACCTTCATTATTAATCGATAGTACTGCTTTATCTTGAACTTTAGTTAAGGTTACTTTTATAGTACCTCTTTCCTTTGAATATTTTATTGCATTATCAATAAGAATACATACTAATTGTTTTAATCTATTATTGTCTCCATTTATATAAAGGTCTGAAGTTATTTCGCTATCAATTAATTTTTCCTCTTCAAAAGCAACTGATTCAAAGGGAAGAACACAGTTCCATATGATATCACTAAAATTTACTTTAGACAGAACAATATCATTTTTATTAGCATCAGATTTTGCTAAAAATAAAAGATCATTAACCAAAGTTGTCATTCTTTCTCCTTCAGCTTTAATATAATTAATCCATTTAACTTGATTATATATAGTGTCCTCTTTATGTGATAAAACAATATCAGCATTTGCTAATATAACTGTAAGTGGAGTCTTTAATTCATGAGAAGCATCTGCAACAAATTGCCTTTGTTGTTCCCAAGATTTCTTTATTGGCTTAACTGCCCAATTAGCTAAGTATAAACTAACAATAAAAAAAGCAATTAAACTTCCAATTCCAACTAAAATAAATGTTTTTAATAAAGAGTTTAGGGTGTTTATTTCTAAATTTCTATCAGTAAAGGCAATTTTCACTCCTTTTTCATTTGGATATTTTAGAAATCGGAAGTTTTCATTTTGAATTATTCCTTTTAAATTTGCATTTGCTAAAGCAGAATTTACTAATGTATTTAAGGTGACAATATCTGATTTATCTATATTATTGTAATATACATTAGTTATATTGTTGTTGATATCTAATTGAACTGCAAAAGAAATAATTTGTGGTTGTGGTGGAAGAGAATCAACATTTTGTTCTCCGATGTTAATTTGTTTTTTTAATATTTCATTTTCCTGTTCAATGGTTTTTTGAAGAGTATCATTACTTTCTCGTACAAGTCTATTACTGGTAGAAATGTACACAGCTCCAAAAGTAAAAATAAGAATAATACTTATCAAAATCATGTTAATAAGGACAAACTTCTTTTTTAATTTATTAATCATTTTTTATTTTCTCCTAAATGATATCCTATTTTTCTAACTGTTTCTATTGTTACAGTTGAACCTAAAAAGAAAAACTTCTTCCTTAAAAATGAAATATATACTTCAACATTATTATCTTCAGCATTAGAATCAGAACCCCAAACCTTTAATATCAAATCTTCTTTTGTAATAATACTGGTTGGATTAGACATTAATAATCTTAAGATTTCAAATTCCTTTAAACCTAAGCGTATTGATTTACTATTACATAAAAGTGTATTTGTAGATTGATTTAAAACTAAATCTCCAAATTTAAGTTCATTAGAAACTATTTCGCCTTGCCTTCTTGATAATGCTCTAACTCTTGCAAGTAATTCTTCGGGCGAAAAAGGTTTTGTCAAATAATCATCAGCTCCACAATCGAGGCCGGTTACCTTATCTGCAATTTCATCTTTTGCAGTTAATAATATTACAGGTGTCTTTTCATTATTTTCTCGCATTTTACGAACTATTTCAAAGCCATTCATTTTAGGCAACATTACATCTAATATAATAACATCATATATACCACTCATTGCATAATCATATCCAGATTCACCATCATTAACTATATCAGCAATATATTTATTTTGAATCATTATTTGGCCTAAGGCTTCAGCTAATCTGATTTCATCATCAACTATAAGTATTCTCATATGGTTTTACCTCATTTCTTAAATAAATATGCATTTGAGATTTTATAATTAGTTTTAATGTTAATGTAAAAAAATAAAATCTTAAATCACACAAAGGATAAATATCTGTAAGTCAAATTATCGTTCCTTATATATGCAATTTAATTTTAGCATAGTTTCCTTAAATTAACCTGAAATAATTCTTTAAGACTAATTTAAGGTTAATGTTTTACAATACAGACATAAACAAGAACAAAACAATAAATAATTAGAAATAAAAGCATTGATATTAAAAGTTATCAATGATAATAAAACTATTTTTGAAAGAAGGAATTAATATGATAAGAAAAAAATATAACAAGATTATAGCAGTTTTAGTTGCAAGTTTTATAATAGGAAGTACTTTTGTTGGATGTGCAAATAAAACAGCTAGTGCTGAGGTGACTTCAACAACTGTAACAGCAGAACAAAGTAAAAATACTACATTACTTGGAAAAGTTAAAGGAATTGATGGAAGTAAAATTACTATCTCTTTAGGAGAAGAAATTACTACAACAAATTCAAATACAGCCAATGGACAAGGACAAAATTCTGCCCCCCCAGATAAGCCAGTAGGCGAAACAAATACTCAAAACAACAATTCAGCACCACTTGATAAAACAGCTGGAGATCAATCAGTAGATGGTCAAGGGACTGGAGATAATAGTGGAACGCCTCCAGAAATGCCACAAGGTGATGGAGCACCAGGAATTGGGAATTCAAGTACAACTACATTTAAAACAAATGGAGAAGAAAAGACTATTGAAATTAAAAATGAAGGAATTATCTCGGTAGCAAAAGGTAGTAAAGCTATAGCAGGTACTTTAGCAGATATAACTATAGGTGAAATATTAAGTATAGATTATGATAGTACAGGAAATGTATCAGGCGTTACTGTAAAATCTAATAATGCTACTTATACTGGAGGAGCTCAAACTGGTAAGCTTACATTAACAGCAACATATTCAGCAAATGGGGAAACAAAAACTTCTGCAAATGAAAAAATCACTGCTACTACGGCAGACCAAAATGGGGTATTAGCTGCCAATGGAGGAAATATAAATATTTCAGGAGCTTCTATTAATAAATCAGGAGATACAACTTCTGAAGATGAATGTAATTTTTATGGAGTAAATAGTGGAGTAGTTGCAGCAGGGGCTAGTAATATAACAATTAGCGACAGTACAATAAACACAGATTCTGAAGGTTCGAATGGAATTTTTGCAACAGGTGATGCATCTATAATAAATGTTTCAAATGTAACTATTAATACAACTAAAAATTCTTCAAGAGGTTTAGATGCAACTTATAATGGAACTATAATTGCTAAAAATACAAAAGTAAACACTCAAGGAACACATTGTGCTGGACTTGCTACAGACAGAGGTGAAGGTACAGTTCATTTAACAGATGGAACAGTTAAAACAACTGGAACTGATTCGCCAGCAATATATTCAACTGGAAACATTACAGCAAAGGATTCTAATCTTACTGCTACAGGATCAGAAGCAGCAGTAGTTGAAGGAAAGAACTCAATTACATTAAATAATTGTACAATTTCTGGTGAGAAGAAAAATGGAGTTATGCTTTATCAAAGTATGTCAGGTGATTCAGGTGTAGGAACCAGTTATTTTAACATGACAGGTGGAACTCTTACATCAGTAGAAGGTGCATTATTCTTTATCACAAATACTGATTCTGAAATTAATTTAAAAGGAGCTACCTTAAAGAATAGTTCAGGAGTATTATTAAATGCAGCAGCTACCTCAAGATGGGGGAATCAAGGATCTAATGGTGGAAATGTTACATTAAATGCTGACAGTCAAACACTTGAAGGTGCAATAACTTGTGATAATATCAGTACTGTTATTTTAAATTTAAAAAATAACTCAACATTAATAAGTACAATAAATACTGATAAGACAGCAAAATCTGTTACAGTAGCATTAGATAAGACATCAACTTGGACAGTAACAGGAACTTCATATATAGCTGTTTTGTCTGATGAGGATACAGATTTATCAAATATTAAAGACAATGGAAATATAATTTATTATGATGCATCTAACAGTACAAACAGCTGGTTAGGTGGAAAGACTATAACATTAAGCGGTGGCGGAGAATTAAAGCCACTTCAATAAAATTTAGTTTGCAAATAATAAGTGGATTCAAAATGTGTAAATACATCTTGAATCCACTTATTGTTAAATAACTCATTAATATTTTTTGAGTAACTAATCTTATAAATATTTTTCTTCATATCCAGATATAATAAGCCTATAGTGTATATAATTTCTTTAAATTGTGATAGAATATAAAGACAAATATAAAATAAATTGATTTATAACGATAATTGTTATGACAATAAGGAAAGGATATTAATAATGTCTATAAACAGAAGTGCACCAGAAAATTTTTATTATGATAATGCAGAAAAGACTAATAAAAATTTTATTTATAAAAACCTTAGAAGAAGTAAGTGTTATAATTGTAATTTTTCATGTTCAAATTTTGATTATGCAAATTTAAGAGGGGCTCACTTTAAAAAATGTAATTTTTTTAGATGTAGTTTTAAAGGAGCTGAATTTGTCGGATCAAATTTAAAAGGTTGTAAGTTTAAAGAAGCTAAATTTGAAGATACAATATTTGAAGAAGTTAACTTAGATGGTGTTGATTTTAGTGATGCAAAATTTAAAAATACTATATTTTTAGGTTGTGACACAACAAAAGCAAAAAATTTAAATGAGAACACTAAAGGTATAAGAATATTTGATGAAGTTCCTGAATTAGAAATAAGTGAGGATTTAGAGAATATAGTAACTGGCTTAATGGATAATCAATATATTAAAAAATCTAGGGTATTTGATACAAAGGATGGAAATATTAATAAATTAACTTTGCTTAGATTAAGTGAAATATTTGATGAAAAAACCTTAATTGAAGGATTTCATTATATAAAATATGAAATTGATAGAGATTTTTATACTTTAAGCTATGTTATTAGATTGATAGAAAATATGCACAATTAAACATTAAGGAGGGTTTTTATGAGTAAGGAAAATGGTAATAAAAAAATTACAATTACTGAGGAACAAGCTTCTAGAGCTGCTGAGGCTATATTAAATTCATGGCTAAGATCAGATGAAACTGTTTCGACCAATAAAGACTCTACAAAGAAAAAATAAAATAAATACATAATACGAGTTCAGGAGTGTTTTTATTAAAACCTCCTGTTTTTGATTTTTTAAAGAAATTCAGAAATAATTTGGCAATTAGCTGATAATTGATAATCGAACTTTGATAATTGAAACATATATATAATTCATAGGAATATTAATTTTGGAAGGAAAGCTTTTTGTGTTAAATAATAGTGTTTGTAAAATAAGCGAAGGTTTTGCTAGAAGAAAATTTAATAAAGAAACCCAAAATACAAACGTATATAAGATTTATACTGAAGAAATCATCCTTAAATACAAAGATAGTTATAAACGAATATTAAAGTTAACCAATGATAAAACTAAAACTAAATTTATTATATATAACAAAATTATAAAGTGGTATAAAAATGAAAAAAATATTAATATTACGATGGAAAAAATTTTTGTAAAAAGTAAACTAGGTTCTTATAATTGTGGTGGATGTGGAATTACTGCATCATTTTTAGCAGGATTAGCGTCTAGCGGAATTATTTATTACATGGATCATTTTATAAATGAAATTAGTCCTTTATTATTTCCTTTATACTTTATTACAATTTTAAGTTTTGGTACTAAATGCCTTTCTAGTGAAGATAAGAAGGTTGAAATGTATAATATGTTTTTAGAAGTATTGGAACATATAGATTATGATAAAAATGATAATTGAGGATAAATAAAATACGGATAGAAACAAGCTAAACTACACAATATATTTTCGTAGAAAGGAAGTGGTTATTATGAAAAATGAAATTAAAAATCAATCAAATAATTTTGCAAGTTTCACAAGTGTAAGTCCCAATGCAACTGATCTACAATCAAATGTAAAAGGTGGTCGTACAAGTTCTGATAAAAAAGATGCTGGTAATAATGAGTGGTCTTCGGTTCCGTTAACTTATGACAAAGAGGATTCTACTCAAAAAAAAGAAAAGACTGCTACTAATAATCAATGGTGTTCAACATCAAAATAATTATAATTGTAATACACGCTACTTTTATTGATGAAGGAGTTGGTATATTATGAGTAAACAATATAATGATGAAGAAAAAAACATGAATGATAATTATATCCCTTATCAAGGTGGTTATATTTCATATGAACCAAATGTTTTGACAGAACACTATACGGTCAAAGGCTTTGAAGGAAAGATAGAAAAAGATAAAGAATCTAATAGTAGATGGTGTTAACGTATCTTTTATAAAAATTTAGTTATTTATCATGAATATAGATTTAGCTTCCTTCATATAATGATATGTATATATTGTATGGAGGAAGTTGTTCTTCTAAATTTATTAACAGGATTGCATTTTATTACTTGTTGACTAGGTAATTTATTAGAATTATAATTTATTTATAAAATGGGAAACGAGGAAATAATATGGTCTTACTAGAAAAATTGTCATTATTTAATATGGAGCATTTTAGGAAATTATATAATAAAAATGAAGATGCTTATACTTGCAATAAAAGTTTTTTTGAAATATATGATGAAGAACATTTTTTAATAAAATATCTAATAAGAAAGCAAATAAAGCTATTTAAGGTCAATAAAGAATATATTGGATACATATGGTATGAATATCCTTCTCAAAGTGGATTAAGTAATATATATGCTATATACTTGAAAGAAGAATATATGGATATGATAAATGCAAAAATGTTATCTTTTTTTAAGAGAACTACATTTCGATACGATATGATAGCAAGTTCGAGGAATTCGAATATTATGAAAAAATTAAATTTTAATGTTAATTCCAAAAATATTTTGATGAAAATTAAAACAACTAATTTTAGTAATGTTATTAAAGATCGTATTAAATTTAGGCATTTTAAAGAGGGCCAAGATGAAGAATTAAGATGTGAAATTCAAAATTCTGTATTTAATGACAAAAATAGAATACCATTGACCATAGAGGATGTTAGAAGGGAAGAAGCTGAAGAGTACTACATTAACAACTTTGGAGTTTTTATTTATAATAATCAAGGACAAGTTGTAGGTTATGGACAAGTGATATATAACAAAGGATTATATACAATAGTGAATCTTGGGATTTTAAAAGAACACAGAAGACATGGTTATGGTGAGGTGCTATTAAGATATCTAATTAATATTTGTAAACAAAATTCAATAAATAATGTATATATTAGAGTGGATAAGGATAATTTAAAAGCTATAGCTTTATATACCAAAGTTGGATTTAAAGAATACCAATCCTTTGTTAGTTGGTACAAGTATATTAATTAATAAAAATAAGAAGTTGTATTATAATATGACTTCTTTATTTTTTGAGTTTCATCTTGGTCTTTCAATTATATAGAGAATTTGTTATAGTACTATGGAACTTGTTTTAAAACGGAGGAATACTAATGAATTTTAATATAGAACAATTAGAAGAACAAAAAATAAAAATACTTCTTTATTCAAACGTATGGATGTCCGTTAGTAGAAGAAAAGAAGAATTGAAATGCGTGATAAATAGACAGTTTAAGCGTTATATATAAAATTTACAGATAGAATTTGCCTATCTCTTATTATTATTTTATTAATTAAGTTATTAACAAAGTCTTTTATTAGTTCTCGACCTACATTCTGAATCAGTTCTTTTATGTTTATATTTCCCTCGAGTAGTTTATTTGTAAGTTCAAGAGTTGTAACATCTAAGAAAAATTTAAAATTATAAATTGATGGATCAGTGGAAGTAGTTTCATTGATTTTTTTATTTATTTCATTAATATCATTTTTGATTTTATTTTTCTTCAAGAAATAATCTTTTTCAGACATATCTCCATTATCATAAAGATATAAATTTTCTAATCTTTCTAAAGCTCTTTGAGCTTTTTTTAATTCTTTAGGAAATTATAATGCAATAAAATTTGTGGATAACTTTAAAAGTAGCAGAAACTCACAGTCTGCGAAGCAGATTTTTTTATTCGGCTTCAAATTTATTTGAATCAATATCGATTATATTCGATTCTGTTTTTCCTTCTTTATAAGGTTTGAATGTATTACTTTGAGAATAAAATATTGAGTTATATAGATCTTCAATTTCACTAATACCGACTATATCTTTAAAGCAAGTACCACTTAAAAGCTTTCTTTCCAGATCATCCAAGGAAATGCTACTCCCTTTTTCTTTATAACTTTTAATAATATTAGATATAAAATTCAAAGTGAAATTTCCGATTATTGTATCACTAATTGTTTTCTGGCTGCATCCTAAATGATTATATCGTCCTGAACATGTATATAAACCAGGAGTAAAACCATCAAGGCTTGTTTTGTCTGATCTATTGTTACATTCACCACATTCAAGAAGTCCAGCAAAAATATGAATTTTAGAAGTCCTTCGGAATCTAGCACTATTTTTATTAGCGTTGATATCCATTATTTTATTGCATTCTTCCCAAAGCTCTTCACTTATAATACCAGCATGATTATTTGGTATTATAATCCATTCATCTTGATTTTTCACTTTTCCATGACCAGGTATTCTGTAGTTATATCTATAAGTGCCTTTATAAAATGGATTTCTAATTACATCACATATAGTTTTAGTAGTCCAGCGACCATCTCTTTTGGTTTTAATTCCATTAGTATTTAGTAATTTGGTAACTGCTGAAGAAGATTCAGTCTTTGAATAAGTTTTGAAAATTATATCAACAGTATTTTTTTCTTCATCATCAATGATAGGAAATTTAATTGTTTCATCCCATTTATATCCTGGAGGTATCGGTGCACCAGTCCATAATCCTTTACTGGCTCTATCTAACATAACAGAAGTAACTCTTTCTCCAGTAAGTTTTCTTTCAAGTTCAGCAAATACAAGTATTATTTTAAGCATTGCTTCACCCATTGCCGTGCTTGTATCAAATTGCTCATTTTTACTAACAAAAATACAATTATATTTTTTAAGTTCATCATACATAGAACAAAAATCTAAAAGATTTCGGGATATTCTATCTATTTTCCAAACAAGTAAATGAGAAAATTCACAACAAGCAGCAAAAATATTTAAGGCACTATCAAATCCTAATAGACTTGAGTTATATCTAAAAATTGCTGAAGCCAATGAATCTGGTTTTGAAGCCCAAGGTGAGTGTTTTGTTACTGATATTATAAACTCTTTGAATATCGGTGCACCTACCATTTCACATCATATTAAAGAATTGGTTAATGCTGATTTAATAAGTACAGATAAAAGGGGTAAATTTTTGATCTGTAAAGTGAATGAAGCGTTGGTTGAAGAAGTTAACAAACTGCTATCAATATAACATGAATGATTCTTAAGAGAGTTTATAAGATATTTTAAGAATCATTTAATAGTTTTACCACTAATAAAATATTTCTAAAAAAGTTAGTATCTTATATCTAAAAGCCGTCTTTAAAATTTAGCAAACAATTCGATAATTATCAAAGTATTAAAATATAGAAGTTTGTTAAAAAAATAAATTTACTTGGGTTTGTTGGCATAATACAGTTTTTGATTGCTAATTACGTGACCTGCAATCCCCATCAATGGAGGTTTGTTATGAAAATTTTTTATTTCACTGCTACTGGTAACAGTTTGGATATTGCTAAAAGATTTGGAGGAGAACTCTACTCAATACCTAAAATCTTGAAAGGCGATAAGTTTGATTTTGAAGATGAAAAAATTGGGATAATATTTCCTTGTTATGATGCTGCAGTTCCTAATATTGTACGTGAATTTATAAAGAAGGTAACATTAAAAAGCCCTTATATCTTTGTAATTATGACCTATGGGAATTTTACACTAGGTGGTATTAACTGGTTTGTGAAATTTGCGCAAGAGAATAATATTCATATACAATATGCAGATAAATTACTCATGATTGACAATTATTTGCCAGTTTTTGATATGGAAAAAGAAAAACTTAAATCAAAGAATATAAATGAAAACTTCAACCGCTTGTTAAAGGATATCAATCAAAATAAGCACTATATCAATAATGGTTCATTCCTAGATTCAATGGCTACAAGCACCATTCAAAGTATGTTCAAAATATTTCCAAATTTTAATTCTGTTAAGAAATTTTTTGTTGGAAATGATTGTAATGGCTGCGGAACATGTTCAAAGGTATGCCCTCGGGACAATATTACAATTAGCAAAAATGTTGATAAATCGAAACCAGTTTATGGACAAAATTGTGAATTCTGCCTTGCTTGTATAAATCTTTGTCCCCAGAAAGCAATAAAATTAAATAGAGAAAAAAATTCAAATGCACGATTTATGAATGAAAATGTAACTTTGAAAGAAATTATAGCTGCAAATGATTAAAAGAATAAATTTTTAATACTGATATAAAAAACTTCTGTCACCTTTTACTTAGTTGGTAGGAATTTTACACTCATCCTTATTTATATTAATAAAGCTATGTAAAAATTTAAAATGTTCCTTTTCTCTTATATTGTTGTTTATAGAAAATTTAAGAGCACCTGTAGTGTCACTTAAATTTTCTATAAAAATGTATACTGTTTTCAAATTATGTCTCCAAACATCATAGAAGTGCATATTAATAATTTTTTCGTTTTATCTAATCGCCTTTCTATAAGCCAATGATGTAGAGGTGTATTATAAATAAAGACATTCATTGATGGTGGGCTCATTTATAAAATCAAATTATATAAGTATAGTTAAAAATATAAAGAAAAGGGTGAACTATGCATATGAATACAAATAAAATTAAAAATCATAAAAAAAGTGAAAATTTAACATATGCAGCAATACTTCTTATTTTAGCCGGATTTCAATATTTGATTACAGAAGCAGTTGCAGCCTCAGCGTGGAAATCACCTTCATACAGCTACACTTATAATTTTATAAGTGATTTAGTTATGCATATCAAGGGAGAACTGTTTCTGGGGCGACTTATTAATTCTCCCTTGCATTTTGTGATGAATGGTGGATTCATCACAAAATGCAAGGTATACTATTTATAGTTGCCGCTCTATTACTATTTAGAATATTATCAGAAAGATGGCGATTTGTATACCTAGTATTATATTCCTGAAAATATTAGAATTAAAGATAAGAAATAAAATTAATCCCAGTAAAGATAATTGCCTTACTGGGATATTTTAATACATATGAAAATTTTAAAATAGGTACCAAAACTTTTACGCTTACGAAATAACCATAATAGATTTATTATCTAACATATTTATTTTGTTTTTTAATATAATTAAAAAATGAAAATAAATATTAAAACAAGATTAAAAAATGTTATTTTACGATAAAATTATTGTCAAATAATATAGTATTTGTTAAAATTACTACAATATTTTTGGTGAAATCTTATTGATTCCTTTTTAGACAAAATATGTATTTAGTTATAATTTTATAATCCACAGACATCAATAAGATTAAAACTCTTAAGGATGATTTACCAGCTAAAATAATTATCAAGAATATTAAGATATAAAGAACTGAAATAGGAGGTGATATATAAAATCTAAGATTCTAAAAAATATTTACGTATTCAAATGAATCTTCAAGAGGCTAGAAAATTGAGAATAGCATGTTTTTTATATCAATAAAGTTTAAATTGAAAACTAAAAACTTAAACAAATGAACGGAAATATTATTTTATAGGGGAGGGAATTTAAAAATGTTAAAAAGATCAAGTTCACTTTTATTAGCTTTTACATTATTATTTGGGATTGGAGTAAGTACACCTACAATAGCAAGTGCAGATACAAATGCTATAGCAAAAGTTCCAGGGTATTCTAATCCTCTTATGACACAAAAGTTTGGTGCAGATCCGTATGTTATGGTTTACAATGACAGAGTATATGTTTATATGAGCAGTGATGCTTATATGTATAGTAACGGAAATGTTATTGATAATAATTATAGTAATATCAAGTCAATAACCTGTATATCATCTGATGATATGGTAAACTGGACCGATCATGGGGAAATTCCAGTTGCAGGATCAAATGGAGCAGCAAAATGGGCGAGCAATTCTTGGGCACCAGCAGTTACGCATAAAGTCATAAATGGTAAGGAAAAATTCTTCCTTTATTTTGCCAATAATGCAGGTAGTATTGGTGTACTTACAGCAGATACACCAATTGGACCATGGGCAGATCCTATTGAAAAACCTTTGATTACTACCAGCACTCCTGGAGTTAATAGCACTGAAACTGTATGGCTTTTTGACCCAGCGGTATTAATTGACGATGATGGAACAGGTTATCTATATTTCGGTGGTGGTATACCAGGTGGTAACAATCGTACACAAAGTCAAATTGCAAATCCCAAAACAGCTAGAGTTATAAAATTAACCAGTGATATGATTCATACCGAGGGGAATGCAGCTGTAATTGATTCTCAATTTATGTTTGAAGATTCAGGTATACACAAATATAATGGTAAATACTATTATTCATATTGTTCTAATTTCGCTGGTACTCATCCAGCTGGATCTCCGCCTCAAGGTGAAATTGCTTACATGGTAAGTGATAATCCTATGGGACCATTTACTTATAAGGGTACTTTCCTTAAAAATCCAGGAAGATTTTTCGGAGTTGGTGGCAACAATCATCATGCTGTTTTTCAATTTAAGAACCAATGGTATGTAACATATCATACTCAAACTCTTGGAAAAGCTTTAGGAGTTACGAAAGGATACCGTTCTCCTCATATTAATAAGCTTGAATATGATAGTAATGGAACTATAAAAGATGTACAAGCAGACATGCAAGGTGTACCTCAAGTTGCTAATCTCAATCCATATACAAGGACTGAGGCTGAAACAATTGGCTGGAATGGAGGTATTTCAACTGAAAAATCTCAAGCGCTAGGAAATATAGTAAAAAACATTAATCTTGATGTTACAAGCATAAATAATGGAGATTGGCTAGCTGTATCAAAGGCTGACTTTGGAAATGGAGCTAAATCATTTAAAGCAAATATTGCATCGACAGTGGGAGGAAAAATAGAAATACATCTAGATAGTCTAGATGGCCAACTTATTGGTACTCTTGATGTAAGTCCTACAGGGGGAGAACAACAGTGGAAAGAAATGCAATGTAATGTAAAAAGTGTTAGTGGTGTTCACAATATTTTCTTTAAATTTACTGGAATCAGTAATAAAAACTTATTTAATATTGATTATTGGCAATTTAGCTAAAGCCGCAGAGAGAAAATCTTAATCATTCAATAAGTTTATTGAATGATTATTAAAGTTAACTACTTAAAGAAAGAAGTAATCAATATCGATTTTATCAATAAAAATATATAAAAAAATCAATTAGATGAAGTAAAAAAGGAGCATATTAACGATGAACATTAAAATAAAAAAAATAGTATTATCTTTATTAACACTTTCAGTAACATGTTCACTATTTACAGCATTATCTATAACAGCTAATGCAGAATCAAATACTACAATAAATTTGTCTGGAGAAAAGCAAGTGATCCGTGGATTTGGAGGAATAAACCACCCAGCTTGGGCTGGAGATTTGACAGCAGCTCAAAGAGAAACAGCTTTTGGTAATGGTGATAATCAGTTAGGTTTTTCTATTTTAAGAATCTATGTAGATGATAATAAAAATAATTGGTACAAAGAATTAGAAACTGCTAAAAAAGCTATTGAACACGGAGCAATAGTTTTTGCTTCGCCATGGAATCCTCCAAGTGAAATGACTGAGACTTTCAATCGTAATGGTGATACGAAAGCAAAACGACTTAGATATGATAAGTATGCGGAGTATGCACAGCATCTTAACGATTTTGTTTCATACATGAAGAATAATGGTGTGAGTCTGTATGCTATTTCTGTTCAAAATGAACCTGATTATGGAAAAGATTGGACGTGGTGGACTCCAGAAGAAATACTTCGCTTTATGAAAGAAAATGCTGGATCAATTAATTGTAAGGTAATGTCACCTGAGTCATTTTCTTATCAAAAAAAGATGTATGACCCTATTTTGAACGATTCGAAGGCCCTTGCCAATATGGATGTTCTTGGTACCCATACTTATGGTACTCAGGTTAAAGATTTCCCTTATCCTCTTTTCAAACAAAAAGGAGCAGGAAAAGAGCTATGGATGACAGAAGTATACGTTCCTAATAGTGACAATAACTCAGCAGATCGTTGGCCTGAGGCATTGGACGTTGCATATCATGTGCACAATGCTATGGTAGAGGGAGATTTTCAAGCATATACATGGTGGTACATCCGTAGGCAATATGGTCCTATGAAAGAGGATGGTAACATAAGCAAGCGTGGTTATATGATGGCTCAGTTCTCTAAGTTTGTTCGTCCAGGATATGTAAGAGTTGATGCAACAAAGAATCCAATATCCAATATTTACGTGTCTGCATATAAAGGTGATAACAAAGTAGTTATTGTTGCAATAAACAAAGGAACATCTCAAGTAAGTCAAAGCTTCAATATACAAAATGGCTCAGCTTCTAAAGTGTCATCATGGGTAACAACAGGATCACAAAACATAGCTAAATCAGCTGATATAAATGTAGTAAATGGAAACTTTACAGCATCGCTTCCAGCACAAAGTGTAACTACATTTGTAGGAGACATTAAGTAGAACTGCTTCAATTACAACTAACTTAAGAACTATCAAATAATATATTTTAATTTCAATAAATTACAAAATGTTTCTTAAAGAATTAATTAATTGTATTAAATGAAATGGAGGATATTAGAATGAACAGTAAAGTAAAAAAAATGTTAATATCTTTAATGACCTTTTCCATAACATGTTTATCATTTGCAGGTTTTTCTATATCAGCTAATGCAGCAACAAATAATGCAACAGTAAATTTGTCATCCAAACAACAACTTATCACGGGATTTGGTGCATCTAGTGCGTGGTGTGGAGCTCTTAATGATTCTTCGATGGATACTCTTTATAAAAACATAGGACTTAGTATTTTGAGAGTACGTATTGATCCAAATGAAGGCTGGAATAAAGGAGATTATAGTAGATGGGCAGATGAGCTTTCTAATGCAAAAAAGGCGGCTGCAAGAGGAGCTATTGTTTTTGCAACTCCATGGTCACCACCAGCTTCAATGAAAACTAATAATTCAATAAAAGGCCAAGGATCTTTAAAGATTTCATCTTATGCTGATTATGCAGCTTATTTAAAGACTTTTGCAAATTACTTTGCTAATAATGGAGTACCTTTATATGCAATTTCTCTTCAAAATGAACCAGATTGGAAAGTTGATTATGATGGATGTCTTTGGACAGGAAATGAATTATATGATTTCGTAAAAAGTTATGGTTCTACAATATCTAAAACTGTTAAAATCATTATGCCTGAATCTCTAAATTTTAATCAGGCTATGTCAAATCCAACTCTTAATGATCCTGCTGCTTCTTCTTATGTATCTATTGTTGGAGGACATCTTTATGGAGCTACTATTAAGGATTATCCTTTAGCACGTAGTGAAGGAAAAGAATTATGGATGACAGAACACTATTTTCAAGGTGAAAATATAAGTTCAAGTATGGATTTGGCTAAAGAAATTAATGATTGTATGACAATTGGAAACATGAATGCCTATGTATATTGGTGGATACTTAATGATGGAAATGGTTTGTATACTAGGTCTGGTCAAGCTAATAAACGAGCATATGTACTTGGTCAATTCTCAAAATTCATTCGTTCTGGCTATAACAGAGTTAATACTACAAGTAATCCACAATCAAATGTTTATTTATCTGCATATACAGGAAATAATAAAGTAGTTATTCTTGCAATAAATCAAGGAAAATCCCCAGTAACTCAAAGTTTCAATGTACAAAATGGTAAAGTTTCTAGTGTATCATCATATGTGACTTCAGCAACGTCAGACATGGTTAAATCAAATTCTGATATAAATGTAACTAATGGAAGCTTTACAGCGTCACTTCCAGCAGAAAGTGTAACCACATTTGTGGGGGATATTAAGTAGCACTATTTTAATAATAAGTGATTTAGCTACAGAAACTCAAGGAGTATGAAATATCATACATTCAATAATGAAGTTAATTATTGAAGTTCAGAGGTCTGATTGACAGCTTCAGCTGTCAATTACAAGACCTTGAAACTGTAAAATTTGCAAATTTAAAGTCATAACTAGATAGAATTGTGGCTATGGAGCTACTAGTGTATATTTCAAAATTATATATTAATAGCTCAACAAATTTTTTAGCAACAGGCTGCAATGATGTAATGTCATAAGTTAAGATTTATGCCAGGTATTATAAACAGCTAACTACTGATTAAAATGATTCTTGAAAAAGAGGATACCAAAAGTTTATACTTTCGTTATCATTTTTTCAAATCAATATACTGACGTTTAAAGGCTAAGAGTAGAGCAAAAATAAAGATGAAAAATCAAGAGGAGGTTTTATTATGTTAAGAAATAGACTATACAAAAGAAAAATTTCTTTCAATAAGTTAATTTCTATGTCGATGTTAGCATGTATATTACTAGCAGCACTAGCTTTACCGGCCAATGCATATACCTCAGATCTAGGAAATGGAACTTATCAAAATCCTGTTATGTATGCTGATTATCCAGATAACTGTGTTATTAAAGTAGGGTCAACCTATTATATGGAATGTTCTAGTATTAATTATATGCCAGGTCTCCCTATTCTGAAGTCACAAGATCTTGTAAACTGGGAGATTTGTTCATATGCATATGATCGTATTGACGTAGGTATGAGTGGCATTGATCAAGCACATGCAGATGCCTATAATTTATCAGGTGGAAAAAATGTATACAGTCATGGGTGTTGGGCACCAAGTTTAAAGTATCATAATGGTAAGTTTTATGCTACTTTTTCTTCTCTTGACTTGGGTAAAACCTTTGTATGTACAAGGAATGCTCCAATGGACTTTGGAGGCTGGGATTTTACAGAAATTAAAGGTATAGGATATGCTCATGATGCAGACCTTTTCTTTGATACTGATGGAAGAGTGTATCTTGTTAATGGCGGATGTAATGTAACAGAGCTAAATGCAGATTGTAAATCTGTCAAAGCTGGAGGAATAAGCAAGAAAATTTTTGATGGCGGTAGTAGTCATGATGGTAATAGAATATTTAAGAAAAATGGCTATTATTATATACTTTCAACACCTGTAAAGGAGAGTGGACCCTATCAACGTATAGAAAAAGCATGGAGGTCTAAAAATCTCACAGGTCCTTATGAACAAAAAGTGATTTTAGATGATGGTGCAAATCATCAGGTTTGTGTGGTTGAGGATGGTAGCTATAATTGGGCAATTTTGTTTGAAGATAAGGGTGCAGTTGGACGTGTTCCAAAGCTTGCTCCTGTTACATGGGTAAATGATTGGCCTATGATAGGTGTAAATGTCAAAGTACCAGCAACATATAACAAACCTGTAGCAGGAAATGGAATAAAATCACCTGGTACAGATGATGATTTTTCTGCTCAGGGTTATGTACTTTCTCAATGGCAATGGAACCACAATCCTGATAATTCAAAATGGACTACTTCTGAACGTCCAGGATGGTTAAGGCTTAAGACCAGCAATGCTTCTAACCTTCTTGAAGCTAGAAATACTCTCACACAGAGGATACAAGGTCCAACATCTTCAGGATGGGTCAAGTTGGATGCAGCCAATATAAAATCTGGACAGATTGCTGGATTATCTGATTTCCATAGTAAATATGGATATATAGCAGTAAAAAATGATAATGGAACTAAAAAACTTATTCAATATAATGTAGATGGCTTAGAAACTTCTGTTAACCTTACTAATAATATTGTGTACTTAAAGTTGGATGTTGATTGTAATACACAAATAGCCAAATTCTATTACAGCTATGATGCTAATAGATGGACACAGTTAGGCAGCAATCTAAAAATGGATTTTTTCTATAAATTATGGTTTGTAGGATATAGGTTTGCTCTCTTTAATTATACGACTGGTTCTGATACTAGTGGATATGCTGACTTTGATTACTTTAAGTTTAGTCCTAATGTAACAGGTGAGGGTAGATAGTAGTATTAATTATAAAAATTACTTTTGAGTTTAGAAAAGTTTTTAATGTATATGATATCTATAATAAAAGCGATAATGCCTAGACAAAATAGTATAAAGTTTTTTTAGTTAATCAACTTATTTAGTAAAGGATTAACTGTACTTTGTCGATTTTCAAATATAGGGTTGATGCCACAAGTAATTCACAATCAGATACTTATATATACGCATATATACGCATATACAGGTGATAATAAAGTAGTTATATTGTAATAAACGAAGATATTTGAAGTAAAACAAAGTTTCAATATACCAAATAGTGAGGTTTCTAGTATATTATCATGGTGACTTCAGCAACATCAAATATAGCTGCAATTTTCTTCTAAGTTTATCAAGTATTTTATGAAAAAAATGGGATAATCAAGAAAAATCAAACTAATAAAAGAGTGTAATTATGAATTCTAACGAGTTTCTGTGGGGCTCATATTATACCAGTCCACAGCAACAAACAGTCAACGTAGGGCAAAAATTTACCTACCACCATGGTATTCAGTAAACAAAAAATACAGCGTAATGTATTTATTACATGGTATCAACGGGAGTGAAGATGACTGGACTACTCGCGGAGGAGGTGCAAATATAATCGCCGATAATCTCGTTGCAGCAGGGAAAATCAAACCTTCAATAATAGTAATGCCTAATTGTACTGCGAATGGGCAAGGAGAATACGATGGCTATGAAAATGTAACGAACGATTTGATTAATTGCCTAATACCTTATGTAGAAAAGAACTATTCCGTTTATACTGGCCGTCTTCACAGAGCGATATCTGGCCTATCAATGGGTGGTGGACAATCATTCAATATCGGCTTGCAAAACCTAAAACTATTTCCATATGTTGGTGCCTATTCTGCAGCCCCAAACACCCATTCAAATTCCAAGCTATTTCCTGATGGCGGAACTGCAGCAAAACAACAGTTGAAACTACTATTTATTTCTTATGGTACTAATGATAGTCTTATCAATTTCGGTACAGGAGTGCATGAATTTTGTGATTCTAAAGGTATTCCTAACACATATTTGCTTTTCCAGGGGAGAGGACACGACTGGAGTGTTTGGAAACCAAGTTTGTGGAGTTTCCTCCAAATGTTAGACAGATCAGGATATACTAGTGATTCTTCTGATAGTACTACTATTGATAAAGCAACCTTCTATCAGGATACCGATTTTGGAGGAATTGCTGTTTCTTTAAAATCAGGCAATTATACAACCGCACAACTTTCAGCGGCAGGAATTTTTGACAAATAGGTATCCTCAGTAAAAGTACCAGCAGGCTACACGGTTGAAGTTTATAATCAAAATAACTTTGATGGAAAAAATGGACATTTACAAAGGATAATTCAAATTTTATAATAGCAGGGTGCAATGATGTAATGTCTTGAGTTAGGATTTATGTCAAGTAATATAATTAGCTGAGTACTGATTAAAATGAGCTTTGAAAAGAGTATAACAAAATTAAATTTATTTCTTATATAAACTAAGGATTAAATATGGCAATTATTTTTTAACTAATAACTCTTTATTACAAGTATTCCTGTAATAAAGAGTTTTAGACTTTGTAATAAATAAAAAACTGATATAAATATATTGTGTGTCACTTGCAAGACGACAAAAAATTTATATCAGGAGGTTAACTAAAGAGAAAGTTAAACTAATATCGCTATTAGATGAATATTTTCCTTAGTTAAGAAAGTCATTTTCTTTTATACTATCTCGCCATTATGTTTTATGGAAGGTGTATTCATACAAATGAAATTATTGATAAAGATTAATACTCATATAAATATAGGGGTATCGCCAACATTTCCGACAAAACCCACGCTAAGACAATAAAAGAGTAAAAACTTTGGAATATCATCACGTTAAGGCAAAGCTCATTGAAATGTACTCTATTCAGATTGTTTTTTTAAAGTTCAATTAATTATTTTTTCAAAATCATATTTCTTACGAAAAACGGGTTATAAAGTTTCTACTTATGCTTAGCATGAGTGCCATAACGATTATTTTTAGCTTATTCTCGAGGTTTCCAATATTGTTCTAAAAATATATTCTTTTATGGAGATATATTCCTAGAAGCATTATTGGTTGGTTCTATTGGAGATATCATTATATTAAATAAGTAATTTTTTTATATTTTATTTAGAGTTATATTGTATGAACTTCTATACTTTAAAATTTAATGTGATAATGATAGAGGAATTTAATTGTTTTAGTGGAATTAAAATTAAGGTTAAAAATGAGGAGCACCAACATGCTTTATAGTGTTTCTAAAATATCGAAGTTAATCAATTTATAAAAAGTTAGCATATATAAAAAATTAAAGTTAAATGATGAGGTTAAAAAAGATTTAAATAATCAAAATGTAAATATAGAAATTGTAACGGATGCAGAATCTCACGAAATATAGTTTTTAAGAGCAATAGAGATAATTATAATTAACTTGGTTAATGTTGACAGTAAAGGACAAAAAAGGTAAACTATACTTAAAGGCTCAATGAAAATATTGTACTTTTTAAGTGTGTATCATGTAAAGGAGGTGTTTTTTTAATTGTGCAAACGATTGTATTGATGTAGATTTAGGGGAAAGGATGAGGTAATATGAAATCAAAAAAAATTCAGAATATTGTAGCATCAGTTATATTTTTTGCTACTTTATTTAGTACTACAATGGTTAGTGCTAGTACAGGTGATGGAGGTAAATCAACTAACAATAGCACACAAAATATTCTAAAAGTGAATATTAATAATGATGGGTCAGTGAAATATTCGGAATCAAGCGCTAAAAGCTCGAATTCAAAGAAACCGTTTGCATGGAAAAATGCTACCGTATACTTTGAATTAACAGATAGATTCAATAATGGCGATACAAGTAATGATCATTCTTATGGGCGTGGATTAGATCAAAATGGAAATGTACAAGCAGGCTATACTAATAATCCAGGCGCTTTTCAAGGAGGAGATTTAAAAGGATTAACTCAAAAACTTAACGATGGATATTTTACAAACTTAGGTGTAAATGCAATTTGGATTACTGCACCTTATGAACAAATTCATGGCTTTACTTCTGGAAACGATGATGGAGGTAATGCAGAAAATAACGGAAAGGGTTTTCCATATTATTCATATCATGGCTATTGGGCTTTAGATTATAGTAATATAGATGCTAATATGGGAACTGTTGATGATTTTAAAACATTTGTTGATACAGCTCATTCAAAAGGAATACGTGTAGTAATGGACATTGTATTAAATCATGTAGGATATACTACTATGAAGGATGCAAACGAATATGGATTTGGAGGATTAGCATCAGGATGGGGAAAATATTATTATGGATCATTAAAAGACCTTGTAGGAGGAGCTGTAGAAGCAAAAAAATATTATAATTTAGATGATTCAAAATGGAGCACTAAATGGTGGGGGACAGATTTTGTAAGATCATCTGCTGGATATGCAGGATATCCTAAAGCTTCAGAAGGTGCAGGATGGACAGACTGTCTTGCTGGGCTTCCAGACATTAAAACCGAAAGTACAACAGAAGTAGGATTGCCACCGTTATTAGAAAACAAGTGGAAAAAAGAAGGTAGATATGATAAAGAAATGGCTAGTTTAAATTCATTCTTTGAAAAGAGAAATTTAAAAAGAACACCAAGAAACTATGTTATAAAATGGTTAACAGATTATATTAGAAATTACGGAATAGATGGATTTAGATGCGATACTGCAAATCAAGTTGACCTTGATTCATGGGCAGCTTTAAATAAAGAAGCAAGAGTAGCCTTTGATGAATACAAATCTAATAATCCAGATAAGGTACTTGATCCTAATGCAGAATTTTGGACAGTAGGAGAATCATGGGGGCATGGAGTTAATAAGGATGCATTTTATACTCAAGGTGGATTTAGCTCAATGATTAACTTTACCTTTAAGGATGTGAGTACTTCAAATATTAAAGCTAAATATGATACATTAAGCAAAGTTAATGATGATGATAATTTTGATGTATTAAGTTATATATCATCACATGACGATAAATTATATAATAGAGATAATTTAATTAATGGAGGAACATCGTTATTGCTTGCACCAGGAACAGTACAAATATTTTATGGAGATGAAACTGCTAGACCTTTAGGTTGGACGGATAGATTTTCAAGTAATTATACAGATCAAACATATCGTACATTTATGAATTGGAGTGATCTTAATAATTCAAATAGTAAAGCTTCAACTATTCTTACACATTGGCAAAAACTAGGCCAATTTAGAGCTAATCACTTAGCTGTAGGATCTGGTACAAATATAGATTTAAGCAGTAATCCATATACATTTGGAAGGACGTATAATAAAGACGGTGTATCAGATAAAGTTGTATGTGCTATAGGAGCATCTGGAGATACAAATGTAACTGTATCAAGTATATTTAGTGATGGATCTAAAGTAAGAGATGCTTATACTGGAGCAATGACTACAGTATCAAATGGAAAAGCTGTTTTTACTGCTGATAAAAACGGTGTTATTTTAATTGAAAAAGCAGATAATTCTCCAGATGTAAGTATTCATCCAGGTTCAAAGAAATATTATGAAGATACATTAAAATTAAGCCTAAATGTAAGTGGAGCAGATACAGGAACTTATAGTATTAATGGAGAAGTTGAAAAAGCATTCAAAAATAGAGATGTAATAACAATAGGTAAAGATCTACCTTATGAAAGTGTAACAACCATTACAGTAAAGGCTTTAAATTCTGACGGAAGTGCAACACAAACTTACACATATACTAAAAAAGACCCTAATTTTATATCAAATGTATACTTTAAAAAGCCAGGAAACTTTGGAACACCAAAAGTATACATTTATAGCGAAAGTGATGGAATTATAAAGGAAGTAGCAAAATGGCCAGGAGTAGAAATGAAATCAGAAGGAAATGATTTATATAGCTATTCTTTACCAAAAGCTTTTAGTGATGCAAAAGTAATATTTAATGATGCGAATAATCAAATTCCTGGATCAGGACAAACAGGGTTTAGTTTAGAAAATGGAAGTACTATGATTTATGATAATGGAGAGTGGAAAAATTACGTAATTGAAAATAATCCACAAGCTTCAATATCAAAAGAAAGCTGTGATTTTACTGATTCTTTATCTCTTACATTAGGAGCAAAAAACAGTACATCATCAACATATTCAATAGATGGTGGAATAGAAGTGAATTACAATGACGGAGATGTAATAACTATAGGAAAAGATGCTCTAGTTGATGATAAAATCACTATTACATTAAAAGTGACAGACGGAAAGAAAAGTGATATAAAGAGTTATACTTATACCAAAAAGGGAGAAACCAAAGCAGCTACTGTATATTGCCGAAAGCCACAAGGGTGGGGAACACTAAAATTATATATTTATGATGACACTCAAAGTCCTGTAAAAGAGGTAGCGAAATGGCCAGGAGTGGAAATGAAATCAGAAGGAAATAATTTATATAGCTATACATTGCCAGATGGATGGGAAGATGCATATGTAATATTCACTGATGGAAAAAATCAGGTACCAGGCTCAGGGCAAAGAGGGTATAAATTAAGTACAGGAAGTAAAATGATATACGATAATGGAACTTGGAAAGTGTATTAAGAAAATGTAATCATAAATGAAAACATGAAAGTTTTTTATAACCACTCTTTCTATGGAAATAATTTATGCTAAATTACAAGTCATATATCCTATTTTCTTAATGAAGTGGTACAGCCAACATTTCTTACAAAACCCATGCCAAGATAAAAAAATTAGCTATAAATTTAAATTTTTACAATATTAAGGAGAATACCAGCATCTATGTAACCAGGGTCAAAGTAATTAAGCTTCAGGACTATATGTTCTGAAGCTTAATATTTATGCTTGTCCATCAATAATACAAGCAACATTAGTTAATTATCATCATAAACTATTTTTATCAGCATTTTGGGGGAATGGAAGCACTTCATCAAGTGATGGCATGCGTGTCCAAGTTGGTGTTTATTCCTTACATGCTGACGCTAACCCTCATTATGGCACTGGTAAAGGTGCGACAATGTATAGATTTGTGAGTGATCAATTCTCAACATTTTATACTAAAGTAATAAATACTAATGCCAGAGATGCGGTGCATGTAATTGATGGGCTTCTTTATCATGAAACATATTTAAATATTGAGGAACACTATACAGATACAGCTGGTTATACTGACCAAGTGTTTGGCTTAAGTCATTTATTAGGATTTAAGTTTGCACCTAGAATCAGAGATATATCAGAAATTAAATTATATTGTATTGGAAAAGCTAGTGATTATACTAAAATAGAAAGTATTTTAAATGGTCGTATAAACATTAAAATTATTGAAAAAAATTTTGATGATGTGTTAAGACTGGCACATTCCATAAGGGAAGGTAAAGTTACTGGTTCACTTATAATGGGAAAGTTAGGTTCTTATGCAAGGCAAAATGCTTTAGCAACAGCCTTAAGAGAAATGGGAAGAATAGAAAGAACAATTTTTATTTTGGATTATATAACTAATGAATCGAATCCCTTAGAAGACGTATCCAAAGAGGACTTAATAAAGGTGAGGCCATGAATGCTCTTGCAAGAGCTATATTCTTTGTCAAACGTAGAGAATTTAGAGAAAGAGAGTTACAGGATCAGTTTCAAAGAGCTAGTGCTTTAAATATTTTAATTAATGCTATAATCATTTGGAATACTACTTATTTACAAAAAGCTGTAGATCATTTAAAACAAAGTTATACTTTTGATGAAAGTTTACTCAAAAATATAGCTCCATTAGGCTGGGAACACATCAACTTACTTGGAGAGTATAATTTTGATACTAAAAATATTCCTGAATTATATGATATTAAGTTGCCAGAAAAAATTAAAATAAATTTTGAAATTGAATGTTGTGTTTTTATTATTTTCACAGGCATTAAAAATGAGAAGATAACAGTTACCAATTATCAAAGGCCACAATTAATACAGGATGATATATTATTAAAAGAAGCAAATAATAAATTTGAGAGGATGAAAAAAAAATAATATTAGTGAATTGATGGGAATATACATAGCAAGAAGTCAGGAAGAGTATGATTCGTTTTTTAGTGGATAAAGTTTTTTTGAGTTAAAAGATGCATTGGTCAGAGATAATTTTATATATACCGTAGTTTCTAATACTGGTATAAAAGAAGCTAAAGCAGTAGTGATAAATGATCCAACACCAAACCATATTGATTTTAATGTTAGTGGAGTAGCAACTATTCAAGGAAGTGTTGATCCAAGTTAAACATCTAATAATATTAAAGTGAGTGTTGGTGATGTTCCACTTGCAAAAACTATAACAATAAAGGTAACTGCAACAGTAATTCTCTAATTGAAAAAATAATAAAGTATCAATTAGGACACTTATAGCATTGATAAGTGTCTTTTAATATCAGTTATCAATAGTATTGCTATATATAGCACATAAGTAAATAGTAGTTATTGTAAGTTAATTATAAATATCTTAGTATGGAAGTAGGTAGTGTAACGTGGTTTTCATAAAAATAAAATCAACCATTTATATTACAGAAAAATATGGTAAGATAATATTGCCTATTTTCTATATTTATTAGGTGTCACATTATAGCGCTCTTTAAATTTCTTATAAAAGAAATTAATATTACTAATATTAACTTCTTGACATATTGATTCAATTGACATATCTGTATTTCTCAAAAGATAAGAGGACTTTTCAAGTTTTTCATTTAAAATTAAGTCTTTAAAGTTAAGTCCTGTTATCTTTTTTACAAAAGAACTAAAATAATTAGTATTAAAATTAAAATATTTTGCAGCAGAAGATAAATTAATTGTATTATAATTAGCTTTTATATAGTTCAAAATATCAAACGAAATCTGTGTATTTTTATTTATATCATTTTCCTTATTATTTTCAGAGTCATATATTCTCAATAATTCCGTAAATAAAATTTTGATATAATTGTCTTTTATTACATCAGATCCTATATTAGGCGAAATAAATTCTGTTGCTAACTTACAAATTATGTTATGTATATCTTCATTGTCTTTTGTCTGAAAAAGTAAATAAGTATTATATTTATGCATTTCATAAAGTGAATGAAGTAAAAAATTTGTAATAACATTGCTTGACATTAATTGGCTAAAAAATGAATTGTTAAAATAATCTATATTTAATATGAAGCTAAGCATTATATCATTAAATCCTGCTATATCGGTTGAATGAATTACATTTCTATCCAAGATAATCAAATCTCCAGTTTTTAGAGTAATTGAAGAGCCATTAATAATTTCAGAAATCTCACCCGAATAAATATAAGCCAACTCAATCCAGTTATGCTTGTGAGGAGCAAAAGCAGTAAATCGTCCATGTTTCTTAAAAAGAAATTCCTTTGGAAAATATGTATCTAGGGAATCTATTTCTTTAATTGGATAATTCCTTTTTTGTATATTATGAATGTTAGTAATTGCATCATCAATAGATTGAAAATTATAATATCTTACTATTTCTTTAAGATCAGAGTATTCATGTCCAATATAACTTCTAAGGTAAATATCTAATTCTTCTTTGTTCATAAAAATGCCTCCAATTCAATTTTTATTTACAGTAAATCTTCATAAATGAGTTTATCACAAAAATATATCTTTGTATGTGAATAAATGTTAGTAATCACACACAAAAATGTCATTTATAATTTTGAAAACGTATAATAAAATAAAGATGTAGAAAAATTAAGTTTTAATGAACAAAAAAATTGGGCCAAATTTTAAAAGATTTAAACTTAAGATTACATAAGGAGGATTATTATGAATCAATTCATGAGTACTTTAGAAAAATACATTATTCCTTTAGCTAACAAATTGCAAGCAAACAACATTATACAATCTATTTCAACAGGTATGATGGCAATGATGCCAATAATGATGGTAGGTGCTTTTGCATCACTTTTAAAAGGATTACCGATTAATGTATATCAGCAGTTTCTTACTTCATCACATTTAGCAGATTTGCTTAATACAATAATCAATGTGACTAATAATATGCTAGCGTTATATGCAGCATTTTCTATTGCAAATACATACACAACGCGTCAAGAAAAAGATGGATTTGCAGCAGGATTAATCAGTTTGATGTCATTTTTCATTGTCACTCCAATGCTGATTACCGGCGAAGGATATTCAACAGTTACTAACTTACCATTAACTTGGTTAGGCTCAACTGGATTATTTACTGCAATAATTATTGCTATTTTAGCATCAAAAATATATGTCTTTATTTTAGATAAAAATTTAGTAATTAAATTACCAGAAGGAGTACCTGAATTTGTATCAAAAGCTTTTGTTAGTATAATTCCTGGTGTTTTAATAGTAAGTGTTTTTGCATTAATTGCTTATGTCGTTCAGTTTACTTCATTTAAAAATTTACATCAAGTAATTTATGGTTTAATACAACTTCCTTTACAAGGAATAGGGGGAAGTGTCTGGGCTGCATTGTTAGTTTACGTATTAATTGGATTGTGCTGGTTTTTCGGAGTTCATGGCATGGCTATTATAATGGTGGTTGCACCACTTTGGATGGCAGCGGATGCTGAAAATATGGCAGCAGTTTCAAATGGTGTCGCCAATTCAAACTTACCTCATATTATAACATTTAATTGGATTGGTGCAGTAGCCACTTGTGGAGGTGCTGGTGCAACTATTGGATTAGTAATTTTGTTAACTTATTTCTCAAAGTCAAAACAATATAAAGCTTTAGGAAAAATGGTACTTATTCCTTCTCTATTTAATATAAATGAACCAGTAGTATTTGGGTTACCATGTATGCTAAATCCAGTTCTATTTATACCATTTTTATTTACTCCAGTGTTGCTGATAGCTTTGGCTTATGTGTTGACTGTAATGGGCATTTTGCCAATATCAAATGGTATTGGAGCACCTATAGGAACACCATTAGTAATAACAGGACTTTTTAATGGGGGATGGAGATTGGCACTTTATCAAGTGGTCTCTATATTTATATCATTAGCAATTTATTATCCATTCTTTAAGATAATTGATAAAAGAGCCTTTGAAGAAGAAAAAGCAGCTGAAAAATAAATTTTATGTGTAAAAGCAAGGGATAAAATTATGTTGTAGAAAATAATATATTTAATAAAAAGAAAGTGGTGAAATATGAAAGAGATAAGTAATATTTACAATGGAAATTTTGAAAATTATACATTACCTTTTTTCTGGCTACATGGAGAATCAGAAGAAGTATTGGTAAATTATATGCAAAAGATTCACGATTCGAATATTAAAGCTGTATGTATAGAATCAAGACCTCACCCAGACTTTATGGGAAAAAGATGGTGGAATGATTTAGATATAATAATTCGTGAAGCAAAAAGACTAAATATGAAAATATGGATATTAGATGATGCACATTTTCCAACGGGGTATGCAAATGGTTTAGTGAAAAAAAAGTATCCTGAAAGACTAAAAACGTTATTAACTCATCGTGTTGTAGAAGTACTTGGACCCAAAAAGAGTATTGGTGTTAATACTAAAAATTTATTAGATCCAACTGCTAAAATAATATCAGTATATGCAAAACAAGGAGATAAATTCATTAATCTAAAGGAATCTATGGAGGAAGAGATTATATATTTTGATATTCCAGCAGGTGTTTGGAAAATATATATGATTTATGAATCACAAAAAGTTAAATATAACTCTGATTACATAAATATGGTAGATAAGGAATCTTGCGATATATTGATCGAAGCAGTATACGAGCCTCATTATGAAAGATATAAAAGTGAATTTGGTAAAACCATTGCAGGTTTTTTTTCGGACGAACCAGGATTTATGAATGAAAAAGGTAACAAAGGTGATAGTGCAATTGGCAAAGTTATGCCATTACCTTGGAGTAATGAAGTGAAAGAAAGATTAAAGTCAAGATTAGGAAACGATTATGATTTAAAATTATCTTCCTTATGGTATGAAGAATCCTATAGTTCAGAAGTAAGATATGTATTTATGGATATATGCACTCAATTATATAAAGAATGTTTTAGCGATAATTTGGGAAATTGGTGTAGGGGTCATAATGTTGAATATATAGGTCATGTTATTGAAGACAGAGATAGTAACGCTAGATTAGGTGTTGGCCCAGGACACTTATTTAGAGCTATGGCTGGGCAAGATATGGCAGGTATAGATGTTGTCTTAAATCAGATTATACCAGGTTTAGACAATGGTATGCATCCAGCTCTTACAGGTGAGTGGGAGAACGAATTTTTTCATTATGCTTTAGCAAAGCTGGGATCTTCTTTAGGACATATAGATCCGAAGAAAAACGGAAGGACTGTAGCAGAAGTTTTTGGAGCCTATGGATGGCACGAGGGCATAAAAATGATGAAATGGATAGTAGATCATTTCCTAATTCGTGGTGTAAATCACTTTGTACCACATGCTTTTTCAGGAAAAAGTTTTCCGGATATTGACTGTCCACCACACTTTTATGGTCATGGAAATAATCCTCAGTTTAGATATTTTGGCAAACTTATGGAATATTTAAATAAAACGTGTACTTTACTTAATGGTGGTCACACAAAACCAACAGCTGCAGTATTATATCATGCTGAGGCTGAATGGACAGGCAAGTTTATGCTAACACAAAAACCTACTAGAGTTTTAACTCAAAATCAGATTGACTTTGATATTATACCAAATGATGTATTCGTTTTTAAAGATTACTTTAAAACAACTATAGAGGACTATCTTTATATCAATAATAATGAATATAAATGTTTAATTATTCCATACTGTGAGTATATAAGCGAGGAATTGCTTCAATTTATTGTAAAAGCAAAAAACTCAAAATTAAAAATTGTATTTATTGATGGCTTACCAAGCGGTGTATTTAATAGCAGTGATAAGGTTTTGCTTAAGAATTTGCATCATGTAGATATTGTACCATTAATGGATTTAGCAACTTATATGAACTCAAATAATTTATACACTATTAAATGTAAAAAAAATGAACCTTATTTAAGATATTCTTCTTTTGCTAAAGAAGAGTCTGAATATATGATGTTTTTCAATGAAGATCCAATTAATACTATTGAAGCAAGTATTAAATTTAAAACTGATAAACCAGTATACAAATATGATATTTTAAATAATAAAATCACTAAAGTTGATTATAACGGCAGTATTAAAGTTATTTTATCACCTTATGAATCATTTATTTATATTTTAGGAGATGTGGATTTTTCAATTGTCAGCAAAGAAATAGTAACTGGAACAAAAATTAAAGTTGTGAACTCAAAGTATAAAGTTAGTATAGCTAACGCTTTGGAATATCCAAAGTTTACTGAAGTTTTTACTTTAGAAAAATTAGAAAACCTATCTCTTTCTAAGTATTTACCAAATTTTTCGGGAACTTTTCGATATGAAACAGATGTTGAATTTGAACAAGACATAGATATTGCAATGATTGATCTTGGAAGAGTATATGAAGTAGCAGATTTAATTGTAAATGGGAAATATGTTGATACTAGAATTTGTCCCCCATATAAATTTTATATATCAAATTTGTTAAAATCAGGTAAAAATACCATATGTATTGATGTAACAAATACTTTGGATAAGCAAATAGTAGATTGTTTTTCTTCAACTGAAGAGATTCAACCATCCGGATTGTTAGATACTATTAAAATAGTCTATTAGAGATAGATTAGGTTGAAGAAAATAGGAAGTAGATGGAGGTATTAATTGTGAGTGAACTAGAAATGATTATAATGAACATTATAATAAACGCAGGTGAAGCTAAAGCACATGCATATGATGCATTGGAGAAGGTAAATGATGAAATGTATGAGGAAGCTGATGCGTTAATGCAGAAAGCAAGTGAATCATTAGAATTAGCGCATAATGCACAAACTTCTTTATTACAAAAAGAAGCTGCAGGTGAAAAAACTGAAATTACAGTACTTTTTGTACATGCTCAAGATCATTTAATGACAGCTTTAACAGAAAAAAATCTTATTGAGCAAATAGTTAAATTAAGAAAAATTATAAATACATTAGTAGCTAAATAGAGGAGGACAATTTTATGATTAAAATAGCATTATTTTGTGCAGGAGGTATGTCAACAAGCATACTAGTTAAGAAAATTAGAGAGGCAGCAGACCAAAAAAAAATAGAAGTAGACGTTGAAGCTTATCCAGAATCAACATTAAACAAAAGATTAGAAGAAGGAATAGATGTAGCACTACTTGGACCACAAGTAAGATTTAAACTTTCTCAACTAAAAGCTATGTGTGAAACTAAAGGCGTGCCAATAGATGTAATAAATGTAGCAGATTACGGAAGGATGAATGGTGAGAAAGTTTTAGATGCTGCTTTAAAATTAGTTGAAGATAACAAAACAAAAAAATTGGAACCGTAAAGGTTTTGTAGACACAAAGTTTATGTATTAAAGATTTCTTTTTGAGCTTGTTCAAGTGACTCATAATGGGTATCTCGAATAAGCTCTCTTTTTATTATTCGACAAAAAGATTCCAGTACCGTATTATTGATGGATTTCCTTTTCTACTTTTACTGTGAATAATATCATAACGTTTCAATAATCATTGAAATTTTCCAACTGTAAATTGAGCCTTTTGGTCTGTATATACAAGTAAATCTTTTTGAGGATATTTTTTCCATGTGTTTGCATAGATGCATCTATTGCAAGAGTATATTTTAGTCTATTGTTAATAGACCAACCAACAGCTTTTATGAATATATATCTATAAATACTGCAAAGTATAAAGTGTTTTTTGCGCTATAATGTAAGTAATTCCGTCAATCCATACTCCTGATAAATTTAATGTTTTATATGTCTTCTTGATGTTGTATTTTAAGAGGATTAGGAACTTGTTTGGGGAATAAAACCTATGGCACAAATTGTATGCATGTTGGCATGTATTGTTGTTCACTAATTGTAAGGAAAATATTAAAATTATTATAAATATTAGATTTGGAGAGGTGATTTATATATGGATAATGTATTATATATCTTTAAAAATAAAACAGATCCCTATAATTTGAATTACACAATCAGTGGATATTTTTATCTAGCAAACTTCATTACCCATATTATGATGGAATTTGTAGTAATCTACCTAGGGATGAATATTGTTGCCCTATATAATATTGTTCCATTAGTTTTGTTTCCTATATGCATATATCTAAATCACATAGGAAAAAGTAAAGTAGCTATTATTCTGGCATTAATGGAACTTTGTGTATTTTCAATTTTATCAACAATAACAGGTGGATGGAATCTAGGATTTTATTTGTACATGCTTGTAGTGGTTGCATTGGCGTTTTTTTCAAATGCACTTGAAATAAGAGTAAAATTTGTGATAACTGTCATCGTTACTGTAATTTTGAGCGTGTTAAAATTTTATGCACCAGTTCTTGCAATAACTAACGGTTCTGTAACTGCAATGATAATTTACTGTATAAACCTTGTTAGCTCAATAGCTGGTATTGGAATGATTTATTTCTATTTCGATAGTCAAAGAATAGGACTTTCTTTGGAATCAGAAAAATCAAAAAAATTGCTTGATGAGATTGAGAAGATACTGACAAAGAATAAAGAGCTTTCTACACAAGTTTATTCAATTGGTGAACACTTTGCAAGTAACTTTTCAAAGGATATGGAAAATCAGAAAGTCATGGTTGTAGCATCAAATGAAGTGGCATCATGTAGTCAGGAAAATGTTATGATTAACAAACAGATTTACATAAATATTCAAGACTTTTCTGAAATGTTGGAGCGCTTAAAAATATCAGTTGTACAGTTGGTAGAAAACTCAAATGAAGCTAAGATGTCGAATTTAAGCGGTGAAGAAAAGATATCTATGATTAATTCTCAGATGGATGTTAGTGTAAGAAGTACATCTAATTTAGGTGAAGCGGTTTCTTATTTGGAAAACAGAGTAGAAGAAATCAAATCCATTTCTGGAACTATAAAAGCTATTTCATCTCAAATCAATTTGTTAGCATTAAATGCATCCATTGAAGCTGCTCGTGCAGGAGAGCATGGAAGAGGATTTTCTGTAGTTGCAGACGAGATTAGGAAGCTGGCAGAGGAAACAGCTAGCTCAACAAATGAAATTGAAGTTGTTATAAATAATGTGAATGATGGCATCAATGCTGCCAATTGCAATATGAATGAAGTTGATGTAATAATGCAAATTCAGAAGAAACTGACGGATGAAACAAAGATTGTTTTTGAACAGATAAATGAAAAGATTAGAACAATTGTAAGCGAAATTGCTTCAGTCAATGAAGAGATACATGCTATTACTATTTTTAAAGAAAAGATTGTAAAAATGACAGAAGAAACAGAAAAGGCATCAATTCAGGCATTTGCAGAGACGGAGAGAATTGCCGATTCGATTAAGGAACAGGGGGAATCGATGCAGAGTTCTAATATAATTCTTGAACAGCTACTATATTTATCAAGAGAATTGTCTGAGCAAAAAGAGATGGCATAGTCAGAAGGGTTATTCTTAATAATAGGAGGTTAGAAGTGAAAAAGCTTGTAATATATTACTCTCATGATGGAAATACAAAGTTTATTGCAGAAACAATTGCAAGAGAAATCAATGCAGATATCACTGAATTAAAGACGAAAAAAACTATGAATGCGTCAGGTCTGATGAAGGTTGGATGGGGCGTTAGGCAACTTGTTAGTCAAAGTGAACCTATTTTACTTACAATGGAAAAAAATCCAGCAGATTACGATTTGATAATTATTGGTTCACCTGTATGGACTTATACATTTGCTCCCCCAATAAGGACTTTTTTTAAGAAACATTCTATGGTAGGAAAAAAAATTGGGCTCTTTTGTTGCCATGGTGGACAGAAGGGAAGAACACTAGAAAACATGAAAAAATTATTGGATGGAAACATGATTATAGGAGAGTGTGAGTTTTTGGAACCATTAAGCTACGAGAAAGAGAATAATAAGAAAAAGGCAATTGTTTGGGCTAAGAAGATAGTGAATGAATAAGACACAATTCTTGGAATAAAGAGAGGTGATGTGGCAGAAAAATTAGGATTTAGCAAAAGAACGCTTCAGAAGAAATTGAATAAATTAAGAACAAATATGTAAAAGCTTCAGTCCATATTATGGGTAGCAGCTTTTGTACAAAAAACAATATAACAAGTCCAAAATGCCATGATTATTTTTCATCAGACAAGGAAAAGGAAGCAGATTACCATAATAGGTCCGCTATTATGGTAATCTGTTGATGTAGCATGATGGAAAATAGGATTGATAGATGGACTTGTTATTTTTTGAATGTACCGAATACTATCGTACTCTAATAATAAGTGTTGTGGCGTAAATTGATAAAACCATGGCGTTTAATGATGTTAAAATTTGATGAGATAAATAATATAATCCTAACATAAGATGATGTTAAATTTATTGATGAAATAGATGACTATGACATCTGTAAAATATAGGAGGGGTATATATGAGTAAAAAAGTAGCACTAATTACAGGAGCATCTTCAGGTATTGGAAAGGAAACTGCAATCGAACTTTACAAAAGAGGTTTTATAGTTTATGGAGCAGCTAGACGGAAAGAGATGATGAAAGACCTTGAGGTAAAAGGAATACACACCATTTCTTTAGACGTGACAAATGATGAATCTATGGTTAAATGTGTTAATGGGATACTTAAGAATGAAGGAAAAATTGATGTACTCGTGAATAATGCGGGATATGGATCATATGGATCAATAGAGGATGTGCCAATGGAAGAAGCACGTCATCAGGTGGAAGTTAATGTATTTGGACTTGCTCGAATGATACAGCTTGTTGTGCCAAGTATGAGAAAAAATAAATCTGGGAAAATTGTTAATATTTCTTCTATGGGTGGGAAAATATGGACTAAATTTGGTGGTTGGTACCATGCAACTAAGTTTGCAGTAGAAGGTCTTTCTGATTGTTTACGATTAGAATTGGAACCGTTTGGGATCGATGTAATTGTTGTGGAGCCGGGCGGAATAAAAACTGACTGGGGTATTATTGCTGCTGAAAAGCTTAAAACTGCATCTGCAAAGGGTGCATATGCACAAGCTGCCAGCAAAGCAGCTGATGGTATGATTAAGAATTATACTGGAAGTCAACTTTCGAAACCAGAATTAATTGCTCGCTGCATTGGTAAAGCCGTAACCGTAAGAAAGCCGAAAACTCGTTATCTAGTAGGCTATTTTGCAAAACCGATGGTATTCATGAAAACAGTTTTTGGGGATCGTGTTTATGATAGAATCATAAAAATGTTCAGTTAGTATAGTTGTAGAATTATTATTTAATATAAAAGATATTGTTATGTTTGACTACAAGTGAAGTGATAATTGTAAGTATGACAATTAAAAAAATAAAAGGAGAAAAAGTATATGAGAACATTATTCGATAAGACTTCAATAAACAAGGTTCAATTAAAAAACAGATTTATTAGATCGGCTACTACAGAACATTTGGCTGATGAGGCAGGATTTTTAACTGATAGAATTTCAAACTTGTATGAGGATCTTGCAAAAGGTGGTGTTGGACTTATTATTACAAGCCTAGCATATATAACAGAAAATTCAAAAGCTACAAATGGACAAATTGGTCTCTACAGTGATGAACTTATACAGGAATATGAAAAACTGACTTCAACAATCCATAAATATGGAAGCAAAATTTTTGTTCAGCTTGCGTTTGTCACTTTAAATGGAGAATTCTTAACACCAATGAATGTAACAGCTGATGATATTCAATCAATAGTGACTGCATTTGGAGACGCAGCGGCTAGAGCTAAAAAGGCAGGGTTTGATGGTATTCAGATTCATGCAGCCCATGGGTTTTTATTTAGCCAATTTTTATCTCCTTATTTTAACAAGAGAATTGATGAGTATAATGGCAGTATCGATAATCGAGCAAGAATAATTTTTGATTCATATAAAGCTATAAGGGACAAGGTGGGCCCAGATTATCCAGTTATAATAAAAATTAATAGTGAAGATTTTATTAATGAAGGATTGTCCTTTGATGAATGCAAGCAGGTATGCACAAAGTTGGAGGAAATAGGGATGGATGCTATTGAAATTAGTGGGGGAACTCTAATTTCTCCTCCTAATTTAGGTACATCAAGAAAAATATCGAAAAATGAGGAAGCCTATTTCAAGAAATATGCAGAAGAGATAGCAAAAGATATTAATGTACCAGTTATTTTAGTAGGAGGTAACCGTGACTTTGAGTCTATCTCGAATATTTTAAATCAAACTGACATTGAATATTTTTCACTTGCAAGACCTCTTCTATGCGAAAGTAATTTAATTAATAGATGGAAAGAAGGGGATTTTAAACCTGCAAAATGCCTCTCTTGCAATAAGTGTTTGGAATCCACAGAGGATGTAACAAGATGTGTTTTCAATAGGTAATTATCTGAAATTTTGTACTAGTATAAAACCCTCAAAAATCTAAAATTTAGATATTTGTAGGTTAATCTATATAAATTGTAATTATGAATGGAGGAATTAATATGGAAAAGAAAACAGTGGTTATAACAGGAGCTTCATCTGGTATTGGAAAGGAAACAGCTAAATATTTTGCAGAAAAAGGGTGGAAGGTAGCTGCTACTATGAGGTCACCAGAAAGAGAAACTGAATTAACTCAAATTGAAAATGTTAAAATTTATTCACTTGATGTTACAAATCAAGAAACTATTAGCAAAACATATGAAGGTATTTTAAAAGAATTTGGAACAATAGATGTCTTAGTAAATAATGCAGGATATTCATTATTTGGACCATTTGAAATATCTACAGATGAGCAAATTCGCAGAGAGTTTGACGTAAATGTATTTGGCTTATTTAATACTACTAGAACATTTTTGAAGCACTTTAGAGAAAATAAAAAGGGTATAATTGTAAATGTAGCATCTTCAGCAGGAAAAACAACACTTCCATTTATATCAACTTATAATTCTACTAAATTTGCGGTGGAAGGTTTTACAGAATCATTAAGTTATGAACTAAATGATTTTGGAATTAAAGTAAAATTAATTGAGCCTGGTGTGATCAAAACAGATTTCACTGGCAGATCTATGGATCATGCAAAATCAGAAACAATAACTGATTATAATGCATCTCTTAGTAATTTTTATAGCTTAGCTACAGGTGATAGTCAGCAAATATCTAGTGAACCTACACTTGTGGCAGAAGTAATTTATGAAGCAGTTACTGATGGAACAAATACACTAAGATACATTGCGGGTGAAGATGCAAAACAAGCTATATCTATAAGAGAAACTCAAGGTGATGAAGCTTATGTTTCAATGATAAAAGAAAGATTTGCCCTAAAATAATTTAAGAACATATAATTTAAAGCTGTCGCATATTATGGGTGACAGCTTTTGTACAAAATACAATATAGAAATATATATTATTTTACGTTAGGCGACCAAATGATGGCTTATGCAGGCATAGGGTCAGCATATATAAGTGACTATTATAATTAATAAGAAGCTAGTGACTTAAATTGATAAAAGTATGGCAAGTAATGATGTTAATGCGCGATAAAATAGAGAATATAATCTTAACATAGATGAAGTTAAATTAAAGGCAGAAAGAAAAATAAGATTGTAAGAGGATTTAACATGCGGACTGTAATGGCAATAATTGATTTAAAAAGAAAACAGAGGAGAAAAGTGATGTTATATTTATTTAGTTTCTTTATTTCATTATGCATTGGTATTGCACTGTTTTTAAACTTAGATCCAGCTTTTGGTGGAAATCAAACTAAAGAACAGAAAGATATTTATAAGCATTTTAATAATTATAACAATGGAAAATTTGTTAATGAAGTGCCAACAAGTGTGATTACGAATCTATCTGATGGATTATCAACTATTAAGGATTTTTTTTCAGACCCTAAAAATCGAAACCCGGATGGGGAAATTCCGGTTAATGCTATTGAGTGGAACAAAATTAAAAGTGAAAAAGATAGTTTGACTTGGCTTGGACATTCTACTTTTTTACTTAGTATAGATAATAAAAAGATGCTGGTGGACCCTATCTTAGGAACCATTGCATCACCAGTTTCGTTTGCAGGAAGCAAAAGATATAAATATAGTGAAAATATGATGAATATTATTGATGAAATTCCACCTATTGATGCAGTATTTATATCCCATGACCATTACGACCATTTAGATTATCAGTCAATTGTAAAGTTAAAGGATAAAGCATCACATTTCTTTGTTCCTCTTGGGGCAAGTTCTCATTTAATCCGATGGGGTGTTCCAAAAGAAAAAATTACTGAACTCAATTGGTGGGATGAAATTGAATTCCAAGGATTAACTATTTCATTGACACCATCCAGGCACTTTTCCGGAAGGGGAATGTTTAATACTAATACTACTCTATGGGGAGGCTTTGTAATTCTTGGGAAAAACACACGTTTATATGTCAGTGGAGATGGTGGATATGGCCAGCATTTTAAGGAAATTGGAGATAAATACGGACCTTTTGATATTACCTTAATTGAAGGGGGGCAATATGATAAACGTTGGCCAGATATTCATATGATACCAGAACAATCTGTACAGGCAAATTTAGAGGTGAAAGGTAAGAATATGATGTTAATGCATTGGGCGGCATTCTCATTAGCTTATCATGGTTGGAATGAGCCTATAGAACGAGCATCAAAAGAAGCAAAAAAGGAAAAAGTTAACTTAATAGTTCCCATGATTGGTGGGACTGTGTTGTTAGATTCAGACTTAAATATTCCTCCTTCTTCGTGGTGGGAAATCAATTAAGAAAACTCATATTAATTAAATCCTTTTTACATTAAGTTTTGGACAAGAACATTTTATTGGTAAAAAAACAATTAAGAGTAGATAGGAATGTTAACAAATTAAAATCAAAGGAGTAGAATTATGTTACAAAAACAAAAGCGTTTAGTCAGTTATATTGTGGTTACCCTAATTATTACATTCATAATAAATATAGCTATCACATGGATTTCAAGATCTACACGTCAGGAAATCGACTATGGTACCTTTCTTACAATGATTCAAGATAATCAGGTAGAATCAGTAAAGATTGAAGATGATAGGCTTTTAATAACTCCAAAAGAAAATGGGAGTGATAAGAAAGTTTACTACACTGGAACTTTAAATGATCCTCAATTGGTAGATAAGCTTCATACTGCAGGAGTAAAATTTTCAACACCAGTTAAAGATGTGCAGTGGCCTATTGTAACTTTTATACTTACATGGATATTACCTTTTGCTATGTTCTATTTACTAGGTTCATTTATAATGAAGACTTTAGGTAATAGAATTGGTGGAACCGGAGCTATGTCTTTTGGAAAAAGTAATGCAAAGGTATATATTGAGAAAAAGACGGGTGTTACTTTTAATGATGTAGCTGGACAGGAAGAGGCAAAGGAATCACTTAGTGAAATAGTAGATTTTCTTCATAAGCCATCAAGATATACTGAAATAGGAGCTAAACTACCTAAAGGGGCACTATTAGTAGGACCACCAGGTACAGGCAAGACTTTGCTTGCTAAAGCAGTAGCAGGGGAAGCAAATGTGCCTTTCTTTTCTTTATCAGGTTCAAATTTTGTGGAGATGTTTGTAGGAGTTGGTGCTTCTAGAGTTAGAGATTTATTTCAACAAGCGGAGAAGAATGCACCATGTATCGTATTCATCGATGAAATTGACGCAATAGGAAAAAGTCGTGATAGCAAACTTGGTGGAAACGACGAACGTGAACAAACATTAAATCAGCTTTTAGCGGAAATGGATGGATTTGATTCTTCAAAGGGCGTAGTAATACTTGCCGCAACTAATAGACCAGAGATATTGGACAAAGCCCTTTTAAGACCTGGAAGATTTGATCGAAGAGTTATTGTGGATAAACCTGATCTTAAAGGTAGACAAGAGATACTTAAGGTTCATGGGAAAAATGTTAAGCTTGATAGCAGTGTGAATTTGAGAGAAATAGCATTGGCTACTGCAGGTGCTGTTGGAGCAGACCTTGCTAATATGGTAAATGAAGCTGCTTTAAGGGCTGTAAGAATGGGCAGAGATGTGGTTAGACAGGATGACCTATTCGAAGCTGTGGAAACTGTTATCGCAGGTAAAGAGAAGAAAGATAGAATTATGACAGAGGAAGAAAAGAGTTTAGTTGCTTTTCATGAAGTAGGACATGCGCTTGCAGCTGCATTGCAAAAGGAAACACAACCAGTCCATAAGATTACCATTATTCCAAGAACAATGGGAGCACTAGGCTATACAATGCAGATGCCAGAGAAAGAAAAATTTCTTATATCTAAGGAGGAATTAGCAGAGCAAATAGTAGTACTTTTAGCTGGTAGAGCAGCAGAAGAGATTATCTTCAAAAAAGCAACTACAGGAGCTTCAAATGATATTGAAAGAGCCACCCAAATTGCAAGACAGATGGTAACTATATATGGCATGTCAGATAAATTTGGTGTGATGGGGTTGGAGTCAATACAAAATAGATATCTAGATGGAAGACCAATTCAGACTTGCTCTACTGAAACTTCTGCTGAAGTTGATAGAGAAGTTCTTCAAATTATAAACAATTGTTATGAAAAAGCATTAAGTCTTTTAAAAGATAATATGGAATCACTTTGCAAAATTTCATCTCATCTTCTTCACAAAGAAACTATAATGGGTGATGAGTTTATGGATATATTAAATTCAACTAGAGTTTAGGCACAATCAAAAAAATAATAGAACAGTATGATTGCATATTTCGCGTCATAACGGAAGCTCGACTCGATTACTCAGCAAAATCATATAATAGTACAACAATTTATGATTTATTACTTAAGTAATGAAATAAAAAGAAACATAGATAATTGCGAAACTCATTGATAAAAGTGAATAAGGGTTGATTTGAAATTGCAAAAACATTATTAAATGATTTAATGTTTCCTGCTATACAAATAGAATTGTTAAATTATTAAAAAAGGGTGCAAGAAATAAAGCAAAGATATATTTCAATTTTTGGAAGTGAAGTTTATGCTATTAATGGTTTAAGGCTTCGTATATATTCATATTTATGTATTTTATCTGCTACGATGACTGTTATTAACTGAGTTATACCGGCTAGAAGTAAATAAGCATGAAGTGTTTGCTCATTTTGAGTCTTACGCTCCGCAACGCAGTAGCTGTATTTGAAGCGGTTAATATTTTTTTCAACAGCAACTCTAATTTTATAAGTCGTGTCCTATTCTTGGCTTCCACGTGTTGTACCAGGATATGCTCGTAAATTCTTTTCTGGATATATATAAAACATTCGTCCACATTTAGAATTTGTACATGGATTTTCACATTGAGTTACACGTTTGCTCTTTTTAGTTTCTTTATTATATATCCATTTCATTTTAGGGCATACAAACTTCATTGTTGGAATTCTAGAACGAAGATGAGATTTGCTGTCTTCACGCTTCATTTGAAGAGAGGAATCACGCGGACAGCATGGAATGCCGTCTTTGTTTAAAGGGCAATCAGCATTTTCTAGTGTAAGCCTAGTTTTTAAAGGAATATATGCTTTATCAAATTTTAATTCAAGAAGAAGATCACGATAAATTTGAATACTGTCAAAAGCAGCATCGCCTAAAAAAGTTTTAGGATTTATTAGAGGATGCTTCTTAAAGAAATCTTTGAGAACAGGAATAAGAGCCTTAGAATCTGCAAGGGACTTATCTTCATCAGGTGAATAAGACTTTTTCTCAATAATAATATCAGGATGAGCTGTGATAAAATTTTTATTATAAAATGAAATATCTCTTACGATACCGAGGCCATTAGTAATGATGCCGAATTTAAAAGCATAGCAAAAATGCCCATTAATATACATCTGTTGGATGGTCGGATTTGCTGAAGCATGTGTAGGCATAGAACCATAGGCAGCTTTATAAGGATCATAAGATTCATCTAAATTACATGCCTTCTTAAAATTTTTAAGTTGTTTTATAATGCGATTGGCATATTTAGGGTTATTTTCAGTTACAAAAGCCTCAATGCCAGAAGTATCAAAAATAGTCATAGAAGCAAGATTCTCATCAATTTGTTGGCATATTGGTTCGGTCATATCAACAAGATTATCGAACATAGATTGTAAGTCCAAAAGGAAATCTTGTTTAAAACGAGTAAACTTAGAGGAATCAGGAACTTTTAAAAAGCCACAGAAGTCTCTTAGTTCTTGTGAATATTTAAGAAAAATAATTAAAAGAGCATCTGTAGGAATTGAAAAAATACGTTGTAAAATTAAAGAGCTAATCATAGAATAAAGCTTATATTTTCTTCAAATATTTCTTTGCAATCAGAATAAGTATCTGCCAAAGAAAGCTGTTTATATGTTATCATATATATGACTCCTTTCTGAGGTATATGGTGGTTTTGTTTTTTAGTCGATTCAATTTTACCATAAATCAGTGAGGAGTTATTTTATTTTGCTAAAAAAATATCCCGCATTTCTGCGGGTTGCGGCGTTTCGCAAACGCCTAAAAAAGAAACAAATTGAAAGGAGGTATACCTAGTTTTTGTGGTAATTAGTGAATAAAAGACAAAATAAAGAATAATACTATATGTGGAAAGTAAATATGTCGCAAAGGCACGTAGTGAAAGTCGGGCATATATTGAATTGCTTTTAATGGAATCATACCAAAACTAATATAAGTATAAAAGAATTGCAGAGGTAGATAAGGAAAGATATTATCCAAAGAATAAAAAAATGGCATAAATTGATTAAAAAATGGCGCCTTATGATGTTCATCGAGGTACCATTTTTTTGTTATAATTCAATCATCAAATAGAACAACGCAGAATAGTAACATTCAAACACACATTTTAGAAAGAAGAGGTAAACAAAATGAACAAATCAAAAAAGATAGCACTAATCACAGGATCTTACGGCGGACTCGGAACACGCTTTGCAAATATTCATGCGGCATCAGGTGGAGATCTGATCCTGGTAGGCAGAGATCAGACGAAACTTGATGTACAGGCAAAGGAAATAGAGGAAAAGTATCATGTGACAGCACACACGTTTGCAGTAGATCTTTCATCTCCAGAGGCAGCACAGCAGATTTATAATACATGTAAAGAAAATGGATGGGACGTCGATTATTTAATCAATAACGCAGGCTTTGGTGGACAGGGTGATTTCGCTCGTGAGCGTACCATGGAAGAAGATCTCTCTATGATTGCGGTGAATGTAGAGACACCCACAAGACTTTGCAAACTCTTCCTTTCAGATATGGTAAAGAGAGGAAACGGCAAAGTTCTGAATGTCAGCTCGACGGCAGCAACCATGCCAGGACCACTTCAGGCATGTTATTATGCAACAAAAGCCTATGTGACAAGCTGGTCAAATGCAGTATGGAGAGAATTGAAAGGCACAGGAGTAACGATGACATGTCTTATGCCAGGAGCTATGAGCACTGGATTCGCAAATGCTGGTGGCCTTTCTGATACAGCGCTTTTTGCAAATGCAACTGATCCAACACCTGTTGCGCAGGCAGGATACGATGCAATGATTAAGGGAGAAATGAATGTGACAGCAGGACTTGTAGGAATTCAGAAGATCTTCATGAAGCTGACACCAATCCTTCCAAAGAAAATGCTGATGGACAATGTTTATAATATGCAGCTGAGAGGAAGCGCAAAGAAATAAAGTCAGAGAAAAAATTGAATGTTTAGATTAGATTTTATTACAATACACGGAACTACATCGTTGACATCCTGATGAAGAGAAGCTGACAGCAGCACGTGTTTTACACGTAACATAATTAACAAGTTAAAAATCCAAATCAAAGAAAGTGAGGACAAAATTATGGCTTACAAAACAACAAATCCTTACACTGGTGAGGTAACAGCAGAGTTTAACTAACAAATGAGGAACTTTAGGCAAAGCTTGTTAAGACACAGGAGGTATACAAATTATGGTCTAAGACAACATTTGAAGAAAGAGCAGCAATTCTTCAAAGAGCGGCAGAGCTCGCAGTAGAGAGAAGAGAAGAACTTGCAGCAATTAATACAATTGAGACTGGCAAATTAGTTACTATTGCAGCTTGGGAGATGAATATCTGTACGGAAATTATGAGCTATTATGCAGATAATGCAAAAGAATTATTAAAACCTCATTTTGTAAAAACAACAGACCAGATGTCTGGAAATGCAGTTGGTATCTATCAGCCACTGGGCATTATTTACATGATCGAACCGTGGAATGTACCCTTCTTTCAGATGACAAGACCGGCGGCACAGCTAATGGCAGGAAATGTTGTTGTTTTAAAGCATGCTTCGAACTGCCCACAATGCGCACTTACAATGGAGAAGCTATTTAAGGATGCTGGACTTCCGGATGGCTGCCTTACAAATCTTTTTATTGATTATAAGCAGTCTGATGACCTGATTGCAGATCCGCGCATCTGTGGAATTACGCTTACAGGAAGTACAACGGTAGGACGTGGTGTTGCGGCAAAATTGGGTCATAATCTTAAGAAATGTGTTATGGAACTTGGCGGTTCAGATGCCATGGTTGTTATGCCGGATGCAGATATTCAGAAGTCTGTGCAGGGTGCGATTGATCAGATGATAGTAGGTAATCCATTAAATCCAGAAACCACTCTTGCTCCAGTATGCTCAAAGAAAGCGGCTGATAAAGTAAGAGCACAGATAGAAAAAGCAGTAGCCAATGAAGCAAAAATGCTGGATAAAATAACAATGGGGTACAAACGTTGTAAGTTTTCTATGATTAAGGAACAAAAATTATTTTTTTGTTGGTGTGAAGTTAACACTACCACAATCACCTATTGAAATTTATAATGAAGTAAGAGAAGTAGGCATCGAAGTAGATTACCTTATAAACAATGCCGGATTTGGAGGACGTGGTTATTTTCATGAACGTCCAATGGAATTAGATTTACAAATGATTCAAGTTAATATAGTCACATTAACTACTTTAACAATGTTCTTTTTACTTGACTTTGTAAAAAGAAATAGTGGTAAGGTACTAAATGTATAATCAACAGCAGCTCTTATGGTTGGTCCATTACAAGCTGTTTACTATGCATCAAAAGTTTATGTTTTATCTTTTAGCAATGCAATAGCACAAGAATTATAATGATACAAACGTAACAGTTACAGCATTATTACCTGAAGTAACAAAAACAGAATTTGCAAAAACATCTGATATGAATAATACACCTTTATTTGCTAAGATAGGCAGTCCATATATTGTAGCCAATGTTACAAGGTAAATTAGATATTATTGTAGGGGTTACAGCTTCTCAAAAAGCTATGATGAGTATGTTACAAATTATGCCTAAAAAATTAATGTTAAAACAAATATATCAAATACAACAAGAAAAATAAAAATGAATAAATTCAAAAAGGAGTAGAATAAATGATTTTTTATTTCACAGGAACGGGTAATTCGGGGTATGTAGCAAGTGAAATTGCAAAGGCAAATAATGATACAATAATTTCTATTTCTAAGCTAATTAATGAAAAAAAAGAATTAGATTTTACTTTAAAGGATGGAGAAGTTATTGGGATTATATATCCTATTTATGCTTATTCACTTCCGAATATGGTAAAGGAATTTATTAAAAATGTTAAATTTAAGAATTATAAAAATAATTATGTTTTTTCAGTAGCTACTTGTGGTGATGATGCAGGAAATGCTATAGGGATAATAAAAAAAGATCTTAATAATAAAGAGATGACTTTAAATAGTGGATTCTCAATTATTATGCCAAATAATTATATAATATTAGGTGACGTAGATTCAAAAGAAGTGGAAAGAAGAAAGCTTGAGAATGCTAAAAATAAAATAAAAAAAATAAACACATTAATAAAAGAAAGAAAACAAAATGTATTTGAGCTAGAAAAAGGACTTACATCAAGGTTTTTAACTGGTGCAATGAATACGATTTTTGAAATATTTTTTAATAATGTATCAAAATTTTATTCAACGGATGATTGTGTATCATGTGGAAAGTGTGAAAAAGTATGTACTTCAAATATAATAACATTAGCAAAAGGAAAACCTCAGTGGAGTGGTGAGTGCTCTCAATGTTTGGCATGTATTCATCATTGTCCTAAAAAAGCAATACAATATGGAAAATCAACAATTAAAAAAGGGAGATACATTAATCCGTATTTTAAAGAAATATCTACTGATAGATATGGAAGGAGTTTAAATGTCTAATAATAAATTTATACTAGATAGAAAATTTGCAGATTTAATCGGAAGTCTTGGCATATCAATTGCAGAAGTACTAAAAAAATCTAACTTACCTGAAGATTTATTTAGTCATCAAATACCTTCTTTAACAGCAATTGAATATATAAGATTTATGGAAATACTAAAAGAGTTATCAAATGATGAGTGTGTCCCAATAAAGATTGGTACAATAGAAAATATAGAAACATTTTCGCCACCTATATTTGCGGCTTATTGCAGTAGGAATGCATTAACTTGTATGAAAAGAATATCAACATATAAAAAACTTATAGGCCCATTAGTATTCCTAGTTAATGAAAACAAAGATAACATAACATTGGAGATGAGTTTTGAAAATAAAGAAAGCGAATTACCAGAGTTTTTAGTTGAAATAGAAATGGTATTTTTAGTGCAACTTATTAGAAATGCTACCAAAACTCATAGTATACCTAAGGAAGTTATGACAAAGCATAAGATAGATAATGATAATTATGAAAAGTTTTTTGGAATAAGGCCTAAAGTAGGAACAAGAAACATATTGACTATATCAAAGGAAGATGCGCTACGTCCTTTTATAAGCCAAAATGATGTTATGTGGGAGTATTTTAAGCCAGAATTAAGAAGGCGACTTAGCGAATTAGAAATAGATGACACTTATGCAGCTAGAGTTAGAAGTGCACTTATAGAACTTTTACCAGCAGGAGAAGGAAGCATAGATGATGTGTCATCAAAATTAGGTTGTAGCACAAGAACTCTTCAAAGAAAATTAAAAGAAGAAGATACTACATTCCAAAAACAGCTAAACCATACTAGAGAACTACTTGCAAGGCATTATTTAAAAAATTCAGATATATCGAGTGATGATATAGCTTACCTATTAGGGTATCAAGATTTAAATTCTTTTGTAAGAGCATTTCATATATGGACTGGTATAACAATAAGTGAGTATAAAAAGAAAATAAATAATTAGTTCTTTCGGGATGGATACTATCTTTTTAATGGTATTTTAGATTAATAAGTAAATAGTTTTATTAAAAACTTAAAGAGGAGGACGGTAGTGTTACAGTGACAATGCAGATTAATCAACTTTCTAGAAATAGTGGTACTGAAAATATATCTAAAGCATTTTAAAGTGGTTTCAATGACGAGATAAAGATATTTATAAACGCTGATTAGAAATTTATAAGTTAATTATTCAAATTTTAAATACGAATAAAATATATAAAATTTAACAAGAATACTAATGTAGTAGATATTAATACATTAACTCCTAAATATCATAAAGATAAAACTGATGGAGATGAAGAAAGACAGCACTATGTTATAAAAACATATAAAAATACTAATAGAGCAGTATTAATTTTTGAAAAAATAATTGGTGCTGTAACAATTGGAATGATTTCTGAAAATATAAATAAGATATATAGGCAATGGGTCAAGGATAATTTTGCGAAAGAAAAATGTGATAAATTATTAGGCTTTGAAATTAAAATAGAAATAGTTCCTTCACCAGATTTTGTTAAGGAACTTGAAAAAATGGATAAAATATCACTTCTTAGAGTAAGTGTAGATAAAGAAAATCTTACTCAAGATGAAGATATTGCTTATGGTGAAGAGAATGTATTAAGAAAAAATGTAGATGTGTGGTATAGACCAATAAAAGGGTTATCATTTTCCAAATCTAAAGTTATTAAATACTTTGAAAACTTTAATAATCCAACTAAAAAAGAAAAAATAAGTAGAATTGTTATTGGTGGTAGAGCTGATGGAAACCCAATATCGCTTGATACAGAACGTATGAAATTAAGTAAATATATAGAAACAGAGTTAAGTGTCGATGGATTAGTTAACAGTGAAGACATATTTAAAAATTATAATAAATTGCTTAATGTAGAATTTAAGGAGTATTTTAATAATATATTTTTAGAAATTGAAGAAAGTGAGGAATAAACATGTTTAAGAAAATATATATAATCTTATTCAATTTTTTTAAGACAAGTAAAAGAAATGAGTTATTTGAAATGATAATATTACCGATTATTATTTCAATTATATTATATATATTTTCTAAAAACTTAATAATAAAAATAGATGATTTTGTTTGTGATTTTAATAATACAGTAATTTCAATAACGGCATTACTAGTTGCCTTTGGGGTGGCTTCTCTAAGCATTTTGGTAACATCTTCTATATCTATTTTTTCTCAAACATTTGTGGTAATGAGTATATATTATTTATTCGTTGAACCGAAAAAAAAGAAATGATAATTTAATGGAGCAGTAGCCAGGAGCAATCCACTACTGCTTATTTTTTTTGTGTAAAATTTTAAATATCATGCTTACAGAATGTGTTATAATCAATGCATGATGGTAAATAATGATGAAGTAATTGAAGTAAGGTAGAGCTAATTTTATGAATTTAATGATTATAATTATTGTGAGAGTTTATAGAGCAGCAGTAAGGGGCAATCAAACTACTGCTTTTGCTATTATTTCTTGACATATTCCTCGTAAGGGAATGGAACTATAATTTCTCCATTAATGATTTTATAATTGGTATTTTCTATAGGATTCAAATTGTTAACTAAATTCATTCCAACATTATAAAATACTTCAGCTAAAACTTTTGGATCTTGAATAACAGTACCAGTCATAAATCCTTTATCAATTAAATCTCTAGCTTCAGGTATAGCATCAATTCCTACAACTGCTATATTTTTCGATTCATCCCCTGTGTTAAATCCATATTTTTGTAATGCTTCGATAGCGCCTATTGCCATAGCATCATTGTTTGATATTATTGCTTCAATTCTATCATTATATCTAAGAAATAGAGATTCAATAGAATCTCTAGCTAATTCTTTAAACCAATTAGCATTTATAAGTGCAAGTTGTTGTGTACTGATTCCAGAGTTATTAATTGTTGAAATAACATAATTTGTTCTATCAATTGCTACAGGATTATCAATTTCACCTTGTAATAAAACATACTGCAAGATGTTATCATTATTTTTATCTATAGCTTTTTTATTAGAATTCCATAAATTAACTAAAATATTACCTTGAACAGTACCAGCTAAATCAGAATTTGCTAATATAAATGCAGCTTTTTTATAATTTTTAGAAACTTTTGATACTACATCTTGAGGAACATCTAAAAAAACTATTGGAATTTCTTTTGGCTTAACTATACCAAAAGCTCCATTTACAGCATTTTCACTTATATCAGCTAAGTTTGCCATAACTAAATCGACGCTACCTCTATTAACAATAGAATCTAATTCTTCATTTTGCAAAGCTATATTATTTTTTCCATCATGAAAAGTAAAATGAATTTTAGTTGGATTTTCTTTTTGAATATTTTCTAAGCTTTGTTTGAGTGATGACATGAAAGGATCATCAAAGGTATATAGTAATACATCAACATTAACTATTTTATCGTTACTAGCATATACGTTATTATCATAATTAATACTTAGTTTAGCAATTATGACGATAACAAAAAAAAATATAGCTATTTTTTTAAAAAGCATTACTTTATTCCTCCATATACTTTATTTTTAGTTATAGGAGTATGATGTCTTCTTATATAAAAATTTATTCAATATTTAAAATTATACATCTCTATCACCAATTAGTACAACTTTGGTAAATTTTTGTGCAATATTAGAAGGAGAGTGATATTTTAATGAAATTTATAGATATTTAAAAAGAAATAAATTGCCATTTTTCATATCAATTCTATATGTTTCTACTAAAACAGCAAATAACATAAAAGAATTTAGACTTCGGATAAGAGATGATAAGGTGATAGAGCATGAGACAACAAATCCATCTTTTACTGTAATGACTGATGAAGAAGTGTTTAGTTTTTGTACTTCAAAATTTATAGAAAAATTCAAGGAATTTAAAATCAATACATTAACTGAAATTGAAAAGGCAAAAAACAATATTAGCATAAAAGATGAACCAGGACGTGATGACTTATTATATATCACAAGTATTCCATGGGTTTCATTTACTAATATAACTCACCCAATTCAAATGAGTCCTGTTGATAGTATTCCAAGAATATCATGGGGAAATTTTTTTGAGGAAAGTGGTAAAATTAAGTTGCCAATATCCATACAAGTACATCATGCATTGGTTGATGGAATACATATTGGACAATATTTTAGTATTATCCAAGAGATTTTAGACAACCCAGAAAATTACTTGGAAATATAATTTAAATAGAAGTTTTTATATCATGTTGATGAACAATGTAGTAATTGTGTATTAATAAAAATAGGGATCATGCATAAATATGAGCTCTTTAAGTATATACATGAACCGAGAATACCCAACCACTGGTATTATCATTTGGTATTTTAGAAAAAAGAACAAAAGACAGTAAATCGTTAATTAATTTGCTGTCTTTTGGCAACCTGCCAAGCTATAAAAGATTAGCAATTATAGTATTAGTAAATTTCCAATATTTATACTATGGATTATTTTAGCTTTATATAATATAATATTCCACAATAACATTAAGGAGGTGATTTTATTTTATGAAGAATGTGACTATAGATACAATAAGAGATCTTCCAGAAGGTGAACAAGAAGTAATATTATATTTAGCAGAAATATTTAAAGGTGAAGAAGATAAAATATTAGAATATTGTAAAAGCGAATTTATTAACGTTAACTAAATAATCATATAAATGCAGTCATTAATTTGGCTGCTTATTTTTTTAGCAAAAAAAGAGATAGTAATAGGTGCGTTGTTATGGAATGAGTTAATTACTATCTCTAAAATAATTATGAAATTGAGTTTTAGTTTTTCAATTAGATTATTGACAAAGATTTATGGTATTATACAATTAATGTATAACTTCCAAGTAATAGGTGGATCTAATTTTATCACGAGATCCAGATGGATGGTAAAATTAAAACTTTAAGGAGACATAAATTAATCATGTTTAATGAGCGTTTGGAAAAATATCGAGATGAACTTCACTTAAAACAAAATGAGATGGCATATAAATTAAAAGTAAGCGATGGATACTATAGCTTAATTGAAAGCGGCAAAAGATATCCTTCAAAAAAGTAATGGAGAAACTTGTATTAATAAGTGAACTTCCTGAAGAATATTGGATCTATGGAATGATCAAAGAAGAGGACGTAAATACTAAGGATGATTTTAAAAGTTTAAAAAGAGCTTTAGAGACTATATTCTTAATGGGTGATGGTAAATTATGACGACTTAATTATTAATATATTAGGATAAGGAACGCTGAATCGTACCATACGTAAATGAGGTTTTTACTAAATTTGGTGTCAAGTTTTTAAAACGTTTATATTATTAAATAACATGATTAAAAATATTTGTTTAGGATAATTAAAAGTAAACTATATCATAAATAAAGAAGACTCTTTTGGTATAGGAGTTTGGTATGGTTCGCCTCCACCATGAAACCCACGACAATGAAGAAAATGTGTTGTCGTGGGTTATTTATTTTGAATTAAGGGTAATAAGCATATCATAAATAGGTTAAGTTTATTACTATTTGGGGATAATAATATATTAATAAATATCGCTAATATTTTAATTAAATTAAGTATTAACGGTATTTTTTTAGGATAAAGAGAAAGTTTAAAATAAGTTATTATAGTCGTTTATTAGTAATCTTTTAAATTGACATTCAAAATTTATAATGTTATACTTATGATAGTTAGCCGGCTAACTATTGTAAGGGAGATTATTTATGGATAACTTTACTTTTATTGATCGTCCTGATAATCAGCGTTTGCAGTTGATGAAAAATGTTTATTCGGAAGTAAATTCAGATATTGTAAAATTATTCATTGATTTTCAATGGACATATCGTAATATGCAAAAACAATATGATTATATCCTTGATAAGAACGATTTAAGTGAATCAAGATTTATTATTTTGATGTTTTTATATCAAGCTCCAAACCAAACATTGTTGCCTTCAGCTATTTCTGAGAAATTGGGAGCCACTCGTGCAACAGTTAGTAAATTATTAAAAGGAATGGAGATGAAGGGTTGGATTTTAAAAAGTACTTCCACTACAGATAAACGTTCATTATTTGTTCAACTTACTGAAACAGGAAATCATGTTTTAGAGAAATTTTTACCAGGAAATTTTAGCATCGTTAACAATTTGCTGGGTTGCCTGTCTAATGAAGAAATTCAGCTACTCTCAAATTTATTAAAAAAAATTAATGATAGCACTCAAAAATATACCCAAGAAAAGGAGAAATAAAAGATGCAAACAAAAAAAATCGAATTTTTAGAAACATTCCTTAGCTTATATATAAATCATTTTATTGTGTTAGAAAACATTGGAAAAGAAGATTCGCCATATGTCATATTAGACGTTCGTAACGCTCCGGCACATGTAAAACAAGACCAAATAAAAGGTGCTATTGCAATGCCTGCAAAAGAATTAGGAAACCATTTAGATGAATTAGATAAAAGCAAAACGTATGTTGTATATGACTGGACTGCTGGTACCACGCTTGGGAAAACAGCATTACTTATTTTATTATCAGAAGGTTTTGAAGCTTATGAGCTTGCAGGAGCACTTGAGGGTTGGAAAGGAATGAACCTTCCTATTGAAACAATAAAATAAGAATGAAGAATTTTAATTTATGTACTATTATATTTTGGCCGTCAATTCTAACTATGTTATAGAAGCTAGTATGGAGTATTGTATAAATCCATTGATTTCCGTACTGCTTGGAGTAATCATATTCAAAGAAAAATTGAACTTCTATCGAAAAATATCTATAGTTGCTAAAAGAAACTTTAGGCAGTTGGTTCTGTTCAATAAAGCGATAGATTTGTTTTAGGGTATGGGATAAATAAATTGATACCTATAAGCAAGATACATGAAAAATGAATTTTGTTTATAGGTATCTTTTTGCTAATTTCGTACCTTTGTTATTATATAAAAGAGATGTTGTTTTATATTATAAAAAACTATATAATGCTTTTATTTATATAGTTTATTTGCTATAATACTAAAGTAATTGGATAAAAAACGGAGGAATAAAAATGAACTTTAATATAGAACAAATAGATGAAATGAAATTAAAAAAAGATAAAAAGGAATTCTTCTTTATTTCTACTTTCGGATGTCAAATGAATGAAGAAGATTCAGAAAAACTTTCAGGAATGCTTAAAAGAATGGGGTATGAAAGTACTGAAGTTAGAGATGAGGCTTCGATCATTATTTTTAATACTTGTTGTGTTAGAGAAAATGCAGAAAACAAAGTCTATGGCAATCTTGGAGCATTAAAAAATCAAAAAGAAAAAAATCCTGATTTGATCATTGGAATATGTGGATGTATGATGCAACAAAAAGGAATGGCAGATGAGATTCTTAAGAAATACCCACATGTTAACATAATTTTTGGTACACATAATTCATACAAATTCCCAGAATACTTAAATAGGGTAAGGACTGAAGGCGTGCAAATTAAAGAAATCGTCAATAAAGAAACAGAAATTGTTGAAGGAGTTCCAATAGATAGGAAAAGTGACATAAAAGGATTTGTAACTATAATGTATGGATGTAATAATTTTTGTACATACTGTATAGTTCCGTATGTTAGAGGTAGAGAAAGAAGTAGAAAGCCTGAAGACATAGAAAAAGAAATAAGAGATATGGTTGCAAGTGGATACAAAGAAGTAACGCTTCTTGGGCAAAATGTAAATTCATATGGAAAAGAACTTGAAGATAAAATATCTTTTGCTGAACTTTTGAGAAGAGTAAATGAAATTGAAGGTTTAGAAAGAATCAGATTTATGACATCTCACCCTAAGGATTTAACAGAAGATGTTATATATGCTATAAGAGATTGTGATAAGGTTTGTGAACAAATTCATTTGCCAGTACAAAGTGGTTCGGATAGAATACTTAAAGAAATGAATAGACATTATACTAAAGATCACTACATGGAATTAGCTAAAAAAATAAGAGAAGAGATTCCGGATGCAACATTCTCTACTGATATTATAGTTGGCTTCCCTGGAGAAACTGAGGAAGACTTTAATGAAACTTTAGAGCTAGCTAGGGAAATTGAGTATGATGCTGCGTTTACTTTTATTTATTCAAGAAGAAATCATACACCAGCAGATAAAATGGAAAACCAAATTTCTGATGATGTAAAACATGAAAGATTTAATAGATTAGTAGAAGTAGTAAATAACGGTATTGCTAAAGGAAATAAAAAAGCCGAAGGAAAAGTCTATGAAGTTTTAGTAGAAGGTACTAGCAAAAATGACGATTCGAAATTAACAGGAAGAACTAGAAATGGAAAGCTAGTAAACTTTGAAGGTGGGAAAGAGCTAATAGGAGAATTAGTTCAAGTTAAAATAGTAAAAGCAAATTCTTTCTCATTAGTTGGAGAAGTTGCGAAATAATTTTAACGCATAAGATTAATAGAGATACTTGATAAATAAAAATAATCTGTGATTTAAATCATACTAAATGTATTTGTATAATCACAGATTATTTGCTTTATAAAAATAAATAATTAATTAAATAAGTTTCTGACATGAATAAGTAAAAGAAGTAGAGTAGTTATATATAAATTTTAAGATGTCTTTTTAGTTGGACTTGATAATATCAACAAATGAACATCCGATAACTTTGGATAAATCGTTTGGATTTATTTCTATTTGAAAACCAATTTTACCGCCGCTGAAAACAATTGTATTAAAACTCAAAGCGCTATCATGAACAAAGGTTTTAAAAATTTTTTTCATACCAAGAGGAGAGCAACCACCCCTGATATAACCTGTAATTTTATTTATATCTTTAACATGTATCATTTCAACATTTTTTTCATTAGCAGCTTTACTTGCTTTCTTTAAATCCAATTCTTCAGCTACAGGTACTACAAACACATAATATTCTTTTGAATGACCTTGTGTAACTAATGTTTTAAATACGGATTCAACATCTTTTCCTATTTTATGTGCAACGGCAATTCCGTCAATTTTACCGTCCTTGTTTTCATAATTGTAAGTTGAATATGTAATATCATTGCTATCTAAAATTCTCATAGCGTTAGTTTTTCCTTGTGCCATAATCGTGAATTTCCTCCTTGGCTTTATAAAAATATTATTTTCTTTAATGAAATGCAATTTTATTATAACACAATAAAATTTGAACTGAAACTTGAGTTTGCTCAAATTGGATTTAAGTTTTATTTAAAAGTGGTTTATATAATTTTTAATTATGTTCGAATTTAGAATTTTGTCAGAATCGAAATCAAAATCTACTGATATTTAATTGTAACACTAGAAAAAAATATTTAAGTTTAGATTTTAAAACTAGATTTATATAAGTTAAGAAAAGTGATTTGCTTTTTTATAAATTAATTATTCGACCAACTAATTAGTTAAAATTATAAGTATAAAGAAAAATACAGCAATTAATGTTTAGATACAAATAAAATCTATATAATAACAATACAATAAACTGAAATTAATAAAAATATTAATAAAAAATGCTTAAATTAATTTCGGGAAATGCATATTTCCCGAAATTAATTGATTAAAAATAGATTTACTGGTATAATTATATTAAGTATTTAGAAATGCTTAATATAATTATAATGGAGATAAAAATATGAGTTATGATTTTGATATATTTGCAAACAATAAATTACCGGTTTCGGCAGTTGATTTTTTAACTTACTTGGAAACGATAAAAAATAAATCTGAAAACACTATTAATGCATATAGAAAGGATTTAATAATATTTTTTAGATTTATGCTAAAATATAGAGGTTTAACAAGCGAAGAAATAGAATTTGATGATATTGATATAACTTCCATTAATGATGAATTTATAAAATCTATTAGATTAAGAGATCTTTATGCCTTCATGTCTTTTACAGAAAAATATAGACAAAACAGCGCTTATGCTAGAGCTAGAAAAGTTGCTACTTTAAAATCTTATTTTAAATTTCTTCAAGGAAAAGCAAAAATAATAACAGAAAATCCAACTTTAGAGCTTGAATCTCCCAAAGTTAATAAAAGACATCCAATTTATTTAACACTAAATCAAAGCTTACATTTGTTGGAGTCTCTTGATAAAAAGAACAAGAACTATCAACGTGATTATTGCATTCTTACATTATTTTTGAATTGTGGTATGAGATTATCCGAATTGTGCAGTATACAACTAACAAAGTTTAAAGGTGATACATTAAGTATTATTGGTAAAGGTGACAAAGAAAGAACTGTTTATTTGAATGATGCCTGCTTAAAAGCTCTAGATAATTACTTGAAAGTTAGAGATGATTCAAAAGCATTGCCAGAAGATAAAAAATATTTATTCCTTTCATCAAGAAATACACCAATTAATCAAAGAACAGTTGAAATAATGATAAAAAAACATATAACAAATGCAGGATTAACAGATGATAAATATACGCCTCATAAATTAAGGCACACTGCTGCTACTCTTATGTATAAATATGGCAATGTCGATATAAGAAGTTTACAAAGTATATTAGGTCACGAGAATATTTCAACTACCCAAATTTACACACATGTAGATGATGATTCTTTAAGAGATGCAGTAAAATCAAATCCATTGTCAAAATTATAATATATTTATTTTAAAAATATCGCACTCTACTCTGCTCTTGTTAAATAATAATTAAAGGTTATTAGTCTGTTATAACTAATAACCTTTTGTAAAATAAAAATATATAATTTAAGGTCTTAAGGGATTTCCGTAAACCCTATTGAATTCATCAACATATGCTGGCTCTTTTCCTTCGTACATTATAAGCGTATTCCCTTTTCTATAATAGTAAGGGCTATTCGCAAACTTAGCATCAGTACCATTGATGGTCATTCCATTTGGAGCTATTCTGTTTATATCTCCTTCTAAATCTGAGGCTGAATTGTATTCGTAAAGTCTAACGGCATCTCCACCTAATTTATAGTTGGTTTCTTTGCCTTTAAAATAATTCTTTGTGTTGTTAGCCCAGTCAGTTACTGTATATCCTGCATTAGAAATATCATTTTTAAAATTTTGAGCTGTATAATTTGCAGCATTTACAGCGTTATCAGTTGCGTTTCTGGCAGTATCAGCAGAATTTCGAGTAGCATCAGCTGCATTTTGGCTATAAGATCTTGTGTTATTAATACCATCTTGAACGTTATTTGAATTGTTATTGTTTCTATTTCTGTTTCTAGCTGTATTACCACATCCAGTTAAAGAAAGTGAGGCTACAACAAATGCTGCTAAAATTAATGCTGTAGTAGATTTTCGCTTCATAGTATATCATCCTTTCACTTTAAAACATATTTCAGTTTTATTATGTGAAAATAGATAAAATATATGCACCAACAATTATTAAGCTTTTTTTACTCTTCTAACTCCAGGATAAATTTCTTCTGTCATCTCTTCTAAAGTTAAATCATCTAGTGATGCAACTTCATCTAAATATTCAATATGCTCAAAAGCATCTTCATATTCTACATCATCAGAATCAGAGGATTCAGGGATGTTGTCAAAATCAGTTTTGTTATTTACAAATCTTTTATATATATCTTGTAAGCTTAAATTGTCTTTTTCTATTTCATTTAGATCTTCATCATTTAGATTAGACTTCAAGTCATTTAAAAACTCTTCCTCTAATAGTTCATTTTCTTCTTGAGTTTTAGCTATATCTTCAATTTTAATTGCTTTTGTATCTATACCATTAATTTCTAAGCATTTACCACAATTGTCACAAAGTTTGTTTTCATAAATATCGCAATAATCATCGTCAGTATATTTAAATGTCATTTTAAACACCTCTTTCACTAATTTAACTTTAAAATTATATCAAAAAAAGTTAATCAAAGCAAATAAAATTTTAAAAATACAAGTTATATATATTAGCTTATTAAATTTAACTCCATTTTTATTCTAATATTATATAATAATTGATAATTATGGTAGTATTATTTATATTTTGGGCAATAATATTAAGATAAATGCTAATTATTAATTGATAAAGAACGTTAGTTTGCTATATTAAATTGTATATGATATAATAATTTTAAGAATAGTGAGGTGTTTGTAATGTCAGACGAAAAAGATAAGCAATCAGAAATATATGACTTTTTAAAATCTTATACAGAAAGTAAAGGATATCCTCCTTCAGTAAGAGAAATTTGTGAAGCTGTATCCTTAAGATCAACTTCAACTGTTCATGGTCATTTAAAGAGATTAGAAAAAAAGGGTATGATAAAAAGAGATCCATCTAAACCTAGAGCTTTAGAAATCGCGGAACTTTCTATGCCTAAAAAAGAAATGATTAATGTTCCTATTATAGGTAAAATAACAGCTGGACTTCCAATACTTGCAACTGAAAATATTGAAGATACATTTCCGATTCCTTTAGATTATATTAAGCATGATAATGATTTGTTTATACTCCACGTATCTGGTGAAAGTATGATAAATGTGGGTATTAGAGATAAAGATTTAGCAATAATCGAAAGTTCTCAAAGTGCTAAAAGCGGAGATATTGTTGTAGCTTTAATTGATGATAGTGCTACAATTAAAAGATTCTTTAAAGAAAAAGATCATATAAGATTGCAACCTGAAAATGATAATATGGATCCAATTATAGTGGATGACTGCAAAATTTTAGGAAAGCTCGTTGGTATTTTTAGATCTTTTGCATAAAACATATTGATTAAAGTAAAGTTTGAATTTTATAAGTTAAAAAGATTGTATAAATTACAGTGAATTTATACAATCTTTTTTTATAATATATTTGTTTAAATAAAGTAATTATTTAGTGAATATTTTAATTTCAAATTACATTCAAATTACAAAATTAATACCTACAATAAAAATTATTCATAATTAATCACTTATTATTATTTTATTTAACTTCTAAAACTCTACTTAGGCCTATTAACACACCAATTTTACCATGATCAAAATTTAATCCGCCTTGTATATATGCTATGTATGGTTCTCTTACAGGCCCATCAGCTGACAATTCAATTGTTGATCCAGAGATAAAAGCTCCAGCTGCCATAACTATCTCACTATCGTATCCCGGCATTGCCCATGGCTCACATACAGCAAAAGCATCTATTGGAGAACCTGCTTGGATTCCACTACAGAAATTGATTAATTTTTGTGGATCTCCAAATTCTATAGCTTGAATTATGTCTGTTCTCTTATCAGATGATGCTGGGAATACTTTAAATCCTGCTATTTCCATTACTCTAGCACAAAAGATAGCAGTTTTCACAGCTTCAATAGCCACATGAGGGGCAGAAAATAATCCTTGGTAAAAACTTCTCATTAAACCGTAAGTAGCACCGTACTCTCCTCCTACTCCTGGAACAGTCATTCTGTTAGCAGCAGCATCAACATAAGCTTTCTTACCAACAATATAACCACCACCTGGTGCAATACCTCCACCTATGTTTTTCATTAGTGATCCAGCCATAATGTCTGCACCAAATTCTGTTGGTTCTACTGTTTCAATAAATTCTCCATAACAATTATCTACAAAGATTATAACGTCATCCCTAACCTCTTTTATATGTTTAATAACTTCAGCTATCTCACAAACTAAAAATGACTTTCTTGAAGCATAACCAGTGCTTCTTTGAATATGAATAAGTTTGATTTTGCTATCAGTTCTTAATTTATCTTTAATTATATCAAATTGGAATTTACCTTCTTTATCTAAATCTACAACGTCTGTTTTAATTCCATATTGATCTAAAGAGCCTGCATTTTTTTTCTCAGATAATCCAAGTACTCCAAGTAAAGTGTCGTATGGTAAACCTGATACGCATAATATTTTATCTCCAGGCATAACATTACCTGCAATTGCACAGCCTATTGCATGAGTTCCGCTAACAAAGTGAGGTCTAACTAGACCAGCCTCTGTATTAAAAATATTAGCATATACTTTATCTAAGGCATCTCTACCTATATCATCAAGTCCATATCCAGTAGTATTTGTGAAATGAGAATCACTTATTTTTTCAGCTTGAAAAGCATTTAAAACCTTAAGTTGATTGAATTCTCTAATATCATCATACTCTTCAAATTGAGCTTCAGTATCAGCTAAAGCCTGTCTATATATTTCAAAAGTCCTTTCACTTATTTTATAATTATTAATTAAAAATTCTTCTGTTTTTCTTAACATATCTAAGTATATCCTCCAAAGTTTATTGATTTATTTTAACATATTCTTGTAATCATGAATGTTACTACGAATATGAATTTATACCCAAAAATAAATAGGCAAAAATTTGCCTATTTATTAATTCACCACATATTCACTATCTGTAAATAAAATTGGTTTAGCTGGCGTTATAGTTGATATTGAATGTTTATATATAAGCATTTGCTTATTATCACAATCTAAAATAACGGTAAAATTATCAAACCCTTTTACAACACCCTTTAACTGAAATCCATTAAGTAAATGGATAACTAAAGTTATTTTGTTTTTTCTTGCATTGTTTAAGAAAATGTCTTGTAGATTATTTTGTTGCTTATTAACCAAAATATAACACCTCCAGTAAGTAATAAATCCTCTACTAATATTATAACACTTAATTATTTATTATGTCATTATATACTTTTTCTATAATTTTATCATCACTCAATACATCTTTATCTAAAAAAATACATCTTTTATCACGTCTAAACCATGTCAATTGACGTTTTGCATAATTTCTTGAACCTTGTTTTATCATATCAACAGCTTCAGATAAAGAAAGGTTTCCCTCCAAATGATACAATAACTCCTTATATCCTATTCCTTGCATTGCCTGAATATCTGAAGTATACCCCATCTCTTTTAGTCTTATGCATTCCTCTAGAAGTCCCTTTTCCATCATTATATCAACTCGTTTATTTATTCTTTCATACAATCTTTGTCTATCCATTGTCAAAACGTAATAAAATACGTCATAATCACTATTATAAAAATCACTTCCAGCATTATATGAACTAAATGGCTTATTTGTAAGTTTATATACCTCTAAAGCTCTAATAACACGTTTTCTGTTATTAGCATGTATTTCTTTATAACTTATAGGGTCAATATCTTTCAACATTTCATGGATATATTCATTTCCTTTTTCAATTGCTAAATATTCTAAGTATTTTCTATAATCATCATCTTTTTCTGCTTCAGTAAACGTCATATTACAGGTTAAGGAGTTAATATATAAACCAGTTCCACCAGATATTATTGGGAACTTATGATTAAGAATAATACTATTTAATGCAGCTTCTCCGTATTCTTTAAAATCTGCTACAGAGAATGGAGTATCAGGCTCAATTACATCAATTAGATGATGTTTAATACCATCCATTTCTTCTATAGTAACTTTTGCTGAGCCTATATCCATGTACTTATATATTTGCATGGAATCTGCTGAAATTATTTCTCCATTTAATTTTTGGGCTAATTTTATGGAAAGCTCTGTTTTTCCTACTGCTGTTGGTCCGCCTATTACTAATAACTTTTGTTTCATTAATGTATCCTTCCACTATTGTATTGTTATACTATTCTTCTAAATTTTTTATCTATATCAGTGCTAGTGAATTTAATAATTACTGGTCTGCCATGAGGACAATGAAATGGATCATCGATGTATCTTAAGTCTTCAATTAATTTTACCATTTCATTTATATCAAGTTTATCATTTGCCTTTATTGCAGCCTTACAGGCTTTTGTTGCAATTGCATTATGTTTCACTTCGATAGTTTTACCATTGCCTAAATTTTTTAAATTATCAAGAATATCTAAAAATAAATCTTTTGGATTAAGTCTTCCAAGAAAATAAGGAACTTCTTTTAAAGACAATGAATTACCTCCGAATTCTTCAAGTAAGAAGCCAGCAGCTTTAAATACATCTTTATTTTCTTCATAATAAGAGTAATCATCAATGCTTAAATCAATAATGCTCGGAACCATAAGTGGTTGAATTATAATTGTTCCCATTTCAATTTCTTTTAAATATTTTTCAAATAATATTTTCTCATGGGCAGCATGCTGATCTATCATATATAAAGTCCCATCATATTCACCTAGAATATAAGTTTTATTATATTGGCCAATTATAGAGAGTGCTGGGAACTTAGCTATAGGTTCTGGTTTTATATTTTGAGTTTCAACTGTTGCGATTTCATCTTCTTGAAGAGGTTCATTGTTATTATCAACATTATAAGGATTCTCTATGGACTCCTTAAGCACTGTAACTTCTTCTATTGAATTAGATTTCAAATCTACAGGAATAATAACATCTATTTTTGGCATATTATCAATATGATTTATTTTAGGCTGTATAGTATTACTACTATATGTAACTATGTTGTGATCATTATTGTTGACTTTAAGGTCTTTTCCTTCTTCAATCATTGTCTTCACAGACGAATTAAGTAATTTTACTTTTTCTTCTTCTTCTTTTATTTTAAAAGTTATTTCTTCAAAAGTTGGAGGTGTATATGTATTGTCATTTTCTTCTTTAATTGCAAAAGTTTCAAAGACTTCATTTTTTAAAGAAGTGTGGACTGCACCAAATATCTTTTTAAATAGCATTCTTTCATCATTGAATTTGACTTCTGCTTTAGTTGGATGAATATTAACATCAACGTATTCTGGATAAACCTCTATATATAATATGAAAAAAGGAAATTTATTTACTGTAGAAAAAGATTTAAACGCTTGTTCTACGGCTACAGTCAAAGCTTTATTTTTAATATATCTTTTATTTACAAAGATACTTTGATTATTTCTTGAACCTCTTGCTATTTCTTCCTTACCGATATAACCGTAAACAGTAATAAGGTCAGAGGTTTCACTGAAATAAATTATGTTATCGGTTATAACTTTACCGTAGATAGTTCTTATAACATCTTTAAGCTCTCCATTACCAAAGGTATGAAGAACCTTTTTTTGATTATTATATAATTTGAAGCTTATCTTAGGATTAGCCAATGCTAATCTTGTAATTATATCGTTAATTACAGAAGCTTCTTTTGAAACAGATTTTAAAAATTTCTTTCTAGCTGGAACATTAAAAAATAGATCACGAACTTCTAGAATAGTTCCTTTATTAACACCACATTCAGTTACTTCTGTAAAATTATTTCCTTCTATAGTTACTTCATAACCTAAATCTTGATCTTTTTCCTTTGATTTTAAATTTACTTTAGCAACAGAAGCTATAGATGGAAGAGCTTCACCTCTAAAACCTAAAGTGCTTATATTAAATATATCTTCTGATTCTTTAATCTTACTTGTTGCATGAGGAAGGAACGCCTTTGCAATATCATCTTTATAAATACCGTCTCCATCATCAATAATTCTAATTAGTGCTGTTCCGCCTTCTTCAATTTCAATTACTATGTTTTGGGCATTAGCATCTATGGAATTTTCAACCAATTCCTTTACAACTGAAGCAGGTCTTTCAACGACTTCACCAGCTGCTATCTTATTAGCAGTATCTTCACTAAGAATATTAATTCTCTTCATCTTTTTTCCCCCTCTCATTTGTTTGCTAAATAAATATCATAAATATTACTAAAATTATCATTCTCAAAATGTATTATAACTAATTTATACAATAATAACAATTGAAATCAGAGGAAATATTAATTATTAAATTGTATTTTATAATTTTATGGATAAGCTAATACAGAAGAAAATTTAAATAAAAGGAGGCAATATTATGAATAATGAAAAGTCTAGCAAAAGTGCATCTGAACCATTAACGCGAAATTACGCAAAAGTAGTAAAAAATAAGGCAAATGAGAAGAGTCCCTATGGGGATGATGAACCTTCTCCGCAAACTACTTTTAAATAATATAATATTAAACAATAAGTCACTCGTACGAATGTTCGAGTGACCTACACATTAAATTAAAGTATCGTCTTTTAGTAGTTTATATAATGTTGGGCTTAAATTAAACTGCTTCATAAGATTAATGACTTCAGCTAAGGCTTTTTGTTTCTTATCCTTAGATACATGATCTTTTGATGCTCTTATTAATATATTTTTAGGTGAATGCGCTATATCTATAAATTCAAGAAGTTGTGTCTTGTAGCCTACACATTCTAAGAGATTAGCACGAACTGAATCTGTCATTAATGCTGAAATTCTTTCTTGAACGATACCGTACTTTGTTAGTATTGACAAGGAATTCGTTTTTATTTGATGGTTAAATTCATGTTGACAACAAGGAACTGAAAAAATCATTTTTGCATTCCATTTTATTGCATTATATAATGCATAATCTGTAGCTGTATCACACGCATGTAATGTAATTACCATATCAACCTTATTATTATACTTAAAACCATTTATGTCTCCTAACTCAAAGTGTAGATTATCATATTTATATCGCTTTGCTATATCATTGCATTTCTTTATTACATCTGCTTTAAGATCTAAGCCTATCATTTTAACATTAATTTTCTTGATCTCTACAAAATAATAATACAAAACAAAGGTCAAATAAGATTTTCCGCAACCAAAATCTAAAATAGTAAGATCAGTGTAATCATTTTTTTTGATTTCATCATCTATTATCTCTACAAATCTATTTATTTGCTTATATTTATCATATTTGGAATTGATCACTTTACCTTCCTTAGTGAATATACCTAAATCAATAAGAGGCTCGATAATCATTCCTTCTTTTAAAATATAATTTTTTTCTTTATTATGGCTTTTATTAACCAACTTTGCATTATCACTTTTTTTCTTACTTAATAATACTTTACCTTTTTTTGATATTTTCACGTCAAAGGTATTATTGCTTGACCAAGCTGATATTTGTTTATAATTTGATGATACATATTCAAGGAGCTTTTCACCTAAAATATTTATATCAACATTTTCATGAAATACTTGCTTGTCAGTATATTTTTCTATTTGATAATATTTTTTATTATTGTTTTCTTTTAAAACAAATGTAATTTTATTATATTCAATATTATTATTCAGTTTATTACTAATAACTAATTTTATAATTTCGTCATTAATTATTTCATCAATAACTTTCTTTAATTCTTCCATTTTACAACACACCTTATAATTTATTTCTATATATTTAAGTAATATTATTATATATATCATATTTATAAATGAAAACTATTTTTTATCTAAATATATTTCTTCTAAACCATTACTAAGTAAATTTTTGAAGGTATTCCAATCAACAAATTTTCCACCCATGCTTTCTAAATGTTTAGTTTGCATTTGACAGTCTATAAAAAGATAATCTTCATTATACAATTTTTCAGCTAGTTTTATTAATGCTATTTTAGATGAATTACTTACTTTCGAGAACATACTTTCTCCAAAAAAGCATTTGCCTATTTTAACGCCATATAAGCCCCCAACTAATTCTTCATCTAGATACGTTTCAACACTCATTGCATATCCATTATTAAATAAGTTTATATATGCGGCCTTCATATCATCACTAATCCAAGTTTCTTCATTATTGTCCTCACGAATGTGTTTACAATTGTTAATTACACCTTCAAAATCAGCATTAAAGGTTACTTTAAATATATCTCTCTTGATGATTTTTTTCATGGATTTAGAGATATTAATTTCTTTAGGTATTAATATAAATCTAGGCTTAGGGCACCACCACAGTATAGGTTCTCCTTCGTTATACCATGGAAATATACCATTACAATAAGCCAAAAGTAATCTATCTAAGGATAAATCGCCTCCAATAGCTAAAAGCCCATCTTCTTCAGAAAGCTCAGGATTTGGAAAAATTATTTCTTTAGGTAATCTATATACTGGCATTATGCTCACTTCCTTAGTGAATATTTTTATTTCAAATTACAAAAGTATTTTTGCAAAGCGCTTATTATCTAATTCATATTCTTTAATATGAGTGAGAATATGCTTTAAGTAAGTTTCATCATGTTCAATTTCTTTAGTTAAAGATTGAATTATCTTTATTATATTATCTATTGTTATTTTCCCATCAGAAAGATAATAGCCTGCAATAAAAAATTTTATATACGATAATCTAACAAGCATCATGATATATCCATCATATACAATATCATTTTCAGAAAAAGGGAAAAGTTCTTTAAACATATGATTTACTAAATAATTTTCAAAAATATAGCTGTAAGGTTCAAAAACTTCCTTATCCAGTATGGTATAAGCTTTTAAATAAATTTGAGAGTTTTCTATAAGACTTTTATCTTCGGTAAATTTAAAACCTAACATGACTTTATCGATGATCTCGCTGAAATTATCACTAATAAAAAATTTCGAAGCAGCTAACTTTTCTAATATGCCTTTATAAAATGATATTTGTAGCATATAGTCATTTATATCTCTTTGAAATTTGACTTTGTTTGATCTTATATCATATTCATCAACAAATTGAACCGTATTGTCATAATTGTAACATAATTTCCTACGAACATTTTCTAAAAACAATCCAAGATCAAATAATCTTTCGCTTAATTTGTATTTTCTGTTGGTGATGATATTAATACTTTTGTCTCTGATTTCTTTGATGTGTTTATAGTTTGTATCATTAATTTCATAGGTATTAGTATTGATTTCTTTTGCTATTACATAATTATTAGATATTAGTTCTCTACTATAGTCAAATGTTATTCCCTCTTCTTTTAAAAGTATGATTCTTGCAGCTTCTATGCAGGAAACATTAAGGGAAAGCTCGTAGCAGTCATCTATTTTATTAATAATTCTTGGATAAGTTGTACATACCTTTGAAAGATAATCTTCACCTAGATTAGCATGAATACTACAATAATTATCTTTACATAAAAAAGGACATTGAGTTTCATTATTTAATTTTATTTGCCCATAATCAATATTTGGATTCTTACAATTCTTTCTTACAATTATATTTTCAAGGATATCTGTATCAAATATATTGTTTTGAATTTTTACATATTTATCAAAAGTATTTTTATCAATATGTATTTCCCATCCGTGGCAACAATTATCAGAACAATTACCACCAATACATTTAAATTCTTTAATATATGAGGGATATCTGATTTTAACTTCTTCTTTCATGTAAAAATCACCTACTGTAATCATATTATTTATACTAATTATCAATGTTCAAGTATCAATTAAGGAAAGCTCCAAGGACAAAGCTCATTTACCTATGTTTTAATAGAACACCCACGACATTTATTTATCGTGGGTATATTATAGCATATAAATAGTAAATTCTAGTTAGTTAGCTTTTTAGCTTCACTCACTAATTTATATAGTGTGTTCATGGCATCCATAGGATTTAAGCTCAAAATATCAACTTGACTTATTTCTTTTAATAAAGCTTCCTTTTCCATAAAGGAAAAGTCTAACTGCATATTATTTGAAGCATCTTTTTCCTTGTGTTTCTTAGTTTTAACTTCTTCTTTAATTTCTACTATAGTAGACTGCTCCTCTTTTAAAACTTCAGAGGTATTTTCTTCAACTGAAACAGTATTATTAGAAATATTTATATCTATAGAAGCTTCAGCTTCATCATGTTCTGTATTTGTTACTTTATGAATATCAAAATTATTCTCGCCCTCTAAATTTTGAAGAATTTCTTTAGCTCTATTAATTACTGCCTCTGGAAGACCTGCAAGTTTAGCAACCTCAATTCCATATGATTCATCAGCGCCGCCTTCTACAATTTTTCTTAAGAAGATTACGCTGTCTTTCATTTTTTTAACAGCAACAGAGTAATTTTTAACACCAGGTAAGATACCTTCAAGTTTTACTAATTCATGGTAGTGAGTAGCAAATAATGTTTTACATCTAAGCTTATCATTTTTTGTTATATACTCAATAACTGACCAAGCTATGGATAATCCATCATATGTTGAAGTACCTCTACCAACTTCATCTAATAATACTAAACTTTTTTGAGTTGCATTTCTTAAAATATTTGATACTTCCCACATTTCAACCATAAAAGTTGATTTACCACCAGCCAGGTCATCAGATGCACCAATTCTAGTGAAAATCTTATCACATATAGAAATATTGGCTTTTGATGCTGGTACAAAAGACCCAATTTGAGCCATTAAAGTAATAAGAGCAACTTGCCTCATATAAGTTGATTTACCTGCCATATTTGGACCTGTTATTAAAAGTAATTCTTTATCATTTTGATTCAAAATAGTATTATTTGAAACAAATTCACCTCTACCTATTACTTTTTCAACTACTGGATGTCTTCCATCTGTTATGTCAATAATCCCATCTTCATTAATTTCTGGTTTAATATAATCATTTTCTAGGGCAATTAAAGCTAAAGTGGATATTCCGTCTAAGTTTGAAATTATCCTAGCACTTTTCTTAAGTCTTGAAATTTCTTTTTCTATATTGTCTCTTATATCTGAGAATAGTGCATATTCTAAATTAATAAGCTTTTCTTCTGCTCCTAAGATTTTTTCTTCCATTACCTTTAACTCTTCAGTTATATATCTCTCAGCGTTTGACAGAGTCTGCTTTCTCACGTATCTACCTTCAGGAATAGAATCATAATTAGATTTAGAAATTTCTATATAGTAACCAAATACTTTGTTATAACCTACTTTTAAGGATTTAATTCCTGTAAATTCTCTTTCACGATTTTCAAGAGCAGCAATCCATTCTTTGCCATGAAGCTTTGATTGTCTTAATTCATCAACTTCACTATTGTAGCCATCTTTAATAATATTACCTTCTTTTATGCTTAATGAAGGCTCCTCTTTTATGGATAAATCTAATAAATCTTTTATATCAGTTAACTCATCAAGTTCAGCATGATATTCTTTTAGAAGATCAGATAATCTATCTTCTAGAAGTTTTTTAACCATAGGAAGCTTTTCTAATGATGATTTAAGAGATAACATATCTTTTGCATTTACATTTTTATTAGAAATCTTACCAACAATTCTTTCAATATCATAAATTTCTTTTAATGCAATTCTTAAATCTTCATTGAAACTTACAGAACTAAAAGCTTCATTTACCCCATTTAGCCTTTTTTCTATTTCAGTTTTAATAATTAGTGGTTCGTCAATCCACTTCCTTAGAGTTCTTCCACCCATTGCAGTAGCACTTTTATCTAAAACCCATAATAAAGAACCTTTTTTATTTTTCTCTCTAATGCTTTCAGTTAATTCAAGATTTCTTCTTGAATTTCCATCAATAGTCATGTAATTAATTATTTCATATTGTTCAAGTAAATTTATATTTGTTAAACTCATTTTTTGTGTTTCATATATATACTTTAAAAGAACCCTACTTGTAATTTCTCTTTCAACTGTCAAACCAGCTACTTCCATATCAGAAAATTGTTCTATTAAATCTTCTTTTGATACTAAAAATTCTTCAAAATTCACTTTAGAAATTAATGCTGAAGTTATTCCTTTTATATCTTGAATAACATCATCACTTAAAGTTTCTGAAACTAAGATTTCTTTTGGTGAAATTTTTGCTATTTCATCAAGTAAGCTTATTCTTATATTGTTAAAAGATGTTGTTTTAAATTCACCAGTACTTATATCAGAAATCGAAATTCCTATTTTATCATCGTATACTTGAATAGCCATCAAATATGTATTATCATTTTCAAGTGAAGTTGTATTATCAATAAAAGTTCCAGGAGTTATTATTTTTACTACTCCTCTTTTTACAATTCCTTTGGCTTCCTTTGGATCTTCAAGTTGCTCACAAATTGCAACCTTATAGCCTTTGCTAATTAACCTTGGAATGTATGCCGCAGCTGCATGATGAGGTATTCCACACATTGGAGCTCTTTCTTCTAAGCCACAATTTTTCCCTGTAAGAACTAGTTCTAATTCTCTCGATACAGTTTCAGCATCTTCAAAAAACATTTCATAAAAATCACCTAATCTATAAAATAGAATACAATCTTTATATTCCTCTTTAGTTTTTATGTATTCAACCATCATTGGCGTTAAAGCCATAATTATTTCCTCCTTTAAGTTTACACACTATAGTTAAGGGCTGTTATTACAATAACCGGAAAGCTATTTTATTTCTGCTGTTAAATGTAAAAATCCCCAGAACAATTATAACAATTATCCTCGGGATTTTCATTAGTTTTAATAAGTTTTTCTAAATTAATACAAATATAATTAAAATTATAATAACTAATAAACTTAAAATATCAATCAAAAATTTCATTTTGTACGAGATGTTTCTTTTAACAATCCATTGAAATAGTTCAAATAAAAGTAATAGGTAAGAGTTTTCTTCTTAACTCTCACCTATTAATGAATCTTACTATTAATTTGTAATAGTTGCTTTTTATTTTAATAGATTTATTACTGTTGCTTTAGGTCTTGACATTGATTCTATAGAATATCTTATACCTTGAGTTCCAATTCCAGAAGCTTTAACTCCAAGGAAAGGAAAATGATCAGGTCCTCTTTCAGTCTTACCATTTACTTGAACTGTACCAACTTCAAGTCTGTCAGCAATATAAAAAGCATCATCGATATTTTTAGTAAAGACAGCACTTTGTAGGCCGTATTCTGATTTATTAGCTATTTCTATCGCTTCATCTTTATTTTTTACTCGAATTATAGGAAGTACTGGGCCAAAAGGTTCTTCCCAAGCAATTCGCATATCAGTAGTTACATTATCAAATAATGTTGGGAAGATTATATTACCATCTCTATTTCCACCTGCTACTAAATCTGCACCTTTGTTTTTTGCATCTTCAATTAGTTCTGACACATAATCTGCAGCTTTTTTGTTTATTAATGGAACTATATCTACATCATCAACTAAAGGATTACCAACTTTAAGTTTACTAATTTTTTCTTTGACTTTAGCAACAAGTTCATCAGCAACTTTATCAATAACCAAAATTCTTTTTACAGCCGTACAACGTTGACTTGAATAAGAATAGCCTCCTGCAACAATATTAGTTGCTGCAAGTTCTAAATCAGCATCTTCTAATACAATGGCAGCATCCTTACCACCTAGTTCCATTAAAAGAGGAACCATACTTGTAATTTTAGAAATCCTAGTTCCTACTTCTGTACTTCCAGTAAAGTTTATGAAATTTATGTCTTTATGAGTAACAACATAATCACCAATTTCGCTTCCTTTACCTGTTATAGTGTTTAATACACCATTGGGAACACCAGCTTCTTGAAAAACTTTAGCTAAATATAAGCCGCATAGGCTACCTTGAGTAGCTGGTTTTAAGACAACGGAATTTCCAACGATAATAGCTGGTGCTATTTTAGAAGCAGCTAAATTTATAGGATAATTAAAAGGAGAAATTGCTAAAACTACTCCTAAGGGTTCTCTTGATACAACAGAAATTTTATTTCTCTTATAACCTGGAAAAGTGTCTCCTGGAATACTTTCACCAGACAAATTTTTAGCTGTATCTGCTGTAAATCTTATAAAATCTGCTGTTCTAGTGATTTCAGATCTAGAACTTTTTCGATCCTTACCAATTTCTCTAACCATTATTTCAGCAAGTTCATCAATATTTTTAACTAAAATGTCAGCAGCTTTATATAATATTTCTGCTCTTTCATTTATAGGAACTTTACTCCAATCTTTTTGTGCCCTTTTAGCAGTACTAATAACAAAATCAACCTCTTCTTTTGTCATAGCTGGAATTTTTCCAACAATCGAATTATCTATTGGGGAATTAATTTCTATAAAATTATCTTCCTTACTGCTCAACCATTGACCATTAATTAAATTTTTAAATACATTATTTTCAGATTTAATGCAATTAAACATATTTTCACCTCTATCCATTGTTATTTAATAATTATTATTATATAATAAGCATATAAAAATTACTAGTTAATTTTTAAAATACATTTAGACTTAGTATACTAAAATGTTAATTATTACTGAAATATTTCTAGAATGATTAGAAACTCATATATAACTTTAACCTTATTTCACAGAAATATTACGTGATTTTAAATTGTTTTTAATCTTATAATTGTATACTAATTTTAAAAGGAGTGATAAAATGAAAAAATTAAATATTTGTATTGATATTGATGGAACTATTACCGATCCATATTATTGGTTAAATTATGCTAATAATTATTTTAATTTAAAGGTATCAGAAGAAGATATTAATTCCTATGAAATTTCTAAAGTACTTGGAATCGAAGAAAAAGAATATTTGAAATTTTACGAAGAATTAAAATTTGATATTCATAGAAAACAAGAATTAAGAGAAGATGTTAAAAATGTGTTAAATAAGTTGTTTAAGAATAATAATATCTATTTTGTTACAGCCAGAGATAAATCTTTAGAATTATTAACAAATCTGTATTTAAAACAAAATAAAATTCCGTTTGATGATGTTTTTGTTTTAGGAACTCATAATAAAGTTCCAACAGCAAGAAATTTAAATTGTGATATTTTTATTGAAGATAGTTATGATAATGCTATTGAGTTATCAGCTAGCGGATTTAAAGTATTATTAATTGATACAAACTACAATAGAGATCCAATAAATAATAATATTATAAGAGTATATAATTGGATGGAAATATTAGAAAATATTAATAAGATGTCAAAAGAAAAAGAAGTTATCTAAAGAAAATGTATATGTTGCAATTTTGTATATTTAATATAATAATTTTGCAATTCATTTCTGAGATAACTTCTTCTCTTTTATTTATTTAAGTTTATGGTCTTTAGTAAAAAATGTTCTATAACCTAAACTCACAAATATTACAGTTGAAACTGCTGTACTACCTAGAATAGCAAGCATTATACCAATTTGATATTTAATTGCTGTTATTGGAAAGGTTCCAGAAAGTATTTGCCCAGTCATCATTCCAGGCAATGAAACAATTCCCATAGTGAGCATATTATTCATTGTAGGTAAAATTGCAGTATCAAACGAATTATTTACAATTTCTTTTGTTGCTGCTGCAGGACTTGCACCTAACATTAATGAATTTTCAATTTCAATTCTTTTTTCTTCAATGGAGCTACAAAGCTTATTAGCACCTAAAGCAATGCCTGTCATACTATTTCCAATTATCATTCCAGAAATCGGTATAAAATATTGAGGATTAAACCAGGGTTGAACACCAAGGATAATTATAATGAAAAAAGTAGCAGTTAATAGTGCTCCAAATGTCATTGCAAATGCAATTATTTTCTTTAATTCATAAGACATATTATATTTAACTCTTTTAATTGAATTATAAATGGCAAAAGATATCATTACCACTATCATTATTGAGGTTAGCCACCAACTTGAATTATTAAAAACAAACATTAATATATAGCCCATTATTATAAGTTGTATTGTCATTCTGGTTGATGCAATAATAATCTGTCTTTCGCGTTTTATTCCTCGTGCTTTAAAGATAATTAGCATTATAAAAACAAAGACATATGCAATAGATAGTCGTAAAATGGAAAGATTCATTACTGTATTATTCATTATATGTCTCCACTACCTTTCCCTGTTCAATTCTTATTATGGAATTTATAAATTTTTCTGCAATTAACTCTGAATGAGTGATCATTATGAGCTCTTTATTGTTTTCCATTACAAATTTAGAGAAATTATCAATTATAAATTCTTCGGTATTTTTATCTAAAGCTGCTGAAGGTTCATCTAGTAAATATGTATCAGCATTCATAAGCATAACTCTTGCAAGGCACAAACGTTGTTTTTCTCCACCTGAAAGATTGCTGCAAGTATCAGAAAGTTCCTTTCTTAACTCCACTCTATCAAGAGCATCTTTCATAGCTTCTTTTGAAGCAGGCAATTTTTCTGAAAATTCCAATCCAATTTGAAGATTATCTTCTATTGTTCCTGGATAAATCACAGGTGTTTGACCTAGCATTACAATGTTGCGACGCAATTTTATTGAGTTAATTCTGGAAATATCCATATTATTATAAGTGATTTTTCCTTCATCTGGAGCATTTAATCTATTTAACATTCGCAATAGAGTTGTTTTTCCGCTTCCTGATGGACCAATAATACAGGTTATATTCTTATTAATTTTTAAATATGGTATATCTAAGATATCTTTAAATTTTATATTGTTTAATTCAAACAATTAGGTTCACTCCTAACATAATAAAATATGTAAAGTCTAAAATTTCACTAGTCCTGCGGAAGATAAATGTATCATATTTCGGTAAGTTTCGCATAGCTCTAATTCTCGCTTTTGATATCTATATAAATAGAAAACCATATAATAATTATATCAACTATTATATGGTTAATCATTAATTTTTTATAAGGCCAATTGCAACTCCAAGGAAATGAACTTCTTGATCTTCTATAATTATTGGATCATATTTTTCGTTTTCTGGCATTAATACAACTTGACCATGGATCTTTTTATAAGTTTTTAAGGTTGCTTCCCCATTGATATCAACTGCTACTATATCCTTAACATTTGGAAAAGGCTGCTTATTGATTACAACTAAATCTCCATCATAAATGTTTTTGTTTATCATGGAGTCACCCTTTACTTTAAGAATAAATGTATCTTTAGTATTTCTTATCCACTCTTTTGGTAAAAGATAATTATCTTCAATTGAATCATTCATTAATATAGGACTACCAGCAGCAATTTCATTAAATACTGGAATATTAATAGTATCTACTACTTTTTCTTCAATTCCATTGTATTTAATGTATATTTCATCCAATGCATCTGGATCTTTAATAAATTTATGAGAAACATTTCGTTTTAAATCTATATATTCGATTGGATTTAATGTTAAATAAGAGTCTGTGTTTTGTGGAGTTGTATTACTTTCGATCATATCATAATTTTCAACTTTAGTAGTATAATCTTCATTTACTTCATGATCATAATGTTCAGTTAGTGTAATACTCTTACCTTTCATATCATAACCTAAACTACTAAAAGCTTTTCCATCAGAAATCCAAGCATTTAATGTTGGCTTTTCACCAATATTAAATATAAAGGTTATGCTTGAATAATGAGTTTGATTATGTATTGTTTTTAATAAATCCAATTCAACTTTTGTTAAAATTTCGCTATTATCAATAAAAATATGTGTAAAAGCTTTTGTTTTATTATTTGTAGCACTTTTAAGTGCAAAAGAAGCTTTATCTTGTAAATCTATTTTATTTATCTTATTCAAATTATTGTTATATTCAATAACTATGTCATAAATAGCATGTCTAAGTTTCGAATTCTTTCTCAGTATTTTTTTATTACCAGTTATTTCATTTATTCTGCTTTTTCTTGGCACATTTTGATATTCTTCAATACTGTTGAGCCCCGAAGCCTTAATCCATGTGATTTCTTCAAATATAAATTTTGTGTATGAAGCATCAAATATATCAAACTTTTCCTTTGTATATTTTTGCTTAATAACTTCAATAGCCTTTTTTAATTGTACTTCACATTCAGTAATTGATGCTTCTATTAGTTTTATTTTATGCTCTGTTTCATATTGATTAAAATAATATTGTATTAAAGAACTAATTGTGCTAATTTCTAATTTATTTGTATTATCAGCATCAAAAAAACTATTTTGATGATATTTTTCACTATCCATATTATCATATACAAAGGATATAAATTTAGAATGTTCTTCACTATTTGTTGCAATAAGAATTCTATCATTTTTATTAATACAATAATTATTAAGTAATGTTGGAATTTTATTTACATAAGCTGTTGTTTTTCCTGTACTATTTTCACCTTTTATTAACATAGGTCCATTAGGTTTGCTGTTAATAATTTTCTTTTGTTTCCTATTGAATTCCATAAAAATCCTCCTTCCTTTTGTGTTATTTTATTTAGAATTTAATCATATCCTAAAATACAAATTATCACGAAACTAAATATATTCTATATTAAATCATAGATGTAATTATACTATATTATCTGACTATGTGCAAAATTTTAATCTTAGAGTATTGAATAAATTAAAAGTTGGTTCACTTCCTATTATTAAACATTACACCTTTCTTCTAACTAAAAATAAACATAGTGGGCAAAGAAGTATTGCACACTATGTTATATATTTATCTCCTCAATAGATTTTATCCTAAACCCTTAACTTAATTAAGGCATAACTCCTTTTTTATAGGGTGAAAAAATTTCATATTCTGGCAAAGCTGCTCCTTATATTAGTGAAAAGATCCTTATTGTAGCATAGCTACTCTTTATATAGGCGAAATGATCCGCATTGTGGCATAGCCACTCTTTATATAGGTGTATATTCATACGAAAAATTATAAGAACCTGAACCAATTTCAAAAGAAATATTATCACCAAAAATTTCGAAACCAAAATCAGTATCAATATAAGTTTCGGAGAGCCCGTTAGTTAAATCAATATGCAATCTTTTTTCATTGTAGGCTTCAATAATGTATTTTTTTATTTTTTCAATATTTTTAACTTTAGGAAGTGTAATCCTTGAAGTTGTATTGTGAGGAATTACTACATTCATATTTATCTTATCCTCAATTATTTCCCAACTGACTGATATTTTTCCATACATAGTATCTAAAGCAGCCTTAGTATAGCTTAATTTCTCTGATAGTTTTGGAGCTATTTGGGATTTTTTATATCCTGCCTCAGCCATATCAATACCACCAATATTTTGGTACATCCATGCACCTACTGAACCATATGAATAATGGTTAAAGGAATTCATACCTATATCCCAAAAAGAACCATCAACTTTAATACTGTCCCAATGCTCCCACATGGTTGTAGCCCCTCTTTCTACCTGATATAACCAAGATGGATAATCAGTATTAAATAGAAGTTTATAAGCAACGTCTTCATATCCATTATCAGATAGCACATGACAAATATACGGAGTTCCTAAAAATCCTGTATCTAAATGCATATTTTTCTTTTCTATTAATTCCACTAATCTTTTAGCAATCCTTTCTTTATATTTTTCTGGGACTAAATCAAAATATAAAGATATTACTTGAGCAGTTTGAGTTTCACTTGTTAAATTACCTTCATTGTCATAAAATCTATTAATATAAGCTTCTTTTATTGAAGCATATAACTGGTTATATAATTTGTAATCATCAAACTTTCCTAATATTTTAGCTATATTTGCAAATATTCCTGTAGAATAAGCATAATATGCGGTAGAAACTAAGTATCCATCGGTTGCTCCAAAAAAGCTTCCTTCTTCATTGTCTAAAGCAAGCCAATCTGCAAGTTGAAGACCAGTATCCCAAAGATATTCATCATTACCTTGATTTCTTATATAATTAATCCAATTTTTCATACTATCATATTGCTGAATTAATATATTTTCATCCCCATAACATTGATAAATTGTCCAAGGACATATAACAGCTGCATCTCCCCAACCTGCGGTTGTTAATCCAATTCCATCAGCAAATGTACCCTTTAATATATCTGGAACTACAAAAGGTACTGCACCATCTGACATTTGATTACAAGAAAGATCCTTTAACCACTTGCTGAAAAAAGGTGCTGCATTCATATTAAAGCATGCAGTTCGTGCAAAGATTTGTGCATCTCCTGTCCACCCTAAACGTTCATCTCTTTGAGGACAATCTGTTGGCACATCAATAAAATTACCCTTTTGTCCCCATAAAATATTATGTTGAAGTTGATTAATTTTTTTATCAGAAGTTTCAAAACTTCCTATAGGTTTCATGTCTGAATGAAGTACAACTCCTGTAAAATTAGAAGGTTTTATATCTTTGGGGAATCCTTCAAGCTTAACATAACGGAATCCTTGAAAAGTAAAATGAGGTTCATATATTTCTTCTTCATTACCACTACATATATAAGTAACTTTTTGAGCTGCATCTCTAATATTATCTCTATAGAAATTCCCTTCTTTATCTAAAACCTCACCGTGAATTAAAGTTACTTTTTGTCCTTTTTCTCCCCTAATCTTAAAGCGTACAAAGCCAGCCATATTTTGTCCCATATCTAATACAAACTCTCCCTTTGGAGTTTTAAATATTGACAATGGTTCTATTTCTTCTTGAATTCTAATTGGTTCATTTTCTTGAGCAATTAAATGTGTCTTTGGATATGGAACAATTATTAAATTACTGTCTATACTAGCTTCCTCTTTTTCCCTTGCATCATATATTTCCCCATTATATATGTCAGACATTAATATGTTACAATTTTCTTCCTTCCAAGATTCATCTGAAGCTATAACTTCACTTGTGCCATCTTCATAATAAATATACATTTGAAGCAACAAAGCATTCTTACTTCCGTAAGTATCTTTTCTCTTAGTCCATCCTAGATAGCCACTGTACCAGCCTTCTCCAATTGTTGCATTAAGTTTATTGTCCTTAGCTTTAATTAAATCAGAAACTTCATAAGTCTGATATTGAATGCGATAATTATAGTCAGTCCAACCTGGTGTTAAATAATCTTCCCCAACTCTTTTTCCATTTAAATAAAGTTCGTATACTCCTAAACTTGTTACATAAACGACAGCTTTCTTAACATCTTTATTTATAGTAAAATTCTTAAAACAACTAAATGGAGCTCTAGCTTTAAAGTCTTCATTTATTTTTTGATCTTTTAAAGAAATCCACTCTGCCTTCCATTCCGAAGTATTTATTAAACCCATTTCCCAAAAGCACGTATTACTCCAATCGGATTCTTCTTCTTTATTAATCCATACCTTTACTCGATAAAAATATCTCATTCTACTTTCAAGTGGCGCTCCTTCATAAGGAATATGAATTGATTTTTCAGAGAAGGTATGCATGTTCCATACAATATTCTTAAATTCTTCATCTGTTGCAACTTGTATTTGAAATTGCTGCTGTTTAACATTTCTTTTATCAGAAATAATCTGCCAGCTCAATCTTGGATTTATTTTATCTATTCCTATTGGATTTTCTAAATATTCACATTTTAAGTTTTTTACAACTAGCATACTAAAACTCCTCTCGATATCCATGCATGTTTCAATTGATAATATATCATTTATACGTAATAATATATAAACAAAGCTTTAGCTTTAAAATAATTATATAAATTCAATTGAATTACATATACTTTTTAAATGTATAATTAGGCATAAGTTAAAACAACCTAATGCCTAATTAAAATACAAACTATGATTTTCTAATAAAAATTTATATTTACTAACTTATCTTTTTAAATAGTATTAATAAATACCTTATTTGTTTCTTTCTTTTAATTCTGCAATAATTTTAGGATATATTCTATCTAAATCGTAGAAATAAAGTAATACAGCTGTTAGTATTGATGCAGCAATTGGTGCATATGCAAAGGAAACTTTCATTGCCATGATTGCTGAAGCACTTTGAGTAGCTTGTCCTCCAATATATCCACCAAGGCCTAATATTGCTCCAAGTACTGCACCGCCTAATCCTGTACCTACTTTTTCAGCAAAACCTTCTGCTGCAAAAGTTAAACCTTCAATACGAATTCCATGTTTCCATTGACCATACTCTACTGTATCTCCAAGCATTGCAAAGGCTGAAACTAAGAATCCAGCGGATCCTAAACCTTTAATAACTAGTCCTGCTATGATCATTGTAATATTTGTTGGAGCTAATGCCATAGGTATTGAGCCAACTATAGTTAATATTATTCCACCTAAAGCAGTGTTTCTTTTTCCAAACCTAGTAAGAACAGGTCCTGCTAAAAATGATCCTGCAATTATAGGTAAAAAAGATGCTGTTCCAATTACTCCAACTAAATTGGGATTTCCAAGTACATATTGAGCATAATAAACATTTACCCCACCAAGTCCTGCTGATATAAATATTATTACAATACTAGCTACAATCATTGCCCAATATTTATTTCTAAATAATGTTTTTAATCCATCCTTTAAAGAGAAATCAGCATTATCTACTGGCGCTGCTACTCTTTCCTTTGTATTCTTAAAACACATAAAATATAATACCGCTGATGCTATTCCATATACAACTGCAAGAAGAAGCCATCCCCTTTTTCCATCGCCAAAAGTCTTTACTAAAGGCATTGTAATTATACTAAGTATTAATGCACCTAAAAAACCAAACATACTTCTATAAGAACTTAATTGTGACCTTACATTTGAATCTTGACTTATTAAGGCACTCAAAACGTTATACGGAGTTGCTGTTCCTGTAAACATAAGCATTCCAAAAATATATGTAATAAATGCATAAATAATTTTACCGTTACTACTTAAATCTGGCGCTGTAAACATTAGTATTAATGATACTGCATAAGGTATAGCTAGCCATAAAAGCCAAGGCCGAGCCTTTCCAAACTTTGTTTTTGTCTTATCAACAATTGCCCCCATTGCTAAATCTGCAACTCCATCAAGAATTCTTCCTGCAAGTAAAATAAATCCAACTGTTGCTACTGCAATTCCTGCAATATCTGTATAGAAAAAACTTATAAAAGTATTTGCAGTAGTCAATAAAAGATTACCTGCTAAATTTCCAAATCCATAAGATACTTTTTCGCCAAAACCAACTTTATTATTTTCACTGTTAGCTGAAATATTAACATTTGCCTTTGAATTTATATCCATATTTCTCCTCCTACTTAACTTATAACTTATAAGTTATTTATTCATAAGTTATCGATTACAAGCTGAGCCCAAACTTTAAGTTAATCAAACACTATACTCATATAATATTTCAAATTCATCTTAAAACCAATAACATAACTTAATGAAAAAGGCTGACATTTTTTAATCTAAATTTCAAATAATAAAAAATTTATTTGGACATTACTTTATATGTATATGGCTATTTAAAATCATTAATCATACTTTTGTAATTCTATATCTAATTTAAACTTACAAAATTTAATTTTAATGATTGACATTTTTTAATCATAGGATTATATTTTTAAAATAATAAATCTAAGTTTATATAGATAAAAAATCTATAATAAATCCTATAATTGTGCTTAGGTATTTTTAGAAAGGAATTGGTGTAGAAAATGAACTTAATGGAATTAGATAAATTTTTAAAAGAATATACAGAAGACGAATTATATTATAAAAAATTTTATTTAGCTAAACAAAATCCTAATACCTATAAAACCTTTATGGATAATTTGGATATAGAATACATAAAGAAATTAAGGCTTCTCATTCCTGGAGTTGACCATGGTATTGATCCTTCTTTCATGCCAGAAGATATACTTTTTGTTGAAAAGAAAAACCATAATGTCATAGCACTAAAACACTATAGATATACTCCTGAATTTAATCATAAACATAGTTTTTTTGAAATGAGTTATGTTTATTCTGGAAGCTTCAAACAAGATATTTCTGGAGATGAAATTAATTTTAATGAAGGTGATTTATACATTCTGCCTCCTAATGTTGAACATTCTGTTGGCATTTACGATGATACTGTACTGGTTAATTTTTTGATCAGAAGAAGTACCTTTAATGATACATTTTTAGAAGTATTAAGTGAAGAAAATATCTTGTCTGCTTTTTTTACTAAGATTTTGTACACTAAAAATTATAATAACTACATTATATTCCACACAAATAATAATCCTGAAATAAAGAAAATTCTTTGTGAAATGATAATTGAAGACTTTGAAAATAAGAAATACAGCAATAAAATTTTAGATAATCAAATTATGATACTCTTTGCAAATTTACTAAGGAACGATATTAATAAGGTAGAATTACCTCAAGAACTGCAAAAGACTAACAAACAGCTTGCCTCAATAATTTCTTATATTCAAGGAAATTATAAGACTATAACTTTGAATGATTTATCAAATGAATTTCATTTTTCAATACCCTATTTAAGTAAGCTCATAAAAAAAACAACAGGCCATACCTTTAAAGAAATGATTCAAACCTTAAAATTAAATAAGGCAATTGAACTTTTATCCTCAACAGATTTAAAAATTCGGGATATTAGTGATGCTATTGGTTACGAAAATGATACCCATTTTATAAGAACCTTTAAGAAGGTTTATGGAATTTCTCCTAATCAATATAGGGATCAAATACAGAATGTAATTGACTAATTAAACTTAATGTAAAAGAAAATAGCATTATAATTCTCCACTATAATTTTATTCACAAAAAATTATAGTGGAGAATTTACGTAAAATTATTACAATATAGAATCTATATAATTGAAACTATATTGTAATAATCCTATAAAATATGTATAATGACAATTGACTTTTAGTTAATGATTCATTTCATTATTAAGTATACAAGCTTGAAGGGAGAATATTATGAAACCTAACATTATATTTTTTGACATAGATGGAACGTTGTTATGCGAAAAAACTTATCGCGTTCCCCAGAGTACAAAAAATGCTATAAAAAAAGCACAGGAAAATGGACATCTTGTATTTGTTAATACCGGAAGACCTATTTTAGAAATTGACACTTGTATAGAAGAATTAAATTTTGATGGGTATGTTTGTGGGTGTGGTACATATGTGGAATTGAATTCAAAAGAATTATTTCACAAGAGTCTTGGAATTGAATTATCAAAAGAAATTGCAATGAAATTAAAAGAATATAAAATAGATGCTATTTTAGAAGGAAGAAATGGTGTTTATTATGATCATGATAAAAATATAAATTCAAAAGAAGTGCAAAGAATTAAGGAACGTCATATTAAAGAAGGTTTTTATAAAGGACAAACTTTTGATGATGTAGATATTGATTTTGATAAATTAGTTATTTGGAATAATGAAAATAGTAATTTCGAAGCTTTCTATGATAATTATAAGAACTCCTTTGATTTTATACATCGAGGCAAAGATTTTTATGAAATAGTTCCTTTAGAATGTTCTAAAGCCACAGGAATAAAATTTATTTCAAATTACTTAGATATACCTCATGAAAATACTTATGCAATTGGTGACAGCACAAATGATTTAACTATGCTTGAATATGTTAAAAATAGTATTGCTATGGGAAATAGTAATCCAATATTATTTGATTTAGTGTCTTTTGTAACAAAAGATATTGAAGAAGACGGAATTGCTTATGCTTTAAAACATTATAATATGATATAAAATATAAAAATCAAACATCAATTTTTTAGAGACATTATGATATTTTTTAGAGTTTCTAGCTCCTTTTTTAATTCTGTATTTTCTTGTTTTAGTTTTTTAATCTCATATTGATATGAATAGAGTGCGGTTCCATGGTCTGGAAACGCACTCTCTCCGTATTCTTCATATTCACTTATACGACGATATAATGAGTTATAGTGTACAACCAGTGTTCTGGAAACCTCTGCTACAGGCATATTATCTTCTATAACTAACTTTACTGCTGCTATTTTAAATTCTTTGTTATATGAACGTCGCATAATAAATAAACCACCTTTCATATTTTTCTCTTAACTTTGTGTCTACTTTATTATACCATGTCCAATTTTTATTATTTCACTTGTCTACCTATAAGTGAGCATATCACACTTTACATTGAATTCAATAATTTAATATATTGATAACTTCAACTCGTAGCAATAATTTTTTTTCTATGCAATTCTGCAATTATTGGTTGAATATTTTTTGAAGATATATTAGACATGAAAACGGCATGGATTGAAAGAAAATACTACAACAAAGTCATAGGACTCTTTAGTACAATTATCAATTGCTGTAAAATTTAGAATATCATTTTTTTTAGGATCTAACTTACAATAAGTTTCTACAATTATTCCAGATTGAATTATTCTATATATTCCAAGATTTCCGCATATCCCCTTTTCAGAATAAGGATCTTTATACTTTATAATAACATCTCCACATGACTTTAATACATCAACGGTGAAATATTGAGATTTCCCTGGATACAAATAAATCATCTTATTTTTTGTATCAAAATCAACTTTTAATTTACAATTAACATAAATTTTTGAGTTTCCGCTGCAAGAATAATCTTCAATATTTTCACTATCGTCTAGAGAATCTTCCTTAATGTAATCTTTATACTCTTCATCATATATATCTTTGCCTAAACTCATAATATGACCTCCTAAATAAACTATCTTTATAATTTAATATATAATATTGTATTAATGTTAATCTTGAAATGGTACAATTATCAATTTTAAAGCATAATATGCATTATAAGTGATAATAAAAAGGAAGTGTGATTTTGGAAGGTAATGAAACGTATAAAGAAAAATGCGAATTTATAGCACATCCTTGTGACTTAAAAGTGGAAATTAGGGAAATAAAACCGTTTTATGTGTGTGCATGCAAATCTATCTTATTAGATTTAAAAGTTATAAGTCCTTATAATATTAATAACTTTATAAAAATTAAAAAAGAACCCAAATATGGAAAGGTAGTTTTAATCAATTCATCTACTCTTATATATAAATCAACAAGGAGATTTTCGGGATTTGATTTGTTTCAACTTCTAGTTGAAGATGAATATGGTGGAAATCATATTGAAAATATACTTATTCGTGTTGTATGCAAATAGAGAGTGAGATTGTTAAAAACCTCACTCTCTTTATTTATATTTCATATTTTCTTGAAAATAATACCGATAAATATATAGCATAAATGTAATATTCATTAAAATTAGTTATGCTAGCTTAATTTTGTAAATAAATCTTAGTTTTAATATATAGATATCCAAATGAATAATCAAACTTATAAATGGAATATACATGCATCATTGAGAAATTATAATCGCAACACTACACTAGAAATTAGATACATATTTGTGCAAGCGGCATATGAAATTAAGCTGTGATGGTTATTAGTGGAAGGTTGTTCCACTTTCTGCTTGTCATAAATTTACTTTAGGAACATGCAGAAATGGGGGCATCCTTCCACTTAGAACCCATCCAGCGAAAATTTCATTAGTCCGCTGGAATAAATATGTGTTTAATTTCGGTACGTTCTGCATATATCTAATTCTTGCTTTGGATATATCTATATGATTCAAAATATAAGTTAAATCTTATTCATTAGATTCATAATTAGTTATTTCTTTAATTGTATTATCTTCATTCATAAAAACTACTTTTGGCTTATAGGTTTTTGCCTCGTCCTCAGTCATTTGAGCATAAGCAATTATTATTACTTTATCTTCAGGTTGTACTAGTCTTGCTGCAGCGCCATTTAAACAAATGACTCCAGAATCTCTTTTACCTGAAATTACATAGGTTTCAAGTCTTGCCCCATTATTTACATCAACGATTTGAACTTTTTCATTTTCAAGTATGCCTGCTGCCTCCATTAATGTTTTATCTATTGTAATACTTCCTACATAATTTAACTCAGCTTGTGTTACTGTTGCTCTGTGTATTTTTCCTTTTAACATAGTTAATATCATTTTTTATTCCCCCTTGTATAATGCATTTAGTAAGTATAATTTTTAACTCTTCCCTCTTATTTCCCATATAAATTTATCTAATTATGTTTATTTACTATATTATTTAGTTCTTCATTATAGCATAGCTACTCTTTTTAGAGGTTAAATTAAGTTCTTAATTGCAGCATAGCTGCTTTTTTAATATGTGTATATTTCAAAGATAAAATTATCAATTAATCTAGTTTTGCCTATATAAACTGCAATTGGAATTAATATATTTTTTTCTATAATTTCAACATTTTCTAAAGATTCATTATCAACTATTTCTACATAGTCAATTTTAGCTAAAGGCTCTTTATTGATTTCTTCCATCATAATTTCTTTAATTTTTGAAGCGCTTCTTTCACCTTTATTTAATAGATTCTTTGCTATATTTAAACTTCTACTTAATACTGATGCCGCTTTTCTTTCTTCAACTGAAAGATAAGTATTTCTTGAACTTTTTGCTAGTCCATCTTCTTCACGAATTATTGGACACGCTATTATATCAACATCTATGTTTAAATCTCTTACCATTCTCTTTATGACAGCTACTTGTTGAGCATCTTTTTGTCCAAAATAAGCTTTATCTGGAGTTACTATATTTAATAATTTAGACACAACTAAACAAACGCCATCAAAATGCCCAGGTCTTTTTGCACCACAAAGTACACTTGTAAGTTTTGAAACACTTATGCTAGTTGATCTATTATTAAAATACATTTCGTTAGGCTCAGGATTAAAGACAACATTAGCTCCAACCATCATGCAAAGTTCTAAATCTTTTTTGATATCTCTTGGATAACTGTCATAATCTTCATTAGGACCAAATTGAGTGGGGTTAACAAATACACTCACAATGACTTTATCATTTTCTTCTACAGCTTTTTTTATTAGACTTTGGTGGCCCTCATGTAATGCTCCCATGGTTGGAACAAACCCAATGGAAAAACCTTCTTTCTTCCATGACTTAACTAGATTTTTAAGTTCTTTAATTTCTTTTATTAACATTTGGCATCTCCTCTTTCCTCTCAAATATAAAGAAAATTACAAGTTTGACTGTGAATATCACATATGTTTTTTTGTTTTATTAATATAACTTACTTAGTTCGTTTTCATCAATTTTAAAGGTATGCTTTATCTCTGGGAATAATCCTTCTTGAACTTCATTAACATAAGAGTTTATTGCATTGCGCATGATTTCACCTATATTGGCATATTGCTTTACGAATTTAGGTACAAAATCATTAAACATTCCTAGCATATCCTGATACACTAATATTTGACCATCACAATACTTACCTGCTCCAATTCCGATTGTAGGAATTGAAACTGACTTTGTAATGATTTCAGCAACTTTTTCTGGAATTCCCTCTAGGACAATTGAAAAGACACCAGCCTTCTCTAAATTAACAGCATCTTCAATAAGCTTCTTAGCTGCGATTTCACTTTTTCCTTGAACTTTAAAACCTCCAAAAGCATTTATGGATTGAGGGGTTAAACCTAAATGTCCCATCACTGGAATTTGAGCATCTACAATGGCTTTGATTTGAGGCATAACATTAGCTCCACCTTCAAGCTTTACTGCATTAGCTCCTCCTTCTTTAACTAATCTTCCTGCATTTGAAACAGCCTGCTCTACAGATATATGATATGATAAAAACGGCATATCACTTACAATAAGTGCATTTTTTGTGCCTCTTTTAACAGCTTTTGTATGATAGATAATTTCATCTATAGTAACAGCTAAAGTATCTTCTTCACCTTTAATTACCATGCCCAATGAATCACCTATTAATATTCCATTAACATTACTTTCATCAATAATTTTAGCCATAGAGTAATCATATGCTGTAAGCATGCTCAATTTTCTTCCTTGTTCCTTAGCTTCCTTAAATGTCAAAACTGTATTTTTCATTAATTTACTCCTTCTAAAATATTATATATTTCCAAGTGTTTACTAGATTTAGTGATTAAATTAGTAATCGCCATTTCTTCATTAGAGGAATCGTTATTTACATCTAATGAGATATTCCCAGCTTTAGTTTCTTTAAATGCCATAATTTTTAATAAATTAATTGATAATCTTTTATAAAGCTCTTGATCTTGATTATCTAAAACAGATAGATGTTTTTTGACTGTAGATAGATCTCCCCTTACAATAGGACCAGTCAAGGAATTTGAAAAACCTTTATCACATATGCTGTCTATATTACCTTTTATTAATGGTTTTAGAGCATTTAAAGCATCTTCCTCATTTAAGCCTAGTTTCATCAGATAATTTGTTCCTATATCTAATAAAGACAATGTAAGATTAGAAACAAGAACATTGGCCAAATGATAAATAGAAGAGTCAATTTTGTTCCTAATAAAATATCTATTTCCTATTTCATTAAATAGTTTTATAATTGGTGAATTTTCAATAATATCACCTTCTATAGAAAAATAAATATTTTCTAAAGCTGTTAAGTTTGTATTTTTACTTGAAAATGCGAATATGGGATGTACAGAATAGATTAATGCACCAGAATTTTTTGCATTATATAATACATTTGATTGTAATGAACCACTAGCGTGGCAAATAGATTTGTCTTTTAAATCAAATTTTGATAATTCATTATCTATGATTGAAATTGAGTCATCAGGAGTTGTTATAAATAAAATATTACTTTCCTTGATAAGTTCGTGTATGTTTTTATAAAATTTTGATTTAGTAGCATGTGCAGCAGCTTTGGCAGTATTTTCATTTCTTCCATAAAAACCGCTTAGTTGCATTCCTTTATGAGTAAAGTAGCGTCCTAAACTTACGCCTACCTTCCCAGGACCAATAAATCCAATTTTAATAGTATCACCTCCATAAATGTGATACAACATCCTAATTTTAATCTCATTCATATAGATATGAGTTATATTATAAGTATTAATGCTTTTCTGTTTGGTGTAATTCATCTTCGATACTACCCACAGATATTCTATCACTATGTTATGATTTTAACAATATAAATTTATAGAAAGTGTGCCATTTAAAACTAGTATTTTAAATAAAAATAATAAGAAGACAAGCATCTATTGTAACTGTCTTCTTATTAATTAAATTATTTCTATTGCATTCCTGGCATAGATGACATATTTGACATTGAATTAATTATCTCTGGATTTACCATACCAAAGATCATTGCAATATGAGCAACAACTAGAAAACCACCAATAAGAATAAAGTGAATCTTAGTCTTTTGGTTCTCTGTTTTATTTTTAAATATTACACCAAGTTCCATTAATGCAATTGGTAAAACAAATACTACTCCACTTAAGTAAAAACCAACAGCTACTACATCTACCCATGTATGCCATCCCCCACTTGTTGTAAGTGGAATAACTGCATTAAAAAGTAGATAAATAAAAATACCTGTGAAATAAAATCCATCAAATATACCTACGATTTTATTAAGAGTTCTTAAACCACCTGATCGAGACTTATTAAAGATTATGAAAAATTCTGTAATAGTAAGAGTCTCAGCACATATTACAGGTATAGCCATAAAGATAATTAAATTCCAAGGTTGATTTTCTGCCAATAAGGACATGTAATGAGTCATGTTCATAATAAATACCTCCATATCATTGATATATTATATATTATCAAAAGAATATGAAGATATTATGAAGATAAAATCGGTTATTTTAACGATACTGCATAGATATTGGTTAATTATTTCATATTTGTCCTTAAAAAGCTACATAATTTCTTCAACTGACAATACATTTTCAATAGTATGAAGCTTTAAAATGTATTCAGAATGTTCTATTTTATCTGCCAATGTTAAAGTCATTGTAAGCCCAATAGTATGTTTATCCATTTCATTTGACTTCTTAACTTCTATATTAGAAACTTTAGTCCCATCAGATTTTACTACATCAAGAAAGCTCTCAACTCCAGTTATATGCTTGATTTCAACATATACATCTAATATTCTAGAATGATTCCTTGAATACAAATCTAACTTGTGAAGCACTGTAAATACTCCAAACAAGAAGACACATGATATTAAAGCTCCTTCATAAAATCCAATTCCTATTGCAAGCCCCATGCATGCACAAGACCAAAGTCCAGCGGCTGTTGTAAGTCCTTTAACTTCACGATGGCCAACAACAATAGTACCCACTCCTAAAAATCCAATACCACTTATTACCTGTGCACCCATTCTGCTTGCATCTGTACTTATCTTAAGTATATCTGTCATATATTGGCTTGTTATCATAACCATAGCGGCACCAATACAAACTAAGATATGTGTCCTAAAACCAGCAGGTCTTTTTTTCCTTCCTCTTTCTGCCCCAAGAATACCTCCACAGATTGTAGCCAAGGTAAGTCTTAAAATTATAGATACTGTGTTAACCTCTCTTAAATATTCTAATAAATTCTCTATTGTTTTTCCCTCCTGTAACTATAAAATGATGCGATATTTAAGTTCCAATTAAAATATACTACAAAATTTGTTCAAAATTAAATATTTCCATTGTAAATCAATATTCGGTGATAATTATTGAATATTTAACATTGATAATTTCAATATATATATAATTTATTTACATTTAATTATAGTGTGCAATTTTTTTCTTCTTTTTAAATTTGTAACAATCGTAATCTATTTAATTCTTATCCTGGTTAAATAAATTTATAATTTCATCTTCTTTTAAGGTATTTATAAAAGTACCTACTGATAAATCGTCACCAAGAACTTTGTTAATCAGTTCTCGCTTTGAATCTTGAAGTTCCATTATTTTTTCCTCTATAGTTCCTTCAGCAATCAGCTTAATTACTTCGACTATATTTTTTTGGCCAATTCTATGAGCTCTGTCTGTTGCTTGATCTTCAACTGCTGGATTCCACCAAGGATCAAAATGTATTACTATATCAGCACTAGTTAAATTTAAACCAGTTCCGCCAGCTTTTAAGGATACAAGAAATACTGGATTTTCTCCATTATTAAATTCATCAACCATTTTCATTCTATTTATTGAAGATACTGCTCCATCTAAATAAGAATATAAAAAATGTTTCTCACTTAAAATTTTACCTATATTTTTTAATACTGAAGTAAATTGAGAAAATACTAATATTTTATGTCCTTCCTCAATACTTTGTTCTAATAGTTCTATAAGTGCATCTATTTTACCACTAGCCCCAGAATAATTGTCCATGGTAACTGAAGGATCTAAACATATTTGACGAAGTTTTGTGATATAAGATAAAATTTCAATTTTACTTTTTGCAAACTCAAAATCATCAACCTTCTTTTGAATTAAATCTCTAGCATAATTTGAATAAGTTTCATATACAACTTTTTGTTCATCACTTAATGGAACAAAAAGTCGTTTTTCAATTTTATCTGGTAATTCTTTAATTACATCCTTCTTATATCGTCTAAGAATAAATGGTTTTGTAAGCCTGTTTAATTCTTCTAGAATTTCTGGACCCTCTTCGAGTCTTCTAAAGTATCTGGTAACAAATTTTTTTTCGTTATATAAATATCCTGGCATAATAAAATCAAATATTGACCAAAGTTCCATTAATGAATTTTCTATTGGAGTACCAGTAAGTGCAAATTTAATTTTAGCTTTTATGTCTTTAACTGATTTAGCACTTAGAGAACTTTGATTTTTTATATTTTGTGCTTCATCTAAAATACAATAATCAAATTCCATATTGTATAACTCTAAATCACGTCTTAAGAGATTGTAGGTAGTTAAAATTACATCAAACTTGTCGTATTTCTCAATTAATTTTTCTCTTTCTTCTCTAACGCCATTAGATATACCTATTTTTAAAGATGGAGCAAATTTCTTGAATTCATTTTTCCAATTATAAATCAAAGAAGTTGGAGCTATAATTAAAGTCTTTGAGTTTGGTTTAGATAGCAGAAAAGTAATAGCTTGAAGGGTTTTACCAAGTCCCATTTCGTCTCCAAGTATTCCTCCAAAACCCAGATAATCTAAAGTTCTAAACCAATTATACCCGTCTTTTTGATATTCTCTAAGCTGAGCTTGTAAACCATATGGTGGTTGAAACACTTTATCTTTGATATTTTTCAGTCTACTCTTTAATTCCTTAATTTCCTCACAGGTTTCAATAAATCTTAATTCTTTATCTTCAAGATAATCTTCAAAATATGCTCCTTTGCTTGAAGGAATTTGTATTAAATTGTTGTTTAATTCTTCTTCTAAGAGCAAATTATCCATAAGAACAAGTACTTCTTTTAAAGCTTCTTCTTCTAAATCTAAAAATTCTCCATTTTCAAGTTTATAGTATTTTAAATTATCTCTAAAACTTCTTAGGATTTTTGCAGTTTCTTCTTGAGATATGTCTGAGAGCTTAAATTCAAATTCAAAATAATTGAACTTACCTTTTCTAACTTCTCCCTTAAAATCTGATTTCTTAATATCTTTTATACCTTTAAATCTTTCAGAATAGAATACTTCACCATATTTTTGTAGTTTTTCTATATCGTATTTAAAAAATCTGAAGATTTCTTCATCATCTTTCATAAAATATAGTCTTTCATTTATTTCCTCAAATCCAAGGCTTTTTAATGTTGCTAAGACTTCATATTCCTTATGCGTATCTCTGTAAATTATTTTATCAGTAACTTCATCAAAGTAATTAAACTCATATCCTTCATAAGAAACTTTATATAATAAAGATATTTCCTTGTCCTTATCAAAATAAAATCTAAAACTAACAGGACCAATTATAATTTTATTTCTAATATCTTTTGAAAGAGTTAAATCTTTTGATACTTTTTGAATAGCTGGTATCAATTCTTTTAAAATTTTAGTTTCTTTATTTTTATTGAAACTTATTTTTGGTGTACCATTAAATATTTTTAAATAAGGAGATAATCTTTCACATTGTTCTATAGATGGAATATAAATTGAAGTACCATATAAAAACACATCTTCATTTTGAGTTAAGATTTCAGGGATTCCACTATTAGCTTCTAAAACTATAACATCTTTTTTGCTTGTTAATGCAAAAGAAATAGGTAAATCCCCATATATTATATCAGTTTCTAAAATTCTATAAAAAAATCCATCTCCGAGGAAAACTCTATTTTTTTTAATGATTGTCAAAAATTCTTTAAACATAATATCAGGAATAGTCAAAGTCTTTCCATCAATTAATTTATCTTGTGATCGTCTGAAGTTTCTATCTCTATCAGCCATATTTTTGATATTATTCATGAATTTAATCAATCTGTTATCTTCAGCATTGAAGCTTTGAGTTTTAATATCAAAGGTAAAATCTTTACCATATTTTATTGGCACCTTATTATAGTGAGCTACTAAAAATTGATTAATATCTTTTACTATATACATTTTGTTGCTTTGGTTTTTTAAACCTATTTTAAATTCCGCTTGAAGCTTTGAAGACCAATTATTCTTATTAATAATTACTTCAAATTTCAATTTTTCTTTTTGAGAATCTCCTATAAGTAAAGACAATAAATCATTATTAGACTCTTCTTTAAAAGAAGTTCTCGTATCCTTTTGTTTAAAAATGTTAGTTATTTTATTTCTCAACTCATCATCGTCATCTAATTCTCTTAGAAAGGTATAAAATGTTGCTACTAAATGCTTACAGCAATAATTATCTTTTTTAAATTCATTTTTTTCAAAATCCAGGCAACTACAGTAACTTCCAATAACTTCTTTTGTTATATTATCAAATTCTAGTTTACATGAATATTCACTTAGAAGGCTTTCTGAAACTACAATTGAATTGATTTTAATAGAATCTCTATCTACATCAACTTTAAGGTCTCTTAATAAATCATTTTTTATTACCCTTTGACCTTTAGTAAGAGTTAAATTTGTTATGTTTTTATTGAAACCCTCTAGTAAAATTTGTTTTATCAATTATATCACCTGCATTTTTACTTCCTAATTTCTTTAATATTTTTTATTAAGTCTACACTAATATATTGAGATTTTGATACTCCCTTTCTAAAATATCGTATCTGTTTATACTTTCTGCCTTCAAGTTCTATATCTAAAATATCAATACGTTCTCCTTGAAATATAGTTGGTTCAATTTTTCCTTTTAAAAATACATGTACTTCCATTTATTTACCTCTAATTATTATTTTTGAATTCTTCAATTGCTTCAGCAATTTCATTTAAATATTCCCAACGTTCATATTTAAACTCTAATTCTTTTTGAATAACATCTTTTTCTTTAATTAACTCATTAAGTTTGCCGTAGTTTGAAGAGTTTTTTGACATTTCAGTTTCTAGTGTTTTAATTTTTTCTTCCAACTTTAAAATGTCATCATCTATTGTTTCATATTCTTTTTGTTCTTTAAAGGTAAACTTTGGTTTGTTATCTTTAGTTTTTTCTTTTGAGTTTTTGATTCTGTCATCTTTTGTTTCACCTGTATTTTTACTGGTAGTTATATCAGAAGCTTTTTCTATTTCCTTTGAAATTAAAAAATCACTATAATTACCATGATATTCTTTTATATATCCATTTCCTTCATAAGAAAATATTTTAGTACAAACTCTATCTAAGAAATATCTATCATGGGATACAACAACTATTACTCCCATAAATTTATCTAAAAAGTCTTCTAGTATCTTTAAAGTCTCTATATCTAAATCGTTAGTAGGCTCATCTAATATTAAAAAGTTTGGAGATTCCATTAAAATTCTAAGTAAATGCAGTCTACGTTTTTCTCCTCCAGATAGTTTCCCAATAGGAGTATATTGCATTGTACTATCAAAAAGGAATCTTTCACACATAGTTGAAGCAGAAATTTTTGTACCATCTTCAACTGGTATAAATTCGCCACCCTCCCTAACATAATCAATTACTCTTAAGGTTGGTTCCATATGATTATTATCTTGTGAAAAACAGCTTATCTTTACTGTATCTCCAATTTCAATTGTTCCATTGTCAGCGGCAAGGTTTCCTCTCAATATATTAACTAACGTTGTTTTACCGGCACCATTTTCACCTACTACTCCAATTCTATCGTCTCTTAAAAATATATAATTAAAATCTTTAATTAATGTTTTATCTCCAAAGGATTTGCTTATATTATATAATTCAACAACTTTTTTACCAAGACGAGACCCAACAAGGGAAATATCCACATCTTCTTGTCTCTTCATACTTTCAGTATTAACAAGTTCATCAAATCTTTGGAGTCTGGCTTTTTGTTTTGTAGTTCTTGCTTTTGCTCCTCTACGTACCCATTTTAACTCATTTCTAATTAAAGCATTTCTTTTATCTTCTTGAACTTGCTCAACTTCTAGTCTTTCAATTTTCTTTTCAAGAAAAGCTGTATAATTTCCAGGATATGAATATAAATTTCCTCTATCTAATTCTATAATTTTATTAGTTACTCTATCTAGAAAATACCTATCATGAGTAATCATTAATAAAGCACCTTTTCTAGAATTTAAGTACTCTTCAAGCCATTCAATAGAATCTGAATCTAAATGGTTTGTAGGTTCATCTAAAATTAGCAAATGGCATGGAGTTATTAGTGAGCATGCAAGAGCTATTCGCTTTTTTTGACCGCCAGATAAATTTCCAACTTTTTGAGAAAAATCTTTTATTCCAAGCTTAGTTAATATAGTCTTTGCTTCACTTTCCATATCCCATAAATTTAAAGAGTCAATTTCACTTTGAACTTTAATGAGTTCCTTATTAAGTAAATCAAATTCTTCTCCCTTTGAAGACTTAATTTTATCTAATAATTCCTCGTATTTTTTTAGGAGTTTCATTTCTTTAGTATCGCCTTTAAATACTTGTTCTAATACTGTTGCATTTTCATGAAATACTGGATCTTGATCAAGAAATTCAATTCTCACATTCTTCCCTTTTATAATATTTCCTTCAAAAAATTCTTCACGTCCTGATACAACCTTTAAAAAAGTGGATTTTCCTGCTCCATTTATACCAATTAAACCAACTTTATCTCCATCACTTATTCCAAGAGAAATATTGTTTAATAAAATTTTATCACTATAACTTTTGGTTATATTTTCTAAAGTAATTATGTTCATTAGTCTTAATCTCCTTCGTGTAAGTATATACATTATATTTTAACATAGTAAACTCTTTATCCCTAGCATTTATATCTAGAAAAATATTTTTAGGTATTTTCAATAATTAAAAGGAGCAGTGGCACTATATACTCATCTGCTCCTTGCTATTAATTTAAGTTATTAATTAAATCTTTAATTTCTCTATAACTCTTCTTTTCATTACCTGCTTTTTCAAGCTCAATATATTCTGGTTTTATTATTGAATAATATTTGCAATCAACAAATACACCTAAATTATTTTTTACTATTTTCCGTAAAATACCTTCATATACAAAATTGCATTTCTTCAAAACCATTCCTGAAGCTAAATTGTTAATATGCCTTCTAGCTGTAATTCTATAGAAATTAATTTCCATAAAGGCAAAATCAAGTACAGTATTTAATACTTCTGTCATAATTCCTTTATTCCAAAACTCTTTACCTATACAAAATCCTACTTCACAGTTTTCGTTAAAGTTATCAAGATTCATAAGATTAATACTTCCAATTACGCTACCAGTAGACTTATCTTCTATTGCCCAATTATAATATTCTAAGCTTTGATAAGCAGTTTTCCAAATTGAAATTACAACTTTAGTTTTATTAATGCTATCATGCTTTTCCCACGTAAGATATTTTGTAACCTCCTTATCAGAAGCCCAATTATAATACATATCAAAGATATCATAAACTCTAAATGGCCTTAATATAAATTTAGTAGTTTCAATAATTTGTGTACCTTTATGATTTAACATTAAAGTTCTCCTAATATCACCATTTTATTTTTTCATAATTACAATATGAGTTTACTTTTTGCTAAAAACAAATTTTTATATTATATTATCGTAATATTATAATAACTTTTAATAGCAATTACAACATATTTTTCTTCAAATATTAATATAATACACTATAAATTATTATAATTTTTTAAAAAAATTCAGAATACAATTAGCAAAATATTCAGAATATTATTGACAAATATATTCATTTTTGAATATAATTAATACAAATCAAATATGCTTCGTTGATAAGGAGAAGTACATATATTTTTGAAATAAAGAGAGAGAATGGTTGGTGGAAATTCTCATGATTTATATATGGAAAGTAGCCTTGGAGAATTTAATAGAAATCATTTTGAGAGTAGAATTAAACGGAATGTCTACCGTTATAAAGACAATGATATAAGCTTTTGCTTGTATCATAATTAAAGAGTGTATTTAATATACAAAATTAGGTGGTACCGCGGTGAGTTGCTCTTCGTCCTAAATGTCTAGGATGAGGAGCTTTTTTTATTTTAAAGATGTTACAAAAGCCAATTATTTATACTTAAAGAGTTCCAAAGATATCATATGTAACTAAAAATTCCATGGTTACCCAAAATCAATGATGAATAGATTATAAAGTTAAGGAGTGATTTTTTTGAAATATAGTGGTGCGGAAATTGTTATAAAACTTTTAGAAAATGAAGGTGTAGAATATATTGCAGGAATTCCAGGTGGATTTAATCTTCCATTATATGATGCTTTATATAAAAGTAAAATCAAACATATATTAGCGCGACATGAACAAGGCGCGGGCTTTATTGCACAAGGAATTTCAAGAAGTACTAATAAGGTGGGCGTATGTTTTGCAACATCTGGACCTGGAGCAACTAACCTATTAACAGCTATTGCAGATGCAAAACTTGATTCAATCCCATTAGTTGCTATAACTGGTCAAGTACCATTATCAGCAATTGGTACAGATGCTTTTCAAGAAGTTGATGCATATGGATTAACTATTCCAATAACAAAACATAATTTTTTAATTAGAGATATTAATGATTTATTTACTGTAATTAAGGAAGCTTTTAAAATAGCTTTAGATGGAAGACCAGGACCTGTATTAATTGATATTCCTAAAAATATTCAGACACAAATCATTGAAGTAGAAGATTTCTCTAACGAAACTCAACAACTTGATGGCTTGTGTGAGCGAAAAAATTTAAAAGGCTCTACTCTATTTTGTATGGCTGAATTAATTAATAAGTCTAGGAAACCAATTATTTATGCTGGTGGAGGTGTTATTAATTCTAATGCTTCAAACAATTTATATGAATTAGCTAAAAAGGGTAATATTCCTGTTGCTTTAAGTCTTATGGGATTAGATGCGTATCCTAGTAATGATGAATTAAGTCTTGGAATGATTGGAATGCATGGAGCTCCTTATACTAATTATTTGTTTAATGAAGCTGACTTAATTTTAGCTCTAGGTGTAAGATTTGATGATCGTGCAACAGGAAATATTGAAAAATTTTGCCCTAATGCTTCTATAATTCACATTGATATAGATCCGTCAGAAATTAATAAAGTTAAATCAAGCAGTTTATCAATGGTTGCAAATATTAAAGATTTCTTAGAAGATATTTTGCCTGAAATTGAGGACAAATCAAGGCGTGGTTGGATTGAAAGGGTTAAGTGTTTTAAAGAAAAATATCCGTTACCTTCTTATGACAATGATTTACATCCAGCAAATATAATACCTTATATTGGTATTAAGGTTCCTAGAGATACAATTATTGCCACAGATGTAGGACAACATCAAATGTGGGTTGCACAAAGATATCCATTCAGTTCTCCGAGAACCCTTCTAACATCTAGTGGCTTAGGTACTATGGGATTTGGTCTTCCAGTTGCTATAGGCGCAGCCTTGATGAATACAGATAAAACCATACTTTGCTTTAGTGGTGATGGTTCTATATTAATGAATATTCAAGAACTTGCTACCTTAGCAGATTTAGATTTAAATGTAAAAATAATAATTTTAAATAACCATCACTTAGGATTAGTTCGTCAGCAGCAACAGCTTATTTATAATGAACATTATATTGCATCAAGTTTTATTTCAAATCCGGATTTTAAAATTATTGCAGAAGGTTTTGGAATAAATTCATGTGATTTGGCTAGTGAAACAAATCCTTTAGAAAAATTAGGAGAAATTTTAGAAGCTAAAGGACCTTGGTTAATAAATATTCCAATTAATGAAACAGAAAATATTCTTCCAATGGTTCCCCCAGGAAAATCAAATATTGAAATGATCGGTGGTGTAAAATTTAATGATTAACACTAATTCTTATTTAATTGAATTACATGTTAGAAACCATGCTGGAGTGATGAGTCATATTACAGGCTTATTTGCTAGACGTGCTTTTAACCTTGAAGGAATATTATGTGCTCAAATTGGTGATGGTTCAACTAGTAAAATGTATTTATTAGTAAAAAATGATTTTGTATTAGATCAAATTATAAAGCAACTTGAAAAACTTTATGATGTCCTTGATGTAACTCTTCATCAAGATTATGATCAATCTGTATTTGAAAATCTTGATAAAGTTTTGAAATTAAATACAAATGGTGATAATTTATAATTAACGAGGGAGCACATTTCTTACACTTCTGCCACAGCATTGTAACATTGTTGTGAACTTTATAGAATAAAATTAAATTTGTTGAGGTAAAGCATTATTATTTCCCCTATAAACAAAAAGATAACACATACTCCCCTAAGTATGTGTTATCTTTTGTGTTATTTAATAAAAAATTGAATTTTGAGTTTCTTATGCTTACATTTTCATAAACTTCCAAGAGTTTTCCATTTGCTTTTGCACTTTATCAAATTGCGAATCTATTTTGTCATTCATCTTATTTATCCAATTATCGAATTCTATTTCTTGTTTGTCATACTCATTTAAGAATTCTTCATAATTAGTTGTAAAATTAGGAATCCCAGTATTGGATAGTGTGACAGCTGGAGCTGTTGTTACATCGATTGGAAAAGTTACTGCAGAACATGTGGTACTGTTAAAAGTAACACTAACGCCTGCTCCAGTAGTATTGTTGATATAATATATGATAAAATTACCATCAACATTATTATTATTATTATTAGAATAAAAGGTATAGCTATTACAGCCTGAATTATATGTTATATCTTTATTCGGATAAAAATTGAGCCAATCGAGTCCAGCTTGTTTTTGTAAAGTTGGAATAGAAGTCTCTTTTTCAATATAATTTGAGTTAAAGCTATTATTAGGTTTTGATTCGGCTTTAGCACTAGTAGGTAACGCCATAAGTATACTAGTAAAAGCCATTGCTAAAGCTATTGATTTTAATTTCATACGCTACACTTCCTTTTACATATTTTTCAACAATATTATACCACTTTTTTGGAAATTTAGAATAGGTATCCGGTTTATTAACAAATTTATAACAATTTGCTTTTTATAAAAAATAAAGATTATGCTTAAAAACAGCATAATCTTTATTTTGATTATTTAATTTTTATAACTCACTTAATTTTTTATCAACAAGCTCTTTTGCAACCTTTGGATTTGCTTTACCTTTTGATAATTTCATTACTTGCCCCATTAAGAAACCAGCACTTTGTGTTTTACCTGCTTTAAAGTCCTCTACTGATTGAGGATTGTTTGCAATTACTTCATCAACAATTTTTTCTAACTCATCAGTTGAGCTTATTTGCATTAATCCTTTTTCTTCAATAATTTTCATTGGATCTATATTTTTATCGAAAATTTCATCTAGAACTTCTCTTCCAACATTATTGCTTATTTTTCCTTCTTCAACTACTTTTAGAAGTTTTGCAAAGGCTTCTGCTTCTAATGTCATATCTTCAGATTCAATTTTTTTATCATTTAGTATTCTTAAGATATCTCCTAGAATCCAGTTCGCAGCTATTTTAGGAGTAACCTTTAATGAAACAACTTTTTCAAAGAAGGTAGCAAGGCCTTTGTCACCTATTAAAATTTCAACTTCTTTTTCTGATAATTCATAAGAAGTTAAAAATCTTTCTCTCTTTTGATCAGGCATTTCAGGTAATTTGTTTTTCATTTCTTCAATTTGCTCATTATAGATTATTATAGGTGGTAAATCTGGTTCAACCACATATCTATAATCATCTGCTTCTTCTTTTGTTCTCATTGATATTGTCTTACCTTTTGCTGCATCCCATCTTCTAGTTTCTTGAACTATTTTATGACCTTCACCATAAGTATAAAGTTCTCTTTGTCTTCTCTCTTCTTTTTCTAAAGCTTTTTGAAGTTCTCTAAAAGAGTTTATATTTTTAAGTTCAACCCTAGTTCCATATTCTTTTTGTCCAACAGGTCTTAAAGAAATATTAGCATCACATCTTAAAGAACCTTGTTCCATACGACAATCCGAAATTTCTCCATATTCTAATATTGCTTTTAGTTTTTTCATAAAGGCTACAGCTTCACCAACACTTCTCATATCTGGTTCTGTAACTATTTCCGCTAGAGGCACACCAACTCTATTGTAATCAATCAATGATATAGGTTCACCTTCAACATGGACTAACTTACCAGCATCTTCTTCAATATGTATTCTATTTAATCTTACTTTTATTTGTTTTCCCTCATATTCAAATTCAACCAAGCCGCCTGAACAAATTGGTATATCAAATTGTGAAGTTTGATAGTTTTTAGGAAGATCAGGGTAAAAATAATTTTTTCTATCCATCTTATTGTATTTGTTTATAGTACATCCAAGTGCTGTTCCTGCTTTTATAGCTAAATTAACTACTTCTTCATTAAGCACAGGTAGTGTTCCAGGTACCCCTGTACAAATTGGGCATGTATTAGCATTAGGTTCTGCTCCAAATTTAGTTGAGCAAGAACAAAAAATCTTTGTTTTTGATTTTAATTCTGCATGTATTTCAAGTCCTATTACTGTTTCAAAATTCATTATTGTCCCCTCCTATAACTCAACAGCTAAAGCTTGTTCTAAGCTATAAGCAGCTTTGAATATTGTTTCTTCACTTAACATATCACCCATTAATTGAATTCCAATTGGTAAGCCTTCTTTGCTCTTTCCTGCTGGAATAGATATTGCTGGATTTCCTGCTAAATTAACATTTATAGTGTATACGTCAGCCAAATACATTGCTAGTGGATCAGAATTCTTCTCACCAATTTTAAAAGGAAGAACTGGAGAAACTGGTCCTACAATTAAATCATATTTTTGGAAAGTTTTCTTAAGATCATATCTAAGTTTTTGTCTAAAGGAATCTGCCTTTTTATAATATGCATCGTAATATCCAGATGCTAATGCATAAGTACCAAGCATAATTCTTCTTTTAACTTCTGGTCCAAAAGCTTCTGTTCTTGAGTTTTCCATTAATTCATCTACATTAGTATAATTTTCAGATTTATATCCATATCTAATACCATCATATCTATCTAAATTTGTACTAGCTTCTGCAGAAGATATTATATAGTACGCAGCCAAGCCATCTTTAATTATTGGAAGAGAAAATGTTTCAACTTCTGCTCCAAGTTCTTTTAATTTTTCTAAGCTATCCTTAACTGAAGCTTTTATTTCTTCATCTAAGCCTTCTCCAAAGAATTCTTCAGGAACACCGATTTTCATTCCCTTTACTCCATCCTTTAGCGTAGCTGTATAATCAATTTCTTTTAAATCCCTAAAGCTTGTTGAATCGTATAAATCTGTTCCAGCAATTATATTTAATATATAAGCACTATCTTCAACTGAGTTAGAAAATGGTCCTATTTGATCAAGAGATGAACCAAAGGCAATTAGGCCAAATCTAGATACTAAGCCATATGTTGGTTTTAATCCAACGACTCCACAGAAGGCTGCTGGTTGTCTGATTGAACCACCTGTATCTGAACCAAGAGATATTGGAGCCATTTTTGCTGCAACTGCAGCAGCTGAACCACCAGATGAGCCTCCTGGAACTCTAGTAATATCTCTAGGATTTAAAGTCTTCTTAAATGCTGAATTTTCATTTGAAGACCCCATGGCAAATTCATCCATATTTGCCTTTCCAATAATTATTGCATCTTCAGCTAGTAATTTTTTTACTACTGTAGCATCGTATGGAGGAACAAAATCTTCAAGCATTTTTGATGCACAAGTTGTATTTACACCTTCAGTACAAATATTATCTTTTATTGCAATTGGAATACCTGCAAGTCTTCCTAATTTTTCTCCAGCTTTAATTTTTGCATCAATTTCTCTAGCTTTAGTAATTGCTTCATCACAAGTTAATGTTAAGAATGCATTTACTGTTGGTTCTGTTTTAGTAATTTCATCAATATATGATTGAACTAGTGCTTCACTAGTTAATTCTCCAGTTTTAATTTTTTCTACCATGTCTTTAATGTTCATTTGCATTTTCTACCACCACCTATTCAATAATCTTTGGTACTTTAAGATATGTTTCTTGCATATCTTTAACATTTCTAAATAAGTCTTTGCATTCAAAAGTCTTAACTTCATCTTTTCTGACTACAGGCTTTAATTCAGCTTTATCATTTATTTCTTCTTTAACTTCTAAATCAAGTTCATTTAAATATTGAAAATTTTCTAAAATACTTTCAAATTCACTAGCAAATTTTGCTGCTTCTTCATCAGAAAATTTTAATTTAGAGAGCTTTGCTATATATTTTACTTCATCAATACTAACTTTCATTACTTTCACCTCTAATAATTATTTTGTCAATTGTCAATTTCCAATGATCAATTTTAGGAAAACCAGCTCACATTTATTCATTGGGTAAGTGATTCACACCAAATCAATACTGCTGGAAGAAAAAGTTCGAGTAATCAAATACAAGATTTAGACTCGCACTTTTGATTTCTCTAACTATGGAGTTAATCTCTTCATATCTCTTGGGAATAATGATGCTTCTCTGATATTACCAAGATTTAGAATTTGCATTGTAATTCTTTCAAGACCTATTGCAAAGCCTCCATGTGGTGGCATTCCATATTTGAATGTATCTAAATAGAAAGCAAAATCTTCAAGTTTTAATCCTAATCTTTCCATTTTAGCTTTTAACATTTCATAATCATGGATTCTTTGTCCACCAGTTGTTATTTCAACACCTTTAAAGATTAAGTCAAAGCTCTTTGTCATTTCTGGATCTTCTTCACGTTCCATTGCATACATTGGTCTTTTAGCAGTTGGGTATTCTGTTAAAAATACGTAGTCACTATTGTATTTTTCTTTAACATATTTGTGAAATAATGCTTCTCCTTCATTATCAATATTTCCAACTGGAGATTTTTTATTATATTCAGTTAATAAAATCTCTTGAGCCTTTGCAAGTGGGATTCTTGGAATACTAATTTCTTCTGGCAATTCAACATTAAATAATTTTAATTCATCACTGCAGGTTTCCTTTAGATGTTTGTATAAATATCTTATAAAGTTTTCTTCCATATCCATTAAATCAGTCTCATCTTTAATAAAGCCCATCTCAACATCTAAACTTACATATTCATTTAAATGCCTCCATGTGTTATGAAGCTCAGCTCTGTATGCATAACCTACTTCAAAAACTCTTTCAAAACCTGCTCCAACCATCATTTGTTTCCAAAATTGAGGACTTTGTGATAAGAATGCTCTTCTGTTAAAATAGTTAACAGTAAACATTTCAGAACCACCTTCTGTTCCTGAATGTGTTATTTTTGGTGTATGAATTTCTTCAAAGTCATTCCCTTTAAAGAATTTTCTAAAAGCGTCTTCTATTTCATTTTGAACTTTAAAGATGGCCTTCTTTTTAGGAATTCTAAGGCTTATAGTTCTAAAGTCTAATTGAGTTTCGAGAGATGCTTTTTCTTTAAAACTTTGAACTTCAAATGGTAGTTTATCATAATAAACTTTTCCAGTCATTTCAATAGTTGAAACTTCTATTTCAAGACCCTTAGGCGCTTTTTCATTTGCTCTAACAATACCAGTTACTTCAATTGAATTTTCAAGTCTTAGCCCCTTAATTTGTTCTTTAGTACAAACAAGTTGAATTATTCCTGATTTATCTCTTAGTAATATAAATGAGACATGAGAAAGATCACGAATTTTATGAACCCATCCTTTAAGTAATACTGTTTCTTCACCTTTTACAACTAAATCTTTAATAAATACTCTCTTCATTGTTATTACTCCTTTTTCTATTTATTGCTTATTTTTACATACGAATTTTATACTTATTTTAGTAAATGCACGTTTTTTATATAAATTTTTATATAAAAAAACTCGTCACTATGCAATTAATACATAGGGACGAGATATCATTCGCGGTACCACCCTAGTTGATTTTATAAAAAACCCACCTCATATAAGTACAAAATTTAATTTTATACCCTCCACTTTTAACGGTATGGAACCGGTTAAGTCTACTCTTAGCTAGTTAATTCTAGATAATTTCGGTTAACTGCTCCGAAGTGTTCTTTCAATTCAAGACTCATACAGATATTCCACCATCATCTGCTCTCTAAAAATCATCCAATAGAATTTACTTTTCTTCATCTTAGCATTTATAAATTTATACATTAAATATTAATTTCTTAACATTTTACCAATATTTCTTACAAGATTTATTATATTTCATAATTATTCAAAAATCAATACTTTTTTGAATAATTTGATTATTTATTTTAAATTATACTATAACTCTTTCATTAATACATATCTATTAAGCCCGCCATATTTTAGTTTCTCTACCATTACCTTATAGCCGAGTTCTTTAACTGAATTTAAACTATACTTATTATTAGGTTCAACTGTAGCACAAAGCCACTTCATCCCCGTATCCTTAGCAATTTTCTCTAGATATGTACAAATAATTTTTTGAAGTCTGTTACCTCTATAATCTTTTAAAACTAAAGAAGATTCAAGTTGCCCAACTCTTAGAAGCTCTTCACCTTTAATATTAATATCATATCCATAATTATGCTCATTATATCCGTATTGAACATAAACTCCTATAGCAATCAGTTTGCTATCTTCTAAAGTAATGCAGCCTATGATTTTTCCTGTTTCTTTTAGTGTTTCTTCAAATTCATCTCTTGTTGTACAAGAATAGAATTCCTTATTGTCCATCCCTTCATAAATATCAGATTGAAGTTTCATAATTTCATCAAGATAACTTAAATCTAATAATTTTAATTCAGCTTCAACACTGTTTCCATCTTTTTTGTTTAATATTATAGTATTCATTTTATTTAAGCAAGAATATATAATACTTTCTTGCTAATCCCCCTTATTTTATTATAGTGCTATCTTTATCTATTATACACAAATAATAAAATTTTTCTATATTTGAAAAAACTCAAAAATTACAGTATTATCATAATAATCATTAATATTTAACTTTGACTAACCAAAACTTTATTCTTTTGTCACTCCATCCTAAATCCCAAGGTACGTTATTTCTGTCTGTGTTATGACAAGTTACTAGGGTATATCCCTTTGAATCAGCTCCAGTAACTACTGATACATGAGTTATATCACCTTTTTTTTCATAAGCAATAAAATCGCCTGGCTGAAGCTTATATGACTCCTTATACACTTTATCATAACTGCCTTTTGCTATAACGGATGCTCTTCCACTGTTTATCATATAGTAAGTGAATTTTCCAGCATTTACCCAAGGTCCTGTAGCACTTCCTTTATCATAATTCCAAGTAGAATTTTTTTTGAATTTACCACCTTCAAAGAGAATTTGAGATGCAAAATTAGCACAGTCACCACCTTCTGGATTAAAATCTCTATACTTTTTATTATATTTAAATCCATGCTCTTCAATAGTTGCTGCGCCACAATATTTTTCTGCATATTCCTTTGAACATTTTCTTCTTTCACTTATTGTACTTAAATCTCTTGGAGGTTGATTTTTTATGAACTCCTTAATTGTATCTACCTTAATGGTTTCTAAACTTAAGGAATCTGCAAATGGATCTGTGTACCATTCCTTTGTTATTATCCAATTATTATCTCTTTGGGTTAATTGAAATGAATGATATGTCCCTATTCTTGAACTATTTATTTGTTCTGGCTTATCTGGATAGACATATCTATATTCCATATTACATAATATACTAAAAGAACATTTTTCACTACAAACATTTGATTTCTTTACCACTATTTTAGGAATAATATCAATAAATTTTACTCCTTGTTTTTCAGCCCAATTATTAATATATTTAACTTTCTTTTCCTCATATTCATATGCCCATTGGCCATACCTTGTATCTGTAGCATATAATTTTTTTATTGAATCCAGATCTTTATCTAGTATTGCTTTATTTTTTATTAAGAAAATATTCTCTGCAATGCTTTTAGCTTCATCTTTAGTAATAATATGCTCGGCAAAAACCATTTTACTATTAATGTTAATTAAAGATAATAGTAAAGCTACTATAATAGCTTTTATTAAAAACAAGAGCTTTTTGTTTTTAGAAAGCTGCATAAAAATCCACCTTTCAAATAAATTTTTACTTTAATGTATTATCAATAAGTTCAATATATTTACTAGTGTTTTCATCAATAGGGACTCCTTTATACCAATCACTTTCATTATCCCAATTTCCAAAATATCTTGCCTTCAATATTATTTCAGGTCTATATTCAAAATGTAAAATATCAAAATGTCCCCATTTTCCACCCCAAACAAAATTATTTTTTTCAAAAACATCTACTAATTCTTTAGGATACTCTGCTAATCTTTTTTTACCATCTTCAATTGAACTCCACTTCCAGTAATCTTTTCTATCACTTTTTAAATCAATTGCAATACCGTAGGAATGAGGACTTAATCTGCCAGTTCCAGATATAACTCTATAATTAAAAGTGCCACTTGCAGGATAAATAATACTTGCTATATCATTTCTATTTCTTGCTAAAGATATTAATTCTTTTAAGGATTCTTCTAAAGCTTTATTTGCATTATTTTTACTATTGAATTGATAATTTGTATATCCACATTTAATATTAGTTAAATTTTTTTGAATAGCTGTTTTTGAGCTTCCATAAACTTCACTTAGAAGTGCATAATTTCTGGCCCTACCTGGATCAAAGCTTTTATCCATTATTTCATTTGTCTTTTCAAAAGGATAATATTGTTCTAGCATATCTTGAAGATCTGGATCGGATAATTTTTCTTCATGGTTCTTTTGTCTTTTATCATCATATCTAATTTTCTTACCTGATTTCATAACTAAGTAAACTTCATCATTACTTTTTTTCTCAACTCCAGAAATATTTTCAGGGTATGCAAGCATAAGGATTAACAAATCTTGTTTCATTTCAATTTCATAAGGTTTGTTTACTGATGCTTTTGAGATTATTGGGATATTAAAAATAATTAAAAAGCATATTAAAAAAATAATTAATTTTTTTATCATCATTATTCACCACCATTTAATCCTATATGTAATATACTGTCCGAAGATTTATCATACTATGTAAAAAAAATTTGCTGTTCTTATAGTAAAAGATGGAGGAATATAAATAATTAAATATAAAAATGGAAGGTTGATCCACATTAACTTGTCCAAATTTATTGACAAATCAAAACTAGTTCAATCTTCCATTAAGCTATCTTATAAATTATAATTTTTAATCGCTAGTAGCAATTTTGCAGTCTATACAGATGTGTACTCAACTTTATCCTTTGCTTCTACTTCTGATTTATTTCGCCCGAAGAATAAAGATAAAATTAATCCAACAAATGCAAATCCACAAACTACCATTGTTGAAGTTGAAAATCCAGTTGCTATTGCAACTTCATTGGTTACGTGGTGCACTTCTAATGCATTAATTTGAGCTGCTGACATTATTCCAATAAAAAGCGATGATCCTATAGCGGCAGAAATTTGTTGAACTGTATTCATTATTGCTACTCCATGAGGATAATATTCTTTTGGCAATTGATTCAATCCATGAGTTTGAGCAGGAGACATAAATAGTCCAACTCCTAGACTCATGCATATATAGATTATTACTAAATGTACTAAAGATGTATCGATTTTAGATAACGATATTAAAAATACAAAGATAGTTACTATTCCTGTTCCTAATGGTATTAAAAACTTCACCCCAAATTTATCGTAAATTTTTCCTCCTACAGGTGCTGCAAGTCCAGCACAAATTACAGCTGGTAATAATGCTAACCCTGCTACAGAACTTGATTTTCCAAGAGCTCCTTCCATATACATTGGTAACATTATACTCATAGTAAAAGTAACCATCATTGCTATCATTACTAAAATTGTTCCCATTATAAACTTTGAATATTTAAATGGAGATAAATTCAACATTGGTTCTTTTAAAGTATTTTGTCGTTTTATAAATATTGTCAAACAAATAATCCCAATTATAAAGTTTATTAAAGTTATCTTAATATTCCCTTCACTTATACTGCTTATAGCATATATTAATGTTCCAACTCCAATTGTTGATAAAATAATAGATAAATAATCCATCTTAGGCTTAGTTAATTCTCCAACATTTACTACGAATAGTGAACCTAGAATAATAATTATAGCTACAATTGGTATTAACATTATAAATAATGCATGCCAGCTAAAATATTGTAATATAATTCCTGATACCGTTGGACCAAATGCAGGGCCAAGTAAAATTGCTGGCACACAAATTGCCATTGATATTCCTAGTTTTTCTTTTGGCGCTACTAATAATATGGTATTTGTCATAATTGGTATTATCATTCCAGTACCTGATGATTGTATCATTCTTGAAATTAATAACATAGCAAAAGAATTTGAAAATGCCGCACATATCGTTCCGATAAGCAATAATCCCATTGCACACAAAAATAATTTTCTTGTTTTAAATGATTGAATAAGAAAAGCAGTGACAGGTACCATTACTGCTGCTACTGTCATATAAGCTGTAACAAGCCATTGAACTGTTCCAGCGGATACATTCATGTCTTTCATAATTGAAGATAATGCTACATTAAGTATAGTTTCATTAAAAGTTGCAACAAAGGCACTAGCCACTAATATAGCAATAATACTGATAAAATTTGTTCCTTGATTTTTTTTATTCATAGTTTTCCTCCAAAAATTTAATATTTGCTTTGTAATTGTAGCAATACCCAAAAGTTTCTGTAAGGAAAATTTCTTCTTAATATTGAAAAACTTGTTTTATTAATATATGCACTCGATTACAATAAAGTTTTTGCTGAATTTTTCGTAAATAATTAGATGTATACAGAAAATTTATATAAAAAAATATAACTGAAATGCAACTTCCAGTTATATAAAAAATCAAATATTCACTTTATACAAATTAGTCTATATTTTCATATATTATCATAGAACTCTAATACATCTTCTAAATATGGCTTTAGAATTTCATCTTTTTCACCAAATATTTGATGCCTCGAATTTTCAATTCTAACAATTTTACAATTCTTTGCTCCTTTAGCAAATTGATTTTGTCCTTCTGGTTTTACCATAAAGTCTTGTCCAGCTTGAAATAGTAAAACAGGAATTTCAACTTTTGAAGCATTTCTTTCTTTTATTATTTCTTCTGTTGCCTTAAAAGCTTCGTTTGTCCAATTATAACTAGCTCCTCCTCTTTGAAGTTCTTCATCGTTATCTACAATATCATAACAATACTTGAACCTATTGAAGCTCGTTGTATTAATTGTTTTTAAATCATATTTTGAATTATATGGCTCTTTGCCTAAAACATACTTTCCACCATTACCAATAGCAACCTGTATTTCAACTATAATTTTAGCTAGAAATTCCGGAATATTTCCTGTATTAACTTGGAGCATAGGTGCATTTAAAATGGCTCCATTAAAATAATCTGGATAATCTTCTAAAAATTTTGCACCAATAGCTCCACCCATGGAATGAGCATATAATAACAATTTTTTATTATCATTATTAGGCATTACTACTTCATCAATAAATGTCTTAAAATCAATGACATATTGATTAAAATCATCTACATGTACTTGCGTTTTATCAGCTATACCAAGACTACCTGATCTACCATGTCCCCTATGTTCAATTCCAAAGACATTATATCCATTTTTCATAAAATAGAATATTAACTCATGATATTTTATTAAGCTTTCAGTATAACCATGACTTAAGACTATATTACCTTTTGGATTTTCAACTTTATATTTTTCATAATATAACTTAGCATCTTTATCTCCAGTAATATATCCACTTTGAACTTTATTTAGTAAATATGGCTCAACAATATTATTCATTTTGTCAGAATAATCTCCTTCTGAAATATAAATTTGATCAATTTCGTTAGTAATTTCAGATGCTTGTACAGTTGCGCTAAAAAAATTAAGATTAAAAAATAGTTGTGCAATTAATAATGTAAAAACACACAATATCTTTAAATCGAATTTTGTATTTCGATATTTCAAGGTATACTCTGTCCTTCCTACAATATATTTTTGTCAACTTATTCTAATAGTGAAATAACCCATTTATTACAAGCAGTACATTTATGAATAGTAATAACAAATAAATCAAATTTTTTATTCAAAGCCATTACTCCCATAGAATCCCTTTCTTCTTTTGTTATAAATTCATCATTTTCATCTAAATAGCCAATTATCTCAACTAAATAATTCTTCTTAGTCTTATCGCAGCAACCATTTTCTCCTGCAACTTCTATTATTTCATAATCTAATTCTGGACTTAATTCCTGTATTATATCTAATATATCTTCATAATCCTTAATATCATCTACAAATTCTTCTTCGTAAAATACTAGATCTTTAATTTTAAATAATTCATTCATTTATTATTCTCCTCTTTTACATTAATTATATGATGCTTTATACATTATAATATGTTATATTTTTTTTATCAAATATACAATAAAATGTTCAAGGGTAATTGATCAATTATAGAGAAATCAATTTATTTATTGAAATTAGATTTAAAAATTTATTAGAAGATACATAACAGTGTAAAGATATCCAAATTAATAATCAAAATTATAAATAGAATATGCATACATTCGTGAGAAATTAAAATTACAAAAATAAACTAGAAATCTGATACATTTTTTTCTGGAGCAGGCATGTGAAATTGAGCTGTTGAAGGGTATTAATGTGGGCTTGTTTCATTTTCAGCTTGTCTAGATTTTACATCTGGAACACGCTGAAATGACGACAAGCCAACATTTAGAACCTTCCAGCGAAAATTTCACTAGTCCTGCGGAAGATAAATGTATCAGATTTCGGTAATTGTTGCATAAATCTAATTCTTACGTTGTGTATCTATTTTTCTTCTAAAAGTTTCTTTAACTTATTTTGAACTAACCATAATTTCTTTTGCTTTCGATTAAAGGCAACCATTCTATTTTTATTATTTTTATTTTCATCTATTAATTTTATATATTCTGCATCAGCAATTTTTAAGGCATCTTCTATTACTAAAAGTTCCTCCTTAGTAAACATAGTATCTCTCCCATCAATTTAAAATCACACACTACATTATAACATAAGGAATTCTGAATTAAATAATTATTTAGTAAGTTTAAATATAATGATAGCTTTAAATAAATCACCATCAACTTCTATATTAAAATTTCCTCCCTGAGCTTCCACAAAGCTTTTTACAATTGCTAGTCCAAGACCTGAACCTTCAGTATTTCTAGATTTATCTCCTCTTTGAAATCTTTCTACAATTTCAAAGGAATTAAATGAAACTTCTTCAGCAGACATATTTTTAATAGTTATTTCGACGGAATCCTCAAGTTCATTTATATCGACATAAACTCTTGAATTTTTCATTGCATATTTAACTACATTATTTAATAAATTTTCAAAGATTCTAAAAGTTTTTTGACTATCTAATTCTAAAATTATTTTATTGGATGAAAAATTATTTTTTATTTTTAAACCAGAATTATTTATTTTATCTTCTAATTCAATTTGTGTTTGCTTCATCAACTCTACTATATCAACTTTAACTAAATTTAATGTAATATTACCGCTTGTGGCTTTACTTACTTCAAATAAGTCTTCAATTAAAAATTTTAACCTTTGAGATTTTCTATCTAGCGTGTCAATATATGATTTTCGTTCATCTTCTGTAATATCTTCATTTTTTAATAGATCCACATAAGTAATTATTGAAGTTAATGGAGTTTTTAGATCATGAGAAACATTTGATATTAAATCTGTTTTCATTTTTTGACTCTTAACTTCCTCATCAACGGCCTTTTTAAATCCAACTTGTATCTTTCGGAGATTCTCTTTAAATGGATTGAAAATTCCTGCATCCTCTTCAATTTTTATATCTAATTTACCATCTGCAATTCTATTTGTAGCATCTAAAAGCATGATAAATTTGTTGCGTAATTTGGTGAAATATTTTTCGATAAAAATGAATAACACTATATTATAGAATATTAATATTAAAAAGGCCCATAGTATTAACCCTTCTTCATTATTTACAAAAATAATACATCCAGCAAAGAATATTATTATAATAAATAAGTCAAATATAAAGTTAATTCCAAGCAATTTTACAGTTACTTTACTAGATTTTTCACGTATATTAATATTAAAAATAGTTGTATATATTCTTTTTATTAGACTTTGAATTTTTTTATTTAGATATCTGTAGCAACTATTAATTATTTCTATAGCTTTATTAGATTTCTCTTTGATATCTACATTTTCAAAAATATTATCTACATTTTCATATGTCTTCTTAATATTTCTTTTTGCATTCATTATAATTAGACCAATTAATGTTTTTTCTTTAAAATATTTCATTAAGCTTATGCTAAAGATTTTTTTAAATGTAAATATAACTACTAATATTAATGTAGAGAATATTGACCAATAAATTATATTTGATAAATACACTATAATATTTCCTGAATTCGGATCTATTCCGATTTGTTTTAATCCTTTAGTTACAAAATCACTATTTAAAGTGTAAAGAACTATTGCGCCAGAGCCTATGAACATTATAACGACTAAACTTCCGACTAATGACATTAAAATTTCAAATGGAAACTTGAAAAGCTGTTTGCAGATAATGATTTCTTTTTCAACCTTAAGTGGAATGCATAAACTAAGAAGTACAATTATTCCTCCAAGTATAGACACATATATTATTGTTATATTAGAATAAGCATCAGCTTGTCCCTGCTCTATAAGTGCAGAAGAATTATCATTATATTTTAAATTCTTACCTATCCCATATATAAAAGTCATATTTTTAATTGGTTTATCAATATTATAATTATCTGTATAAAATAAGTAATTTAATTTAAATTGATTATTTAATGCATTTCTGAAGTCGTGTTCATTTACACCATATATCCTATTAATAACATTATTACCGTTTTCATCAAAACTAATGCTAACATAAAAAAAATAATTATTATCGATGTCATTTGAATTTAATAATGTATTCGAAGTATTATCAGTATTAGTTTTAATAATATTATTACTCTTGTCTAGCACAACATAATCAACATTTCGATATTCATTATTTAAATACGAGGACCAACTGTCTAAATGATCATTTAAACTTTTTTTCAACACTTCATATTCATTACTATCTTTTGCTTTTAATTCTGATTTTATATAAATATCGTTAACATCGATAGTTTTATTTTGCTGAGTTTCTAATGCATCCTTATAAAGCACATAAATACTTTTTGAAAAATCTTCAATAATAAAATCATAATTATAAAAAGAAAGAGAATTTGCTTTTCCCGCATTTTCAATTTTAGGATAAATTCCAACCATTAAAGTTCCAATTGTAAAAAATAAGATTATTGCAATGAGATTTATAATAAATATTTTTCTAGTATTCTTTGAATCTATTTTTATTTTTCTTGCTTCATTATTACTGTCGTTCAATTTTGTATCCAACTCCCCATACCACCTTTAAATATTTTGGATTTTTTCTGTCAATTTCAATTTTTTCTCTTATATTTCTAACATGTACCATTACAGTATCCGTATTTATAGCATGTTCTTTCCAAACTAATTCATAAATTTCTTCTGCTGAAAATACTCTTCCTGGATTTTTCATAAGAAGTTTTAAAATTTTAAATTCTATTGGTGTAACTTTAATATCTTCTCCATCTAAAAGCACTTCTTTAGTATCTAGATTTAATTCTAGGCCTCCAATAACGTAACTATTTGAGTTTTCTTCTAAATTATTTATGACATTTAAATATTTTGAATATCTTCTTAATTGTGAATTTACTCTTGCCAGAAGCTCCATGGGATTAAAGGGTTTTGTAACATAATCGTCTGCACCTATATTAAGGCCCATGATTTTGTCCATTTCTTCAGATTTTGCAGTAAGCATTATAACAGGGAACTCGTAATTTTCACGAAGTTTCATAACCATTGTAGTTCCATCCATTTTAGGCATCATGATGTCAACAACGGCTAAGTGAATTGCCTCATTTTCAATGATTTCAAGGCCTTCAAGTCCATTACCTGCTTTAAAAACATTGTAACCCTGATTTTTTAAGTATATTTCAATACCATCGCATATTTCTTTTTCATCTTCAACAATTAAGACATTATATAAATTCATTATTTAATTACATCCTTACATTTTTTATTTTGAAGTGCATATATAAGCTACAGCTATACTATTATATAACAACATTGGATATATTATCTAGATAATTTCTGTGAAACATATGCTTTAATAATAATATACAATATGAATCTAAAGAGAATTATTATAAAAAATGAAAGAATTTCTAAAGATTAAAAAATACAATTAATAAAGAAAATATTTATTTAAATAGAAAAAATTATTAAAAAGGTTAATTTGAAATAAAATTGTATTTCAAATTAACCTTTTTAATTATTTGTATGTAAATTGCTTCAATAAAATCTTGAACTCAGTATTTAGATTTGAATAGATATCCATTAAATTGCTTGATTGTTTTTGTGCTTCTTCAATAATGAAATCATAATTTTCCGCAAATAAATTAACTATAAACGAATCTATTTTTTTATACGCAGCCATATCTGTCAATATTTTAATTATCTTCTCCTTACTAAAGGCTTCCTTATAACTCCGAACTCCAATTAAGGCACTAACAATATCTCCTATTGCTACAATTCGCATTTCTGTAGTAAGTTGGTTTTCTTTTAAGCCAAAAGGATATCCTGCTCCATCTAATTTTTCATGATGTAATGTACCAATATCTCTAATATCATCAATATTTAAGTCACTTAAAATATTGTAACCCATAATTGCATGACTTTTCATAATTTCAAATTCATCATCTGTAAGCTTTCCTGGCTTTTCTAAAATTTCAACAGGAATGCCTATTTTACCTATATCATGAAGGGTTGATGCCATTTTTATTTTTGATAAAGTTTTCTTGTTTAGTCCATATAATTTTCCAATTTGATAGCTTATAGCCTCAACTATTATAGTGTGTTTAACTGTAGCTTCACTTCTAAAGTCTATAGAATATGCAAGCATTTGACTATATGCTAATACTTCTTCTCTTGTTAAAATCTTTTTATCGAAAAACTCATATAATTCTTTTAGGTATGATCCATCAAATAATTTACTTAGAAAATTAAATTTACTATCTGCAGTTAAAAATAAATCTATATGCTCAGCTAAAAATTCATCTTTTATTTTAAGTATGGTATCTTTAATGTTTGTATTTTCACTTACATACATTCTATCCACATAATCTGCAAAATTTAATAATAATCCTTCTATAGAAATTACATCAATTTCATTCTCTAGATAATATGTATGTGTAAAATGGTGAGTTAATACAACTTTATATAAATCTGAAAGTGGGGAAAAATACTTTATAAATAAAGAGCCATAAATAGCATGCTCGTATACAGAAGCTGATTCATCAACTTCTGCAACTTTGTCTTTTTCTGCAACCTTATAGGCTCCTATATCATGAAAGATTGAAATTGCACAAAGATTAATTATTTCTTCTTCACTGTAGCTTCCTTCTGCTTTTAGTAAATTAAGCATTAAATAAGCAACCTTTTCTCCATGATTTAAAAGTCCTCTTTCTACTGAATTTATTGCTCTATGTATAATCTTTATCATTTGACTTAAAGTAACTTCTGAATTTTCTATCATTAAATATCAACCTCCTTAACAGCAAGTAATACAATTATCATTTTTATATTTTGATAATCTTTAATATGAGCGAGTACCTTACTTAAACCAAGAAGGAATTGCTTTTTTAAACTGACCACCACATCGTGATAATTCCCCCATAACTTTATCAATGCCATTTTCAGTTTTAAACCAGTTATCTTTAGTTACATTTTCTACATCTACTGGAGATATTAAAAATTCTGTAGATGGATATGCCCAGCTGTAGAACATTAAACATCGTTTTGCATGAAAGGATTTACAACAAATAATTGCTTTCTTTATTTTCAAATTGTATTTGTCTGTTACTTCACGGGATTTGAATGCATTTTCTTTTGTCCAAGTAGCATTATCTTCTTTTAATATTGCATCTTCAGTTACTTTATATGATAATAATACATCTTTCATAAAAGCCCATTCAGTATAATATGGTCCAGTATATTCATTTGCCTTAGTCATTGCCCCTGGAAAATAGCCTTTACTCATACTATATTTACCTGATGGTAAAATAAAAGGAGCATAATTAGCCAGATATAGCTTGGCTGCATTTTCTGCAGGTTCAGGCCAAGAACCACCTGGAATGAAAATAATATCAGCTTTTTCTAATTTATCCTCAATAAAAATAAAAGATGTTATATCTTTTATTAATTCCCCGCCAACAACTGTCATTATTTATACCTCACTAAAATAATGTTTATTCCTTATCAAAATCTCTTCCAACATCTTTAGCTGTATGAGAATCAGAACCGTAAACTTTTTTTATAGCATATTTATTTACTAATTCTTTAAAAGCATCAGCTACATAAATTTCACCACAATAAGGTTTTCTAAGACCTGCTGTATTTACATCTACTTCATAATTGCGATTTTTAAGTTCTCTTACTATCTTTTCTAAAAGCTCATAATTCTTATATTCTAATGGATATAATTTATTAAAAATTCTAATTAAATTAGGATGTCCGATTCGTTTAGGTTTATATGGGCCAAGATCTGATTGGATAGCTATAAGAAGTGTTTCATAGTATTTATCATATACTTTGTCAATACTTCCTAATAAATTTAAGGCTTGTTCAAATCCATCTCTACCATCAATAGCTACATACTGATCATCAATTTTAATAAAATGTACTGAAAGTAATCCATCTTCTAATTTGGGACCATATAAATTAAGAACTTTTTTTGTTTCTTCTTCATAGGCTTCAACAAAATCAACTTCTAAGCCTATATTTATCTTGATTTTATCTGCATATTTTAATTTGATTTTTTCAACGTCTTTAAAATATTTATTAATTGCTTCAAAGTTAGGAGCGCATTCATCTTGAAAAGCTTTATCATCAATAAAATAACATGGAAAGGGCATGTGTTCAGTAAAAGTAATTTCTTCTAAGCCTTCAATTAGTGCTTTTTCTACGTACATATCAAAACTGTCTTGAGTTCCATGAGGACAATATGGTGAATGAATATGTCCATCTCTTACTATTTTTTTATTTTCCATAATTACTTTTAAAGAAAGATCCATTAATGCATATTTCTTTAAAATTTCACATCCTCTCTATGATAAATTAATATAAGTCAATATTTGAACTTTGCTATTATGAAGTGACTAAATATAGCCACTCCATACCACATAAATTAAAATAAATAAAACTATTTATCCTCTCTAAGCAAATAATCATTATTATCACAATCTTTAAAAGAGAACATTTTACCATAAGGCATCGTCATCATTTCACCGACAGTTACAGAGTTATTTTTCATTTCTGTATATGCTTCCTCTATATTAGTTGTACTTAAAATAATAGATGGATGTTCAATATTAACTTTTGGATTTTGAGTTTTCATCATATTTTTATCATACAATACAAAGGTAGTTTGTGAGGTTTCATTTGGAGCCACTTCGATCCATTTCATATTTGGCCCCATTTGTTGTTCAAATTTTACAATGAACTTTAATTTATTGACCCAAAAATTCTTAGCTTGCTCTTGATCTTGTACATAAATTGTGATTTTGCTAATGTTATTAATCATATTTTTTCCTCCTTAAGAAAACCTTCTATATATTTTTCTAAATATTTTGAAATTTCATCGATCTCATCATTTTTGGGTAAGCAATCAGTAAGTATTTTTAATATATTCTTTTCTTTAATGTAGTTAACTGAGAAAGCATAATTCAAATCTGTTATCCAATTTAATTCGTATAATTTTCTATCATTATAATTCTTTAAAGAATTGTTATTGATTTTTTTATTTGTAAGTATAGCTTGAAGTAACTCTTTATTATAGCCTGGCGTAAAAGGCAAATTATCTAAAGCTGGATTTGGATTATTTCTTCTTTCTTCTTCATATTCAGTAATAATCCTAAAAATATCAAGCTTATCTGCATCTCTAATTAATTTACAAAACAAGGCTTCATCAACATTTAAATCTTTTGGTAGATCTTTTTCGTTATGTAGATTTATTGCTTTAATAATTAATTTTTGTCGGTCTTTATCTAAATACTTTAGAACATCATATTCCACTAGTATTTTTATACCAAGTGCTGCATGATTTACTGAAAGATAATCTCTAAATGTCTTATAAGTTCTGAATTGTTCAAATCTTCCTATATCATGAAATAAGCCTATGATTTCTGCAGTATTAATTTCTTCTCCTGTTAAATTGAGAGATTTAGCAATACTTACTGCATGGTTAGCAACATTTAAAGTATGTTTTTCCTTTAATTCTATATTTTGATTTATCACTGGGTCATCTCCATAAAATTTTTTTATGTAAGAATTGAACCAATTATAATATTTTTTAAGTGAATCTTTTTCCATCTTTATCTCCTTATATGATGAGAATTATATATTCCAATTATCAATATTCAATTAATGGCGGAATCCATTCTGGATTTCTTGAATTGTGATGTACAATCTTGATTAGAACTTATATATATTATTTCTATAACTAAAAGTATTCCAGAATTATTCTGTATCATTTATATTTTAGCATTATAACCAATTCAAATATAGCCTTTTTTAATTATTACTTGATTTATACATAATAAAAGCCAGTAGAGCAAGTATTTTAAAATACAAATGTTCTACTAGCCTTCATTAACCGTAAGGAAGGAGTCTACGGTTCCTCGGAGAATGGATTTACTACATGCTTAGCTTAAATTACTTTAAGCCTTGTTCGTAGCTTTCGATCATGTGTTTTACCATGTAACCGCCAACGCTACCATTTTGTCTTGAAGAAAGGTTACCTTTATCTTGATTTTCATAGTCACTTAAACCAACTTCTGAAGCAACCTCAGTTTTTAATCTGCTTAATCCCTGCTTTGCTTCTGGTACTAATGTTCTGTTTCTTCCACTATTGTTTGAAGACATAATAATTACCTCCCTTTAATAATATAAATTTTGCTTGGCAGTATTATATTAACCACTAAAGAGAATATTAATCTAATAAATTATTAGTAAAAATAGTAAGCATGCCTTCTATTAAAAAATTATGCCAAGTTTACAATATAGTTTTAATACATTGAGGAAAGTTAAAGACATTTGATGGATCATACTTTATTTTTATTTTTCTCAGTTCTTTATAATTCTCACCATAATATTCTTCTTCATAATTTTCAAGTTCGCCACATGGAAAATTAATATAGGCCCCAGTAGTAATAGATTTAATAAAAGAAATATTATTTTTAACAAAATCTATATTAGTTTTAGCATGTACATCATCTTCCCAAACTGATTGGAAACCCATTATAAATTTTGCATCTCTATAAAAGAAAGCTGTATCCTCTTTATCTTTGTCCATCACTGCTCCGCCTAATCCATAAAGTGAAACAGCTGTGTAAATTGATCCTTCAGCTCTTTCATTTACAAGTTTTATGATTTTCTTTACCATACTAGAATCGTAATTATTAAATACAAATCTACCTGAGGATTTATATTTTTCATATGGTGGATGGCTATCTTGAATTATCCTATTAATTTCTAAAATAGAAGTACATTTTAGATCAAATACTCTATAAGGTAATACACTTTTAAATTTTGAAAGAATGCTAGAAGCTTCATTTTCACTGCCGTAGAATACCCCTGTTATATGAACGCCTTTTCCGTTTATTTTCGAATTATATATTGCCATTTTCAAGTTCATTCGTCTATCCAAATCTTTAAAAAGTTCTATCCATAAATCAAATATTGATTTTATTTGATCCAAGTTAATATTTGCATAATCTATATCAATTAATGTTGCTATATTTTGCTTTGCTGGCAATTTAAAAGTCATACTAGTAACAACACCAAAATTTCCACCACCAGAGCCTCTGCAAGCCCAAAATAAATCTTCATTTATATTTTCTGAGGCAATTATCAATTCTCCTTTGTAATCTATAAGCTCAATTTGAAGTAAACTATCTGCTGATAAACCAAGCATTCTGCAGGAATATCCCCATCCTCCGCCTAAGACTAAGCCTGTAACGCCGACAGTTGGACAGCCTCCTCCAGGAAAAGGATAGTTAGCTTTCCCAAGTGTCTCGTATATTTCTCGGTTACTAACCCCACCTTGTATTTTAACTAAGCTTGCTTTTTCATCTATTTCAATATTATTCATTTTGTTTACATCAATCACTACGACATCATCCCCAGTAGAATATCCTTCATAATGATGTCTTCCTGAACGTATTCTGATTTCTAAAGAATTCTTTTTAGCCCAAGCTATTGCATTACTTATATCAGGATTATTACTGCAATTAATAATTACCTTTGGATATTTTTTAATTGCTCTATTCCAGCACGCTCTTTCCTCTTCATAATTAAAACTTTCTCTAGTTATTATTTCTCCAGTTAATTCCGTGTAATCTAAATTTATCATGTATATCACCTAATTCTAATAATTTTATTGCATATTTAGTAATTATTATTCTTAATATATATAAATTCTAATTAAGATTTTTCATCTCAATTCAAGAAATACTGAAAAGTTTCAGTAATTAATTTATTATTAAAAATAAATAATTAATTATAGTCATCATCTTTTGTAAATAAAAGTTATCTTTAATATTAACTATGCAATAATAATAATTATTATTTTAACATTAAAAATTAAAATAATATAGTTAATTTTTAATTAACTTATAAAATTATAAAAGGTCATTCCTTTGTAAAAAACCAAAAGAATGACCTAATAATCTGTAAATTAACAAGCAACAATTTCCTTAATTATAAACTCTCTGCCACCCAATATTTCTAATTCTTTGCTTCCACAATAAGGGCAACACCAATTGCTTTTAATTAAATTATATACTTTATTACAACTTGTACAAATACCATTTGCTGGCATAATTTCAATTTTTAATTTTGTATCTTGCAATAATGTACCATCTACGGCTGCAGGATAACATGCTTCAATATATCTAGGAATCATGGATGAAAGCTCACCTATTTGAAGAACTACTGCATCTATTTTTGTAATTTCATTTGCTTTAGCAAAATTTTCAACATTTTTTACGACTTCTATAACAACTCCAAGCTCATGCAAATCAATCACCACCTTTTTAATAATCAAACTTATATATGTACTATTGAGAAATTATAATCGTAACACTACACTAGAAATTAGATACATATTTGTGCAAGCGGCATATGAAATTAAGCTGTGATGGTTATTAGTGGAAGGTTGTTCCACTTTCTGCTTGTCATAAATTTATTTTAGGAACATGCAGAAATGGGTGCAACCTTCCACTTAGAACCCATCCAGCGAAAATTTCATTAGTCCGCTGTAATAAATATGTGTTTAATTTCGGTAAGTTCCGCATATGTCTAATTCTTGCTTTGGATATCTATAAAAAGAATAAATTATATTTATTCATTTTTTTCCAGAAATAATTGATTCAAGGAATCTTACAGGTTTTTTAACTGCTATTCTAACCTTACGTTTTAAAGCATGTTTTATTATTTCAGGTTTTAGTTCTCGAAGTTCTACTCCAGTGCCATCATATCTTCTCACTAATTTGATAGCATCATATTTACATTTTGTAGTACAAACACCGCATCCAACACAAAGATATTGGTCAACTACTGTAGCACCGCATCCAAGGCAACGTTCCGTTTCTTTCTTAATTTGTTCTTCTGAAAAAGTACCACGGATATCTTTAAAAGTATTTTCAGCTTTATTTGCATCTATATGTGTTGCTTTTTGCCTTGGAAGATAATCATAACCTTCAAGTTCAAGATTTTCTTTATTAAATGAACGATATTCCCTTTTAATTCGGCCAATAGTTAGACTTTGGCCTGGATGAACAAATCGATGTATTGAAATTGCAGCTTCTTTACCTAATGCGATGGCATCAATAGCAAACTTAGGACCAGTTAGTGAATCTCCTCCTGCAAAAACATCAAGTTCATCTGTTTGTAAAGTAATAGAATCAGCTTTTATTGTTTTATTTGGATTTAATTGAATTTTGGTATCTTCAATTAAGTTACCCCAATCAATTCCTTGACCTGCAGAAATCAAAACATTATTTCCTTTAACAACTATAGTTTCATTTTCATCAAATTTAGGATTGAATCTTTTATTCTCATCAAATACATAAATACATTTTTGAAACTCAACTCCAACCACATGACCATTTTCTACTATTATTTTCTTTGGCCCCCACGAGTTATTTATATTGATGTCTTCAGCTAATGCTTCTTCTATTTCTTCATCAAGTGCAGGCATTTCAGCTCTGTTTTCTAGACAATACATATTAACTTTGGAAGCACCTATACGTGCAGCAGTTCTAGCAACATCAATGGCAACATTTCCTCCACCAATTACGATGGTTTCTCCATTTAATCTTAATGGTTCACCAAGATTTACTTTTCGTAAAAAGTCTACACCCGATATAACTTCTTCTGCATCTTCTCCATCGATTCCAAGCTTTCTTCCAGCTTGAGCACCTATTGCAAAATAAAATGCTTCATAACCTTGAGCCCTTAACTCATCAATTGTTACATTTTTACCTACTTCTATTCCAGTCTTAAACTCAACATTTAATTCTTTTAAAATATCTATTTCAGCATTAACTACATCTTTTTCAAGCCTAAAGGATGGAATTCCAAGAGTAAGCATTCCTCCAAGTACTTTTTCTTTTTCAAATACTGTTACTTTATAGCCATCAATTGTTAAGTAGAAAGCACAAGAAAGTCCAGATGGGCCAGCACCTATAATAGCTATTTTGTTTCCATATTCATGTTTAACTTTAGGTATATATCTGTTTTCCTTACTTAAATCCTGTTCTGCAATAAATTTTTTTATATCATCTATAGCAATTGGATCATCTACATCTCCTCTTGTACATGCCGATTCACATTTTCTAGGACATATACGACCACATACTGCTGGAAATGGATTTTCATGTTTAATAAGTTCAAGAGCTTCAGTATATCTTCCTTGTGATGCTAATTTAATATAGCCTTGAATTCCAATATGGGCTGGACATTCAGCCTTACAAGGGCTTGTACCAGTATCGACTACAACTTGTCTATTGGTACGATAGTTTGCATTCCATTTCTCTGGGCCCCACTCAGTATCATATGGAAGCGCTCTCTTTTTTTCAGGAATTGGAGTTTTAGTACAAATTTTTTGACCTAATCTTAAAGCATTAACTTGGCAGTTTTCGACACACTCTCCACATGCAACACATTTATCTTTATCTACTACTGAAACATAGTTTGATCTCACCATGTCAGTATTAAAATACATTTCAGCAGTTCTTAAGGATAAACATGAGCAGCCGCAACAATTACAAATAGCATGAGTTTTCCCAGAACCATCAGTATTTGGTATTTGATGTACTAACCCATTCTCCTCTGCTCTTTTTATAATATCAAAAGCTTCCTCACGTGTAATTTCTCTTCCTCTACCAGTACGAATATAATACTCTGCTGCATGGCCCATTTGAATACACATATCTTCTTTTAAGTGACCACAGCCTTCGCCCATAACCTCTCTTGCCGTACGACATGCGCAATCAGCAACAGAAAAAATATCGTTTTCATTTAAATATTTAGAAACTTCTTCATAAGAAGCCTTTCTTGTTTCTCCTTCTATTGCTTGTTCAATTGGAATAACGCGCATTAAGCCTTTACCAACTGGGATATTACCCACTGTTTTTGGACCTCTTACTCTCCCATATGCTTCAAAAGCCTCAGCAATTTGAGGATACTTTTTAACATTTTCTTTATGATTAACCATCATTTCCATAACCCCTGGAATCCAAGTATCTAGCCAATATTTGTCTACGCCTTCCTTTTTATTAACAAAACAAATACCGTCAACGGCTAATTGCCATAATATTTTAGAGGTTTCATCAACAGATTTATTACACAAGAGAGAAACTTCCTCAGCACTTTTAGGATTACGTAATTCTAGACAAAGTCCAACTTCTGCCATTTCATCAGTAACAACAGGTTCTAAAATCATATATTCAGGATCTTCTGCCTTTATTTCTGCCTTTGACCCACGCTTTGTCCTATTGATGTGATTAGCAAGATCTAATACCTTTTCTTTTACCATATATTTTCCCCCTATTAACCAATATATATATATTTAAATTATCAATGCTCAATTATCAGTTAAAAGTAAAATCAATTAAGGATTTCTTGAATTGAAATGCACACTATTAATTAGAATTTATTTACTTAATAATTTAATTAATTATTTGATTTACCATAATTAGGCCTTTTCATTCCAATTATCAACTTCTTTTCTTAGCCAATTTGCCCATTGATTAATACCTTCTCCTGTTTTTGCACAAATCGGAATTACTTTTGCTTTAGGATTGATTTTTATAATTCTCTCTTTAACTACCTCTAAATCAAAATTAAAATAGTCTATTGTATCTATTTTATTAATAAGTACAATATCGACAATAGAGAACATTAGAGGATATTTTAGTGGTTTGTCATCCCCCTCTGGTACACTTAAAATCATTGCATTTCTTGATGCACCTGTATCAAATTCAGCAGGACAGACTAAATTCCCCACATTTTCTAAGATTGCTAAATCTATTTCTTCTGTTCCTAAGCCTAATAAACCTTGTTTAGTCATATCTGCATCTAGATGACACATACCACCTGTATGTAATTGTATTACCTTAGCACCTGTTGTAGAAATTGTATTAGCATCTACTTCTGAATCTATATCCGCCTCTAATACACCTATATTCATTTCACTTTTTAAGGCTTCAATTGTTCTTAAAAGAGTGGTTGTTTTTCCAGAACCAGGAGATGACATTAAGTTTAATAAAAATGTTTTTTCTTTTTTTAAATCCTCTCTAAGCAAGTTAGCTTGTCTATCATTGTCTTCAAAAACACTTTGCTTAATTTTAAGAACTTTATATTTATCCATAAATTTATACCTCCATTTACCTAATATCAAATTTTTATATTTAATATCAGGTACTTATTAAACTAAAAGCTATATATAAGATGATGTAATATATTGGTAATATATTCTTTAAGAAAATTATAGGTTTTAATTATTAAAATAACAATATACAAAAGAGCAATTATGTCTAATGAATTGAAAATATATCATTTATATTGATGAATAACTTAAAATTTTTAAGTTAATAATAGATTTATGGCAAGGTGGTGATAAGATGAGTTCTCAATATAATAAGAATAAAAATAGTAAGAGTAATACTAATAAGCATAAGGAAGATAAAGAAGACAATAGTAATTTTAATAATAAAAAATAATCATCAATAAATATTTAAATGGTAATAAATCATAAACTAAATCAAGGCCTAAAATAACCATAAAAAATAGCAGCCAATCAAATTTAAATCGAATTGGCTGCCAGTATATATTGTTTTATATTAATTTAAAAAACTCTATGAAGTTTATTTCTAATTTCTTTAAGAGAATAATCCTTAATTAATTTTCCATCTTTAAAGACAATCTCTAATAGATTATCACTTAATTCTTCTTGTTCTTTTATGTTAAGCTCGTCTTTATAAAGGATATCCGCTCCATCTTTATAAACGTAGCACATTCCCTTTTGTGACTTCTTAAAATTACCAGTATCAGTTTTAGGGTCTTTAAATATAAATTTTTCTTCTCCATTTATTATTGCATGAGTTGCTTTTAAAGCAAAGCCAAAGGTATCTCTTGTATTGTATTGATAAGTGTAAGAACCAATACCAAAAATACAGTTATTTACTGCAAAACCTTTTTCAGTAAGCATCTTGCAGATTTCTTCACATCTTTCAACAGTAATACTGTCACCATAAATTGTACCTATATGAGAATTTAGAACTTTATAGCCTTTAGAATTGATTTCTCCTCCAAAAATATCCCATAATAATTCAACAGTTCCTTTAAAAGCAGGACTGTCTATAGGCGCTTCATTATCACCACAAATTATTTTTACTGGATCTCCACTATCCCCTCTAATTACAATTTTCCCATCTCTATTTAATATATCTTCTTTTAATATCGGTAGAATATTCGTAATTAGATTCCAATAATCATAGGTATCAGAAACTATGCTAAGAACACCACTTGGGAATACTTCAGTAATTAATCTTTTATATGCCTTAAGTTCATCTGTGCCATAGGTACACATTACACTGTGTTCAGTTGATGGAGTTCCTAGGCCAACAATTTCATTTTCTATATTACAATTATAATATTTTTCTAAATAAAGTATTGATGAAATTGTTGCTGTTCCTGTGAAAGAAAGCAAATGCCCTGCACTGCTAGTTTGGGCACTTTCAATGGAACTAAAGCCTCTCATGCTAAAATCACCACAAGCTTTTGTAACAGCACCATTTTCAACAGTTAAATCAAAATATTTTTCAATTATCTCTCTATATCTATAGGCAATAGTTGCGCTTGTCATAGGCTGCCATATATTACAACTCATAAAGGTTTCTAAATAATTGACTAACCAAGCAAATTCCTCATGAGTATTAGTAATTTCAATCATTGGTGTTTTTATATTTACTCTTGTTCCTTCTTGAACTGCTTTTATTTGTATAGGTAAATAACCTAAATCATGCAATTTTTCTATGTGTGTTGTATCTGCAGCAATTGCTCCCATAGTATTTGAAATAACTCTTTTATATTCATTTAATATTTCTTCTTTAGGAATTTTGAAGAAATTATCGTTAAAATATTCAATCATATACTTTTTTATAAATGATTGAAGGCCAAACATAACAACCTTATCCATATTTTCTTTTCTAGACATTCTAGGTGTCCAATAACTTACAAGCTTTGTTAAACCAGGCGCATAACACATATGATGTATTGTTTTATAAAAATCTGTTAGTAATAATGGCTCTATCATTTTTTCTCTTCCCTTCATTCTCAATTCTATTATCTAATAACCTTAACACTAAGTGCTTCAATCACATCTAAAGCCTTATCATGCAAGCTATCATCAAAGCTTGCACAAAGAGTTCCATCAACAGATAAATTTGCATTTATATATTGAGATTGAAAAGTTATAACATTGCTTATAACACACATATTTGTTACAACTCCAACGAACTCTATTTCATCAATGTCATCTCCAAGTTCAGATGCTATTTTAAGCATATCTTTTGGTGCTATTCCAAAAGCATTTTTATTACAGTGTAATGTGTTTGGACCTTCAACAAATTCTTTCAACTTTCCATAAAGTTCATGTCCTTCAGTATTTATATAACAATGAGGCACAGGTAGATTTTTTCCTTCTCTTGTTTCTAAATAATTTTCAAAATGAGTATCATAAGTAAATAATACTTTATGACCAGCTGCTAAATATTCTTTGACCTTTTTGTAAATACCATCTTCTAAAGTTTCAGCTTTCTTAAAGCCTAATGCCCCATCAACAAAATCTTTTTGATAATCTATTACAACTAATAATTTTTTCATAAAAATATCCTCCATTCTACACTCTTTCTATGCCCATTTATATTGCGATTATCAATGTTCAATCCTCAATAATCAATGAATTTTTATTTCCTATGGATATTTATAATTTTCAACAATTATTTTTGAACCATGTATAATTCGAAATAATATTTAATTAGACTGCATTCTATAAGCAAATTCTTAAATTCTAAAGTTCATAAGTTCTAAAATTCCTAAATTCTAAAATTCTAGTATTCTCTAAATAATATTAGTAACTTCAATTTTCTCATGTGCTTTTGATAATATACTATTTGTTGTAAATACCTTACTAATTAAAGTGCCATTTAAAATTTCTCCATCAAAAATTGTATCTTCACAATGAGTTACGGCTAAATATATATCACTTGCTCCTAACTCTTTGAGTTTTTCTGCTGTTAGCATAAAAGTTCCACCTTTTGAACATAAATCATCTACAATTAAAGCTTTAAAACTTTTCACTTCTATAGTTCCACACATTTCAAGTTTTTTAATACGACCAGTTTTAAAATCTCTTTCCTTATTAGCTGTCAGAATCTTATCATAGATAATTTGTTTTCCATATCTCTTAGCTGCACCTGAATCAGGATAAACTATATATGTTGGTTCATTATTATCGCTAATTTTCTCTAATGCAGTAGTTGCTAAATCTTTGGACATATTAACTACTTTTACTCTATCAAGTAATGCAACACATACATCAGAATGTGGCTCAAAAATTAGTACTTCTTCAAACTTTAAATTATTTATTAATCTGCATAAATGTTTTAAAGTAAAAACTGTCATGCCTTCGGTTCTATCCATTCTGCTGTAAGGCATATAGCCAATAATAAGTCTGCATTTAACATTTAACTCATCCAAATGTCCTTTGATAAAGATTAAATGTGTTATATCAGAATCATTTTCAAACTTAAGCTTTAATGTATTTATTTCTTTATTTATCTGTAAATCTTCACTGTTTATAAGACTTTCTCCATTAGGAAATCGTGTAATATTAACCTTTGCATTATTTAAATAAATCATTTTTCTTCCCCCTTAAAATTACAATCTCTATTATAAGTTAAAATTCATGTACGAAATTCTCATTAAATTTAAACATTTTAGCAGGTCTAAAAGGCCTTCCTTCAAGGATTTCATCTGTTTCAATAATCATATCTCCCATTTTTCTTCTAAAGTTTAAAATTTCTCTTCCCATTATTGCTTCATATACATTTTGAAGTTCTTTAACTGTAAATAATCTTGGCAAAAGATTTAAAGCAATTGGAGTATACTCAATTTTATTTCTGATTCTATCTAATGAGTAATCTAATATTTTATAATGGTCAAAGGCTAATTCTTCATTACTATCTTCAATGAGTGAATAACTTAATTCTTTTTTCTTACTTATGCTTTTTTCTATTTTCTCTCTTACTTCATAAATAATTATGTGTTTTTCATCCTCACTTTCAAGCTTTAATAAATATCTATTTAATAGGTATCTTTCTTCTTCTTGACTTTCAATGAGGTTTTTTTCTATCCAGAACCATTCTGATTTAAGATTTTTTTCTTCCTTTTGAAGATTAATTTTATCCTTTGATATTAAGGCTATATTGCCAACACTGATTACTCTTGTTCTTGGATCTCTATTTAGATCTCCAAATGTATATAACTGTTCTGTATAAACATTATCTATTCCAGTTTCTTCTTTCAACTTTCTAAGGGCTCCTTCTTCTAGGCTCTCATTGATATTCACAAAGCCTCCTGGAATTGCAAATTTATCTTTAAAAGGATAATCTTCTCTTCTTACTAAAAGTACTTGCATTCCCTTTTTAGGAACTTTTCTTGAATTTTTCTCCAACTTATCATCAGTTGTAAATATTATTACATCATTTGTTACACTTGGACGCTCATATATATTTACATCATATTTATTTAAAAATTCTTCTTCTTTATTTGAAAGTTTCTTTTTCAATTAAAACACCTCATTATCTTCAATAAATAAATCCAATAAGTTCAACTAGATAATATCAATTTGAATTTATGTATTAATATTACTCCAAAATTTCCTATTTGTAAATAGTGTTATTTCATTTTTTTAATAGTATTAATTAAAAATATTTTCTCGAAAAGCTATTTGATTTTTATTTATCTTTTAAATATTAATAAGTTAGCCTAAATTTTACTTTTTTGCTATAAATATACCATCAATTCAATTTATATTTCCAAAGTTGACAATTATTTGACACAAACTTGTACTAAAATGTTACACGAAAAGATTTTATACAACAAAGGAGAAACATCATGAAAAAGAAAAAGAAATTACTAATTATCTTTATATCAACAATATTATTATCAATATTTATATTTGCTCAGCCACTTTTTTATTATAAATATATAGATAGGAATATTACTGTTATAAACAATGCTGTTTATGCAAGTTCACTACCTAATACTACATTTAAAAGCAATTATATTCCCAATATAAAATTTGAAGACAGGCCTATAACAAAAGTTGATGATATAAAATTGAATATTTTAAATGAAGCCAATATCAAAAATATTCCTATGTTACTTAAATCCCAAAGATATTATATACCACTTGATTTTATTTGCAGTAAGCTTAACTTTACTCTTAAAACTCAAGATAGTGGCTTTATAATATCTAATACAAACAATAATATTTCTTTAACTGAAAAATCTTATACAAAAAATTCTGTAACCGCAAGTTTACGTGGAAATTTAATAAATAAGGATGGAACTAATTATATTTCAATATCAGACATAGAAGAAATTTTTAATTTAGTTGCTGTTTTTGATTTTAAAAATAATAATATTAGTCTACTTAATAATACAGCAGCTGCTCCAGAGCCTGCTTCAATATCATATAGTAATAAAGTTGCTTTAATTAGATTAGAGGATTTCGGATGTGGTGGTAATTATTCTGTTGATCAAAATCAAACTAAAATTAAATGTATGGCTAATCTTCTTTACTCACAAGGCATGAAATTTCATGTTAGCTGGATTCCTAGATTTAAAGATCCCGACAATAATATTGATAATGATTTACTAACAAATAATAATATTGAGAATGTTGGATTTGTTAATCTCTTAGATTATTTGATAAACAAAGGTGCTGAAATTGGTCTTCATGGATATACTCATCAACATGATGATGAAAAGAGCGGACCTGGTAATGAATTGACTAAAGATGTGAATAATACTGTTCCCGAAGTACAAGCTTTAATTGAAAATGGAATTGATACTGCTAGTGCTTTAAATATTCCAATTTCATATTTTGAAAGTCCCCATTATGGAGAAACTGATCTTCAAAAAAAAGTTATCGAAAATTATTTTCAATTTATATATGAGCCTTTTGATAGTACAAAAAACAATGTATATGACTCAGATGACCACCATTTATTTGTTCCAACACCTCTAGGATATGTTCATAATTCAGATCCTGCTCCAATAATAAATGGACTTAATGATGAAAACCCTAATATACTACATAGTTTATATTACCATCCATTTCTTGAATTAAAATATATAGATTTTAATACTAACAATAACAAATTAAATATTATGTACAATGAAAATTCACCATTGCAACAAATAGTTAAAACTTTAAAATCGAATAATTACACAACTCTTCATATTGATGAACTTATAGAAAAATAATTCATTTCAATATTTATGCCTAAATTTTAGTATAAGTTGTAATTTAAATTGTGTACTAATTATAGATATTCAAATCTAGAATCATACTTATGCAAAACTTACCGAAATCAGATACATTTATCTTCCACAGGACTAGTGAAATTTTCGCTGGAAGGTTCTAAATGGCGGCTTGTCGTCATTACAGCGTGTTCCGAATGTAAAAGCTCCAAGGAGAAAGTTCGTGTAACCAAATGTAAAATTTGGACACTTACTTTTTGGACAAGCTGTAAATGAGACAAGCCCCAATTAAGAACCTTCATCAGCTCAATTTCACATGCTTGCTTCCAGAAAAATGTATCTAATTTCTAGTGTAGTGTTACAATTATAATTTCTCAATGATGCATGTATATTCCATTTATAAGTTTGATTATTAAAAATAATTGTAACTCCCCAACATTTTATACCTTCAATTATAAAATTAAAATAAATGCCTATGATATTCTTGAAATAGCTTTTAATTCTTTGATGTATTTCAAGAGCATTGAAAAAAATGCCAAAAGAGATAGCGCAAAATTTATTGACAAGTTATTACTTTTAAATCCAAAATTTATCACATTTATTTATTATAAGCATAGGATATTTATTAGTAAGAAGCAAACGAAGGAGATAACCTTAATGTACAGACATGACGATTGTATGTGCGAATCCAAAGAGTATTCAAAAGAATATTCAAAGAAATCTGATAAAGAATATGCTAAAGCATATATATTACCTCAAGAATATGAACATTTATATTCTTGCAAAGAAGGATTTTTGAAAGGAACTATTTTTAAAGATCTATATAAACCATATCATCACCATGATCACGAGCATCATAATTATGTTCAAAATTATGAATATAAAAAGATTAAGGTTGAGAGGTGATATATATGAATCAAAAGGAAGCATTAAATAGCATACGAGTGTATCAATTTTGTGCTGTAGAACTTAACTTGTACCTTGATAATTTCCCAAATGATAAAAATGCTATGGAAGATTATAATAAAGTATCTTGTAAGTTAACTGCTTTAATAAGCGATTATGAAAAAGAATTTGGCCCATTAACTAATTTTGGTTCAGCATTTGTTGAAAATCCAAAAGCTTGGGTAGATAAACCATGGCCATGGGAAACATGTGAATAGGAGGAATACAAGTTTATGTGGTATTATGTAAAAACTCTAGAATATCCAGTAAATCTTAAATGTAAGGATCTTAATATGGCTAAATATTTAATAACACAATATGGCGGACCTGATGGTGAATTAAGTGCAGCACTTAGATATTTAGACCAACGTTATACAATGCCAACAGGTAAATCAAAAGGTTTGTTAACAGATATAGGCACTGATGCAACAGTGGCGTAAAGGTAAAAACTATATCCGTAAATATTGAAAAAAGGAAAAAACGAACATAACTAATTTTTATAATTTTATCATTAATACATTGAGCCTTTCAATAAATATTCTAATTAATAATTGCTAAATGTGAATAAAAATCAGAGATAATCTGCTTCCAACTTCACCATATTTTATTAGATAGTAATAAATCATGTTATTCAATAGTTTGAATAACATGATTTTACATTTAGTCTTTAATTATATTGATTCACGATTTAGAATATTGTGTATCTTAATAATAATTTTCTCTTAGAATTTAGATGTTAATGTGCCTTGATGAAAAAACATTTTCCATCTTCCATCAAAATATTTCCATATAGAACTCCGGAGTGAGTATTTTTTATTTTCATTTATTTCGCTATGCTTTATTAACTTATATGTTGCCAATATACAATCATCACCTAGTTGATTTATTGAGAAGTCTTTTATTTCCCAGTTTGCTTGTTGTATCTTTTCATTAACCGGTTCACTTTTGTCATAATACCATATATATCCTGAACTACAAAATTCAATAAATCCATCTGATAGTAATTCTCTTGTTTTTTCCATTGATGCCCTTATTTCAGGCTTTAATAAATCAGTTTCAAGTTGTAGTATATGTTCCTCCAGCAAATTCATTTTCATCCCTCTTTTATTAATTCGTTAAATTTTATCACTTTGTATTAATTATAGCATATTTTGCAAAAAAATACTGTACCATCAATAATATTTCAACGCTAAATTGAAATTTATAGCTCCATCCACTCTCTTTTCAGAATGGCATATTGGTAAGTATTTTCATAATGTGGAGTTCCATCTGGGTTGTTCACGAAAGATATAAATTCCATAAAGAATCCTTCTTGTCTCATTCCAAGTCGCTCACAAAGCTTTTGGGATGGAATATTATCATCTTCAGCGTAAGCATATATTCTCCTCGCATCGTTATCAAAGAGGTAGCCGATTAATGCTTTTGCGGCTTCAGTTGCATAACCGCTCTTGCCGTATTTTAAGTTAAAATTCCATCCGACGCTATATGTATCAGGCTCCTCTTTTATGGCAAAAAGATCCCCAATAATTGAATCTGTATCTGCCAAGCAAACAGCAAAATGTTCACCTTCTTTGCCTCTTCGCTCAACTTCTTTCTCTGCTTCATCAAGTGAATTTAATTTTTCACTCATAAAACAATGTACAGGTGGGGTCTTAAGGTATTCATATAATCCCTCAGTATCTTTTTTCTCAAAATCACGAATTATCAATCTATCTGTTTTCAAATGCATTTAATAATTATCTCCTTTTCTTCTAATTTTCATTGAGTTATATCCTGTTGTACTAATTCTATTTTGGTAATAAACACAGCAAAATACAATCAGCGTTGTTGTTAAGATAGTATATTGTAATGAAAAAAGTGGGACAAGATCTTTTCGGATCCTATCCCACTTAAATAATCTTTTGATTACAAGTCCTCTGATGAAACAAAATTATTATATCATATACAAACAAAAAAGCAACGACAAATTCTGATTTATTAAAAGAACATTTTTTTACTATATACAATAGATCTGCATCCGTTTTTAGTATTGTGCATTAATATTGTCTTTTCCAAAGGACTTTAATGCTCTTATACTTTTCTCTAAGCATTTTTATCAACGCAGTTACTTGAAGTTTGGTATCTTCTCCATTAAGCCACCATGTTGCATATGATTCACCTCGTACCATTAAGTACCTACATTGTATTTTTTCATCATCACATTGAAGATTAACCTTATAATGTGTCATAAGAACTAAATTTACATTATCTCTTTTACTCATTGCTCTTACTTCCGAAATCTTGCCCTTTAATTTATCTATTCTCTCATGTAGTAAATCAACAATTTCATCTACTACTTTTTCAACATTCTCATTCATTCTTAATCCCTCCGACATTAGTATTACACAGAAAAATATTGCAAATTCATTTTGAAGAATGTGATATTTAAATCTGTTATTTATTTCTATTAATTCATAACAAAAGAATATTTTGAAGCAACTAAAGCCTGCATATATAAAAGATGCAGGCTCTTTGCTATTATAATGAGAGATGGCTTACACAAAAGCCATCTTTTTAAGTTATTTTAATTTTACCTATACAAGAGGTGCAAGAATTTGTGTTGTAAAAAGATACTCATGTTGATGACCATCGTCGGTAGTTGTAGTTCCACTCATAAGATGCACATGCTTAGTGCTACCTGGAATAGGAATAACAGGTCCAGTTATTCCTCCTATTTCATGATGGTGGTCAAGAAAATCTGTATTAGTTAAAAATGCATGAACATGATTTAGGCCTCCGTCAATCAGTATAACTTCACTTGTAACACCTGCGACACGATGATTATGCCTATCGTCTCCTTCTTCAGCTAATTTAGTGCTTTCTTCAAATTCATGCACATGTGTCTGTGTCTCAGTAGGAGCAGGAGTACAAGTATTTTGATTTTCTAAATCTGAATCCTTATAATAACTGTTATCTCCTAAATCCATGGATATTTCCTCCTTTGTAATTTAAAAAATATATTAAGAAATAGACTTGTCTATTCCTTAATACATAATATTCAAATACTAAAAAATTGTTAATGTTAATTTTTTACATTAGTATTTTCATATATTATACATATTATATAAGAGGATTGTGCAAAGTTATATTTTACTATTATGAACCAATTATAGAATATTTTAATCAGTTACTTATTTTAATACTCTTTTAATCTCTATTTTTTTATTTTGAGTAATTGAAAGTTTTACTTTTCCATTAGCATTGTTACCTACGAACTTAAATCTATACTCTCCTTTTGTTAACTTTATTGTTTTCTTTCCTTGATCTGTTCCTTCTAATATAGTTTCTACTTCTTTTTCTGGATTAACCAAAACTGCCTTAAAATCGCCACTGTTAACCTTTGAATTATAATCTATTATAATTTCATCATCATCTTTTGATTTTAAAATCCAAATTGTATCAACACCAGAAAAACCACCATATTGAAATTCTATATTATTATCAGAATCATTACTAATATTATATGTTGTATGCGTGTGATTCTCAGATTCTTGTGCAATTATTTTATTATCGTTATATGTATTGCTATATATATCTTTTTTATTATCATTTACTCTACAGCCATTAATAGTGCTAATTAAAAATACTACACATATACTCAATACAAATTTATTCCTTATGTTCAAATCTAGTCCTCCCTTATAATCTATCTCCATTATGATAATTATAACACATTTTCCCAATATAACATCTTAGACTAAAAGGGAATACTTTCATATCTTATAAATATCGCACTATTCAGTTTTCAAAGAACCTAATTTATATTAATTACTACGTCAAATCTACATATTCTGAATTACCTCAACGATAAATTGAAATTTGCCTGTCTATTTATTAATAAAAAAAATGCCAATAATACATAGAGCAACACCAATTATTTTCTTTATTGTGATTCCATCCCTAAACACCAGTATACCAACAATTAGAAGAATGATTGCTACACACATATTTACTATCAGTGAGCCTTTACTTATTTCCCAACCACTGCGATACATAAGAATATATCCACCTTCAATTCCAACCACAACTAATCCTAATAGAACATTTGATACATTGACTTTTGTAACTTCCGTAATAAAATAGTTTTTTGAAGTAACTAGAAATCCGAAAGCACTTATTAAACAAGCAACTCCATATGTTATAAACAGAGCAATAAATGTATTAGTAGTACCTGAAATACTTTTACTAATCAAGTGATAGCAAACATTACATATGATTACAACAAGAAGTGGCGTGAGATAATTTATATTCATTTACCCATATCCCCCAAATTCTTTCTCATCCAAATATGCGGACAATCCTCATCCAAATAGGCTTTTCCTTGCTTTTTGTACCCTTGCTTTTCATAGAACTCTGCAACTCGTACTTGTGCTGACAACATTACACTTTTTCCACCATCTCTTTTTATATTCTCTTCTGCAACATTTATTATTTTCGCACCAATATTTTCCCCCCTCCATTCCTTTACGACAGCGATTCTTCCTATGACAAATGATTGTTTTTCACTATTGAAGTAAATTCTGCATGTTGATATTGGCTGTTCACTTTCATATATAACCATATGCTTAGCAATACCATCAATTTCATCAAACTCTTCAACAAATCCTTGCTCTTTTACAAACACCTCGCTTCTTATTTTTTTAGCGTCTTCTGGTAAATAGTTATACTCTTTAATTGTCATTTTTGCCTCCTCCAAAATAAAAGGCACCCAAAAGCTAACCTTATAGTGTGAAAACACACCGTACCTACGGTTGGCTTTTGGATGCCTTATAATACAATCACCCGGTGATGAAAGCATAAGCTCTTATTTAATTTCATACAAATTATATCTAACAAATTCTTAGAAGTCAATGATAAATTATAATTTACAACTTCATTTCAACATTGCATACAACAGATCTGCATCCGTTCTAAGTATTGCGCAGCAAAAAAATCGTAAATTCAATTTCTTGAATAATACGATTTTACAATTTTTATTTAATTTTATTAATTCATGATTTAAGAACATTCCAAACTAAAAAATACTGAAAAGTTGACTTTGAATAATGCAGCATTCTGGGCAATAATTCGGTTTGTAATGTATATTTGGTAAATAAAGAAATGGTAAGCTCTATTTACAAAAGATATTTTAAATATTCCTACAATTATAATCAGCCATTATATCATCTAAATACTTAAATCTTTCATATATGTTTAAAATTCTTAATTTGCACAATTCATCTATACTGCTTTTTGATATATATTGACTATAATCTATCGCATTATAAATCATACTCAATTTATTAAATGAACCTTGACTATATCTAGTATGAATTTCTTTTAGATTTTTTATATAGTCTATTTGTTCATTAAGTATTTTAAAATGTCTATAACATAAAGGGGTTATTAAATCAATATCATCTAGTTGAAATGCAGGATAGGTGTCAGCTTTATATAATTTTGCTTCCCAATAATATTCTAAGACACATGTCGTTATATTTGTAAAGTATCTTAGCAATTCATTCTTTATTGTTTTAATAGTAATTGCTGTGCCTGTATTATCATCTATCAATATAATTTTTGAAACAACAGGGTACTTAGTACTTAAATGATAAACTTGTTCAGATAAAGATTCTTGACAAAAATGAGAAGTATCATATCTAGAATATCTAACATATTCATAGGATATTTTACTAAAATCTTTTTTTGTATCATTCATATAGTTTAGCATAGAAATATAAAAAGGTGGTATCAAAGCAGCTCCTTGCAATGGAGAGATTATTATATCATTTACTCCTATATAGTCACATAACGCAAAAAAGGCAGTAGTCATAATAAGAATGTTATCCATTTCTGAATATTCCCGGACACTAGCAATATTAAGTTTCTTCATATCTATTAATAAATTATCAATAAAGCCAAAATATAATTTAGGAAAATCATAAAAGTCCTCATCAAATATAATCTGCACTAAATAGTCAGTAAGTCTTGAAAGGTAGCCTTTTAGTAATTCATAATAACGATTTTTCAAAGTATTATAAGAAAATACTATACCAATTAATTTTGCTATACATGAAAGCATATGTTGTGTAATCGAAAAAATAACAAATTGTTTCTTATTATATAGCATTTCAGAATTTAGAATACTAGGTGCATCTATAAGTATTGCTCTTAATAAATCTATTGTTTCATCTAAATCTTCTGAATAATAAGCACTATTTCTGTTACAATAAAACGGTTTTTTGACGCTGAAATATTTTTTTAATATAGGCAAATACATGTTATACTCTATTTCAAATTCATTTGAATCAATATATGCCTCCCCCGTAAAGCCAAATTTATATTTCCATAATATAGATTTATTTAAGAGTGAATCTACTGTTTTATATAAAGTACCCAACCAAACATCCCTCCAGGTATAAGAATTGCAAATAGTGCTGTAATAGTTTTTAGATAATCTCATTAAAACTTTACCAAAATTTGTAATTTATAAAAATATACAAATGATGTATTGTTTAATTATCAACGAACGTTGTTCGTAAATTAAAATTCAGTAGTTAGTATGCATTTATTTACTATTGTGTATTAATTATAGCATATTTTGTAAAAATCGTACTATTCAATTTTCAAAGAACATTTTTATAATTTACTACGTCATATCTTCATACTATTCATCAAATGCAGATAATGCAATAGGCAAAGCCTGAATAACAATATTTCCTACAGCAGGAAGTCCAACTAAAATGCTGCTTATAATTTCTTCCCTTGAAGCACCTAAATGCTTAGCCTGTTTTACATGAAATGGTATTCCACTTTCAAGTCTAGCAGAAGCTAATACCGCTAAATAAGCAAGCGCCTCCGTTTTTTTATCCAGTTTGCATGCATTATCTAATTTACTAATAAGTTCGCCCCATGCCTTTTGTTGTTCTGGTGCTTCCTTTGCAAATGTCATAAATGAATTACTAATACTCATAATTATCTTCTCCTTAAATCTTACAGTGTTTTATAAAATATTTTTAAATCCTGTTTCTTGTCATCAGGCAAATAATTCCATCTTTTCCCTTCTATTCCTCCTTCTAAAGCATAAAGAAAATTAATACAAGCTGTACTCTCTCTCTATTAAAAATTATATCGTTATAACCTCTTCATATATATAGATGCAATAAAAAAAGTAAAGTTACGAAATAAAATAAAAAATTACGTCTAATCTTTCTAAATGACCAACCTGTAAATGCAAATGTATCTTTTAAACATTTAACGCTATTATTTAATTTCCTTTGCTTTATATTCATAACTCACATTAAAGTATTTTTTTACCTTATAATATATTATTTTACATAAAAGTATGTTATGCTGTATATAGAATTTTACTTATTTTGCACAAAATATTTTTTGCACTTTAATCATACTTTAATTTAAGAAAGGAAGATTTTAATGAAAAAATTAGTTACTATTATTCTGTCTCTATTTATTTTAGCTTCTACAAACGTGGTTGCTTTTGCTAATTCAACAACCAAAATTCCTGTGCTCCTTTATCATGTTGTTACACCAAATCCAAGTGGCACATATCAATTTAGTCTTACAGAATTTAAGAACGACATGGCTTATCTGAAGAACAACGGTTATACAGCTTTGTCCATTAACCAATATTATAGTATACTGAATGGAACCTCTAGTACCCCAACAAAACCTGTATTGCTTACCTTCGATGATAGTACAAGCGATTTCTATACAAATGTATACCCTGTTTTGAAACAATATGGCTTTAAAGCAACTCAATTTGCTGTTTCTGACTGGATAAACACTAGCGGTCATCTTACAAGCGCTCAATTGCAAACATTATCAGCTAATGGGATTGATATAGAAAATCATACCACCAACCATCAATCACTTACTTCAGACTGGAATACTCAATACTCAGCTATAAATAATGCAAATATAAAGATTAAATCAATAACAAACAATGCTCCTAGTTCCGTTGCATACCCTTATGGAAGTTATAATTCAACTACAACCTCAATTCTTCAGAATCTAGGTTGTAAAGGTGGGTTTACAGTAAGCGGAGGTTTAAGTTCATCTGACAACAACAAGTATAAATTACCACGTATTGTAATTGCTAACGGTGACTCAATATCCGTTTTCTCAAGAAAACTTACAACAGGATATTAATATGGCTGAAAAATAAATTAACCAATTATTTTAAGTGTAAGATCATTTTGTGAGAATCAATAAATTTCTAAAAAACATCTTTAAACCACAATATCATTCAGGTTTACGGGCTCCTCTTTGTAGGAGCTTGTTCCATTAATAGTATTATGCATTAAAAAAATCGCAAATTCATTTTCTTGAATAATGCGATTTTACAATCTGTTATTTATTTGCATTGATTCATAATTTAAGAAGATTGCTAAGTTAAACAACTTCAAATATTGTATATTGAGTACTTCATAAGTTCAGCAACCAATTTCAATGTAATTACCTTCAGGATCAGCAATCCAAAAATTTCTTTGTCCCCAAGGTTGTGTAAATGGCTCTCCTGTGAGTGATTTAACCCCAAGTGCTGTTAGTCGTTCATATTCTCTATCAACATCATCTTTAGTCTTAACACCTATGCCTATTTGCATTGTTAGATTAAATCCCATTGGTGGATAATAAGGTTGGTTCATTGCCTCAGCAAATTGTTTCCTGTCAAACATAAACAATCCTCCGTCTCTCACTTTGAAATTTGCAAACGATCCTCCATCCCAATCTGTTTCAAAGCCCAAGGTATCCCTATAAAACGTCACCATTTTTTCGATATCTTCAACAAATAAACCCGTATGTACGCTGTTAGAAAGTATCCCCATATAAATAAATCCCCTCCTGTTCAAAATATATATAATCTTAAGTTTATACTTTATTATTATGAATTAATTATAACATAAATTGTAAATATTACATTATTCAAATTTAAATACGTTTTTACTGTATTACTTTATTGAAGTTTTGCATCATGTAGTAGTATTACGCAGTACTTGAATATAAAAAATACCGCAAATTCATTTCTGAATAATACGGTATTATATCATCATAATTTTTATATTAATTATTTACCAACAAAAGTAGACATTCCATTATCTCCATTGTAGGCAGGTGCTCCTTCAACTGCTACATAACAAATTATCAACTTATAATCTGCTCCTTTAGGAATATTTTTATTTAAAGTTAATATAAATGTTTTTGCCGAACCATCTTTTGACTGTATTTTAACCATGCTGTCTGTAAGTGAATTTTCAGCATTCACCTTATCATTTTTACCAAGAGTCGCTATACCTTTTGGTTTAACATTCGTTGAGTCTTGAATCCAATAATTAGCTGGTCTCATTCCTAGTTTCATATCAACATCCCTATCGTAGCTGATTTGAATTTGATTAGGCGAAATCTGATCCAGTTTTACTAGCATTGGAATAGGAAACTTGGCACTTTTATCAACAGTACATATAGAAGTATCAGCATTCTCCATAACAAGCTTAGAACTTACAATATTATCTCCCAAAAACTGAACTGTCACAAAAGTGCATGCAATTAAAAAGTAATTTAAAATCTTTTTCATAGGTACCTCCTAATATATTTATAAATATGTCACAGAACTATACTTCCCTAAAATCATTAAATATATTAATATAAAATATCCTTAGTATAAACTTCATGGAATAAATTACTATTACGAACCAATTATAAATCATTTTATAAATACCGCATTATTCAATTTTCAAAGATCATACTCACCACGATTTTGTGGTCAGTGTTATTTCGTAATTTCTATATATTGCGCAATACTTGTACAACAAAAAATACCACAAATTCATTTTATTGAATAATGCGGTATCCTGATTTATTATTTCATTAAGTTTAACATCACTTCAATATTCTACTAATAAGAGAGACAATGGAATTTTTGATTTTTCCCATATGCACTTTATAATAATAATTTTCTTTACTATCCAACCATCCCTTATCACTCCAAAATTCAAAATCAGCAGAACTTTGTGGTGCCTTTGAAAATGCCCTTTGCTGCATTTTGAAAGTTAAAAGTTTAATAAACGATGGCTTTATAACTTCTGTATTAATTATTTTGCTGTAGAACAAATCCACTTGTTTATTCAATTTTTTCATTTCCTTCATTGATTTTATATTATCCCTTTCATGCATTGGAGCATAAGTTAATCCAACTTTTGCACAGGTTATAAATCCCATTGTGCCAATTATAAAGGATAATATACTTCCCACAACTCCTAATCCTACCGCAGCTGTTGATATGACTACCATCGCCTTCTTCCCATGAAAATCAGGTCGGTGACATCTATAAGCAAAACGATCTAGAAAGTTCTTCATAATCCAGGATACATTGTACGTATATACTGGCGATCCAAATATTACAGCATCTGATTGTTTCATTTTAAATTCAAGGTCATTCCTATCGTCCTTTAGCGGGCAGTTTTCTTCGCCTTTTTCAATGCATATAAAGCAACCTTTGCAGGTATTAATATCGGCCTTACTCAATTGCACATATTCAAATTCAATTGTATTATTCTTTTCTACTAATTTTTGTTCAATTAGTTTAACAGTCTTATAAGTATTACCGTTGATTCTGGGACTCCCAATTATAGCCAATATATTCATATCTCTTTCCCCCAAATATTTCACTCGTTAATAATTTTACAATTTGTAAGACAATTAAATTTCGTCCAAATATATTTTCATTATAACATATTTTGTAAATACCACATTGTTCAATTTTCAAAGATCAATTTAATTTATCAAATACTAGAATTGCGCATTAAAAAAATCGCAAATTCAATCTGAACTGCACCCTGTCAAGTAGACAGTGAAAATAACAAAAATAGTTTAAGCGGCTAAAGCCCTGAATTCCAAAGGACTTAGGCCGTTTAATCTTTTTTGTAATCTTTTGTTATTATAGAAACTTATATAGTCGTCAATTGCATTGGAAAGTTCGTCATATGTATCATATTTATATAGATAATACTTTTCGCACTTAAGGATTCCCCAAAATGCTTCCATAGGACCGTTATCTATGCATTTACCTACTCTAGACATACTTTGTGTCATCTCTGCTAATGTTAATTTACGTTTAAATCCATATGAAGTATACTGAAATCCTCGATCACTATGAAGAATAGGCTTTGCGCCGGGCGAAGCTGTAAGCGCCAAATCTAAAGTCTTAAATACAAGTTCATTGTTGTTAGAATGTCCAAGTACATATGAAACAATAGAGTTATCATTTAAATCTAATATAGCACTTAAGTATGCCTTCTTAGAGTTCCCATACTTAAATTCAGTAACATCTGTAAGCCATTTTTGATTAGGTTTATCGGCTGTAAATTTACGGTTCAGAATATTCTCTGCTACTTGCTGAGGAATTGATTTTATGTAACGTTTCTTCTTTCTTCTAATAACAGATTGTAGCCCTGCAACTTTCATAAGTCGGTAAATACGCTTGTGGTTGAAATTTTCACCTAGTTTTCGATTTAAATTCATTGTCATTCTTCGATATCCATAAATGCCATCTACGTCCTCATAGATTTTAATAATTTCATCAACTAACATTTTATTCTCATTTTCCAAAGTAGATTTTTCATGATTTGCCCATTTGTAAAATGATGAACGTGAAATCATTGCTATTTCACACAATAATAAAATAGAGAATTTTTCAGTGTTATGAAGTTCCTCTATAGCAATATATTTGTTTTCTTGTCTTATTCGGCTTAATACCGCCTCCTTTCTAGTTCCTCCAATTTTTTTAGGAATGCATTCTCCGCTCTTAGTCTTTCATTTTCAGCTTCAAGTCTTTTCATTTCAAGCTTAATTCTATCTTCAGGTGTTAGGTCTGAATCAGGCTTTTTTCTGCCACGCGCATCTTGGAGTGCATTTTCTCCGCCATATTCGTATTTTCTAACCCATTGGTATACTTGATTATATGAGACTTTATAAGTCTCAGCGGCCTTATTATAATCATTGTTGTGAGCAATACAGTATTGTACAATTTCAATTCTTTCATTTAAAGATGTAGTTCTTCCCTTTGTCATAGAGTGCCTCATTCCTTCCGGTGTTGCAATTATCTTTCTATGACTATTATACTTGTTTATCCAAAGTTTAAATACTGATCTATTCGATATTCCGTATTTCTTTGAAATTTCCATCTGTGAGTATTTCCCTGAAAAATAGTCTTTCAGGGCTCGTTCCTTTATTTCCTTTGAATATTTCTGAGATTTTCTTGATTCTTTTAATCCGTCCAGTCCATGCTTTTCATATTTATATCTCCATTCATGAAAAGTAGATGTACTAATTTTATAGCTAATGCAGATCTCTTGTATTGAACCAACTCCGTTATCATAATCCATTAAAATATTATACTTTTCTTCTACTGTATATTTGGATCTTTTAGACAAAAAAATACCCCCTTTAAAATAACAGATTTTTATTTTTTAATCTGTCTACCTTAAAGGGAGCATATCAATCTCTTGAATGCGATTTTAGAATTTATTATTTAATTGTATTAATTTATGATTTAGGAAAATTACAAGTTAAATATGTTTACTTTAACTTCATATGAAATATAGGAAATGGATTCCCTTGTTCATCAAGTTCCGACCTTTTAAATATATCAAATCCCATATGTTTATAGAATCCTACTCCCTGTTCATTCTGCTCATTTACATCTACATAATTTATATTCAAACTACTTATTGCGTATTCTACAAGCCTTTTTCCTACGCCCTTACATCTACATTCAGCACTTACAAATAGCATTTCAATCTTACCATCATGCACACCCATAAATGCTTGTATGATACCTTCATCATCTCTTACACATACAAATTTGCTAACATAATAAGCTCCTTCTTTAACTTTAGGTTTTATTGATATTATATCCTCTTCATTTAAAAAAGTATGTGTTGCTCTTACTGAAGATTCCCATACAACTAATATATTATCCATATCTTCCTTATCAATATTATTTAAAATTTCTATATCAATCATATTATATATCCTCACTAAACTATATTATGTATTAATTATAGCATATTTTGTAAAAACAACTTTATTCTAACTTCAAAGAATATTTTTATAATTTACTACTTCATTTCTATATTGTATATAATAGATCTGCACCCGTTGATAGAATTGTGTACTACTTTCCTGCCGTATACTCTTGGTATGGAAGCAAAATTGTGACACCCATTTTATCTAACTTATAATTTGTACCTTCTGTAGGTGTTTTATTAGAAAACAAGTTCATTCCAACAGTGTAAAGAGCTTCGGCTGTATCTCGGGGATCTTGACTAACTGTACCTTCCATCTCTCCTTTATTAATTAATTCAATGGCTTCTGGCATTCCGTCGATCCCTACAACTACAATAGTTTTAGAAAGATCACCGGTGTTATATCCATATGTCTGTAATGCCTCAACAGCCCCTATTGCCATAGCATCATTATCTGCAATTATTGCTTCTATTTTGCCATTATATTTTAGGAATAAAGAATTAATTGCATCTTTAGCAAATTCCTTATTAAAATTAGCATTTACTATTTGAAGTGGTTCTGTTTTTATTTTTGTATTAATTGCCGCAAGAGCATATTGTGGCCTGATATTTTGATCAGAACCACGTAGCATAATATATTGTAATATGTTATCATTATTTTTATCTATACTTGATTTATTAGCATTCCATATATCAATAATAATCTTTCCTTGTAAATCTCCTCCTTGCTTATTATCTGCGTCTACAACAAAAGCTTTATTATAAGATTTAATAACATCTTCTGCTCTAGGTTCTAGGTAATTAAAAACTACTGGGATTCCAAGTGCTGTTGCTTTATCAAGAACATTTTTTACTGATTCTACGCTTCTATTTACTAAATCCACTAATAAAATGTCAACATTGCCAGTTTTAAATAAGTTATTAATAGTAGCCTCTTGAATAGATTGGTTGTTTTTTCCATCATAAAAAGTAAATTTTACATTATCCTCATTTTTCATTTGAATATCTTCTAAAGTTTTTTTAATTATTGACGTATATAGATCATCAAAACTATAAAGTAATACACCTATATTAATTGGTCTCCTTGTAGTAATATTTGAGCTAGCATTTGTTATTTTCAAACTACAGCATGTTAGTGAAGTATATATAATAACAAAAACTAGAATAAACGCCATTACTCTTTTTAATGATTTCACTTTAGGTCCTCCTCACAATTATCATAAAACATAATTCATAGTAGCAATTTATACTTTTTAGTATGTTCATTAATAAAAAGATATATAGATTTTAATAATGCTTAGTACTAATTTTTGATAAATTGGTTACGTATATTTTTAGAGACTTCAATTTAATATCATTCCTAACTGCTCAATGTTAACTGAAGAAAGAATTTTATAGTGTTACTACGTCAAATTTACACGATGTATATTACTGACGCCGTTCATTCAGTATATTTTTAAGATAACTTGATTATTGTATAAAAATGGAATATAATTGGTAATTAATAGGGGGTGATATAAATGAAAAATAAATTATTAGGTGTAACTTTATCAGCACTGCTATTATTTTTTAGCGGTGCACCAACTTTAGTTAATGCAGCTGAAACTAATCAATCAACAAAAATTGTAAATGCTACACATGAACATAATTGGGTAGAACTATATGTTCATAATGGTTGTCATACCTACATGTGCACTATTTGCCACCAAAGATATACAGTATGTGAATATTAAAACTAATGATTTTGAGCCTATAATATTAATTTGTAGGTTCAAATTATCAAACTTTCCAACTTCCTATATATTGCTGATATAAATTGTTTCTTTTTCCCAATTAACTCATTCCTTCCTTTTTAATTTATCTGTCAATCTATTTCTTAATTTTTATTTATTTTAGTTAAATATTTACTATACACATTCTACACATTATGCAAACTTGAGCATTGAACACAAAATCCCCTTATATTTTAAAAATACAAGAGAATTTAAAATGTTATTATTCTATCTTTCTAATACAAACTAGAGTTTTTAAAAAATTAATCAGTGCTTTTCTCATTCGGTTCATATTCTAATATATCACTCAGATCACATCCTAAGACTTCACATATTTTATCAAGATGATTAAGATTAACTCTATCAACCAATTCGTGATAAAGTTCAGAAATAGTATTAGGTCTTATTTCAGTTTCTCTAGCTAATCTGGCTTGAGTCAATCTTTCTTCCCCTAATACCTTTGATAAATTTATTCTTATCATAATGCCATCTCCTATTTCGGGGATTTGTTTTTCTTTCCTTAATATATAGTTGTCCCAATAACAAATACTGATATAAAATATCGCATTATGTTATTGGGTGATTTCTAAGAAAACTCTAAATTTTTATATCTATTCTATCATAATTTCTGAACCTTAATTATTTTTGTTATTTCATATCAATTTTAGTTAATTATTTTAGCTTATTTTCTTTATTCTAATGCTTCTGCAGCAACCTTTCTCTTTTAAAATATATCCTTTACTTTCTAATATATTAATATATTTTTGTACTGTTGCTGTTGAATTCAATTCTGCTATTTCAGCAATTTCCCTAACCGTTGGGGACATACTCTTTTCTCTAATATACATCTCAATAATATTTAATATTGTTCTCTCTTTTTCCGTCAACATTTAATCTTCTCCTTTAAATAAATATTTATGTACAATGTTTATTTTAATAATGCGAACTAGTGTTCGTATTATATTTTACTACTATTAGATTATTTTGTAAATATGAACATAAAAGAAACTAGGAAATTTTATTATCTCCTAGTTTAAAACATGGTTTACTTCTTTTTTAAGCGCCTGGTTTATCTAATGGTTTTTATTAAAAAAATACTATCACCTTTGTACTTGTACCATTAGTTTTTAATCATCTTATTTTTATCGAATCCATTCTCTACAAGAATTGCATACAAAGTACCATCTGCTTTCATCTCATTAATTTTTTCATTTAATGCAGTTAATAATGTGGTATCCTTTTTTTTAACTGCTATTCCTGTAGGTAAACTTAGTTCAGGAGTGTAATCTGTTAATGTCTTCAAAAAAAGTTTTGTGTGTTTTAAAGTATAGTCTACAATTGCAGAATCAGCTACACCTGCATCAACTTCCCCATTATTTATAGCATTTAATAATTCAATGGTATCATTAAAAATTAATACATCTTTTATTAAGTTATTTTTCTTCCAATCTTGTACTAAATCTACAAATTTAGTACCTTTTTCAGTTCCAACTACGGCATTTTTTAAATCACTCTTAAAATTAATTTTTGAAGCTTTTGGAACAATTACAATATCTGATTCTCTATATAATGGTTGCGTGAATGATACTATAGCTTCGCGCTCAGGAGTTATAAATATCGCATTAGCTGCTAAATCTATACTATCATCAGTATTTAGTTTATCTAATAGATCTGAAAATTGTATTTCCTTGCTTTCAACTTTATTAATTCCAAGTCGCTTTGCAATTTCAGTTATGATATCAGCATCAACACCATCTAGTTGACTTGTTTCAGGATTTATGTATGCAAAAGGCGGATCATTTGATGTAGCAAAAGTTAATACTCCTTTTTCTTTTATTGTTTGTAACCGATCCTTTCCTTGTACAATATTTGTTGTTGTGATTTTACTACATTTTGTATCGTATCCGATTGTTACAATAAGGCCCATAATAACAATTAAAGTAAATATTTTTTTCATAAGTAAAAATCTCCTTAAAACGTCAGTCCTTTTTTATAATTATTGTTTGGAATTGAAACATAACTTATTCGTGTTTTAAGAAAGTTTAAATTTTAAAAATATTATAGTTAATTAAAAACTAAGATGAAAAGTTAAATTCCGTATGCAAAAGTAATAAATTAAATAAAAGATTCAACTTTAATGTATATTATTTTTTTATGGTATCAATAATTCAAGCACACTGAAACTCAATTTACAATTTTTTTAGAGATAGTAATTAACTAATGAGTTAAAATGTATTTCAACTTATTTTTAAAAATTTTACACAAAAAAATAAGCAGTAGTGGATTGCTCCTAGCTACTGCCACTTAAAAAATACTATTGAGCTTGTAGAAATTCCTCATAAGTTTCTATTTTATCCTCTCTATTGTTTTCCTTTAGCCAATTCTTATATTTCAAAATGATTTCTTCTATAGTTTTCAAACTTAATTTATTATCATTTTTTCTTTTCATTTTTACATACAAATTAACCTTAATTATATTTCCCAATTATCTCACTCCTTTTATGCCTATACCTACTACATATATGCTGTTTTTAAATTATTGTGACTAAAATTAGGCAAAAAAATAAAGGACGCAGGATTTCTCCCGTGCCCTTAAATACTTTATTACTATTTATTATTCTATTTAACCCACGTACCAGTTTCATAAATTCTATAACCATCTGGAGTTGTACAATTCCCATGCATAGCACAATTTACCATTCAATTTAGACCATTGGTTAGATACAGATATCCATTCGAATATATACCATTCTTATCCTAACATTTAATTACCTCTATAATAAAAAACGCACTCTTCTGAATGATTTTAGAATTTCTATAGCTTTTTAAATCATTATTTTTAGATTCTATATCATTATATAAAATTTAATCATATAGAATCTTATTGCTAAATATACTGCATCTGAAAAACTAAGCCCATCACTTAAACCTCCATATATAAGAATGATGTGTTATTCAATATAGATAGTCCATTTATTGCATTTATTACACAAGTATATAGCAAAATCTAATGTTTCATCAGCAGCATCTAAATCGAAAGTAAAACTGTTTTCTTCTTCAATGACTCCTATATCCCTACGCCAGACACTAAAATTTTCTGCATTACATTCCAGGCACTCAGAATCACATCTCCCTACATACTCAAAATCATCAATCATTATTTCGTTATCCTGTAAAAATTGAACTATAACTTCTTCATAACTTACATCTGAATGACCAATAAAATTCTCTAATTTCAAAAATTCACTCATGCAAAAAAAACCTCCCATAAAATACTGTACATATTATAAAAATGATTATAGCTAGAACCATATGCAAATTCAAACTACAATAACTTATTTAATGTCTATCAGAATATATTAAAACTAATATCGTACAAATTTTATGGATTTTCAAAGTATATATTGACTACTTATGATTTTTAAGATATTATATGTTGCACTTTTTAAATATAAATCTAATAATTCACAATGTCTTCCTATTACGCAGTAATAATAAAAGACACTTACATTACTGAAAGTGCCTTAGATACAATTCTATTATCTTACTTCAAACCAATCAATTTGATCATGTACTACATAATCCTTGTAAGTTCCTTTTGTAAACTTATATGTAGCTGTAAATGAATGATCCTTATCTCTATTTTCAAACCATGATGTAAATTTATTAATTTCGTCTTGTGATACAGTGTATTGTTTTATCTGTCCATCTACTAATTCAATAAATAAATTTGCATCTCCAGTTGGATTAGTTGGTTGAGGATCATCTTTTTTAGTTACTGTAACAGTGCATGTCGCAGCTAAACCATTAACAGTTGTAGCTGTTATAGTGCATGTTCCTTCACTTACTCCTGTAACTTCACCTGTAGTAGGATTTACTGTTGCTACTCTTGTATTATCTGATGACCAAGTTACTTGCGCTCCTGCTGGAGTTGTTGTTGTGGTTAATTGTTGCGAATCACCCACTCTTAAATCCATTATTGATTGGTTTAATGATATTGCTTCGCCATATGGTAGTATTTTTCCATTTTCATCTATATCTATAGCATCAAAATAAATATAGCCTGTTGAAACAGCATTTGGAAAATCTACTACTACAGTATGAACTCCTAAACTCAAATTATTTACTTCTGATACTAAAATTTGAAATGACAACGAATCTTTTAAATTGATAGAATAAACTTTATTACCATCTATTGTTATTCTTGCATTATTTGCACCATCGATATTTTTAACAGTAACAAACCTAATCTTTGTACCATAAAAGTTAAATTTCACAGACGAATTACCTGTATTGCTCTCCATTACAGTACCATTCCAGTCTGAGTCATTTTGGCCTTCAAACCATGTTCCATTAAATGATATTATACCATCTTTTTTAGCATCAATCCTCTTCCATCCAGTATCAGGACTTGTTAACTGTTGTCCAACAGTAGCAGCATTAACTGCACTACCATTTTGAATCATTCCAATTCCTATGAACATTAATGCCATTACAAACATTATACTAAACTTTTTAAAGTAATTTTTCATTTATCATTTCTCCCTTATTTTCAATAATAAATGAACGCGCGTTCTTTTTATATATTTATTCTAATTGTTATTCCAGTAAAAGCCAACAATAATCGTAATACAAATTCCTTTATATCTAAGAATTTCAGTAAATTTTTAGATGTTTTATTATCAATATTTATACTATCTTACTTAAAATGGATAACAAAAAAAGACCTTTTATTTAAGCCTTTAATGTTATCTACACTTATTTACTTGAAAATCTTATTTTTCAAGTGCGTATTAAAAATTTTTTAAAATAAACCTTATAAATGCTATTCTTATGATCCTATTAATTGTGATATGAAACATGTTAAGTATGTTAAAGTGAGTGGTGGAAATTTGGCTTTTATTATTTGACCAGCTCAGGTGAAACTATAGATTGTAACAAAATGAAACCTTATACTAATTAAGTAATACCGTATGAATATTTACTATAAATATGTCAATAATTCTATATGAAGGCATGACTCAACCCATCAAAAAAGAGATAGCTTTAGTTTTACTATTAACACTATCTCTTTTTTGCACTAAAAAATGCAGCCAAATTAATGACTGCACCTTTATGTTTTCAAGAATTATGAGAGAGATTTGTTGGGTATAAAAGGGTTTATTTATCTTTTGTATAAATCTATTTTAACATAATACGACAAAACAGTCTATACTTTTCTATAATTTTATTATTATGTTAAAATTTTGACATAATAATATAGTGTTTTTCTAATTTTCTAAACATAAAAAAGACTCATTAGGGGATGAGCCTTTAAGGGAATTGATTATTTTATAATCAACTTAGGGTTAATTTAATTATAAAATATATAGTATATGATATCAAAAAATTAATTCTACATTATATTCTAATAAATAAATTAATAAACTAATATCTGACATTAAATACTAGTAGAAATAATCGGAATAAATCACTATTTAATTTAATAAGTAAAAAAAAGTAAATAAAAGATGTGTGTGAAATGTTGTAAAAGATAGTAAAATTAAGATGGGTATAAAGGTTATGGGATGATGTTATACATAGCATCGAATGAGACTGAGTATGGGAGCTTAGTCTCATTTTTATATTTAATTTTCGCCATTCATCATTACACTATTTCGGGAATGCAGGTTGTATGGAACGTTACAGTATCATTGTTCTCTACTTAATAAAAATAAATTAGTTTGGTTAATACTATATTAAGTCAAATACGAGTGATAAGTTATACCTTTTAATAATATATCCCAAAGCGCATTGAACTCTTTATCAATATTAGGATTCTGCCATTCATTAACATGTGCAGGGTGATAAAATCGAGTGAATGCGTCTAATATAGCCAAAGCTGTCTGTTCAGGGGTATCTTTTACAAAGACTCCTTCGTCAACACCTTGTTTAATAATCTTAGTAGTATCTTCAATAAGATGGGTAATATGTTGATGTAATACTTCGCTGGATTGTGCCGCAAGAGTAGTATAAATCGCATATAACTCAGGCTCATTAATTGCACTTTGGCGTTTGCCTTTAAATAAAGCCTCAAGCCAACGATAAAGCTTAATATCTGAAGAAATGGGCTCATTAAGAATATCGTTTAGTGGCGCTGATGCTCGATCTAACCAACGCTCTACAACAGCGTCCCATAGCTTAGCTTTGCTATCATAATGTCGATAGATGACAGGGTGACTGACATTGAGTGCACGCGCTATATCCTGTACATTAGCTTTTGCAGGGCCAAATCGCAGAAGAACTTCTTCTGCTGAATTTAAAATCATTTCTTTAGTTAAAGGCAACTTTGCCATGATAGCTCACCATCCATATAAAAAAATTGTTTTAATATAATGATTATATCATATTTCTAATAAACGAACTATATTTGTTACATGCTACATGTTACATATATTGAATTTTGTACGCTATGGTGATATAATGAATTTAAGTTGTTTATTTAAGGAGGATGTAAAATGGCAAAGAATATTATATTCTATTTTTCCGGTACAGGTAACAGTCTAAAAGTGGCAAAAGATATCGCAAGTGCTATTCAAGACTGTGAGCTAATTTCAATGGGGAAATCGCACAAGTTAAGCGGTACATACGAGCGAATTGGCTTTGTGTATCCTATTTACGCTGGCGGTATGCCGGGCGCAGTTGAGAGGTTTGTAAAAGCACTTGACCTTTTAGCAAATAAAAACAGCTTCATTTTTGCTGTTTGTACAAGCGGAAGCGGGAGTGCTGGCGGTTTGACGAATATCAGCAAAATTATTGGTGGCAAGGGTGGCAAACTGAGCTACGGTGAAAGCATTAAGTGCTTTTCTAATTATGTTGGTTTGTACGCCATGGGGAGCGATGCCGATAATAAAGCAAAGGCACAAAGCCAGGCCACAAAGCAGGTTATTAAAGACATTCAAAGTCTCGTTGTAAAGCCACCTTGCAAGAACAATCCAATAGCACTACTTCATGGGCCTTTTATAAAGTGGATGGCAAAAAGAGACAAAGGGTTCAATGTTAGTGAAGCTTGTAACGGCTGCTCAACCTGCAGTAAGGTTTGTCCTGTCGGAAATATAAAAATGCAAGATGGCAAGCCGATATTTCTGCATAACTGCGAGCAGTGTATGGCTTGTATTCAGTGGTGTCCTAAACAATCCATAAACCTTAAGAATAAAACACAAAATCGTGGCCGTTATCATCATCCAGAAATAACGCTTGCGGAGATGATTAACCGAAAATAGAAATGAGATTACTGACAGTAAATCAAAGCTGGTGCAGATGCAAAACAACTTATTGATATAGGATAAACTCAGGGTTCTGAAGATACAGTTAAAAATGATAGCCATTAACATACAATTATGAATACTACGAATTAAGAAAAACGCAGGTTAATTCACCTACGTTTTTTATTTTAAAAGTATATTTTTTAACTCACTATATTGATGTGATTTCATATGATAATATCAATGATATTATGTAATAGTCTTATCGAGCATCCTAATAATGATGCATAAGATATCCTCAATTTTTTTATTCGCCAAAAATTACAATAATGTAGTAAATACAAAATCTTTATTTCTACACATCCTAAGAATATGGTGAACTTATTTATTTACAACAATCTTCATATTGTCTTTTAAATTAGTTTTATCTACTTCAATTAACATAACCCATTCCCATGTACCATCAAATCCTTCTATGCCATCTACTTGTGCACTTGATGATTGTTTTAAGTTGACTGTTAAAATATTATCACCTAAATTTATATTTTCAACTCTATATCCTTGTACTGAACAAGTTGGAGAAGGTATTTGTAAGTACAAAACTGCCTTTTCTTTATCAGGTAATTTCAGAATAATATACTCCCACACCCTTAAAAAACTACTTTATATCATAAAACTAATTTCCTAAAGTTCTCTGAAGCTCTTAACATTTTTCTATAGGTAAGATTTGAGTTTCAAGCCATATTCCTTTAGAATCTGATCTAACATAGCATCTAAAACCCTTGAAATAACTCAATACATATTCTAAATCTACCCCTTCAAAACTACCATCTCCACGATAACCATTAGGAAGGTAATCTGTTCTTACATAACCAGTTGTTTTGATTAATATACCATCATTAATATCACATTTGGTATTAATGCCACTTACTTGACCACTTTCTGTATACTGGTGTCCAGCTCTAGCACTCCATATAGAATTACTTGGTAAGTTCCATGGATCATCATTATAATTAGCTTCCCATAATGGATAATTTGCAATTCTATTATATATATTATCCATAAATCCAGTATAAGTATAAACTCCTATAGGAAAATTTGATAGCTCTTTAAACTTATTTATAAATCTAATAACATAGTCCATTAATCCGTCAAATTTTATTTCTATGTCTAACATTGGAATAAGATCATTTGTTTTATTCTTAGTAGCGTTATAAAAACTAGTTGCCTGAGTCTCAGGAGAATTAGTCACCGCTAAAAAGTGATAAAAGCCAGTCTTTAGTCCTGCGTAATGAGCATTTGAATAATTTGTCTCTAGATAACTATCTGTATATGTTGTCCCTTCTGTAGCTTTTATATAGACAACTTCGACACAATCTACTTTTACCTGGTTAAAATTTATATTTCCATTAAGGTTACTTACATCTAAACCTTTCATTGTTTACTCATCCTTTCTTATTTTAGATGAAAAATTAGAGCAGCCATAAAGACCGCTCCGAATACTAAGCTTATGCTACAGTTTCTTGAACTGTATTTACTACAGTAGATTGAGCGTTTATATTAGCTAATTTATTTTTTAGATCTGTATTTTCTGCAATTAATTTATCATTTTTTTCTTGTAGTTGTTTTAAAATTGTTAAATTATCTAATACAGCTTGTTTGCCAGCATTAACACTTCCAGCAACAGAGTGTCTTAATTTATCAACATCATCCTGTTTCAACTTAGGAAATTCTTTTAATAATGCTTTATTAAATGTATCTATCTTAGATGTTAATTTTTCTTCAATAGATTGTGAAATTCTAAAGTTTTCAGCTACCATCTACCATATTTGTTTAGCCGCAGTAATATAATTTTCATTCTTTAAAATTAATGTTTCTACTCCTGCTTTTTCTAGCTTAGACTCTACTAATTTCACTAAAATTGTTATTAATGCTTTTATCATTTTTACATCACTCCCTTTTTTATTTATTAAATATTCCGGCTTGAACTGCATAAAAAAAGAAGCTTACTAAAGTTCCCCCAATAGCAGTTATAAATCACTTCATCATACTAGTTAAATTTTTAAGATCTTCACATAAGTTCTTAAGTTCTGTTTTAAGCTCCCTTCCAAGTTTATCTAGCCTATCACCATGTTTATTAAGTCTAGTTTCACACCTCACTAATTTATCTTTTGCCAATTCGTCATTCATGTTGCACCTCTTTTTCTAATAAATTTCTATAATAAAAAGATACCTACATTTCTGCAAGTATCTTTTATAAACTTTATATTTAATTATCTTTTCAAACAATCAATTTATGCTATTATAGTTGAAGGTATTTTAATTGTTACTGTTCCTCCAGGTAGTATATCTCCAGCATTAACTATAATATTTTTAGATGTTGAACTTGAATCAACTGTCCCTTGAGTAGTTGTTACTCCACTCACATTAAAATCTATATGATTCGGTGCTGCATCATTAACAACTACTGATTTAGCTGTCTTTGTTCCAGTATTGGTTATAACAAGAGTATATGTGAAATTATCTCCTATCCAAAGATCTTTTACAATTAACAATATCTCTTTTTTGCACTAAAAAATGCAGCCAAATTAATGACTGCATATCTTATGAAAATTGCACAATCAAATACATCAAATTCAATATTCCAAAACAGTTTCCATTAATTCCTTAATAGAAAAATTCTAAGTGTGTAGTTATATATAATTTTTAAATTTTACTTATTTATTAACATAAAAATTGACATTACTTAAACATTTTATATAAAATAATTAAAATTTATTATTTGTTTATCTATAAGATTGACCAAGCAATTCTGGTATTACAGGATACATATACCAAAGTTTAATTTTTGGTATAAGGCTAAAGTATTTTGCTGATTTTGATACGCTACCATCAAGTTTATATACCCACTTACTCTTTGCACGCTCATTGCTTGTAGGTGATACACTTGTTGAAAATACATATGGACCTGTAGTAATCCAATAAGAATCACCATAAATCTTTATACTTCTATATTGATTGCTTGCATAATTAGTTTTTGTTCCATTTAAATCAACAGACCAAATGATTGCATTATCAGGAATAGAAGATATATTGCTAAAATCATATATTGCTTGTACTGATTTTTCTGATGGTGTTAATGTTAGTGCACTTGATGCAGTGTATTCATAATTATTAAATTGATAATGAGGCCCACCTATATAAAAATAGTAATCTCCAGTAAGTAATGTAGAATGTACTTTCACATAGTAATAACCTGATTTTGGTATATTCACATAGTATGGAGTAACACTATATAATGAATTTTTTTTATAATTAATGCTTGTAATGAGAGTTAAATCTTCATCATAAACCTCAAAAATTCCAGTACCACTAATTGCTGAATCAGCAATACTTAATATATTTTTGTTATCAGCAGATAAAAAAACTTTATAAAAGTCTTCATCAGTCCTATCTGAAATATTTCCATGAACATAATTTGTTCCAGTAGCATTGGCTTTGATAAGCTCAGCTGGCTTTTCATTATTTGTTACTATCACCTGAGCTTGAGTAGTTGATCCATTAGGTTCTATTTCATTTATTTCAGTAGCGGCATAAGCCGTGTTCGCAAATAAAAAAATAAAAAAAGTACTTAATATGGTTATATAAATTTTCTTCATTTAAAACATTCCTTTCAAATTTTGGTTAATATAACCACACACTCAATTATTTTATCGTTTATTTTTTGGTATTCTTTATAATAAATTATATTTTTATACAATTTTACATTTTTTTGCACGCTAGATATATTTGTGATTTTTCATTATTTCAACATAATTTATTGTTTTAATATTTATTTCCAAATATCTAAGAGCAATTCGTGGAATTCCTATACCTCCAAATAACACTAATATTAGTATTATATTTTCACTTTCTGTTGTTAAGTCAAATCTACAATATATAGGAATTTTTTTATAAATTACCATTACTGCACAGTTATTTAACATCATACATTGATTATGATATGTTCTATAAGTATGATATTTAAAATTTTACACAGAAAAATAAGCAGTAGTGGATCACTCCTAGCTACTGCCACTTAAAAAATATTATTGAGCTTGTAGAAATTCCTCATAAGTTTCTATTTTATCCTCTCTATTGTTTTCCTTTAGCCAATTCTTATATTTCAAAATGATTTCTTCTATAGTTTTCAAACTTAATTTATTATCATTTTTTCTTTTCATTTTTACGTACAAATTAACCTTAATTATATTTCCCAATTATCTCACTCCTTTTAGGCCTATACCTACTACATATATGCTATTTTTAAATTATTGTGCCTAAAATTAGGCAAAAAAATAAAGGACACAGGATTTCTCCCGTGACCTTAAATACTTTCTTACTATTTATTATTATATTTAACCCACGCACCAGTTTCATAAAATTTATAACCATCTGGAGTTGTACAATTCTCAATGAAATCATAATTTTCTTTTTATCCCCTGTTCTGTAGCTATTTTTTTAGCCATTTCTATTGATGTTTCTGAAAAGTCTACACCACAAACTTCAAGTTCCTTTTCCGCAGCCAATATCAAGAGCTTTTCCTTCTTTTAATATTCATCTATCAAAATATTTTCGTCAGGAATATTTTAAAAAAATGGAACTTCTTTTTCCTTATTTGAATAGAATTTATTCCACCATTCGTTATCTCGTTTTTCTAAAAACTCATCTAGCATAAGAAATACATCACCTTCCGTATTTATGATTTCCGAATTAATTTTATAATCCATGATATAACGCCTCCAAATTCTATATAATATAAATTATAACATAACTTTCCACTATCACATTATTCAATTTTCAAAGAACATTTTTTATATTTTGCTACGTCAATTTTACAAACCACATAGCATATTAGTATTACGCAGTATTTCAAATAAAAAAATACCGCAAATTCATATTGAATACTACGGTGTTTTCTTAAATTATTAGTTTCCTAATGATTATATTAATTAGAATTAACTAGCTATTATATTTGGTTCTTGTCTATCGATAATCTGTTTATTTATTCACTTAAGAATTTGTCAATTATGTTTCTATATATTTCTGGTTCCTCAAGCATAGGTATATGCCCTGAATATTGCATTTCAATGAAGGTTGCATTTGTTATCAGTGAAGCACATAATTTTCCATCATAAGGTGGATTTAGCCCATCATATTTACCACTTATAACAAGAGTTTTGGCTGTTATCTTATACAATTCACTTCTATAATCAAAACCTTCTAATGCTTTATTTGCTGCTATAGTTTGTTTATGTGTTAATGAACTTTTAAGAAGATTCGGATATTTTAAAAATATTTCTGGATTATAAGCCATATATTTATAAAAAAAGATTAATTTTTCTTGCTCATTTAACCCTTCTAATTCTGTTGCATGTTCCGTAATCAATCTTTGAGTTGATGATGTTAAACCATTTGATTTAGGAACGGTTAAAATTAATTTTTTTATTCTATGAGGTTGTGAAATTGCTACACCTTGTGCAATATAACTTCCCATTGAAACTCCATAAAGATTTACTGTCTCAAATCCAAAAATATCCATTATAGATAAAATATCTTGAATATGATCATTTAATGTATAACTATCTGGCTTATCGGATTTTCCATGTCCTCTACAGTCTAATAAAATCGTTCTAAAATTTTTAGAAAACCTATGAATTTCGTTGCCCCATTTTGTACTATCACAACCAAGTCCATGTATAAGTATTAAAGGCTCTCCCTCCCCTTGTATTTTAACATTTAAGTTTATTCCATTTACTTTAATCAGTGACATTTTTATCCTCCAAACGTAATAATATCATGTGATAATTAGCTTTAATAGAAATTAATGTATTTCCATTAATTGTATAGACAGAATAACAAACATTTGTTCTAACGTCAAGTATATCTTATTTATAATTAATCTGACTAATTATCTTTATTTTATAATAATCCACTACCGTATTATTCAATTTTCAAAGAACATTTATATAATTTACTATTTAATTTCTATATTATATACAATAGATCTGCATCCGTTGATGGAATTTCGCAGTACTTAAATATAAAAAAATACCATATTGCTCAGAAAAAAATGAATAATACGGTATTTAAAAATCTACTTTTATGATTTCTGTACATAACAAGCAATCATTATATTTAAACTTTACAGTAAAGTTTTAGAATTGTTCTTAATTCCCAAACAATAATTTACATTATAAGACGCTGTTATTAACTGCTTTGAATTAGCCAAATTATATTCCTTAAAATATTGTTCGGTGATTTGTTCGGGTTCCAAATGCTCATAAACCAAAATTCCATTATTTGAAAGAATTTCTTTTATCTCTGTATAACAATATTCAGCCAACATAGTTTCACCCACAGAGTTTACTATATCTTTTATTTTCTCTACATTTTTTTCGCTAGTTGTATGTGTTTCTTGAGTTGGATAATCAAATACTATACTACTTCCATTTGGAATAAGTTGTGAAATTGTGCTAACTAATTTTTTGAAATCACTTTTTGTTAAATAGTAACTAATTCCTAACAAACTGCAAAAACTTACTTTAGAATTATCAAACATAGGACACGAAAGTAGAATATTTTGCCATTCTTCTTTTGCTAAATCAGCTGAAATATAATTTAGATTTGTAATCTTGTTTTTAATAATAGGCTTCACCCTCTCCTGTTTATCCAAACTGGTTAAAGGATGATCTATTTCAAATATTTGCAGTTTGTGTGCATAATCAGATTGTCTATAAGCAAAAGTATCAAAACCTGCTCCAAAAATTAAATATTGTTTAGCACCATGTTTAATAGCATTTTCAAGCATTTTTTCTGTGTATACAGCTCTACTGAGTACTGATGAAAACTGAGTATCAACTATCCATTCTAAAGCTTCTTTATCACTGCCACTGAAAGTTGGATTAAAATATTTTATGCTTTGTGCCATCCTAAAAGACATTTCCTGATATTCATCCTTAGTAAGAAGTTTTTCTGCCACATAGTCATCAAATATCTTTACTTTGCTATTCTTTGCATGATATGCCCGTACAAATGCACACGCTAGCGCTGTCATACTACTTTTTTCGTTCATAATATCGCCTCCAACTTAATTAAACCACAATTTAAATTCTATTACAATTCCTTACTTATTTAGAATTTTAATGTTATGATTTATATACATTTGTTAGAATTTAGAATATAGCATTCTTGATTATTCTTATATTTTTTCTCCTAAATATCAATTATTGATTCTATAGTTAGCATCTTTTTAAATAAACCATATGAAGCAAAGCTTATAGTTAACATAATTGAAATCCATGGAATTTTACCATATTCTATAATAATGAAAAGAACCCCAGTAGCAGCAAAAACTATAGATACTTTTTGATAGAAGTTCAATTTTTATTTGAATATGATTACTCCAAGCAGTACGGAAATCAATGGATTTATATAATACGCCATACTAGCTTCCATAACATGATTAGAATTGACGCCCAAAATATAAATAAACAAGTTTATATTTATCGGAAAGGAGCATATTGAAATTAGTAAGATTGTTTTTTGTCTGAAAATTGTTTTATAAAAACTCCTAACTTTTAAGTGAATGTTAAAACTAATTCTATTGAAATAGCTAAAATTGCTGGTATTTCTATAGGATGTTTTTATTCTTATTTCAAAGATAAAGATGCAGTATTTTATGAAATTTTAGATTTTTATAATAAAAATTTTTTAGAAATAGTCAATAATATACCAAATATTATAGAAATTCACAAGGGTGACAAAAAAGGAGGGATGCTTCTAATTGCGAATAAACTTATAATGATTCATGAATCTTCAAAAGACCTAAACAGAGAACTTAATATATTATATAATTCAAATGCTAAAGTAGCATCTGTGGTTGATGAGCAACATAAAAAAATAAGAAATATTATTAGGGAATGGTTAGGTTTTCACGAAAATGATATTAAAGTTACGGATATAGATTCAGCAATTATTATTATAGAGGAGATTAGTAATTCAATTATAAACAGAATTGTATTTAAAAAAGATGATATAGATTCTAATAGAATATTAAATGCTGGTATAGAGGCAATAAATAAGTATTTATTTAGTTAAAAATATTAGGCATCTTCAAAAAAATAATAAGTCCACCTTCTAGTCTATTTTGTGTCATGCGGCGCCTACCGAACCTTTAGATAGATCCACAATATACTTCAGGTGTACGAACTCCTTAAAAATAAAAGTTACTACTCAGGCATTCCTAAAAGTAGAATTCCTGAGTAGTAACAAAACTTATATTTTTTGAATAAATATGAATAAAAATATAAGTCTTGCAAACTATAATAACAAATACAAGTTATACTATCTCATTATTTAGCATTCCCTAAAGGCAGAAAATTACTACTGAAATATAAATAATGTATTATTTCAATAGTAATTTCCAGATAAAATTGATCATATCAATTTAAATTTACACAAAGCTATGTGCATTCTCGCTTCATAAGCATCTTTCATATATTATTCTCCAACTATAATAAAATAAGAATAGGTTACATTGTGGAAATTAATTGTGCCTTGTAGCCTATTTTCATGTACATCGGCTGTACCTGATTTACTTTGCCCCTGGTGACACGGATGCTGTTATTATCCCTGATTGCATGGTAATAGAAACTTTTGTCAATAATATCAAATAAATAACTAAAACTAAATTTTTAGAGATAGTAATTAGTTCTTGCCATAACACGCCCATTACTATCTCTTTTTTTTCACTAAAAAATGCAGCCAAATTAATGACTGCATCTTTATGTTCACGAGAATTATGAGAGATTTGTTAGGTATAAAAGGGGTTATTTATCTTTTGTATAAATTTATTTTAACACAATATGACAAAATAATCTATGCTTTTCTGTAATTTTATTATTATGCCATATTTTTGACAAAATTAGCGCGAGGATAGATTTCGTTTATTAACCAATTTGCTAGCTTTGACTATAAGATCAATAATATAAAAATATAGCCAAATTAATAACTTCATTTATTTGTCATTTAGTTATCATTAATAAATTCTTTCTTACAGTACTCAATAATTTTATCTTCTTCACCTTTAAATATTTCTGCTAAGTATAATATTACTTCTTGTTCACCTTCTGGAAGATCTCTTATTATATCTTTGATTGTATCTATAGTCACATTCTTCATAAAATAAAATCACCACCTTAATGTTATTATGGAATATTATATTATATAAAACTAAAATAATCCATAGTATAAATATTGGAAATTTACTCACACTATAATTGCTAATCTTTTATAGCTTGGCAGGTTGCCAAAAGACAGCGAATTAATTAACGATTTACTGTCTTTTGTTCTTTTTTTCTAAAATACCAAATGATAATACTAGTGGCTGGATATTATTGGTTCATGCATTGGTATTAAGGAATGTTATTTAATTTTAATGCCATACTAAATATGAAAGGTGGCTTTGAAATGAAAATATTCAAAACTCTATTCTTATTTCTTATTATAATTATAGTGACTATCATGTCACTATCTTATACTAAAATACATGCTAATTCACAAGTTGTTCCGCAAAAACAAATTAAAACAGCTGTATTATTATTTAGTTTTGATGATCCTTATATTTATTTAGTTCGTAAAGGACTAGAAGAAATTCAAAATAAAAACACTAGTAGTGTCAATTTTACATTCTATGATGGTAAAAGAAATCAGGACATACAAAATACTATTTTAGATTCGGTTCTTCAAAGTGATTATGTTCTATTGTTATTAAACTTAGTCAATTTAGATCAAGGTACAATTGAATCAGTTATCTACAAAGCAAAGCAAAAAAATATTCCAATAATCTTATTTAATACAGTACCATTTGAAATAAGTCCTATTAAATCTTATAATAAAGCTCTAGTTATATCGACTGATGCTATTCAATCAGGTATTTTATAAGATAATCTTGTTATAAATGAATGGAATTCAAGTAAAAATAATATTGATAGAAATGGAGATAATATATTGCAATATATTATGCTAAAGAGTCCAGAAAATATTACAGTGACAGCTGCAAGAAGTTTATATTCTATTTCAACCATTAATCAATCTGGAATAAAAACTCAAGAAATTCTATCCAAGACTTGTAATTGGAATGAGAAATGTGCAGAAGATTCCATTAAACTACTATTTTTAAGCTATGGATGCGCCAGCTGACAAGTTATTCATTGATCCTGTAGCTATACCGATTAATTTATTATCTGCATCATAATTTACAAATATAGCTTAATTTCAAAGATGAAAAATTCACCTTATTTGCTTTAAAAACATATATTATAATTATGGCATTTATAATATTGGAGGTATTGTATGTGTACTGCTATTACATTACAATCTATGCAAGGAGAAAATTTTTTTGGAAGAACCATGGATTTTTCTCATTCCATTAAACCTGGAGTTTATGTGATACCCATAAATTATGAATGGGATAGCCTTGCAACAAGAAAAAAATACATTGATATCTATAGCTTTATTTGTATGGGGCAAGAAACTGATGGTATGTTAGGTTTTTTCGATGGTGTAAATGAACGAGGATTTGCTGCCGCAGTCTTATACTTTGCAGGCTATGCTTATTATGATTTACCTATAAATGATAAAGAGCAGATTGCTTCTCTAGATTTTCTACATTATATTTTAGGACGTTGTAGTTCCGTGGATGATTTACGGGCTTTATTAAAAAACATCTATATAGTAGGAATACAAGATCCCGTTACCAAAACAACTGCTCCTCTACATTGGATTGCTACTGATAAAAGTGGCAAAACTGTTGTTATTGAGCAAACTAAAACAGGTCTTGAAGTAATTGATAATCCCATAGGAGTCATGGCCAATAGTCCCGATTTTAATTGGCATATAACCAATCTAAGAAATTATATGAATGTATCGACTAATCAAAAAAAAGAAGTTCATTGGGGAAATGTATCATTAACTCCTTTTGGTCAGGGGGCAGGGACCACACAGCTTCCAGGAGGCTTCACATCCCCCGAGCGTTTCGTTCGTACAGCATTTCTAAAAACTCATGTGCAAACTCCGAAAACCAGTTCCGAAACACTTATGACATGTTTTCATATTATTAATAACGTTTTTATTCCAAAGGGTATTGTAGTAACTGATAAGGGAGCTGATGATTATACAAAATATATTGCTTTTATGAATACTAATACATGTGAATATTATTTCAAAACCTATGGGAATAACCAAATCCTAAGGGCAAGTCTTTGGAATTATAATATTAATAGTGAGCAACCAATCTTTCTTGGAAATATTCCATTTATTTAAGTGACTGACACTTACAACATAAACTATAATCTTTGTATTATCAATAATAAAAGTTTTGCTGTCTTATGCATTTGCACCTATAGGAAGTACTAATATTAAACTCAATATCATTGTTAAACTAAATTTTTAGAGATAGTAATTAACTCATGCCATAACACTCCCATTACTATCTCTTTTTTTTCACTAAAAAATGCAGCCAAATTAATGACTGCATATCTAAAGAATATTATTCATTTGGTTCAGAAGACCAACCTTCAATACTATCGTCAATATTAAACACTAAACCTTTATCTTTAATTAAAAACACATTTTCATCAGGATATGTAATAATATCATCTTTTTCACGAGTGCCTATATCAAGTATCTGCAATATTTCTGAACTATTATTTATAAACTGATGTCCATTGTCTTTACCAGCAGGTGCTGAAATAACATCACCTGTTTTTATTAGTATTTCTTCACCATCTATTCTTAATAAACCTTTTCCACTCATTATAAAATAGAATTCTTCTTGTTTTGAATGTGAATGATATTTTACGCTTTCAGCACCTGGTTTTACATAATCTATGTTCACATAAATCTTTTCACAACCAATAGCATCACCTATTAATATTGTTTTCAATTTAGAGTTGAAATCAGGGTCATACATATACTCTTTGGGAATATTATTGATATTAGATATATTATTCATTTAAATGCTCCCTTCAATATTTTTTCAATATTTTAATTCATAATAATTTACTGTTACGAATTACTCAACGATAAATTGGAATTTGTTGCTTAGTCATTTTATCTATCTGCTATATTTTTTTATATCTCTTATCGTATTCGCACTAGTCGTTTTCCTAATTCAAATGCCTTTTTGCAATCTTCCGGAAACACTTCTTTTCTACGTTTTAATTTTTCACTTGCATTAAAAGCTGCTGAAACATATTTTGAATAATCATCAAATTGATAAGTATCAGTTACAAAAATTGATTCTGTTTTTCCAAAATATCTTCCCAATAAAAATTCATTATTTTCAAGAAATTCTTTCCATCTTGTTTGTTCTAATCTTTGTTCATTAACTCCAAATGTATAAATTAATCCTACAGAAATTCTTTTACCAAAAAGTGAAGAATAATTTTCATCATAAGTTAAATATGGAAAAATTAATCGTTCCATAAAAGACTTTATTTCACCTGTAATTGATCCTAAATATATAGGTGTACCCCAAATTATAGCATTTACCTCTTTAATTTTTTTTAGTATTGGACTTATTTCATCATTAATAGCACATTGCCCATAACTATTACCATTTTTTAATTTACATGCAAAACAGCTTTTACATCCCTTATAATTTAAATCATATAAATGGATCATTTCTGTTTCAGCTCCATTTGAAGCTGCTCCATCAAGAGCTTTATTTAGCAAAATTCCTGTATTACCGTTTTTTCTTGGACTTCCATTAATAGCAATTATTTTCATGTTTATACCCCATTTCCTATTTTTAAAAATTTAATTATTAAATTCATTTATAGAATAAGGGCTGTAGTATGGAACAACGTCAAGAATTATTTACTAAAAATTTAAAGAAATCACATTCACCTAAATGCTTATTTTCTTTTACTTTATTTAATAATTCTATTAATCGATATAATTCTTTAATTTGATTTTGGGCTACAATTATCTTATTATCAATATAATCTACTAATTTATCTTGATGAGCACATTTATCATCACTAACCATTTTAATCAAATCAGATATCTCTCTTAAACTGAATCCATAATTTTTCATTCGAACAATAAAATTAATTCTTAATAAATCATCCTCAGAATAGACTCTATAACCACTTTCATTCCTAATTGGATTAGGTATCAGATTTATGTTTTCATAATATCTCAAAGTTTCTTTTCCTATATTAAATAATTCTGATAAATCCTTTCGCGTATATTTATTCAAACTTCTTCTCCTTATTATTGCTAGTTTTATTGATTTTCTCTAAACAAGTTACAATTTGTCTACTACTACACAGTTTACAATACCATCCGAATTCTCTAACTTCTCAAGCAACACATTCCTATCATCTTTTAAGGAACAGAATTCCTCTCCTTTGTTAAAACATAATAAGCAACTTTTGCAATTTTCAAGTTTATAGTCTTTTAACAAAATATATTCTAAGTCAATTTCCATTTTCCCATATGACTTTAATATTTTTTCGAATTCTTGAACTACTTCATAAGTTGTTTTTTTCGTGAGCTCCCAATAAATACGGTAACCTTTTTCATATTTTCCCTCCTATGCAAAAATAAAAATATTAGTTAATAATTATATACTAGAAAAAACTTATTCTGAAGTGTCAGACTTCAATAAAGAATATAATATCAAGTCAACAACACCTTGTCCTTTCCAAACAAACCCTTGCCTGATTATTCCCTCTTTAACAAAACTATTTCTTTGTAATACATTCTGCGATTTAATATTTTCTGGCATAACAAAGGCTTGTATGCGATTAATGCCAATATCATTAAAGAAATAATCTGTCATTGCCTTAACAGTCTTTGTAGCGATTCCTTTTCCCCAAAATCTGTCATTGAGTCTGTAACCTATTGTTATCATGTTTACATCATGAGAGTAGTCAAATATTTCAGCTACACCAACAATATTGTTAGGCTCACTATTTAGGCAGATTCCAAGAAATATCTCTTTTCTTTTATTAAAATCTCTTTCAAAATGTCCTATCATATTAGCAACAGTATCTTTATTCTTTTTAAGCATTACAGGAGAGTATTGAAAAAGCTTTTCATTGCTATATATTTCAAAAAGGCTGTCAAGGTCAGAAACTACAATTTTTCTTAATGTTATTTCATCTGCTACAATATGTGGAAATTGTTCGTATGGATTTTTACTCAAAACTATCATACTCCTCTCGTACAAAATATATCATTTAAAATCCAGCTATACATTGTCCTGTTTTAATTAGAATACTACTCATATATTTTTCTTACACGGTATATAAAAATCAAGTATTAAAATCTTTTGTCCATTATTTTTAGGTATACTAAAACGTAAATCAGTATATACTTCACATGAAAAATAATTCGCCCAATCAACAACATATCCATTTTTACTAATTGCTTCAACGGTTAACTGATGTGCATTGGGATAAATATCATTTTCTTCACCCTCAATCCATGCCTTTGCAATAGTGCAAGCTGGCACCTCATAAGAAGCAAATCCATCAAGAACAGGAGCATTTTCCTTCATAAAAAAACCTGCAATGTAAGTGAATGTTCCATCCTTTTCACAGAAATCCCTCATATACCCTTCATAGCCATCTGGTGTTTCAGGTGAACAGTATTCCTTCATATTCATAAGAGTATCAAATGTTCCATCAGAAAAGCATTGCTGCCATAATGAAGGTATAGTTTGATACTTGGATTGAAAAACAGGGTTAAAGTTTTCTATCTTTGTTCTAATTTTCTTTCCGATAATCTTAAATGGACCAAACTCAACAAATTCAATTTTTTTTAATATTGCCATTTAATCATTCCTTTCCAAACGCAATTACTAATCAGTTTTTCATCACAATAGGTATCCAAAGCTCATTTTGAGGATTATGTTCTGGTGGATAACAGCATTCAATGGCCGGCAAATCAGCAAGTTTATACATTGACATTGGAATTAATTCATTATATAAACGCCTCCAAGCTTTTGATATATCCGTAAGGTTTTTCGCTTCAAATACTATCCAGTGGTTCTCTGGGAAATTTAATTTTTCCATATCAATAGGTGTTTCTTTTTCATATAAAACAGAAACATAATAAGAAAAATCATCATTATTACCCCAGTTTCCGTCTACCGAAATACCAAGCACCCCATTAAGTAATTTATCTGAATTCTTATCCATTAAATTAAGTAATTTTTCAGAGATACCATTGTTACTAACCTCTTGCCAAATACTGGGCACTAGGTCAAATGCTCTTTCATTGTTTACACGGTACTTAAAACCTACCGCTGAAAAAGGCCCGGTTTTTTCAATTCTATAATCCATTTCTGTCCCTCCCTTAAATGAAACATGAAAAGACATACGTGAACAAGCTTTTAATTTTGCACCAGATTTACGTGCAGCTATTGGTGATATACCATGAAATTCACTAAAGGCACGAGTAAATGCAGCATGCGATTCATACCCATATTCTAGTGCAATTTCAATAACACTTTTATTGCTTTGCTGGAGCTCAAAAGCAGCAAGAGTTAAACGCCTCCTTCTCACATACTGTGAAATCGGTACCTCTGTTATGAATGAAAACATACGTTGAAAATGATAATTTGGGCAACAAGCAATTTTTGCAACCTGCTCATAATCAATATTACCTTTTATGTTATCTTCAATGTAACTTATCGCTTCATTCATTCTTTCTAGCCAATCCACTTTCATCCTTCCTTCCCTATAAGTTTAACAGAACTAAATTTCTATAACTTTGCAGTTAGTGTATAAAAAATGCAAAGAAAACTTAAATAGCCTATATTCAAAATTAATAACAATAATTTACCATTATGCATTGATTATAACATATTCTGTAAGCATGATATTTAAAATTTTACGCAAAAAAATAAGCAGTAGTGGATTGCTCCTAACTACTGCTGACATATATTAGTGCTTTAATTTACACAATATTATTCTTATCTATTCCATTTTCTTTAAGAATTGCGTACAGCGTTCCATCTGCTTTCATCTCATCAATCTTTTCATTTATTACGTTTAGTAGAGTATTATCATTTTTTCTAACAGCTATTCCTATATTTCCTATTAACTCCGGGCTATAATCATCTAGCGTCCTTAAAAAAAGATTCGTATGATCTTTTAAAGTTTTGTTTACAATAAGTGAATCTGCTATACCAGCATCTATTTTCCCATTGTTTATTGAATCTAGCAATTCAGATATGCTTTGAAAAATTTCTATGTCTTTTATTAAGCCAGCAGTCTTCCATTTTTGAGCTAATTCTACGTATATAGTTCCTTTTTCTACTCCAACTACTGCATTTTTTAAATCATCTTTGAAATTAATTTTTGATGCCTTTGGAACTATAATCACCTCTGTTTCCGTATATAATGGATGAGTAAAGGATACTTCTTTCTCCCTCTCCGGAGTTATATACATTCCGCCAGATGCTATATCTATATTTTCGTCAGTTTTTAATCTTTGTAATAATTCTGAAAACACTGTGCTTTTAAAATCAACTTTATTAATTTTAAGCCTATTTGAAATTTCATTTATTATATCTGCGTCAATGCCTCTTACCTTTTGAGTGTTAATATCCAAAAAATAGAATGGTGGATCACTTGAAGCAGCTGCAACAGTAAGAGTTCCTTTTTCTTTTATAGTTTGCAATCTATCTTTTTCAATTAAATTATCCACTCTGACAACTTCATTAATGTTTACAGTAAACCCAATTATCCTGCAAATGAAGTTTAAGATAACAATCAAAGCAACCATTTTTTTCATAACTAAAATTTTCCTCCTAAATAGACTATTTTACTGTTAGTTTCTTTAGCAAACTTCAAATTATTCTCGTTTCAGAAAATAAAATATTACTTAAATTATTTATCAAATTATTTTTTATCTTAAAAAAATAAATGGTACAGGATTACTCCTATACCATAAGAAATCATTTAATTTTTATTGTACCAAAACATCTGTTTTGCCAACTTTGTATCATCTGGAGTTATACAATTAGCATACATTGCACCATTAGAATCAAAACTTGAATGCTTTTAGAATCTCTATAGCTTTTTAAATAAGTGTTTTTAGATTCTATATCATTATATAAAATTTAATCATATAGAATCTTATCTGCTAAATATACTGCATCTGAAAAACTAAGCCCATCACTTAAACCTCCATATATAAGAATGATGTGTTATTCAATATAAATAGTCCATTTATTGCATTTATTACACAAGTATATAGCAAAATCTAATGTTTCATCAGCGGAATCTAAATCGAAAGTAAAAATGTTTTCTTCTTCAATGACTCCTATATCCCTACGCCAGACACTAAAATTTTCTGCATTACATTCCAAGCACTCAGAATCACATCTCCCTACATACTCAAAATCATCAATCGTTATTTCGTTATCCTGTAAAAATCGAACTATAACTTCTTCATAACTTAGATCTGAATGCCCAATAAAATTCTCTAATTTCAAAAATTCACTCATACAAAAACCTCCCATAAAATACTGTACATATTATAAAAATGATTATAGCTAGAACCATATGTAAATTCAAACTACAATAACTTATTTAATGTCTATCAGAATGTATTAAAACTAATATCGTACAAATTTTATGGATTTTCAAAGTATATATTGACTACTTATTATTTTTAAGATATTATATATTGCACTTTTTAAATATAAATCTAATGATTCACAATGTCTTCCAATTATGTAGCAACATAAAAAGATACCTACATTTCTGCAAGTATCTTTTATAAACTTTATATTTAGTTATCTTTACAAATTAAGCTATTACAGTTGAATGTATTTTAATTGTTACTGTTCCTCCAGGTAGTATATCTCCAACATTAACTGTAATATTTTTAGACGTTGAACTTGAATCAACTGTTCCTTGAGTAGTTGTTACTCCACTAACATTAAAATCAATGTGATTTGGTGCTGGATCATTTACTACTACTGCTTTAGCTGTCTTTGTCCCAGTGTTAGTTATTACAAGAGTATATGTGAAATTATCTCCTATCCATACGTCTTTTACATCTGCTGTTTTAACTATGCTCAAGATAGTATCAGCTGATCCATGAAAAATAATCGTAACCTCTCCACCAGGGTTATTAGTATTATCACCTTTGGCATGAGCAATATTAACTATCTTTTCTTCTGATGCTGGATCAGTTCCTTTTGGAGTTACAGTTACAACACATGCTGCACTTAAATTGCTTCCATCTGATGTTATAGCTGTTATTGTTGCTGTTCCAGCTCCTACAGCTGTCACTTTTCCATTTGAATCCACTGTTGCAACAGTGGGATCAGATGAACTCCATTTAACATTTATACCAGCTGGAGTTGTGGTTGCAATTAGTGTTTCTGAATCATCTATTATTAAATTTGTAGTTGATTTATTTAGCGATATTGACTCTTGCTCTGCTTTTTTAGTTACATTTACTATACATATCGCAGTTAAACCATCAGAAGTAGTAGCTGTTATTGTTGCTTGTCCTTCCTTTACTCCAACAACTTTTCCAGTTGAATCTACAGTTGCTATTGCAGAATCACTTGATGTCCAAACTACTTCTGTACCAACTGGAATTGTTGTTGCTTTTAATTGTTCTGAAGTCTCTTCTGTTAATGTCGTTGTTGATTTATTTAGGTATATTGTTTCTTTAGGATTTGCTAAATAACCATTTTCATCTAGATCTATATTAAACATTGTAAAATATTTTGATTTTTCATATGGAATCTTTATATAAACTGAATGTAGTTTTTGTTCTAATCCAGTTTTTTCATAAACCATCCCTTGATGAATTATACCTGAACTCTTATATGATGATATGTTCTCGCCTTTATTATCCAGATAGATTACTGCTCCTTGTTTTCTGTTATCACACATATCATCCATAATTCTTATTTTAGTACCATAAAAATAAAGCTTTATATATGATTCACTTTCATAATTATGATACAATCCACTACTCTTATAATCAAAAAAATCTTTTCCATATTCTATATTGGAATTATAGCTACATGAAATTCTCTTCCATCCAGCTTCTGGTGCAGTTAATGCTTGCCCAATCGTAGCTGCATTAGCGATAGTTTCATTTTGAACTGCTACAACTCCTATAAAAACTAATAACATTACAAACATTATACTAAATTTTTTAAAGTAATTTTTCATTTATCATCTCTCCCTCATGTTATTAATAATAAATGAATGCGCATCCAATATCTTTATTTTAATCATTCTTCCAGTAAAATCCAACAACAATCGTAATACAAATTCCCTTATATCTAAGAAATTTAGTAATTTTTTACAGTATTCATTTTAATGTAAAAATAAGCCAAATAAAAAGCACCTATAATGGTGCTTATTTGGCTTATTAAGTTTTACACCCTATTTTCCAATTATGTAGTAACATAAAAAGATACCTACATTTCTGCAAGTATCTTTTATAAACTTTATATCTAATTGTCTCTTAAGGAAGTCAATTTATGCTATTACAGTTGAAGGTATTTTAATTGTTACTGTTCCTCCAGGTAGTATATCTCCAACATTAACTATAATATTTTTAGACGTTGAGCTTGAATCAACTGTTCCTTGAGTGGTTGTTACTCCACTAACATTAAAATCTATATGATTTGGTGCTGGGTCATTAACTACTACTGCTTTAGCTGTCTTTGTTCCAGTATTAGTTATTACAAGAGTATATGTGACATTATCTCCTATCCAAACATCTTTTACATCTGCTGTTTTTACTACACTCAAGATAGTATCAGCTGTTCCATGAAATATAATCGTAACCTCTCCACCAGGATTATTAGTATTATCACCTTTTGCATGAGCAATATTAACGATTTTTTCTTCTGATGCTGGATCGGTTCCTTTTGGTGTTATAGTTACAATACATGTCGCAGTTACACCATCAGCAGTTGTCGCTGTAATGGTGCAAGTTCCTTCTTTTACTCCAATAACTTTACCAGTTGAATCTACTGTTGCTATTGATGTATCACTTGATTTCCATGTAACTTGTGCTCCTGCTGGAGTTGTTGTTGCCGTTAATTGTCCAAAGTCTCCAACATTTAAATTCATTGATGATTTATCTAATGATATTAAACTACTTACATTATTCCATGTTCCCCATGAAAATTTACCACCATATACACCAATATTAGCTTGTGTTCCGTCTGGATTTGTTCCATCACCTGAATTCTTCCAGTAGCTTGATGTTATATTATAATCTGGGTCTGCTATAACATTAGTTAAACTTTTAGTTTTGGTTCCAGAATATGGATCAATTATTGAATTTGTAGACGCATTATTAATGCCTTGTCCAGATAATGGTTGCCTAGTATAAAATCCATCTGAGCAATTTTTAAATAAACAATTTACAGTTATAATACTTGCATTTGATATTATCCCGTTCCATCCACCTATATTAAGATTATCAAAAACACAATTATAATATTCGTTTGTCCAATCATCTCCGCCTAGGCAAACATAATTGCCATCCCCTGAGATATTATGAAATACTAGTCCATAAAATGAAAATTTAATTCTCCAAGAAGAATTCCCCTCAACAATTAAGAGTTCTAATCCATTTGTATTTTTAATAAATGCTTTTCCTCTGTTTTTAGCTATAAAACTAACTTTCATACCATTAAACTTTGAATTTACATTACAGCTATATCCACTTGATATGGGTGTCCAATCATAATCTCCATCATTCATTACTATTGCCACATCATTTTTTAGATTATTATCACTTAAATAATTCAAACATTTCCATAAACTTCGGTAAGGATTTGATTGACTTCCATCTCCACTTGTGTCATTTCCATTATTGGAATCAACATAAATAATTTTATTAAAATTTAAATTAGTATTATTTATTTTCATAGATTGACTTGTATCATCTGCAAAAGCATTAACACAGCTTCCTGATATTAATATCAAAGCCATAAAAAACATTATACTAAACTTTTTAAAGTAATTTTTCATTTATCATCTCTCCCTCGTTGTTTTTAATAATAAATGAATGCGCATCCAATATCTTTATTTTAATCATTCTTCCAGTTAAATCCAACAATAATCGTAATACAAATTCCCTTATATCTAAGAAAATTAGTAATTTTTTACATTTTATTTATCCATATTTATACTTATTTGCTTAAAATAGATAACAAAATAAGACTTTTTATTTAAGCCTTTAATGTTATCTACACTTATTTTATTGATAGTTCTTCCTATGATGTATTAGCTTCAGTATAATTACTCTCTGTTAATTGCATTAACTTTGTACATTCATCTTGTGAAATACTTATATACTCTTTTAAATTAGTTGTTTTCCATAAATACACTCTATTTAATTTAATATCATCATCAATGTCTTTTAATATTTTCTTAAACTCATCTTCTGTAGTTTGTGATTTGATTAAATCTAAAAAAAATAAAACATATTCTCACTCACCAAATTAGATTATAAATATCAATATTTTTATTATGTCATCTAACTAGCTAAGGCTCTTCAGCCTGTTTATCCTAAGCTTTTTCTGTTTTAATTTTCATATATTCAACAAGCTCTCTTACCTTTTTTTCTCCTAGCTGTTTTTCTAAAATATCAATCATAACTTCAGCCTGGGAATTTTTAAGCATCTCCATTCCTTCTGTTGTTTCAGGATAATGAACTCTAACTGTTATAGGTTGTCTACTTTTCATGCTATCACCCTTTAATATTTGCTTTTATACTATGCAAATATTTAAAATTAGTTACAATCAGCCATTTCTCCAACAACTCATTAAGTTTTTTTCAGCCCATATCTTTAAAAATTGAGATTTAACTGAAATCTCATCTAATGCATCTATTATTTCTTGCAACCTAGGAACCTCATCTTTCGTTATCTTTATCAATTAATGATTCTTTTATTTTTGTAATACTTGTACTATTTAGAACCGCCAGTATTTGAATCGTTAGTCTTTCAATTCCACATAGTTCTACTGGTGCCATAGTAAGTTTTCCTATAACACATTCATTGCAGCAATAATAATTCATTAATTCTGGTGCATTATATGCATCTGCCATTCTTACAACTGAATCTACTGGTAGTTGCTTATATAGTCCCAATTCATAGTTGGAAAGTTGATCATTACTAACTCTTATAGCTTCATTTGCCCATTCAATGCTTTTAAATTTCACATTGAACTCAGCTGCTCTTTTTCTGGCTTTCCTGTAGATTGTGTCATTCTTCTTCTTCTTATTATTATTATTATTTTTACTCATTTTTTCTCTTTTTCCAGTATTTAAATTGCTTATTTTACTTACTTTTATTGAATGATTGCCGATTTATTTAATCCTTATCTAACGTTATAATTGAAGTATGTAATTATCCACACATTTCGTATAGCGATTCTTTAAAAAAATATCATTAACTTATGCTTCTGAAAATCCTTCTTTGAATTTATTCAGAAAGTTATAACTGGGATTTCTAAGCCCTAAGTCGATTATTGAGTAAAAAAAATCAAGATGATTAAAATTCATCCTGATTTTTTTATTACATAAAGATACATATTGATTTTTACTATAGAAATTTGATTCGATAATTCTTACAATTCCATCTCATTAAAATTATTCTTTAAATCTTTTGACAACAATTCAATTACTTTTGTTTCCATAATTTCATTTACCAGAAATTATTACTACCATTTTACAATAATATTTGTTTTTTATGCAAATACCAGTTCATATATTTGTATTCTAATTCAATTTATTGTAAAATAATATTAAATTTAGGCCATGAAGCTAATAGGTTTTTTGCTGAATATTTGATTGATACTGTTGCGGTGGGTCAGCTTGAATTGGATGGGCTTTCTTTGGAGCAATTGGCTAGTAGTTATTATATTCCAGTTTAAATTGTTAAACTAAAATTTAATATTAATTATTAATCTTTGAATCTGTTAAGCTGTTATGAAAAAATAGCTTGATTATTCATAGAATTACTCGCTCTTTGAAAATTATATAGGTTTGGATATTTTATTGCGTGGCAAATAAGCCTGCAAGAAAAATATTTTTTGCAGGTTAATTAAAGGTATTAAATTTAATTTATGCAGATGTTAACCAAGAATTTTTATTTAAGCTATCGCTAGCGACTTCGGCAGGAGTACAGTTGTTTAATGAACCATGTGATCTGATAAAATTATAGTGAACGATAAATAGATATATTAAATTATTAGCTTTCTCAAATGAATTAAAACCTTTTTTAGCTTTATACCAAGCTTTAAATGTTTTATTAAATGATTCTATTAGATTGTTATTGGTATCACTAGACATAGGTTCTACAGGTACGTGTTCGGTATTTGGCAATACCGTCGCGACAGCTTCATTATATGAAGGAAGTCTATCGGTTATAAAATAAGTTGGTTCGCCACAAGCTTTTGCGCTATTAATTAATGTATAAGCTGAGTTAGAACTTCTAGATTTAGTTAGATGAAATGCTAAAACAAATCTAGTTTCTGAGTCAATAGCTAACCATAGATAGTATTTCTGTCCATTAATAAATACAACTGTTTCGTCAGCATGCCAATAATCTGACAATAAATTGAGATTGGTTGTGAATCGGTCAGCTTTTTGCTTGAAAAAAGGCGCGAATTTATTAGTCCAGTTAGCTATTGTAACATGAGATACTTTAATTCCAGAGTTTATCATTAAAAATTGAGAGATAGCTCTAGTTGATGAATTGTTAAAAAAATGCAGTATTAATGCTGTAAGGATAACATGCAGTGGAAAACGCATTCCTTTCATAGAAAGGGACCCGGTAACTGCTTCGCTAGAAGCTTCATCAATATTTAATGTATGATGTTTAACTATTATGTTATTGCATTTATAACGGTTGTAATGCTTATAGGAGTGATGCAAGTATGTACATTTACCGCACTTTGGACATTTAGGATAATTCATTTTAGGCAATCCGTCACCGTCACCTAAGGCGAACTGACGCTTACACTGCTTACATTGATACTTTTGATTAGCCTGCTTATTCAAACCAAACTTATATAGTTTATCAGAACAACAGCATGGACATTTTATATTAGTTTTGTTCATTACGTTTCTCTCCTTCTTAAGGGGGTATTATTAAGTCTCTCAAACCTATTGTATTTCCTAAGGTTGAGAAGCGCAATGTTCATATAACTTAACAGATCGTAATCTTTTATAAGGGGGAACAGATGAATTATAGTGATTTAGATTCTATTATTGATTATTTTAAAAGTACATCTTCATATTATTTAATAAAGAAACCAAATAATCTTACGGTAAAGTATTTAATAATAACATCTTTTATTTTAGCGTTTATCCTAGCAATGGTAATATATTTTTTTAATAATGGTTTAGACATAATCTCTTTATCTATAATCAGTTTACTGATTTCATTTTTCTTAATCGCATTTTTCTTAAGCAGAAAGATAACCAAAAGAACTGATGAATATATTAAAAGTTATAATGTTACACATTCACTCAATTTGAAAAAATATGATCAAGTTAGATTTGATATTTTTTATTGCTTCTTACTTAATAATACTATAAATACTTTAGGTGATGAAAACTTCAACATTTTAATCACATATATAAAAAACCAAGAAGAAAATTTAATTGGTGATCCTAATTATAACGCAAAAAGAACATTAATAACTAACTCTATACTTGCTTTTATTGTATCTGCTAGTAGTGCACTCACAACAAAATTTATCACAAATAGCAACCAATTGATACCTTTTATTTTAGGAAGTTCTATTATTATTGGTTTAATTTATACATTCTTAACATCAATTATTGATTTTCCTAACAAAATTTCTGATGAAAAAGATTCATATAAAATTTTAAAAACTTTTCTTTATAAAGCGAAATTTAAATATAACTTAGAATATCAAAATGATACTCTCGAAAATACTAATAGTAATTTAAATTCAACAAAGAACGATTCTCATGTATCTTATGAAGAAAAAAATAATTTTACCAGTATTACGAAAACTAAATTACATAAAATAATAGATATATTATTTCAATAAATCTTATACTATAGCAAGAATTTTAATTACTTATTTAACTTTGTATTAACTTGAATTGAATGTTTTTTCTTTGGAATGGTTTGCTGGAAGTTATTATGTGCTGGTGAATTTAATAGTAGTAAAATAAGAAAATAATAAAGCTATTGATATCTTTAAACTATATATAAATAGCTTTTTATTATTTTCTATTAAATTGTATTTTCGCTATTCTGAAAGATATTAATATCTTCTTTACTTTTATTTGTGTCATTAATCTGAGATTTACTGGATTTATTCTTGGATTAATTAGTGTTAATTTCAGATTTATTTATTTAAATGTACAATTTAAAAAGCCTTGAATTTAATTTTTTAAAAATCAAAACTTTGTTGTTTCAACAGTCCTTTTTCGAAGCTCTAGTTTAAACATCTCCTTAGTACTGCACTTCATTCTGATGTAGATAAGACCTTGTCCGACTTGAAAAGTATATCGTTAAACAGTGACCGTCCAAATAAGAAGTTTCAAATCTACTTATCATTGATATATTATCATAATTTAGCCTAAATTTTAAGCTAATACATCTGCATGAGAATTATTTATTGATGTTTTGGCTGTTAATCAGCTTGAGTTGTATAGATTTTCTTTGGATCAATTGCTTGAAGTTATTATTCTCAGTTGAATACATTAAGATTAAAATATAGTACTAAAGTCCTCAATTACAATTTGAAACAACTAAATACTTTAATATTATTATATATTGTTACTCCTAGTAAATAAAATTTACTGAAATTACTTCTATTCCTTAAATTTTATTTCCATAAATATTTGTGTTTAGTGGTTTGTAGCAACAGTGTCTAAAAATGATTCTATTTTTCTATAATCAAAAATTTTATCTACCTCATGTTCATAAAATAAATATATATATTCTTTTAACTCTGGATATTCCGACTCAATTATAGTATAAAAAGCATTAGCAAACTTTTCAAATACTCTTCCCCTATCTTTAGAAAAATTTAATAATATTAATTTATTTTGTTTCTGGGTAAGTAAATTATAATCATTTAATTTTCTAATTAAATTACGAATAGTATTCTTATCACTACCAGAAAAACTGTTTTTATATCTAACTTCAAATATCAAGTCAGGGTGATTATTTTGATTGTTTTGCGCAATAAAATCAACATTCTTTTGAATATAATTATTATTTATTTTATATTCTTTATTACTTATATAACTATTAACCACATAATAACAATAGCTTTCAATTAGTTTATAAATTAACATTTTAGATATACTTACACAATTATACAATTCATTTTCCTCAATGTCGGTTAACTTTATTCCATGTCTTACTTTATTAGATATTTTTGTTACATTTTTTATTTGATAAAGTAATTGTATATCAATTACATTAATCTCTCGAAGTTCATTTATAAGTTTATTAAATGGCAATATATAATGTCCTTTTTCATCATTTAAATCAAGAATTATTTCCCTACAATACTTTTCTAATTCAATCATGTTTTCTAGAATTGCTGATTTAGCATTATCTAAATTATTAATTGTTCCTTCAGTCCTAATCTCTGCTTCACTTGTCCAAACATAATAAATTACTTTTTCTTCAGCCTCTATTTCTTCTTTAGATTCTAATAAATTATTTTCTAATAAAGATTTGATAAGGTTATTACATAAATCTTTTAATGGAGTTTTACACCACATTGGATATATTTCTGGATAATTTTCGTCAAAATTAAAAATATCAACAAATGCAAAATATACTTTTCCTTTTAATTTCATTTTTTTTATCCATATAAATAATTGATAAGCAAGAAAATCCTTTATTCCAGCATCATATTGTGAATCTTCTATATTAGCTTCTATTACTTCGTTTAAAATATTTAATATTATTGAATCAGTTTTATATACTTTTATATTTTCTTCTTCAATAAGTAAGTATGCTTTTCCATCTTGCCATGTTAGATCTTGAATTATAATATTGATAAAACGTCTTACAGTTCTATTTGAATTTAAAATTAATGAATCCCTATAAAGTTTAAGTAACTCATTCTCTAAATTTGTTGGGTCTGATATATAAAAACTAAATAAATTTTCTAAAGTCTCATTTATTGTCAAAGGTATATGTATACTTTTTGAAAAAATACTAGCCATTATTGAATCATCTAATATATTAGCGTTTGAAAACTTATAATATAATTTTTGACCCGAAATTACGATGAAGCTCGCTAAACCTGAGAGTAAAATGGGTTTAAAATCTGAAATTAATTTTTCCATTTCATCATCTTTTTCTATTTTGTCTAATTCGTCAAAAACAAATACAATCTTAATATCTTGTAGTTCTAAATCTTTCAACATATTTTTTAGATGAAACTCTGCTATCTCATTATCATATAAAGACTTTATGCTTAATTCTGAAATTACCGTTTTTTTCTTTTCAAAATATGAGTTTAACTTAAAAGATTGATAAATAAACCATACTAAACTTCCAAAAAGTAAAAAAATATTAAAATATTTAATTACATTTGGAATAAAATCAAAAGATAAATTAACGCCCGCAAATATAACAGCCATAGATGGACCAAGTTTTTCAAAAATATCTTTTATACTAAAGCTACTTTCTAATTTCATATCTAACTCTGTAAGCATCTTCCTATTTGATGTGTTATTAATCTCAAAAAATGTCCGTTCATACAATAACTTCATACTATCAACAAGTTCTCTATCCTTCTTCTCAATTTCTTTATAATTCTCATTATTTAAAAATGTCATATAAATTTCTCTAATTAATTTTCTTAAGACTAATGAATAATCTTCGTATCTAGAAAAATTTAAATGAATAAACATTGTTTTATTATTACTCTTTTTAATTTCTTCTTTCAATATATTTACCAATGTAGTTTTCCCTGCACCTCTATAACCTGAAATCAAAAAGCAAGAATTATTTCCAAATATTAATTGTTGTTTCAATTGATTTAAAATTTCTTTTGTTTCATCATCTAGAGTATTTTCATAGTTAAATAAATTAGGAGAACTACTTATCTTTTTTGCATCAATTTCTATTTTCATATGCTCTCCTCTATATAACACTACCCTTAATTGCACTTACAACTGCTTTACCTATTGCACCGACAACTTTACTGGTATTATTTAAAATTAGATATTTTATTCGTTTTTTTCTTAACTCATCTACTAACTCCTTAGTCTTTGTGTATTTTTTGGCATATATTACGATTTCTTCCATAAATTCATTAATGTTCTCAAAACCGTATTTTTTTGAATCTACACTAAAATCAATTTCAACAACATCTTTGAAATCTAATCTGTTATCATTACAATTAAAAATTAGCATTTGCATTCTATCTTTATATTTAAACTTTTCTATTTTATTTGAAAGTTCATCTTTAAATAAAATAAATGCTTCTCCATCAAAATAAACTCGAGTATCATTTGAATCGAATTTTAAAATTATCTGCCCTTTCTTTAACACATCTGGACATATATATTCACCATATCCCGGTAAATAGATATCTAAGCCTTTTCCAGAATTTCTATCCCAATAAAAATAATTATCGTTAATTACTTTTTCTATCTCTGAAATACTGTATCTTGCCATTAATACGCATACTAATTGTTCTTTACAGTAATAATCTCTATCTGCAATTTCTTTTTTCATTTTATCAAAATCTAAAGCTTCAACCATTTTTCTCCCCCTTACTCTGTTGCATAATTTATTCTGTTACTTAAGTAAATTTAATTTCATAATAATTAAAATTTATATTTATTGTAACATGTTTTAGCAATTAAATTCTATAAAATAACAAAAATACCACAAATTCATTTATGAATGATGTGGTATTCCCTAACTACCTATATGTTTATATAATATATTTAATGCTGAGTTTTTGATTGATGATGTAGTTGTGGATCAGCTTGAGTTGGATGGATTTTCTTTGGAACAGTTGGCTAGGAGTTATTATGTTCCGGTGGAGATTATGAGGTTAAAATTCAATAACATATAAATTTAATTTTCAACAACACATATTGTATTATAGAAAATTCTCAATAATACAATATGTTCTATAAGTATATTCATTATATGATAAACATAATTAAATATTTAACTTATCACTATAATACTTTTTAAATTTGCAGCAAAAATTGAGCTATTAAAATTAATGAATTATTCCTAAATTAAATAAAATAAATAAGCATTTTATTTTATTTAATTTAGGAATATATAATTTATTAGTCTAAGTTCAACCACTTTTCTTCTAACGAGGCTAATAGTGTGCTAGATTTATCATTATTAATATTAGGTAAATCACCGTCTGGCCATTTTCCAATTGCTTTTATACCGCATTCTCGAATCAATTCTAAATATTTGCACCTCGAACTACATCCTTTTAATTTATAAAAATTTTCCGAAATAACCTCTCTTTTAACAATTAAGTTACCTTTTAATTTATGAATAAATATAATATCTACTATAATCTTATACACCATCTTAATTCCATTGAATAAAAAATACACTCCTACTAATAATAAAAGAGTAAATATTATTGATATTAATATATTTATAGGTATTATTTTTGATAAAGCGATTATTAGTAACGTAAAAGCGATTATAGGTATAACAATATAAAGTAATGGTAAAAATGTTTTTAGTTCTATTTTTCGTATTTCCATCAAGACAATATAGTAGTATAACGTGCAGTAAGGTATAGATAATAGTATTATTATAACAAAAAATATCCACTGTGCTCTTAAGTTTGTTATAAAAAATTCTATATTAGTATTTTGAATATTTAATCCTAAAAGTTTTGAACCTACTTGGATTATATTAATAACTGTCACTATTTTAAATGTAAGCGAAATAGGCATATTAAAGTTATTTCTATAGTTTTCCATTCTTGTTTCTAATGTTCGAAATAAAATAACTGCAATAAGTGCCGTACCATATGTCGGTAAGAATGTTCTGGGACTTAATATAACTGATAGCAGTACTGCGATACCATTTATAATAATATTTACATACTTTGCATAACAAGCTTTTAATAATCTCCCCATCTCATCTGATAAGGAAAATATAAACAGAAATTCTTTTCTTCTTTTTATAAATTTATATTCATCATAGTATTTTAAATATTTTAAAATTCTATCTCTTAGCTCTTTACTTAAACCTTGCAAGTATCTGCAAGAACGAATTGCACATTCACTAATCCAAGTATTATTAATACTTAATGCTTTTAATATTACTTCATCAATAATTTTCTCTTCCAAAATCCCCGTAGATTCTATTGCTAATTTTTGTTCTAAAAGATTTTGTCGATTATTTATAATATCTAATATATATAAATTAAGTTCACTTCTGAAACTAGCTGTTAATTCTTTTCTATTTCTAAGTGCCTCTGTTAAAAATCTCAGACAATGAATTGATTTTAGATATTGTATCGTATTTATATCAACATTATCATCCTTAATTTTAGATAATTCTTCCCAACAAAATTTAGCAATTTGCTCAGTTTCTTTATCATCAGCAATTTCACAATATAAAACTAGCGCATCTCTTAATCTTAAGTCATTCATTATAGTATCCTTATACATAGAATTTACATAATTAGTATCTCCCATAAATTTTTTAACAATAAAATACTCATTAAACCTTCTATGTACAAAACTAAATCTTTTTTCTTCTCCTTGCCCAAGTCGTCCTAACCTAGCATAAACAATTACATCTACAATATCAGCTACATTAAAATCAGGAAGCTTTTTTTCTAGTATCTCTAGCGGAATCTCTAATCCATATAGTGGTTCATCAAACATAATAAATGATGTTTCCATGCAAAATTTAATTATATCATCTCTTCTTAAATTCTTTTTAGAAATTCTAGATTCACAACTTGATAACCTAGAATTAATATATTCTTCATATAATTCTGCTTGATTATTAGGCAATTCATTATTATTGCAATCTGCATAATTGGCTATTAATGCTGTTATAAAAGGATTTCTTGCACTTGAAATAAGAAAACACTTTTCATGGAACAGTTTCTTTTCAAAATCAACAGTATAATTCTTTAGAGACTTATGCAATGTATCTCTTATATTCCCTTCAGAAAATGGTCTTATTTCTAATACTGCATTCTTTCTAAATATATTGCTTGGTCTTCTAAACATTCTTGACGCTAAAACTCCCCTAGATTCTTTGCCACTTGTAATAAAATTATATAATAATGCTGATAGTTCTTTGATAAGCCATGATGATTCGTCTACATCTAAGACAGATGGAATTTCATCAAAAGAATCAAATATAAAAAATACTCGACCATGTTCAACCATTTTTTCAAAGTATTTATCAATAAATCTCTCTGTAAAAACATTATTTAATCTTTCTTTTAAGTTTTTCATTATAAATGTTAACAATTCTTCCGATTTAGGCGGTTCTTTCTCACTCCATTCCCTATCGTTTGTCCATTCTTTTAAATTAATATAAACAGGTATTTTCCATGTCTTTTCAACTTCCTTTAATAGCTCTCTACTAAGTCGGCGTAAGGCTACGCTCTTTCCTCCACCTGGATCACCAATAACTAAAAATGTTTTGCTTTTTTTGTCTGCTTTTATTGCATTAATAAGCTCTTTTATTTTCTTTTTTATTTTACCTTTACCATTATGTATTTCAACTGATGCTTCTAATGGAGTGAACCAAAATTGACTCCAATTAGTTTCGCTGTCTAATTTATCAAGTTCATTTTTCAAACTATTTATAAATTCTTTGAGTTCATCTTTATAATTTTTTTCTTTAAATTCCATTTCAATAGGAGTAGAATGTTCTCCCATTACAGTATTATCCCTACTAAAGTAACTTTCAATTGCACCACCTATAATTGTGAATATGAAAACAAAACTATTTGAAAAAATACTACTAGAAACTTCAAGTGATAAATTCAATTTCCTATTTAAATAATTCAAAACAGCCTTTTGCATAGGCTCGACGTATAAATCTATGCCCCAAACAACTTTCATCTGATATAATATCATAGCTAATATGCTCATGAAAATTATTGTTACTATAGTCCTATTTTTTTTCATTAGCGTCTTAATTTTATTCATTTCTCCACCTGCTACATCATCAAACTTTTTTACTAAAAATCCTTATATTATATTTTTAAGTGCTCTTTATTAAATTTCACTCAAATTTTATATAGATATTTTCAACATAATTAATTCGTTCTTACTTAAATTACAAGCTTCACTTTTTATATATTTTTTCTAATTATATCATATTTTGTAATAAAGTTCTATAAAATAACAAAAATACCACAAATTCATGAACTGTGGTATTTATATTGTCTTTATTTACCGAAAACTTATTTTTTTAATCATTTTGTTGTTTTTTCAATTCCTCATACTTTTCAAAACATATATTAGCTTTTTCATTTTTGCCTAAAATTTTTAATGCATTTCCTTTATTATAATATGCTTTTGCATAATCTGGGTTTAATTCTATTGCTTTATCATAACACTCTATGGCTTCTTCATTTTGTCCTAAATTCTGTAGTACATTCCCTTTATTGTTATATGCATTTACATAATCTGGGCTTAATTCTATTGCTTTATCATAGCACTCTATAGCTTCTTCATTTTGTCCTAAATTCTTTAGTGCAGTCCCTTTATTGTTATATGCATTTACATAATCTGGGCTTAATTCTATTGCTTTATCATAGCACCCTATGGCTTCTTCATCTTGTCCTAAATTCATTAGTGCAGTCCCTTTATTGTAATATGCATTTACATAATCTGGGCTTAATTCTTTTGCTTTATCATAGCACTCTATGGCTTCTTCGTTTTGTCCTAAATTCTGTAGTGCACTCCCTTTATTGTTATATGCTTTTACATAATCTGGGTTTAATTCTATTGCTTTATCATAACACTCTATGGCTTCTTCATTTTGTCCTAAATCTTGTAATATATTCCCTTTATTATTATAAACTTCAGCATAGTCAGGTTTTAATTCTATTGCTTTATTATAGCACTCTATGGCTTCTTCATTTTGTCCTGACTTCCTTAAAGTTAGACCTTTCACAAAATACGCCTTTGCATTATTTATGTCTGTATTTATTATTTCATTAGATTTTTCTAATAATTTAGTATACTCATTATTATCTAATAATCTTTTAGATTCATTAAATAATTTATTTAGGTTAAGCGTTTTTTCTTCCTTATAATCCTCACCATTATGTATTATATTAACCATTCCATCTTCAGAAATGACAACTATAATACATTTATCTATAAGATCCTTTTTTAATGAATACTTAATGGCAGAATTAAATCTTGCTCCTCTAGATGAGTCACCATGCATACTATCTGCTTCCCCATCAAGAATAACACCTATTGAATGACATGTACCATTAATATCTATATATAAAGCCCCATCTATATTGGTTATTCTATTAATAATATTTGATAGATATTCATTATTTTCAAGCTTTTTCTCTTCAATTCTCATAGATTGCTTTTCTAAATTTACAACTTCCTTTTTTGCCTTTTCAGGTGTTGTTATTACAACAGTTGTACCATGCTTTTGATCTTTTGCATAATTTATAATATTTTTTAATAACTCTATTTTCTCATCGGAGTTATCTTTAAGATCATTTTTGAAAATGCTTTTGATTGCTCCAACCAAATCACCTTCAGAATATATATGTTCTTTTAAGTTCGGCTTACCATATCTCACATTTACTAAATTACATTCTTTTAATTTGTATGACTTTAATTCAGTATTCTTATTGGTATCCTCTTTAACAGTACTAATATTACGTGTCAAAGTACTTATTTTATATTCAAATCTTCCTATAAAATCAATTACAAAAACGTCTATATTTTCTGTTTCAAATTCACTTATATTTTTAAAGCTACCTAATCCATAAATCCTCTCATTATCTCCAATCAAATATGTAGTTTTATCTGAAGTTTCTAATAATTTTCTTACTTTTCTATACTCTTCAAAATTAATTGGATCCTTTAATTTTATGTAAAAGCGAATATATTTTGAGAAAAATTCTTCCTTTAGAAGAACAATTTTAGCCGACACATTGCTTCCTTCATAAGTTAAAGTTGATATATAATTAATTTGATCATATATATTTTTTAAATATTTTTGTTTATTATCGCAGTTAGAATTATTGTTTTTATCTACTTTATCCGCTAAAGAATTAACATATTCTCTTAACTGAACAGAAATATAATCTTGGATATTTTTTATTTCATTATAATCTTCAAAATATGCATCAAACAAATATCTTAAAAATGAGCATTTTTTCATTTTTTTATATGCACTTAAAAATTCCTTGCTAAACCCTTGAAATGAATAGAAATATATTTTGCTATCATTTATATTTATATATTTTAATAAATCCGTTTCTAAATTTTCTTCACTACCATCATCATCTATACATAGAATGTTGTTAATTTTATCAATATTCTCTTTTGTTATATTAATTTTTTTTTCTTTAAATAGGTTTATGTACTTTTCTAAAATTTCGCACTCCACATTTTCTGTGCTATTAATCTTCTCTAATTTTACTATATGCTCATCACATACTACATCTGAATTTAATTTTTCAACTATATCTTTTATTAAAATATTATTCACATTAATCCAATCCTTCCAATTGCTTACTTCCTTGTATATATATTTCTACAATCATTCCAAATCACCTTTATTTTTAGCCATTTTATAAACTATAATTTTTCTTAAATATATTTGCAAACATATATTCGGTTCTTAGCTCGAATTATGCTATAATATTCTCAATAACTCTTAACCAAAATATTAAATTAACTCACTACCTATATTTAAGAATTTATCTATCTCCGTAATAATAAGATAGCTATATATAGATATGTATTTTAACTTAATTACTATAAACTCTAGAAAGGATTGATTCATATTGAAAGCAGCAATCTATTCTCGTAAAAGTAAATTTACAGAGAAAGGAGACTCAATAGAAAATCAAATTCATATGTGTATACAATATGCTAAAAATATTGGTATAGATGATTATGAAATTTATGAGGATGAAGGATTTTCTGGCGGTAATACAAATAGGCCAAAATTCCAGAAACTTATGAGAGACGTAAAAGCTAAGAAATTTACTCATCTTATTTGTTATAGGCTTGATAGAATATCTAGAAATGTTGCTGATTTTGCAAGCACTATAGAAATACTGAATAAATATGATACTGCATTTATTTCAATTAGAGAGCAATTTGATACTTCTTCTGCTATGGGTAGAGCTATGATGAATATTTCTGCTACTTTTGCTCAGCTTGAAAGAGAGACTATTGCAGAACGTATAAAAGATAATTTAAGAGAATTATCCAAGACTGGACGATGGCTTGGTGGTCCTCCTCCACTTGGTTATGAATCTATTGAAGTTGAGAATAACGATTCTAATGGAAAAAATAGAAAAAAGCATATTCTTCAAATTAACCCTAATGAATGTGAAATTCCTAAGCTTGTTTATGAGCTATTCATGAAATACAAAAGTTATCAAAAAGTAAGCAGGTTATTAGAAGATCAAGGAATTTATAGTAGAAAGGGTTCTCTTTTCTCAAGAAACTTAGTTAAACAAACTATTGATAATCCCACTTACTCAGTTGCAGATAAAAATATATTGGATTATTTAAAAAAGCATGGCGCTGAAGTATTTGGATATGAAAAAATAAATGGTATTAATGGTGTTATGGCCTATAATAGACGAACTGAAAAAGGAAGTTTTGCTCCTATAGAAAATTGGATTATATCCGTTGGTGAACATCCTGGAATTATTGCTAGCGATACATGGATTAGGTGTCAGCATATCGCAAATGAAATAAAAGATATTAATTCTTCTAACAGAAAAGGTACAAGCCAGCAGGCTTTGTTATCTGGATTAGTTGTATGTAAAGAATGTGAATCAGCCATGGCTCCAAGGCAAAATTTAAGTAGTAAATATGCTTACAGATATTATTCTTGTAATTCAAGAAATTCAAATGCAAATAGATGTACTAACGATGCTCTAAATGCTTATGATGCTGAAGATTTTGTTGTTAATACACTAAAATCCTTAACTCATAATGATATAATTAAAAATTATGAGAAACTAAAAAAGAAAAATGTAGTTAAAATTAGTAACAAAGCTCAAATTGCAAACTTCACAAAGGAAATTGAAAGCAATAAAAAGTCTATTAGTAACTTAGTAATGAAAATGGTATATCTAGATAATGATCCTGAATTGCTTGAACCATTCAAAACTGAAATAAAAAAGCTTACTGATAGAAATAATGAACTTACTTCATTAATTAATGAATTATCATTAGCTAATGATAGCATTGCTTCAACTTATGAATCTTTAGATGAAATATTAACTACTTTGGATAATTTCCAAAAGTTCTATGATTTTACCGAAAAGTTTGAAGACAGGAAAAGATTAATTAGAAGTCTTGTTAAATATGTTGTTTGGGATAGTAAAACAAGAATTTTAGATATTATATTAATTGGATCAGATAAAGAACGTCCAAGGCAAGTTGTTTTACCTTTAAGCAATAGTAGCAGAAGAAATGGCTCACGTGGAGATTATTGCTACAATGGTATATCAGCTTATGGAAAATGCAACTATAGAGGAAATTAAAAAGGCAGGCCTTGCTGGCCATTATGCTGATCATAGAAAAGCATTATTTTATACTGATGCAACTGGCAACCCATGGACTGCCACATATATTCAAGCAAAAGGCGATCCAATAGCTGATTTACATGAAGATTTAGCTGCAGAGCAAAAAGCCAGAGCAACTTATGAGAATTTAATACACTTAACCGATGAACCAGAGATTAAAGAAATTCTTACATTTCTAAGAGAAAGAGAAGTAGTTCACTTTCAAAGATTTGGTGAATGCCTAGACCATATCCAAGAAAAAATGGATATGAAAAAATATAAATAATTTATTTATATAATTGTTATATGAATAGAAGACTGCCTTAAAATGATACTAAATCACTTTAAGGCAGTTCTTATTATAATATTTATTAAATACATATTTTTTAGTTAATTTAATATTCTACTAAATGCACAATTTATAGCTTCATTTAAGTTATCAAAAGTTATTTCATCCATTGTAATAGAAGGTTCGTCTTGAACTAAATATTGTTCAACTTTACAATTTATTAATGTTGCTCTATCAATTTCACTGTTTAAATCTGGCTTTTTATGCCTAACAATTTTTAATTCGTTATTCTTTTCATCAACACTATACACAATGAAAATATTTGATTTTCTGCCTGGAAATATTATTAAATTATCCCCTTCAACAAACTCTACTTTTTTACTTATATCTTGACCATTGAATAATTCATTCATTAAGTTTACTATGTTTTTTATTTCTTCATCTACCTTTTCACGCGTAATTTTTAGGGGACATAAACTTTGCACATAATTTTCAATCCACGACTTTTGATTAAATCCCATATCATCACCTCTTTCATAAAATTAATTATAACAAAAAATACGAGAATCTTCTACAATATCTCCAATTTATTGATAAAGATTAAAGAAATGGTCAACCTTATAGATAAGTATATTAAAAACTTTGACGAAATTGAAAAAGAGAATGTAATGAAGCTTTAACTATATAAGTATACTGAATTAGCTTAAATTTTATTAACAAAAAAATACAGCCAAATTAATGACTGCATTTACATTGGTATTTAGTTTACATCGATAAATTCTCTCTCACAGTATTCTAGGATAGTGTCTTCTTCACCCTCAAATATTTCTGTTAAACGTAATATTATCTTTTGTTTTTCCTCTGGAAGAAATTTAATTGTCTCTTTGATATTACCTTTTAATACATCCTCCATGCATACTTCACCCCTAAATATAAATACTGATATTATTATATCATTAATTAATATTTTTAGGCAAAACAAAAATATTTAAAATAAATTAAAAGTTATTTAATTAAGTAGTCAACAATTAATTTTATAACATTTCTATAATAAAATTTGTAATCACTTGACCCATCTTTTTTGCTAAGAAAAATTATATCTTCTTCTAGACCTAATGAAACTGAATAATAGTTGTCCTTGTCTATAGAAAAGGTTATGTTTTTAATAGATGATTTTTTAGTAATCTTAAAATTAATTTGTCCATTTTCTTTTGGATCACATTCAACCATAATTACTTTTTCTTCATTGAAGATATAAATAACCATTATTTCTTCATTATTTCCAAGTCCTTTTACATAAAGAATACTTTTGTCATTTATAAGGTTTAAGGAATCTATTTTATTAACCATATTTTGATATTTAAAATCATAAAAATTAAAAATGCATTCCAAAAAAAAGTCCTTAATTTCTATATTATTCATACAAAACACTCCTTCCGTTAAATACAATATTCAACATAAAGGATGATATTCCTTTAAATTCCATTAAATATAGAAAACTGCCTCAAAATGATACCATATCACTTCGAGGCAGTTTTTATATTAATAACTTTTAATTTTTAAGTTACTTCTCTCAAAACTATTATTTAATTCTAAGCAAATGTTTTTTCCAATTGTTCTAAATCTTTTATAACCATATTGATAACTTCAATCTTAGATTTAGCATATTCATTTTTAGGTAACCATTTTAGACCACTTTCCAATGATTCCTTCGTACTTCTATATTCTTGTAATAATTGTTTTACATTCTCTTCCATACCCAATACACTCCCTTTTTTTATAAAAATTCATATAAAAGTTAATCTTATTTTACTATTATCTCCTCCTCCCATTAAAATTATACAAATATATATTAAAAATATACTAATTATTAATAAAATTATACCATTTATTTCATAAAAATTGAATAGGTCTTCAAAAATTATATTTTATAAAAATTAAGCTAAGAACATACTGCTAATGCCATTTTATGGCAAAATGCTTAAAGCACAATTAATTCTATGCAATTAGCATTTTTAATTGTGCTTGATAAAGCAGTTATTTTTAATTTATTTTACCATTTAACTTAAAGTCCATATTTTCAAAGTAAAATTCATCATTTTCTACTTTCGAAAGTTCCCAGAATAATTTATGCTTTTTAGCTTCATTATTAAAATCTTCAACTAGGTTTTTATTATTTTTCTTCATATTATTGATTATATTATTGATATTACTTCTTTTCCAATTATTATAATCAAATTGCATTTCAGAAAGTACTTTTTGTGTTGATGTATGCTCAATACTTGGTCCTCCAAGGTCCCTTTCTAAATTACGAATCGTATTTGCATTTTGTCCTGGGTCTAATATTATAAAGTATCCATAATCAAAAGTACTTCTAATGAGCCTTCCATAAATCTGTTTAACTTTAATACAAACTTGAGGGTAATTTACATCTTGATAATTTTTCTTTTGATAAGTAGTAATTGCCCTTAAAATTGGGTATTCAGGACTATAATTAGGTATTTTATCTAGCATTACACAACTTAATGCATCTCCAGGTACATCTATACCTTCAAAAAATCCTTTGCTCCCTAAAATAATAACCTGTCTATTTGAATCATTTAATGCTGAAACTGATTTTTTGCTAATATGAACTTCTATTTTAGTTCCCCTTGTAAGCAATTCCAATTCTTCATTTACAGCTGTTCTTCGAGCATTATTATTAAATAAAACAAGAATATGTCCATTAATTTTTTGAGCTGTTTCAAATATAAATTTAGATATATTTTTAATATATGCTGGTTCATCATATCGTCCAACATTATTTAAAGCATAAATTTTTGTTCTATTTTTTAAATTAAAGGTTGGAGGAATAATAAATTCCTTTGCCTTTTCTTGCCCTAAATGCTTCTTTATCTTATTAAAGGAATTTTCTATTCTAAGCGTTGCTGATAAAAATGTTGTGCTTTTAACATCTTTAAGCATGTGTTCATTTACTAATTCCCCAACATTTAAGGGTACATTTCTAAAGGTAAAGGATTTGTATTCAGAATCAACCTCCAAAACTTTAGCATAAAACACTGAGTTTTCTAAAAACTTATCTAAAACATCAAAATTAGCTTTAAGCTTTGAAATATAGTCTGATAGATTTTTATGATCATTATCACCATTGGTTTCTTCATCTAAGGTAATATTACTCACATAATCATTTAATATTTTGTATAACGGATATATGCTTTCTTTTAAAGCTGAAATTTCATTCCAAACAGGTTTAGTCATATTCTTTAAATCATCTCTTGGAATAAAAAATTCAGTAGTAAAATTATATTCCCCACTTACTAATCTCATACTTCTAAAATCATTCATTAAAATATTTATATTTATCACAATATCATTTACAAGATAAACTAGCTTATCTTTTTCTATGGTTTCTCTATGACCATAGCTTGCGTTTAAACTTAAAAGCATTGCAATAATACTTGGATGACCTTTTTCAATCATATCTAATAACTCTAAAAATTGAATAGAATAAAACTCTTCAGCAAAGAAATCATAACATTTCTCCATCAAATTATGTCCCTCATCAATTATAAGATGATTGATTTTCTTTTTTTCACTATATGGCCAGCAAGATAATAACGAATGATTTATTACCGTTATATTTTCATGTGGAAGCTCATTATATCTTTTTCTTAAAAAGCAAGGTTTATGGCATTTATCCAAATTACACTGTTCACTGTCACAATTGACTTCATTTAAGTATTTATCTAATTCAAAATGTTTCTGCAAAGCATAATTTATATTTTCAATATCTCCATATTCGCCATTTTCACAAAGTCTTCTTAAAAATAATAAGGCTAGATTTCCTTTTTCATCAAATTCAAGAGCTTCACATTTATTCAATCTATCTACACAAAGATAATTTCCCTTGCCTTTCATAGCACCGTATTTTAGCTTATCATCCAATCTTAACTTCTTAAGAATTGTGGGTATATCTCTTTCAATTAATTGGTTTTGTAATTCTTTTGTATTTGTTGAAATAATAAAACTAGAATCGTCTTTTTTATTTTTCTGTTTATTGATATAAGTCTCAATGGCTGCGATTAACACATAAGCGAAAGTTTTACCACTACCTGTTGGAGCTTCAATAAATATTCTTTCAGATTTCTCAAAGTTTTCCCTTATTTTTTTTGAAAATTCTTTTTGATCCTTTCTATATTGGTAACCAAAGTCTCCACCGTTATTCCAAATTTCTTCATTTTCAAGTAAATTCTCATACAAGGAATAATCTATTGAAAGCCTTTTTAGTTTAATTTCTTCTTTCTTATTTTCTTCATAATTAACATATGGAAAATCTTCATCTGTTAAAAAGGGAGGTTTTAATAAATATTGTGTCCATATCCATTTATTCAAATATTGATATTCTCTATTCAGTCTATCATATAAGGTTTTATTTTTCTTTCTTCCGGTTTCTTCTCTTGCCCACTGTCTCAAAAGAAGAGAATTTACTACTTTAAGTGTATCAACTGAATCTGATAAGCCTCTATGAATTTCATTTTTTTTAAGATTAGTAATTGCCTTTAACAAAGCATCGACATTAAATTCCTTGCGCCATGGCTCTAATATTGCAGCAAGCTCCAATGAATCCATTATTTTATTTTTAATTTCTGGAATATGATATCCTAAGAATTTTCTTTCAAAGCCTCCGTTATGGCAAATTAAAGGAAGATCTTCTAAAAATTCTATAACTTCTTCTTTAACACTGCTTATAGGTCTTGCATTATATAAATCTGTTTCGTTTAGACCTATACATAATTTATAAATGCTTATAGGAACTCTTCCCCTTGGTCTTATTAAAGTCTCATAGGTAGATATTATTCCATTTTTGATTTTAACTGCACCAATTTCAATGATTTCTGAACTCTTTTCATCAAGCCCAGTTGTTTCTATATCTAAATATATTACATTATCTAAAATACTATTTAATTCATTTAGCATACTTTTGCTCCTAAATATATAATCTGCAACATATGTTTATCATAATTTAAGAATAGCAAAAAACTCTATTATGAAAACACCAGTTCTTATAATAATATTAACATATTAATTAAATTTAATCACTTCTGAAATAAATTATATCATAACTTGGAACAGCTCAAAATATTTTCATCAAGATTAGTTTTTCTATTAACCTAAGTAAAGGCAAGGAAATTAAAATATTATCCCTTGCCTTCATTTATAATAAGTTCACTTTATTTTATTATTTACATAGCACTCCACAATTTTTAAATAATTGTTTAATTTCTTCATCATTTAATCCTCGCCATAATCACTTCCAATTTCATGTAACAATCTAATTAAAGTTCTAAGTAGCGGTATTTTTTTAATAAGCTTATCTTTGTATAATGCCTCTAGTACTACCAATGTTTTATCTATTATTATGATTTCTTTCTCAATCATAATTTAACTTCCTTTATTATGGAAAAATTTTATGATTTTTACTTCTTTCTATATATGAATCTAATGCTTTAATAAAGTCCTGTAAATTACAATTACCTGCTCTTTCTCCAATTCCATTTAAGGTACAATTCACATAGTTTGCTCCACATTTCACTGCTTCCATTGAAACAGGAATTGCCATTCCAAAATCATTGTGGGCATGAATTTCTACTTCCATACCAGTTGTATCAATTAGGATTGGAACTGTATGTTTAACTAGTGATGGTGTTAATATTCCTACAGTATCAGCATATCTAATTCTTTTGACCCCAAATTCTTTGATGATTTGACATAATTTAATAAGATAATTAATTTCAGCTCTTGAGGCATCTTCAAAACCAATAGTTACCTCATAACCCTTATTTCTTGCAAAATATACACATTCTCTAAGATTATCTTCAACCCATTTCTTATCTTTCTTTAAGTTTGAAAATATTTGTATATCTGATGTAGGAACGCTTATATGAATTATATCAGGCTTACAATCTATTGAATCTGATATATCTTTAATATTCATTCTATTCCATGTGGAAATTAATGATTTTTTTCTGATATTCAATATTCGTTTAATACATTCCTTTTCTAAATCCCCCATAGCTGGTATTCCAGCTTCTATTTGATATATATCATTTTCATCCATACATCTAGCTATTTCAAGCTTTTCATCTATAGAAAAGGCTTTCCCTGCACTTTGTTCACCGTCTCTTAAAGTTGTATCTACAATATTTATATATTCTAAATTCAATATTTTCACCTCATTTCATGATACTTGACTAAATACATTTACCGCAACTCATAAATAACTGTTTCAATTCTTCATCATTAAGTCCACGTTTTTTTTGAGTACAAATTTTTCTAATCTTCTCCAGCATGTTGCTTAAATTGTTATCTTTATACTCTATGTGCAGTTCTTTTAATTTCATTTCCAGTGAACTAATACCAGAATGTTTTCCAATTATTATTTTCCTCATTCTTCCTATTTTACTAGGATCATAAGGTTCATAGGTTTTTGGATTCTTTGCAATACCATTTACATGTATGCCAGATTCTACGTTAAAAATATCTCTTCCTATAAATGGAGTATTAGGTTTAATTTCATTTTCAGTTATTTCTTCGAAGATTTTAAGTACTTCTGGAAATAACACATAATTACCACCATGTTTCATATGTTCCAAAAATTCCAGAGATCCTAATAAGCTTTCCAAAGATGCATATCCTCCTATTCCAGAAAAAGTTGTTGTAATTTTTCTTCCTCCAGAACGAATCCATTCCAAGCTCATAGCTATTGCTGAGTTGTATTCATTTTTAATACACATTTCAATGTTATTACCAAATTTCTTAATTATCTCTAGAAAAATCTTTTTATAATCATAAAATATTAGATCATCTAATCCAACAATTCTAAAGTTATTGCTATCTTTGTCCATAAGTTCTATATTTAAGTTACCATATATATTTATTCCTCCTTGAACATCTCTTAACTTGTTGTAAATTCTAATATACATACTTTCAGGAAATGGACACAAAGCCTTATATAATTCAGGTGTCATCTCTATATAGTCACATCCAATTTCATGCAGTAACTTAATTAAAATTCGCAGCTGTGGAATTTTTTTTCTGATATTATCTCCATATATTGATTCAAGCACAACTAAAGTTTTGTCTACAATTTCTAATTTTCTTTCTTCCATAATTAATTCCACTCCCTTTTATATTCAAATTTTCTTAAATAAAATGAAAAAACCTATTTAATACTAATCTTTAGATTAAATAGGCTCCCTTGCCAATAAAAATAACCTAAAAATCACCTTATAATCAGTTCATTTTTAGGCTTCTTTACCTTTTATTCTATTATAATAATATTACCATATTCTTTAATAATTTCATATACTTTTCAAGTTATTTAATTAATTATATAAGTTCTAATTACTATTGTACATCTAAATTTAATAAATTTTATATGAATAGCATGTTTAATTTACGATTTCACATTGATAATTTATATTTGATATTAAACTTTAAGAATATTTTCAACTTCAATTCCATTTATAATTGATTCTGCTGCTTTTGCTACTGCACTTTCAATTCTATCGCAAGTCATAAAAACCTCTATACCCTTACTTTGAAATTTATTTGAAGGGTTGCTTCCAATCCTTAATGATATTACGCCATTACAATCTGATAAAACCTCTAGAGTATTTTCAAATTTTGTGGTTTCTTCATAACCATCTTTACCGTTACAATATTTATCAACATCTCTTTTTTCAATATATTTAACTTTATCATTTACATAATCATAAATATAAAATTCAGTAGCATGTCCAAAATGTAAATCCACAATTTTACCACTTTTTGATGCTATTGCAAATCTTAATTTTTCTTCTGAATTGTTGTGATTTGCAAATTTCAAAGATTGATCATCATCCAATGTTCCAATAGCATCAGCTCTACATTGTTTACAATGATACATTTGTGGCAAATGTTTCTCGCATACATTCCTGAGCTCCATTATTTCTTTATTGCTAACCAAGGGCATTTCTTCAAACACACTTCCTTTAACTGGTATCATTTGCATTATATTAGTTGTTGAGGCGCCGAGCATTTTAACTTTTTTAACTGTTTCTTCGATATGTTTATCATTAATTCCTTTAAGCATAACTATGTTAACTTTACATACTATCCCTCTTTCGCTTAGATATTTTAATCCAGATAATTGATTATCCAAAAGTATTTGAGCTCCAGCTACTCCAGTATATACATCCCCTAAATAATCAACATACTTATAAATTTTAGCAGTTATATTGGGATTAATTCCATTAATAGTTATTGTAATATGACTAACTCCAAGTTCAATAATTTCTTCACAGTGAAAAGGCAACATTAATCCATTAGTTGATAAGCAAAAAGTTACGTCTTTATCATATTCTTTAATTAGACTTAAAGTTTCCTTTACTTCTTCAAAATTAGCTAAAGCATCTCCAGGACCAGCTATACCAACAACAGTTAAATTCGGCATTTTAGATTTAACAAACTTATACTTAGCTAAAGCTTCCTTTGGCGACAATATCTCGGTTGTGACCCCTGGTCTGCTTTCATTCATACAATCATATTTTCTTAAACAATAATTACAGCTGATATTGCATTTTGGTGCTATTGGTAAGTGCATCCTTGCATATTTATGAGCAGAATCACAGCTAAAACAAGGATGTTTTTGAGTTTTTTCTTGTTTATAATTTATATATTCAGTAATTTCTAAAGTATTCATAATAATTTGCCTCCTCAAGGTTATCTATCATTAAATTATATATTTTTTTCTATTTTAAAATGTAAATCCTATAGGTAAGATTATTTCTCGTCCTATAAGACTTACACCTATACACACCATATATCATTTTAATATTTTAGTTTAAATTTACTTTACACACATCTTTTCACTTGAAAATCACATATTCTTACAGAACATCTTCACCTGATTTACCATCTCTTATCCTATAGCTATCTTTAATTGGTAACACAAATATCTTACCGTCACCAAAAGTTCCTTTGCTACCTGTTCTAGAATTTTGCATTATTATTTTTATTACTTCATCCTTATCTTCGTTATTAACTCTAATCATAAGCATCTCTTTAGGAAGCTCATCATATTCTACACTCCCTACTCTTATCCCTTTTTGTTTTCCTCTTCCAAACACATCCATTTTTGTGATTTGTGAAAACCCTACGTCTAGCAGTTCCGCTAGAACCACATTTACCTTTTCAGGTCTAATGATTGCTCAAATCATGTACATAAATTAACCACTCTTATCATTTTATATATGTCTAAAGCAACTTCCACCATCATTATAGAAATTACTTTGGTAACAAAATTAATATAATAATTAACAAAAAGAGGTCTAATTCATTATTGAACTAGACCTCTTTGTCATAATTATTTATTTTAAGTCTCACCTAATATTTCCCCTAAGCGAGAAATATTATAAGTGCTCTTCTTCTAAGAATGTTAATAATTGATTTTTCACCTTTTTCTATTAACATTTCAACTCTTTTTTCTATATTTATATGTTTTATCTGCTTCCAATATAAGATTAGTAAGCTTTTCTCCTGCTCCTAAAATTATATCTGATTCAAATAATCTTGTATATCCAACCTTTCTTTTAGTAAAATCCACTTCATGACTATCAAAAGCTGCTGCTACTGTTGTTGCGCAGCCTTGAGGAAATGTATTGCGATGCTTATCTTTTATTCCAGCAATAACACTGGCAACACCTTCTAAAGCACAGTTTACATCAGGATCTTTACTATGACCTCAGTTATTAAATTTTAACTCATCATACATTTTCCTATTATATAACAACATATTATTTAGATTTGCTTCATATTTTTAAACATGTGCTCCATATCAATTGGATTTTCTTTAGCTGTAAGAATTTCTGGAGAGAGACAATACACTGAAACAGGCATTTTATCAAAAGACGATTTATATTTTTCAACAAATTGATTAGATAAAGGATTTTTAAAGAAATTAGGCATAAACTTTTCAACTAGCTTTGTTAAAACTTGAGTTTTTTCATTTATATCTTTAACCAAAAACATTTTTCCCATAATAACAATACTAAAATATGATGTATCACATTTACATGGAACAATATCTACGACTGTTCCGAATTCCTCAAAAACAGTAAAGCACACTGACGGTTTTGTTTCTATAATCCTATTCTTTTTACCACTTCCCATTCCATGAATATATATTTTTTCATTTAAATATATATAATTTACAGGTATCACATAAGGATTTCCATATTCATCACACATGCTTAGGGCTCCTACTCTTTTATCTTCTAAGAAGTTGTTAATTTTATTTTTATCTCCGCATATCCTTTGCGTATATCTTATTTGCTCCATCTTACTTCCACCTCTTTAGATAATATTTTTCTAAGTTATCTAAAAAAGTATACATTAGAGAATTGGCATTTTGTAAATAATCTAAATTGGCTTTTATTTCTTCTTCAGATTGAATATACATATCAGTAACTATTTCATCGCCACAATTTGTAATTAAAGACAAAACATTTTTTTCTTTACATTCCATATGAAATTGAAATCCAACAACATGTTCATTATAAATAAAACCTTGATTATTACAAGCCTCACTGCTAGCAACAATTTCACAGCCCTCGCCAATTTCACTAAATGTATCACCATGCCAATGGAAAACGTTTATAACGTTTGGAAAACCTTTGAATAACGTTGATTTTAATATTCCATTATCAAAATTTATATGGAAAAATCCAATTTCTTTTTTAGGATTTTTAGTAACTTTCCCACCTAAAACATCAGTAATAAGCTGTGCTCCAAGGCAAATACCAATTACAATTTTATTGTTCTCTATAGCTTCCTTGATAAACCTTTTTTCATATTTAAGCCATTCGTATTTTTCCTCTTCATAAATATTCATTGGCCCACCCATAACTATTAGCCAATCCAACTGTTCCATTGTAGGAACTGCCTCAAAATTATATAAATGAGTTCCTGTTAGTTTATGGCCATTTTTATGAGCCCATTCAATAATATTTCCTGGATTTTCAAATGGCACATGCTGCAAATAATGAATCCTCATTCAAAATCACCTCATTTCAATTGTAATATTTTAGCTTTTATTTATAAAGCCTCTTCTCCAGTTTCACCTGTTCTAATTCTATAGGTCTCACTAATTGGAATTATAAATATCTTTCCATCCCCAGGATTTCCAGTTGAATTTACTTCCATAATTGCTTCAACTACTTTTTCCACTTCATCATCATTAACAATCAGCGTTATCAATCTCTTTGGCACCAATCTATGTTCTTCTGAGCTAGCTTCATAAATCTCTGGAATTTCCTTAGCTGCTTCTAAAGGTGATATCGTTAACTTAAAATCTATTTTTTTCTTACCTCTTCCTAAAATATTTCTACATGTCATAGAAGGGAATCCTACATTTAAAAGAGCTTTTTTGGTTTTGTTAATCTTTTTTATACGAATAAAAGCCATTACTTCTTTCATACTTTTCCCTCCTATAATCCTTTACTGTTAGTACTTACTGTATATGCTTCTTCAACTGGACTAACAAATATTTTACCATCACCAAACGCACCATTTTCACCAGTTCTTGCTATTCTCATGATTATATTAACTACATCATCTTTGTCTTCATCATTTACTATAAGCAATAACATTTCTTTAGGTATTTCATCATAAAGTACATCACCAAATTTGAACCCCTTTTGTTTTCCTCTTCCTACAACATCCATTTTACTTACTGATGGGAAACCTGCCACACTTAATTCTTTTAATACATCATCTACTTTTTCAATCCTAATAATTGCTCGTACCATCAACATATATACATCCTCCTATCTCCAAAACTTATATTTTTTAATAATTCACTTTATAAGTCATGTATCATAAATTCCTTAGATAATATGACTTAAAGTATTGTTAATTTTATTAACTCCTTTTTATTTTCAGAAATTTTGTGGATAATCATTTATCTCATCAATTATATTCTTAACTTTACTGCATATTACAAGTATTTGATGCAAGTCTAATAAATCAGGATTTTTGGAATAAGAATTATCAACAGAACAGATATCATAGACTACATCAAGAAATCTTATTTCTTTATTTAAATCCTCTGGAAAATCAATAACAATTTCAACCGAATCCATAAGCGATCCATAATTATGATTTTCCGCATCTATACCATATAAATTACCTAACGCTATTAAATAACGCTCTAATGCTATTGAAGCTACATTAAATACCACGCTGGGATATTGTCCCTCACTCAAAAATTGTTCCGCCCTATTATGGTAAGCTTTTGCATCTTTATAATTTTTATTAAATGTATCTGGATCCGCTCCATTAATCTTGATTTTAATCATTATACCTACTCCTTTATATATTTCTGCTAGCGAACCACTTAAAATCTAATCATAGTTAAATAATAAGCTCGCATTATTTAACTTATTCAATATATTTTTGTAATTTTGAGGTAAAACCATTTAGATAAAATAACATCTAAATAGTTTTACCCTATATAATAAAGGGGAGTTTTATTATATCCATGATAATCTATTTACAAATATTAAAAATAAACAAATATTTGAGTCATAATTTCATTCCTATGCTTTGATTAAATATTCACTAACAAGATCAAATAAAATTTTTAATTAAACTTACATAAAGGCAGGTTTTTACCACATATTTAGAACCCATTCTTTGTTTTTCTTGTACTCCATATCAGTAAATATAGTATTTGCCATTAATTCAGCGAGCCTCATTGCTCCTTTATACCCTACTATCGGATCTCTATACATTCCTGCACGGTCATAAACTGGGAATCCAACTCTTACCATTGGAATTTTATAATCTATTCCGATAAATCTACCTTTTGAATGACCTAATATAAGATCTAATTCTAGTCCCTCATTCTTTATTCTGTTTTCTAGTTCCCAGAAGTCTGCATTAGTAACGATTTCCATTTTGAAATTTACATTTTCTTGAAGCTTTTTAAGTTCTTCAATTCTTGGATCTTTTACATACTTGGTATTATCATCACCAAGTAAAAGCAATACTGGTTTCATTTCTAAATCCAAGCAAAATTGTGCTAATGAAATAACTAAATCTGCACTTCCATATATAGCCACTTTTTTATCTGCTAAGAACATATGTGTAAGATCTTGTATTGCATCAATTGCAACTCCACGTTCATAAGCTAAAGATTTTGGAATTGATTTTCCAGTTATTTCTTTTAATGTTTGTACAAATAAATCTGTATTTCTGATTCCTATAGGAGTTGGTCCTATTGTAGCAGGGACTTGAAACTCATCTTCTAAATATTCAGCTGCTTTTGCTCCTTCATACCTATTAAGTGCTAAAGTTGCTGTAGCATTAGCAGTATCAACTAAGTCCTCTATAGTAGTCTCGCCATGAGAAACTGTATGTTCTGCCGGCATCAATGGCGAATCAAAACTTTCAATTTCAAAGAGAACCGTAGCATCAATCTCCATTTCATTTAAAATATGCTTAATTTCTGTGACATCACCTGGATTTACCCATCCTGTAATAAGATTTAATTTTCCATTTGGCTCACTTTTTTTAGCAAAATGTTTCACAAAAGCTTCAACAGCTACATCATATCCACTTATTTGGCTGCCTTTAAAACTTGGTGTATGGACTGGAATTAAATGAACTTCTCTACCTGGATATTTTTCTTTCAATAATCCATCATTAAGCTTTCTTATTACACCATCGATATCATCACCAATAACTTCTGTTGAGCATGTTGATATAATAGGAATAACCTTAACATCTGGATATCTCATTAAAAGTACATCAACACCTTCTTCAACTCTGTTAAGAGCACCAAATACTGCTCCATCTTCATGCAAAGATGAAGATGCAATTTCAAAACTTTCTTTAAAGTGTTGTGAAAATATTAGTCTTACAAACATAACACAACCTTGTCCCCCATGTACCAATCCTATACAATCCTTAACTCCAATACTTACAAATTGAGCTCCTGCTGGCTGACATGTGAATATTGGATTGATTACACCAGCACGTTCTTTTTCTTTTATTTCTATTCCGCAAGACATTACAATCACTCCTTTCTAATAACGCGGATCAGTTAATTCCAAATTAAGCGATCCGTATATAGTTATCAAATCCATACGTTCTTTAACTTCATTCATAAGTTTTTCAATTTCTTCTTTTGTCATATCTGTAATCCATGAATATCTGCTTTTAAAAGCATCTGCTAGACATATTGCATCTACCCAGTAGCATTTATCTTCTGGTGTGTCTGTTTTAACTAGCTCACCCACTAAAAGCTGCTTTGTTTTAAGCAATATATTTTCATTTTGTCTCTCTCTATCCCATTTACGAGAATGAAATTGCCACAAACAGTTTTTCATAATATAATCTACAAGCTGATTCATTTTTTCCTTTTTAGGATCTATCATAAACTCCGCCTCCTTTATACTACATCGGTAATTTTTTCACTAGATTCCAAATGCGGATATTCTTTATCACGAATTCCTACAAGGCAATCATATTTACCTGTATATTCTCTCAAAGTCGTTGATGATACTACATCCTCACTTAGACTAGCATCTGAAATCAATCTTTGAGTTAAGAATCTATTTTCTTTAGATATTTCATCTTTGCTTATATCAATCATAGCAAGCTGATGCATTGGAGAATATATAGCATTATATATATCACGTGCAAATCTTACCCAGCCTTCATAGCCTTTCCATGGTCCATTATGATATGCATGAGCATTTAAATATGGCACTCCAAGTTTCTTGACATATTCACCAGGACGTTTGCCAGTAAATATAACATCTGGCTTTAACGTTTGTACTGCTTCTAGAGATTCCAATTCATTTGGATCATCTATTGCAAGAGCTCCTTCTTCACATCTTGAAATACCCTTTTCCATATCTCCCTGATGCCCGAACTTTGTATACACAGAAACAACTTCTACCCCCATTTCTTCATGTATTGCATGAGCCCAGTGCCAAAGCTTTGATCCGCCTGGCCATAAGCATACTTTTTTACCTTTAAGTCTTTCTTTGTACCAGTCTAGTTCAGGTTTCCAACGTGCAGTTTCTTCATCAATTATAGCTTGAGCCCTATCTTCTATTCCAAAAAACAATCCTACTTTTCTTAATGAATTAGATAATGGTTCAAAACCAAATCCATCAATATCAAGACGTGGAATACCATATCTTTGTCTAAGTTCATTACAAATATACTCTGCTGAACGAGCACATTCTAGAACATTTAAGTGAGCTTTGTGCATCCCTCTTAAATCATCATAAGAACCATTTCCTGTAAAAGTAGAAAGCACTTGTATTCCCATTCTCTTAAAGAAATCCTGCATTACTTCCTGATCACCTTGAATATTATATTCACCAACATAGTTAATGACATAATCACTAGTAATTTTAGGTTCGTATGTTCCAACTTTATTATTAATCCATGCGATATTTATTTTGTGATGTCCTCCAGATTGGCTTGGTCCTGCAAATCCTGGGGAATTACAAACAAATATATCTACATCTGGCTTTTCCTCCATAACCTCTTGAGCTACCGCCTCAATATCATCTCCTATTAAAGCAGTTCCACAAGTTTGGTAAATTGTCATTCTTTTTATATTTGGAAAAGCCTCAAAAGCTTCAATCATATTCTTCTTTAATAATTTTTCAGCTCCAAATATAATGTTTTTTTCTTTTACGTCTGTAGCAAAAGTATATTTAATTTGAAAATTATCATTGTCACTTATATAACGTTTTGTCTGCCAAGTATCATAAGTACACCCTATTGGTCCATGACTCATATGAATAACGTCTTTCATAGGTGTTCCTATAACGTGTTTAGCTCCACAATAGGCGCATCCACGTTCTGTAATACTTCCTGGAATTGTATTAAGATATCCTAATGGAAGTGCATCAGTTAAATCTTCACCTTCACCTTTTATAACTGCATGTTCTCCTCTTTCTGGAATACATTCACTACATTTAAATAAATGCTTTGGCATAATTAATTCCTCCTTTTTATTTAACTAATCAGCTATACCATATTTAACAACCATAGCTTCTAATTCATCCATTTGTAATGGTTTTGGAATAACGAACATTTCATTTTCTATTATCTTACGTGCTAATTCTCCATATTCTTTTGCTTGATTACAATCAGCATCATATTCAACAACAGTTTTCTTATTAAATTCTGCTTTTTGAACAATATTGTCACGAGGCATAAAGTGAATCATTTGTGTTCCGATTGCTGCTGTAAATTCTTCTAAAAATTCTCTTTCTCTATCAACGTTACGGCTGTTACATATAATCCCACCAAGTCTTACACCACTTTGTTTTGCATATTTAACAAGACCTTTACAGATATTATTTGCTGCATATATAGCCATCATTTCTCCTGAAGCAACGATGTAAACTTCTTGCGCTTTACCATCTCTGATAGGCATTGCAAATCCTCCACAAACAACATCACCAAGTACATCGAAGAATACAAAATCTAAATCATCTGTATATGCTCCATTTTTCTCCATTAAATCAATTGCTGTAATAACTCCACGACCTGCACATCCAACTCCTGGTTCTGGGCCGCCTGATTCAACGCATCTTATGCCAAGGAATCCTTGTTTAACAACTCTATCTACAGTAATTTTTTCTTCCCCTTCATCTCTTAGCATATCCATTAAAGTTTTTTGGTTCATTCCTCCAAGAATAAGTCTTGTTGAATCTGCTTTTGGATCACAACCATGTATAAATATATTCTTTCCATAAAAGTGCGCCATTGCACCTGCTGTATTTTGTTGAGTTGTTGATTTACCAATTCCACCTTTTCCATATATTGCTATTTTTCTCATTTTAATATTCTCCTTCCGAAATTAAATATTCATTCAAATAATTTATATAATTTTTACTTTTTAAAAAATTTAAGACTCTTACCTTTTATCAATTAAAATTTTATTGATAAAAAACACTTATTTTGGTACAATATAATAAGTGATTTTATAAGCTTGGTGCCACTAGGATTATTTATTACTATTTCCTCATGTTATATTCGTGGTATAACATGAGGTATTTTGTTTTTATTTAGATATTTACATTATATTTTTTCTAAATTACAATGAAAAAGCTTTATTTCCAATAAAATAGGTGACTTTAATAGACCTGGTGCCATAGGATTAAAATTTATCATAACTTTATACTATATTCGTGGTATGATAAAAAGTTTTTCTTGTTTTCTTTAATTCTTTAAAAAGTAACTCTTTAAGCCATAAAGCATCACTCCTTTCAATAATTAATTTATATATATCAAGACTGCCATAGTCAAGATCTCAATTTATCTTTTTTATTACACTGTAGAAAAAGATATTGAGTGTAAGTATTTTTTATTTATACTTTAAAAATTTTTCAATTATCTTATAAATATTCGTGGTATTTATAAGATAAAAAATAAGAGGCATAATTTATTAAAATAAATTAATACCTCTTTGTACAAATTATTCATACATAATATCTAGTTATTTAAATGAATCAATAACATTGATCACCTTTCATTTTCGTTAGATAATGTTATTTTTTATTTGCTTTTGTTAGTTTTTATTTGCTTTTGTTATTTGTTTTTGTTTGCTTTTATTAGTTCTTATTATACATTCACAAATTATATTGTCAATACATTTTTATAAAATTTTACTTTTTTTATATTTAATATTTGTATTGCTTTTACATTGTTAATATTCTATACTATTCAAAAATACTATTCAGTTCTAAATTTAAATTTTATTAAGGAGTGATTTTATGGATATAGTTGCAGTTTTATTAAATAATCACAAAGAAACTTGCAGTTGGCAAACTAATGGCACAGTGATATTATACGAAAAATCTAATGGAAAATGGTTAAAGGCCAAAAGCATCCCCTATGAACTTCGATTAGATGATTATGATTTGAATTTTATAAGAACTTATTATACAAATTTATTATCTGAGCTTGTTAATTGCAAAATCTTTGTAGCAAAAAAAATTTCTGGATTCTTAATAAATTTTTTAGATTTTAACGGTTTTACAATATATGAATTTACTGGAACACCTATTAATTTTTTAGATTCAATATTAGATTCCGAAAAGAGAAAACAAGAAAAGAAAATTTTTTTACAATCACAAACCATAGACATGTTTGCGCCCCAAAAAGTAGACAAATTCGGTAATTATAAGCTTGATTTATATAAAATTTTACAATCTAATGAAAAAATCACATCTAAACAACTAATAATTCCCTTTTTGAAAAAAGAGGATGTAAAAAATTTAGAAATTATCTGCGATCATATTCCCAAATGGTTTGATAAATCATTACCAGAAATAGGCTTTAATTACCAAATATCATCTAACACAAATGAATTAATGACTGTAAATATCTCCCCTTCTTAATTTATTAAATATCATATTTTTTATCTAAATGACCTTTATTTAGTAATTAAATTTCAAATAATTTATCAAATTTCCCCCAAACATGTAAATCAGCCTAGAATATTTTTTTATACTCTAGGCTATTTTAAATATCAATTTTCTAATTAAACATCTTATTATTTACCTTTAATTATATCTATATAATGAAGTATAAATTTTTCATAATTATCGAAATCTAATGGTATAAATGCTGGTGGATTTATATGTTTAGAACTTTTAATAGGCATATCCCCAGCATATATATCCGCATCTTTTTCAAATGTAATTATTTCTTCATTATTAGAATTAATTTCCCAAGGTGCTTCATAATCTAACTTACTTAAACCACCTATTATATTCTCTTTTGCCATCTCAAATAATTGATTTTCAGAAAACAAACTCATATACCTATTTTGTTTTACTGTAACAGCTATATATTTTATTTTTAATTTCAATAGATAACCATAAAAGTTTATTAATTTACCTATATTTCTAAAATCCTTGCAATATATTACACAAGTATATTTACTTAACTTAAGAAATTGTTCTTTTAGCCTCTCTTCGATATAAACTTTTCGCTTATGCTGGTTTCCAGCTCCTCCTACAAACATATTTATAATGAAATCCACCCTCACTTGAACCATGTAAAATTGGAATCGCATTTTCAATTGTAGAAATTGCAAATATGGATCCAGAAACCTTTCTGCTTGGCGTAAATTCATTACCAATTCCTCCTAATTTAAATTGATTATGCTATTTTTAATTCACCATCTGATATTTTATTTGATTTCACAATTTTACTACATCCTGCTAACATTAGAATTATCATTGATAAACATAGTATTAAAGATATTTATCACATCCTTATTAGTTTTAAAATAAAAACCTGCTAAGCAAAGTCAATACTTTTTAGCAGGTTTTCTCACCATTTTTCTTTAATAAAGATTTACACGAAAAATAGACCAATCAATATATTAAAATTTTTATTGGTCTCCTCTATGCAAATAGTTTTTCATTCTGTTATATTATTTGCTGATACACAAATTAAGAACATTGTGTATTATTTTTAGTGATATTATATTTCCACAATTGTAGTCCTTACGTATGTTTAAATTATTTGTTTACAACAATCTCCATATTGTTTTTTAAATTAGTTTTATCGACTTCTATTAATATAACCAATTTCCACGAGCCATTGAAGCCACTTATGCCATCTACTTCGTAACATCTAGATTGTTTTAAGTTTACTGTTAAAGTATTATCACTTACATTTATACTTTCAACACTATAAGAGTCTACTGATGAAGTTTGAGACGGTATTTGTAAGAATAAAACCGCCTTTTCTTTATCAGGTGATTCCATTGGAATTTCTCTTGGTGTAAAGTATTCATCCTTAAACTTCTGAAAATCGTCATTAGTCAACATGAGGATTATATCCTGCTGTATAGGTTCTGATTTTTTGTCATTTTCGCTAAATCCAATTACTTGAGAAAAAAATTCTTTAAATTCAACATTTTTGTTTGCTGAACAGCCAATTAGAAATTGAGACATAATAATAACAGTGCAGATTAATATTAACAATTTTTTCATATAAATACTCCCAATAATTTCATTTTTTCATATATAATAATCCATTATGTTCGTCATAAATTACTATTCTGTATTACTTCATACACATATTATACTGTAATTGCATTTATTTACAAGTTTTGCATATGCCAATATCAACATTGTTCTTTAACATATAATCATATACAACTGAATCCTCTATCGGTTTTATAGCATTTAAAGAAGTCATTATTTCATATCCTGTTTTTCTCAAATATGCTGATCCTCGTTTCGATATCTTTTGCCTTGTCCCTTTAAAATTACATGACTCAAATGGTGGTGCATCTATGCCCGCATAAGCTATTAAAGCTTTGCCATTATGGAATCGCCTTATATCTCCAATAGAACCTATTAATCTTGGTGCTAAAACATATCCTACTCCAGGCATTGCTCTAACTACATTATACTCAAAGTACTTCTTTTCATAACTATTTAAATCAAACTTTTAAGAAAGGCGCATAAAAAAAGATGTGCAATAACACATCTCAAATTTATAGTTGAAACTTAAACATATTTATTTTTTAAATAACTAATTCCTCCACAACTTTTCCACCTTCGATATGTTGTTCTACAATTTTTTCTACATCGTCAACTGTTACATTTCCATACCAAGTTCCTTCAGGATATACAACTACAATAGGACCTTTATTACATACTCCCAAACACCCTGTATTAGTTACCATTACTTCGTTTATTAGATCTCTGTCTTCTACTTCTTCCATAAATTTTTGTACAACTTTTACAGAATCTTTAGAATAACACATTCCTTTTTGAATTCCATTAACCCTGCAGCTTGCACAAACAAAAATATGATACTTTAAATTAATCATTTTATTCTCTCCTCTTTTTATTAAATATTTTTTAGTAAAATTAAACCCTCTTAGAGCTCTAGGCTCTTAGCATTTCTTTTAATTCTGTTCCCTTTAAAATAGCTTCAGCAGCTTTTATAACAGCTGTTTCAATTGTTTCACAAGTCATAAATACTTCTATTCCCATATTCTTAAACTTCTTTTTAGGTTCATCACCAATTCTAAGACATATTACTCCAGCGCAATCATAAACAACTTTAGATAACTTTGCAAATTTATCTTCTTCTTCCTCACAAACTTCTTTTCCATTACAATACTTTTCTACATCTCTTTTTTTTATATATTTTACATCTCCATTTTTATATTCATAAATAATAAATTCTGTGGCATGTCCAAAATGCATATCAACCCCGATTCCACTCTTTGATGCAATAGCAAATCTTAATGGCTTTTCATCAGTAACCTTATCTATAGGTTTATTAAATTTCTGAGATTGATCATCTCCAAGAAGTCCTATAGCATCAGCTCTGCATTGTTTACAATGATACATTTGCTCTAAATGTTCACCACATTTTTTTCTTAAATCCATTATCTCTTTATTGCTTGTAAGAGGCATATTTTCAAATACACTTCCCTTTACAGGTATCATTTGCATTATATTGGTAATTGAAGCACCTAAATCTTTAACTTTTTTAACTACCTCTTCTATATGGTGGTCATTGATTCCCTTTAACATTACAATGTTAACTTTGCACATTATTCCTCTATCCGCTAAATACTTAAGGCCTGATAATTGATTATTTAAAAGAATTTGTGCACCTTCTTCACCAGTATAAGTAATACCTAAATAATCCACAAATTTATATACCTTAGCAGTTATCTTAGGATCAATAGCATTCATAGTAATTGTTACATGACTTACACCTAGATCAATTAAATCTTGCGCATAAAATGGAAGCATTAAACCATTTGTTGATAAGCAGAAAGTAACTTCTGGATCATGTTCTCTTATAAGCTCAAGAGTCTTTTTAACATTATCAAAATTTGCTAGTGCATCTCCAGGACCTGCAATACCAACTACTTTTAAATTATCCATTTGAGATTTCACAAGTTTATATTTTGCAAAAGCTTCTTCTGGAGATAATACCTCTGTTGTAACTCCTGGTCTGCTTTCGTTAACACAATCAAATTTTCTCAAACAGTAATTACAGCTTATATTACACTTTGGCGCTATAGGAAGGTGCATTCTTGCATACTTATGAGCTGATGAGCAACTGAAGCAGGGATGAGTTTTTGTTTTTTCTGCTACTATTTCTTTATCTAAAACTTTTAATTCCACTTTTTTATCCTCCTTTATTGCTGCTTCATCATTTTCAATAAACTCTTCTTCAATTTTTCCTTCTTTATAATATTCATTATATAAATCTTCCCTAAAGGTAGATTCTGTTTTAGCTAACATTACATTAGCTATCTGATCACTTAAATTAAGTGAACCCTCATATCCAATGGATAAAATTCTTTGCCCACCAATTCTATCATGAATAGGGAATGCAGTTCTAACTAGTGGAACTTTGTGTTTTTCTTCTATTCTTCTACCATCAGAGCTTCCAAGCATTACATTTACATCAGCCTCTAAAACATACTTTTCTATAACCTTAAAATCAGCTTGATCTAAAATCGCACATTTATCAGCAAATAAATTATTTGAAAGTTCATCTACTTCTTTCCTTAAGCTTGCTTCGAGTCCTGGACATACATCTGCTGTTGAAATAAGCATAGGAACTGATCCATTTTCTATAGCTAATCTTGCACAAGAGTATACAAAATCTGGTTCTCCAAATATGGCTATTCTCGCCTCTGCATTGTATTTATGAGAATCAATCATGGCATCTAAATACCTTTCTCTCTCCCTTTTATACTTTTCTGGAATTGAATTTCCTGAAACTTCAGCTAATACTTTTAAAAAGATATCAGTATCTCTAAGACCTCTTGGTACATTAATTCTATAATTCTTAACTCCGAATTCTTCTTCTAAATAACTACCAACAGAATATTCTTCTTTAATAAATGTAGTTAGTTCAATAGTAGCCTTTGCACCAGCCATTAGTTCAATTTCATCTATACGTGTACCATTGCTTGGCAATCTATTATACTTTTTACTATGCCCTCCATCCAAATTTTCAGATATATCCGGAAGCAAAATATAATCAATATCAAAATCATCTAATATTTCTTTTAAATGTCTAGTATCTGCACTACTTATTGGTCCAGTAACAATATTAACTTTTTCATTTTTACCCGAATTCATTTCTACGTTTTCTACCAATGCTCTTAATGCTGTAAAATACCCACCAAATTGTGTTCCTCCATAACCTGGTGATTGAATTGGAATCAACTTAACTTTACATTCAGGATGTTTTTCATAAAATATCTTAGAAAGCCTCTTTACATCTTCCCCAATGGTTTCAGCTAAACAAGTAGTTCCTATTCCTATAACTTCTGGATTATATAATTTAATTAAATTCTCTATTCCTTTAATTAAGTTATTTTCTCCTCCATATACAGTTCCTTCTTCAGTTAGTGAAGAGGAAGCGATATCCACTGGTTCATTATAATGTGTTGCCATATGTCTTCTGATATATGTACTGCAGCCTTGAGAACCATGTAAAATCGTCATACAATTCTTGATTCCATAAAGTGCAGTAGCAACGCCCATAGGCATACACATTTTACATGGATTAACAGTTAAATTTACATAACTTTCCTTAGCTATCTTCATTCTCTTCACTCTCCTTTACATACTTCCATACTGGACTATTTATTGAAAGATTTATTTCTTTTGCAAAATTAACTGCTCCTATAAATCCTCCTAATGGATGTTTCCTTTCATGATTATGATCACAAAATGCAACTCCAAGTTTATAAGCAAGAGGCCTCTCTTTTACTCCTCCTACTAAAATATCAACATCTTGTTCTAACATAAATTTTTCCAATTCATAAGGATTTGCATCATCTAAAATAACTGTTCCATCTTTAACCAAACTGCTTATAACTTCATAATCTTCTTTTTTTCCAGTTTGAGTTCCAACCATGGCAGTATCTATTCCTAATTCATTAAATTGCTTAATTAGAGAAATCGCTTTAAAACCTCCACCAACATATATAGCTGCTTTTTTGCCTTTTAAATTTTCTTTATATAAATTTATTATAGGCATTACTTTCTCTTCTTCCTCTTTAATCAATGCCTTAGCTCTATTTAAAGTCTCTTCATCCTCAAATAAACCAGCAATTCTTAGTAATGAATTTTTAGTGTCTTCAACCCCTACAAAACTTATCTTAACGAAAGGAATTTCCATTTCAGCTTCCATTCTTTTTGCTAAATAGGTCATGGAACCTGCACATTGAACAACATTAAAACTTGCACTGCTAGCTTTTATTAACTTGTCATAACTAGCATCTCCAGTAATAGTTGATACTACATCAATGCCAATCTTTTTTAAATACTCTTTAACGATCCAAATCTCACCTGCTAAATTGAAATCACCAAGAAGATTTATCCCCTTTGTCTTAGGTAATACATTTCTTGAAAAAAGATTCATTAGAGCATTACATGCCATCTTATAACCTTTAGACTTATTTCCAGAAAAACCTGGCGCCATAACAGGTATAACAGGAACATTATATTTTTGCTCAGCCATTTTACAAACTGCTTTAATGTCATCACCTATGACTCCAACAATACAAGTTGCATAAACAAAAATTAATTTTGGATTATGCTTCTCCATAATTCCTTCTATTGCTGCTGTTAATTTCTTTTCTCCACCAAAAATTACATCTTGTTCACTTAAATCAGTTGAAAAACTATTTCTATATAAATCTTCACCGCTCGAAAGACTTCCTCTTATATCCCAAGTATAACTAGCACAACCTATTGGTCCATGAACAATGTGATATGCATCTGTTATTGGATTTAAAACTACTCTCGCTCCACAATATACACAAGCTCTTTGGCTTACTGAACCTGACACACTGTTGCCATCGCATTTCATAGAGTTTTTATTATGGCCTTCCTTAAAACATACAAAGTCCTCTCTTTCCTCAAGAAGTGAATTACTTATTTTCTTTTCCATAAGGTTTTTGCACCACCTTTCTTTATGTCTCGGATTCAAATTCTATGCTGTAATTTAAAGATAAATCTATGAATAAAACTTAAATCAGTAACAAATGAAATAAAACAATAACTGTAAACTTAAAAGTTACTTTTCTAACAAGAGCTTATTTAAAACAATAATGAAAATTATAAATTCATTAATATTAATAAATGTTTTTTATAAAAGTTGAGCAATTGAAATGATCTTATCTCATACAATTGCTCAACTCTGAGTTATACAAATTTTTAACATAGAACTTTAATATAATGATTTTTGTTAATTAATAGTTACATATTTCATATCTTTTCCATCTGCATTTACTTCACACACTATTTAATTTTGAGCTACATTACTAACTCAAAGTCTTCATCTTTTGCGTCTCTATCTTGTCTATCCATTAGAGCTCCAAGCATTAGTTCTAACAATCTCATAGCACCCTTATATCCAACATTTGGCATATATGAATGTACATATCTGTCTAACACTGGGAATCCAATTCTTATTAGTGGGATATCTTCAGCTTTAGCTATGTATTTACCATGAGTTCCACCCATTAGCAAATCAACTGTATCGTTCTTTATTAATTGATGTAATTCGAAAAGGTCAGCATTTTGTTTTGCGATACATCCTTCAACGCCAAATTCATCAAATAATGCTTTCATTTGTTTTTCAAATACATTTGATGGAGTTCCTGTAATTACATACTTAGGAATCATTCCAAGCTCTAATAAGAATTTAGATAAAGCTATAAGTTGATCTGGATCTCCATATAAAGCCACTTTCTTCTTATCATAATACGGATGAGAATCTATCATTATATCAACTAATTGTCCTCTTTCTTCTTCGATTTCATATGGGACTTGTTGTTTGCTAAATTTGCTTAATTCCATAATCAATTCGTCTGTAGAACCAATACCTATTGGCATGTTTAAAGTTGTATAAGGAACTTTATATAATTTTTCAAGTTCAGATGCACCTGCTTCTGACGCAAAACTTCCAAGTGCTAATGTTTTTTCACAATCGCCTAATTCGATAATATCTTGAATCTTTGTACCACCCTTTGGATACATTTCATATTTCCCAGTCATTGGAGCATCTAAAACTCCAGTTGTGTCCGGTAACATTGTGAAATCCACACCCATAAGTTTTAGTAATCTCTTTACTTCACGCATATCGCCAGGATTAACAAATCCAGGAATTACGCACATTTTACCATTCTTTACTCCTGTTGATTCAGCTAAACTATTAACAAAGCTTTTAACCATGTTAGAGAACCCTGTAATATGTGATCCAACATAACTTGGAGTATTAGTATATATTACGCGTTTTCCATCTGGAATACTTATATCTTCAATAAATGCATTTAAGTCATCACCTATAGTTTCTGATAAACATGTAGTGTGAACAGCTATTATTTCTGGATCATACATATCAAAGATATTTTTTACAGCAGTTTTAATATTACTTCCTCCACCAAATACGCAAGCACCTTCACTAAATGATGAACTTGTTGCTATAGCTGGTTCCTTAAAGTGTCTAGATAAAACTGTTCTATGATATGAACAACATCCTTGTGAACCATGACTATGTGGCATACATCCATGAACACCGAGAGCTGCATACATAGCACCAACTGGTTGACATGTTTTACTAGGATTAATAGTAATGGCTTCTCTTTTTTTAATTTCCTTTGGTGTTAAATCTAACATTATACTTCACCTCCAAATGTTCCTTCTAGTATAGATTCTGTCTTCCATGGAGCTACTGTGAATCCCCATGCTGGAGTATATAAACTCATAGTTACATCTCTACCGAAATTTACAGCACCATTGAATCCTGCATAAGGTCCGCTATAATCATAAGAGTGTAATTGTCTAGATAATACTCCGCCTTTTTGAATTCCGTACTTATCCTTAATACCTGAGAAGAACATATCAAGCTTCAACTGTTTAATGAATTCTTCAGTTTCAAAGTGATTTAAATCATCAACTACAACTGTTCCCTTTTTCATATCACGCATCATACCTGGATAGTATTCGAAATTAACAATTTCTTTCTTTAATTCTTCTAATTCTTCATCTGTTTTTACAGTTTTATATTTTTCTGGAATTTTTTCAACTTCTAATACTTCAATATTCTTTAAGTCAGCATCTTCAATAATAGTTGGTATTACTTCTCTACCTTCATAATCGTCTCTATGTGCAAATTCAAATCCAGCAACTAAGGTTTCCACTCCTAAATCATTTAAAAGCATTTGATAATGGTGAGATCTTGAACCTCCAACATATAATCCTGCTTTCTTACCAGTTAATTTACCTCTATAATATTCCATATCAGCTTTAATATCTTCAAGTTCTTCAGCTATAACAGCTTCTGTTCTTTCTGTGAATACTGGATCATTAAAGAATTTCGCAATGTCTCTTAAAGTTCTAACTGTACAATCAACACCTATGAAATCCACTTTTATCCATGCAGTTCCATATTGAATTTTCATCATTTCTGCGATATAATTAATTGAACGGTGACATTGAACTAGATTTAAATCTGCAGTGTGGGCTTTACGTAGATCATCAATACTACAATCACCAGTCATGATAGATATTACTTCATAGCCTATTTTCTTAAGAACTCTTTCTATTTCCCAAGCGTCACCACCTATGTTATATTCCCCAAGAATATTAACAGAGTGAGTTTTAGGTGTATAAGCTGTTGTTCCAATTACAGATTTTATCAGCTTGTTATTTGCAATATGATGACCAGCTGATTGTGATACACCTTTATATCCTTCACAAGGGAATGATATACATTCAATTCCATACAATTCTTTAGTTTCATTTGCAACAGCTGGAAGGTCATCGCCAATTAATCCAACTGGACATGTTGAACATATGAATATAGCTTTTGGATTAAATATATCAACAATTTCTTTAATTGCTTGTTTTAATTTCTTTTCTCCACCAAATACTATATCACTATCACTTAAATTTGTAGTAAAACAATATTGAATGAAACTTCCATCACCTTTTTGTGGTAGAGCCTTATTTCTTCTTGTTCCCCATGAATAATATCCACATCCTATTGGTCCATGAGTTAAAACAACGATATCCTTTAATGGTCCAAGAACAACACCTTTACACCCTGCATAACAACATCCTCTATGTGTCATAACTCCTGGTATGGTTCTTCTATTTGCATCTATTTCTTGAGTTTCTTGCTCAAGTTCTAACATATGTTTCTTTCTATTCTTGTAGACTTTAGCACTATATTTGTCTAAAACACTATCTACTTTACTCATTGACTTCACCTCCACGCTTTAAATTGCTTCTTCTCCTGCTTTTCCATCTCTAACTCTATATGTTTCTTCAACTGGTAATACAAATATTTTTCCATCTCCTGGCGTTCCAGTTGAATTTACACTTATTACAGTATCCACTACATTTTTAACTTCATCATCTTTTACTACTAAAGTAATTAATCTTTTAGGTATCAATCTACCTCTTTCTGATAAGTTTTCACCATATGAAGATGCTGGTACTTCACCTGCTTCCATATAAGCTTCAAGCAAAGCCTTATCAATCGATTTTTTACCTCTTCCAAGTACTTTTCTGCAAGTAATTGATGGGAAACCAGCTTCTGCAAGTGCTTCTTTAGTTTTATTTACTTTATTCAAACGAATAATACACATAACTTCTTTCATAAAGCTATCCCTCCTAAATTAATTTTATAATCCTGCTTTTCCACTACTTACAGTGTATACTTCTTCAATTGGTGCAACGAATATTTTACCATCCCCAAATGCACCTTTTTCTCCTGTTCTTGCATTTCTCATTATTACCTTAATAACATCATCTTTATCTTCGTCTTTAACTGCAATTAGAAGCATTTCCTTTGGAAGTTCATCATAATGGATTTCTCCAACTTTTATTCCTTTTTGTTTTCCTCTTCCGTAAACTGCCATTTTAGTTACTTCTGGAAATCCAGCATCTAATAATTCTGAAAGTACAGTACTAATCTTTTCCGGTCTTATTATCGCACGAATCATATACATATCTCTCTATCTCCTTTTATTTAATATTTTGTTTTAGATATTAATTTGAACTCATACAAAAACATTGTATGTTCTTGTATAATTTGCATTTTTTTATCTTAGATATCCATTAAACCATATTCCATTAAGATTTCCTCTAGTCTCTCTTGTTTCATTGGTTTTGGAATAACAAATAACTTGTTATTTTCAATATTTTTTGCTAAAGTTCTGTATTCATCAGCTTGATCAGCACTTGGATCAAATTCTATTACTGTTTGTTTGTGTATTTCAGCCCTTTGAACCATGTTATCTCTAGGAACAAAGTGAATTAATTGACTTCCAAGTTCTTTTGCAAAAGCTTCTAACAAATCTAGTTCCTTATCAACTTTTCTACTGTTACAGATGATTCCGCCTAATCTTACTCCACCAGTTTTAGCATATTTTTGAATACCTTTGGAAATATTGTTAGCTGCATATAATGCCATCATTTCTCCAGATGCAACGATGTATATTTCTTGAGCTTTTCCTTCTCTGATTGGCATTGCAAATCCACCACATACAACGTCTCCTAATACATCATAAAATACATAATCTAAATCTGGTGTGTAGGCTCCTAATTGTTCAAGCATTCCTATTGAAGTAATGATACCACGACCTGCACATCCAACTCCTGGTTCTGGTCCGCCTGATTCAACACATTTAATTCCACCATATCCTGGTTTTAAGATTGCATCTAATTCAATATCATCGCCTTCTTCTCTTAAAGTATCTAGAACAGTTTTTTGTGCTAAACCTCCAAGAACCAATCTTGTAGAATCTGCTTTTGGGTCACACCCCACTATCATTATTTTCTTTCCCATTTCAGCTAAAGCTGAAGTTAAATTTTGTGTGGTTGTAGATTTTCCTATACCACCCTTTCCATAAATAGCTACTTGTCTCATATTAGTATCCTCCTTTAAATTTTAATTACTATATTTTTTATTATTTATATAAATCCCAAAAAGGAAATTATATCAATTATGTGATATTTTTACTGTAGAATCTAATAAAAAAAAGAGTCTACATTTATCTAACTACAAAAGTTACAATAAACTAGACTCCTTCGCCCTTATTATAATAATGTAATGATGTAACTCATAATTCTCATAGTTTATCATACTTAAATCTTCATATTAATCATTCCATACTTACTTAATAAATTAATCTAACTATATAGATTAATAAATATTCATGATTTAACTAATATTAAAGTAAAGATTATTATAAAACTACAAATACTTGTGCATTTTTATGCATTCAATAGAATATGATATATATATGTTGCAATTATCAATGTTCAATGCTCAATTGTCAATGAAGGTTGATTTCCTTTGGAAATCTTTAAGCTTTGAAGAATTCTTTTTGCAATATATATAATAAAAAATCTAAGATTTTAGCCTCTTCCAAAAACTAAAAACTTAGACTTCATTGCCTTAATTATAATTTCTATTCTTATACTATTTTTAAAGTTGCTTTTTGTTTGCTTATTGGAATTATAATACCATAAAAAAATGATTTTGCAAATACTTTTTAATATATATTTTTTATTTTTTTATGATAATGATTTCATTGTTTAACACTTAATATTTCATATTTCTTATTTTCAAAATTAATATTAGGGGTATTAAGAAAAATAACAAGTCAATATGCCAACCCTATTTTCTATCACCAGTTAGTGTCAATTGTTTTTCACCAAATTCTTTTATTTCAAATTTATTTTCATTAAGAGCATATTCATACATAGAGTCCATAATTACCTTATTATCTGTAAATTCTACCTTCAATGTTATAGTATCCATCACTTCACTATTCGAATATAATCTAACTTTTCTTGGGGAATGTATAATTTTATCACCATTAGCAGTGTAAATTGTTATTATATTTGTTGACGTTATTAATGATTTTAGCTTTCCGTTTTCATAAAAATTCAAAGAATTTGTATCACCATGAATCCCAACAGAATTAATATCATATGCATCTATATTTCCAATAGGTGTATTAATAGAAGTTGGTCTAAACGGTTCGCAGGATTTTAGTTTCCCACTTTTATACAAAGAAAAACCTACTCGTATTATTAATTCATATTCATCAATATTTAATTTAACCCTTTCTTTAGGCCATAAAGTAATACTCTTTAATTCTCGTGTCTCATAAAAGTGCAGTGATATAGGTTTAGCTTCAAAAGATGAAAATTCAAAATCAAATTTATACGCTTTAGCTAACTTATATTCATCATCTTCAGACCAATATCCAGACAATTTTCCATCCAACAAAAATAATCTGTTAATTGACCCATTTTCATAAAAAGTTATTTTTTCCACTTCAAAACTTCCTATTGTTGTTACAATACTGCTCAATTCATTTAAAGCTATACTTTTTATATTTCCACTTTTAAATACCTTTACTGATGGAAGTTCTTTTCTTCTTTCATGTGGAAAATCATATAAAGGCACAAATTTATATTCTAATATCTCCAACTCGCTCTTTTCTTCCACGCTATAAGATTCAGTTTCTCCTGTTGAATAATACTCTGCAATAAATGCATCATTTAGTATACCGCATTTTATTTCTATATTTTTCATATTACTACACCTCCATAAATAATTTAATTATTTTTTGCATAGTATAACTTTATAATCATTTCTTCCAATTTCATTAACTTCCAATTTTATCTCACCATTATTTTCTTTATTTACTAGCCATGGCGGTACATGACAACAACGTATTTCAATTTTTTCCACTTCATCATTTTCTAAATAAGGATTTATTGCCATCTTGGATGATATCTCTGGATTAGTCAGTTCGAGTTCCTGTAAATCTATAAAATAATATCCGTCTTTCATTTTTTTAGCAATATCCATCTGCTGATTACTTAACTCTTCCTGCTCTATTTCACCATCCATTACTTCATCTAGATACTTCAATGGATTACCCTCAAATTCCCAAACACTAAAATCTTCCATATAAAAAACACTATACGGGATTCCAAAAGCTTTAGTGACCATTATAATTTTGCATTCCCCAAATTCTTTAATAAGATTTTGATATTCTAATCTAATTTCATTTATTCCCCTTTTTCCATTTGTTCGATTAATTAAAATAACTTTTCTAATTTCCCATGTGCATTTATCCTTTATAAAAATTTTAATATATTTTGCATCTTCAAAAGAACTTATATTGTCTTTTTCGGAAAGGAATACTCCTATCTCATTCATACAACTCTTCCTCCTTTAAATTTTATTTTTGGATAACAAAAAAAGATACAGCAAAACCGCTGCATCTTTGCAAGTCAACTTGTTATTATTAACTTTATATTATACCATTCTTTATGTTTTAGCAAGTATTTTTCCACTATCTTTTAAATCATATCCACCCAAGCTTTGTATTTCTTTTTTAAATTCTTCACTTTGAACTGTATTAACAATTAATTGATATATAGAATACTTTAAATCTGCTTCTTTAATAACTAAATCATATCTTTCTTCTTGAAGCTTAATAAAATCAATCTCCTCTACCTGTTTTGCAATTTTTTCATTCCCAATTCCAACATCGCCTTCACCTCTGGCAATACTTCTAGCTACCGCAAAATGAGACTGTTTTTCTGTATTATATCCATTTATTTGCTCATTTGGAATTTTAGCTGCTCTTAATTTCTCATCTAATAAAATCCTTATACCAGAACCTTTTTCTCTATTAATCATAGATATATTGGGATTAACTAAATCGCTCCAACTATTTATATTATAAGGATTTCCTTTAGCCACATAAAAACCAACATTTCTATATGCCAAATTTATAATTAAACATGGGATTCCAGGCATCATTTTCCTAACGAATGCTAAATTATACTCACCTGTATCTCCGTCCCATAAATGCGCTGATGCTGCAGAAATTTTATCATTATATAAATCATAAAGTCCAGCATAACTTCCAGTATTAGATCTAAGTACTCGTATATCATTAACCTTTGCCCTTATACTTTCTGCCAAAATATCTAAAATTACATCCTGCCCCGATATTATAATATCATTATTACTTTCAAATTTTAGAATATTATTTTTGGTTTCTTTTTGTGCCACTTCATTATTTAAAACCAACGGATTACTATATTTTAACGGCATCTTTTGATTATTTATATAATTTTCAACATCAGCTTTATCTATTCTTAATTTTTTCCCAACCTTATAACCTGGCAGTTCTCCTCTTTTCACCATCTCATAAACAGTATTTTTAGTAATCTTCAACAGTTCTGCAACGTCTACTGCTGTTAGGGATTTCTGATTCTCCATTAGAATTCCCCTCCTTCTCTTTCAAAAATATTTTACATCTAAAAAGTATTATTTTAATTATTAAATAATATTTCATAATTCTATTTTAACACATAAGAACAATTTCTTTATAAATAATTTTTATTCTTTAAAGAAATCATTTAATTTTAACATTAATTTATTAATATCATTATTCTTTATAAAATCCCATCCCACCCAGTTTAGCCTATAATTATTATCTCTTAAATATTTTAAATAATCTACTGGATGTGGTAACATTGCATCTTTGCATATGCTTCTAAATTCTTCATCATTAAAATAATTAACTATACTTTCCAATTCATCTGAAGTATCCTTTTGAACCAATAAGGTAATTGGGCTAATAATTGCTCCCTCTTCAGGCCATACAAGCTTAATATTTTTGTTGTTTTTAAGTAAATTAGCGTAAAAATACGGCAAAATGCTTACAGTTGGTGAATTATCCACTGCCTTTCCCATATTTTTAACCATTTCAGCAGGATGACCTCCATAACCAACAATTTCTTTTAATTTTCTAATTCCTTCCATGCCAAATTCTTTGTAAATTCCTAATAAAGTCGTCTCACAATACTTACCTTTTTTACCCCTTATAGCAACTTCTTTTTTTAAAGAACTATTTAATAGTTCTTTCCATGACTTAGGAATGTTTCTATTTTTTAATTTTGTTAAATCTACTGCCATAACTAAATAATTCAAAGAAATTATATAATAATTTCCTTCTGGATCATTAAAATCACTATCAATGTATTCATAATTAGTATTATGAACTTTTTTGAAATATTTTTCCTTAAGAGCGGTAGTTCTAAAATCATTTCTATAAAAACTATTAATTCCAGAGCTTATAATTATCTTTGGCAACTCATCTTTGAGTGGTACATGAGATGATTCATCCATCCACATCACCTCATAGTTTGCATTTCCTTCTAGAAGATATTTAAAGTTCTCTACATTTTTTAAATTATTTATCATATTATTAAAGCTAATCTCTACAGGAACCTTAATCGGACACGGTAATAGTCCAATAAAATCATATTCAGACTTATCAATAATAGTTTTCATTAATACAGCCCCTCCTTAATCTATAATTATATATTGTACGACTGAGAATATAAAATTCATAACTAAGTCACACTTTAAATATTGTATTTGAAAACATAAACAAACATAACACATCAAAACACAATAAAATTATGATAGTTTTAATTTCAAAAAAACTTTTTCATAAAAACTATTGCTTTTTTATAATCACTATGTTATATTAAATTTACAAAACATGATAAAACATAACAAAACACTTTATCATTCATCTTCCAATTAGTTTTGATATAGTGTATAAATATTTTAGGATATCTAAATGATAAAAAAGAATATCTTAAAATAATTTAAGATATCCTTATTATAGCTTTGTAATGATGTATTGCCTTAATTTTTATGTAGAATTTTATGCCATAACCATAACTGAAGTTGCTTTAATCACTGCAGTAGCATCTGATCCTACTGTTAAACGTAATTCTTTAACTGCATCTAATGAAATTGTTGATGAAATTACTATATCTTTAGCAATTTCGATTTTTACAGTTGCATTTACTGCCCCTTCTTTAATTTCTACAACTTTTCCTGCTAATTGATTTCTTGCGCTTAATTTCATATTTATTCCTCCTAAAATATCATGTAATTTTTTTATTTTAATTATACTTTACAGAAAATATAACCTGCAACAACATTTTTTTCTATTTATGTTTTTCTTTAGAAAATTAAGAATCTTAATCATTATTCTTAATTTAATTATGCCTATGTGAAATATTTTTCCATATTCCAATCTATTAATTCCCCATATCTTAAAGAATTTCTGATTTCGAGCATTTTATTATCAAATCTTTTAATAATTTTCAAATTTTCTTTTTCTTTTTCACTTGTAGTAATAACTTTATTTATTGCACCATTTTTAATTACTAGTCTCTTATCACCAAGCAATGCCAAAATAGGATCATGGGTGGAAACAAAGACTATCTTCCCTTCTTTAACCAATAACTTCAAAGCTTTACTTCTATCAACTCCTGCATTTTCTATTTCATCAATAAGCACTATTGGAGAAGTACTTAAAAATGCAGTATCTGCAATCATTAATGCTCTTGATTGGCCTCCACTCAATGCAGTTACAGAAGTGCATTCATCAAATTTTTCACCTGCAAGTGCATTTGCATGGTAGATGATTTTTTTTGTAACCTCATCAATTCCCTTAACCCTTCTGCTCTTTGCATGAATTTTTATGAATTCCTTAACAGTTACATCCATTACAAAATTCATGTTTTGAGAAAGCTGAGCAACCAACTTGCCTGAATATAAATTTTCTCCAAATATTTTTACAATTCTACCTGTAGGTGTGTCACCGCTTGCAATACACTCTATATCTTCGAGTAATCTGCTTTTACCAGATCCAGTAGACCCTACTATGCATATAATCTCACCTGAATTAATAGTTAAATTAACTTCTTCTTTACATCCATTTTTATCATGTCCACCTAAAATTGATATTGTTTTAATAATAACGTTATTATTTTCTACAAGTGCGTCGTTATTATTTGCCATTGTTATATTATTTATTATGCTATTAGAATTTTTCTTTTCATTAAAACTCATTTTTTTAACATTTCCAGTTTGATAATCGTTACCTATCATAGTTTCACCAAGGCAATAAGAACATAATGCCGAAGGCATTGTAAATCTAAGTTTTCTACCTTCAAGAGTTTCTATGTCATTTGTTTCTTTTAAGCACATGCTTAATTCATACGCACCTTGTCCTGTTAATCCATTGACATATAAAATTTTAGCATTAGGATTTGTCTCTTTCACCATAAAAGTAAAAACTTCTCTTTCCGCTTGAGATACTATATCTCCTTTTGTAATGACTATTATATCTGCAAATTTCAGCATAGGTCCGATTTTTTTGGGTGTATTAATTCCAGAAAGACTATCAATAACACATACTGCTAAAATATCTTTTATGTGAGGAGAACATCTATTACATAATCCTGCACTTTCACTTATCAACACATCTAGATGTTTATCAATTGCATATTTTATACATTCATTAATATTGCTAATATAAAAATGATCTGGGCATAAATTTCCTGATAGTCCAACTAACACTTCAACGCCTGCCTTATTATAAAGTATATCGTCATAAGTTGTAAGACAATCAAATTTTACCACCCCGAAACGATCATTATCGTTTTTTAGACTAGCGATAACTTTTAAAATTACTGAAGTTTTACCAGATGATGGCGGTCCGGAAAATGTAATAAATTTCAACCTTATCAACTCCTTTCAACAATGAAAACTCAACTATAACATGAACGTCTTTAAGCAAATAAAAAACACCCCAAAAAATCCTATACATTCCTGTACACTCATCTTTGAGATGCTAAAAAACATAACTAACATTACTATAACTTTATATAACCATATTATAATATATTTTGTCAAGACATAAAAATACTCTTTTCCTATCGTATTGCATTTTTTCAAATTTAATGTTAGTATAATAAAAACTATATCATCGAGCAAAAACAAGCATAAATAGACTAAACATATCTAAACATTACAATTAATCAAATTTATAAATATGAATGTGAGGTTTTGTTTTATGAAAAAAAATATTATATTTTCAACATTAATGACAATTATTCTATCCGTATCAATTATTTCATGTGGCACACAAAAAGATTCCCCTTCTGCACCTAAGGATACAGCATCTACTGAAAAAGCTATTGAATTAAACATATCTGCTGCTGCTAGCTTAAAAGAAGCAATGACTGATATTCAAACTGAATTTAAAAAGGTTAAACCCAATGTAACCTTAACAGTTAATTTTGGTGCTTCAGGTTCTCTTCAACAACAAATTGAACAAGGAGCTCCTTGTGATATCTTTATTTCAGCAGGCCAAAGTCAAATGAAAGCTTTAGATAGTAAATCTTTACTTCTTGAGAATACCAAGAAGGATTTAGTTAAAAATGATTTAGTACTTGTTGGACCAAAAGATACTAAATTAACTGGATTAGCAGATTTAAATACCGATAAGGTCAAAAAGATTGCTGTGGGTGAACCTAAGAGTGTACCTGCTGGACAATATGCAGATGAAGTATTTACTAAGCTTGGTATAAAAGATGCAATAACATCAAAACTTGTATTTGCAAAGGATGTAAAAGAAGTACTTGCCTGGTCTACTTCCGGAAATGCTGATATAGGTTTTGTTTATAAAAGTGATGCACTAAGTAGTAAGGATGCAAAAATTATTGAAACAGTTCCTGATGACAAGCACTCACCAATTACATACCCGATCGGAATAATTAAGGCTAGTAAAAATGCTGATGCAGCAAAATCATTTGAGGACTTTCTATTTACTGACACATGCAAAAAGATCTTTGAAAAATATGGTTATGGTATAGCTTAACCGTATACAATTATCAGTTCACAATTGAATTTTGATAGTTGACAATTTCAGCAAATGCAATTGGGCACATTAGAAAAATTATAATCTGGACAAGGTTGTTAATTTTCCAAATGTGCCTTATTATCTATAAATTCACCTATTCTTTAATTACTTTTTAAGGAGGACTTAATATGGATTATGCACCTTTATGGATTTCAGTAAAAACAGCTATTCTTTCAACTATGATAACATTCTTTGTAGGAATTTTAATTTCTTATTGGATGGCAAATTTCAATGGAAAAGCTAAAGGAATAATAGATGGACTTTTCACCTTGCCTTTAATTCTTCCTCCAACTGTCGTAGGATTCTTTTTGCTATTACTTTTTGGAAAAAATGGTCCAATAGGAAAGCTATTAGAACTTTTTAACACTTCAATAATCTTCAGCTGGAGTGCTACAGTAATTGCAGCAATAGTTGTATCATTCCCAATGATGTACAGAACTACACGTGCTGCTTTTGAGCAAATAGATATAAATATAATTTCTGCTGCTAGGACTCTAGGTCTTAACGAATTTAAAATATTTTATAAAATAGCTATTCCATTAGCAATGCCAGGTATAATTGGAGGACTAGTTCTATCTTTTGCTAGAGCTATTGGTGAATTTGGTGCTACATTAATGATAGCTGGGAATATTCCTGGTAAGACTCAAACCATGCCACTTGCCATCTTTTTTGCAGCTGAAGGTGGAGATATGGAAAAAGCATTGCTTTGGGTTATAATAATTGTATTATTATCACTGATATTAATATTATTAATGAATTATTGGTCAGAGATTCAACTTAAACTAATGGGAAGAAGGTCATAAATATGTCATTATACATAGATGTTGAAAAGGAATTTTCTTCTTTCAAGTTAAACGTAAACTTTAAGCATGAAAGAGGAATTCTAGGTTTTTTAGGAGCCTCCGGCTGTGGCAAAAGCATGACCTTAAAATGTATTTCAGGTCTAGTTACTCCATCAAAGGGAAAAATTATTATTAATGATTCAACTTTTTTTGACTCAGAAAAAAGAATAAATTTATGCCCACAAAAAAGAAAAGTTGGTTACTTATTTCAAAATTATGCTTTATTTCCTCATATGAATATAATAGATAATATTGAAGCTGGTATTTCTAGTTTACAGGATAAAGAAAAAAAAGCTGTATGTAAAGAGTATATAGAACGCTTAGGAATTTCTGGATTAGAAAAGCATTATCCCTGGCAACTATCTGGAGGACAACAGCAAAGAGTAGCTTTAGCTAGAGCACTAATCACTAATCCTGATACTTTGCTTTTAGATGAACCTTTTTCAGCACTGGATCAACATCTTAGAAACAATTTAGAAAAAGAATTATTGTCTATATTAAAAAGCTATAAAGGCAATGTTATTTTTGTGACTCATGATATAGCTGAAGCATATAGAGTTTGTGACGATATCATTGTATATGAAAATGGAAAATCGTTAGAAAAAAGAGAAAAGAAAGCTTTATTTAAACGCCCCAAAACACTTTCTGAAGCAACTTTAACAGGTTGCAAAAACATTTCTAAAGCTAAGAAGACAGGTACATATACTATTTACACTGAAGATTGGGGATATGAATTTGTAACAGCTGATGAGGTTCTTGACAATGTACAATACCTTTGTATACGCGCACATGATCTAGAGGTTTACAATGGTGAGAAATTAGAAAATACTTTTTCTTTTGTTATTGAAAACATAATAGAAAACCCCTTTGAATTCACTCTATTTTTGAAGAATAAATTGGTTCCTTCTTCAAGTCAAATTGAATATAAACTTGAAAAAAAGTATATGAAATATTGCATAAATGAAATAATCTCGTTAACTTTTCCTAAAGATAGTTTATTTTATTTTTAAATAACCACTGTATAGATTATATAGCAAAAAAGTAATGAAGGATTTCTGAAGAATTCTTCATTACTTTTTTTATGTTCATATTTCATCAAAAGTTGCTTAAGCCATTACCATAACTGATGTAGCTTTAATGACTGCAGTAGCATCTGAACCAACTTTTAAATTTAATTCTTTTACAGCCTCCATTGATATAGTAGATGAAATAACTATATCTTTAGCTATTTCTATTTTTACAGATGCATTTACTGCTCCTTCCTTGATTTCTACCACTTTTCCAGCGAATTGATTTCTTGCACTTAACTTCATAATACTCCTCCTCAAATGTAATTTCTATTATTTTAATTATAAGTATATTTAATCCATATTTCAATTAATTTTGCTAATATTTCATCAATTTTCTATATATTCTGAAAAAATAAAAATTAATTTTCAAAAGACTCTATAGATATCCAATTCAATAATCAAACTTACAAATGGAATATACATGAATCATTGAGAAATTATAGCCGTAACACTACACTAGAAATCATATACATTTTTCTGGAAGCAGGCATATGAAATTGAGCTATTGATGGTTGTTAGTGGAAGGTTGTTCCATTTTCTGCTTGTCATAAATTTACTTTAGGAACATGCAGAAATGGGTGCAACCTTCCACTTAGAACCTTCCAGCGAAAATTTCACTAGTCATGTGGAAGATAAATGTATCTGATTTCGGTAATTGTTGCATAAGTTTAATTCTCGTTTTGGATATCTATATTTTTGAAAAATTTTTATTCAAATTTAACATATTCGCATTTATTTATATTTTCTATTATTTCATGTTCTACAAGGTTTATATTTGTTTTTCCTATATATCCGAATTTACATTTATTGAATTTAATATAATTCATAGCTTTATAGAAGGTTGAATGGTTCATATATTTTGTATAAAAAAATATGTAATCAGAATTATTCAGTGTTGCAATATCAAAGTTTTCATTAAATCCATTTAAAGTTCTTATTCTTGGATACTTTATTCTAAATCGTCTTCTCCATTCTTTATCCCCACCAATTATAATAATTTTCCTATTATTAATATATTCCTCTAGCTCGTTATATATATGAATTTTTTCAGAATTATCTATAGAATTATATTGATATTCTTGGAAAGACTCTAATTCCAACCTAAGATTCTTTTCTTCCTTTAATTTATTTTCAAGTGTTGCAATTCTATTTTCCATAGTTTTAATTTCTTGCTTGTGAAGATTGTTGAGTTTTTTTAGTTCATTATTCAAATTTTTTTCGTAAACTAATTTCTCTTTGATTAAGTCTGCAACTTCAACTTTTAAAGTATCATTTTCTTTTTCAATATAATTTAACTTAGCTTTTATATCATCTAATTCACATTGCTTTACTTCCCCATTATTTTCTATATATCTTTGTCTTGTATTTTTGTATTCATTAATAAGAGATTGTATAAATATGCCACTTACAATACTAGGCATAATTAAATCTTGTTTCTTATTTTTACTTCCCCTTATATAAGATAAAATTATTTTATCAATATCAATAAATTCAGATTCAACAAAGGTGTGATTTATATTTATTTTATTAGATATAAACAAGTCATCCATAAAGTCTCCCAAATTATGAATATCCTCATTTCTATGGCTTAAAATATCTTTGTAACTAAAGAATTTTCCATATTTATTTTTAATTAATGTTTTAATTTCTTGTATTTGAATTTTATATTTCTTCAGCTCATTTTCAACATCTTGATTGATTAAATTTCCAAATTCAAACTCCTCTATATCATTTAAAATAGACATTACAAACCCTTGATCTACCTTTTCAGGTGATATATACACTGCAAAATATAAATAAAGGGCTGCATCAAATTTAGCTTCTATATTTCTTGTTAAAATATCCATTTTCATATATTTATTTTTTAATTTTTCTTTATCATGTTTTTTTACAGTTGTATATATAATAGGATAGTATTTTCTAAGGAGCTTAAGTAATTTATTTCTTAGGTTAACTTCATATTCAGCTTCCAATAGTATTCCTAAAACTTTTCTTGCAGATATCTCATGTTGAAGAGTTCCTTGACTAATAATGATATTATCAGCACTTGCAGGATTAATAATTATATTGTGATACCTTTGAAGTGTATCAGAGTATAGTTTATCAATCTCTTCTTTTATATCATTCCTTTTAGCTATACCAAGACTTATATTCGCAAAAATATAATTTTTTATTATATCACTATCTATATTTAAATTATTTGAAATGATTTCAGAAAAGGAACTAATATTTATTTTATTTAAACTGGTATTTTCTATATATTCCATCAGATTTCCTCCTTTCTTAATTTGTAATATTCTATAATTTAAAGTTAAAATCTATAATTAACCTTGTAATTATCTTCTTATATATCTTAATTATTATGATTAATTAAGATAATATAATCGTTTTGTCCTGTTTTTGAAAATTCATAATTCAAATTTTGTGTTTTCAATTCAGGTTCTAACCAATTGGGAATATGACTGCAAATTACAATTAATTCATTAAAGTTATTATTATTTAAAAAAGGTCTCAAGGCCTGTTTAGTTGTGGTCCCAGTGTTGTGTTTTTGTATTTCTTTTAAACTTAAAATATAATATCCTTTTTTGCCAATCTCCTTTGGATAAATAGTACGCCTTTTTTCATTATATTTTGAAGTTATTATAAATTTAATTTCTTCTTCCTCTTCCTCTTCTTTTTTAGAAACATATTCAAGAATTTCATTTTGCTTTCCTTCCATTTTCCATATACTGATCCCAAAGTTATTAAGCATTTCATGAATTAAATCAGGTATTTCTTTTGAAACAAAAACTTTACAATTATTCAAAGCCTCTGAAAGATTTAAAGTATTTAAAAGTATATTTTCATCTAAATTAAAAATCTCTACTGATGTTTCTTCTTCTACACTCCATTTATCATTATTCTTAGAATAAATTCTAACAAATCCATTTGCACTTAAATCAGTTATTTCTCCCAAATTATTTTCGTATATTGCAATTTTTTTAATCATAACTCTCTCCTTTTATACATTATTTTCATTCACGGTATATTAATACTTTGTGAAATAAATCATCAATAACAATTATTTAGTCTTTAAAAAATAATATAAAAAAAGCCCAATTAATATACCTATAAGTATAGAAATTAGACTCCATAGTCAAATATTTAATAAAATAGAAAAATCAATAAATAAAGTATTATAAGTTACTTATTATTATAATTATTAATAATACTTTTTTCAATATTTTATCTATATAAAATAGGATAATTATCTAACAATAAAAGATTTTCACATCATAAGATCTACATAAAATTATGACACATATCCATTATTTATTTAAAAGACTTCTTTTAATACCAAAATTTATACATTTAAGGTAATTATACTTTACATTTCGCCAAAATAATATAAAATTAGAAATTAAAAGGAGGTTTTGTATAAAAATACATTCAACAAAAATTAATTAATATTGTTTTTGAAAGGGGAAAATCATGAAAAAAAATATAATATCTCGTTTTATTGCTACAGCATTAGTATTTTCAACATTAGTAATTGGAAACACTACAGCTGCACAAGCTAAAACATTAAACCCAAACACTGGGAAATCTAACACTACAGTATCAAATTTAAATGGAAATAATGGACAAGCATTAAATACTAGCTGGGGATTAGGTTCAAAACAAACCGAATATGTTAGTAATAACAAATCCTATGATTGGTATATAGATCAAGGACACACAGGTCAAGATTCAAATAATAATTGCGGTCCAACTAGTACTGTGATGGCACTTAAGTGGCTTAAGCCTAATTTCATTGGAACTGTTGAAGCTGCAAGAAACACTTATCCTGAAAATGATGGTTGGTGGTATACAAACGATGTTACAAACTTCCTTGATTTAAATAACGTAAAAACATATGCCGTTAAACAAAATGTTACAGAAAATCTTTTAAAAAGTGAATTAAAAAAAGGTAACATAGCTATACTATGTGTTAAAATGTCTTACATACCTTATAATAAAAATAGTGAACAAAGAGTAGGACGATTCTATAGTTATGATGGTGGACATTTCATTGTAGTAAAGGGTTATAGAGTTGTAGATGGAAAAACTTATTTTGAAGTTTATGATCCAAATAATTGGGATGAACAATATAACGATGGACAAGAAAAAGGGAAAGATAGATACTACTTATCAGCAAATTTAGTAAAAGCAGCAAGTGTTTGGTGGAATTACTCTATCGTGATACAACCAAGTTCAAACTATTAATTTATAATTAATTATGTTCTGATAGAACATTAGTTGTTGGCTTTTTTATTGTGTGCATATATTTTACTCACAATAAAAATTGCCACCTACTTAAGAATATAGGTGGCAAATAGCTGGTAATAAAAAAATATTATATTGAGTACTATTTATTTAATACTTTAAGATTATGATTAAAATTAAGCTCTTGGGTGGGTATGCATATAAATATAATTTATCTTATCATTATTAATAATCTCATAATAGGTATCCATATAAGTTAAGACTTGATTACCAAGCAACTTTTGAACTGCTCGTACATTTGCTCCATTTTGAAGTAAATGAACTGCAAAAGAATGCCTGAAAGTATTTAAATTTACATCTTTATCTATTCCAGCTTTTCTTGAATACTCTTTTACAATTCTCCAAATACCTTGTCTAGTAAGTTTATTTCCATTTAAATTTACAAAAAGATTAGCTACTCCACATTGTGCAATTTTATATCTTATACTTAAATATTCTTCTAGGGCTTTACAAGCACTCCTTCCAATTGGGATAAGCCTTTCAAAATGTCTGTTGTCAGTGCATCTTACAAAATTTAAATCAAGGTTAACATCTTCAACATTCACTGAAATTAATTCAGAAACTTTCATTCCAGTAGCATACATAAGTTCTAATAATGCATTATCCCGTATCCCTTTAGAACAATCCTTTTCAACGATTCTAATTATTTTGTCAACTTCTTCAACTGTTAAGATTTGCGGCAATTTTCTATTATTCTTAGTACTTTTATATTCAATTTTAGGGACTTCTTTTATTAATGTTTCATTTTTTAAATATGAATAGAAATTTCTAAGACTAATTACAATTCTATTTATAGATCTTTCTGATTTTCCCTGATTGATTAAATTATCAATATATGACATTACTGTTAACTTATCACTACTGTACAAATCTAAATCCTTTTTAGTTAAGAATTTAAGATAAAGGCTTACATCAGTTACATATGCATATATTGTATTCTCACTTTTCCCACTATCAAACAAATAATTTTTATAATTATTTATACAATTTATCATTACTATCTCCTATACCATTGATTATGAATATTATTTGACATATTTGTCAAATTTCCTTTAGTTATCGTTATGTGCGTATTTTATAAATAGAATTTTTGTGCCACAAATCGTATTAAAGATGGTGAAACATAAGTTTCAATTAATATACCAATTGCAAAAAGTATTATGATTACAATTAACTTAGAAAAAACACCATCAAAAAATTGACTTTGAATCTTTACTCGTTTAATAAATTTTCCTTTGAATTTTTCTGTTGACATGGATAAACTGATAACACTCAATGCTATATAACAGGGAATATATATTAAGTTTTGAGGAATAACAGATGCCAAGGCTAGTCCAAGACCTTTTCCTTCAAAAGTTATAACAATAAAAGAAAAAGTATACCCTAATGTAAAACCTTTTAGTAAATCTAAAATCAATATAACCGGGGCTCCAAAAAATGTTAAACCTAATAAAAATATAGGTATAATTAGTAATATATTTTTCTTTATGACTTCAAATAGTAAATTCCCATAATTAGTAGGTTGACTGCCAATGGAATTAGCAAAACTAGAAAAATAATTAGTTAAATCTCTTTTATCCGATGTCCCCATATATTTTACAGTATAAAGTCCAAAGGATATTCCTAAACAAAACATTATTAATACAATAAAAAAATAGGCTTTTTTATCCCTAAAAGTAGCATTTAGTTTATTAAGTAAATAATTCATCTCTTATTCCTCCTTCAGTTACTCTAAAATATACTATGTTTAATATTCTAAATTTATTCCGATACCTAATTATAGATATGTAAAACAATAAGATATATTTTTTGTGCACAAAGACAATTTATAACAATATACATAAGAATTTTATATTTCTTACCTTATTAATAATTTATTTCTTAGTTCATGTATTATGAAAATGTTGAAATATAGAAAAAAATATAGGTAAAATTATTACCTATATTTCAAAACCATATTAATTAGCTGCTTGTAAAATTTTAAGTTTTTCATAAGCTTTTTGTGTATATGGGGTTGGCACTCCTACCGCTTTTCCCATACGACATAAGTCACCACAAAACAGTTCTAATTCAAATTTTCTGCCTGAAATCACATCTCTATGCATAGAGCTGATACTCTTTTTTGATAACTTTTTTAAAGTTTCAATTGAAACTTCATATATATTCTCAGCAAGTTTTATTCCCTTTGATCGACCTACTTCTTCGCATTCTTTTGCAACATTACAAAATGTTTCAAATTTCATTTTATCCTCTAATATACCTTTTACTCCAACGTCATAATATGAATCTGTTATATTAAATGCACAGTTGAAAACATATTTATTCCATGCAAAAACTTCAACATCTTTTTTTATTTCACAAATTATACCTGCTTTCGTTAAAACATTATAAATCAATTCTAAATATATTTTATAAACAGGACGGTTTTTGTTCGTGGATATAACTATTTTATTACTCTTAATTATTTCTTTTCTATCATTTACAACTTTTGAACTAGTATACATTGCTGCATCTAATATTTTACCTTTTCTTAAGTAAGAAAATAATTTGTATCCAATATCGACACCATTAACAATAGGAATGACCAGAGTATGTTCATGTACCATTTTCTCTATAGCCTTTGCAGCAGCTTTTAATGAATAACCTTTTACACAAATAAATACGATATCCATGATTCCAGCTTCTTCTGCATTATCTGTAATTAAAGTTGGAAATACTGATAATTTTTCATTTTCATTATTATCTAAAACTATTCCATCCTTCTTTAATTTTTTTAAAGCTTCTCCTTTTGCAATTACATAAACCTCTTCATTGTTTTTAGAAAGCATTGAACTAATATATTCGCCTATTGCTCCCATTCCTATTATTCCTATTTTCATAACAACTTCTTCCTTTCTTGAATCTTATACATTCAATAATTCCTTTTCGTATTTACATTGTATAATGTTTTTAGATATAATTGAAATATATATTAGTTATGAATACTATAAACAGGAGTTATGATATGAGTATTGATTTAAATCTTTATAAAGTATTTTTCATAGTTGCAAAATGTAAAAATATATCACGTGCTGCTGAGGTTCTTTATGTTTCTCAACCGGCTGTAAGCAAATCTATCCGCACCTTAGAAAACTCTCTTAAAATTAGTCTTTTTTCTAGAAGTTCCAAAGGCGTAACTTTAACGCCAGAAGGACAAGTATTATTTGAACATATAAAAATAGCCTTCGACCAATTTTCATTAGGTGAGCACATTTTAGAAAGATTAAAAAATAAAGAGATGGGAAATATTAATTTAGGAGTTAGTACAACTATAGGAAAAAGTTATTTCTTACCTAAATTTCAGGAGTTTTCAAAACAATATTCTGCTTTTAAGATTAAGATAATTAATAAACCTACTTTAGATACAATAAAACTTGTAGAGGAAGGAAAATTAGATTTAGGCATAATTGCAACCACATCTAATAATTTGGAATTAGAATTTATTAAAATCAAAGAAATACATGATATTTTCGTTGCTAGCAATAATTATATAAAAAAAATAAAAATATCATCTACTGATGATATTTTTAAAAAAGGTTCCTTTATGTTATTAGAAAGTCCTAATTCAACCAGGGAATACATTGATAATTATTTAATATCTCAAAATTTAAGCATTACTCCAGATATTGAAGCTAGCAATATGGACTTCTTAGTTGAAGGTGCAAAATTAGATCTTGGAATAACGTCGGTTATAAGAGAATTTTCTCTTACAGATTTGCAAAATAGACTTCTTGTTGAACTACCACTAAGAACACCAATTCCTTCAAGATATATAACTGTCATTTACAAAAATTCTACAGATTTATCCATTGCTGCTAAAACGCTTATAAATTTCTTGAAAGTCTAATTGATTATTATGAGCTGATGAAATTTAGTTATATATCACACTTAATTCATCAGCCTATTTTTGATGGAACTAAGAGATTTCAGTCTAAACCAATTAATCCAGTGCTTAATTATTAATTTTAGGATTAATGCTTCTCAAGATTAATGTTGACCAATCACTATTTTTATTCTCTATCCAATCACAATTTACATCTAAGAATTTAAGCCAAGCGTTAAGCCCATGGCTTTTTTTACTTACATTTGGTGATTTTCTTCCGTGAATTTCTTTTATATCTTCTAAAAGACTAACTTGCTCATCTTTATATAATTCTTTATTTAACAAATCTCGAATTATATTTACACATTCTAGGTAAGCTATTCCATCACCTAAATATAATTCATCTGCATATACTTGACGTTCCTTATTTAATAAATCAGTTATTTCATTAATTTCATCTTTATTCGATAAGTATTGTTTAACTCTTTTTAAAGCATCAATATCATTATCCAATTTATTAATTGTTTTTTCTAACTTTTCAAATCTCATTTAAACTACTCACTTTTCATATTAATTTAATCTTCACATAAAATGATGAAGTCTATAACATTATAACATAATAATGTTTTTTTATTTTATTTTTGCATTAATTCCATCATAAAGATATTGTAAATATTCAATATTAACTTTATTCTCTATTAATTTATCCATTCTTGCTTTTGCCATCTTTATTGTACTTTTTGCTTCCTTAAAATCTTTATCCTTAATGCAATTACTCGTATATGTTAGTAAGTAATCTATTTTTAAAACATCTTCTGCTAAGTCATCTTTATTTTCATTTACTAAATCAACTAATAATGAATATACTTTAGGTGAAGTTGTATTTTTACTTTCACTTAAAATATCTGTATTTCTACTATTTTTCTTTGCCATAATTTAAAAACACCTCATTTCCAAAAAATTATAGCACAATTTTTGAAATAAAATAATAGAATTTTTATTATTAATTAATTTAGTATAAACCGTCCTTCAAATCTCTTATAAATTCAATCACTGGTTGCTTGCCTTCTGCCATCCTTTTTACTATTGCACTACCAACAATTACTCCATCACAGTAATCTTTAATTTCTTTTACGACTTCTCTTGATGAAATGCCAAAACCAATGCACATTGGTATGTTTACTATTTTTCGAACTTCAGCTAAATATTCTTGAGTTCCGCTGTCCAAAGTTGTTCTTTCCCCTGTTGTTCCATTGGTAGAAACACAATATACAAAGCCTTTAGCATCCTTTGTTATTACTGCTATTCTATCTCTTGATGTTCTTGCTACTAATGGTATCAAATATATCCCATTGATCTCGCAAATCTTATTAAGTTCTCCTCTTTCTTCAAGAGGAACATCTGGTACAATTAATCCATCTGCACCACTCATTGCTGCTTCTTTAATAAAATTTTCTATCCCATTAAAATAGACAACATTGAAATAAACCATTAAAACAACTGGTATTTGTGATTTTTCTCTTACTAATTTAACACAATTAAATACATCTCTTAATTTAGTACCGTTATTTAAGGCTTTAGTATATGCATTTTGTATTACTGGACCATCAGCAAGAGGATCACTAAAAGGAACTCCAATTTCAACTAATGTGCTTCCTTCCCTATCTAATTCTATAATTAATTCTGCTGTTTCTTCAATTGTAAGATCTGCTCCACAAGTTACAAATGGTATAAGTGCTTTTTTATTATTTTTTTTAAGTTCATTAAAAGATATATCTATTCTATTCATTATTCTTCACCAAGATATGAAAGCACAGCATCCATATCTTTATCTCCTCTCCCTGATAGATTTATAATCATTATCTTATCCTTGCTCAAAGTTGGCGCAAATTTTTTTGCATAAGCGATTGCATGTGCTGATTCCAAAGCTGGTACTATTCCTTCAATTTTAGTCAAGTACATAAATCCATCTCTTACAGCTTCATCATCTGTTACACTAACATAAGTTGCTTGATTAGTTTCACAAAGATAAGCATGTTCAGGACCAACACCAGGATAATCAAGACCTGCTGATATGGAATAAGCCTCGAGTATTCCACCATCATTGTCTTGAAGAACATAGCTTAACATTCCATGAATAATTCCCTTTTCCCTTTTTGACATAGTTGCAGCATGCTTATCAGTTTCAAGACCTTTTCCTGCACCCTCAACTCCTATTAGAGTTACTTCTTTATCATTTATAAAAGGATAGAATATTCCTATAGCATTACTTCCTCCACCAACAGGAGCTAGGATATAATCTGGAAGTTTTCCTTCCAGTTCTAAAATTTGCTTTCTAGCTTCATCTCCTATAACCCTTTGAAAATTTCTAACCATTGTAGGATATGGATGTGGTCCTAAGGCTGAACCTATAATATAAAAGGTGTCTTCAACATTGGAAGCCCAATACCTTATGGCTTCAGTTACTGCATCATTTAAGGTTCTAGCACCATTTAATACTGGAACCACTTCTGTTCCTAAAAGCTCCATTTTTTTAACATTAATTGCCTGCCTCTTTATATCTTCCTCTCCCATAAAGACTTTGCATTCCATTCCAAATTTTGCTGCAACTGTAGCTGTAGCAACTCCATGCTGACCAGCACCAGTTTCTGCGATAACTTTCTTTTTCCCCATTCTTTTAGCTAAAAGCACTTGTCCTAAAGCATTGTTTATTTTGTGAGCTCCTGTATGATTTAAATCTTCCCTTTTTAAATAAATTTTCGCACCATTTAAATCTTTAGTCATATTTTCAGCATAGTATAAAGGACTAGGTCTTCCAGTATAATATTTTAAATAATACATATACTCGTCCATAAATTCTTTATCATCTTTTACCTTATTATAAGCATCTTCAAGTTCAATAAGAGCATTCATTACAGTTTCAGGAACATATTGTCCACCAAACTCATTAAATCTTCCTTCCATTGTCATACCTACCTTTCATATTTTAGTCATGTACAATCCATATTTAATAATTGATTTAATTAATATATTTTGTAAAAATAGTTATTCAAAACTTAAATATCTCCATTTAAAATCAACTTAATTGATCATTTGACATTGAATATTGATAATTGAAGTTTATCATCCTTAATCATTTAAAGCTCTGACCTTTTCAATAAGATCTTTCATTTTATCAAAAGATTTCGTTTGTTTTTCATTATCATCTACAATCTCAACTCCAGAGGAAACATCTATACCAATAGGATTAGCTTTTTCAATTCTTTCGACTATATTTTCCGGAGATAATCCTCCTGCTAAAATGAAATTATTCTTTTTGTTATTAGTATTTTTCAAGGATTGTTTTCCAAAGTAATTTTTAATTTTTTCTAAAGAAAATGTTTCCCCGCTTCCTGGATTAGAACCATCAATAAGAAAATTATCAACTAATTTATCTTCTCTATTATTATTTTTTAAATTGTAATTTTCAATTTCTTCTATATTATTTATTGATAATGCTTTCCAGATTTCAATTTGTTTATTCAAGCTACCTTTTAGGCTGCTTATATAATTTTCATTTTCTTCTCCATGAAGTTGAATAGCATTGAGATTTATCTCTTTAATAACTTTTAAAATCTCATCAATTGGATTATCTTTAAATACTCCAACTGTTTTAATATCTTTATTTAATAAATTAATTAATATTTTGGCCTTATTTACATCAATTTGTCTCTTACTCTTTGTAAATAAAAAACCTACATAATCTGGTTTTAAAATATTTAAATATTCTATTTCTGTTTCATTAGTTATTCCACATATTTTAATTTTAATCATATATACTCCTCACATTTGCTGCTAAAAATCATAAGGAACATTGAAAAATAAATAACAAGTCGTAAATTGCTAATATAAGTTCTTATGTTGCAGCATAGCTGCTCCTTTTAAGATTGATCCGAATTGCAGACTAGTTCCGTATTACAGCATAGCTGCTCCTTTTAAATTCATCTTTATCTCTATTCTTATTGCATCATAGCTCCTATTCTTAAAATTGATCCTTGTCTCTTTTTAAAAATGATCCTTATTGCAGCATAGCTGCTCTTTTTATAGGTGTATAATTTCTTTATTTTTTTGGTTGTTGTTTCTAAAATTTTTATATTGATTTTTAAAAGCTTTATTGTCTATATTCCTCATAAACAATTCTCCTATCAATACTCCATTAGCTCCAAACTGACTTATGGTTTTTAGATCTTCAATACTCATAATTCCACTTTCAGCTATAATTATTTTATCTTTTGGTATATAGCTAATAAGTTCTTTTGTTGTATTAAGTGCTACATTAAAGGTCTTTAAATCCCTATTATTTATCCCAATAATTTCACAATCAAATTTTAAGGCCAAATCCAATTCTTCTTTATTATGAATTTCAACTAAAGGTTCTAAATTAAATCTCTTTGCTTCCTTATAAAATTCTCCTAACTTATCACCTAAAACACTTACAATAAGTAAAATACCACTTGCTCCAAGAACTTTAGCTTCATAAATTTGATAAAAATCTATTATAAAATCCTTTCTAAGAATAGGTATATGTGAAGCTTTTCGTATTTCCTTAAGATAGTTATCACTACCTAAAAAGAAATCTTCTTCAGTTAAAATCGAAAATACATCTACACCTATGTAGGTATAATAATTTAATATTTCTTTTATATTAAAATTTTCAACTATTATACCTTTTGATGGCGAAGCTTTCTTAAATTCTCCTATTACAGATAAGCCATCATTAACTAATTCAGCTCTGAAAGGATTTATATAATTTGATTCTTTTTCAGCTTTAACAATTTGTAGAGCTTGCTTTTCTAATTCTTTTATTGGAATTTCTTGTTTTCTCTTATTAACTCTTATTTTTTTCTTTGCTATAATATCATCTAAAATCAAAATATCACCTCACATTAACTTATATTCACAAGTTCTTTATATTTCTCAAATGCAATTCCTGAATCAATAAGCTCATTGGCTTTTTCTATGCCAACTTTTATTGAATCAACAAGTTCTGCTACATAAAGTGCTGCTCCAGCATTTAAAGCAACAATATCTCTAGCGGGCCCTTTTTCACCTTTTAAGATTTTTAAGATAATTCTTGCATTTTCTTTAGCATCTCCACCTTTTATTTCTTTTAATTCAGCTTTTTTAAATCCAAGGGTCTCAGGATCTAATTTATAAGATATTAATTTCCCATTTTTAATTTCACAAACATTTGTTGTTGTAGTTGTTGTTATTTCATCTAGCCCGTCATCACCACATACTACCATTGCTCTATTTAATCCTAAATTTAATAAAGCTTCTCCAATAGGTTGAATTAATGTTTTATCATATACTCCTAAAAGTTGTCCAGTTAATGGTGCTGGATTTGAAAGTGGTCCTATTATATTGAAAATAGTTCTTGTTCCTAATTCTTTTCTTTCATTTGCAACGTTTTTCATTGCTCCATTGTACATTGGTGCAAACAAAAATGCCATTCCATTTTTTTCGATTATTTCTCTGCTTTGATTTTCATCAAAATCAATCTTTATACCAAGTTCATTAAGAACATCAGCGCTTCCACTTTTGCTTGAAACTGCACGATTTCCATGTTTAGCAACTTTTGCACCACCACTTGCAGCTACTATTGCTACTGCAGTGGAAATATTAAACGTCTTAGCACCATCTCCACCAGTTCCACAAGTATCTATCAAATGCTTTGGCTTTACAATTTTTACTGGTGTAAAATTATCCCTTAATGCTTTAACAGCACCTAAAATTTGACTTGGAGTTTCTCCATTAATCTTAAGACCTATTAAGAAAGCACCTATTTGTGCTGAAGTTGCTTCTCCTCTCATTATTTGATTAATTACAGCTCTAACTTCATCTTCTGATAAAACTTCTCTTGAAGTTAATTTTTTTATTGCAATTTCTATTGTCATTTTATCTTCACCCTCTTTCATTTAATTTTCTAATGTATCTTTACAGATGTTAATTACAAAATTTCCAATCATATGTTTACCTTTTGGTGTATATATTGATTCAGGATGAAACTGAAGCCCAAATACATCAAATTCTTTATGCTTTATAGCCATAATGTCATTTTTCTCAATGGTAGCTGCTATAACTTCAAGACAATTAGGAAGGGAGCTATTTTCAACAATTAAGGAATGATATCTCATCACATCTATTTTTCTTGGTACTCCTTCAAAAATATCTTTTCCCTTAACTTGTACCTTTGAAGTTTTCCCATGAAAAATTTCATCAGCTCTAATGACCTTACCACCATAAGCAGTTGCTATACTTTGATGTCCAAGACATATTCCTAAAATAGGGATTGTTTCCCCTAACTTTTGTATAACTTCTATAGAAATTCCAGCATCTTCTGGTACTCCAGGTCCTGGTGATATTACTATACCTTTAGGACTAAGCTTTTCTAACTCATCAATGGTAATTTCATCATTTCTAAATACTTTAGTTTCAGCATACTCACTTAAATATTGATATAAATTAAATGTAAAGGAATCATAATTATCAATTAAAATTATCATCTCAAAACCTCCTTTAAAACCATCAATTTATTTTGAATTTCCTCAAATTCTTTTTCTGGCACTGAATCATATACAATTCCTGCTCCAGCTTGGAGATATGCTGTTTTAGCTTTTAAGATTATAGTTCTTATAATAATTGCCATGTCCATATCTCCACCATAAGAAAAATATCCCACTGAGCCTGAATAAATACCTCTTTTACATTCTTCAAGTTCCTCTATTATTTCCATAGCTCTTATTTTGGGGGCTCCTGAAACTGTACCAGCTGGAAGACATGCTGCTAATGCTTCAAAGCCATCTTTATTATCTAATATATCTCCAACAACTTTTGTGGTTATATGCATTACATGAGAAAATTTTTCAACTTTCATAAAATCACTTACATTAACGGTTCCTATTTTACTAACTTTACCTATATCATTTCTTCCAAGGTCTACAAGCATAACGTGTTCTGCAAGTTCCTTTTCATCTTCCGTAAGTTCTTTTTCAAGGATGCTATCAATTTCTGGTGTTTCTCCTCTTTTTCTAGTACCTGCTATTGGATTCGTAGAAACTTTGCCATTTTTAACTGATACCAGACTTTCTGGAGATGATCCAACAACCTGATAATCATCAAAATCAAGTAAGAACATGTAAGGAGAAGGATTTTCTTCTCTTAATCTTCTATATATTTCTAAGTATGACTTTTCAGTTTGGCACTTCATCCTTTGAGATAAAACAATTTGAAAAATATCTCCAGCTAAAATATGTTCTCTTGCTTTTTTAACATTTTCAATAAATTTTTCTCTAGAGGTATAGAATTCAAAGGAAACTTCCTCTCTATCGTCAGGTTCTTCTGCTAGAACTGGCTTATAAAGAAGACTGTTTATATATTCTTTTTGTGATGCAATTATTTCATCATATTCTCTTTGATCATTCTCCATAATGTTATCTACAATATATACCTTATGAGTAAAATGATCATAACAGAGATATCTATTATAAAAATTGAAACGCATTATAGGCATTTTTAAATCATCTGGATTTTTAAAATTTAGTTTTTTTTCATATAGTTGTATAGAATCATATCCCATATATCCAATAGCTCCACCATTAAATGAAAATGGATTTGTACTTTTATCAAAACTAACTCTAATTTCTTTTTTTAATTGGTCTACTTCTCCTTGACCATCGCCACAAATTTCTTTATATGGATTTTCTCCCATATATGAATATCTACCAAAATAATTTTCTTTACTTCCACTTTCAAAAATAAATCTTCTACTGCCACTAAACCCTCTTAGTATTTTTATTGGTGTAATTTCATCACCTCGAAATTCACTTATTACTGAAAAAATAATATTTGATTTTTTCTTTGCAATAAAACTTTCTTTTGAAATATTGATCATATTCTTACCTCCTTTGATCTTGGCCATTTTATTTGTTTCAAATACCAGCTAAATAGAACTCAATAGTAATTTATCTATATTTTTTAGAAATATAAAAAGCCACTCCGTCCATCAAATTGGGACGAAGTGACTCGCTATGCCACCCAAATCTTAATATCAAGTGATGTGAATTATTATATATAAAAAGTCTAATCAATTTGTATAAAAATAAAACCTTATCCCAATACAACTATTGATTAATAAATTTATATATACAAAAAGCACTTCGTCCAAATAGGACGAAATGCTATAATTCCGTTATACCACCTAATGTATATATTATCAGATACTAAAATTGAGAAAATTAACTATACTTCTAAACTAAAAATATTTCCTATTATAAAAATACTATTTAACTCTCAAAATTTATATCCTGTCATTTTAACGGCTGACCCCCGTATATCCCTACTCTTAAAATTTCAAGATATCACCTCAAAGACCCATTCAATAACATCTTTAGCATTCGATTCTCACCAAACATCGAATTCTCTTTATACTTAGTTTTATTATCTACTATTCTTATCAACGGTTTTAACTTGTAAAAAATATAACATATTTTCCTATCAGTTACAAGGCTTTTTTAAAAAATTTTCGTAAAATTCATTCAATTGGAATTATTTTTTATATTAGCATCATAAAGTATAGGCATTAAATATAATACATATCTTCTTTTTTGTATTCTTTATAATTATTCACTAAATCTTCTAATGTCATAGAATTAAAGAAATTAACTATCTTATTATTTATTACATTCCATAAGTTTTCACTTATAAAATTTTCTATATCATTTTCATCGCGTTCAATATCAATCAGCAATAAATCACCTTCTAAAACACTTAAAATATCTCCTATTCTAAAATCTTTAGGCTTCTTTGCTAAAAAATATCCTCCTTGAGCTCCTTTTTTAGCATTAATTATTCCACCTTTTCTTAAAGAAGAAAATATTTGTTCCAAGTATCTTTCTGATATCCCTTGTCTCTCAGATATGCTTTTTACAGTAACCATATCTGATGAAGAGAATAAACATATATCAATTAAAGCCCTTAATCCATATCGACCTTTTGTTGAAATTTTCATAAAATCACCATTTTTCCTTTCAATTTTTAATGGAAGTATATTATTTAGTCAGTTTATTAACTAAGATTTATTTACAATTCCCATATTATTAGTATATATTCTAATTTACCACATTTTTTCTTTTTATAAAACTGTTTTAAAATAAATATTTATATATAATATTAAATATTTTCCTTTAATAAATTAGATTCTTATATTATTATTAGTATTGATAATTAACTAAAAAGCATTTATCCTATTAACTTATAGGAATTAATTGTATACATATGATATTTATATAAGTTCTAATTAACATTGTACATCTTAATTTTAATAATTCTCAAAGAAAAGTGAATGTCCAAATTTTATAGATATCCAAATTAATAATCAAACTTATAAAAGGAATATACATATGGAAGACAAATGTATTGGATTTCGGTAAGTTCCGCATATGTCTAATTCTTGCTTTGGATATTTATATATTTGGAGACATGAACTTTATCCGTGGAACTTGCTTTATTAATTGAACATCGTTAATTAAAATATATATCTATATGTACTTAAAGAAAGGTATGAAAAAATGAATTTTAAACAACTTAATATCAGTCCTGAATTAATTAGTATTTTAACTAGATCTGGAATTAATGTTCCTACTCCTATCCAAGAAAAATCTATATCACCTATAAAAGATGGAAAAGATATAATAGCAGAAGCTGCAACTGGAACAGGTAAAACTTTAGCTTTTTTATTACCATTAATTGAAAACATAAATTCAAAATCAAATGATATACAAGTGTTAATCTTAACTCCAACAAGAGAACTAGCTATTCAAATTACTAATGAAGCGAATAAGTTAAAAGATGCTAAAGAAATAAATATATTAGCGGCTTATGGAGGAAAAGACATTTCCTCTCAACTAAAAAAATTGAATAATAATATTCATTTGATTATTGCAACTCCTGGAAGACTTTTAGATCATATTAATCGCAAAAGTATTGATTTAAGTAAATTAAAAACCTTTGTTTTAGATGAAGCTGATCAAATGTTATTTATGGGCTTTAAAAATGAAGTTGAAAAAATTTTGGCTTCAATGCCAAAGAAGAAACAAATGCTTTGTTTCTCAGCGACAATGGATTCGGCAGTAAAAAAATTAGCTTATAGATATATGAAAGACCCAATTGAAATTTCTATAGAAAAAGAAGAAATTACTTTAGATTCAATTAAACAAGAAGTTGTTGAGACAACTGATAGAAATAAACGTGATGCCTTATGTAAAGTATTGGATGAAGATAACCCTTTTATGGCAATTATATTTTGTAGGACAAAGCGAAGAGTCGATGAATTAGAGACTGTACTACATACTCGTAATTACAATTGCTTAAAGTTACATAGTGACATTCCTCAAAATAAAAGAGAAAGAATAATGAAATCTTTTAGAAATGCTGATATACAGTTTTTAATTGCAACTGATGTTGCAGCAAGAGGCTTAGATATTACTGGAGTAACTCATATATATAATTATGATATCCCAGAAACTGTAGAAAGCTATATTCATCGTATAGGAAGAACTGGTAGAGCTGGAGAAACCGGCTATACTTGTCTGTTTATAGATCCAAAGAATCTCAGAGCTCTTAAAGAAATTGAAGAAACTATTGGTTTTGAAATTACTAGACGAGATGTGATTTTATAGATATTTTAAACCAATTTATTCCAAACGAGGTTAGATATAATATATTAAAAAATCTAAATATTATATCTAACCTCGTTATTTTTCATTGTAATGTAAGTTGTATAATTTTATCATCATTTATATTAGGATTACCTCTCCCATCCATATTACTTGTAGCTAAGAAAATCGACCCATCTTTTCCTTCTATGACTTCACGTAACCGTCCATATTCACCTTTTAGTAACGACTCAACCATAGTTACAGCTACTCCTTTTTCATCTAATGTAATTAGTATTAATTGTTGCCCACGTAAATTAGCCATAAGTAACTTATTTTTCCAAGGCCCTTGACTTATAAACGTTATTCCAGATGGTGCCCATGTTTCATTTCCACTTTGGATTAATGGTTTTTGTATAATATTAGTTGTTGTTTCCTCATTTCCTTCGACTATAGGCCAACCATAATTTTTCCCAGGCTCTATTATATTAATTTCATCATGAGCAATTGATCCATGTTCTGATTCATATAGAACATTTTCAGAATTCCATGCTAAACCTTCTGGGTTTCTATGACCTAAGCTATATATTGGGGAGTTAGGAAAAGGATTATCTTTGGGAATACTGCCATCTAAATTTATACGTAATATTTTACCTGCTGTACTAAGTGGATCTTGTGCCAGTGATGGATTTCCCGAATCTCCAGTAGTTATATACAATTTGTTGTCTACACCTATCTTTATTCGTCCTCCATTATGAATTTGTCCTCCTGGAATTTTATCGATAAGGATCTTATCCATTAACAATCTATCATTATTTTCAATTAATCTAGCTATACGGTTATAAGTTTTATGATTTTCTGCAAAAGAATGCATAACATAAACAAAATGGTTTTGAGAGAAGTTCGGATCTAAAGCAATTCCCATCAATCCACCTTCCCCTTGACTTACAAATGGCGTACCAAATAAATATAGTGGATCAGGTAGAAGTTTTTCATTTTTAATTTTTCTAATTGCTCCAGACCTTTCTGTAAAGTATAAGCTGCCATCTTCTGATATAGCTATAGCCCATGGTACATATAGTTTTTCCGCAATAACTTGAATTTTATATGGAAATTGTCTATATAAATATATTTTCTTTCTTAACTCAAATAATTTTTCAGATGATGAGTAAGTATTATAAATATAAATTAGTTCTGATATTATTTTCTCTACGCGCATAGCATAAACTCTTTGTACCTTGATTACAACATTAACATATGTAAATATTATTAATATGTGCATGTTTAAAACTTGAATTTACTTAAATTGAAAATGCTCATAGTGTAACTCACCAATATTTAAATGACTATTGGCAAATTGTTTTCTTAAACTTTCCCTCATAGGAGCTGGTCCACAAAAATATATATCAATCGTATCTTTAGTATCTATATATTTTTCAATTTCAGATACTGATAAAAATCCCTTTTCTTTTGAATTAAAAAGGTGTACTCGCAAGTTATCTCTTTGCAATCCTTCTAACTCTTCACTATAAGCACTTTCTTCTTCATTATTAAAAGCATAAAAGAAATCAACTAAAAAATCTTTTGGAATTTCTGCTTGTGAAAAGCTTCTAAATGGTGTAACTCCAATGCCACCTGCTATCCACACTTGCCTTTTTCTACCAGATTTATAATTAAACTTCCCATGAGGACCTGATACTTCAAATTTATCTCCAACTTTCAATGTATCAAATAATTCTTTTGTATGATCTCCTAACCCTTTAATTGTAAATTGCAATTCCCCTTTTTTGGGTGCTTCACTAATTGTAAATGGATGTGATACAAATTTATTATCATTCTGTAGTGTTTTTATAAATGCAAATTGTCCTGGCTTATAATCTATATCTTTTTTAAGTGCACTTCCTGTAATCTCTAAGGTACCATCAGCAACTATATTTAAGCTTGAAACCTTATATTTATATTTAAAAGATATTTTCTCATATAGGAAGATGCTATAGATAACAGATGATATTCCCATAATATTAACAATATTTAACCATATATTAAAGGGTTTAAAAGAAAAAACAGCATAAGTTGCACTTCCATAATAATGATAAATACCCATAGCATATGGAATAATCATAAATTTATGAATTGCTTTCCATCTTTCGTAATTTAATTTTTTTGCGATTATCGCTATAAGTACAAGAATTATAAATAAATACATACTAAAAGCTCCATACATTGCATAGGGATCACGAGGAATAGGTATTCCTTGAGATCTTTCAATGCCTTTTCCTAGTTCAATTGTAATATTATGAATTATAACTAACACAAGAGCTGAAATACTTAAATATTTATGATAAATATATGATTTATCTAATCCATCAAATAGTACATCCAAAATCTTATTACGTGTTGATATGAAATTTATTAAAGCAAATGCAACCAATGCAAAGGATGCTATTAATTGAGAATATTCACTTAAGGTAGAAATTTCTCTTGTAGGTTTAATGAATACCCACAAAGCCCAAGTAATTATCATAGAGAATAATATTAATAAAATTCCTGGCTTCTTTTTCATAGTTTACCTCTTTCTAGATTATTATTTAATTTGTAAATTTTAAAACAATCCTTTATTCTACTATAGGAAGAGTACATTCCTGCTATAAATATCATAGACAAAATGCATGAAAATATAGAATTTATATAATGTACATTTAAGCATTTGCTGATACAAACAATTCCCGGAATGATTAAAAAAGTGGCTGATACAATTCTTCCAACCTTATCAAAAACAAAAGGCTTGTCTGACAACTTAATATTATTCTTTATAAATTTTGATGTTAATACAAACTCAGAAAATTTAAATATAATAAAAAGCAAAAACCATATAGGTATAATCTTAAAACTCACTAATGCTATGTAGGAAACTGTTATATAAAATAAATCAGCAAATACATCGAGTTTTGCTCCAAGTACAGAAACAGAATTTGTTTTTCTAGCAATTTTACCATCTAAAAAATCTGAAATACAAATCATAAAGAATAATATAAATAGAGTATGTGTATTATCTTGTCCATTATTATATTGACTAATTATTCCATTAACAAAGAAGATACACATAATAATTCTAGTTAGACTAATAGTATTTGGTACATATTTAATTAATTTCATCAATGGTATCACCACCCTCCAATCCTTTAAATTTTAATTTATTTAAGTAATAATAATTAAAATATTTTCTTATTTAATAATAATTATTAAAATAATAACATAATTCATATATAAATACTAGACAATTTTGGTAAATTTTCATTTATATAAATCTCCAGCTAAATATAACAATTTCTTATAGTCTTCTATTACATATTCTTTATTATTCTTTTTCAAAATACCATCAGAACAAAACTTATTTAAAGTTCTATTTAAATGTCTATAACTTGAACCAAGTAATTCTGCAATTTCATTATAATTCTCTTTGAAAATAAACTTTTTAATTTTATCATCACTTATTTCTGCAAATGCTAGTATATAGCTGGCAAGTCTATTTTCAAGAGGATAAAGTAAATTAATAGAACTATTATTACTTCCATTTTTAAGTTTTTCCGACATATAATCACATAGATTTATTAAGAATTTACAATCATTCAAAAGATTACTCCTAGCATAATCGAATTTAAGACCTATACAATAAGTGTTTTCTATGGCCTGTACACTGCAATCTGTAGGATTGTTTCTTATGAGCTCTACATCTCCTATTATCTTTAATGGAGAATAAAAAGAAATTAGTAACGATTTTCCATTTTCCAAATGCTTAGATACTTTTGCTTTTCCTTTAGCCAAGAAATATAAATTCTCCAAATACTCATTTTCCTTACATATATATTCATTTTTAATAAACTTGTATAAAGTCATATTTTCCTTCATATCTTCCGTAAATAAATTTTCAAGTTTGAATATTCGTATGTATTTTTCAAGTTTTATATTATTATCAATTAAATCCACTCTTTTTTACTCCTTAATTTGTATTATTTTTTCAAACATGACATATGTCCTATTTGTATATTATAATAATAGCCTAAAATATAGAGAGTAATCAAATTTATATCTATTGTTTGAAAAAACATTTTAATGGAGGCACAATATGTACAATCTTTTATCCTTATTAATTGGTATCCTCATTTCTATTATGATAGCATTTAATGGGAAATTATCTAATGGTGTTGGTAGCTATACTTCATTACTTATAATACATGCAATTGGATTTTTTGCTATTCTAATATTGCTGTATTGCAAAAAAATAAAAATATCTTTTAGAAATAATATACCTTTATATTTTTATATTGCAGGGGCTATAAGTGTATTTACGGTTATGTTTAACAATTTAAGCTATTCTGCATTAGGAGTTTCTCTTCCAGTTGCTTTAGGACTTTTAGGTCAGCTAATAACTTCCTTAGCTTTTGATCATTGTGGATTTCTAGGTATGCCAAAGGTAAGTTTTAATAAAAAGAAATTTATTGGATTATTATTTATAATAATAGGAATTTCAATTATGGCATTTAATTAATTAGGAGGTGAAATAATGTTTTATATTTTAATTTCTGTTATAGCAGGTGCTATTGTAGTAGTTTCAAGAATTCTTAATACTAAACTTTCTGAAAAAGTAGGATTAATTGAATCTAGTTTTTTTAATTATTTTACAGGAGTATTAGCATCTTTAGTATTATTTATTATTTTTAAAGAAAATTTTTCATCTAGTAATTTTAGTAATATTCCTTTTTATGCTTATTTCGGTGGAATATTAGGGATAGCAATTGTAATCTTAAACAGTGTAATAACACCTAAAATGTCCTCATTTTATGCTACGTTAATAATTTTTGTTGGACAGCTTTTTACAGGTATTTTACTAGATTGTTTGACTCTAAATTCAGTATCTATAACTAAAATTTCTGGAGGAATACTAGTTGTTATTGGACTTACATACAATTTATATGTCGATTCTAAATTAGATGAAATTTCAGTTTTGTAAGCACTAGTATATTCAATAAAAAAATAAGGCTCCATATTTATATTTTAATATGAAACCTTATTTTTATTGTGTTAAATAATTACTAATTTAATAATTTATTATTATTTCGAATTATAAATAGATATCAGAGAATTGAACTTTTATCTCACTCACCAATCTGTCTTCAACATCAAGACGTCCATTATTTTCGGTACTTACTAATTCATTATTGGTAGGAAGTATTATTGTAAAAGTGCTACCTACTCCTAGTTTACTACTAACATTTATAGTTCCACCTAAATTATCAACTAATAATTTTACAAGAGACAATCCAATTCCAGTACCTTCAGCCCTCCTAGATAAATTACTATCAACTTGACCAAATCGTTCAAATATAACATCAATCTTATCTTCTGGGATTCCTATGCCAGTATCAGAAATTTCAATTTGTATAGAATCTGAATTTATACTATCTGATAGCTTTATAGTAATATTTCCTTCACTTTCTGTAAATTTAATAGCATTTGAAAGGATATTTAATATTATTCTCTCAACTTTTTCATCATCAATAACTATCATCTTACTAGTAATATTTGAATCAAAATTAATACTTATATTTTTCTGATTTGCGTACAATTCAACTGATTCACAAATAACCTTAATTAAAAATACAACATCTATTGTCCTCATATTTATTTTAATTTGCCCAGAATTCATTCTAGTAATATCTAGTAGATTGTTAGCTAATCTTAATTGTCTAAAGGTATTCTGCTTAATATTTCCTATAAGTTCTTGCACCCGTTCAGGAATTTTACTCATATATACACATTCGATTAATTGAATAGCTGAATAAATAACATTAAGTGGTGTTTTAAGTTCATGACTGATTAATGAAATAAATTCATCTTTCATAGCAAGCGTTTTTTCAAGAGTTTCACTTTTCTCTTTTTCTGATTGAATTAAGAGTTCTTGTTGTTCTTTTATTTTAAACTCATTTTGCTTTCGTTCTGTAATATCTTGAATACTTATCTCAAAAAAATCTGCATGCTTTTGATAATCATAAACGACATGGCTATTTATTTCAATCCACATAACTTTTTCATTATTATTTTTTATCTGAATTTCATAGTTATTTAAGTTAAATATATTCTCTATTAAAAATTCCTTTTGATCTTTATCTATTAATGCTTCAACTAAAAAATTTGTAATATTTATGCCTACCGTTTCTTCAATTTTATCATAACCTAATATCAGTCTTGCCATTGGATTAACATATACTATTTCACCATTTAATTCTGCAGTAAAAAGTCCTAATGGAAGTCTCTCAACTAAGCCTCGATTACTATTTTCACTTTCTTTCAAAGCAATTTCGCGTGATTGAAGATTATCGCTCATCAGCTGAAAATCAACCATAAGATTATGTATTTCAATGAAATTTGAAGAAATTAATGGTAGGGTACTACCATTACTAAAATCACCAACCGCCAAAGAAGTTGTTCTATCGGTCAATTGTTCAAGTGGAGTTATAATATGATTTTGTATTTGCTTCCGAAAGCTAAATATTACAGCTACCATTAAAACAAATATGGCAAACATTCCAAAAATGAATAACCATTTATAGGAACTTATAACCGATGTTAAAGGTATTTGAGAAACAACTATCCAGCCAGTTGTTTGAAGTTTAACAGAACTTCCCAGCATTAGCTTATCATTATATATATAGATGCTATTATTTTCTCCGCGAACAGTATTTTTAACTATTTCTAAATTATTTATATTTGTTTGTTCCTTAACTAAGGATAAATCAGGATGAGATATTAGTGTTCCTGATTGATCAACAATAAAAGCAAATTGATCTCCTTGTATTTTCGTAATATTTTCAATTTCATGTTGAAATACTCCTAAATTCAATTCCCCAATAATGTAGCCTCCTTGAGATAACGGTCTTATTAAATAAACTATTGGGTCACCTGTCCTAAATGAAATGAAAGGACGCGATATAATAAGATTATCTTGATTATGTGAACTTTTTATGTCAGGCAAATTAGACATATCCAATCCAGTATAAATTGGATCCGAAGGCGCCATTATTAAAATTTTATTTTCTTTATCTAAACAGTATATTGTTTCAAAATAACCATATGCTTTCCATGTACTATTCATAAATGCAGATATATCTGCATTATCAGAGGTTTCAGCCATTTTAGCAATAGCATCTAATATTCTTCCACCGTGATCAAGATAATATTCCACAATATTTCCTATTGACTGGACGACTTGCTTTTGATTACTTTGAACATTACGTTGACCTAAGGATTCAGCACAAATACCTGCGACTATGGCTAAAATAATCAAAGGAATAAACATGCGAAACAACAATATGCGAAAAAATACTTGGCGTAGATAAGGGTAACCTTTTGTATTTTCCATTTACTTACTCACCTCCAGATTCTACTGTGTTGAGTTTCGCAATTCTAATAAATTTTCCATTTTTGATAGAACTTAAATAACTATTTCTTTGAATATCTCCAAATTTATCAAAAGATAAATTATCCGTTAACCCTTTAAAATCATGGATTTCTAATAAAGCATCCTTAAGACTAAGATTAGTCCTATAGGATTTTTTTATAGCTTCAATAAGTACCATTGTTGATTCATAACTATATGCAGCTCCAAAAGATGGATCATTGCCAAATCTCGCTCTATATTTCGATTTAAATTCAACAAAATTTTCCGAATCATTTTCTAAATCATAAGCTTGTTCAATTATCATTCCTTCAACAGCCTGTCCACCTTTATCAATTAAGGTTTTAGTTTGGGCCCAAGGAGATGAAAACATAGGATTTGACCAATTCATAAGCCGCGCTCTTTGTGCAATAAGTGCTGTATCCATATCAGAAGCAACTATAAGTACTCCTTCAGCTTTAGATTTTTGTAGTTCCGAAATAAATTTTGAAAAATCTGGTTGAGCAACTGAAGAGAAATCAAGTATATCTGTAACTTCCCCTCCAAGAGCTTTAAATTTATCAGAAAAAATATCACTATAAGTTTGAGAATATGCTAGATTATCTTTATCAAAGATAACTGCAATGTGTTTAATTCCTTTATTTTCAAAAATGTATTTAGCAAAATTTTGAGAGCTTTTTTCAAATGACGGATGAATTCTAAAAAAATAATCATCTATTCCACTTAGCTTGGGTGTTGATACGGTTGGTCCCATCATTATTACTTTGGCTTTGTTTGCCTCATCAATACCTGCCAAAGTTTGTGCCGTTGTTGCATGACCAATAATCGCTACTACACCTTCTCTTATCAGTTCCTTATCTGCATTTTTCGCCTCTTGTGGAATTCCAAGATCATCATGAACAATTAAAGACAGCATGTGACCATTAATTCCTCTATCATTATTCGCCTTTTCTATAGCTAGCTGTGCACCATTTCGCTCTTGGACCCCTAATTCTGCTTGTCTGCCGGTTAATTGCGCTGAAAACCCTACACTAATAACTTCATTTTTCTTTTTATCTGAAGAAATTATTATTGCAATTAGTGTAATAACACTAATTGCTACAATACATAAATTTCTGAACATTTTAAACTTGCTTTCATACATTATGAAATCCCCCCTCTAATCTCATAATTCTCTATCATATATTAAAAACCTTTATATTTTTTATGACATTCTCTTACATAAAAATACATTAAATATATTTTTTATATGTACAAATCCATACCATGTATTTTTAGCCACTCATGTTTGTCTTTATAATTAGGCATTATTTCTGATACCCTATTCCAAAAAAATTTCGAATGATTTCTATAATCCATATGACACATTTCATGTACAACAATATAATCTACTACATCAAGTTTAGCCATACTTATTCTCCAATTAAATAAAATTGCATTTTTCCCTGTACAACTAGCCCATCTTCTTTTTTGCTCTTTAACCTTTATTTCAGTAACTTTGTCCTTGAAATTACTTGAATAAAAAGCTATTCTTTCAGTCACTATTTTTAATGTTTCAGTTCTATACCATTTTTCTAAGGCACTCCTTAATTTTTCCTCTTCCATAGTGTTTGTATAAATTTCAAATTTTTCATTAAATTTTATTAAAATACTTTTTCTATTTGACTGTAACACTATTTTCAAAGGATACTCTTTTCCTAAATACATAAAAGTATTACCTTCAGAAAAATTTCTAGTAATTCTTTTTAAGCTTCTTTGTGTAACTTCTTTTTTCTTGGCTATTATCCAACTTCCTCTATTTTTAACAACAAGTAAAATATACTCTTTACTAATTTTTAATGGTGCACTAACCATAACTTGTCCTGCTTCATCAATTTTGATGCATATAGTTTTTCTTTTTCTTCTAGTTAATTCAAATTCTATTTCCTGACGTTCATACTCAAATTTTAATTTCATCTTTTCTCCTATGTAGTTATTCTAATTATAAAATTCTTTTCAACTAATTGTTTAATCTATAAATTCGCAATGCATTGATTCATCTGCCTTATCCCAAGGAACTAAATATCCTTGACCATGTGAACAAAACACCGATGTAGATGTATATTCTATATCAGCATTTTTATTGTATCCTATTGATTCTATTATTTCTTCACTATTATGACAAATATCATAACCATCATACATTAAACTAATGCTACCTTTGCCCTTAGTGAAAGCAATTACTTCCATAGAATAATCCATAAATGTCGCAACTGGACCTCTTCCGTTAATAATTGTTGTATCTAAATATATTTCTGCTGGTTCAAAAGTCCCATATAATCTTTGAATATCTGATATAACTCTGCCCATATATTCGCTTGAAACTTGTATATTAAATTTATAATATGGTTCTAAAAGTATGCTTTCAACCTTTTCAAGTCCTTGTCTCAAAGCTCTAAAGGTAGCTTCCCTAAAATCGCCTCCGCAAGTATGTTTATTATGTGCTCTTCCTGTTAGCAATGTGATTTTAATATCAGTTATTGGTGATCCAGTTAATAGTCCATGATGATCTCTTTCAAAAATATGTGTTTTCACTAAATTTTGATTTCCAAAAGTTAAATTGTCACTATGACACTTATTTTCAAAAATAATACCACTATTTCGAGGTAATGGTTCGAGCTTTAAGTGAACTTCAGCATAATGCCTTAATGGTTCAAAATGTCCACGACCGATTGTTACATCTGCAATAGTTTCCTTATAAAGAATTTGACATGGACCAAATTCAACTTTTAAATTAAATCTTTCCTTTACAACTTCTTTTATAACTTCTAGTTGTATTTTCCCCATTATATGTACGTTAATTTCCTGCAAAGCTTCATTCCATATTATGTTCAAGGACGGATCTTCAGCTTCTAATATTTTAAAATATCTTAATACTTCACGAATATTTAATGTTTTATCAAAAATAACTGTTGACATTAGGGTTGGGATCATTTCAAATTTAGTCTTATCTTTTAATAAACCTAAACCATCGCCAGCTACAGCCTTAGAAAGACCTTGAACTGCAAATAAATCTCCAGCTTCGACACAATTAACTGTTTTGAATTTACTACCATTGTATATCCTTATGGCAGTGATCTTTTCAGTTATTCCGCTAGCAATAGTATCTCCAACATTGCTATTTTCAATATATTCTTCATTATATCTAATTTCATCTCTAACTCTCAGTGTTCCAGATAAGGCTTTTATGAAAGTAATCCTATTACCATTTTCATCATAGCGTATCTTATATACTCTCCCTGAAAAACCATTTTTCTCATTATAATCAGTATAAGTTAAATTATCTAATGTATTAAGAAATTCTATTACTCCCTCATCCATAAGTGCAGAACCTCCAAAACAAGGAAATACTCTATTTTCTTTTATTAATTTCTTTAAAGTGCTTCCCCAAATGTTAGCATCATAATTTCCTTTAAGATATTTTTCTAAAAGCACATCATCATATTCACTTATAAACTCTATTAGTTCCTCGCTTAAATTTATTTTATCTATAAAATCATTTACATTATCTACAAAGCAAACATCTTTAGTTAAATCTCTTCTTATTTCATTTATAACTCTATTCTTATCTGCTCCAACCCTATCTAATTTATTTATGAAAAATATACTTGGAACATTATATTTTCTTAATAAATTCCAAACTGTCTTAGTATGTCCTTGAACCCCTTCAACACTACTCACAATAATAATTGCATAATCCATAATGGCAATTGAACGCTCCATTTCTGAGCTAAAATCAATATGTCCTGGGGTATCAACTAAATAATATGTAGAACTATTAAATTTAAATACTCCTTGATCTGAGAAAATTGTTATTCCCCTTTGTCTTTCAATATCATGATTGTCTAAAAATGAATCCTTATGATCCACTCTTCCTCTACTCTTAATACTGTTAGTATGATAAAGCAATTGTTCTGAGAAAGTAGTTTTCCCAGCATCAACATGAGCTAAAATGCCTATTGTCTTTTTCATTATATTTTCCCCTTGCTGCTTATAATTATAAATTATTGTCTATTTCAAAATATATTAAGCATGTAAAATAATTATATCACAATGCCTTAGTTAATTAGCTTACTTTTATAAAAAAGGCGTTGCATAATATTTAAATTATTATACAACACCTTCTATAGATATCCAAATTAATAATCAAACTTATAAATGGAATATACATGCATCATTGAGAAATTATAAGCGTAACACTACACTAGAAATTAGATATATATTTGTGCAAGCGGCATATGAAATTAAGCTGTGATGGTTGTTAGTGGAAGGTTGTTCCATTTTCTGCTTGTCATAAATTTATTTTAGGAACATGCAGAAATGGGTGCAACCTTCCACTTAGAACCTATCCAGCGAAAATTTCATTAGTCCGCTGTAATAAATATATATCTGATTTCGGTAAGTTTTGCATAAGTATAATTCTTGCATTGTATATCTATAAACAAATTGATTTATTATGTTTAATTATTCAAATTCGTAATAATTATATTTCTTATATTATCAGCTAAATTAGCTTCTTCTTCTTTTGATAAATTTTTGGTTTCTACTGCTTTTCCAAAAACAACTTTTATCTTTGTAGGGACAAATGTTCTTGTATCTTCAAAAGCTCTAGATGCTCTATCTATACTTACTGGTACTATTGGAGCTTTTGATTTAGTTGCAAGTCTTAAGCTTCCTTTTTTAAAAGGCCCAACTTTTCCTTCTTTGTTTCTTGTTCCTTCTGGAAAAATTACCATTGAATACCCTTCATTAATATTTTTTATAGCTTTATTTATAGATTCAATAGCAGCTCGTGGATTTTCTCTGTCAATAGGAACACATTTGCTATTTCTAAGCCAGTAACCTATTATAGGAGTTTTTAATATTTCCTTTTTAGATATAAATCCTAATGCTCTATCTGTTTTATAAAGTAGTATAGGTATATCCAATATACTTGAATGATTCCCTATAAAAACACAAGCCTCTTTAGGTATATTCTCTAAACCTGTTACTTCTAAATCTATACCTATAATATCCATTGTAAACTTACTCCATAAATATCCTACTTTTTTTAGATATTCTATAGCTGCTGGTTCGCCTTTAGTTTTTTTTATATACCAAAACTTATATCCCTTAATTCTAATCCAAAGCATATAGAAGCCATAGCATATTTTTTTGAAAAACATCTTTTTTATTCTCCTCTTTTCTGTTTCCATAATTACTTTATAATTTATGGTTATAATTTTTTTATTAAACTTCAACTAAAATATTTTAAAAATCACTTAAAATATAATTTCTATACTAATAAGTCTAATTCTTAAAACATTATACTATTTTTCTGTTAAATATGCTAATAATAAATTTTATATTGTTATTAATATCATCTTATTTCTTACTATTATTTAATTCCAAAATCCTAATCTCTTTCAACAATAGTTTATATTTATGATCTAACCTTTCTTTAATCAACTCATTTTTTTCTATTGATATAAGAGAAATTATTTCCGACAGCCTATTTCTTAATACCATTAACTTTTCTTTAATATCTTTTTCATTATTATTACTTTGAGGTTTATTCTTCTCCTTAATATAATTCTTATAACTTCCTTCATACCCTTTTAAAATTTTATCTTTAATTTCAATTATAAAATCACATATATTTTCAATGAATTTTCTATCATGGGAAACTAAAATAACTGTTTTTTCAGTATTTATTAATGCCCTTTCCAATGCTTCCATTGCCTCAATATCTAAATAATTTGTTGGTTCATCTAATACTAATACGTTATTATCGCTAAGTAAAACCTTACTAAGTGCAACTTTAACTTTTTCGCCACCACTCAATGAACTAACTTTTTTAAAAACATCGTCACCCTTAAATCCAAAATTATCAAGGTTAATTCTTATAAAACTTTGATTAAAAGAGCTAGTTTTTGATACATTCTCAAGAATGCTTTTACCTTCTTCTAAAATATTTTGGTCTTGATCAAAATAACCTATAAGTGCACTATTAGCTACTCTTATATATTCATTATTTCTTGTTAATATTTCTTTTAATAATGTTGATTTTCCACAGCCATTTTCACCTATAATTGCAGCTTTTATTCCTTTTCTAATTCTAAATGAAGCTTCTTTTATTAAAAGTTCATTATTAACATATAAATTTAGCTTACTGATTTCAATTATATTATTTGAAATTATTTCTGCACTTTTTTGAATGTTAACTTTAGTTTCATTTATATTTTTTGGTTTTTCTTTAACTTCTAAATGATCAATTCGACTTTTCATGGCTTTTATATTTTTATCAAGTTTTCTTTTTTGCTTTTGTCCACCCATTTTATGCAATCTAGCTTCAGAGTTTCCCATTCTCTTAGGAGTTGTTCTCATCTTATTTCTCATATCTTGTTTATCTATAATAGCTTCTTCTAATTGTTTTTTTTCTGTTACATATTTGTTATACTCAATTTCTTCCCTTTTTCTTTCTTCTTGTTTTAATTCTATATACTTTGAATAATTACCTTGATAAACCTTTAATTTACCTTCATCAATTTCTACAATAGTATTACATAATGAATCTAGAAATTCTCTATCATGAGATACTAGGATTAAAGCTCCATTATAACTTAATAGCATTTTTTCAAGGACACTAATACTTGCACTATCTAAGTTTGAAGTTGGTTCATCGGCAATTATTAGTTTATTATCCTCACTTAAAGCTTTTGAAATCTTTAATTTTATTTTTTCTCCACCTGACAAAAATTTATCATATTTCACTGGTGCCTTAAGTATTTTCATTACCTTATTTTCTTCACATTCACCATAATAGTTTTCCATTTGGCTTATATATGAATAACTATCTGTTAAAGAAATCTCTCCTTCTTCTGGAATAATAATTCCCATTAACACTTTAAGCATAGTAGTTTTACCAGCACCATTTCTGCCAACTATCCCAATTCTATCTTTTTCAAAGACTTCGAAAGTATCAATATCTAAGATTAATCTATCCCCATAATATTTTTTTAATTTATTAAATTTTGCTAACAAAAAAATCCCTCCTATTTTGTATAGGAGAGAAGTTATATCTATGTTTAATGTATTATAAAATGTTTTCTTAACTTTCTTATTTGAAAGTGCCAATTACAAATAATAATTACTAAAGAATTTATAACAGTAATTGATTCATATACAACATTTTATAATAATTTTAGACTTCACTAATACAGCTAAAAATTTTCATATTTTTAGCTCACGCATGATAATCTCCAAATTATAGATTATAATCTACTCTCCTTGAATTAAAATACAACAACAAAACCTATTGACTTAGGTTTATAAGTAAATTTAACTAATTGTAAAACAATTATTAAATTTCTATCATTTTGTCATACTTAAAAATCTGATTGTAAATTACATTCTCATTGTTGAAATTACCTTGCCCTTTCTCTAATATATTAACAATATATCACTTTTTACAAATAATGTCCATATTAAATAATATCATTATAAATATTGAACTATGCTGCAAAATTAGCTTTTTCGTATATTGTCTTTTTTGAAATTTTACCAATAAATATTTGTAATTTTTTAAATACATATGCCAAACAAATTGTTATAAATAAGTAAGCAATAAAAGCTCTAATCGTAACTCCAAGTCCTATTATTTCACGATATTTCCCCCCAATAACACCTTCAAGTAAATATATCTCAAAAGAAATATATCCAAGGAATCCTAGTATTTTTGATTTATAGTCTAACATTGATATCAATGTGATAACCCACAACGTAACACATATTCCTGCAATAGAAATTTCTGTATAATTTGAAAATTCTATTGTATAAGGTGATATAATTAATAAAACAATAATTGCAGTATTATTTATAATTATTCTCGAGTTTTTATTAAATATTATTGGCTTTAGATAACTTATTAATACTCCTATTGGAAAAGTAAAATAATTATATTCCCAATTTGAATTTAAATTAATTGTATTGTGCTGCAGTAAAAAAGCAACCAAAAGCAATATCGCCACTTTTAAGCCTTTATGTACAGGTAATAAGAATATAATAAAGAATACTACATACCAAAATAACATAAAAGTGATATACCACATAGTTGGATCCAAATATGGTTCATAGAGTAAAACACCTAACAATGTTGTAATAACATTTTTTATTGAGGTTGTTTGATGAAAAGCAATAAAATCAACTATAAACCATAAAGCAGAAACAGCTGCATATGGCAGGATTACCTTAATCACCCGCCTTTTAATAAAAGAAATTGATAAACCATTTTTAAAGAATGATTCAGTTAAACCATAACCTGATAATGTCAGAAAGATTGCTACCCCCCAAGCACCTGCAGTAGTCATTCTATTAGGTATAATATCACTAATTTGAAACCACATTCTCGAATGACCTAAGAGTACAAGTAATATTGCTATTCCTTTTATTTGGTTAGTATCTTCTCTTAAAATTCCAATATTTTGTTCCAAAATTTATCCTTCTTTCTTATCACTCTTCTTCGAAGTTTAACGTAACTTTATACCTGTCAAAACCAATTATACTATTATTAAATATTACTTTCGCATTATCTACATATTCTTCTGGTTCAGTCATAGCAGTTCCAAAATGAGTTAACAATAAGTTTTTAACTTTCCCATTTTCAGCTAAAGTTGCAGCTTCAGTAAAGGTCATATGTTTATTTTTTATTGCTTTAGGTAAATCTTCATCATCACCGTAAGTTCCTTCACATATAAAAAAATCACTTTCCTTAATAAAATCACTTATGCTATCAATAGGTCTAGTATCAGTTGTTATGCTGATTTTTATTCCTTTCCGTTCCTCACCAAGTACCATTTCATCAGTATAATCTATCCCTTCAAAATTAATTTTTTTTTCATTTTTTTGAAGTCTGCCCCACAAATTTTTAGGCACGTTATTTTGGGTTGCCTTTTCCACATCAAATTTCCTTTGACGTTTGAAATCAAAGCTATACCCAATACATGGTGCTGAATGTTCCAATTCTATAGTTGAAATTATTGTATTCCAATCAGCAAACTCAGTAGCAATATTTATAGGTTTCCTAGGATTTTCTATAATATTAATTTTATACGGAAGCCAATTTGCAATTACTCTTAACTTATTAATTGTATCTTCAATTCCTTCAGGTCCTATTATTGTTATAGGTTCTGTTCTACCACTATTTCCAATAGTTCCAAGAAGACCAGGTAACCCTACTATATGATCACCATGAATATGAGTGATACAAATAACATCTATACTCTTAAAACCAGTATTAGATATTCTCATAGATACTTGAGTCCCCTCTCCACAATCTATAAGAATTTTTCGTCCTTTGTAACTTAACAATGTAGCTGATAAAAATCTATTAGGCATAGGCATTCCTCCACCACAGCCTAATAAAAGCAAATCTACCATTTACCTAACCTTCTTTCTTATATGTTAAGATATTAATCTGCAAATTCTATAATATTATCTCCTAATTTAGCTATTCTAGCCAAGGAATATAAATCATATCCTTTGTCTTTTAGTATTTTGTATCCAGGTTGAAAAGATTTCTCGATAACTATTCCTATACCAGCCACTTCTGCACCTGCATCTTCAACTAACCTTATAGCACCAAGTGCAGCTTCACCATTTGCTAAAAAATCATCTATTATTAATATTCTATCAGCTTCATTAATATATTTTTTAGCTAAAGTCAATTCATAATCATGTCCTTTTGTAAATGAATGAACTGTAGTTTGATAAAAATCGTTGCTTAATATTTTTGAAGTTTGCTTTTTTAATATTACCATTGGAATATTCATTTGCATTGCAGTCATTACAGATGGCGCTATTCCAGAACTTTCAATAGTAAATATCTTCGTAACACCATGATTTTCAAAATACTTTTTAAAATATGTACCCATTTCAAACATTAAATCAGGGTCTACCTGATGATTTAAAAACGAATCAACCTTTAATACATTTCCTGATAAAGCCTTACCTTCTTCTAAAATTTTTTTATGTAAACTTTCCATCTTCTTCACCTCATATGTTTTTCTTTAGAATAATTTTCTAATACTCTAATTATACATAAAAAATAGAACTTGTCACATTTTTTATACATGCCAAGTTCCATTATGAATTATAACTTATTAATTATGCTAGCATTATAGGCTGCACCGAATCCATTATCAATATTAACTACTGTAACACCACTTGCACAACTATTTAACATCGATAAAAGCGCTGCCACACCTCCAAAATTAGCTCCATAGCCTACACTTGTAGGCACTGCTATTACTGGTTTATCAACAAGGCCGCCTATAACACTGGCTAAAGCGCCTTCCATCCCCGCTATCACTATAACAACTTTTGCTCCTCTAATTTCATCAAGTCTTGAAAAAAGCCTATGTATGCCTGCAACTCCAACATCTATTATCTTTTCAACCCTGTTTCCTAGTATTCTTGCAGTTTCATAGGCTTCTTCTACAACTGGTAAGTCAGAAGTTCCAGCAGCAACAATTGCTATGTAGCTCTCTGTAGTTTGTTGCTCTTTTTTCTTAATTACTATTGTTCTCCCAAGTTTGTTGTACTCTGCTTCCTCGCATATTTCTTTTACAGCATCATACATTTCTTCTGTAGCTCTAGTCCCTAAAATATTATTATTTTTTGTAAGCATAAATTTAATAATATCTTTAACCTGCTCCACTGTTTTCCCTTCACAATATATTACTTCTGGGTAACCAACTCTTAATTCACGATGGTTATCAATTTTAGCAAAACCTAAATCTTTGAAAGGTAAATCTTCTAATTGCTCAAGAGCTTGTACTACATCTATTTTATTGTCTTTAACCTGTTCTAGCAAAACTTTTATTTCGTCTTTATTCACCAGCTCTATCCTCCCTAATTCTTAAATTTGTCCCTCTGAAATTTTTGCTATAGTTTCATTAAAACTTCCTACTCTATATCCTTGAAGATCTAAAGATACATATTTAAATCCACATTCTTTTATTTTTTCAGCAATAGTATCTAAAAGCTCTTCATTAAATAATTTGCTTCTATCATCCTTGCTAACTTCAATTCTTGCCAAATCCCCATGGCATCTTACTCTTACAGCTCTAAAACCTATACTCATCATGTACTTTTCAGCATTTTCAATTTTTTCAAAATCTTCTTCTTTTAACTCATTTCCGTATGGAATTCTTGTTAAAAGACATGCATATGGTGGTTTATCCCAAGTATTAAGGCCTAATTCCTTTGAAAATGCTCTTATTTCTGCTTTAGTTACTTTGCATTCTAAAAGAGGACTCCTTACATCTAACTCTTTAAGTGCTTTAAGACCTGGTCTATAATCGCTGATATCATCAAAGTTTGTACCATCAATCACACAATCATATCCTTGAGTTTTTGCTACATCTAATATCATATTAAACACTGCTGTTTTACAAAGGTAACATCTGTCTTCTGGATTAAACTTAATTGAATCAATAATTGGCGCTTTTATAATTTCATGCTTTACTCCTAATTCTTTAACTAGTTCTTCTGCTTCAGCTATTTCCCATTTAGGAATATACGGTGACATTATTGTCACAGCTTTTAAATTTTCTCCTAAAGCTTCCTTACCCACTTTAAGTAAGAAAGTACTATCAACTCCACCAGAAAAGGCTAAAACAACTTTTCCTAATCCTTTTAGATAATTAACTAATTCATTATATTTTTCATTATTAATCATTTAAACTTCAACCTCCAATTAATTTATATTTTTCTTATAAACTGCTTTATATATTTTATCTATAGATATATTTTGTTCCTTTGCTATTGTTCTGCATTCTTCATATTCTGGTTTATATTTTACTAAATTCCCATTATAATAAGATTTTTTTATTGTAATATCTCCATATTCAGTTTCGACCTTTGAAAATTCTCTATTTAACATTATTTTTTCTACCTTATATTTTCTTACTCCAATTGATGTAGTTTCTTCAAATATAATATCTAAAATATCTTTTTCAATTTTCTCATTGATTAAAACACTTAATTTTATTCCTGGTCTTCCTTTTTTCATAAAAATTGATGATTTATATACATCTAATGCACCTGCATCAAAAAGCTTTTCTTCAACATAACCATAAAGCTCTGGATTCATGTCATCTATATTAGTTTCTAATATGTATTGTTCTTCTATTTGTTCTAAGCTTTCAGTTTCTCCTAAATATACTCTTAAAACATTAGGAATTTCTAAATCTTTATGTCCTATACCATAAGCAACCTTATTAATTGAAAAATTCATTTTAGAGGTAAATTCCTTTACATTTGCTGCTATTATAGCTGCACCTGTAGGAGTAGTTGTTTCAAATTGAACTATTCCAGTATTTATAGGAATAGTCTTTAATATTTCTGTTGTTGCTGGTGCAGGCACTGGCATAAGACCATGGGCACATTTAACAAACCCACCTCCAACTTGTATTGGCGAAGCAATAATTTTATCAACCTTTAAATAATCTATACAAATAGCTGCACCTACTATATCTACAATTGAATCAATTGCTCCAACTTCATGAAAATGTACTTCATATATCTCTTTTCCATGAACCTTTGCTTCAGCCTCAGCAACCTTTATAAACATATCCAAACTAAGTTTTTTTACTTTATCACTTAAGTCACTTGAATTTATTATATCTTCTATGTCTTTTAAATTTCTGTGGTGATGTTCATGATTATGCGAATGTTCACTATGACTATCATTGTGATGGTGATTGCTCTCATCATGCTCATGAGTGTGTTCGTGCTCGTGAGTATGATTATGTTCATGAATATGTCCGGGCTCATATGTGTGGCTGTGTTCATTCGTATTAAAATGATCATGTACATGAGTGTGCTCATGTTTATTATTAGATAAAGCTTCTTCTGGCATTTGAGTATTATTATTCAATAAAACATCAACCCTTGTCCCTGTTATTCCTAACTTTGCAGACTTTTCTATATTAATTTTAAATTCTGAATTCAAATTAAGTTTTGTTAGTTCTTCCAATAAGTATTCTTTAGGTACCCCTAAATCAATTAAAGCTGCTAAATTCATATCTCCACTTATTCCACAAAAACAATCATAATATAAAATTTTCATTGCTATCACTCCACTTCATACTTATATATTTTAATTATCAATTTTCAATTAAGCGCTAAATTCATTCGGTCTTTCTATAATTGAAATATGCAACATTGATTAGAATTTATATAATATTATATTCACGTAAAAATTCACGATCTTTTAAAACAGATTCATATTTATCATCTCTTATTATTTTATGATCTTCTGAAAATACGATAACTCTATTAAAAATACCATCTATATATTCAAAATCATGAGTTGCACAAATTATTGTTTTCCCACTTTTATTAAGTGCTGCTAATAATTCCTTTAAGAACCGTTTTCCTTTTGGATCTATACCATTCATTGGTTCATCTAAAGTAATTACTTCTGGATTTAAAGCTAATGTACTTGCAATTGCAACTCTCTTTTTTTCTCCACCACTTAAGTTGTAAGGATGTTCATCTTTCAATTTTTCAATATTCAGTAGCTTAAGACTATCGCTTACTCTTAGATTTATTTCAGCTTCTGGTAATTGCATTTGCATTAAGCCGAAAGCCACTTCTTCAAAGACAGTAGAACAAAATAATTGAGCATCAGAATTTTGAAAAACAAAACCTACTCTCTTATGAAATAATTTTAAAAACTTATTATTTCTTAGTTTTTGTTCATTTATTTCTTCTCTATCAAAAATATAGTTTCCCTTACTTGCAAAAAGAATTCCATTTAATAATTTTAAAAGGGTTGATTTTCCACTTCCATTTGGACCTATAACAGCTATAGCTTCTCCTTCTTTTATTTCAATATTCACATTATCAAGTGCTACCTTGTTTTTGTATGTGAATGAAATATTCTCAAGTTTTATCATTATATTTCTCCTTGTATTTTTTGTAGGCTACTCAAAAATAGATAAACAAACAAATCATAAATATATTAATAATAAGATATATATAATCTACTTTTTTTAATTTCAAATTTACCTTTGTTGTATATTCTCCTATAAAGCCTCTGCATTCCATGGCATGAAACATTTCTTCACTCATTTTATAAGACTTAAAAAATAAGCTTCCAATAATTCCAGTAAGAGAATTGTATTTATTAGAAGTTATTCCAATTGCTCTAAGTCTTAATGCATACAACAAGTTAATTGAAAATTCGCCTAAAAGTACAATATATTTTAAGGTTATATCCATAATCCATATGAAAATATCAGGTATAAATATTAATTTTAGAGCTTTGCTCATCTCACTCCATTTAGTATTATGCGCTAATAAATTCATAAGTAATATAGATAAAATTAATTTTTGAAAAATCAACATACTATTATATATGTTTCCATAAAACATAGAAGGAATCAAAGCAATTAAAGTTATTATTGGAAATAATAAACTTCTTAAAAAGATCCTCTTCCTTGCCATCTTTTCCATTAGAAATAAATTGCTTAAAACATATATATCCATTATTAATAAAAATGTAATACTTCTTGAAATTGATATACAAATTATAACTAATAAAGTACATATGATTTTTAATGCTGAATTTATTGAATATATTAATTTATCTTGACTTTTATTCTGCCTAATTATTGATATTATCTTGATTAAAGAAAAAATACTTTTTTCTATATATAAGTTTTTTTCTTCTTTGGGAATATAATTATCTTTTTCTGAAAGCCATTCTGGAATCATCTATTCTCCTTAATATTTGTTTTAAAATATATTTTCGCTAATAATCTAAAAATTAGTAAAATTAATATTACTCCACTTAGTGCTGACAATATATAACTTAAATGTTCATTCAAAAATTTAAAGTTGTAATCTGAAATTGGAGAATTAAATTGAAATCCATTTTCCATTCCTTTTGGTACAAACCCCAAAAGCTTGTAAATTTCATCCGTACCCCATTCTCCCCATGCAGTTCCAGTAGCTATAAGCCCTAAAGGGGTAGCTAAAATTAGAATTCCTATAATAATATAAAGATAATTTATCTTTTTTGTTGTGCCTTCATATATTACCTCAGGTGAAGCCTTTTTTACATAGCTATATGCTCCAACAGTAATTATTCCTTCTAAAATTCCAACTACTAATAAATGAGGAATCATCATAGCAGGAATTGAAATTGCTAAGCCATATGGGCTATATAAAGGCAATCCTGCAGAATCCCTAAAAAGTAATGGCTGAATCCCAAATTCAATTGCAGCAAATAAAGCTGCTAAATTTACAGATAAGTATCCAGCTAAAAACGCTCCGATATATTCTCCCTTTTCATTCTTAAATAAACTTTTTATAAGCCTGAAAATATAAAATGCTGTAAATGGCATTATAAAGGCCATATTAAAGCAATTTACGCCTATTGCTAAAATACCTCCATCTCCAAAGAATAACGCTTGAATTACAAGGGCTATGGTAACTGCAAAAACAGCAGAATATGGTCCAAGTAAAATAGCTGCAAGTGCCCCTCCAATAGCATGTCCTGTAGTTCCTCCTGGAAGGGGTACGTTAAACATCATTATTAAGAAAGAAAAGGCGGCTGCAACTCCAAGAAGTGGCATTTTCTTTCTTGTTATTTCGGCTTTTACCTTATGGCTTGCTCTTTTCCAAACAGGCAACATAACTACTCCCAAGGTTGCACAAGTTGTAGGACTTAAATAATTATCTGGTATATGCATTTCTTAAACTCACCATCTTTCATAAAGTTAAATATTCTATAAAAAGGTTTTATAATCTTCATAGTTCCTTTTTAAAAGGTTAGGAGTATCGAGTCCATAAGGACAATGTGCTTTACAATTTCCACACTCTATACATTCTTCAATTTTTTTCATCTTAGCTTGACCTTTTTCTGAAAGATGGTCTTTAGCTGGGGATCTACGAAGAAGTAAGGACATTCTTGCACAATTGTTAATTTCTATTCCTACTGGACATGGCATACAATATCCACAGCCGCGACAAAATTCACCGACAAGTTCATTTCTCTCTTTTTCAATATATTCTTTGATTTCTGCTGTCATTACAGGTGGATTTTCTATATATGATATAAATTCATCAAGCTCATTTTCTCTTTGAATTCCCCAAATAGGTAAAGTATTAGAAAATTGAGAAAGATATGCATAAGCTACATCACTTCTTGTTATAAGACCTCCAGCCAATGCTTTCATGCAAATATATCCAATGTTCTTTTCTTTACATAAGTTTACTAAATCTTCTTCTTTTTTATCCGCCAAATAACTAAATGGAAATTGTAGAGTATCATAAAGACCAGAATCAACAGCCTCCATAGCAACAGCAAGCCTGTGATTTGTTATACCTATAAAACGAATTTTCCCTTGTTCTTTTGCTTCAAGCATTGCTTCATAAAGCCCTGTCCCATCATTTGGTTTAGGGCAAAAACTTGGATTATGAAATTGATATATATCTATATAATCTGTTTTAAGCAAAGTTAGGCTTTTCTCCAAATCACTCCAAAAACCTTCGACAGTTATTGAAGGAGTTTTGGTTGCAATAAAAATTTTTTCTCTTACGTCACTTAAAGCTAGACCTATTTTGTATTCGCTATCACTATAGCTTCTTGCAGTATCAAAAAAATTAATACCGTTATCATAAGCCTTTCTTAATAACTTAATTGCTTCCTCATCAGAAACACGTTGAACTGGAAGAGCTCCAAACCCATTTCTATTCACTGTAATTTTTGTTCTTCCCAATGTAACATTTACCATATTGTCATCACCTTTCTCGTTGTTACCTAAATATATACAATAATAATTATTTTCCTTATTTACTATTATAGTACTTGAAGTTAACTCTAAGTCAATAGATAATACCAAAAATCGTGGCTAAAATGAAAAAGTAACTTCATGATTGCAATAGTAAATTCATGATTACTAAAAACGATATAAAATAAAAATACCCTGTATTATACAGGGCATTTATGTAAAAATGGGTAATAGGGTATTGAATTTATTTATGTGGTAACTAATAATATTCTAAGGGGTGAATATTATTGTATTTTCCACTCACTATATTATACGCAAATAAATTAAATTTTCTGACCTAAAAATAGAAATTTAAGTGGAATTTAATAGAATTTTAAGACTAATTTAATATTATAATTTCCAGAAACAAACAATACTTAAATTCATGTTTATATTTACTCATATATTACTTTTAAACTAATACCCACGAATTAATCTTTGACGACATTCTGCTCTTTGCCGAGGAGACATTCTTAATATATTCATCTCCATCCATTTACGCTGCTTAAGAGAAAATCTATCTCCAAAGAAAAGCATAAACTGATTATCATAAACTTCACCTATTAATCCATAAGTTGATTGAGTAAATTTAATAAAACCTAATGTTTCCAATAAAGCTGTATCATGAAGATAAATTCCTTTAACTTCATCAAATAATTTTAAATCTAACTCTCTTTCTAGCTTACCTGCTAATAGATTATGTTTTGATTCACCACACTCATAAAAATTTCCATCTCTTGATAACCAACCACATATACCTGACTCATTCATTCTGTTTAATAGGATAGATACATATTAACTGCAAAATAATTTTAGTTATATCTTCCTATTTTACACCTCACTTCCTTTGTATAACTCATTACAATTATAATTGATTTTTATGCGAATAGCTATATTAATAGCATCAAATTGAAATTATACAACTTAATTGAAATTACACTAAAAGATAACTAAGAAATGAAAAGTTAATTGAAAATTAATAATTGAACATCGCTAATTAAAATTTATATAATTTAAAAATGCAGCCAAAATTATGGCTGCATTTTGAGAGAAATTTAATTTTAGGTTAAAGGGTGTTAGTTCTATGGGATAAGATTATATTAACATATTGTCTATAAATAATCTATATCTTTTGATAATAATTATCCCAATAATTTCCGACAATATTTATGTTTTTTTAGAAAAATAATATTTTAATTAAAGTTTCTTACAAAATTATTTTCTCGCACAATTTGATGTTTTTTCATTTAATATTTCTAAACCATGATGCAATTCTGTAATAATATATTCAAGACACTCAGTAACCGCTTTTGGACTTCCAGGTAGATTTATGATTAATGTACTTTTACGAATCACAGCTGCTGCACGGCTTAACATAGCTCTTTTTGTAAACTGCATGCTATAAGCACGCATAGCTTCAGGTATGCCTGGAACTATCTTTTCGCCTATTGCTAATGTTGCCTCTGGCATACAATCCCTTGGTGAAAACCCTGTTCCACCTGTAGTTAGTATAAGATCTGCAATGTTTTCATCACAGATTTTTTTCATTTCTGCGCTTATAAGATCTTTTTCATCTGGTAATAATACTGTATAAACAACTTCATATCGATTTTCTTCAACTATATTTCTAATAACTGGTCCACTTTTATCTTCTCTTTCTCCTCTATATCCACTATCGCTTGAAGTTATAATTGCTACTCTAAACATATTAACTCATCTCCTACTTTAATCTTTCCACCATGAATTACTTTTGCAAAAACTCCTTCTCTAGGCATGATGCAATCCCCAACTCGCTTATATATTTCGCAGTGAGCATGACATTCCTTCCCAACTTGTGTAAGCTCTAAAACAACCTCATTACATTTAAATATTGTTCCAATTGGTAAAGTTTTAAAATCTATTCCCTCAACTAATATATTTTCTCCAAAAGCCCCATCTTCTACAGCTCCGCCTCTTTCATTAAAGTCAAGCACTTTATTATATGACAACAAGCTTACCTGTCTATGCCAGTTTCCACCATGTGCATCATTTTCCAAACCAAACCCCTCTATAATATTGCATTCTCCAATATTCTTTTTTTCAGTTCCCCTTTTTTCACTTATACATATAGCAATAATTTTCCCCATCTTTGCTTCCTCCAAATCTATAATATAGTCCATATTTTAGCCACCTATTTGAGACATAATATTTTCTTCAAACTTTTCACTGCTATTTAAATCTAAAAATCTATTTTCTTTTGGCTTATCATAAATTACTTTTCTAATTACTTCCATAAGTTCGTCGTCACTTTTTCCATTTCTTATAATAGATTTAAGATCTTGTCCTTCATTAAATTGAAGACATGCTTTTAAAAATCCATTAGATGTTAGCCTAACTCGGTTACACGTATCACAGAACTTATGATTAACTGCACTGATAAAACCTATCTTTCCTTGAAAATTATCTAAAGTATAATATTTACTAGGTCCATTTCCTATAGATTTATTATGCGGTATAAGTTCTCCATACCTCCCATTAATCATCTTCTTGATTTTATCTTCGCTAATTCCATTTATTTTTTTACCAAATCCAATCGGCATTAATTCTATAAATCTAATATGTATATTTTTATTTTGCGCTAACTTAATTACATCCAAAATTCCTTTTTCATTAAATCCTTCTATTGGAACACAATTTATTTTCACTGCAATATCTTTATATTCTAGGACTTTATTTATACCTCTGATAACCTTATCAACATTCCCTACACGTGTAATATTTTTATATGTATTTTTATCTAATGAATCTATACTTACATTAATTGCATCAATTCCTGCATCGGCCAATGCGTCTATTTGTTCTTCTAACAAAATGCCATTAGTAGTTAATGTAATATTATTAATACCTTTTATGTTTTTAATTCCTTTAATCAACAATGCTAAATCCTTCCTTACTAAAGGTTCTCCTCCAGTAATTTTAACTTTACTTATTCCAATTTTAGCAAAGTTTTCACACAAATGAATTATTTCCTCATAAGATAATATCTCTTTAGACTCCAAGCACTTTATTCCTTTTTCTGGCATGCAATAAATGCATCTTAAATTACATCTGTCAGTAACTGAAATTCTTATATAATCAATTTTTCTATTATAATTATCAAACATATTATGTCACCTCCATTTCCCTGTTTATTACTTTATAAAATAACGGAAGTATTAAACATATTACTTCATATATTTTAATTGGAATCATTATTTATAATCCTAATATTCATATAGTTAAATATCTCTTCAATAATTTTCTCTATATCATTAATATCAACAGTATTGATTCCATCAAAACCACAAGTTAAATTTGTTGCTATAGCAATTATTGTTTCTTTCTTACAGACATAACTTCTTGAAATTTCTTCTCTTACAACCTCTATCTTTGGGTAATTTGAGAATTTAAATCCTTCTAATAAAATAAAGTCTGCTTCTTTAAAATTCTTTATTAATTCTTTTTCTGTAATACTATTTTGCTCTTTGATTATCATAAACTTTGAATTAGAAAATACTGCAGTTCCATAGGCTCCTGCTTCTTTATGCCTAAAAGAATCAGTGCCTGGTACATCTCCTTCAAAATCATGTCCATCATGTTTTATTGTTGCTACCTTATACCCTAAAGTAGTTAACTTAGTAATAAGCTTGGTTACTAAGGTTGTTTTTCCAGAATTTTTAACGCCACTTATTGCTACTATAAAAGGTTTATTTTTCATTTAAAAAGTCTCCACTTTTCCCACCAGTTTTCTTCAATAAATGTATATCTGAAATCTCCATAGTCTTATCTATAGCTTTACACATATCATAAATTGTAAGAAGTGTAATATTAACACCAGTTAAGGCTTCCATTTCAACTCCAGTTTTTCCTTCAACTTTAACAATACAAATAGCTTCAATGTAATTTTTTTCTTTATTTATATCAAAATCAACTGAACACTTGCTAATCATAAGTGGATGGCACATTGGAATTAAATCTGAAGTTCTTTTAACTCCCATTATTCCAGCGATTCTTGCTACTCCAAGTACATCACCTTTTTTTACTGTTTGATTTAAAACCGCATCCATCACTTCACTGTTAACATAAATCTTCCCTTTTGCTATAGCTGTTCTTTCTGTAACATTTTTTTCTGAAACATCCACCATAATAGCATTTCCCTTTGAATCGAAATGATTAAACTTATTTTCCATTATTACACTTCCTTTGAAATATATTTATCTATAATATAATAATATCAACTTTATCACCTTTACTCAATTTTTTCGTTCCTTTTTTAACGTCTATCAAACAGTTGCACCCAACCATAGACGCAAGCATCCCTGATGAATGTTTATTTTCAAGAAATTTAACCTTTCCATTATTAAAATAAGCACGTATAAACCTTCTTTTTGAACTAGGTTTATTAAATTCATCTTCCATAATTCCATTAACATGAACAGGCTTCAAATTTTTATTGCCACATAATTTAGCTAAAAGTGGTCTTCCTAAAAGTTCAAAAGTTGTAAGAGCTGCAAAAGGATTTCCTGACAGTGATAATATAGGTTTATTTTTATATAATGAATACATAGCCGGAGTTCCTGGTTTTAGATTAACCTTCCAAAAAATCATATTTGCTTCTATTAATTGGATTACATTATGTAAAATATCTTTTTGCCCTACAGAAACACCTCCTGTAGTTATTATCAAATCCATATCATTGATAACTTCATTTATTCTTCTTCCAACTTTTTCAGGACTATCTTCAATAATTTCTGCAATAACTGGTCTTATTCCTAATTCCTTTAATCTAGAATATATTAAATGAAGATTGCTATCATAAATTTTACCTTTCATTAATTTTTGTCCTGGTATTCCAATTTCATCTCCAGTAACAATTAAACCTATCTTAGGGGTAACTTTAACTTTAACCTTTGAAACACCCATACTTGATAGTATTCCTTGATGAACATAGGTAAGCTGTTGCCCTTTTTCTATTAATAAATCCTGTTTCTTTATATCTTCACCAGAAAAACAATAGTTATCATATTCACGAAGCTCTTCGTAAATTTCAACTTCATCTTCACCATAATCAGTGTTTTCTTGTCTTATAACACAATTTGCTCCTTTGGGAATTTTAGCACCTGTCATAATTCTAATAGCTTCTCCTCTTTGAAGCTCTCTTTCACTATACCCACCTGCAAATATACAATCTACAACTACTAACTTTTTTATGTTTTCTCTACTAGCTCCCTTTGTATCCTGAGCTATCAATGCATATCCATCTAAAGGCGATCTATCAAAAGGTGGATTGTTCATAGGCGCATAAATATCTTCAGCAATTATTCTTCCAGCTGCATCAATTAATTCAATTTCTTCAGTTGCCTGAGTTTCTTTAACACTCTCAACAATTAACTCTACAGCTTTTTCAAGTTCTATATTGAGCATAAACTATACACCCTTTCCAAATCCACAATTAGGATATGTACATACTTTGCAGCTAAGACATAATCCACCATGTCCCATTCTTGCTATATCTTTTTTTGATATCTTAACTCCTGCTGCTATCCTTGGTAATACTAAATCAAAAATAGTTGCTTTAGCATACATTACACAACCAGGTAAGCCAACAATAGGGGTTCCATCTTCAAAATAACCAATTAAGAACATAGCTCCAGGTAAAACAGGTGCACCATAGGAAATAATTTTTGCGCCACTATCTCTAACTGCACTTGGTGTTAAATCATCTGGGTCTACACTCATTCCGCCAGTACAAACAATAAAATCTGAACCATTTCGCTTAAGTTCTAAAATAGCATCAACTATCATTTTACTTTCATCATTAACTATTTTATGTCCGCAAACAGTAATATTATATTGTTTAAGTTTATCAATAACTACAGGCGTAAAAGTATCTTTAATTCTTCCATGATAAACTTCGCTACCTGTTGTAACTATTCCTGCTTTCATTTCTCTAAATGGTAATAATTCCATAAGAGGGTTATTTCCGATAATTTCTTGAGCACGCTTTAACTTAGCTTCTTCAACAACTAACGGTATAACTCTTGTACCAGCTAATTTATCTCCTTTTTTCACTGGATAATTTGTATGTCTTGTCGCAATCATAATTTCATCTAATTCATTTATTTTATCTAATCTATCTACATCTATTCTAAATAAACCATCTATATCAGCAATTAATTCAATCTTACCTTCTTTAACTTCTGAAGGCTTTATATTTTCATTTTTACACAAATCATATAAAATTTCTGCCGCTTCATTTTCATGAAGCATTCCTTCATTTTTTTCCCAAACATACAAATGTTCTTTTCCTATAGATAGTAATACTGGAATATCTTCTTCTCTTACTGTATGCCCTTTTTTAAAAGCCACATCCTTAACTACATCTTTTATTATTCTTGTTATGTCGTGACAAATTATGTGTCCTACGGCATCAACAGTAGCTATTTTCTTCATATAAAACCTTCTTTCTAATATGAATAAGTAATGATGAATTATTCATATTTCATCTTTTATAATCTAATATTTCATCGACCTCTCACGTCTCTGAAATTCAATATTTTTCTAAGCATTAAAAAAGCTGTATTATTTCAACCGTACAAAATTAGGTATGAAAAATACAGCTTTATACTATTAGTATTTTGCTCTAAATATCAATCATTATTTACAAAAATAGAATAATCTATTCTTGTAAATAATGCTCCTTCTCTAATACGGAAGGCTAAATGGTTTCCCACGTAACCCAGAAAGCGAAAAGCTTAAAGCTATATTTTCATTCCTATTCCCTATTTCGCTTTGGCGCAATATCCTAGACTAAATTAGCCCTTAGATATTTTTGCACGGAGATTATTTAATTATATTTATAGTTATTACCATATAGATATCCAAATTAATAATCAAACTTATAAATAGAATATGCATACATTCTTGAGAAATTCAAATTACAATACTACACTAGAAATCCGATGCATTTTTCTGGAGCAGGCATGTGAAATTGAGCTGACAAAGATTGTTAAGCAGAGAACCCAAATCTGTGATTTGGTGTGAATCGCTTACTCAGCGAACGAACGTGAGTCGAGTTTCCTCTATTGCTTGTTCCATTTATAGCTTGTCATAAATTTACTTTAGGAACAAGCTAAAATGGCGATAAGCTCCAATTTAGAAGCTTCCAGCGAAAATTTCACTAGTCCTGTAGAAGACAAATGTATTGGATTTCGGTAATTTTCGCTTAAGTCTAATTCCCGCGTTGGATATCTATAAGACTTTTAGTTTATTATAGTCATTTATATCATTAATGTTATCCAAAATACTTTCACTAAAATTGTTTTCTGATAAAGATATAATTTTTGTGTTTGAGCGCTTAATTAAATTCAAAAGCTTATAATCCTCTTCCTTTATCATTTCTTCAATTTTACCTAACAAAGCTTTAGAATATATTCCACCCAAAGGATAAATTCTACCTTTTATATCTTGAGTCACAATACATTCAATATCCTCTGTTAGTGAATCACAAACAAAGTTTATGAATTCCCTATTTATCTTAGGCATATCACATGCAGTTACAAAAATATATTTTTCCTCAATTGATTTTAAGGCTGAGTATATTCCCCCTATTGGGCCTATATCCTTATACATATCTTCAATTAAAGTAAAGCTTAAATGTTTATATTTCTCTTTTTCATCTACAGAAATATAAATATTATCAAAGCCAGCAAACCTATCTGCTATACTTTCAATAAAACTCTTATTTTGAAATTTTAGAAAAGCTTTATTATTGCCGTTCATCCGCCTACTTTTTCCACCAGCAAGAATTAATGCTCCAATATTCATATGAACCACCCTCAGCTATTTTATAAATATTCTTTTTTAGTTTTATTTTATATTAAGTTCATTGTCATATGCAAATTCAAAATTATCTTTGATGTTAAAAAAGTCTGAATAATCGATTTTAAATATTGTTTTTTTTACCTTTGAAATATCAATTTGATTCTTAATTAATTGAGTTAAAATCCCAGCATAAGATAAATCGCCTTGAATTATTGCTCCATAAATCTTGCCATTCTTATGTATAATCTTCTTATAATTTCCCTTATTATCACTTTCAATGTTTACTATGTAAGTTTCATCTACTGGTTCATTAATTCCAAGTGACATTGTTGGAATTCCTAGAAAGTTCATAGTTGATTTACTAGCAAAGAAGTCTGTCATCTCACTTTTAACTCCTGCCATATTATTTGCAGCAATGATTCCTTCTTTTACTGCTGTCGGCCAAATAGGATTTCTTCCAGTAACATCGCCTGCGCCATAAATATCTTCACAATTTGTTTGCCCAAAAGTATTTATCAGTAATCCAAATTTATCTGTTTCAATACCTGACCCTTCTAAAAAACTAACATTTGATCTAACACCTGCTGCAACTATTAATAAATCACAAGGTATTTTTTCGCCACTTGTTAATAATATTTCAGTAATTTCTCCTTCTTCATTAACAATAAGTTCTTTTATACCTTTTTCATAATATTGTTTTACACCCTTCTTTTCAAAACCTTGTTCATAAGCTAATGCTGCCTTTTTATCAAGCTGTATTGAAAGCATATGATCTTTCATTTCAACAAGAGCAATATTTTTACCTGTATGTGTCAAGCCAGAAATAACATCTATTCCAACAAGACCCGCCCCCATTACTACAATATTATTCCTTGTTTTTGACATTTCCATGATTTTTTCACAATCATCAAAATTACGGAAACCAATAGCATTTTTTGCAGTTTTTAAATTTAGTATAGGTGGAAAGAAGGTATTAGCACCTGTTGCAATAAGAAGCTTATCAAACTGAAATTCTTCGCCAGTTGAAACTATAACTTTTTTTTCATTTACATCTATTCCAGTAACTTCAGTTCCCTTTATCCAATTAATTTTATTCTTGTTTATAAAATCATCTTCAATAAATTCAAGCTTTTTTATATCTCGAATTCCTTCCATATAATGATGAAGTATACATCTTGAGTATATTTTATCATCTTTCGATATTAATGTAATTTCAGCTTCTTTATCTAAATTCCTAAGCTCTCTAGCTCCATTAACTCCTGATGCTGAAGCACCTAAAACAACATACTTCATAAGACTATCCTCCTGTATTCCTTATTAGTACATAAAGATTATTAATCTCTACGCCTCCTCTAGGGTTATTGCTGCCATTGGACATTTTTCAACGCACATTGGCTTTGGCTCATTATCTTGACTGCGATGTACACACATATTACATTTCATTATTTCTTTATGCTCAATTCTATCACTTTTTAACACTCCATAAGGACATGCCATAATACACATATAGCAACTTGCACAACATTCTTTATCATATTCAACATAACCAGTTTCTCTATTTTTAGACATAGCTCCTGTCATACATGTATACACACATTCAGGTTTGTCACAGTGACGGCAGAAAATAGGCGCTGCCTTTGAGCTACTATCTATAGTAACTCTGTTTCTTGAATCGCAGCTTTCATGGCTTACAACACAAGCAGTAACGCAGGTTAGGCATCCAATACATTTACTTCTGTCAATTTTAATTCTTTTCATGATTACATTCCCCCTTCAATTTTACTTACATTGATAGGAGTTGTTTTATAAGATGGTTCTTTTGAATAAGGATCATACAATGAAGGAGTTAAATTGTTACATTCTAAATAATGTATAGGTGCATATACTTCATCATATCTAACCATGTCTGTAAGCTTAACTTTAAATTCTGAAGAATGTCCATTTATGGATGAAACTTTAATTAAATCATTTTCCTTTATATTCATTTCTTTAGCTAATTTAATATTCATATAAAGATATGCTTCTTTAGCACTAACATCTTCTATAAATGCAACTTCCCTAGTACGAGTTTGTGTATGCCATTGTCCAACACTTCCTCTTCCTGTATTTAATATAAAAGAAAATTCTTTTGTAGTTGGAAGTGGATTCTCACGTACTTCTTCAAATATAAATTTTGCTTTCTTTGATGGAGTATAATATTTATTATCTTCAAACAAACGTCTAAAGTCGTCTTTAAGAATTTCACCTTCTCTAAAAGGCCATTGAATTCCTTTTGAATTTACTAAACCATCATAAGTAACACCTGTCATATCACATGGCATATCTCTTGAACATTCTTTCATTAAATTAAATGCATCTTTTGGTGTTTTCCATTTATCAAGAAGACTTCCCATCCCTAAGGCTTTTCCAATACCATAAATCACTTCATAATCGCTCTTTTCATCTTCTGTTTTTTCAAGGGCTGGACGCATTGCTGATATACGTCTTTCAGTATTTACATATGTTCCCTCTTTTTTTATACCTGGAACAACTGGAAGATAAATATGACAATCTTCTGAACTATCCGTATCTCCATAAATATCTTGAACAACAAAGAATTCTAATTTTTTCATAGCTTCTTTAAAGGTTTTATTGTTTGTCCATGAATGACGTGGGTTTGTACAAATTACCCATAGACCTTTAATTTCTCCAGAAATTATTTTTTCAATGATTGCATTATAAGTAATTGTTGGCTTAGCAGCCAGGTCAGACTCATGAACTCCAAGTACTTCGGCCACTCTTTCACGTCTAGCCATATTATCAAAATCTCCACCACCATATAAAACAGCAGTATTACTATATGCACGTGAACCCATTGCATTACATTGGCCAGTAAGAGAATTAGCACCTGTGCCTGGTCTTCCTATATTTCCAGTCATCAACGCTAAGTTGATAATAGCCTGCGCTGTTCTAACAGCTTCATATCCTTGATTAACCCCCATTGTCCACCAGAAAGATACTCTCTTTCCATTATGTATAAGTTCTACAAGTTCTAAAATTGAAGCTTCGCTAAGTCCAGTTACACTTGCAGCATTTTGCGTAGTATATTGCTTAACAAATTCCTTAAATTCCTCAAAGCCTTCCGTATAATTAGCTATATATTCATTACTAATATAGGAATTTTCAATAAGCTTATTAGCTATAGCATAAAGTAGATATAAATCAGTTTTTCCTTTTAGTCCATACCAATAATCTGCGTTCTGAGCTGTTTCTGATTTTCTTGGATCAATAACAATTAATTTTTTCTCATTATTGCTTCTAATTTTATCCCACAATATAGGATGGGCTATTACTGGATTAGCCCCAATTAATATAATAGTGTCAGATAATTCTGCATCCTTGAGAGTATAAGGAGGTGCATCAAACCCAAAACTTTGTTTATGAGCAACTACAGCTGTAGACATACATAATCTAGTATTACCATCTACATTTGTTCTTAAATAATTCCTCATAACATTACCAAAAATTGCGAATTCCTCTAAAGTTAATTGTCCAGTACTTATACCTGCAATACTTTCTGTTCCATACTTTGCTTGAAGATCTATAAACTTATCAGCTACAATTTTATATGCATCATCCCAAGGTATTCTCTTAAAAGACCCATCTTCTTGTTTTATTCTAGGCAAAGTTGAATCTGTTATTATCGTTTGCTGTTTATCTAAAGATAATCCTTTAATACAAGAAAATCCATTATTTACTGGATAATCTTTAGTTGGTACAACCTTAACTATTTTATTCTCCTCAACATAAAAGTCTAAATTGCAATCTAAAGCACAATAATTACACGTGGATTGAACTTTTTTCATAACTATATCCTTCCTTTCTTAAGTCATAAAAGGTCATGAAGGCATTTATTTTAAGATTGTGTTTATACTTAAAAGATAATACTCTTGATTCTAAATAGTTATCAAAGTTTAATCAATTTGAAACACACTTTAATTCAAAAATGCTTAACCGTTGTTAATAGAATTAAAATTAATTCCACTCCAATATACGCAATCTTTTTTGATTGTTTTTGGTCCTAATTCAACTCCATCAAGTGCCCATTTTTTGTATTCTTCAAAACCAACTCTATCGATAATATATCCAATATGCTCTTTCCTGCCAGGAGCATTCGGATCAATATATTTTTCAACAAATTTATAAGTATTTAATATTATTTTTGTGATTGTTTCTTCATCCGTCCAAATTAAAAAGTCTTCTGCTAATCTTGGATTTTTCTTTCCAGTTCTACCCATAATAGCTAACTTATAATACCTCTCTTTACTTCTAGTCCATGCTCTAGTTGGACATTTAGTTATACAAACACCACACCCTACACATTTTTCTGTATTTCTAACAACTTTATAATTTTCAAAGGATAAAGCTCCTACAGACAATTTTTTACATGCCTTAATACAAGCTCCACAGCTAATACATCTATCTGCTTCATATTGAGGTTCTGTCATTCCGATTATTCCAAAATCTTGGGTTCTAGCTTTAGCACAATCATTTGAACATCCTGTAATTCCAACTTTAAAATGTAAATCATTTGGGAAAATAGCTTTATCTATTCTTTTTGCTACATCTGTAGTATTAAAATTAGCAAAAGGACAAACTTTATTACCAACACAAGCTGAAATGTTTCTTGTTCCAGATGCTTCATATCCATTTTCAGTATCAACTTGATTTATTTCTAAACCTTCAATAATAGGCTTTAAAAGTGCATTTACTGCATCCATATCTTCAAAACTTATTCCTTCTATTTCAAAGCCTTGTCTTGAAGTTAAATGAACTATTCCATTACCATACTTCTCTGCAATTTCTTGCACCATACCAAGAATTTCAGCTTGTAAATCTCCACCAGGAACTCTGATTCTTGCAGCAGTAACACCTCTAACCTTTGTAACTCTAAAAGCATTCTTTTTAAGTTTCTTTGTATTTATATCCATACATTTCTCCCCCCTAATCAATTAGTTCCTTTCCTTTAGTGTAATTAAATACAGGCCCATCTAAACAAATATATGTATCATCCATCTTACAATGTCCGCATTTTCCAAGACCACAGCACATCTTTCTTTCTTGAGATATCCATATATTTTCTTCTGGTACTCCTCTTTTTAAAATTTCTATAACAGTAAACTTCATCATTATAGGAGGCCCAACTACTACAAAGGCAGTATTATTAACATCCTTAATTTCAAGATCAGGAATGAAAGTCGTAACTAAGCCTGTTTTCCCTGCATAACCATCTTCAGCTTTATCTACTGTTAAGACTAAATTTATATCTTCTTTCCATTGTTTTAAATCAGCCTTAAATAAAACATCATTTGGTGATTTGAAACCACAAATCAAATTAAAACTTTTGCATTTAGTCATGTTATTTGCAAAATAATCAACTACACCTCTTACTGGTGAAAGTCCTGTTCCTCCAGCGACTACAGTAACTTCTTTTCCTTCATAATCTTTTACGTTAAATCCATTACCATAGGGTCCTCTTAAAAATAGCTTATCTCCAACATAATTTGTAAATATTTCATCTGTAACTTTGCCAACTCTACGTATTGTTAAATCTACAGTTCCTTCGCCTATTCCACTAACAGATATTGGAGCTTCTCCAAACTTAGGTAGAGAAACTTCAAAGAATTGGCCAGGTTTAACTTCTCCTTCAAATGTAATTCTAAATGTATATTCTATATCAGTATGCTTGATAACTTCTTTTATTTCAGATAAAAATGGGATATATTCATTTTTCATTTATTCCACCTCTTTCACAGCATTTTCAAGTTTATTTATACAATTTGAGAAAGATATGTATTCAGGACAAACATCGTCACATCGACCACATCCTACACACATATGATATCCAAAACGTTTTTTATAATCATAAACCTTATGCATAACCTTAAATCTCATTCTCTCGCCTTGTGGTTTTCTAAAAGTAATTCCTCCAGCCATATCTGTATATCCATCTACCTGGCAAGAAGCCCATACTCTGCGACGTTCTCCAGCTTTTCCATTATCTTTGTAGAAAATATCCTGCATGGTAAAGCAAGTACATGTTGGACAGACAAAATTACAGCGGCCACAGCCAATACAACGGCTTGTATATTCATCCCACATTTTAGATTTAAAAACTTTTGTATCTAAATTATCTGGTATTTTTACGTTGACTTTATTGTCGTTTACAAATTCAGGTGTAACAGCTTCCTCTTTAAATTTTTCCTGATTTATTAATTCTTCTAGCTTGTCCCATTTACAGTCTATTAATGTAAAATCATCTTGAACTTTAATATAAGCATCATAATCATTAGTTGTATTTGTTTTCATATCAACACAGAAGCAGTTATCAAAAGTTTTACTACATCCCATAAGAATGAATTTAGTATTTTCCCTAAGTCGCTTATAATAAAAATCTTCTGGACCATTATTTAAATAAATTTGATCTAGACGCTTTAATGCATTTAAATCACAGCTTCTTAAAAAGACAATAGCCCCCTTCTTAGGTGAAGCTGATACTTTAACTTCGTCCTCAGTAAAATAAAATAAAGTTTCATTGATAGGCATTAGTATTTCCTTAAATGAATAATCAGATTTTCTATCAAAGACAATTTCATCTATTGTTGATACTTCACCATATCTAATAGTATCAGTATCTGAAAAACATCCATCACCTTTAAATACTTTTGGTGCATAAATTAAATACTCTTTTGAAAGAGTACTTAAAAGAGAATTTGCTGTTTCAGTAATTATTTTATATCCCATTTTACCACTCCTATTACTTGTTAATTTTTTCACTTTTCAAGGCATAAAATTTTTTATACGTAATTTTTATCCTCTATACTAATAGAATAAATAAAAATAAAAATAAACACCGTGATATACATCACGATGTCTTAAAATAATCTGAAAGTTTCTGTAAATCAGGTATAACTATTTTTTTATCTTTATAATAAAATAAGTTTTTACTCTGTAATACTTTTACTGCTCTCGAAACAGTTTCTCTTTGACTTCCTAATAAATCTGCAAGGTAGGTAATACTTATGTTCATATCAATAATGATACCATCATTGCATCTAACTCCATAATCTCTTCCAAGTTTATATATTTTTGCTACAAGCTTCTTTTCAATCTTTATTGAGGAAGGTGTGTTCTTCAATTGCCTATACATACGTCTAACTTTATTTGATAAGGATTCTATAATTACTTTTGTTAAATTGAAATCTCTTTTCATTATCTCTATTAAAATATCTCTATTTATTTCAAATATTTCGGCTTCTTCAAAAACTTCACAATTTATTGATTCTGGCATATCCTCAACTATAACTTCATTTATTATTTTTCCATTATCTAATATGAACATAACTTTTTTTTGACCATTTTCATTAACTTTGTATAATGATACAGAGCCACTTACTACTATATATACTAAATTTATCTTCTCTCTTTCTGAAAAAAGCATACTTCCATTAGAATGCTTTTTTATTTTCCCATATTTACTTATTAATGCTATTGTTTCATCAGATACATCAGAAAAAATTTTTAGATTTTTAAGTTCTTCTATTATAGTATTAACTATACCTCCTTTTTATATAGTAATTCTCCATAAATAATGAATACAACTATTATTTTCCTCATTAAAACTCATTCTACCACATTTTTACTAAAATATTAATATAGACTTTATATTTTAAAGAATTTGATATTTAATTAACAAATTCAGAAAAAACGTGATTAATATCACGGTTTAATGAAATTAAATATGATAACCTTATCTCAAAATATATTAAATGGAGGCGTAATATGAATAATATGGAATTAAAGGGCGATTCAAAACAAGGACTTACTGGTGCCACACTTGGTTTTTTTATTGGATTTGCTGCTGTTGCACTTTATGGGTCGACAGTAACCGTTTTTAAGCAAAGTTTTGCTGGTATAAATCCAATCTTATTAGCTTTACTAGTTTCAGCACCATCCTTATCTGGCTCGCTACTTAGAATACCTTTTGCCGCTTGGGTTGATACAACAGGTGGTCGTAAACCTTTTCTAGTTTTATTGGTATTATCTATAATAGGAATGTTAGGACTATATATTGTAATGGCATTTTTTAAAGAAAATTTAGGTCAATATTATTGGCTATTATTTAGTTTAGCAATTTTATCAGGATGTGGTATAGCAACCTTCTCTGTAGGTGTAAGCCAAACATCATACTGGTTTCCACAAAGCAAACAAGGATATGCTGCAGGTATTTATGGTGGTGTAGGAAATATAGCACCAGGGATTTTCATGGTTATTATCCCTAATATAGCGTTACCTCTTTGGGGACTTTCTGGTTCATATTTAGCATGGTTAATATTCTTAACAATTGGTACAATAATTTATTTCTTTATAGGACAAAATGCTTGGTACTTTCAACTTCTTGAAAAAGGAGTAAGTAAGGAAGAAGCAAGAAAAATAGCTGCTAATAAATACGGTCAAGAGTTATTCCCAAACAACAAGGTTAGTGAAAGTCTAGGAATGTCAGCTAAGTCGTGGAAAACTTGGGCTTTAGTTGGAATATATTTTGCTACTTTTGGAGGTTTTATGGCTTTAACAAGCTGGTTCCCTACATATTGGACAAGCCTTTTTAAAGTATCTATGAAAACTGCCGGTTTATTAACAGCTTTATATTCAATTGTTACTTCTATAACAAGAATTTATGCAGGTAAAATAGCTGATAAAAAAGGTGGAGAAGCTACTGCACTTATCTCCCTTAGTGTTATGCTTATAGGTGCTGTATTTTTAACTTTAAGTTCTTCTATTGCATTTTCAGTAACAGGTATATTGATTTTAGCACTTGGTATGGGTGCAACTAATGCAGCAGTTTTTAAAATTGTCCCTAAAGCTGTACCCCATGCAGTTGGTGGTGCTTCAGGATGGATAGGTGGAATTGGTGCATTAGGAGGCTTTATAATTCCTCCAATTATGGCTTCTTTCATTGATAATTCCGGATCAAATTTAACAGGATATTCAAATGGCTTTGTAGTTTTCATAGCATTGGCTATCGCAGCTATTATTATATTAACTGTAATAAATAAAGTAACAAAAAGTAGTTCTAAAAACTAATTATTTACAAAATATAATATTAAAATTAAAAGGTGTTGTAGCATTAGCAGATTAAAATCTTAGTGCGACATCACCTTTTAATTTATGCTATCAATTCTCTCTTGAATTTTAAATTTATATTTAGCAATTTAACATTACTATTTAATCTATAATAAACTTATAGATATCCAATTTAAGAGTTTTACTTAGAAATGTAATAAGCATGAATAATTGAGAAATTATAATTATAATACTAAACTAGAAATCCGATGCATTTTTCTGGAAGCAGGCATGTGAAATTGAGCTGATGATGGTTATTAAGCAGATAAGTTCAAGAAACCAAATCTATGATTTGGTTTCTTGAACTTAGTTAACTCATCATGAGTTAACCTCCTTTAAAAAAACTGATTTGGTGTGAATCGCTTACTCAGTGAACGAACGTGAGTCGAGTTTCCTCTATGGCTTGTTTCATTTACAGCTTATAAATATTTTACATCCGGAACATGCAGAAATGAGTGCAACCTTCCACTTAGAACCTTCCAGTGAAAATTTCACTAGTCCTGTGGAAGATAAATGTATCTGATTTCGGTAATTGTTGCATAAGTCTAATTCTCGCTTTTGATATCTTTATCTATTGTAATCGCTTTAAAACTAAATTTATTAAGCTAGTTTTTTATACTTAACGCACTTTGAAGATTATTAATTTCTTCACATAATTCAGAAATTTCTTTAATAATCTCAACTGTTCTAAGTTTTATAGAATTTCTTTGTTCCATATTGTTAGCCATTGTTTCATAGATAAGTATCAATTTAGCTAACTCATCATCTTTTATACTTATATGTCCTTTTTCAGAACAATATTGGGTCAATAAGTAACTAATATGCTCCAACGAATAAAATGCAGGCCACATCATTTCAAGCATTTCTTCATTATTAGGAATCTCTCCCAATGCTGTATTATACGCCATTTTAAAGTTCATGTGATCAATTTCCATTTTTTCTCTTATAGCATTTGTATCATTATCACTGTTATTACTTGCTAAAAACACGAGCACTCTAGAGTGACTACGCAATAATTTTGCCATTAAATCTGGCAATCTACTTGATGCTGATTTACGTCCAATTATATATGTTCCAATTAAACCAATTGCAGACCCAACAATTATATCAGTAATACGTGCTGTAGCAAAATAACCTATATTATGAATTTGAGTTGAATTTTCTGCTATAAGTATAGAATTAGGTGTTATAAATATTGCAGCTAGAGCATAATTTCTTGAAATAGCAAGTTCTATTAATGCTGTTAAACACATATTTACTACTACAACCATAAATCCCTGTGGTTGAAAACTTAAGATAGCTATAGCTAATACTATACCAATTATTGTTCCTACAGAACGTTGAATTGCCCTATGAAAAGTTGCCATAATTGTTGATCCACACATAACAGCAGCACAAGATAAAGTTATCCAATATGGCCTTGTAAATGGAAAATAAAATGCTACAATTGCTGATACCGAAAGTACTATTCCATATCTTATTGAATTAACAAATACTATTGAATCTTTATTTATGGCCTTAATAAATTTTATTGTTATTGATGGTTTTTTGATTTCAATACTATGTCCAATATATCTTAACGGTAAATTCATAATAGATTCTATATCATAAATCACCTCCAAAACCTTATTATATTCAGTATGAAATTCTCTCGATATTTTGTTTATTCTAATAGTTTCATCTTGACTCAAGTCAACACCAGCCTGTAATTTTCTTATCATTTCAATTAGTTCTTTTGGTAATTCATTTGAACTCTTTGAATTTAGTTCAAGTAATGTTAAGAATAATTTATTAGCATGTTTATTTAAAAGCACTAGCCGATTAAATATAAATGAAACCTTCCAGCTATTATAACCTACATTAAGAATTTCTTCCGCTTCCCTCAGTGAATTAACTACTCGATTTCGTACTTGGCTGATATCTTTACTTCCAATAACTTCTGCAAATTCCGTCAATGCTAAGTATACTACTTTTATCTTTTTCAGTTCAGGACCATGAGGATTAAAAAAGTATCCAATTAAACTAACTATCCAAGAAAACATACTACTTGCAAATACAACTCCAATAAATATAGGTATATCAGAATTTTCAAGCTTTATCCCTGTTGTCATTGTAAAACTCAATATAAAAAATACTGCAGCTGGCCCAGTTATCTTAAGTATGCCAAAAATGAAGGTTGTAATTATTCCTATTAATCCTACTATCAGCACAATTAGAGCTGGATATGGAGCAACAAAAATTCCTAAGCAAACTGAAGTTGTTATACCAATAGCAATGAAAAATATTTTCTTTACACGTTGTGCATACGGCTCATTAAATACATACAAATATGTAAATCCTCCAATTGCACCTAATAATCCATATCTAACCTGATTTAATAGCAGTCCTATAAGTACTGGAAACCCTCCACAAAGAGCTGCACTTAGAGCCTTTTCCCATGGAAAAGGATTTTTATTTAATTTAAACGCTTGTTTTATTATACCTATATTCATATTATCTTCTTTCCTTCTTGTTTTAATTTAAGTTTTTCATCATTTTTTCTAATGTTTTATTAAAGTTTTCAAGTTCCTCTTCAGAAATATTCTTTATTGCCTCTATTTCTATACTCGTAGCAGCCTCATACCAACTAGGAAACATATCATAAGCCTTTTCTGTTAATTCAATACGTCTCTCTCGTTTGTCTTTTCCTTCTGTTCTTATTACAATTCCCATCTCTTCCATTCTAACTAAAGTTCTTGTAATTGTTGGTGCTTCAACTCCAAGGTACTTACATAGTTCAATTTGAGTACATTGCTTTTTCTTGTGTAAGTATAATACAATTCCCCATTGTGATGAATATAATCCAAGTGGTGAAATTTTCT